>CAVVKC010000001.1:0-3598095 GCA_963748875.1 Vulcanimicrobiota bacterium
CTGCAGGGTGCCGCCCAATTCTGCGACCAGCAAGAGACTTCGTCACAAGGGGCTTCGACGAGGTCAAACTACTTCGATGTCGCCTTCATCGTCGGATGCACACACAACCGTTGCCGCCTCGAGGGTGCAACCACCCGCGAAGACAGAGAGACACTCAAAGAACCGTTGCGCGCGTGGGGTCAGCAGGTCATAACTCCAGTCGATCAGCGCGGTCATCGTCTGATGCCGCGGCAAGGCCCGGGGGTGGCCCCCCGTGAGTAGGCGGAAGCGCTGGTCGAGGCGCTCGGCGATCTGCCGGGGCGCGACACGCTCACTCGAGCTGCAGCCAGTTCGATCGCGAATGGAATGCCGTCCAGGCGGCGGCAGATCTCTGCAACATCCGGCGCGTTGTCGTCGGTCAATGCAAAAGCCTGTGTCAACCGCAAGTGCACGATCGACGAACAGCGCGACCGCTCCATAGTGCTGTACGGCTTGCGCACTCCCTCTGCGAATCAGGAGGAACCGTAAGCGACGGTAACCTAAAGACGCGCTCGCCATCGACGCCTAAGGCCTCGCGGCTAGTCGATAAAATGTGCACGTAGGGACACGATTGCACGATAGTGGCAGCGACGCCGTGAGCCCCACCGATAACGTGTTCGCAGTTGTCCAAGATTAGCAAGAGCCGACGCGCCTTAAGATACGCGACCACCGCGTCTAGCGCGTTGCCGGTGGTGGAAGGAAGTTTTAGGGCCGTCAAAACCGCGCTCGCAACGAGAGTTTGATCCGCAAGCGGGGCTAGGTCAACGAGCCACACACCGTCTGGACAACCGTCGAGCAACAAGCTCCCAATCTCGGTCGCAAAGCGCGTCTTCCCGACCCCGCCCGCACCCACAACCGTCGCGAGCGGATGCTCGCCCAGCAGCGCCGCCATCTCAGCGATCTCGCTTTGCCTCCCAATATACGATGTCAGTTGTCGCGAGAGATTGTGTTTCACCGCATGCGCATCGGGACTGACGATTCGTAAGAGCGATGCGGTTAGTGTCTCGCTGCGCGCCCGTTGAAGGGACGGATGTGCGATGCCGACAGCGTTACCTAGGAGCGCCTCACGCTCGGGCGACAACTTAAGCGCGCCGCCAAGCAATGCGATCGTGTCTCTATGAGGCCGCGTTCTAGTTCCACGTTCGAGCGTGCTGACGGCCTCCACGCTCAGCTTCGCTCGCTCGGCGAGTTCCTGCTGCGTTATCCCGGCATCGAGGCGAAACTGCCTAAGCAGCGCCCCGAAGTGGGGCCGACGAGCCTCCATCCCTCCTCCAGTCGCCAGGCGAGTTGTACGGATATTTGTACGGACGTACCTGGACCTCTTCCCTCCGCAAGCAGACAATGATGCGAGAAGCTGGCAACGCCGCCCAAGGCGCCCGACCTCGGCAGCTTTCCTTGCTTCATTGAGGAGAACTCACCATGCATATCTCTAACCCGGGGCGTCATGCGCTGACCCCATCAGTTGCACTGGCGGTGCTGGCCGGTTGCTCCGGCGGCGGCTCGCAGATGGCCCCCAACCCCCTCGGATTGGGCGACGCGACTCAGTCCGCGCAGGGGCAAGGCGCGCAGTACGGCCGCCTCAACAGTATTCTCGCTCTGCGTCGCGGCATAACTTCTGGCAGTCGGGCAAACACGCGAACTTCCTTTAATGCCGACGCCGTTGGCAGGCCGCTCGTGTTCGTCGCAGACGGCGTAAGCAACGTCAATATCTACCTGCAGCGAGGCAAGAACAAGACGGTGGGCCAAATTACTGGTCTCAACGGGGCATATGGCCTCGCAACCGACACCGCGGGTAACTTGTACGTTGCAACCAACGAGCCCGATGTCCTCGTCTATGCGCCTCCCTATACGCAGGCGCCGACGTTACTGAACGACCTCGGCTATGAGCCCTACGGCATTGCCATTTCACGCCTTGGTGTCGTCGGGGTAGCGAACTTCTGTAACTACCCGAGCTGTGGCCGTCACTCCGCCGCTCATTCCTTAGAGCCGCGTACTTGATGTCACACTTTTACATCTCGGAGCTACGCCGGCACTTCGTGTGCCAATTGGAGGTCTCATGACAATTCCAGCACGACTTACTTCCGTTCTAAGCGGAGTCACAGCATTTGCTCTCTTAGCTGGCTGCTCCGGCGGCGCAGGAATGCCAGGCTCGCAGCAGCTCAGCTCGCAGGGCATGACTGACAGGATGGGCGCGCTCGTTAGTCGCCGGACCGCTATTCCTCCTAGCAAGCTGCAACCAATTCGCACAGGCGCCGAGCCGGTTAAAGCTTTTGTTAGTCCGGCAATCAAGGCCGCCGGAACCAAACGTTTCTTTTCCGACTATATCCACAACGCCGTCTTTATCTACGGCCGCGGCCATCGCATCGCGGCGCTGAAGGGGTTCACGAATCCGTCCGGTCTCGCGACCGACGCGTCCGGTAATCTCTACGTCGCGAACGAAGGCGCCGCCAACATCTTGGAATACGCCCCGCCGTATACCGGGACACCGACGACACTGAACGATCCGGGACAATTCCCAGCAGACGTCGCCGTCGATACCCACGGCAACGTTGCTGCTTGTAGCCTGGGGTCGCCTTCTTACGGGGCGGGAAGCGTCAGCTTTTACCCTCCTGGAGCGACCACTCCAACGAACACCATTTCAAGCACATCGCTTCGGGAAGTCTACTTCTGCGCGTTCGACGCTAACGGGAACCTCTACCTCGACGGTCTCGATCCGACCTTTTCGTTTTTTGTTGCCGGCGAGATCGTCGGTGGCATCAGCGGTACTGCGATCACGACGCTGACGACAAGCAACACGATCTCGTATCCGGGCGGCGTTCAAGTGACCACGAACGGACAGATCGCCTTTATGGATCAGGGTCCAGGGCCGGCAATCTACACCTACAATCCACCGGTGAGCGGCTCGTTGGGCAGCCCGGTGGTGACCACGCCTCTCGCGAGCGCAAACGATCCGGTCAGCTTTGCGTTCGACAAGGGAATCACAGATGTGTTTATTGCTGACGCCGGCCTCGTTTCAGCGACAAAATATGCGTATCCAGCCGGCGGATCTCCCTTACGTAGCCACAAGTTGCCTGATGGCGGCCTTCCGATCGGCACCGCGATAACTCCCACCGAACAATACTAAGGAGATCATATGCGTATTTCAGCGCCGGCTAGTTCCATTGTAGGCACGGCCGCGGCATTCGCGGTTATAACTGGTTGTTCGGGCGGCTCGCCAATCGCCCCGCTGGCGCCAGGTGGTGGTGCCGGTAACCTGGTCATCCAGCGGCCCGCGCCCGCTGGTTCACGCCACGCTACTGCAATGAAAACATTCATGGATCCCGGGGCCGTCGGCAAACCGCTGATTTTCGTCTCGGACCAGTTTAATAACGTCGTCAACATCTACTTGCAAGCACGCAAGAATCAACAAGTGGGCCAGATTACCGGCCTCTCGTTTCCCGGAGGCCTCGCCACCGACACTGCCGGGAACCTGTACGTCCCGTACCAGTTCCCGGTCATAGATCCCGCTGAAGTCTCGCGAGTTCTTGTCTACGCGCCGCCGTACACAAAGGCTCCGAAGGTTCTCTCGGATGCGGACTATTTTCCAGTTGATGTCGCTGTCTCACCGCAAGGCGTCGTGGCCGTAGCAAATATCGCCAACTCTGCCTTCGCTGTGGGAAGCGGCAGCGTCACATTCTTTGCCAAGAACGCAAGGCAGCCATGTGCAACGATTGCCTATGCCGGGTACCAAGTGGATTCCAACGGATTTGATGAGAACGGAAATCTATACGTAAGAGCATTCTCGTTCTACAGCCGTACGGCTTTCATTTCCGAAATCATTGGCGGTTGCCAAGCGACCACGATCACACCGCTGACGACAACGAACACGATAGAAGCCCCCGAATCAAATGGCATCAAGGTTGACAAGGCCGGTCGCGTTGCTATTATGACTACGGCCGGCCCGAACTACGACAATATCGATACGTACGATCCGCCGGTAAGCGGTTCGCTCGGCAGCCCCGTGTCAGTTACCCCTATCACTACTCTGCCGTTTCCGCAGAACTTCGCCTTCCTGGCATCGGGAAAGTACTTCTACACGGCCGAGGAGCTGTCTGGGCAAGGTTATGCCCGCGAGTATCACTACTCCGTCGGCCCGGGGAGTGGCGTCCCAATTAATACTATCTACATTGGCACTCCCACGACGACGTCTGGCGTGGCCGTCACCCCGCCTGTTATTCCGTAAGTGGAAACGTCACACTCCTACCGGGTTAGCCTATTCATCCCGATCGCCGCAAACTCGAGTCAGGTGGGTCACCCAAAATCGCGAGCTGATCGATGGAAGTCACAGCATCCGCTGGACTACGGATAGGGGCAAGCCCAGTTCGCAAAATCACTCACTACCAGACACTTGACGCTGGTCGCCTAAACGGGGCAACGTCACTCCCGCTCCACGTCGGGCCTCTTTCCGGTTACCGCGGATTGGTAAATGTAGGCGCTACAGCCATCGCGTCATCTAGCGCCGAACGCTAGGTCGGTGGGACCCTTTATCCTGTTCGAGAGGATGGCCATGGGTGCTCGTGTATAGGGCGGTGCGTACTCCACGACGGCGTTGTTAGCAAGCATCGCGACCCAGAGGTCGCCGCTCGCGTCGAACGCAAGGCCATCCGGGTTATGCATACGCTTTGTGATGGTGGCGATGGGCGCTCCGGTATAGGGCGGCACATACTCGACGACGTTATTATAACTGGGAGCGGACATGTTCGCGACGAAGAGGTCGCCGCTCACATCGAACGCGAGGGCCCCCGGCAGGCCCAGGCTGTTCGAGATCGTGGTGATCGGCGCGCCGGTATAGGGCGGCGCGTACTCCGTGACGGTGCTGTTGGAAAAGTTCGCGACCCAGAGGTCGCCGCTCGCGTCAAAAGCTACGGCGAGCGGGCTGGACACTCCGTTCGAGATCGTGGCGATGGGCGCGCCGGTATAGGGCGGCGCGTACTCCGTGACGGTGCTGTTTGAAGAGTTCGCGATGAAGAGGTTGCGTCGGTGGAACGCTAGGTGCGTCGGCCTGTCCACGCTGTTCGAGATCGTGGCGAAGGGAGCGCCGGTGTAGGGCGGCGCGTACTCCACGACGTTATTATAACTAGCGGCGGAGTTCGCGACGAAGAGGTCGCGTCTGTGGCCAACAGCCTGGAACGCTACGCCTGTCGGCAGGGCCACGCTGTTCGAGATGGTGGCTATGGGCGCGCCCGTATAGGGCGATGCGTACTCCGTGACGGTGTTGGTGACATAGTTCGCGACAACGAGGACGGGCCTTTCGTCTTTGTGGGTAAGCGAACGGATTTGCGGTATTGCCGGTGCGATGCCGGTCGCCGTTGACGGACCGACACCGTTATTTGCCCCGCCACACCCAGCTAAAAGCGCCGCGATAAGACCTGCGCCGATGAGATTGCACGATTGTCTCATTACACTCCAACTCTCAGATGGGCTGTGCGCCTGCGTCGCCCTTCCATTCGGTAAAAAAGACCACGTCATCGGTGTCTGAAGGCCGGATCGCAGGATGACGCGGAGAGCCTGGCAATGCCGGAAACACGCAAATGCAAAAAGCCGCAACTGCAATGCAAATGGATTAACCTCTCAAGCCGAGATGCGCCTCGACCTCACCACTTTCCTGCTGGCTTAGTAATAGCCCGAGGAGTTCGACTTCAGCGAAGAAGCCCTATCCCGACAGCAGGTAACACGAAATTCTAGACCTCAAGTCTTCGTAGGGCGAAACCGTGCCCGTGAGAAAAGCGATTTTTCTCACGGATTTTCTCACCAAATAAGACACGATAGGCCTCGATAAGGATTGATTGGTTCGCTTCGCGTGCTCAAATGATACTTGCGAGGACTTATCGAGGCTAGCTGCAAACATTTCAAGACCGCCGCATTCAACCACTCTGCCACCTCTCCAAGTCTTCGCAACTCTCATCGTAGCTAGTGAACCAATTGATACTTATCGGGCCTAATCGATTCCTATTCTTGGTGAGAAAACCGGGGAGTATTTTAACGCGCCCCAGCTGCGGAGGCGCTTTGACCACTTGGCGGATACGGCATCCGGCGGCATTGCGAATCCCTATGCGCGTTGATCGCAGACCTTGTAACGTCTACGTTACAAAACGGTTCAAATCGCGGATCGGCGAATTCCGGTGCTGCGTCTTACGTCATACTTGACAAAGCAAGCAAAAAGGCGCACCCTGGCTGCAGAGGAGCTTTTACCGTGCCGGCGGGCTTCGGCGCCGTCGCAGTCTGAACTCTGGCCGCGCCAGTCTCCTTCACGCTAGCGCTGCAGTCGCTGCTCAGGCTGCGATGAAGCAGCTTACTTCAGAAGATGCGCGCTGACGCATGAAGACTATTCGGAAGCGACCGGATGCTTCGAAAACTACGTTTGATCCCATGAACCTTTCAACGGCGACGCAGATTGGAGCAAAACCGTGAAGTTTTTTTCGTTCGCGCCCCGGCCCGGATTTATGTTGACCGTTTCGCTCACCGCGAGCAGCGTATTCTTCGCGTCTTGCGGCGGAAGCAGCGGGATGCTCACACAATCGCTGCAACCAGCGACGACTTCTCGCGCAGGCACTCATCGCGTCCTGCCTGCGCCCTCCTATCATGTCCTGTACAGCTTCAACGGGGGCTCCGACGGAGTTAATCCGTTTGCCGGCTTACTGAATTTGAACGGCACACTTTACGGCACAACGGCCGTGGGCGGCTCTGCCAACGCTGGAACCGTTTACAGCGTGCGTACGAACGGCGCGGAATCGGTTGTCTATAGCTTCGTCGGCGGCTCCGACGGAGCTCATCCCTACGGGGGCTTGATCAAACGTAATGGCGCCCTATACGGCACGACCGTTAACGGGGGCGCTTTCGGCGAGGGAACCTTTTTCACCATTCCGCGTTTTGGCTCGGAGACGGTGCTGCATTCCTTCGGCGACGGTACCGACGTAGCGGGTCCTGAATTTAACTACATCAAGATAAGCGGCGCATTTTTCGGAACGGCCGGCGGTGGGTCCCACAACGACGGAACTGTTTACAGCGTAACCCCGAGCGGCGAAGAAACTATTCTGCACAGCTTCGTTGGCGGCGCACGCGACGGCCGATTGCCCCAAGGCGACTTAGTCAAAGTGAATGGCGCGCTTTACGGCACGACCTACGAAGGCGGGACCTCCAATGGGGGAGTTGTTTTTCGGATCGGGCGTTTCGCCACGGAAACGGTTCTCCACAGCTTCATTGGCGGCGGCTCCGACGGCCTGGAGCCCGAATCTGGCTTGACCTACCTGAACGGCATGCTTTACGGGACGACGGCGGCCGGTGGTTCGACCTACGGAACCGTTTATAGCATAAGCACGACCGGCGTTGAAAGCGTTTTGTACAGCTTCGTTAGCGGCTCCGACGGCGTGGCGCCCGATTCGGATTTAATCGACGTAAACGGTACGCTTTATGGTACGACCTCCCAAGGCGGCTCATACGGCGCAGGAACGCTTTATAACATAACGACAGCCGGCGTCGAGACCGTGCTACATAGTTTCGGCGGCGGCTCCGACGGAGCGTCTCCCCACGGAGGTTTGCTCAGCGTGAATGGCACCATTTACGGAACGACGGTTTTTGGCGGCAGCGGCGGTTGCAACAGCGGCTGCGGTACCGTATTCTCGTTGACTCCTTAAGCCAACGGACGCACGTGCATACGGATCGCTACGCCGTATTCGGAGGGAGGGGCTCCTTCACATACCCAAGCTGAGAAACTTGCCGTCGTGGTGTATTCTTATGCGTCTTGACCCTGAGCGATGGCGTATCATAACAGAGAGATCGGGCCTACTGCTAGGTATTGTTGCTCTCGGGTTTATGATTCTTTTGTTTCCGCGCTAGAATCGAGCGCGAACTTACGACTTCTGGATCCTGATCTTGGCAGCTCAGCTGTCGCCTCCTACAGTCACTGGCTTCACGTACACAAACGACGGCCGCTTCTGTACAATGTATATCGTATATCGGCCGCGCGTAGCCCGCGGCCGCCAACGATAGTCTGCGAGAGCTGATTAACGCCTTTCCTGGTAGCGCTAACGCGAAGCGTTAGAAGAAGGCCCTGAAGTTTTTCAGGGCCTTCTATTCAATTATCGGTCCAGATGGAATCGCTTGGCACGTGCATGCACGACTTTCATCCAGGCTGCCCGCGAGTCGGGTGCCTTCGTCCAGCCGGCGGGTGGAGCAATGGTTCGCGTGATGCCTGTCGGTTCGCTTCCCTGTGGAGAGAGTAGCACCGCGTGTTCTACTCCATTGGGATAGCCGCCGTAATACGCGGCGGCGATGATCTGCTTCTTCGAGTTGATCGACTCGGCGGCGACCACCGTCCACTTCGATTGCATGTCTCTAGAGAGCAGCGAATTAAGATCGACCATTCTGCCGGCGGAATAAATAAACGCACGCCAGTCGACCGGCGGATGCCCGGGCGTTCCCCCGCCTTTCGCGGACCATCCGACGATCATCCCGCAGTCGTTGATACCGAAAGCTGAGCCTCGGGCGTGAGGATTACCCGGAAAGAGGGTCCCGAGATCGGTCATCTTCCCATTTTGATAGAGATACGGGTGAAAGTCTCCAAAGTGGGCCCCGATGCTCAGGCGTCCGACGCCCTGCCCTCTATTGTTGATGCCCCATCCGTAATCATAAAAGGTCGGCTTTGGAGGCGACCCGATGACCGTCAGCGGAGGGCAAGTGATGGCAGCACCACCGCCCTGGTAGAGGAACATCACGCCGGTGGCAACGCCGCTGTCGTTGACTTTTTGGAGTTGGCCCTGAGTGTTCGGCCCGCACGGCGCCGAGGCGCCGCCCTTGCCGTCAAAAGCCGTCGGGACTTCATTATAGTAGTTATATGAAGCTCCGACGATATTGCGGCTGTTGCTGATACTTATCGCCTCGGCGGAACTTTGCGAGCCAAGAATTCCCGTGCCGAGATTGATAATGGATCCGTTGGGGCTCCATAGGACGGCCTCTTCCGTTACATCACCCGCCGAGCCGCCCGAAGCGTAGCCGGCGTTGTTGATGCTATCGCCGACGGTAACAAAGTCGGAGCCGAGCGGGGGAAGTTCGGTAAGCGTGCCGTTTTGAAAAATCCAGCCTTCCGGCGGACCGCACGTCGACGGGCTGCAACTTGGAAAGCTTGGAAGGACACCGACGCTCGCCGAACCGACCACCGTACCCTTATCGTTGAGCCCTGCAGGGACGAGCCCAGGGGACCCCGGCAGCCCGCTTCCAATGTCCGTCAGATCATAGGACTTCGGAATGGATCCCGCCGCATGGTCGTTCGGAATCGATCCCGCCGCATGGTCGACCGACGAACTCGGCAAAACCGAGCTGGAGCCGCTTGGCGAGCCAGCGCCGCCGCACCCGGCGAGCATGGCGACGATCGCACCGCCGGTTACGACCGATCCGAGAATTGAAAAACGTCTCATGGAGTGCTTGGCTCTATGGGCAAATCCTTGCGTCATGATGTCTCCTTTAAACGCGCATTAGGCGCAGTCTGCAAATCGCGTATCAAGAACCAATTAGTCACTGTTGTAGAGTCAACTCTCGGGACGATTGGCTCCGCCGCTCGCATGAGTCTAGCAACGAGCGCTCACAACGTGCTCACAGAGTTATTCCGCCGAGGGACAAGCCGGCGAGTATCGCTTCTCCTCGTTGAATCGTGCGCTCACGAGCGGCTCACAGCCTCGACTCGCGGCGGCCAAGCTCGATTTTAAGGTATCAGCAGAGAGGGAGGATGACGACGAAGCCCACCCCTACAACGGCACCTAAGAGCTGCGCGGCGGTCGGGCACGCATGTGCTTCGGCTGGACTCTAGAGCAAAAAGGTCTATGGCGGGCATTGTATCGACGCTCACATTCCTACGGCTGCCAACTAACGCCGTGAGGCTCAGTTTTGACGGCGACGTGATAGACCGCGTCGATCGAGGCTCGCCCGCGGACTGCGCCGGTCTGCGCGTGGGCGATAGGTTCGCCAAAGATACGCCTTTCTTCGTGCGAGAGCGCATTGGCAGAGGTGTCAGTTTTCCGACGCGCGGTCTATTCGTTTGACGTCATTCGTCAGGTGGAGACACCTTTGTGCGCCCCGAAGGGGTCAATGCCGCGTGGCACTACGCACAACGCCATCGGAGTCGCCAACGACGCGCAAGATACGTCGCGTTTCGGATTGTGCTGACTGAACGAGATCGTAAAGCTCCTGCGACGGCTCGGCATTGAGCTCGCGCAGTGTGATCTCCCGGTAACGGCGCAGCTCGCGTTGTGCCGCGGCCCGATCGCCGCTCTCCAGGAGGGTGCAAATCGCTATTTCCCAAGCCGGCTCGTCCAACTCATCGAGCGCGATCACCTGCTGCGCGAGCTGCAGCGCGCGATGGTAGGATTTAGATCGCAACGCATCCTCTGCCAGCCGAAGTTTGGCCGTGCGAGACCACTCTTCGATCCGGCGTTCGATCGGTGAAAACCACTCCCATGCCGCCATAAAAGCCGGACGCGTACTATCCAAATGCCTCACGATCGCAGCCAGACGCAATGCCGATAACTCGCTGAGCTGCTCATCGGTCTTTACGCTCTGCATAAAGGTCTCGATTTCACACGTGTCCACCAGGATGTCATCGCGCAGGCGATAGCCGTGCGGAGTGTTCCGTACCGCGCGCGAATCGCCCAACCGTTGGCGCAAGCGATGCATGCAGGTCTGCGTAGCATGCGAGCCGGCGGCCTCGTCGAGGTCGGGCCAAATGAGTTCCGTGAGCTCGAGAGACGACAGCGATTTCGGCGAACCGGCGAGCGCCATAACGACTGCGAGCTCGCGCTCCGACAATCCCACGACGCGTGCGCCACGCCGGACCCTGCCGCTGGCGAGCTCGATCGTCAGCGCCGCGCCGTCGGCAGTACGTTCCTCGCGCAGCCGCGCCAAGAAGCGCTCGAGCATACCGGTGTTCTCGTCATTGGCGATGTAGGCGCGCACGGATGCGCGGAGCGCAGGAGATTCGATCGCATTGCTGACGTCTAATATGTGGCGCAGATGCTCGTAGCGGTTCTCCTCATCGAACTCGGCGCAAGCGACTCGCGCGAGGAGCTGCAGGAACGGCTCCCCCGCATCGATGGCAGCGTCCAGGGCTAGCGTTGCATAGGCCAGAGCATCGCGCCAAGTCGCAGTAGCGCCAGCCGCGATCAGATAACCGTACGCACGCCAACGCGGAGATTCGATGCCAGTGGAGGCGTAGGGTTCGCCCGTCGATGCCGCCGTAACGGGGACAAACGCCGGCGCGCCATACTGAGCGATGGCTGCGTCGAGCCGCTTGAGATATGAGCGCCGCGCCTGCTCTTGTCCGGCGAGCCACGCCCCGATAACTCCTTCCGCCAAGGCCCATACGGCGAAGCGCGAACCGCACGTTTTCAGCGAGTCGATCGCGAGGTCGAGCTCCGCGCGTTCCTGGTTCCAGCGTCCCAGCATGCGCTCGACGAGCGATGCGCGAACGAGCGATTTTAGTGCACGAAATTCGTCTGTGAGAATCCCGGAAACGCCCTCAAGTTGGCGGCTGCAATCGCCGACACGTCCGGATCTGCCTGCGAGCAAAGATGCGACGACCGCTTTAAGCCCCAATGCAAACGGCGAGGCACCACCTTCCGGCAGCGACTCCAGTAGCGCAGTTGCCGAAGCCAGGTCACCGGCTTCGGTGTACAGGTAGGCGCACCATGAGGTCAGCACGCTGGGTTGCGAAGCGCCGGTTGCGTTGCATGTATCGCGAACGAGTTGCGACTCTCTTACCTGGACGGCCATTGCGTCATGGTAGATACGCGTGACACTGCGTTGAATCCAGAGGTGCGGGCGTTGCCTTACAAGTTCGAAATCGAATGCAGGCACGTCGGCCGGTTCTACGCTCGAACAGGTGAGGAATGCACTATTCGCATCGGACAACAACTGCTCGAGTTCTTGGGCAGACGCGGATTTCAAGCCCGCAAGGGCAAAGAGTTGAGCGGCACGGCTCCGTTCCCGCATCTCACTCGCGCGCCGCGCGCAGAGGACGAGCATCTCGCGACAGCGGTCGGCGTAGCGCTCGGCGATGACCCTAGCGAGGAGACCGTGCACCACGAACGTCCCATCTTCTGTACGGCAGACCACCGGCGAGCGCACGGCAAACTCGCACATGAGTTCGTCGCTCTCGGGATTCTTGGTCGCACACCGAACGTCTTCATCGGTCGCATCGGGGACTGCGGTGCAAGCAATGATGGCAGCCTTCGTGCGCTCGGAAATGGAGTCGAGTATCTCGCCCGCGAGGTACAGGTGCAAATCGTCCCGAGCGTCGCTCGGCGCGTTCACGCAGAGCGCCGAGAGATCTCGGAGCTTCTTTGACTGTCGCGCAAGCATCGCGTATCCGCGCTCGGCCGGCGATTGCAACGCCTGAATCGCAATCCTCTCCTTTGGATCCAAGTCGGATCCGCTTGCGTGGGGACCGTACACCACGATCGCACCGAGAGCGCCATTTACGTACAGCGGGAGCGCGAAAGCCAACGGCTGCTCCTGCAAGGCGCTTCCAATCTTTACGAGCGAACGCGAAGACAGTGGAAGCGACGCCCGATACGTTCTCAGCCGAACGATCAGAGGCTCGTCGCCCCCAAGTTGCTTTGGCAGTGATTCGGCTTGAATTCCAGTCGTTCGCTCGTATTGACCATTCTCGCTTCTTTGGTAGAGTGCGCCGCAAGCCAGATCCAAGGCAACGACCGGCTCCCACACGAGCAACCTCTCGAGCTCCTGAATGGATTCGGCTCGCGTCAAGCCGGCGACCAGACTTTTGAGCTGTTCTTGCGCGGCGTAACGGCGCCTGAAGAGCAGTCGGTCGATTCCTGAATCGAGCTGCCGGTATATTCGATGCAGAAACATGCCGGCGACTATGGCTACCGGAAGTTGAACGAGACCAGCCAAACCTGCCCGTTGCAAGAAAAAGTTAGTGATCCAATACGTGGACGTCAACGCAACCCCAAGCAGTGACGTCACGGCGAGGTATACCAGCGCGCGATTAAGGACAAACCGCACATCGATAACGCGATGTCTGAGAATCGCATACGCGACCGCAAGCGGAGCGATGAATACCCCGAGTACGATCGCACATGCGAGCCACTCGAGCCCATCCAGCCAGGACGTGTCGGCGACGATCGAACGGAACGCTAATGTAGCGCATCCGAGGACCATGCCTAAAATGGCCCACTTGAGTCGCGGTCTTACCGTATGCGCCGATGAACGGTACGTGGCGATTACGGCGACGACCGCCGCCAGTGCGATTGCCACGCGGACGGCGATATCGACTGCTACGTCAGGATAGTTGAAACGCGTCGGGTAGAACTCAACAAACCACAGGAAAAAGTTCCAGGCCAAGCAGGCACCAGCGAAAATCGGGAGCAGTGCCGCGATTCGCCTCTTCCATTCGCCCGTCTCACCGCTTGGAAAACGCAGCGCGAAGTCGAGAATTGCAAACATACCAACGACGACGAGAGTCATGCGCATCAATTGGAGGAAGAATCCCAATGGCATCGGCGCTGCGTCCAACACGAGTTTGGGCCAGAACAATGGCACCAACCCGCCGATGCAAAAAAGAAAAAATGACCACGTCGTGCGCGACGGGCTGATTAGCACGATTAATGTACCGATGATCGCGGACATTAGAAACGCGAGAATCGCGGCCGCAAAAAGAACTACCTCGACACCTTTGGGCGCGTAGTCAAAGCTGAACTCGGCGAGGCTCACCGTCACATGCCTGAGGCGCCCTTGCCGAATGACGTCAAACGAATAGACGGCGGGCCGAAACGTTAAGCCTCTCCCGATGCGCTGTCGCACGAAGAAGGGCGTATCTTGGGCGAAGCGATCGCCCACGCGCAGGCCGGCGCGGTCCGCCGGCGAGCCTCCGTCGACGCCATCTATCACGTCGCCGTTAAAGCTGAGCCCCACGGCGCTAGTAGGCACCCATAGGAATGTCAGCGTCGACAAAACGAGGACGACGCTGAACGCCGCTAACAAAAGCACCACAAAGAAGCGCGAAACGTTTCGCGCGCGCCCCTCCCGCTCGGTCTGCCCGAAGCCCGACGCTGCGTTCATCGTGTGCCTTTCAATGCCACAATAAACCCTTTCGGCTCCAGAGTCTAGCAGAAGCGCGCGTGAGCCGGAGATCACGTGCGGGCCGGAAGCGCGCAATGGACCGAGCCTGTGAGCGGCTCGTGAGCAGACGATTTTAACGAGGAGAAGCGTGGCTCGGCGACTTGTCCCCGCCAGAATAACTCCGTGACCGCGTTGTGATTAGCTTTTGCTAGACTCACCGCCATCGGCTGAGCCGATCCTCTGAATTCAATAAGGAGCCATCATGACGGACGAATTTACTAATACAGCCAAGCGCTCGCTTGCGCTTGCCCTTGCGGTGGGAATCTTAGCGGGGTGCAGTTCCGGAGCTGGAAGCAGCGTCGCGCCGGCAAATTCAGAAATGAGTCGTACGTTGCCCGGCGGCGTGACTGCCGCTACGATCACCGTGAAGATCAGCAATGATGCTTACGTGCCGATTACCGTAAAAATCAAGAAAGGCACGACGGTTAGCTTTACCAATAATGACCTCGAGACGCATACCGTTACGGCAAAAGACGGATCGTTTGGGTCGCCCTATTTGGTGTGGAGAAGCACTTGGAAACACCTCTTCAAGAAGCAAGGCAAATACCCGTACTACTGCAAGATACACCCCTTCATGCGCGGATTAGTGGTTGTTACCAGGTAATCCGCCCGGTCATTATCCAGCATTTCTTGAAGCAATCGCACGTCAGGCTGAGTGAGGAGGTGGCACGTCGCCGATGACACCGCTCGCGCAGTCGATCGCGCGATGAAAAATCGAGCGGGCCGCGGGTCGGCGAGCAGCTTGACCCGTGGCTTTCTCATCGGAGGTTGCAGAGATAGCGTCTCGCTGGAGGCGACCGAGATCGGCTAGTAGACCAGGCGCACAAGCCGCACGCCAAGAAAATACTCGCTGGGAAGAACTCGCCAGGGAGGGATTACGCGAGTACTCTTGGAGCAATTTATCCTCCTCCGGCGTACGGCGATAGCCTTATGGGGCGTTGCTGCGATATTGCTTGGCCAGGGAATGTCGGCGATGGCCGGCGTTACCGGCAACATCACGGGCGTCGTCAGGTCGGCGGACGGCGCTCCAATCGCCGGAGCCGAGGTCCGCGCGGCCGCTCCATCGATGACTCGAATCGCTACGACGGACGCAAGCGGTCACTTCGTGATGCTCGCGCTCAGCCCGGATACGTACACGATCAACCTCAGCCGCTCGGGATATGAAAACATCTCGTTTGTCGGCGTGACGGTCTTTGCGGACCAGACGGCAGCCGTCGCCTATACGATGCGCAATAAGCTTCGGACGATCGCGCACGTGACGACGGCGGCCGACTCATCGCTGGTCAAACCGGGCGTCGGCAGTGACGTCTACGGCGTCAACGCGACGCAGGCGGCGGCCGCGGCGGCGTTAGGCGGCCCCGGGAACCTCAATAACGCGTACTCGGCGATGGCTTCGGTGCCCGGCATTCAGGTCTCGCAGGGCGGCATCGGCTGGGAATTCAACGCCGCGTACGTGCGCGGCCAGAACAACTATTACACCGGTTACGAGTACGACGGCGTCCCCGTTAACCGCGCCTTCGACAACTACAATGGGTCGACGGAACCGTCGCTCGGCGTGCAGGAGCTGCAGATCTATCCCGGCGGCGGGCCGTCCTCCGTGGCCTCGAACGGCACCGCGGGCTTCATCAACCAAGTCATCAAGACCGGAACGTTCCCCGGCTTTGCGACGGCAAACTTTGGGCTCGGAACGCCGGAATTTTACCACGAAGCGACGGTTGAGATCGGCGGTTCGATACCCGATCGAACCTTCAGCTACTACGTCGGCTTGTTGGGCTACAACCAGACCTATCGCTTTATTGACAATAGTAACGGCGGCAGCTACGCGGTGCCGGGCGGCATCTTTTCGGGCAACCTCGATGGGGCCGGCGTCGGGTTCGGCTTCGGAAGCAATCAGGTCCTTAACGTCGGCTACACCTGTCTCAGCGGAACGTGCCAGGGCGTAAAGCCGCTCTGTCCGCTGTACGGCGCTAAGTTCAGGTTCCCCGATCAGGGTTGCTGGCAGTTCTACGGCAACGTAGGCGGCAACGCGCTGATGGTTTCCGACCGTGAGAGCGTCATCAACATGCACCTAGGCATCCCCAGGGCAAAGGGTCTGCGCGACGACGTGCAGCTGCTCTGGAGCGGATCGGCGCTCAACAACTATGGCTATAACAGCCCGAGTGACTTAGGCCCGGGCGTCAATCAGTTTATCTACTCGTTGTACAACACCAAGTATGCGCCGCCTGTATGCGGGAACGAGCCGATTGCTACGTGGGGAATGTACAGCACACCGATCGTGGTGCTCTCGGCATATGGATGCACGAGCCCAGGCGGCAGCGCGAAGCAAATCTACTCGATGTTGCAACCCCACCAGTTGTTCTTGAACGGCTATTACGGGAGCGGGCCCTATCGGTGCCCGACCTATGGCGTCGCGTGCGCACCAACCTACGTCGGATATTCGGACGCGGTAACGTACAACTTGCCGTTCGGAACCCCGATCGCGACCAGCCCGACGAGGTTCAAGCCACCCTCGATTTATTTCGCACCGAATACGACACCACATCCGTTCGACGGTCCGCTCCCGCTTTACGATAACTCGATAAGCGTAGCTCAGAATAATGTCGGCATAACGAAATTGCAGTACACGTTTGCGCTGAGTCAATCGGCCTATCTGCGCGCGTATGGCTATACGTTTTACTCCGACTGGTTCGAGAACGACCCCACTCTCGCCGCAGCGGACATCGTACCGAGCTTCCCGGGAGACGCGCAGTATATGCTCGCCAGTCACACGTCAGGCGGTGCGCTCGACTTTGAAGATCAGGTCAATCCTCAAAACCTCCTGAGCCTCGACGGGAACTATGCGACGGCAGGCGTCGTTCGTCTCGACAATTTAACAGCCTATATCGGGGAGCCGCCGACCGGGATCTCGCTGTCTCCAGAAGGCTCACCGATCGGCTACATGGCCCGAACCGGCAACGGCTACACGTGCTATGATCCGCCGACCGGTGCGCGGGAGCCTTGTGTCTCGAGTGGCTATTATGACGTCGCTTTCAAGCGTACAGTTCCAACCCCGACGTGGATCGGTGGCGCAATGAGCGGGCCGCCGGCGTGGCCGCACTC
Source organism: Vulcanimicrobiota bacterium (assembly GCA_963748875.1). Taxonomy (GTDB): domain Bacteria; phylum Vulcanimicrobiota; class Vulcanimicrobiia; order Vulcanimicrobiales; family Vulcanimicrobiaceae; genus Cybelea. The sequence goes on from CAVVKC010000001.1 coordinate 17,287, forward strand.
CTTCTCGCCGGCGGGTTCACCGGCAGCCAAGGCGGGAGCAACCTGGGATACCCTATGGAACAGCAACCTCGACGGGCCATACAACACGGTGCGTCCGCGCTTCATCAACGCAGCACTGCAAGATCAGTTTCGCCCAAACGACAAGCTATTGATCAACGCGTCGCTCCGCTACGACGACTTTACATACGATCTTCCCGACTCGGTTACGACGGCTACGCGGTTCTATGCCAACATGCTTGCGAACTACACGTGCGTTTTCGCGGCGACCAATCAGGTGCTCACGGTGCGGCTGCTTCCCGGTCAGCCGCCGCCGGCCTCGACGCAGTTCGTCGACGGCGACTGCGATCAGGCAGTGGCTCAGCTGCGTTCGGGCGCCCCGCACGCCGGCTGGGTACATCCCAACGGTACGGTGCAAGACGGCATACGCTCCCCGAACTTCACTGCGAGCTCGCCCAACTCGTATACGCTCACCTATTGGCAACCGCGCTTCTCCGGTACCTACACGGTGAACCCCAATACGGTCATTCGCGCCGCTGCCGGGCGCTTCACGGAGCCGCCGCCCTCGGCGACGTTGCAGTACCTCAGCAACTCCGGGGACTTGACTTCGATCTGGAACGCTAGCATGAATCTAGGATTTTACTCGCCGTTCCATCCGCTTCCGGGCATTGCTGCCGGTCAGTACGATCTATCGTGGGAACAGCACGTGCAGGGAACGGAGATGAGTTTCAAGATCACGCCGTTCTACAACTGGGTCACCAACTGGCAACAGATTGCCTTCATCGGTGCCGGCTTCGGGACACCAGTTCCGGTCGGCGTCAACCGCAACGAGGGCGTCGAGTTCCAGTTCCAAAAGGGAGATCTCACCCGCAACGGCATCTCGGGGCTGCTCGCCTTCACGTATACCAGCTCCAAGATCATGTTCCAGAACATTCCGCTGCTCACCGGCGGCGTAGTTCCCAATCAGATCATCGCTCTCAACGCCGCGATCGGTCAGTACAACGAACTGACCAGGGCCGGCGGCGGCTGGCCCTGCTATCAGCGAGGCAAAGGCGTCCCATGCTCGACCCCCAACGGCAGGATTTACCGCGGCTATGACACGATTCTCAATTCTTATTACAATCGCCCGGAGCAGAGTTTGCTTGATGAAGGCGGATGGTACAATCCGTACTCAAATCAAATTGCGTCCAACATCAACGGCAGCCTCGGAGCTTACATCTCGCCATACGTTTCGGCTCTGATACTAAACTGGCGGCATAATAAGCTCGCGATTACACCGAGCATCAACTTTCAGAGCGGCGGATTTTACGGCAGCCCGCTCGACACGGAAGGGCTCGACCCACGCTCGTGTATCCTCAACTCCGCCGCAACCGGGATCACGAGGCGCTCGCCGAAAACGAATCCGCTGCAGTGCAACTACATCTATCTCGACGCGCCTGGAGTGACCACGTTCGCCTTCCTTTACATTCCGAATCCGCAGACCGGATCGTTTCTGTTCGATAACTACCAGCAACCCAGCTCGATCGTCGGCAACTTGCAGGTTTCGTACAACGTAAGCCCGCGAATTCGGTTGACGGCAATGGGCACGACGCTCTTCCACGCATGCTTTGGCGGCACGCCCGCGCCATGGACGGCAGCGTATCCTCCCAGCTACGTGATCTGCGGATATAGCCCAGCCGGCGGCTCGCTCAACAGCGCCCTCTACCCGAGCAATTTCTACAACGGCACGAGCATGAACGACTACAAGGCGAACGGTGCGCGGTCACAATGGACGCAGAGTTACTTGCCAAGCACGTTCAACAACGGTTCAATCGGCACGAGCGTAGCGCCGATCAACATCTACATCAGCCTGGCGTTGAAGATCTAAGAATCCGCTAGCGGTGACGGCGTTAGCTGCGGATCCGGAGCAATGAAGCGGCCTGGCCGTTTCGGTGCCAACAGCCTCGCGAATAGTCACACTAATGCATGTGACAAGCTCGGCTCAGGATCGCTCCAACTTGGAATGGACAAGATGGCGAAGCTGCATAGGATAACAGCGCTGAGTAACGTAGCATGGAGCCATATGGTGAGAACGGCGGCCTTCCTGACCTCCCTAGCGATGACCGCTCTCGCGCCGGTTGCGCAGGCGCGAGCGGCTGACGTCAAAACATTTGGGGCGATCGTCGTTGCGTCCGCATCGTGCGTCGACACGACCGTACGTTCCGTAGAGCCACGCCTGACGAACGGCACTCCGAACGAGCACTATACGCGCCAAGAGATCACCGACAGCGGGCCGGCGGTGACATTCAACACCAAGATCGGCCAGCCCAATGGCGTGATCTGGGCCGAGGTTGTCCATTATGGTGGGCAAGCCGGCAACGGCGTGATGATCAACGAGCGGCCGGGCGATCGGGTGCGCGTGTGCTTTTTAGGCGGACCCACGCCGGACGAAGCCTGCAATCCAAAGACGGACTTGCGCGGCAGAAACTTCAGCGTCTACGATTACCGTCAGCACGCGTCATACTCCGGCATCAACAGCGAGCACGACTGCGGCGGTGCGTAGCGCGATCCTGTCCTTTGGCTTCGTCCTACTTGCGACGACCGCGGCGGACGCCAACGTATCCGAAGCCGCAAGCGTCGTCACAAAATTTTACAGTTGGTACTTGGCCCAGCACGGCAACGTCGGCTGGTATGCACCGCAGCACGGCCAAATTAATTGGGACCTTGCCCTCAAGCACCACACCGCGAAGTATTTCCAAGCTCGCACGTTCTTTCAACCCGCCTTGTTCGAGGGGCTTGACCAGACGTATCTCAAGAGCATCGGGGATGCGACGCCACCTTTCTACGTTTCCACTATGGTTAACGAAGATGCCGCAAAAATGTCGAGTTTCGATCCGTACGTCGGCGCCTCGTTGCCGGCCACGTCGTTTCAGGTTGGATCTGCGCGGATCGGAACCACGACGTCTGTTCCAGTCACTTTTACGTTCTCAAATAAGCCGTCGAGAACGCAAGTCACGCTCATCGTTCGAGAGAATGGCAGCTCGTATCAGATCTATGATATTCACTACGGATCGATCCCGTTCTACTATGCAGGGCCGATCACGGACCTCTTACAGTTTCTGAGTAAGTACAACTGTTAAGCGTTCACTCGACTCAGCGAGTTCCGGGCGGCGCCACGACCCGTAAAAGGCTCCCCGGTCAACGACCTCGCCAGGAATGGTGAACGTCGGTATTACCCGTACCGCTCGATGGCGAGATCACTACGATACGCTTGTGAGAAAAAGGAGTTTTCTCACGAATTTTCTCACCGAATAAGACTCGATACGTCTCGATAAGGATTGATTGGTTGGCTTCGCGTGCTTAAAAAGATACTTGCGAGGACTTATCGAGGCTAGCTGCAAACATTTCAAGACCGCCGCATTCAGCCACTCTGCCACCTCTCCGCACTAAGATTTCATGCGGGTTTTCGGCGCATAGACCTCCCGGTAGCTCCGCCGCGGTGCAATTTCGGTGCAGTCGGTGCGAGAAGCTCGGCGAGACCGAGGATCATTTTCCGCTGGCCGCGCCGTTCACCCGCGACCGCATACCACAAAGGGGTGAATGGCCTCTCCGCGCGCGCCTGCGGGGAGGCGCATGGCGTCAGCGATTTTGAGTAGCCAAAATTCGGTCCCGCTCAAGGCGATCCGTTCAGTCGGCGTTCAACCAGCGGGCAGCGGCTTCCGCCGAGTCTTCCGGGCGCGTATTGAACGCGATAGCTGCGTTGGGCGCAGCCTTGCGAACAGCGTTGATGACCGTCTCGAACAACAGCAGGCTTTTCGGAGGGAGCCTAAGACCGGCCCCAATCACTACGCAGTCGTAGGCTGCACTGGCCAGCTGCTTCTCGAGCACAGGACCAGCCGTGTCGTCTGGCGCGATCATGCAAAGATCGCCCTGCCACCCGCGCTCAGCTATTTTCGACGCAGCGATTGCAATGCCGGCGTTGATCTTTTCAGCATTGAACCCTAGCGGTATGGCAGGGTCGGTATAGTCGACCGTCTCCGGCGTCTGGCCAACAAACAATACTCGTTTCATGCAATCCTTTCCTAAGTGTGCACGCACAGCGGGCCACGATGTGGCAGGAGTTAGATTTAGGACCGCTTCGGCTCGCGCGCGAGCCAAAAACTCCGTGCCGTTAAGCGTGATGCGACCCCGGCGTCGGCTGATTTGAGGCAAGAAAATTGCCCCGTCGTCTTGATAGTAGAGTAAGATCCACGCGATGAGCTGGGTGCGATTGTTGGAAGTGAGATGCTTGATCGCGGCTTCACGGAAGTGACATCGCGCGTTGGGTCATCCGGACGTTCGAGCTGACGTGGCCTCGCCATAGCTCGAACAACTGCAGGGAGTCGCCGCCGGATGCGTGGCCGTACTCTAGTTCGTCGTTCATTGGTTGCGGTAGCCGCCCTTTCAAACTATCACTTCCCCCACGGTTCGTCGCCTCGCTCGTCGGAGTCTTCGGTCTTGCGCTCAGCGCCTGCGTAGTTTGCGACCTCGAAAGTCACTTTGCCGGACGGAGTAACGATGCTCCGCGTACCCAGGCGTACGGCGTCGGAGATCGCCTGGAGAGCGGCCTTCGCTGCGTCCTCGGTCGGATAGTAGTCGTACAGATCGCGGCCTTCTTTCTGATGAATGATGACGCAATGTTCCATACCGATGTTGCAGCAGACGGGTAGGGCGGCACCGGCGCACCGGGCGGTGAATTGACACCGCGGTTTCCGGACAACCTAGATACCGCTGCTGAGTCACATGACCTCCTGCGTAGGTCGCTTTGCAGATTCGGGGATCAGCGGTTGCCGCATACGCATCGTATTTGAACTTGCACGGAGTTCCCGCCAGACCGCTGGTGGCAAATAGTCGAGTCGGGAGTGCGGGCGTGAAGCGTTGTAGTGTTTCACCCAGGCTGTAATGGCGGTCTTGCAGGAAAGCGGTGTGGCCCGGCGTACCTCCACCCTCAGGGTTAATCCATTTGCATTTGCAGCTGCGGCTTTTTTGCATTTGGGTTTCTGGCCGCGCCAGGCTCTCTGCGTCGCCCTGCGATTCGGGGCAATAGACTCCGATGACGTAGCCTTTAAACTTAGGGAGTTGTGTTGCGGGCACATCTCCGGTCCCCGGCGCTGGAGGACTATAAAGTGAAACATTTATACAGTCTCGTCGGCGCGTGCCTTGGCGCGTCGCTCTTAGCCGCGTGCGGCGGCAATAGCTTTACAAATTCAACGCCTGCGGCCGCCCCGTCGCCGCTGCTTACATCCCTGCTGACAGCACCACGCGAAGGCTCGCCGCATGAGTCTTCGTGGCGCCTTAAAAGGAAGAAGGTCGTCTATAAGGCGATTTACAGCTTCGGTTCGGTGCCCGATGCCCAGGGTCCGGTCGCTGGCTTGATCGACGTCGGCGGCGTGCTGTACGGCACCACCAGTTCCGGCGGCGCTAACAACTGCTCCGGCGTAGGCTGCGGAGCGGTTTTTGCGATCACGACCTCCGGCAAGGAAAGCGTGCTCTACAGTTTCGCCGGCGGAAGCGATGGCGCTAAGCCGCTCGCTGCTTTGACCAACGTAGGCGACAAGCTGTACGGCACGACTCAGATGGGTGGTCAATCGGGCTACGGCACGGTATTTAAAGTCACGACGTCCGGCAAGGAGAAAGTGCTCCACAGCTTTGGCGGCGGGAGCGACGGCGTTTACCCGGTTGCGGACTTGATCAACGTGCGCGGTACGCTGTACGGTACGACAAGGTTTGGTGGTTCAGGGAATGCGGGGACGGTCTTTAAAATCACGACCTCTGGCAAGGAAAGGGTTTGAGCCCCAGAAACTAGTCCAACGGGAATTGTGGGTTTCCGGCCAAGATGGCCTGCAAAGGAGACCCGCATGCGCAAGCGACGCTACACCGAAGCGCAGATTGTCGCAATCCTCAAAGAGCTCGATGCCGGCCGCCCTGCCGCGGAGCTCGCTCGCAAACACGGCGTTCACGTAAACACGCTGCGGCTGTGGCGCAGCAAATACGGCGGCCTCGACATCAGCGATCTCTCACGGCTTAAAGAACTCGAGTCGGAAAACTCGCAAATGGAACGCATCATTGCCCGCCAGGCTCTGGAGCTCCGAGCGCTGTCCGAGGTGATCCGAAAAAACGGGTGGGGCCCTCAGCGCGCAAAGAAGCGGTGAGGGCTCTCCAAATCGAGGGGCTGAGCGAACGCCAAGCCTGCCGTCTCGCACAATGTCCCCGGCCGACGATGCGATACAAATCACGCAAGATACCCGACGACCAGCTCGTCCGCGATCGGCTGCGCTGCCTCGCGCAAGAACGGCCGCGCTTTGGCTGGCGACGACTCAAGATTTTCCTCAAGCGAGAAGGCATCGTGATGAACAATAAGCGTCTGCGTCGGCTCTACCGCGAGGAACGCTTGCAAGTACGGCCCCGAAAGAAGCGGCGCGTGCGGTTGATCCGCGGGAACGTGTCGCCGGCGCCGCTACGGATCAACGAAGAGTGGGGCCTGGATTTTATGCACGAATACCTGATGACCAAACGAAAAGTCCGCCTCCTCACCATCGAGGATCGTTTCAGCCGTGAGGGTCTCGCACTGGATCCGGAGTTCTCCTTAACGAGTCGACGCGTAATCCGCACGCTCGACGCTATTGCCGAACTTCGCGGTTATCCATTGCGGCTGCGCGTCGATAACGGTCCGGAGAACGTGGCTGGCGCGATGTTGCAATGGTCGATCGACCACGGCGTGTTGCTGCACTTCATCGATCCGGGTAAGCCGGCGCAGAACGCGTGGATCGAGTCCTTTAATGCTCGTGTCCGAGATGAATTTCTCAATGTCCAGATCTTTCGATCGCTTCCCGACCTCCACGACGCGGCTGATGCATGGCTCGTCGACTACAACGAAGTACGTCCGCACTCGTCGCTTCAGTACCTCACGCCGAAGGAATTCGTCGAATCTCTGACAACTCACCCCATCCCACAATTGCCGGCGGCTTAAAAAATGGGCTCAAACCCGAAAAGGTGCTTTACACCTTCGGCTCCCGCACTGGCGACGGAGAGGACCCGTACGCCGGCTTGATCGACGTGGGTGGTACGCTGTATGGTACGACTGAGATCGGCGGCGCTAACAACTGCTCCGGCGTAGGCTGCGGAACGGTTTTTGCGATCACGACCTCTGGCAAGGAAAGGGTGCTCTACAGCTTCGCCGGCGGAAGCGACGGCGATTTCCCGCTCGCTGGTTTGATCAACGTGGGTGGTATGCTGTACGGCACGACGTGGTACGGCGGTGGCGCCTCCCGGCGGTGCTACTATGATGGGTGCGGGACGATCTTTAAAACCACGACCTCCGGCATGGAAACCGTGCTCTACCGCTTTAAAGGGGGGAGCGACGGCGAGAACCCGTATGACGGCCTTATCAACGCGGGCAGCAAGTTGTACGGAACGACCATTGGTGGCGGCCGAAAGGATTACGGCACAGTCTTTAAGATCACGATCTCCGGCGCGTATAGCCAGCTCCAGAGCTTGGCCGACGGCGACGGAGCTCGACCGCAGGCCGGACTGATCAACGTAAACGGCACGCTGTACGGCACGACCCAGTTCGGTGGTTCAAACTCTGAGGGAGCGGTCTTCTCGTTAACGCCGTGAGATGGCTTCGCTCATCGCATGCCGCCCTCACCCCAACACGCGGGTGTGTGCGTGAGGAGTGGAGCTGGCCCGCTTTCGTAGACGGTTTTGTGATTGCACATCAGGCGGCTTGATTCCGCCGTTCGTATTCTACGGGTGAGATGTTTCCGATCGAGGTGTGCCGCCGATGCGGATTGTACCAGCCCTCGATGAAGTCGAAGACCGCAAGCCCGGCTTCGTGCTGATTCTTGAACCGACGCGTAAGGAGCAGCTCGCATTCCAGCGTTGCATTTAAGCTCTCGCACATTGCGTTATCAAAGCAATCGCCGACCGAGCGCATCGATGGCCGGACGCCGGCTTCTTGACAACGCTTGCCAAATGCGATCGACGTGTATTGGCAACCTTGGTCTGAATGATGAATCACGGCTCGGGCCTTCGTTGATGGATTGCCATCTCAAGGGCGTCGAGTACGAGCTCAGTACGCAGATGCGTCGCCATTGCCCAGCCAACAACGCGGCGGCTGAAGACGTCGAGCACGATCGCTAAGAACAAGAAGCCGCGCTGCTGGGCGAAGTGGCCGTGGGACACTGGCCCAAAGGCCCCTTTGGAGATCGTGGCTCGGTTGGTACGATTGAGCCAAGCGCCCTGCCTCCACGTTAAGCGGCGCGCCTTGGCATTTGTTCAGCAGGAGTAAAAGCGAATGAGGATTTCAGGTTTTGCTCGGCGCGCTTTGGTCATCAGCGGGGCTGTGGCTCTGCTCTCCGGTTGCGCCGGATCGCAGACACCGATCGGACCGTTGAGCGCGTCACCATCGAACTTCGTACCTTCAGGGTCTCTGCAGTCCAGCCTTAAGCAATCCGAGTCGAGCGCGGGATCACAGGCGAGGGCGACGAGCTACTACGTGCTCACGCTCGCGACGCTTGGCGGGAAACAAAATTACGCCTCAGCCATAAACAACCGCGGCCAGGTCACTGGGTTCTCGTACCTGAAAGGGAAGAAGGTCGAACACGCCGAGCTTTGGAGATCCTACCGCGCCGTCGACCTCGGTACACTGGGTGGACCAAATAGCGCCGTTGTGTGGACCAATCATAACCATAGCACCCATGGCCAGTTCGTCGGAGATTCCGAAGTGTCTCGGACCGACCCGTACGGCGAAGACTTCTGCGGCTTGAACATTTACACTTCGCACGCCTGCCTAGGGTTTAGTTGGCGATCTGGTAAGATGACGCCGCTTCCAAACACCCTGGGCGGCAACAACGCTCGTGCCAGCGACGTCAACGACCGCGGCGAGATCGTCGGTACGGCGGAAACCGATACGAAAGACCCGAGCTGCCGCCATGGGCAAGTCTTCGACTACTACGGCGTCATTTGGCAGCCGAACGGCAAAGTCGTCACCCTGCCGCCGTTATCTGGTGATACCAGAACCGTTGCGCAGGCAATCAACCGGAGTGGGCAGGTCGTCGGATCTTCGGGGCTGTGCAACGTTGGAGCTTACAACGTTGAAGCTCACGCGGTGCTCTGGCAAAACGGCTCTACAATCAACCTCGGCAGCCTCGGCGGCAAATATTTCAACGTTGCGTACGACATTAATGACCACGGTCAGGTCGTCGGCCATTCGGATCTTTCAGGCGATAGAAACACTCACGCCTTTCTCTGGCAGAACGGCACCATGACCGATCTTGGCACGTTACCCGGCGACACTGATAGCTACGCCTACGGCATCAACGACAAGGGTCAGGTTGTCGGCGCCTCATGCTCGCCCCTTTGCCGCGGCTTCCTCTGGCAAAATGGTACGATGACTGATCTCAACTCACTTATTCGATTGGACGGCTTTCACCATTTTTTCTTCATCCCCAGCGCAAGCGACATTAATAACAGCGGACAAATCACCGGCACAGCCCTAGCCGGTACCGGGATTCAGTGCTGCGCGCGTGCATTCGTGATGCTTCCCGGCAGGAAAGCCGCCGCGCTCGCGGGGCCGCATCGCCTTTAGGTATTGCGCTTTGCACCTTAGCCGGGATGCTCCGCAGCGCAGCACCTCGTAGCGCGGCCAGGGGGGCCGCGATAGAAGCCCCCTTAGCTCTCAGCTACGATGCGATCGGAGGCCCCGCAAAACGAGCAACTGTATCCGGAAATTTAGGTGCAGCTGCGCCAGGCTTCTCCTGAGCGAGCCATACTATTGAGGATGGTTAAGAGCTTGCGCATGCAGGCTACGATCGCCACTTTAGGTTTTTTCCCAGCAGCTCTCAAGCGCTTATAGAATGCCGCGATGATAAGATTGCACTTGATGGATGCGACTACCGCCATATAGAGGGCTTTCCGAACGGCAGCGCGACCACCCCAGATGACGCGTCGTCCACGCATTCTACCACTATCCCAGTTCAATGGCGCGACACCAACAAGAGCCGCGATTTTTCTGCGGTCGAGGGTCCCCAGTTCGGGGAGATGAGCCAAGAGCGTGTGTGAAACAACGGTGCCGACACCTGGCACGCTTTGAAAGAGCTCATCGCGCTCACGCCAGAGCGCCGTTTGCTTCACTCGTTTTCCAAGATCCTCGTCAATTTTGTGAAGCCGCTTCTCGAGCCACGCGATATGCGATTTAATATCTTTGGCCATCTCAGAGTTGGGTACCGACGACAGCCGGGTCTTCTCAGAAACGATCATTTCGATGATTTGCACGCGTCTCGTCATGATCGCAGCCAGCGCTCGATGTTCGTCGCCCCTAAGCGTTTGAGCCGCCGGTCGAATGGCGGCCCCGAATTGCGCTAAGATGGCCGCATCCAGGCGATCGGTCTTTGCGAGACGCCCAGCAGCCTTGGCAAAGTCGCGCACTTGGCGCGGGTTGACGATCGCAATGGGGATGCCGGCACAACCCAGCGACACGGCAACCGGAATTTCTAAACCGCCGGTCGACTCCAAGACCACCAGCGTGATCGGCTGATGCGCAAGGAGCTTTTGCAGCTCATCGAAGCCTCTTTTCTCGTTAGGGAATGTTCGGTAGATATCCGCGGGCTGCAGGCAGACGTCGATCTGGTCCTTTGCGACGTCGATGCCGACGAAGATGCATTCGTCCATCTTCCAACTCCAATCTTGTCAATGCGGGCTCGAAGCCCAAGCAACTGTTCGGAATGGATGGAACACCACGTGAGGTGACCAAAAACTCGTTTACGGGTTATCAACCCCAGGCCCCATCGGTCTACCTCACGCGTGGATCATAGCATCTCCCGCTTATACAAGGCCCCTTTGACAAATCCCGCCGGCTTGATCTCGGAGCGCGGATCCATAGGAGCGAAGGTTTTGCAAAGCGAGGCCTTCTGCCGGCGCTCTTGCCTTCGTAGAATCCGCAAGCGTGTTCCATGCCTAGCAGCAAGACGTTGAAGGGCGCTGTGAATCATGTCAGCGGTGTAAGGCTGCGTTTCGTTGGTGGCAGCGAGAACACGGTGCCATAGCCATAAACGCCCACTGCGAAAACACGGTGCCATAGCCAGAACCGCCGCCACCGGTAGTACCGATGAGGTTCCCAGCCTCATAGATCATGGCGGCGTAGGGATTACGGCCATCACTTCCAAGGCCGAAGTCGTGCAGTAGGTTGAAGTGGTAGCCCGATGTATGCAGGTCGATTTGGTAGACCGTGCCATTGCTGTACTTGCCCCCATGAAGCGTAGTGCCGAAGAGCTCGCCGCTTACGTTTGTCAAGGCTGCGTAGGGATTCGCGCCGTCGTCGGCACCGCTGCCGAAGTTGTGCAGCACTGTCTCCGTGTGGTGGCTGTCCGTCGTGAGGTTGAAAACCGTTCCGCAGCCGCCGGATTTCGGACACTTCGTGCCGCCGTTATAAGTTGTGCCGTAGAGCAAGCCATACGCGTAGATCAATCCCGCAGCCGGGCGATCGCCATCGCTCCCATTGCCGAAGCTGTGCAGTACTTTCTCATTTGTGCCGCTCGTCGTGACGCTGAAGACCGTGCCACCGTCATACTTCCCCCCAAGCTCCGTAGTGCCGTAGAGTGTGCCACCAACGTTGGTCAAGGCTGCGGAAGGATCAGCGCCGTCACTGCCGCCAAAGCTGTACAATACTTTTTCAGTTCCGCTGGTCGTGACGCTGAAGACAGTTCCGTGGCCGTACACACCGCCACCAAGGGTTGTGCCGTAGAGAGTGCCACCTACGCCAACTAAGCCTGCGTAGGGGTGCTCGGCGTCAGCGCCACCGTTTTTGCCGAAGGGGTACAGCACATGCTCGTAGCTGCTGGCAGTCGTGACGCTAAAGACCGTTCCGTATCCGTACTTGCCGCCATACTTTGTCGTGCCGTAGAGCGTGCCGTTTACGTCGATTAAGCCTGCCAGGGGCTGTTCCCCGTCAGTGCTATAGCTAGGAAAATTGTGCAGCACTTTATCTTTACTACTGGCCACCGGTTTGAAGACCGTTCCGTCTCCGTACTTGCCGCCCGAATATGTCGTGCCGTAGAGCGTGCCGCTTACGTCGATTAAGCCTGCCAGGGGCTGGGCCCCATCGGGGGGCGCGCCGAACGTATAGAGCAAACTGTAGCTTAGCGGACTGATTCCGCCTTCGGGCGCTGTTGGCGTTTGGAGTGTATTGGAAGCTCGAGAGTTGCACTGCTTGCGAACAACCTGCGATCACAACACAGCCAGCGAACAGCGCACAGCGGCTTAGAATCACATTCTTCACTGATCCACTCCTTTCACGGAAGCGATGCGGCGCGAAGCTCTTAGCTCGCGCACGATTCCATTTTAGCACCCAAGCCTTGATCCTCGGAAGCCGTGGCACGGCTGCGTTTCACGTAGCCAAATCGCGGGCGTATTGCTGTGCGGTGGAATTCCGCGGAGTGAAAACGTTGCAGCTTGGAGCTAAGCTGTTTCAAAACGAGGCTCCTTGACAAATCGGGTGGCCCGTTCGGGGGGCGGTGAACGAGTGGAACTAGCGTTGCCAGTGCCGTCAAAAAATGTAGCCGGAACAAACGCTCTGACGACGTAACTTAGCCAGAACGCGTAGCGGCATAGGCTCAGCGTCTCCATTTCCTCAATGCCTTCCAACAACGGGCATTAGAGCAGATCCCTGACCCCAGCGTACGGCGACTCAAGCTCGCGCGCCACGTACAAACCGGACAGGCGACCCGCACAAGTTGCGGCCGCGCTACACGTCAGCGCTTAGTTGGAGCGCAGCACCCAAGCCCCAATCTCAGAAGCACCCCGCCCATGGCTACGGCGGCCGGCTTCGCCGAATCGGCGGCCCCTCGTCGCTGTACAAGTCACTCCGGTCGAAGCCACGGCGCGCTCCAGGGCGAGCTAGGTGCACGGAACCACCGAAAACTGCGTAGTGTGTTGGTAACTGCTCAGCCAGGGCAAGCCGCGCCGTCGCCGACAGGAGCGGCTTCCTCGACGCCGACTCCTAAACCCATCATCCTTCCATTTGCGGCCTGGGGGTAGCCCCGCCCCCGCCCGCATTTCACCGTAAATCCGCGATTTTGGTACAGAATCGGTCGCATTCGGATGTGATCGTGACGGCGGCGCAACCGAGATTAGAGTCCGTCTCGAGAAACCGCCCAGCCGTCGTCCAATAATAGCATTGTCGCAGTGTGTGTTCGGGTCACAAGCTTTGCGTCATTGGCAGAAGCTAGTGTTCGGCCGAGGCCGTTCAAGAACGGAGCCGCGTCGTAGTCGAGCGTGCCGTAATATGCGCCTTGGTATCTGGAGAAACGTATATTCCGAACGTAACTAACCTTATAACCCTTTCCGACCATGGCAGTGTACGCGTAGGGGCCGTCATGCTTCCAGGCTTTTGACGCCGCCTTTCCCGCGTGCGTCAAGACATAGATGGCAACTACGTCTCCGCGGAGAGACGGATTTTCGCTGGGTCCCGGGACCCGCCGGTAGCGCTTAAACACGTAGCCCGTTTTAGTGAGCGCAGCCATCGCTTCGTTATGTCTCGGTCGTTTCGGAGCCGAGGGATCGTTCGGGTCTATGTCGGTGGCTAGGCCGAAGTCGGGCGGTATGCTCGCACGATCTTCAGCGGACGGGGTTGAGACGTGGATTGCGACGAGGATTGGCGCATCGCCGAGGGCGTTCGCCAGAAGCTGGTTGGCGAGGCCCTCGTCAAGGTGCTTCGGGCTCGATCCACAGCCAAAGAGCGCCGCGCACATGAACGCAGACAACGCGTATAAGCCGAGTCTAGGCTTGTGTAACCCGCAAAAATCGGTATTCACGTCCCTAATCCTTTCGAACTCTAACGCGGCCGCGTGCTTGAAGGGCCGCTATTTTACGTTCTTCGTAGCGGGGGCAGATTACTTGATTGCGAATCCAGCGAAAAACTTATGGATCTCAGAGTATTTTGCTATGAACTCTGAAGGGCTTCGCGCGACCCAAGCGCCGATCAAAGAGCTCTGCAGAGCAAGACGGGACGAAGATTCCCACCCGGCTGAACAGCATTTGCTCTTGGGCAGTGAGCAGGTCGTAGCTCCAGTCGATGAGCGCACTGAGCGTCTTCTGGCGTGGAAGCGCAGTGCGGCTCCCGCCCGTAAGGATCTTGAAGCGTTCGTTGAGACGTTGGGCGAGGTGGGGGATGCTCAGGATCTTCACCCGAGCCGCGGCGAGTTCAATCGCCAGCGGAATGCCGTCCAAACGACGGCAGATCTAGCTGACTGCCGACGCGTTCGCGTCGTCTAGCGCGAAACGATGGTCGGCTGCGCGAGCGCGCGCAACGAAGAGCGCCACGGCATCTTCGCGCGTAAGGGAGGGTAGGCGATAGGTGTGCTCTCCCGCGCTACGGAGCGGCTCGCGGCTGGTCGCAAGAATGCGCAACTCGGGACAGCTGGTCAATAAAACTTCGGCGACGCGCGCGGCCTCCGCTACGACGTGCTCGCAGTTGTCCAGGATCAGCAGCACCGGATGGCTGCGCAGCGACGCAACCACCGTCTCAAGCAGCGGCTGGTGCAACACTTCCTTCACGCCGCAGGACGCGGCGATTGCAGAAACCACCAATCCAGGATCGGCGAGCGGGGCCAGCCCGATGAAACGGACATTGCTTGTACGGCCTGCCTCGAGCGACGCAACGGCCCGCAACGCCGTCTGCGTCTTGCCGATGCCGCCCGCGCCGGCGATCGTCACGAGCCGATGCTCGCAAACCAGCCCTGCAATCGCACCCAGTTCTTCTTCGCGCCCGACGAACTCGGTCAGCGACAGCGGCAAAAACGTAGCGTTGGCCTTCTGCAGATTGGGCGTCGAGCCGCGTACCACCGTTCTGCGGCTCCCTGCCGCAGCTTCAAGGTCATGCCGGTGATGCTCACCAAGCCCGAGCGCGCGCACGATCAGTGCAAGGGTTTCGCGCTGCGGCGCCCGGCGGTATCCACGTTCGAGCGCCCCGATGCCGTTGGCACTGAGTCCGGCGCGTTCGGCGAGCATTTCCTGCGAGAGACCAGCTGCTAACCGAAAGCGCCGCAGCAGCGTACCGAAGTCCGACGAGCCCAATTGCCGCTCCTCGTCCGCCATCGTTCCGCCGTTCGCTAAGGGCTTGGCGGCATCCTCAATGGTCCGGCGCTGCAGTGGAAAGAGCGGCCTGCGCCGCCTCCTCTTCACTCATCGCCGCGCCTTCGGCCATCAGCCCCGCGAGGCGGTCGGCATCCAAAGACCCATCGCAGAGCCGTCAGCGCAATCTCGTAATTCGTCTGCAAGTCCACGGTTCGTAACGAACCTATCAGCGCGAGACGAGCGTCAGCATAGCCCAAAACGCGCGCGGCGTTCGCGCAGCCATCGAGCGCATCCGCGGAAGCCTGCGTTGACCGCACAATGGCGATCCTGACGAATAAGTAGAAGTTGATTACGATTTCAAAATCCAGATGGTGGCGGCGCGCCAAATCCAGCGCCTCTCGCGCGTATCGTTCCGCGTCGCCGTAGCGCTTGACGTCGATGAGGTTGTCCGCTAACTCTCCAAGAACGCGAGTAACTGCTGCAACGTCGTTGCGTGGGCGGTCGATCTCGGCCCACGCTGAACCAAATCGGCAAGACCAAATGTCCACAACAACTGATCTTTCACAACCTTCGAAACGCCCTAAAGCCAAAAGCACCAACAGCTGGTACTTAAGTCTCACATTACCGAGTTGATCCGCAACGACAGGGAGCGATTTAGCTTCCGATAATCGCGCGATCGGTGCTAGAATAGAAGTACGCTCGCATAACACCGCCGGGGATACAGTTGGACACGGGAGCGATATTTGCTGCTTTCGGAGGCGACATTGATGAAGCATTTGAGAATTCACGCATTCACCGTTCTTTTCGGAGCGCTTTTAGCTGGGTGCGGCAATAATGGTTTGCAGTCGCCAACCTTGGCTGTACCGTTGGCTGGAAAACCGCCGGTGGCAGCGCAGCAAGTCGTGCCCCGCAAACTAGCTGCCGCGTCCAGCGAAAAGGTGCTCTACCGGTTCAAGGGCGGAATGGACGGCTCCGATCCAGTCGCGCTGATCTACATCAACGGCAGGCTCTTTGGGACGACGGCCGGTGGAGGTGGCTCGTACTGCTTCTACGAGCAGTATGGGTTTGGCTGCGGGACTATCTACTCGATCGATACGTCCGGCTCGGGTTACACTCTACTCCACCGTTACCCAGATAGCGGCACGGGGGGCGCCAGGCCATCAACCCTGACCTACTCAAATGGCCAACTTTACGGAACAACGGGGTCCGGCGGGAACTTGAGCTGCGGCGAGGGCTTCGGCTGCGGGACGGTTTTTACGATGGATCCGTCCGGCGCGTCATACAACGTTCTCTACAGCTTTGCCTCATTGCAGGACGGGCGGTTCCCAGTGGGTGCCCTACCCGATCTAAACGGCGCGCTTTACGGAGTTACGGAGCAGGGCGGCAGCGGAAAGTGCGATTTCACGGCGGGTCTGGTCGGATGCGGCACTCTGTACAAAGTGAACGTTTCATCGGGCGAAAAACGAACTCTTTACAACTTTCAGGGTGGCAAAGACGGGTATCTTGCGGGCGGTCTGATCGATCTGCACGGCATGTTGTATGGCACCACGATCACTGGCGGAGTGTCGAACTGTGCATCGATCTTCCTCCCCTATCAAGGTTGTGGGACGATCTTTAAAATACGCCCATCGGGAGAGGGCTACCGTGTCATCTATCGCTTTAAAGGCCCCATTGGAAGTGGCAATCCCAACAACGTACTCGATGTGAACGGTACGCTCTACGGCTCGACCGCAAATGCCGCCTGCGAGCCGTCTGGTTTACCCGGGTGCGGCACGCTTTTCAAATTTGACATTGCGTCGCACCGATTGACCGTTCTCTATCGCTTCAGAGGTGGCAACGACGGCTCAAACCCAAACAGTCTCCTCGCGTACATGAACGGCGAGCTGTACTCGACCACAGTCAATGGCGGGGATACGAGCTGCCAGAGCTACTATGGCATCGGCTGCGGCACCGTCTTCAAATTCGATCTTGCATCGGGGCGAGAGACAGTTCTCCACCGTTTTAAAGGGGGGAGAGACGGCGCAAACCCGCGCAGCGGCGTTATCGAAGTAAACGGCGCACTCTATGGCACCACGGTCAGGGGCGGCAGAAAAAACAACGGAATAGTGTTTTCGCTTTCGCCTTAACGCGACATTAGCCGCTCTTCGCGCCTGTCTTTACAGCAACATACAGTTCCTACCGGCTCAGACGGATCGACTTCCGTGCCGCCTAGACAAGCACGAAAGTGCTGCTCCTCCAGCGACTCCGCAAACTCCGCCAGAAGGCGCGATTCTCGGCCGAAATGAGCGGATCCGGGGGGAAATGGCGGGAGCTTTGGTACCTGTCACGAGCAGTTAATGGGAGGATGCCGCTATGGAGAAGATCGACCGCGCATAGAGCGCCAGCTACGCTTTGGGAGCGATGAAATGGGATATCTGCGGCTCCCCTTGAAGCAGCTGTATCACGCGCGCTTGCAGCACGTAGTCAGCGTTCGTCACACGTTGGTGCTGGCGCAGATGCTCGGTCCACGAGGCCACCAGGAACGTCTCCATAAACCGCCCCGATTGCGACGTATCTTCGAAGATGCCCCATGAACTGGCGCCGTCCCGCAAGCGTTCGTGTTGAAGCTCGTCTAGAGCTGATAGGAACGATTGCCGGTCGGCGGCGCGTGCGAGGCGATATTCGATCGTCACGAGCACGGGTCCATCCGCTCCTTCGATCGAGCGCGTTACAACCGGGGCCGGCCACTGTGTCGACGGGGTAAGGTCGCGCCGTTCGCCGGTTTGCAGTTTCCGGCGCCATGTAAGCGGGATTGCCACAAGCATTCCGGCGGCAGCGATAAAGAGTGCCGCCTGAAGACTCGTGACTGTCGCGAGTTGTCCCCATAGCGCGCTGCCAGCCGTCAGAGATCCAAACATGACCGTCATATACATCGCAAGCCCGCGACCGCGTACCCAGTCGGGCAGCGCAAGCTGAGCCGATACGTTGAGCGTCGCTACGCCCGAGATCCACGCCGCCCCGGCCACGATGCTCGCAATTAAGGCGACGATTGGCTCGCGTGCGACTGCGAAAAGCACGAGCGCGATCGCCGTGCCAATGCTTGCTGCGGCAACCAACCCATCGGCACCAAGTCGCTTCTTCCAATAGGGCATCACGAACGCAGCACCGACCGCCCCTAGGCCGATCGCTCCGAGCAAGAAACCGTATATCGCGGGTCCCCCGCTTACTCGCAACCGAGCAACGAGTGGGAGCAATGCCCAGTAAGAGCTCGCAAACAGAAAGAATGCGATCGTTCTAACGAACGTCTTTCGCAGGGCCGTGCTGTTGATCGCGTATCGCAGGCCGACTCCGACCGCGCTGCCGAAGCGCTCCGCAGGAAGGGCGTCCACGGTCACTCTAGGTTCGCGCCACCCGAGCAATACTCCGATGACGCCAAAGTTGCTGACCGCGTTGAAGACAAACGGTGCGGCTATTCCGAGCGGACCGATGATCGCTCCCGCTAGCGCCGGTCCAACCGCTCGACTTAAATTGAAGCCGACGCTGTTTGCAGATATGGCGCTGGGAAGTTCCTCTTTGGGCACGAGACTGGGGACGACCGCCTGCCATGCCGGCGAAGTCAGCGCTCCGCAAACGCTGACAAGGAACATAAACCACAGGAGCGAGGTCGCTGTAACCCAGTCGAACCACACGTACGCGGCAAAGATGCCGGAAAGCACGGCGGTCGCACTCTCACCCCAGATCAGTAAGCGACGCTTGTCGACAATGTCGGTAAGTGCTCCGGCGGCCATCGCCAGAAGAAACAGCGGTGCGCTATTCGCTACTTGAACGAGCGAAACGAGGAACGCATCCTTCGTAAGGCTCGTCATGAGCCAGCCCGCGGCCGCGCTGTACATCCAGCCGCCGATGTTTGAAACGATCGTAGCGACCCAGAGCATCGCGAACATTCGATATCGGAACACCCCCAGCGGCGATGCCCCGGTCGAGTGTTTGTTTACGGCCACTACGCAAGCTCTACTTGGCGCCGCGCGCGACGACCTCTAAGCCCCAGCGTCAGTGTAGTTCGCGGTTATCGACTCAGTCGACGTAGAGCAGACGCTCCGCAAATAGCCACGTCCGGTCGATCTTCGCGAAGGTGTCGAGGTAACGAAGCGAGCATTAGACGGCGGATTCGGGCCTCGGTTCGAACATGATGCGCCAAGCAATAGGTCTCCTAGGTCGCCCCCGCTACTCCAAGTACCGATCTCGAGGAGTCTGCAGGGCGGACCCATTGCGCGGCTCTGTAACCGCAAGGCCGCGCTGCGTTGGTTTAGAACTCGCTAGCCATGGCAACGGCGCGTCGAGACGTCACCGAGTACGGGCTCCGTCGTGCGCTCGTCGTCATTGGTGTCATGGCCGTGGCACTCATGCAAACGCTGGACATCACGATTACCAACATCGCCTTGCCGACCATTCAGGGGAATCTCGGCGCCAGCGCTGATGAAGGTACCTGGGTCGCCACCGGTTACACAATCGTGTTTGCAGGAGCACCTACCGCAGCGGTCGCCCTAAACTTCCAGTAGTAGCGCCTGGTGCGCGCGAAACCGCGCGAGAAAACCGAGTTTTTCTCACGGATTTTCTCACCGAATAAGACGCGATACGTCTCGATAAGGAATGATTGGTTGGCTTCGCGTGCTTAAATGATACTTGCGAGGACTTATCGAGGTTAGCTGCAAACATTTCAAGACCGCCGCTTTCAGCCACTCAGCCACCTCTCCAAGTCTTCGCAAGCCTCCATTTACCCCATCTAAGCGTAGCTAAGTGAACCATTTGATTACTTATTGGGCCTATTGGATTCCTATTCTTCGTGAGAAAAAAGCGGTGGGAGCACTTTAGAGTCTAGCCGACGAGATTGCGGCGGAAAATCGCACAGGTCGCCGCGACCTAAGAATAAGCGGAGAATCGCTTTCTAACCAAAGTCGCGCGGCAGCGCAGTGCATGCCGAGTCTGAAGTACTTATCTGCTCAACCTCCCTGAAGCATCGACGTTTCGGCGGCTGAGACTGTTCGGCGCATTTCGCGCGACGGCCTTAACTCTGGAAAACGAGGCGGCCTCGCGATCGCGAAGCCGTGAAGGGGGAAGGTCATCTCTGCTGTTAAAAAGACCATGCTCCCGGCTCCCGATAGTTGCGAGCCTTGTCAAAGTAATAATTCCATGCGAACCATATCTCTTGGTTGAAGTGACGCCCTCACGACGTGAACGGGTTTGCACTTAGCACGTGTGATCGTGCGGTCTTAAGGCGAGAAGATGTTGCACCTAGCTACCCGTGACGGCCGATTAGATCTCAAGACGCTACACGCTCGTGCGTGCGCCGAGACAGGTGATACGAGGTAAGAGGGACGGCGGCTTTGACCCACCTCGAGGCTTGCGCTTAAGTCTTAAAATTCCGGAAGCGCATCCAGATTATTCGGAACGAAATCATCAGACACGGTCTGCAACCACCACTGCACCACCTCGACGTTTGCGCGCCTCCCACCTTCAAGGGTGTAGAATGTCGCGAGTCCTTCTTGGATCATAGTGACGACGTCGTACTCTGGTAACTCCCATCGCCCCTGACCGTTGCCTGGCCCGCTAACAGACTGGATGTAACGGCCACCAGCGACCTTCCTAACTTTGTCAATCTGGTAGTCGCCTGGCGGCAAAGGTGCGCCCGGCGGTGAGGGGATCACGCACGCGCTGGCAGAGG
The DNA here is from genome assembly GCA_963748875.1 of Vulcanimicrobiota bacterium. GTDB lineage: Bacteria > Vulcanimicrobiota > Vulcanimicrobiia > Vulcanimicrobiales > Vulcanimicrobiaceae > Cybelea. The sequence goes on from CAVVKC010000001.1 coordinate 38,075, forward strand.
TTGAATAGTACGACGTTACCGTAACACCGTTCACTGTACCCGACGAACAGCATGCGTCGCAGATCTCATTCCAGCTGCCTGAGTTTCGGGGGTTGACTTGCCATGCATCGCCGTGAGGGTCGGTTAGTGATTCGACCAGCTCATGCGAGAATATGAAGCTTATCGTGCTCAGAGCGGAAGCATAGCTAACATACCCATAGTTGATCTGGGCGCCATAGGGGTCAGTGAAGAATGAATGCTCGCCCTGAGGTCCACTCGGAGTATAACCCGGAGGCATAAAGATCATCAGCAGGGACCAATAGACATTGTCAGGCCCAAGATTAGGCGTATTGTAGATCGCGTTAGCCTCGTTACCGACATTCCCAAGTGAAAACGGGTTATTGGGCGGATTGGTAGGTATGATGAGCGGAGGCCCTGCAACATCAAACCCCCACGTAATGAAGTTCCCTCCTGAGTAGTCGGAGAGATTCTCAAAATAGTTGTACGTGCCGAACGTCGTGGGGATATTCATTTGAGAAAGCGCCCCTACGGCGTTAAAGATGTCGCCGACTCCTGGTGATAGCGAGGGATTGGTCCATGCGCTACCCCAAAAGACGCACAGCAGGTCTGCCCAGCCAATAATGTTGCCGGGACCCGATGAAACGGTCGTTCCAGCCGGCGCGTCACAACCGCTGTGAAAGGTTGAAGCGCCACCTTCTGCATTCGGCTGAAGCCGAACAGGGCGCAGTCCTGCTGAAGGCAATAGGGCGACGCCACTCCCTGGTGGCTTTTGCAACACAACTCCAGGCACAACGTCGATCGTGCGATGGGGTGGGCGTGCCCAAGCTCTGAGCTGTCCCAGCCTCTCCTCGCGGGACGGCTTGTTGTTAGCCACAGTATCCTTCCTGTTGGGTTACGTTCGGTGCGGGCTCCGAGGAGAAAGGATTGGGCAAAGATGGAGCATTGCCTATGTAACCGGGTCGCGAAAGTCCGGACGCGGTCCCCGAGCCACCTCAAGCTGTCGGCGACCGGCTCGAACGCTAAACGCGGCTCCCGGGAGCATGATCGCCCGCGCTCAGTTCGGGTCTTTAACGCGATGAACTCTCTGCAGATGGGTGAATGCATCTCGCGAGGTGGGGCGCTGACGGACCGATGCAGCCGCCCGATGTCTCCAGGAGCCCACACGCCCATCGCAATGGTCAACTGTTTTCGTGGCTTCACGTGCACGCAAATCCCGTACAAGCCCATAGGGGGTGGTATGTGAGATACTAGGGTCATGTTGATGGTTTTTTTTCTTGCGGCGGGGTTGCAGGCTAGCCCGCCGCCATCGGCGGGGCACTGGGAGGGTTACATGCAACGGGGCGCCGCGCGACTGCAGGTTTCCTTTGATTTTCCCGCGGAAAGTGCGGCCCAGAGCTTATTCTCCGCACCCGACCTAGGTGCCATGGATGTACCGTTATCAGGGCTGCAACTGGGGCGCGAGATTCACTGGCAGTTGGTTGGAGACGCGTCCACGACAACGTTCGATGGAACGCTGCATGACGGTTCCATGGCCGGTGCCTTCCGCGATCCCACGGGAAACGGAACCTTCATGCTTCACCGGTTGTCGGCAACGACCATCAAGCCTTATGACGAACAAGCCGTGACGTTTGCTAACGGTAGGGTGCGGCTCGCCGGCACGGTGTTCGCTCCGCGCGCGGGCGGGAAGTATCCGGCGGTAATTTTCGTTCACGGATCGGGAGCCGAAGGGCGTTGGGCTAACGCCTATCTGGCCGACTATGTGGCAAGACACGGTGTGGTCGCATTGATCTACGACAAGCGCGGCGTTGGAGCATCGAGCGGCGACTGGCGGACCTCGACGATGCAAGACCTTGTGAGTGACGCTCGTGCCGGAGTGGACTTGCTGGCTCATCGCAGCAACGTTGACGCAAGCAAGATCGGTGTCTACGGGCACAGCCAGGGCGGCGAATTGGCTGCTGCCATCGCCGAGCACAACGCCCAAGTCGGATGGCTTATCGCAGCCGACAGTCCGTTCGGATCTCAATACTGGCAGGATCTTTATCGCGTCGACACCATGCTGGCAACGATGTATTCGGGAAAGGACCTTGCGGATGCCAAGGCACTCTACGCTGAGTTCGTCGACGTTGCTCGCTCCGGTGCCTCACACGATAAGCTCCGCGCCGATATCGCGGCCGCCGGCGGCGCTATGTGGCTGGCCGATCTAGGGATACCCGATGACTCCAGTTGGATTTGGGATTGGTATGACAAAGTCGGGAACTACGACAACGCGTCGGCGTGGGGCGCCGTCCGCGTTCCCGTATTGTTGCTTTTCGGTGCGGATGATGCCCTGGTACCGCCGCAGGCGAGCATTACGCAAACGACAGCCATTTTGAAATCGCACGGGAACGAACGCGTGATCGCGCGCGTCTTTCCGGGAGCCGATCACACGTTACGCGTTCCGGCGTCGACGCCAGATGGATGGCCGCACAACGCTGCCGGTTTCCCGCAGATCATCGTGAGCTTTGCGCGCGGAGAACTGCAAAGGTGATGATCGCCCGCAGCCCGTTCCTCCTTCGGAGATACGGCGACCGCGCTTTGGTGGAACCTATCTGCCATCCGCGTTAAGAGTCGAGGTATTTCGAAACTGCCCAGATATTTGATCGGGAGCTGCCGAGGGAGCAGAACCCACGGTTTCGCCAGCGAATGGTAACGTTAGCGAGAACGGTCTCATAAAGTCCATAGGGCAACTACGGTTTAATGCTGTGAGCACGTGGGGCCTGTTCGCGAACGACGGCAGCGCGCCGCGAAAAGTAGCCCACCGTGACGCGCTTCATTAGCACCGACCGGGGCCGTTAGGACTTTTGGTAGGCTGATCTTTCCTAGTGCTTTTCCATGGAGAAGATCCTTAACACGGTCCTTGTGCGGAGTGGAATATACCGAATCAGTAAATAAATACCCCGTAAACACCTGCGAGGATGCCTGCAGTAAGCAGTTCGCATGAATGAGACTCGTTGCGCGTCGTCATCCCAAAGGCCGAAACCGCTGGCTCCGCCGACAATGAGCGCGACCTCACCGGTGGCACTCACCGATTGGATCACAAGCTGCGTAACTTCCCGCCGATGTTGGCGGTCCAAGTGCCAGTCTGTAACGCCATCTCCCCTCCAATCGCTATTGTGGTTCCGATTTGGGGGTACCAGTCAAACGTAAACCGGTTAGCCCCAGGGGAAGTGTGGATTACTGAAAAGACTCCGGCAAGCGTCGACACCGCGCCTCCGACAACCAAGGCAGTCTCAATTGGTCAGACGACAAGAAGCCGGTGTAAGTTGTTGCTGTATCGTATTGGCGAACATCAGACGTTGTGTTATTTCGTCTAAAAATCCGACGATCCCAAAGCCTCTAAGGGTCCCTCGACGCCACCTCTCCAAGTCTCGAATAGTTCTTTACTTATAGGGCTTTTTGGTAATCGGCTTGGTAACGGATTCCAACTGTGCGCGGCCCGATAGCAAATCGTTGACCTCCGCCTGCCCAAGCCTTCCATAGGCCGGGCATAGACGGAGAGGGTCACAGTTGGAGAAGTGTGGCCCATGAGTCTGCTTAAACGCAATTCGTCCGCCTATCGTGTACAATTGCTGTCAAAGACTAGTTGCTGTCCGTTTCCCGATACAACTTCGTGAAGCGTTATGTTATTGGCGCTGACTCTGGCGTAGGTGCTGGTAACGCTCATGCTCGTGGCACCCATCGAACTGGTTCCTGAATAGGTTTTTGCGTCCGTGGACGTTGCAGAGCCGTGAGTACCCTGGTTGTCTGCGCTTGCGCTCCAGTAGATCTTCGTCTTAGGGCTATAGCCGAAATAGTCGTCGCCGGTATAGGTGCTGCCCGAGACGTGATCGTGTAATACGTTGCCGGGCACCGCATCAAATGTTAGCGTCACTTGGTCTTTGCGCGCGGGCTGCCCCATCATAGCCGGTATCGCGGTGGTGCAATTCCACGGTCCACCCATCAGATCGTTGGCATAAGCCATTTCGCCGGTGAGCGTAGCGCCTTGCGCTTGAGCCGGACTCGAATGTCCGATCAGACCCCCTATTGCTAGTATCGAGACGAGAAATATGCGCATGTTCTGAATTCCTTCGAACGAGAAGTAACCGACAGGGGTGTCCTTCTTGGACATGGTGAGCCATCCTTTTAGAAGGCTGCTAGCCGAGACGCCTATTTGAACAAGTTCTAGCGCACTTTGCGCTCGCCGACGATGCGAGAAAACCGAGCTTTCTCACCAATTTTCTCGCCGAACAAGACGCGATAGGACTCGATAAGGATTGATTGGTTGGCTCCGCTTATGACGTCGGCCGAAGCGCGCTGCTAGGCCCTTTTTACGCCCCGAAAGCGTCGCACCCGCCGGCATCTCGCGTCCTGACAATATTCCGATTATGGCCAACATTCGGCCCACGCAATAGACGTAGTCCTGCGACGTTTCGCGACGGTCTACGGTCCCTAACCTCTCGTCACAAACGCTGCGCGAGCATTAGCGAGGGTCGTTGAAAAGAACGCGAGAAGCTTCGAATCCCGTTGGGACGATTTTCTGTTCTGTTTGACGAGATCTCTGGTCGAAAAACCGCGGACCGCTGGGCCAGGCGCGATTCGGTCATGGCCCGCAATGCTTCGCTGAACGAGCTTTGAACATCGGCGAGCGTTGTCGTGGGATCGTTATTATAGTCCATCAGCCGGTGGCGATAGCGACGGCCCTTGCTACGATCATCGATAACGCCTCGAATGATTTCCAATCCGGGTCGGCGATGATCGATCAATCCCGTACCCACCAGTGACCTCCTCCACGGCTTTTCCCGGCGCGGTATATCCACGGGTCTACCGGTGAGCCACCATCCGTTGTGGGCCTCGCGCCCCCGAACGCGGCTCGATTCGCCGAGCTAGGTTGCGCTTGAAAAACTTTGATTAGAGGGGTGTGATAGGAGGAGCTGCTATTTCCGAAAAATGCGATGGCTGGTGGCGGCGGCCTGCCTGTTTGCGTTTCTAGTTACGTCGTCACTTTTGGGAGCTCACCTTCCGACAAGAGCGACCACGCTACGTTTGATCAACTTTCACAGTCGCGTCTTCAATAATGACCGCTTTTTGAGGGTACTGCTTCCTCCAGGATACGACTTGCCGGCACAGCGGCACTCACGATACCCCGTACTCTATCTTAGCGATGGCCAGGATCTTTTTGATCCGGAAGCTTCAACGTTCCACAGTGGCTCGTGGCTGCTTCGCAATCGTATGGACAAGCTCTATGCTAACGCAGCCATTCCACCGATAATAATCGTTGGCATCGACAACGCCGGGCATCAAATGCGTCCGAATGAATATCTTCCGTGGCCGGATAATACCCTCCGTCCTCCGATGCCGCATCCGCACGGTGCAGAGTACCCAACATTTATGGTGCGCGAAGTGATGCCGTATATACAAAAACATTTTCGGACCTTAAGCGACGCAAAATACGTCGGGATCGGTGGCGCTTCATACGGCGCGCAGATCGCGATCTATACGGTTGCCCGTGAGCCGGGACGATTCGGGCGATTACTAATCGAAAGCCCCTCTGTATATTCGGACAACTATTGGGATAGGCCCAGAATCGGGAGCCAGGGATAACTGTGGATTTCCGGCCAAAACGGCCACTAAGGAGATCCACCCATGCGCAAGAGCCGCTTCACCGAGGCTCAAATCGTCGGGATCGTCCGAGAGTACGATGCCGGCACGTCGGTCGCAGAGTTGGCCCGAAAACACGGCATTCACGCGAACACGATTCGGCTTTGGAAATCAAAGTACACCGGAATGGAAGTCGCTGACGTCGTCCGCCTGAAGGAGCTTGAGGCGGAAAACGCACAGATGCACCGCATTATTGCCAAGCTCACGCTAAAAGTCGACGCTATGGATAACCTGATCCGAAAAAACGGTTGGGGCCTTCGCAGCGACAAGAAGCGGTGAAGGCGTTGCAGCAAGATGGTTTGAGTCAACGTGAAGCGTGCAAGATCATGCGCGCGCGGCGCCGTTCGTCCAACGAAAAACCTGGCGTCAGATTTCTTGAGGACGCTCCGTTGATCAAACGACTTACGGAGCTCGCCCAGGCGTATCCCCGTCGCGGCTGCAAGCGTTTGTATGATCGCTACGAGCGCGAGGCGCGCGAGGACGATCCGTACATGAACTATAAGCGATTTCGGCGCCTCTACCGCCTTGGGAATCTGCAGATTTCGAAGCGTCGGCGCCGGAGTCGGGCCAAGTACATTCGAGGAGTTCCTTTGCGCCGTTCCGATTGGCCGAACGACATCTGGACCATGGACTTCGTTTCCGATCGGCTGCTGCACGGTCGCGTCTTCCGCGCTCTGACGCTGCTCGATGAATGCAGTCGATACGCGCTGGCAGTGCAGCCCGAGTTTTCGTATCCGAGCGCGTCGGTCGTTTGCACGCTGGAGGGGGTCGCTCGTGAGCACGGATATCCGCGTTGCCTGCGCGTGGACAACGGCCCAGAGTTTATTGCTTCTGCCCTCGAAGTTTGGGCTCATGATCACAACGTCGAGTTGCTCTTCATTCAACCTGGAAAGCCCACTCAGAACGCTTTCATCGAGTCGTTCAATTCTCGCGTTCGAGACGAGCTGCTGATGACCAATCGTTTTCGAACGATCTTTGAAGCGCGATTTGCGGCTGAGGATTGGCGCAACGAATACAACACCAAGCATTCGCATAGCTCACTGGGCGGGATGACTCCCGAGGAGTTCCTCGCTCGTTACGAAATTACTAACCCGCCACAGAAATCACTGGCCGCATGATGGGACCTATCCCACTATCAGCTACTAAAGATCGTACACTCAATGGAAACGACGCCTGGGCGCATCTCCATAGGCCTTGGTACGAATGAGGACGGACTTGCCGCGTGTGCTCCGGGACATCCGCCGGAGGACGAGATGAAGGATACCCTACGTTTGCGAGATGTACTGGTAGAGACCTCGCATCGCTTGGCGGTCATTTTGTTAAACGTGACGGAATGCGGGAGGCACACAGCCTCCGCCTTTGGTGCGCGATTTCCAACTGCAGTCGAGTTTCTTTACGGCGGCACGATTGTAACAACTCAGGGCCGCTGAGACCGACCGGGGGAAAGCTCTGCTTCCTGATTCGGTCGTCTTGGCCGCTATTCGATTGCGGCGGTTCGGCATCGACGGATGCACGACGGCAATGCTCGCTGCATGCGGCGGATCGACCGCGGGTCGGGGCGCTAGGCGCGATGCAGCAAAATTCGCGCGCCGGTGCAAGTAGTTAGGTCGGGTGTCTCGGCCTCCAAAACCGCGTGCACTATAGCCGAATGCACGCGCTCGATGGATATTCGCACGGTTTTCACGACCGATCCAAGGTCGGTGGGATCTCGGCTCGCCACCAGCCGTTCTGGTCGACACGTCGCTGAACATGGCAAAAGTCGCGCAGTGCAGTGACACGTTGCGTCAGCGTGCACGCCTACAAAGGCGTCCTCGAAGCGCCATAACTACGGGCTCGGCGGATCGATGGCGTTGCGGACGCTGTCGGTTTCACGACGGCAGTCCGCATGCTGGCGACAGCATGGAAGCGTTCGTCCGATCTCGCCGAACACCACGCTCACCGAACAAGTAAGGGAAGCGACGACCGACGAAACCAAAGATGGGCGAACCGTTGCAAGTTCGAAGAGTCACGACACGTGCAACGGGATGCAACAAAGGTTGGACGATTGAGCCCGCGCCATAAACGACTGGCACAAGATGTGCCGGGTCGTCACAACGTCCTTCGCCTTGGTGTCGAGGGTCGGAAAACCCAATGGCAACGCCTCGAGGAAGAACGCGCCAGAAATCGATAACTTGTGTCAGCCGGATACTGTTCGGCACGAACGCTGCTTAAACGGCGGCGATCGCGCAGTAATGTGCGCTCGGAAGCAGAACGATGTTCCGATGCGAGCAGTTGTATTCGTCGCTTTTGCAATCGTCATATCCGGATGCGCGCGGTGGTCAAGTCTTTCACCCATGCTCTCTTTGCCGGACGAGGCGTCCGGCCTTAGTAGTAGGATCGGTTATCGCACGCTCTACAGCTTTGCCGGCTCGCCTGACGGCGCTCGTCCGACAACGGCACTCGTGTGGCTAAACGGAACGCTGTACGGAACGACGGTGGCGGGCGGACATAACGATTACCCTTCCTGCCAAAACTGCGGCACGGTCTACTCGATGACACCGACCGGCAAGGAGACGGTGCTCTACCGGTTTCCCGGATCGCCCGCCGGCGGCTCGCCAGAGGGTGACCTTGTGGCCGCACACGGCGCCGTCTACGGCACGACGGTTTATGGTGGCACGGACCAGTGTGCGAAGCGCGGATGCGGCACCGTCTACATTGTGTCGCCCGAAGGCACGGAGAAGACGCTTTACTCGTTTGCCGGCCGTAGTCCCGGCCATAATGATGGAGCGCATCCGCGCGGCGGGCTCATTGCGAGCGGAAACAACGGATTTTATGGAACGACGTCACAGGGCGGTTCCGGTTTCGGTACCGTGTTTTCCGTGCTGAGCAGCGGAGATGAAAAGGTGATCTATCGCTTCGCTGGGCCTCCTGATGATGGCAACTCTCCGGTGGGCGATCTCGCGGAGCTCCGTCGCACACTCTACGGCATCACCGAGAAAGGCGGCCCTCATAACATGGGCACGATCTTTGAAGTAACGGTCAAAGGAAGCGAAAAAGTTCTGCGCAGCTTCGACGGCGCGGACGGTGCCGATCCGGCTGGTGGCCTTGTGGCGTTCAACAACATGTTGTACGGCGTGACCACGGCCGGCGGTCCGCACGACCGCGGGGTCGTTTTTTCGATCACGCCGGCGGGCGACTATCACATTGTCCATGCGTTTCGCGGATCGGAGCACGGCGATGGAGCCGCCCCCTGGTCGCCGCCCATCCTCGTCAGCGGAACCGTGCTCTACGGAACGACACACGGCGGTGGCGGCACCGGACACGGCACGCTCTATCAAATCGACCAGCACGGCAAAGTAACCGTGCTCCACAGCTTCGGACCGCTGCCCGACGGCCAGCTGCCCGTGGCGAAGCTCCTCTTTTACGACGGCACGCTCTACGGCACCACGGTGCATGGCGGCGAGAACAGTGCGGGAACGGTCTTCTCGCTGACGCCGTAAGCGAAGGCAGTTACGAGCGCTTACAGAGGTTGCCTTGAAGTTCGGTTTCGGCGCCGGGTACGCTTTATTACGCTCGAATCTTCAGAGCGGCAGCAAGGCCGATGGAGCTGCGGCCGTCGCTTACGGAAAGCGCATCGAGCTCCCTCCTAGATACCGATGAGCGCCGCCATTGTTGAAAGCACATAAGATAGCACGAGCCAACCAGACGCGTGCCGTATGTGAGCCATGAATGTCTTGCATCGGCTTTACGTTGCTGGTTGCGCCTGCCGAATAGACCGTCACTCTGTTAAAGTTCAAGTTCGTGACGTAGAGACATGGGCATGAAGCAGTGCGGCGTTTCCCAGGATCCGCGAATCGGTATATGTCGCGGTTACGCGACCTTAGGGCGCGGTACCCGGCGTTGCAATAGGCGACGCCCCTCGCAGGCCGCCAGCAATGTCGAAGTTGCGCCGATTGTCAATGTCCGCAGCGTCAGTTCCAAGGTTCTTCATTCTACTATTTTCCTCGCTCCGTAAGAGCCAAGGCATTTGCGAGATTGCAACCGAGCCACGCGCGTCCTTTTGCTCAAAATGCCCCAATGCCGTGCGGTGAGCCCCAGCCGTCAGAATACGAAAACCGAGTACCGTAGATGCACGAGCCTTCGCATTCGATTTTATATAAGTGCTTGAGATGCTTTTTCTGCCAGAACGTTTTACCGCCGTCTTGGTCCTTCGCGTCTCCAGCGAGCGCGAAGACGCCGGCAATCAAGTTGGTCGGCAGATAGTTGCCGCTGTCGTTGATCCAGCCCTGATCGGTGCCCAAACCATCGAAGCTGTCGTAAGCGTCAACGAAATTGGCGACCATCGAGACATCGTTGGAGACACGTCCTGAACAGCTGAACTTCTGCTGCCACCTTGGCTTCGGAACATCGGTAAAGCAACCACCGCCGAAGCCGGGCCACTCCGTTTCCGTCCACCCGCGTTTCCCGCCCCCGCCCTGAGAGATATATGTGCCGCCGACCGCGACGACGCTATCGAGTTCTGCCGGAAATGTCTCGTGCGGGATGGCACCCAGACCTACGTACGTCACGCCTTTCTTATCGAAGTAAGACTGATCGAGGCAACCCGCATACTCGCAGCCCCACGGCTCGCTGATGATTTTCGCGTCGAGTGAAAGGGCAGTCGCGGTGGCCATCTCAAGATCGGGTACATCCAAGTTATTTGCTTCGATCAAGTAGATCGTGCAATTTGGACAGACCGCAGCAACCATTTCGACGCTAACGTCAACGTAGATGCCCCACGGCTTGATTGTCGGCGGATAATTGCTCTGTTGGCCGTACTCGTTGAACTTGTAAAACTGCCCAGCGGGCAGACCGAACTGCGACCGAAATACGGCCTGATCGTTGGCTACATCCGGGTTATCGCACTGCAGCACGATGGCGACGATCTGGCCTGCCCCGCGGCTCAGCGACGGAAGGTCATAAGCGGCTTGAATGTTCGCTGGAGTAAGGCCCTTCGGAAACACGTCGCGCTTGCTTTCCTGATGTACTGTGACAGTCTGCCCAATCATTCCGGCGTGCTGGCCGGTGCAGTAATCAAAGTCGCGCCAAACCCCGTTCGCGCTCGATCCAGCCCCCTGGTTGAGCGGACCTTGCGCACCGTCGCACCCGGCGATCAATAGCGACACACAAGCGAGGTAGAGCAGCGATCTGACCATATCGTTAAACTCCTTGGAATTATATTATGCCATAGCTGGTGCCTGTTTGCGCGGGACGACTGCGGCGGGCGGCCGAGGAGAGGAGCTAGCCTATCAAACGGACGCACGAAAAGCCGTCGCGTTCCGCTCGATGATTCTCATTCGGCGGGAGGGTTCTCGAGAGCTCCCTAGGATTGCAACGAATCCATTTTCAATGAGAACCGACCTCATTCCGCACTGAGCTATCAAACGCCGAAGGAGTTCGTGGCAAGCCTAAAAATCAACCAACGTTCACAGCGATCAGCCGCCTGAATTGCGCCTACAGGTCATCCCAAACCTCAAGTGAGTCATCGTCAGCAAGGCGCATTGATGTCGGGCTCGGGTCCACGGCTCCGATAACTAGCGATCCGGAGGCCATGTCTCTGGGCGCTTTGCGCGCACAATCGCAGTGGCGTGCAGAATGCCGGCAGCGTCGAATGTCCCTCTTGCGTTGAAAGGTTCGCCTATTATCAATACGGCACTTCGCTCGTTTTTGACCGCTTCGGAGTCATCGACGCGAGCTTCCACTCCGGTGCGCAAGCGCAAAATAAGGAGTGAGCCGTTGATGGTAACGAGGGTTCCGGTGACTTCGTGCGGAGCCCTGATAGTGGCACGCGGGGCCTTCAACGGTGGAGAGACGAGCCTTGCAGCTTTCATGCCGGAAGTGAGGAGTCCGAAGATGTTTAGCTGCTCGTAGCTTGCCACGTATACCTTGGCGTTCGCTTCAACGGGAACGAGATTCGCGTTGCCAAATCTAGCTTCCCAGTTTCCGGCCGGCGCTTGGTAGAGTGTTTCGAGCGTTGAACTCCCGTGCCCAGTTACAGACTTGAAGGCGAAAAGCGTGACGTTTCCGGGAATGGACGACGGTCGCGCGAGCGCCCAAATGATTGCACCGGGGTTATTTCCATTCGATGAGACGGTCGTGAAGAAACCGGCGTCTTGCCTCTCGGGCAATGTGGGTGAAGATCCGGCCGAGGTCAAACTTACCGCAGGCGCGGTTACTACTTTCCAAACGGTTACGTTGTTGCCGCCGCTAGCAACGACGCGCGGCAAAGAATCCCGCGCAGCGTCGAAGTATGACTCACCGCACCAGCATCCGCCGATCGACGCTTCAGCGAGATCGTTGTTCGGACCAGTCGGAGTGTATCCACCCAGGCTTCTCCGATCGAGCAGGAACATCGTCCCTTCTTTACCTGCCGCCGCGGCGAGCAGCGCCCCTGAAGGTGGCGTCGCTTCCGTCGGTAGCAGCATCACGCCACCCGACCCGAAGTCTTGATCGGCCTGGTCAAGACTGTTTGCGTCCGACGGCGTGAAGAAGCTCAGAATCTGCGTCAAGTCCGAGCTGACTTTTACGACGCTCTCTGAGATATTGTTGACGCTGTTATACGTGGTCCCTGATGGATCTGAATTGCCGGTAACGAAGTAGATGTTCCCCTGATGATCGGCGGCGACGCCGTACCCCGACATCCAGACTGACGACAAGAAGAAGCTATCCGGCGATGTTGCGAGGATGTCGTTGAGCCGGTTCGCCGCAAGTGGCGTAAGCGACCCCGATTGCCAACCGAGCAGCCAACCGCGTGAATTTGACGCGCTGTAGTCGCAAAAGCTGCCGAATCCGGCATAGATGTTTCCGTTCGACTCGAGTAAGCCTGGTCGTTGTCGCTGATACATTGCGTCGAACGTGTTGGTAGAGCCATCGGTCAATTTGTGGGAGGCGGAGACTACGACAGGTGTTACGATGTCCATGAGATTCGCCAGGCTGAGTTCATGGAGGTAATAGGTGGGTACCCCGCTCTGCCGTGTGTAGGCGATGACGTACATCACGTTTGCAGCTCGGTCGATGACCGGTGTTCCATTGATTCCGACGTTTGGTCCGTTGTTGATACAACCCAAAGGCATCGGAACCGGACTGCCCAAACTCCGGGTGAAGAGAACCGTCCCGCTCGACGCGTCGATCGCATAGACAGTATCGTTTTCCGTCACGACATAAACCACGTCGTGCTTACCCGGCGACACGCCGCGAGTCGTCCTTACGTCGGGGACAATGAGCGGTTGGGCATCAACCTGGTCGTCGAGTGTTACCGAGTGCAGTAGGCCAAACGATCTGCTTCGAACGTTCTTATACGTCAGCGTCGACTCGTGTTTGTTCCAGCCCGTTCGCAAGCTATCATAGTGATAGGTCGTAACCGCGACTTTATGATCCGATGCCGGGCTGACTATCGCGGCTCGTGGTTCGAGAGCGTCTTTGATGGTCCTGGCAGGGCTACCGCCCGCAGGATAGTCGTAGAGCATAATCCCAGCCGAGCCATTCTGATTGGGCACGACGATTTTGCCGTCGTGAATCCAGAGCTGCAGTGGGCTTCCCACACCCTTTAGCGCCGTCTTGCCAAGGAAGGTGGCTTGCCCCGAACTCACGCTGTAGCGAAAGATCGTCGTGCCAGAACTACGTTCCGGACTCTCTGCTGCAAGGTACCGGCCATCCCATTGAATCGAGCCGAAGTGGGGTGGACGTATTCCGTTCCATACGATGTTTCTGAATTGCTGGCCGCCTTTGGGGAGCTCGACGAGATTGATACCGCCTAACTTGCCGGCAGCCTCGACGAAGAGATTTCCTTCGCCGTCATATACTGCAGACCAATAACCGCCGTAAAGGCTTTCCGCACCGTATATTTTCGGACTGCCCTTCGCATTGGCGTAGATTGCTACGCCAGATTTGGCGTTGGCGCCGCCCGAGACGGCGAGGTTTCCGGTCGCTCGGTCGACGGCGCAGAACTGGACCTCTGCTCCGAGCGGGTTACGCAACGCCGCGATTGGCCGTGTTCCGCCGTGGGCGTATTCGAGTATGTCGTTGTGCTCTGGGATGAAAACGTCGCCGTTGTCGTTCGAGCACAGACCACTGGCCCTTACGTCGAGAAGCCGGGCTTGTAGCTCGCCTTCGGGGTAGGAGTAGACGTAAACGCTGCCATCCTTACCATGCGACACGTAAAGAAGGTCCTGCATTTGGGAATCGGAGGCCATCGACTCGGCCTCACCACCGAGTCCTCCCAGCGCGCGACTTCCCGCGTCGGATTGGCTCGGAAAAAACGAATTGGTCTGCGTGTGGGAGCCTCCGCAGCCCGCGACCATAACGAAACTGGCGCAAATGCTTAAGGCGCAACGCACAGACCACGAGTGAGCAACCATGGCAGCGCTCCTTCTCACCCCCTCTGAGTGGTAAAGACATAGGCGGAGCCGGCTTTGCCGTTCAGTCGTCGGGCTCTTGCGAAGGAAGATGGAAGAAGTAGCTCGGCGGGTACTTAGACCGGATTCGGGCAAACGGCTTCGGTTTTTTGGAAAAAGTGAAGCAATCCGAAAGATCGTCTGCGCGTTCGTCGGTCGTTCCTAAGGACGGCAGGCCGAAGGTCGCTTCGGTGAATTTCAAGATGCTGCCGAACTCGTGTCGGACGTGCGAGACGTAGCCGGTTTTTGCGTACGGCGAGACCACGATCAACGGCACGCGAAAGCCTAGCTCAAAAGAGTTATAAATTGTAGGGGTCACGTGGTCGTAAAAGCCGCCCCAGTCGTCCCACGTGATGAAGATTGCTGTGTTGTTCCAGTATTGGCTGCTGCCGACTGCATTGACGACCGAGGCGACCCAGGACGGCCCGGATCCGTCGTTATTCTTGGGGTGGTCTGAAGCCGCTTTGGTAGGCGTAACCCAAACGACATCCGCCAGCTGACCGTTGGCGATATCGGTAAGAACCTGCGACGGAGGCGTCACGACATTGGCTGCCATCTCCGACTTGTTCGACCAAATCGACTGGATGGCATCAACCGCATTCCACAACCCCGCTCCGGAAGTCGCTTGATAGTACTTCCACGATACCCCGGCTGCGTCCATTTCGTTCATGAGCGACTGGCGCTGAAAGCACGGGTAAGTCTGGAGCGACAGCCGCTCTTTGCCCTGCGGGGTGATCTCCTGGACGAGCGAGCCACTCGGCGAGTCGCAGCCACCCACTAGTTGGCCGCTTGGATCCGTGGGGTTTCCCGATGCTTTGTATCGTGATCCGTCGCTAACTGTTGACGTTCCGCTGACAAGGTACTGATGTGACGGAAAACTCGGTCCTTGATCGGTCTCGAACATCTTGTCGGCGAACGTGTAGGTTTCGGCCAGCGTGTAGTACGGTTGGACATCGCTCTGCGGGACGTAAGCGTAGGCTGCATCGTTCGGACACGTTCCTTTGCACGAAGCCTGGCCGAAGCCGTCCATCCGGCTGTTGTCGTATTCGGTTAGCCAGGCTTGGTGACTGTGGCTTACATCGTACGGAGCTGTGAGCGACTCGCTCTGCAACTTTATGTGACCATTCCCGAGCGGGCCGCGCCCGTAGGATCGGACGTTGATGTTAGGAAGGAACTGAAAGAGATTGTCCACGCTTCGATTTTCTTGAACGATGATCACGACGTGTTGGATCGGCGACTGCGCCGCGCGGTTTTTGTGCGATTGGCTACCCAAGCGAACCGAGTGCACGGCTGGAACATCGAGCGAACCAGGAAGCGTTCCGACCGAAGACGATTGCGAACAGGCCGAAACTCCAAAACTCAAAACCAGAGCGTAGGAACGGACAAATCTCATTCCATCATTATAGGATGTTCTCGCGGAGGCGAACACCTACACTTGTTGTTACACTCAGAACCGGCGAGGCGGCCGGGCGACCAGTATAAGCATCATCACCATATACACCGTAGTAAGTAATGACTAGATACTGGTCTCGGAGGCCAAACGCCGCTGCACAGATTCGAGTAATGCCGCGCGGTTGTTCGAGCAATGGCAAGGCCGCCGTAGTTCGAGCGCCCGGACGATCCGACCCGCGACTTTACCGCCGTGAAGTTTGCGATTAAGCATTCTTAGTCCGCAAGATCGGGCGCAGCATTCAGGCACTCTGCCACCTCTCCAAGTACCCGCTAAATGCCTTTTTTACGGGTGCGTTCGGCGAACAGCTTTGCTCACGGAACGGTGGCCGTAGGCCATTTGCTCACACGTCGTCCGTCCCTGTCGGGCGCGGATCAAGCTGTTCGCTAGCACGTTGACCGCTTCTCGCGCAACACCGTCGAGCACGTGCGCGTAGGTGGATAGCGTGATGACCGGCGACGAATGCCCGAGCAGCTGAGATACCTTGGCCACTGACGTCCCTCGGCGGTGCGCAGCGGGAAGCTTGTGCTGCGGCAACATTGGCAGGCGCTGGCGGAAAGACACTCAACTGCGGCTGCTGAACCTTCTTCTCTCCCGCTTTTTTGGGCCGCCCGAGAATGTCAGGGAATCGTGTCTACTCAGAAAGGGGTAACTTCGTGAATCCGACTAGTTTAGTAAAATACGCGTGTGCTCTGGTTGCGCTTGCGATATGCTCGGCGTGCGGCGGGGGCTCGGCGGTCACGCCGTCAACCACTGCGCTCAATGGCACATATGTTGGTAGGATGCTCTTTATAAATGGAAGGCCGGTAACGGCAGCGCGCATGAGCATGGGCCCGCTGCCCCGTTACGCGACGATTCTTCCCGACCGGCGTCGGCGACACAAGAAATTTGAGTACGTCTTCAACACTTACGGCAGCTTCGCCAGCATCTTTGATTATCCGAAGAGCGATCAGCAGATCGGTGAGATCGCCGGCGACGGGGGCCAAGGGTGCACGAACGTCCTCTACGGTTATGGGAAGAAGATCATCTGGAACGTCGGGGGCCAGACCCAGATCACGGAGTACAAGGTTCCCCAGACACCGATCAAGACACTGTCTGTCACTTTCTCGTTTCCAACCAGTTGCGCCATGAATACCAGCGGCGATCTTGCGGTCGGCATCTTTTTTGAGTCGAGCGGGGGTGGCGACGTCGTGATCTTCAAGAACGCAAGCGGCTCGGGCACCGCGGGCACCGTTTACACCACGCCGCTGGTCGCGGAGTACTTCGACGGCTACGACAACCAGGGGAACCTCTTCGCCGATGGCTTCAATAGCGGCAGTAACTTCGGGCTCGTTGAGCTCCCGAAGGGCAGCAGCACGTTCAAGACGATCACCACCAGCAACTCGGTGCAGTTCCCTGGCTCCGTGCAGTGGGACGGCACGTACCTCACCGTCTTCGATCAGCTAGCGAGTGTGACGTATCAGTACATCGTCCACGGGTCGAAGGCGACGTTGAAGGGCACCGTATCGTACTCGGGTGTCGGCGACTGCGCGCAGACCTGGATCGTTAAGGGCCTTGTCTACTGCGGAGATGCGGGTAACGGAAACGGTGAGGTTTTCAAGTACCCGGCCGGCGGTCCGGCTATTGCGGTCCTAGGGAGCGGTTTGCCCGAGCCGCTCGGCGTGACGGCAGCAAAGAGATAATCGTCGTTTCTCGTCTACTTAGCTGACTCACCAATGAAGAGCACCGGTATATTAAGAGTATGCCGGTGCTCCTCGTGGCGCCGCAATCCAGGCAGGCGAGATGGGTGGATTTTCAGATGGATGACCGTAGCGCCGCTTACCACGCGAAGATGAGACTTGCGAGGACTTGTCAAGGCTAGCGGCAAGCATTTAAAGACCGCCGTATTCAACCGCTCTGCCACCTCTCCAAGTTGGTGAAGACCCTGATTTCTCGAGGTTTGCGCCACGCCAACGATCATTCCGGAATGCTCTCAGATGGGCCTCGGTTGCCATTCGGTTGCCCTGCGTCCACAACCCCCGAGCTCTTGGGAGGTAATCAGTGCCGTCCATTCGCTTCGCTTGTGCGACGAGCCTGGGCGGCGGCCAGCGCGCTCGAGATCGTGGCGAGCGAAAGCATTCAGCCCCCATAGCTCCACGACTATCTTTGATGCACGCGAGAGCGCCGAAGCGTGGCGATGCGACTTCAACGAACATCGGCCGAAGTCTGCGCTCGGCTATCAAACGCCGAAGGAGTTTGTGGCAAGTCTAAAAATCAACCGGTCACAGTCATTAGCTGCCTGAATATGCCTACAGATCAGAACGTCGACTATTGAGCGCGGTCGCGATTTCATGGCTCGTTGCCGGTTGCGGCGCTGCTGAAACCGGCGTCACCCCGGGTGTGGGTCCATCGCGCGTCAACCAACTCAATCCAACCAGCGAACCGCGTACGGCGAAAGGAGACCATCCTGAACAGCACTCTCGCGCGTCCCGCGTCTGTCGCGATTACGGCTATCCTGGCTGGTGCCATGCTCCCAGGCTGCGGGGGCGTGGGACAGTCGTACGATCAGAGTACGGGCAACTCTCCCGGCTTCTGGGCGATCCCAACTGGCGAGACCGCAGCGCAAGGCAAAATGCGCGCAAGTCACCGAGTTAAAATATCCGCGTTAGCCGCTGCGATAGCCGTCCACCCCTCCCGAGTTGGCCCAACCGTGCATGGTGACATGCTTGGCGCGGATGTTTGCGTCACCTATAACCTCACTCAGTCCGGTGTAGCACAGGCGTTCATTAATGCCGGCGTTACAACCACTCGATTCCCGGGTGGTTGCCAGGATGACTACTGGCATTGGCGGACTGGCACAGACGGTCCCGGCAGATGCTCGCGGAGCGCCAATCCTAACTCCACCTGGAGGAACTTCGTGAACGATGTAGCCTTCCCGGCTCATCTCAACGTGTCACTTGGAGTCAACTACGGCAGCGACAAAACTTGTACGGGAGGTGGAGATCCGACCGAAGCGGCAGCGTGGGTCTCCGCTGCTCCCGCTCGCCACTGGTGGACGGTTGGCAACGAACAGTATTATGCCGGCAATCCAGGCGCTAACGCGCTCGATCTGCACCGCCCCGCCGCTGGACAGACTTCGTGCCCGGGCAATCCGGTATGCTACGCCTACTACGAGCGGGCGTTCTACAACGATATGCACGCAGCGGCTACTCAGAAGATCAATGTTTGCATTGACGGGTTCCCGCAGCAGCATAGCGGTGCCTGGGATGCTGCGGTTCTGGCCAATGCCCTGTACGATTGCTCGGAGATTCACTTCTATCCAGAAATAGAAGGGCAGGGGAACGACGCTACGCTGCTACAGAACGGCGCTGGCCTATTCGATGCGTTCATTAAGACCGAGCAGGCGCATCTAGCTACGGCAGGCCGTCCGAATGTGCCGCTCTTCGTTGCCGAAGTGAATAGACAGTCCAATACTCCCGGCCCCGAATCAATAGTGGAGGGGCTGTTTGCCGCTAATGTCGTGGCTACCGCGATGGATGACGGCGTTGCTCGCCTTACCTGGCACTCGACCTTCGCCGACTGCAACTATCCCGTGCCAAATCAGCCTAATGTATACCCCTCATGGCTTCCCTGGGGAACCTCCGGCATGTTCTCGGGGCAGAATAGCAACTGCTCAAGTATGCAGCCGCGGCTGGGCACCCTCCTGGCAGTCGGTAACTCATTCCTGGTGCTTTCCTCATACGTACACCCCGGCGAACACACCCTCCGCACAACGAAAACCGGCGATGTTGAGGTTGCGGGCTACGCTGAGACATACGGCACGGGCTACCAAGTGCTGCTAATTAATCGCCGCAGGACCAGCAGTGAGAAAGTGACCGTCAGCATAGACGGCAAGACGTCCGGTTCTGGTGGGCAGATCGTGTATTATGACAAGGCCACCTTCGACCAAACGCAGCACCGCATCTATGCGGGGCCGACCTATGGCTCCCTGGCGCCCTGGACGGGTAGTTTTACCGTTACTCTCACTCCCTGGAGCGTCACCTCCATTCAGGTGAATCAATGAAACGAATCGCACTAGCCGCGCTCCGTCACCAGCTCGCCGATCTTGGCTTGTAAACGCTTTACGTCGGCGCGGTACTCGGCTTCCAGTCCCTCTTTTTGACCTTGAAAGCATCGACGCCGGCTCGATGATATTCTTCGGTCCATTCGCGGAACTCCGATTGCGTGAAGCCGTACTTGCGAGCAGCTTCGCTTATTAGGTGTCCAGCTCCCGACGGGGTCACATCAGCCCTACGTACGCTGAAGCACTAAATTAAATCCCGATAGAGAGCTCAAAGCGAGGGCCGCTTCCACCCAAAGAACGGCTCCTGTGAATCTGTCGCCTACCCACGAAACGCTGCAACGCTGGTGGGGAAGCAGGTGAGTGGCCGCAAGATTCATCCTCCGCGATGGCGAAGTGTTTCTAAACTGAGCAGGGTCGGGTTGCCGCTTCTGAGCGTCTCCTTGACCTTTTCGATTGGCTACAACGAAGGAGGCGCTCGAGGTGCTTGGAGATCACAGAGTTCGTCAGAAGTGGCAAGGGCCTCAAGCAAGCATTTTACCCTCCGCCGAGAGCTCGAGGGCAGGGCCATTACAAGCGACAGCTCGGTCGCCTTTCTCTTTGATTATCCCTTTAATCGCTATCGCGCTCTGCGCGGCGTGCAATGGTTCCAACCCACCGGGCTCAGCGATACCGATCTCCCATACCGACCGAAAGATCCACCATCTCTCGCAAAGCGGCGTCGTCGTCGATCCGTCGCAGGTCGGCGCCCAAGTCTCGACGGCAGTGTTGGGTGCAGACATGCAAGTGTGGTTCGATATCACGCAGCCGAACATGGCTGCGTCGTTCGTACAAGCCGGAATGACGACAACGCGGTGGCCGGGCGGAAAGGCTGCCGATCGCTACCATTGGAGGACGAATACGGACGGCGTCGGCATCTGCGGCAGCCATTTTAAACCGAAACCGAACTCGACGTTCGACAACTTCATGTCAGACATCGCTTTGCCGGCGCATCTCGACGTTGCGGTCACGGTGAACTATGGGTCGAACCCGCAGTGCACCGGCGGCGGCAGTGCAGCCGAAGCCGCAGCCTGGGTCAAGTACGCGAATAAGACCAAAGGTTATAACGTGACTTGGTGGACGGTCGGGAACGAGCAATCTGTGGACGGCTCGTTGGACTTGCGTTCGAAGCCGCACGACCCTACGCAGTATGCGAACGTTGTCAGCACAGATTACTATCCTAAAATGAAGGCGGCGTCGCCAATACCCATCAACGTCTGCGTCGATGGATCTATAGGCAATACCGAATGGAGCACGACGGTCTTCAGTAAAGCCTTATATGATTGCGTCGAGGTGCATTACTATCCGCAAAAGGGCACGAACGTCTCCGATACCAATTTGCTCAAGGAGTACCCCCAGCGGTTCACCGGCGGTATCAAAAGGATAAATTCCGAGCTTGCCGCCGCGGGACGGGCCGGGACGCCGATCTATATGGGAGAGATTGGGTCGGCAACCGCTCCCGGCGACAAGCAAGAGATGTCGATCACGCAGGCGCTTTATGCCGGGCAACTCATCGGAGAGATGTTGAACGACGGTATCGCACGTGCAACCTGGCATAGCGGCTACGGCGACTGCCAGCTGCCGAGCAAAGGCGGGGACTTCAGTCCAACGCTCTACGGCAAGCAAAACTACGGCGGATCGATGATCTTTTCGGTTGGGACGCTCCGCTATGGTTGCAGCAACCCGGACGTGCCGCTTGGGACGTTGATGCCGACAGCGGTCTCATTTGAGGTGGCGTCGCACTTCGTCCGTAACGGCGAGCACATGCTCGGCGTGTCGGTCGTGGGGATGACAGATATTCGTGCCTACGCGACGACGTACAACGGCGGCTATGCGCTGATGCTCTTCAACTTGAACAAAACGACCGCGGAGAGCGTGCCCGTGACGATCGACGGAAAGACGTCGGGCTCCGGGGGAAAGGTGTGGTGGTACAATAAGGCACGTTACGATGCATCGAAAAATAACATATGGAATGGCCCAGGGCATCGACCGCTATCGAGCTGGCAAAACAGCTTCACCATGCGGCTGTTGCCGTGGAGCATGACCGTCGTCCAAACGATGTAACCGTTAGTCTACCTCGATTCGCATTCCGAAACTTGAAAGTCCAAGTATGGTGTCACACACTAACGATGTTGAGCTGATTCTTCAGTTCGACATCACACTTGCCGTTGGCTCAGGCAAGAGGAGAGATGGAGTATGCGATATTCCCGATGGATCGGTGGCCTTATCGCCGGCGCGCTGCTCGCTGGATGCGACCCGTCGGGTGGAGTCGTAGCGGGCAGTTCGCAGCTTCCAACCAAGCGCTCATTATATCGGTCGCATTGGGGCCGCCAAACGGCGTCGCCGATTCAGCACATCGTCATCGTGGTGCAAGAGAATCGAAGCGTCGACAATCTCTTTCAGTTTCTTCCCGGCGCCGACACACAATCGTGGGGGCTCAACTCGCAAGGTCAGACCGTATCGCTGCAAAGGGAATCGCTGACGGCCGACTACGATCTGGGCCACGTTCACAGCTCATGGGTCACCGAGTATAACGGCGGTCAGATGAACGGCTTCGACCAAGAAAAGTGTGTAGGACGATGTCCGCAGAACGCCGCGTACGCTTACGTTCCGAAGCATCAAGTCCAGGAGTACTACACTCTCGCGGAGAGCTACACGTTCGCGGACAACATGTTTGAGACCGACCAGGGACCGAGCTTCCCGGCCCATCAGTATCTCGTCAGCGGCACGTCGACCGTGAGCGACGGCTCTCCGAACCGAGCGTCGAATAACCCGCAAGGTCCTCAGGGCGGTCTAACCGGCGGATGCGATTCGCCGTACGGATCGCTCGTCGGCGTCATCAACGCTCGCGGCGGGCTGCCGAAGTCGCTCAAGACGTTCCCGTGCTTCCAGCGGCAGTCGATCATGAATGAGCTGGACGCGGCCGGGGTGACGTGGAAGTATTATCAGGCGAAGCGCGGTCCGGGAATCTGGAACGCCGTCGACGCGATTTACTCGATTTGGTCGAACAAGTCTGAAATGGCGGCGAACGTAATCACGCCGTACACGCAGGTGCTTACCGACATTGCGAACGGTCAGCTGGCCGACGTCGTATGGGTTACGCCGACGGAGGCCGCCTCGGATCATCCCCAGACTAACAACGGATCGGGACCGTCGTGGGTCGCATCGGTCGTCAATGCCGTCGGCGAGAGCCCCTATTGGAATAACACGGCGATCTTTATCCTTTGGGATGACTGGGGCGGATTCTACGATCACGACACGCCCACAATCTATAACTCCTTCGAGCTGGGTTTTCGCGTCCCGCTCATCGTGGTCTCGCCGTATGCGAAGCAAGGCTACGTTTCGCACGTGCAGCACGAGCTCGCAAGCATTTTGAAGTTCACGGAAAAGACCTTCGGCCTAGCCTCGCTCGGAACGACCGACGTACGCGCCGACGATCTCTCCGACTGCTTCGACTTCTCGAAAAAGCCGCGAGCTTTCAAGCGCGTTTATACGAGGTACCCGGCGAGTTACTTCTTGCACTTGCCGTTAAGGGAGCCCGATGACTAGAGGTACGCCGGCGGTTTCGCTCCTAGCAGCGGCGGCGCGGGCTACGTCGACCACACGCACTACGAGCATGGAAGCACTCTGCCGCGCCAGCACAAACTCGCGAGCGACCGACGTGCCAACTCACCGATTGGTGCCTTCGACTTTTCGAAGGCGCCGCGCACGTTCGTACCGATCAACGCCAAATATGCCGAAGAGTTTTTCTTGAACCGAGGAGATCCCCAAGTGCGTGACATTCATCTCAATTGCAAGGCGCTCGCGTTGGTCGCTGCAATGCTAGTCATTGCGGGCTGCCGAGGCATCACCGGGAGCGGTCCTTCGATGGTTCCCGCCGTGGTGCGGCCGGACGCGGCGTCGATTCCGCTCGCGCGCTCGCCGCTCGGCAAGATCAAGCACATCGTCATCGTCGTTCAAGAGAACCGCAGCTTCAACGACCTCTTCTATGGATTCATTGGCGCCAAGACCGTGAAGTACGGTTACGATTCCAAGAACGAGAAGGTAACGCTTCAACCGATCGGGCTCGCGACGAAGTGGGACGTCGAGCATAACTCCCAGGGTTTTACCGCCGCGTGCAACGGTACGGGGAAAATTCCAGGGACCGACTGTCGGATGAACGGCTTCGATAAGGAGACGTGGACCTGCCGCCAGATTGGCCGCCCAAAATGTCCGATTAAATATCCGCCCTATAGTTATGTGCCGCATTCTGAGACCGCGCCGTACTTTTCGATGGGGCATCAGTACGTACTGGCCGACGAGATGTACGCCTCAAACTTCGACGCTAGCAGTTACGTCTCGCATCAGTACATCATCGCCGCTCAGGCCAATCAAGCGCTCAACTATCCCGCGGCAAACTGGGGCTGCCCCGGCGGGACGCCCGATACGATCCCCTGGATAAGGGAGAAACCGGTAACACGAGAACCAGCTGGCTATCTCACTGACTGCTTTGACTACAAGACGCTGGGCGACGAGCTTGACGACAAGGGCGACCCCTGGGCGTTTTATGCCAACTCCTTAGGTAAGGCTAGCAACGATGGCAAAACCTGCGGTAAAGGCGCCCAAGACGAGTATATCGAGCACGGGGTTTGGAGCTCGTACCAGGCGATCAAACATATCTGCTATGGCCGCGATTGGAATAAAGACATCATCGATCCGCCGGCCCAGTTCTTGACCGATGTCAAAAACGGACAGCTTCGAGACGTTACCTGGATCACGCCGCTCGAGGTGAACTCCGACCATCCACGCTCCGATTCCGATACCGGACCGTCGTGGGTCGCTTCGGTTGTCAACGCCGTCGGGGAATCGCCTTTTTGGGATTCGACCGCAATCTTTATCTTCTGGGACGACTACGGCGGCTTTTACGATCCAGAACCACCCAAGTATGTCGACTACGACGGGCTCGGGATGCGAATACCGCTACTCATCATTTCGCCATACGCGAAAAAGGGGTTCGTTTCACATACCCATTATGAACACGGCAGCATTCTCGAATTTGTAGAGGATCGCTTCGGCCTGCCACGCTTGGCGGCCACCGACAGACGCGCAGCGTCGTTAAACAACTGCTTCGACTTTTCGAAACCGCCTCGCAAGTTCGTCCCGATTAAGTCAAAATACGACGAGGACTTCTTCCTGCACCAGCTTCCGGATTATCGGCCGCCAGACACGAACTAAGTGATCTGGGAGGGCGATAACTGCAATAGCAACCACCGTCACCGCAGCCGTTATCGCCGCGACGGACGCCGGTTATCGCCGGTAACTACGGGCTCGGCGGATCGATGGCATTGCGGACGGTGTCGGTGTCGCAGAGCGCCGTGTTGGTGTCGCCGGCCGGATCGTAGAGAAGAACGCGTGACGAAGGTGACGACGTAACCCAGTTGCTGACGCTCGCGACGCCGTCGGTCAGGTTTCCGGCCGGAATGCCGAGATGCTCCGACCAGAGATCGCAGCGTAGGAGCTGCGCGAAGGTGAGCGATCCCGCTGCAGGGGACGCGTCATCGAAGATAAATGCATCCGCCTCGCTGTCCGACTGCCAGCCGCGGCGATTGCAATTCGCGCTGCCGATGACGGCGAGCTCGTCATCGAAAACCCACGTCTTGGAGTGCACGTAGGTGTGCGCGCCAAAGGTTGGCGGCGTCGAAGCCGGCGGCGTGACGAGTTGAAAGACCCGCACTTTCGCGGCGTCGGCGGCGCTCAGACCATTCGTGACCGCATCGATGAACTGCTTACGGTAACGCCATCGGCAGGGAAGATCGCTGATCTCGGACGCCGCGATGAGGATGGTCAGATGCTGCAGGTTCGGGACTCGCGCGTTGAGTGCCGCCGCGGCTTCCGGCGAGATCAAATATTGGTCTTCCATATAAATGAAGCGCTGGGCGTTGGCGATCGCGGCGAGGAGCAGGCCAGCAACGTCTCGCTCCTTCGGCACGGTCGTGCCCGGCGTGGCGGGAGTGAACGTCCTGCCGATCGCCACCGAGCACGAACTACCGGTGCTCGAGGGAGTCGAAGCCGATGTGGGAACGGCCTCAGTGCGTCCGAGCAGATCGCCCTTCGATGAATCGATCGCCGAGTGATCGGGATGATGGTCCCAGCGTCGGATGAACGTCAGCAGCAAATCCCACGCCGACGGGCCCATCACTTGACAATGGACGTCGTGCAGGGGTGCGCCGCTCGTTCCCGACGAGCTGCTGGCATCGACGGCTGTGCCTCCGTCCGGCGAACCGGCCGCCGGATTTCCCGAAGAGTCCGACCCCGAAGCGCTGCTGCTGCTCGTCGTCACCGAGCCCCAGGAAACGCGGTCGGAATTGATATCGATGCCGCCACAGAATCCGATCAGCCCGTCGGAACCCTTAACGACCAGCACTTTCTGGTGATGCGAACCCAACACGGGATCGCTCGTGGCATTGTCGAGAATCGCCGCACCATTCGCGAGGGTGTTGATGAAGTCCACTTGGGGCTGATTGAGGCCCTTGTACTGCTTCCAGAGCATTGCTCGGATTTGCACGCCGCGCGCCGACGCCGCTGTCATAAGATCCGCGAACGTATTCGACGTTGCGCCGCCCGTCGGCGTTGACGATGGGTCGAGCGAAACGGTGTCGACCAGTTGCCATCCCAGCAAATAGATGTAGTGACCGCTTCCCGAGGTCGAACTGATCGCGGTTAGCATCGCGGCAAACGTCGCCGGGCCGTCGATCAAATACGTCACCGCGTTGCCGGTACGCAGTGCGGCGCTCGTCGAGATCGCGCCCGTCAAAATGCTCGACCACCGCGTGGGGTCGAGCGTGGCGGCGCCGTTCGTCGATGACGCCGACGAATCGCTCGACGACGAATCGCTGGACGACGAATCCGACGAGTCGCCTTGCGGTGCGCCGCCGGGCAAACCGGCGTCGGCTGCGCCGTCGCCGCTCTGGGGATCGTCGCTCATCGTCTTGCCGTTAGCACGACGCCGGCGCCGAATCTCCGACGACGGTGTAGACGTCCGCCGCAGGGAACGAACCGCCCCCCGTGATGTAGTGCGCCATGTAGCTGCTCCAGTGTCGCTAAGCCTACCCGCTAAGCCCTCGCTTGCGCAAGGGGTCCTTCGATATTCTCTAGGGCAAGGAGGGCGATAACTCGCTCAGTCGCTCCTCGCCAAAGAGGTTTTCCACGATTTCATCGCGTGGACCGCGGCGATGGTATTTCTCGAAATCAATGGCATGAGCGTGGAGGCAGCCGAGGATGACGTCGTTCAAGTCATGCTCAGCGTGGCAACAAAAGAACTCGACGTCGCTGGAATCGCCGAGTTCCTTGAGGAGCGCGCAACGCATGTGTCGACAGGGCCGGTCACGATTGTGTATGGCTCGACCGAAATCACCCGGATAGCGTCGCATAAGAACCTTGCACGCGCCAAATGTCGTGAGGCGCGGCTGTTACGGGAGCAAAGGCCTGACCTTCAGTGTTGACGAAAGCGGCGACCTTCGTAACATGCAGCTGCGAGACAGGGTCGCGATCGTTACCGGCGCGTCCGGTGCCATTGGTTCCCCGACGGTGCGAGCGTTCGCCGCGGCCGGCGCGCACGTCGCGCTCGCCGCGCCGCAGAGCGAGCTGCCCGTTCTCAATGAACTCGCCGCCGAAGTGGAACGATTCGGCGTCCGCGCACTCGTCGTTCCCACGGACGTCGCCATTCGCGCCGAGATCGACAAGCTCGTCAAGTCCACGCTCGACACGTTCGGAACAATCGACGTACTGGCCAACATCGCCGGCATCGGCTCGCCGCCCGCGCTCTGGGATACAACCGACGAGGAGCTCCGTAAGGTTGTCGAAGTGAATCTGCTCGGCTGCGCGCGGACGATTCAGGCCGTGATGCCGGTGATGAAGCGGCAACGGCGGGGAGCGATTGTCAATATCGGTTCGGTCGGCGGCGAAGCGGGCGTGCTGGGCATCTACTCCGCTTCAAAGTTCGGTTTGCGCGGACTGAACGACACGGTCCGGCGGGAAGTCCGCAGCTGGAACATCGATGTCTCGCTGATCGAACCCGGCTTCGTCCGAAGTAATATCAACGCCTCGATGGGCGAGAACCTGCCCAGCCCGGATATCGTCGCGCGGGCGATCGTGCGCGCGGTCGCCCGGCCGCGCCGCCGCATCATCGTGCCGGCGATCTGGGGTTTGCCGGTCGCACTCGACAAGCTCTTCCCCGGCTTCACGGACCTCGTCTTTGGGCACGCGCGCATCCAGCAGCGCCTCAACCGCGATGTGCGGGCGGCTCGCGGCGAGCGCGTCGCGCCGTGAGCGCTATGTAACAAATGTTCAATAGCGGAGCCCTTCCGTTACAGCGTATCCTTCGCGGCAACGGCGCAGGCAGCGTCGTCGCTTATAGCGGGCGCGTCAGCGCCCAGTTGAGAGCTGCGTGGGGCCGCGGAGGAGGAAAAACTAGCGGGCTGCTAACGGGGCGGCCAACGTACGAAGTTGAAGAAAATACTGATGGGTCTGGCTACTTCCGAAGAGCCCAAAGGCAGCGGCCTTAAGACCGCCATCGATATCCTCATTGCGCCAAAGGACGCGTTAGAGGCACTCCGCGTCGTTCCGACCTGGGGTTGGGCGCTGATCGTCACGCTGGCCCTGATGGTTTTAGGTTATTTCTTAGCGCAGCCGGCTGCCCAGCACGCGTCGCTCGGCACGCTCACGCAAGCGTTCGCGACCAACCCGCTCTATACAAATCTCAGCGACGAGCAGAAGCGGCAGATGTTGGAACGAGTTGCCCATCCGCCGGCGTACCAGACCGCGTTGGGCCTCATCAGTCTGGTCCTCGTTCTCTTCGTCTCGACGTTGCTCAACGCGGTCGTCTTGCTCGCGGCCAACGCAATCGCGCACGGTAGCGCAGATTTCAAACGGCTATTCGCCGGGTCGATGAACATCGCGGTACCGGCCATGGGCCTCTACTCGGTGACGCTCGGCGTCATCTGCCGGGTTCTGGGGGCCGAGCACTTCACAACGACGACCGATGTCTTGCGGGCAATCCCCGGCCTTGCTCTTCTGGCGCCGGGAGCCACCGGAAAGCTAGCTACGTTTCTGGCTGGAATTCACATATTCACGCTTTGGGGGTACGGACTTAATGTCGGGGTGATGCGCATCACCGCAGGCGTGAAAAACGCTCTCTCGTGGGCATTTCCATTGTTCATTCTAATCGCGGGCGCCGCACTCCAGGCCGCCTCCAGCGGGTTCTCCGGCGGCTGACGACGCGATGCGCCATTCGCTCTTGATTCTGGCGCTGTGGCTCGCGGTGGCCCGCGCCCCGGCACTCGCCGCGGCTCCGATGACCTTGCCCGATGCCGTTACCTATGCCCTGGCTCATAACTCGGGTGTTTCGACGCAACAGGCCGCCGTTACGCTGGCACAGCACAATCTCGCGTTGCAGCGCGGCGTTGCATACCCCACGGTTAATGGAATGCTCCAAAGCTGGCTGGCCAAGAGCGCCAACTTTCAGGGCAACTTTGCGGTCATCGGGCAGTCGCAGGAGAACGTGGTTAGCCAGAATACTGCGCAGGTAGGTATAACCAACTGGGATCTGACGACCGGAGGGTTCGCCTTTCTGGCGCTAGCGGCGGCGCGCGCTCAAGAGCGACAGGCCGAAAAGACGCTGGCCAACACCGAGGATCAGATCGCCACGAACGTTACCAACTCGTTCTACGCTATCGTACAACGGCAAGCGATCGTCGGAGTCGACCAGGTGATCCTCGACTATCAAAACGCCCTCGTCGGCGTCGCCAGAGTGAAGGTTCACGCGGGAGTCGCGGCCGGCGTCGACGTTCTGCAGGCGCTGACTTCTGCTGCCAAGAGCGAATCGACGTTAGTGGCGGATCGCGCCGCGGTCGAAGACGCGAGCGAAGCGCTCGCGCAGCAAATCGGCGCGCCGCTGCAGACTCAGTTTGCAACTCCAGCCGTCGTACCGGAGCCCGCCCTTCCGCATGGCAGCGTCGATTCGCTCGTCGCAATCGCCGACGCCAGCCGCCCCGATGTCGCAGCGGCGCGCGAGGGAGTTTTGGCTGCGCTCTTTACGCGGCGCGGTTGGAACGTCGAGTTGTACCCACAGGTCGCGATCTCGGCCGCGATCGGCAATCAATTCTCGCCAACGACTGCGATCTTACTTCAAGACGACCTTACGCAAGAGTGCCTGACCAGCCACTTGCCGCCTAACTGCTTGGGAATCGCGCCCCGCGGCTCGCCCGGCTTTTGGTCCGTCCAGGCGATCTCAACTTTTTCGTTACCCTTGGTGGACTACAATGCGCGCCACAGCGAGCGAGTCAACGACGATGCTCAACTCGCATCGACGAACATTACGTTTGAGCAGACGCGGCTGCAGGCGGAGCTCGACGTGCGACAAAGCTACCGGGCCGCCCAGACCGCGCTCGCGCAACTGACATGGGCCAAGCAGGAAGCTGCATTCGGAACGGAATCGGCTCGCATCGCGCAGTTGCAATACAAGGCCGGAGTGAAGACGATCTACGACGTCCTCCAGGCACAGCAGGCCGCCCAGTCCGCACTGAACGATTACATCGTGGCTCGCGTAAATTATGTCGACGCGGTGGTGAAGCTGCGCGTATCGTTGGGAACGTACAGCGCGCAAAGCGCCGTCGCCGATTTGGAATAATGCCGTGAAACGGGTCCGTAATCTCGTCATTCTTTTGGTCGCGCTGGCGCTAGTCGTTGGCGTCGCGGTCGTAGCATCGCGCCGCAGCGCCAGCGCGCTGGCCGTCCCGACCCAGCGGATCGCACGCACGACGTTTGCCGTGAAGCTGCCGGAGAACGGCGTCGTAATGCATCCGAAGACGGCCACGATTCCAACCCTGCTGACAGGCAACATCGGTCAGATCTACGTCAAGGCCGGCGACGTCGTCGCCGCCGGACAGCTGCTCGCGACGATCTACGACCCGACGCTGGAATATACGGCCGCCGGCTCCCGCGCCGATGCCACGTCTGCTTCAGCGAACATCAATACGGCGCGCGTGCAAGAACGTAACGCGCGCGTCGGTTATCAAGCGCAAGCCAATACCGCAAAGTCGAGCCTAAACCTCGCACAAGAGACCTACGATGCGGACGTGACCCTCTATGCCAATAAGGCGATCCCGCACCAGCAGCTCGATCAGGATCAGGCCAAGCTCGACCAGGCGCGGATCACCTATCAGCAGGCTGAGCAGCAGCTCAGGCTTGGCGCGGTCACGAGCTACACCGGCGACAGCGTGCCGTATGCCGTCGCCGCGGCCAAGAAGGCCCAGATCGTCAACGATCAAAACCAGCAGCAACTCGCCTTCACGCGGATTACTGCCCCCTTCGACGGCGAGATTCAAACCGTTGCGGCGCAAGCGAATGATGCGCTGCGCCCGTTGCAGCCCGGCGATGGCGTTACCGCCGGGCAGTCGCTCTTTACGATCGCCGGTGGTGAAGGATACATCGTCCGAGCGGAAGTCGACGAGCAAGACATCATCAACGTGCGGCTCGGCCAGCGCGCTAACATCAGCGGACAGGATTTTCCGGGCAAGACCATCGTCGGCCGCGTCGCGCACATCGCTCCGGTTGCGACCAAATCGACCGACGCGTCGAGCACCGCAAAACAGGTCCTCACGACAATCGCACTCGACTCTTCGCCGAGCTTTCTCAAAGACGGTATGAGCGCCGACGTGGATATTCTGACCAGCTACGTCACGGGCGCGATCGTGGTGCCTAACGACGCGATCTCAAAAGCCGGGTCGAGATCGTACGTCTTTGTCGTAGAAAAAGGAATTGCCCGTAAGCGTTCGATCGGCGTGGAAAGAGTCGGCGATACGACGACCTGGGTACGCTCCGGCCTGCGGCCCGGCGAGGTCATCGTGACGCAGGCGGTTGCAGGATTGATCGACGGCAAGCTCGTCAAACCGCTTCCCTCCGCTTCCCCGCTGCCCACCGGCACGTGACCTACTTTCTGGCGTACGTCGAAGAAGCCGTTGCGGCGCTTTGGCGTCATCGCGTTCGCTCGATGTTGACGATGCTCGGTATGATCATCGGCAGCGCCTCGATTATCGCGGTCTTTGGGATCAGCAAAGCCACAACGAGTGGAATCAGTGCCACGTTCGCCTCGTTCGGGCAGTGGCCGATCGTCATCTTTCCGGACCCGTCTCAAGACGATCCAAGTCTCGCGGCGATGCAATATCGTGATCTGGCGGCGGTTACCGCAGCACTCGGGCAGACGGCCGCCTCGGTTCAGCCTGCCTGGGATCGCACGCTACCCGTATCCTTTGGCTCAACCCGCGACTACATCTCCGTCAGCCCCGATGGCAGCTATCATACGGATGCGCTGCTCATGCGCGAGGGGCGTAAAATCAGCGGCTCAGACCTTGCCGGAGGGGCACGGGTTAGCGTCATCACCGCCGACATTGCGAGGGAGTTCTTTGGTGACAAGACCGCACTCGGTAACTATCTGCGTATCAGCGGGGGCCGGTACCAGGTTGTCGGCGTCTATGCCGACATCAAGGGTTCGTTCATGAACAGCCTCGCCGGCAGCTCCAGCGTGATCCTGCCATATACAACCTATCACAACGACCTCGTTAGCGGGCCACTCGACTTCCTGCTCATCTACCCGTCGGATCCGCCGACATCCGACGCCGTCGGTAAGGCGGCAATTGTCGAGCTCAAGCACCTCCATGGCGCTCGCTCAAAATATGTCGTTCAGAACACCGCGGACCAGCTACAGGCGTTTGAGACGGTCTTGCACGTCATCGGCATTGGGTTGTCGGCCATTGGAAGTGTCGCGCTCCTGGTTGCGGGCATCGGCATCATGAACATCATGCTCGTCTCGGTGACCGAACGCACCCGCGAGATCGGGATTCGCAAAGCGGTCGGGGCCAATCGGGGCAACATTGCCATGCAATTCATCATGGAATCGATCGTCCTATCGCTCTTGGGCGGCGGAATTGGAATGGGGATCGGGCTGGCGGGTACGCTCGGAGCCGCAAATCTCTTGAGCCGGCAGCTCGGCGAAATGCTCATCCCGTACCTCCTAATCGTAAGCATAGCCGTAGGATTTTCGATCGCTGTCGGCATGGTATTCGGAATCTATCCTGCTCTGCGCGCGGCACGCCTTGATCCGATCGAGGCGCTTCGCTCCTGAGGCTCCTCAGATGACGTACTTCGAAGAAGCGGCCCGCGTTCTGCTCGCCAACAAGGTTCGATCGTTGCTGACCATCATCGGTCTGGTGATCGGAGTCGGTGCGGTCATCGCGATTCAGGTGCTCGGGAACAGTATGGCGGGTGCGGTCGACGGCGCGCTCGGCTCGCTTACCGACAACTCGTTCGTGATCTTCCCAAATACGCGGCAGCGCAATATCGCCAAAGCTGCTATTACGCTCAACGACTTGGCGGCAATTCGGGCGGAGATCCCGGGAATTGTCGCCGCAGTACCGCTCGGCTCGGCGAGCGAACTCGTGCGCGCGAGCCATAGCCAGGCTCGATTCTCCCTGTCGCCGGATGCCGCGGTCTCCTTTGACAACTTACCGCTTCTCTACGGGCGTCATCTGACGGCCGACGACATCGACCGAGCCGCCAACGCGAGCGTGCTCACCAATAACGCATATCAGCGGCTCTTTCCACAAGGCGGCGATCCGATCGGACTGAGCATCTACGCCGGTCCCCACCGCTATGTCGTCGTTGGCGTCTTGGTGCCTCCCAAGCGCGGATTCCTCAACGCGCAGTTTAGCGGCGACATCTTGATCCCGTGGACGACCTACGTCCGGGATTACTTGCGAGGAAGCCGCCTCTTTGGGGCCGGGTTCATCGTTACGGATCCGGCGCAGATTCCCCAGTTGGAGCTGGCGGTGCAGCGCAAGCTTGGCGAATTGCACCATGGCGCCGCCGGGCTGCAGTACCTTAGCTTCGACAAAGCCAAATTTTCACAAGGCATCAATGGCATTTTCAACGCGTTGACGCTCATCGTCGGCCTGATCGGCGCGGTATCCCTGCTGGTCGCCGGTATCGGCATCATGAACATCATGCTCGTCTCGGTCGCCGAGCGCACCCGCGAGATCGGGGTACGCAAGGCGATCGGCGCGCGGCGTGGTCAGATACTCGCCCAGTTTTTCATCGAGGCCTTGACGCTCTGCTCGGCCGGCTGTGCCATCGGCCTGGCGATCGGGCTGGGTTTAGGCGCGTTCGTCAACCAAGTCTTTATCATCAAGTTGACCGGAACGGTGGTCGCCGTTCCTTGGATCAAAGCGGTGGGCATCGCGGCGGCTTTTGCAGTCGTCGCGACGCTAGCCTTCGGCACCTATCCGGCGTATCGCGCTGCCGCCCTGGATCCGATCGAGGCTCTGCGCTATGAGTAGCGTCACCCTGAGCAGAGTTGAAGAATCGCTTGCGATCGATCTTCACGGAATCGAGAAAACATACGAGAACGGTCCTCTCAAAGTTCCGGTACTTCGCGGCATCACGCTGGCTGCGGCGCGGGGAGAGTATATCGCGATCATGGGGCCGTCGGGCTCGGGGAAATCGACGTTGATGAATCTCATCGGCTGTCTCGACCGATCGACGAGCGGCACGTATGCGCTCGACGGTATCGACGTCTCAAAGCTCGACGATAACGCGCTGGCAGACATTCGGCTTCGCAAGCTCGGCTTCGTTTTCCAGGGTTTCAACCTGCTGGCGCGCACCGACGCCCTGCGTAACGTGGCGCTCCCACTCTTCTATGCCGGCGTACCAATGAAGCGACGGCTCGCGCTCGCTCAGGACGCTCTCGACCAAGTCGGTCTCGGTGATCGGGGGCGCCACGAACCGAGCCAGCTTTCCGGCGGCGAACAGCAACGGGTCGCCATCGCCCGAGCACTGATCAACAACCCAGCCGTCCTCCTTGCCGACGAACCTACCGGGAACCTCGACTCCAAGACTGGCGAAGAGCTTATGCACCTCTTCAGCAAGCTCCATGAAAGCGGGCGCACGATCATCATGGTGACGCATGACGAGCAGATTGCGCGGTATGCTCGTCGCGTAATTCGGTTGCGAGACGGTTTGATTGTCGACGACACCGTGCGCCGCTCTTTCGCGTTACCGTGATAAATGGATTCGAGGACGCTCTTCACGTCGGCGGCTTGGACGCTTTCAAGATCGCCGCGGTGCCGCGCTGCGTTAAAAAGCCGGACTGACGTCCCAAACCATCCACCCTGGCGTACGTGGCATCCTGCCAAACCTCCGGAACTTCGTCCGGCGACGTGACCATCACGGGCGCCGGATACGGGGTCACCGAGATTATTCAGGCGAACAAGTCAGCCAAGAATGTTGACACTTAAGAAGGCACCATTGTGGATCGCTGGAGCGGCGTTGATTCTTTTAGCAGTTGGCGCATCGACCAACCTTCAGACTACGATCGTTCAAAATGGAGCACCGATCTCGATCGATGAATGTTTAGCTGTCGTTCGTCCCGCGCCCGGGTCCAACGCAGGTTACGATCTTTTGGAATCCGTCGATTTTACCAATTTAAGCCAGCAAACGGCGACTAAGGTGCGTTTCTCCTTCGAGATTGTCGATCCGATCGGGCGTACGGAACGCACGCTGACCGGGGATGAACTAGGACGCTTCTCCCCCGGGGTTGCGATCAGTCATTCAAAAGCGCAGCCCGCAGATCGCGGCGACATGTCGCAGCTAATCGGCGCTCTGCCGAGTATTGCCAAAATTTTTTGCCGCGTACTGATGGTTCACTTTGACGACGGCAGCGTCTGGTCCGAGGGCGACGTACCCCCGGGAAACGCGGTTATCTACACGCCGTTACCAGGTCCCTCTCCTACGCCGCAATGGCAATGGCCTTACGATCCGCCCACTCCATCGGGACGCAGTGGTTAGCCCTGTTATCAACCGCCAACAGCCGTAGTGAGGGAATGCCAACGACCCCGCCGCCGTGATGTGGAAAAGTCAAGATGCTCGCGACGACGGCCGCGAGCGCGATGAGTGCCAGCGGAACGAAGCGATTCGCGCCCGTGCAATCCCGGTAACTGCGTTTCTGCTCTGGAGGAAATTTTTGGAATCACCATTCGTCCGTTCCGAAAGCGGCGTTCTCTGCGTGGTCGGATAGAAGAATGTTGACGTGGAATTGACGCGATTTTTGGGCACTTTCATTCTTACGGCGAAGGAGGCCAGCATGGCAAGACGTCCGACCTATCCGCCGGAGTTTCGGCGTATGATCTCGCAGTTAGCCACCATGAAGACGAGGCTTAACGGCGTAGGCCAGGTGCAGCAGGCCGGGAGGCGCCTGGTTGCACCAAAGAGCCTTGCGCTAATCGCTTTTTTGGTGATCGCGGCGCTTCCGGCCGGCGCGCAAGTCTCGGCACCGACCGCCCAAACCGTCATAACTGCGCTGCAGTGGCGTAACGTCGGTCCGGGAATCGGCGGACGCTCCGTGGCCGTCGATGCCGTGCCGGGAACTCCATACACGTTCTATTTCGGCGGCGTCGACGGCGGCGTGTGGCGGTCTACGAACTATGGCCTCACGTGGACGAACATCACGGATGGCCAACTTAACGTTTCCAACAGCATTGGGGCTCTGGCTGTGGCGCCCTCGGAACCGAAGACAATCTATATCGGTACCGGCGAAGCCGATATCCGCAACACGTTCGTCACGGGCGACGGCGTCTACAAAACGACCAACGCGGGCAAGACCTGGCGCTACGCGGGTTTGAAGGACACGCATACGGTTGCGAAAATCGTCGTTGATCCGCGCGACGCCAACGTCGTCTACGCCGCGTCGATGGGCCACGTCTACGCAACGAACGTTGAGCGTGGGATCTTCAAATCGATCGACGGCGGTTTGCACTGGAACAAGGTGCTTTACGTCGACGACGCGACCGGTGCGTGCGACCTCGTCATGGATCGGTCGCATCCAAAGACGCTCTATGCCGCGATGTGGCAGGCCTACCGCACGCCGTATTCGCTCAACTCCGGCGGCCCCGGCAGCGGTCTGTACAAGACGACCGACGGCGGGGGGCACTGGACGAAGATTTCTGCCAATCCCGGTTTCGCGACCGGCGTGCTCGGCCGCATCGGCGTGAGTGTTGCAGCGAGCAACTCGAAAATTGTCTACGCAATAGTCCAGGCAAAGAATGGGGGCATTTTCCGCTCGGAGGACGGGGGCGCACATTGGACGCTCGTCAACAACAGCATGGAAATGCGACAGCGCGCCTTCTATTATACGGCGATCTACGCAGACCCGACCGATCCGAACTGGATCTACGTCCCCAACGCACGCTTCTTCGTTTCGCACGACGGCGGCAAGAACTTCGCCCTCTTGCGGCCACCGCACGGGGACAATCACGTCGTCTGGATCGATCCGCACAATCCGCGAATGATCCTCGAAGGCAATGATGGCGGCGCGACCGTCTCCTCCGATCGTGGAGAAACGTGGAGCAGTGAGCACAATCAGCTAACCGCGCAGTTCTACCATCTCGCGCTCGACGAAGCGTTTCCATTCAACATCTACGGCGCTCAGCAGGACGAAGGTTCGTTCGAAGGGCCGAGCGCGTCATCGACTGGCACTATCCTCACCACCGATTGGAAGCGCACTGCTCTCGGTGAGAGCACCTTCATCGCGCCCCAGCCGGGAAATACGAACGTCGACTACGGCAGTGGTTACTTCAGCATCATGATGAGGCACAATGCCATCATGGACGAGTACAACAGCGTCAGTCCGTATCCGCTTTACCGTGAAGGCGCGAGTTCCAGCGAGTTAGAGGACCGTCTCGCCTGGACGCACCCAATTCTCTTCTCGCCGGTCGATCGGAGAGAGCTGCTCGTCGGAGCGCAGTATGTACTCAGCAGCACGGACTACGGTCAGACGTGGAAAAAGATTAGCCCCGATCTTACGCGCAACGATGCGAAGAGCGAAGCGGCGAGCGGCGGTCCGATAGACAACGACGCATCGAGTGCCGAGATTTACCCATATGTTTCCGCGCTCGCGGTCTCACCGCTCGATGGCAACGAACTGTGGGCGGGATCGGTCGACGGGCTCGTCCATTTGACTACCAATCATGGCGCCACGTGGAGCGCGATAACACCGCCGGCGCTTCCGCAGTGGGCAGAGATCACCTCAATCGAGCCATCGCACACCGATAGGGCCACTGCTTATCTTACCGCCTCACGGTATCAATATGACGACTTCCATCCATTCATCTACAAGACGACAGACTTCGGCAAAACGTGGACGTCGCTGAGCGGTGGCCTTCCCTCCGGCCAGTACCTCTACACCGTTCGCCAGGATCCCAATGCACCGAATCTGCTCTTTCTCACGGCAAAGAGCACTGTTTTCGTAAGCTTCGACGGTGCGGCGCACTGGCAACCGCTGACCCTCAATCTGCCGGACGTCCAGGTACGCGACGTCGCGATCGATGCGCGTGAAGGCAAGGTCGTGATTGCCACACACGGTCGCTCGATGTGGGTGCTCGACAACCTCACGTTGCTCGAGCAGCTTACAAGACCGGCGTCCACCAATGCGAACGGCGCGGTACTCTATGCTCCGGAGCGCGCGTGGCTCACGCACGCGTACGGTACGCCGGCGTTCGGCGGCGCGGCGAATGCTTCCGGCAACGGTGAAAATCCGCCCTTCGGCGCGGCGGTGATCTTCTACGCGCCACGATCGTATGACGGAAAGACGCCCGTCTCGCTCACGTTCAAAGACAGCGCGGGTAACATCGTGCGTTCTTACGCGCTTCACCTAAAGAGTCAAGCGAAACCCGAAACGCCCAGCGAGCGCTATCACCCCACGGAAGACCGGGCGCGCGCGTTCGCGCGTCTCACCGGCATCTCGCCCGGAATGAACGTCTTCCAGTGGGATCTGCGATACCCTGATGCAACCGAGGTCACGGGCTTCGAACCGTCGGGTTCCGGCGGCGGGCTCGAGGATTCGTTACTGGGACCACAGATCGTACCTGGGAACTACACCGTCACGCTCGAGTACGGCGGCGCGCAGATGTCTCAACCGCTCGAGCTCGCGCTCGATCCGCGCAGCACCGCAACGGCACAGGATTTGGCAGCGAGGCGCGATCTCGGTTTGAAAATCCAAGCGCTGCAAGATCAACTCGATCGCACAGTCAACGCCGCGATTGCAGCGCGTGCGAAGGTTGGAGCGCCCAACCCCGTCGCGGCGCAGCTCGATGCAGCGATTGGTGCCGTCGTCGACACCGTCCACCCCCAGGCCGACGAGGGGTCGCTGCTCTACGAAGCGAGATTGCGCGACTTCGTTGCGTACCTCAACGCTGAGGTCGATACGGGCTACGTCCGACCAACCGCGGCGGAGTACGCGGTCTTTGACAAACTCAGCGCCGACACTGCGAGCGCCGAGGCGCGGCTCAAGGCTGCGATCGCCGCCGCGCGCTAGCGCCGAGTAAGCGCTTTGCCTCAGTTCGGCACCCTTCGCCACCAGCGGCGTCCACGATCCGCCTCGCTCGGGCGCGCTGCGCCGCACGATCCGGGCTGCGCTTCCCGGGCCGCCAACGATGTCCTCGCTGTAGTTGCTGGGTTATGCGTCGAACGCTAAGGGCCAGAGAAATAATAAGCGTGGTGCTCGCGGCAGCGGGGATTGAAGGGAGCGCCGCATACGGAACAATGCTCTGAACTCCCGAAATATTGCGCGATCGTAAGCTCGGATCCGCAGACACCGCAAAGGACCGCAGCTTGTGCGCGGTCCTTACGGGACCACGGCTCTTGCGGATGATCGGCAAGCGCATCGTGGCAATCCTTACAAGCGAAGTACGTCCGGCAACACTTCATCTTGATGGCGATGACATCGAGCGGCGTGTGGTAGTGAGTACAGCGGGTTTGCGCATCAACGCCGACCCCACGCACATGGTGCACGATTTATCGACGCCTCTCTCTCAGGTTATCGCTTTCGTAGAATCGCGCTGGCGTGATGCCGCATACTGCTGCGCCATCTGCACGAGCGCAGGTGGCGCAGCTGCCGGTAAGGTAAGGTCATGCGCGCGCCTATGGGCGCAAGATGACGCGATTGGCGATGAACGTGCCGTTGCTATAGTAACCAACAAGCGCGACGCGCTCTCCCGGCGTTGGGGTCGCTCCGGTCGGAAAGATGACCGTGCCGTGCTTGAGATCCACCGTTTGCACGTCGCCGTTGCGTCGCATTACCGTCAAGCGATAGGGCGCGAAGGCGCTCACGTGCCCGAGCATCACGTGGTGCCGATCGTATTGATACTGATCCCATCCTGGTTGCCACGTGGTATACGAGGGAACGTCGTACTGCGCCGCCGCGGGGAGAGCCGTTGCGGCGCCACCGAGCATCAGCACCGCCGCCGCGAGCGAGGTCATTGTCGTATAGAATCTCATGGCCGCCTGATACCCGCGTCACAGTGCGTTATAACCCGCTCAGGCCGCACAATGCGCCGTAATCTTAATCCGGCTTTTATTTAACCCGGATTCACCGGATGAAATCGGCAAAAAAGCCATAGGTCTCTCGCTTTCCCTCGCGATGACAATGGTGAACGGACGCTTCACGCGCGGCGGCTGGCTCGTCCCGGGAACGATCGCGACGATTATGCTGGGTGATGCACAGGCCGCGACCGCAGCAATGATGCGGCCCGTGGTCTCGTTATAAGTTGCCGAACCCGCCGACTGGCATCGAATCTTGATTCGGAAAGAGCCGATCGTACGATACAAAGCCGATCTCGGGGGCGCCGCTCCATCGCCTCGAGGCGGCTGGAGTCGTGGCCTACACAGCATGGCGCTACCTCGCGCTGAAGGTCGCTCGGAGCAACCGTCGCGAAAGCGATCGAAGCACTCTTTAGAACGGACGAAAGTTATGCCCCTTCACCGGCGAGTTCACCCGGGCGATTCCGACGCAACCGATGTCTACGCGACGCGGGCTATGGACGCGACGATTCCTAAACACCGCGTGCCTACCGAGGGCTTACGCCCGGACATAGCACTGCAACTTGTTGTTGACGAGTTGATGCTCGACGGCAACGCCCGGCAGAATCTCGCAACGTTTTGCCAGACGTGGTTCGACGACGGGATCCACAAGCTCATGGATCTCAGTCTCGACAAGAACATGATCGACAAAGACGAATACCCGGCAACGGCGGAGATCGAAAGGCGATGCGTGCACTTGCTGGCACATCTATGGAACTCGCCGGCAGCAGGAACGACAATCGGATGTTCGACGACCGGCTCGAGCGAAGCCGCAATGCTCGGCGGCCTCGCCCTCAAGTGGAAGTGGCGCGAACGTCGCGCGAACGCTAATAAACCCAGCGACAAGCCCAACATCGTGACCGGTCCCGTGCAGGTCTGCTGGCACAAGTTTGCCCGTTACTTTGACGTCGAGCTGCGGGAGATTCCGCTGGAGCGCGACCACTTGGTCATGACACCGGAGGCTGTGGTCAAGCGAGTCGACGAAAACACGATCGGCGTCGTG
This sequence comes from Vulcanimicrobiota bacterium, assembly GCA_963748875.1. Classification (GTDB taxonomy): domain Bacteria; phylum Vulcanimicrobiota; class Vulcanimicrobiia; order Vulcanimicrobiales; family Vulcanimicrobiaceae; genus Cybelea. Next base: position 79,135 of record CAVVKC010000001.1, read on the forward strand.
CCTACCTTCGGTGTCACCTTCACCTGTCAATACGAGCCCGTGGCACAAATTGCCGAAGCACTCGATACTCTTCAACGGGAAGCCGGGCTCGATATACCGATACACGTTGACGCCGCTTCCGGTGGATTCATTGCGCCGTTCGTCGAGCCCGAGATCCAATGGGATTTTCGCTTGCCGCGGGTGCGTTCGATCAACGCTTCGGGCCATAAATTTGGATTGGCGCCGCTGGGCGTTGGGTGGGTGATTTGGCGCGAAGCGAGCGATCTGCCCGAGGGGCTCATTTTCCACGTAAACTACCTCGGCGGAAACATGCCGACGTTCGCGCTCAATTTTTCTCGACCCGGTGGGCAAGTCATCTGCCAGTACTATCTGATGCTGCGCCTAGGCATGGAGGGCTATCGGCGCATCCACCAAAGTTGTTACGACGTCGCGCAATACGTCGCCGGCCGGATTGCCGCCTTCGAACCGTTCGAACTGCTCTTCGATGGCGCCAGCCGCAATGGCATCCCGGCGGTGTCCTGGACGATGCGCCCAGGTACGCAATATTCGTTATTCGATCTCTCCGATCGACTGCGTGCGCGCGGCTGGCAGGTCGCAGCGTACTCGATGGTCCCGAATATCGCCGACATGGCCGTGATGCGCGTGCTGATTCGACACGGCTTTAGCTTGGATTCTGCCGACGCATTAGTCGAAGACGTCCGCCGGTCTATGGAATACTTTAAAACGCATCCGCTCTCCAAACCGATGACCGCGCAGGAAGGCGCCTCGCACGATCACCATGCGCGTCCTAGCGTGACTCGTCCAAGATAGCGATTCGCACGCCGGCGATGTCCCCGCGGGCGAGGGTTGAGGGCGGCGCCTGCGAACAATAGCAAGCGTCCGAGTATGCGCTTTGCGGCAGTCCTTAACCGCGGAAAAGATCCCGACCATGATCGTTCAGTCCCTTAAGTACAAGCTCGCGGCGATAACCGCGACCTCATTGCTTAGCAGCTGCGTAGGGTCATCAACGCCGACAACGCCGCCCGGATTCCGACAGAATCAGTCGCAGGTTGAAAAGCGCGCGGCGTCGCCATGCCCCTGCCTCTACGTCACGAACACGTACCCGAACAACTCCGTGACCGTCTACGCTTCCGGTGCCACCGGTAACGCCTTACCTATAAGGACGATTATCGGATCCAACACCGGGTTGAACAACCCAGTTGATATCGCGGTGGGCGATGGAGGGAAGATATACGTCGCGAACTACGGCAACGGCTCGAGCGAAATCGGCAGCGTGACGGTCTATGCTGCGGGAGCGACGGGCAACGTCGCACCGATACAAACCATTAGCGGACCCAACACGAGAGTGCAGGGGCCTGACGGCCTCGCTTTAGATCCGGTCAATAAGCACATTTACGTTTCAAACACCGATTTCGGTAGCAGCTTCAGCGTAACAAGCTACGCTTCACGTGCGACTGGCAACATCATGCCGCGTGCGACCATCAAAGAGCATAACACAGGGCTCTCTTTTCCGGCAGGTCTCACATTGGATTCAAGTGGCAACATCTACGTTCCAAATGGCAATAAGAAGAATATAACCGTATATGCTGCCGGCTCCGTAGGCAACGTCACGCCAATGCGGACTATCAGTGGACGCGGACACGAGCTCGATGGTCTCGAGAAGCTCGCACTGGATTCGAGCCGGAACACCTACGTCTCGAACCTCTTGGTCAGCACGATTGTCGTCTACGGTGCCGGAGCCAGCGGCATTCCGACGCCCATTGCGACCATTAAGGGGTCCAAAACCGAACTGTCCTTGCCTTGGGGGATCACATTGGATGGCAGCAACAACATCTACGTCGCTAACGAAGGCGGCGGCCCAAGCGCCCGTGGCATCGTGACGGTCTATACCGTCGGCGCAAACGGCGACGTCGCGCCGGTCAACACCATCAGCGGCTCGAACACGGGACTAGCCGAACCGCGGGGAATCGCCATTCACTAGAGCGCGGACATAACTGCAAGCAATCTAGAAACCGCGGAAGCCGCACTCGGAAGCATCATCCCCTCATTTGCCGGACAGCGACGACCTATGACGTGGCGGCGAGACCGAGCGTCGCCGTCAGCGCAACCGCCGTCGCGGCAGTCCTAGCGCTCTGGGCGCGTTGAGGCCTCGGGATCTCCGTGTCCACGGGGCCCGCCAGGACGGCATGGATCAGGTCGGCCTTCGTCACTATCGCGTCGCCTTTCCGGACCGCGTCGCACGTTCATCTAATGTGGAGACGCCGGTCGAAGCCGCGAAATGGGCGCTCGGATGTGAAATTTGCGGGTCTAGACGGCGCGCTAATCGAACCTCGCGATGTGTGAGGAACCGCAGACCTGCTGCACTAGCAACGCTTGTGGCGCTGTTCGGGGTTACTACAGCGCTAAGCGCGGGGGCCAACACTTCGCTGTCCGCAGCTACCGCGGCCACGAGCAGCAATCCGCTTTCAATTTCGTGCAGTGCAAGCAGCGCTCCGAGCGAAACCGGAACGGCCAATTATTACCTTGTACTCAGAGCGCAGTATCAGAACCACGGATCGCAGACGATCGCGCCGATAATCATTCGCTTTGACTTCCACGATCAAAGCGGGAAGGTCGTCGCTTCCCACACGGTGATCGATTCGACCGGGTTAGCGCCCCAGTACGGAAACAACGGTCAGTGGCAAGCCGTCGGTTATCCTACGAGTGCTGTATCCCTAACGTGCAGTCGCGTCTTTAGCAATAAACTGTGACGCATCACCGTTGGTTACTGGTCTCGCTGGTCGTATTCGTTCTCTCCACGGGCGCGGTAATATACCTGAGCCTAGAGAACGGCGCGATTCAGCAGGCGCGTTCTGCCGATGACCTCGTGAACCGTGCGAATTCGAGTAAGCAGCCGATAAATTTTCTTGTCTACCCAGGCGAGAAGTACAACAACGTCTGCAACGCGGACACAGGGGTGCCGCAAAAACTGGGTGCGGCAGTGTCGCCGGCTCCGGTCCCATCATCTACCCGGCCGCCAGACGCAATTGCGAAGAGCGTGACGGTCGGCGACGTTCTACAGGTCACCATTGTATTCGCATGCGCTTTCAACGACCTTTCGGCGGTTGCGGAAATGCGCAATAATGGAGTCGAGTTCAAGCCCGAGATCGCGGCGCTCGATTTTGATGTGGCACCGGTGATGGCCGACGAGCTCAACGGCCGCGATTTCTACTGCGTGACAGCCCCGAACGATTCCGTGTGTGCCAATGGCTCGACGACCCCCGTCCAGGACTTAAAGTGGACGTGGTTCTTGCGACCTCGCTCGGTGGGACGCCACTTCGTTCGGATTGACGTGTATCAACGCAGGATCGTCCGCCCGGGCCAATATGTCGAGATCGCGCCGCGCTGGGTGAGGGAATATTCGGTCGACGTTCGCCAACCATTCACAAATCAAATCGCGCAGTGGGCGCCGGTCGTTGCAACGATCGCCGCGTTGTTTCCGGCGATCACGTTCATTCAAGGAGTCCTCGCGCGCAACCGGCAGCGAGCCGGCAAGGGATAGCGCCGACAGCGGTTTGACGAGCGCCCAGAAATCCGATAGACTCTCGGCAACTAATTAATTAAGAGAGGGTGTCGCCGTGGTGGCTCGGATTGCCGTCCTGCTCGCCGCTATCGCGCTGCTAACCGGGGCTGGCCCGCCGCCGCGAGACCAATTGGACAATGGCATCTGGGCCGGGCTTCTTCACCTCGGCGGCGCGGCGACGTACGTCACGGTCGCGTTTCCCAAGGCGGCCGCCGCCGACGATCCTCAAGGCGACCTCTACTTCCCCGAGCGATCCGAGGTGGGCTTGCCCCTCTCGGGGCTTTTCCGCGACGGTCGTAATCTCGCGTTTCAAGCTCGGTACGTCGCCGTGACCTACCGCTTTACGGGTGCGATCGAGGGAACAGCGATGCGCGGTTCGCTTCGCGCTGGCCCACACGCCGCGGGAACCTTCGAGCTGCATCATTTGATCCGGCTCGATGCAGCGCAGTTGGAACCGTTCGTCGGAACCTATCGCGCACCAGATCGCGACGTGATGGTAGCGCGCCCATACACGTACGTCATGTTCCTCGATACAAAGACCGGGCGAATGGGATTTCTCTGGCCGTCGCGTCCCGACACGTTCGTAACCGGTCCCTCCAAAGGCATCCACTTCCCCTTCATTGCGACATTTCGCTTCACGCGAGACGCGAGTGGCGGCGTCCGCGCCGTCGACGTCGCGTTTGCAAAAGGCACCGCGATCCACGCCACGCGGGTGCCGTCGTTTCGGTCGCGGCCGCTAGATTTCGCAAACGGCGCGGCGACGCTGCGCGGCACGTTTTTCTTGCCCGATGGCAACCCGCCGTTTCCGGCTGTCATGCTGTTAGCCGGTTCCAACTATCAAACGCGTTCCGCGCAGAATGCTTTTCTCTCGTGGGTTGGCGACGTGTTCTTGAAGCACGGCTTTGCCGTGTACGCCTACGATAAGCGCGGGGCAGATTTTTCTACCGGCGAACGCAGCGACGGCTTTGTCGTCGCCGACGCGGTGAAAGGGTTCGAAGCGATGGCACGACAGCCGGAAGTGCGCCCGTCGTGCATGGGCATCTGGGGCATTAGCCAAGGCGGTATGGCGGCGCCTAAAGTCGCCGCAACGACGTCGGGCGTCACATTTATTGCGAATACGTCGGGCGCGGTTGTCAACGGCAACGTTCAAGAAGTCCAACGCACGGCGTTGGAAATGCGCGCCGACGGGTTCTCCGAAAGCGAAATTGCCGACGCCGTGCGCCTGCAAACGCTCAAGTTCGACTACGCGATGACCGGCAGGGGATGGGATGAGTACATTGCAGCGTATCGCGCCTACGAGCATCGCACATGGTTTCCCGATCCCTACGTCGGGCCGCCGAGCGATCCCAAGAGCCCTGCCTTCGCCTTCTGGGCTCAGGAAGGTGACACGGCTCCGGCCGACTACTGGAAACAGTTTCACGGCCAGGCATTGTACATCGACGGCGAGCACGAAACGAACCAAGATCGAGCCGCGAACTTCGACGCATTCGTGGGCGCGATGAAAGCGGCGGGAAACACGACCTACGAAACCGAGGTTGTGCCAGGCGCGGATCACAGCATGCTGATCGACCCGCGCGGCGGCAACACGATCGACCGCCTCCTCACGAATTTTGCAATGAGCTATTTTTCATCGCTGGAACGCTGGATCGACACGATCGCATGCGCCAAGCGCTAGTCGACGAGGCTTGAGGCCCGCAGTCGCTCGATGAGGGCGCGTTCGCGCTCGATAGGCAAGCCGCTAGACAGCTCGGGAAGACCCCGCGATCGATCCCAGCGTAAGGTGTCCGCGATGGTCGCATCGATCGATCTAAATGTCAGGCCATTCGATTGCGCTCGACCGGATGAGATCGATTCGAAGCCGGCAGCCTCATGCACCGGGATCCAAAGTGGAAGTTCGGTCCACGGCTGCACGCCTGCGTCAATCAGGAATTGGTCGCCGGCCCAATGCAGCGAGTGCTTCGATCCCGCGATCGCAGCACAGCTCGTCATCAGGTCGCCAAACGTCAAGCGATAATCGGGCCCCGTTGCATTAAAGATGCCGTGCACGCCGCCTTCGAGAAGCAAGACAATCCAGTCGGCAAGGTCGCGCGCGTCGATCACTTGGATCCGACGGAAGGGACTTCCGGGGAGGAGGACGTCGCCGCCAAGCCACAAGCGCCGAACCCAGTACGTGAATCTGTCGCTTCGATCCCACGGGCCGACAATCAAACCCGGCCGCACGACGAGCGCATGCGTCTGATATTCGCTCACGACGGCCCGTTCGCAGGCTGCCTTCAGAGGCCCATACGATTCGGACGTGACTTCCTCGGTTTCGACGCGCTTCGCTTCCCATAACGGAGCCTGCTCGTCCGAATCGGGCGCAAGGCGATCGTCGTACGCGCTGATCGATGATACGAACAGATACGAGCCGTTTGGACTGTTCTTTTTGAAATAGGTCGTCGAGAGCTCGACTTGTCGCGGCACGAAACCGCACGTGTCGACCACGGCGTCGTAGCCGGCCTCGGGGCAATCGATTGCAACGTCGCGATCGCCGACGACGTTCCGCGCACCCGGTATGCCGAGCGGCAAGCTGTTCCCGCGATGGTAGAGCGTTACATCGTGACCGCGGCGCAGCAAGCTCTGCGCGAGATGGCGCCCCAAAAAGCGCGTCCCTCCCAGAATAACGACTTTCACGGCTGCGGCACTTCGGCTGGGCACGAAATGCCCGTATCGTCCAAATCGAAGCTGACGACGAGACCGGACTGCGGTGCTTCGGTGACGAGTCTCGCGACGTACGGCGCCCGCTTTACGAGCCAAAACGTCATGAAATTATCGCCCTCGTCGGGATAATCGCGAGCGGAAAAGGCCGCGCGGACGACGAGTGCGTCAAACGAACAGGTGCCGACAGGCAGCGCCTCCTCTCGCAATACCTCGATCGGAACGGACTGCGGCCTTGCGTCGGTGGGGCCGAAGGTCGTCAGCGTCGTCGAATAGCCGACAGCGAGCGGAAGCCGGAGCAGCGCGAGGCCGAACAGACCGCTGTTGAAGTCACTATAATGCACCGGCAGCCACGCCTTTTGTGTCGTCAGAACGCCGCGACTCTTTCCGAGCGAAGAGTAGTCTGTCACCTCGCCCGAGCCGAAGACGCGTCCAAACATGTCGCCCTCGGAAGTGTCGAACGTGTCCGACACGGCGGAGAAATCTGACGCGTCGAAAACGGAGATCCACGTTCGGACGATGCCGTTGCTCTGCGTGGAGATCTGCGTACGCCGATACACTTGCCGGCCGCCGATCGTGACACGCTCGAGGACATCTCGCCAACGGGAAGTCGCGACATGCTTGCCTTTGATCGCGACGTCGACGGCATACACGTGCGAAAAGGGCTCTAGGCGCAGTTCGGCTCCGACGGCCCGCGCCGCAGGAGCGGGCCACAGCAAAAGTACTACGAATACCGCCCCCACTAATCGATCCATTTTCAGAAGTATAGCCGCGAGTGGCGCCCCGGGTGCTCAGAAACAAGTCAAAAAGGCGCCTGCGAGCGATCGCCACGCAGGAGCGGGCGCTTGGCGCTGCTCCGCATTTTCCCGCGGAGCTCATTTTTGCGAACAGCAGTCGCACTTCTTAGATCTGCATTTGCGATCGGCGGCGTAGCAAATGCGTGTCTTACGTCGTGGAATCGAAGGCCCTCAAGGGCTTAAACGGGCGTTAGAATGTCGTCTCGAAGCGATGCAGGGTTACGAACGCTTGTACACCGTACGCACACTGTGCGGCAAACTGTGCGATATTGGTAGGTGGTAATCACGGCACATCGTGGTTAAGCTGGGCGAAACATGCGACGCACGAAAGTAGCGATTCTTGGGACCGGTTTTGTCGGAACCGCGAATGCAATAGGATTCGCCGAACTCGGCTGCGATGTCGTTGGGTTCGACACGGACGTTGCGCGAATTGCGGCTTTGCGCTTCGGCATTCCGCCGTACCGCGAGCAAGGTCTCGCCGGACTTCTGGATCGACACCTTGCCAACGGACGCCTTATCTTCGTTACCGATTTGGCTTCGGCCGTCGACGAAGCGGACTTTATTATTATTGCCGTCGGTACACCGTCGAAGGGTAACGGTGCAGCGGATCTTTCACACTTGGACGCTGTGGTCGACGCGTTGCGCGCTTTGTCGAGCGAACGTTCGAAAATCGCCGTCCTACGCTCGACTGTCCCTGCCGGTACTTCCGACCGGATCGCCGCGAAGCTGGCCCCAGCTTTTGAAGTGCTCTACTCTCCCGAGTTTCTGCGCGAGGGCAGCGCGGTCCTGGATTTCTTGAATCCGGACCGCACGGTAATCGGAGCGGCATCGGCGCAAGCGGCTCGAGCATTCTGCGCTTTAGTGCGCGGCCTTGACGCGCCGGCGCTGGTGACGAATCGTTGCGACGCCGAGTTGATCAAGGGAGCCGCGAACGCGTTTCTCGCGTTGAAGATCAGTTTTGCCAACGAGATCGCAAACCTATGCGGTACGCTGAACGCCGACGCATTCAGCGTGCTTCGCGGAGTGGGCTCCGACCGCCGGATCGGTGAAGCGTACCTCACGCCGGGAATCGGATTCGGCGGTCCCTGCTTCGAGAAGGACGTGCAAAGCCTCGAGCACCTCGCTCGAAGTAGCGGATCGCCCTCGCATCTGCTGCAAGCCACGCTGCGAGTCAACGAGGCTCAGCCACGCAAGGTCGTCGACATTCTCGAAGAGGAGCTTGGCCGGCTGCGCGGTTCGCACGTGGGCGTTTGGGGCCTCGCCTTCAAAGCCGGCACCGACGATCTTCGCAGCTCTCTGGCACTTCGCGTTCTCGAGGATCTTGGTGAACGCGGCGCAACGGCTATCGCCTACGACCCCGCAATCGAAAGCGCCGAACTGCCAGGCCGCACCATTTTAGCTCGTTCGGCGATCGAGGCGGCGCACGCCGACGCGCTGCTGGTGCTTACGGAATGGCCCGAATTCCGGGAGGTGCAGCCCAGCACGCTTGCAGTGAGCTTGCGCCGGCGAATTGTCGTCGACGGGCGCAACGTTCTTGACGGCGATATGTTTGCACGCTGTGGCCTCCGCTACCGCGGCGTAGGACGATCGAGGGCGCCTGAGTGCGAAGGAACGGATCAGCGACGCGTCAGGTGGACACTATTCTAGTGGGCCGTCGGACTTGACGACTCCCTGGCCGTCCGAGCCGAGATAGAGATAGCCTTTCACCCAGCGGATGCCCCAGAAGCTGTGCGCGATCAGGCCGTTGTCCAGGCGCTGCCACTTCTGGCCGTTGTCGGTCGAAAGGTACGCTCCGCGCAGTGTTGTGATGACCACGTCCGGCGTACCCTTGGTCACGCCTTGGTCGTACCTGATCTCGCGTTCTGGCGAATAGACGAAGGCTTGGCCTTCCTTGTCGGCTTCTCTCCTCGGGACGCGCTCGCCGCGCATTCGGATCAGATCGTGCCGCTCCAGTTCGACATGGCCCGCGATGAGCGGCGCGTTCGTGACGACGGCGATCTTTTTAAACGTCTTGCCGCCGTCGATGCTGCGTAGGACGAAGACGTTGTGTTTCGCGTCAACGCTCGAGGCGAGAACGGTCTTCGGATTGACGGGCGAAATCGTCATCGCGTACCAGAACTGCGTCGGCGGCACGCCGGTGGATTTCGTCCAGGTCTTTCCGCCGTTGGTCGTGACCGACAGCGACGACTTCTCGTCTTTGATGTCGCAGACGATAATGTGCGAGCCGTTCTTTTGATCGACGATGACGGCACCGGGCCATGCGAACGGCCACGACAGCTTCGTAACGGTGTCCCCGCCGTTGGTCGATTTAAAGATTCCCTTCGGCCCGTAAAGGCCCGGACCCGGGATGGGTCCCGAGGCGAGGTACATGATCTGCGGATTCTTCGGATCGAATGCAATCGGCGTCGTCATGACCCGGCTCGGCGCAATGGTACCGTTCCCGCCCGAGAACGAGGCGCAGCCGTTGGTCGAAATGCTCAAGCCGCTGGCCTCGTCGTAGGCGTAACAGATGCTGGGATCGCCCGGGCGAAGTTCGTTAAAGCCATCCTCGTAGAGCGGCTGCAAGTCCCAACTCGATCCGCCATTGCTCGTGAAGTGGCTATCGAAGTCTTGTAACGACACCAACAGCGTCTTGCCGTCGGGCGAAACCGTGAAGCGGCGGGCCAGTCCGGTAGCCGCCGAGGCGCTCACGACCGTGTCGTTATAGCTGCCCGACGAGCACGTCGGCGTGTAGTCGAGGCCCTGATCGGAAGCGACCCAGCACGCGTCGTCGCTGCCGTTGGCCGCCGTCCAGAGGTCGCGCAAATCGATGATCTTCAGGTTCGCGGCGAAGTTGACCGGCGGATTCGCCGAGCCGTCGCCGATTGTGTAATAGAACGCACCGTCAGCGCCGACGTACAATCGGTGCTGATGCACCCGGCTGAATGCAATCGCCTGTGTGCCCAGCCCGTAGCCGTAGTACGAGCCGGCAAGAATCGCCGTCCAGGTCTTTCCTCCGTCCGTCGACCCGAAGAGATTCTGATCCCACGCGCCGTCGTTGGTGCTCACGTAGACCGTTGCCGGTGCGAACGGGTCGACGGTAATTTGATGCACCATTCGGCTGCTGCCTGCGGTTCCGGTGTTCTTCGTAAACGGCAACCTGCTGGTCCGCGTCCACTTTCCGCCCGTAAAGGCGTAGAAATACCCGTCGCTAAGGCCGGCATAGAGCGCGCTCCCTCTCGAACCATCTACCGCGCCGAGTGCCGTCGGGTGCCCCTTTGGGGTTCCTGTCAGCTGGACGCTCCACGTCTTGCCGTCGTCCTTCGAGGCGAGAATGCCCGCGTCGTTGGTAGCGTACACGACCGTCTTGAAGACTGCGAACTGCGTTGCCTGCGCGCCGGGGTAAACATTGGTCCAGGACGATCCGCCATCGGTCGTGCGGAAGATGCCGTCGTACTCGGTGCCGACCAGCAAAATCGACGGCTTTGCCTTATCGATCCAGATAGCATTGACAACCGAAACGATATTCCCCGACGAATCGACGAGTCCGTTCGTCAGCCGCTTCCAGGACGAGCCGCCGTCGGTCGAGCCCAAGAGCCCGGCGCCTGAATACGTCTCCAGGCCGGTGCCGCGGCCGCTCGCCATGTAAATAATTTTAGAGTTCTTCGGATTCACGGCGACGGCGTTGACTTTGCCGGAAGTCGGAAACCCGTCGGACATGTGCGTGGGTCCGACCGAATCGAACGCAACGCTTCCCCCGGGTCCTATTCCACGCGCAGCTTGGATTGCCGAAGGAACGGCGTTGATGCCGTTTGGCCCGCGGCAACCGGCGAGCAATGCAAGTGCGACGAGCAATGCGATATAAGAGCGGTTGAACATCAGGAACCTCACCGTGTCGTTTCAAGTTGGAGTTGGGGGGCTGGGTACCTTCGCTTCCGGACCGTGCGAGTCATTTTAGCATGACGTCCAGCGTGTGGGGCGATGTGCTTTCCATCCCGCATCACGCCGCCGGGGCAGTAGATGGTTTGGTTGACGGAAATCGGCTCTAGCGACGCGCCGCCGGCTGGAAGTTCGGCCACGCCGGCGGCGCGTATACGTTTGAGCTTCGACGAAAGATTACCGTTTTTACGCGCCAAGGCGTTTCCTTATGGAGACGTCACTCAAGGGGCGTAATCGAAAGTTGGCGAATCGCGCTATGCGCTCGACTCGCCATCTCGTGGGCCCGCACAATGAGCGCTGACGATGATTGAGATAGTTCCGCTATCGCCTGAAAACGAGCTGCCAATCGCGGAGCATCTGCTAGAGCTCGTTCTCGCCGAGTGGCCTGACCTGGCGCAATCCCCGAACACCGACCGCGTGCGAATCTTTGTCGGCGTGGGCCTGATGTTCGAGGTCGACCTGGCCGTTGAGATATCGCTTGTAAAACCGCGCCCCGTCGCCGCGAGCCGCCTGCGCGACGGCGGAACCGCGACGGAAGCCTCGCTCACCTGCGGTATCCTAGCCATTGAGGTGAAGCAGCAGAGTCGTGAATGCTTCGAAATGGACGGGCCGGAGATTTTTCCGATCTACGGTCGCACGCGTTCGAAACGTTCGGTTGGCAAGCAGATTGAGGACGGCGTGCTCGGCGTCAAGAGCTTCCTGAAGCGCTACACCGACGAGGTTCCTTTCATTCACGGCCTGGGCTGGCTCACCGACATGCCGGAGAACGAGCTTCGAGCGGCCCCAGCATACATCGTCGGCGGCGATGCGACGTGGTCGGACATGTTGCAAGCTGCGGCGACCCGGCAACCGCATCCTCTTTGCCGATCCGCCACTAGCGTATAAACGTGAGATCGAAACCTTCGGCAGCATCCTGGCAAACAAACGCCGCGTTCGGCCCCGGGATCGCGCTGCAGTCAATCGCCTTACCCACGCCGTCACCGCGAACGGACGATTCGAAGAGGTCAAGAACGCCTTGGGATCGCGTCAGGTGCGGCTGGCCGGGCGTGCCGGCAGCGGAAAATCGACGACCCTCGCGCTGCTCGCCGAGTACGTCGCGCGCGTACGCCAAGAGCGGCTACTCGTGCTGACCTACAACCACGCGCTCTGCCACGAGATTGACCGCCTCGTTCGGTCGGTCGTCAACGACGACGCGCTGGTCGACCGCCACGTGCGCGTCGCGACACTGGTCGACTTCCTCGCACACGCCTGCGCCGAGCTCGGTGCCGACATCCCGCGCACCGGAGGGCACATCGACTACGCGCGGCTCGACGTTGCGTTTCGCACGTTCCTCGACGTGGAATCAGCCGAAGAGCGCCGCAGCGAAGCGGCGATCCTCAAGGAGCTCGAGCCCGATCGCTACGCATTCGATTACGTCTGCATCGACGAAGCGCAGGATTGCCTCGATAGCGAGCGCGACTTGCTGCGGATACTCTATGCGCCCGAGCGGATCGTGCTTGCCGATGGAATCGACCAGCTCGTACGCCGGCAAACGCCGTGCGACTGGACGACCGGCGTCAAGCGCGAGGCTCGCCTCCACGTTGATCTCGCGCAGAGCCTGCGCATGTCACGCAACGTCGCCGATTTCGCAACGGCGATGGCGAGCGCCATGGGGTTGGAAGGTTGGCGGATCACGCCGCATCCCAAACTCTCCGGCGGCCGCATCGTCATTCTGCCGCGCCGCTACGATCGCGAGTTTTTCGAGGGGTTCCTCACGTGGCTGAAAGAGGCGCAGTTGCACCCCAAGGACCTCCTCGTCTGCGTGCCGCCGAGCGAGATCGTGGCGGAAGGGCGCAAGCGGGATTCGCGGATTGGCCAGGCGCTCCGGTCGTGGGGTTATGGCGTCTGGAACGGCTGCGATGAGGAGGTTCGCCGCACCGAGGTACCTAGGAACGACGAGATTCGCGTCGTCCAATACGCGTCGATGCGGGGTTTAGAAGGTTGGTCAACTGTCCTCGTCGCGCTCGACGAGTCCTACCAGAATCGCGTCGCGCACCCGAACCTACATCCCGACGACCGATGTACGCCCGACGATGTCGCAAAACGCTGGCTGCTCATGGCGCTTACGCGCGCAGCGCAAACGCTGGCGATCACGATCTCCGATTCATCCTCTGAAGTCGCCGGTTGGCTCCGGCGCGCGGCCAGCGCCTTGCCAGATGGCGTCGTCGAGTGGGAGACTTCGGCCGAGAAACGCTACCCCTAATCGTAGCGAAGGCGGAGCCAGGAGAAAGGCGAATCGTTACTTCGGAACGCCTGGCGCGGTGACTTCAGGTCTCGCGCTCAGGTCTTTTGACGGCCCATTCCTCCTTGCGCCGCTTCTGTTGTCGGGCGTAGGCGTCGATGGCGGCGCGTACACTTCCGGAGAAAAGAGCACACATGAAGGTTTTAAATTTTAGCCGCTACGCAGTGGGCATCAGCTCCGCTATTGTGATGCTCGCCGGCTGCGGCGGATCGCAGGCGCAGGTCGGCGTGCCCTCGACGATACAGTCGAGCGCCGCGACGGCCCGGCTTCAAGACCGCAACGCTTCGAGGAAGAAACGCGCTGGTAGCAGCGGCAGCGCCTTCACGGTGAGCGGCCGTTTCATCCTCCTCAACGGCAACAAGTTTTACGTCAAAGGCATGGTTTATTCACCGACGCCGATCGGCAACGGCGTTTCGGACCCGCCGTCCCTCGACGACCCGCTTCGCGACGACAACTCCGGCATCTGGAGCCGCGATCTCCCGCTGATGCGCGCGATGGGCGTAAACGTGATCCACATCTATAACGTCGTGCCGCCGCCGTACGACGACAAGACCGGGCCAATCTCCAAGTGGCTCGACGCCGCGTGGAACAACGGAACGAATCCGGTCTACGTTCTGCTGACCGTCTATTTCGACGGCAAGGTTTTGCTCAATGAAGATTCCGTACGAGGCGTTGTCAATCAATACCACGACCTCGCTTTTAAATACGCTGGATATCCCGCCGTCATGGGCGTCGTCGTCAGCAACGAGATCATCAAACCTGAGTGGTGGAATAATCCCACCTGGTGGAAGAACTTCAACCGCATCGCCGACGCCGCGCGGTCCGGCTTCGCCAAAGGCGGAAGCCCGGCTAAGATCGTCACGACCTCGAACGACGACGCCGTCGTCAAGGTCGGCGGTGTCGATCGCCTCGCCGACGTCTACTACGGCGAAATGCACGGTGCGAAGGTAGACGTTTGGGGCGACAACCCCTATCGCGGCCGCGCCTTTGACGGTCTATTCGAACAGATCAAGTTGGATACGGCAAAGCCGGTTCTACTAACCGAATACGGCGCCCCAGCCTCCTATCACCCCGACTGGGCAAACACGTACTCCTTCGAACGTAATCTGCGCGGCAAGGGCCGCTGCATTCCTCCCGAGGGGCCGGACGGTCCGGTCAACCGCAAAGCCGCGGAACTGCCTAAATCGGGCAATCCCGGGATGGGCGGTCTCATCGACCTCGTTACGAACAACAACAAACTCATGCATAACGGCTACAGCAATGACGGCGTTGTTTCCGGTGGATTCTACTTCGAGTGGACCGACGAATGGTGGAAAGCCGACGCAAATAACCCTGAATACCGAAGCACGCACGTAGGGGACCCGGTTTTCACCGCCCATTTCCCTGGGTGCGCATACGATCATGCTTGGTTCGGGCTCAACGGCATCTCGAAAGGCAGCCGGAAGTACATCGATACGCTCCATCCCCGCGCGACGCTCGCCGCGCTCAAAGCCGAGTGGGCAACGGAGAAGTAGCTTCGGCTACTTGTTGCTAATGGCCGTGCCGATTGGCTCCGAGAGCGTGGTGCCGTTGAAGTTGATCGGTTCGCCGCCGGCCGGGAACGCCCAGCGAGCCAGGCTGCTGGAGTTCGAGTCTTGGCTGATGATGCCGGCTGCGACGTAGCGGCCTTGCGGAGCAATGGCCCACTGGTCCACATCACCCGCCGACTGCCCCGACGCGTCAAGGAGGACCGTGACGCCCGTAATCGTTGCGACTCCGCCCGAAACGGTGGCCGAATAGAGGCACGATGCCGCCTGGCCATTGCACTCCTGGTCGCCCAGGATCACGCTGCTGGTCGCGGGGTCCCAGTTAAGGCCGCCCGGGAAGAACAGCGTGCCGCCGCTGACGGTGACGTTCGTAATCGAGCTGCTGCCGGCCGCAAGCTCACTGAGCGCGTAGCCTGCGCCGCCCTCTCCGTCGAGAAAGAGGTTGCCGGCATTGTCATAGGTCGGGAAGAAGAACTCGGTCACGCTCGAACTGGTGAACTTTGTCGGCGTGCCCGTGGCATTCGTAAAGACGTCGACGCTGCCGGCGCCGCCGGTGGTGGCAATGATGTTCGTGACGGCCAGATCGTTGTTCGCTCTGTTCACGGCACAGCCGACCGGGAATTCACCGGGAACGTTCAGCGTCTTGAGCGTCGTGCCAGTGCGTGACAGCTGAATAATCGACTCCGTTCCCGTGTTGGTTACCCAGATGTTTCCGGACGCATCGGTGCACATGCCCTGCGGCTCACTGAAGCCCGTGAGCTGCCCTTTGAGCACCATGCCGGGCATCGTGTACATGTTGACTTGGTTGGTCCCGTCATCGCTAATGAAGAGTATGCGCGGCGCGCGTGCCGCATCCGGCGATACCCAAGACTTGTGATGGTTGCTGTGGACGGGCTTGGACACCCGCGCCGTGAGCGTAACGCGGTCGCTCAGAGAGCGTATGTGAACCGAGGAAGAATTCATGCCCGTCGTTGGCGCTAGCGCCGACGACGGCGACCCACTGCCGCTACACGCGGCGAGCAGGGCTGCGGCCGCGGTTACGCTGAAGGCGTAAAAGGCCGGCCTCGAGATTCCCATCAGAATTGCCCCCCTTATTGCTGCTTTTTTCTCTCATGAAAATGCTGGCGTAGAACCAGGCTCGAGGAACTCCCTTGCCCCCGCGCCGGGGATGACTACAGTGCTACTTTCTGCAGTGTTCTCCTTCAGGCCCGGGCCATATTTCGCGACTCGGCGCGCGTTGTGCAGCGTCGGCGTAACTCGCTGAATCGCACGTCTCCGTCGGGAACGAAAACGCCGACGGGCAGGAAGAGGGGGAGCAGCGATGCCAGACTTCCCGAATGAGCGATCAAGCCATTTCGTCTAGCGCCGTGCTCCTTGCATTCGGTACTGGGCTTGCGGTCGGCGTTGTTTTTAGCCTGGTGAAGTTGCCGTCGCCGGCACCGCCATTCCTCGGCCTTATTGGACTGGTGGGAATGTTTATGGGTCAACGGCTTTGGCCGATTCTTGCATCCCGGTTCTTGCACCATTAACCTTCGAAGGCTGAACGATTTGGAGAGGGCGAGCTTGGCCCTTTTCGCAAAATGGTTCCCATGCTGATCTCGGTTTGGCGTGGGCTGCTGCTGGTGTTGGCCGCCGGTGCGACGGTGCTGGCCGCGTACGCGCTCGTCCGACCGCACCCGCAGGGGGATTTCGGCATTGGTTCGCAGCCCGAGTTGAGACACGGCGGCAGTGTTACCGTGCGTACCGTAACCGGTGAAGCGGCGCGAGCCGGCATCCGCCCCGGCGACACGATCACCGTGCTGGAAAAAAAGGACCGGTTTCGCTGCGAGATCTTCGTGCTTGCGGGTGCGCGCTGTTCGTTCCTCGTGGAGCGCCACGGACGAACGAAGCAGATCGCATTGGTTGCCGCCGTCGCACCGAATCAAGAGTCGCTTTGGCTGCGCGTCCTGCAAACCATCCTGCAGTTCTCGTTTCTCTGGCTGGGCGGCCTGATCGCTTGGCGCTGGTTCGATAACGCGGCGGCACGCGCTCTAGCTTGCATGCTCGTCAGCTTCGGCTGCACGATGTCGCTCTCGGGCCACGACTTCCCCAACGACGGCGCCGGTATTCCGATCGTCGGCCTTCAGCAAGTGTTCTTTATCGCCGGCAGCGCGTCGGCCGTCTATTTTGCTACGCTTTTCCCCGATCGCACGAATGACGGCCTCTTGGCGATGCTGCGCCGGCTGACGCTGCCGATTGCGCTCGCAACGATCGCGCTCTCATGGATTCAAGTCTTCGGGCAACCGACGCTTGTGAGCCTCGTCGCCGTCAGCGTCTGCATCGCGTATTTCGTATTTGCAACCGTTGCCGGGCTGGCGATTTCTTTTGCGAAGTCTCGAGGCGCCGACCGCCCGAGGATGCTTTGGGTGTTGTCAAGCTTTGCGGTCGGTTTCACCGGACTAGCCGTCGGTATCGTTCAGCAATCCAGTGGACACAGCGACTGGGCGTCCTTCGCGCTGCTTGCCATTCCGTTTGGGCTTACCTACGCAATCCTGCGCCACCGCGTTTTCGGCGTGGTATTCGTCATCAATCGCGCCGTCGTTTATGCAGTCGTTTCGGCAGTAGTCGTGGCCGCGTTCCTCGTCGCCGAATGGCTCCTATCGCTGGCATTCACGCAGTACGATCGAACGGCGAACCTGATCGCCGAACTTTGCGTTGCGCTCGTCCTCGGCTTCTCTATCCGGTTTATCCACGCGCGCGTGGATCGAGTCGTCGACGACCTGTTCTTCCGCGCACGCCATCTTGCCGAAGCTGCGATCCGCCGGTTCGCGCACGAAGCGGACTTAGTAACCAATGCCGACGACCTGCTCGACAAAACCGTTGACGTCGTCTCGCGTTTCGGCGACGCGACCGCGGTCGCCGTCTATCTTCGCCGGGAGGACGGCAAATACGAACCGGCCCGCTCGACGTTCGACGAAGCCAAACCGATCGGCGAAAACGACTGGGCATTGCTCGAGATGCGCGCATGGCATCAGCCGGTCGAGCTACCGGGAATGCGCTCGGACTTGCCGGGCGATTCGGCCTTTCCGATGAGGACCCGCGGCCAGTTGGCCGGCGCCTTGGTGTGCGCCGCCAAGCGCAGCGGCGAAAGCTATGCGCCGGACGAACGCGATGCTCTGCGCGTCCTAGCCCATGCCGTCGGCGTGGCCCTCGATATTTTGGAGGTTGAGGCGCTCCGCCGAGAAGTTGCCGGGGTGCTTGCCGGCACTCGGGAAAAGGAGTATCGAAGTGAGTGAGACCAGACTCGGCGGCCGCTTTACGTTTCCCGGCACGTCATTGGCGGTTCACCGAATCGGTTACGGCGCGATGCAGTTGGCCGGTCCCGGCGTGTGGGGACCGCCCAAGGATCCCGACGCTGCCGCAACCGTCCTGCGCGAGGCCGTCGCAGCCGGCGTGAATCATATCGACACGTCCGACTATTACGGCCCGCACGTCACTAACCAGATCATCCGGCAAGCTCTGCATCCGTACCCGGCAGGGCTGGTGATCGTCACTAAACTTGGCGGTCGCCGCGGTCCGGACAAGTCGTGGCTGCCTGCGATCTCGACTCACGAACTGACCGCCGCCGTCCACGATAACCTCCGTAATCTTGGCCTCGACGCGCTCGAGGTCGTCAACTACCGCGTGATGGGGTCCGGCCACGGCCCCGAGGACGGATCCATCGCCGAGCAGGTGGCGGTGCTGGCCGATCTGCGGCGTGAGGGGCTGATCCGCCACATCGGCGTCAGCAACGTCACGGCCACCCAAGTGGCTGAGGCGCAGGCGATCGCCGAGATCGTGTGCGTGCAGAACAACTATAACTTGGTTTACCGCCGCGATGACGCGATGATCGACGATTTAGCCCGGCAGGGCATCGCGTACGTGCCGTTCTTCCCGCTTGGCGGCTTCACGCCGTTACAATCGTCAACGCTGTCGAGTGTCGCCCAGCGCCTCGGTGCGACCCCCATGAAGGTCGCGCTCGCGTGGCTGCTCCACCGGTCACCCAACATCCTGTTGATCCCCGGCACGTCGTCCGTCGCGCACCTCCGCGAGAACTTAGCCGCCGGTCAGTTTACGCTGTCGCCGCCAACCTTGGCAGAGTTGGACGGGATCGTTGCAACGACGCTTTCCTGAAAGCCGCCCGCCATTCACAACGGCTTTCCATCGTCGCTGCTTCCGAGGATGAACGGCCGTAGCAGCGGCAGCGGCGGGTCGCCGCGCGAAAGCAGCTCGTCGTGGAATTTCTCGAGCGTGAAAGCGTCGCCGAGCTTCTTTTTGTAGTCGCTGCGCGGCTTCAGAATCATGAGCTTGCCCAGCGTGTAGTAGCCGTACATTGGGTCTTGCGTGCCGCGCAGCGATTCCTCGACCGCGACTTGCGGCGTTTGAAAGCACTGGTCCGTGAACAGATGCTCGGCCTCGCTGAGACTCATGCCTTGCGTGTGCAGTTTTACTCCGACGACGTAACGGCAAGCACGAAGCAATGCCTCGTCGAGTTGTGCCAACCGAACGCGAGAATCGCCGTTGCCCCATCCCTCGTCGACCATCATCTGCTCGCTATAGTGAGCCCATCCTTCGGCGAACTCCGAACTTACCGACAGTTTGCGCGTCAGGCTAAGGGCGAGGTCACGATCGATCGAAAAGTTCGTGAAGTGGCCGGGATAAACTTCGTGAGCCGAGATGATGGGAAACTCGAAGTCGTTGAACTGGGCCAAGAAGTCTTCCTTTTGCTTGGCTGACCACGACGGGTCGACTGGCGTCACGTAATAGTATGCCTGCGTCGCGACGGTTTCGAGCGGCCCGGGTGAATCCTCCGCAGCGCTCGTGGTTGTGCGCTCGAATGCCGGTGTCTCAATAACTCTGATATTGGCGTTAGGCGGCAGCGAGACAATCTGCTTTGCTTCGACGAAGGCCCGTAAGCGAACGAGGTCTTTCTGCGCGGTCGAGAGGAGCGCATCGGGCGCGGGATGGACTCGCGTGATTGAAAGATAGACCTGCAGCGGCGTCGCTTTAGGGTTGATCTTTTTTGCGGTGGCGATGAAATCACCGCGCAGTCGATGCAGTTCTTGCTGGCCTACCGCGAGGTATTGGGGTAGACCGATATCCAGCCCATCTTCGTAGAGCAGTCGCTTGCGATAAGCATCGGAACCGATCGCGAACGTGCCTTTCGGCTTGATGCTTTTGATCCATCGAGCGTAGCGGGCCATCGCGGACGCCGCTGCAGCGTTAGCATTTTTTAGATTTGCTTGCAGAGCCGGGTCGTGTACCGACGCGAACGCTTCCGGAACCGACGTTTTGAAGAAGTCCACGGCACCAACGGCGTCTTCGGCGGAGATGCGTTGCGTCACGCCATCGACCGTCGTCGTGTTCTTCTCTCCCTGAAGGAGCATGGCCGGGATGAGCCGCTCGCGCGCGATCGCAAAGGCCATTCGCTTGTCGAGCGGAGCGTAATCCTTACTCATCACGGTAAAGATCGCACCGCTTGCGGCCTGCGTATAGGTATCGGGGTTGTGCCGCCACTGTTCGAGCGTCTCGTTGAGCAAGAGGTCGTCTCGCAGCGCGTACTCGAGCAACGTCGCGTCGAGGGCAACACTCGGCGAAAGGCTCGAACGGTCGATCGTTGCAAGCCGGCCGAGGTAGGTGTGGTCGAGCTTTAGCTGAGCTGCGATTCCAGCGGCTGAAAAATCGCCGATCTTGTCATCATAGTCGTGGACGCCGACCTGCGTAGCACCGATCGGATTGAGGCGGAAGTTGTCCGCATAGTAAGCCTGGGCGAGTGCCGTGTACTGCGAGTCGGCGCCGGCCGGCAGTTCGGGGCTTGGCGAAACGCCAAGTAGTGAAAGCACTAATGCGACCGCAACAACGCGAATGGATCGGTTCATAACGCAGCGTTCGAAACGTATCGAGTGCCGCCCTTGCAGTTCAGTAGAGTGTAGTAAGCTGGCGGACTGTTGCTCATAATAACGTTGGACGTCTTTCGTGCGCATCCCAATCATGTTAAAAATAGGAGATGCGCTTTACGCTGTATCCCGCGATTATTGCTACGATGATTATTGCGACCGCTGCGAGCGCAGCGCCAGAGACAGAAGCGGGGACTGAGGCGGCGTTCCTCCGGATACCCAGCTCGAGCGGTGCGCGGGTCAGCTCGCAGGTTATCAACGAGCGCTACCACTATCCCGGGACGCCCGGCGACTACCGCCTCGCCGTCTATATGCGCGATGCGATGCGCGGCTTTGGGCTGCGAGCCTGGATCGAAGCATTTCCCGCAACGGTCTACACGCCGCGCGTCTTGCAACTGCAACTGCTTACCTCACCGGTCGTCACGTTCGACTTGCGCGACCAAAAAATCGCTGCCGACCCCGACGGCTCGCGGTCAGATGCGGGATTGCCGTTTAATGCTGGGAGCGGAAATGGCGATCTGCGCGCACCGGTTGTTTACGCTAGCCGCGGGCTCGCCGCGAACTACGCGACTCTGGCAAGCGCTGGTGTCGGTGTGCGAGGGCGGATCGTGTTGATTCGATACGGTGCGGAGTATCGCGGCAATCTCGCGGCGCGTGCCGAGGCGCTCGGCGCCGCAGGCGTGATCTTCTATTCGGACCCGAAGGACGACGGCTTCGCGCGCGGGCCGGTTTATCCGAACGGTCCGGACCGGCCGACCGGCGTGGTTCAGCGCGGCGACGTGATGGGCAATGACCATCGGCCACTGCATATTCCGACCTTGCCGGTAACGGCGATCACGGCGCAACGCCTATTGGCGCAGATTCGCGGAGCGTCCGGACCGGCTGGATGGGCAGGCGCGCTGCACGTGCCGTACCGCGTCGGCGCAACTCAAGTGCCGGTCCGCCTTCACGTCGAGATGAACGCACGGCGCACGACGCTCTGGAACAGCCTCGGCGAGATCACCGGCGCAAATCCAAGCCAGATGGTCGTTCTTGGCGGACACCGCGACGCTTGGGTTTACGGCGTCTCCGACGACGGCTCGGGTATTTCAACGCTGCTCGAGGTCGCGCGCGGCTTGGGTGCACTGCACCGCCGCGGGTGGGTGCCGAAACGGAGCATCCGCATCGCCGGGTGGGATGCCGAGGAGATTGGCGAGCTGGGCTCGGCAAGCTACGTCGCGATGCACCGTGCGGAGTTGCAGCGTGGGGGCATTGCCTACCTCAATACGGACGAGTCTGCCTCGGGCCCCACGTTCGGTGCCGCGGCGGCCGGGGCGCTTTTGACGACGGTGACATCCGCGGCACAGCAGGTTCTGCACATCACCAGACCGCGTATCGATGTGCCGTCGGGCGGTTCGGATTTCGAATCGTTCATCTACGCGCTGGGGACGCCGATCATTGATCTCGGCTATACCGGTCCCTTTGGAACGTATCACTCACCCTTTGACGACTACCGCTACGCTTCGGTCTACGCCGACCCGGG
Source organism: Vulcanimicrobiota bacterium (assembly GCA_963748875.1). Taxonomy (GTDB): domain Bacteria; phylum Vulcanimicrobiota; class Vulcanimicrobiia; order Vulcanimicrobiales; family Vulcanimicrobiaceae; genus Cybelea. Next base: position 101,353 of record CAVVKC010000001.1, read on the forward strand.
ATTCGCGCATCATCAAACGGTCGCTCAAGCGATCGGCATCATCGCCATGCGAATCGCCGACGCCCCAAGTATTCCGTATCGATTCGCACCATACGTGCAGGCGCTCGATGCAGGCTTAAAGACATTGACGAAGTCGGCTAGCCACGCACGTCTGACTATCGATCCCGCACTTGGGATCGCGATTGGAACCTTCGGCAACGCAGCCCGCGCGTACGACACCAGCCCGCAACCTCACAACGATGCCCAAGCCTTGAACGCGGCTCAGCAACTCGACCTGCTCGCTTATTCCGCGAACGGCTACGCAAGCGTCGCGTTTCCAACCATCGCTACTGCAATCGCCACCGGCCATCAGAATGCCGTCGATGCGTCCTTGCATGCGACCGCAACAATGCTCGATAAGATAACGGCGCTCCTAACGGGCAAGAAGTGACGCCGAAAGCATAACGCTGCGTCTTCCGTTCCAGGTCCCGATGCAAGGTCACGCCGGTCTTTGCGTTTAACGAGGCTATGCGGATGAAAAATGTCCTGGTGCTCTATTCCAGGAGGCTGATTTGATCGAACGGCGGAGTTTTTTATTTGCGCTGGGGGCGTCTTCACTGGCGGTGCCGCTGCTCGGCGCATCCGCCGATGATTCCGCGGCGCGGGAGCCGCTGGATCGCGCCCTCGTGCTGAGCGGTGGTGGCGCGCGTGGCGTATACCAAGCCGGCCTGGTCGGGGCACTCGCCGCCGTCGGAGGCGTGAATGACGGTTCGCCGCTGCTGCCGTACGAAATCGTCTGCGGAACGTCGATCGGGGCGCTCAACGGCTGGTTCGTTGCAACCGGCCAATATACGAAACTCCGCGAGCTCTGGTACGGCATCAGTAGTCAGGACCTTATGCATCCGAAACAGCGCTACGCCGCCCTGCGCGATCCGGAGAGCGGGGTACTAAATCGCGCCGCCGCGGCAATTAGCCTAATGGATCTGACGAAAAACGAGACCGCGCTCTTGCAGAGCAAACCGGTCTTCGATTGGATCTCTCGCAAGATCGATCCGGCGACGCCGCTGCTGATGCCGCTGGTCTTCGCGGTGACGAATCTCACGCTCCAGCGCCCCGAATATTTTTACGTGCGGTCGCAAAATCGAGACGTGCCGCCGCAGGTCGTGCGCGCGCTAGAAGTCTCTCTAGGGCCGCACACCGTCGTGCGTGAGGCGACTCCGGACCTGCTGCACCGCGCGATCTTTGCTTCGGCGGCCCTTCCGCTGGTGTTCGATCCGGTCGAGATTCCGAATCCCGACGGTACCATCAATGAGTACTGCGATGGCGGAGTCGCGAGCAACTCCCCGGTCGGGATCGCACATGCGGTTTCAAAAGGTGCCGACGTCATTCTGTTGGACCCGCCGTTCGAGCCCAACGAGAACTACACGGATGCAGTAGAGGTCACCATCGGTGTGTTCGGTACGATGCAGCGAAAGATTCTCGAGGGTGAGATGCGCAACGCCTACTTTCAGTCGATCGGGAAGCGTACGTTTAAGAGCCTGAAACCGGCGGAACTTGCGCGCGTGACGCAGGCCAATCCGCTGCTCGCGAAGGTCATGACATCAATTCCAATAACCGAACTGCGATATATTAGACCGGAAAACGTGCTTCCCCTGAGCATCGTAGGATTTAACGACTGGACCGGCATCGACAAGGCCTATAGGATCGGCTGGCACGACGTCGCGCGGGGCTTCACCCCGTACGACTGGGAAACATTCGGACTTTAAAGGCAAGAAGTGCTCGTCACCAACCCACGGCTTCACCGTCTTTGCCGAAATCGGAGCCCGCGCTGTAGGCCCCGCTCGGAAGCACGGTGATGGCTTGGTATCCGCCCATCGGACGACGATCGGTCGAGCGCACCTTGTGGCCCATTTCGCTTAGCTGTTTGCCGACGAGATCGTAGAGCGGCGATTCGAGGAGCAACGTGTTCGAGACCTGATCGTGGCGAAAACGGGCCATGTCGCCGGCTTGCTGAACGTTGACGCCTAGGTCGATCAAGTCCACTAGCGCCTGTTCGTGCCCCTGTGCTTGCATATCGCCGCCCATCAACCCTAGGCTTGCAAACGGCTTGTCGCCGTGCGTGACGAAGGCGGCGCAGAGTGTATTGAACGGTCGTTTATGCGGCGCGATGACGTTGGGGCTGCTTGGGTCGAGCGTGAAAAGTGCGCCGCGGTTATGCAAGATGAATCCGTATCCCGGAACGGTGATGCCCGAGCCGAAGCCATCGTAATTGCTATTGACCCACGAAACCATGTTGCCCCATCGGTCCGCCGTCGAGAGTACGATCGTGTCGCCTGAGCCGCCCGGCCCTCCGGGCGGCTCAACGCCCGATGCGTGCGACGGATCGATCTTCTTACACAGCGATGCAGCGTAGGCGTCCGAGAGCAAACGTGCGAGAGGAGGCGGCGCAAACTTCGGATCGGCATTAAACGCATACAGATCCGCATAGGCGAGTTTCTTCGCCTCAACGAGAAGGTGCCAATAGAGAGCATTTGCCGGACCGAGCGACGCGAGCGTCTCGCCCGGCGCGAGTTTCGGAACGCATTCTTGGAGAATGTTCAGTGCTTCGTTCGTTGCAAACCCTTGCGATGGCGGGGGAAGTTCCATCACGTCGTAACCGTGGTAGCTGGTGCGCACTGGGTCGCTCCAGACGCCGCGATACGCGGCCAGATCCGCAAGCGTCATCGTCCCACCCAGCTCCTGCGACTTTGCCACGATGGCGCGCGCGACCTCGCCTTTGTAGAAGACGTCGCGACCGCGCCGCCCGAGCAGCGTCAAGGTGTGCGCGAGCTGCGGATTGCGAAAGATTTGTCCTTGCACCGGGGGCGTTCCGCCAACGTACCAGGTCGCGACGGAATCGGGGTCGAGCCGCGTGCAACAGGCGCGCAGCGGCAGTGCGTTGGGCAGAACCCAATCGCGTGCGATGCGCTCGGAGACTGGAAATCCGTTTGCCGCATAGTCAATTGCCGGCGCCAGCACGCGCGAAAGAGTCATCGTGCCGTAGCGCCGCAGAACTTCGTCCCATCCCCACGCCGCACCGGGAACGGTGACGTCGAGGATACCGCCGGACGGCATCCCCGATCCCGGTCCCCAGTCCTTGGAGTCGTGGCTGTAGCCCAGCGCATGCATGCGCGCCAGTGTCGCGCCGGTCGGTGCGGTGCCGCTCGAGTCAAGCGCGTGGATTCGGTGCTCTTTGGAGATGTAAACGATCGCGAACAGGTCGCCGCCAAAACCGACGTTCATCGGCTCGGTAACGTTGAGCGCCGCCGCAGTCGCGACCGCCGCGTCAATGGCGTTCCCGCCCTGCATCAAGATCCGCAATCCCGCCTGCGCCGCAAGCGGCTGGCTGGTGGTCACCATACCGTTGCGCGCAATAACCGGCGAACGACTCTGTTCGAGCCAGCCTTCGGCGCGATCGCCGCGCACGGCGTCGTTCGCGGCTCCAGTTAACGCGGTCAGTGCTAAAACGAACAATGCGAATAGGTTTCTCGCGCTCACGCCAACCTCCTAAACGACATGCTCAGCATTTTACCACGGCACGCCGGCCGAGGTGCGTGCGCCAGGTAGACCTCAAAGCGGAAGAGTAGGCATTCAACGGCGAAGATGGTCTCTGCATGAAGCTCGGCAGGTGGCGCGCGCTCGTCGTGCTTGCGGTAGCTTTTTCGGCGTGCCTGGGCATTTATGAGTTTCTAGCGCCGCGAATCGATCTGGCGGATGGCGACGTTCGGCCTGTTGGACGATGGCTCAGCATTCCCGGCCGGCCGACGGCGACGTTCTTCGTGTTTTCAGAACTTCCCAGATCTAACCTCGTTGCGGCCGGCATTACGGTCGGCGATCGCTACACCCCGCACGATTCGTTTTTGGCGCGATGGTTGTGGTATCCCCACGAGCAGATCCCTGTGACCGCTATCCACCATGGTTTCGCTCGAGAGGTCACTATTGTCGCGTCAAACCGGCCGTTGCGGGAGAGCCTTATCGATTGGATCGGTCGGATCGGTCGAATCGTCCTGCGAATCGGGATGCTGACCCTGGCGGTCGTCGTCGTGTGGCACTTCGCCGATGCCGTTTGGGTGAGATGGCTGTGCGCCTTTCTGGTACTCTCTGGTTTCGCGCCGTGGCAGGTGGATCCGCTCGAGTATTTTGGATGGTGGCGTCTCGTCGCATCCGTATCGCAAGCCACCGCCACGCAGGCGGCGATTTGCTTGGCGATGATCTTCGCGGTCAATATTAGTGGACGTCCCCCGGCCGGCTTCCGCTTGTGGATCGTGCGCGCAGCTGCACCCACGTTCGTGTGCTTAGAAGTCCTGATCATTGGGACGGTGTTCGATGCACGCGGCGCGTACATCACTCCCGCGCTTCGCCTCTTGCAGCTGATTTGCATCGTCGCGACTGTTGTGGCACTGACGACGGCGGCGGCCGAGGCTACGGGCCAAGAGCGGCAGCGACTTCGCTACATGGCTTGGACGTTCGCGGTTGGATTTTCCGGCTTTTTCTTCTCCTTCGCGGCTCTCTGGGCCGTCGGCAATAACTGGGCCACGAGCTTACAAGCATGGTCCATACCTCGTTTGACTCTCATCCTGATCCCGATTGGCTTAGCCTACGGACTGCTGTCGCATCGCGTGGTTAGCTCGCACTACATTGCAAGCCGGACGCTCGTCTACGGAGCCATTACGTCCTCTCTCGTGCCGGTTTTTGCGGGCGCGCAGTGGGCCGCCACAAATTTTCTTGGAGTTGGGAAGAACGCATTTCTCGTCGCTTTGGCCGTCATCATTACGGCTTCGTTTCGGAAGATCCAAAAGAGCCTCGAGACTTTCTTTGACCGCGTCATCTTCAGAAAGCAGCACGAAGTCGAGAACGCGCTCGATCAATTCGCCAGAGACGCAGCGCACATCGACGAAGCGACGACTTTGACGCACCGCTACGTCGAGATGCTCGACGAGCACGTCGGCTCCGCCGCGACGGCGCTCTATCTGCGGGCGCCGGCAGAGAAAACCGCTAGCGACGGCGTGCTGGCGGCGTACGTCCGCGTCGCGGCGGCCGGGAATCCCTCGCCTGAGCTAATCGAGCGACTCGATCCGCTCGTCGTTTCGCTCGAGAGTTCCGGTTACGCGATCGAATCCGAGCTTCTGGGCAGCGGCGGACACGCGTTTCCGATGATCGCGCGCGCCAAGCTTGTCGGGCTGCTTGCTATCGGGCCGATGCGCGACGGCGAAATTCTTTCTCCGGACGAGGTTGACCGCGTCGCGAAGCTAACCCAGGCAGTTTGCGTTTCGCTCGAGGGTCTGAGGTCGGCAGACCTCGAGCGACGGCTGACGGAGGTTGCGACTGAACGCGACGAGCTGCAACGGATCCTCGCGAACGTCGTACGCTAATGTGCGAGTCGTCGCAGTAAATGGGCGAACTCGATCGCTTCCGTTCTGGTCGCCGCGCTTCCCGAAATATCCGCTTTGGCAACCAGCAGGCGAAGGAGTGCGTACGGCGTTCCGTGGCTCTCCGTCAGGCGCTGCGCTTCCAAAAGGTGCTCGCTCGCCGCGCTCTTACCGCCAAGTTTCGCCAGCGATAGCGCGATCAGACGGTGAGCGTCGGCTGAGCCGCGCGCTTGATCCAGTGCGCAATATCCCGCGAGCGCTTCGCGCGCTTCGTGCAAGGCAAGGGCGTCGCGTCCCAATCGTTGGAGAGCGGCAGCCACGTATGCATGCCTGCCTGGTGCATCCGGTTCCGCGCACTGGGCATCGGGCGCACCGTAGTTCAGCGCCGACAGGGCTTCGACTGCGCGGCCGGTCATTGTGTATGCATGCGCGACTTCTCCGGAAAGGTTCGAGCGATCGATGGGGCGCGCGGTGTCGGAAAAGACCGACGACATGCGTTGGTACCACCGAATCGCTTCCGCGTAGTCGCCGCAGATGCCGTTGAGTCCAACCATGTACGTGCCGAGACGGCAGGCTGCCGCGCACCAACCCGCCTCGATCGCTCGCAGAAGCAGGACCGCTACGGCGTCGATTGCGGCGTGCGTTCTCGCGGAAATGCATGCATCGAGCACCGCATCCATCGCCAAGACCTCGAGCGCCTTCGGCTTCGACGAGAGTGCGAACGTCGCTATGAGCTCGGTCGCTTCACACGACGCCGCCCTCGCCGCAGGAAACGCGCCCTGGTCGAAGTGGTGCAGTGCAAGGTCGCCAAGCGCGTCGGCAAGCGCAAAGCGAGCCGCCATGCAGCTCGGATCGGCACCGACGCTGCGCCGCAGCAAGAGGACTGCGCGCCGGTAACTCCGCGCTGAATCGGCACGTTTCTCGCAACGCCGGGCTTGTAAATGTACGAGTCTTCCCGAAAGATATGCGGCTCGCTCGGCAGCGATGCTCGTAGCGCCATCTACGATCGCGGCGGCCGAACGAAGAGCTTGCGAACCGATCGCGTCATTCTGATAGTCTGTTGCGGCCTGCGCGAGATCGAGAAGCACCTCCGCGCGAGCGTCCGGCTCGACGACCTGCTCGGTTAACTCGCGTAGCACCCTGAGACCCTCGACGTTGCCCGCGTAACAAAGACTGCGTGCCAAGGCGCGCCGCACAACAAACGATTCGCGCACGACGATGCCGCCTTGGTAGGCTTCCGTATCGAGCGGAAGCGGCTCGGAAGACGGGCGGCGTTGAAAAAGGTACTCGCTGAGCTTCACAAGCGCGGCACGGCGATCTCGAAAGAACTGCCGCGGCGAGAGACCGAGCTCTCGCTGGACGCGGGCGCGCGTATCGCCGGCCAGATCGTATCGCCTCACGATCTCGCGCTGACGCGTTGGGAGGCGATAGAGCGCTACTTCAATAGCGCCGGCCTGTGGCCCGGCGGCAAATTGCGCGCCGCCGGCCTGTGGCCCGGCGGCAAATTGCGCGCCACCTCTGAGGTCGCGCAAGAGGCGGCGGACGCTGGCGAGTGGATCCTCTCGGTCGGGACGTCGTGCCACGGCGATGATATTTCGCTGCCAAATTGACCAGGCCTAGAGCGCGCCTACGGACTCACCGCGTACCCGAAGTAATATCCTGGGTTGAGCAGCTTGGGGCTCTCGACCAAAAGCTCGCGACCGCTCGGAAAATCGAACTCCGCCGGTTCTCCGCTCGGCACTACGCCGGGCGGCAGTTCGTTCACCATGAACGCGGGCGCGAAGAGATGATTTCCCCACAGCGCGAACTCCTCCGGGTACCAGCCCAGGCCGTATTGCACCGTCTGCTTCGGTTTCGTCGAGCCGCTGGGAAAGACCAAGATCTGGTTGACCGTACCGATCTCCTGATCGTTCATGACGACGACGTCGTTCTTAGCGTCGATCGCTACACCCCAAAACAGATTTCCGCCGGGAGCCTTCAAATTGAGGGCGACGCCGTTCTTCGAGCCGGGGGTGAATTTTAAGACGTCGCTCTGTACGCCGCCCGAGTTTGGGTAGGCGACGTACGTCACGTAAAGGTTCTCGCTCGAATCTACCGTCAAGCCGTCGATGCATCCCGGAATGCCGGTAATGACGGCCGTCGGCTTCATGCTGTGCTTGGCATACTCCACAACGCTGCAGCCGCCGCTACTGTCGGAAAAATTCGCCACATAGACGGTTCCTTGCGAGTCGACCGTCACATACTCGGCTTGCGTAAGTCCTTTCGTGTAGACCTTACTCGGCTTCGTTGCGCCGCGCGGGAAAACGTCGACTGCACCCTGCTGCCCTGCCAGCGGCACGAGCGAAACGTAGAGGTTCTGAGATGCATCCACGGCTACGCCAATCGGTAGGAAACTATTGAACGCGAGATTACCGACCGCCCTCAATCCCTTCGAATCGACCGACGAAATGCTAACCTCGCCGCTGAACGGCTCGGATGCGTAGAGGAGCGTTTCCCTCGCAGGGGCGGTGACCCAGCTGCGTTGGTGCGATCGTTCGCGCGAGTGCGACGAACGCATACATTCAATGAACTCCTGGAGCGAATTCAAAGCGCAGCCGCGTTGGCCCGGTGCTCCCACATCGCGCGCAGCGCCGACTGAAAGCGTCGAGGTGACCGCCGTGAACGCGGTCAGCAGGAGTGCCGAAGCGAAGCAATTCTTCATGAACCTCATTCCTTGGTACATCGTGAAGACATCGTCAACCGTCGTTTATCGCGCCGGCGCAAAGACCGCGTCGTCGTAGCCGATGATTTGGCTTGGGCCGTAGTTTTGGTCGTACTCTATCCACGCCGGCCGCGACTCGCCCGGCATGAATCCATCCGCGGCCGGCCCGTACTCGACCCATTGGCCTTTAATTGAGCGCATCGCGAAAAAAGCGCTGGCAATCAACAAATCACCAGGAGCGATCGAAAGCATCAGCGGCTCGCCGATCGCGCCGCCGCCTCGCCCTAAACGAGGACCAAGCACGCGCATCGTTCGCGACGGATTCCTTGAGCCCACCGGATAAGCCGCGACGTTCGAAGCGGCGCCGGCCAGATTTCCGACGTAGAGCGTGCCGTGGCTGTCGACGGCAACACCGGTCGGCCTTGCGAGGCCGGCCAAGTGGAGCGACTGCGGGGTTTTCGAACCATGCGCGAGCTTCAGCACGTCGTTTGCGGAGCTGTCTGCGATGAATAGGTTACCGGCTTTGTCCGCGGCCAAACCATCGGGCCCGGTGAGGTTGGCGGTGATTGTGGCGGTGGGAGCGCTCTTCCCTTTTGGAAAGACTTCGATGGATCCCAGGAATTTGTTGCTAGCGTAGACAGTTCCGGCCGAGTCTACGGCGACGCCGCTCGTAGAGTAGAGTCCGGACGTGAGAGTCCGGCTCGGGGACGTCTGACCTCGCGGGTATTCGGTAATGGAACCGGCGCCACTCGCGTCAACCAGCGAGTTAGCGACGTAGACGGTGCCTGACGAATCGACCGCGATCTGAACCGGACTCGAGACGCCGAAGAGCTGACCCGTCGGAAACGTGAAGCCGTTTCGGATATCGTGGAAGTTAGCCGGACATATCCAAACCGAGTCGTTGCTTACGTCGGAAACAAAAACGCTTCCGTTGTACCCTGGCTTTTCCGCGGTGCGGGCACGATACGATGTGCCGGCGACGTTCGACGGCGGTGGGGCAAAGCGCAAACCTTGACCGCCGCAGCCGATCAGCAACGCTATGGCGGCGGACGCGGCAAACGCGCGCCATTTCGTGCGGGAAACAAACATCGCCATTCTCCTCATCTACCGGGTGATCGCGGCGCCTTCGGGTTCGGTTAAGCCGGTAAGGACCGACTTCGTCGGGTTGCCGCCGGCGGGATAATCGTAAACGTAGATACTCGGCGTGCCGCCGTCGGGACAAATCGCTTGCTGGTGTTTGGCTTTACCGGCAATATAGGTTCCGACGCAATCGACGCTGTCGGTGAACTCCGCCGTAGCAACCACGGTCAGCGTGGTGCCTTTTAACATCGTTTCGTACATCACCGATGAGCCGGAGGCGCCGGTCTGATCCTCGACGTCGATCTTCGAGCCTTTCACCACAACGGCACCGGGCGCATTTAGCGTTGCTCCACTAATGGTGAGCGGCTGAAACTTCTTACCGTCGAATCTCGCGATCGTAAAGAGCCCGTTGTCGTTGATGCCGTCAACGAAGAGATTGCCCTCGTCGTCGTACCCGTCGAAGTACATCTTTTCGAAGGTCGGATCCGAGAAGACTTTCGGGCTGCCTTGCGCCGCCTTGTAGATGCTCAGACTGCCGGGGCCATACTGCCTCGAAATGATGTTCGTTACGGCCAGGTTGCCGGTCGTTTCGTCGATCGAGCAGCCGACCGGGTACTGACCGGGATCGTCGAGCGTCGCAATCGGTTTTAGACCGCCGCGTGCGTACTCGAGCAGCTGCGATCTCGCCGTATTGACGATCCATACGTTACCCGCGGCGTCGACGCACACGTCCTGCGGCACTTTAAATCCGCTCAGGTTTCCGATCAGACGGAGCGCAGGCCAGCTATAGACGAAGACGTCGCCGACGCCGGCGTCGGCAATGTAAAGCAAGGCGCCTTTGACGTTGGGCTCCATCCACGATTTGTGAAGGTCCGGACGAACGGAGCTATCGGCCGGATGCTTTGCCACCAGGATATCCGGAACGCTTGCAGTCCCGGACGGACCGAATCGTTGGGGGCTGCTCGTACAAGCAGCCAGAACGGCAGCGGCCGTAAGAACGCCCAAGAGAGACCTCGTTGGATATAGATTTTTCATGAGCGGCGTCTGGCTTTTCGTTAGGCGAGCGCGCTCCTGCGAGAGCCCGCGAACGTGGCATACCGGCCGGCCATTCGGCGTCCCAACGGCTCCGAATGCCACCGCGGACGCAAGCTCTGCACGGGCTACGGCGTACATTGCCGAAAGCTCGGGCCTATGAACGCTATGCTCATCGTGACCGGTGCGCTGACCGCTCTGGCCGGAGTCGGACTCGCCGCACCTAGACTCGTGGTCAGGACCGTTTTTGGGACGGCGCTTGCCGACGCTGCGACGGTTTTAGTCGCCCGTCACTGGTGCCTGCTGATCGCGCTGGTCGGCGGTCTGCTGATCTACGCGGGGTTTCACGCCGAGGCTCGAGTACCGATCATGGTGGCCGCAATCGTGGAGAAGCTCGCCCTCGGCGCGCTGGTCGTCGCAAGCCCGATGCGGAAACGGTTCGCGACCATCGCGGTGGCCGGTGGCGACGCCGTTATGGCCCTTCTCTACATACTATCACTCGCCCGATAATGGTGAGGAGACACAAGTTGCGATGATATCCCGTAACAGCGACGAGGATCGCGGATCGTGGCCGGATGTCGCCGTTTCCCGCTGGGCAGGGACCAAGCGAAGTCTGCATCTCTACGCGCAAATGCTCGGAAAGATCAAGCTGGCCGTTGCGTCGCTCCAACCCAATTGGATGTTTACGGCCCTGCATCTCTCACCGCGAGGCGTTACAACCGGGACGATTCCGTGGCGCGGTTCGTCGTTCGATGCGACGCTCGACGTCTTTGACTCGGAAATCGTGCTCTCCCGAAGTAACGGCGCTGGCTCGACAATTCCGCTCGTCCCCGTTCACACGGTGGCGGAGGTTTACGCAAAACTGACCGACGCCTTGGCAACGCTCGGTGTGGACTGCACGATAAGCACGATACCGCAGGAGTTACCCGATACGACTCCCTTTGATGAAGACCGTAGAGCGAGCGAATACGATGCCGCGGCGGTCAGGCGTTGGTTTGCGTCGGCCACTGCGGCGTCCGCCGTCTTTGATGGGTGGCGTTCGCATTTCTTCGGTCGCTCCGGCGTTCAATTGTGGTGGGGAGCCCTCGACGTCGCGTTGATGCTCTTTAACGGCCGCCACGTCGCGCCGCCCGCCGATCGAGGTTATCTGATGAAGTACGATCTCGACGCCGAGCTCATGAACGTCGGGCTCTACTACGGAGACGAAAAGACTGCGCCGTTTTTCTACGGTTACATCTACCCGGAACCGGCGGACGCACGCTCACTCCCGGTCGCTCCGGCCCAGGCGGTCTGGTCGAGCGATTTGCGCGAATGGGTGATGCCTTACGAGGCCGTACGTAACGCTCCGAACCCGCCCGAGCTGCTGCGAGCTTTTATCGGCGCGATCTACGAACAGTGCTTCGCCGCCGCGGGCTGGGACCCGGCCGCACTCTCGTACGACCCGCCGCCGCTCGCAGCACGTTAATACCAGCCAAACGTCTATCGTGTCTCCGTAAGGGTCATGTCGTTTATCGTTGCGTTCACCTCGGTCATGTCCGAGCCACCGCCCCCAGGAAGCTGCCAGCGCCACTTGTACGGGCCAAAGTTAAACCAAGGGTTGCCTGACCAGTCGCGATAGTTCGCACCGTGATCGTCGACCATCAGCACGCCGTTGCGATACAACTTTGTTTCGCCTGAGGAGGTAGCTGAAATGGTAGCCACGATCTTCCAGTCGTCTTGCTCTTGAGGCGTGTACTTACCGAACCAAACGTTACCGTTACACGTCGTAAAGGACCACTCCTGGCCCGCAGTTTGCCCTGGGTAGTATGCGCCGTTGACAAATGGCAGTCCGGTGCAGGGCGAATCACGCTGGGCATAGCCATGAATCTGCCAGATAGACGAATCCGGGTTACTTCCACTGTCGAGACCCATTCCGGGAGCAGCACCCGACGGAGTTCCGTCAATGTAGTGAAATGTCCACGTATACGTCCGCCCGTCTACAAGCCGGAAAAGATCGCCACCGGCATCCAGTGGGAGCATTTGATTTCGTCCGCAACTCTGCCCATTCTGCCTAAGATTGAAGCTAAATTGTGAACGGTTCTGCACGGGCTGTCCGCACTGATTCGTATTTGCGGTGGTCCAACGCCCAAGAGCCGGATCACCGGCCTTCCAAACGACGACTCCACCCTCTTTTGGACCATTTGTGCTCAATGGAGCAACGGCCGCACCGCTTTGATACGAGTGCCACGCGACCACGCCAAGCGCGACTACCGCTGCGGCCAGAAATAATCCACGCGCCATTATGTCCGAGCCAAGCGATCTCGAATACGCTGGGCCACGCCGTCCCAGGTGTAGTATTCTCGTTGCCGGCGGCGTCCGTTAGCGCCCATTTGTGCGCTCGCCGTCGGATCCTTCAGCAAGCTCAAAAGCGCGCGTGCCAGGCGCGCGCTATCTTTCGGAGGAACGACGTAGCCGGCCTCCGCATCGCGAATCAACTCGGTCATCGCAAACGCGTCAGATCCAACGCACGGCAGAGCATGCGCTTGAGCTTCGAGAATGGCGATTCCGAAAGGCTCCCATAAAGAGGGCATTACGAACACGCTTGCGTCGCGATAGGCATCCCTAATGATTTGCGATCCGGCTTGTGTTCGCTTTGACACAAAACCAAGACTCGTTACACCCGGCGGGAGCGGCGGGACGTCTCGCGATCCCATGAGCGTCAGCGTCGCCTCCGGCATTTCTGCGCGGACGCGCTCGAAAGCTTCGAGCAACGTATACCCGCCTTTGCAATAAAAATCGCGCCCCACGAAAAGAATGTTCTTCCTGTCGTAACGTTTCTCCGGATACGGTTCCGGGTCGGCGACGTTTATGCCGGCGCCTATCGGCTCGAGCTTCGATGCCTTGATTCCCAGATCACCGATAAATGTGTCGGCGGCCCAGCGGCTCATCGTAAAAAGTACATCGGCCCGCTCGTAGACTCCCGCTTCATACCGAAGCGCTGATCGAACCACCATGGAATTCGAATTTGCGACTTCCGGGTAGAACTTCGTCATCGACAACAGATTTGTGTCGCCGTACAAAGCCGTTCGTTTCCCGCGGACACCGGTAAAATCGAGAAGCGCGAGGACCTGAAGTATTGTATCGTACGATGACGGATCGATGCAGGCCAACTCACGTAATCCGTGGTGCGTGGCTAACCGACGTTGAAGTACGTTGGCGTTCGCACGAAACCTCCACACGTTTCGTTTCGGATGAGCTAACAGCGCCGCAATAGCCTTATGCTGCAGCGGCGGTACGACGGCGCCTATAGCCCCAGCTAGGCAACCTAATCGCTCCAGGGCGTTCAGGAAAAACGGGCTACATCCGGCCCAGGTGTGCGGATCATAACTTTCTCCCGGGACGACGGCAACGACGGATGGACCAGCAGATATGCCAGAGCCATGCGCTACCCGTTCGATCATCGGTGTCGCCCGCGCCATCACGATCTATGCTATGCGTTGTCGTTCCAAACGTAAAGGTGCACGCGGCTCTTCACGTGAGCCGTTCGTCCCTTGGGTCCCTAAGGAACCCTAGTTGGTGTCGACTGGGATATTCGACGGCTTCTGATGTTTAAAAAATGACTCGGGATATTTCGACTGTATGGGCGTGAACGGGCGCGGAGACTGACTGAAGTCGAACATGTCATCGATGCTGTTAGCCCGTTCGTCGGTCGTACCGAGACGTCCGAGACTCCAGGCGTCCTCGACGAATTTAACGACGCTGCCGAATTCGTATTGCGTGTGCGAAATGTAGCCCTGCTTCGCGTAGGGCGAAACGAGGATCATCGGAACTCGGAAACCGAGACCCGCGTAGTCAAGCTGCGGGGGAGGAACGTGGTCGTACATGCCACCCCAGTCGTCCCAAACGATGATGATCGCGCTGGAATTCCAATACTTGCTCTCGCCGATTGCGTTGACGACTGAAGCCACCCACGACGGTCCCTCATCCGTGCTTCCGAGCCCGGCATGGTCCGAATCAACGGCGTCGGGTACCACCCAGGAAACGCGGGCCAGCTTGCCCTTCGAAATATCTTTGAAGAAGTTCGTCTGAGGAATGGATATGTTAGTATTCCACTCTGGGCCGTTTCGAACAGCGGAAATTGCATCGAACGCATTCCAGAAATCACCGCCGACGTCAACATGTTCATAGGGCGCATAATATTTCCAGGATACCTTTTTGGCGTCGAGCAGATCCCGCAGCGTCTCGTACGTGAAACATGGCGCCGGGCCGTCGTATTCCTCTTGTCCGTTGCTCTCGAGCAGCGGAACCGTTGTGCCGGGCGGCGCGTCGCAGCCCCACGGTCCGTCCGTGGGAAAATCGATGACGGATTCATACGAGTTCAGCGCAGTGTCTCCGCGAATCAAATCTTGGTGCCCGTTGAAGCTCCCACTCGTCTCCGTCGGAAACATATGGTCTGCCAGCCCGTACTGCTGCGCCATCGTCCAGTACGGCTTGATCTGATTTGGATTCACGTATCTATACGCACATTTTGGGCATGGCTTGTTGCTGACGTAAACGTAGCTCCAGCCGTCCATCTTGCCTCCGTCGTAATCGGCGGTAAACGCAAGATGGCTGTTATCATAGAGCAATTTGGAGTACAGAGAGCTTTCTTTGAGCGTAACCCATTGACCCTGTTTATTCTTACCGCGGCTAGCTCCATCAGCTCCCGGGAAGTGCGCGAACAAATTATCGAAGCTGCGGTTCTCTTGGACGATTATAACGACGTGTTTGATTTTTCCAAGCGAACCGGAACCACTATCGGGCAAGGCTACCCGCGGCGCCGTTCGCGTAGCCGGTAGCGCGGTTGTCCCCAATGAATTGGCGACGCCGCTACACGCCGTCAAAACGGCGCAAACGGCGCCAATGAAAAATATATCGCGTCTCATCTCGTGCAAATGATAGCCTAGATGTTCAATGCCTGAAATAGGGCAAAGGAATCATCAGGAGTGATTAACGGCCTGCAAGTGTGATTAACGCCCTGCAAGATGGGGTAAGACGCCAGATTTTTGTCTGGATCAAGCAAAACGAGCCCGGGAAAAGCCGCATGGGTCGGAACCAGGGCATAAGGGACTTTAGTCCTACATTCTCGACTCGTGGAGGCGACTTAGCGTGAACCAACGTAACGTGACCTTCCGACTCCTGACCATCTGCGGTGCCGCATGCTTGCTTTCAGCCTGCGCCACGAATTCCCGGATCGGCTCGCGCTGGCGGACGCGAGGGGTACCCTAGGCTGAAAAGAGTACGATCGACAGCGAACGCGTGATGTTCGAAGGCCCCTGCGCCGATTGCCCTTCATGAGCGGTCACTTCACTGCAGCGTAAGAACACCCGGGCACCAGGATGTCGCCGACGAGTTTCGTGGCCGCGTTCTTGCGCACGAAGCTCAGCACGGCGCGGTAAACGCGTCCGCCTTCGTTAGCGCCGCGTAAATCCCAACGATCGTACACGCGCGAAAAACCGGCCGCCGCAAGCATTCTGCGCGCTTTACGTGGCGTGAACCAATGGTACGCGGGCCGCGACGTGTGCCCGATAAGCTGCGGACGATGCTCCATCGCCCAGTTCATGATGCGCTGCTTGAGCGGGTCCGGATACCAGCCGAATCCCGGAAAGCCGCGAATTTCGCACTGGCGCGGGCACATGCTGCTCGCCGTGTTGAACCAAAAGATGCCGCCAGGTCGTAGAACGCGGAAGGCTTCGGCAAAGACGCCTTCCACGTCGACGACGTGCTCGACCACGCTCTTGGCATGCACGATGTCGAACGAATCCGATGCAACCGGCAACGCCTCGGCAACCCCGTCAAGAACCGTCACGTTCACGCCGTTCTCTTCCGCGACGGCGGTGCCCACGGCGCGCGCGGTCGGATCCGGTTCGACACCCACTAAATCGAATCCAAACTGTGCGCACGCCACCAGAAACAGGCCTTGGGCGCATCCGACATCGAGTATGCGTGGGACCTTGGGAAGGTTGACGACCGTACCGACGCGGTCGAGCACGGCCTTCGCATGATCGGTCTCGATCGGCAGATACTGCCGAGTGAGATCGAGACTGCGCTGCTCAGAGGCTATCACGTGATAGATTGTAGCAAGCGATCGCGCCGTAATACAAGGGACCGGTAATGCTCTTCGACGGCGGATGGCTCAAAGTACGTCTGGGACTTTCTACTCATCGAATGATGCTTCCGGCCCGTCGGCCCCGCCGAGAACCAGGGCGCCGGACGTGGGTGACGTCTCACCTACGATCCAGCCTGCAGTAAGCGCACCTGGTGAATGCCCATCTGCTGTTGATATGAGAAGATCATCCCACGCCTGCACTATGCCCGCGTACGGGGATGTTGTCCCTTCGCGACGGTCCAACGCCCGAGAGCCGGATCACCGGCCTTCCAAACGACGACCCCACTCTCTTTTGGACCATTTGCGCTTAATTTAGCAACGCCCGCAAGGCTTTCATAAGAGTGCCACGCGACCACGCCAAGCGCGACTACCGCTGCGGCCAGAAATAATCCACGCGCCATTATGTCCGAGCCAAGCGATCTCGAATACGCTGGGCCACGCCGTCCCAGGTGTAGTATTCTCGTTGCCGGCGGCGTCCGTTAGCGCCCATTTGTGCGCTCGCCGTCGGATCCTTCAGCAAGCTCAAAAGCGCGCGTGCCAGGCGCGCGCTATCTTTCGGAGGAACGACGTAGCCGGCCTCCGCATCGCGAATCAACTCGGTCATCGCAAACGCGTCAGATCCAACGCACGGCAGAGCATGCGCTTGAGCTTCGAGAATGGCGATTCCGAAAGGCTCCCATAAAGAGGGCATTACGAACACGCTTGCGTCGCGATAGGCATCCCTAATGATTTGCGATCCGGCTTGTGTTCGCTTTGACACAAAACCAAGACTCGTTACACCCGGCGGGAGCGGCGGGACGTCTCGCGATCCCATGAGCGTCAGCGTCGCCTCCGGCATTTCTGCGCGGACGCGCTCGAAAGCTTCGAGCAACGTATACCCGCCTTTGCAATAAAAATCGCGCCCCACGAAAAGAATGTTCTTCCTGTCGTAACGTTTCTCCGGATACGGTTCCGGGTCGGCGACGTTTATGCCGGCGCCTATCGGCTCGAGCTTCGATGCCTTGATTCCCAGATCACCGATAAATGTGTCGGCGGCCCAGCGGCTCATCGTAAAAAGTACATCGGCCCGCTCGTAGACTCCCGCTTCATACCGAAGCGCTGATCGAACCACCATGGAATTCGAATTTGCGACTTCCGGGTAGAACTTCGTCATCGACAACAGATTTGTGTCGCCGTACAAAGCCGTTCGTTTCCCGCGGACACCGGTAAAATCGAGAAGCGCGAGGACCTGAAGTATTGTATCGTACGATGACGGATCGATGCAGGCCAACTCACGTAATCCGTGGTGCGTGGCTAACCGACGTTGAAGTACGTTGGCGTTCGCACGAAACCTCCACACGTTTCGTTTCGGATGAGCTAACAGCGCCGCAATAGCCTTATGCTGCAGCGGCGGTACGACGGCGCCTATAGCCCCAGCTAGGCAACCTAATCGCTCCAGGGCGTTCAGGAAAAACGGGCTACATCCGGCCCAGGTGTGCGGATCATAACTTTCGCCCGGGACGACGGCAACGACGGATGGACCAGCAGATATGCCAGAGCCATGCGCTACCCGTTCGATCATCGGTGTCGGCCGCACCATTACGATTTAAGCTACAGTTGTCGTTAAAGATATAAAAGATGCATGTGGCTCTTTACGTGGGTCGTTCGTCCCTTGGGCCGGAGCCGTAGGGCACAAGATGCATCGAACTGTCCATCGCACCTAAGCCGCGTTTGCGCCCAAATGATAGTAGGCGAGCGAAATGCACCCGCCTACTGATCGTTCCCCGTGGTCCTAAGGAGCTCTAGTTGGTGTCGACTGGGATATTCGACGGCTTCTGATGTTTAAAAAATGACTCGGGATATTTCGACTGTATGGGCGTGAACGGGCGCGGAGACTGACTGAAGTCGAACATGTCATCGATGCTGTTAGCCCGTTCGTCGGTCGTACCGAGACGTCCGAGACTCCAGGCGCCCTCGACGAATTTAACGACGCTGCCGAATTCGTATTGCGTGTGCGAAATGTAGCCCTGCTTCGCGTAGGGCGAAACGAGGATCATCGGAACTCGTAAACCGAGACCCGCGTAGTCAGCTGCGGGAGAGGAACGTGGTCGTACATGCCACCCCAGTCGTTCCCAAACGATGATGATCGCGCTGGAATTCCAATACTTGCTCTCGCCGATTGCGTTGACGACTGAAGCCACCCACGACGGTCCCTTATCCGTGCTTCCGAACCCAGAATGATCGGAATCGACACCATCCGGTACCACCCAAGAAACGCTCGCCAGCGAGCCGGCCGAGATGTCCTTGAAAATCTTGGTCTGGGGAGACCGGATGTTTGTTTTCCACTCTGGGCCGTTTCGGACCGCCGAAATCGCATCGTAGGCGTCCCAATAGTCCCCGGCAAGAGTCTTGAAAAGCTGCGGGGCGTAGTACTTCCAAGATACCTGCTTGGCATCGAGGAGATCCCGCAACGTCTCGTACGTCAAGCATGGCGCCGGGCCGTCGTATTCCTCTTGTCCGTTGCTCTCGAGCAGCGGAACCGTCGTGCCGGGCGGCGCGTCGCAGCCCCACGGTCCGTCCGTGGGAAAATCGATGACGGATTCATACGAGTTCAGCGCAGTGTCTCCGCGAATCAAATCTTGGTGCCCCGTTGAAACTGCCGCTCGTCTCCGTAGTAAACATGTGGTCCGCGAGCCCGTACTGTTGCGCCATCGTCCAGTACGGCTTGATCTGATCTGGATTCACGTATTTATACGCGCAAGTTGGGCATCGTTTGTTGCTGACGTAGACGGCGCTCCAGCCGTCCATCTCCCCGCCGTCGTATTCGGCGGTGAACGCGAGATGGCTATTATCGAGGTCAAACTGGGAGTAGAGATTGCTTTCTTTGAGCTTTGTCCAGCCGCCGTCTTTGTTCTTACCGCGGCTAACTCCGTCCGCACCCGGGAAATGCGCGAATAAATTATCGAAGCTGTGATTTTCCTGGACGATTATAACGACGTGTTTTATGTAGTTTCCAAGTGAACCGGAGCCAGTATCCGGCGAGGCTGCCCCCGGCTTCGTGCGCGTAGCCGGTAGCGCCGTCGTCCCTAATGAATTCGTTGCACCGCTGCACGCCGTCAAAACGCCGAAAACGGCAAATAAGTAAAAGTATATTGCGTCTGATCTCGTGCAAAATCATAGCCCAGACGCATCAGTGCAGGAAATAGGGCGGAGGAATCATCGTTGTGAGTAGAGGGGTGGATGCCTGATCTGCTCAGGTTAAGCCGAATTAACCCTAAAAAATACCGAAGGAAAACTCGTATAGGCCATAGGAGCTAGCCTATATGGGACTTTAGTCCTACATTCTCGACTCATGGAGGCAACTAAGCGTGAATGAACGTTACGTGACTTTCCAACGCCAGGCCATCTGCGGTCTCGTATGCTTGCTTTCAGCGTGTTCGGCTTCGAATGCTCCGATAAGCTCGCTGCCGGACGGCGCCGCATCTAACCCCCAATCCAAGGTTCCTTTGATGAAATCTGCCACCTACCGAGGGTGCCCGGAGTTTACCGACGGCACCTACACGGGCAATATCGCAAATGCACCGGTGGACCCCAACAGTGGCGCGTATATCAGCTCGATCATCCAAGCCGGGGACAGCGCCGGCTTTTACGCGTCAACCGGCGTAGAAAAGATCAATAACGCAAACAACAGCACGCCGCTACGCGTCGTGCATCCCCTCGTCAAGTGGCACAGTTTCCCTAGGAGGTATCCCTGGGCTTCGAACTTCTACATCGAGCCTCTTAGCGACCATCATGCGATGGTCGTGCAGACGGTTACGTGCCATCTCTTTGAATCGTATGACACGCAGTTTCAAAATCCGACGTTGAGCGCATATTCCGGCGCAAACTGGAGTTTGAAAAATAAGTTTGTCCCGCTGAAGCTCGGCCAGCCCTCGGCGATGGCTTCGGGCCTCCCGATGTTTGCGGGTAGCATCCACTGGGAGGATTATCAGTCCGGCTCGATCGACCACGCACTTAATTGGGCCCCGCCTGGCGGTACCGCCGCACAGTGGCTGGTCGTCCGGCCGGCCAGCGATACCGATCAACTTCCCTTCAAGGGCCAGAGTTCGTACCAAACGCCCTACGGCGCCCATTTACGCCTCAAGGCATCCTTCAGCACGCAGGGCTGGGGACCTCAAGCGACGATGGTAGCGAACGCGATGAAAACGTACGGCATCTACTTAGCGGATACGGGTTCCGGAAACGCACTCTATTTTACCAACGCCTCGGACGGCAGCAATCCCTGGAATAACCAAGACTTGGGTTCTTTATCCAAGATTTCCATCAGCGACTTTGACGTTCTGAAACTCGAACAAGTTCAGCACCTTCCAGGCCACTAAGCCGCTCGCTCGATAAGATTGCGCTGTGCGCCGGGCTCCAGCGTTCGCACGAGCCCGGCGCACAGCGCGATACTAGTGACCGCTGATGAGCCTCGCACAAAACTCGATCAGGGTCGCGCCCGGAATCAAAAGCAGTTGCGATAGCGCCAGCCCCAACGTGGCAGTGAACGACAAACCAACGACCAGCGCTCTGACGTCTTGTATCGAACGCTCGCCGCGCACGGCGCGGTCGGTAATCATCGCCGAAGCCGGATCGACGACTATGTTGTAAGCGATCGTGGCAAAACCATTCACTAGGCCACTGGATAGAACCGCGGTTCTGGCTGCCTGTGGATACAACACGCTGGCATAGGCCGCGGCAACGATGCCGATCCCGTACACGGACGTTACGAGCAGATTGAGTACCAGAACGTCCTTGGGCACGCGCGCAAACGGCAGGTCTCGAATGCGAGTCGCCACCGAGAATTTCAGTTCGTTGAGAACGGCTACGACCGTCGCTGGACGCAAGAGTCCCAAGGCCGCCTTTGGCACGCTCCCGTTTCGCTCCAGCGAACGAATCGCGCGCAAGTAGAGCATAACGAACGTCGGAATCGCAAGCGCTCCAAGTACCGCGCCGAACGTCCCCGCAAAAACAACCATGCGCAGCTGCCACTGATATGTGTGGAGCGACGATCCCAAGCTCGACCCCAGGGAAGCGCGATCGGAGAGCGCACCGAGCATGGGTGTGTAAAACATCTGAGCGAACCGGCTGCTCGTCGCAAAGATATTAAAGAGCGAGATGGCCGTCGCAACCCTTCCCGAACGAGCGCCGGCCAGGCGGGCGGCATAGGCCGCAATTGCGAGCGCTTGGACGACGAAATTGAGCGCCATGGCTAGGAGAAGCTGCCAAGCCCAGAATCCATGGTGATGCGGCATGCGGTGCCAGCATACTATTGGGCTTGCCGCGGCGTGAGGGGCGAAGGCCCCTGGTTTTGAGACCTTCGCTTCTCGCGTCAGCGAACGTCGATCCAATATAATCTGTCGAGACCCATGGAGATCGTTGAAAGACCGCGCTCGCTGCCGCATCTGGTGCTGGCCGGGGGCGCATTGCTTGTCGCGCTCGCCGCGCTTGTTCTGCTCGTCTTCGGGGTCAGCCCCGCCGGCGTGGGTCTTGCCGCGTTGGTGGTCGCTCCCTTTGCCCTCTACGTTGCGCTCGCGCGCCCGCTCGATTTCCCCTTGGGCCTGTACGTAGTGCTGATCCCCTTCGACAACCTGCTCACCGCGGGCTCGTTTGGGACGCTCACCAAGCTCTTCGCGATTGTCTCCGCGGTATTTTTGCTCCTTTGGCTCGCCCGCCATCATCGCCTCGCCCTTGCGGGTTGGCCCGTCCTCGTGCTGCTGGCGCTCGTGGTGTGGATGTGCGCGAGCACTTTTTGGGCGCTCGATCAAGGCGCCGCCCTAAAAATCCTGCCGACGTATGCCGGCCTGATGCTGTTTTACGTCGCGCTCACGATGATGCCGATCTCGCCCTCGCAGTTTCGGCGGCTGCTCGGCCTCGCCGTGCTCGGCGCTGTCGGTGCAGCAGTCTACGGCATTCACGCATTTTATGCCAACCCGTCGCTAGTGCAAAACAACAGTCCGGCGATGCGCTTCATCCTCCAGGCCGGGGATAACTCGATCGACCCGAACCAGTTCGCCGACGCGATGCTCTTTCCAGTTGCGGTCGTCACGATGTGGGGTTTACGCACTCGGCGACTGTTA
Source organism: Vulcanimicrobiota bacterium (assembly GCA_963748875.1). Lineage (GTDB taxonomy): Bacteria > Vulcanimicrobiota > Vulcanimicrobiia > Vulcanimicrobiales > Vulcanimicrobiaceae > Cybelea. The sequence continues at coordinate 123,778 of CAVVKC010000001.1, forward strand.
GCGAAGCTCGTCTGCCTGGGCGTCCTGTCGCTGCTCGTTCTCGCGATATTGCAGAGCGGCTCACGGGAAGGCGTCACCGGTACGCTTCTGATCGCGGGATACTATTTGTGGCGGTCGCGCTATCGGCTCCAGGTCCTGATTGCGCTCGCCGCCATGGTGGTGATTTCGTTCGGTGCGCCTAGCTCGATCTGGCAGCGTTTCTCGACCGTCCTGCAAACCGGCGGTTCAGGCCGGACCTCGATCTGGGCGGTGGGCCTGGAGGCAGCCAAGCATCGCCTTCTCGGGGGGTACGGGATTGGGAATTTTCCCAACGCCTACGATCTGTTTTACTTGACCGTTCATCAGCCGTATCCGTTCGGTTGGGAGAGCCCGGCCCACAATCTGGTGATGCATTATCTCGTCGAGCTGGGCGTCGTCGGTCTTGCATTAATTGCCGGTTTCTTCGTCGCACAGTTCCTGTCGCTGCGCATCATCGACGCGAGCAGCGAGCTCTACGATTACCGCATCGCGCTGGAAGCCGCGCTTTTGTCCATCGCGGCCGTCTCCTTGACGATCGATCTCTTTACCTACAAGTACGCGTGGCTCGTCTTCTCGATGGTCGCATTGTTGCGCAACGCGGCGACGGCGTCTCAGCGTAGCTCGTCAAGCCTCGCGACGACCTCGTCCATGATGCAGGCTCGGTCGGCGCGTTTCGCCACGGCGGCCTTGCCCGACTCGCCCAGCTCACGCAGCGCGCCCTTATCGAGAGCCGCGAGCTGACGCAACGCCTGCGCCAACGCAGGAGCATCTCCGGGGGGCGTGCAGAGCGCGCCGAGCGCGCCGCCTTCCCTACTCGCCTCACCGGCGGCGGCGACGATCACCGGACAGCCGACCGAGAGCGAGTCGTATAGCTTCGTAGGAATGCTGTCCTCGATTCCCTTTCGCAAGGGAACGATCGAAACGTCCGCCCCGGCAACGCACTCCATAGCATCGCCGCGGGGCAGGCTGCCTCGCACCACAACGTTCCGCGCGCGCTCCGTCCGCAGCCGTTGGCTGAGATGGGCGCGCTGTGCTCCGTCGCCGACGATTTCAATGGTTATGTTCTCCGACGCAACGAGCGCGGCTGCATCAACGAGCACGTCGACGTCGGTTGCCAGTCCGAGGTTTCCCGCGTAGACGGCCGTGAATCCATTTCCGTGGCCGTTTTTCGGAACGACGCTGGGCGAACGCTCGGCGGCGTTACGCGCGAGCACGAGCCGCGATTGCGCGACCCCGCGCGCGGCTATCTGCGAGAGTGCCGTAGGTGTGACCGCGACTACTAGGTCGGCGCGAGCGTAGAGCACGCGTACGAGCCGCTCCACGACGCGCACGATAACGTCGTCTTTCTTCCACTCTCCCATTGCGATCGCGACGTCCGGGAAGACATCGCGCACGTCGACGACGAGCTTTGCTCGGTGGCGCCAGGCCGCGATCATCCCGGGAAGGGCGAGCGTGATCGGAGGCGAGCTGATCAGGATCAAGTCGTATCTATCGCGCGTGAAAACCGCGTAGAGGCTTGCCGACAGCGCGGCGCTGAGCCAGTGCAACAGACGGCTGCCCGGCATACCGGGAGCGAGCAGCGAAAAGAGCCGAACCGTTCGCGTGCGTCCCGTCTTTTCGCGGCGCATCAGCGGAAGCCGGCGCTCCGAGAATCTCCCGCGCGGAAACGACGGATAGTTCGTGACGACCGTCACATCGTGTCCGGCGTTGGCCAATGCATCCACGAACGATGCGACCCGAGTCGCCGCGGCAGCGGGTTCCGGCGGATAGAAATGCGTGATGAAAAGCGCCTTCACGTATGCGCTCCGCCAAAAATCGTATCGCGACGGCTCAAGCGTTCGGGTAGGCTTCGCAGCGTCGCCGCCATTACACGCGAGCGACAGTTTGGCTGTTCGATATAGGAGGTCCATCGCCGCGCCGCTTCCTCAAACTTCGGTTCTGAGAACATTGCCGCCAGCACGTGCATTTGAGCGATGTGGAACTGGTGGTACTTCAGCGTCGCGATATGCGGCTGACCGGCGGCCGAAAGCAAGAGACTATAGCGCGTCCACCAGCCGGAGTCGAAGCGCGGTAGCCAGCGGCGCAGCGTATCAACGCACGCCTCGACGATCTGCTCGAGCCCCGCGTCGCCGGTACGCTTCCACAGCTCCCAGACGCCCCAGAGCGCGAAGATGCAGCCGTTGAGCACGTGCGGTGCATGTTCGTTTGCAATTTCCTCGAGAAAAACGTTCGCGCCGTCGCGCCAAACGACTCCACCGTCTTTAATGTCGGCAAAGAACGGCAGCGACGCGCGCTCGGCAGCGTCACCGTATCCGGCTGACTTATCGAGCCCATGCGCGCGAAGGAGTACCGAAATTGCCTCTCCCTGTGCCATGGCCGAACACCAGCCGGCCGGCGCGCCATATTTTTTCCACGGAAAGTCAAATCGATAGAGGCCGGCAACGCCGTCATCCTCCTGCCGATCGCGCAACCACGTCGCTTGCGCAAGAACGTCGCGGCGGGCCGCGGCGTCCCGAGTCGCATACCATAAGTCAAAACGGTGGAGCGCGAACTGCGCGATGCGAATCGGATGATAGGCGCGGGCCGGCCCGCTCAGAAGCACTCCGTCGGTATCGAACGGTGCGCCGTCCCAATCTTCGCCGTAGACGCCGTGGCCGGGATCCCACTCGATGAAATACGGCCCCGCTCCGGCCCGGCTCAGTCCATGAAGGCTGTAGGGCCGGCGGTGCGACCACCCAACCGGAAAACCGAGCGCCAAGCGGCGTAGCGCGGTCATGCCACTGCGGTTAGCGCGTGCGGGCGCAAGGGCCGACCAAGCACGTAGCACTCGAACCCGTGGCGTTGCCATTCGTCGGAGTCAAAGAAACTACGCGTATCGACAAGGCGAGCTCGGCGCATCCGCACGGCCACGTCGGCCGGGCGAATCTGCCGAAATGCCGTGTGCGGCGCGATCAATACCAGCGCGTCCGCACCGGTCACTGCCTCCTCGAGCGAACCGCAGAGCGGGCGATGGAAGCGCGTGACGTTCGGATCGAAAATCGCCGTCTCAAACCCGCGCTCGCGCAGCAGTTCGTCGATACGCGAGGTGGGGCTTTCGCGTGCATCGTCCACGTCGGCCTTATAGGCGGCACCCAGCAAGGCGATCTTGCCGCCCTGCGCGGGATTGACGAGCTCGGCGATGCGGCGCGCGATGCGGAACGGCATTCGGTCGTTGACGCGGCGCGCCGATTGGATGAGTTCCGTGACGACCGGGTTCGCGTTCGATAAGAAGTAGGGATCCACCGGGATGCAGTGGCCGCCGACGCCCGGTCCGGGTTGCAGAATGTTCACTCGAGGATGCTTGTTGGCAAGGGCGATCGTTTCCCAAACATCCACGCCCAGCTCTTCGGCGAAGAGTGCCAGCTCGTTGGCGAAGGCAATGTTCACGTCCCGAAACGTATTCTCCACGACCTTGACGAACTCGGCAACCGCGATCGACGTGAGCGCGATTTCTCCCTCGCAGAACGAGGCGTAAAGGTCCCGCACGACCTCGGCGTCGCGACGGGTGCGTCCGCCCACGACCCGAGCGTTGGCGCGCAGCTCTTGCATGATCGAACCCGGAATGACCCGCTCGGGGCAGTGCGCCACGTGAAAATCCTCGATCGCTTTGTTTCGATCGCTGAGCGCGCGCTCGACGATCCGCTCGGTGGCACCGGGCGGAACCGTCGACTCCAGGACGATGATCGAGCCGGGTTCGGCCACCTCGGCAACCGCGCGAGCACCCGCCTCGACGTAGCGAAGGTCGGGTCTGCCATCGGCGGTTGGCGTCGGCAGGCACATAATGTAAGCGCCGGCGTTGGGGACGCGATCGACAACGTGAAGGCGACTCGACTGCAGCGCATCGATCACGGCCTGTCGCACCGGTTCTTCCATCGGCGGAACGCTCCCGCGCTGCAAGGCGTGTCGCAGCTGGGCATTTACGTCGTAACCATAAACGCGGTGCCCACTCTGCGCGAGCAGTGCCGCCGTCGGCAAACCGATGTAACCTAAACCGATAACAGTAATGTTCACGCCCTACTCCTTACGCGTAAGAACGGCGGCAAGTTTTTGCATTTGCGTGGACGCGTCGTAGTGCGTCGCGACGCGTTGGTGGGCGCGCCGGGCCCGCGCCTCGGCCGCACCGGGATCGAGATAGACGTCGAGCAGCGCGCACGCGAGAGCGTTGGGGTCGCCCGCTCTTACGAGCCGCCCGACTCGCCCGTCGAGCAGCTCGCGGACGCTGCCGGAGTCTGTCGCGACGACTGGAACGCCGAACGCCATCGCCTCGATGAGCGCCGACGGAATCCCCTCCATTGCGCGCTCGCCGGCGGCGTGGCTTGCAAGAACGACGGCCGCAAAACGTCCGGCATGGTACGATTCGTGCAGAGCGCTCTGCGGCAAAAAGCCGGCGAACTCGACAAGCTCGCTCAAACCGAGGAGCGCGACCAAATCTTCGAGCTCACGGCGGCGCGGGCCGACGCCCGCCAGCGTGCAATGAACCTCGACGCCCCAGTCGCGCAACTGCGCGAGCGCATGTACTAAGACCTCGTGTCCCTTGACGGCCACGAGCGCCGCGGGACAGACGATGCGAAACGGTCCGGGCCGTTGGTATGCAAAGGCCGGTGCCGTCGGAACGACCGTTCCGAGGCGCAGCTCGATGATGCGCCCGTTGAGGCCGGGCATACGCCGCGCGAGATCCGCTGTGCCGCGCGTTGATATCGTTCGAACGAACGACACGCTCTTCTCTTTAGCATCGAAGGCGTTGCGCTCGTAGATGTCCCACCGATGTGCGGTGCAGCTCCACGGAATGCTGCTCACCCGCGCAGCGATCATCGCAACGGTCGCGGGCGTCGAGACCCAGTAGGCATGGATGTGGTCGACCGAGTTCTCCATCGCCCAGTCGGCGAGCGCCAGCGCTTTGGCCGTCACCGCAAGATTCTTGGCGCGGCCGGGGTCACGCGATCCGACGAGCAGTCCGAACGCCCGCAGCGTGGCCTTAGGGTTGCGTAGAAACGCCCGCGCCGCGCGGCGCAACAGGCCGCCACTCAAGAGCGGCCAGTTAAGAATTTCAACGCCTTCGGGGACGCGATGGCGGGCCTCCGACGCCGGCGGCCGCACGGGCACGACGACGATTCGATCGAAATACCGCCGGAGCTCCGCTAGCTCCGTGTTCAAGTACGCCTCTTGACTGCCGAACGGATATCGCGAGGTTACGACGATCAGGCGGCGCGCCTTACCGGTCATGAAGCCACTCCGCACAAGTCGAGATACATCTCACGGTGCGCGTCGGCCATTTGGCGAATGTCATAGGTGCTCAGAACGTGACGCCGCGCCCGTTCGGCAATCTCGCGACGCAACGTGGGGTGCGCGAGAGTCCTTTCGATCTGCGCGGCGACGTGCGCCGGCTCGAAGCTGGGCGTCAGAAACCCGTAGCGGCCGTCCGCGAGCATGTTACGCGCGCCGAGCCAAGGGGTGCTCACGATCGGAACGCCCGCAAGCATCGCCTCGAGCAGCGTCAAGGGCATACCCTCGAACCACGACGTCATGAGCAAAAGGTCGGCACCGGCTAACAATTCGGGCACGTCGTTGCGGTACCCGAGGAAGCGAACCTGTTCGCCGATGTGCAGCGCAAAGGCGAGACCGCGAAGCACCACTTCCTCTTGCCCGGAGCCGGCGAAGAAGAGCACCGTGCGCTTGCGTACGTCCTCCGGCAGGAGCGCGAAAGCGCGCAGCGCCAGCACGTGATTCTTTTGGTACTCCATGCGGCCGACCGTCATGATGGCGAACTGATCGGACCTGATTCCCAGTCGCTCGCGCGCCGTCGCCCGGTCTTCGGTCGGTTGGGGTAGAGTCAGACCGTTGGGGATAAGCACGAGCTTCTGCTTCGGAAGACTCTCACGCTCGACAAGCGCGGTCCCCTGCTCTCGAAAAAAGGTGACGACGCGCGCGGTAACGCGGTGAAGTATCCAATCCGCTGCGCGCTCCAGCGGTGTTCGGCGAAAATCGCAAGGATTATGCTCGGTGTGAACGATTTGCTTGGCGCCGGCCAGTAACGCCGCTACACGTCCCCAATATTTTCCAACGTGCGTGTGCGTGTGGACGATGTCCGGCTTGCACCGCCGTATCTCGCGGATTAGACGACAAACGAATAGCCGGTCGCGACGATTTTTTCGCCCTGCGTCGAAAACATTAAACGGCAACGTCTCGCGCGCGTGCGCAGGGGGTTCGTAGATCGTGAGCAGTTCGGCTTCAACCTCATCCGAGGGCAGATACTTGAGCAGCTCCACGATGAGCCGCTCTGCACCGTAACCCCGAATCGACGGCAGGATATGAAGGACGCGCACTTTGTTATTCATGCGGCACGATGGAAGAGGAACTCGCAAGCCGTCTGAAAGAGCACGGCTACGTCTAGGAACGGCGACCAATTCTCTACGTACTGCAGATCGTACTCGAGCTTTTCGCTGGCCGCCGACGTCTCCAGCGTGCGCTTCATGTGCACTTGCGACCAGCCGGTGATGCCGGGCCGAACGAGATGCCGCTCGTCGTAGCGCGGAAGCGTGCCGCGGAAGAGGTCGACGAAGATCGGACGTTCGGGCCGGGGACCGACCAGCGACATCTCGCCGCGGATGACGTTGAAGAGCTGAGGCAGCTCGTCAATACTGAAGCGCCGGATTATCCCCCCGACCCGGGTCTTACGGGGATCGTCGGCGGTTGCCCACCGGGCGGCGCCGTCGCTTTCTGCGTCGAGGCGCATCGAGCGCAGCTTGAAGATCGAGAAGGGACGGCCGCCGACGCCGACGCGCTCCTGTTTGAACATTACCGGCGACCCTGAATCCAAGAAGACGGCGATGGCCGCAATTATCATCACGGGGGCGAAGATCGCCAGAGCGACGCAAGCGAGCGCGACGTCCATGGTCCGCTTGAGAAGTTGTGCGCGCGGCGTGCACGCGCGCAGCCGAGCGGGAACGATCAGCACCTGGCGGCCGTCGGTCTGCAACGATAGATCGTAGGCATAGCGAGTGATCCGCGGGGGCGCAAAACAAAGCTGGATGTGCTCCCGCGCGGCCGCTTCAAGTATATGGCAAAGGACGTGCGGAGGAACCATCTCGGTCAAGATGAGCGAGTCGCATCCCCACGCTCGAGCGTGGTCGAACCATTCGATCTGAGACAAGTCGGCGTCTCGAGTCAAGTCGATCTGCCCGATGGTTTCGGCGATATCGTCGGTGACGATCATCTGAGCTTGCGAATCGTCGCCGAGCTCGAGGCTCTCCAAAACCCTCGAGACGCTCTCAGCCGGTCCGACGATGCTGATGCGCCGGCTTCCTTTGAAGCGGCGGCTTTGCCGGATGTAGTGAAACGTCGCGCGAGACGTGCCGACCAGTATGATTGAAAAGAGCAACGCGTAGAGCAAGGCGATGCGCGAGGTCGAGATTTCGGGATAGACCGTAAACAGCACGAGCTGCGGAATCGTCCCCAAGATCAATGCGGCGACGGTATAGTAGAGCTCGTCCTTCATGGATAGCGCAAACGTCCGCCGGTAGAGCCCGAGCCGATCGAAGATCAGCACCCATAAGCCTACGTAGAGCGCGTTGGCGACGAGCAGGTGGCCCAGGATTCGAGGCGAGTTCCAATGATGGAAGCCGAAGAGCGCGCCGAGAGCCGAGGCCACGACAAAGAGCACGACGTCGGTTGCCATCAAAAGGATGGTCCATCGAATCGGAAATGCCTTCGGAACGTGGCGTACGTTCGTCTTTTTGAGCTGCGCTGGGCGCTCGATAATCCGCGCCGTCATGAATGGCTTAATGATACGTGCGCATGCGTCGCCAACCGCAGAGTCCTTAGTCCCGCCCTTAGTGCCGGGCGGCGGAAAGGAAACAAGTCCCTACCTCAAAGGTCCCGTCAGTTGAGCATTGTTGTCCTTATAACTTGAAGCCCCAGCGCTTACGATACTGAGCGTAGCGCAATGTCACAAATGACGCCGTATCACGGCGAAGCAAGCCTAGCGTACAGCGCTGCCCCCCAAGGGCAGCCCAGCGACGCACACGATCTCGAGCGCCTCTTCGGTGCAATCCGCCGGAGATGGCGCATTATTCTTGCGATTGCGGGGGGGTTCTTCGTCTTAGTCGGCCTGATAACCATACTAACGCCAAAGACGTACACCACGACGGTGCGACTATTGGTTGGCCGGCCCGGCACCGATATCGCCCCGAGCGGCAACGATACTGCCCTGCCCGTCTTAAACGCGCTCGTGCTCCAAAGCGGAGCCCAGTCGGCTGAGACTCTGGCGGAATTGGCGCAGGGGCACGACATTGCGTCAAAAGTCATAGATCAATTAAGCCTTAAAACCTCGGCTGGGGCGCTGCTCGGACGCGTCAGCGTCAAGCCGATCGTCAACACCTCGCTGCTGAATCTCAGCGTTAAGTGGCGAGATCCCAACAGTTCGGCCAACATCGCAAATGCTTTCGCTACCGCCTTCGTGGATCAAGAACGAGAGTTCGTGCGATCGGAGGCCGTCGCGGCGCTTGGATTTCTCGCGAACGAACTACCCAATGCGCGCGCCAAGATGCAGTCGGCGGAAACGCAGCTGGCGCAGTTCCAAGCGACCCACGGCTATCTCGATGCGACCGCTCACGAGCAAGACATCAACGCTCGACTGGGTTCGATCGACCAGCACATGGACCAGCTCTCGGTCGACAAAAACGAAGCGACCGCCCTCCTGGACAGCGTCAACAGCCAGCTGGCGACACTCTCTAGTACCGTTGATAGCGCGAAGGACGTCGCAGCGAACCCCGTCAGCACCGACCTGCGTACAAAATTATCGGACGTGCAGACACAGCTCGCGGAGGCTGAGCAGAAGTACACGCCCGCCCATCCGGCGGTTATCGCGTTGCGCCAACAGCGCGCCGCGCTGCTGGCCCAGATTGCGGCGCAGCCTGCCGCGGTCGTGAGCCAGACGACGGTCGCGCCGAATCCTCTGTATCAGTCGTTGCAATCGCAAGCTGCCACCTATCGTGCCCGCATCGAGGGCGATCAGGGGCAGATACGAGCGCTCGAGGCGCAGCGTAAGGCCTACCGCCCCGCCATGAAAACTCTGCCGCAGCAGGCGGTCGCGTTTGGTTCAGTTCAAGAGGAAGCCAAGCGAGCAGCAAACGTTTACAACGCGCTTCAGCAAAAGTATAGCGACGCGCTGGTTGCCAAAAGTACGGCGATCAGCGACATCATCGTCGTGCAGTCGGCCTCGGCCGATTCGGCCGTCAAGAGCCCCAGCCTTCGCACGAACCTTGCGATTGCCGTCGTGGTCGGTTTGCTGCTCGGTCTGGCCGTCATCTATATCCTCGACCTGCTCGAGCGCCGCACCACCGACCGCGACTTCACGGCGCTCTTAGGATTGCCGGTCATCGCGCGAATCCCACCCTTGAGCACCACGAACCCTCGGATGCTCCCGTGGGTCCAATCGCTGACCCTTGAAGCATTTCTCCACTTATGCGTTACCCTCAAGTTGCGGAATAAACGCCCGATCAAGTCGCTTGCGATCTTGAGCGCGCGCCGCGGTGAGGGCAAGTCGACCGTCGCTTACAATCTCGCGAAGAGCATGGCGGCGTTGCAACCCGGCATTCTGCTGATTGACGCCGATCTGCGCCAGCCGACGCTGCACGAAAAGGCCGGCTGCATGAACGACGTCGGCCTCAACGACGTGCTGCATGGTGCGGTTCCGCTCGACGACGCCGTCCAACATCTCGCACCGGGTCTGGACGTTCTCACGAGCCGGGGTAACGAGCCGAACCCGATCGCGTTGCTGCAAGGTACTTTTGAGGGGCTGCTCGAGCAAGCCGGCCGGGAATACGGCATGGTCATCGTCGACGCCCCCGCACTGGCTGCGGTTTCCGACGCCCTGCTCGTCGCTTCCGAGGTAGACGGCTCGCTGATCGTGGTCAGCGCGGATCGTGGCGACGAGCGAGACACGCAACGAGCGATCGCGCAAATGGGCTTGATCGGGGTCGAGAACATTCTCGGCGTCGTCGTCAACCGCGACTCCACCGCAACCGCCGATTTCTACGGCTATTTCGCCAAAACGAACGCGGCTCTGACGGCGGGCTTGGCATGACGACCGTAACCGTCGTCGTCCCGGCCTACAACGAGAGCCAGACCTTCGCCGCCTCGCTCGTTACGATCTCGGACTATTTTACAAAGCATCGAGGCGGCGGCTACGAGTTCAACTACCTGATTGTTGACGACGGGAGCAGCGACGAAACGTACGCCGTCGCTTCAAACTTTGCCGGCCGGCGCCGCGACGTGCGCGTTCTCCGTCACGAGCGAAACCGCGGGCTCGGGGCTGCGCTGCGCACCGCATTTTCAGAGGTCGACTCGGAACTCGCCGTCGTCTTGGACGCCGACTTGAGTTACTCGCCGGCGACGGCCATGGAACTGATCGAACTGCTCGATCGCCAGCACGCGGACATTGCCTTGGCGTCGCCGTACGCGTCCGGGGGATCGGTCCAAAACGTCCCGCTGGCGCGACGCGTATTGAGCCGAGAGGCGAACCGGTTGCTTTCGCTTGCGACCTGCGGTCGCTACGCGACGCTAACGTGCATGGTGCGCGCTTATCGGGTAGAGGCGTTACGCCGGCTGGAGTTCGTCAGCGACGGTATGGACTCCGTAGCAGAGATGCTGCTCAGCGGACTGCGCCAGCAGATGCACGTCGTCGAGCTGCCCACGACGCTTTGCTGGAGCCAGGAACGGCGCGAGGCGGGTGGCCGCTTTCGACCTTTCGGGGTGTTGCCGCGGATCGCCGCAACCTGCCTGATGGCGTGCCGTTATCGTCCAGCGTTATGGCTCGCACTTCCCGGGCTCTTTCCGGGGCTGCTCCCCTTGTCGGTCGCAGCCCTTCTCCTTTTGCGGGTCAACGGCCCGACGCTCGCGATCGGCACGACGACCGTCGTCGTGGTGCAGTACTCGAGCCTAGCTCTATTCGGCGGACAACTCGCCGCATTTTTTGGACGTCGCCTTCATCACCGCCATCACCCTAATGGAGTACATCGTAATGGCCATAACGTTCCCAGCCGCTCGGTCTAGAACGCTTCCTTCCGATCAGGATGCGTCGGGCAGAACGCTCGGCGGCGAAGAGATTGCCGCCGTTTCGGCTGCCCTTCGCAGCGGCACCCTAACCAGCACGAAGGGCACCTTCGTCAGCGAGCTCGAGTCGCGGTTTGCATCAATGCTTGGTGTGAAACACGCCTACGCATGCAACTCGGGTACCGCCGCAATCCACTGTGCGATCGCGGCAATCGACCCCAATCCGGGGGACGAGATAATCACCACGCCGATCACCGACATGGGAGCGCTAACACCGATCCTTTATCAAGGCGCGATACCGGTCTTTGCCGACGTGGATCCTTTGACGTGCAACGTAACGCCGGCCACCGTCGCCGCACGAATCAGCCCTCGCACGAAGGCCATTATCGTCACCCACCTCTTCGGCAATCCATGCGACGTCGAAGGGATCGTCGAGATCGCCGCCGCTGCAGGCATCCCGGTAATCGAAGATTGCGCCCAGGCGTTTCTCGCGGCGTGCGACGGTAACTTCGTCGGAACGCTCGGCACGATCGGCTGCTTTAGCCTCCAGCAAGGCAAACATATCACCACCGGCGAGGGCGGTTTGGTCGTTACCGACGACGAGGAGCTCGCCCGCCGAATCTACCTTTTCATCAACAAAGCGTGGGGCTACGGCGACCCCAACCCCGACCATTACTTCTTGGCCCTGAACTACCGCATGTCCGAACTCTGCGGCAGCGTCGCGTGCGCGCAGCTCGATAAACTGCCGATGGTTGTCGCGCGCCGTCGGATGCTTGCCGAGCTCTTGAACTCGCAGCTTCGCCCGGTCGAGGGTCTCGTGACTCCCGTCGTATGCGAAGGCGCGCTGCACAGCTACTGGAAGTACGGCGTTCGCTTGTCCGAGCCGCTTCCGGTGGACGCCGTCATCGACGTGGCAAAACAGCTGAAAGAACGCGGGATCTTCAGCGCCCCGCGCTACATCCAAAAGCCGGCCTTCATGTGCGAAATCTTTCAAAAGCGCAAGACGTTCGGCACCAGCAGCTTCCCGTTTACGCTCGCACGCCCCGAGGCGCTCGACTACCAGCTCGAGCACTATCCCGGCGCCGTCGCGGGCTTGGAACGATTGCTCGTCGTGCCGTGGAACGACCGTTACAACGAAGACGACGTCGATTACATCGGCGCCGCGCTCACGTCGGCCGTATCGAGCGTCGGCCTAAGGAAGGCATCGTGAAGACATTACGCTTCGCCGTTATCGGCACCGGCGGGATTGCGCGCGCCTACGAGGCAGCCTTCGCGTCGCTAAAGCAGGCCCGAATCGTGGCCGCCTGCGACACGAACGCGCTCGCCGCAAAGGCATTTGCGCAACGCAACGAGTGCACCGCGTACCCCTCGATCGAGGCGTTGCTGCACTACGGCCAGTTTGACGCCGCGGTCGTATGCACGCCGCCGGCTACACACGAAACCGTGGCTTGCGCCCTTTTGCAAGCCGGCAAACACGTGCTGTGCGAAAAGCCGCTGGCGACCAGCTCGGCGCAGGCTCGCCGGATGCTGGAATGCGCGCGGCAACACGGCGTCATATTGACGATGGCATCGAAGTTCCGCTACGCGCGCGACGTTCGCAAAGCCCGCGAGCTGGTGATGGAAGGGGTTATCGGCGACCTCGTATTCGTCGAGAACGCCTTTACGTCGCACGTCGATATGAGCAGCCGCTGGAACTCGGACGCGGCGATCAGCGGAGGCGGAGTCCTCATCGACAACGGGACGCACTCGGTCGATATCCTGCGCTATTTCCTTGGAAATCTTCGCGACGTGCAGGTCGTGGAAGGCCGCCGCATGCAAGGGCTTTCGGTCGAAGATACGGTCCGGCTGTTCGTTCATAACGATCAAGACGTGATCGGCTCGGCGGATCTGTCGTGGAGCATCGATAAGGAGATGGACACCTTCGTCCGCCTGTACGGAAGCGACGGCACGATTCTGGTCGGCTGGAAGGAATCGCGCCTGCGCCGGCGCGGCGAGCCCGAATGGGAAACGTTCGGCAGCGGGTACGACAAGATTCAGTCCTTCAGCGACCAGCTCGCAAACTTTTGCGGCGTCATCACCGGCAGCGAGCAACTCCTGATCACTCAACTGGACGCCCTCGCCTCCGTCGAAGTGGTTCAAGCTGCCTACGCGGCGCTCGAATACTCTCGCTGGGAGCGCATCGGCAGCCGCCTGGACAATTTAGAGCTCGCGCCGCTTCGCGTCGGACTCCAAGCCGAGGCATCGTAGTGGCTGCTCATCCCACCGCGGTGATCGAACCAGGCGTCTCGATCGGCCGAAACACCTCCATTTGGGACCACGCCCACATTCGCCATTCGACTCGAATCGGCGATGAGTGCATCATCGGCGGGAAGACGTACATCGCGTACGGCGTGACCATCGGCAACCGCGTCAAGATCAACTCGTTCGTTTACATCTGCACCGACGTAACGATTGGGACGGGCGTCATGATCTCGGCCGGCGTCGTCTTTACCAACGATCGCTTTCCGCGCGCGACCACGCCCGATTTAAAGACATTGCTCTCTTCGGATCCGAACGAAAAGACGCTCCCGACGCTGGTGCGCGACGGAGCAACGATTGGCGCGCAGGCTACGATCGGTCCCGGTGTGACCATTGGCCGCTTTGCCATGGTCGGTATGGGATCGGTGGTGACGCGCGACGTACCGGATCATGCAATCGTCTACGGGAATCCCGCCAGAGTCGTCGGTTACGCCTGTGCGTGCGGCGAAAAGTTGGTCCCCGCGGGGCCGCCCAGAGTTGCCGGAATGCGCTGCACGGTCTGCGGCGCGGGTTATCCGATCGACGGGTCGGCAATGGCCGACCGCGTGCCGGCATAATAATGCGCTTCGCGGTCGTCGGTGGCGGGCTGCTCGGAATGGCGACTGCCTGGAACCTCGTCAAAGCGGGGCATCAGGCGACAATCTTCGAAGCCGCGCCGGATTGCGGCGGTCTGGCATCGGCGTGGCAGTTGGGCGACGTCGTTTGGGATCGGCACTACCACGTGACGCTCTTCAGCGACCTGACGCTGCGCACGCTGCTGCAGGAGCTCGCCTTGGAACGCGAGCTACGCTGGGTAACGGCGCAGACGGGGTTTTACGTGAACGGATCGCTCTATCCGTTTTCCAGCGCGTTAGATTATCTGCGGTTTCCTCCGCTCTCGCCGCTGCAAAAGCTCCGCTTGGGAAGTACGATTCTGCGAGCCGCCCGAATCACCGATTGGCGTCCACTCGAGCGCATCACCGCCGCCGAATGGTTGACTAGCCTCAGCGGACGCGTCACCTTCGAACGAATTTGGCTGCCGCTGCTTCGCGCAAAACTTGGACCGAATGCCGAGCGGGCCTCGGCCGCCTTTATCTGGGCGATCATCGCCCGCATGTATGGCGCGCGGCGAACCGGCAGCAAGCGCGAGCTCTTCGGCTACGTGCGAGGCGGCTACCAGCGCACGCTGCGGCGATTCGAACGCGAACTGCGGCTGCGCGGGGTCGAGATTCGCACCTCGTGTCCCGTCAAGCGGGTAGAACCGCTTGGCGACGGCATAACCATCGTGACGGACGGCCGGGCGGATCGCTTCGACCGCGCGGTCGTGACGCTCGCGCCACCGCTGGCGGCTCGGATCTGCCCGACGCTGACCGCCGAAGAGCGCGCCCTTTGCCAGGGGGTCGAGTATCAAGGCATTATTTGCGCGTCACTGCTGCTGGACGCTCCGCTGACTCCCTACTACATCACCAACATCGCCGACGCAAGCATCCCATTCACCGCCGTCATCGAGATGACGGCTTTGGTCGATCGCAACGAGCTCGGCGGTCGGGCGCTGGTCTATCTTCCCAAATACGTCAGCGTCAACGATTCGGCATTTGCGCTAGAGGATGGAACAATCGAAGAAACGTTTTTGAGCGCGCTGGAGCGCATGCACCCAACGTTTTCACGAAAGAGCGTGCAGGCGTTCCGTATCTCGCGCGTGCCCCACGTCTTTCCGATCCCAACCCTTGAGTACTCGGATCGGATGCCACCGATGCGGACCGCGACCCCGGGGCTCTTCATGGCCAGCAGCGCGCACATCGTGAACGGAACGCTGAACGTCAATGAAACGGTCGGTCTGGCGAATCGCGTGACGCCGGAACTGCTCGCCGAAGGTACGCGTTCGCTAAGTGCGGCGGTAGCATGAAGGCAGCGCTCTCGCTCGACCTCGACAACAAATGGTCGTACATGAAGACCCACGGCGATGCGGCCTGGCAGTCGATGCCGTCGTATCTTAACCTGCTCGTTCCCCGAATACTCGATATTCTGGATCGGCTGAATCTGCGTATCACGTTCTTTCTGGTCGGTCAGGATGCGGCGATGCCGATGCACGCCGAAATCCTCTCCGAAATCGCGCGTCGGGGCCACGAGATCGGCAATCACTCCCACTATCACGAACCTTGGATGCATCGGCGCGGCGCCGCCGCCATTGACGACGAGCTCGCCCTCGCCGAAGAGTGCATCGAAGGCGTAACCGGTCATCGCCCGCGAGGATTTCGAGGTCCCGGATTTACCCGCTCGACCACGATTTTGGAGACGCTCGTCCGGCGCGGTTACGCGTACGACGCATCTTCACTGCCGACGTTCATCGGGCCGTTGGCGCGTGCTTATTATTTCCGCAGCGTCAAGCTCAGCCCCGATGCGATCCGCGAGCGCGAGGATCTGTTCGGACGATTCGGCGACGGGTTCCGCCCTAACCGCCGGCACACTATCGCGCTGTCGAACGGATCGATCGTCGAAATCCCCGTCACGACCTTTCCGCTCTTCCGTGTTCCGATCCACATAAGCTACGTCGTGTATCTCGCTGCGATCTCGCCGGCGGCCGCGCTCGCGTACTTCCGCAACGCGATGACGGCGTGCAAGCTCGCGCGCACCGAACCTTCGATCCTGCTCCATCCATTGGATTTCTTGGACGGTGCGGAGTGTAAAGAGCTGGCATTCTTTCCGGGTATGAGCCTGGATCCGGGCATCAAGCGGCACGTAGTCGTGGAGTCGATCCGCATGCTGGCAACGGCTTTCGAAGTCGTCCCGATGCGAGAAACTTTCGACAGGGAACCGATTGGCTCGGTTAATCGTTATGGGGAATATGGCATGTCCGGTTAGGTATCGCTGACGAGGCGTAGTAAGAAATGACTACGCCGATAACATTGTGCCTAACGACAGCCGTAAGCTAGAATAGTGCCTTTGCTACGTCGGAACGACGAAGGCGGCGTCTTGGTCAACAAGCGTATCGAGTCAATCCTTTCGCGGCTAACGAAGCCGGTACGTGGAGCGGTATGGACGCTCGGGGTTTTCGATTTGGGAGGCGACCTTCTCGACTTTGCCGTCTCCGGCTCCCAAATCGATCGCAGCCGTAGCCTCGAGTTGCTCTGTGCGGCGCCCGTGCCGGCCTCGCCAAAGGGCGTAAAGCTAAAGGTCACGGGCGAGAACGGCAAGATCGCCGCCAACCTCTTTGCCTCCACGATGCTCGATGCGACGAGATATCTCGTCATGGTGCTGGTACGGCCGCAGACGAGCGACGCGGCGTGGCTAAAGATCTCGCAGAACCTAAAAAGTGCCGTCGCCCGCATCGCCGGCGCGCTTGCGACCGAACCTGCTCCCAATATCGAGGGCCGGCGCGCCTTCGCCCCCCCGCCCAGCGACGACTCCGCCTTCTTCATATTAACCGCCCAGTTACAGGTGGCTTTTGCATCGCAACCCGAAAAGGCCGCCTCGCCCGCCTTCGTCAAAATCGTCGCTCCCCACAGGGGGCGGCTACCCACGCTTCTCGAACGGGCGGTGCGGCGACTGACCAAGTCCTGGGACTTCGCGCGCATCGAGTCCTGCAGCGCGGGAACCGCGTATCCGGTCCCCGGGCTGGCCTTGCGCGTCGAACCGATGACCGGAACCGGAGTCATGATCGGGGTCTTCTTTAAGCTCGACACGGACCGCCATCCGGTCGCCGACGCCGCTGCCGCGTACCGGCTCTCGCCGCGGGAAAGGGAAGTGCTCCACGCGATGCTCGACGGTCATTCGGTGGCCGATATCGCAGCGAAGTTGGAACTCGCCGAATCCACCGTCAGCGACCACATTGCGCGGATGATCGTCAAGACGAACGCGCATAACCGAGTCGAGATGGCTGCGATGCTTCTAGGCTGGCCTGCGCTGCGGTCGCAGTTTTTATCCGCCGGCCCCCCAAGAAATAGCCCTGTTTCCAGTCCGTTACCAACCTCTGATGAAACAAATGGACACGTATCGGGGCGCGTATCGTGGCGCTACAAGATCCGCTCGGTCCATTAGGCTAATCAGTTCTTACTATGATTTCGCCGATTGTGACAGACGAATTAGGCCAAAAGCCCGATGTTCGCCATCGGACAGACCATCGGACCCACCAAAAAACGGGGTTGGCACGGATTGCCACTTACGCCATGCTATCAATGCGAGCTGCGTTTATGCGCAGCGGCTATACGTATTTTGACCGCTCGAACCGAGCGACTTCGGTAGAAAGAGGACCATGAGCAGCCCAACCGGCCCTTTGCGAGTACTGATCATCGAGAAGCAACTGCTGTTCGCCAAAGCTGTGGCGCAGGTGCTCTCCGCCGACCCCGACGTCAAGGTCGTGGGAATCGCGGCGGGACGCGATGCCTCGGCGCTCGCCAAAGATGTCGACGTCGTCATCATCGACATCGACACTGAAGAGATCGACAACGTCGTCGAACACTTTAAGAACCGATCCCCTCTCACCAAAATCTGCGCCCTTTCCTCGCACACGCAAGGGGAGCTCATGCAGCACTGCCTTTCTGCCGGTGCCGATGCTTATATCGTGAAGGATTCTTCGTTGCAGGAGCTGCTCACCGCGATCAAAGCGCTTGGTGAAGGCTCGAGCTACGTCGATCCGCGCGTCGCGGCCTCGCTGCTTCGGCGGCGGGCGCCGTCGAACCGTCCGACCAACGAGCTCTCGCCCCGCGAACGAGAGATCATACGGCTCATCGCGCAGGGACTCTCGAACCGCGACATCGGGCGCCGTCTGGTGCTCTCCGAAAAGACGATCAAGAATCACGTCAGTCATATTTTCGCGAAGATTCATTGCACGGCGCGCTCGCAAGCTGCGGTTCACGCGATCCGGATAGGGTTGGCGTAGCGCACGTCGCGCGATCGAGTTCCACGCGTCCCGCCTGAAGGCAGCAGCGAACCGCGCCGAGGATGACGAGGACAAGGCCAATCCAGGTTGGGATTTTGGGGAGAAACGCCGGCGCGGTCAGCGCCGGCGTCGCGCGTAGATACGCAGCCCACGCGCTGAATGCCTGGTCGTGCGCTGCGGCATGAAACGTTTGCGTGACGAAGTTCGAACCCACTGAGGGCGGCACGGCGTGTCGGAATAAAAAAACGCAGAGCACTGTCGAGAGCGCCCCTACTATCGATAGGCCGATTCGGCTTTTCGCGGCCACTACTGCCCAGAGCCCGCCCCCAACGCCAACCACGTTAATCGTAAGTGCGGCCACGCCGGCGCGTTGGGTCCAAACCGCGACGAGCAGAGCGACGGCAACGGCTCCGAGCGTTTTGAAAGCCACGCCTCGAACCCGCGTCGCGACTACCAAGGCCCCCGGAAGTGAAAGCAATATTTGAATGTCGTGCAGATAGATTCCGAAGAGGAGCACGAAAGCAGGTGGGAGGAGCGGCAACAGCTCGGGTTGCTGCCGGCGAACAGCAAGAAATCCCGTAACGAGAATTCCAAAAGCTGCGACGAATCCGAACCAGAGCTTGCCTAGGAGCGATGCGACGGACGCGGTGAAGCCGGCCGCGTAGAGCAGATGGCTAAGGTTATACTGATCCGCTGCCACGATTTCTGCGTTCGCCATGCCCGGCAACACCTGCGTTAGGTACTCGACGTTGCGATCGACGCCGAGCGCGAGGATGCTGACGACGGCAAGCGACGCCATCGCCAGTCCGACGGCCGCCCGGCAACGCGGTGCAAAAATAAAGGCAGCTAGAACCGCGGGGAGACCGACGTTCGGCTGGATCAACGCAATGCAGACGGCCAGGCCAGCACCGAACCAGCGCCCGCGCCAAATCAGAAATGCGGCGACGCATATTGCGGCCAGCGCGAGCGGCACGACCTCGCCGTAGGCCACGTTGAGCAGCGTCAGCGGTGCGAAGGCAAGCAATACGGCACTACGCGACGCCGGAAGCATCTCAGCGAGAACGTAGGCGGCTAACGCCGACGCAAGCACGAGCATGATTGCGAAAATCATCGACGCAAGCCGGGGTGGAAGCGTAGCCAAAGCGGCAAAGGGTGCCATCGCATACCCGGGAAGCGGCGCCGGCTCGACGTAGCCATCGGGCAGCGTTGACGGTGCGAGTCGCCGCTCGCACGAACGCAGCGGTTCTACCGTGTACGGATCGACGCGTTCTTTAACCGCCTGGCCGGCGCAGTAAAAGGCTTTGAAACTCGCGCGCTCCACGTTGCCGTGAGCTGAGAGCAAGAGCGCCGCTGCGACCAAGGCAAGCGAAACGGCGACAAAGATAGCTTTCGATTCGGCTCGCTCCACGCCGCTAGCATACGGCGTCAGCGTGATGGCGCGCGAGTGCCACCCGTCGGTGCCGTGCGGGCGAACGACTCAGGCCCTAGTACGGGGACCTTCGATTCAAAGATCAATGGTTCGGACCGAAGTGGGCGCCGCCTTTTTGTCGAGTTAGAATAGACGGTGTGGCGGCCACCGGACATCTCTCGTTAGCGACCGCACGCCGGCCGTCGCTCGCGCTGATCGCGCTGTGCGCGAATCTGGCCGTGACGCTCCCGCTCGCTTACCTCCTCAACCTGTGGCAAGACGAAGCCTATACGCTTCAGACGACGGGTCACGGTCTTGCCTATGCCTTTCATCAGGCGCTCGCATTCGAGCAGAACGCGCCCCTATACTTCGTCTTCCTCGCGGCCTTGCGTCATCTGGGAACGAGCATCTTCTTCTTGCGACTCCCCTCGGTGCTTTGCATTGCCGTGGCGGTTGCGCTGGTTCCCGAGCTAGCGCGCCGATACATTCCCGCGATCGACGCGGGCCTTGTGACTTTGGTCGCGGCGTGGAACCCATTCATGATCTGGGCGGCGGTGGAGATGCGCGTTTACGCGCTCATCATCGTCCTGTCGGCGCTGCTGCTGCTGACCTTTTTCGACGCCTTTCTCGCACGCACGCCGTCAAAGGCGTCCGCGATCGCGTATGCGGCTTGCTGCATTCTCGCACTCTACACGCAGTATTACCTCGGTTTTCTCATCGCAGCACAAGCCTTGACGCTGGTACTCGTCCAACGCCGCGCGATCGGGCGCTTTGTGCTCTGCGCGGCCGCCGGCGCGATCGGCTTTACACCGATGCTCGCGATCGTTCCCACGCAGGTCCAAAACTTCAAGAGTGCGTTCACGCCGCCCACGTTCCCTCGCGCGGTCGAGGTTCTCGCCGGGATCCTCGCGCGCTATGCGCTGCCTCTCACGACTCCGCACGCGAAGCTCGCTTATCTGGTGCTCGGGGTGGCTGCGATTGCCGCCGCGGTCACCGCTCGCAAAAGCTTTACCACACTGGGCGACGGCACAATTTTGCTCATCACGGCTTGGACGTTCCTGTTCTTCGCGGTCGCAAGCTACGCGACGGGCGTCCACGTGCTCGACCGTCATGCCGCATGCCTCTACCTTCCCTTCATCCTTAGCGTCTTCGCGATCTTCACGTTCTTACGCCGGCCGCTTCAAGAACGCGCGGCGCTCGGGTGGTCGGGCTTGGCGCTGCTCGCGTCGACGGTGGCACTCGTGCAAACCTATGCGCCGCTCGCAAAGCCCGGCGATTGGATCCGCGCGACGGCCTACCTGCGGGCGCACGAGCGCGCGCAAGAGCCGATCGTCGTGTTTGAGGCTGAGAACGCGCTGCCGCTGGCCTACTACTACCACGGCCCCAACCGGATCGTCGCGATTCCTCGGGGCGTGGATTTCCGACGCTATAACGTGACCAGCTTCGTACTGCACGGAGCAAGCGAGGCCCAGGCGGCCATCCCGCCGGCGCGACGCGTTTGGCTTGTTACCGCCGGGGAATGTTCGTCGGCAAACATACGATTTGGCTGCGGCGTGCTCGAACGCTACGTCGCCCAACACTACCGCACCGATTCGAGCGCCTCGTTCTACGGCTCGCGGGTTCGCCTACTTCAGCTCACGACAGCCGTTAGGCGGCCGTCCTCGTAGGGGCTCGAAACTATGAGGCGCTCGGTTGTTTCCGAAGCCGAGAAATTTCGGCCCTCCTGCTGGCGCTGGCGGTTTTAATGTTGTACGCTTGCTGGACGTAGCCGATTCTAGCCAATTTGTACTACTAGATTTACGCTACTAGGGTGATCCTTGAAAGGGACTTGAGATGGACTTCTTTTTCACAATGCTCGTTGGACTAATACAATATTTCAACCCCGCGGACGACACGCCGGGAGGGATGACGTCTTCCATTTACGTGCCGACGGCCGTCGTTGCGATGATTCACACCGAAATCTCGTAGTCTCTCGACATCTCCATAGTTTCTAATGAAAAGCCCTGACTCGGCAGCAGGAGGGTAGCCGAGCGGGGCTTAAGCGAGCGTGGGGAAGACGATACGCAGCGGCGTCTTTTCGATGCTTAGTCAGCGAGGAGCGACATTTTTGTTCCCCGGCCTTGAGACGTTCTCGGAACAGTCTCCACTCGGGCTCTATCTAGAGGGCCGTCTTGACGCGTGTCTGCGCGCAACCGCCGGCGCAGCGTCCGTCGCAGATCAAATCCTCCGCGTCCGTGCGCTGATTCGAAAAACCGATTACCTCACCGCGCTCGACACGATCGCCGGCATCGAATCTAAGGACGACAACGCCTCGGCGCTTTTGCTGGCCCTCAAATCGTCGTGCCACTCCTATCGCGGTGAGCTCGATCTTGCGCGCGGCGCCTTAGCCGCGGTTCGGCCAAACGAGCACGGGCTCGACGTCCGGTTCGAACTCGCGTATGCAAAGGTTCTCATCGCCTGGGTCGAGGGCGATTCGGATGCCATGGAACGAGCTCTTTACGATTTCGGCGACAGTCCGTCGGCGAGCGTGCTCGCCCGCTGGTACTTCGCTCGCTCCTGGATTGCGGCGCTGCGCGGTGAATACGTCCAACAGCTTGTATTGCTCGAGCAGACCGTCCAACACATCGTAGCATCGCCCCATTCGCACGATCTATTTCTGCTCGCAAAGGCGACTCGAGCGATGGTCCACTTGGTGCGCGAAATCGACGCACCCGAGACGTTTGCGTTCGCCGTACGCATGGTCGAGTCGCTGCCGTGGAACGATGAGCTCGAAACCGAGCGCTTCTTGACGTTCCGCGGACTCGCTTGGGCATATGCTTTGCGCGGGTTACACGAGAAGGCGTTTCAATACGCGTATTTTGCCCGCGACATCGCACCGTCGGCGAGTTGGGTCACCGCGTCGTACTGTGACCAGGCGTATCTCGCGCGGATGGCCGGCGAGAACCGTAGTGCCGACGCGCTGGTCGATCATGCGGTCGCGTGCGCAAAGGAGACGGATTGGACCTCTCGGGGCGAAGAGCGCGTCTCGTTGTTGAATCTCGTGGAGCTCGTCGCCGACCGCGATCCGGCCGCGGCGCGCGCCGTTCTATCGATCTACGAAGCGATTCCGGTCGCCGTGGCACCGGCGCTCGCTTTCGCGCACGACGTTCGCTTGTCGGCGATGGAAGAGTATGCCGCGGGCGTCGCGCTTGCGGCATCCGGTGAGCGGGGAGCGGCGGTCGAGGACCTCGCAAGCGCCTACTCCACCTTCTCGTCCATTGGCTATGCGTGGCGGGCTGCTGCGGCGGCCCTGCGGCTTCACATGGTCACCGGAGAGGACACGTGGCTACGCTATGCCAGCGACGCGGTGCAGGACTTCACGCAGAGTTCGGTCGCCGAACAGATTCGCCGGCGCGCAGCGGCGACGGTCGTGGATCCCCGAGTTGCGGCGCTCACGCCGGCGCAGCGGCGAGTCTTCGCGCTCCTCTGCGAAGGGCTGAGCGACAAGGAGATCGCCAAGAGTTTGGGCATCTCGCCGGAAACCGCGAAAAACCACGCCGCGCGCGTCAGGACGGCGTTCGGAGTTCACTCACGGGCGGCCCTGATCGCGAGCACGCGAGGGCTGGCGGCGGTCGTCTAAGGCCGGTTCCTCTCGGGTATAGCCCACCTGTCCCCCTGCAGAGGACCGGTGCCCCAAGCCGATTGCGGCATGGGTCGCTTCCCTGTCGCCGGGGGGACAGCGTACAATTCACTTACTATGAGTCGCTCATCTGCTTTCGTCGCCCTGCTCTTCGCAGGCGCCGTTTCTTTTTCCGCCGCCACGGCGTCGGCGGATTCCCCAGGCACTGCAACACGCATTCATCCGGGAGATCAGCTCAGCGTCCAGGTTTTCGGGGATCAAACGCTCTCTCAGACCGTGATCGTGCTCGGCGACGGCACCGTCGACTATCCGCTGATCGGACGCGTGCGGGTAGCCGGCAAAACCCCAGATCAAGCGGCTGCCGCGTTTGTCACGCACCTGCGGCAGTTCGTACGCAATCCAACCGTTAACGTTCTGATCGCGCAGCTCGGTCTGCCCGACGTGCTGGTGCTCGGCGACGTGAAGACGCCCGGAAAATATCAGTTGCGCTCCGACGCAAAGCTGACCGACGCAATTGCCGCCGCGGGCGGGCTAGTCAACACCAATGGCGCATTTCCGGACGCGCGCGTCGCCGATGCCAACGGCAACGTGCAGAAGGTATCGCTACAGGATCTACTCCAGCGCGGCAACACCGCGCTGGACATCTCTCTGGGCGAAGGTTCGGTCGTTTACGTCCCGGGCAGAGTCCCGCTGATCGTCGAGGTAGCCGGCGCGGTCGATCACCCCGGCGACGTGCAGGTGAACGAGGGCGATCATCTCTCGGTCGCCATTGCGAAAGCGGGAAACAGCCAAAACGCGCAAGCCGATCTCAACCACATTCGCGTCGAACGAACCGATGCCAGCGGAAAGCAAACGACGATGGAAGTCAACCTCTACGACGCGTTCAATAAAGGCCAGTGGCAGACCGACGTGGCCCTTCAAAAAGGCGACGTCATCTACGTTCCGCAGGCCGCGAAACACTCCGATTTCTTCGGCGGACTCGGCTCGGGTCTGCTCTTCCTCCTAACGCACCTTATCCCTTAGAACGCTCGCGTTCGCAAGGAGTTAGCGCTATGTCTAAGTAGTGCTATCGTGCCTTCGCCATCGTCTCCGGCATCGCAATAAGTGCTTGCAGTGGGGGCGCGCAGCCTCCGAGCGGCCTCCTTCCTCTCACGCACTCCGCGGTTTCACAATCGCCGGCCTCCCAATCCGGTCCGATTTCGCACGTAGTGATCGTCGTTCAAGAAAACCGGAGCCTCGATAACCTTTTTGCAACGTACCCAAACGCCGACGGCACGACGAAGGGTGTGCTGTACAACGGTCACTAGATCAGTCTCAACGAGCGCAAGCTCGAGAGCGGCCTCGTCCTCAACAATAGCTGGAAAGCCTTCGTCGTAGATTACAACGGCGGCAAGATGAACGGCTTCAATCTCGTCTATGTCAACGAGCACAGATGCACCTGCGCGTATCAATACGTCATGACATCAAACCCTATTGGTCGATGGCGAAGCATTACGTGCTTGGAGACCATATGTTTCCAACGCAGGCTAGCGGACGCTTTACGGCACATCAGGATCTGATCCGAGGCGGCACCGAGCTCAACTCCTATGAAACGCTGATCGACTTTCCGACCGACGGTCCGTGGGGATGCGATGCGCCGCCCGGCGTGGTAACCTCGCTGCTGACGAGTTCCGGCCAATACCTGGCCAATCAAGGCCCGACTCCTTGCTTCACCTATAACACGATGCGCGATCTGCTGGACGCTAAAGGGGTGCCGTGGAAATACTACACGCCGACCATCACGACGCATGGCGGCGATCTCTGGAACGCGTTCGATGCGATCAAGGCGGTACGCTACGGATCGGAATGGACGGCGAACATCTCCTCGCCCGAAACGAACATTTTCAAGGATATCTCCGGTAACGCATTGCCCGCCGTTTCGTGGGTTATTCCCGACGGCCAAAACTCCGATCATCCCGCTCAGCAATCGTGGGGCATAAAAACGGACACCGGACCCTCGTGGGTTGCATCGATCGTCAACGCGGTCGGCCAGAGCCAGTATTGGAATTCGACCGCGATCGTGGTGGTGTGGGACGACTGGGGCGGATTCTACGATCACGTCGCACCCCCGCAGCTGGATTACACGGGACTTGGTTTCAGAGTGCCGCTGCTGGTCGTTTCGCCGTATGCTAAACCCGGCTAAGTTTCACACACGCCGTACGAGTTTGCCAGCATATTGAAGTTCGTGGAGCAGACGTTCGGGCTGGGCAGCCTGGGGACGACCGACGTTCGCGCGACCAATATCGGAGACGTGTTCGACTTCAAGCACCCGCGAACGTTCACGCCGATAGCGGCAAAGTATTCGAAGTCGTTTTTCGAGCACCAGCGACCGTCGAACATGCCGGTGGATACAAACTAAGCCGATCGGCTATCGAAGGATCAGAATCGACCACGCGAGCAGAATAAGACCCGACGCATTGATCAGCGCGGTGCGTACCCAATGGGTCTTCAAAATCCGCTCGAGGAACGGGCTCGCCGCGCCGCGCGTGTCTTGGCTGAGCGCGGCCTGCCACGGTCCCCAATAAAGCGCCGTCAAGATCGTCGAGGCGGCTTGACAACCGAAGACGCCAACGATCGCCCACCAAGGCGAGCCGGGCGGGTGATACCAAAGTAAAACGATCGATCCGACGACGCCGAGAACGACCGGCGCGAACACCCAGTAGGGAAGCTTCCTCCAATGGGCCGCCTGAATTTCATGGAAGCTCGCTCCGACGAGCCGCCACGTTCGAAATATGTCGATTTCGTGTGCCCAAATCGTTCCCACGTTATAAAAGCCTAGCGCTAGGTTGAACAAGAGAAAAGCTTTCATTTTCTGCGCGCGAGGAGAAGCACGCTGGGAGTTGCTACGAGCGCGAGGACGCCGGTGACCAGAAATGCATCGGCATAGGAGAGCGCCGCGGCTTGCGCTTCGATGGTTGCGGCAAGCTGGCCGATGCTTCCGTGCTGCAAGAATTCGGTGACCGGTAGCCGCGAGAGCGAGGCTTGTGCGGCGAGAACCGTTTGATGGAATTGCAGCCGGCGATCGAGGAACGCAACGATCGACGCGGACGAAATCGAGCCGCCCAGCTGGAACGAGAGCACGATAAAGGCCGCGGCCTTGGCCGCCGCGTCCGGCGTCACCGCGCGCATTACCGCGACCAGTAGCGGCGAGTAGATGCAGGCCGACCCGGTTCCGATCACCAGCAACGGAAGAGCAAGCGTCCCGAGATCGCTCTGCGTCGTTACGCTGTTGGCCAGCCAGAGCAACCCGAGACCCGCGACCGCCAAGCCGCCGCCGATCAGCCAGCGCAAGTCGAGGTGGGGAATGCTCGTGAGGCGCGCGACCGGGATCGTCAACAGCAGCACCGGTAGTGCGCGAATGCCGATCATGATGCCTGCAAGCGTGCTCGTGAAGCCAAGAGTCTCCACCGTGAACTGGGGCAGCAGCAGCAAGCTTGGGAAAACGATCCCCGCTAAGGCTCCAGCGATTGCCAACGCGGCCGTTACCGCGGGCGCGCGCAGGATGCGCAGGTCCACGATAGGTTCGGCAACGCGCAACTCCCACCAAACGAACGCGGCCGTCGCCGTCAGCGCGAGAAAGGTGCAGAGAACAATGGTCTGATCGGAGAACCAGTCGTCGTGCTGGCCTTGGTCTAGCACGTACTGCATGCAGCTCACCGCGACGATCAGTAGAGCGATCCCGGTCACGTCGACACGAGTCGGCTGCGGCCGCGTGTTGTCACGCATATAACGCGCCAACAAGACGAACGCGACGAGACCCGGAACGATATTCACGTCGAAGATCCACGGCCACGAGAGGTTGTCGACGAGAATTCCTCCCAGCGTCGGACCGATGGAAGGGCCGAGGATCGTCCCCAGTGCGAAGATCGATTGGCTCGCTCCGAGCTGCTCCGGCGGAAACGTGTCGCGCAGAATGACCTGCGCAACGGCTAACAATCCGCCGCCGAAGGCACCCTGCACGACGCGGAAGAGGATCAACGCCGTGAGCGATGTCGCCAGCCCGCAAAGAAACGATGCGATCGTGAATCCCGCGATCGAAACGAGAAAATAGTTCTTTCGCCCAAAGCGCAGCTGCAGCCAGGGTGTCAGTGGGATCACGACGACGTTGGCGATGACGTAACCGGTGAGCACCCAGGTCGCCTGGTCGACGGTCGCGCCCAAGTTCCCCTGAATCGTCGGCAGCGCTACGTTCACGATCGTTAGGTCGACCGTTTGCAATAAGGCGGCCAGCATCACGCCTGCGACCACGAGGTAGCGGCGCGCACCGTACTCGACCAGCGACAATGCCGCCGCCGGCCGAAGCGGCTTCGGCGTTCTGGGGCGAGCCGGTATGACGCCGGCCAGTCCGGCGACTCTTTCAGAAACTGCCATAGTGGCTACGAGGTTTAGTAGAAGGTGGGTTGCGTAAAGGATATCCCGTATGGGATACTATGACTAGAGCCTAGCTTATACTAGTACTACACCTGCTAGCCTCGCAAAGGCACCAACCATGAACTCCACGGTCGAACGGCGGCACGAGCTGAGCGACTTCCTGCGCACCCGTCGCGCCAAAATCATCCCCTCCGACGTCGGCCTGGCCGACGGCGCGCGTCGCCGCACCCCCGGACTGCGCCGCGAAGAGGTGGCGCTGCTCGCGAACATCGGCACCACGTGGTACACGCGCCTGGAACAGGGCCAGCCGATCAACGTTTCAACCGACGTGCTGGCAGCGATTGCCCGAGCGTTGCGCTTGACGTCCGACGAGCGGCGCCATCTCTATCTTCTGGCGGGCCTCGCGCTCTCGTTTGCGCCGCGCGAAGAGGAACAGGTCAGCGATCTCGTGCTGCGGGTGCTCGAGACGCTCGAGCCATCTCCGGCCTACATTCGCGGGCGCCGCTGGGACCCACTCGCGTGGAATCGCAGCGCCGACGCTCTCGCCGACTTCTCAAGTGCGACCGGACTCGAGCGCAATATCGTCTGGCGTCTCTTCCGCGACGAAAGCGCGCAGTGCCGCTACGGCGATTTGCCGTGCATGATGCGCCGTTGCGTCGCGAACTTCCGCACCGTCGCCGCGAAGTATCCGAACGATCCCGCCTTCACCGAACTGATCGACGACCTTCGCACAAACTCGCCCGAGTTCAGACAACTTTGGGCCGAGCACGACGTGTTAGGCTCAACCGAAGGTCTGAAAAAGTTCCTCCATCCCGATTTGGGCGAGTTCATTTTGGACTACACGGTGTTTGACATTCCCGGCGACGGCGACATGCGAATGATCGTACTGACCGCTGCGCCCGGCTCGGAGAGCGAGCGAAAGCTGGAACTCCTATCGGGAACGCCCTCGATGACCCTCGCCTGAGGTAGTAGGCTCTGACGGAAAGTCTTTAAAAGACTGCTTCACGCGATATTCGCTGGCCGGATAACGCGAGCGAAGACTGGCCCATTGGGTCAGAAGCTCGTCGCTATCCGGATCGCGCCGGTAGCGCGTTACCCCGAGATAGTACTGCGCCTCCGGCGCGGCGTAGGTGGTCAAGAAGCCCTTGAGCACGTTGACGTAGACCGCTTCGGCTTGATCGAAGCGTTTCAATCGAAGATACGCCATGCCGAAACCGCAGAGCGCTCGCGCGAGGAACTCGGGCGGAGGTAAGAAACCGTCCCAGCGATAGAGCTCGAACCCGTCGTGGTAGAGAATTCGGATATCCGGAGTCCAGATGTGATGGATCCCGTGCAGGAACCGATTGTTCTCCGCTTTTGAAGCGTCGATCTGAACCGGAATGCTGTGCTCAACGATCGCATCGACGACGGGGACTAGCGGATACGTCACGGTATCCAGCGCTTGGCATCCCCCTCAACCAGGGTTGAAGACATCGAGGAAGACGAACTTCCGTTCCGACCTTGCGCGCTCGAGTGCTGCCTCGTAGCTCGATTCCCAAGGTATTCGTGGCACCGTACAACCTCCATCGGTCGAATTACACGTCGCTGCATCGTTCGAGTACGGGGTTAAATTCCCCCGGAGCGGCCGCGCAGCGCGTCGTAAACCGCTGCAGCATCTAGCTGGTTGAGATTCGCAAGCACGTGCGATGCAAGCGCGAGCGAAGCGGCGCCGGGCGGAAACGCGTGATTGGGAATTGCGACGACGGCCAGACCTGCGTAATAGGCTGACCGAATGCCGTTCTCCGAATCTTCGACGGCCGCCGTTCGCGAGGGTTCCGCGTGCAGCAACTCAACGGCGCGCCGGTAAACGTCGGGCGCGGGCTTTCCGCGTGAGACCTCGTCGGCCGAGACAACCACGGCAAAGAGCTCGTTCCAGCCAGTCTTCGAAAGAACGCTGTTCGCGACGGGGAGAGCCGCAGAGGTCGCGAGGCCCAGCCGAAAGTCGCGCGCGATCCGCTCGAGCGCTTCATTCGCGCCGGGAAGAATCGGGACGTCCTTCAGTCGCGCGGTGACTGCCTCAACGACCTGTTTTGCAATCGCGGCCGGCGCAAGATTGACGTTCAGCTCGTCGTGCATGTAACGCGCCCACTCTTGCGTTCGCATGCCGATCATGGTGGACTGCGCGTTGTCGTGCCACCTGCCGCCATGTGCGTTCACATACTCGTGCCGCACGTCTCGCCAGACCTGCTCGCTCTCGATGAGCGTTCCGTCTAGATCGAAGACGACGCACGGCGACCCATCGGTCATCCTTGCGGCGTTCGGGCCAGTTCCTCCATATCCGCTGGGGTAAGCATCAGGCGCGCGGCCTCGACGTTCTCCTTGAGATGCGGTACCTTCGACGTACCCGGAATAGGGAGCGTGACCCGCGATTTTGCGAGTAGCCACGCCAATGCGATCTGCGCGGGAAGCGTCTCCAAACGCTGCGCAATTCGCGCCAACGCCCCGCCCGGCTCGGCCAGGTCTCCGGTGGCGAGCGGAAACCACGGTATGAATCCGATGTTTTCGCGCGTGCAGTATTCGAGGACGTCTTCGGAGTCCCGATCGGCGAGATTATACAGATTCTGCACGGAGACGATCGTCGTCATGCGACGAACCGCTTCGAGCTGCTCGACGCTGACGTTGGAGAGGCCGATGTGGCGAACCTTGCCTTCACGTTGGAGCTCGATCAGCGTGCCGATTTGGTCTTCCAACGGCACCTTTGGATCCACGCGATGCAGCTGCAAGAGGTCGATGCGCTGCAAACGCAGCCGGTGCAAGCTTCCCTCGCAGGCCGCGCGCAGATGCTCGGGACGCCCGTCGGGCTCCCAGCGGCTGGGTCCCGGTCGCACCAGACCCGCCTTGGTTGCGATCACGAGATCGGACGGATAGGGATACAGTGCCTCAGCAATGAGCCGCTCTGAGACTTCCGGCCCGTACGAGTCCGCGGTGTCAATGATGGTGACGCCGAGATCAACCGCCGCTCGTAAGACGGCAATCGCCTCCGCGTGGTCGGCCGCTTCGCCCCAAATACCCGCCCCCGTAATGCGCATCGCGCCAAAACCGAGGCGGTGAACCGGGAGGTCGCCACCGATCGCAAACGTTCCGCTCGCAGCCGCCGGTCGCGCGTCGGGTCGCGTCGTGATGTCTGACGTGTTCATGCCTAGCGAAATATCCGCTCGCGCGATTTGGTTGCGCTTGCAAGAGCACTGAGGTTGCGTGAGAAAAGACGACCAACGTGAGTTCGCACAGGTTCGAGAACAGCGATCCGGCCAAGCGTGCCGCCGGATGCGCCGCAGTCGACCGCTACGTTCGCGATGGAATGTGCGTTGGGCTGGGGACCGGCACGACGGCATACTGGGCGATCGAGCGGGTCGGGCAACGGATTGCTGCGGGCGAGCGCATCGTCGCCGTTGCGACCTCGAGGGACACCGAGTCGCTCTGCCGCCAACTGGGGATTCCTTTAGCCGGACTGTTAGAGCTCCCAATGCCGGTCGCCATTGATGGTGCCGACGAGATCGCTCCAGATCGATCGATGACGAAGGGCGGCGGCGGCGCGCTCTTTCGAGAGAAAGCAGTTGCACTCTCGTGCGAACGATACGTCGTGGTTGTTACCGAGTCGAAACTGGTGCCCGCCTTAGGCGCATTCCCGCTCCCGATCGAGATCGTACCCTTCGCAGCGGCGTACGTGAGACGCGAGATCGAGCGACGATTCGGCGAGATCGCGGTTGGGCTGCGCGAAACCGGGCGGCAGCCCTTCGTTACCGACAACGGCAACTGGATCTTCGACGCTCGCTTCGGCGAAATTACGGACCCGCGTCGGCTCGACGAACGGCTACGCGAAATTCACGGCGTGGTTGCGAGCGGATTGTTCTACGGGATCGTCGACGAAGTGCTCGTCGGCGAAGCGAGCGGCAGCGTTCGATCGCTATAGGCGACCTCAGAAGTCGACCCGTACGTCAGGCCGCAGTACCAGCATGGCGGAAGCACTCCGAGCGATCGCGGCGCTGCTGAACGGCAGCGGCTGGAGTAACCCTTCGACCCACGCGCGCGTGAGGTCGGTATAATGTCCCGAACCAGCTTCGCCCGACTCTCCGCTCGGAATGCTAATGCCGCCACGGTCCCAGTCACCGACATCCCAAACCGCGCGGAATCCTTGTCCAAAACCCGGTTCCTGCAGATGGATCGTGTACTCGTCTCCGGCTCCCGGAAGCCACGCACCGTTGAGGAATGCGAAATTCATCGGGGCCAACGGGTGTTCGATGCGCATACCGCCCGCATCGCGCCAGGGGCGGCGTTCGTGCGCCGCAAACGAAAGCGCTCCACCCAGATCCTGCTCGAGCTCGAAGCCCGCACCCTCGCTGCGCGGTTCGCTCAAGCGCGCCCGCAGCGCCACGGGATTCTCGATCAGCTCGAGCCGCAACGCGTGCTCGAGTGCGGCAGCGCGCGAACCGGGATCGTAACGACCGTTCCATACCGCCAGCGATGCGAGCGGCTTTTCGTCACTCGTCTCCGCCGGATGCGCCCGCGCGAATCGCAGAACGTCGCGGGCGATCTCGAGGTCGATCGGGGAGAGCGTGTCGAGCTGCATTCGCGCGAAGTATGCAACGTCGTAGCGGCGCCGTACTGCCAGCAGCTCGGCAATGCGGTAGGCACGGTATGGCGGCTCGAACTGCGCGGATAGCCGGTATGGGTAGCGGGATCCGTACGCTTTGTTGTTCGCGGAGAGCAGGATCGCGTCGCGAGCCGGCTTTCGGCCGGGCAACTGCGCAAACGCGAGCGGAACGAACGACTTGCGAAGGTCGGTGGCGGGGTGCACGTATCGTCCCCAAGCCGGATCGTCCGGCACGAGACCCGCGACGTGATACGCCACGTTTCCGCTGCTGTCGGCGACGACAAAATTCTGCGGCGAGCCGCGATACTTCGAAAGAAGTTTTAGCGCCTCGCCGATGCTGCGCGCGCGGTCGAGCTCGAGCGCGGTGGCGATCGTCGAGCGGCTCTCCGCGTAAATCGGCCAGCGCACGAGCACGAGCGACGAACGGTCGTTATCGCTCGGAACCGAAAAGTCGCGCGCCGTGCGATAATATGCGACCCTGACGTCGTGGGAAAATCGCACGCCAAAGCGCTCGACGACCCACGACTCACGGCGCAGACGCCCGGCTTCGAAAAGACTCGTCGTTGCCATCTCGGCGTTAGTCGATGCCCATGCGAGCCGCTCGTTGTGGCCAAGCACGACTCCCGGAAGGCCGGGAATCGTCGCGCCGGCGGCGTGCAGGCCCGGCGCCCGCAAGTCGACGAGATACCAAATGCCCGGAATCGTGACGTCGAGGTGCGGATCGTTTGCGAGGATCGCTCGTCCGTCAACCGTACGCGAGCCGCCTGCGGCCCATGCATTGCTGCCGATCGGGCGGTGCGATCGTACCGCGAGCTCGGAGTCGGAACAGCCGCTTCGGGGCGCGGGATTCGGCCGAGCGTCGCGACGGCCGTCGACCGTAACGTCGTAGCGAGGATCGGACAACGGAAAGAGCAGCGCGAAGCAATGCGCTCCGCGATGCCGCCATACCGCGTCGCGCGCAAAGATCGCGTGCCAAGCGTCGGAGAGCTCGAGCGACGCTACGATCGAGACGGCGAGCGAATCCTTCGGCGTCCACGGCGCCGGGCGATAGAGCAGCATGCGGAACTCGACCGGCAACGGCTGCATGGTCGCAGCAGCATTGACTCCGTCGCTGAATGCGCCCAGCGCCGCAAGATCGTTGGGCGCAAGTGCCCGATACTGGCGTTGCGCAATGCCGCCGACGTCGACCGCTCGTTGCGCCTCGTCAAGGGCGAGCGCTTTCGCACCGAGTATTTCGGCGAGTCGGCCGTACGCATAACGCCGCGTTAGGTCGAGCTGGAAGAGCCGATCCGATCCTTGCGCGTAACCTTCGGCAAAGAAAAGATCGTGTTCGTCGCGCGCGCTGATATGCGGAACGTCTCGCCGGTCGCGGACAATCGTGACCGGTTCGTGGAGGCCGGCGATGATGATACTACCGTGCGTCGTTGCTGCTGCTTGGAAGCCGGCCTCGACATTCACAGCGTAGGCGAGGGCGATTCCTACGACGCAGGCTGAAAAGGCGAGCCCGTGCCGATAGGCCACGCGCGCAACTGCGGAAACCACGCTCGGGTCGGCGCTTTGTAGCACGCGCGGATCGGGTCGCTCGAAAAAGCTCACGTCCGCTCGATTCAGCGCCCCACCGTGGGGCTGCGTGACGGGCTAGCGGATCGGGTCGGCGTCCTGCAGCATCCGCTTACGGTGCTGCTCGCGTTTCCATCGCAGAAGGCCTTGCAGGCGCCGCTGCTTCTGCAGCACTGCCTCCGCAGCCAATACCGGGAACGTCTTTTCGGAGAACTCATTGACAATCGCCACCATGTCGTCGGCGCAACCTTCGATCGCGCCGCGTAAGTCGGGCGGAAAGTCGTTCGGTACCCAGAGCCGAAGCCGATGGCGGCCGTCGAGCCGGGCGGCCCCCCAGACCACGAACTCTGCGCCGTGCGCCTTCGCCTGGTGGTAGATTTCTAGCGGTGTCGTTGCAAGTTCTCCTAATCGGACAACGAAGATCGAGCCGATTTGGTTCCTCGAACCGGGACGGATGGTCCGGTCCGTCCCGGCCTCTCTTGCTTACCCGAGAATTGTAAAAAATCAATAAAAACGAGCGTGCGGATGCGACTGGCTCAGTCGTGTTGCCGCTCAACGCGATCGGCGAATCATGAAGCGACCGAGTATCGTCGCTTGGGGGAGGTACGACGTGCCGGGATGAATTGTCGTTCATGCAAAGACTACCGTTGCTTTTTTGCGCCCTTTTTCTTGCAAGCTGCGCGGGCGCGACCGGACGGTCGCCGATTCCGATCTCCGCGCAAGGCGCGACGCGAACGTATGGCGCCGATGCGAACTTCAAACGTGTCTTTAGTTTCAACGGCGCCAACGGTAAGGAACCCTTCGCAAGCTTGATCGCCGTCGATGGAGCGCTGTACGGCACGACCTACGGCGGCGGCGCGCACGATTCGGGAACCGTCTTCAAACTCGCGCCGACCGGCACGCAAAGCGTGCTGCATAGTTTTAAAGATGGAATGGACGGCTCGCTCCCGCAAGCGGGCCTGCTCGACGTACATGGAACGCTGTACGGTACGACGATCGAAGGTGGGGGCCCGGGCGAAGAGGGCGTGGTCTTCAAGATCGTAAGCTCTGGTGGGGAGAGCGTGATTCATCGGTTCGCGGGCGGCGACGACGGTGCCAGCCCCTATGCGGGGCTCACTGAAATAAACGGCGTGCTCTACGGCACCACCGCCGCAGGCGGGATGCACTCGGAAGGCACCGTCTTCAAGGTTACGACCTCGGGCAAAGAGAGCGTCCTTTATAATTTTGGAAGCGTCAACGGCGACGGCGCAACGCCGGTCGCGCGACTGATCAACGTCAACGGCGTGCTCTACGGCACGACGTCGTACGGCGGCTCGCAGTGCGGATCGCTGGGCTGCGGAAGCGTCTTCAAGATCACGACGTCCGGCGCGGAGAAGGTGCTTCATAGCTTCAAAGGTCGCCGGGACGGCTCGAACCCGGCCACAGCCCTGACCAATCTGAACGGCACGTTCTACGGCACGACGACGCTTGGTGGATTGAAGAACGCGGGAACCGTTTTCAAGTTGACACGTTCCGGCGCGGAGAGCGTGATCTATAGTTTTAAGGGCGGCGAGGATGGGGCTTCACCGCAGGGGCTGGTCGAACTCAACGGCAGGCTTTATGGCACCGCATCGGCAGGCGGTTCGAGACACGACGGGACGATTTTTGCGATCGCTACGTCCGGCAAGCTCGCCGTGCTGCACACCTTCACGGGGGGCACCGACGGTGCAACACCGCGAGCCGGCTTGCGAAACGTCAACGGCGTGCTCTACGGCACGACGGTCGCCGGGGGCAGCCACAAAGCGGGGACGATCTTCAGCCTATCGCCCTAGCGACGCATAACCTCTAGCACTTGCGCGTGAGGCTGTAGCCGCCCCCGCGCAGATGCTTTCCGTCGGCGGACAACGTGAGGGTGTGGTTGCCGTAGTAAGTAAACGTCGCCGTATCGCCCTTGAGCGCCCAGTTCCCCGAGACTCCGTCGCTGTCGGTGACGTCACCCGTGAGCGTCATCGTAAACGTAAGTCCGGGCTTGTCGTCGGAGGCCCACGTTCCGACTAAACTGGTCGTCGCGCATCCGGTCGGGATCGGCGTCGGCGTCGGCATCGCCGCGAGGGCCGTGAGCGCGCCGCCGTAGAATTTGTGCGCGACGTCCAAACAGAGCGCGTTCGCGGTATACGGATTATCCGGGAGCTGTGCGGCGCACGTAAACGTGACGACGTAGCCTTTTGGGAGCGCGTAGCAGCGGACGACGGCTGATGCCGTCGGCGTTCCCGCCATACCGTTTGCCGAGTGAGCGATCCAATCGCCGCTGCCGGGAGTCGACTCGGCCGTATCCTGGAGAAACGCGTCGAGTGCTTCTTTCGCTTTCGCACTGCAGTCAGCGAGCGAGCCGGTGTCGCTCACGTGCCGGATACCGACCGAAAAATCAACCGCTGCCGGTGCTTGAGGAGTACACCAGATGAGTCCGCAGAGCAGCGCGCCGCTAACGATCGCGGCGCGCCGCGCGCGCGCGCTCAAGGCTGGCCTCCGAAATGATCCGCGAGCTGCCCGCAGATCACGCTGGCAGCCTCCGGTGCCGCCGGCGTTTGGGCCGCGCATGTAAACGTTACGACGTAGCCCGTGCCGTCGAGCGGATAGCAGTGTACGGCGGCCGCAGCAAATGAGTTGCCGCCCGAGTCAACCGCTCCCGTCCCCTCCCATTCATGCGTATCTCCGATTTCGGCGGATCTCCCGAGCACGGAAGTCAGCGCGCGACTGGCCTTGCTGTCGCAACTGCTCACCGGCTCATTCGGGACGACGTTGCGGGCTCCGACCACGATTTCAAGCGCCGCCTGGGCGGGCCGGCCTGTCAAGGCCATGGCAAGCGAAAAACCAAGTGCAACCGTGCCGACCCGATGTAGAAGCATTGGAACCACGGCAACCTCCTAAGCGGAGGATGCGCTAGACAACAGCGAAGCTCCCCCCGACATGACTCGAACTATCGCGGCTCTCCTTTTTTCCGCGCTTCTTGGTGTCGCCCCGGCCGGTGACCCATACCTGTGGCTTGAAGACGTGCACGGCACGCAAGCGATGGCTTGGGTAGCGGCGGAGAACGCGAAGACGCTTGCCGTACTCAAAAACGATCCCAACTTTGCCGGTCTCTACGCAGACGCACTGAAAATTGCCGAGGCAAAAGACCGCATTCCGTCGCCGGAGTTCATTGCTGGGTCGATCTACAACTTTTGGCAAGACGACGAGCACGTTCGCGGCATTTGGCGCCGTACGACGGCCACCGATTTCGCAAGTTCATCGCCGCAATGGACGACGGTGCTCGACCTCGATGCGGTCGCGAAAGCCGAAAACGCCAACTGGGTGTGGAAGGGCGCCGATTGCGCGTGGCCGCAAGAGAATCGCTGCATCGTCTACCTGTCCGACGGCGGGGAAGACGCGATAACCGCCCGCGAGTACGATCTCTCCGCAAAGCAGTTCGTTGTTAACGGGTTCACGCTGCGGCGGGCCAAACAACGAACCGCGTGGGAGAACCCCGATTCGTTGCTCGTCTCCCGCGAATGGTCGCCGGGAGAGCTCACGACTTCGGGATATCCTTTCGTCGTGAAGCGCCTCGAGCGCGGCCGACCGCTCTCGAGCGCGGTCGAAGTGTTCCGCGGAAGTACGACCGACGGCGGCTACGGCGTAACGCCATTGGTGCTGCATGACGGTGCCGGTAATCGCGCGACGCTGATCGAGCGGCCGCTCACGACCTTCGAAGCGGAGTATTACCTGGTGGCAGCCGGCGGTCCGCGACGGCTGACCCTTCCGCTTAAGGCGCAGCCGGCCGCGCTCGTTGCCGGAAAACTGCTCGTCACCCTTCAGGAAGAGTGGAACGCGAACGGTACCGTCTTTCCGCAAGGTTCGCTCGTCGAGGTCGATCTCGCCGCGGCAAGCGCGGACCCGCAACATTTGAAGCCGGCTCTCGTCTACGCACCCGGCCCCCGCGAAACGCTCGAGGACGTCGCGCAGACGAGTTCGCAGCTGCTGCTTACGACGTATGAAAACGTCCGCGGACGCGCTTGGGTTTATACACCGGACGCGAAACAGGGTTGGACGAAAACACGGCTCGATCTGCCCGACGACTCGTCGATCGTCGTCAACGACGCCGATCGTCACGGCCCGAGCGCCTATCTGACCACCACGAGCTTTCTCGTGCCGCCGACGCTCTGGCACGTTGATGCGACGACCGCCGCAGCGAGCATCGTGAAGGTCTCGCCGCCTCGGTTCGACGCGTCGAACGACGTCGTCGAGCAGCGCGAAGCGACCTCGAAGGACGGAACGCAAATACCGTACTTCATCGTGCATCCGAAGAACATGAAGCTCGATGGAAACAACCCGGCGTTGCTTTACGCGTACGGCGGTTTCGACGTTTCCGAAACGCCGAACTATAGCGGGATTCTCGGCAAGCTTTGGCTCGAGCGCGGCGGCGTCTACGTGCTCGCAAATATTCGCGGGGGCGGCGAGTTTGGACCGGCCTGGCACGACGCCGGCCTTACGACGAACCGCCAGCGCATTTACGACGATTTTGCGGCCGTCGCGCAGGACCTGATCGCGACCAAGGTCACGAATCCGCGCCGGCTGGGCATTCAGGGCGGCTCCAACGGCGGGCTCCTGATGGGCGTGGAGTTCACGCAACATCCCGAACTCTGGCACGCCGTAGACATTCAAGTTCCGCTGCTCGACATGCTGCGCTTCGAGCAAATTGCGGCCGGCGAGTCCTGGACTGGCGAGTACGGCAGCGTTTCCAATCCGCAGCAGCGCGCCTTTCTCGCCTCAATCTCGCCGTACAACAACTTGAAGGCCGGCGTCGCGTACCCCGAGCCGTTGATTTGGACGACGACTAAGGACGATCGCGTCGGTCCGCAGCACGCGCGCAAATTCGCGGCGAAGCTCCAGGCGTTACACGATCCGTATCTCTTTTATGAGGTTACCGAAGGTGGGCACGGCGCCGGCGCAAACCTGCGCGAGCGCGCCCTTACCAGCGCGCTCGAGATGACGTACCTGATCAGAAAACTGATGTACTAGGTTAGGGTCCGGTTGCCGGGTGGAGCGGCATCTCCGGGATGCCCGCCGCCTGACGGATAGCCGTGATGTCGTGGACGAGCGCCTCGCCGAAGCCGTCGTTGGGCGGACAGCTCAAGTCGGGCGAGACCCAGCCTTGCCACGTGACGTGCATTGACGTACCGAACGACGCACTCTTCATGCAAGGAGCGCTCGCGGCATTGCCCTTGCGCGCGGCTGCCAGATCCGAGAAAAAACGCGCCGCCGTCGCCATGGGAACGCTGAACGGCTTCGGCGTCGTAGCGGCGCTTTCGCCGCGCTTCTGAAACGTAAACGATGCTTTGCCGTCCGAGGCGATGTGAATCGTGTAGCCGTACGAGTTCGTCGAACCCGAGTTTGCGATGACGGCGGTGTCGGAAGGCGTGGCGGCCACTACGCCGAGAATCGCCAGCACGGCGACGATAGTTGCTCGAACGAACATCTCAAAAGCCTCCTACTCCATTGGGCGTACCCCAGCCGGTCGTCGTGTCGAAGGCCGCCTTCGAACTTCCCACCCGATGATACGCGGCGCTTCCGGCATGGCGCCATATCCATCGCGGCGCATTTGTTCGCGCCGCGCTGGGTCCCAAGGCGAACAGCGCAGCGACGATTGCGGCACCCGCGCCGGTACCGCCCATCTGCTGCCATCCTCCGCTCGCTGATTCGTAGACCGCGACGCCGGTCGCCGGATCGGCGACCGCCGAGACGTCGACGACGGTTCGCGATTTGCACTCTTTTACGTGTTGCCACGACGGTCTCGCGACGTACGAGCTGCAGCCGCCGGCCGCATTCCATCCACGCTCGGTCCAGCCGCGCGCCGAAGAGTCGGCGACGAGCCTCGTTCCACCGACGCAAACCACACCGGCGTAGCTGCACGGCGCTTTTGCGCCGGCGCCGTACCCGGCGCTCGCCGTTATCGCGCGCCCCGCGTGGTCGTAGGCAGCCTCTCGCGCGTTCTCTTCCTTCCCGCTATAGGAGTTGACGACCGCCACGGCGCCCGCCGCAACCGCGGCATTGACGGCCGTCGCGAGATCGGCATTCTTGTTGCTGTTCGCCTGGACGAGCACGATCTTGCAGTTTGGGCAGATCGCCGACGTCATGTCGAGATCGAGCGCTTGCTGCGCGCGCCAGTCATCGTTCGAATCGGCGTCGGGCTTCGGTAATGGGCTCGCGTGCCCGTTTTGATTGACGATTCTTAGGCATCCGCTCGAAGTCGCACAGTTCGTCAGCCCCATGCTCTTGCGATAGACGGCGAGATCGCCGGCCGCGTTCGGATATCCGTACGCCTCGACGACACCGACGATTGCGCCTCTTCCACCGTTTCTTGCCGCTTGTGTCAGGCCGTAGGCGGCTTGCAGATCCGACGCGCAATAGGGTGCGGTGCGGTTGCAGCCGCCGCTTCGCGCGACACGTGCGGCGTCGCCGGCGGCTTGGACGATCGCATCGCAGGCGCGGCGGCCGGCGAGTGCCGGCTGCCGGCACGCGAAGCGAATGCTGGACGAGCGCACCGCCGCCGAGCGCGTCGGTGCGGCGCTCGGCGAGGCGCTCTCTGAAACCGGAGCCGCATCGTCGGAGGCATCGGGCGACTCGTCGCTAGCCTGATCTTGCGGCGATTCCCGAGTCGCCGGCGCCTGAGACGTGGGTTGCGACTGATCGACCGGTAGGGGCGTCTGCTCTAGCGAGCCGCCCATGCAGCCCGCTAGCGCAACGATCGCGGTCAGCGCAAGGATTCTTAGAATGCGCCGATTCCTTTCGGCGTGCCCCAACCGGTCGGACCGTCGAATCCGAGGTGGGCCGTGCAGATGTACTTGACCGGCGACGCACACGTGCTGCCGACGCGCGGGTCGATGTTGTTTCCGTGCGTGACGTCGTAGACGTTATCCTTATGGTGCCTCCAGAAGTACGAGGCCCCTTTTTGGTTCGCGGCGTTTTCGGCCAGCGCGTAAACCGCCGCGATGATTTGCGTGGACTCGCTCGTTCCGCCGAAGGCCCAGAAGCATCCCGGCGCAGTGCAGCCGATTTCGGAGTTGTAGACGATCACCGGCGAGCGCAGCGACGCGCTAGCGGATGTGTCGGCCGCGGACCGCTTCGTGCAGCCCGTATCGGTCTGCCACAACGGTTTCGGGATCCTCGTACTGCAGGCGCTGCCGGTTGCTCCGCACGGACCGCCGCACCGGTCGAAGTTGAGGTCGTTCCAGACGCTCTCGGTCCAGCCGCGCGGATTTTGCGCGTGCAGGAGCCGCGTTCCGCCGATGCAGACGACGTACGTAAAGGTGCACGGTTGGATCGGTCCGCCGCCGTAGCGACCGCCGCCCCCGTTGTCGCCGGCAGCTGCCGTGATGACGACGCCCGGCTGGCGGAAGATTGGGTTATCCGATCCTTCCGGACCGCCGCCCCATGAGTTAGCAATGTATTTCACTCCGAGCCGGCCGGCCTCGGCAACGCCGGCATAGAGATTGCTCGTGTGATTGTCGTTGACTTGAACGAGAATGATCTTGCAGTTCGGACAGATTGCCGAGACCATGTCGAGATCCAGCGACTGTTCGCCCCTCCAATCGTTGCTCGGCGGCGGCTCGTTGGGTAACGGCGACGACTGGCCTTCCTGATTGACGATGCGTAAACATTTGTTTGCCGTCTCGCAGGCCTTTAACCCCATCGTCCTACGGAACATCGCAAGATCCCCGGCGGCGTGACGATATCCGAACGCATCGACGATCGCGACGGTCTTCCCCTTGCCGCGCGTCAACGAGGGAAGTTTATATGCTTGCTGCAGATCGATCGGACAGTATCCCTCGCCCGTGCTGAACGGGCAGGTCTCCCCCGCGCTTTGCACGTCGGCTTCGACTCGGTTTTGTGCCGTTTGCGTCGGTATCACGTCCGTTCGCACCGATGCAAAGCAGCGCATTACGTCGGCCGCGCCAGTTTCCGGACAAAGCTGTCTGACGGGGTCCGCGGTGAGGAACGGCACGTCGCCGCTCGCGGGTCCCGCGAGCGCGTCGGGCGGCAAATCTGCGTCCTGCGTAACGGCCGCGTTCGGTGGGACCAGCGATCGGTTCATCGCGCCGCCCGAGCATGCGGCGAGCGCGACGACGGCTAATATCGGTAGAGCTTGAAGTATTCTGCGGTTCACATTGACCTCCCAACCGTTAACGAGGTGGCGACCCCCGTCGTTACCAGGTAACGGGGGAGACTTCTCATTGGATGCCCCTGGTGCCCCCGTCCGTCTGCGCATTCCGACACCCTTGCGTCGCGATTTGTTGATCGTAGGCAACGGTGAGGTGATCCTGGCGAGCGATTTCGTCGCGCCGAAGCGAGCGAGTGAAGGCAAACCGAGCGACGCGTTGCTCGCCGAGGCGAGAGCGCAGGTCCGGGCCTATTTTAGTCGCCGCTTAGGCCGTTTCGATCTGCCGCTGGCCCTGCGCGGAACGCCCTTACAAATTGACGCATGGCGCGCCGTTGCGTCGCTCGCGTTCGGAGAGTTCGTTTCGTACGCTGACGTCGCGCGCGCGATTGGACGACCATTGGCGCATCGCGGCGTTGCAGCGGCGATGGCCGCCGCGCCCTTCGACCTCTTCGTTCCCGCGCATCGAGTGATCGGAGCCGACGGTCGCATCAAAGGCGCAGGACCGGCATCGATGCGCTTTCGACTTGCTGCATTCGAGCGGACCGCTCCCGGCTACACTGCGATCCGTCGAGCGTAACCTGCGTTAAGGTTTATTGTTTAACGGCGTCAATTAGCACGATCCCGCGCCCGCCGAAGTCGCGCAACTTGTCAAGCGCCGCGACAGCCGCTCCAATCGGCGTATCCGGATTCGTCGCCTCGGTGATCGAAAAGCCGGTCTGCTTCTTCGCTTGCGCGTCGATGGGATCGCGCAGTATGCTCGGAACGTTTTTGAATCTTCCGATCAAGCCGAGCATCGGGCCGGCTTTTTCGTCGAGCGTCTGTGGATCGACGACCATCACGACCACGCCCTCACGTTTGGCCGGATCGGAGCCTTCAAACGCGACGAAATCCACGCCGAGCAAGCGCGTGTGGGTGCGCACCGCATCAATGCTGTTTCCGGTGACGGCGATCCGATAGCCGGCCGGTGGATTCGCGCTCAGGGTTCCGAGCCACGATTCCAGGGCCGGCATCATGGCCTGTGTCCCGGCGACGACGTCGTGACCGTCGTAGGTTCCCGCCCCCTGCGAGAGGACCGCACTGTCGGCGAGCCCCGGCCGTTTTGAGATCGTCGTGCGCCACCCGCGCGATGACAGGACCTCGGCGCCGTCGAAGAGCGGGAAGGCAATCGGATTGGTGGTAGCCGCGGACGAACCGCCGGCTGCCGAGCCGTGGCTCGCGCTCGAACAGGCCGCCAGCACCACGGCCGCGAGCGCCGCTAGGTATGAACGCGTCACCGGCAGCGCATTCGAGGAGAACCCCACGACCCCCCGTAAGCCTGGCTAGTGCCGCTGTCCTATAGCTCATACCTGAAAATCGACGAGCTTCTCGCCTTACAGCAACCGCTCTCTCGCCCTCGCCACCACGATGAGATGCTCTTCATCGTCATCCATCAGGTCTACGAGCTGTGGTTCAAGCAGCTTTTGCACGAGGTGGATGGGACGATGCGCGCGCTCGACCGCGACGATCTGCTCCGCGTGGCAAAGCATTTTCGCCGTATCCATGCGATTCAGCGGCTGCTCGAACAGCAGGTTGACATCCTCGAAACGATGACGCCCCAAGAGTTCAACCAGTTTCGTGACAACCTCAATCCGGCGAGCGGCTTCCAATCAATACAGTTCCGCGAGCTGGAGTTCGCCTGCGGCGTGCGGCGGACCGAGCTCTTGAAGTGGATCGAGACCGACGAGTCCGCGCGCACCCGGCTCGAGGTACGCTTGAAGGAACCGTCGCTCTACGATCGCGCCAAGGGGTTGCTTCGTCGCCGAGGGTTCGAAGTCGACTCGAGCGCCGATCTAATCGAGAGTTACCGCCGAATCTACACCAACGAAGCGCAGTATTACGACCTCTACCTCTTGCTCGAGGATCTCATCGAGTTCGACGAGCGCTTTCTTTTATGGCGCGGCCGCCACGTGCGCATGGTCGAGCGAATGATCGGTCAAAAGCAAGGCACGGGC
Source organism: Vulcanimicrobiota bacterium (assembly GCA_963748875.1). GTDB lineage: Bacteria > Vulcanimicrobiota > Vulcanimicrobiia > Vulcanimicrobiales > Vulcanimicrobiaceae > Cybelea. The sequence goes on from CAVVKC010000001.1 coordinate 167,834, forward strand.
GGCTCCTCCGGCGCGCGTTACCTCGAAGGCACGCTGGGTTATCGCTTCTTTCCGGAGCTCTGGGAAGTTCGTACCTACCTGGGCGAAGGGACGTACGCGTGAGCCAAATCCTTGCGCTCGCGTCGCGAGAGTTCTCGCAGTGGCGCCAGCAGTTCCCGATCCTTGCGAGTTCGACGTATCTCGTCAGCCATTCGATGGGGGCGGCACCGCTGCGCGCGCGTCGCATGCTCGAAAGCTATTGGGAAGAGTGGGCGGCCGAGGGTCCCGAGGCGTGGGAGCGCTGGTTGCCGCGCATCGCTGAGATCGCGGACGGCATCGGCGCGATCATCGGTGCGCCCGCGGGGAGCTGCTTCTTAGGCCCAAACGTCTCGGTGCTACAAGCCGGGATCGCAACCTGCATCGACTTTCGGGGCGAGCGCAACGAGATCGTTTACGAGGCGCTGCAGTTTCCGTCGCTCACCTACGTTTGGCGCGAATGGGAGCGTTACGGAGCTGCCGTTCGGATCGTCCCCTCCGACGATGGGCGCACGATTCCGACCGAACGGATCATCGAAACGATCACCGAAAGAACCGCGCTCGCCGTGCTCTCCCACGCATATTACGTCTCCGGTGCGCTTGCCGACGTGCGAACCATACAAGAGCACTGCCGCCGCGTCGGCGCGCTCCTCTGCGTTGACGCCTATCAAACCACGGGCGTCTACCCCTACGACGTCACGGCCTGGGATCTCGATCTGGTGACCGGCGGATCGCACAAATGGCTCTGCGGCGCGGCCGGCTGCGGCTGGGTCTACCTGAAGCCCTCGCTGCTCGAAACGTTTCGCCCGGCAGTCACGGGTTGGATGGCGCACGCGCGCCCATTCGCGTTCGAGCAAGCGCCGATCGTACACGCACCGTCGATGTACCGGTTCGGGCACGGCACGCCGACGATTCCGGGCTACGTGGTCGCGCAGCCCGGACACCAGATCGTTGCGTCAATCGGCGTCGCGCGCATTCGTCAGCGCAACGTGCAGCTTACCGAGAAGATCGCCGCCATGGCGCTTGAGCGAGGGCTGCACGTCAACTCGCCGCTCAACCCGGAACGCAGAACCGGTTGGATCGGTATCGACTTCGACGGTTCTGAGAACGCCTGTCGCCGTTTAATCGAGCAAAGAGTCTTCGTTGATTATCGTCCCGGCTGCGGCATCCGCGTGGGACCGCACTTCTACACGGCCGACGCGGAGATCGACGAGTTCTTTCGGGTGCTAGACAGGGTGCGGTAACGTGGGCGCGGCTTCAATGATCGTCGACCACACGAGAATAGGCGCCGCATTCCGGCGCCTTTCGATTCCGGTCGCCTTCCAGATCCTCGGAGATCAGCTTCTCGGAACCGCCGACACGATCGCGATCGGCAGCTTGGGTGCGGTCGCACTGGCAGGCGCGACGGCGGCGAACACGATCTTCATCGCGATCGTCTTCTCGGCGTCCGGTTTTATGAGCGGCACCTCGATCGTTGCGGCGCAGAGCATCGGCACCGGCGACGTCAACGGTTTCGCGCGCACCGTTCGCGCCGGCGTAGCCGTACCGCTGCTGATCGGAGTCGCGGCATTTGCCACCAGCCTTTTCGCTTCGGGGCCGGCGATCCACGTGCTCGTCGGCGCGTTGCCGAGCGCGCACGCAAGCGCGATCTATCTCGTGCTGCGCTGCGCATCGATTCTTCCGATCGTCGTCTCGGGAACGTTGATCGTAGGATTAGGCGCCGCGGGAAACCAAAGGCTTGGAATCCTCGTCCTCGTGGTCGTCAACCTCATTCACATCCCGCTGCTGTTGATGTTGGGACTGGGATGGTGGACGCACCATCCGTTCGGAATTGTCGGCGCGGGCGTCTCCTCGTTGCTCTCCGAAACAATCGCGGCAGGCTACGCCGTCTATTACGTGACGCGCCGCCCGGAATATCGGGTCTTTGCGGAAAAGGATCTCTCGTGGCCGCTGGCGCGGCGCTGCGCGCAGATCGGGTTCCCCGAAGCAATATTCCTGCTCGGCGTTACCGTTCCCGATATCGTGATCGTCGCAATGCTCGCTCCGCTGGGAGCGATCGCGGTTGCGGCGTTTCGCGCGCTTAACGTCGTTTCGGATCTGACCTTCGTCGTACCGAGTCCGTTACAGAGCGCGGCGCAGGTCGTCATCGGCCAGCGGCTCGGCGCGCGCGATCCGGCCGGCGCGCGCTGGTTTTTCGAGCGCGCGCTGCGCGTCTCGCTCGTCGTCACGACGATCACCGGGGCCATCGTTGCACTCTTTGCATGGCCGCTGGCCTACGTCTTTACGCTCGACGCGACGATCGCGACGATCGCGGCATTGCCGCTGGCGTTGCACATGGTAACGCTGCCACTCAAGGGCTGGGCGATGATGTCCATCGCTCCGATCCGCGCGTCGGGCGACACCGGGTTCTCGATGGCCGTCGGCCTGCTCTGCGGCGCGCTGGTCATTCCGCTCGCATGGATCGGCATCGAGCGCCTCCATCTCGGCCTCTACAGCGTCGCACTCGGCTGGATTGTCGCCTGGACCGTCCGCGCGTTGGTCACGCAATGGAAGCTGCGCGACGGCTCGTGGATGCGGCGGGCTCCTCTGCCGGCATAAAGAATAGTACCGGCTATGGCGTTTACCGAGGGATTTATCTCGGAGCTGGTCGGGCGTCAGGCCACGATCGACGACCGGCCGATCGGAAAGGTTACCGACTTCGTCGTCGGAAAGCCCGATGAAGTCTTCCCGCAGATCGACGGGTTCGTCGTCAAGACGTCGCAGGGGCTTCGATTCGCGCCGATTGAGAGCGTCGCGGATGTGGATCGCAACGGGAGCGTCGCGTTGACCGTCGCACCGACGCAAGAAGCGCCGCCGGAGCAACAGAAACTTCTTTTGGTCGCCGATCTGCTCGATAAACAGATCGTCGACGTGGACGGCCGCAAGGTCGTTCGAATCAACGACATCGAGGTCGCCAACACCGGCGGGCGCCTGCGTGTCGTCGCCGCCGACGTGGGGTTCGCCGGCCTTCTTCGCCGGCTCGGTCTGCGCTCGTTCGGCAAGCGATGGCTTACGCGAATCGGTAACGTGCCGCGCTCAATGATCGCGTGGGATTCGGTCGCACCGATTCGCGACGTCAATCCGTCGCAAGTGCGCCTCTCGGTAAAAGAGAAGCGGCTCGCGCGGCTGCACCCCTCGGAACTTGCCGAAATCATCGGCGATCTCTCGTCACGCGAAGCGCTCGCGGTCGTCGGCCAGCTCGACGACGAAACGGCCGCCGACGCATTCGAACATCTCGACGCCGAAACGCGCAAGACCCTGATCGAAGATATCGGCACCGAGCGCGCCGCCGACATCATCGAAGAGATGGATGCCGACGACGCGGCCGATCTGCTCGCCGAGCTTCCGGAGGAGCAGCAGTCGGAGCTCCTCGCCGAGATGAACGCGTATACGGCAGGCGAGCTTCGGGAGCTCGTCAAGTACCCCGAGGATACGGCCGGCGGCATGATGACGACCGATTACGTGTGGATCTACCCGCATCGGACCACCGAGGCCACGATTCGCAAGATTCGCGAGATCGCACCGGCATCGGAGTTCATTTATTACCTCTACGTGCTCGACAAAGAGGATCGGCTGCTCGGTGCGCTCTCGTTGCGAGCGCTGCTGCTCGCACTGCCGACTGCCTTTATCGACCGCATCATGGAGGCCGATTTGGTGACGGTTGCGCCGAACGAACCGGCGGTTGACGTCGCGTCCACGATTGCAAAGTACGATCTACTCGCCGTACCGGTCGTGGACGATACCGGAAAGATGTTGGGCATCGTCACCGTCGACGACGCGATCGATGCGATTATGCCGGACGAGGTTGCCAAGAAGCTGCCGCGAGTGCGCCGGCGCCATCGTTCCCCCGCGGTGACGTGACGCCGGAAGAGATCGTCGTGTTCACCGAATCGCTCGCGCGCATCGCCGCATCGGGAGGCGGTCCCAAAGCGCTCGCCGCGCATTTGGCTCAGACCGCCGGTGGCTGCGTCTTGCTCGAAGACGCGCAATGGCGCCATCTCGCGTCGGCAGGATCGGGCAGCATTCCGGCCAGCGCGCGCGGCGTCGTCGAGTCAGGCGCGCCCGGGCGCGCGCAGCGCGTTGCCGCCGGCAGTCGCAGCGCCGGCTGGCTCTCGCTCTTCGGCGACGATGCGGCGCCGGACGCGGACTTGCTCTTACGACTGACCGCTGCAGCGATCGGCATCGAGCTGGCGCGCAACGGTTCGGTATCGCGCGAGAGCGCGGTTGGCATCTGGGACGCCCTGCTGGCCCGAACTTTTCACGACGCGGCGCAGGCCCGCGAGGAAGCAGCCGCGCGCGGCATCGCGCTCGCGCCGCACTATCTCGCCGTCGTTCTCGAAGCCGAGAGCGGCGACGAGGAGCGCAGTGCGGGCGATTTTACGGAAGTGCGCGAGCTCGCAACCGCGGCCTTTCGACCGGCCGACGGCGGTCTCGGGCTGCTCCAACACGGTGCCGCGCTCGCGATCTTCGTTCCGGCCCCTCGCGCCGTCGACGCGAGCAACGCAAAGACCGCAGCGAGTCTGCTTCCAAAGAGCGCCGCGCGACGCAAACCTCAACTTCGGATCTCCGGCGGTGTCGGAACTCTAGAAACGCCGTTTTGTATTGACGTGAGCATGCGCGCCGCGCAGGCTGCGCTCGCGATCGGACGGCGAATCTATGGAAACGGCCGCGTCATCGCGTACGACGACCTTGGCGCGTACCGCGTGCTCTACGAAGGAGCGGACGTCGAGCGGCTGCGTGCGTTCGCGGCGGTAGCGCTCGCACCGCTTCGCAGTTACGACGAACAACATCAAACCGAGCTCGAAAAAACGCTCAAACTCTACTTCAAGACGGGTCAAAACATCAAAACGGCGGCGGCCGAGCTGAGCGTTCACCGCCATACCGTCTTCTATCGCCTTCGCCAGATCGGCGAAATCTCCGGACGCGCGCTCGACTCCCCGCACGATCAGCTCACCCTCCGTCTGGCGGTTGCAATTGATGAACTCCACGACTCGATCTGAGTGGCGCCGGCCCTCTGCAAAGCGCGAGGTCGTGCGCCTCGCGCGAGAGCAGAACGTACGCTTCGTGCGTTTGGTCTTCGCCGACATCTTCGGCGTGAGCAAAAACGTCTCGATTCCGGTCGACGAGCTCGAGACTGCCCTCGAGGGACGCGTCACCTTCGACGGGGGCTCGATCGACGGCTTCGTCCGCGGCGAAGAGCTCGACATGCTGCTCAAGCCCGATCCTTCGACGTTCGCCGTCTATCCGTGGAGGGCAGCGGGTGAGGCCTGTGAGGCGCGGCTGATTTGCGACATCGCGATGCCCGACGGCTCGCCGTTCGAGGGCTGCCCGCGCACCACGTTGCGACGAGCGATCGAAAGCGCGCCGGCGCTAAACGGCCAACGCGTTGCCTTCGAAGTCGAGTTCTACTTATTCGAACGAAGGAGCGGCGAGGTCGCCTCGACCGCGACGTCGGACGTCGGCTCGTACTTCGATTTCTCGGCCAACGACCGCGGGGAGGAGGCGCGTAACGCTATGGTTGCGGCGTTGCGCGCGATGGGCGTTCCGATCGCTTCGGCGCATCACGAGCACGGTGCGGGACAGCACGAGATCGACGTCGCGCACGACGATCCGCTCGCAGCCGCCGATCACGTCTTGACGCTGCGCACGATCGCCAAGCACGTTGCCGCGGATTTCGACCTCGAGGCGACCTTCATGCCTAAGCCGCTCGCGGAGTTCGCCGGGAGCGGTCTGCACGCCGACTTCCGTCTGGCCGAATCGAGCGACGAGGAGACGCGACTTTACGTTGTTGGCGGCCTGCTCGGCCACGCGCCCGCAACGACGGCGATCTGCAATCCGACGGTCAACTCGTACAAGCGTTTGGTCGCGGCCTGGGACGCGCCGATCTACGCCGTCTGGTCGGAACGCAGCGCAAACGCGCTCGTTCGCGTGCCGCCGGGGCACACCCCAGCGCGGATCGAGATGCGGAGTCCCGATCCGGCCTGCAATCCGTATCTCGCGCTGGCCGTGCTGATCGGCGCGGCGGCCGACGGCGTCATGCATTCCAGGTTGCCTGGCCCGGCGCTCGTCGGATCGACGTATGACTTAACCGAGCGGGAGCTCCGCGAGCGTGGGATCCGCACGCTGCCCAAATCGCTGCGCCAAGCGATCGCCGAACTCGACGACGACGCGGTCGTCCGCGTCGCCCTCGGCGATCACCTCTACCGTGCGTTTCGCGATGCCAAGCTCGAAGAGTACGAACGCTACCGGCGCGCCGTGCACCCATGGGAACGCGATCAGTATTTACGCTTGTATTAGGATGAGAAGCTGTGCAATCGGCTCGCTTCGCGCTTCAAGATGGTCCAGGCGTGCTCGACGTCGCTGCGCTGCGTGCGCAAGTTGCCGATCGCGAGGCGGATCGCGTACCGGCCGTCGATTTTGGTGTGCGAGATAAAGACCTCGCCGGTCGCGTTGACCGCGTGCATGATGGACGCATTGAGCGCTTCGAGCGCCGCGTCATCGAGGCCCGGCGGAGCGTAGCGGAAACAGACGACCGAGAGCGGATGCGGCGCCAGCACCTCCCAATCCGGCTCCGCTCGAACCCAAGCGGCAAACTCTTGCGCCAATGCGATATGCTCGCGCAGCTTGGCGCGGATCCCTTCGGCACCGAGATGCCGCAGCACGAACCAGAGCTTGAGCGCGCGGAAGCGCCGGCCCAGCTGCAGGCCGTAATCCATGTAGTTTACGGCGTCGGCTTCGGGCGTCGAAAGATACTCGGGCACTAAGCTGAAGGCACGGCGAACGACCGATTCGTCCTTCAGAAAAAGCACCGACAGATCCATCGGGACGAACATCCACTTGTGCGGATTGACCACGAGCGAATCGGCCAGCTCGACGCCGTCGAGCAAGCCGCGAAACTCTGGTACGATCGCGGCGACGCCTGCGTACGCCGCATCAACGTGTAACCAGATTCCGTGCTCTCGCGCCACCACCGCAATCTCGCGGACCGGATCCACCGAGGTCGTCGAAGTCGTGCCGACCGTCGCGACGATCGCGAGCGGCTGAATCCCGGCCTTGCGATCGGCTTCGATACACTCGCGCAGCGCGCCGGCGCGCATGCGAAAGGCATCGTCGCAAGGAACCCGCACCACGTTGCGCTGTCCGACTCCTAATGCGATCGCGGCCTTCTCGACGTGCGAGTGCGTCTCTTCCGTAACGTAGATCCGCAGCGCCGGCAGCGAACGGCCGCTCATGCCTTCTTCGCGGATACGCAATCCGAGCGACTCACGAGCGGCGGCGAGAGCGGTGAAACCGGCGATCGACGCCGTGTCGTAAATGATGCCGGTCCACTCGCGCGGCAGGCCGAGCAACGCTCGCAGCCAGCGCATCGTCACTTCTTCGAGCTCGGTCGCGGCCGGCGACGTGCGCCAGAGCATCGCCTTGACGTCAAGAGTTGCCGCCAGAGCCTCCGCGGCAATCGCCGCCGGCGCCGAGCTCGTCGCAAAATATGCAAAGAAGCGCGGGTGGTTCCAATGCGTCGTCGCCGGCACGATGATCCGCTCGAAATCGGCGAAAATTTCTTCGAACGGCTCGCCGGCTTCGGGCGCGTGCTCCGGCAGGGCGGCCGCGACGTCGCCAGGGCGAACGTTGGGCATGACGCGATAGGCTTGCGGTTGCTCGAAATACCGCGCGATCCAGGTGCCGACTCGCTCCAGGTCGTCGCGCAGCGTGCTCGACCGTTCCGTCGTCCCCATGGCCAGGAGTCTTAGCGAACTCGACGGAGAAGGCCCGCGTATGAAGTTCCGCACCTACCCCGGCAGCAACGTAACCGTAAGCGAAGTTGGCTTCGGCCTCTGGACGACCTCAACCGGTTGGTGGGGTGAAAAAAGCGATGCCGAAGCGGTCGCAATGCTGCACGCCGCCTACGAGCTCGGCATCACGCTGTATGACGCCGCCGACACCTACGGCAACGGACGCAGCGAAGAACAGCTCGCCAAGGCCTTCGCCGGTCGCCGCGAACGGGTGATCTACGCCACCAAGTTCGGCTACGACTTCTCGAACGACGCGCAACAGCGCAGAGGCCAATCCGAGTTGCCGCAGGATTTTTCGCCGGCCTTCGTGCGCGCGGCGCTCGAGGCATCGCTGCGGCGATTACAAACCGATTACGTTGACATCTATCAGATGCACAACGCGCGTATGGCCCAAATCGACGACGATGCGCTCTGGGAGCTGCTCGAAACCTTCAAACATGAAGGCAAGATTCGCACGTACGGCGTGGCGCTCGGTCCCGCGATCGGATGGCTCTACGAGGGTGTCGAGGCGGTGCGCAGGCGAAACGTCCCGAGCCTGCAGATCATTTGGAACATGCTCGAGCAGTATCCGGGGAACGAACAGATTCATGCTGCGTACGATTGCGCGGCGAATACCGGCTACATGATCCGCGTGCCGCACTCGAGCGGGCTGATCGAGGGGCACTACACCGCGCAGACGACCTTTCCGCCAAACGACCACCGCCGCCATCGCCCGCGTGAATGGCTCGTTAACGGAGTCGAAAAAGTCGCGCAGCTCCGCTTTCTCGAACGGCCGGATCGGACGCTCGGCCAGGCCGCGATCGCGTGGCTGCTCGCCGAGCCGCGCGTCACGACGGTCCTTCCCAACATTTACGACGCCGAGCAGCTCGCGGAATTCGCGGCGGCACCCGATGCACCGCCGCTAACCACCGACGAGCTCGCCCGCGTCGAAGCGCTCTATACAGCGAACTTCGGACTCGTCGAGCCGGCGCCGGCTTTCAAAGGCACGATGTCGGCTGCGGAGCCGGTTGAGGTGAAATGAAGTGAAACGCGAGCATATCGCGACGCGCCACGCGCCGCAACCAATCGGCCCATACAGTCAAGCGGTTCAATCGGGAGGCGAGTTATATTGCAGCGGGCAAATCCCGCTCGATCCCGAGACCGGCGAGATCGTTCCCGGCGATGCGGGCGTGCAGACCGAGCGGGTCATCGAGAACCTCGGCGCCATTCTCTGCGCGGCCGGATACCATTTTGAGGACGTCGTGAAAACGACGGTCTTCCTGGTCGACATGAACGATTTTCCAGCCGTTAACGCCGTCTACGAGAAGTACTTCGGCGCCAGCAAACCGGCGCGCTCGACCATCGCGGTGGTGGCGTTGCCGCGCGGTGCGCGCGTCGAAATCGAATGTGTCGCTAGAGATTAAACGTACGTTATTGCGGAGCCGATAGCGGCTGCTGCTGCAGCAGCCGCGCCGTCTCTTCCTTCGCTATCTGCGCCACATCGGGATCTAGCGAAGCTTGCGCGGCTTTGAGCTCGGCCAGCGCCAGCGCCTTCTTCCCTTCCGCGGCGTAAGCTCGCGCGAGGAGATACCTGACGCGACCGTCGTAGGGAACGGCCGCGACGCCCTTGAGCAGCGCGGACTGCGCGAGCGAATAGAGGCCGTTATGTTCGTAATCGATCCCTAAGTTGACGTAGGACTCGGGCACGTAGGGATTGACCGCGATCGCCTGCACGTAATAAGCGACGGCGCGCTTCCAGTCGCCGCCGAGGTCGGCGAGGTAGCCGAAGTTAACGAGCGCCTCGGGTCGCTCGGGTTCGAGGCGATGCGCTTTCTTGAACGTCGTCATCGCCTGGTCGTCTTGTCCGGTCTGGATCTTCGCGACGCCGAGATTGTCGAGGCAGGCATAGTTCACCGGATCGACGTTGAGGCAATCGGTCAGGTACTGCGAAGCTGCGGTCGATTGGTGCAGATCCAAGTACGACATGCCCAGACCGTTGAGCGCCGCTATCGAGCGCGAGTCGCTATCCAGAGCGCGCCTAAAATAGAGTATTGCGTCGTTTGGCCGGTGGACCGTTTCGAAAATCTCGCCGAGCTCTTCTTGATCGTCGGCGTCGTTCGGGTTATCGTTTGCAACCCGCACCATCTGAGCTTGATACTGCGGGAGATCTCCCTTGCGCAAATGCAGCAGAACGAGGTCGCGGATCGAATCGGTTCCGGGCAACGCGCTTTGGAACTCGACGATCGCTTCGTCGATCTGATTCTCGGTTGCGTAGACGACTCCGAGCCGGTTATGCGTCTGCTTATCGTGCGAGTCGCGCGCGAGCAGCTGTTTATAGACGGCCTCCGCACGATCGAAACGCCCTTGGCGGTAGTACAGGTCCCCGAGAAACCGCGCGGCCTCGGTGCCGTCGGGATGGCTTGCCACGAAAGCGGCGAGCTGCTTGACCGCTTGGTCCATCTGGCCGGCAGCAATCAGCTCGCGCGCATAGTTAATGGCGGCCTCTTGGTCAGCGAGTTGGTGAGCCTCGGGAGTCAATATGACGTTGGAGCTTTGGGCCATGGCCGGGCCCATAAGGCCTACCGCCGCCGCGGCGGCTAGGACCGGCATGGCGAGCGCGAGGAGGAGGCGTCGGGACATCGTCAGGTACCTCACCACCACTATAGCGCATTTTCCAAGCGAGCCGTGACGACCCGCAGCCGAAGAGGCGTGAGGCGGCTGTGGCCCTTAGGCCCAGCCTCCTTCAAGGATCGCGCGGCGCGACGAGTGCTAAAATTGGAACTACTTGAGGATGGGAGGAAGGCAGAATGCGATGCTCGAGCCTTGCAGTTCCGAGCGCGGCCCTCTTATTGACTTTGGCGCCCGCCTTGACTTTGGCGCCCGCTCGGGCGGGATTGCCTCAAACGCCGGGTTCCAACGTTCTCATATCCGAGTGCAACCCGCACCCCTACAATAGCGGCGTCGAGCCGGGCTTTCTCGCGCTGCCCTACCGAAATGCGCAGCAAGCGAAGCTCGCGGTCGAGTATCAAAATCAGGCGTCCACCCCCGTAACGGCAATCGCGTTCGGCTTGGTCTCGGGTGACAGGCTCGTTGGGATCGGCGAGGATTCCGGAAGGTTTTCACGAGATGCCGCGGTCAGCCACGAGCTGCTGCTGACGCAATCGGTATTTCCGTTAGGAGCGCAGACGCACTGCGTCGTGCTGCGAGTTCGATATGCGGACGGCAGCGCGTGGTTTAACCCGGCATCGCCGCGCTTCTAGCCGGTCAACGCACCAACGGTAGAACGTTGCTCGGCGTCAGCGGATAGAACGCCATCGCGACCACCGCGATGGCACAGATCGCTGCGCTCGCCCACGCAAGCGGAACGAACGGCTTGAGGTCATGGTGTTCGCCTTCCTCCCGCGCGTACATTACCCAAACGACCTTCGCATAGGCGTAGAGCGAGATCGCGGTTCCGACGATCAAAAGGACCGCCAGCCAGAGGTAGCCGCTCGCAATGCTGCTCGAGAGAATGAGAATCTTACCGAGAAAACCGGCGGTGGGTGGTACTCCGGCCAACGCGAGCAGAAAGATGGTCATGGTCGCGGCGAGCCAAGGTCGGCGGCGGCCAAGGCCGCGATAAGATGCAAGTTCGGCTCCCTCTTCGCCGTCGCCTGAGATCGCGGCGGCCACCGCAAAAGCGCCCAAGTTCATGAATGCGTACGCGGTAAGATAGTAGAGCGCGTAGCGCAAGCCGATCGGCGTGAGACCCGCGAGAGCGACGAGAATGTATCCCACCTGCGCGACGCCCGAATAACCCAACAGTCGTTTGAGGTCGTGCTGCGCGAGCATCCCGACGTTGCCGGCGATGATTGAAATCCCCGCTACGATCCAAATGGGAAGTAAGAGCCGCTCCGACGTACCCGACGGAAGCGCCGCGTAAATGAAACGAGCGAAGACCGCCAGCGCACCGGCCTTGGTCGCAACGCTCATGAATGCGGTCACCGGCAGTGGAGCGCCCTGGAAGACGTCGGGCGTCCAGGTGTGAAACGGCACCAGACTGAGCTTAAAGACCAGCCCGATGAGGAACATGCCGGCCCCGACCCAAAAGAGCGGGTTCGACGCCAACGCGGGGTTGACCAAGTCGGCAAGTCTCACGCTGCCGGTTGCGCCAAAGAGCAATGCGGATCCGAAGATCAAAAACCCCGCCGCGGTCGAGCTCAAAATGAGATATTTGAGGGCCGATTCGCGCGCGGTTTTGCGATCGACCGCGCCGCACAGCGCATAGAGCCCCAGCGAGAGCAGCTCGAGCCCGAGAAAGATCATCATGAGGTTCGCAGCGCCGGCCATCAACATCGCGCCACACGCGCTCCACAGCATGATCGCGGTCATCCCGGCGACGCGTTGGGGCGGCCCAATCGCGCTATAGAGTATGATCGACCCGGCCGCCGCCATCAAAATGATCTCTTGGAAAACGGTTGCGAAACCGCCGACGATGAAACCGCCGAAAAAGGCGTCGTGATGATGGGCGTACTGACGTGCAGCGAAATCCCCGGCGATAATCGTTCCCAGCAACGCGATACCGATCGAGAGATAGCGCCGATCGGTATCGCGTTTGCCCGAGAACAAATCCGCGAGCAGCACGGCAAGCGCGGCGATCGCGACGATGCTAACCGGAACGACCGCCGACCAGTCGGCGTGCGTGAATGGCGGCTTCATAGGTGCAGCAACGGCCCCGGATAGACGCCTACGAGGACGAGCGCGGCGAGCAGAGGCGCGACGGCCAAGCCTTCGAGCCACGTGAGATCGGCTCGCACCGGCACGTCTTTTACCTCAGGCCCGTTCATCGCGTCCTGGTAGAGGCGAATCATGTAAGCTGCGGCGATCACGATTGCGACCAGCGCGACTACGACGGCCCAGACGTATCCGGCCTGATAGACGCCGATCAAAATGATCAGCTCGCCGACGAACCCTGCCAAACCCGGTAATCCCAGCGCGGCGAGTGCAGCGATGCAGAGCGCACCGGCGAGGCGCGGATTCTTCCACCCCAAACCGCCGAGGCGGAGCAGCGAACGCGTTTCCTCACGCTCTTCCAGGTACCCAAGCAGCATGAACAGCGCCGCCGAGAAGAGCCCATGCGCCACGATATACACTAGCGCACCCGCGAGGGCGATTCGGTTCCCCGAGGCGATCGCGATGATGATGAGACCCAAATGGGAGAGCGATGAATACGCGACGAGACGTTTCGCGTCGTTCTGCACGAGCGCGATCACCGCGCCGTAGATCAGTGAGATCGCGCCGAGCACCATCAACGGACCCGCGTACTCGTGCACGTAGTCTGGAACGAGCGCGAGGGCGATTGCGAGAAATCCGTAGAGGCCGGCCTTCGATTGGACCGCCGATACGATCGCGACCATCGGGGGCGGCAATCCGCTATAGGTCGGCGGCATCCAGGTATGGAGGGGCCAAACCGGCGTCTTCACCAAGAACGCAAACGCAAATCCCGCATAAATCCAAGGTGCCCACGCGCCGACGAGGTGGGCTCCGCTTCGGCCGATGACGTCGGTCGAGCCGTAAATGACGCCGAACGCGGCCGTCGCCAGCAAGAGCGTCAGGCCGCCCGCAAAGTTGTAGATGAAGTAGCGCCACGCGGTGGCCGGATGTTCGCCCCAGCCCATCAGTCCGAAGAAGACCGGCAGCAGCATCAGGTCCCAGAAGAGCGCAAAGACGAGCAGGTCGCGCGCCAGGAAGAGCCCGAGCATGGTCCCTTCGAGCATCAACATCAACGCGACGAAATCGCGGGCGCGGGAAACTCGGATCGTCGCAATCGCGCACGCGGTACAAATCGTCAGCAGCAGCGCAATCCAAAACGAGACCGGCGTAGCCCCAAAATGAAAGGCTGCCGTAAACGGGCGGGAGAGCCAACGAACGCTCCACTCCGCGTCGCGCATCGCCAGAACCATTGCGAAGGTTACCAGCGCCACGAGCGTGCCGATCGTTCGCGAGAGCACGTCGGAACTCGTCCTGAGCGAAGTCGAGGAACCGCGAGGAAGCGCGAAGAGCAGCGCACCGGCAACGATCGGCAGAAGAAACGAGGCTGGAACCAGCGTCATGGATGCGCCGCCCCTGCGACCGCGTAGTATGCGATGAAGAACGCGGCGCCGACGACGAGAATCAGCGCGTACGCGCGAACGAGGCCCGTTTGGAACGACCGGACCAGCGTTCCGAGCCAGTTTGCCCAGAAGGCGATGTCGCGAACCGCGCCGTCGATCACGTGCGGATCGATAATGCGGCTGAAAACCACGCCGAGCAACTGGGCCGGCCGCACGAAGATCAGGTTGATTGCCGCGTCGACGTAGAAGAGGTTAGTCAGCACGGCCGGCATGCGTTCGCTCTCGACCCGCAGACGCTCGGTTGCGTCACGTCGCGCGTTTGCCGTCGCGTATCGCATCCACGCGACTGCGACGCCCAGTGCCACGAAAATGAAAACAATCGCCGAGGTAACGCCCTCGGAGATTGGCGGCGTCACCGTGCCCGGAACCGGCGCTTTCAGCGGGCTGAAGAGCGACGCGAAGAACTCCCCCCAGGGCGAGGTCTCGCCGCCGATCAGCAGCGCCGCACCGATTGCAACGCTCGGAGCGACCAGGATCGCGACCGGAACGTTCATCGTCCAGCCCGGCGCGTGCGCGTGTTCTACGTCGCCGCGATACTCGCCGAGGAACGCGATGAAGAGCAACCGGAACATATAGTAGGCCGTGATCCCGGCCGTTAGCGCACTGATCGCGAAGAGCCACGGATGGCCGTACTGCAGGTCGCCGTAGATGACTTCGTCCTTCGAAAAGAACCCGCTGAACCCCGGAACCCCGGTGATCGCGAGCACCCCCGTTAGCATCACCCAGAACGCAAACGGCATCCGCTTCCAGAGGCCGCCCATCCGGCGCACGTCTTGCTCGTTACCGAGTGCGTGAATCACGAGACCCGCGCCGAGAAAGAGCTGTGCCTTGAAAAAGGCGTGCGTAAAGAAGAGCGCGACGCCACCTTCGTATGCGCCGACGCCGACGGCCATGATCATGTAGCCGATCTGCGACATCGTCGAATAAGCGAGGATACGTTTGATATCCCACTGCGCCGTGCCGAGCACCGCGCCGGTGAGCGCCGTGAGTCCGCCGATCGTGCCGACCAAGAGCCGCGCCGACGCACTATGGTCCCAGAGTGGCGCACAGCGCGCGACGAGATAAACGCCCGCCGTCACCATGGTGGCGGCGTGAATCAACGCAGAGACGGGCGTCGGACCCTCCATCGCGTCGGGCAACCAGGTATGGAGCGGCACTTGCGCCGACTTGGCCGCCGCGCCGATGAAGAGCGCGAGACAGATCGAAAAGAGCAGCGCCGGTGCGAATGTGGCTGCCGCCGCGAACGTATCGCCGAAGCCGACCGAGTGGACGTGCGCGAAGATGACGAAGATCGCGAACATCATGCCGACGTCGCCGACCACGTTGATGACGAAGGCTTTGCGCGCAGCCGCCACGGCCGATGGACGCTCGAACCAGAACCCGATCAGAAAATACGACGCCACTCCGACCAGCCCCCAGCCTACCAGCAGCCCCACGAAGTTGTCGGAGAGCACGAGCGTGAGCATCGCGAAGACGAAGAAGCTCATGTACGCGAAGAATCGCGCAAAGGCGCGATCGCCTTCCATGTAGCCGATCGAATAAAAGACGATCAAAAAGCCGACGCCCGTAATGATGAACGTCCACAAGAGTGAGAGCGGATCGAGCAGTAGTCCGAAGTCGAGTCCCGGCATCCACGAGAAGAGCGGCTGATTCGCTCCGACCCCCGCCCCCGCGCTTTGCGTCGCAGCTCCCCACGAAAGCGCCGCCAAAATAAATGAAGCCGCGACCAGCCCAGACACAAGCCAGCCGGCGAGCGCTTTGAGCTGCGGCCCGAAGGCCCAACACACGATCGCACCCGCCAACGGCAACAGCCAGAGTGTCACCAGCAGCGGATACGCCCCACTCACCCCCAACGCATGATGCATCACGCTCCTACCCCTCTGAACCCTGCATGCGTCATCCGGCGCTTTCCGTCGTGATGCGGTGGTAAGGGGCGTGTGAAGGGAGGAGCGGAGCCAGGATGGCGAGAGCGACGACGAGGCGAGCAGCTTTTTCGCACGATGCGAAAAAGCGAGCGTCCCCGAACCACCGCATTACGATGAAAGCGCGGCGACTAGCCATGCAACGCCCTCACTTCATCAACATCAACGTAGCGCTCCGGGCGGAAGGTCGTTACGATAATCGCCAACCCAATTGCGGCCTCGGCCGCGGCGACGGTGATGACGAGAAAGGCGAAGATGTGGCCGGCATTCTGCAACCAGACGCGGGCGAAAGCAATGAACAGAAGATTGGCGGCGTTGAACATCAGCTCGATGCTCATCAGCATTACGAGCGGATTGCGCCGCACGACGACACCGACGACGCCGATAAAGAAGATGACCGCGGCAAGCGCGACGTAGTGGCCGATCGGAACGGCCATCATCCCTCACCCTCCCGCAGAATTGCTTCGCGCATCGCACGCTCAACCGACGCCTCGTGGCGCGGCGCAGCTTCGCGCATTTGCTCGCCGCCCAGCGTGATGACGCCGATAACCGCAACCATGAGAATCAGCGCCGTGACTTCAAAAGGTAAAAGGTGCACGGTGAAAAGCGCCTTCCCGAAGTCGGCGACGCTCCCGAAGACATTGGCGGACCCGGCCGGACTGGTGGGCCGCGGCGGGAACAGTGCGGCCTTTGAGACCGCGTAGACGAGAAAACCGAGCGCCGTCAATGCGACGATGCCGCCAGGCAGCCAAATCCGCGGCAGGCGGTTCGGTCCGACCGCAAACGGCGCCACGCCGCTGCTAAGCAGCGCGATCACGAAGACGAAGAGCACCAAGATCGCGCCTGAGTAGACGATGATCTGAATGACTGCCAGAAACTCGGCTGAGAGCGTAACGTAGAGCACCGCGAGCCCCGCGAAGTTGAGCAGCAGCGCAACGACGCTATAGACCGGCTTACTCGCCGAAATCGTCCATACTGCGCTCGCCACGACGACGATCGCCAGAATCCAGAACAACATCATTTTGGATTGTCATCCTGAGCGGAGTCGAAGGGCTGAGCGGAGTCGGAGGGCTTGAGTAGGGTCAAGCCCTTCCGCTGCTTGAGTAGAATCTCGCCTCTCCAGGTAGCCGGGTAACCACGCTCGACGTCGGTCGTCGACTTGATCTCCGCAACGCGGCCGAGGTCGCCGGGAATTCCGCCGGGCCGGTCGTCGGGCGGCATTCCGACGCCGGCCGACGGCGGTACGATCAGCCGATCCTTGTCGTAGATGAACGAACCCCTTCGGTAGTCGGACATTTCGAAACGCGGCGTCAGCACGATCGCATCGGTCGGGCACGCTTCCTCGCACATCCCGCAAAAGATGCAGCGCAGCTCGTCGATCTCATAAATCGCCGCGAAACGCTCGCCCGGCGAGTGCCGGTCGTCTGGTGAGTTTTCGGCGCCGATGACGGTAATTGCGTTAGCGGGACAGACGCTCGAACAGAGCTCGCAGCCGATGCAGCGCTCCTTGCCATCGGCGTAGCGACGCAGCTCGTGGAGTCCGTGAAAGCGCGGTGCGTGCTGCTTTTTGATCGACGGATACTGGATGGTCGGTCGCCGGCGGAACATGAACCCGAAGGTAATCGACAATCCCCGCAGGATCGCTCCGATATTAAAGAGGCGCTTGCGCGTTATCATTGGGTCGCTCACCCCTTAAAGGCCACAAAGATCGCGGTCACCACGACGTTCAGCGTCGCCACCGGCAACAATACCTTCCAGCCGAAGGCCATCAACCGGTCGTAGCGCAGCCGGGGCAGCGTCGCGCGCAACCACATGTAAAAGAACATGAAACACGCGACCTTGATGACGAACCAGGCGATGCCGGGAATCGCCGTGAAGCCGAACGGCGCGTTCCAGCCGCCGAAGAAGAGCAGCGTGGCGATGCACGAAACGGTGAGCATGTTGACGTACTCGGCGATGAAAAACAGCCCGAAGCGCAAGCCCGAGTATTCGGTATGGAAACCGCCAACCAGCTCCGTCTCCGCTTCGACCAGGTCAAACGGCACTCGGTTCGTTTCGGCAACCGCGGTAATAACGTAGATGACGCACCCTACCAGTTGCGGGATGAAGAACCACCAGCGCGCCTGCGCGTTCACGATTCCGTCGAGCGAGGTCGTGCCCGCGAGGAGCAGCACGCCGATTAGCGAGAGCGACATCGCCAGCTCGTAGCTGATCATCTGTGCGGTCGAACGAACGCTCCCCAACAGCGGATACTTCGATCCCGAGGCCCAGCCGCCCAAACAGATTCCATAGACGCCGAGCGAAGTGATCGCGAGCACGAAGAGGATGCCCGCATTCACGTTGCCGATCACCCACGGAGTACCGGAGCGGGACGCGCCGAACGGGATCACCGCGTAGACCGCAAAAGCAGTTAGCAAAGAAATGAACGGCGCGAGCTTGTAGAGCAGCCGATCGGCGGTCTCGGGCGTGAGATCTTCCTTGAGTATCAACTTCGCCGCGTCGGCCGCCGGCTGGAGCAGGCCCCACGGTCCGACGCGATTCGGGCCAGGGCGCAGCTGCATCCAACCGAGGATCTTCCGCTCGGCCAGCATCGCATACGCAAATGACGTCACGACGACGAAGAGCAGGATCGCCGATTTCACGAGGACGATGAGCCAGGGCATCGGTTACGCCCTCATTCCGCCAAGCCACGGGTCGTGCTGCCACGTACCTCCGCCGGAAAGAATCTCGTCCTTCGACTCCTGGGGATGCGAACTCTCGAAAGCAAACCGGGGATCGCCGAACGCAAAATCCGGCGAGTCCTTTGCTGCGAGCGCAACCACAATGCCGTGAAGCTCTTCGGAAGAAGGCAGCGAGACGCTGAGCTCGTCGGCGAGTCCGAGCAACATTTCGAGATCCGATCGCACCGGTTCGGGAGCTGCCAAGGAAGCGTTGACGGGCAGGAGATCGCCGCCAACGTTGAGCGTCGTGCCGCTTTTTTCAAAGGCTCCCTTTGCCGGCAGAACGAGCGTCGCGCGTTTCGCCGTCTCGGTCATGAAGAGCTCGCTCACCGCAAGAAATGAAACCTGTTCCAGCGCTCGAGCCGCAGCAGCAGGGTCGCCGGCGTTACGCGCGGGGTTGAGACCGAAAATCGAGAGCACCGCAACGTTGCCCGCGCGCGCCGCGTCGAGCATCGCGCAGCCATCGAGACCCTGTTCCGCAGCAACAAAACCGGGTCCGCTAAACGGCAGCATGCCCATCGCCTCGGCGCCGCGCGCGTTTCCCTGCTCGCTGACGATATAGGTCGTCAGCTCGGCAGCACCGCCGAACGCTTCGGCGTAGCTGCGTGCTTCCGCGAGATCGATCCCATCCCAAATCAGCGCAACGGAGGATGCATCGTCGCGGACGGCGCTGAGCGCTTGCGCGGCGCTCTTCGAGCGCACGATCTTCGCGCCGCGCAAGGCTGCCCTACGGACGCGCAGCCACAACACCGGTGCCCGCTCGTCGAGAGGCTGACCAACGACAACGATCGCGCTCGCACCATCGATGCGATCGAGCGGTGCGCCTTTGGGTCCCGGAGTGGCTTGACGTTGGCGGCTCGCTCGCCAATCGAGATTCGAAACGCCGAGCGACCGGAACACGTGCTGTAACGCGAAGGCCTCTTCGTTCGTCAGCCGGCCGCCGCCAAGGGCACCGACGCTGCCGGCGCCGCCCGTCGCGATCGCATCGCGGATCGCCTTCGCCCACAGGATGAAGGCATCGTCCCAGCCGATCTGCACGAAGTTCCCATCCTTGCGGTAGAGCGGTTGCGTCAGCCGGTCGGGCGCCTCGTAGAATCCGACGTTGTAGCGACCGCGGTCGCAGAGCCAACCGTCCGAGATCGGATCGTCTTCGACCAGCATGGTGCGCAAGAGCTTTCCAGAGCGCACGTCGGCGAACTGCTGGCAACCTACCGCGCACTGCGTGCACGTCGTCTGCGTCCTATTCAAGTCCCACGGACGCGATTTAAAACGGTACGTTTTCGAGGTAAGCGCGCCGACGGGACAGAGCTCCGTCACGTTTCCCGTAAAGTTATGACGATACGGCAGACCGGTAGCCGTTGCGATGATGTCGCGCGCGCCACGGTCTTTGACGACCAGCTGCCGTTCGTCGGCAATGATGTCGTCGAAGCGAACGCAGCGCTGACAGACGATGCAACGCTCCTCGTCGAGCACGATCGTCGGACCCAAATCGACGGCCTTTGGCTTGGAGAGCTTCGGATCGGCGACGTCGGAAGTGCCGCGTGCATAGGCCATCGCGTAATCCTGAAGGTCGCACTCGCCGCCCTTATCGCAGATCGGACAATCCAGCGGATGGTTTACGAGAAAGAGCTCGAGTACCATCGCACGAGCAGCGTCGACCTTCTCGCCGCACGTTCTGACGGCCATCCCGTCCGCCGCGGCAGTGTTGCAGGCGATTTGCAGCTTCGGGGTACCTTCGATCTCGACGACGCAGATGCGACAGAGCCCGGCCGGTCCCAACTTCGTGTGATAGCAGTAAATCGGGATTTGCTGCTGGATCGTCTTGGCGGCTTCGACGAGCAGCGTTCCCTTCGGCACCGTGACGGGAACCCCGTCGATGGTGAGATTGACCATCTGCGTGCCGGGAGCAAGTAAGGGAGCGCT
This sequence comes from Vulcanimicrobiota bacterium, assembly GCA_963748875.1. Lineage (GTDB taxonomy): Bacteria > Vulcanimicrobiota > Vulcanimicrobiia > Vulcanimicrobiales > Vulcanimicrobiaceae > Cybelea. The sequence goes on from CAVVKC010000001.1 coordinate 188,374, forward strand.
CATGCCAAAGCCCCCGTGACGGCGATCCGTGCTTTGAACTGCTCGGGAAAACGCTGCATAACCGATTTGAGGAACGGCTCGATGGAATCGCCGAGCGGGCAGAGATTCAAGCCCGTGATCGCGCCGGAAACGCGAAGAAGCATCTCGTCGTCGCCGGCAACGCCGCGACGATGGACGAGCCGTTCGAGCACGCGCTCCATCCAGTTCCCGCCTTCGCGGCACGGCGTGCACTGACCGCACGACTCGTGAGCGAAGAAACGCACGAGATTGTAGGCGGCATTGACGAAATCGGTCGTGTCGTCGAAGACGACGAATGCACCTGAGCCGAGCATCGAACCGGCCTTCGCCATGCTTTCGTAATCGTACGGCCAATCGAGTTGCTCTTCGAAAATGCAGGCCGACGAACCGCCTCCCGGCTGCACTGCCATGAGCTTTCGTCCGGGCCGCAGGCCGCCTGCCAACTCGATGATCTCACGCACCGTGGTCCCGAGCGCAAGCTCGTAGTTACCGGGATTGCGCACGTGACCGGAGACAGAGACGATTTTATAGCCTTTGCTGCGCTCGGTCCCGACCGAAGCGAACCACTCCGCGCCCCGCTCCAAGATCGGAACGAGGTAGGCGAGAGTCTCGACGTTGTTGACGATGGTCGGCTTGCGATAAAGCCCTTCGACGGCAGGAAACGGCGGCTTCAGACGCGGCTCGCCGCGCTTGCCTTCGAGCGAGTTGAGCATGGCGGTCTCCTCGCCGCAGATGTAAGCACCCGCGCCGCGGTGCACCGTCACTTCGAGATCGTAGGCGCTGCCGAAGATGTTTTTCCCGACGTATCCTGCCTGCTGCGCCTCCTTCAATGCCTTGCAGAAAATTTCGTAACCTCGTTTGAACTCGCCGCGAATATAAATGAACGCATGGTGCGAGGCGATGGCGTAAGCTCCGATCAGCATTCCCTCTAAGACCAGATGCGGTACGGTTTCGAGCAGCATGTGATCTTTGAAAGTGCCTGGTTCGGCCTCGTCGCAGTTGCAGGCGAGATAGCGCGGGCTCTTGTCGGTTGGCAAAAACGACCATTTCCGCCCGGTCGGGAAACCGGCGCCCCCGCGTCCGCGCAGTCCGGATTTTTCGGCCAGGTTCAACACGTCGACCGGCTGCAGTTCGCGCACGGTTCGCTCCCACTGGTTGTAGCCGCCGCGCTGACGGTAGACGTCGATATTGCACAGATCGACCTCGCCGATTCCGGCCGTCAAAACCTTAGTGACCGGCACCGGGTCTCTCCTGATCGACGACCTCAACGACGGCTCGCGAATCGACGACCGCTCGCTCCGTCGTACCCGTAAAGCGGTTAACGTTGCGGTTGATGATGTTGTCGAGCATGATGATGCCGCTGCGGTCACCGACTCCGCCTGCGTTGTTCGGCTCCGGCACGCCCCTAGCGCCGCTCGACTTCTTGCCGGTGGCGATCTGCCCGTCTTGCGGAATCGCCCACGTGGCGGCCGGACGTTCGGTCTGCGCCATCGGCGCGGTCCCATACGTTCCAGCGCGCATCGCCTCGAGCATCTCATCGATCTTCTGCGGCGTGAGATCGTAGACGAACTCGAGATTTACTTCCATGCAGGTCGCGCGGTCGCACGCCGCCAGACACTCGACCTCTTCGTACGAGAAGAGGCCATCCGGCGTCGTTTGTAAGTGACCGATGCCGAGCTTCTCGCGAAAGTACGCCATAATGTCCTCAGCACCGTCGATCGTGCAGGCCAGTCCGCGACAGACCTGGAGCATATACTTTCCGACCGGACGCCGGTAGAACAGCGTATAGAACGAGACCGTTCCTTCGACCTCGGCCGGTGTGACGTCGAGCATCTCCGCGGCAGCGTACATCGCCTGCGGACTCACGAACCCCTCGTGCTGCTGGAAAAGATGCATGATCGGCAACAGCGCCGACCGCTTCTCCTCATACCTTGCAATAATCTCGTCACACTCGGGCTTGAGCCGCTCGCGCAACGCCGGAAAATCTCGCTCGCGTTCCGTCATGCCGTGTGACCTTGCACCACGCAGGCAATCGAGAACCCCTCACCACTCCCCCTCTCGATCGATGACGCGGCGGCGAGGGTTGGCGACGTCGTGGTGACGGGCGTGTGAAGGGAGGAGCGAAGCCCGGAGGGCGAGAGCGACGACGAGGCGAGCAGCTTTTTCGCAGGACGCGAAAAAGCGAGCGTCCCGTCACCACCACGTCGCCAACCCGAGCACGAAAGAGTCATCGGTCCACCTCCCCAAACACTGGATCGAGGGAACCGATCATGACGACGAGATCGGCGATCAGGTTTCCCGGAGCGATGCCTTTGAGCGCCTGCAAGTTGTACATGCTCGGGGGACGCGTGCGGATGCGGTAGGGCCGATTCTCGCCGTTGCTGACGATGTAGTAGCCGAGCTCGCCGCGCGGAGATTCGATCGCCTGGTAGACGTCGCCGGGCGGCACGCGAAACCCCTCGCTGATGAGTTTGAAGTGGTGGATCAACGCTTCCATCGAGAGCGCGATCGTCTCTTTCGGCGGGAGCGCGACTTTTGGATCGTCGATCATGACGGGTCCCGGCGTATCGAGCCGCCGGCGCGCTTGTTCGATGATTCGCATGGATTGCTCCATCTCATCGAGCCGCACTAAGAACCGCGCGTAGGCGTCGCCTTCCTCGCGAGTCGGCACGTCGAAATCGTAGGTCTCGTAGCCGCTATACGGGAACGCCTTGCGAATGTCGTAGGCGATTCCGCTGCCGCGCAGGCTCGGCCCCGTGACGCCCCACGCGACCGCGTTCTCCGGCGAAAGGAAGCCGATGTCGATCGTGCGATCCTGAAAGATCGGATTCGCTTGCAGAAGTCCCCGCAGCTCGCGCAGGCGTCGGGGGAACTTTTCGATCAGCGCATCGAGTCTGGCGAGAAAGCCGTTCGGCAGATCGCCGTTGAGACCGCCGACGCGCAGGTAGTTAGGATGCATGCGCGCGCCGCCCGCAGCCTCTTGCATATCGAGAATGTTTTCGCGCAGGTCGAAGCAGTAGAAGAAAACCGAGATCGCACCCAGGTCAATGCCGTGCGTCCCGAGCCAGACGCAATGCGATGCGATCCGCGTGAGCTCCATCGAGAGCACGCGAATGACCTGTGCGCGCGGCGGAATCCGATCGGTGATGCCGAGAAGCTTCTCGACGCCGAGCGCATAACAGAGCGCGTTCGAGGAAGGCGCGAGGTAATCCATGCGCTCGATGACGGTCTGCGCTTGCGTCCAGAAGAGCCCTTCGGCGGTCTTCTCGATGCCCGTATGGAGGTATCCGATTTCCGGCTCGGCTGTGACGACGTTCTCGCCATCGATCTCTAGAATGATCTGCAGGACGCCATGGGTCGACGGATGCTGCGGACCCATCGAGAGGACCATGGTGTTGTCGCTGCGGCTGACGACGTCGGCAGCGAGCGGCATCGCTGAACTCGTCACGACTCGCGAGCTCGTTTCACTTCTTCTTGCAGCGCCTCCAGCGTTCGTCCCGATGGCGGCGTGCCGGCTACGACGTTACTTTTGTTCGCGAAGCTCGGGCGCGGCGCGCGCTCGCGCGCGGGGCCGCGCATCGGATAGTCTTTGCGTAACGGATGGCCCTCCCAGTCGTACGGCATCTGAATGCGCCGAAGATCCGGGTGGCCTTCGAAGACGATTCCAAAGAGATCGTAGACCTCGCGCTCCGCCCAATCGGCGCATTTCCAGAGATCCATCACCGAGGGTAAGCGTTCGCCATCGTCGGCACCGCAAAGGACGCGCAGCCGCGCCGGAGTTCCAACTTGGGCGACGGTCGCCTTCTTCGACGGAAGCGCGAGCAGGTGGTAAACGACGTCGAACCGCGGGGTGCGTGCAAGATAATCGACCGCGCCGAGGTCGAGCAGCATCGCGTACCCTTCGGCTTTGAGGGCTTCGAGGCGCGCGCGAAGCTGCGCCGGCGCGACCCGCTCGATCGCGGCATCGTCGATCGGCGGGCGCAGGCTCGTCGGGTCGATCGCCGCGCCGGCGATCGGCGGAGTTTGCGTGCTAGGCAGAGTGCACTCTCGAAGTTTAGAAGCTAGTATTTACAGGCGATTACGCTCGCGCCAAGAGGCCGCCCCGGCCACCTTCGCGGATCTGCTGCTGAATGAGATTGACGGCGTAGAGCAGACCGTCGGGCGTCGGTGGACAGCCTGGAACGTACACGTCGACCGGAATGATCGTGTCGACGCCTTGAATGATCGCATAGTTATCGAAGATGCCGCCCGAGCTCGCGCACGCGCCCATCGAGATCACCCACTTCGGATCCGCCATTTGATCGTAGAGGCGTTTGACGACGGGACCCATCTTCTGAGCAACCCGGCCCGAGACGATCATCAGGTCCGCTTGGCGCGGCGAACTGCGAAAAACCTCCGAACCGAGTCGCGCGATGTCGTACTCGGGTGACGTGACGCTCATCATCTCGATTGCGCAGCAGGCTAAGCCCATCGTGAGCGGCCAGACCGACGAGCTTTGCGCCCAGCGTGCCACGTCGTCGAGCCGCGCGAGCATGAACTGGCCGGGGCCTAGTGACATGCGAACCCTAACGCCATACGAAGCCGCCCTTCTTCCAAACGTAGGCGTAGCCGATGGCGAGCACGACGATAAAGATTGACATTTCGAGCAAACCGAAGACGCGCAACGCGTGCATTTGGACGGCCCACGGATAGAATGACGCCACCTCGACGTCGAAGACGACGAAGAGCATCGCGATGAGATAGAACCGCACCGGGAAGCGCCCAGCCACCGGTGAGGTCGGCTCGACGCCGCACTCGTAGGCTTCGCGCTTATGCCGATTCGACTTGCCTCGCCCCAATAGACCCGGCAACGTGGTAAAGACCAGCGCGGCCGCGACTGCGACGCAAAGGTAGATTGCGACCGGACCGTATGGATTCATTTGCTTGTGAAAGTTTTCACAAGCGGGCCGCCATACCTGTCCTTCGCATTCATTGGCGGGCCGCCGCAAGACTGTTGGACCGGGAAACTCGCGGCGCCATGCCGTACATCTCAAGAATGCGGTACGCGCTTTTGGGAATGCTCCTGCTCTTTGCGCTCGGCGATTCGTGTTCGCCGCCGCCAAATGTCGTAGGCGTCCAGGATTTTGGACGCGTTGTCGGCCGGGTTCTCGACGCGATGACCAACCGGCCGATTCCAAACGCGCTGCTCTCGGTCGGCTCGCTCTACACCACGCGCGCCGACGTGAATGGAGCCTTCACGTTGCGGACGGTCGCCGGAGATCAGACCATCACCGCGCGCGCCCCCGGTTACTCGACCACAACGGCCGACACGACGATTCCCAAAGATGGAACGGTCTCGGTCGGCTACGTACGGCTCGTGCCGCTGACGTTCCCGGCGGGGCAGCCGACGCTCGCGCCTCCGCCCACTCCGGCCCCTCGCCTATCGCCTGCTGCGGCGACCGCCGAGCCGGTTTCCAGCGCGAGTCCCGCCGCCCCCACCACGGCGCCGAGCGCTTCCCCCGCGCCAAGCCCCAGCTAAGGGAGACTCACCGTCACTTAGCTCAGACGCAGGGCCTCAAGATCGAGATCGTACTCAATCGAGCGATAGATTTCGTCGGGAATCTCGCCGGCGCGACGCAGTTCCGCGATCGCTTGCCGTTCGGCGGCCACGGCTTCCTTCTGCAACGATCGGTCGATGTGGCTTTCACTGGCTTGGTCGGTTTCGTCCATCTCGGCTTTGCCGCGCAATACGTCGACGCGCTGCCGGTACTCCTCGAGTATCCGGGTTGCGACCTCGCGGTCGAGCGGCGATCTACGGCGCGACGCCTCATCGCGCAGCCGCGCGATGCCGGCTTCTAGCGCGCGAATCCGCACGCCGGTCTCGCGCTTTTGGCTTCGGCTCGTCTCGGTCACACCGAGCCGCTCGATGATCGGGCCCAGCGTTAAGCCTTGAACCACCAACGTTACAAAGATCACGCAAAACGTGAAGAAGATCATTACGCTGCGCTGCGGGAAGGGCTCGCCGCCGAGCGTGTACGGTAACGCCAGCGCGATTGCGAGCGACACGATACCGCGCATTCCCGCCCACGAGAGCACTGCGACCCGCGGCCACGCGGGCTTCGGATCGCGCTTGCGGATCGCCGGGATAAGCATCCACTGAAGATAACTCGTGGGAAATATCCACGCGATCCGCACGACGATCACCGTCGCGCTCAAGAGCAAACCGGCAAGAGCGTAGTCGCGCACGTGCGGTTCGAGCACTTCGAGGATGAAAGGCAGCTCGAGGCCGATCAGCAAGAACGCAAAACCGTTGAGCACGAAGATCAGCAGACGCCATACCGACGCGGCAAGTACGCGCGTTTCGGAATCGATAAAACCCTCCGAACGCCGGCCGAGCAGGATCCCAGCCGATACCGCGGCCAGGACGCCGGAAACGTGAAGCGCTTCAGCCGGGAGATACGCGGCGAACGGCGCCAGCAAGAAGACGACGCTCGCGATTAGCGCGTCGGCAAAGCCGCGCCGTACGATGTAACGCAAGACTCCTTCCAGCAAGAAGGCGATCGCAACACCGACGAGTATGCCGCCGGCGGCGACCACGACGAATTCGAGACCCGCCCGCGCGAGCGAAAAGGTCCCTACGACCGCCGCGGCAAGCGCGAAGCGATAGAGCACGAGCGCCGTTGCATCGTTCATCAAACACTCGCCGCTGACGATTGCCGCGACGCGCCGCGGAATGGCCAATCGCTCGAAGATCGCCTCCGACGCGACGGCGTCCGGCGGCGAGACGATCGCGCCGAGCGTGAATGCCAGCGGCCAGCTGAAGGCGGGAACGATGAAGTGCACGACGGCCGCGACGGCGGCCATCGTGACGATCACGAGACCGACTGCGTGAAGCGTTATCGGCAGGGCGGCGCGCCGGAACTGGAACCAGTCGGTCGACCAGGCGGCGCCGTAGAGCAGCGGCGGGACGACGATCAGCATGATCAGCTCGGGATCGGGGTGCGGCCGCGGCAGATGACGCATAAACGCAAGCGCGACGCCTCCAATGACGAAGGCAATCGGGTATGGAATCCGCCAACGCTTCGCGGCGATGCTGAGCACGACGACCGCGGCGAGAAACGTGAGTAGAACCAGTGCTTCAGTCATCAGTTTCTCCGGCGTCGCCGATCGTTACGCCGGCTTGGCTCAAGTCCACAGCATAGCCCGCGATGACGAGATAGACTCGTTCGGCGCGTTTGGCAAGGCGCTGCGCCATGCGGCCCATCGCGTCGCGAAAAAGCCGGGCCGATGCCGCAACCGGTACGACGTCCCAACCGATCTGCTCGCTTACCGCAACGACGAAGGCCGGCGAGGCTAGCATCGCATCGACGAACGTTCCCGCCTCTTCGTCGAGTTGCGACTCCAATACCGTGTAATCGATTTCAAGTAGATCGATGCGAGCGGCAATGCGCGTGGCGAGCCACGTTCCAAGCGCGTCCACCAGCAGACACGAGCCGGGATCTGCGTCACGAAAGAGCGCCAGGTGCGCCTCGAACGTCATCGCGGCGGTCTCGACGGTTCGCCACGAGGCGGGCCGGTCGCGGACGTGACGCGAGAGACGTGCGCGCCATTCGACGTCTTCGGGAGCCCCGGCTGCGGTCGCGACGTAGGTTACGGGGCGTCCGCTTTCGCGGGCCAGCCGAACTCCGAATGCGCTTTTCCCCGAGCGGACCGGTCCGGTGACGAAGACCACCGACATGCGGGCTGCATTCGCCTTAGGGCGGCTTACCGCCCCGCTGCGCAGAAGCTTCGCTGCGACTCATGTTTGCAAACATCCTCAGCATAGCGTTCGGCGTCGCGGTCATCGCGCTGACGCTCAGCGACGTTTTCCAGGTCGTCGTGATGCCGCGGGCGACCGGGCGGAACTACCGCATCAGCTTCTACACGTGGCGCGCCATGTGGTACATCTGGCCAAAACTCGCGTGGCGGTTCTACGGGGTCGACAGCGACAGGCGCGAAGATTTCTTGGCCGTGTTCGCTCCGTTGACGCTTGTTTCGATGATCGGTATATGGGCGGGGTTACTGATTTTGGGCTTCGGTTCGGTGCTTTGGGGGATGCGCAGCGGGATAGTGCCCAATCACGCATCGTTCGGATCGATGCTCTACTTCGCCGGCTCGTCGCTGCTGACGATCGGGTATGGCGACTTCGTCGGCCGCGCCGCGCTTCCGCGGTTCGTGTCGGTGTTCGCGGCGCTTGCCGGCCTGTCGTACCTCTCGATCCTGACGGCTTTTCTCTTCGCGATTTTCGGATCGTTCCAGCGACGTGAGACTTTCGTGGTCACCGTCGCTGCACGCGCCGGCAGCCCGCCTAGCGGAGTTAATTTGCTCGCAATCGCCGGCTATTCGAAAACGCACGACGACCTCCCGGCGTTGATGAGCGATGCGCAGCAGTGGGCAGCCGCCGTGATGGAGAGCATCCTCGCCTACCCGATGCTCGCGTTTTTTCGCTCCAGTCACGACGACCAGTCGTGGATTGGAACGCTTGGTACGCTGCTCGATGCGGCGACGCTCGCGATGACGACGATTGACGGCATGCACGACGGCCAGGCGCGCATATTCTACAGCGTCGGCCGTCATGCGACCCGCGACCTAGCGCATTATTTTAGCGTGGGAAGTCCGGAAGATACGGTCGGCGTCGAACGCTCTGAGTTCGATCGTGCTTGCGATCGTCTTGCTGCGGCCGGATATTCGTTACGCGACCGCGACGAGGCTTGGAGTCGCTTCTCGGGTCTGCGTTCGGGTTACGCCGGCCGGCTCAACGTGCTGGCTGCGTTCTTTCAGATTCCTCCCTTGCAGTGGGTCGGCGATCGCTCGCTCATTACCGTGACGAAGCACGGTGAGCTCAAAATCCATGAGCAGCATCCGAGCGGTGAAGAAACTTCCTGACGTCGTCGATCGGCAGCGCGAACCCGATGCTCCGTTCTTCGTCGAAACGCGACTCCGCAACTCCGACCACTTCGCCCGTGCTTGCCAGAAAGACCGGTGCGCCGCTCTCGCCCGGAACGATCGAGAGCGTCACTTCGAGAGCGTCCTTTCGTATCGACGAGAGCCGTCCGGTGTCCAGCGAGGTGGCTAACCCGAGACCTTCGTCGTCAAAATCGTCGGGAACCGGATAGCCGAGCAAACCGACCTCCCGGCCTACGTCGTTTTGCAACTTCGATGAGGAACCAAGCGCAATGACCGGCAACCCCCCGCGCGGCGTGCGGAGCAGTGCGAGATCGAGATCTTCGTTTGACGCAACGACTCGCGCGGGCGCCTTCCATCGGTTAGCGACGGTAACGTGGATGTTCCAGGCGCCGTCGATTGCGTGCTGCACCGTTAGGACGTCGCTGCCCCAGTTGCCGGAAGCGACGACGAGGCCGGTCGCGTAGGCATCGTCGTAGCGATCCTTCTTGTTCTCGGGAGGCACGCGCATCGATAGGAGAACGACCGCCGGACGCAGCCGTTGCACCGAAGCAACGAAGGCGTCGTCCGCGTTACGGGCGCATCCGGCCGCGCAGATCAGCGCGGAGAGCGCGAACCACGCTGCGATTCGCGCGGTCATGTCAGGCAATCGATGAGCGACCTGCGCAAGGCGTCCAGGCCCGCTCCGGTCTTGGCGCTCACGCAGAGTGCGCTCGCTTCGGCCACTGCCTCCGGCACCGCCAGATCGCACTTGTTGAAGACCAGCAGCCGCGGCGTGCGATCGAGGTCGAGTTCGTGCAGAATCGCGTCCACCGCGTCGCGCTGGCGCGGCCATTGCGGATTGCTGGCATCGACGACGTGTACGAAGAGATCGGCCTCTTGCAGCTCCTCCAACGTCGCGCGGAATGCGTTGATGAGCTCTTTGGGAAGGTCGGTTATGAATCCCACGGTATCTGCCAGACGAACGTACGTATTCGCTTTGAGGTACGCTCGCCGAATCAGCGGATCGAGCGTGGCGAACGGACGATTCGCGACGTAGGCGTTGCTGCGCGCGAAGGCATTGAGCAGCGAAGACTTGCCGGCGTTGGTGTAACCTACCAACGCAACGAGTGGCTCGCGACTCGTCGAGGACCGGCGCACCGCCCGCTGCCGCCGCACGTCGACGAGTTGCCGGTTCAAGACCGCTATGCGCTCTCCGATGCGCCTCCGATCGACCTCGAGTTTGGTTTCGCCCGGGCCGCGCGTGCCGATGCCGCCGCCGAGTCGCGAAAGATCGACGCCGACTCCGATCAGATTGGACTGACGGTATCGCAACTGCGCGAGCTCGACTTGAAGCTTCCCTTCTCGGCTGCGCGCCTGTCGCGCGAAAACGTCGAGAATCAGCATCGTTCGGTCGACGATCGGCAACGGCACGATCCGCTCGAGGTTCTTGCGCTGACGAGGGCGCAAATCGTTGAGCACCAAGAGCAGACCGGCATGAAGTTCGGCTGCGCGGTCGGCGATCTCGTGCGCCTTTCCGCTTCCCACGAGCGTCGCCGGATCGACCGCATCGCGACGTTGTACGAGACGCTCGAGCACTTTCGCGCCGGCAGCTTCGGCGAGCGCTTCGAATTCATCGAGCTCCGGCTCGATGGAGCCGCGCGACGCACGCGTATCGACGGCGACGACGAGGGCGCCTTCGTTCACGGTGTCGCGACCGCGAGTGGCGTCAACCGCTCGACGAGCCAGCGCAAACCTTCGTTATACGAGGGACCGGGACGTTCGAGCAGATCGGGGTCGACCGAGTAGACGTGGCGCAGCCGCACCGCGCGCAGGCTGCGCCACGGTTCGCGGTCGAGCACGGCAGCGAGATTCGTCGCCGCATCGGCGACGAGCATGTCGGGTTGATGGCGAAGGAGCGCTTCAGCGCTGTATTGGCCGTAGGCGGCGTGCAGATCGCTCGCGACGTTCGTGCCGCCCGCCAGCGCGATCAGCGCGGTGATATACGAACTCGCGCCCGCGGTCCAGATCGGACCGCTGCCAAGCACGACGAAAACACTCGGCCGGCGGACGTATCCTGTCGTGCGCGCCTGCAGCGCAGCGGTCTCGCGCCGGAGCCGCGCGATCGTGGCGCGAGCTTCGAGCTCGTGGCCCGTCAGAACGCCGATGACTCGAAGGTTCTCGAATATGCGGTCGTAGGCGTCGTCGGAAAGCAGCACGACACGGACGTGCGCGCGCCGCAACGGCTCCGTCAACCGCGCTTGCGCGGGAATGCCGATGACGACGGTCGGGCGCAACGTTAGGATGGCTTCCGCGTCAACGCTGCTCGAATCGGCGACGCGCGGTAGCTGCTTGGCTTGCGGCCGATCGGTGAAGGCCGAAACGCCGACGAGCTCGCCGCCGGCGCCGATCGCGTATACGTCGTCGGCGAAGGACGGAACCAAGGTTACGATTCTTCGGCCACTAGCGAGGCTCGCCGATTTTGGCTGGGCGGTGGTCGCGTGCGCGCCACACGCACTTAGCATGGCGGCGCACCACGCGAAGACGAGCGCGGAGTTGCGAGACATCCTCTTGCGACTACGAAGGAAGGAAGGCGACGACCTTTGAGCAATGCCGCTCGTACGCTTGCGCGGGAAGCCGGTGTGAAGCCGGCACGGTCGCGCCACTGTATGCGGGGAGCCGCCCGACGTCACTGTCCTAGTTGGATGGGAAGGCACGGGCACCGGTAAGGATCCGCAAGTCAGGATACCGTTTCAAGCGCTCTTTCACGATCCGCCTCGCGCAAAGGAAAGGATTCGATGCTTGTAACGCTCATCGCCGCGATAGTCGCGGCTTCCCCTTCACCCTCGGCGTCACCAACGGCAGTACCGGAGATCGCCCACGTCGTCACCAGCGACCGCGGGCGAGAATCGGCCGCGCGAACCGCTCGCACGACGTACGTCGTAACGGCCGCTCAAATTGCCCGTGACGGCGATCGCACGGTCGCCGATGCCGTCGAAGACGTTCCAGGAGTCGACGTCGTTCGCTACGGCGCTTTCGGAGCTGCGGCCTCAGTCGGCATACGCGGCAGCTCGTCCCAGCAAATCTTGGTACTCGTCGACGGCCTGCCGATGGCGGGCGGTCAGATCGACGACGTCAACCTCGAGCAGTTTCCGGTCAGCGGCATCAATCGCATCGAAGTCGTCGAAGGCGGCGGCTCGACGCTCTACGGCTCCGGATCGATCGGCGGCGTGATCAACATCATCACGTCGTCGCAACCGGAACGAAGCACGGCGACGATCTCGACCGGATCGTTTGACGAACAGAGCTACATCTTTCAAACGCCGTATGTCTCGTTTCAGCGAACCTACGCAACGAACGACTACGCGGTCGAGAACGCGCCCAATCGCCAGAACGCGCAAGCTGGGCTGACCGGAGTGACGGCGCGATATTCACACCCCATCGGTGCGGTTGACGTCAGTTTTGCTGCGAACGTGGTCGACGCGCTCAACGGCGTGCCTGGCGAGTTGGGACTTTTTTCACCAACGAGCGAACAAGGCAACGTCAACCGCAACGTCCGGTTGAGCGCCGAGCATAACGGGCCGCAATCTGCAACGTCGCTCGAGCTCGGCGATTCGTCCCAGGACCTCTCCTACACGTGCAACACGCCGGTCGATTCGAACTGCCCGAACTCGAGCTTTCCCACGCCGTCCCCCCCGATGACCACGAATCCGCCGTACGCACAGGCGCTCTACGATCAGCATTGGATGGCGAGCCTGCGCAACGTCGTCGGCACGCAGCGCGAACGGCTCGTTTACGGCCTCGACTTGATGCGCGGCGTTGCGCGCATCGACCAAGGTACCGGCGGCGGCTCCCCGCTGGCCGCCGACAACGCTCCGATCTTCAACGCTTACGCGCAAACCGCGGCTTACGTTCAGACGCAATGGTTCGGAGGGAACGGAAGCCAGCTCTACGCCGGCCTGCGCGGAGAACGCGACGGCGGAGTGGGCGGCGCGTATTCCCCCTCACTTGGAGGAATTCTACCGCTCTCTCGCGCGCTGCAGCTCAAACTCAACGCCGCGACCGCGTTTCGCGCGCCGACTGCCGAAGAACTCTACTATCCCGGGTTTTCAAATCCGAATCTGGCTCCGGAACGAACGCGCGTCGCCGACGCCACGGTCGTCGCGCCGGCCCTCTGGGGCGGCGTTTCCTTCGGCTGGTTTACGACCAGCGGGTCGAACTTGATCGTCTCCCCTCCTCCGCTTTTCATTCCGGAGAACGTCGGCCACGCGTCAATCGCCGGGTTTTCACTAGCCGTTGCAACGCCCTCGGTTCGAGGCTACGCCGCGACGCTCGACGTCACGAACCTCTACCGCGCACAAGACCTCGACACGGATAGCCGCTTGCCGGGACGCGGACCGGTCTTTGCAGTAAGCCTTGGGCTGCGCTACCTCGCTCCTCCCAGCAGCCGGTTCGACGAATTTCGGATCGTCGCTCGGACGCAAGGACCGCAGGAGGGCGCCGATTTGTTCCTCTCGCCGGCGTACGCCGTCTATCAACCTGCGACGTTCACGCAGGTGGATGCCGATCTCGGGTATCGCTTGACGCCGCGGCTGCTTCTCACTTTGCGCGCCTATAACCTCGGCGACGATCGCTACGCGCTCTACGCCGGGTATCCGATGCCGGGACGCTCTTTTTCCGTCGAGCTGCGTAGCCGTTGAACGCGTTGCGAGCGGTCGTGCTCGTGCTGATCGTGCCCGCCGCCGGGGCAGCGAGTTTATTGGTCGGTGGGACGCCGATCTCGGTTGCGCAGGTCGCGGATCAGCTCGTGCATCCGCATCAATCGAGCGTTCTCAATACGATCGTCTGGCAGCTCCGGCTGCCTCGCGTCTGCATCGCGGCGACGGTCGGCGCCTCGCTGGCGCTATGCGGCGCGTTGCTGCAAGGAATGCTGCGTAACCCGCTGGCCGATCCGTATCTCACCGGCGTCAGCGCGGCGGCCGCAGCGGCCATTGCAATCTCCGTGCTCGCCGGCGCGGCTGCCGGTGCGACGCCCGCCATCGGTTTTATCGCCGGTCTTAGCGCGGCGCTGCTCGTCGCCGCGCTGGCACGCCGCGGAAGCGGAATCGATTCGAATCGCCTCATACTCGCCGGCGTTTCACTATCAACCTTCTTTGCGGCGATCGTTACGCTCGCCGTCGTGCGCGCGCAGTCAAGCGACTATGCAAGCACGATCCTCGCCTGGCTCGCCGGTTCGATGGCCGGACGCGGCTGGCACGATCTGGCGGTGGTCGCACCGTACGTCGGATTCGGCGTGCTGCTCACCGTCGTTTCGTATTCGCCGCTGAACGCGTTGCGGATCGGCGACGTACGCGCGCGCGCCGTCGGCGTCGACGTCGATCGCGCGCAGTGGGTCATCCTCGCCGCCTCTTCGCTACTTGCAGCAAGCAGCGTCGTGCTGGCAGGGCTGGTCGGGTTCGTCGGACTGATCGTACCGCACTTAGCGCGACGCCTCGTCGGATCGGATGCGCGCGCGCTCCTGCCGGCCTGCGCCGCAATCGGAGCCGCGCTCTGCATGATCGCCGACGCCATCTGCCGGCGCGTCGTCGCACCCGCCGAACTGCCGATCGGCGTGCTGCTCGCGTTCGTCGGCGTACCGGCCTTTCTCTATCTCTACCTCCGTCCGATCGGGGCGAACCGAAGCCTAGGGCGATGATCGAACTCTGCAACGTCGCGCTTCACGTCGGCGGTCGGCCGCTCTTGAGCCGGATAACCGCGCGCATCGGAACGGGCGAGTTCGTCGCGCTGCTCGGCCCCAACGGAATCGGCAAGACGACGCTGTTGCGCGCGATTGCGGGCCTGCACGCACTCGAAGCCGGAACGATTCTTCTGGATGGGGCGCCGGCGGCGCGTCTCGAGCCGCTCGAGCGGGCTCGCCGCATCGGCTTTGTCACGGGTGACGAGATTTTTCTCGATGCACTCTGCGTCGCCGACGTCGTCTCGATCGGCCGGTTTCCCCACCATCGCTGGTGGCAATGGCAGACGCGCAGGTCCGATACGACGGCGGTCGCGCAGGCGCTGCGCGCCGTGCGAATGGAGCGCTTCGCGCGACGGCTCTTCTCGACGCTGAGCGCCGGCGAACGCCAACGCGTTTGGATCGCCCTCGGCCTCGCCCAGCAGACGCCGATCCTGCTTCTCGACGAACCAACTAGCCATCTCGACATTCGCGTTGCGCACGAGATCCTCGATCTGCTGCGAGGTCTTGCGCGGGCGGGGAAGACCGTCGTCTGCGCGCTGCACGACCTCAACGACGCGGCAGCCTACGCCGATCGCATCGCGCTCCTCGGCGACGGCACTCTGCTTGCCGTTGACGAGCCCGACGCGCTGCTGAGCAACACGCTGCTCGAAACCGTCTACGGAATCGCCATGGAACGCGTTAGATTGCCGGGCGGCCGCCTGCGCGTCTTCGCGCGAGAACCAGAACCTACCGGTTAGCGTTCGGTAGCGCGCGCACGTCCGAGCCAAGAACCCAGAGCGTGCGGCCGCGCTGCGGTCCGGTCGAGATCAGGACGCCGACCGCATCGTCGGGCTTTTCAAAGATCGGCGAGTCGACGTAGGCGGGAACGCACGAGGTAACCGTCGCGTGCGTTCCGGGCGAAACCAGTACCGCGTGCGGCAGCATCGCTTGTCCAACGTCGAAGGAGGCCGCGTGATACTCGCGCAGGCGAGCGCGCGAGTCCCAAATCAGCACGGAAGGATCGTCTGTCGTGCTGTAGAGCACGACGTGGTCGCCGCGATGCACCTTGCAATCGGCCAGCGCGGGCGCGACCGCCGCCAGCCAAACGAGTAAGAGCGCCAGCGCGATTCTATCCACGCGCCGGCTCCGAATCCAACATACGAATCGCTAGAATCGCAAGATCGTCGCGCAACCGGCTTCCTCCACGCGCGCGCACCTCTGCAACGAGCTTGTCGGAAAGCTGCTGCGCGTGCTGCCCGGATCGCTCGATCAGCTCCATCGCGCCGGCGGCGAGGAGTTGCTCGCCGGCGCGGTTTCGAACTTCGGTCAAACCATCGGTCGAGAGGACGATCGTGTCTCCCGGATCGAGCTCGAGCGTCTTAGAGTAGAACGGCTCGTCCATTACGCCAAGTACCGGTCCGGTCACCGCCAACTGTTCTACGCGGCCGTCCCGGCGGAGAAATGCACAATCGTGTCCCGCGCTGCCGTACTCTAGCCGAAACGTCGTCGTATCGAGGACGCCCACGAACATCGAGACGAAGAGGTACGGGTTACCGACGGCTTTAGAGAAGGCGACGTTGAATTCCGATAGAATTGCTGCGGGATCGCTCTGCCGCAACGCGATTGCCCGGATCATGAATTTGATGAAGGCCGTGAGCACCGCCGCATCAACGCCCTTCCCGCTGATGTCGGCGATTAAGACCAGAGCGCGCGCGGCGGAAAGGCGATAGACGTCGAAGACGTCTCCGCCGACCGCGGCGTGGCTCGTCGCCGAAAGATAGGCGCTGCCCACCTCGCAGTTCGGCAGCGGAATCGATTCGCTGCGAAATGCGCGCTGCAAGACGTCGATGACCATCCGCTCGTGTTCGAGCTCGCGATTGAGCCTCGACCGGTACGTGTTGAAGAGAATTGCGAGCAATCCGAAGACCAGCACCCAGAAGGCGCGCACGTATGAGGACCGGTCGAGCTGCACTTGCGTGCTGGTCGTTAGGCCCGTTCCGATGCCAGCCAACGCACTGCGAATCGCCGCCACGGTGCGCGTTTCGTAATCCGAATAGAGTTTGTTGCGTTTATCGAGCTCGACGAGCCGCTGCCCCGGGTGACGCAGCAACGGCCCCGCGACTTCCGCGCGCCACCGCGCTTGTAGTTGTCCGTACGCGCCGAGGAGGATTCCCGGTCCGTAGAGGTGCTGCTCGTGCAGGATCTGCCGTATTAGGCTTTCCTTGGCATCGTACCCGGCAGCGGCTTGCCGGTACTGGGCGACGTAAAAGGGATCTCGGGTCAAAGAGTAGCCGCGCAGTGAATTCTCTTCGTCGATCTGCAGGCGTAGGAGTTCCTCGAGCTCGATCTGCGCTTGCTGGATCTGCGCTTGGCGCTCAAACGTGCTGGCGATTTGACCTCGGGTTTCGAACGACCCCTGCACGGCAAAAGCGAGCGTCGCTACCAGGAACGCCGTTATCAAGAGCGTCCCGGTTACGTTCGCGAACGGTACGTTCTTCACAAAGGCGTCACCGAAGCACAGTCGAAGAAGCGCAGGCTGTGCAGGGTCTAGTCGATCCCACGATATTCAAGTCCTACGACGTCCGCGGAGTTTATCCGTCCGAACTGAACGACGACATCGCCTACGCAATCGGGCGCTGCTTCGTACCGCTGCTCGACCTCGAGCGGGGCAGAGGGACCGTCCGCGACAGCATCGTCGTCGCGCGCGACATGCGTCCTTCCGGAGAAAGGCTCTGCGACGCGTTCGCCCGGGGCGCATCCGAAGCCGGCGCCGACGTCGTCGACATCGGAATGGTTTCGACCGACGCACTCTATTTCGCGGTTGGGAAGCTCGCGTTTGACGGAGGCGTCATGATTACCGCTTCGCATAACCCCGCGGCGTATAACGGGATGAAGTTCACCCGTTCGCAAGCCCAAGCGATCTCGCTCGATACGGGGTTGTCGATGATACGCGATCGGCTGCTCTCGGGAGAGTTGCCTCCCAAGAGCTCGACGCCGGGTAGGCGCACTCATCGCAACGTCCTCGACGATTTTGCACAACACTGCCTCTCGTTCGTCGACCGGTCGAAGATCAAACCCTTGCGGATCGCGATAGACGCCGGCAACGGAATGGCCGGCGAGACGATTCCACACGTCTTTAAGAGCCTACCGTGCGAAGTGATTCCGCTCTACTTCGATCTCGACGGCAGCTTCCCAAATCATCCGGCTAGCCCGATCGAACCCGAGAATATGGTCGACTTGCAGGCCGCAGTTCGAAAGCACCGGTGCGACGTGGGCGTCGCTTTCGACGGCGACGCCGATCGCATGTTCGTCGTCGACGAAAAGGCCGGGTTGATCGACGGCAGCACGGTGACCGCACTCGTTGCGCTGAACACGCTCAAGCGGCGCCCCGGCGCGAAGATTCTCTACAATTTAATCTGCAGTCGCAGCGTTCCGGAGCTTATCTTGAAGGCCGGCGGGGTACCGATTCGGTCGAAGGTCGGGCATTCGATCATCAAAGCCGAGATGCGCGAGAAAGATATCGTTTTCGGGGGCGAGCACAGCGGGCATTTCTACTTCCGCGACAACTGGTACGCCGATTCGGGTATGATCGCGCTGCTTGCCTGTCTCGAGCTCTTCAGCGAGGCGAATAAACCGGTCAGCGAGATTATCGCGCCGATCGACACGCGCTTCCGCTCGGGTGAGATCAACCTTCGCGTGACCGATATCCCCTCGAAGATGCATGAAATCGAGCGGCACTATGCCGGCGCGCAAATCGATTACCTCGACGGTATAACGATCAGCTTTCCCGACTGGTGGATGAACGTCCGTCCGTCGAACACCGAGCCGCTGCTCAGGCTCAACGTCGAAGGAGACACTTCTGCGCTCATGGCCGAACACCGTGACGAAACCCTAGAGCTAATACGGAGCTGACGATTTAAACGTGGAACGATTGGTGCTGGGGCCGGCCTTCATCGCGGTGGGCGACGGAACGTCGACGTTCGGCCGGTTAGCCCTAGAGAGCGGACGGATTGCCGGCGTGCTCGCGCCCGACGGGCCGTCGGATCATCAGTTGCCGTCGGGCAGCACCATCGCGCCCGGGTTGATCGACGTTCATACCAACGGTGCCGGCGAGTATCTCTTCAACCGCGACCAGGGCAATGCAGTCGGCGTCACGGGCGCGGCCTACGCGTCTCTCGGTGCGACGGGCTTCGTTGCCAGCGTCATGACCGCGCCCTGGGAGTCGATGCTTCACGCTGCGTCGGAGATCGTCGAAGCGGCCAACCAGCTCGAAGAAGACGCACCGGTGGGCGCGCGCTGCCTCGGCATCCACTTTGAAGGGCCGTTCTTAAATTCGAAGTTTCGGCGAATCCATCGCCACGAGTGGCTCCTTCCCGCTGCGACGGGACGTGCGCAGGAGATGGTCGACGCCTGCAAAGGCGCCTGCCTTTTGGTGACGATGGCGCCCGAGATCGAAGGCGCGAGCGACGCGCTGCGCGTCTTCCTGGAAAATGGCGTCGTGTGCTCGGCCGGGCACACCGGGGCGCGTTACAGGGAAGGGATGCTCGCCATCGGGCTCGGCTTTCGCTCGCTGACGCACGCCTTCAATGGAATGCCGCCGCTCGACCATCGCGATCCTTCGATTTTAGCCGCCTTTATTCAAGATCGCCGGACGCTCGTTCAAGTGATCTGTGACGGCTTTCACGTCTCGCCCGTCATGATCGACATCTTGCACCGGACTCTCGGCGATCGCGTCGTTCTGGTGACCGACAACATGCCCGCCGCAGACCCGGGTTATCACATCGAGGGCGGGGTCATGCGCGCGGCCGACGGAACGATTGCCGGCAGCGCACTGCGCCTTGATGAGGCGTTGCGCAACTACATGTCGTATGCCCAAATCCCCTTCGCTCAGGCGATCGTCGCGGCAACCTACGCACCGGCGCGGCTCATCCGGCACGAGAGCGAGATGGGCCGAATCGCGCGCGGGGCACGAGCCGATCTCTCCTTTTGGGACGACGATTACCAAGTCATGGCAACGATGGTCGGCGGGCGCTTCGTCTACAACCGAATCGAAGTTACGGTTTAAGCCGCGTCCCGCTTACGCGGGCGCGTACGGGGAAACGTCCGATTTCGAGAGCGTGGTGCGCTGTGCCGCCGAGCGAAGCATGACGACTGCGGCGTAGATAACGACGACCACCACCAGCCATCGCACTGCGGCCAGCGGCAAAGACTTGACGATGTACGCTGCAATGAGAACGCCCGGGATTCCGCCCAGCGTCAGGCCGAGCGCGGCGCGCATCGAGAACGCGTCGTAGCGAATGAACCGGAGGCTGGCGACGGGCATGAGGAACGCACACGATGCCATCATGATCGGAAACGCGGCAATCGGATTCATGCCGAGCAGGCTGACCATGATCATGCACGGCGCGTACAGACCGATGCCGATCGTCATTAACGCGCCCAAACAGAAGCTGACGGCAACTCCGATCGCGAGGCGCGTCCCTTCCAGCCCGAGAGCCGTACCAACAAGCCCGAATTGGCTTCCTTTCAGATTGGTCATAATGAAGAGCGCGGCGGCAGCCAAGAGCGCGGTCCCCATTCCGATTTGAACGTAACGCCGCGGAAGGCGCGCCACGAGACCCGCTCCCAGCCAAGCGCCGATCACGGCCGCCAGGATCAACAGTATCAGGGTGCGAGGTTCCACCGCGATGATGCCGATGAAGATCGCGGCTTCCACGACCGTTGGAAGCGCGTGTCCCACGTTGAGCGTCCCCGGGATGCGCTCGTCCGGAACGAAGCGCAAAAACTTGAAGAGCGACGTCGTCGTTGCGAACGATCCGATTCCGAGCGTATCGAAAAAGTTCGTTACGAATCCGATCGCAATCGCGATCGCTGCGGCCAGCGGTTCGGGCATGACCGGGCGATGGCGCGGGAGCGCCCCGACCAGCGCGACGATCATCATCACGCCTACGAGCAGCAGGCCGATGAAAAGAATGGTATGGACGGTCACTCTTGCAGACCTACGCCCATAAGGCGCCACGGCCTGCTACGAAGGGCCGATCTCCGTCGAGCGCTGGCCCATGGCCGGCCCGAGGTGGTGCCCTACGAGGCGGCGAGCTCTCGCACTGCTGCCGCGTTGAAGTACGCGGCGCGCGGATGGTGCATAACGATCGCCGCGGTCGATTGCTCAGGAACGATTTGGTAGGCTTGAGTCAGCGTGACGCCGATCCTCGCGGTCGCATCGAGCAACTCAAAGGCGATCGCATGCTGTTCGAGGTCGGGACACGCACCGTAGCCCCACGAATAGCGTTTTCCGCGCCCGGCCTCTAGGCCGAGCTCGCGCCGAATGCGGCGATGTGTGTGCTCGGCCAATGCCTCCGCGGCTTGAACCGAAAAACCGTGCAGAAAATACGACTCACTGTAATCGCCGGAGGCGTGAAGCTCTTCGGTACGTTTGCTCACATGACTACCGATGGTCACGATCTGGAGCGCCACAACGTCGCTCGCAGCATTCTCCCGCGGTTCGCGCAAGTAATCGGCGAGACTCAAATGCTCGCCGCCGGCTTGGCGCGGAAAGCTCATGCGTGCAATCTCGCGTCGCCGGTCGCCGGGATCGTAAAGAATGACGTCGTTGCCCGATCCGGCCGCGGGAAAGTAACCGTAAACCACGCGCGGCTCTAAGAGGTCTCCGCGCATCGCTTCCGCTTGATAGCGCCGCAGCCGCGGCTCGAACTCTTCGGCGACGAGCCGCTCGAAGGCGCTGCCCTTCGAGTTTGCGCCGCCCCAGGAGAGCCGATAAAGACTCCGCAGATCGAAGCACTCCCAGAGTTCCGGCAAATCGACGCCATCGAGCGCGCGCGCCCCCCAGAAGGGCGGCGCCGGAACGTCGGCGTGCTCGCCTTTCACTGCCGAGTTCGCGCTCGATGGTGGGCGGGCGGGCGCGTTGCGGCGCTGCTCGCGCTGTTCCAACGCCTCGCGCTTCGTGCGCTCCAGCAAGTCGCGCCGCCGCTGCGGATCGCTCGTGAGCGCGTCCATTACATCGAGCCCTTCAAAGGCGTCGCGCGCGTAGAAGAGGCCTGGTTCGAAGAAGCGGCTGCCGTCATCGAGCAACGCGATCCGCCGGCTGAAGTCGCGATTGATCGCCGCGCCGCCGACGATGACCGGATACTGCAGACCGCGAGCGTCCTGTTCCTCGACGCAGATCGGCATCTGTTTGCTCGTTGACACGAGCAGTGCGGAGAGGCCGATGGCATCGGCGCCGACTTCAACCGCTTTCTCCAAAATCGTGTTGATCGGAACCTGCTTGCCGAGGTCGTGCACGGTGTATCCGTTATTCGCAAGGATCGTGTGAACCAAATTCTTGCCGATGTCGTGCACGTCCCCGAAGACGGTTGCGAGGACGACCGTTCCCTTTGTCGAGCCGCTGCGGCGCTCGAGGAATTGCTCGAGGTGTGCGACGGCCTTCTTCATCACCTCGGCGCACTGCAAGACGAAGGGTAGGATGAGCTCACCGCGTCCGAAACGATCGCCCACGTCCTTCATCGCCGGGAGCAAGATCTCGTTGAGCACCTCGACTGGCGCGTAACGCGCGAGCGCCTCGTCAATTTTCGCTTCGATTCCGTCTTTGCGGCGCAGCAAGATCGCTTGATGGATGCGTTCCTCAATCGGAGCGGCTTCGCCATCGGCAGCCGAGGCCGCGTCATCCTGAGCGGAGTCGGGCGACGCGGCTTCAAAATGTTCGATTAACCGAGTGAGCGCTTCGGGTCGCCGATTGAAAACGAGATCGTCGCACATTTCGCGAACCGTCGCGTCGACCTCGAAGTAAGGAACGATCTCTTTGGCGTGAACGAGCGCGCAATCGAGCCCCGCTTCGACGCAATGATGTAAGAAGACCGAGTTGAGCGCAGCGCGAGCAGCGGGCTTGAGGCCGAAGGAGACGTTGGAAACGCCCAGCGACGTCAATACCGCCGGCAGCTCCCGCTTTATGGCCGCAATGCCCGCGATCGTCTCGACCGCCGAGCCCGCAAACTCGGCCTCGCCGGTTGCCAGCGTGAAGGTCAATGCGTCGAAGATGAGGGCGCCGGGCGGAAGGCCGTACTCGCCGACGACGATCTCGTAGATCCGTCGCGCAACCTCGACTTTGCGAGCCGCCGTTTTCGCCATCCCCGTCTCGTCGATGGTCAACGCCACGATCGCGGCCCCGTGTTCGCGCGCAAACGGCAACACGGCGTCGATCTTCGCTCGCCCGGACTCTAGGTGCACCGAGTTGAGGATCGCGCGGCCGGGGTAGTTTTGGAGGGCGATTTCGAGGACCCGCGGTTCGGTCGAATCGATGACCAGGGGTGCTTCGATCGCTTGCGCGAGACGACGCGCGAGCTGCCGCATCTGCTCCTCTTCGTCGGCTCGTTCGGTAAGCGCGCAGCAGATGTCTAAGAGATGCGCGCCGCCTTCCACCTGTTCGCGGGCGACCAGCACGATGTCGTCGTATCGATCCTCTAAGAGCAGCCGTTTAATCTTTCGCGAGCCCTGCGAATTTATGCGCTCGCCGACGATCAATGGACGCGGCTGCTGCTCGAGCGCAACGGCGGTGATCGCCGACGCGACTTCTTCTCCGACCGCCGGCGAGGGCCGGGGTTTTCGTTGGACTGCGCCCACGGCATCGCGCAGCGCGCTGATGTGGGCCGGCGTCGTTCCGCAGCAACCGCCGACGACGTTGACGCCGAAATCCCGCACGAAGGCGGCGAGCTCGAGCGCGAGCTCCTGCGGTCCTTCGAGATAGATCGTTTCGCCGGCGGGTCCCATGATTGGAAGACCGGCATTCGGAATCACGCTGACGAATGCGCGCGCGCGCTCGCAGAGGTAGCGGATAGAGTCGCGCATTTGCGCCGGACCGGTCGAACAGTTCAGGCCGATGACCTCGACGTCGAGTGCACCGAGAACGGCGCAGACCGCGCGGATATCGGTTCCGAGCAGCATCCGCCCTTCGGTTATGAGCGTCGGCTGCGCCTGAATCGGCACCTGACGCATTCCGCGCGCGAACTCACGCCTGATTCCCGCGATCGCCGCCTTGAGTTCCAGGAGATCCTGCATCGTCTCGAGCAGCAGCAAGTCGACGCCGCCTTCGACGAGCGCGCGGGCCTGTTCGGCGTAAATATCGCGCAATCGTTCGTAGGTTATGTTCGAGAGCGCCGGGTCGGACGAAGAGACGAGCATTCCCGTCGGTCCCATCGATCCGGCGACGAAACGAGGACGCTCGCGCGTCGAAAACGCATCGCAGGCCTCGCGCGCGATCGCTGCCGCGCGCAGGTTGATCTCGCGCGTTCGATCGCCGAGGGCGTACTCGTCAAGTTTAAGTCGCGATGCCGTAAACGTATCGGTCTCGACGACGTCGGCGCCCGCTTCGAGGTACGACTCGTGGATCGCGCGCACGAGCTCGGGACGCGTGAGTACCAGGGCTTCGTTGCATCCGTGCGCACCGCCGAAATCTTCGGCGGTGAGCTCGAGCGCCATGAGCTGCGTGCCCATAGCGCCGTCGAAGATCAAAACCCGCTCCCCGAGCAGGCGCAGATACTCAGACAATCTGTCGACTTTCCTTCACGGCGTCGTGCGCGATAGACGAATCTCGCCCACCGTATATCCGGCCCGATTATACACTCCCGGACGCGCAAATCGAGCAAGTTTAGCCGTTTGGCCCTCGTCGAGCACTCCCAACCGGCCCAAAACGCCAATCGTCGAAGGACCCCGCGCCCGCGAGCTTCCATCGAGGACTTTGGAAACGTAGCCGAAGCCTCGTGCGATCGCGGCGACGCCGTGTACGCCCTCGGCTCCGGCCTTGGAGGCGATCGTCCCGTTGCCGGCAACCATCAGCTCGGTATCGAGCTGCCCGCTGCCCGCCACGTACTGGGGATAGGCGACCATTGCGTCGCGGACGACGCGCAGGGCCTGGGCGTCGGAGGGCTCCATATCCGTCAGAGACGCTAGGCGCGCGAACGAACGAGCGGCGTTACGCAAGCTGGTTGCATAAATGGGAATGCCGCAACCATCGATCGCGATCGGCCAGGTTTCGGGATCGTCGTCGGAGAGCCGCGCGCAAAACTCCAGGATGCTGCGTTGCGCAGGATTGCGTTCGCTCAGGTAGCTCGCGGGATCGGCTCCGATTACTTTGCAAAGCGCGAGAATTCCGGCATGCTTCCCCGAGCAGTTATTGTGGAGCGCAGACGGTTGCGCACCCGCGCGGAGCAACTCGTTTGCCGACGTTTCGTCGTAGGGCACGTGCACGCCGCATTGCAGCGCGCCGGCGTCCATGCCGATCTTTCGCAAAAGGGAGGATACGGCTCGCACGTGGATCGGCTCGCCGGAATGCGACGCGGCCATGACCGCAATCTCCGGAGCGTCCAAGCCAAATGCCTCGAGCACGCCGGCTTTGATTGCGGCGGCGGCAATGAACGGCTTCGCGGCCGACCGCAGATAGACTGGAACGTCGATCTCGCCCGCACTGTAAAGCAAATTCCCTTTAGCATCGACTGCACAAACAGCGACGCGATGAACCGACTCGACGAGCTCGCCGCGAGTAACTTCGACGAGCAGTGGCGGCGCGGAGGTCAAACCAGCGCGGGTTCGACGATCGTCGCCTCCTGCTCGGCGAAGACCGGGTTGCTTAAGTATCGCTCGCCGGTGTCGCAAGCAATCGTCACGATCGTTTTTCCTCTCGACTCGGGGCGCGCCGCAACTTGGAGCGCGGCCCACACGTTGGCACCGCTCGAGATTCCGACGAGCATCCCTTCCTCACGCGCGAGCCGGCGCGTCGTCGCGATGGCGTCGGCATCGGTCACGCGCATCACCTCGTCGTAGATTTTCGTGTTGAGCACTCGCGGTACGAATCCGGCACCGGTGCCCTGGATCTTATGCGGGCCGGGCTTGCCTCCCGATAAGACCGGCGATCCGTCGGGTTCGACCGCGATCATCTTCACGCCGGGCTTTCGCGCTTTGAGCACCTCGCCAACTCCGGTAATCGTTCCGCCCGTCCCGATCGCAGAAATGACAACGTCGACAGCGCCGTCGGTATCGCGCCAGATCTCTTCGGCCGTCGTGCGCCGGTGAATCTCCGGATTGGCGGGGTTTTCGAACTGCTGCGGCATGAAATACTTGCCGGAAACGCCGGTTTGTATTTCGTTCGCTCGGCGAACGGCACCCGGCATCCCCTCGGCACCCGGCGTGAGTACCACTTGTGCGCCGTACGCTTTGAGCAGGTTGCGCCGCTCGACCGTCATGGTATCCGGCATCACGAGAATGATTGGATACCCCTTGGCGGCCGCAACGAACGCAAGCGCGATGCCGGTGTTCCCGCTTGTCGGCTCGAGAATCGTCATGCCAGGCAAGAGCCGGCCGTCGCGCTCCGCCGCCTCGATCATGGATACGCCGATGCGATCCTTCACCGATCCGGCGGGATTGAACGACTCCATCTTCACAAGGAGCGTCGCCGCGAGATCGCCTCCCAGCCGGGGCAGCTTCACCAGCGGCGTATTGCCGAACGTATCGGCCAAGTTTTCGTAGATTCGTGCCATGGTACCGTGCTTAACCCCCGCTAGGAATCGGCCGTTGCACTTGAGTATCAGCGCCCATGCGGCTTGCTTCCTTCACCGTTGCGGCGGCGTTCGCTCCAATCGTTCTCATTTCGAGCGTGCCGGCGGTCCCGGCGAGCGCTGCCAACGCGCCGACCGTCGACGCGGCGCTGGCTGCGATCGCAGCCTACGCGCCGCAGGCGATGCGCGAGCAGGGCACGCCCGGGCTCTCGGTCGCGATCACCGACCGTACGCACACGCTGCGAATCATCACGCTGGGATACGCAAACCGGGATATCCAATTGCCCGTAACCGCAGAGACGCGCTTTGCGATCGGCTCGATCACCAAGTCGATGACCGCGCTTGCCATACTTGCGCTTCGCGATTCGGGGCGAGTCGATCTGAATGCACCGGTACAGCGCTACCTTCCGTGGTTCTCGATCGAGAGTGGAGGCAAGCCGATTTTGGTCCATCAGCTTCTCTCGCACACGGCGGGGATTCCCGACGACTACGCCGCCGAAAGCGGCTACGGTTACGACGTCGTCGCGCTGCGCAATTCCAAGACGCTCTTCGCGCCGGGCACGAGCTGGTCGTACTCGAACGACGGCTATGCAACTCTGGGTGCGATCGTGGCGCGCGTTGACGAACGCTCGTGGCCCGAATCACTGCAAGCGCGCGTTCTCGATCCGATCGGAATGACGAACAGCAGCCCCGTCTTTACGCCGGAGACGATGACGCAAGCCGCCGTCGGCTATCAATTCCGCGACAACGATCGGCCGCCGCCGCTGCAGCCGGAACTGGTCGGCTCGCCGGCGATGGATTTCGTCGATCCGGCCGGCTCGGTGCTCTCGACGCCGGAGGACATGGCGCGCTACATGCGCTTCTATCTCAACGGAGGAAGAACGGAGAACGGACAGCAGCTCGTCACACCCGCCTCGTTCGCAGCGATGACGCAACCGGACGTCTTGAATACCGGGAAACCGGCCGGCGCACCCGGCGTCGAGCTCAGCGAAGCGCCGGCCTTCTATAGAGAGTACGGTTACGGCTTATCGATTTTCGACCAGGGCGGCGATCGTCTCATCGGCCATACCGGCGGCATCTCCGGCTACACGGCTTGCATGCAGATGAATCTGACGCGCGGTTTCGGCGCGATCGCATTTGCGAACCTGGTCGAGGCGCCCCTGCACCCGTGCGCGATCGTGCTCTACGCGATGCGCGTTCTGCGGGCGCAGAGCCTCGGCGAGCCGCTTCCTGCGCCGCCGTCCGCGCCCGACCCGACTCGCGTCGCGCGGGCCGCCGACTACGCGGGCACCTATTCCGGCACGACCGGCTCGACGCTCAAAGTCGTCGCTGCCGGGGATCACCTCCGGCTGATCGACAACGGTAAGAACATCGCGCTCTATCCACGCGGCGCGGGGCTCTTCTGGGCCGACGATCCAAATTACGCGCGTTTTTTGTTGGCGTTCGGTCGCGACGGTAGCGGACGAGTCGTCGAGATGACCTACGGCTCGCAGTGGTATCCGAACGAGCGGTACGCGGGACCGCAGACGTTTTCGCATCCGCCGGCCTGGAACGCACTGGCCGGGCGTTACGAGAATACGTTTTTTGGCCAGCCGGCGGTCACGCGAGTGGTTATCGTCAAGAACCGCCTTACTTTCGACGGAACCGATGCGCTCAAGCCGCTTCCGAATGGCACCTTCGCGTTCGGCGACTCGATCGTGCGTTTCGACGCATACGCCGGCGGTCGCCCGCAGCAAATATGGATCGATGGCACGCCATTCTATCGCGTGGAACTACCTTAAGCTACGAGCCTATATCCCAGAGCAGACCGAGATCTTTTTTCGCGAAGGCGCGGAACGCGATGAGCGTCTCGGTGCTCAAGATGCCTTCCAGCGCGGCGATGCGCTCGGTAACGAGATCGTTGAGCTCCTCGTGTTGCCGAACCCGCGCCACCGCGATCAGATCGAACGGACCGGCTACCGAATAGACTTCGGCGATCCCATCGATTGCGAGCAGATCGTCGGCGATCGTGCGCAGGCGCGTTCGCTCGACGTTCATGAGGACGAAGGCGGTGACCATGTTACGCGGCACCGGTGGGGGCCAGGAGCGCACCACCGCAGTTGGGACAGAGCTCATTCATCGCGTCGGCACAAGCCGAGCAGAACGTGCAGTCATACGAGCAGACGCGGGCGTCCGCATCGCCGCGAATGGGCTGCTTGCAGCGCTCGCAGGAGCTTTTCATTTCGAAGCCTGTATATGCTCCCAATCGCAACGACCCCTGGCAGGGTGCCTCAGCCCGGCGAGCCGGCGCTCAAGGAGATCCGGTCCCAGCCGGCCGATCAGATCCTCGTCGCGTGCGCGTCGGCGTCAATCCGATCGATTGGAAGCGGCGCGATCGTCCGAACGAAAATTCCCATTCGTGCTCGGGCAGGATTTCGCCGGCGTCTCGTGCGCCGGGCGCGGGCATCAGGACCTATCGCGAAGGCGAACGCGTTTTCGGCATCGCGGGCGGTCGTACGCCGAGTACACGATCGCTTCGGAACGCGACGACCCATCGCCAAGATTCCCGACAGCATCGGCGAGCCGAGCCGCGCTGCCGACGGCGGTCTGACGGCGCTCGCAGCGATCGAAGCGCTGCACGTCACCAAGGGAATGACGCTGCTCGTGCTCGGCGCGACCGGCGGAGTCGGCGGCTTTGCAGTGCAGATCGCCCACGGCCGCGGCGTGCGTGTGATCGGAACGGGGCGCTCGTCGAGCGACGCGTTTGCGCGTTCCTTGGGGTCGATGAGTTCATCGCGTACGACCGTCAGAAGCCTGCAGGCGGTGAAGGCGACGCATCCGGACGGGATCGACGCGGCGCTCGACCTCGTCGACGACGCCGACGCGATCAAGGCAATGGCCCAAATCGTGCACGCCGAGGGCCGGATCGTCTCGACCGTTCACTCTGCCGACGTCGAATGGTTCGCTCGGGAAACGATCTCGGCACAAAACATCGGGCTCTTTGGCACGCCGCAGTTCTCGCATGCGGGGTTACGCGCGCTGCTCGAGCTGCTCGAACAAAAACGCATCCGCGTCGTGATTTCGGCCGAACATTCGCTGAGCGACGCGGTCGTCGCCCTCGAGGAGAGCAAGCGCGGCGCCATCTCCGGCAAGCTCGTTATTACCGTGGACTAAAGTCGCAACGCGAAGAGGCACCGCGGCGATGCAGCTTACTTATTTTTAAATTTTGCGACGCGCTTTTCGTTGTAGGCGGCGAGCCCTTCTTTTGCATCCTCACTCTTGAAAAGCAGCGACTGCAGCTCGCGCTCTAACGCGAGCGCATCCTGGAGCGGAAGCTCGGCGCCGGTCTGAACGCTGCGCTTGATGTGGCCGACGGCCATCGGCGCCTTGTTCGGCGAGCAGAACTGCTTGGCGTAATCGATGATCTGCTCGCGAAACTCGCCGGCGCTCCCTTCGTAAAGATCGTTGATCATGCCCCAATCGAGAGCCTGTTCGTAGCTGACCGTCTTGCCGGTCGTCATCATCTCGATCGCGCGCGACTTGCCGACGAGCCGCGCGAGCCGCTGCGTTCCGCCGGTCCCCGGGAGAACCCCTAGCGCAACTTCGGGAAGGCCGATCTTACCGGCATCCTTGCGTGCGATGCGTAAATCGGCGGCCATCGCAATCTCCAAACCGCCGCCGACGCAGTGGCCGTTGAGCGCCGCGATCACGAGCTTAGGCGTCTGCTCGAGGCGTTGGAGCGTCTCGTTGGAGTGCAGGCAGAACATGTACTTGAACTCAGGCGTCACCTGATTGAGCATGCCGATGTTCGCACCTGCGGAGAAGAACTTCTCACCCTTGCCGGTCAGCACGATGACTTCGACGTCGGTATCGAAGCGTGCGTCGAGGATCGCTTCGTCCAGCTGGCGCATCATCTCGTGCGTATAGGTGTTGGCGGGCGGATCGTCCATCTCGACGAAGCCCACGTGCCCGTCTTTCCAATAGTTGATGACTCGCTTGCCGTCGTGCTGACGCGCCTCGCGTCCGAAGGGCGTCTGTTGGGTTGCGCCGTTGACAGTCGTGCTCATGCAAGGTTTCCTTTTGGAGCGATCCAGTTGGGATCGTTGAAATACGTTTTTAGTTTTGTTTCATCCGCTTGGGTTGGAAGAACCGTTGGGGCGTACGCCTCCCATTCCGCTTCGGTCAGCTTTCGGCCGTCGACGGCGTACCGTTGGCCGGCGTAATCGCCGATCTTTCGGTTGAACTTCATGTCGGGAATATAAAACTTCGTCTCGCTCGGGTTGACTTCGTTCACCCGCGCAACCGTCGCCGACGCTTCGTCGTAGAACTGCAAGCGGGCGCGCTCGTTGAGGTGCTCCTTATCGACCCCTTCACCCGCTCGATCCTCGTCCACGCGCCCCTTGATGCCCCACGTGTACGCCCACTGGGCCGAGCCGGAGTGATCCGTGCCAAAAAGATCGAGCGAGCCGGAGAACCATTTGTTGTAATATTTTTGTTGGATTTCGACCGGGATGACGCCGGCCTTCGCGATCCGACGCAATCCGGTGATTCCGGTCCCCATGTGAAATGACTCCTCACGCAGCATCGGGCCCATTGATGCGGCGAGCGGTGCGAAACTCGAGTGTGAGAGCATCGTGAGTTGGAACTTCCCGTCCCGGTCCATGAAGTTTGTGTACGCGAAGAAATCGAGCCAATGCGTAACGTCGTCATTAAAGGCGTTGAGCAGACGATTCTTTTTCCCGAAAGCGCGGCGTTCGAGCATCTTCTGCGCCTCGATCTTTCCTTCGCTGCCGAAGTTGTTGACCATAAGGTGACACATCTGATATCCGTGTCGCGTTTCTTCGACCATGATGCGAACGAGCGAGGCTAAATCGTACTCGCTCGGTGCGTTGTTCACTAGGAATCGCTGCTGCTCGTTAGAGGCAAACTCGGTGTCACCCTGATAAACGACCATGTTGAGCACCGCATCGCGCATCCGCTGGTCGGGAATCTCGCGAACCTTCTCCCAGCGCCGATCGCCTTTGAAGTCACCGAAGTAGATCTCGGAAGTCGGAAGCTCGCCGTACTTTGCCTCGAAGCGGTAGCCCGGCATGAAGCGGTCGACGAGTTCGCGGTCGAGCCCGATATCGTGTCGCCACTCATCGAGCATCGTGATCCAGTCGTCAAAGGTCGAAATGCGGTTCATCGGCGTGCCTTTAGTATAACGGATTTTTAGCGGGCGTCGGGAATATTGTCATACTAGATGGCGGCGAGCTCAAAGTCAACCCCGAGTGCGCCTGGTGCGCGGCAAGTTGCACGGCCGATTTCCTTTATCTTTACGCTCTACGGCGACATGGTCCACCGGTTGTCCGGCGACGGCTCCCTCTGGATCGGCGTCCTCATCCGCTTGATGTCGTCGTTCGGCGTCTCCGCTCCCACGGTCAGGCAAGCGGTCTCCCGGATGACGCGTCAGGGATGGCTGTTCGTCCGGCGAGAGGGCAACCGCGCTTTTTACAGCGTCACCGAACGCGGCCGGCGGCGGATTGAGGAGCTGAGCCCGCGGATCTATGGACCCGTGATCGAGTGGGACGGCAGATGGCGCCTGCTCAGTTATGCCATCGGTGAGGCGCACCGAAAGCGCCGCGAACGCCTGCGCAAAGAGTTAAGTGCGCTCGGCTGGGCGCAGCTCTCGCCGACGACCTGGATCTCGCCCTCCGATACCTTGTCCGCGGCGCGCGAGGCGGCCGAAGCGACGCGCACTCTCGACGCGGTCAATCTCTTCACGAGCGAGTACCGTGGACCGTTAAGCGATCGAGCCTTGCTCGAACGCTGCTGGAACGTCAGCGAGATCGCCGCGGAGTACCGGGCGTTCATCGCGCGCTACGAACCACGGCTGCGCCGCGAACGGGAGGGTGGTGCTCTGAGCGACGAGGCCGCGCTGATCGAGCGTCTGTGGCTCGTGCACGACTACCGTAAGTTCGCCTACGTCGATCCCGGCTTACCCAGCGAGCTGTTGCCGGCTCACTGGCCGGGCACCGCCGCCGCATCGCTCTTTCGCGAGTACTACGCAGCGATCGACGCGAAATCACAACGTTACTTTCATCTTTGCGCAAGCGTTTGAACGGGTGCTCGCGGCGAAGCGTCGAAGCGAGCCGCCCATGCCCAAACGCCTGCTCCTAGCTCTAGGCATTGCCGCGTTTGCTATCGCGGCCTGTCATAGCTCCTCGTCGACGCCAAACACCTCGTTCACGCCGCTTTCGCCGTCGCCGAATCCATCGATCAAAAAAGCCATCATCTTGGTGACGATCGCCGGCACCCCGGCACCAAGAATTCCCGTCGAACAATCCACGCCAAGGAACCCGACGAGCCCTCGGCCCGGCAAGCCCGACGACACCAAGAACACCGACAAAAAGGGAATGGTGAAATTCACGGGTCTCAAACCGACCGCGACTTACTGCTGGGTTGCGGTTATTTCTCCGAGCTTTAAGTCGTCGCAGTGTGCGAGTTGGCCTGTTTGGCAGACCAGTACCATTAGTTTAGGTACGTAGCCGTCAGGGCAGTTCATCATCCTGCAGATGCAGGTGGCAGCCATCTTCGGCCTCCGAAAGCACGTCGCGCGCCTCGGCGAGAACTGCGGTCGAAAGCGGCCGGCTCGGCGGCTCGATCGAACCGTGCTCGGCGAGAAACTCCACCTCGCTCCAATCCTCCCACGTTTCAAGCGGTTCGCCGTCGTGCGACGCCGGAAACCGTACGCAGAAACCTTGGTCCAGGTGCAGCCCAACGACGCTTACCTCGGTGCCGCGCGGAAGGTAGGTTCCGTCTTTCCAAAGCGTGCCGTACGTGGTGCTGTACCGGCCGCCGATTTTGAGCGGTTCATCCACGCTATGAGTTTACCCCAAACGGATCCATCGGCTTCTCGCCAATGTAGGTAAGCACGCTCTTGGTTTCCGAGTAGAGGCGCATCGTTTCCATTCCCAACTCTCGGCCGTATCCCGACTGCTTGTAGCCGCCGAACGGCACGCCTGGAAAAACGGCATACGGCGTATTGATTGCTACCGAACCGCTGCGAATCGCTCGCGCTACGCGATTCGCGCGTCCCAGCCCCGCCGACCAGACGCTGGCAGCCAGACCGTATTCGCTTGCGTTTGCAAGCGCGATCGCTTCGGCTTCGTCCTCGAAGCGCACGAAGGTCGCAACCGGACCGAAGATCTCTTCGCGCGCAATGCGGTGCGAGTTCTGCGCCTCGAACGCGGTGGGAACCCAAAACATTCCGTTCGCGAAGCTCTCGTCGAGCTCGGCCGGCGTGCCACCCAAAATTGCTTTCGCTCCCTCGGCCACTCCGATCTCGCAGTAACTTCGAATCTTTTCGTACTGCTCGTCGACGGTGATCGCGCCGATTTGCGTCCGCGGGTCCTCGGGATCGCCGACGCGAAGCCGCTTCGCCTTCTCGATAAATGCGCCTACAAAGCGGTCGTAAATGCTCGATTGCAACAGAATCCGCGTGCGTGCTTCGCAGCACTGACCGGCATTATAGTACACGCCGTAGAGCGCACCCGCGACTGCTGCATCGATGTCGGCATCGTCGAACACGACCGACGGCGACTTGCCGCCGAGTTCGAGCGTGACGCGCTTGAGCGTTTGCGCTGCCGCGGCCGCAACGCTCTTTCCGGTCGCCGTCGAGCCCGTAAACGCGATCTTGTCGATTCCGGGATGTTCGACCATCCACGCGCCGACCGGTCGCGTCGAGCCGGTCACTACATTCAGCACGCCTTCGGGCACGCCGGCTTCCAGCGCTATTTGGCCGAGCTCTATCGCAGTGAGCGGGGTAACCGACGAAGGCTTGAGCACGATGGTGCATCCGGCGGCAAGTGCGGGCGCAACCTTCCAGGAGGCGAGCAGGAGTGGAAAGTTCCACGGCACGATTGCACCCACGACGCCGACCGGCTCGCGGACGGTATTCGCGAGATAGGTCGGGAGCGGCGGTGGAAGCGTTTCGCCATAGTTCTTCGTTGCCGCGCCCGCGTAGAACTCGAAAGTATCGACGATCGCGCCGAGCTCGCCCTTAGCGGTAGCAATCGTCTTCCCATTATCGCGAACCTCGCGAAGTGCTATCTCCCCGGCCCGCTCACCGATGAGCTGCGCGATCTTGGAAATGATTTTAGCGCGCCTCGACGCCGCCATCGTCGGCCAACGGCCGGCGTCGAAGGCTCGGCGTGCGGCTGCAACTGCCGAGTCGACGTCCTCGCGCGTCGCGTCGGCTACGTCGGCGATCTTCGCACCGGTCGCAGGGTTGGAGTCTTCGTAAACGCCGCCGTCGGACGCGTCGCGCCACTGGCCGCCGATTAGGAGCTGCGTCTTGGTTAGGGTCGCCGTCGTGCTCATCTCGCTGCCTTCAACTCGACGCGCTCGAATACCGTTGCGATTCCTTGGCCGACGCCGATGCACATCGTCGCAAGGCCGTAGCGCGCGCCGCGACGGCGAAGCTCGTGCAGAAGCGTGGTAGCAATCCGCGCGCCGCTTGCACCGAGCGGATGACCGAGCGCAATCGCTCCACCGTTAGGATTGGTGATTTGCGGGTCGAGCGCGAGCTCGCGCATGCATGCGATCGCCTGCGCGGCGAAGGCTTCATTTAGCTCGATCAGATCGAGCTGCGAGACCGCGATGTTGAGCCGTGCCAGCAGCTTTGCGCGTTGCGGGGATCGGTCCGAGACCCATCACGTCAGGCGCCACGCCGGCCGACGCACTGCCGGCGTAGCGCGCCATCGGCGCAAGGCCGAGTCGTTTCGCCGTCTCGGCTTCGCAGAGCAGCAACGCGGCGGCGCCATCGTTGATGCCCGACGAGTTTCCGGCGGTTACCGTTCCGCCGGCTTTGAACGCAGGCTCGAGCTTCGCGAGCGTATCGAGCGTCGTTTCGAGCCGAGGATGCTCGTCGCGGGAAACGTTCGTGTCGGCGCCGCGCGCGGCGGGAACGGAAACGGCGACGATCTCTTCTTCGAACGCGCCGCGTTCGATTGCAGCTTTACATTTCATTTGCGAGTCGAAAGCAAAGCGGTCTTGCTCTTCGCGCGTGACGCGACAGCGCTCCGCAACGCGCTCGGCCGTCTCACCCAACGAAATGGTCCACTCCTCGGGCATCTTCGGATTCACCATTCGCCAGCCCAGGACGGTATCGAAAAGGTGTTGACGGCGTCCGAACGCCGCTTCGCTTTTCGGCAGAACGTACGGCGCGCGCGTCATCGACTCCACGCCGCCGGCGATCATCACGTCGCCCTCGCCGGACGCTATCGCCTGCGCCGCCGAGTTGATCGCCTGAAGACTGGAGCCGCATAGCCGATTGACGGTGACGCCCGGAACCTCGACCGGTAAGCCCGCGAGCAGCGCCGCCATGCGCGCGACGTTGCGATTATCCTCGCCGCTCTGATTCGCCGCTCCGAAGTACACATCGTCGATCGCGGAACCTTCAATTCCGGTTCGTTCGATGACGGCGCGCGCGGCGATCGCGGCGAGATCGTCGGGCCTGACGCCGGCGAGTGCGCCGCCATAGCGACCTATCGGAGTACGCACTGCGTCGATCACCCAAACCTCGCGACTCATTCGGCAACTTCTTCCGGGGAAGGCTCCTCCGCCAGATCGAGCATCCAGAGCGAGCGATGCGGTGCGAACGCTTCGCCCTCCGCATCGGCGAGGCGCCGTAAGATGCGGCTCAGTCGCGCTCCTCCGATCTCGCGCCCCCATGCAACCGGACCGATCGGGTAGTTCGCGCCCAGCCGCAATGCCGTGTCGACGTCGTCCGGCGAAGCGACGCCCTCGGCGACCGCGATCATCGCCTCGTTAACGATCGAGCCGACGGTACGGCCAAGGAAGAGGCCCGGCGAATCTTCGACCAATACGGCACCCTTGCCGATCGTGGCGAAAAACTCTTGCGCGAGCTCCAGCGCGTCGTCGGAGGCGGCTTCCGAATCGACGATCTCGACGGCTTGCTGCGCTTCGAGCGAACCGAGGAGACCGTATCCGACCAGACGCTGCGGGTGTCTCAAGCGCCGGGCGCAGGCGTTCAGATCGGTCGCATACGCATCGACAAAAAAGACGCTCTCCGCCCCGAGCAGTGAATCGAGCTGCGCGACGACCTCGCCGCGATCGGTTACGCCGTCGCCGACATCTATTACGATCGTCGCTTCGGGTGCGAGCTTCTCGAGAAACTCGTCGTTTTCGACCCGTGCGACGTGGGCGTAGCGCTGCTCGGCGAGCTCCGCCAGCTCTTCGGCCCGCGGACCAAAGCCTACGATTGCCACTATTTCGTCGGTATCGAGCGCGTCGGGCGGCGCCGCCGTAATTTCTAAGCGTTCCGTCTTGCCGTCGCGGTAGACGTAGAAGCCTGCGCCGCTCTTGCGGCCGAGCAAACCTTGAGCGACCATCGCGCGTTGAATCGCAGCGGGCTCAAAACGTTGCGCGCCGGTGCGCTCGTAGATCGACTCGCTCGTCGCCAGGTTAACGTCGAGACCGATCAGGTCCATGAGCTCAAACGGTCCCATGCGAAAACCGGCCGCTCGCGCGAGCGCGTCCAGCTCTTCGGCCGACGCTACTGCAGAGTCGAGCGCTCGTAACGCTTGGAGATAGTACGGCCGGGCGACGCGATTGACGATGAATCCCGGCGTATCCGACGCTCGCACCGGCGTCTTGCCGATTCGGGCGGCAAACTCGAACGCGCGATCGAGCACGACGTCGCTCGTCTCAGGTGCGCCGACGATCTCAAGCAGCTCCATTCGAGTCGGCGGATTGAAGAAGTGCAAACCCACCACGCGTTGCGGATTCGGCACGACGTCGGCGAGATCGCCGACTGCGAGTGACGAGGTGTTCGTGGCGATGACCGCTTCGGGGGAGAGCGCTTTTGCGAGCGCGACGAACACCTCGCGTTTCAGGTCGAATCGCTCGGGAACGGCCTCGATCGCGATCGACGCATCGCACGCAGCGATGGCATCGCTCCAACCAATGCGTTCGACCAGCGACGCATCGCCGAGCCGTTGCGCCTCGCGCTCCAGCAACGCGAAGGCGCGTTCGCGAGCGACGGCATCCGGCTCGACGATCTCGACGTCGTAACCGGCTCGCGCGCCGACCAAGGCAATGCCCGAGCCCATCGTTCCGCCCCCGACGATCAATAAGCGTTCGGCCATACGGACCCGGTCTTCGCGAGAGGAGGTGCAAAGGCTTCGCCATAGATTGGAGGATGCAAAAACCGGCTTGGCGCCTGCGCGCATCGCGCTACGTCGTCGATTCCCCGTACATGCGGCTGCGTGCCGACGAACTCGAGCTTCCCAACGGGACGATCGTCTCCGACTATTACGTCCGTGAGGCGCGCGGGTACGTCGTAATCTTGGCGCTTACCGCCGACGACTGCGTCGTGCTAGTGCGTCAGTATCGCTACGGCTCCGACTCGATTCATCTCGAGCTTCCTGCGGGAATGCTGGAGGACGATGAGGATCCGGCCGATTGCGCGTTGCGCGAGCTGGCCGAGGAGACCGGCTTCGAAGTCGAACGGTGCGAACTCGTGACGGAGTTTTTTCCCGAACCGGTGCGCTCGACGGCCCGCGCCTACGTCTATATGGCCAGCGGCGCGCGCCAGGTGCGCGCCCCGCAGCTCGACCCTACCGAACACCTCGAGGTCGAGCTCGCGCCGCTTCCCACCTTTCGCGCCATGCTTGCCGACGGCAGCCTCGATGCCGCCGGTTCAATCGCCGCCGGTTACCTCGCGCTCGACCGGTTGAAGCTCCTTTGAAACCTCGGAATGCCAGACGCGGTACTTGGAGACGCAGATGAAAAACGTGACGAAGCCCAAGCTCAACCAGACTCTCGCGCTCTTTCTCAAGGTGACCGTGGCAGTGGCTCTGCTGATCGTCCTGGTCGACATCCTGATCAAAGTCGTGGGCTTCCTGATCCCCATCGTCCTCATCGCGGCGGTCATTGCCGCGCTTGGGCTCGGCGGCTTCTTCCTCTATAACGCGATCCGCCGGCGGTCGAACCTCCCGATCATCCGCTAGACTCGACCGCCAGCCAGCTTTCGAGCGCCCCGGCCAGGCGCCCGGGCTCTTCCAGCATCGGAACGTGCCCGCTTTGCTCGCAGAGCACGAGCCGGCCGCGCGGAAATCGCGCGGCGATCGAGCGCGCCTCGTCGGGTCCGACGACGCGATCGCACGCGCCACCGACCATCAACATCGGAACGTCCAGCTCTTCGGCGATGTCCTCGGACGAGGCGCGCAACGCCATGCCGCGCAACGACGCGGCCGCCGCGACCGGCGCGTTTTGCTTGGCGATCGCGCGAGCGCGTTCGACGACGTCCGGATGCTCGTCAAGGGTTCGCGGCGCCAATAAACGCGGCAGATATGCCTCGATAACCGGTTCGATGCTGCATTCGCGCTCGACACGATCCGCGAGTTCGCGTCGCGCCGTCGCTTCTACCGGAGTATCCGCGCGCAGCCGGCTCGCAACCAAGGCAAGGCGCTCGACGCGCTCGGTAAACATTCGCGCGAACGCGAGCGCGACGTAGCCGCCCATCGAATGTCCGATCAATGTGGCGCGCGCGATTCCACGCGCATCGAGCAATGCCGCGACGTCCGCTGCGAGCAGCTCCATCAAATACGGGCCTTCGGGCGCGCTCGATTTTCCGGCGCCGCGCAGGTCGGGACGGAGCACGTACGACGTACGCGCGAGCGCGTCTACTTGTGCGTCCCACACCGCGCGCGTGAAAGGAAATCCGTGGATCAACACGACTGCGGAGTCGCGTTCGCACCCGTCTACGGATGCATCTATGCGCGTGCCGTCATCGGTGAAAACTTGCATTGAAGCTCGTAATACTGTATAAGGTAGGCAGCACCCCTGGTCGGTTGCCGACCAGAGAAAGGATGACTCATACAAACGATGGCAGTTCGAAAGAGCGCCCGCAAAAGAGCGGCCATAAAAAAAGCGGTCGTCGTTGCGTTAGTTGGTAGAGCGATTCGCAAGCGAGTCCGACGAAAAGTCGCTCGCAAGATCGTCCGCCGCGCAGTAGTCCGCAAGGTAGTTCGTAGAAAGGTCCGCCGGAAGATCGCCCGCAAGGCGATCCGCCGTAAGGTGGCCCGCAAGGTGGTTCGCCGTAAGGTGGCCCGCAAAGTGGTTCGCCGAAAGGTGGCCCGTAAAGCGGTTCGCAAGAAGGCGGTTCGTAAGGCAGTCCGCCGAAAGGTGCGACGCAAGAAAGCCGCATAAACCGGTACACCGAGGACTCCGCTCGATGAAACGAGCGGAGTTATTTACGAATAAGCGAGCCGCACAACAGCGGCTCGCTGTCTTTATCAGACCGTTCGAACTTCCGGGCGCAGAAGCCAAATCGCGAGGAACAGCGCGGTGCACAGCGCACCCGCAAGCGCGAACGTCGCGCGCAATCCGATGGCGGCGGCGAGCGCGCCGTCGACGAGCGCGCCAAGCGGAACGACGCCGATCGCAATCATCGTATAGATCGAAAGTGCGCGGCCGCGCACTTCTTCGGGAGAGAGCGTTTGGATCAGCGTATTCGTCATCCCAAGCGATGCGAGCGTCCCGACGCCGATGACAAATAAGACCGGCAGCGCCAACGCAAGCGCCGGCACGAACGCGAGCGCGAGAACTCCAACCGACATCAGCAATCCAGCTTGCAGCCAGAGCTTCGAGCGCCGCTCGCGCTGCGCAAAATATGCAGTCACGAGCGCTCCGCCGAATCCGCCGACTCCGATTGCCGAGACGGCCCAGCCGAGACCGCGCGCACCCGCGTGCAAGACGTTTACGGCCAGCGCCGGCGTGAGCTGGCCGTAGGGTCGCGCAAATAGCGCGGTTACGAATTGTGCGAGGATTATCCAGCGCAATGCCGGGTGGTGCACGATGAACGCAATGCCTTGGCGCATCGCGTGCAGCGTCGGTTCTCGACGCGCGGACGAAGGCGGCGACGGTCGCATCATCAAGACGGCAACAACGACGGCAAGCGTCGCAGCCGCATTGAAGTAAAAGGCCCCGGCAACGCCGATCCAAACGATGAGCACCCCCGCTATCGCGGGCCCGATGACTGCGGGAGCGTTGAACGCTATCGAGTTCAAGCCGACCGCGTTGCCGACGAACTCGCGATCGACGAGCAGCGGCAGCCAGCTCTGCCGTGTCGGAGAGTCGAATGCGTTGGCTCCGGAGTTTAGTGCCGAGATCAGCACGAGCCCAGCCAGCTCGAGCCGGTGGGAGGCTGCCAGAATCGCGAGCAGCAGGGCCGCGAACGCCATCGTGGTGTTCGTCACGAAAAGGACTCGGCGTCGCGGGAACTGATCGGCGACGACCCCCGCAAGCGGCGAGAGGGCGAGAACCGGGATCGCGCGGGCGGCCCCCAAGATTCCGAGATCGAGCGCGGCCCGATGCGGCGAACCGGCTACCCTGGCCACGAAAAATCCCATCGCCGTAAACTGCATCCAGGTGCCGAGATTCGAAATTAGCAGTCCGAGCCACAACAGCCGGAAGTCCCGATAGCGAAGCGCCGCCCCAAGCGATGCGCGCCCCTTCGACTCGGCCCCTCCCGGGGCCGGCTCAGGATGGCGGACGTTCTTGCGCACGTACAGCTGCGATAACGAGCGCAGCGCTCTGCTCCGTACCCAATCGCGAGACGTCGAGGCAGAGGTCGTAGTTTTGAGAATCGCCGAACGTTAGTCCGTACCAGTCGCGAATGTAGGCGCTGCGCGCGCGGTCGATGCGATCGACCTCCGATTCGGCCGTCTCGCGCGTAACTGCCATCGTTGCCGCGACGTGTGCGATTCGCCATTCGCGCGGCGCGCGAACGAAGACGCGCAGCACGTCGGGTCGAGGCCCCAGGATGGCGGAGGCCCCGCGGCCCACGATGACGACGTTTCCGTGCGAGGCGTACTCGCGCACCGCATCCTGCACCGCGGCCAGCAGCTCTTCATCGAAGGGCTCGGCGGCCGACGCCTCGGCCAGCTCCGGCGTCGCGCGCTCGAGTCCGGTGAGGAAGCGCTCTCCGAGGGACGGTACCGCGTCTTCGTTCGCTTCGACGGCGGCCGGCGTCACGCGCAATCGCTTGGCGACGACGACGGGCAGCTGGTGGTCGACGTACTCGTAGCCGAGCGCGTCGGCGACCCCCTTTGCGACCTCGAGAGCGCCGGCTCCATACTCGTTTGAAATCGTGACAATCACCGGATAAGGAGTACGCAATGCCGAACGCTGGTGTCCTGCCGATCGTAGAGACGCGCGACTTGCGCAAAGTCTTTCGCACCCGCAAGCGCACGCCGGGAACCCTCGGCGCGTTGCGTTCCTTCTTCTCGCGGGAATACGAAGACCGGCTGGCAGTCGACGACGTAAGCTTTGGGATCGAACCGGGCGAGCTGGTTGGATACATCGGACCGAACGGCGCCGGCAAATCGACGACCATCAAGATGCTGACCGGGATCCTGGTTCCGACCTCGGGCGACGTCCGCGTAGCCGGCCTGGTGCCCTGGAAGCAGCGCAAAGAGAACGCGCGCAACATCGGCGTGATCTTCGGCCAGCGAAGCCAGCTCTATTGGGACCTTCCGCTCGCCGAATCGTTCGAGCTCCTGCGCGCCATCTACGGGGTTCCATCCGACGAATACCGGCGCAACCTCAATGAATTCGTGGAAATCCTCGAGATGGGCGATTTCCTGCGCACTCCCGTGCGCCAGCTCTCGCTCGGACAGCGAATGCGGGGCGACTTCGCAGCGGCGCTGCTGCACAGTCCGCGCATCGTCTATCTCGACGAGCCGACGATCGGGCTCGACGTCGTCGCGAAGGAAGCCATACGGGGCTTCATCGCGCGCATCAACGCCGAACGCGGCGCGACGATCATTCTCACAACGCACGATCTCGCCGACGTCGAGCGGCTCTGCCGGCGGATCGTGCTGATCGATCACGGCACGCTGATCTACGATGGTGACATCGATCGCATCAAGAGCGAATATGGAAAGTTTCGCACGTTGATCGTGCGTTTTAGCGAACCCATTGAGAAACCGCACCTCGAGGGGGCGCAGCTGGCCGGCGTCGAGAATTCGAGCGCGCGTTTCCGCTTCGACCGCAACCTCCAACGCGCCGATCTGCTCGTTCGGCAAGCGAGTGAACGTTATCGTGTCGAAGACGTTAGTTTAGAAGAGCCGGATCTCGAGTCGATTATCCGCCGAATCTACGTCGAGGGATACGGCCGGTCGCAGGAGGACGCATCGTGATTCTTTCCAGCGGAACGAAGAAACCGAAGATCCACTCCGGCACGTACGTTGCGCCCAGCGCGACGATCAGCGGCGACGTAACGATCGGCGCGGATTGCGCGATCCTGCACGGCGCGATCATTACCGCCGAAGGCGCGCCGGTGACCCTCGGATCGCGGAGCGTCGTCATGGAGAACGCCGTTCTCAAAGCGAGCGGCGGACGCAACCTGCAGCATCCGCTCTCGATCGGCGAGCGGTGCATCGTCGGACCCGGAGCCTACCTGGTCGGGGCGACAATCGGCAACGGCTGCTTCCTGGCGGCCGGCGCCAAGATCTTCAACGGCGCGACGATCGGCGATGGCAGCGGGGTAGCGCTCGGGGCGATCGTACACGTAGGAGCGCGCCTGCCCGCCGGAACGAGCGTGCCGATGCTGCACATCGCATACGGTAACCCGGCGACCATCGCAGGCCCCGATGCGGCCGCAGAGATTCACGCAAAGATCGATTTCTTTGGCGGCGTCTTCAATCTCGAGCCGGGTGACGACGTTCGCGCGCGCGCCGCCGAAACGTACTCGAAGTTTCTGCGAAAAGCCCACGCACAGGACTCCACGCTCGAAGAACACCGCAACCTCAAGCCGGCGCCCCGCCGGCGCGCGGGGGAGGAGCCTCCGCCGACGCAAGCGACGCAAGTCGACAAAGTCGTCGACGTCATGATGCTCGAGCTGGAAGAGATGGAGCAGCGACGCCAACAAGCCATCAAGCGGCAAAAGGGCGGCTAAGTGACCTGTAGCGCCAGGATATGTACTGCCGCTGGCCGTTTTGCCGGATGAGGTGCGAGGAGCGATGAGCGACAAAAGCAGCGCTTTGCGAGCGAAGAGCGACGAAGCAAATCGCCGGCAAACGGCCAGCCCTTCGGGTTGCGGGCAGCTCGGGCGTGCTGACTGCGTTGCTCGTCGGTCACAGAGTCACGACTATGCTCCCTCCTCGCGCCTTGTCAATCGCGCCCGTGGTGCCTGCAACGGCAGTGCACATCCTAGCGCTACAGGTCACTAACAATTCTGAACTTCGTGCCATACGTCGAGTTCGCGAAGAAAGCGTTCTCGCGCGAAGCCACCTATCGGATGGAAGTCTTCACCGAAATCGGTTCGCTGGTACTTCGCGTCTACATTCTGCGTGCGCTCTGGACGGCGCTCTACGCTCAAAACGTCGCCCCGATCAATCTTCCGCTTCACAGCATGATCACCTACGCAACCGTCGCAATGCTGATGTCGTTGATCTTGGAGGTTGATGGGACGCGGCTCATTCGCGAGAGACTTCGTGAAGGAACTATTGCCACCGACTTGATGAAGCCGATCAGCGTTCCGCTCTACTTCTTCAGCGACGGCTTGGGGCAGACGCTGCTCCACGCGTTGCTCGTTGTGCCGTCGCTGCTCTTCGCCCTACTTCTGGTGCACATTGACGTGCCGCCGCCCGCGACCTTCGGCGCCTTTCTGTTGGCCTTTGCAATCGGCTACGGCGTGA
The DNA here is from genome assembly GCA_963748875.1 of Vulcanimicrobiota bacterium. Classification (GTDB taxonomy): domain Bacteria; phylum Vulcanimicrobiota; class Vulcanimicrobiia; order Vulcanimicrobiales; family Vulcanimicrobiaceae; genus Cybelea. The sequence continues at coordinate 232,257 of CAVVKC010000001.1, forward strand.
ACTTCTTCCTGAACTTTTTGATGAACTGCGTCGCGTTTTGGACGCTCGAGACGTTTGCAATTCAGTTGATCGTTCGATGGGTCTCAGATCTGCTCTCGGGACAGGTCATTCCGCTGACGCTCTTTCCGGGCGTTCTGGGCCGAATTATATTCGCGCTCCCCTTTGCGTCGATCTACTCCACACCGCTGCTCATCTACATCGGGATCATCCCGCCTTCGCAGTGGGCAGCGAGCATCGCCGCTCAGGTCGCGTGGTTGGCGCTGTTCGCGGCGTTGTCGTCGGTCGTTTGGCGCGCGGCCTCAAACCGCGTCGTGATCCAGGGCGGCTAAGAGTCGCCGGGCAGATCCCAAAGTACGAGTTCGGCGTTGCCGCCGACGTCGAGCCGGGCGACGTCATACAGCCGAACCGAATCGCCGGCCTCCACCGGCTCGCCGTTTGCCTGCCCATTTCCCTGCGCAACAAACAGATAGCCGTAGCGTTTCGGAGCAAGGTCGACCGAAATCGTCGCGCCTTCTGCACGCGCAACGCGCAGCGTTGCGGCCTGCGTTATGCGGATCGGCGCCGGCGTCATCGGCTCGCCGCTGACGACCGTCAGCCAGCGATTGCGGCGCTCGTTCTCATCAAAGGCCATCTGACCGTACGACGGCGCGGTGCCAACTTGGCCCGGAAGCACCCACATCTGAACCAAATGCAGCGGGTTGCGCCGGCTGTTGTTGTACTCGCTGTGACGCACGCCGGTGCCCGCACTCATGAACTGAACGCCGCCCGGGCCGACCACGCCCTCGTTGCCCATGCTGTCGCGATGGGCGAGCTCGCCCGAAAGGACGTACGTGACGATCTCCATGTCGCGATGAGGATGTGGCGGAAAACCCGCGCCGGGCGCGATCCGGTCGTCGTTGAAGACGCGCAACGCACCCCAGTTCACGTTCTTCGGATCGTAGTAATCGGCGAAGCTGAACGAATAGTAGGTGTCGAGCCAATCGAGCGCGGCGTGAGCGCGGTCGCCGGACCGGACGACTTCAAATGTAGGTGAATGTACGGACATGTCGGGCACGCCCTCTACGACTGCTCAACGCCGTACGAGGTTGCGCGTGCGTCCGAGCAAGAGGTGATAGTACAGCATTCCTCGCACCGGTCCAAGCCGTTCCAGGAGCTCGGTTTGGTCGACGTGCGCGCCGCCTGCAAGCAGTGATAAAGAGCGCGCGACGCCCGAATCGCGCATCGGGAATACGTCGAGGCGTCCGAGTCCACGCAGCAGGATGACCGCCGCGCTCCAGGGCCCGATGCCCCGGATCGCGCAAAGGCGCTCGGCCGCTGCCGGCGTGGCGAGCCTCTCCAGCGCGCCCTCGTCAATGGCGCCCGTCATGAAGCCTTCCGCGACGGAGCGCACGTGGACGATCTTGTTGCGCGAGAGCCCAGCCGCGCGCAGCCGCGTCTCGCCGGCCTCAAGCCAACGTTGCGGCGATGGGAAAGGGATGCAGGCGACGCCGCCGGCGGTCACCGCCTCGCCCAGCATCTCGACGGCGCGGCGCATGATCGCGGCGGCCGCGTGAATCGATATCTGTTGAAAGAGAATGGCGTGCGCGCAGGCCTCCCAGAGCGTCGGATATCGCGGCGGCTTCAGACCGGCGAGCTCGTCGGCAAGCGGCGCCAGCCAGGCGATCTGCCTGCTGCGGACGTACCACTCGGCGAGATCGATCTGGGTGCCGAACATGCGGGCCACGACCGGCAGCCAGCGGTCGCCGCCGCGGCCGGTCGCCTTCAGCTCGATCGCGCGAGTGCCACGGCTCGCAATCGCCACGACCTCGGTACCGCCGGCATCCTGGAGCGCGCGATAGTACGTTCCGTCGGGTCCCACGACGTCCACGACATTGGCGGCTAAACGGCGTAGCGCATCGGCCGTCAGGTCGAGGCGAAACGGCCTCCGAACGGGGAGCCGATGCGCGGCGCCGAAGCGCTTGCGCGATGCTACGGGCATACGCGGAGTACTGGCGGATCAATCTCCTGACGCTGCTCGAGTACCGCGCGAACTTCGTGATGTGGTTCGTCTTTACGATCGTCTATCACGGCATCGCGTTGGGCGCGCTCTACGTGACGATGCGACAGTTCCCCTCGATGAACGGATGGAACTTTCGCGAAATGTTCTTTCTCTACGCGCTCTGGATGACCGCTCACGAGCTGCACAACACCCTCTTCTTCACGGTGAATAGCGTTCCGGAGTACGTTCGCGAAGGGCGGTTCGACCGCTTCTTGGTTCGTCCGCTCGACGCGCTCTTTCAGGTGCTGACGGTTCCGCAGCAAATCGTTCCCGACGCCTTGATACTGGCGATCGCGACGTTAGCCGTTGCGACGGCCGCCGCGGGCGTTCGGGTCGACTGGATCTTCCTGACCTTCGTTCCGCTCGTCGTTGCCGGCGGCGCGCTCATCGATCTTGGGATCTCGCTCGCGGTGGCGACCTGCTCGTTTTGGTTCATTCGCGTCGATACGCTGCGATGGGTCGTGATGTCGCTCGAGCAAGACTTCACGCGTTACCCGATCAGCATCTACACCCGCGGGGTGCGATTCGTCCTGACGTTCCTGCTGCCGTTTGCCTTCATGAACTACTTTCCCGCGACATACTTCTTGCAGAAAGCCGATACCGGGCTGCATTTCAATCCGATAATCGGTCTGTTTACGCCCGCAATCGGTCTGGTCTGGGTTACGGGCGCCTACGCGTTTTGGCTGCTCGGCCTTCGTCACTATCAGGGGACCGGCTCCTGAAGCGCATCGCCTTTTTGAGCTCGGCAGGCGCGGCGCTGGTCGCGCCGCGCGCGCTCGGCGCGACGTCGCTGAGCGCGAAGGTCCGAGCGATCGCGCGCGACATGCCCGGGAAGATCGGCATCTACGCGCGCACGCTTGGCCCGGGTCCAGAGTTAGTCGCGTACAATTCCTCGCGACGGTTCCCCACGGCCTCGGTCATCAAAGTGTTGATCATGGTAACGGCCTATGCGATGGAGGAGATCAAGCCGGGAACGCTTTCGGCGAAGATCACGTTTCACGACCGCGACCTGATCGGCGGCTCGGATTTCATGGACCAGGCTGACAGCGGCCAACGCTTCACGGTGCGGGAACTGATCGTTCCGATGATTCAGGTCAGCGACAACACTGCCGCGAACCTGCTCATCTCCCACTTCGGAGTGCCGACGATCAACGGCGTCGGCAAGAGTGTCGGCATGGTTCGCACTCGCCTCGCTCGCCAGTTCCTCGACTACTCGGCGATGGTGCACCATAACGACAACGTCTCGACCCCAACGGACATGGGCCGCCTTTTCTACCTGATCGAACGCGGCGCACGCGAAGGGGTCCGAACGGTCGCTTCGCCGGAGCATTGTGCGAGAATGGTCGCGATCATGCTCGGTCAGACCGATCGCGACGGAATTCCGGCGGCGCTGCCGAGGGGAATGCCGGTCGCCAATAAGACCGGCGCTATCGTAGGAACGCTCAATGACATCGCGATCGTGGCGCCGTACGGAGACTCCCCCTTCATTCTTGCGATCATGACCGCAGACGCATCCGATTTTGGGGCCGCGTATGCGGCGATCCACTCGGTGACGCGCGCGACTTACGCGGCCACGAAGGGATCGTTCGAATAGACCGTACAGCCGTAGACCTCGCCCGCGCGCAGCGCCGCGAGCTTAGCCGAGCGCCGCAGCCGCTTGAAACGCGCCTCGTGCGACATCGCCGCCGCGAACGTTGCCGGATGCCACCATGCTACCAGGGTGACCGGTAGGCGCCCGCGAGTATATTTCGCTCCCTTACGTCGTCGATGAGTGGCCAGGCGGCGCACGAGGTCGCGCGTCGCGCCCGTATAGAGCGAACCGTCGCGGCAGACGAGCACGTAGACCGTGGCTTTCACGAAATGAGCTTTCTCCGTCAGGAGGTTAGAACGTTCTCGTAAAAGGTTGCCGGATGAAGTTGCTCACACTCGGTTGCGCGCTGCTCCTGGCGGCGGTGGCGTCCGACGCACCGCTCCCGTCCCTAACGCCGTATCCGCCAATCGCCGCGATGGTCGGCGCGGTGCAGGCGGATCGCCTAAAGGACAGCGTTGAAAAGCTCGTCGCGTTTGGAACGCGCAACGATTTCTCGGAGCGCACCTCGACCGCCGCTCACGGAGTCTTCGGCGCTCGCGACTGGATCGCGCGCGAGTTTCGAGCCATCGCGGTTAGCTCGAACGGACGGATGAGCGTTGCGCTCGATACGTATCTTCAGCCGAAGACGCCCAGGACGCCGCGAGCGGTGCAAGAGTCGAGCGTTATCGCGACGCTGCGCGGCACCGCGCCGGGACGCGTCTACGTCATGTCGAGTCACTTCGACGATTGTGACGGCCGGTGCACGGACGGCGCAGGAACCGCCCCGGGGGCGGACGACAACGCTTCGAGCGTGGCCGCGGTCCTGGAGGCGGCGCGAGTGATGGCCGGCACGCGCTTTCGCGGGACGATTATCTTCGCTTGTTTCGACGGCGAAGAACTCGGACTCTGGGGTTCGAATCACTTCGCGCACGAGGAGGCTGCCGGCCACGTTCCGATTTTGGCCGTCTTGAACGACGACATCGTCGGCAACTCGGTCGGCGGCGACGAAACGACCGAACCGAACGTCATCCGCGTTTTCAGCGAAGCGCTGCCGGCGGGCGTCGACGTCGCGCGCGTCAACCTGGTTGGCTCGGAGAACGATTCGCCCTCGCGCGAACTCTCGCGGTTCATCGCTGAGATCGTCCCGGTCTACGTTCCCGATCTGCACGTGCGCCAGATCTTTCGATCGGACCGCTTCATGCGTGGCGGCGATCAGGAATCGTTCCAAGACGTAGGTTACTCAGCGGCGATTCGTTTCGTCGAAGCCGCACGAGAACTTCACGCACCAGCATCAAGACGTCCGCATGCAGGATGGCGTCCAGTACGGCGATCTTCCGCAATACATTGACGCTGCGTACTTGCGGCGAGCGACGCAAGCCAACGTCGCGTCGCTGGCGACGCTCGCGCTCGGTCCTGCGCCTCCGACGGACACCCAGATGATTCTCCATCACCTGGGTTACGACTCGACGCTGCGGTGGAAGCGCGCCGCCGATGCGGTCTCTTACGAAATCCTTTGGCGTGTCACCGACGCGCCGCAGTGGGAGCACGCCACCGACGTCGGCAACGTCACCGAAGCGACGGTTGGGGTCTCGAAGGATGACTACATTTTGGGGGTGCGCAGCGTCGACGCCAACGGTTTGCGCAGCCCGGTGGTCTATCCCGTCGCGCTAAGAGAATAATCCGGCCAGATCGCGCGCAGCAGCGCTTTAAATCGCGAACGCTGCACGATCGGGCCGAACCAGGGGAGGCTGCGCAGCATTAGGAGCGCGGGTTCGCGTTTGCTTAACGCGCCCTCCAAATGTTCCAGCGCTTCCTCGAGCTTGCCGAGGCCAACCGCCACGGTCGCAAGGTTGAAGCCGACAACGTACTCGGTGCGGGCAATCTCGACCAAGTTCCGGTAAATGCTCTCGGCCCGGTCGAGGTCGCCGCAATCGGCGTAGGCTCGACCCAACAACGGCAGACGAAGCGCGAGATCTTCGGCACGATCTTGCGGGAGAAGGAGCAGGTCAGCCAACGCTTCAGCCGGCTGCCGGTTGAGGATGTAGGCTTGCGCGCGGTAGCGCCTCGCAACTGAGAAATCGGGGCCATTCTCGATCAGGTTCGAGAACGAGTCGATTGCGCGACCGTACTCGCCGGTGTGCAGAAACGTCCTCGCGAGAAAGAGCTGCAACACCGGGGAAGAGGGTTCGACGAGCAACGCGCGCTGCATCTGTCGTAACGGCATATCACCGGAACCCTTGCACATATAAAACCAAGCGGCTTGGATATGCACCGACGTCGACCGGGGGCTCAGGCGTATCGCGGTCTGTATCTCGCGTTCCGCCTCGGTCCAGTTCCAATCGCAGAAGAGCAGAATGTTTCCGAGCGTCGCGCGAGCTTCGGCCGAGGACGAATCGATCTCCAGCGCTCGAACGATTGCAGCTTTGGCCTTGGGAAACGTGTAGGAACCCGGCGCGTACCAATACTCGGCCATGAGCGCGTGCGAGCGCGCGAGCCCGATCAGAGCCGGCACGTGCTCGCTATCTATCCGCAGCGCAGCCTCGAACTGCTCGGTAGCTGCGGACAACGAGCCGGCGGTGCGCTTCTCCAAGAGGTAGGCGCCACGGCAATAATGATTGAGAGCTTCAGGCGCGCCGCTCAAGAGACGATCGCCGGAGTCTTCGGTCGAGATACCGGGCGGGTCCGCGGTCCCCGGCGCGACGACGCTGACGGGCGCGACGAAGCGGTAACCCTTTCCGCGCACCGTTACGACGTAGGAACGGTCCCTCGCGTGTTCGTCGAGCAGCTGCCGTAGCATGTACATATGCTGCGACAGGTTGCCGTCGCTGACGACCGTGTCGGGCCAAACGCGCGCGGCAATCGTTTCCTTATCGATGACGTTTCCATTAGCGTGAATCAACAGGATCAACAGTTGTGTGAGCCGTTCGGGCAAAGGAACCACGGCGGTGCCGTGTGAGAGAAGCCCGCGTACGGGATCGAAATGAAAGGAACCGAACGCGTAGATCGGCGAGAGCTTCGATTGGAATTCCGTCCCCGGCACATTTCTCATCCATTTTCAAATGATCGATGCAGGACTGTTGTGACTTAGCCGGGTGAGGAACCGTGACCGGCACCGCGCGGGGCGCGGCCGGACGCAGCTCGCGCGCCGTCGTCGAAAAGACGTCAAACAAGCTATCGAAGACCCCAGCCCAGACGGCTCCCGTCAGCGCCGTCTGTGCCAGCGCGAGCATCTCGCTGATCGGCCGCAAGCACGTTTCGGCATAATCCGCAAACGCGGACTCACTGCGAGCGACCGCCGCAATCGCTCGTTCGAGCGCCGGCGACCTGCTTCCCGACGTTGGACACCGATTCAGAATCGTCGCGAGCAGTTCGACGATGACCGCGCGCTGTTCTCGATCCTCTCCGAACATTTGTGGCACGATCAAGCACAAACGGTCGTAGAGCACGCCGCTCAAAAGTCGATCCGCAAGGCCTTCCGGCGAGCACGGAGTGCGCGGGAAAAGACCCGTCGCGAGAAGCCGGTCTTGTGTCGGCAGCAGACGCTCGATGGCGCGGGCACGCCACCATGACGCCTTCAGCTTCGATCCGCGAACCTCGCACGTGGTAGCGAGAACCGCAGCACAGCGGGCTGCAAGCTCGTAGAAACCGAACTCCTCCGCCCGGTTCCACGCGCATCGCGAATGCCGTTCGGCATCGCTCCATTGCCCTTCCAGGACGAGATGCCGCGCGTTTTCCACGTCGATCGCGACCCGCTCCCACGAATGAACCGCTGGATCTAGCGCTTCCGGCGGCGGACGCCAAGGCGCGGCGCGCATCAGGCGAGCCTGCGATATCAACGCGAAGCAACGATAACGGTCAGCGCCGTCGCTCTCCGCCAACGCCGATCGCGCGCAATCCTCGGCAGTTTGCGCGTCCCGCTCGAGCAACGCCAGCTCCGCGCGTATCAACGCTCTCGCGTTTGGCGGCAGGCCGTGCAGTTGCGCCATCGCCTCATCCACGTGACCCAGGCGGGCGTTTGCGTCAGCCAGATACTTTTGCGCCCAAGCGCGCGCCGGACCGGTTGTCGCGAGCCGCACGAGACTGCCTGCGATGCAGCGCATCTCCGGCGCGCGACCCCGGTCTCGAGCACGCACATATGCTGCCATCTCGAGCTTGAATCGCCAGGCGGCGTCGTCTCGCCGCACGCAAGAATCGCGACGCTCGGCGACCGGTCTGTCGCTTACCTCGGCCAGCTCGGAATTGCGGGCTAAAAGATTGCGGGCGAACCGTGCGATGGCGGTGATCGCCTGAGCTCGACGGCGTTGAAAATGGCGGCGCGAGATGCCGTTGCGTGCGGCGAGCTGAGCGTTGGTTACGAGCCTGTTGAAGTCGCTCGCGAAGATGATCTCTCTTCGCATGACGGCGCTTGGTTCTCGACCGTCGAGCGCATCTCGAACGACGCGATCCAGGGCGTCGAGCGCGTTGGGGGTCGCCGTAGCGCGGCAAATCGCTCGCATGAGCGGCATCGTCGCGAGCGCATCGGGCTTCGTAGCCCGATGCAGGAGCGTCAAGATCTGGCGCTCCATCGCGCGTTGCGCGGCGTCCTCGGTAACTGAAAATGGAGATGGAAGCGGGAGCGCCATGACTCTAGGATAGACGCAAAGCAATTCCGAGTCTTCACGAAATCACAAAGGGAAGTTGGATTTGATAGCCATTTGATTTAATGTTTCTTAAAGCGCTGAAAGTCGTTGATGTGAAAGGTCCCTAACGCGGCGTTTTTTCAATCATTTTCAAAAGGTCGCGTTCGCAGCATTTTTTAAGGTGGTGCAAGCGTCTTAGGTGACGCTTAACCCAAAAACTAAAGCGACATGAGGGATTAGCAACCATGAAACAGCAACGAACCCTCCGTCGCGCGGTCATCGCTGCATTGCTGCTGATGGCATTTCTCGGCCAGGGAACGTGGGCACTGGCCGGAGTCACCGGCAACATCACAGGGATCATCAAAGATTCAAACGGGGCGCCGGTTGCCGGCGTTCAAGTGCAGGCAGTCTCTGCCTCGATGAATCGGACCGCGACGACGGATGCGGGAGGTCACTTCGTGTTCCTCTCGCTCAACCCGGATACTTATACGATCAATTTAAACAAGGAAGGGTATCAGGGGATCTCCTTCCCGGGCGTCGTGGTCTTCGCCGACCAGACGCAAAACGTGGCCTACACGTTGCAGCGGGCGTTGCGCACGATCGCGCACGTCACGTCGAGTGCCGGCACCTCGCTCGTAAAATCGGGCGTCGGCAGCGACCTGTATAGCGTGAACGCGTCGCAGGCCTCGGCGGCTGCTGCATTGGGCGGCGGCGGTAACCTCAACAACACCTACTCGGCGATGGCATCGGTTCCGGGCGTGCAAACGTCGCAGGGCGGCATGGGCTGGGATTTCAACGCTGCCTACGTTCGCGGCCAGAACTCGTACTACACCGGGTACGAGTACGACGGTATTCCGGTCAACCGCTCGTTCGACAACTACAACTCCTCGACGGAGTCGTCGCTGGGCTTGCAGGAGCTGCAGGTCTACACCGGCGGCGGTCCGTCCTCGGTCGCCTCGGCCGGCACGGCCGGTTTCATCAACCAGGTCATCAAGACGGGCACCTTCCCGGGCTTCGCGACTGCGAACCTCGGACTCGGGACGCCGACGTTCTACCATCAGGCGCAGGTCGAGGCCGGCGGTTCGACGCCGGATCGGACCTTCAGCTACTACGTCGGCCTGCTCGGCTACAACCAAACCTACCGGATCACCGATAACTCAAACGGCGCCGGGTACGCTACGCCGGGCGGGATTTTATCGGGGAATACCGATGGATTCGGTATCGGCTACGGCTTTGCCAGCGACCAGATTATCGCGACTGGCGGGACGTGCGCCGCCACCTGCCAAGGCGTCAAGCCGATGTGTCCGTTAGTCGGTGCGCCCTGGTCGAATCAGCCGGTTGCAACGGCCGGCCAACAGGGCTGCTGGCAATACTACAGCAACACTTCGGCCAACCCGTTCATGATCAGCGATCGTGAAAGCGTGATCAACCTGCACATGGGCATTCCCAAGCAGAACGGCTTGCGCGACGACGTGCAGCTGATGTGGAGCGGTTCGGCGCTCAACAACTACGGGTATAGCTCGCTGAGCGACATCGGTCCGGGTGTCAACCAAGCGATTTACTCAATGTATGGCACGAACTACCGGCCGCCGACTTGCGGTCAGGAGAACGTGGTAACCTGGGGCCCGCCGTCGGCTCCGGTCAACGTGTTGGGGGCCACCGGCTGCTCGGGCCAGGGCCAGATCATCCCGCTCAAAGGCTTAGGGATCACGTGCGGCGTTTCGCCGCCCACCAGTACGGCTTTAGGCTGCGCGCCGACCTATCTGGCGTATTCCGACGCGATCACCTACAACGTGCCGTTTGGCACGACGATCGCCCACAGCTTCTCGCAGTTCATCCGGCCGGGGATCTACTTCGCGCCCGGAGCGCCACCGCACCCCTTCCAAGGGCAGGTGCCGAACAACGACAACTCGATCGACGTCAACCAGAACAACGCCGGCATCACCAAGCTCCAGTACACCTATGCGCTAAGCCAATCGGCCTATCTGCGCGCCTACGGGTACACCTTCTACTCCAACTGGCTTCTCACGTCGCCGAGCTGGGGCGCCGGCGGGACGAACCTGCCGGTCTTCCCGAACTCGGCTGAGTATCAGTTGATCACGCATACCTCGGGTGGTGCGCTGGACTTCCAAGACCAGATCAACGACCAGAACTTGATCAGCCTCGACGGCAACTACACGACCGCCGGAGTGATCCGGTTCAACAACTCGACCGCCATGGGCGGTACCTCGCCGATTGGCTTCATGGCCAAGACCGGCAACAACTTCACGTGCTACGATCCATCCACCGGCGCCAAGCAAGTCTGCTTGGATGCCCCCAGCTACTTCAACGTCGCCACCGGCCAGACGGCGGCCCCGACCTGGGTGAGCAATGCCGTCGCAGGTCCGACCGGTTTTGGCGGCGGAGTGAAATCGCCGGCGGCCCGAGCCGGGGCAACCTGGGATAGTCTCTGGGATGGCAACGCCAACGGCTCGTACAACGCGGTAAAGCCGCGCTTTACCAACGCGTCGCTGCAAGACCAGTTCCGTCCCAGCGACAAGTTCCTGATCAACGCATCGGTGCGGTACGACAACTTCACGTACGACCTGCCGGAGTCGGCGACCAACGCGACCCAGTTCTACGCCAACATGACCGCCAACTACACGTGCGTGCAGGCGGCGACCAACCTGGTCTTCACGACGCCGCTTGGGCCCGGTGGAGTTCCGCCGGCGCCGGCGCAGTACATCGTGGGTGACTGCAACCAAGGCGTATCGGCGCTGACGAAAACGGCCCAAAAAGGTTGGGTCCATCCTAACGGCACGGTGCAGGATGGCGTGCAAGCGCCCAGCTTCACCGCCAGCTCACCGAGCTCGTACGCACTCAACTACTGGCAGCCGCGTCTCTCAGCGACCTACACGCAATCGCCCGACGTGGTCTGGCGCGTGTCGGCGGGCCGCTACACGCAGCCGCCGCTCTCGTCCTCGGTCCAGTATCTGGCACTGGCCGGCGACGACCGCTCGGTGTGGAACAACACGATGAACCTCGGGTTCTACTCGCCGTTCCACCCGATTCCGGGCATCTCGTCGGGGCAGTACGACCTCTCCTACGAGCAGCACTTCCGTGGGACCGACATGAGCTTCAAGCTCACGCCGTTCTTCACGTGGGTGAACAACTGGCAACAGCAGACCTTCATCGGCTCGAACTTCGTCACGCAAGTGCCGGTCGGCGTCAATCGCAACGAAGGCTTCGAGTTCCAGTTCAACAAGGGTGATTTCACCCGCAACGGTCTCTCAGGGATCGTGGCGCTGACCTACACCAGCTCGAAGGTCCAGTTCCAGAACGTGCCGCTCCAGACGGGCGGTACGATTCCCAACGCGACCACCGTGCTCAATCAAGCGATCACGGCGTACAACGGCTTAACCAAGGCCGGCGGCGGCTCACCGTGCTATCAGGGTATTAACGGGGTTCCGTGTAACACGCCCAACGCAAAGGGCCAAGACACGATTTTCAACCCGTACTACAACCTGGCACCGCAAGGTCAGCTCTCACCGAGCGCCTGGTACAATCCGTACACGACGGCGATCGCACCCAACCTCAACGGAGCCGTCTCCAGCTACATCTCGCCGTGGGTCTCGTCGTTGATTCTCAACTGGCGCCACGACAAACTGGCGGTCACGCCGAGCCTCAACTTCCAGACCGGCGGCTACTACGGCAGCCCGTTGGATACGATGGGCTTGGATCCGCGCAGCTGCCTGCAAAACTCGGCAGCCACGGGGATCACCAAGCTCTCGCCCAAAACCAATCCATTGCAGTGCAACTACCTCACGGTGCAAAATGGAGGGCTGGGCGCGTTCGGGTTCCTCTACATACCCAATCCGCAGACCCAATCGTTCCTCTTCGACAACTTTCAGCAGCCCAGCTCGATCGTTGGAAACCTCCAGCTTTCCTACGACGTGAGCCCGCGGATTCGGCTGACGGTGCTGGGAACGAGCCTCTTCCACACCTGCTTCGGTGGAACGGCAGCCGCTTGGACGGCGGCCAATCCACCCGGCGCCGCAGTCTGCGGCTACCTTCCTTCCGGCGGTTTGCTCAACAACACGCTCTATCCGAGCAACTTCTACAACGGCACGAGCATCAACGACTTCAGAGCCAACGGTGCCCGCACGCCATTCCAGCAGAGCTACTTGCCAGGCGGCCTGAACAACGGAGCGATCGGGGGTGGAGCTCCACCGATCAACGTTTTCTTCAACGCGCAGGTCAAAATCTAGAGGAACACTCGTGAACGGTTCCTTGAGGGCGGCCTCCCAAACGGGGGGTCGCCCTCAACCCGTTTTGGCCTTGCGTCTAGGATTGACCGCGATCCTCGCATTCATCGTGCAAGGTCTTTGGGGCGCCCAGTCGAGCGCAGCGGAACCGACTCAAATTCAAAGCTTCGACGGCGGCGGAAGCTGGCTCAACAGCACTCCGCTGACGCCGCAACAGTTGCGAGGCAAAGTCGTGCTGGTCGACTTTTGGGAATACACCTGCATCAACTGCCTTCGCACGCTGCCGTATCTACGCGAATGGTATCGTCGCTATCGCGACCACGGCTTCGTCATCATCGGAGTGCACACCCCGGAGTTCGATTTTTCAGGCAAACGAGCGAACGTTACGGCGGCCGCGAATCGGCTCGGCGTGGCGTGGTCGATCGTGCTCGACGACCGCGCCACGATCTGGAAACGCTACGGCAATTATATGTGGCCCCACGAATATCTCTACGATCAAGAGGGCCGGCTCGTCGAAAGTTTCGCCGGCGAAGGCGGCTATCCCCAAACCGAGGCCCGAATTCAAGCGCTTCTCAAGAGCGCGCAGCCGCAGCTCGCGCTGCCGCCAGTGATGGCGCTGCTGCCCCAAGACAGCTACAACAAGCCCGGCGCCGTCTGTTACCCAAAGACTCCCGAGCTTGTCGTTGGGCGCATCCAGATTGCAAACGTATCGAGTTCAGGCAATCCCGGCGCGGATACCAACTACACATACGACGGTTCGAGTCCCAAGGATGGTACGGTCTACTTGCAGGGATACTGGCGCATGACGCCAGAGGCCGCCGTCTCGGGTGAGAATAACGGCTACCTCGTGCTTCGTTATCACGCGATACAGTTGGCCGCCGTGCTCAAGCCGGAAGGCGGCGGTTCGATACGCGCCGAGGTGACGCAGGATGGCCGGCCCGTCGCAAAAAGCGACGCCGGTCGCGATCTGCGATATGACGCTCACGGCAACTCGTACGTCGAAGTAGACGCCCCGCGATCCTACGATCTAATTGTGAACGCGAGCTTTGGAGCGCACACGCTGCAGATCTTTCCCAAGAGCGACGGCTTGGGTGTCTACGACTTCGCCTTTGAATCGTGCGAGGTGCCTGCAAGCACGCGGTAATGAAGCGATTCGTCGATCGCGGCGATTGTCTCATCAATGTCTTCGCGCGTATGGGCCGTCGAAACGAACATCATTTCGTTTTGCGAAGGTGGCAGCAGGATGCCGCGCGCGAGCATCGCTGCGTAATAGGCTCCATACGCGCCTCGGTCCGCTCGTCGCGCGTCGTCGTAATTGCGGCTCGGCGGCCCAGCGCGAAACTTAAAGTCGACCACGGATTCCTGCTGCACGACCGCATAGGGCAGGCCGCGGCGTGCCAAGATCGCGCGTATTCCGTCGGCGAGCTGCGCCGCAAGCGAATTCATCGCCGCGTAGTATTCGGGGTGCGTTTCGAGCAGATCGAGGACACGGTGCGCCATTGCCACACAGAACGGGTTGCCCGCGTGCGTACCGCCGGTAAACGTCCCGCCGGCCGGCGCGAGCACCGCCATGACGTCTGCACGCCCGCCGAACGCGGCGATCGGCACGCCGCCGCCCATGATTTTGCCGAGCGCCGTCAGATCCGGCACTACGCCGATGCGTCCTTGCGCGCCGTTTAGGCCGAAACGCAGCCAGGTGATGACCTCGTCGAAGATCAGCAGCGCGCCCCACGCCCGCGCGCGATCTCGCAAGCCTTCGAGAAAACCCGGAGCGGGCGGCACCAGACCCATGTTCCCGGCGATCGGCTCGACCACAATCGCGGCCAAATCGCGCTCGACTCCACGCGATCGCTCGTCGACGTTGGCAAGGTCGTTATAACGCGCGACGACGTTTTCGTGCCGGACCGCGTCGGGAATTCCGCCGCTTGCAGCGCCGGCTGAGGCGCCCGCCTCGACCAGCGCGAGATCGAAGTGACCGTGGTAGTTGCCGGCAAACGTGAGCACCCGCGTGCGCTTCGTAAAAGCGCGAGCGACGCGAATCGCGCTCATCATTGCTTCGGTCCCGCTCGTGACGAAGCGCATGCGCTCCATCGACGGCAGGTGCGCGCGAATTCGCAGCGCCAGGCGCACTTCTTCGGAATGCGTTGAGCCCCAGACGAACCCGTGAGACGCGAGCCGGTCTAACCCGGTGACCAGCGCCGGATGAGTATGACCGAAGAGCAACGGACCGTACGCCATGATGTAGTCAATGCAGCGGCGTCCGCCGTCATCGTAGGCATAGGCGCCGCCGGCTGCGCTTTGAACGAACATCGGACCGCCGACGCTCCACGCCGTGCGCACCGGCGAGTCGCAGCCGCCGGCGAGCACGTCCTCCGCGCGTTCGAGTGATAGCATAGCCGGTGCGGTTCGCGACGCGCCGTCCGGCGGCCCTCGCAGCTCAAACTTGGCGGCCGGCGCATACCCCGGCGTGGTTCGCCGGTTGAACGAAAAGCCTTGACCCTCGCAACTATCTCCCCGCAGACGAAGATCGCCCAACTGGTGGCGGAGCTTCCGATCGCCGCGGACGTCATGCAGGCGTTTGGGCTCGGGTGCAGCGGATGCGGGGTAAGCAAATACGAGACGATTGAAGAGGGCGCGCGCGCACATGGGATTCGGCTCGAGCCGGTCCTCGACGCCTTGGAGCGGGCTCGCGCGTCGGGCGTCGTTCCGCCAATCGCCGAAGCGGACCGGCAGCCGCAACGCCGGGCACCCGGCGCATTCCATGGACGCGCGACGATCGCACACACCATTCCGGTCATGTCGGGCAAAGGCGGCGTCGGAAAGTCGCTCGTCACCGCTCTGCTCGCGATCGGTCTTCGCCGCAAGCATTGTCGCGTAGGAATTCTCGATGCCGACATCACCGGCCCATCGATTCCCAAGCTTTTCGGTCTGCACGACCCGCTTGCGATTGCTGCCGACCCGCTGAAGAAGACGCCCCAGGGGCAGCCTCTACCGCTGATTACGCCCGCAGTCTCGCGAAGCGCGATCGAAATCGTAAGCGCAAACCTGCTGACCGATCGCGAAGATACCGCCATGATTTGGCGCGGACCGATCGTCGCCGGCGTCATTCGGCAGTTCTACGAACAGGTACTGTGGAGCGATCTCGACGTTCTGCTCGTCGACCTGCCGCCCGGCACGTCGGATGCCCCGCTGACCGTCGTGCAGTCGCTCTCGATCGACGGCGTCGTTCTCGTAACGATGCCGCAGGCGCTCGCAACGATGATCGTGCGCAAAGCAGCCAACTTGGTTCATCAGCTTAAGAAGCCGATTCTCGGCGTGGTCGAGAACATGTCCTACTTCGTCGCTCCCGATACCGGTGCGCGCTACGACATCTTCGGCCCATCGTACGCCGATAGCGTGGCAGAACTCGCGCACGCACCGGTGCTCGCCCGCATCCCAATCGATCCGGCCAAAGCGCGGCTTGCCGATGAGGGCCGCATCGAAGAGCTGGACGACCCCATTTGCGATATCCTGGCCGATCGTTTGCTGGCCGCAATCGAGAGCCGGCCGAAAGCGAAAGAGACGATCTCGATCGTTTAGGCGAAGAGCCGCCGAATGAAAGTGGGGGGGCTCCTCGCCGGTATCGGAGCTGGATTTGGGGCCGGCTACGCGCTCGTTCGCGCGTTCGAAGCGTTGCGCGAGTGGCGCGAGCCCTCGCCGCCGCGCGCGAAGGATGCGCGGGCATACGGGAGCCTCCGCCGAGCCCTCGAGCTAGCCGATAATGCGCGCGCGACGATCGGCTTTCTAGCGTTCGCGTACGGGCCGCAGGCGCGAGCCCTCGATCACGTGACGCGATGCGCACCGCCGTGGCTTCGTCCCGCGCTCTTTTTCGCGCCGCTCTCGCTGATCGCGGCGATCGCGGACCTTCCGTCATCGTTCGTTCAGGAATACACGCTCGAGCGGCGCTTCGGTCTAAGCGATCAGAGCCGGCGCGCCTGGTTGGAAGAGTATGCGAAGAGCGCGCTGATCGCGTCGGGCGTGACGGCATTTCTCGCGACGCTGCTCGGGGCGGCCGTGCGGCGGGCGCCGCGGCGGTGGCCGTGGCTCGCAAGCCTCGGCACGCTTCCGCTCTTCGTCGCTGCCAACGTCATCGTGCCGCTCTACGTTCTGCCGCTCTTCAACGCTTTCGAGCCGATCCAGGGGTCGCTCGAAGAGCGCCTGCGCCGGCTCGCGGCTCGCTTCGGGGTCGGCGACGCCGCCATTCTTCGCATGGATATGAGCAGCCAAACCCGCAAGGCGAATGCTTTCGTTACGGGCATCGGACGAACGCACAGGATCGTTCTGGGCGATACGCTCATCGAAGCCTTTCCCGAGAACGAAACGGAGTTCGTGGTCGCGCACGAGCTGGGCCATTACGTCAACAAGGACACGTGGCGAACGATCGCGCTCGGTGAGGCGCTCGCGATCGCGCTCTTTCTAATAGCAAATGCCGCAGCGACGGCGCGCGAGCGCGAACGTTACCGCGATAGGCCCTTGCTCGTCGCGCGGATATACGCGATCATGCTGCTCGCAACGCAGGTGCTGCGGCCACTTCTCTTCGCGTTCTCGCGTTCGCGCGAATGGGCCGCGGATCGTTTTGCGCTCGCGGCAACCGACGACCCGCTGGGCGGAGCCGCGGCTTTTCGACGACTGCGCGATCAAAATCTCGCCGACGAGGACCCGCCGGCCTGGTACGAACTCTTCTTCTCCTCGCACCCGTCGCTGCGCGCGCGAATCGAAGCCCTCGAAGGAACGACCTTACGCCAGCACGGGTGAAGGACGCGTGTGTAACCAGCCGGCAAGATCGGTCTTCGTCGTAACGTAAGCACCGCGCAGTTCCTCGCGCAGCTCGCCAAAGAGCCCGAAGCCTTCCGCGAAGGCGTCGTGCTTGTGGATTGACTCCTCGTTGACTTGGCTCGCGAAGACGAACGTTTCGTCGCCGAGGTCCGCGTACACGTCGAGCGCGCGCGCCAGGATTCCCCGCACCACGTCTTCCACGAACCGCGGATTGTGGTGGGCTTTGTTGACGACGAAGAATTCGTCGGGCCGCTTCAGCAGATCGTAGGTCTCGCTCGACATCGAATTTTCGACGATCTCGACCAGATCTTCGGCACGAATCGCCTCCGCCTGCGCCTCGTCGACGCCGAGCAGAATCGCGCCGCGTCCGCGTTGGTTGTGGGTGGCCACCGGCAGCGCATCGAGCGCCCGAGTCGCTTGCTCTTCGCTAAAGCCTACGTCCTGCAGTTCGTGCAGCGCGTGCTCGCGCACCATTGCTTGAGCACACGGACAGGCGGTCATTCCTTCCGCTTCGACGCCGATGACGCGTCGCGTACCCTCCTCGTCGGCGTGCGCGATGCCGACGAGCGTGTACATCTCTTCGCCGCGTTTGCCGCTCACCGGAGTCCAGCGCTCTAACCCGAACTCCGCGCGCAATCGCACGTCGGCCCTGACCGCGCGCTGGGTCGTGACGATCTCGCGAGCGATTGCTTCGGTAAGGCGTTCGACTCTCGCGGGACGCGTATCGCGTGCCAGTACGTCGAGGGTCGCCTCTTCGAGGATCTCCGTAAAGCGCGACATGTGCACGCCGGATTTGTCGGCCGCCAAGTCGGCGACCATCGTGAACTCTCCGTTGTAGACCTGCGCGCGACCGTCGACTTCCAAATGGACGACGCGGCGCACGCGGGAGACGCCGGCACGGTTTAACGCAATCCGAATCTCCGGAGCTTCGGATTGACGGTCGGTATCGAAGCGCAACCCGCGCTCGCGCCGTCGCACGCTCGACTCGTTCGGCGCGGTAACGAGGTGCGGCGCGATCTCCGCGAGCGGCACGAGATTGTAGGGCCGCGCGTCGAGATGCGGCTGCACGACCGTTCCATCGTAAATCAGGAGGTCTACGTCGATCGGCCTTGGCGCAAGCCAACGCGTTCCGCGCGCCCGCCCGACGGCCCGCTCGACGTCGGCGGCAAAGCGCTTGAAAGCCTCGGCGTCCAGCTCGGTGCGCAGCGCCGCCGCAATATTGAGATAGGCCGGCCCTTCGGCGCCGTGGGCCGCTTCAGACTCGTAGAACGCCGAAACCGCGGTAATCTTCGCGCGCGTGCGTAAGCGCTGCAGCGCGGCAAGGATGTTGCTTTGGCGATCTCCGAGGTTCGAGCCGATTCCGATATAGAGCTCGTGCACTAGTGGCCTGTAACGCCGGGATGTGCGCCGCCGTTGCAGGCACCACGGGTGCGATTGGCAAGGAGCGAGGAGGGAGCATAGCCGTCCCTCTGTGACCGACGAGCGACGCAGCCGGCGCGCCCGCGCTGCCCGCAACCCGAAGGGCTGGCCGCTTGCAGGCGATCTACTTTGTCGCTCTTCGCTCGCAAAGCGCTGCTTTTGTCGCTCATCGCTCCTCGCATCTCATCCTGCAATCGGCCAGCGGCGGCGCACATCCCGGCGTTGCAGGCCACTGGCGACCCTTCGAGCCGGCGGGCCGGAATTCCGCACGTTCGCCTCGTATCGTAGGCGGGCAATGCAACCTGAGGCGACCTATCCCTACGTCCTCGATCCCAAGCTCACCACACAGGTATGGGGTGGTGACGAGCTGGTGCGCGTCTATGGCAAACACGGCGATCCCAACGCTCGGCTCGGCGAGTCATGGGAATGCTGGGACGCCGATCGCGTCACCAACGGCGAGCTCGCCGGCTCTACCGTCGCCGACCTGCGCGGCCGGCTCGGTCCGCAGCTTCTGGGCGATATCGACCCGCAGCGCATCTTTCCGGTGCTAACGAAGATCATTACCGCGCACGATTGGCTCTCGGTGCAGGTGCACCCCGACGACGCGTACGCGCAGCGGGTCGAACATCAGCCGTTCGGTAAGACGGAGTGCTGGTACGTGCTCGACGCGCAACCGAACGCGGAGATCGTCTATGGCTGGAATCGCGACACGTCGCGCGCCGAATACGAACGGCGCGTCGCCGACGGCAGCCTCGGCGAGCTGCTACGGCACATCGAAGTAAAAACGGGCGACAGCGTCTATATACCGCACGGATTGGTGCACGCGATCGGACCCGGCGTCACCGTCTTCGAAACGCAGCAGGCTTCGGATCTCACGTACCGGATGTTCGACTACAATCGCGTCGGCCTCGACGGCAAGCCTCGCGAGCTGCACGTTCAGAAGGCAGCCGACGTTCTCGACTATCGCGCCACCGCAACGGGCGTGCTTTCGCAGATTGCCTATACCTTCGAAGGGCTCGAACGGAGCGCACTGATCGCGGACGACCACTTCGTCGTCGAGCGGATCGTCGCGTGCGGCGAGCCCGCTTCGATCGAAACACAAGGACGCCCGCTCATCGTGATGTCACTCGGGGAATCGCTCGAGGTAGGAGCCGGCGACCAAACCCTAACGCTCCCCCGCTACCAAACGGCGCTAATTCCTGCGGCGTTACGGTGGTGCACCGTGCGTGCGGCTGACGGCAACGACGCGCCGTTTATGTTCGTTACGCCGCCGGAGAACGCCGCGCTTCTTCCGGCGCGACTCCTCGCGGCCGGCGTCGGCCAAGCCCAAATTGACGCGTTCATGGAGCAGTTCTGACGCCTTTTCCGCGTTGGCATGACGGCCTTGCGGAGGGCCAGACGCGTGACGGGAGCGGCAATCTGCTGCTGGGCGGAATCGCAGCCGATCGGCTCGCCCAAATCTATGAAACGCCACTGCTCGCGATCGACCTTGCCGTAGTCGACGCTGCGATCGACGCGCTTCTCCGTTGCGCGACCAACCTCAAGCTGGAGATTTCGTACGCCGCCAAAGCCTTCGCGACCGTTGAGTTCGTGCGCCACCTGACGCGGCGCTCCATCGGTCTCGACGTGTGTTCGCTCGGCGAGCTCGTCACTGCCGAGCGGGCCGGGTTTCCGGCGCAACGGCTGACGCTCCACGGCGCCGGTAAGACCGAGCAAGAGCTTCGAGCCGCGTGCGACGGTCGTGTCGGTTCCATCGTCGTCGACGGCATCGAAGAGCTCGAAGCGCTCGCGAAACTCTCGCGCGGCGGGAGCTGCGCGCAGGTCATCTTGCGCTTGAACGTCGGTATCGAGACACCGACGCACGCCTTCGTGCGCACCGGCGGAAACGACACGAAGTTCGGCATCCCCGAGCGCGAGGAAGTTACGGCAATCGCGATCTTGCGCGACAACCCGCAGCTGCGATTTGCGGGTCTCCACGCGCACCTAGGGTCGCAGATTCGCCAGCCGGCGGCGTACGTAGAGAACGCGGCGGTACTCCTGGAGTCCGCCGAGCGGTTCGAGCGCGCGGAGTTTCGCGTCGAACGGATCGTGATCGGCGGGGGATTCAGCGTAAAGACGCAGCCGCAGGACGACGACTCGGTCGACGCCGCCGCGACGATTAGCGACGTCGCGAAATACGTTCTCCAACGCGTACGCGAGCGCAACCTCTCCGTGACGCGGCTGGGTGTCGAACCGGGGCGCGCGATCGTTGCGCTCGCGGGAACCACACTCTACCGCGTGCTTGCGGTCAAGCGTCAATCGCGGCGGACCTTCGTGGTCGTCGACGGGGGCATCGCCGAGAATCCTCGTCCGGCACTCTACGGCGCTGCTCATCACGTGATTCCGGCGGCACTCGGGCGCGACGGTGAGGAGGAGCTGACGCTGTGCGGGCGCTCGTGCGAGAACGACGAGCTCGCAATCGTCCGGTTGCCGCGCAGCACCTCCCGCGGAGAACTACTCGCGATGTGCGCGACCGGCGCGTACACGTACAGCATGGCCGGCAACTACAACCGCTTTCCCAGGCCCGCGGTGGTCGGCATCGCTGAGGGTGCGCACCGGCTGCTGGCCAGGCGCGAGAGCCTCGAAGACGTCCTGCGCCGGGACGCCGTGGGGAATGCATCCGGCGAGGCCGGCCCGGCGTTCTAGAGACGTATGGCAACGCAAACTGCAACTTTCGCGGCCGGCTGCTTCTGGGGAGTCGAAGCGGCATTTCGGCAAGTACCCGGCGTCGTTGACGCCATTTCCGGTTATACCGGTGGTCGTGTGGACAACCCCACCTACCGTCAAGTCTGCGGCCACGCTACCGGTCATGCCGAGGCCGTTGAGGTTACGTTCGATCCGCAGCGAGTCGACTACGAGAAGCTCTTGAGCGTCTTTTGGCAGCTTCACGATCCGACGCAGCTCAATCGTCAAGGTCCCGACGTCGGCGATCAATATCGATCCGCAATCTTCACGCATGGCGAGGAGCAAGAACGCGAAGCAATTGCGTCGCGAGAACGCGAGCAGCGCAACCACGCGCGCCCGATCGTAACGCAGATTCTCGCCGCACCGCGTTTTTGGCCGGCTGAGGAGTACCATCAGCGCTACTTCGAAAAAAATGGCGGCGCGGCGTGTCACGTCGTCCCGGGAGCGGCACGGTGAGGCGCTCCGAGTTCGTGACGGCTGCCGCCGCGCTCGCGGCGTTAGGGCTCGCGGGCAAACGCGCGGCCGCAGGAGAGCAATACCAAGTAACGCATACCGATGCGCAGTGGCGCGCGCTGCTCGGAACCGATCGTTACGAGATCCTGCGACAGGGTGGGACCGAACCAGCATTCTCGAGTCCGCTCATCAAGCAGACGGAGCGCGGCACCTATCGCTGCGCCGGCTGTGACATAGCGCTCTTCTCCTCGAAGACTAAATACGATAGCGGCGACGGCTGGCCGTCCTTCTGGGACGTGCTGCCGAACGCAACGCGAACGAAATCCGATTACGCGCTCGTCGAGGAGCGAACCGAAGTGCACTGCCGGAACTGCGGCGGCCACCTCGGCCATATCTTTGACGATGGGCCGCCGCCGACGCACTTGCGCTACTGCATCGACGGCCTAGCGCTGCGCTTCGCGCCGGGTGCGGCCTAGGGCGTAGTTGCGCGTTCTGATTACCAACGACGATGGAATCGACTCGCCGGGAATTTTCGCGCTCGTCGACTCGCTGCGCGACGAGCACAACCTGGTGGTCGTGGCTCCGTCGGGAAACCGCAGCGGCGTCTCACACGCGATCACCGCGGACGAGGCGATCACGTTAGAGCGGCGACACGACGACGCCGTGATCTCTTATGCCTGCTCCGGCACGCCGGCCGATTGCGTCTTTCTCGGCGCGACCGAGATCTCGCCGCGTCCACAGCTCGTGATTAGCGGCATCAATCACGGACCGAATTTGGCAGACGACGTCAACTACTCCGGAACCGTTGCGGGAGCGGTAGAAGCGTCGCTTCTTGGGATTCCGGCGCTGGCGGTCTCGCTGGCATTGGATCACGAGGACCCGACCGGCCGTCGCTACTGGGAGAGCGCGGCCGAGATCGTCCGGCGCTGCATCGCTCGAGCCTACGAGAACTTGCGTGACGCCGGCTGCTACTGGAACTTGAACGTTCCGAACATTCCGCTAGAGCGCATCGTCGGGATTGCCGTGACGCGGCTGGGACGCAAGCGCATCTGTGGCCGCATGGTCGGCCAAGAACACGACGGTGCGACACGATATTACCGCGCCTGGGAATCGCCGTTCGCGACCGACCGTGAGACGCTGGGCACCGACATCGGCGCCGTCCACGCGGGTTACGCCAGCTTGACGCCGCTATTGCTCGATCGCACCGCCGAATCGGGTTTGGAGGCGCTCTCGGTACTCACCGCGCGATAACGGCGCGGCAGCCTTCGTCCGGCGATCTCTGCAACCGGTGCGAGGCGGCGCATGAGTTCTGCAAACTGCGCGCAATCGAGCGATTGTGCGCCGTCGGAGAGCGCGTTGGCCGGATCCGGATGAACCTCGATCAGAAGC
Organism: Vulcanimicrobiota bacterium; assembly: GCA_963748875.1. Taxonomy (GTDB): domain Bacteria; phylum Vulcanimicrobiota; class Vulcanimicrobiia; order Vulcanimicrobiales; family Vulcanimicrobiaceae; genus Cybelea. Next base: position 255,528 of record CAVVKC010000001.1, read on the forward strand.
CCGTGCGCGCCGGCCGCTAGGCTCGCCATCGCGATCGGCGGAACGAGACGCGCGATGCCCATCGCGTGCGACGGATCGACGATCACCGGCAGATGCGTCATCTCTTCGAGCAGCGGGACAACCGATATGTCGAGCAAGTTACGTGTGGCGACGTCGAAGGATCGAACCCCGCGCTCGCAGAGAACGACGCTTTCGTTGCCGCCGAGCAGAACGTACTCGGCCGCGAGCAGCCACTCTTGCACCGTGGCCGAGAGTCCTCGCTTGAGCAGGACCGGCATTCGCGTCGCGCCGACTTCGCGGAGCAACGCAAAGTTCTGCATGTTACGCGCACCGATCTGCAGCATATCGGCATATCGCGCGACCTTCTCTACGTCGCGCGGGTCCATCACTTCGGTGACGACCGCCAGACCGTGCCGATCGCCCGCGGCGCGAAGCATCTGGAGCGCCTTTTCACCCAGCCCTTGGAACGAATAGGGCGAAGTGCGCGGTTTGTAGGCGCCGCCACGCAATACGTTGGCGCCCGCGGCTGCTACCGCACGGGCCGCTTCTTCCAGCTGCTCGCTCGACTCCACGCCGCATGGACCGGCACAGATTGCGACCTCGTCGCCGCCAAACGTCGCACCGCCGCGCAGCCGCACGACGGTCCGCTCGGCCCGCGCATCACGGCGGACCAGGCGGTACGATTGCGGTACGTTGACGCCTCGCTCCACCCCAGGCGCCTTCGACGCGCGCAGAACGCCTCATTCCGTTCCGCTTGAGAACCAGCAGCAGGCCGCAGGCGTGGCATTGCATGAATCAGCCCACAATGGAGCACGTTGCCGTTACGGGAGTGGGAGTCGTGTCACCCATCGGCAGCACCACGGAGTCGTTCTGGCAGCATCTGCTCGCAGGGAAGCGCGCGATCGCACCGATGCCAGACGGCTTCCGCGTCTCCGGGAACGCACTGTGGGCCGCGGTCGCTGACGACTTCCTGCAGCAAACGCCGCTGCCGCAGAGCGCGTTTCGGAACACGGATCGCTTCACCCAGTACGCGATGGTAGCGGCTCAAGAGGCGTTCGCGCGCGCCGCGCTCGATCCGCCGCCGAAAACCGCCGTCATCCTCGGCAACACGATGGGCGGGTTTCCGCTGATCGCCGAGGCGCAGACGCGCTTTCTCGACGCTGCGCGCAACGTTACGCCAAAACTGATGGCACTCGTCATCCCGAACATGGCAAGCGCGTTTATTGCGATGCACTGGAAACTGCATGGCCCGCAGCTTGCAATCAGTACCGCCTGCGCCTCGTCGCTGGATGCGATCGGATTGGCGGCGGGCATGATCGAACGCGGCGAGGTCGAGGCGGCGGTTGCGGGCGGCAGCGAGACGCTTCTCAGTCCGCTCGTTTACGAAAGCCTCGTCCGCGCCGGCGCGCTCTCGCGAAACCACGACGTATCGCAGGCGTCGCGTCCGTTCGACGTCGATCGCGACGGGTTCGTGATGGGTGACGGCGCAGGTATTCTCGTTCTCGAACGCGCCGAACGCGCGCAAGCGCGCGGCGCCGAAATCCTCGCGCGCATCCGGGGATATGGGTCGGTCGCCGACGCCTATCACATCACCTCGCCCGATCCCTCGGCACGATACGAAGTATGCGCGATGCGCGACGCGATCGAGTCTTCCGGCGAGGACGGCGAACGCTGCCAGGTGGTCTACGCGCACGCCACGGGCACGATCGTCGGCGACGCGGCGGAAGCGCGGGCGCTCGACGACGTCTATACGGACGGCCAAGCGATCGTCACATCGATCAAAGGTCACGTCGGACATAGCATGGCGAGCGCCGGCGCGTTGTCCGCGATCGCGGGCATCGTCGGCATGCACGAAGGCCGGATTCCGGCAACGATGGGAACCCGAAGCGTCGATCCGCGCTCGCGCTTCGAGCTCGTGACCGAGCGTCCGCGCGCGTGCTCGTACTCGGTCTTCCAGGTCAACGCGTTCGGCTTCGGCGGACAGAACGCATCGCTGATTCTCTCACGGTGATCGCGGCAGGGCGGGTACCAGGTTGTTAGGAAGATTCAAGCGACGTCGATGAATCTTCTCGTCAAAGGAACGAGCGGACCGCTGACCGGTCAGGTGCAGGTCCCAAACTCCAAGTATCACGCGCACCGCGCGTTGATTTTGGCGTCGCTCGCGCCGGGTACGAGCAGGATTCTCGGTCTTTCCGACGCGCGCCACGTGGAGTACACGATGGATGTCCTACGCGCGCTTGGGACGAAGATTGAAGTTGACGATCAAACGCTGCTCGTCACGGGCGGCCCATACCACGTGCGACGCAAGGTCGTCTCGGTCGGCAGCTCGGGGTCGACGCTCTACTTTATGATCGGCTTGGCGTCGCTGGCCGACGCGCCGATCACGCTCAGCGCGCAAAAGTACTTTCGCCGCCGGCCGGTCGGACCGTTGCTCGAAGCGCTCGCGCAGATGGGCGTGCGCTTCGAATCGGCGAATGGATGCCCACCGATCACAATCGCCCCGACTCGTCCGCGCGGCGGGAAGATCCTCATACCCGGTACGCTTTCGCAGTGGATCTCGGGCCTTCTGCTGCTCGCTCCGTTCGCGAGCGAGCGCACCGTTATCGAAGTCGAAGGCGAACTCAACGAGCGTCCGTACATCGCGCTGACTGCCGAAATGATGCGCGCCTTCGATCTTCACGTCCGGATCTCGCCGGACTGGCGCCATTTCGAAATCGAACCGGAACAGCAAGCGCGCCCCGCGACCGTCGAGCTGCCGCCCGACATCGGATCGGCCGCTTTCGGCATCGCCGTCACCGCGATCCATCCTTCGGACGTGCTCTTTCGCGGCTTGCAGAAGCTGCCCGGCGAGCTTCCCGACCATCCCGAAGGCGCCTTCATCGAGATCGCGCGCGAGATGGGTGTGCCGATGACCTACGACGAGCGCGAGCGAGCCGTGCGCGTGAAGCACGATGGAGTCGAACTGCGCGGCGTGCGGGTTGATTGTCGCGACATTCCCGATATGCTGCCGATTCTTTCGACGCTGGGCACCTTCGCGAAAGGCGAGACCGTGCTGGAGAATATCAGGCACGTGCGTCTCAAGGAGTCGGATCGCGTCGCCGCGATGCTGCAGCTCAACCGTATGGGCGGACACCTCGAACTGCACGACGATCGCCTCGTCGCACACGGCGTCTCGCAGCTGCGCGGCGCGCATCTGTCGTCGTTCAACGATCACCGAATCTTGATGTCGCTTGCGGTCGCCGCCTCGCGCGCCGAAGGGCAGAGCACGCTGACCTATCCGCACGCCTATCGGATCTCCTATCCCCGCTTTCTCGAGGGGATGCGAAGTATCGGCGTTCCGATGTCAATCTCCGACGGGCCGTCAAACGGGCGGCGCTCCAGCGCGAAACCCGACCGGCAAATGCTCAAGCCGGATCGCGCCGCGCGACTGCGGCTCGACGAGCTTTTGAGAAAACATGCAGCCGAGATGCCGCGCGAGCTCGCCGTCGTCGAGACGCGTGACGGGAGCGACGCCACGCTGACGTGGCAAGAGTTGCTCGACCGCGTCGAGCGCACCGCGACCCTTCTTCTTGCGCTCGGCATCCGCCCCGGCGAATGCGTGGCGTATCAGCTTCCCAACTGCCTCGAGTTCGTCATCGTTTCGCTCGCGACGCTGCGCGTCGGCGCGATCTGCTGCCCGCTAATGCCGATCTTCCGCGAGCGCGAGGTGGCGTTCTGCCTGCGTCGCTCAGGAGCGCGCGTCCTCTTCGTGCCCGACGAAGCGCGCGGCCGCCATCACGCGGGTGAAATTCTCTCGCTGCTGCGAGAAGCGTCAATCTTTGGCCGCGCTCTGCCGCTGCGGCTCGAACACGTGATCGTTTCGGCGCGCGGCCGCAAGGTGCATCCGCTCCCGGCGCCCGACAACGAGAACTCGGTCCAGTGGCTGCGCTTTCAAGAGTCGCTGGACGCGATCGAGGTCGACTCGGCAGCGCTCGATACGCGCCGCGGCGACGCTACGGCGCTCGTGCAGCTGCTCTTTACGTCCGGAACGTCGGGCGAGCCGAAAGGCGTGCTCCACCGCAACGACGTCCTGATGCGCGCCGCAGCGATGGAGGTCGAGCATTTAGGGCTCGGCGCCGAAGACCGGGTATTCGTCCCCTCGCCGCTCGCCCATCAAACCGGCTTTCTGTACGGAATGTGGCTTGCGATCGTCATGGGCGTACCGCAGATCGTTCAGCCGGTTTGGAACGCGTCGCGCGCGCTGCGCGCGCTCAACGACTGGGATGGAACGTTCGTGCAGGCCGCGACGCCCTTTTTGGCCGATCTCGTCACCGCCGTTGAGGAGGGCGAGCGTCCACCGGCAGCGCTGCGAATATTCGTCGCGACCGGAGCCGCGGTGCCGCGCGGTTTGGCCGAGCGCGCGACGCGAATACTCGGCACGGCGGTCTGCGGCGCGTGGGGAACGACCGAATCGTGCCTCGGGTCGCTCTCCGCTCCACACGACGAAGCTGCCAAGATTTGGGGAACGGACGGCCGCGCGCTGCGCGGAATTCATCTGCGAATAACCGACGCGCAAGGACGCGTGCTCCCCAACGGTGAGGAAGGGCACTTCGAGGTCCAATCGCCGACGATGTTTGAGGGTTACGCCGACCACCCCGAGTGGACGGCCGCCGCGTTTACGGCCGACGGTTGGTTCCGGACCGGCGATCTCGGCGTTATGGACGAGTCGGGCTACATTCGCATTACCGGCCGGGTGCGCGATGTCATCAATCGCGGCGGCGAGAAAGTCCCGGTCGCCGAGGTGGAACAACTGCTGAGCGACCATCCCGCGATCGCTGAGGTCGCGATCGTCGCGATGCCGGATCCGCGTCTGGGCGAGCGGGCCTGCGCCTTCGTGGTGCTGCGCGAGAAAGCGCGGCTCGACTTCGAACGAATGCAGCATTATCTCGATGCCTGTCAGGTCGCCAAGCATTATTGGCCCGAGCGTTTGGAGATCGTTGACGAGCTTCCGCGCACGCCGTCGGGAAAGGTGCAGAAGTACGTGCTGCGCGAGCGAGCCCGCGAGCTGCGTCCACACGAGCCGATCAAAGCGACGATGTCGTGAAACAGCTCGACCGCACGACGCGATTTGACGAGGAGTCGTTCGCGGCGTGCAAGTCCGATATCGCGGCCTACGTCGCGGGACCGGCGGAGGTCTGGGCGCGCCGCATCGAACGCGAGCGGCGCGTTCCGGACGAACTTTGGGAGGAACTGCGGGCGCGCGGCTATCTCTCGCTCGCCGCACCTGCCGAATACGGCGGAGGCGCGGTTCCGTTCACGCGTTATCTCGAGCTGATCGAGCTCTTCTCGATGTCGCATGCTTCAATTCGCATGATCGTTCACGTCGTCAACGGTACGTGGCGCGCGATGGACCGGTTCGCAGACGACGAGCAGCGCCGCCGTTTTGTGATCCCATCAATCCGCGGCGAGCTCAAAGTTGCGTTCACGCTCACCGAACCGACCGCAGGCACCGGCGCAGACCTCCGCTCGAGCGTCGTCCGCGAGGGCGACACCTATTACTTGAGCGGCGAGAAGCATCTCATCACGTTCGGAACGATCTGCGACTACTGGCTGCTCTTCGCTCGGCTCGCGGGAACGCGCGGCGCAGATGGGACGGTTGCGCTGCTCGTTGACCGTCACTCACCGGGCGCGACCGTCGTCGAGATGGACGAGTCGATGGGCGTGCGCGGAACGGATCACGCGCGTTTGAGCTTCGATCGCACGCCCGTTCCGGTGGAAAACCGCTTCGGCGACGAAGGCCAGGGCTTGGAGATCGCGCTCGGCGGCTTTCTCACGCCAAGCCGCATCTCCGTCGCGATGAGCTGCGTCGGATTAGCGCGCCGGGCGCACGAGCTCGCAATCGAGTACGCGCGCAAACGCGAGACTTTTGGAAAGCGGCTCGAGCAGCGTCAGGCGATTCGTTTCATGATCGCCGAGAATGCAACCGAGATCGAGGCGGCGCGTCAGCTCGTGTTGTACGCGGCCCGCCGCTGGGAGGCCGGCGGCTCCGATGCGCCGGCGCTCTCCTCGATGTCAAAGCTGCAGGCCGTCGAGATGCTCACCCGCGTGACCGATAAAGCGCTGCAGATCCATGGCGGGATCGGTTTTTGGCAGCCGAACGCGATCGAGCGCGTCTACCGGGACGCGCGCGCGCAGCGCTTCGAAGAAGGAACCAATGAGATTCAAAAGGCGGTCATCGCGCGCGAGCTGCTCGACGGAACCGCAGCCGAATGACCCGGCGTTTTGAGAAGAGGGTCTCGCTCATCACCGGAAGCTCGCGCGGGATCGGCCGGGCGCTGGCGTTGACGCTCGCCCGCGAGGGCGCGGATATCGTCGTGAACTACGTTCGCAATGCCGAGCTCGCGGCCGCGACGGTACGCGAGATCGAGGCGCTCGGCACGCGTGCGATCGCCGTGCAAGCCGATATGGAGAGCGTTGACGCGATCGACGCGCTCTTCGACCGAGTCGCAGCCGAGTTCGGGCGTCTCGATCACTTCGTTTCGAACGCCGCGGCCAGTGCCTTCAAGAAGATCGCCGATCTCAAAGCGCACAATCTCGACCGGTCCTTCAACCTTAACGTTCGGGCTTTCGTCCTCGGCGCGCAGCGCGCCGTACAGCTCATGAAGGAGGGCGGCCGGATTGCGGTGCTCTCCAGCTACGGAAGCATCCGCGCCTATCCGACGTACGCCAACCTTGGATCGAACAAGGCGGCGATCGAGGCCTGGGTGCGCTACATGGCGGTCGAGTTCGCCCCGCTGCGCATCAACGTCAACGCCGTCAACGGGGGCCTGATCGATACCGAATCGTGCGCCTATTTCTACGAAAGGGTTGCCGGTATGGCGCCGATGGAATCGGTGCTTCCCAAGATTCCGAAAGGCCGGATGGGAACCGCGCAGGAAGTCGCAGATACGATTGCGTTCCTGCTGGCGCCGGAATCGGAGTACATCACCGGCCAAACGATCGCCGTCGACGGCGGCCTAAGCGTGATCGCGCCGCCGTTCTACTCCGACACATCGCCGCCGCTTTCGCTGACGTAAAGGACCAATGTTCGAACGCGCGCTCGCGGCCGGCTGGATCGGCGGCCTGCGTCTTCCCAATCGCATCGTCATGGGCTCGATGCATTTGGGCATCGAGTCCGACGGCGACGCGCTCTCTGCGTTTTACGCCGAGCGCGCGCGCGGTGGCGCCGGCTTGATCATGACCGGCGGTTCCTGCGTCAATCGAGAAGGCGCCGGCGGTCGCAACTACAGCTTCGTCAACGAACCCGCCGGCGCGCCGCCGCTTCGCCAAGCCGCGGCAGCGGTGCATGCCGCCGGCGGCCGGATCGCGCTGCAGCTCTTTCATGCCGGACGCTACGCCTACCAGTCGTCGTTCGGATTGCAGCCGGTCGCGCCGTCGGCGATAGCGTCACGCTTCTCGCCCGACCCGCCGCGTTCGCTACAGGAAGCGGAGATTCTAACGACGATCGGCGACTTCGCTCGAGGTGCAACGCGAGCGCGCGAGCTTGGTTACGACGCGGTCGAGGTGATGGCATCCGAGGGCTATCTCATCAATCAGTTTCTCTCGCCGGTCACGAATCAGCGCGAGGATGCGTGGGGCGGCGATCTCGAGCGGCGGATGCGCTTTGCGCGCGAGATATTGCGAGCGATTCGCGCGAGCGCCGGCACGAATTTTCCGGTGATTTTTCGCATCTCGGGCGCCGACCTGATGGCGAACTCGACGACGGCGCCCGAAACGCTCGCCTTCGCGCGAGCGCTTGCCGCCGACGGCGTTGACGCGCTCAACGTTGGAATCGGCTGGCATGAATCGTCGATCCCGACCGTGCAGCATCTGGTTCCCAATGGAATCTGGGTGCCGTATGCGGCGGCCGTTAAGGTCGCAGTTGGAACGTTACCCGTGATCGCGAGCAACCGGATCAACTCACTCGCCGCCGCGGAAGACGTTCTGACGGCCGGCAGCGTCGATTTCATCTCGATGGCTCGTCCGTTTCTCGCCGACTCGCAGATCGTCGTAAAGGCGCGGCACGCACAAGCGGATCTAGTGAACACCTGCATTGCGTGCAACCAGGCCTGCATTGACCAGTCGTTGCTCGACGCACCCGTTTCGTGCATGGTCAACCCTCGCGCGGGTCGCGAACGCGAGTTTCCCGAGAACGTCGCGCCGCGCAAGCGAGGACGCTTCGCGGTGGTCGGCGCCGGACCGGCCGGAATGGAGAGCGCTCGAGCCTTGGCGGCGCTCGGGCATCGCGTCGAGCTCTTTGAGGCTCAGGAAGAGCTCGGCGGCCAGTTTCGAATGGCGCGGCGGATTCCGGGCAAGCGCGACTTCGGCGAAACGATACGCTACTTCGCCAACGAGCTGGCGCGCCTACACGTGGCCGTGCGGTTGAACTGCCGTCTCGACGACGTGCGCCTGCTGCACGGCTTCGACGCGATCGTGCTCGCGACCGGAGTCCTTCCGCGCAAGACCAGGCTTGCCGGCAGCGATCTTCCTCACGTATTGTCGTATTCGGACGTGCTGCTGCGCGGCTGTGCGGTCGGCGATCGCGTTGCGATCGTAGGAGCCGGCGGAATCGCGGTCGACGTCGCGCATTACCTGAGTTTCGGCGAGACGACCGTCAGCGAAAGCACCCGTTTTCTTTACGAGCAGGGCTTGGCCGCGCCGCCGGATGGCGCGTTGCTCGTGGTCGGACGAAAAGAGGTCGCGCTGATGCGACGCGGTGCGACGATCGGCGAAGGGATCGGCAAGACGACGCGTTGGGCCGTGCTGCGAGCCTTGCGTGCTGCCGGAGTCGAAGCGTTGGCAAACGTTAGCTACGACGCAATCGTTCCCGGCGGTATCCGGATCAGAGCGGCCGATGGAACGCAGCGCACGATCCACGCCGACACCGTCGTCATCGCAGCCGGTCAAGAACGCAATGACGCGCTGCTCGAACCGATCCGCGCGTTGGGCGTACCATTTCGCGTCGCCGGCGGTGCGAAGGAGGCCGGCGAGCTCAACGCGGTGCGCGCCTTCGAAGAAGGACTGCGCGCCGCGCACGAGCTCGCCGTGTCGTTAGGGAACTCCTAGACCATTTACGGACCGGTTCGCGCGCGGAAGGCGAGCGACGGGAAGGTCAAGGCGGGCAGCGCGGCGATCGCCGGTGACATCCCGCCGGACGGATAACGCAGTTTCGTCGCGATCAGGATCTCCGTCCCGACTTGCCGGGAGCTCAGACCTCCCCAGCGCCCTGCGCTCATCGCCCAAGCGTTCGCGTACGTTTCGTTGCGATAGTTCTCGACGATGCACGCGAACCAATACTGGCCCTGACCGAGGCTTGCGAGGTAATACTCCGTCACGTACGTGTTGTAGAAGCCCTGCACGGGATCGAGGTTCGCAAACCTTTCGACGACTTCGGTCGAGGATTGACCCCGTCGAGTGCGGCACGAACCCGGCATCGTCGCCGGACCTACGACGTTGAAGTCATCGGAGTAGAGCGTGCTCGGCAGATGGCCGCTCGCGGGATACCAGTCCGGCACCTTCACCGTTCCCGGCTTGACCGGCAGCGGCTCGCGCCCCTCGGAACGAACGTCAATGCGTCCGGCCTGCGGCAACTCGAAAACCTGCGTGAGCTTGTGGTATCCTGCCGCGCGCTCGGAGAGCGTGTATACCGATGCCCGGTCGAGGTCCACATCGGTCGTGGACGCATAGTTGTCTTCGATTTTCTTATGACCCAAACTCGAAAACGACGTTTGGCCTCGATAGGTACCGTCGGCCGCTTCGCTAGTGGCAATGTTTTCGTCGAAGGAACCCTTCCCGCTCTGGGATTCGTTCAGCGAGGAGGTGTGCGCGGCGGCGGCACTCCAGCGCCGTCCCGTCGTCAGCGGAAAGTCGAACGAATTCTCACCGTTCGGATACGTGTCCATGCCCGTTTCGCTAAATGGGCCCTCGACGAGCGTGTAGTCGTCGGACAGAATGATCTGTGCGATCCCACCTTGGTGCCGAAGAAATCCGATGGCGGAGTCCAGATCCTCGACGTAGCCGGTCTTCGACTTGATTTTCTCGAGCACGTCGTAGGTGCCGGTCTTGGGGTTGATCGCGAATTTAACCAGCGTAGCACCGTCGTCGCTGCCGGGGCTCGATACCGGCTTTGAGCCGGGTCCAGCCCAAGTCTTCGTTATCCAGTTGTTCGTGTAGTGGTAGGGAATCGTCACGGGCGCGGTCACCGGCGGCGTGGACTTCGCCATCGGCGCAACCCGCGAGGCCGCCTGATCGACGCCGGGCAGCGGACTTCCCCCGGTGCCGGTTCGACTAGAACAGGCAGCTGAAGCGATCAGGATGGCGCCGGCGAGAAACGAGCCGGCGATTCGAACGTCTCGTTGCATAGAATGCCTCCAACTCGTAGCGTAAGAACTCACTACGAGTATACCCGGAAACCGGCGCCGACTACCTGGCCGCTTCCAAAAGCGACTGCAGCTGCGAGACGTGCTCGGCAAAGGCCTCACGTCCGCGCTTCGTCAACCGATAGCGCGTCAGTGGCCGCCGATTGACGAAGCTCTTGTCCTCCTCCACGTAACCGGCGTCGACGAGCTTGCCCATGTGCGCGCCGAGATTGCCGTTGCTCACGTCGAGCGAGCGCGCCAGCTCCGAGAATGCGACCCAATCGAAGTTGAGGAGCTCGGCAACGACGCCGAGGCGGACCTTGGAGAGCAGCAGCTCGTCCATGCGTTGCGCTTTCTACTCGCGAGCGAGCAACTCGCTGATGCCGAATCCCGTATACCCGGCGAGCATCCCGGCGGCAAGAACGTACCCCGCGATCTCCGGCGGGGAGAAGTTGGCGGCAATCAGCGAGGCGACGACGAGAATCCCGGCGATTTGCGCGCGACGGTTTCCGTGCATGCCGATGTAAAACAACACGATCGCCTGGGCCACGCTCCAAATCGCGGCGCCGGCGATGCCGGTAAAGATTCGAAAGACGGCAACGTCGACGACGAACGCCAGGCCGAGCGTGAGCCAGAGCACGTTGAAAAACTCGCGCTGCACGATCGAGCTGCGCTGGAGAACCGGTCGCGTCTGCCGCGAGCGCAGAATCGAGAAGATCGTACCAGCGACGATGACGACCGGAATCGACCACAGCGCGGCCGTCCCCACCAGCTGCTTATCGACGAACTGAAAGATCACGGTTATGAACGCGCCGATAATCCCCCAGACCACGAAATACTCGCCACCCGAGCAAAGCCGCTGTTGCGATTCCGCGAGAATGCGTTCGACCATCTCCATGTGGTCGCGCGCTTCCGAAGCACCGATGCGCTCCACGCTCAAACCTCCAGCATTGGGATTAAGAGAGCAAGCGCTACCAAGAGTGCCAATGCCCATACCGAGGCCTGCGCCCAAGGGTTGCTGCCTGCGGATCGCCAGAAAACGGCGACCGCCCAGCCGTAAAGGCCCCAAACCATAAAAAGCCGGCCCGTGCAAACGCCTCGGCTGAGACCCCGATCATTAGACTTCAGAATAATCTGTTTCATAGACTATTCTGTAATACTACGAGTCGGCCGTTCTGTCAAGCAAAGTCGCTGACTAGCCGGCGCGAGCGCGCGTTGACGCTGACCCGGCTCCCTGGTATCGTACCAAGGTTATGTACGCGATCATTGAATCCGGCGGCAAGCAGTACAAGGTTGCCGAGGGAGATCTCATCCGCTGCGATCTGATCGCGAGCGAAGTCGGTTCTGACGTGACCTTCGATCGGGTAGTCATGGCAGCAAGCGGCGAGGCGGTCAAAGTCGGCACGCCGACGCTCGATGGCGCCACCGTCTTGGGAACGGTTGTGCGGCAGGCCAAGGACAAAAAAATCTTGGTTTTCCGCTATAAACCGAAGAAGCGCGTTCGCAAGCTCAACGGTCACCGCCAGCCATACGCCGAAGTCAAGATCACCAAGATCACGCTGCCGTAAGGCAGAGCCTATCGGGATGCTCGAGTTGACCTTCTACCGCGACCAACGAGATCGCCTGTGCGGTCTGCGGGCTCGCGGCCACACCGATTTCGCCGACCACGGCAAGGACATCGTCTGCGCCGCGGTTTCGGCAATTCTGCAGGCAGCGCACCTAGGCTTGCGCGAGCATGCACGCGCGGACGTCGCGTCGCGCCAAGAGTCCGGCGAACTAGAGCTACGCTTGCGCGAGGATCAACGCGACCGCGAAAGCGTCCGAGCGATCCTAGCAACCGCCGAACTCGCCGTCGCGCAGATCGCTCGGCGGTTTCCCAAGCACGTTCGTTCGACCAAGGAGACCGTGGAAGCGCGGGAAGCCGCGGCGCGGACCGGGTAACGATAGGTCGAAGGAGATTTTACGATGTCTGATAGCTTTCGCACGAGCCCTCCCGAGCCGCCGTGGTCGAGTTCGCCGAATGCCGGGAATGGTTATCAAGGTGCCTTCGGTGAGAGGGGTCCTAGCGACGACGACGCGGGCGATGCCGGCAAGATTCTCCTCGTGGGCGTTCTAGGTGGATTGCTCTCGGCCGCTGGCTACATGGTCTATCGGCGTCTGCCCGAAGAGCAACGGCAGCGCCTGAACGGACAGGTTCGCTCGATGATCGCGCAGCGAATCACCGAGCTGCGCCAGAACTTCAACATTTAGGGCGTAGGTTTTTCGGTCTCCGAAGGCAGCGCGGGCTCACGGTCCCAGCGCGACGGCGGGTCGTCGGTATCGGCGGCGCGCTCCATCTCGGCGACGAAGGCGTGCGAGGTGTTCTGAACGTCGCGTATGAACCGCCCTGCCTGTCGCATCACTTTCGGCAGCCGATCCGGCCCGAAAAGCAAGAGTGCGAGGATCGAAACGACCAGGACGTCCGGGACGGAGAACATGGCTAGGCCCTAAAGGGCTTACCTGCGCAGCCGTGCAAGCATCAGGACCCGCCCGTGAAAATCATTTATACACGCGGCAACCGCACCGAGACGCTGGCCTCGCTGGCAACCTTGCGGAAGATCCTCAACCGGTTCGTTGCGCACCGCGTCTTCTACGAAATCTCGAGCCGCAGCAAACGCGGTCATGAGTTCTTTTCCACGAAGAACGTCTTCGTGGTGGGTCTGATCGAAGTCACGAACTTTGAGCATCTCAAGATCCTTTTCTTCGACGCAAACAGCCAATCGCATTCGATCGAGATTCTCAACCCGCAGACGATGCGAATCTACGACGAGATGCCTGGGCGCGGCTTCGCCGTCTCGTTCATGAGCGGCCACGGCGAGGGCGTCGAGACGCGCTGTTACATTCGCGACGAGGGTGACGAGGACGGTACGATCCACGAGCGGACGGCGCTCGAAAAGATCACCCTGCCGCAGCTCTTCGAATATCTCGAGGAAATCACGGGCGTCGAGCCCGCCGCCAAGAATTCGCCGCGATAGCCCGCTGCTCGAGACGGAGCGCGTCGCGGATTGCCCGCACCGCCTCAGCGATACGTCCGGCGCGCTTGTACGCGACGCCTAAGTTAAGGTAGGCGTTAGCGTACTCGCGATCGCCCGCGATCGCGTGTTCGTAACTGGCGATCGCTGCGTCAACCTGGCCCTCTTCGAGCAGCATGTTCCCCAGGTTCGTCAATGCCGGGGCGTGGCCGGGAGATGCTTCCAAGGCAGCGGCGAAATCGGCGCGCGCTAGTTCCTGCGCCTGCAGGCCGACGCGCGCGACTCCGCGCTTGTTGAGCAGGAAGGCTCGTTCTTTGCCGTCGAGCTCTTCGCGCGCCAACAGCGCGGAAAGCGCTGCGTCGGCGCTCGAAAAGTCGCGCCGGTCAAGCGCCTGCAGCGCGAAAGCAAATCGTCCTTCGTCCCGAAACACGCTCCGTCCATGTTCACGATCGACCTCGTTACGCTTTTTCCGGAGATCTTCGCGCCTTTCGTCGGCCTCTCGATCGTCGGGCGGGCGGTCGAGGGCGGCATCGCGGAAGTGCGTTACCATCACCTGCTCGACGAGCTCGCCGAGGGCGAACGCGCCGACGACGCGCCGTACGGCGGCGGGCCGGGCATGGTGCTGCGGATCGAGCCGATCGCGCGGGTTCTCGACCGGATATCAAAGGAGGCGCCGCCGGGCGAGCGACGGGCGATCGTCGTGCCGAGCCCAAGCGGCAAACTCTTCACGGCGCGCGACGCGCACGGCTGGTCGGAGCTCGACCGCTTGGTGATCGTCTGCGGTCACTACGAGGGAATTGACGACCGGCTGGCCCGTCTCTACCCGATCGAGGAATGGTCGGTCGGCGATTTTGTGCTGACGGGCGGCGAGATTCCGGCGCTGGCCTTCATGGACGCGACCATCCGATTGCTGGCAGGCGCCCTGCGAGCCGAATCGCTCGAGAGCGAGTCCTTCAGCGGGGGAATGCTCGACTACCCGAGCTTTACGCGCCCTGCGACCTTTCGCGGGGTTGACGTTCCGCCGGTCCTGCTCTCCGGCGATCATGCCAAGATCGCGGCATGGCGGCGCGAGCAGTCGCGAGAGCGCACCATCGCGCGCCGGCGGGACCTGCTCGACGATGCCGCCTTGCAGGGCCCGGAAGGCCCGTGATAGGATACGATGGTTTTGCCGGGCTCCGCGCCCGGCTATTCCTTGCGCTGCGCTCTTCGACAAGCTCAGCCCTTCGACCAGGATGACACTGCTATGAACGTTATCGATGTCCTCAATCGCGAACAGCTCAAGGACGGCATCCCGCAATTCCGAGCCGGGGATACCGTCAAGGTCTTCTCCAAAGTGCTCGAGGGCGGCAAGGAGCGCACCCAGATGTTCGAAGGCGTCGTTATCGTGCGCAAGGGCGGCGGCACGGGTGAGTCTATCACGGTCCGGCGGATCGCCCACGGCGTCGGCGTCGAGAAGACGTTTCTCTTACAGAGCCCGCGCGTCGAGCGAATCGAAGTCGGCAAGCGCGGCGTCGTCTCGCGCAGCCGTCTCTACTATTTGAGCGAGAAGGTCGGCAAAGCCGCTCGCATCAAGGAAAAGAAGGTCAAGGGGACCTGACGCGCCGCTCTGACACCGCTGCAGCTCGTCGGGCTCATCTGCGTCTTGGGGATCGCGCGATTCACGCTCTCGGCTGGGCGTTTCGCGCACCGGCAACTCACGCTTGCGCGAGGTTGTCTCGACGGATTGATCGTTGCAGCGCTCGCCGCGCTCTTCTTGATCACGTTCGTGATCCGAACTTTTTATATTCCCTCGGTCTCGATGGTTCCGACGCTCCAGGTTCGCGACGTCCTTCTGGTAGACGAAATCGCGTATCGCCTGCATCGGCCCGGCTCGGGAGACGTTGCGGTTTTCGCGCCGCCGGTTGCCCCTGGCGGGAACGACTACATCAAGCGGGTGATCGGCGTCCCCGGCGATTCAGTTGCAATCTCGAACGGAACGGTTTATAGAAACGGCGCGGCGCTGCACGAGCCGTACGAAAATCAGCCGCCGTCGTACGATCTGGCGATACGGCGGTACGGGATCTACGTCAACGGCAGACCGCTCGACTCGCGGGTGGCCGACGTACCGCCGCGCGCGCTCTGGCAGGCCCAAAACCGGATACCGAACGGCTTCTACTTCGTGCTCGGCGACAATCGCAACTATTCGGACGACTCGCACGTCTGGGGCTTCGTGCGGGCGGGTGCCTTTATCGGGCGGGCCTTTATGATACTGTTGCCGTTGAACCGGCTGCACGTTTTGGAGAAGTAAATGACGCCCTATCAGCTGCTTACGATCGTGGCGGTGATCGGGGTCGCGCGCGCAGTTCTCTCGCTTCGGCCGGTCGTCGCCGGATCCTCGGGCCGAAGCACCGCGATCGCCCGCGAGTTTCTGGATCCGTTCATCATCGCGGGCATCGCCGCATGGGTGCTGATCACGTTCGTAGCCCGCACCTACTACATTCCCTCGGGCTCGATGCTGCCCACGCTCCAAATCCACGACGTCTTGCTCGTCGACAAGTTCGAGTACCGCTTTCGCCGGCCCAATGAAGGGGACATCGTCGTCTTTCCGCCGCCGGTGCCGACGCCCGACGATTTCATCAAGCGCGTGATCGGCCGCCCCGGCGACTCGCTACGCGTCGCCGGCGGAACCGTTTACGTGAACGGGCGGCCGCTGGTCGAACCGTACGTCGCCGAGCGTCCTTCATACAGCTTAGAGATCCGAAACTATGGCATCTACGTGAGCGAGGGCGATGGTTGGCAGCGGCTCGATCCGGGCCAAGCCAACGTTCCGCCGGCGTCCAGCTGGACCGCGGCGGATCGCATTCCGCCGCACTGCTACATCATGTTCGGGGATAATCGGAACAACTCCGAGGACTCGCACATTTGGGGCTTCGCGCAGGACGCCGGCCGTTTTGCAAGCGGTCCGCGTGTCGGCGCTGCGGGGGGCTTCACCGGCCGCGCGTTTCTCATCTTTTGGCCGCCCTCGCAAGCCAAGATTCTTTAGCGGCTTAAGCGAAAGCGTGCGGCGTGGTCCGCTTCGTCCGATGGCGACCGGTTGCGAACCTTGCCCTGCAGCTCGCGGTGCTCGCGGCACTGATCGCGGCGTTCTTCGTCCGACTCCCGCAGGTCACGGGTCTCTCAATGGAGCCGCACATACGCTCCGGCGAGTACGTCATGATCAATACCTTCGCCTATAGAATCGGCTCGCCGCGGCGCGGTGAAATCGTCGCGTTTCGGCACGAAGGTGACGCACGCGCGATCTTCATCAAGCGCGTGATCGGCCTTCCGGGTGACCGAGTCCGGATCGACCGTGGAACGGTCTACCTCAACGGCGCGGAGCTCGACGAACCGTACGTGCGCCACGCCGACGGCCGAACGTTTGGTGAGATCGCGGTGCCGCCGGCGTCGGTCTACGTGCTCGGAGACAACCGCGCCGAGAGCGAAGACTCGCGTTTCTTCGGAGCGGTGAGCGACGGTCTGCTCGTCGGGCGCGCAATCGCCGGGGTCTGGCCTCCGCGGATGCTCGGGGCATTATGACCTCAGCCGCGATCGGTCCGGGAAGTAGTTAGCTTGGAGCGGCAGGTTGCATGGTACCCCGGGCATATGGCGAAGGCGGCACGCCGCATTCGCGAATACTTGCAGGCGATCGACGTCGTCGTCGAGGTGATCGACGCGCGCATTGCCGTCAGCGGACGCAACCCGCTTCTGGACGAGCTTGCCGGCAGCCGCCAACGCGTCGTCGCGCTCACCCGCCAAGATTTGGCCGATCCCACAACGACAAAACGTTGGCTGGACGACCTTGCGAAGCGTGGCGCCAGCGCGGTTGCGGTCGACGGACGATCCGCACGCAGCGTCGCGCGCGTCGCGGCTGCGATCGAGCACTCTTCGGTTCACCCGAAGAGAGGCATCGCGCGCGCGATGATCGTCGGCATTCCCAACTCGGGCAAATCCTCGATCGTCAACGCCTTGCTTAGACGGGCGGCCGCGAAAACCGAAAACCGCGCGGGCGTTACGCGGCACGCGCAGTGGTTCCGTCTCGCGCGCAACGTCGAGCTGATGGATACGCCCGGCATCCTGCAGCCGAAGATCTCGAGTGCCGCCGCTCAGTGGAAGCTCGCGATCTGCGGCGCCGTACCGCACGACCATTACGATCCGCAAGAAGTCGTGGCTGTCTTCCATAGCTGGCTGGTGGCGCGCGATCGCGGCTCGCAAGCGCCGGATCTCGCGACCTTCGCGGCGCGTCGCGGCTTCGTCCAGCGTCGAGGCGAGATCGACTACCACACCGCGGCTCACTCCTACATCCATGCATTCAACGACGGCGCGTTCGGCCGGATCTCTTTGGAGGCTCCCGATGACACCGAAGCAGCGTAAGGCCAAGACGTCTTACGAACGCGAGCGGCGCCGCCTGCACCGTCTGCATCGCTTCGAAAACGCCGCCCGAGAGCGCGGATTCTCACTGGTCGGCGGAATTGACGAAGTTGGCCGCGGGCCGCTCGCCGGTCCGGTCGTCGCCGCCTGCGTGGTCGCAAGCGACCCGCTCTTCATCAAGGGCTTAAACGACTCGAAGCAAGTTCGCCCCGAGACGCGCGTCGCGATTGCCGAGATCGTCAAAGTGCGCGCGACCTGCTGGGCGATCGGCAGCGCCTGCGTGGCGGAGATCGATCGCCTCAATATCTACTGGGCCAGCATTCTTGCGATGGAACGAGCGATCGCTGCGTTAGCCGCCGCACCGGAGTATCTCATTACCGATGCAGTCCGAATCCGATCCTTCGGAGGTCCGCAGGAGCCGCTGATTCGCGGCGACGCGCGCTGCGCGCTGGTCGCCGCCGCATCGATTGTGGCGAAGGTCCACCGCGACGCGCTGATGATCGAGCTCGATAAAGAGGATTCACGCTACGGCTTCGCCCTGCATAAGGGGTATTCGACCCCGCATCACCTGGAGGCGTTGCGCACCCACGGACCGAGTATCCATCATCGCGCGAATTGGGCCCGCGTTCGCGACGCGCAGCTCGCGCTCGGTTTGGATACGTTGGAAGCGTTCGAAGCCGTTGCGGAGTAACAGCGCGAAGGGCCGGCTCGGCGAGGATCGCGCGAGCAGTTTTCTCGAGGCGAGCGGCTATTGCGTGCTGGCTCGCAACGTGCGCGTTCCCGGCGGCGAGATCGACGCCGTTTGCCTTGACGGGCCGACCCTCGTCATCGTCGAAGTGAAGCGTCGTGATTCGACGACATTCGGTTCCGCGCTGCGCGCCGTCGACGCCCGTAAGCGCGCGACGCTTCGGCGTATTGCCGCGGATTACGCGCAGATCGTCGCGCCGTCCGCCAAGATCCGATTCGACGTCGTGACGCTCGAGGGTCATAAACTGAGCCTGCACCGAAACGCGTTCTAGTGATCGGTAACTAGTGGATCCCGACGCAAAGACCCGGAAACCGGAGCTGCGCCGCAGCGTCACGCCGTGGGGCTCCTTTTCGTGGGGCTATTCCGACGTTGGCGCGGACATCTTCGTGGGCCTCGGCCTCGTCTTGGCCTGGGCTGCGGGCGCTTCGAACGTCGCGTTTCTCTTTGCGGGCGTCGTCTATGTCTGCATCGGGCTCGCGTACACCGAGCTGGCCGCTACGTATCCGGTTGCAGGCGGCGGCCAATACTTCGTGATGCGCGGACTGGGCGATATCTTCGGCTTTCTCGCCGGATGGGCCGTGCTGCTCGACTTTACGATCGACATCACGCTTTTTGCGTGGAGCTCGGTCGACTATACGAGTCAGCTTATTCCGGCGCTCGTCAACTCCGTCAACCCGTGGCTGCATTTTGTGGTCGTGCTCGGGCTGGTCCTGGGACTCTGTCTGCTCAACGTGATCGGGGTTCGCGAGAGCACTGCGTTCAACGGGGTCGTCTCGGCGCTCGACGTGATCAGTGAAACGTGCATTCTCTGCTTCGGATTCCTCTTCGCGTTTCGACCGCAGCTACTGATTCACACGATGCAGTTTAGCTGGCCTTCACCCTACCAACTGATGCTCGGCACGTCGCTGGCGATCGTATCGTTCGTCGGGCTCGAATCGATTTCGCAGGCGGCGCAGGAGACGCAGCGCCCCGCGTCCATCATCCCTCGCACCTCCGTCTCGTTGATCTTGACGATACTGATCTTCGCGCTGGCGTACTCGAACCTCGCGCTCGGGTTGCACCCGTGGCATCCGATCCTCGACGCAAACGGTCATCCGCTGCAGTTCTGGCAGATCTTTCCGCACAACGCCGACAATCAAGGGAAAGCCGTCGCGCTGCTGGCGGCGCAAGTGCCATTCTGGGGCGCCGTCGCGGCGCTCTACGTTCCGGTGCTCGGCGCGGTGCTGCTCTTGATCTCCTCGAACTCGGGCGTCTTCGGAAGCTCGCGCATCGCCTACGCAATGAGCAGCACCAACTTGCTCCCCTCGCTCTTTCAGCGCGTACACGCAAAGTTCCGTACGCCCGCAATTTCAATCGTCTTCTTCTCGAGCATCGCCGTCATCGAACTCATCTTCGCTGCGGCACCCGGCCTCTTTCCATCGGTCGCCTCGCTCTACACGCGCTTCTTCCACGGTGAGAACGGGCTCGAGTTCCTCGCCGATCTCTACGCCTTCGGCGCCGCGACCAGCTATTCGTTCGTCTTCCTCGGCTTGATCGGACTGCGGCTCTCAGATCCGCTCAGTCCGCGCAAGTTCAAGATCCCGTTGAACATTCCGATGCAATTCCGCGGGGAGCGCGTTGACTTTCCGGTCATCGCCGTGATCGGCTTCATCGGGATCTTCTCGATCCTCATATTTACGCTGTTTACACATGCGCTGGGGCGCATCTTCGGACCGAGCTGGCTGCTCTTCGGCTTTATCCTCTATCTGGTCTATCGGCACTATCGCCGGCTGCCGCTGTTCCGCTCGCAGTCGCGTGACTGGCGCACCGCACAAGTCGATATCCTTCGTCGCTCGGGAGAGTTGGAATTAATGGATGAATATATCGCCAACGTGAAGGCGAGCGACGCGCGGCGCGCGGGGCTAACGACGTAGCCGTGCTGCTGGCGCGCGGCGTGCTGGCAATCGCGATGATTGCCTGCGGAGCGGTTATTCTCGCGCGGATGCTCGTATCGGCGCCCGCCGGCCTCGCGATCCTCCCGGGCATCGTGCTCGGGGGCGCGATGATCGCGCTGGGCGTCCATCGCATGATGCTCATCGCACGCGTGCGGAGGATGATGTGATCTCGCTGTCGAGCGAAGTTCACGTAACGGTGGCGGGCGCGCTCGTCGCGCTCCTCATCGCGGCTACCGTTGGGGCGACGCTCTGGTGGATGCTTCACCCGCCGCAGTCATACGTCCAGCGCATCGCCGAACGCGCGGAGAGCGACCTCGAGCGCCTGGTCGGAAGCGTCATGGTGGCCTTCTCTCCGGATATTGACTCGGCGCACATGATGGCGCTGGCGGTGAAGCTGGCGCGCGGCGAGCGCTCGGAGTTGCTCGCACTCTACGTTATCGAAGTGCCCTATACGCTGCCGCCGGACGCGGAAATGGCGCTCGAGGAGCGAGCGGCGCTCGACGCGCTCGGCGCTGCCGAAGCGATTGCGAACGCGCATAACGTCACCATCCGCACCGAAACGATCAAGACGCGCTCGACCAAACAGGCGGTCCTCGACGTCGCGAAGCGCGAAAAGGCGAACATGATCATCTTAGGCTCCTTTCGTGAAGGGAAGTACAGCGGCGCGCCGCTCGGCCGCACGATCGAGGAGATTGCCGCCGACGCAAAATGCGATGTGCTAATCGGCGTCGAAGGGAAGCACGGAACCCTATTGATCGACGAAAGCATGCAGTCTGGCTCGCAGCCGGTTTGACCTCGAGGAGAATCCGTGAACTTTAGTCGTTCTTTTTCAATCTGTGGCGCGTTTGCTGCGAGCCTGACGCTTGCGCTCGCACCTTGCGCCGGGCTTCGCGCCGCGAACTCGGCGCCCGCGATCGCCGCGTTCGATCAAGCCTTCGCCGCTATCAACGATTACAAGGCCGACCTGCACGTGCACGAGTCGAAAGGCACCCAAACGCAAGACCGCGTCTACCAGTACGAGTTCATGAAACCGCACTTCGTGAAGACGCTGATCCTCGACGGCGACGGAAAAGGATCGGGCGGCGTCTGGAATGGCGGCGATCAGGTCAGCGGCCATCAAGGCGGGATACTCTCGGGCTTTCACCTCAAAGTCGACCTGCACGACCCGCGTGCCGTCTCGCTGCGAGGCGTCACGATCCCCGAGGGACTGCTTCAGCGAATCGTCGACGACTATGCGACCATCCCCGGAAAACTGACGCAAGCCAGCGGCGGAAAGGTCAACGGCGTGGACACGGATCGCCTCGATCTCAAAGTTACCGATCCGGCCTCCAACAACGGCATTTCGGAGCAAGTCCTCTATCTCTCCAAAGCCACGCATTGGCCGGTTCGCCAGATCCTGTACGACGGCACGCAAATCGTTCTCGACGAGAACGTCACCGATCTCAAAACCAACGTCGGCCTAACCGAAGCGGACTTCCCGTTCTAATCGCTCGCCTCTAAACGCTCGCCGACGCGGGGCTACATGCCGTCGGAGCGGAGCTATGTGCCGGCGAGGGGTTTCCGACGCGAGCGCCATTCACAGGATGTGATAATTGTCCTTAGCAGGTGGCGCGAGCGCGGATGAGCAGGAACCCGCAGGATGCGGGCGACGAGCGACCCCGAGACATGTAGATCCGCGACGCGGCCGGTGACACGACGACGCTAGCGCGATAGGTAGCGCTTGCGCAATTCGTCGAGGACGACGGCGAGCAGGATTACCGCGCCGAGCAGCACCTTCTGCAGGTACGAATCGACGTTGAGCAGGTTCATCGCGTTGTAGAGCACGCCGATCAAAAGCGCGCCGAAGAAGGTGCCGATGATGCTGCCGCGGCCGCCTGCCAGGCTCGTTCCGCCGACGACGACCGCGGCGATCGACTCGAGCAGCTCGTCACCGGTTCCCGTTTGCGGCGAGCCCGATGAGAAGAGCGCCATGTAGAGGAAACCGACGATTGCCGCGCAGGCGCCGCTGATCATGTAGACGGCCGTCTTGACGCGCGCCACGTTGATGCCGGCCAGACGTGCCGCCTCTTCGTTTCCGCCGATCGCGAAGACGTAGCGGCCGAAACGGGTGCGATTCAAGAGCACCGAAGCGGCGACGATGACTGCGACCATCCAGATCACCGGCACCGGAATGCTCGGCAGGTGCAGTGCGTTTGTGACGGCGCCGAGGAACGAGCCAATTCCGGTGTTTTGAAAGTCGGCGCTCTGCAACGCGACGGGCCGGCCGTGCGAGAGGATGAAGGCCGCACCGACGGCCATTTCAAGCATCGCGAGGGTCGTGATGAACGGCGGCAGGTTGAGCTTCACGACCGGCAACGCATTGACCCAGCCGGCGGCGCATCCGACCGCGACTGCGACGATCAGCGTCGCGGCGATCAGCAGAAAGCCGCTCAGGTGAAAGGTATTGGCAAAGAGCGCCGCCACCACGCCGGTCAGCGCCACCAGCGATCCGACCGAGAGATCGATACCGGCGGTAATAATGACGAACGTTTGACCGACCCCGAGAATGCAGTTGTAGGTGATCTGGCGCAACACGCGGACGATGTTACTCGGCTCTAAAAACGAACCGCGTGACGCCACGTCCACGACCACGACGAGCGCGATAACGAACGCAGCCGCGCCGCCGATCCGCAGCCAGTAGTCGAGTCGCTCGCGTTGCGTCATGCGGCCGCGCCGGTCGCCACAGCGATGACTCTGTCCGGCGTTGCCTCCGCCCGTGAGAACTCGGCGGCAATCCGTCCGTCGCGCACGACCAAGATGCGGTGTGTCATGCCCAACACCTCGGGAAGGTCGCTCGAAACCATCACGATCGCCGCACCGCGGACGGCCAACTCGACCATCAGCTTGTAAATCTCTGCCTTGGCGCCGACGTCGATGCCGCGGGTCGGCTCGTCGAAGAGCAAGACGCGCGCGTCTCCGAGCAGCCATTTTGCCAGCACGACTTTCTGCTGCGTTCCGCCGGAAAGATTGCGCACGAGCTGTTCGGTTCCCGGCGTTCTGATTTGCAGCTCGTCGATCATACGCGTCGCTGCGGCCCGCTCGCGACCAAGATCGACCAGAAAGTCGCGATCGACGAACTCGGCAAGATGCGCGAGCGTAACGTTTTCGCGAACGGTCATCCCAAGCACCAACCCCTGGGCTTTGCGGTCCTCGGTGATGAATGCGATTCCGTCGGAGATCGCCGCTCCGATGCGGCCCGTATGAAGGGTGCGACCGCCGATCCAAATCTCGCCGCGATCCGGCACATCCGCGCCCGCGATCGCGCGCAGGATCTCGGTCCTGCCCGCGCCCACCAAACCCGCGAGTCCGACGATCTCACCGGCGCGGACCGAAAAGCTTACGTCGTTGACGGCGCCCTCGCGCTGCAAGCCGCGAACTTCGAGACGTAGCGGCGCGTCCGACGGTACGATCGGCAACTCCGGAAAGTGCGCGGCAAGCCGCCGCCCGACCATCGCTTGGACGATCTCGTCGGCGGGAAAGTCGCGCGCCTCGCGCGTTTCGACGACTTTACCGTCGCGCATCACGGTCACGCGATCGGCGATGCGAGAAAGCTCCTCCATTCGATGGGAGATGTAAATCACGCCGGCACCGCTCTCTCGCAGGCGTCGAACGATCGTAAAGAGACGCTCGATCTCGCGATCCGATAGCGCCGCCGAGGGTTCGTCCATCACGATGATCCGCGCCGCCTTTGCGAGCGCCTTGGCGATTTCGACGAGCTGCTGTTGAGCGACCGACAGGCGCGAAACCGGAACGTCGAACGGAAACTCGAGACCCAACTCGCTCAAGACGGCTCGTGCGCGTCGATCGACCGCTGCAACGTCGATCAGCCCGGCGCGCGTCGGCTCGGTGCCAAGGCTGATATTCTGGGGCACGGTCAGCTGCGGCACGAGCGTGAACTCCTGGTAGATCATCCCGATCCCCAGACGCTGCGCCTCTTGCGGCGTATCGATCCGGACGCGCGCGCCGTCGATGAAGATCTCGCCCTCATCCGCTTGCAGGGCCCCGGCGAGAATCTTCATCAAGGTTGATTTGCCGGCGCCGTTCTCGCCGACCAGAACGACAACTTCACCGGCGCGCAGCGTTAGCGAAACGTCGGAAAGCGCGCGCACACCGGGAAAGCGCTTCCCGATACCGCGCATCTCGAGCAGGGCGGCCACGAATTTACGGTGAGGCTTGAGCGCTGCCGCGGGTGAACGCACCGACTGCGATCTTCACCAACGGCGGCGGGGTCGTACCGCTGAAGTAGTCGTGAATGACGTCGATCGTCGTTGCTCCGATCTTGGCGGGGTATTGAATCGCGTCGCCGTACATATCGCCTTTCGCAATTGCGGCGCGCGCTTCCGGGGTCGCATCGTATCCGACGATCGCGACCTTTCCGTTCAAACCCGCCGCCTTAACGGCTGCCAGCGCGCCGAGCGCCGAGTCGTCGTTGATTCCGAAAATGCCCCGCAGATCCCGGTGAGCCTGCAAAATGTCGCCGGTATCGCTGCTCGCTTTGTCGCGCGTTCCGCCCGAGTCGACGTCGGCAACGATCGTCACGCCCGGACAGAGCTGCGCCAGCGCCGCTTTGAACCCCTTAACGCGGTCCTGCACGCTGGTCACTTCCGGTTCGTCCACGATCGCGATGCTGCCGCTCTTGCCGACCGCCTGACAAATTAACTTTCCAGCTTGGAAACCGCCCTGCACGTTATCGCTGGCGACGTGGGTAACGACGTGACCTACCCGGCTGGTGCTTGCGATGTCGGCGGTAAAAACCGGGATGTTGGCGGAGTTCGCCTCTTGAATCGCGCTGCCGATCGCCTGCGAGTCGTAGGGCGTGAGAACGATCGCGTCGGCGCGCTTGGAAATGAAGTCTTCGACCTGGCTCTGCTGTTTGGCGTTGTCACGGCTGGCATCCACGACGGTCAGCGCGTAGCCGTATTTCGCCGCCTCGCTGCGCATGCCCGATTCCATGTCCTGATAGAACTGCGCCTCGCGGTTTTGAATCGATACGCCGATCGTCTTGCGCGCCGCGGTTTGCGCGCTCGATGCGGGAGAGGAACTCGATTGCGACGTTCCGTGCGAGCATGCGGCAAGTAAGCCAATTCCAAACAGCACCGAAGCAGTGCGAGCGAGCTCTCTATTCAAATCGTTTACCTCCGGCAGTAGCCATAGCCGGCAGGCTTTGGGCGCCCCAAAGAGCCGGGCCTGTTTGGGCGCTGTCCACAGCCTGTGACATTATCTTGTGCAATCTGTGGAGAACCGCCCACGTTGAGCTCGCGCCGGTCGGCTGAGCGAGCGCCACCCTAGCTCTGGCCCGGCTCTTGGCGGTCCACCTCGCGCCACGGGTCGAGCAACGGTGTACGGGACAACCGCTGCGGAAACATGCCCGCGGGATTTCGCTTCAGCCACTCTGCCGCGCGCATCGCCAAGAACTCGAAATCGTGGTATTGCGCCTCGCCGCGCTTGCGGCGCATTATCGCGACTGCCGGCGCAACCTGTCTCCAGCAATGGACGATCAAGCGCGCGAACAGATCCATGAATGTCGCTTCGGAAACCAAGCCGTGCTTTACGAGCGTCCCCATCTCGTTGAGCCAGTTGCACGCGATCATCTCGGGATGGGCAGCCGGATCGACGAATCCGATCGTCTCGAGTTCGCGCCGGTAAACAGGATCTTCGAGTCGTTGCGGGAGCTGTTTTTGAATGTACGTGAGGGCCGATTGCAGTTCCGGCGCACGAAAGTCGTGCTCGAGTGACAGGAGCGCCTGGAGTTGATTGCCCGCACGAATGTGGCGGAGCTGAATCAGTGCCGCGAGGACGCTGGCCAAAATGACGACGAGCGTTCCGCTTTCGGCGATCGCGCTCAACCACTCAGGGAGCATTATGGGCGTCATTCCGTGGCGCACGCGACTGCGCCTACTCCGTAGGAGCCCGTGGGCCTCCTAGACATCTCCCCGGCTGCGCGCAGAGGAGCACAGATGCTCTCCCTTGCCTTTTCGGCCGCGATGCTCGGCATCGAGGGTTACGTCGTGCGCGTTGAAGCCGACAGCGCTGCAGGTTCGCCGGTCTTCGCGATCATCGGGCTTCCCGACCGGGCGTTGGGCGAAGCCCGCGAGCGCGTACGAGCAGCAATCTTCAACTCGGGCTTCAGTTATCCGGCCGGACGCCTTTTAGTAAACCTCTCGCCGGCCGACGTTCGTAAGGCGGGACCAGCCTTCGATCTTGCGATCGCGCTCGCGCTGATGGGAATCGACGAGCAAATAGATCGCGCGGCTTTGAACGAGTTCATCGTGCTCGGCGAGCTTGCGCTGGACGGCAAACTTCAGCCCGTCAGCGGAATACTGCCGATGGTGCTGGGCGCGCGCAACGCCGGCTTCACGAAGCTGATCGTTCCCGCGCAGAACGCCGACGAAGCGGCGCTCGTCGGCGGCGTCGAGCTCTACACGGTCGATTCGCTGCGGTCGGCGGTCGCCGTACTCGGCGGGCACGGCGCGAAGTGGCGACGCCGGACCGCCGCGCCGCTGCTCGACCTCGCCGACGATCCCGTGCACGGCGATTTGGCCGACATACGCGGTCAGCTTGCCGCAAAGCGCGCGCTTGAGATCGCGGCCGCCGGCGGTCACAATCTTCTGCTGGTTGGACCGCCCGGTTGCGGTAAGACGATGCTCGCCCGACGCCTGCCCTCGATTCTTCCGGCGATGTCGCTTCACGAAGCGCTCGAGGTCACGAAGATTTACAGCGTTGCCGGATTGCTGGTGAGCCGCGCCGGAATCGTGCGGGCGCGGCCCTTTCGCTTTCCTCATCACACGATCAGCCAGACCGCCCTAGTCGGCGGCGGCGCGCTCGCCAAACCGGGAGAGATATCGCTCGCGCATCACGGCGTTCTCTTTCTCGACGAGTTACCGGAGTTCACGCGCAGCTCGATCGAAGTGATGAGGCAACCGCTCGAGGAGGGGACCGTGACGATCGCGCGCGCGGCCGGGACTTTTACGTATCCGGCGCGCTTTCAACTCGTCGCAGCAATGAATCCATGTCCTTGCGGCTACCGCGGGGTTCGAAGCGCCGAGTGCCGGTGCGACGAGGCGATGGTCGCGAAGTACGTCGGCAAACCTCTCCGGACCGTTGCTCGACCGAATCGATCTCCAAATCGAGATCGCGCGAGTACCGTTTGACGAGATGGTTCGTTACGACGGTGCCGAGCATTCCACGCAGATTCGCGATCGCGTCGTGACGGCTCGCGAGCGCCAGCGGGCCCGCTTTTCGGGCACCACGTTTTCGTCCAACGCCGAGATTCCCGGAAACGCGATGCGCCGCTACTGCGCGCTCGACGAACCCGCAATGCGATTGCTCGCGCAGGCGAGCGCGAAACGACAGTTCTCGGCGCGTGCCCTCGACCGAATCGCGCGCGTCGCGCGCACGATCGCGGATCTCACTGGCATCGAAGATATCCAGGCCGAGCACGTGGCCGAGGCGATCCAGTACCGCAGCTTGGAGAGGCTGGGCGCAGCAGCATAACGTAAAAGAGCCGGCGTGCGTGCTGCGCTCTTTCTCCTCGCCGGCTGGATCGCAATTAGTACCGGCGCAGTAGCACCGGCGCTTGCGAGCAGCGCGCCGACGACGCTCGTGGACACGTTCGTCGGAACGTCGGGAACGCCGGCCGGCGGTCCGATCGACACCTTTCCCGGCGCCGACCTGCCGTTCGGAATGGTTCAGTGGAGTCCGGACACACCGTCGCAAAACGCCGGCGGCGGATACGAATATACCGACCGCGAGATCACCGGATTCAGCCTAACTCATCTGAGCGGTCCGGGATGCAGCGTTTTCGGCGACTTTGCGATACTTCCGACCGTCGGTGCAATTCCAAACGATCCTTCAGCCACGCGACAACCGTTTTCGCACTCAAGCGAAGAGAGCGCGCCGGGATGGTATGCGGTCTCGCTGGGCACGCCCGCGATTCGAACCGAACTGAGCGTCACGGCGCGCGCGGGGATCGGCCGGTTTACGTTTCCGCCGACGGCTCAGGCGAATCTGCTCTTCAATGCGGCTTCGAATCAAGCCGGCGTAACCGCCGCAGCGATTCACGTTGACTCACCGACCCAGATTTCAGGCTCGGCCTCGAGCGGCTTTTTCTGCGGCATGCCGGATCGTTACAGCGTCCATTTCGTCGCACGCTTCGACCGCGCGTTTCGTCAATCCGGAACGTGGAACGGCGGACGCGGCGTCTGGCTGACCTTCGATGCGACCCGGGCTCCCCGGATCGTAGTCAAAGTCGGGCTCTCGTTCGTGGACGTTTCCGGCGCGCGCGCGAATCTCGATGCTGAGGCCAAAGGGTGGGACGTTATCGCCGTGCGCGACCGCGCGACCGAGCTGTGGAACGCGATGCTCCGCCGGATCGCGATCTCGGGCGGAACGTCGCGGCAGCAGCGAACGTTTTACACGGCCCTCTACCACGTGCTGCTTCATCCCAACCTCATCAGCGACGTGGACGGCCGATATACCGGTTTCGACGGTAAGATCCATCACGTCAAAGCCGGCCACGCGGAGTACGCGAACTACTCCGACTGGGACATCTATCGCACCGAGGTGCCGCTGCTCGCGTTGCTCGCGCCACGCGAGACGAGCGACATGATGCAGTCGCTGGTCGACGCTGCGCGGCAAGAGAACGGCTGGCTTCCGCGCTGGGCGCTCGTGAACGGACCGACGAGCGTGATGGGCGGTGACTCCGTCGATCCCTTGATTGCGGGCGCCTATGCCTTCGGTGCGCGAGATTTCGACGCGCGCGCCGCGTTGGCCGCGATGGTCAAAGGCGCCTCGACGACGACGCCGCCCCCCGCACAGGGTTGGTACGTTCCGCGCTGGGAGCTCGACGACACCTACCTGCAGCATGGGTACGTCGTCAACACGCACACGACATCGGTCTCTCCCGGACCCAACGGCGCCTCGGAAACGCTCGAATACGCGCTCGACGACTTTTCGATCGCGCGTCTGGCTTTCGCACTGCACGACGCGCCGGCGTACGCCGCATTCATGCGACGCTCTGCTAATTGGATGACGCTCTTCGATAGCGCCGCGCACCGGATCGCACCACGCGATTCCGATGGCGCATTCATGTACGCGCCGATCACCGAGAACGGGCAAAGCGGCTTTCAAGAAGGAAATGCGGCGCAGTATTCGTGGATGGTTCCGCAGGATCTGCGCGACCTAATCGCGGCCTTGGGCGGCGCGCCCGCAGCGATCGCCAAGCTCGACGAATTCTTCTTGCAGCTGGACGCCGGACAAGATAAGCCGTACGCGTGGCTCGGCAACGAGCCGAGCCTCGGCACACCTTGGGTCTATCTGTCAGCCGGCGAACCGTGGCGCGCGCAAGCGATTGTGCGCCAAGCTCTCGGCACCCTGTACGACGATACGCCGGACGGGCTTCCCGGCAACGACGATCTCGGCACGATGAGCGCGTGGTACGTCTGGTGCGCGATCGGTCTCTATCCGCAGAACCCCGCCGTTGGGTACCTCGACATCGGAGCACCGCTCTTCTCGTCGGTCACCGTGCGGACGCCGAACGGACCGGTCATTGAGATCGCCGCGCCGGAGAGCTCGCTCACAAATGCCTACGTCGAGCAACTGCGCCTCAACGGACGTACGCACGACCAATCATGGATCGGGCTTCCGACGCATGGCCGAGTGAGACTCGACGTCGCGGTCGGCGTGCGTCCCAATACACAATGGGCGAGCGGTGCCGGGGCGGCGCCGCCGTCATTCGCAACGACACCGCTGGCACTACCGCCCGCGACGACGACCGTCTTCCAGCCAACGTACGATGCGGTTTCGGTTGCAGCCGGCGGCGCAAAACCGTTTCCGTTCAGGCTCGCGAACGGCGGCACGCGCCCGGTTACGATAACGTGGCACGCGGTTTTTCCGCCGGGCCTGCATGCCGATCCGGATCGTGGCCGCATCCTGGTGAGCGACGGCACCGGAGAGACCCTTTCAACGCGCTTAGCGGCGGACGGCAGCCTGCGTGCCGGATATTACGCCGCGCGCCTCGACGGCAGCGCCGAGAACGGCGCCCTTTTGGAACATCTTACCGTCAGCGTGCGGGTCACCGGCGCGGAACGACCGGCGCTCGCCTACGCTGAGAACCGTTTTGGGAATACGATCACGCCGATCGATCTTGCGACGCGCGCGACTGGTCCGGAGATCAAAGTGGGTGAAGAGCCGCGTGACGCGGTGCTGAGTCCCGACGGTACGCGCCTCTACGTTGCAAATCTCGGCGGCGCTTCGATCAGCGTCGTCAACACCTTCGAACGACGCGCGATCGCCACGGTCAAAGTCGGTTCCTCACCCAATGGCATCGCCATCGCGCCCGACGGCAAAAGGCTCTGGGTCGCAAACTCCGACGATGACACCATCGAAGCGATCGACACCGCTTCGCTCAAGACGAGCGCCCCGATTCGCGTCGGCTCGCGGCCGCGGGCGATCGCACTCGCGCCCGACGGCTCTACGCTCTACGTGAGCGAGAACGGATCGAATGCAGTTGCGGTCGTCGATCTTCGCGCCGGTAACGTAGCAGCGACGATTCCGGTCGGCGAACGCCCCGCGGGATTGGCACTTGCACCGGACGGCAGGCGCCTCTATGTCGTCAATAGCGCGTCGAACAACGTTACGCCCGTCGATCTCTCAGACGGCAACCGGACGCTGCCGCCGATTCCGGTCGGGGTCTACCCGATGGAGATCGCGATCGCGCGCGACGGCACCGCTGCGTACGTGACCAACTACGCGAACTCGACGATCACGCCGCTCGACCTGCGCAAAGACGCAGCGGGTTCGCCGATCGAGGTAGGCGGCGCTCCATACGGGATCGCAATCACCTCCGACGGTCGCACCGCGATCGTCGTCTCGCATCGCGATAACTCGGCTGCGCTCGTGGACGTCGCCACTCGTCGAGTAAGCGGCCCGATTCCGTTAGGAAGCGGGCCGTACACCGTCGCCGCTCCGTAAGGATTGCCGCCCGCTAGTGCGGCGGCGCGTCGAGCTGCGGGATGGCGTCGCCGTCGAGAAATGCGCGCAGCTCGCCGGGAGAAAACTGCAGGCCGGCCCAGAACGGACCGAACTCTCCGTAGCGCGCACTCACCTCGTCGAAGCGCATCTCATAGATCAGTTTCTTGAAGATGAGCGGATCGTCGGCGTAGAGGTCGACGCCCCATTCGAAGTCGTCGAATCCGATCGATCCCGAGATCACCTGCGTAACGCTCTTGTGATACGAACGGCCGACGACGCCGTGCTCGCTCATCATCTTGGCGCGGGCCTCAAAGCCGAGCATATACCAGTTCTGCACTTCGCCGCGCCGTTTGCTCATCGGATAGAAGCATTGGTAACGCCGTTGCGGGATCTTCGCCCATAGGCGCGGACCGATATACGGGCTCTCGGCCTGCTTGCGTATCAGTTCGTCAAAGCCCGCGATCCATTCGGGTGACTGCGGTGCCAATTCGCGCTGGTTCAACTCGGCATGGATCTTTGCGGTCGCATCGTAGAGCCCCAGCTCCAAGACCGAGACGTACGATCCGGCCGGCTCGAGAAAGTCTCGCAGCTCGAGCTTGTCGACGAGCGTCTGCGCGTACGCAAGCCCGTCGAAGCCGCGGGCGTAATGCGTCAACATCAGATCGCCCTTGTGACCGACGATCTGCGTGAGACCGACGTCGCCGTCGTCGTTGCCCTTCAGATGGTCCACGAGATCGGCCGCGTGTCCCGCATACTTATCGCGCCGCTTCTCCGGCAGCGCGTCCCACCGACGGCGGTCGAATGCAAAGATGCGGTGGAGGATCCACCATCCTTCGAGCGACTCGGGAACGTTTGGGTCGCGCATATCCTCCGCTGATTCTAGTGGCGCGCCAACACTTTTGCCCGTTTCACCTCGGCTTCAACTTCGGCCTCTAGACGGTCGGGATGCTCGCGATACTTCGCCCAGAGCGGCGGCGTGTGCGCGATGTCGTTGAGCACGCGCGCGTAGACGGCGTTGACCGGTGCCGGCACGCGTTGCTCGAGCCCCGCGGCGGCGACCGCGCCGTTGAGAACGTCAACCTCGGTCTGCGCTCGGGCATGGCGCAGATCGAGCAGGAGCGAGGGCGGCTTGGTGCCCCGCGCACCGGCGATGTTCTGCGCGAGCAGCGTCCGCGAGACCGGACTCGGAAGCGCGGCGACGGCGAAGAGTGCCCGCACCGGATAGCGCGGCAGGTCGATCGGCTCGATGTGCATCGCTCGCATCACGGCGCGGACCTCACGGATCATCCGGATCTCGAGCGTGAAAATCTTGTCGAAATGCACGAATCGGTTCGGCAAGACGTTGAGGATCGCGCAGCTGGCGTTGGCGACTGCATTGAGCGCAAGCTTGCTCCATTTCAGCGCGCGCCAATCCTCGACGACTTTCACCGCGAGTCCCGTTCCCGCAAAGGTCGCCGAGAGCCAGTTGTAAGCGTTTGCGCCGGTCGGCGCTAACGCCAAGCCGCCCTCCTTGGCCGGGCGTGCATTCCCGTCGCGGTCGCGATCAACCGGTGTCGTCAGCGCCGCCGCGACCACGTTATCCGCGCCGAAGGCCGCCGCGATTCGCTCCTCGTTCCCGACGCCGTTCTGCGGTGAAACGAAGACGCACTTCTCGGGATAAGCGATCGCTTTGCGCAACGTTTCGATCGCACTCTCGGTATCGTAGGACTTCGTTGCGACGATCGCCACGTCGGCATCGTACGGGACGACCGCTGCCAAGTCGCGCGGCGCGTAGGCTACGTCAACGCCGACGCCGCGTAAGAGATCGCCCAAGTAGGTTCCGACCGCGCCCTTGCCGACGATGTAAACCTTCACGCCGAGACGCCCGTCGAACCAAAACCGCCCTCGCCGCGCTCGGTCGGCGGAAGTTCGTCTACCAGATCGAACGCGGCGTGCGCGACCGGCGCGACGACGATCTGAGCGATGCGATCCCCGCGTCGAATGACGAACGGCTCGTTGCCGAAGTTGGCGAGCACGACGCGCACCTCGCCGCGATAGTCGGCGTCGATCGTGCCGGGCGCATTGAGGCACGTCACGCCGCTGCGTATCGCAAGCCCGCTACGGGGACGAACCTGAGCTTCGTATCCAGGCGGCAGCGCGATCGAAAAACCCGTCGGAACGAGCGCGCGCGCACCCGGTAAGAGCGTGAGCTGCTCGCGAACGGCCGCACAAAGATCCGCCCCCGCGGCATTCACACTCATATATCCTGGAATCGGTAACCCCTCGCCCTGCGGCAGACGCTGGAGTAGGACGCGTACCACTTAGAGCTGAGCCAGTTCTTCGCGGAAGCTTTCGATGTCGCGGAACGAGCGATAGACGCTCGCAAAACGGATGTACGCGACCGGGTCGAGCGTCCGCAGCGCCTCCATGAGTTTCTCACCCACCAGCGCCGATGCGACTTCGCTTTCGCCGCGCGCAAAAAGTTCGCGCTCGAGGTCGGCAGCGACCGCTTCCATTCGCGATTCCGAGATCGGCCGTTTTTCGCACGCTTTGCGCAAGCCGGCTAGGATTTTCTCGCGACTGTATTGCTCGCGCCGGCCATCCTTCTTTACGACGAAGAGACGGGGCACTTCCATTCGCTCGTAGGTTGTAAAGCGATGCTTGCAGCGCGGGTCCAAACACTCGCGCCTGCGACGCACGACGTTCTCGTCGTCGCGTGAGTCGACGACGCGCGTCTCACTCTTGCGACAGGTCGGGCAAGTCAGCGGTAGGTTTCTCCCCCACGGCATATGTTGTGGGTGCACGTATTATACGTCACTACGGGTAGTTAACGCAAAAAGTCCCAACGTGTCGTACACGTTGGGACCGCGCCGATGAGACCGGCTTGTGCGCCTAGGCGCTGCCGATTTTGAACATCTTGGTCCCGCAGACCGGGCATTTGCCTTCCACTGCGGGCCGGCCGTTCTTCATCGTGATTTGGACCGCGTCTTTGATCTCGCGCTTGGCCTTGCACTTGACGCAATACGCTTCTGCTGCCAACTCTGGTACCTCCGCTGCGGCCAGGCTATTCCTTTGGGCGCTCCTGAATCCCCCCGCTTGCCCTCGCCTTCGTCGGCGTGATGGACTTCGCGATGTGGGAGCCGGGCTACGAAACCCGCGACCGGATCGAGGCCGCCCGCGCCGGACGCGGCTTCGAAGCGGCCGCTGCGGGCCTCTGGTGCTGTGGAGATTTAAGCGGACTTGCCCTGCCTTGCATCGCGATCGTCGGCACCCGAGCGGCCACGCCGTACGGCAAGTGGCTGGCCTACCGGTTCGCTGCCGAGCTCGGCCGGGCCGGCTGCTGTATCGTCTCCGGACTGGCGCTTGGGATCGACGGAGCGGCGCACGAGGGCGCGCTGCTCGCCGGCGCCCCAACGATCGGCATCCTGGGCGGCGGCCACCGGCACTTCTTCCCCCGAAGAAATCGCGGGCTCGCAGAGCGCATGCTGGCTGATGGCGGAGCCGTGCTCTCACCCTATCCGCCCGACCAGGAGGCCTACCCGGGCCAGTTCCTTGCGCGCAACGGCATCGTCGCCGCGCTTTCGGACGCGGTGCTCGTCGTCGAAGCGCCGTCGCGCAGCGGAGCCCTCAATACGGCCGGCTGGGCCGCCGGCCGCATCCCGGTGCTGGCAGTGCCGGGCGACGTGGACCGTACCCACGTGGCCGGATGTCTCGCCCTGATCCGCGACGGCGCGACGCTCGCGCGCTCGCCGCACGACGTCCTCGAGGCCCTTGGCCGGCTAGCCCTGGCGCCCCCCGCGCAGTGCGCGCCGCCGGCACCACGCGATCCGGTCGCCGTTGCGCTGCTCGCGGCACTCGACGGCGGTGCTTGCAAACTCGAAGAGATCGTGGCCCGAAGCGGCATCGCGCCATCCTCGGCGCTCGCGGCGCTGACCGTGCTCGAACTCGACGGCACGATCGAATCACGCGGCGCATCGTCGTATGCGCGGGTCGCGCCGGTGTCGAGCGGCGAAGATGGCGGCGCATGATCCGCACGAACGGAACGTCGTCGCTCGACGAGGCGTTACGCGCTTTTGCCGACGCCGCATCGAAGACGGCCGCCGCGAAATACGCGGTCCCCGAACCCGCCGTCGCGTTCGAGGCACCGCGCCGGCCCGAGTTCGGCGATTTTGCAACGAATCTCGCCTTTTCGCTGGCAAAGAGCGCGCGCCGCTCGCCGCAAGCGATCGCCGACGATCTCGTTGCCGAACTCGTTGCGAACGCGCCCGAGCTCGAGCGCTGCTTTAGCCGGATCGATGCCGTTGCGGGCTTTATCAACGTGCGGCTCGCCCCGTCGGTCTGGCAGGCCGCAATCGCCGGGATTTTGCGCGAAGGCGAGCGCTTCGGCGAAGCTCAACGAAACGGTCAACGCATCTCGCTCGAGTTCGGCAGCGCCAATCCAACCGGACCGCTCGTCGTCGTCCAAGGGCGTTCGATGTCGGCCGGCGCCACGCTGGCAAACGCGATGCGGTTCTGCGGCTACGACGTTTTCGTGGAATGGATCATCAACGATGCTGGTGGGCAGCTCGATGCGCTCGGGCGTTCGATCTACGCGCGTTATCGCGAGCTCTTCACGCCCGAATATCCCTTCCCCGAAGACGGCTATCCCGGTGAATATCTAAGACCCATCGCGCGGCGCATTGCCGACCGCGACGGCGACCGCTGGATCGCGGCCGCCGAACCGGAATGGCTGGCGTATTTTTCGAGCGCCGGTCGTGACCAGCTGGTCGCTGAGCAGCAGCAGACCGCGCGGCGCTTCGGCATCGAGTACGATCGCTGGCAGAGCGAACGTGAGCTCCACGAGAGCGGCAAGGTGCGTGAAGGGGTCGAGCGTCTGCGCGAGCTCGAGCTCACGTACGAACGCGACGGCGCGCTGTTCTTTCGCGCAACCGAATTCGGCGACGACAAGGATCGCGTGCTCTTGCGCAGCGATGGGCGCCCGACCTATTTTTGCATGGACGTTGCCTATCACTATCAGAAACTCAAGAGCAACGATCGCGTGGTCGACATCCTCGGCCCCGATCATCACGGTTACATCGAGCGCCTCAAAGGAATCTCGGCTGCGCTCGGCTATCCCGGCAGGCTCGACGTTGCGATCGCGCAGCAAATCACCCTGATGCGCGCGGGCGAGCAAGTCGGCATGAGCAAACGTGCCGGTGAGATCGTCCCGCTCGACGAGATCCTCGACGAAGTCGGCGTTGATGCGGCACGCTTCTTCTTCATCATGCCTGCGATCGAATCGCCGTTTTCCTTCGACTTGAGACTCGCGGTCGAAAAAAACAACGAGAATCCGGTCTACTACGTGCAATACGGTCACGCCCGGATCGCTTCGGTGCTGCGCCGCGCCCTCGCCGAGGACGTCGCGGACGCGCGCTCGGCCTCGCTCGCACCGCTCGTTCACGATGCCGAGCTGGCCGTGGCGCGACGGCTGAGCGAGTTTCCGGGCATCGTCGCGGGGGTCGTCGAGCATCTCGCACCGCACCGCTTGGCGCGGTACGCGCGCGACGTCGCCGGCGACTTTCATCAATTCTATACCGAGTGCAAGATCCTAACGGAGGAACGCGAGTTGCGGCTCGCGCGGCTGGCGCTCTGCTTGGCGGCAAAGAGCGTGTTGGCACGCACGCTGGCGCTCGTCGGCGTCGCCGCGCCGGACGCGATGTAGCGCTCGCTCATGTCTGGGTTACCGGCAGCGCTTTGGCTGCTCGGCCTCTTTGCGGCGGCACCCGCGCTGCGCACCGGCGCGCGCTACGATTTTCCCGACCGCTTACGCGACGCGCTGATCCTCGGCATCACGATTCCGTTTGCGCTGGGCCTGGTGCACGCGCTCTATGCCGTCGCATGCTGGTGCGTCCTCGCGATCTGCATCGCGGCCGCATACGCGCGCGGAATTGCCAAGCCCGCGACGGCGCCGAGCGCGGCTGCGCCGATACCGTATCTGCTGGTCGGCGCGCTGTTGGCGGTCGCATGGCCGCAGCTCATGCGTCCGCTGCTCGAAGGCGATTCACTCTCGTACCATCTCCCCAATGCGGCAGCGTGGGTACAAGCGCACTCGATCTGGACGACCGCAACGCGGTACTGGTGGTATCCGCCCGCATCCGAGCTGTTCGCGGCCGGTCTCTACGTGACGAGCGGCCCGTTTGGATTGCCGTGGTGCGGTTTCGTCGCACTCGCGTTACTCGGCTTTCGAATCGCCACGTGGGCGCGTAACGCATTTGCGGCGCCCCCGTTGCTCGCCGATCTGCTTGCAGCGGCGACCGTAACCGCATTTCCGCTTGCGATTCAGGCCGGAACGCTGCAGAACGACGTGTGGCTCGCCGCCTTCTGGCTCGAAAGCGTGTGGGCGCTGCTGACGTCGCAGAACGCGACGGCCGCGCGCGCGCTGGCCGTCACGGCGCTGATTAAACCGCAGGGCTGGTTGTTCGCCGTAATTGCATTGACTACGACAAGAGCCAAGCGTGGACTCTGGGTAACGACGCTAACAGCGCTCGCGGTCTGGCTCGTGCACGACGCGATTTTATGGAAACACGCGATCGTGGCGCCCGCCAGCACGGAGTACGGCAGCCTTTTCGGATCGACGATTCTCGCGCACGGCTGGGCGGCGCTCGCAATCCTTGCACGCGTGACCCTGGCCGCATCGCCGTTTGCATCGGTCGCACTGCTCGCGGCACTCGCCAGACCCTTTCTCGGCGGCCGCGAGCCTCGGCTGGGCTGGGCGGCCTGCGCGGCCGCGCTGCTCTTCTTTTTGCTGCCCTTTGGCTATGCGAGTTCGGTCGCGCAGCTCGCAACCGGCGCGTCGCTACGGTTTGCGGCGCCGGCCGTGGCAGCCGGAGCGGTGATTCTCACTGCGTTCGCGCGACGCAACGCGGTGACCGGCGCGGCGTTGCTCGCCGCGTCCTCGCTCTTTGGCGTTGGCTACGTGCTGGCGATCTTCTGGAACGACGCCCCCACGCGCGTCGCACCCATCGTCGCGCTGGCCGGAATCGGTGCGGTCGCCTGGGCGCGCGCGCTGCGACGAGGTTGGCCCGTCGCGCTCGCATTTATCGCAATCGCGGTCGCGGCCGATCTTCTCGCAGGAAGTCATCCGGTCGACTTCTACGCCGACGCGCTGCGCGTAAACGGACGCGCGACTACGTTCTATTCGTGGGTCGAGCGAAGCCGGCCGACCGCGATCGGCGCAGTCGGGTTAGCGCTGGGAACCGTCAACGTGCTCTCGCCGCAGACGCGGACCGTCGAAATTCCCGACGCGAGTTCGTGCGCGCACGCACGCGAACAGGGAGTGCTGCTCGTGGCGATCGGCGAGAACGACCGCACCGACGCTTTCAATCGAGCGCGCCTGCGCGCGGCCCGCGCGTGCGGCGTCACGCGCTACGACGACGGCATCGCGGTCGTGGTCGCGCCGAGCGGCGTACGCTAGAGCCGGCCCGCTACTCGTCGGGCGGCTGACCGGAGGGCGGCTGCGAAAGAAAGTACGCGGGCGGATAAGGCGCGGGGATCGGTTGGAAGGACCGCGGTTTCTGCTTGAAATCGAAGCTGTCGGCCAGGCTGTGGGCGCGCGCGTCGGTGTATCCACGCGCGGCCGGCCCTAGCGACGGCAGCGCAAACGTCTCCTCGATCAACTTAAGAACGCTGCCGAACTCGTAGCGCGTGTGCGAAACGTAGCCGTCTCTTGCGTACGGCGAGATGATGATGCACGGGACCCGGATGCCGAGTCCGACAAAATCGAGTTGCGGCGGCGGCGCGCTGTCGTACCATCCGCCCCAGTCATCCCACAGCACGACGATCGCCGTGTCTTTCCAATACTGGCTCTCGCCGATCGCATTGACGACGCCCGCGACCCACGACGGCCCCTTATCGCTTTGCGTGCCGGCGTGGTCGGAATCGGCTGCATCCGGTATCACCCACGATACTTGCGCGAGCTTTCCATCGGCCGCGTCCTTGAGCACGGTCGTCTGCGGTGAGATGATGTTGCGCTTCCAATCGGGTCCGTAGCGCACTTCCCGAATCGCCGCAAACGGTGTGAAGAGCCGGCCTCCGGCCTTGACCGTCGGAGCGTAATACTTCCAGCTGACATTTGCAGCATCGAGCGTATCGGCCATCGTGTCGTATTGCGTGAAACACGGGAAGGGTCCGCCGCCGCTCTCGACGCGTTGCGGGTTGAGCAGAAACGTCGTGGTGTTGGGCGGCGCATCGCAACCCCAGGGCTGACCCGTCGGACCGTCCACCTCGGCCTCGTCGCTGGTAAGGTTCGTGGTGCTCGCGATCAAGTCAATGTGCGCGGTGAACGTCGGTCCGAACATCGTCGGGAACATCCGATCGGCGAGCGCGTACTCGCGCGCCATCGTCCAATACGGCGCGACCTGCGAATGCGCGAGGTACGCGTACGTGTAGGTCCCGGCCGGCCTTCCATTGGTGTAGAGGCTTTTGTCGAACCCGTTCATCCCGCCGCCGTTCCAATCGGCCATCGCATTGCCCCAGTTGTGCAAGACGTCCGGTCCTTTAAAGGTGATCGCCCGCAAGCGTACCTTGGCGCCCTTGTGCGTATAGCCGTACATCGTGGTATCGGCACCCTTGAAACCCGCAAAGATGTCGTTGAACGTGCGATTCTCCTGAACGATGACGACGATGTGCTTGAGATATTTTCCCTCCGGTCCGGTCTGCGGCGGCCCTTGCGTCGGAGGCGGCAGAATCGGCAGCGATGAGGTCCCGCCGCCGCCGCCGGAGGAACAGGCGGCCACGGTAAGGGCAACGAGAAAAACGAGCGCGCAATGTCGCATCGCTAGCTCTTCGCTTGCCGCGCGGCGATCCATGGCGCCATGAAATAGCGCCACAGGATCTTAATCAGCGCCG
This sequence comes from Vulcanimicrobiota bacterium, assembly GCA_963748875.1. Lineage (GTDB taxonomy): Bacteria > Vulcanimicrobiota > Vulcanimicrobiia > Vulcanimicrobiales > Vulcanimicrobiaceae > Cybelea. The sequence continues at coordinate 295,858 of CAVVKC010000001.1, forward strand.
CGACCGGAATGCCGAGGATCAAGCCGGGGACTCCGAAGAGCTCGCCGCCGGCAAAGACCGCGAACATCGAGCCGATCGGCGAAACGCCGACCGACTTGCCCATGATCTTAGGAACGAGCACGTTGTCGCTGATGCGCGCCATGCCGAAGATGATGACCTGCAGCCAGATGACCATCCAGAGGCCCTGCGGCGCGGACATCGGGATCGCAATGATTTGGGCGATCAGCATCCCGACGATCGGGATCGCGTAGGCGACGCCCGAGATGATGCCGACGATCAGCGATAACTTGAAGCCGATGATCGCGGAAGCGATCGCGATCACCGCGCCGGTGATCGCGCAGACGATCACCTGCCCCGAGATGTAATTCCCGAAGAGCTCGGTCACCTCGGCGCTCAGGTTGCGCGCGGTCGCGCGCCGGCTCGGCGGAAACATCGAGGCGAAGCCCTCGGCGATCTGCGTGTCGTTGAGCAGGAAGAAGAACGAGAGAATGATCGCCGAGAAGGCGATGAAGAAACCGGTCGCGGTATTGACGGCGATCGCTCCGAACGAAGCGACTCCCACGCTGACCCAGGTCGAGAGCTGCGCGCCGGTGATCTTTCCGATGTTGAACCCCGTGGTCGGGATATGCAGGGTCGGAAAGTGCTGCTCGAGTGAGTTCTCGATCGCCTGCAGCCAGTTCTGCGTCAGCGTCGCGTAGGTCGGAATATTCGCCGCCAGGAGTTGCGTTTGATTGATCGTCAGCGGCACGACGATCACGAAGAAGAGCGCGACGACGATGAAGAGCGCGAGAAAGACCAGCGAGATTGCGAGCGGCTTCGGCATATACCGCTCCAAACGGCGCGAGATCGGTTGCACGCCAAACGCAATGAAGGCGGCGATCACAAAGATCGCCATCGTCTTGGGGATATGGCGAACGATCCAAAGGGCGACCAGCAGCAGCAGGATCGCGCCGACGATCCAGGCGACCCGCCGCCATCCATCTGCGCCTAAAGCGGTTTGCATAAGAGCCTCCGTTCCGCGCGATAGCCGCTGCGCTCGTAGAGCCCGAGGGCCGGAGCGTTTTCGTCGGTGACCATCAGAGCCATATACGGTAGACCTCGCCGTCTTGCCTCATCTTCGGCGGCCGCGAGCAGCGCCGCGCCGACCCCGGCCTTTCTGGAATTCGGCTCGACCGCCATATACGCCACGAAGGCTTGCGGGAGCAGCGTCACCTCGTCGGGGAGGTTGTCGAGCAAGAGCAGGAATCCGACCGGCTCGCCGTTGCGCGACGCGATCAGCGTCACGTGCGACTGACTCTCGACGACCTCGCAGAGACGGTCGAACGCTTCACGCGCGTTCGCGCTCGGCGCGGGACGCAACGAACCGACGCTCGTCATCACGCAGCGCCGCCCAAGATCTTGTACGAACGCACGATCGGCGGCCGCTCGCGCGCCGCGTCGCTCGGCGCGCCGGACCTCGATCGTCACGAACGGCGTGAGCCCGGATCGGAGATCGGCTCACCGGCGCGGCACTGCGGGCACTCCGATTCGTCGTACGAGCGCAGCGGCAGATCGAGCAGCACGTGCGTTGGGGTGTCATCCTGAGCCTGTCGCTTGTCATCCTGAGCCTGTCGAAGGATGACATCGCCCCTCGCCACGATAACGCCGAGGCCGACGATCTTCGCGCCCTGCTTCTCGACGACGCCGATCGTTTCGCGCATCGAACGCCCGGTCGTCAGAACGTCTTCGACGAGCAGCGCTCGATCGAGCGGTGAAAGCGTGAAGCCGCGCCGCAATGCGGGCAGGCCGTTCTCCTTCTCCACGAAGATCGCTTTCGTCCCGAGCTGACGCGCGACTTCGTAGGCAAGCAGGATGCCGCCGACGGCGGAACCGACGACGACCGTCGGCTCGAGCGAGCGAAATCGCTCGGCGATCGCGCGTGCCACCGATTCGAGCAACACGGGATCTTCGAGAATCCGGAACTTCTGCACGAACCGATCGCTGTGACGTCCCGAGCTCAAGCGGAAGTGTCCCTCGAGCAGCGCGCCGCGCTGTTTGAGTGCGTTGCGCAGGTCGAGTCCGGTATCGCTCATGCGCGAACCGAGATCTCCTCGAGAATCGCCTTGGTAGCCGCAACCGGGTCGGCGGCCTCGACGATCGGGCGCCCGACCACGAGGTAATCGGCGCCGGCTGCAACCGCCTCCGCCGGGGTCGTCACGCGCTTCTGGTCGGCGTGCGCGCTGCCGATCGGACGAATGCCCGGCGTCAACGTAAGAAAATCGTCGCCGAAGAAGCGCTTGAGGTCGCGAACCTCCTGCGCGCTGCAGACCACGCCCGCGCAGCCCGCGTCGCGCGCCAGCGCGGCGAGCCGAATCGCGTTCTCGCCCGGGCCGCCTTGGAAGCCCAGCTCGTTGAGGTCTTCGGGTGCGATGCTCGTCAACAGCGTCACCGCAAGCACGCGGGGAGGCTCGATGCCGAGCTCGGCGGCGCGTTCGTTCGCAGCCTCGACCGCAACGCGCATCATTTCGAGACCACCGATCGCGTGCACGTTGAGGAGATGCACGTTCGGACGCACGAGCTGCGCCATCGCCGCGCCGACCGTTCGCGGGATATCGTGCAGCTTCGCATCCACGAACATGCGGACGTCGCGCGCTTCGCAGTACGAGAGAATCCGCTGGGGATACCCGTAGAGCGCTTCCAAACCAATTTTCACGATCACGTCGAGCTCGTACAGGCAATCCACGAGCTCCTCCGCGCGCTGCGCGCTCGGCACGTCGAGGGCTACTATGAGCTGTGGCATCTCGAGTCTCTCAACCTTCGTCTCCTTCATATTGATGCGGTGTCGTAAACCCGACGTTCGCCTTTCCGACCAGCGCCTCGACGCCCAGCAGGCCATGCCGCACGAGATAGCCCTCCAGCTCGGCCACGATGCGTTCGGGTACGCGCGGATCGGTAAAGTTCGCCGTTCCGATCGAGACCGCGGTCGCTCCCGCCAAAAAGAACTCGAGCGCGTCGGTGAGCGTCTCGATGCCGCCCTGACCGACGATCGGAATCTTCACCGCTTGCGCGACCTCATAGACGGCGAGTACCGCGATCGGACGGATCGCGGGCCCAGAGAGACCGCCGCTCACGTTGCCCAGACGAGGGCGCCAGCTCTCGACGTCCACTGCCATGCCGCGAACCGTGTTGATGACGGCCAAGGCGTCGGCACCGGCGAGCTCCGCCGCCCGCGCGACGCTGCAGATATCGGTAACGTTCGGCGAGAGCTTTACGATCAGCGTCTTATCGGTGGTCGAACGGGCAGCCCGCACGACGGCCCCGGTGAGTCCGGGGTCGCAGCCGAACGTCTCGCCCTCGTTCGCGACGTTCGGGCACGAGACGTTGAGCTCGACGGCAGCGATTTCGTCTCGCGCGGCTAAGCGCTCGCAAACGTAGGCGTAGTCGTCCAGCGAGAATCCGGCGACGCTGCCGACGAGCGCGCACGGGCGATCGGCGTACTTATGAAGCTCGCGCTCGAGGAACCAATCGATGCCGGGATTCTGCAAGCCGATCGCGTTGAGCATCCCCGACGGCGTGTGAACGATGCGCGGCGTCGGATTCCCCAGCCGCGGCAAGCGGGTGAGGCTTTTGAGCACGATCGCGCCGATCTTTGCCAGATCGGCAAGCGGCGCAAACTCTTCCCCCGTGCCGTAGCAGCCGCTGCCCATCAGCGTGGGATAGGCGAGCTCGAGCTTTCCGAGCTTCGTCGTGAGGCTCGGGCGCACGCTTACCATCGCAGCTCGTCCGCCCAAAAGACTGGGCCTTCCCGGCAGATGCGCGCGTAAACCACGTCGCTCCCGCCGGCCTCGGGCGGCGGAAAGCTCGGCGCCTGTGCGCTGCTGCGGGCGAGTGGAACGACGCATCCCCAGCAACCGCCGATACCGCACCCAAACGTTTCTTCGAGCGCAAGCTGCGCCCGTACGCCGAACTGCGCGGCGACGCGTGCGACGCCGCGCAACATCGGCGAAGGACCGCAGGCGTAGATCACGTCGGGCTTGCGCGCGCGCGCCACCGCGTCGGTAACGAATCCAGGCTCGCCGCGAGTGCCATCGTCGGTCGTCACGATCAGCTCGCATCCCGCATCGGCAAAGCGTTGCGACTCGACGAGCAGCTCGGCGCTTCGCGCTCCGTAAAAGAGCCGTACCTGCGCTCCGGCGCGCAGCAGCGTTTGTGCGCATAGAAGCACCGACGCGATTCCGACGCCGCCCGCGACGATCGCTACGTCGCGCGCGCCGCCGGAACAATCGAAACCGTTGCCGAGCGGTCCGACGACGTCGAGTCGATCGCCGCATCGCAACTCCGCAAGCTCGCGCGTTCGCTTGCCACTTATAAAGAAGAGAAGGCTCGCGCGCTTGCCTTCTGCTTCGTAGACGGCGAGCGCGGTTGCCGCCGCGTCTCCCGTCGGCGGAATCGCCATCACGTATTGGCCGGGCCGCGTTGCATTCGCGAGCTTCGGCGCGTCAAGTGACAACAAGAGAACGCCCGTCGCGAGTTCCCGTCGTTCGATAACCGTGGTCCGGTGTACGCCGGCATTTGGGTCGAGCATCGGCATTTCTCGCGCTATTTTCAACAAATTCTTAGGAAAATCTCCGAAATCGGGTTCACGGCCTTGCTACTGCAGCCGTTATAATGTATAGGGAGCGTAAGTACACAGGGAAAGGAGGCTCCGCAAATGGCAGGTCTTATCGTCTTCAAATCGCTAGCTGACGCACTCAGAGCGGGCTATCAGGTTTACGATCGGACTGCGGACGGATATCTGGTCAGGACACGCACGGCCGCTGGCTGGGCCATGGCCTTGGTCTCCTGCAAATAGTATCAGTATCGTCTTTATTCGATGAACAATGCCGCCGGTCATCCGACCGGCGGCATTGCTGTTCGAGCAACCGTTTGAGTTCAGGACCGATAGTCGGGCGGCGAAGCCGGCTTTTCAATCTCAGGAATCGATCCGGGCCGCCAGCCGCCGTACGTCGGCGGGGTGGCGCCGCTGGGCTCACTCCCAGGGCTTGAGGCAGTCCCGGGGCCGGGCGCTGGGCCGACGCTCTCGCGCGGCGGTCCGAAGCTCGCACCGCTGAGCACAGCCCCAATGATTTGCGCGATCCCCACAAAGAGCGGGATCAGACCGCCGAGCAGCCAGGGGCCTGGGAAGAACATCCCGTCGCCGTGGTAACCGATGAATCCAAGCCCGATCAGCAGCGCCAACCCGATGAACGCCAGCTGCATCCCTTTGCGCAACTGCTGTTGGGCGTGGACATCGTGCGCCGGATAGTAGCCGTACTGATTTGGGGCGCCCGCTTGCGGCGCGTTCGGAGTCCATCCATACTTCATCGCGCGGCGCATATCGCGCGGATTCGGCGGCGGCACGATGCCGCGGCGCAGCATCTCCATGCGCTCCTGATGCGCGAGCACGCGCGAGACGATGAATGCGGCGATCGGCGCACCGAAGATGAAGATGATCGCTACCATTGGGATGAGGTCGCTATAGTCCGTCACTGTTGGATAACTCCGTTTGTAAAGATGTGTATCGATCCGTCGCCGCTCGCCAGTTTCATGCTGCCGGCGCCGGCGCCAAGGCGGATCGTTCGCTCGCCGGAATCGCCGCGATCGACTGAATCTCCGTCGACCGAGATCTTTCCGTCGCGGGTCGAGGCGTTAATGGTTAGATTTGAGTCAGGCGTAAACCGCGCCCGAACCGATCCGTCGTCGGTCTGCAGCGTGCCGTCACCGGTAACGTCCAAGCCCTCGGCTTCGATGCGGCCGTCCCGCGTGGTGCCGGTCAACGAGGCCACGGCGACCTGGTCGAGCGTGAGATGGCCGTCCCTCGACGCCATCGCGAGACGATCACCGTGCACGTTTGTGGCCTTCAGATATCCGTCGTCGCTCTGCGCGTCAACGGAACCTTGCAGGTCGGTCAGCGTCACATGCCCGTCGAGCGAATGAACGTTGACCCCGCCTGCAATGCCGTTCACGTCGGCCCCGGCGCATCGAGCAATCTCGACGTGCGAGCCGGCCGGAACTTCGACTTGGATCTCTTGCGTGCTGAAGCCGAAGATATCGATCGAGAGGTTACCGACGTGCGGGCGCTCGATACGAACGCCGTCGAAGGTGCGGCTCACCTTCAGCTGCGGATATTTCGTGCTCGAGAACACGGCGCCACGAATCTGCGTGAGATCGCGCACGTGCACTTGGTCGTCGCTCGAAGGCGTCACGCCGACGCGCGAATCGACATCGTCGACGACGACGTGCGGCGCCGCGCCGGCCGCGATCGGCGCGATAGCCGCCGCGCTAAAGTCTACGTGATGCATGCCGCTTATGAAGCTCGCGCGGCCACGGCTGACTGCGGTGACCGCCATTCCGACGACTAAGATCTCGGCGGCGACGAGCATCGCGACGACTGATGCGCGCGACATTTACAGGCGCGGCCCCCAGCCTTCGAAGGTGGGCCGCAGCGATTGCGCGGAGTTCCGCTCGTCGCTGCGTATGGTCGGAACCGACCGGTCCGAGCCAGCGTTTCCGGAAAGGGTTTTGTTCGTTATCGTGGTCATTTGTGGGTTCTGCCTCCGTGAAAGTTCCTGCCCTAGGTACGGACCGCCGACCCCGTTGTTTCGCGCACTAAGGCTGCGTGGGGGACCCCGGCGGCTCTGCCGCTGGGGGGCGCGCAGGTGCGAAGCACCGCAGCGCCTGTTAAAGCGAAACAATGGAGGCGCCTCGCGCGTAGGACGGGCGTGCCGGCACTCTTGGCGGAGGCCCCGCCGAACCGGGTGAAAGCGGAGCCTGCGGACGGCGACCTGGTAGCGATGACCCTTCGAGGGGACTCGGGGGCATTCGCAACGCTCGTCGAGCGGTATGACCGGGCCGTCTACCACCTCGCCTACCGAACCCTGCACGATGTAGAGGAGGCTCGCGACGCAACGCAAGAGGCATTTTTCAAGGCTTTTCGGAGCCTACGCACCTTTAAGGCGGGCGCCAAGTTCTCGACCTGGATCTTCGCGATCGCCTATCACGCTTGCTGCGACCGGCTCAACCGGCGCCGGCACTTCACCGGCGACGAGCTGCCCGATCGTGCCGACCCCTCGCCGAGTCCCGAGCATCAAGTGATTGCACTCGACGAAGCCTCTCGGCTGCGCGCCGCGATCGACGCCCTCCCGGAAAAGTACCGGACGGTCGTTACCCTCTTCCACCTGCAGGGCAAGCAGTATGAGGAAATCGCGAGCGTGCTGGGCCTGCCGATGGGTACTGTGAAGACACATCTATTTCGCGCGAAGGAGCAGCTACGCAGGCTTCTCGGCGAAGCTGAGGTAACCGAATCATGACGATGAACGATGAACGGCTCGAGCAGCTGATTCTCGATTTGCCGCTCGAGGAGCCCCCGCAGGACCTCCGGGCCTCGATTCTGCTGGCGACGGCCTATCGTCCGGCACCGGCCTTTTCGTTCGCGGATCTCGCCGCGCTGGGCGCGGTCGGAGCGGTCGCCCTCTGGATGATCGTGCTTCTGGTGCTCGGCGGCGGTTCGCTCTTCGTCCAAACGCTTGCGGCCATCGGTTCGGGACTCTCCCGCGCCTTCTCGAATGCGGGCGTTCTTGCGTGGCTGGCGGCGGGCGGCGCGACCGCACTCTGGCTAACGCTTTTCACCGGATCCCAACCCGTTGCAGTCGCGATTCACAGGTCCGAAGGGAGCACCAGCCGATAAAGTATCGGCATGGAAAAGCACGCCCTGCCGGAGCGACGGCCATATAGGGTCCTCGTCATCGAGGACGATGCGGCGATCAGCCGCGTTCTGCAGCTCGAACTGGAACACGAACGGTACGAGGTTGACGTCGCGCGTGACGGCCTCGCGGGCCTCGAAAAGGCCCTCAAAGAGCCCGACCTCGTTATCTTGGACCTGATGCTTCCGCGCATGGACGGCATCGAGGTTTGCAAGCGCATTCGCTCCAAGAGCCGCGTCCCGATCATCATGCTCACCGCGCGGGATCGCGTGCCGGATCGGGTCGCCGGGCTCGACGTCGGTGCCGACGATTACGTTACCAAGCCGTTTTCGACCGAGGAGCTGCTCGCTCGCGTGCGGGCGCGCCTTCGCGAGCGCACACCGCAGGGCAATGTGATCGAGTACCGCGACGTCGTGATGGATCGCGACCGTCACGAAGTACACCGCGCGGGAAAGTCGATCGCACTTACGGCCAAGGAGTACGCGCTGCTCGAATATCTGCTCTTGCATCGAAATAAAGTCCACACCCGCGACGAGCTCTTCAACGGCGTTTGGGGGAGCGATTTTCTCGGCGATTCCAACCTCATCGACGTCTACATCCGCTATCTGCGCGGCAAAATAGACGACGGCTTCGACGACAAACTCATCACAACAGTACGGGGCGTCGGTTATACCATAAAAGATTAGCGAGGCGAGATCGACCCAAGTGGCATACATGGGCGATGAGAAGGCTCCAACTTTTTCGGACCAGCCATGGATGGCTGCTTCAAAGCTTCGCTCTCCCGAAAAAGTGGAGCAGCAGGAGCGAAACATGGACGTGGAGCGACGAGCGTCTTCGAAGCGCCCACGTATGCCGCTTGGGTCCGCTCGAGAGCCGAGCTAGTCATGTCGCTGAAGTGGAGGATTGCGGTCGGATACTCGGCGCTGCTGATCGTAGCGATCTCGGCAATGAGCGGAATCATCGTTTGGCGTTTTCAACAGATCCTCTACGACCAGGCCGAAGCCAGCGTCAACGCCACGATGCGCGCGATCGTGCAGTTTGCTCAGGAGTCCGCAACTCCGTTCTCGCTCGAAGACTCGCCGGTGGGAACGCTGCAGTTCCTTTTCAACAGCAGCAATTTGGCGACGTGGAACTCCGCGAACAGCTACGTGCAAGTGGATACCGGCGAGGGCTATCCGCTCGCCAAGACGGCGAATCTCGGCGCGCTGACGATCCCGCCGAATCCCAAGCTCTCCGCCTCGCGCGACGTGATTTTTCGGCATGCCCAGATCGATGGGCGCTCGTTTCTCGTCGAGGACCGCTTCCTAAAAGAAGGCGTCAGTTCTGCGATCATCCACGTCGCCGAACCGCTCGACACGCTCAAGCGCACGTTCGAGCGCGCGAACGACGCGATCTTCATCGTGCTCGGGGCGACGGCGGCCGCGGTCATCATCCTTTCGATCGTATTCGCGTCACAAGCCACGACCCCGATCAACGAGCTCTCGCGCGAGATGCGCGAGATCAGCTCGGACCGTCTCGCGCTCGCGTCCGGCACGTTCGACGATCGGCCCCGCGGTCTCGCGCTGAGCCGCCGGCACGACGAGATAGGCCGCCTGGCAAAGAATTTTAGCGACCTGCTTGGTCGTCTGGCGGAGGCCTTCGCGCGCGAACGACAGTTTATCTCCGACGCGTCGCACGAGCTCAAGACGCCGCTGACGTCAATAAACGCAAACGCGCAGATGCTGCTGCGTTGGGGCGATCAAGATCAAACGATTCGCCGTGAGAGCTTAGAGACGATCGCCCGCGAGAGCGCCGACCTTGCAGGGATGGTCAACGGCATGCTGACGCTCGCGAAAGCCGATCGTGGCGACGAGATTCCGAAGGAACCGGTCTCGCTAGCGCAGATCGCGAGCGAGGTCGTCCAAAACGCTACGCCGCGTGCCGCCGAGAAGGCGATCGCGCTGAATTTCGAACATCACGACACCCCGATCGTCTACGGCGACGCGCACCTGCTACGCCAGCTCGTGGGCAACCTCGTCGACAACGCGATCAAGTTCACGGAGCAAGGAAGCGTGGACGTCAGCGTTGGGCAGAATCACGAGAGCGCTTGGATCGAGGTCGCCGATAGCGGCCCGGGGATCGCGCAAGATGAGCTCGCGCAAATCTTCGAGCGTTTCTATCGCGCCGACAAGGCGCGCTCGCGGATCGTCCCGGGAACCGGCCTCGGCTTAGCTATCGTCCGCTCGATTGCTCGGGTCCACGGCGGCGACGCGACGGCCGCCAGAGCGCCGAGCGGCGGCGCGCTGCTCAGCGTCGTTTTACCGCGAATGAAGCTTCCGTTCACCGATCTCTCATGATGGGTCACGGCGCCTCCCATACAATCAGGTGGTGCGCATAGGATGGGGGCGGGGAGCGATCGTAACGCTCGTCGCTTCGCTCTGCTGGGTTGGCTTCGCGGCGCCGGTGCGCGCCGACGAGCAGTTCGACGTCGGCCCCTCGCCCGTGCTCAACCTCCACGTCAGCCGCGGGCAGGTAACGATTCAGACCTGGGATCGCCCGCAGGTGCTCATCACTTCGAACAATCCGGTTGACGCCTACCATCTCGACCCGTCCAAGGTTGACCCCGCGATCCCCAAACAGGTCCAGATCGCGTCGGACCAGATTAACACCGACAACGGTCCGGTGAGCCTACCGGCCGAGTCCTTCGTGATTCCCGAGCTGCCGGCAGGCGACCACGACGCGGTCGTCGCGCGCGGCACGGGAAGAATGACGATCATGATTCCGCGCGGTACGGCGATGGTGATGGCGCAGCAGCGCGCCGGACACTTGACCATCAACAACTACCACGGCGTCTTCGTCGCGCACGCACGTGGCGCCGGAGTCTCGCTCAACGGCGTCAGCGGCACCGGATTCGTGGAATCGTTGCGCGGCCGCATCGTTGCGACCAACTCGACCTTCGATCGGCTGCGCGTGCGTACCGCTACCGGCGATATGCTCTTCCAGGGCTGCACGTCGCACCAAATTCAGGCCACGAGTTCGTATGGATCGATCGTTTACGATAACGGCGACTTCCAACCCGGTCTTGCGCGCTTCGAGTCGGAGCACGGAAACGTCGCGCTCGGCGTTCGCGGAAACGCACAGATCGGCGCGTACAGCGGCGCGGGACACGTCGAGTCGAGCTTTGAGGACGACGTTCAAGTGCGCGGCGATCCGACGACGAAACAAGCGACGGTCGGGGACGGGGGACCGGTCGTCACGGCAACCTCGAAGAACGGCTCGGTCTATCTCTACAGCGGCTCGATGAGCGATCATCCGCACGTGCGCCAAGAGCTCAGCGGCAGCACGCAACTTCCGATGCGCCTCGCACCGCAGCCGGCGCCGCCTCGCGCCGTTCGGCCACCGCCCTAACTCGCGGCCGCGATCTCCGTTTCCAGATCCAACGTTAGACCGTCGTAAGCGGCAATCGCGCGCAGGCCGAGCTCGTCCTCGAGCCGCATGGCGAGCCGCCGAGGATCGGCTTCGAGCATCTTGGTTCCGAAGTGTTGAAAGACGGCGACTCTTGGACGCACGTCGTCAATCACGCGCCGGGCGTCGAACCACGTTAGGTGATCGACGTTCATCTCGTCGCGGTAGCGAAGCACGTTGACGATCAGCACGTCCGGACGATGCCGGGCGTAATCGGCGGCGAGCCCTTCGAAGTAGCGGCCGCAGGGTACGTACGCAACCCGTATCCCAGCGTGGACGAAGTGCAGCCCATGCGTCTGCACGGCGTGCACGTGCAGCATCGAAGTAAAAAGCTCGACGTCGCCGATGCGATACGGACCGCTGCTCGGCTCGAGACGTTCGACCCGTTCGACGAAGCGGCGCGCGTACGGCAGCACGACCGGCTCGTCGTCGAATGCGTCGGCGGGCGCCAGAATCGCGCCGCGCCGCCGAAATCCGCCCGAGGTCATCGCTTCGATCATCACGTTGACGTCGCCGGAATGGTCGAGGTGCTTGTGCGAGAGGACGATCGCTTCGAGCTCGCGCGGATTGCAGGGCGGCACGTGCGTGAGCGCGCGAACGAGCGCACCGGGACCGGGATCCACGTGAATCTGCGTCGCTCCGAATCGCATCCACATCCCGCCCGATGCGCGCAACTGGCGCGCCACGACGAAGCGCGCACCGCCGCTTCCTAGAAAGAGAATCGACGAGCGCACGCTGGCTGGAGCTAACCGAGAACGGGGAGCTGCTGGAACTGGCCGTTAAGCACCGTCGCGGCCGGGCGCCCTAGCCAGCGCTCGAGCACCGTCGCGTAGACGCTGCGAAAATCAACGGTAAAGCGAACGTTGCCCATGTTGGTGACGGCGAGGTCGGGCGCCGTTCCATAGAGACCGCCCTTGACGCCGCCGCCGATCAGGAAGAGCGGCGAGGCTTCGCCGTGATCGGTGCCGCGGCTGCCGTTCTCGTCAATCCGCCGTCCGAACTCGCTAAACGTCAAGGTCAGGACGCGGCGCTCGTTGCCGTGCGCGGCCAGATCCTGATAGAACGCGCCGACTGCATCCGAAAGCTGCGTCAAGAGGCGGTCTTGCGTGGCCTTCTGATTCACGTGCGTGTCGAACGAGCCGTGCTCGACGTAAATGGCTTTGGTGCCCAAGTTGCTGCCGACGATCTGGGCGGCTAAAGCGAGGCTGCGTCCGAGAACCGTGGCCGGATACGCAGCCAAGGTCTTATAGCCGGCAACGAGCTTGGGCAGCTCCTGCGAGCTGCGCTGCGCGTCGCCTTCGATCTCCATGACGTGGGCCAAGTACGGTGATTCGAACGGCAACGTTCGGTCGTTGGCCTGGCGCGCAAAGGCTCGACTCGATGCCGCGTTACGATCGGCGATCAGCGAGTACTCACTGAGCCCCGGAATGGCCGGAATGTCGGTGCTCTCAGAGACGAGCGCTTCGGGCAGCACCGTCGAAACGGCGACGCCTTTGAAGAGGTTCGCCGGCGCGAGACCGGCTTGGTCGAAGTACCGGCCGAGCCAGCCGGTATGTTCGTAACGATCGGGTGCGGCCGTCTGCCAAATCTCCGTCGAACGGAAATGCGAATGGTCGGGATTCGGATAACCAACACCCTGAACGATCGCAACCATTCCCTTATCGTACAGCGCTTTGAAGGCGCGCATCCCCGGATTGAGCCCGGTCTGCGCGTCAATCGCCAGCACTGCGTTTCGATCGATCGCTAGGGCGGGGCGCATTTGATAGTAGCGATCGTTGCCGTGCGGCACGACGCAGTTCAATCCATCGTTGCCGCCGTAGAGGTTGATCACAACCAGGCAGCGGTTGTCGCTTCCCGGCAATCCCGGCAGCGGCGTCTGCGCGAGCGCCCGGGCGAAGACGTGCTCGGGATTCGCGATCACCGCGAGCCCCGAGACCGTCGCAAGTAAGAAGTTCTGTCGTTTCATCGTGTCATTAATTCAGTTGGTACGCAGGCGTCGCCATTGTGAGATAGACCGCGCCGCTGACGCGTTGATCGTAGTTCTCTACGGAGAGCGACGCGAGCGCCTCGCTCCCCGCTCCGCTAAGATAGCCTTCGAGTTCGAACAGCGACGCCGGCGCGACGTCGCCCTGCAGAAGCCTGTCGCCGAGCATCGCAGCGGCATCGGCCGGGGCCATCGGCAATCCGCGCAACCACGGCGAGGCGGCCAGCGTCTGCGAACCCAGCAGGCGCGTCAGAAAGTTCTGCCGCGCGATCATCGTGCTGCTCGTCAACCAGTTTTGGCCGCCCGGCCAGCCCGCGACGCTCGGAGGAGAGAAGAGCTGCTGGCCCATCTGCTGCAAGGCCGGCAACGCGCTCTCGTTGACGGCGGCCAGACCCAGCGTCTTATAGGTGCCGACGACGAACTCGACTGGACTCTTGACCAAGGCGCGATAGGCGCGCCGGCTGTAAAAGACGTTGCTTGCAAACAGGGTGCGCAGGACCGGCGTGAGCTCGTAGTTATGCCGGTGCAACAACTCCGCGACGCGATCGACCAGCTCAGGCTCGGGATCGTTGTAGACGAAAAAGTTGAGCAGGCTCGTCGCAAAGAATCGCGAGCACTGCGCGTGGTCGAAGATGATGTCCACGATGTCGTCGCCGGTAAAGTTGCCGGTCCGGCCAAGGAAGATCTTACGCCCGTCGTCGTGCAGCCGCGGATTGAAGAAGACGCGATCGCCGCGCCGATCCACGCGCCATCCGGTCCACGCGCGCGCCGACTCACGAACGTCCTCTTCGGTGTAGTTGTCGACGCCGAGCGTGAAGAGCTCCATGAGCTCGCGAGCGTAGTTTTCGTTGGGATGCTCGGCGACGTTGTTCGCTCCGTCGAGATAGACGAGCATCGCCGGATCTTTGGAGACCGCGCGCGTCAGCTCGCGAAGATTTCCGGTTGCGTAGTTCCGGAAGAGTGCGTTCTGGTTGTAGGTGATGCGCGGGAAGCGTCCCGTGGCACGCGAGGTGAAGTGACCGTGAAAGTAGAGGGTCATCTTCTCTTGCAAAGGAGCCGGCGTGGCGAGCATCCGGTTTAGCCACCAGAGCTGCATTGCGACGAGGGACACGCGCACTTGGTGGCGTGCAAGCGGCCCGCTGACCAGTGCCTCGGGCGGCGGAGCGACCGAGTGCGGCGACGGAAGCGCAAGCAGCGTGGCCGCCGCGTCGCCGGCGCGCATCGCGGCATACCTTCGCACCTCGTCGGGCGTCCCCCCAAAGCCCGCGCGCCGCAGCAAATGCGCCGCTCCACGCTCGCCGAGCGCTTGAGAGTAGGGTTGCAACGCGATTGAGAGGTCGGGGCTTCCCTGCGGACGCAGGATGCCGCCGACGTCAAGCTGTGCCTGCGCAGCCATCACGGATAGCTACGAGTCCACCACGGCGCGCCCCTCGCTGAATTGCCGACGTCTAACCGGGCTCTAAGCGCGAGGCGCCGAATGCGGCGGCGATGGCGCTCTTGGAATCGCGGCTCGATCGCCGTTCGACGAGCTTCGCCGATAATGCGGCACGAATGGAGCGGTTAGTTGTGGAGCTGCGCGAGCGGCTCGTCGCGGTACGCGCCGGTGGGGGCATCGAAGCCATCGAAAAGCATCGGCGGCGCAAGAAACTCACCGCTCGCGAGCGAGTCGAGCGGTTGATCGACCCCGGTTCGGCGTTCCTCGAGCTCTCGGCGCTGGCGGCGTTCGACATGTATACGAATGCTTCGCCGGCAGCCGGCATCCTCACCGGGATCGGCATCGTCGAGGACCAGCACTGTGTAGTCGTCGCCAACGACGCGACCGTCAAGGGCGGCACGTACTATCCGATGACGGTCAAAAAGCATCTTCGCGCGCAGGAGATCGCCGAGCAGAATCATCTTCCGTGCATTTACTTGGTGGATTCGGGCGGCGCGTTTTTACCGCTGCAGGACGAGGTCTTCCCGGATCGCGATCATTTTGGGCGCATTTTTTACAATCAGGCGCGGATGTCGAGTAAACGGATCGCGCAGATCGCCGCCGTGATGGGATCGTGCACGGCCGGCGGCGCGTACGTTCCGGCGATGAGCGACGAGACCGTGATCGTCAAAGACGAGGGCACGATCTTCTTGGGCGGACCGCCGCTGGTAAAAGCCGCGACCGGCGAGGAAGTGACGGCCGAAGAGCTCGGCGGCGCCGACGTCCACACGCGCGTCTCGGGCGTCGCCGACCACTTCGCCAACGACGACGCGCACGCGCTGGCGCTCGTCCGCGAGATCGTTGCGAACCTCCATCTCGAGCTGCCGCGCCAGTGGGACCGCGCCGAACCGCAGCCGCCCAAGTACGAACCGCGCGACATCTACGGCATCATTCCGGCCGACAGCCGAACCGGCTACGACGTCCGCGAGATCGTCGCGCGGCTCGTTGACGGGTCGGAGTTCCACGAGTTCAAGTCGCGTTACGGCACGACGCTCGTCTGCGGGTTCGCGCGCATCGAGGGACATCCGATCGGCATCCTCGCCAACAACGGGATTCTCTTCAGCGAGAGCGCGCTTAAGGGCACGCACTTCATCGAGCTCTGCACCCAACGCGGCACGCCGCTGCTCTTCCTGCAGAACATCACCGGTTTCATGGTCGGCAAAGAGTACGAGAACCGCGGGATCGCCAAAGACGGCGCGAAGCTCGTAATGGCCGTCGCATGCGCCGAAGTCCCGAAGTTCACGGTCGTGATCGGCGGCAGCTTCGGAGCCGGTAACTATGGGATGTGCGGGCGCGCCTATGCGCCGCGGCAGCTTTGGATGTGGCCGAACGCGCGGATCAGCGTCATGGGTGGACCGCAAGCCGCAAGCGTGCTCTCAACTGTCAAGGGCGATATGACGCCGGAGGAAAAGGCCGCATTCGAAGCGCCGATCCTCGAAAAATACGAGCGTGAAGGCAATCCGTACTATTCGACGGCGCGCTTATGGGACGACGGCATCATCGATCCGCTCGACACGCGCCGCGTCATCGCAATCGGCCTCGACGCAGCCGCGCACGCGCCCCAGCCGCGCACCGAGTTCGGCGTCTTTCGGATGTAATCTCGATCTACTCGAGCTTGAAGTAGCTCTCCGAGAGGATCCATTTGCCGTCGCTATACCGCAGCTCGGCGGTCGCGTTCGTCTTGGTCGGGCAGCACATCGGCGCGTCGGATTTGTAGTACGGCCCGGTCAGCTCGACCGACGTGCCGTCGGCGCCGAGCTTCGCGTTCAAATCGCAAGGGTTTTTGATCGTGGCGACGGCGCCGATGCTGCCGCCCGGCTTGGTCGCGAAGATCGTCACGGTTGCGCCGCCGCAATCGGCGGCCATCTCGTGCGATTGCACCACCAGTTGCTGCACGCCGGAGTGCATCAGACTCGCGGCTCCGACGATCCGCACCTGCGCGACCGGAAACCACATCTTCGCGCCATTTGCCTGTTCGACGTGCGAGAGCGGGCCGCCATTGCGCGGTGATTGGTAGCGCAGCCGGTAAGCGCCGCGCTGCAGCCCGTAGAGCGACAGATACCACTGGTAAAAGTTGGTTCCGTTGCCGGAACCCACGCGCTTCTTGCTGACGACCGCGTGCCATTGATTCTTCGCGCTCTCGCCGTTGAAAGCGACGGCCTGATTCTGGACGACGCTTCCCGGAGGCGGCGGCACCAAACCGGCAGCCGGCGGGGTTTGCGCGCTTGCCGCCGCGACACCGATCAGCACCGCGGCCGCCGCAGCAGTTGCTATTCTTCTCATGAACCTAAGGCTTCGTCATGCTCATCGGAATTGCCGACGGGAGTGAGATGTTTCCCACCGCGGCGGGCGGTGCTCGGACGATTTCGTGGAGCATGTCGCTCCAGGCCTGCGTGAGAATCGGCAGCAACGTCACGAGCCGGTGCTTTCCACCCGCTTGCGAATAAAACGACACGTCGAGTCCCGCGTTGTGGAGAAAGATCGCGGTCGCGGTCGGATATTGCGTCGGAATGCTATCGTCGGCGCTGCCGGTCAACACGTAGAAGGGCGTACGCGGCATTAACGCGAGGATGCGCGCCGAGTCCGAGCCCAACAGCGCCCCGGCAATCGACATCACCGCCGACCAGTCGTCGGGGTGAAGCGGCGCCACCTCGAAGACCGTGAAGCCGCCCATCGAGTAGCCGGCCAAAAATCGTTTGCGTGGATCGATGCTGAACGCGTGCGTGGCCGCGTCCAGTGCATCGTACACATCCGATGCCGATCCGCGAAAATCGTAGTATCCGCGACCCCATGGAGCGACGACGATACTCTTGGCAGCTTCGGCGAGCTGCGCGATGTAGAGCGGCGCAAGCAGCTGTGTCTCGGATTGCGGATGCCCGTGGAGCAGGACGATCAGCGGCATTGGCGAGCCCGGAGCGTAGCCGCTCGGAACGTACACGGCGACCGGCTGCATCGTTTGGTCTTGCGACGAGCGCACAAACACCTCGCCGAGCCCGCGCACCGACGCCATCGCGGCATAGGAACGATCGATCAGTTGCGTTGCTAAGCTGAGATCGAGATTTGCGATTCGTTGCAGGGTCTGCGACCACTCTTGCGCGGTGTAACCTTCCGGCACCGCAGGGTCGTCGAGCGCGTCGGCGTCCTCTCGAAGCCGTTCGTAGTAATCGTAGGCGGTATCGCGTCCGGCGACCGGCGCGATTGCTGCGATCGTTGCCAGATAGGTCGCGGCAGTGGAACGCAGCGAAACGCGCTGGTCGCCCGCGGAACTCCCTGTGAGGAGAGTCAGAGCAGCGGTACAGACCAGCGCGCTCCTGGTCATGACAAGGGGTTCAACGCGCAGACCCGGCACGCCGTGACAAATCGCCCCTTCGCTAGATGCCGGCGTACCACTCGTAGCCTTCATCCTCCCAATACCCGCCGCGGCCGCCGTAGACGTTCGCGAACGTTCCGACCACTTCGATGCGGGCGATCCACTTCGCGCTTTTGTATCCAAGCTGGGTCGGAATGCGCAAGCGCAGCGGGGCGCCGTGAGCCGGGTCGAGCGGCGCGTCGTTGAGCCGTGTCGCGAGCAGCGTCTGCGGATGCCGGGTTTGGTGGAGATCGAGGCTTTCGTAGTAAAGATTTCCGGCGCCGTCGTTGTCCATACAGCGAAAGATGACGTAGCGCGCATCGTTGCGTAGCTGGACTGCATCGAGCACGGCCGCGAGCGGCACGCCGCTCCACTTACCGATGGCGCTCCAACCTTCGACGCAGTCGTGGCGCGTGATCTGCGTTCGCTGCGGCATCGCGTAGAGTTGCGCGAGGCTCAACGCGCGCGGCCGCTCGACCGCACCATCCACAATGAGATGATACGCGGCAAACCCGCCCGTCGCGAGATCCGCGTAATGCGTGTCCGAGGGCGTCGCAAATCCGTTGACGCGAAACTCGCGATCGACGTCACGGTCGCGATACTCGCGCGCCATCCCCCGCGTCCCGATCAGCGCATGGTTTAGACCTTCGACCGATGCAAGCACCCGGCGAACTCCGTCGTTCCCATTGAGCGCCGCGCTGATCGGCCCGCAGCCCGCGAGTGTCGAAGCGGCCGACGCGATAAACAGCCGCCGCTTCATTCGGGCTGATACCAACCGGTGATCATCGAGCGCATCTGATTGAGTACGCCCTGCGTCAGCACCTGGAACGTGTGAATCGCAAAGAATCCTAAGAGCAGCAGCATGCCGGCGAAGTGCCACAACCGCGCGAACTGCCGCCCGCCGAAGAGAACGGTCAGCGGATTGGCGATTGCGTCAATGCCCGGCGAGAGCGCGAGGCCGGTAAGTACGAGCAGCGGCGCGATCGCGAAGAGCACCGCCGTGTACGAAGCCTTTTGCAACGGATTGTAGATTCCGTGCGGCGGCGGCGTTTTGCGCAGTTTGAGATAGTACGCCTGCATCGGCCAGAGTTTCGGAAGGTCGCTCGCGCGCAGAACCATTTCGCTCAAGTTGCCCTTGATTGCGCTCGAAACCAGCCATGCCAGCCAGCAGACCGCGGCAATCCAGGCAAAAAAGAGATGCCAACGGCGTCCGTCGGCTAGGTCTTGGAAGCCCGGAATCGTGATCGAGGCGCCGAACGCATGCGCGCTGCGCGAGCCCATCCCGTTGCCGGTCCAGCCGAGCCACCCGGTGGTGACGAACGTGTGCCCGAAAATCGTGGTCGTTCCGATGCCGTCGGCGGGCGAGCCGATTGCAAGGACGCGCCGCGCCGGATCGCTCTTGTCGGAGGCGTCGAGATTCGGCGATGCGTTGAAAATTTGCAGCCCGCTGCCGACAAGCACGAAGAAGGCGATAACCCAGACCCAGTGGCTGGCGCGCGTCAGCCCGGTGTAGCGATAGATGGCCGGATGTGCGGCTTTCATTTCCTCGAGTATAACGCTTGCGAGGCCCGCCCGGATGAGGGCGCGAACCCGGCGGCATGGCCGAGAGCGTTCACCTCACCGTTAGCGGCGGCGTCGCCCGCGTCACGCTTGCGCGCCCGGAGGTCCGCAACGCCTTTAACGCCGAGGTAATCGAGCAGCTTCACGACGTCTTCACGCGCATCGCTGCGGCCGACGACGTACGCGCCGTGGTTCTGGCCGGCGAAGGCAAGGCCTTCTGCGGCGGCGCCGATATCAACTGGATGCGCGCCTCGCTCGACCTGACGTTCGAAGCGAACGTCGCCGATGCCGAACGGATGAGCGACATGTTTCGCGCGATCGACAACTCACCCAAACCGGTGATCGGCAAAATCCACGGAGCCGCACTGGGCGGGGGCGCCGGCCTGGCGGCGGTCTGCGACATCGTAATCGCGACCGACGATACAATCTTCGGTTTCACTGAAGTGAAGCTCGGCATCATTCCGGCGGTCATTTCACCCTTCGTGCTGGCCAAGATCGGCCCGTCGCAGGCTCGCGCGCTCTTTCTGACCGGCGAACGCTTCGACGCCACGCACGCGCAGACGATCGGTCTGGTGCATGAGGTGGTGACGGCCGTCGAGTTCGACGACGCCGTCGACCTCCATCTTGCCGAGCTTCGCTCGGCAGGCCCCAGCGCAGTCGCCGCAGCCAAGCTGCTGGTACGCCGAGTTCTCGACGGCTCGTACGACGAGTCGCGTTCGATTACGACCGAAGCGATCGCGCGTCAGCGCGTCAGCCCCGAAGGGCAAGAGGGATTACGCGCTTTCTTGGAGCGCCGCCCCGCTCAATTCAGTGATTAAGCGGCTGCTGGTCGCCAATCGCGGCGAGATCGCGGTGCGCGTTGCGCGTGCGGCCCGCGAAATGGGCATCGTTCCGCTCGGCATCTACTCCGAAGCCGACGCGACTGCGTACCATCTCGAATTCATGGCTGATTCGCGCTGCGTCGGGCCGGCGGCAGCCGCCGAGTCGTATCTCAACGCCGACGCGATCCTTGCAGCGGCACGCGCGATGAATGCCGATGCATTGCATCCTGGATACGGTTTTCTCTCCGAGCGTGCGCCGTTCGCGCGCGCCGTTGCCGGCGCGGGCATCGTCTTCGTCGGCCCGACGCCGGAGGCGATGGCGGCGATGGGCAGCAAGATCGAGGCCAAGCGGCGCGTCCGCGCGTCCGACGTACCGACGGTTCCCGGCTACGACGGCGACGATCAATCGCAAGCGGCGCTGCACGCGCAGGCGCGGGAGATCGGTTTTCCACTGTTGATCAAGGCGAGCGCGGGCGGCGGCGGCCGTGGCATGCGCGTGGTCGAGTCGCTTGCGAGCTTTAACGAAGCGCTCGAAAGCGCAAAACGCGAAGCGCTCGCGGCCTTCGGTGAGAATAGCGTTCTGCTCGAGCGCTATCTCCGCGACCCGCGGCACATCGAGTTCCAAATTCTCGCCGACGCACACGGCACGACGATTCATCTCGGCGAGCGCGAATGCTCGATTCAGCGGCGCCATCAAAAGATCGTCGAGGAGGCGCCGTCGGTCGCGCTGACGCCGAAGCTGCGCGCCGAGATGGGCGCGGCGGCCGTCCGCGCCGCCGAATCGGTCGGGTACACAAATGCCGGAACCTGTGAGTTCATGCTCGAGCCGGGCGGAGCGTACTATTTTCTCGAGATGAACGCGCGTTTGCAGGTCGAGCACCCGGTGACCGAGCTCGTCTACGGCGTGGATCTCGTGCAATGGCAGCTTCGCATCGCCGCCGGCGAGCCGCTGACGCTATCGCAAACCGAGCTGAAGCCGCGCGGCTGGGCGATCGAAGCGCGCATCTACGCCGAGGATCCGGCCAACGACATGTTGCCCTCGATCGGAACGATCGCACATTGGTTACCGCCCGAAGGCCCCGGCGTGCGTCTCGACGCCGGCGTCACGCACGGCAGCGTGGTGAGTCACTACTACGATCCGATGCTCGCAAAACTGATCGTCAACGGCAGCGATCGGACAACGGCAATTGCGCGCCTTACGCAATCGCTCGAAGCTTTCACGGTTGACGGCGTACGAACGAATCTGCCGCTGCTGCTGTGGATCGCGCGCGATGAGGCGTTTGCGCGCGGCGAGACGACGACGAGTTTTCTCGCCCAGCGGCTTGACGAGTCAATCTTCAAACCCGCTCCCCCGCCTGCCGAAGCGGTTCTGCTCTGTTCGGCGGCGCTGCTCGTGGATGGCCGCGCACCGTGGCGGCTCGGAGAGGTCGGCGTGCCGCTTCGCCTGCGGCACGGCGAGAGCATCGTCGAACTGCTCGCCGACTCGACCGGCGACTCACATCGCTGGCACATCTCGGGCGAACGCAGCGGCGAGCTGCGCGCGCGCCGCCGCGGCGACGCCGTGACGGCCGAGTTCGGCGACACCTCCGTTTCCGGCGCGGTTACCTACGACCGCCGCCGCTTCAACGTGCACCTCGACGGGCGCAGTTGGTCGTTCGAGTTTGCAGCGCCGCCCTCGGCCGACGCGGTTGCGGGCAGCCACGGCGCTCTGGAAGGCGCGCACGTCACCGCGCCAATGCCGGGGAAAATCGTTAAGATCGCGATTCGCGACGGCGAGCGCGTCGAGGAGCACGCGCTGTTGATCGTGCTCGAAGCGATGAAGATGGAGCATCGGATCGAAGCGCCGGCCGAAGCAACCGTCAAAGCCGTCCACGTTAAAGAGGGTCAAATCGTCGCCGCCGGCACCCCACTCGTGGAACTCGGGTCTTAGGTTTTAATGAAGGTTCAGAAATCTTGTCATCCTGAGCCCTTCGGCTCCGCTCAGGACAGGCTTCGCCGCGAAGCGGCGAAGTCGAAGGACGAAGCATGAGCCAAAGTGTGAGGTTGAACCAAAGTGTCACCCTGAGCTCTGTCGAAGGGTGACCTTGCCGACACATGTCACGCTGTTCGAAATGGGCGCGCGCGACGGACTCCAGAACGAGAACGCGCTGATCTCGACTGATGACAAGGTTCGGTACATCAATTTGCTCTCCGAAAGCGGGCTGAAGTGGATCGAGGCGACGTCGTTTGTCAGCCCCAAGGCAATTCCACAGCTAGCCGATGCCACCGAAGTCTTCACGCGCATTCGTAAGGCGCCGGGCATACGCTATCCGGTGCTCGTTCCAAATCTCAAAGGCTACGAGCGCGCGCGAACCGCCGGCGCCGACGCGATCGCGGTCTTCACGGCGGCCTCTGAGCGTTTTACCAAGCGCAACATCAACATGACGATCGACGAGTCGCTGGCAACCTTTCGCGAGGTCGTTCGCGCCGGCAAGCGCGACGGATGCTGGGTACGCGGCTACATCTCGACCGCGTTCGGGTCGCCCTTCGGCGACGACGTTTCCCCCGCGATGGTGCTCGACGTTAGTCTGAAGCTGATAGAGATGGGCTGCGACGAGCTTTCCATCGGCGACACGATCGGGGTCGGCGTGCCGAGTCAAGTCGCCGCGCTGGTTCCGTTGCTGGCGTCGAAGATTCCGCTCGATGTGATTGCGATGCATTTTCACGACACCCGCGGCACCGCGCTGGCCAACGTCTACGCCGCGCTGCAACTCGGCGTCGCGAAGTTCGATGCGTCGTCGGGAGGGTTGGGCGGCTGTCCGTACGCGCCGGGCGCAACCGGCAACGTCGGCACCGAAGATGTGCTCTATCTCCTCCACCAGATGGGCATCGAAACCGGCGTTGACCTCGTAAAGGTGCGCGCCGCTTCTCGCTTCATCGCCGGCGTCGTCGACCACGCCCTGACGAGCAAAGCCTATCAAGCGCTGGAAGCCGCTTCGGCCGCCTCAATCGCCTGGATGTAACTTAGCGCAGCGCGAGCGGGACGACGAAGCGGGTTGCGGTGTGCGAATCGCTATAGGCGCTGATCTTGTTGTCAACGAGGCCGGCGGCGATGCCCGAAGATCTTACCTCGCCATCGGTTGGTGATGCGCCGCGGCCCTTGGGATGAAAGATCCACAGCGCGCCGTCGGGTTTGAGATGAGTGGCCGCGCGCGCCAGCCGAGCTAGATCGCGCGGCGCATCGATCCGCAGGAAAATGATATCGTACTGCGTGCGCAGGTAGATTGACGCGCCTTTTGCCAGCCGCTCGTTCAGAGCGGTAGTAAACTCTTCGTCGTGCCGTCCGACGAGGGCGACGTGGGCCTCCGACGGTACGCCCAGCTTTTCGAAGAGCGTGCGTCCGGAATAATCGCGCTCGGTCCGGTCGGTCATGAGAAGCCGAGGTTCTTTGGTTTGGGCGGAATCTCCGTGTAGCCCATCGGCCGATCCCACCAGTCGTGGCGTCGCGCGCGAAGCTTCTCCTCGCTCGGCGCCGGCGGAATCCGCAGCTCCAGCGCCCGGGCGTAGACCTCAAGATAGCGATCGATCATCCGCTCGACGCTGAACTCGCGCTCGACGCGCGCGCGACACGCCTTGCGGTCGAGCGCCGCGAGCAGCGGCACCTTGCCGACGGCGTCGTTGACGTCGTCGCACAGAAACCCGGTCACGCCGTCAACGACGATCTCGGGTATCGAGCCCATCCGCGCGCCCAGCACCGGCGTGCCGCACGCCATCGCTTCGACCAGCGTGAGGCCGAATCGCTCCGGACGCGTCGTCATGTGAATCAGCGCCAGCGCGTTGGAGAGCAGCTCGTTGCGCGCATCCCGCTCCACGGCGCCGAGAAACTGAACGCGGTCGCCGTCAATCTGCGGGGCGATCATCTCGCGAAAGTATGTTTCGTCCTGAGGAATGGCGGCAATCTTTATCCGCACGCCGGCGCGCTTGGCGATCTCGATCGCCAGATGCACACCCTTCTCAGGATGGAACCGCCCCAAAGAACAGACATAGTCGCCCGGCCGATCGATGAACGTAAACTGCGCCGGATCGATGCCGTTGTAGGTCGTCGCGAGATAGTCGAGCCCCGGATCGCGATCGGCGTTCGAGATCGAAGAGTAGAAGCTGCGCCGCGCACCAGCGTAGTACGCCGCGAGAATTTGCGGCGAGGAGAAGCCGTGGATCGTCGTGTGCATCGGCGGCTGCTCGGAACCGAGAGCGTAGGTCAGCGGCTTCCAGTCGAAATTATTGTGGATCAGATCGAACTCATGCGCACGACGAAAGAGCTCGCCGATGTGCAGCGCGCTAAAGACGTCGCCGTTGAGCGCCGGATCTTCATTCAGGCCAACCGGGATAACCGAGACCAGCTTCCCATCGAAATGCGAATCGCCGGCCGCGAAGAGCGTGACGTCGAGGCCGCGCCGGCGCATCCCGTCGGCAATGTTGAACGCGATCTGTTCCCAGGGTCCGTAACCAGGCGGCGGCGCCGGCCACGAAATCGCGGCCAGCACCGCCAGTCGCACTCCGGTCAGTTCCATCGCTAGCGATCGTCGTCCACGACGCGCTCGTCGCGATCGGCGACCCTAATGTTGAAGTGGGTTTTGCGGATGAGCGGGCTCAGCGTACGTTCCGAAACCGGCGGCACCAGCGACGCCCGCGTGTAGTCGAACATGTCGCTCAGATCGTCGTCGGTGACGTCGCGCTGCCCCATGTTTCCGAGATTCCAGTTCTTCTCGATGAATTTCGTGATCGACGTGGATTCGCGACGCTCGTGCGAAACGAACGGCGTCGCATTAGGATGGGCCGGATTATAGTTGGAGCGCGCCCAGGCTGAGAGCACGAGGATCGGGATGCGCAGGCCCCAGGTCGTCCCAGCCGGACCGGCCGGCGGCGCGACGTGATCGTACCAGCCGCCGGAGTCGTCCCAAGTGACGATCATCGCGGTGTCCTTGTAGTAGTTGCAGCGAGCGACGGCATGCGCGCTCGCAGCCAGCGCCACATAGATCGAGCCGACCCAGCCGGGACCCGCCGCGCTCAACGTCCCGGCGTGATCGGAATCGATCGCCCCCGGCATCGCGAAGGCGACCTGCGGCAGACGGCAGTTCGCGATATCATCGAGAATTGTTCCCGACGGCGTAACGACGTTGCGATTCCACGCGGGGCCGAAACGAATCTTCCGAAACGCGTCGTAAATGTTGACCGCCGGGTTGAAGCGGTCGTCGGAGCGACCGGTGTAGTACCTCCAACTCACGTGCGCGGCTTCGAGCAAGTCCGCAATCGTCGGCTGGTCGAAGCACGGAAAAACTCCCGGCGTAATCATCGACTCCCCTTTGCCGAAGATCGGGACCGTCGTTCCGAGTTTGGCGTCGCAACCCCAGATCCGGTCGTTCGGATTTCCGGCGACGCGGCTCTGCGCGGTGGCCAGCGTGTAATGGCTCGCAAACGTCGGTACCAAACGCGGCGCGAAGTTTTCGTCGGCGAGCGCGTAACGCGCGGCGAGCAGGTGGTAGATCGCGGTCTCCGCGGCAGGCACGTACGCATACGGATAGCCCGGTGGAGGTTGCGGAAAACCGAACGTGGTTCGCACCCGGTCGTTGATGAACCCGTCCATCCGCCCGCCGTTCCATTCGCCGAGCAGTGCGAGATGGCTGTGGCTCGGATCGGCCGGATACTCGAGCGAAACCTCCTTGAGCTTAACGGGCTTGCCGTCAACCGTCGTCGACTGCGACGTGTTCGCGCCCGGATAAGGCCCGCCGTTGGCAAGAACCGACGATGCGAAGAGATTATCGAAGGACCGGTTTTCCTGCACGACTACGATGACGTGGCGAATTGGACTGCCGATAACCGGTTGACCGAGCAGCGTCGCATTCGCACCAGGCCCGGACCCGACGCCGCTCTGGACCGGCGCCGGTGCGGCGACCAGCATCACGACGCTTAAGAGAATGGCCCTTCGCATGCGTTGATACCGATCTATGTTACTGAATCAGGCCGTTTTTCAAAACGAGCTGCGGCTCACGCAGTGCCCGCACGTCTTCGCCCGCGTCGCGTTGGAGAAGCAGCAGATCGGCGGGTTCGCCGGCTGCAAGCGTGCCGCGGTGCAGCCCCACGAGGTCGGCCGCAACGTTGGTCGCGGCGTGCAGCGCCTGCTGCGGCGTCATTCCGAGCAGCGACCACATCAGCTCGACCTCTTGTGCGTAGTCTTCGTGGTAGTTGTATGGCGTGCCGGCGTCGGAACCGCCCGCGATCCGCACGCCGCTCTCGTAGGCGTGGCGAATGTTCGTCAGCATCGCCTCGCTCAGGCCGCGGGCCTTCTCGACGATGTAGCGCGGTTGATGGCCGTCTTCGAGGTGAGCCAGAATGCAGGTCGGCGCGCTGAGGGTGGGCACTAGGTAAACGCCGCGTTCCTTGAAAAGACCGATCGCTTCGTCGTCGAGCATCGTGCCGTGCTCGATCGAATCGATACCGGCACGCAGCGCATTCTTGATACCTTGCGTGCCGATCGCATGCGCCGCAACGCGCAATCCGTGTCGATGGGCTTCGTCAATTGCGGCGGCGAGCTCGTCGGGAGTGAGCTGCGCGTTGCCCGGGACCGCGCCCTTGGTCAGGACGCCGCCGGTAGCGATCATTTTGATGCAGTCGGCGCCGATCCACATCTGCTCGCGCACGGCCTTGCGCGCGTCCCACGGCGAATCCACGGCACGACCGATCGGCCAGCCGTGACCACCCGTCATGCAGAGCACCGCGCCGGAGGCGCGCATCCGCGGGCCGGGCACGCGCCCTTCTTCAATCGCGTCGCGCACGTCGGGCGCGATCCGGTTCGAGCTGCCGACGTCGCGTATCGTCGTGACGCCCGCCTTCACCGATTTGCGCGCATTCTCGACGGCGCGCAACAGCCGCTGATTCGACGTCGTGGTTTGGATCATGCCCATCATGTCCGGCTCGCCGCTGCCTTCGAGATGGGCGTGCGCGTTGACCAGACCCGGCGTCACGCAGGCCGCTTCGAGATCGCATTCGCCGGTCGCGGCGCGGAACTCCACGACCTTGCCCTTATCGAGCACGATATCAACACGGTTCTTCGGCGGCTCGAGCGTGCCGTCATATAAAACTCCGGCTCGGACGATCACCGTGCGTCTATTCGAAGCCGGCCTGAGGCCGCCTCTTAGCTCATGACGAGATGCGTGAGGCTGGTGACTCCGTCGACGACGAGCTCGACGGCAATCGCCGCAATGATGATGCCGATTATGCGGCTCACGGCGTCGATTCCGGTCTGTCCGATTCGAGTCGTGAGCTTCTCGGCGCCGAGCATAAAGAGATAGTTAATGCCGATCACGAGCAGCGCGATGATGACGAAAATCACGCCGTTGCTATAGTTGTGGGTATCGGTCGGATTCACCAGCGCGACGCTCGCCGTCAGCGCGCCGGGGCCCGTGATGATCGGGATCGCAAGCGGAAAGACGGATGGATCGCTTTGCGGATTATCATCCTGGCGCGCAGAGTTGGCCATTTCGCGGTGCGCGGCGGGTGCAAAGACCATATTGAAGCCAACCTTGAGCAGCAGCAGCCCACCGGCAATTTTAAACGCACCGATCTTCACGCCAAGGACGTTGAGCAGCGCTTCACCGACGAACGCAAAGACGATCAGCGCGACGCCGGCGACGATCGTGGCGCGCCTTGCGATTTCAGCTTGATCCTTGTCGGAGCGCCCTTCGGTCAACGCGGCAAAGACGGCCGCGGCGGAGATTGGATTGATCAACGCGATCAGGGTCACGAAGACGTAGAACGCCTCGTTGAGGTACGGCATCAGGCCGGCGCCCAGTGCAGCTTCGCATGCGCCGCCTTCGCGCGCGCAATCGCTGCCTCGTCGACCGCCCCGTCAACAAGCATCGTAAAGTGCCCCATCTTCCGGCGCGCGACCGCATGGCGCTTGCCGTAAACATGCAGCACGATCGAAGGATCGCTCAAAAGCTCGGCCACGCCCGCCAGATGATTGCCGCCTCCGTCGCCGAGCACGTTGATCATGATCGCGTTGGCGAGCAGCCGCGGCGGTGAGAGCGGCAGATCGCAGATCGCGCGGACGTGCTGCTCGTACTGCGAACAGGGCGTGACGTCGATCGTGTAATGACCGCTGTTGTGCGGACGCGGAGCGATCTCGTTGACCAGCAGCGCGCCGTCGGTCGAGAGAAAGAACTCGACGCAGTACGTGCCGACGATGCCAAGGCCGCGACCGACGACTTCGGCCATCCGTCGCGCCTCGTGCGCGATTGCGGGTTCGATGCGCGCGGGAGCGACCGTCATCGTTAGTATCCCTCGATCGTGCGTGTTCTCGGCGACCGGATACGCGACGATATCCCCGCCGGCGTTACGGGTTGCGATGACGCTCAGCTCGCACGCGAGGGGAACTAGCCGTTCGAAGATCAACTCCGCGCCGGCCGCCGACGCGAGTGCGGCGTGCGCTTGCTCGAGCGAATCGGCTCGCCATTGACCCTTGCCGTCGTATCCCCCGCGAACCGTTTTGATGATTGCCGGAAAACCGATTCGCTCGGCTGCACGCATCAAATCATCGGCGTCGCGCACGGGCGCGAACTCGGTCGTCGCCAGCCCGGATTCGCGGGCGAACTGCTTCTCCAGCAGCCGGTCTTGCGTGACGCGCAGCACGCTGCTCGCCGGGGTGACGCGGTGCGAAAGCGACTCCAGCAGCAGCACCGAGCCGATGTCAATGTTTTCGAACTCGTAGGTGATCACGTCGCTGCGCCGCCCGAGCTCTTCGATCGCCGCGCGATCGTCGTACGCGGCAACGATCTGCTCGTCGGCGATTTGGCCGCAGGGCGAGTGCTCTTGCGGATCGAGCGTCACGACGTCGTATCCCATGCGCTTGGCGTCGAGTGCAAACATGCGGCCGAGCTGGCCGCCGCCGATCACCCCGATGGTTTCGATGGATTTCAATCGAGCGTGCTAGAGGCTGCCGCGTCGTGCATGCGCGCGACGTAGGCTGCGAGGCGCTCGGCGACGCCGGCGTCGTGGAGCGCGATGATGCGCGCGGCGAAGAGCGCCGCATTCACCGCGCCGCCAATCGCCATGGTGGCGACCGGGACGCCGGGCGGCATTTGGACAATTGAAAGCAGCGAGTCGAGGCCGCCGGCCCGCGATTGTACCGGAACTCCGATCACCGGGATCAGCGTCTTTGAGGCCGTCATGCCGGGCAGGTGCGCCGCGCCGCCGGCCCCCGCAATGATCGCGGCAAAGCCGCGACGCGCGGCCGACGCAGCATATTCGAACATCTCGTCGGGCATGCGATGCGCCGAAACGACGCGCACCTCGCACGGGATGCCGAGTTCGCCGAGCGTATCGCGCGCCGGCGACATCGTCTCCCAATCCGAACGGCTGCCCATGATGATACCGACGATCGGTGCTTTGCCCGCTTGCGCCATCGCGAGCCGCTTCGCGGAATCAACCACACTGTCATCCTGCGAAGACCCGGAGGGTCGGAGTCGAAGGGCGAAGGGCGCGATATGTCCCGCTTTCTGCTCGGCATCAACTATTGGCCTCGTACCAGCGCCATGTACATGTGGCAACGCTTCAATATCGAGGAGATCGGCGACGACATCGCGCGCATCAAGGAACTCGGGCTCGACGTCGTCCGCTTTTTCCTTATGTGGGAGGCCTTCCAGCCGGAACACAACGCGATGGACGCGCAAGCGCTGCGCCGCTTCGACGCAATTATGGAGAAGATCGCCGCGGCAGGCTTGCGCGCGATGCCGACGCTCTTTTGCGGACACATGAGCGGGGTCAACTGGCTTCCGAAGTGGACGCTCGAGCGCGAGCCGACACAGGGGCGGTTCCGCACGATCGCCGGCGGCACCGTCGTCGACCGCTCGATCGGAGACTTCTACGCCGATCCCGATCTCTTGCGGGCGCAAGTCTTCTTTGCGCAGCGCGTCGGCGAGCGTGTACGCGACCATCCGGCACTTCTGGCGTGGGATCTCGGCAACGAGTTTTCAAACCTGCGCGTGCCCGCCACGCCGAACGACGCGGCGCAGTGGAGCGCGCGGCTGACCGACGCACTCGTCGAAGCCTCGGGTGCTCCGGTCACGGCGGGCATGCACGGTGAAGATTTCGATCACGATCGAAACCTGCGCCCGTCGAGCATCGCGGCGCCGTGGGTGTTCGCGACGATGCACGGCTACTCTGTCTACAGCGCGTTCGCGCGCGACCGGCTCGACACCAACGTCGTTCCTTTCCTCTGCCAGCTTCAGCAGTCGTTTAGCCGCAAGGCCGTGCTCTTCACCGAGCTTGGAAATCCCGAGTGCCCACCCGGACAGAACAACGTAGATGGCTTCGCCTGCCTGCAGGAAGACGAGATGGCTGCCTACGCGCGCGGCGCGATCGACCGCCTTCACGCGCGCGGCGCGCTCGGCGCGTTTTGGTGGTGCTGGGCCGACTACGATCCGTCGCTCGCAGACCTCCCGCCGTTCGATCGCGCACCGCACGAACTGCGCTTCGGCGTCATCCGAAGCGACCGCAGCTTCAAGCCGGTCGCGCAAGCGCTCGCGCAGTTTGCCCGTGAGGCACGAACCGTTGTTGAGCCGCTGCCTGCGCCGATCGCCGAAGAAACGGAACACTACGCTGGACTCCCTGCGAGCATCGAGCGCGAATACCGTGACTATTGCGACACATATGCCTGACCCCGCGCGCACGCTGATCGTAACCGGCGCAAGCTCGGGCATCGGCCGCGCCCTGGCGCTCGCCTCTGCCCGCGAAGGTTTCCGCGTGGTGATGGTGGCTCGACGAGCCGCGCGCCTTGACGAGGCCGCTCGAGCGATTCGCGACGCGGGCGGCGCCTGCGCCGTAGTCGCCGGCGACGTGACGGCGCCGGAGATGGCCGCTCGCACCGTGGAGACCGCGCTGCAAACGTTCGGTCGGATAGACGTGGTCGTCAACAACGCCGGGACCGGCGCCATCGGTCCGCTCTTCGAAACCGGCGACACGGCGATCGAGGCGCAGTTGCAGCTCCACGTTGCCGCACCGTTGCGCCTGGCGCGGGCCGCACTCGCGCATCTCGAAGCCACGCACGGACAGCTCGTCTTCGTCGGCTCGGGCGTTGCCCGCGTGCCGCTGCCCTCGTGGGGTGCATATTCGCTTGCGAAAGCCGCGATCCGGGCTGCAGCGATTCAGCTTCGACGCGAGCTGCGCGCGCGAGGAATCGCGGTAACATATGTAGATCCCGGTGTCGTGGACTCTGAGTTTCACTCGACGGTGGGGATTAAGCGCACCTTACAACTCGTCGCATCGCCCGAGCAGGTCGCGCGAGCGATCCTGCGCGGCATCGCGCGGCGCGCTGCGGTCGTCAACGGCGTGCCATGGCAGACCGCGTTTACAACGCTCGCCGAAGCATCCGGTACGCTCGCCGATCCGGTCATCATCAAATACTTCGGCGCGCAGCCGGCGGAAAAGCGGCGATGAGTTCCTTCGAGAAGGCGCTCGAGCCGATTGCCCGTCGAATGGAACGCGTCAAGCTGACGGCGGACTTTTTACGACAGGCGCTCGTGCCGGGAACAACGCTCAAGCTCAACGCACTCGCAATGCGCTGGGCGGGAATGCCGAATAAGAACGAACGCGCCGCCTTGCGCGAGGCGCTTGACGCGCTCGCTACGGGTGGATATTTGGAACAAATGGAGGAGGAAACGTGGAGAGTCGTACGCGCCGCCGACTGAGGAGCGTGCTCGCCGGCTGCGCATTGGCTGCCGTCTGCGGCATGTGTCTGGCGCGCGCGTCGGCCGGGCCGCCCGAGCAGACCGGCGTCTTCGCGCTGCTTGGCGGCACGCCGAAGATCAGCTCGAAGTTTTGGGCCGAACACGGCGCAGGGTTGGCGGCAACGCTTAAGATCCAGCAGTTCGGGCTCGACGGCAAGACTCCGATCCTCGCGTACGACGTGGATATGCAGAAGCTGGCGCACATCATCATCGTGCGCGATGATTTTGCGACTTTCGCGCACTTGCACCCAACCTTCAACTCGGCGACCGGAACGTTCTCGCTGCCGTTTACTAAGGAGCCGAACCATCGCTATTACATCTACGCGGATACCACGCCGCACGGGATCGGCCAGCAAGTCTTTCGCTTTACGATCGAAAGCGACGGGCCGCTCGCAAGACCACCATCTTCGGTATTGTCGGCGAGCGCGGCTATCGGACCCTACACGGTGACGTTGGGCACGGCGACGGTCGCGGCCGGCCGGCCGCAGACGGTGGATGTCACCGTCCTGAAGGGTGGACGGCCCGCCGACGACCTCAGCACCTATCTAGGCGCCGCGGCGCACGCCGTGTTGATAAGCGTGCAAAACTTGTCGTACGTGCACGTCCACCCGTCGGTGCGCGGCGCCGGAAGCACGAACATGACGATGAGCCCAGGCATGCACATGAACATGGGCGGTCCGGCAGGCCCGTTGATGCAGATGAACCTGCCGTCGCTTCCGCCGGGCGATTACAAGCTCTGGATCGAGTTCCGGGGCGCCGGCGGTGAGGTCTTCGCCGCGCCGTTTACGCTGCTCGCGCGCTAGCTCGACGCAGACGACTTGCGGCAATCGCCGCAAAGAAGAGCAGCGTCGCTAGCAACACGATCGTCGCGCCGCTCGACGCGCGCACGTAGTACGACAGGTAGAGACCGCCGACGGTGCTGGCCGCACCGAAGAGCGCGGCCATCGCCATCATCGGCGCAAAGCGCGACGTCAGCTGATAGGCCGCGGCAGCCGGTGTGACCAGCAGCGCGGCGACCAAGACGATCCCGACTGCTTGCAGCGAAACCACGATGGTGAGCGCCAGCATCACCAGCAGTGCGTACTCGTAGAGCGGCGAGGCGATTCCGCTGGCCTGAGCGACGACCGGATCGAACGTCGTATAGAGTAGCCCGCGGAAGAGCACGATCACCGCGACCCCGACAACGATGCTCAGAGCCAGGATCAGCCAAAGATCCTGCGGCTGCACCGCCAGGATGTCGCCGAAGAGAAAACTCTGCAGATCAACGGCGTAGCTGCGCTGCTGGCTCATCAAAAAGACGCCGAGCGCGAACATGCCCGTGAAGAGCACGCCAATGGTCGTGTCGAGCGAGATCCGGCCACGGCGATGAACGAACCCGATTCCCACCGCCGTCACCACCGCGACGATTCCGGCGCCGATGTAGAAATTCGCCCCACGCAGATACGCGATCACGATGCCGGCGAACGACGCGTGCGCGATTCCGTCGCCGATAAACGCGAGCTTGCGAAGGATCACGTAGGTGCCCATCGTCGAGCAGAGCAGCCCAACGGCAAGCGCCGCCACAAACGCCCGCTGCATAAACGCATAATGAAAAGGCTGCGCCAAAAGGTCTATCACTCTGTCATCCTGAGCGAAGTCGCGAAGCGACGGAGTCGAAGGGCTGTCGAAGGGCGCGTCACATGTGTCATCCTGAGCTTAGTCAGCGTCATCCTGAGCCCTTCGACTCGCTGCGCTCGCTCAGGACAGGCTCTGTCGAAGGATGACCCCCTCACTTCCGTATTTCCGGATGAGCGGCGTGCGCCTTGTGGGGCTCGTGATCGTGACGCAGGTGGCCGTGCGTGTGGGTGTGTTCCCGAATCGCGCTGTAGGCGCCCGACGCGACGACTTCGCGCGGCGTGCCGAGCGCGAGCACGCGCCGGTCGAGCACGAGAAGACGGTCGAACCATTCATCAACGCGATCGAGATCGTGCGTTGCCATCAGCACGGGCAATCCTTCGGCAACGAGTTTGCGAACGATTCGACGGAGCGACTCTTCCGTGGCCGCATCGACGCCGGTCGTCGGTTCGTCAAGCAGCAAGAGTTTGGGCTCTTGCGCGATCGCCCGCGCAACAAAAGCACGCTGCTGTTGCCCGCCTGAAAGCTTTGCGATGTGGCGATCGGCGAGCGCGCTCATATTGACGGCCTCGAGCGCATAGCGAACGACTTCACGGTCGCGCGGTCCGAAGCGCTGCCAAAAGCGTAGGTGCGCGAATCGCCCCATTGCGACGACGTCCCGAACCGTCGCCGGAAAGGTCCAATCGACGGCCTCAACCTGTGGAACGTATGCAATCTCTCCCGGCGGGAGCTTGCGCGGTTGCGAATCCAAGACGCGCAGCTCGCCGCTCGTCGGCAGCAAGAGTCCCGCGATCGTCTTGAGCAGCGTGGACTTTCCCGAGCCATTCGGCCCAACGATGCCGAGAGCTTCGCCGAACCGCGCCGTCAGCGTCGCACGATCGAGCGCGGTAAAATCGTCGTAGCGCACGACCAAATCGCGCACCACAACCGCGTCCTGTCCCTTGTCACCCTGGGCTTGTCCCTTGTCACCCTGAGCTTGTCGAAGGGTGACCCGACGCGCCGGCCCGCTCACTTCAGTGTCTTCACAATCACGCCGGTGTCATAGTTGAGCATCGCGAGGTAATTTGCGACCCGCGGATCGGTTCCGACCGAATCGTCGTAGAGGTCCTCGACGACCTTGATTCCGGCGCCCTGCGCGATCGAGTAAAGCAGCTTCGAGCTGTACTCCGGCTCGCTAAAGACGCCGTGCACGTGATGCTGCTTGGCGAGATCGATCAGCTGCGCGATCTGCTGGGGATTCGGCTCCTGACCGGGGTTGCGCTCGACGAAGCCGAGCGTCGTGATGCCGAAACGGTCGTTGTAGTATTGCCAAGCGTTGTGAAAGACGATCATATAGCGGTGCGAGGGTGGAACCGTGGCGATCTGACGTCGAATCTGCGCGATCAATTCGTCAAGCCGCGCGCCGTAGCTCACGGCGTTGCGCCGGTACTCGGCGCCATGCGCGGGGTCAATCTCGATCAACGCATCGCGGATCTTGCGAACGTATTCTTTCGCAAGAACCGGGTCCATCCAGAGATGCGGATTCATATTCTTAACCGGCAGCCCATCGGCTGCAACGACGACGTGTAGATTACGGGAGCCGGCATCTCGCAATAGCCGGTCGAGCCACGTCTCCAGACCGGCGCCGTTCTCTACGAGCAAGTTCGCGTCTGCGACGATGGCGACGTCCTGCGGCGCCGGTTGGAACGTCTCGGGGGAGGCGCCGACCGGAACGATGTTCTTAACGCTGACGTACTCGCCACCGACTCCCTGCACGAACGAGTTGAGCGTCGAAATGGTCGTCGCGACCTGAATTTTGTTGCTCGTTGCGGCGTTCTGCGGTTGGCATCCCGCCAGCAGCGCGATTCCGAGAGCGAACTCTAGGGCACGTTTTAGTTGCAAGCGCGGCATCGTCCGAAAAACTCCATCGCATGACTGTCAAGCTCAAATCCGTGGAGCGCGCGGAGCGATTCGGTGAATTGCTCCACTGCGGTGCAATCGACGTCTTCGACGCGCCCGCATTCCGCGCAGATTGCGTGGTGATGGTGATGCGCCGGCTCGCAAAGCATGAACGTCGCCTCGCCCTCAGCATCGGTTCGCTCGGTCACCTCGCCCTTCGCCCGCAAACGGTCGAGCGTGCGATAGACGGTAGATAGCGAGACTCGCGCCCCGCCGCGCTTGAGCCGCTGATAAATCTCGGCGGCTGAAAGAAACCGCGGCTCACGCTGCAGCGTGGAAGCGATCAGCTCCCGCGGCCGTGTAACGTATTCCGCTCGAGTCGCCACGCAGGCAGTTATTTGCGAACTATTCGCAAAATCCTTCTACCCGTTACTCTGGCGTCTCCACAGTCGCGCTGGCTTCCCCGCGTCACCTTGAGCGTATCTTTGTCACCCTGAGCGGAGTCGAAGGGTCGCGGATGGACTTGGACTTGGGCTCGGACTCGGCGTGGGGCAGGTGGCGACCGCCATCTTTGCCTTGGCGTGGACCTGATCGCGCCAGTACGCCGAGGTCTCCGACCAGGGCGTCAGAACCAGGCCCACCGCTTGCGCGCGCGTTTGCACTTTGGGGATCACGTCGCTGAACCGCTTCGGCACCGTACCTCCCTCGCCGTTGACGACGTTGGCGAGCGAAAGCCACGCGTCCGAGAGCATCATCGTAGGGAGAGCCTGAGCGGCGGCCGGACACGAAGCATTCAGGCGCGCAGCCACGTCGGCCTCTAGCGCAAGCGCCCACGCCGTGGTCTCGGCGATCTGCTCGGTGAATGCCGTTCGCTGCGTTTCACTCGAGCAAACGCTCTCTAGAATCTGGCGCTCTTCATAGATAACCTGCATGACGTCCGCGATCGCACCGAACCGCGCGAGCAACTGCCCCGAACTAGCTCCCGGCGGGTGCCGGTCGTAATCGCGGAGGCGCGCCGAAGCGTCGTCGATCGTCTGGCCGTTGCAGCGGTCAACCGCGACTTCGGCCGGCGTCGCGCCTGCCGGCGCCTCGCCGCCGAGGGCGAGAATCAGCGATGCCGCCATCAACGCTGTTTGCAAGAGCTTGCTCATCTGCTTTGACAGGTGCCCAGCGGCACACGTACAATCCTCCAGGTCGCCAACGCGGCCTCGTGGGGATGTAGCTCAGCTGGTAGAGCACTTGCTTCGCATGTAAGGGGTCCGGGGTTCGAGTCCCCGCATCTCCACCATTGAAATCGTGCGCAAAAGCTGACGCAGTCAACTTTTTCCGAACGTGCCGAAGAAGGGCGAGGTCGTCCAGGCTCGTCTTTCTCCGTCTCTCTTCCGCAAAAATGGGAGAACGGTGGGCAGGAGTCAGGGCATCGGATTAGAGCGCACAAAGTCGAGTCAACGCTTGACACATCGAATTACTTTTCGACGGTTCTGGCAGCAAAAGGTGCCAACGGGAATCGAATGCTGCGCTCGTTGTATCAGGCTATATCAGCATGCTTCAAAAAAGCGTGGTTTTTTGGGTCTTTCGTTTTCTTGTAGTGCAGGAACGTGCAGCGCGGGTCTCTGGGATGGTGCCCGACGCGGGACACGTCGTTCTTGGAGACGCAAGCTCGTTGCGGTCGACGTGACCGCCTGCACGCGTCGATCCTCAGTACGCCATTTACGTCGTGCCGCCGCGTTTCTAGCCACGTTATGGTATTAGTAAATACATCGGCGGCTAGAACCGAAAAGCAAAAGGGAGTTGCATGAGCGTAAGCGCGCAAGGAAGAGATGGCCGAGCGAAACGGACGCCGGCTGGCGCCGATCGGCTGATTCGCAATCCTAAGTCGGTGTCGTCGGGGATCTTCAGCCCGTGCGAACGCGAAAACCCCGCCAAGCTGACTGGGTCCCTGCCCCGACTCGCTCCCTACAAAGCGCGCAACCGCCCGCAGGCGTTCAAAAAAGCGTTCCGACCAGAGCGAACCGCCTTTGCGACTCGTCAGCGTCGTTGGGCTCGCGGTCGTCGGGATTGCATTCTGGGTCGCTTACAAAACGCGCCCGACGCTCAGCGTCAAGCGGAATTATCACAAGGCGCCGCCTGAGACGGTCGAAGATTCTGGCGTCTACGTTTACCCCACGTACGGCATATAGTTTATCGTGCCGTATGCGAACGACCATGTGAGGCCACCCCTGGTTACTCTTGAGCACGCTTATATTATGATAAAGCTTGTGGCGCTCGTAGAAACTCGAGCGAAAGAATGGAAATAACGATGCCATCCTGGCGTCGGCCCGATCGCCGATTACGACGATCACGCAAGGCTGTACTCGCCGCTATACAACAGCTGCGTGATCACCCGCAGTCGACGCGGGGGCGCCGCATCGTCTACGGGTCTCAGAAGCGAATCGCCGAGATAACCGGATTGGCTCTTCCGACTGTCAACCGGGCGGTAACGGCGCTGCATGACGAGCAGTACATCGTCCGACACAGTTACGCAGCTGGGGCTAGCTGGAGGATTGCTGGCTACGAGATCCTTCGGGCGAGCTACAAGGAGTGACGCTGTGCAGCGACAACCCGTGCGCCTGACAGTGAACCGCCGCTAAACAGTCCCGGGTGTAGTAATGAGTACTCCCTAAGGCTTCAGCGCAAAGACGGCTCCGCGTCCCTGATCGAGGCCGCTGTAGGGGCAATAGTCCGAGCCGCCTCCGGTCGTCGTGCCGTAGAGCGTGCCGTTCACGTTGATGAGGCCCGCGTGCGGGTTATCGCCGTCGGTCGTCCCGCCTTTGAAGCGGTAACGCACGGTTTCCTTACCGAACGGCGAGATCGAGTAGACCGTGCCACAACCGGCGTAGTAGCGACTGCAGTACGCGTACGCACCCTCTCCGACGGTCGTGCCCTAGAGCGTGCCAGATCGCTCTAACGAGGCGAGCTGCGCATTTCGTCGATCGCGGCAAGCGTTTCCGTGCACGCGCCCGCCATCGATGGGTTATCACGCTCCTCAAAAATCAGTTGCTGCTGATCATAGCGTGCCACCACGAGCCGTGCGGGCGTCTCCTTATCCGCGTTATCTTGCGCAATCGTTTCTCGAAGCAGCACTTCTCCCTCATCAACTTTGCCTTCTTTGAGCCTTAGAATACCAAGGTCATACATTGCCAGCGTTCTGTGCCGTGGGTTTTGCATCGCTCGGTCCAATATCTTCGCGGCGACATCTAAATCTCCAGACATCATGAGTACGTAACCCTGGGTAGCGCTTGCGGAGGACTCGTCAATCGAATACGTGAGTAAGGCACTCACCTTCGCAAACTTAACATTGCCGTCTATATAATGGTGAAACGTCGAAACCTCCTGGTTCTCCACTATCTTCTTTCTGCCACTTATCGGTAAATGCTTCGCTCGCTCTATCATGACCTCGTCACTCGCTACCGAAAGCCTCGTAAAGTGACTCCTAGCATTTGCCCCGTCGGCGTTGGCTCTGTCAACTACACTCTTGACATCATCGCGAACTGCGGGATTGTCGCCTATGCGAACGTCCGCTAATCCGTACCAAAGCATTGCTACATCGAAGCCCGCACCGCGTATGTCAAGCCTTAAGAAATCGAATGCCTCGTGTCCCTCAAACATTGCAATAGTGTAGACGACATCCCAAGCCTCCAATACATCGTCGCTCGGAATTGAGTCAAGCCCGTCGATGGGTTTACCGCTGCAAATATATTCTATAATAGCTTCAATGTTATCGGCCCTATCTGGCAAGCTTTCTGAGCCAAGCCAATTCGCGCTCATGAGTTGATGCCGTTCGCTAAAGGCTCTAACCAGCGTAAGGCCAGCAAAGTCACGCAGCGGCAGCCCAACGGCCGCAAATTTCAACCCGACAGCCCTTGCAAAATACCTCAAATAGAGCCGGTCCAATTCATCGCCCGCGAGCACTATTCTCTCACCTTGTCTCAACAAGCCAATTTCCTTGAAGCGGGCCACTTTGTCGAGGAGCTGAGCCATGCTTAAGGGAGGCCTTCCGGAAACAATTTCCTCGACCTTATACATCTCGTCGGCCGTCGCGTAACCCTCCGCGCCAAAAAGCATCCTCATTGCATCGAGGTCCTCGATCGAGAGGCCCTTAATCAGCGCTATCACATCGCGGTGACGAAGCTGGTGACTAACGTCTAGCTCTTGGAGCACATCCTCTATAACGTCGACATTTAGTTCCATTGTTTTTGCCAGACCTAGCTGTACGTTTTTAAACATAAAATGACAAACGAGCTGAATTTCATACGGCTTGCCACCGGTCATTCTATGGATATCAAGGATTGGCGAGTCATGTCCTAGATATTGCCTTACCGCCTCGGCGCCGAGCGAACGCAGAGTCCGCACCACGCACTGGCGGGTGCCGTCGAGTGTTTCAAATGGTGAAACGTCGAATTTCTTAAATTGCCTGACAACCGGCGAGAAAACATCATCCATTAGCGGGAAGAGCTGAGGGGTTCCGGCAAAAACAAGCAGGTATCCATCAAGCGCCATGAACAGATTCCGAACGATCTGCAAGACGATTCTATTCGCGGTCAGTACGTCACACTCGTCGAAGAGCAGCGCAATCGGGCGTCCGACTTCGACTCTAATCGTTTCAAGGTCGCGTTTTAGCAGTGCTTCAGGAATTGCGTTCACCGCGCCGGCATGCCGCCGCTGCTTTGCTGCTAGCTGCGGCGTAAATAGCGGCATGAGCTCGGGCCGTGGTGCTTCCGTCGCATTGCCAATCACCTCTAAGTACTCCAGAAACGTCGCGCCCGCGGGGCCTCCAAAGCACTTACCGATTCCGTCAATGCGGTCGGTGAGGCAAGCGGCAGTGAATAGCTGATCTATGAGTTTCGCAAAGAATTCCCCCGGTTGTGAGACATCGTGTTCGTTAAGATCAAATTCTAGCAGTGCAGAATTTGCGGCGCTCGGCTTCTTTTTCGATGATATTTAAATTGCTCGTTTTGCCCGATGCGCGCTCGCCGAGAAGTGCCAGGTTGATTGGATTCCCTGAGGCGGCCGCTTGGTCCAAGTAATACCTGATTTCACGCAGCTGCTTCTCGCGGCCAAAGAATAGCGCCTCGTCCTTTATGGGGTTCGAGAAATTGTACGGATTTAGCAAAATCTCGCCGGACGCCGTCGCCGGAGAGGACTACGCCATCACCGAGATCGTGCATTGCAAGTCGGAGCACGAGAAAGGCGTCCGCGAAGCAGCGAAAACCTGCTACAACCTTCACATGGAAAACGTCTTTACAGTATCGCCGCAAAGGTTCTAGTCATGTTGGGGAAAGTTGCCAAAGAGGCGCTCCTGGGCCCGAACGCCCAGCTTCCCGAAGCGCCGCAAGAAATGAACCTTGGCGGGAAGCCTCGCGCCGTGTTCTTTCTTCCGCACCCCAACGAGCACGGCGATAAGAAATCGTTGGCAGCGCATTACAGTGTCGAAGCGTTGGAAACGCAAGGCGTAGCATAGCGGCGGTTTGACGCTGCTGCCTTCCGGCCGCTTCACCCTAACGGTCCGGACCGCCGTTTGATCGCGGTTCCCTCGGCGTGACGCGAGCTAAAGGGTCGCGTCCTCCGCGATAGCCAGCGCGCCGACCCCTAATCGCCACCGAGTGGTCACGTCGGCAACTGTGCTGGTTACTTGTGCTGATGTGCGTGTTAGCGCGAGGCGTCTAGCGGCATGATTGGCGTGACCGGATGGCTGGCGCCCCACAAGGAGCGACGCGTAGACGGTCGGCCCGGTGGCCCGCTGCGACCCTTTTTGGGCCGGGGCGATACGTCGGGACCCTCTTAGCTACGAAAGGAACCTAAAATGCGTTCGTTCACCACAATCCTCTGGACCACGGTCGCACTCGTGGCTCTCGCCGCCTGCTCCGGCAATATGGCGACGCCCGGCGCTGCCCTGCCCAGCAATGTCTCGCAGAGCCATACGAGCGATCTATCCCCACAGGCGACCGAAGTGCTCGGCCGGGTCGCCATTCGCACGAGCGGCGGGTTCTTCGTCACCGCGATCGGCGGCGGCGGCGGCCCCACCGAGCCCAATTGTAATCCAGGCTGGGTCGCGCTTCACGAGAACGCGACGCGTATCGGCCCGTGGGAAACGTTCAAGTTGGTGCACGCTCCGATTACGGTCGCGGGCCCGCGCAAGTACGCATTTCGGACCAATGACGGCAGCTATATCACCGCCGTCAACGGCGGCGGCATTGGCGATCAAAGCGGTACGAATCCGAGCTCTCAGCTGATCACCAATTCGACGAGCGCCGGTGCCCAAGAGGAGTTCACACTCGTTCCAGTCGCGGCTTCGGACTTGGGCCGAGTCGCGATCCAAACTCCGGACGGAAAGCACTTCGTCACCGCGGTAAACGGCGGCGGCTGCGACGGACCGGACAGTGTGCCGTTCCATAGCAATGCCAAAGTGATCGGACCTAACGAGGCGTTCACGCTGATCAAGAGTACGACACGCCACTAGTTCTCAAAAGAGCTCGCAGATGGGTAACAACACGAGGCTGCGCCGCGCAAGCGGCGTGGCCTCAACCCACGCCATCCTCACAAAGCGCACTCGTCGAGATCAGCCGAAGGTGAAGTCGAATGCCTCAACGCCCGGACCGAGAAACTGAATCTCGAACTGGCGATCGACAATCGGCTTGGGTTGCCGGATCAGCTGATACGTCCGCTGCTCGGAGACCGAGCCGTAGCCATTTGGATCAACGTCGCTTCCGTGGGCCGTGCCGGGCGGCTGCCCATCAACGAGCACGCGGAATCGTACGGAAGCTCCGCGGCTTCTCGCTCCCGTGATGAGATTGACGTCACGAGCGTGAAAGCGGTATGCAATCTTCCCACCAGCCTCGTTCAAAACAACGCCCTCGTTCTCCATAGTCCACTCGCCCGAGAGCGCCCAGTCGTTGAGCCGAAGCTCGGCGGGGATTTCATAGACGTGACGTTGGTTGGCTACCACGCCTCCCGGCGAAACAAAGTTCTCGGTGCGCTCGAAACCGAGAAAGTTTTCCGCCGACTTCAGGTCGCCCCAATCGGCGGCAGTTTCCAGACCCTTTGGATCCACCGAAACCAGCCCGTTCCCGATCCCTGCGTTCCCTGCTTCGACGAGCAGTTGTTGAATGATCCGTTCCGATTGTTCGTAG
Organism: Vulcanimicrobiota bacterium; assembly: GCA_963748875.1. Classification (GTDB taxonomy): domain Bacteria; phylum Vulcanimicrobiota; class Vulcanimicrobiia; order Vulcanimicrobiales; family Vulcanimicrobiaceae; genus Cybelea. The sequence continues at coordinate 338,634 of CAVVKC010000001.1, forward strand.
TCGCCTTCGCCGAAGTGGTGATGGCGAATCCGGCCCTGCGCGTCAATGAAATACATCGCCGGCCAATATTCGTTCCCAAAGGCATTCCAAATCGCGTAGGTGCTGTCGATTGCAACCGGATACTCGATCTGCATCTCCTTCATCGCCCGGCGAACGTTATCGAGGTTCTTCTCGAATCCGAACTCGGGCGTGTGGACTCCGATGACCACTAAGCCCTTGTCGTGATATTTCGCGGCCCACGCCCTGACGTACGGCAGCGTTCGCAGCCAATTGACGCACGTATAGGTCCAAAACTCCACCAGCACGACTTTGCCGCGCAACTCGGCGCCGGTCAGTGGCTTTGAGTTGAGCCACTCGAACGCGCCGTTGAATGAAGGTAAGGTCGCGTTCACCATCTGTTTGTCCTCGGCTGCTGCCGCCATCGGGCGCGCGCTTGGAATCGCGACGATCGCGAGAACGGTCGCCAGGGCTGCGATCCGCAGAAGCGCTTTTTTCATCGCATGGTGTCCTCCCCGCTACGCAGTTACTGCGGTTTCGAAGTAATGCCCGCGATCGAGATCCTCGAGAAGTCCAGGCTGCGTCGGGCGCCATCCCAGCAGCTGCTGCGTTCGTGCGCTTGAGGCAGGGACGTCTAACGAAGCGAAACGCGCCAAAAAGCCGAAATGATCCGCCTCTTCGGGCGTTTTCGAAACGACCGGTACGTTCAAGTGCCGCCCGATCACGCCGGCGATCTCTCGAAACGCAACGCCCTGGTCGCCGACTCCGTGATACGTCATTCCAGCTGTACCCTTCTCGATCGCGAGTCGGAAGAGATGCGCGGCGTCAAGCCGGTGCACCGCAGCCCAACGGTTGCGGCCGTCACCGACGTACGCGGACACACCCTTTTCACGTGCGATACCGATAAGAAAAGAAACGAAACCATGATCGCCCTCACCGTGCACGGAGGGTGGAAGCCGCACCACCGAGGCGCGAACGCCGCGCGAGGCCATCCCAAGCGCGGTCTCTTCCGATCTGCGGGGCCACGCCGCAGTTAACACCGGGTCGGGTGTGGTCTCTTCGGTCGCGATGCGCCCTGGTGACACAAGTGCCGTGCCCGACGTCACGAGCAAGAGCCGTTCGGAGCCGGCGAGCGATTCGCCGAGCGCCTCGATCGCGAGCCGATCGGTCTGCGCTGCAGCCGGAAAGTTTGCAAAGTCGTGGATGAACGCGGTGTGGATGACGCCGTCGGATGCGCACGCGCCGCTGCGCAAACTGTCGAGATCGTCGAGCGAACCGCGGTGTACCTCGGCGCCAGCAGCGGCAACGGACGCCGCTGCGGCGTCCGAGCGCGCCAGGCCGAGTACCTGGTGGCCCGCGGAAATGAGCTCTTGGACGACGGCGGAGCCGACGAAGCCGGTCGCGCCGGTGACGAAGATACGCATGAGGGAAACCTCCGTTCTGGGTGAGCTTCGGCGCCGAGCCGGCGCCGCGGCGATGTCAGTGGTTGACATCGCCAGTATAGCACCCATGTCAACCACTGTCATCACCGTGTATAATCACTTCATGGCGAGATGGAAACCGGATGCCCGCAGCCGACTCGAACAGGCGGCGCTCGAGCTCTATAGCGAGCGCGGATTCCAGCAGGTCACGGTCGAGGAGATCGCCCAGCGGGCGGGGCTGACCGAGCGAACGTTTTTCCGCCACTTTGCCGACAAGCGCGAAGTGCTGTTCTCGGGCGCGGGCGCGCTGCAGGAGCATCTCGTACGGGCACTCGACGACGCGCCGCATTCCTTATCCGCGATTGATGCGGTCGGCAAAGCCGTTGAGGCGGCGATCACGCTCTTTCAGGGGCGCCGGCCTTTTAGCCGGCGACGCCAGGCGATCATTGCTGCAAACGCCGAGCTTCAAGAGCGCGAGCACATCAAGCTCGCGTCCCTCGCGTCCGCGCTTGCCGACGGATTGCACCGGCGCGGCGTCAGCGATCCGGCCGCGACGCTCGCCGCGGAGATGGGGATTGCCGTTTTCAGGATCGCCTTCGAACGCTGGCTTGACGAAACCAACGAACGCGATCCGTCGCAAATCGTGCGCGTGTCGTTGACCGAGCTGAAGGCAGTAACCGCGGGAAGATGACCGCGGGCGGAGCTTCGCGCGAACCGGACGGTTACATTTCGAGCGCGACGGCGACGGCGACGGCCTCGGTCCATTCGGCGCCATGTGCCATGGTGCTCTCCAGGTGATCGCCCATCGCGGCACGCAGCGCGGCGATGACGCGCTCGTACTCTTGACGCTCGGTATATTCGCGCCGCGCTTCAAGCTTCGTAAGCCACGCGTCCACGAAACCGAGCAACATCGCGCGCTTGGGAGCGGCATCCACGCTGCGTTGCTCGGACTGCACCTGCAATACCGCTACCGCTGCCAGGTGCTGAAGCATATAGGCCGTTAGCACCGTCTGCTTGACGTCGCGGTTGACGAGGAGCGCTTGCGTTGCACAGGCACGGGCGTCGTCGAAACAGTCAAGAGCGATGAAATAGGCCGCCATATTGCAAAGGTCGTTCGCGACGGCGCGACGGTTCTGCATGGCTTCGTGCGCCGCGCGAGCCTGCTCGGCGAGGTGGAGCGCCGTCGCCGCGTCACCGGCCGCAAACTCGACCTCGGCAAGACTCCCCGCGATTGACGCGGCTGGCCGTTCGAGATTGAGGGCCTCGTAATAGGCCAGTGCATCGGCGTAAAATCGTCGCGCACCCTCGACGTCGCCACAACGCAAACGCGCGGTTCCGAGTTCGCCCAACACGAGCGCCTGCATCCGGCGGTTATCGAGCAGGCGCGAAACGGCAAGCGCCACCTCGAGAAGGGTCTGGCCATCGCCGGCGCGGCCTAGGCCGCCGAGCGCGCTTCCTGCGGCTAGCTGTGCGCGCGCTAGCTGCAATTCGTCGAGTTCGCCATCGAGCTGCAGGGCTTGCTGCGCCGCCGCAAGGGAAGCTTTGTACTCGCCGAGCGAACCGCTTAACCACGCGTCGGCGACGTAGAGACGCGCCAACACCTCGGGCGGCGTTTCGTCGTCGCCGCAATCGATCGCGAGACGAACCCATCGCCGCCCCTCGACCGGAGCGATCGAATACCAGACGTGGGTGAGTGCCGCGGCAAGCGCGCGGCCCGAACATACATCACGACGCTCGGCGAGCGCCCAGGCCAGGGCAGTGCGAAAGTTATCCACCTCCGCTTCCGCATCTCGGAACCACGACCGTTCCGCGGCATCATACCAATCACGGTCGAGCCGCTCGGCCACGTGCAGAAACGCGCCCAAGTGCCGCTGGGCCACCCCCGCTCGCTCGCCGTTTTGCTCGAGCTTTTCCAACGCGTATTGCCGCGTCGCCTCGAGCAGATGATAGCGCGAATTTTCGCGCCCGAAATCGACCGCGATCAGCGATTGCGCGACAAGCGACGAAAGCAACTCCAACAGATCGGCGGCCGGAAGCCGTTCGTCACAGCAGACGGCGCTGGCCGATTCCAGCGAGAAACCTCCGGCAAAAATCGCGAGGCGCGTAAAGAGTAGACGCGCCTGCGGGGAGAGCAGTCCGTAGCTCCAGTCGATGATGGCGCGCATCGTCTGATGTCGCGGAATGACGCTCGTGACGTTGCCGGTGAGAACATCGAAGACCCTGTCGAGGCGCTCGCAAATCTGGCTGGGAGAAAGCACTGCCGTGCGGACCGCTGCGAGCTCCAGCGCGAGCGGCAAACCGTTCAGGCGCCGGCAGATTTCCACGATCGGCTCGACGTTCTCGGGCGTTACCGCGACTTGCGAGTCGACCGCACGCATACGATCCACGAACAGCTCGACGGCCCCGTAACGAAGCGCTTCTTCGGGCGTTGGTATTCCGCGAGGTGGAACGGCGAGCGGCGGGATGCGGTACGCGCGTCCGCCCGTTAGGCTCAGTGCCTCACGGCTGGTCGCGAGCAGTGCGACGTTGGGACACTCGCGCAAAAGCGATCCAACGACCATCCGCGCGCCGGACATAACGTGTTCGCAGTTGTCGAAGACGATCAAGGTTCGTTTTCGCCCGAGGTACGCGGTGAGCGTTTCCAAAAGCGGACGGTTCGGCGATTCTTCCACGCGCAGTGCGGCCGCTAGAGCCTGCGGCACCAATGCCGGGTCGTTAATCGGTGAGAGGTCGACGAACCAAACTCCATCGGCGAAGCTGTTGAGCAGGGTGGTGCCGACAGCGACGGCTACGCGCGTTTTGCCGGCCCCGCCCGTACCGACGATGCTGACGAGCGGCGTCTGCGCGAGGAGATCGACGATCTCTTTGACGACCTCTGCACGGCCGAAGAACGAGGTGAGCTGAAGCGGCAGATTGTGAGGCGCCGTTTTGCCGGATTCCTCGAGCCGCAAACCGCGCGCGCGTTTCGCCGATAGCTCGAGTTCGACGCGAGCTTCTTCGGTCAGCGCAAGCGCATCGGCGATGCGTTCAAGGGTGTACCGATACGGAACTTTCCGGCTGCCCCGCTCCAAGGCCGAAACGGCTTGAACGCTCACGAGCGCACGGTCTGCAAGCATTTGTTGCGACAGGCCGGCCTCAGTTCGAAAGCGTCTGAGCAGGCTGGAAAGGTCGGCGCCGGTTGGCGTTCCCACTAGCCCCCGGGCGAGGGCGCTATTCCGTACGGGTCGCCGTCGATCGAGATCGTCTGAAGTTCGATGTTGCCATACTGCGGATTCACGGCATAGATGATGCCTAACGCGTCGGCGATCCATAGGTGCTTCTGTCCGGCATCGAAGTTGAGGTTGACCGGCAAGCCGAGGGTGGTGAGAAAGACCTTGCAATTCGAGGTTTGCTGGCAGTGATAGATACCGAGGGCTTCATCAATGTAGTAGAGATTGCCGCTCCGGTCGAAGACCATCCCGCCGGCGAGCACAATCCCCGGTTTCACGAGCGTCCCGCTTCCGCTGCACCGATCGAACTCCACGATCGAGCCGAGCGCGAGGGGATTGCTGACGTCGTCGAAACTCCAGAAGCAGTTGCCTTGCGGATCAATCGCAACGCCGTGCCCCGCAAGCCGATCGCTACCGTACGTGAGAACGCGGGACGGCTGCGACGCCCCGTTTACGTAAACGCTTACGCTGCCGGTGCCGCTGCCGGCGCTCGAAACGTTTGAAACCGCAACGAGCTTCCGATTAGGGGTAACGCTAACGTCAACGGGTACCTCGCCGCTGTCGTCGAGGGTTGCGACCGGGCCCTTGGGCCCCTTCCGCGTCGACCGATAGATGAGGACGTTCGCATCGCCGCCGTTTGCAACGTACCACCAGCCCGTCGGTGTCGTAATGGTTCCTTGCGGTGCAGCTACTCCAACGGTTAACGTCTCAAGGTACTTGAGCGAAAGCCCTTTTCGCCGGTATACCGACAGATCGTTGCTAAAGGGCTGTGCCGAGTAGACGTCAGCGCCGTAAAAATTCGCGTCGGGCCGGAACGCCCCGCGAACGGTCGACGAATCCATCGGGAGTTGCGGGGCCACCGTAGAGCCCGCCGAGCAGCCGGCCAGAAAGGCAACCGCCGCCAGGAAAGCAATCGACGACCGAGTCTTAAAGCGCAGCATAGCCAGGACTCCTTCAAGAGCGTCCAGCCGCCACCTGGTAAGAGTGTCCGCCTTTGCCGCCGCTGGCTCTGTGACCCAAGCAAGCCTGGGCCGCAACACTCGCGAGCAACTGTAGCAGTAACTGAGTGGAAAAACCGCGTGCTGTACGGTTCCGGACGGGCGCTCGTTTTGCTAGGCTTCGTCGCAGAGAGGCGCACGGACATCGACGACTATCGCAACCGACAACGTCTGGCCTTCTTGGCGAAGGCCGGCGAAGTGCTCGCAGAATCGCTGGATCTGCAGACGACGCTCCGTCGCCTGCTGGAAATCATCGTTCCAGAGTTCGGTGACTGGGCCGCGATCGATCTGCTGGATGAACGGAACCGGCTCAAGACCGTTGCCGCGATTCATGCGGATCCCCGTAAAGCCGCCATCGTGCGGCAGCTATGCAATCGTTACAATCACAAGCCGGAGTTCGAGCGCCACGTTATTGACGCTCTCCGCACGCGCCGGCCTTGGAGGATGGCCCACATCGCTCCCAAGTTGCTGGAACGGGCCGCGGCTCCCGGCATCTCGCGCGTGATTCGCGCCTTGAATCCTCGTTCGACCGTGACGGTTCCGCTTCGCACGCGAAACCATGCTCTCGGCTCCCTCGTCGCCTACTGGGCTGAAACGCCCCGACAATACGAAGAGTCCGATATTCCGCTGTTCGAAGAACTGGCAAAGCGAGCCGCAATCGCGATCGAAAATGCGCGCTTGTACGAACGCGAACGCGAGGTCGCAACGGAGTTCCAGCGCGCGGCGCTGCCGAACTCGCTGCCGGAGGTGCCCGGAATCCGTTTCCACGGAATCTACGTTCCCGGCAGCGCGCGCGCGCAAGTCGGGGGGGATTGGTACGATGCACTGCAACTCTCCGACGGTCGCATCGTCATCTCGATCGGAGACGTCGCCGGAACCGGACTCGCCGCTGCGGTGATTATGTCGTCGATGCGGCAAGTGATTCGCGGCGTGGCGCAAGGGTACGCGGGGCCGCTCGTGATGCTTGACGCAGCGGACCGGACACTGAAGGCCGAGTACCCCGATACGTTCGTTACCGCTTTCGTCGGTGTCTTCGATAAGGTGGCGGAAACCCTCACCTACGCGGTCGCCGGACATCCGCTGCCGTTGGTGCGAAACGCGAGCGGCGAGGTAAAGGCGCTCGAAGGATCCGATTTGCCGCTCGGGCTGCGCGCTCGCGGTGAAGCCGCCGAGCACGTCGTCGAAATCGAGTCGAACTCCCTGCTCGTTTTTTACACGGACGGGCTCACCGAGTCGCAACGCGACGCCGTCCTGGGGGAACGGCGTCTGGCGGCCGCGGTTCGGCGTCCGCGAGTTGCTTCGAGCGCGAACCCCGCGAAGGCGCTGTACGATGCCCTCATCACCGACGGCGTCAACGACGACGTCGTGATTTTGACAATGCGGTTTGAAATGCCGACGAACGGGAGCGACGCAACGCATCTGAGCAACCCGGTGAGACGTTGGACGTTTGACTCTGCAGATGCCGAAACCGCAAGCACGGCTCGCCACGAGTTCGTGCATGCCCTCGAAGAGGCCGGCGTATGCAGCAGCGATCTCTATGCTGCCGAATTGGTCTTCGGCGAGCTGATCGGTAACGTGTTTCGCTACGCGCCCGGGACGATTGAGGTCGTGCTCGACTCGAGCGTGGGCTGCCCCGTCCTCCACGTGCTCGATCGAGGCCCGGGGTTCGTTTTCGCTCCTCGCCTCCCGACGGATCTGCTGAGCGAACGAGGACGCGGTCTGTTCGTCGTCTGGTCGCTGAGCGAAGACTTGAACGTCACCAAGCGCTTCGACGGTGGGTCGCACGCTCGCGCGGTTCTTAACGTCCGGCGAGGCGGTGCTCCAACCAACCTCGAGGCCGCCCCATCGCCGCACACGGCTTAGTGCAAGCCGACTTGTACGCCCATCGTAAGCGTGCGCGGAGGCGCAAAGTGATTCCCTTGCGCGTTGAGCAGCGTCACGTAGTAGCGATCGTTGAGCAGGTTTTGAATTCCCAGCGTCAAGGCGGTCTTCGGTGCAATCGGGATGCCCTCGCTGAGATTGAAGATCGTATGCGGCGTGACCTCACAGTAGCCCGGCGTGACCGGCGGACAGATGGCCGAGGATAGGCCGCTGCCGTACTCGCCGTCGGCGGAGAGCCAACCGCCGCGCGAGTTATTTATCAGAATTCCGCCGGCGACGCTGTAGGCTTGATTGTGATCGGCGGGCGTAAAATCCGTCGGCGAACCGAAGCAGGGCGCGAGCAGCTGCGTTTCGCAGCCCTTGTTGAGCGAGACCGTGTGCGCGACCGACACGTAGGCCCGTCCGTTGCGCGCAAGGGGCTGCACGAAGCTGAGCGCCTCTTGCGAGAGCCGGCCGAGGACGTAGTTAATGTCCTGATGCAAGAGGGTGACGCCGACCTGGGTGTCGTCAATCAGGTCGTTGGCGTTCTTTTGCCAGACGCGAAAACCGAGCTCGCCCGGTCCAAGCGGAACATGCCCGCCCAGTTCGAGCTGGGTATCGCGCTCGGGTTTCAGATCGAACTGCGCGGGCACCGGCTGCAACGGGAGATTCAATAGCGCTGCAGCCGTGGGCGAAACGTTCTCGAAGGAAAAAGGCTCGAAGAAACGTCCGACGTACGCGTAAAGGTTGGCGCGCTTTCCGAAATAGCGGGTCAGCTTGAAGCGGGGGCTAAATGCGCCGTAGCCTTGCGCAAACTCGGTCGATCGGATGGTAATGAAGTCGTAGCGCAGCCCATAGTCTGCCTCCCAAAGGTCGCTCAGACGCCAGCTGTCCTGGAGGTACGACGTATAAGTGTTGCCGACGTTGGGCGCATCGTCAACGACCGTCGCCGGCGCGTCCGGCGTACTCGGCATCAGGATCGGCGCGAGAAAATTGTTCGGCTGGAGCGTAATGTTATAATTTTTGTTAATGCGCGCGAGATCGTAGGAGACGCCTGCGCGAATCTCGTGCCGCCCCACCCGTTGGGAATAGTCGCTCTGCAGGATGTAATCGGTGGCGGTGCGGTTGTCGGCGAGCGAGTACGCACACGTGGTCGGCGAAAAGACTCCGGTCTTTACCGCGTCGGCGCAATCGGCCGGCGTTCCGCCGTTTCCAAACGGCGGCGGCTCGACGTTAAGCGCCTGGCCGTAGATCCAATCGTTGGCCGGGTCGCCAAAATCCGCGATCCGCGAGACTTTCAAAGCGGGGCCAAACGTAATGCCGCCGTTTTCACCAAGCGCGTGGCGAAACTGAAGGCTCACGAAGGTATCTTCTTGCGTCTCGTTATCGTCGGTCGTCGCCGGCTCGCCGTTGTTGACGTCGTTGGGTATTTGGAAGGTCCCATAGCCGTGGACGAAGGTCACGTTCGTGAAGTTGTTCCCGCCGGCCGGAATGGCGACGTCGGCATATTGGTTGAAGTTGCTCGCGTTGTTGTGCGGGGAGCTGAAGTCCGGCGGATCTAAGCCGCGCGTCGTTTGCCAGCCGCCAAGCGAAACGGTATAGCCGCCGCCGCCGGCAATCGGTGCATGATAGTCGAAGGTCGAGTTCAGTTCGGTGTACGAGCCGACGGTCGAGTTGCCGTCAAAACCGGCCGGCCCGACACCGCTTTTCGTCGTCAGGTTGAGGACCGAGCCAAACTTCAGGCCGTACTGGGCGGCGTAGGCGCCCTCGATGACGTCAACGTAGGAGAGATCGTTCAGGTCTATTTCGCTGCCGATGTCGCGGTTGAGACCTTGCGGGAGCGCGACCCCGTTGATCTGGTAGTTGATGACGCCATGGTCGCCGTTGATGTGGACGACGCCGTTGGCACCGCGAACGGCTCCGGGGAGCTGAATCAGCATCTCCGGGAAGCTGTTATCGTAGGGCAGCCGGGTCAGGTCGGTGCTGTTGAGCGTAACGTCGGTGCCGCTCCCACGGATCGGCAGCGAGCGTGAGACGACGACCTGGCCGATTTGTTTGAGCGGCTGCAGAAAGAGCGCTACCGCCGCGCCGTCACTGCCCAGATCGACGCGTAGCGACGCGCGAAGGTCGCCGCTTCTGGCTTCCACGTCGTACGTCCCAAAAGCGAGCGGAGGAAATGAAAAGCGCCCCTTGGCATCGGTCGTGGTCTTGACCGTGGCGTTATTCCCGGCGGCGGTCACTTGAACGCGAGCAGCCGGAACGCCCTTGCTGGAAACGGTCCCCGTAAGGAAGGCGCTCGCGCTTGTTGCCAAGCACGGAGCAGCGACGGTCCACGCCAGCATCACCGTGGTCAAAGCAGCGCTCAACGCGCGCCGCACCGGTCGCTTCATTTGCCTCCTCGAGTCACAGCGGAAAGATCGATTGCTTCGGCCACACTCCGCCGCTAGCTATCGCCCTTATTGAAAATAGCGTATCATTATCAAATAGTCAAGGGCCGGGAGGCGCCAGACCGGGCTAAGACAAAACTTTGCAATCCGAGGGTAATGGTGAAAGAGCATAGCCGGAGAACGAAACAACGCGAGGCGCTGCAAGACGTCCTCGAACGCTCCGAACGGCCGCTGAGCGTCGGCGAACTTCTCGACGCCGCCTCAAAGCGGGTCGACGGGCTCGGCGTCGCGACGGTCTATCGGGCTGTCGGCACGCTCTTGGATTCCGGCTGGATCGAAGCGGTCGACATTCCCGGAGAGCCGACGCGATACGAGCGCGCCGATAAGGGGCACCACCACCACTTCCAGTGCCAGCGATGCGATCGAGTCTTCGACGTCGCGGGCTGCTTAGAGAACTTGCGTAAGCTCGCGCCGCCGAAGTTTCGAGTCAGCGATCACGTCGTGACGCTGTACGGACTCTGCGCCGGCTGTGCGCGCTGATTGATTCAAAACCTCGCGAATCGCCTCGAGAACGATCTGTGGTTGGTCGAGCTGTATGTATTGACCGGTCTCGTCGTAGTCGAAAACCTGGCGTGCGTTGGTCGAGAGGCGCAGCCACGAGCCTTGCGCTAGCGCGGAATCGTGCTCGAAGGCCAAGCGCTCGGCGTGAACGCTTGCGGGCGTGGCCGGCGGACGACCGAAGTGCCAGGTGGTAAGCACGCGAATCGGCCGGGAACCAAACGACGTTACATTGTGCTGCAAGGAGGCTTCATCCCGTTGCATCTCTTCCATTTCCGAGATTGCAGCAGCGTAGAGCGAGGCTTGTGTCTGCACCTGGTGTAGGAGTGCGGGAATTCAGCTCATTCGAGAAACGCTGCTCGGGCAAGCCGCGAAAGAACCGGCCGGCGCAGGTTCCCGGCGGACGACCGCTTGGCGATGGCAGCGGTGGCAGCGGAAGACCGCCGGCTACGGCATTTTGGCAAAGCCGCATGGTCGCGATAATCTTCTGAAAGGTGCGATGATCGCGCGCCTGCCATTTTGCGGGCTCGACGTCGCCGTCGTCGGCGTCCACGAGAACGATTCCGCCGACGTCGCGCATGTAGCGGTCGGCAAACGCGCGCAGGTTGTAACTGCCGAACGCGTGCGCAACCAGAACGTACGGCCCCGAAATCGAGGCGTTGTGCAATGCCGCGTGCAGCTCGTCGGCAATCCGGACGTTCGTGCGCGGCATCGGACCCGCATCGCTAAATCCGTATCCGGCGCGATCGAACGAGCATGCCCGCGTCCATTTAGCGACCTGCGGCTGTACGATCGACCACGAAGGCGACCAGTCACCCCAGCCGGCATCGAACACGACGGTCGGCGACCCGGATCCAAGGCAGTAGAGGTTCAGACGAGCGCTTCCGATGGAAATTCGCTGGCCGGGCTGTGAATAGATCGTGTCGCCGGCGGCCGCGCCGGCCAAGAGAGTCGTCGCCAAGCAGGCAAGAACATTTAACGAACCCACTAACGAACCCACGCTCCGCCTCATGCCTTCCCGTAGCACGGCGGAATGAAAAACCCTTGGACGATCCGATTCCAGCTCTGGTCTGCAACAGAGCATCCCGAAATCCGGTTAGGGTACTGTCGGACCCGTTGGAATGAGGTTTTTAAAGATGATAAAGGTCGAGCAGAACGCGCTGGTGTCGCCGGTCGAAACCCGCGAGGAGCTGCTCTATCTGCTCACGCGCGCCTCGGAGCTCGAGCACGACTTAGCCTGCTCGTACCTTTACGCCGGCTATTCGATCAAGACGAGCGTTGACGAAGGCGGCCTGACGCCCGAGGAGTTGGCGACGATCGGCGTCTGGAAGCGCAAAATCGCGACCGTTGCTGTCGAGGAGATGCTCCATCTCGGCCAAGTTTCGAATATCCTCACCGCAGTCGGCGGCGCGCCGCACTTTATCCGCTCGAACTTTCCGCTTCCTGCCTCAACCTTTCCATTTGGCATCGAGATCACGCTCGAACCGCTCTCGCGCGCGCTCATCGAGCGTTTTGTCTGTTACGAGATGCCGGAGGAAGGCGTGTTGCCCGGCGAGCGCATGGCCGAGTACGACGAGATTCGCAAACGAACGGGCGGCAGCATCGACGGCGCAGAGCTTGCACGCCTGCAAAACGCCATCGAGCCGTGGGACATCGACTTCCGCACCGTCGGCGAGTTCTATCACAAGATCGAATCCGCGTTCACGCGCATCCCCGAGCAACGTCTTTTTATCGGCAACCCGGCCGCGCAAGCCAATCCCGCGTACCTCGATCTCCCCAAGGACCTCGTCCGGGTCACCGACGCCGCGTCGGCGCGCAAAGCCATCGAAATGATCGTCGAGCAGGGTGAATCGCCGACGTCCGAACATCCCGATGCGCACTTCTCGGTTTTCGATTCGATTCGACGAGAGTATGAAACGCTTGTCGCGCGTGCGCAAACAGAAGGCCGGCGCTTCGAACCATTTCGTCCAATGCTGAGCAATCCGAGCACGCGCGGAATCGGCAGCGTCGCTGGAACCAACCGCATCACCGATGCCGTCGCACAGGAGTTGGCTGCGCTTTTCAACAGCGCCTACGGCCTCATGCTCATGATGCTCGCGCGTTTCTTTGCGCACGGCGGCGAGACCGAAGACGAGTTCCGACTTCTGGCGCGGGGCACGTTGCGAATCATGGCGTCCGGCTTACGCCCGTTAGGCGAAGCGCTGGCAAAACAGCCCGCCGGCCCGGAGTATCCGGGAAAGACCGCCGGACCGAGTTTTGGGTTCACCAGTCACATTCATACGCTGACGCATAAGGATGCGGCCTGGATCTTCTTCCTCGAACGGCTCTACGATCTGGCCCTTCGTCTAACTCGGCTCGGCGACGAAACGACCTTGCCGCCGGAAGTGCAGGAAGCCGCCGCGGCGCTCGAGTCCGTTGCCGAGCATCTGACGCCGTTTATCCCCAAACAGTTCGCGCAGGTAACCCGCTCCGAGGCCGACGAGCGAAACGCGCGCACGACTATCCGGCCCGAAACCAACGGTCCGTATATCATTCGCAACCTGCGCAAGCTTACCAACTCCAAAGGCGAAACGCTCAACGTGCGCCCGATCGTCGCACTCTGCCGGTGCGGCGGATCGAGCATCAAACCGTACTGCGACGGGACGCACGCGCGCATCGGTTTTACGAGTGCAAAGGCGCCGGACCGGACGCCCGACCGTCTCGACCGCTACGAGGCCGAAGCGATCGTCGTCCTGGATAATCGCGGCACGTGCTGTCACTTCGGCAACTGCACCGACCATTTGCCGAGCGTCTTTCATAGCAAAGGCGAGCCGTTCGTGACGCCCCAGGGCGCGTCGCCCGAGACGATCGTTGAGATCGTTCGCGCGTGCCCCTCGGGCGCGCTTGGTTACGTGAAAGACGGTGTGGCTTACGAAGGCGAGCCGCGCGAACCGGAGATTTATGTCGCGGAGAACGCCAGCTACTACGTTCGTGGCAGCATCGAGCTCGAAGGCGAGCCATTGAACAAGGGCGCTTCGCGCGAGCACTACGCACTTTGCCGCTGCGGGCACTCGAAGAACAAACCGTTCTGCGATGGCACCCACTGGTGGATCGGGTTCAAGGACGAGGACAACTAGACCAAGATAATCCAGCGCCCTTGGCCAAAGATTAGCATCGTATGGATCCGAGTTGGGTTGCCGCAATTGCCTCTGTCGCGTCGGCATTTATCGTGGGCGTTGCCGCCATCGCCGCCATGCTTCAGATCCGGCACATTCGAAATGCCAACGAGATTACGATCTACCTTCACCTCGTCGATCGACTCGAAAGTGCAAACGCCGCTGAAGCCTTTCGTTCGTTCGAAGACTTTGTTCGACGACTCCAGACCGATCGATCGCTGCGCTACCGGTTGGCGCAACCGCGTTTCGTGCCGGAATTCCAGGAAATAGAAACGCTACTCCGCTTCCTCGACAACTTGACGATGCTCATTTTCACCGGAAGCGTCACGGAGCGCCTAATATTAACAAAGTACGCGGACGACATCGTCCGGCTGTGGGATTCCCTTGCCGAAGCCGTCTATCTCCGTCGCTACGGCGTGCCGCATTTCGCTTCAACGTACGAACACCTCGCGATGCGCGCGAAAGCGTATCTCGCCGGCGGCATAGTCGACCGCTTCTACGGGCAGCTGCTGCAGGATCCCCGCATGACCGGCATCACGGCACCCGAGCCGCCCGACTCAGCGTCATAGGTCGCGATGTCGAAGCTCGGTGCCGGAGTTAGAGGATGCCGGCGTCGCCTCGGCACAAAGCTACGAGCACAACTATGTCCGCGGTGAGGTGAACGTGAGAAGGCCGACAGTAACTCTTCACATGGTTTCAAGCCTTGACGGCATCATCGCCAAAAGGGACAACAGCGTTTCGTGGCTTGACAGTTCTGAAGATATCTACGAACAAGGAGTTTCTGACGACAGTGATGACGAGGACGTCGAGGTTATCGACTGCTTTGTGCTCGGTTCTCGCACGTACGAGCACGCGCTTGAGCTCGGCTGGCCATACGGCGATACTCCGACCGTCGTGCTCACAAACAGAGAGCTGCCGGCCACGCGGAACAGCGTTGAGTTTTATTCAGGTGATCTCGAGCGATTTGTCAATGAAGTTCTCGCGCCGCGATATAAAAACGTCTGGCTCGTCGGCGGAGCGATGCTGTGCCAGAATTTTCTCAAGCTCGATTTGGTGGATGAAATCAGATTGTCGATTATCCCAGTCGTATTGGGTGACGGGTTACGCCTGTTTGACAACTCCGATACCGAAATGAGATGGCAGCTAAAGAACGTGGTCGCGTATAAGACCGGCGTTGTTGAGCTGTCGTATCGGCGGATCCGAGCGGCCGGCCTTAAAGCGGCGACGTGAGATGGGACGAAATATCGTGTCGAGCAGGATAGCGCTTTTCGCGTCAGTTTTAGTGCTCGCGAGCTGCGGTGGACGAAGTGACATAGTGAACTCCGCTGTGTCGACGAGTCCGACGCTGCCGTCCGCGCGGAGTATAAACTCGAAGTTATCCGGCGAACGGTTTTCATCCAGCAACGCGAAATCGAGCTGCTCGGGTAGCGACGGGATGTTTCAGGTGGCTGGTAAGGCGCGGGGGCCTTTCACGGGAACGTTCACCGCTCGGGGCAAGGTGAGTGGCGCCTTAGTTTTTCACGAACGGTTCGAGATACGGTCCGGCTCGAGATCGATTTCTGGCTCAGCCGACTCTCAAGCCTCCGGGACTCCGACGAGCGGGTGTTCGAAGCGCGGTAAGCTCAGTTTCGATTTCCCGATCTTGCAATACCGAACGCGTAACTCAAACGCTTTTGGAATGGGCTACGCGGCTTTGTCGCGAGCTAACTTCCTCCAAGGCTTCGAATAGCCCACCGCGGCGCACGTGTCTACCATTTAATAACAACCAAACCGTCCCCAGGTGGTCCGCCGCCTGCCTTTCGGTGCGCGTGCGTCGCCGACTTCTCCACGAACGAGGAGCCGCCGCCGCCACCACCTCCGCCACCCGACTCGTAGAAGATGCTACCGGTGGCGACGCTGTCGTCATAGCCACCGCCCCCGCCGCCTCCACCGCCGAAGTAGCCTCCACCGCCGCCGCCACCAGCGGGACCGCAAGCAGGCGTGGCTCCCTGGCCGGCGCTGAAAAGTTTTCCCTTGCTTCCATTGACGGCGGCACAACTGTACCGGCTGCTGAAACTTACGCTTAACCCTGATTGTCCCGGGCCACCGGCGCCTCCGAATTCTTGCGTACCTCCCCCTCCGCCACCGCCGCCCCGGTCTCCGCTGCCGCCTTGACCGCCGCCCCAACCTCCGGTCCCGCCGGCGCCGCCGAACAGCGGGATAGAGGAACCGCTGCCACTGCAAGAGCTGCCCTCGCAGGAGAACTCTGACCCGCTTTCGCCGCTCCCACCGCCGCCCGCGGCGACGATGATCCGATTCGTCCGCCGATCGCCGCCTGCACGCACGTCGGAACTGCCTCCGCCACCGTACGCCCCGACGAAAGCGCCGCCGCCCCCGTCAAAGCCGCCGCCCCCTCCATTGGTGCCGCCCTTGATGCCCCTGCCGCCTACTGTGACGAATAGCAGCTGTCCGCTGTTGACGCTTACCGTAGCCGTGACTTCGGCCCCCAGCGCGCCCGGAGGCCCTTGGCTTGATTTTTTGTACCCGCCGCCTTGGGCGCCGTAGGCCGCGATAGTTAACTGAGTCACTCCGTCCGGTACCTTAAACCTTTGAGCCCCATGCGTGAAGCGAAATGTACGGCTCGAGATCTGAGCCTGGAGCGGATTCACGAGGGGTAGTGTGCCTGGACTCCCATGAGCGCTGCAGGCGACAAGAAGCGCCGCAGCGACGAAGCTCCCCAAAATGCGGAGCTTACGGCTATACGTCGAGCTCATAGCTTCTCCTAACGTTCGGCCGGTCCGAACACTGGCCAATCGAGACTACTTACACGTTCTCGGGTCGAGGTAAGCAGCCTTCCGCAAGTCGTGTTACCAGCGTCCGCATCATCTACCGGCCTGCGGGCGAGGCTCAGTTATGATTTATGATTGTGCCGTCGGCGTTTGCCGGCGCGGCCTGGGCGGGTTTGCCGCCGAGCACCTCTGACTCGGGCGGCGACGGCGGACCGGCCGCCTGACGTTGCATAATGCTGACCTGTCCGAAAATGGAGAGGCCGACGATTGCGATCAACGCGACCGTCGTCGCCCACAGGATGCCGGCCCGTGCGCCGAAGCGCCGCGTCGGGCCGCGATCGAGCCAGGGCACCAACAGCACGATGGCGCCGAAGATCGTCGGCACGACGATCGTTGCCAAGAGCTCGGTGCCGATCGTTAGCGGCCCGAGATGAACTTTAGGCGGCACGAGCGCGAGCAAGCCGAAGAGCGATAAGAAATACCACGCCGGATAGGGCGTGAAATTCGAAACCGTCGGATCGGCCTTTGCATCGAGGTACGGCGGCAAGAAGCGCGCGAGCAAGACGACGATCACGAACACGATGAACGACACAACCGCGTCCATGAACAACTGTTCCGGCCAGAAACGCCCCGGCGGAAGGCCGCGGCGGTCGTCAATCGCCGGTCCCGCCGGGCCCTGGCGACGAAAGATCACCAAGTGCGCCGCGACCAAGACGAGCAGCGCTGCCGGCATTAGCCAAACGTGCAGGCTGAAAAAGCGATTGATCGTCTCGGTGCCCAGCGTGGCGCCGCCCTGGGCGATGTTTTGAATGGTCGAACCGCCCGGCGGAAGTCCGACGATGTTGAGCGAGACCCGCGACGCGAAGTACGCATTCATATCCCACGGCAACAGGTAGCCGGTGAGGCCAAGCACGAGCGTGACCAGCAGCAAGAGCACGCCGACGACCCACTGCAGCTCGCGCGGCGACTTATATGCGCCCCAGACCAGTACTTGCAGCAGGTGCAGGAAAACGAGCGCGATCATCGCCGACGCGCCCCAGTAATGCACCGAGATGATAAAGTGGGCCCATGGGTTGAGGTAGATCGCGCGAGTTGACTCCCACGCCGTCGCCGTTGACGGTGCGTAGAAGGCCGTCAGAAATATGCCCGTGACGATCTGCACGATCATCGCAAATAGCGTGGCGCTGCCGAAGACGTACCAGTAACTCGCGCCACCGGGAATTTCTTCGGTCAAGAAGTTCTGCGTCATCGACACGAAGCCGGTGCGCTCTTCGATCCACTTTATCATCGCGGCGTTTACAACGTCTTTAGGTGCGGTTAACGGCCTCCTTTGGTCGATCGTCGGAGTGAGCTTTGGCCCGCCCATATGCGACGACGACCGGTATTGGCGATTTTGATACGATCTGCGACGAGATCCGGTGCACCTCGCGCCGGCGATCGTTGCTCGTGATCCCGAGCAAAATTAAGCCGGCACCCAGAGACTCCGCGCTTTTCAGCACTTCATCGACCGGGTCGCCCGCCGCGATCTCCGATTCGACTAATTCCGCGTGTCGTTCGAAAGCGGCCTTTAACCGCGCGACTTGCTGCTGAGCTGCGACGCCCATAGCGTGATGCAAGTCGTCCTCGGCCAGCCAAAGATTATATGCCTTGTCCCAAAGCGGACTTTTGTGCTCGGGAAATGTGACCATGACGATCTTGACCTTACCGACGAGCTGCCGGTCGAACAGGCCGGCTAGGACTTTCGCGGTTTCGTAACCATCGTCCGAACCGTCACTCACACAAAGAACGTTCATTCAACGTGTCTCCTTGCAGTTAGGTTGCCACCGGCACGGCACTCGCGGCGGTCTCGACGAGCTTACAGACGTCGTCCGGGTGAGAGACCATCGCGACGTGGCTCGAGGGCAGTTCAACGGTGTCCGCGCCCATTCGTTTTGCAAATCGGCGCTCCGCGTCGGGGGGAATTACCTGATCGTTCTGCGCGACTAGGTACCACGAGGGTATCGTCTTCCACGCCGGAGCGCCCATTACGTCTGAGAACGCCGTCATGGGAAACGGCTGCTGCACCGCGTACATCACTTTGGCCCTCACCGGATCCACGTCAGCCGCGAAATGCTTGACGAAGTCGTCTTCCGGCAGCCACGCAAAGCCTCGCTTATCGACGTCTATGTGCGCGAGTGCGGCCGTAGGCGGTGCGCCGGAGAGCAGCGCTCCGATTGACTCGCCCTGATCGAGCCCGAATGCGGCCACGTACACGAGGCCAACGACGTTCGGCGCGTCCGTTCCAAGCGAAGTCATAATTTGACCGCCATAAGAGTGCGCGGCCAGGATGGTCGGCCCCGCCTGACGGTTCAACACTTCTCGCAGCTTCGCGACGTCTTGCGCGATGGGCCCCAGCGCAAACTGCGGTGCCGCGACATTGTAATTCTTCGCCTGCAGCCGTTCGATAACGGCACTCCAACTGGAACCGTCCGCCCACGCACCGTGCACTAAAACGATATTGGGGAGATCGCTCATGATATTGTACCTTCTCCTTTTTCGAACGCGGTAAAGATGCGCCTCACCCCTTTAGCGTAGCACCGCGCACACGCTGCGGCCGCTTGCCAGGCAGGCATTGTGGATAACATAAATTCTCTTAATGTTTTGCGATGGTTGCGAACGTTCGGCTCTTGACACTCGTCGCTATTTTCACTTCAATTTTTACGGCCCCGCCGGCCCAGTTCGGGGGGAGTCGAGGAGGAACAAACCGTGAAGATCGTCGTCATCGGCGGCACCGGCCTGATCGGCTCGAAGACCGTCGCCATTCTGCGCGAAGGCGGCCACGAAGTCGTCGCCGCCGCGCCCAATACCGACGTCAACACCATCACCGGCAAGGGGCTCAAGGAGGCTGTGGCCGGCGCCCAGGTGGTGATCGACCTCGCCAATTCACCATCATTTGAAGACAAGCCGGCGCTAGAATTCTTCCAAACCTCCGGCCGCAATCTTCTCGCGGCGGAGGCCGCAGCCGGCGTGCGGCACCACGTCGCGCTCTCAATCGTCGGCATCGACCGGAATCCCGGGATCGGCTACTTTCGCGCGAAGGTCGCGCAAGAGAAACTGCTCGAAGCCTCCGGCATCCCTTACACCATCGTCCGCTCGACGCAGTTCATGGAGTTTCTCCGCGGCGTGGCCGATTCAAATACGGACGGCAACGTAGTCAGGATTTCGCCGGCCCTTTTCCAGCCGATCGCAGCGGACGACGTTGCTGCCATCGTCGCCAACGTGGCGCCCGCCGCGCCGCGAAACGGCATCGTCGAGATCGCCGGCCCGGAGCGAGCGCCGTTCAACGAATTCGTCGCCCGTTATCTGAAGGCGATCGGCGACCCGCGTGAGGTCGTCAGCGACCCCGAAGCCCGCTACTTTGGCGGCCGGGTCGAGGAGCTCTCGCTCGTGCCGCTAGGCGAAGCGCGCCTCGGCCGCATCGGTTTGGACGAGTGGCTCCGCCGCTCACTCGTAAGAGCCTGATACTGCAGAGCCTGATACTGCATCCGCCAATCGAAAGGTGCGTGCCATGCTTCGTACGACGATCGACTTGCAGACTAACGAACCTCGCAGCGCTCACGAGAAGGTCGGCGGCGTAAAACTTTTGGCGCGCATCGTTGACAAGGGTCGCGCCGCCGTCAGGGGAACGCTGGGTCCGTACGTATTTTTTGACTGCCCGTTGGATCGAGTATTTTTCGAGACGGTCGACGTCTCTCGTGATGAATTCCTCGACGTGCTGCGACAAGCATATACGTCGCACCTGGCCTACAACGCTGCTGCGCTGGCCGATCTGCGAGAGGCGCTGGCGTGTGAACCGGAGGTTACCGACGAATGTTTTATGGAGCGCGCGGAGGCGTGCGATGCCGACAATGCCGCGGTTCACTGGTTGCTCGATCAGAGGCGCATCCCATCCAGCGTTCTCGCCGCTATTAACGCCGCGGTGGATCGCTTACCGCCAGAAGCCTTCATCGACTGGGCCGACGAGCAGCGATAGCCATTCAGCGCAGCGATTCCGACAAGCGGCAGTCGCACCAAATGTGGTTCAATAGCCGCAGCCGCGTCGCGATGTCGTCGAAACTTTCAAACGGCTTCGGGATGGGCCGCAACACCATCCGGGCGCGCGACCCCGATCGTTGCCAGCGAACGTATCGGTGATGGAATAGCGCGAATACTATAGCCCATCGTTGCTTTCCATTCATCGTCCATCGCTTCGTAACATTCGCAGGAAGCCGACTCGAGGCCGGCACGATTGTGGACTTTGATGTGGCCCCGGGAGTACGAAATAAAACCGGCCGACTGCAATTCCGCGGCAGCGAGAGCGACGCTGGCACGGCGTACTCCGAGCATTTGTCCGAGGAACTCCTGGGTTAACAGCAGTAGGTTGCCGCCCACGCGATCGTGCGCCATGAGCAGCCATCGCGCGCAGCGCTCGTTAGTAGGGTGCAGCGCGTTGCAAGCAATCAGCCGGCCTGAAGAGATTAGTACAGCCTGGGCATATCGTAACGCAGCCGACTTGAGTTCGGGTTCTCGTTCGAGGGCGGCTCGAAAGTCTTGGATTGGAATACAGATCGCGCTATCTGGTATTTGAACGATGCTTCGCTGGTTCACGCTGGCTTGTCCGAGAGCGATGGCTAACCCGGTCATGCCTTCGCGCCCAATGATTCCGATTTCCGCCGTGTCACCGTTCGACATGCCCACGACGACTGAGATGACGCTGTTGAGCGGAAACAGCACGCGGTCGGGAACCGCCTGATCGTCGTTGATCAGCTCGTTATCCTTGAGCGATACGCTCGCGAAGGGCGGCTTCAACGCTTTTGTCGCGCGCTCGGAAAGATGGTCTAAAAACAAGTTGCCTGTGGAATGGCGTGAGAGAGCTGGCTCTGTCATCGAGTTACTCGGCTCTGCCGGCACATAGAATACCGGCGACTGGGAGATGATCTCGATGAGGGCGAGCCAGAGGTCTATGAGAGACCGGCCAACCGGCGCAAAAGCGTCCCGAAATGCGGTCGAGCACGTGTTCCTTCTGCACGAGCCATCGTTTTTCCCCGAACATGGAGTGGCTAAATAAAGCTAGCCTAAAGTTGGTACGTGCCGTGAAGAATGGACCGGGTCTGCTTAATATGCTAGTCTCGCTGTGGCGACGTCGGTGCCGGCGCGCTGCAACGTGATTGACCGGATGCGCTGGGGCGGATGAACCAGCAGCGTCGCGGTTTCGCCCGCACTCTCCAAGGTTCCGAGATCGGCGACGCCCGCCGCCGTGTGCGCGATCGCATGCAATGGGCCGCCAGGCTTGTCGGCGATGATGTAAATCCATGAGCCGTCGCGCGCGTAGAGAATCTTCGCCGCAACTGGATTCGTGGACTCCGGGCTCATCGAGACATGGTTGAAATGGCTATGGACCATGGTTACGAGCGCGACGTCTTCGGCCGCTAGCCGTTCGTGGAACACGAGCGCCTGCCATCCGAATCCGAGCAAAGCCAGTGCGAACGCTGCCGCGAGTGCGAACGGGAAAAGGTTCGCTCGAAGTCGCGCGCTCGGCTGCGGTCGTATGGATTCGCGCAGGCGACGCTCCAACGCCGGCGATGGCGTCGCTAGCGGCAACGCCGCCGCCAACGACGCCGCGACGGCTTGCGCTTGTGCGACGCGCTCGGCGCATTCCGAACACAACGCAATGTGGCGCTCGACCTCGCGCGCCGCATCGTCGTCGAGGATCCCAAGCGGATAGAGTTCCGCGTCTTCGCCCAGATGGTCGGTCACGAGCGGCTTCCTTCGGGGCTTGCCAGTTCCGTCTGCAACTTGCGCATCGCCATCGAGATGCGGCTCTTGATCGTACCGAGTGGAACGTTCAGCTCCTGCGCGATCTCGACGTGCGTTTTATTTCCATAGTACGCGAGTGTGAGCGCGATCCGCTGTTCCTCCGGGAGCCTCCCGAGGGCGGCCTGCAATCGTTGCGTCTCGACAGGGTCAGCTACCGGCGGATCCACCGATGTTACCGGCGCAAGGCGGACCGCTTTCAACTCCCGTGCGTCTCTTCGGCCTTCCCGTCGAAGCATCCCGAGCGACTCGTTGCGCACGCAGCTAATCAAGTACGCCTTTAACATCTCCCGGTTCCCGGAGAAGCGGTTGGGGGTGCGCCAGACGCGCACGAGCGCGTCGTGCACGCAATCCTCGGCGCGGGTGCTATCGGCGATGGCATAACGAGCAACGCTGAAGAATAAACGCGACCACAGCGCATACACCTGCTCGAGGCCCGACGGCCTGCGCGCGGCAAAGTCGTCGACGAGCTGATCCATTTAGCGGATGACATACGGGTTCGCTCGTTTCACACCCTTGGTATGCCGCCGGGGCCGGTTTCGGATGGCCCGACCCATCCGTCCATACCGGCGGCGGCATATGCACCCCCATGAGCAGATTATTTACGGGCCTGCAGGTCGCACTGCTGGCCGTCACCCTCACCTCGGGCGCCAAGGCCGCGGTTCCAGCGCTGCTTCCAGCCGTCGCGACGGTGCACATCAAGGATTTCAAGTATCATCCGCCGGCCCTGACCGTGCACGTGGGCGACCGCGTCACGTTCGTTAACGATGACGACGAAGCGCACACGGTCACCGCGACCGACAAGTCGTTCGATTCCGAAGGGCTCGACACCGCCGGTACGTGGCAGCACGTGTTTACCATACCCGGGACCTACCGCTATTTTTGCGAGCTGCATCCATACATGAAAGCAACAATCGTCGTCCTGCCGGCTGCGGCAAAGTAAAGGAGCTCACAGATGAAACGCGACGACTTCCTCAAGCACGTTGCATGGACCGGGACCGGTATCGCGTGGTCCCTGTCGAGCAGCGGACTATTCA
Organism: Vulcanimicrobiota bacterium; assembly: GCA_963748875.1. GTDB lineage: Bacteria > Vulcanimicrobiota > Vulcanimicrobiia > Vulcanimicrobiales > Vulcanimicrobiaceae > Cybelea. Next base: position 361,856 of record CAVVKC010000001.1, read on the forward strand.
ACGCTCAAAGAGCTCTCGCCGCGGATAGCGGCATTTCATTCGTGCAGATTAGCGATAGTCATATCGGCTTTGCACACCCCGAAAACCCCGACGTGATCGGCACGCTTCAACAGACCATCAACGCGATCAACGCGATGCCGGTGCAGCCGACCTTCGTCGTCCACACGGGCGACGTGACCCACCTAGCCAAGCCCGCGCAGTTCGATACGGCGAAGCAAATGCTCGGCACACTCAAGGCTCCGCTCATCGTTCTCCCCGGTGAACACGACGTCATCGGTACGCCCGCGGCGTTTTTCGATGCCTTCCGACGAAGCGACGCTCCGAAGGGATGGTTCTCGTGGGACCAAGGCGGCGCGCACTTTTTGTCGCTCGTCAATGTCTTCAACTTCGAAATCGACGGAAAGCTGGGCGCCGAGCAGATCGACTTCGTCGAGAAGGATCTTGCCTCGCAAAAAAGCTCGACGCCGATCGTCGTCTTCGCTCACGTTCCGCTTTACGCGCTCTTTCCTCCCTGGGGATGGACGACGGAGGACGGCTCGCGCGTCTTGGCAGCGCTGCGCCGCTTTAATGCGGTAACCGTGCTCAACGGACACATCCATCAAATCGTCCAGCACACCGACGGCAACATTCGGTTCGCAACTGCCGCTTCCACCGCGTATCCGCAACCCGCACCGGGCACCGCGGATAAACCCGGGCCGTTGAAAGTCCCGAGCAGCAAATTACTAAGCGTTCTCGGATACCGCAGTGTAGAAATCGCACGCACTACTGCAACGATCGCCGATCGCTCCCTCCAGACGTAACGACATCACAAGCAAACTTATAAGGGATTAGCAAATGTTCACTTCTCTGATGCTAGGCTCTCTGATTGCACTCGTTTCGGCGCCGCCGATCGAACTCGCAAGGTGCGAAGTGTCGAAGCCCGTCGCCGTCTGGATTAATAACGACGCACACACTACCGTTGGCGGCGCATCGGCCTTACATGTGCGGTTCTCTGATATCGCTGCCGAACCGATATCGCGGGTGACCTTCACCCTCGACGACGACGGTACGACGGTTAACGACGTCGGAACATTTGGCCCCGGTGTCGCCATCAATCACGACCTTCGACTGGCGAGCGCCGCAGCCACGTCCTGTGTTGTCTCGGCGGTCACGTTCGCAGATGGGGCGATATGGAATTCCAAGTAAGCACTTTAGGGAGCCCGGGTACCGCGTCCTAGCTAGGATGCTGCGCTTCCAGCGTGAGGCGCACCAACTCTTTGGCTAGGAACTGCAGCGCATCTCGGGGCGGGGTGTTGACCTTTTCTAGGCGGCAGAAGTTCAGCACGACATCTTGGGATTCTCGCATGCTGATTAGGGTCTTTCGGTCGGGATGTTTTTTTGCGCGTAGCTTTATGCGCACCCAGACGCGCTCCATCGAGTTCATGGCCGGCCAGCGTGCTTTAGAATCTTGAGCCGAGCCTAAAATGGCCGGCCGTGCAAACCTCGACGATCTCCTGAAGGCTCAGCCGGCGGAAGGTCGTGTTGGCATAGACGAAGTCCTCGCCGGGTTCAGTCGCATCGTAGCGCGCCTGCGCACCGAGATTCAGCGGCGGCCTCTGCTTCAAAATCTGGTTCTTGAGATTGACGCTGTAGGCGAGGGCTTTTGCAAACAACACGATCGCGCCGCGTCCATTCGCATACCCTCCATAGACCGGTTCGGAGTACTCTACCCGATTCAGCCCTTTGACGGCCCCTTTGATAACGAGAGTGGCAATCGCCAGCGGACGATCTAAGCTACGCAGCAAAGCGCGGGTCCGTAAAGCAGCCGGTCTGTATCGCATGCCGCAGGCCGGATATAAGTTGTCGCTCGGGCGACTGTTTGGAGAGCACGCAACTGGCGCCGGCTAGGTGACACGCGCGGCTCCAAGAACGCTTTACTGCGCCGCTATAGACGACAATAACGCATTCCGGTGAGACAAATCGCAGCTGGCGCAACACTTCGAATGGGTCCACTGCTAGTCGGTCGATGTCCGCAATGAGAACGTCGGGCGCGATTTTTCTTAACGCGGCCACATCGAGATCGGCGACGATTGCGAGACTCGGCTCGCCGGCACCCTTGAGGGCGGCACTCAGCAACTGGATATCTCCCGGGTCGATGGCGGCCAAGCAGCATATGCGGGCCATAGTTATAACGCTTTCAGGCGGACGAGGCAGTGCGTCGCCGCATAGACGAAGAAGCGTCTCCAAGCATACCATCGGGATGAGGACCTGACCATCGTGAAAAAGTCCGATACCGCCGGGACGGCCTGAATTGTTCCTGGCCGACTTCGTACCGGAATCGGATCCGGCATATCCCATCATCAACGCAATCCTTCGCGTTGTGCCTGCCTCACAGTGGTCGTTTGCGCGTCTGATGCCCGACGGGGAGCTAGCCGGCCTCTTGCTCGACTCCCGGGGCAGCGAAGGCGAGCTCGTGCGGCTCAAGGACGAGTTCGAGCGCCAACGCGAAAAATCCAAAAAGGGCCCTCGCATCGCGGCGACGCTCGGTCCGCTCGGCGATTTCGAAAGCGGAATTACGCTGTTATTCGCTGACGCCAATGCCAGCTTCGGGATCCTGACGCTCCTGCGGACGAGCGAGCTGGGACCGTTCACCTCGAGCGAAATCAACATGCTGACGCTCTCCCTGGACGCTACGTCGGAGCGCCTCTCTGCGCTGCGTCTAGACCTTGCCGAACCCGACCGACGGGCTCACCCGGACGCCGGCCGGCCCGGCGACGCGGTGCGGCCTAACGAAGCGCCGGAAGTTTCGAGCGAGTCTTTTTACGTGCTGGACCGCGACCTTCAGATCGTGCTGGCGTGGAACGGCGAACAGCAACGCCGCGTTGCACTTACGGGGCTGCGTACCTCGATCGCCGATCGTCTGCCCGAGGTGCTCGAGGAAGCTGTCCGGGGGCTGATCGCCGACTGGCAGGCTGACTCCGATACGCAAAAGGCGGGGATAGCACGTCCGGTCCCGTTCCTTGTCGTCCGAACTCAGCCAATGACGGGCCCGGCCGGGCTCTTCATCGGCGTGCGGATCGATCGCTTTAAGCCCCCGAAGTCGCTGACCGGCCCGGCCGCCCGCTTCCATATCTCGCCGCGCGAGCTGCAGGTACTGGCAATGCTGCTCGATGGGGAGAGGCTCGAGGATATCGGCCAAAAGCTGCATATCGCCACTTCAACCGTTCAGCATCACGTGCGCAGCATGGTCGACAAGACCGAAAGCCGGAACCGCACCGAGCTGATCGCTCGAGTGCTGGGCTGGGAGAGCGCGGCGAGCACCGGGCGCTTTTTACGATAGCGCTGTCCCTCTACTCCGCGCTACACTAAGAGGTCCAGCATGAGTACACGATGCCGAATAGGGGTGCTTCCCTGGTTGCTGTCGCACGAAATGCACGCTCGAGTCTGAAGGGGACGCCAATGAATCGGATTTATGCCTACGTTAAAGGGTTAGGGATCGCGGGGATCCACGTCGGCGCGCTGGCGGCCTTATGGCCCGGCTTCTTTCAGTGGTCGGCCCTCGCCGCGGCGGCCGTCGTATGGTATGCCACCATCGGGTTAGGCATTTCGCTCTGCTTTCACCGGGTCTTAACGCATCGCAGCCTGCGCCTCTTCAAACCGTTCGAATACCTACTGGCGATTTTCGGAACGCTCGCGTTGCAAGCCGATCCAATCCGATGGGTTGCGGTGCACCGCAAGCATCACGCGCACGCCGATCAGGAGGGTGATCCCCACAGCATCCAGGGCGGGTTTAGGTGGGCGCATATGGACTGGGTCTACCGGCACAACATCGCGCTGCCGTCCGACGAGGAAATGCTTCATTTTGCACCCGACCTCTATGCCGAGCCATTCTATCGCGCGCTCCAATACCTCAACATCCCGCTTCAGATCGCGCTCGGGCTGGGACTCTTTTTGGTCGGCGGATGGTCGTGGCTGATTTGGGGAGTTTTCGTTCGGCTGGTGATTAGTTATCATTCGACCTGGCTGGTCAACAGCGCGTCGCATATGCTCGGCTACCGCACTTACCGGACTGCCGACCAGTCAACGAACTGCTGGTGGGTCGCGCTCATCTCGTGGGGCGAAGGCTGGCATAACAACCATCACGCGTTTCCGTTTTCGGCGCGCCACGGCCTACGCTGGTTTGAGATCGATATGACGTGGTGGCACGTCAGAATCCTGGCGTTTTTGCGACTTGCCGATCGAATCAAGGTCCCAAGCAAATCGATGCAGCAGCTGGCGAAGTTACGTTCGGCGAGCGCGGCCTACAGTACCCTGAAAATGAAGTCCCTGCGCCGCGAGGTGCCGTAAAGGCCGTAGTCGCAGACGCTCTCCTCAACACCGCCACCCAATTCATCGTGGGTTGCGCTTGGCGGTTGAGGCAGACGGGATGTTTTTGCTGTAGTCATGATCGACAACAGATACCCCAAAAGACGGGCAATGGTTTCGAGCTAAAATAGACGACGCCACTTAGGCGTGTCGCCGCGCTGGCGGATTCGTTCGCCGTATACAGCCGCCGCATAGTCTGACGCGTGCGCTCGTCGAGCTGCCTCACCCTGCGTCTTTCCGACGAAGCTGGCGCGTTGCGAGGCTCCTCGTCTGGCGGCGTAGTCTCCCGCGGGGCGGCGCTCGATGTAGAAATTCTGATCGTTACGAAGCATCGGCTTCCTCAATTCTTGATCGCGGGGCTGAGACCGAACGGCTTCTGAACGTACGTATATTTCTGCCCGCATATGCGGCAAACGTTGAGGGGATTTCCAAAATGCTCGTGCGGTGGATACACCTTTACTGGGCGTTTTGCGCGCGTCTTGGCGGTCGCTATTGGGCTGATGATGTTTAACTATCCTTGCTCCCGAGGCGGAAGCGGCGCGCATTCTAAGATTGGAAGCGCTTTAGTGTTATTCGAGCCTTAAGCCAAAAGAGCCTATCATCATCCGGGTAGCGAACCGAGTTAATCGAAGGCAGGTACTCGTGAAAGACGAAGAGATCGACAATTTTATCGGCCAGCGCGTAAAGGTCACGCTAGAGAGCGGACGGGTTCGGGAGGGTGTGCTCAAGCGGAGCGACGACCAGGCTCGCATCCTCGTTCGGGGCTTCCGCTACGACGTCTCTAGGAAAGCTATCTCGAAGATCGAGAATCTGCCTTAGGCAAGCGAGGCTCGAGCCGCCTGGCCGAGCAACACGGCTTGCGGACGGGGGGGATCTGTGAGAGAATCCTCTCCAGTCACCTCAAAAAGCGCGATCTTTCGAGCGGTCGAACAAATTGCGCCACTGAAAGATCCGGTACGATTTTAAGCCTCTTTCGCCCATCCGCGCCGCGGCAGTCCTCCACCGAATCCATCTTTAGGATGCGCTCGGTCGGCCGACCGCCCTCGTCATCGCCGGAAACTGCGGGCTGACCCATCGCACCATGACCAACAAAGGGAGATCTAACCATCGCTGTTCGCAATAGAAAAAGCAGAAACCGAGTACGCGTGCCCAAACCGGCTGCGCAGCAAAATGTTAAGGAAGCCCCGCTTGAGGTAATCGGCAGCATCAAGCAAGTTTTTCCGAGCGCTACGTTCTCAGTCGAGCTCGATAACGGTCACGTCGTCCTGGGGCACATTGCCGGACGCTTGCGTCGACATCGGATCCGAATTCTTCCCGGCGATCGCGTAGACTTGGAACTCTCGCCCTATGACTTAACGAAGGGCCGTATCGTTTATCGCTATCGCGCCGGAGAAGCGCGGCGGACGTCGCCGCGATCCGAGCAATCACCCTAGAAGTTTATCAGGAGACCATAATGTACACCGACGAAACATTGAGCTGCCTCGACTGTGGGCGTTCGTTCACATTCACCGCAAGCGAGCAAGAGTTTTTTGCCACCAAAGGCTTCACGAACAAACCCGGTCGATGCACCGACTGCCGCGCGGCCCGCAAGGCCAGCGGAGGCCAACGCGGCTCGTCTGCGCGCGGCGGTACCCGAGAGATGTTTAAGGTAACGTGCAGCCAGTGCGGCGGCGTCGCCGAAGTTCCGTTTGAGCCGCGGACCGGCAGACCGGTTTATTGCCGCGACTGCTTCTCCTCGCAGCAATCATATCGTTAGGGAGTTGCGTTAAAAGGGAAGCTGCCTCGGCGAAACTTTAAAATCGCCCGATTCGCAGATCTCCGTGATCTCCTGCTCGCTCAGGCGTTGAAACGTCTTGTTCGCATACTCGAACGATTCGCCGGCTTGAGCCTCGTCATAGCGCGCCTGCGCGCCGAAGTTCAACTGAGGCCGCAATTGCAGCGTCTGCTTTTTGAAGTCGACGCGATAAGCTTGATCTTTCGCGAATAAAACGGTGTCACCGCGGCTGTTCGTATAGCCCCCATACACGGGCTCCGAAAGCGCTGGAGAACTCGGCCCTTTCCCTGTAATTTTTATCGCGAGGCTGGCGATGGGCGAACTAACGCTGGGCATGAACTACTAATAACGCCAATTTCATCAGAGCGGTTGCATTTCGGTCCCTTGGCGGGAAGGACCTTTATTTGAGGTGAAAACCGCGCCGGAATTATCGGGTCATATCGTCAGGCAACACGTGCTGATAGGTGTCGGAGGCGCACGATGGCATACGAAGTGACCAAGCGGATCAAGGGACACGACTACCGTTACGCGGTCGAGGCGTATCGAGATCCGGAAAGCCAGCGGCGAAAGGCCAAGTGGACGTACGTGGGCGCGGTCGAGGATGGTGGGGTACGGGCGCCGGCCCGCGCGGGCCGCAAGCACGTCACGAAGGACGGCATCGTTACGGCGGCCGCAAAGCTTCTCGAGTTTCGCGATCCGGAGCACGTCACCGTGGCGGTGGTCGCCCGAGAGGCCGGCGTCTCGCGGAGCACGTTTTACCGCTATTTCCCCGATGAGCGCGAGTTCTACAGCGCCGCGCTGGCGCGCATCGCCGACGAAGCGATGGGGTCGTTACCCCCGCTCGACCCAGCGCCGCGCACGATCGAAGAGGCACGCGCGGGTTTCCGCCGCTGGTATGAAGCGCATTATCGTTCGGTCGCACAACAACGTGCAATTCGCCGCGCGCTGCTCGCCGGGCAGCGCGGCAAACTGGCGGTCCGACGCGCGAAATCGCTGATGCTACACGACCCGTTTGCGCAGCTGGAAGCGTTTTTGCGAGCGCTCGACGAGAACGGGATTGCAGCGATCGCCGACGCACCCGGAATGTCGCGCGCCATCCTCGGCTCATTGCTGGCGGTGAGATTGAAGGCGATCGTGATCGACCCCGAGCACGATCTCCCCGAGCCCACCTTCGAGGAACTCCACTGCGTGGCAGAGCGCGCGATCTTTTGCAGTCGCATCTAGCGGAGCGGCGTTGGGTAACCAGATAAAAGCGCGAAACGCTTCACGTAGAGCCCAGATGACACACCCGAGTTAAACGCGTCCGGTTACCTAGAGGTCGCTACAACCGAAGCCGACGCGAGCGGGTCCGTAGGGGTGTGGAGTGTTGTTAGAAAATGTTTTTCCCCCATCGAATCAGTTACGCTTTAGATACCCTCTCGTTCGCGCTCTCGATGATTCCGTTCATTTTGGTCTTCGCGTTGATCGTAGCATCGCTCGCGGAGGAACCGCTGAGGATTCGAGCCACGGTGCGAGCGCGAAGATCGCTCAAACGCGATTAGCCGTCGGAAAGGTACGCAGAACATGGCTGCCAAGTCGATGAAGATTCCTGGGCCCGACCACCCGATTTCGATCGAAGCGAACCCATCACGCGTCGTCGTCAAAGTCGCCGGAAAGGTGATCGCCGACACGCGAGGTGCGTTGACGCTTCGCGAGGCCTCCTATCGGCCGGTTCAGTATATCCCCGCTCGCGATGTCAATATGGCCGAACTGACGCCTAGCGAGCACACGACGCACTGCGCCTACAAGGGGGACGCCTCATATTACAGCATTCCGGCGGGTGGAGATCGCTCCGTCAACGCGGTCTGGACGTATGAGGCACCATTTGAAGCGGTGGCGCAGATCGAGGAGCACTTAGCATTCTACCCAGATCGCGTTGACGAGATCAGCTAACCTGACGCCGCCGCGGTGGATCGATTTCGAGCAGCTCACCTTCCCGCCCGCAGCGACGCGTCGAAGGCGTCGTTTGACGGGTACCAGTCTGCGCGACCTGAGGGCATGAGATCGAAGAGATGCCAAATGGGTGAGAGCAAATCGATGCCGCGCTCGCGGTCCGCCAGCATCGGGTGCGCGGTATAAACGTGGCGCAAACGCTCGCCCTCTTTCGCGAAGACGATGATTGTTGAGTCCGGACTACCGTCGGCATCCTCGGCGCCGATGTCGCGCGCGAAGGACGAACCATCGTCCGAGAGGAGCCTCAGTCGATTCCACTGGCGGCGGTCGGCCCAGGCTTTGAGGGCATCGAACGGCGCTCGGGAAGCTATTACGAAGTTCGCCCGCTCCGTTACGTGCGGTACGATTCCATTGAACCCGTCGATCCATAGCGAACACATCGGGCAGAATTGGTCGTCTTTGGCCCAGTACATCAGATGGTAGAGAATTAAGTACGGCTTGTCGCCGGCAAAGAGCTCCGATAAGTGGACGCGCTCGCCGTTCTCGAGGAATGTGTAGTCGGGCACGACTGGGCCGGCCGGCAGGCCGCGCCGCATCGCAGCGACGGCCTCGATCCGGTCACGCAAATCGATCTCCGCCTCACGCAGGCGTTCGCGCGACCGGCGATATGCGTCGTCGGTACCGGGCATCAAAAGACTCGAATCAGTCATCTCATTTCCCCTTTGCCGCTCCCAGCGGCGTCTGGAGCGCCAAAATCAGTAGCGCCGCGCCCACCATCACCTGCGAGCGTACCACCGGCCGCCTCGGCCGTCCTTTAAGAAACCTGAGTCAGCAGTGCCGGGCTCGTGGTCAGTTTGTATTGAGGACCGCGCGCGCGTGCGACCCGCCGTCGTGGCGCTCGGTGACATTGAAATCGTCAGTCAGCGACCATACGATGTAGAGTCCGCGTCCGCGCTCGCTGAGAAGGTCCGAGGGCAATTTAGGAGCGAGCGTGAAGCCGGGCCCGCGGTCGAGCACGTGCAGAACCGGAATGGGGTCGCTCCAGTCGAACATGATTTCAATCGGTCCCGGGGCGTAGCGCACGACGTTACCAAGCAGTTCGCCGAATACGAGCTCGGCTGTGTCCAGGCGGTCCGCGCGCAATCCCCCGTCACGTAACGCAGCCACGAACGAGTGACGTGCGCCGTGCGCGGCGCTGGCGTCATTTGTGTCAAAAGCCCACCGGCGCGAGGGCGGCCTCGCCAATGCGTAAGTGCTGCGTTCGGCAGTGCTCTCGAGCTGCAGCGTGAGGACGACGACGTCGTCCGCGTTTCCATTCTGTAGCACCGCGCGGTAGAGAGCGTCGGCAGGATTCGAGCTGTCGGCGATTTCGGGGCGTGCCGTTGCCCGCGTGAGCCGGTGGAGGCCGCCGATAATGTCATGCTCGGCTTCGACCAAACCATCCGTATAGAAAACGACGAGGCTAGACTCCGGCAATACCGTACTCGCCGCAGTTTCGCCGCGGACGCGCAGGCCGAGCGGCAGTCCGGTCGTGTCGAGCGCGGTAACCACGCCGCCGCGATCTCGAACCAGCGGCGCCGGATGTCCCGCCGAGGCGTAGGACAGCGTCCGGGCAACCGGATCGAATACGCCGACAAAAGCCGTGACGAACGTTTCCGGGTGCTCGGTCTTTAACGTGCGATCGGCGGCATCCAGCATCGCAACCGGATCGGCGTAAACTTGCGCCACGCCGCGAATCACCTGGCGCATCGAGGACATGATCACGGCGGCGGCAAGACCCGTCCCGGCGACGTCGCCAATCGAAACCACGATCCGCCCGTCGCTGAGGCGCAGCGCGTCGTACCAATCGCCGCCGATCAGCTCGCGATCGTTAGCCGGGATGTAGATGCCGCTGAAGCGGAGCCCGGCGACCTGGGGAAGCGAGGTCGGGAGTGCCGCACGCTGAAACTCCGCCGCAATTTCGCGCTCTCTTTCGTAGAGCCGCGCATTCTCGATCGCTACGGCAGCCCGCTTCGTAAGCTCCTCGAACAGTGGTAGATCCTCGTCGGTGTATCGGCGAGGCGTCTCGGCCCAGTATGCGACGAGCGATCCGATCGTTCGGCCGCGCGTACGCAGAGGTACCGTCACCGCCGATCGCGGCGCCAGCGCTCGAATTACCTGAAGCAGGTCGGGAGCTGCGGCCTTTTCGATCAGCTCGTTGCTGACCTCGCGCAGCATGACCGTTCGATTTTTCCGAAGGATCGCGGCGATGTCCGGTTCCACCTTGGGATCGTGATTGTAGCGGCCTAGCAGCCTTTTTACGAGCGGCATTTTACGCGGGTCTGCGTGGATGGCGGCGACGGTTTTCAACCGGTCAAACTCGTCGAACAGATCGATCGCTGCCCAGTCTCCGAACTCCGGAACGATGATCGCTAGCAGTCGCTCGAGCGTCGCATCGAGGTCAAGCGACTCAGCGAGTACTTCGCCGGCCTTCGCAATGAACGCAAACTGCTGACCCTGCCGCTTATAGTCGTCAATGTCGGTGCAGATCGCTACCCACCTCGTCGCGCGTTTCTGCGCCAGGTCCAGCGGCGATACCGTAACGCAAAACCATCGAGCTACGCCGTCGGCGCGGCGCAACCGCAACTCGAGGGTAAAGGCCTTGCCACCGGCGATTCCGTCGAGCAGCGCCAGACGATTCGAACGACGATCGTCGCGGTGAATCGCTGCGGTCCACTCCCGTTCGAGGTGATCTAAGCCCGGCTTCGCGCAGCGCCGAAGGCCGACGTACTCATACCACATTTGATTGAACCGCTCGATTCGACCATCGCTCGTCGCGGTCCAAGCAATTTGTGGAATTGCGTCAATCTCGGGGGCAAGAAGATGCATTGCTGGCTTCAAACTTGTCAGTCGCGCGATATTCGGCACTGAGGGATTGCTCGTCCTCGGAATACGCCGATGAACCCCATGCAGGCGACCCAACGGCTGCACCAGCGGTGCGCTTGCTCCTTGGTGTGATTCAAGAGTGCATCGCTGTCGGACGTCTTCTATTGCGCGCACCAACAAGCGAATGGCGCTGCTCCCATGCCGAGGCCGCCGTGCGTGAAGCCGTCGTTATTGTCGCACTCGGCGATGTCCGCCCAGCGCGACAGGTGCGCTCTGATTCGCGATCCAGGACCTGCCTTGCGCGTCAACGCAAGCAGCGCTCGACGTTTCGGTGCCCGCTTTCGCCAGAGAAAATAGGTCCCGGTTTGCTTGCTGAACGTTCATTCAGTATGCTAGGCTTGGGTGGTGCAGGCAAGTCGAGCAGAGCCCACCCCGTCGCAACGCTTTATCCTTGACGCGGCGGAAGCGGCATTCGCTCAGAACGGATACGACGGAGCCACGTTCTCGGATATCTGTCGCGAGGCCGGCGTCTCGCGCGGCCTGCCCTCCTACCTCTTCGGCAGCAAAGAAGCTCTCTATCGAGAGGTCGTCGGTCGTGCGGCAGAGCGTTTGCGCACCGAGATGATCGAGCCGTTACGAAAATGCGTTCCTTCCGCCAGCGCGGAACAGGCGGTGGCCGTCATGGTCGACACCTACATTGACTACCTCGAGGCGAATCCGCGTATCGTACGTCTCCTGCAGTGGGAAATGCTGAGCGATCCCGCCGAGCAGCGCCCTTTCGCGCCGTCGTCCACCCTCTTCGCTGAAGTGTTCGCGCTTCTCGAAAGCATCTTCGCAAAGGAAGGATACGGCGTAGAGACCGCGCGCGTCGTCCTAGGAAGCATCGTCGCATTGTGCTTCTTGCCGGCGATGATCGGCGCTCGCATCGCAGGCCTAGGTGAGTTTCCGCCCGCGCAACGCAAAACTCACGTCATCCGTCTTCTCAGCGGGGCTTTACGCGGTGATGCGTGATTACGCTTCCGTCGCTCTGCGGCTGGCGCTCGGATTGACGTTCCTCTACGCGGTCGCCGATCGCTTCGGCGTGCTCGGATCTCCAGGCACTCCCAACGTCTCATGGGGAAACTTTTCGCGCTTTACTGCATACGTGGGAACTCTCAACTGGTACGTGCCCCATCTTTTCGTTCCAGCGCTGGCATGGGTTGAGACCGTCTTGGAATCGCTGCTGGGGATCGCGCTCGTATTGGGGGTGCTGCTGCGCCAAGTTGCCTTCGTCAGTGCGCTGCTCTTGTTGAGTTTTGCGCTCACGATGGCCGTTGCCAGCGGCATTGGGGCGCCGTTCGCCGCGTCGGTGTTCACCGCATCGGCGGCGGCCTTTATGTTAGCGGTAGGCGGCTCCGCACGGTGGTCGATCCTCTGAGCGCTCCAGCGCCAGGCCTACGGCGATGTAGTCTTCGTTGGCCAAGCCCTTTTCAACCGCATTTTCGAACTCCGCGAGTGCGCAGTCCATCAGCGGCGCATACACCTGCAGACGTTCCCTGGCTCGGTGGGCCAGACGAAGATCTTTGAGAAGCGCGCCCGCTGAAAAACGCGCTTGCGTATCGCGCTCGAGGAGCTGTTGACGCTTCGTAGCGACGCGCTCGAGCATGTACACGAGCGTATCAATGGCGAGGGCACGATCGACGCCGGCCTTTCCCAGGATACCGAGCAGTTCCCCAATCGAATCTGCGAGCACGCCGAGCACGCAGTTACTTGCGAGTTTGAGATGACCGCTCGCCCCCGGCGAACCGGTAAACGTAATGGTAGAGCCCATCGCGCTCAAGAGTTCGCGGGCGCGATCGAAGGCCCGATCGCTGCCTCCCGGATAGAGCGTTAGCGTGCCGGTGCGCGCGCCGTCGACGCTGCCGATGATCGGACACGCCAAAAAGTCCACCCCTCGCGCCGTCGCCGCTGCGGCGAGCGTCTCATACATCTGTGGTGAAAGCGTGGAAGACTCGATAAGCAGCCGGCCTTTACGCGCGGCCGGGATGATCCGGCCGAGCGAGATTTCGCGGGCGACCTCATCGTCCCATAGCATCGCGATCGTCGCGTCCACGACCTCGACCAGCGACTCGAGGCTCTCGAAGACCGTCGCACCCGCCGCGGCCAACGGCGCCGCCATCTCGCTATCTACGTTCCAAACGGAGATTTGATAGCCGCGATCGAGCAGATTGCGCGCCATCGCGCTTCCCATTTTTCCCGTGCCTGCAATTCCAACGTGCATCGTCACTATGCTACTTCCCTCACAGACCCGGGATCGCGCCGGGAGCCAAGAGTGCGATGAGGGCAAGCGCGCCGAGTGCGGCCCCGACCGGCACGACGAATCGATTGCCCGCCGGCGTCACTTTCTCGACGAACATTATCGTTGCGAGCACGCCCATCCAAGCCAGATGCGCGATTCCTGCAGCAAACATTACCAGCATCAGCGCCCAGCAGCAGCCCAGGCAGTAGAGCGCGTGACCGAAACCAAGGCGCAATCCGTTGAGTGCGCCGCGCCGATAGTAGCGCATGAGATAGATGCCGGGATGCCGGCACGCCTTCAGACAGGCATCCTTAAGCGGCGTAAACTGATAGACTGCGGCGAGAGCGAGGGTGCCGGCCGGTATCAGCGCGGCGTGGGCCGCAAGCCAGGGCCACGCATCCACAATTCGATGCAGCTGCATGTCGCCGGTGAATGCCGCCAGCGCAAAGGCCGTCCAAACTGCGAAGTAGCCGCCCAAGAACAGGGCCAACGCGTGCGGAAAATCCGGCGCGCGTCCCGCGGTCGCCGCGTAGATGCGGATGAGCCCCAGCGACGAGGGTAGCATCATTGCAGCGGTCATGAACTGCCATGCGACGAGCACGACGAGCGCAGCGAGCCAATACGGCCGTCCGCTTGCATAGAGCGCGTGATGGTGAAGTTGTGCGGCGTTACCGTTTAGCTCCGCCCAGATGCACACCGCCCACGCGGCTGCGATCGCGCAGCCGAGAACACCGATCGTATTGAAGCGAATGATACGGTGCGCGGCGTTGGCCGCCATGTTGGCCGCCATAACGTTATCCCTCGAGCAGAAAGTCGCCCTGGATCGCGTTGCGATCCTTAAACGTCCAAACCATTCCGTGTTCGGGAATGTTGACGACGTGCTCGGAGGCCTTTGCAACGAACGCAGGTGCGCCGGGGATGGTGCTAAAGAGGCTGTCGCGCAACGTCGTCACTGCCCCGTAGGGGCTGCGATAGGGCGCCATGGTCGCGCGAAGCTTGTCGCCGACGACGAGCGTACCCTCACCGTCCTTGAGGTTGTGCTCGATCTGCGCCGTCTCAATCGCCACGTCCTCAGCGATCAAGTTGTGAATGTCCGCAAGCGGGCCGCCGAGGCGTCCGTGCCAGGCGTCGAGTATCGCGGCCTTCTGCTCGTCCGTCGCTCGCGCATCCACGTAGCTTACGCGCTTCCAGCTCTGCGGCGTCAGAACGTTTCCCGGAATCTTGACGACTTGCACGTAGTTCAGTCCGGTTACGTCGACACCATTGATCTCGCCCGTATCGATGTGATAGGCAAGAAACGAGTCGCAGGAGCCGCCATCGGGATCCTCACCGATCCAGCAACGGCAGAGCGTCCGGCACGAACATGCCTCCAGCAGCGTGCCTTGCAGCGTGTAGGCTTTTGTAGAAGCCTTTGGAGTAGGTTGAGTCTGAGTCACTGTGAAGTCCCTCCTCGGCGAAGAGACTTCCAGGGGTCGTCCGCGTTGCCTCCGTCTAGAGGATGACGGTCGTTGCGATCTGCGTGGACGTCATCGCGCAAGCTCTCCGAATAGCCTGAGTATCGTGTCAACGCCTTTGAACAGCATCGAGAGATCGAAGTGTTCGTCGGACGCGTGAATCCGATCTTCGGGCTTTCCAAAGCCGAGCACGACCACCGGCAAGCCAAGACGATGGTATAAGACCTCGACTGCCCGAATGGTCCCTCCGCTGATGAGCAGACGCGGAGGAACTCCCCAGACGTCGCGGACCGCCTGTCGTGCCGCTCGAAAGACCGGATGGGTCGTGGGAAGACGAACCGCGCGGCTTCCGCGCCGGAGCCGCAGCTGCCAACGAACGCCGGCGGGAAACGTTCGGCGCGCGAATGACGCCAGCGTCATTCCCGCGTGGCGTGGATCTTGCTCCGGTACGAGACGCACGGTGCCGCGTACGGTTGCGCTGGTGGGAACGACCGACTTCAAAGACGAGCCTGAGGATCCGCCCTCGATACCATGCAATGTGATGGCGGGTCGAGTCCGCGCGAGCTCGCTTGCCGCATAGCCGTCCACTTGCGGCGACGCGATGGCGCCTGCCTCGCGAAGCAGAACGTCGTCATGTTGATTTCGCCGCACGGCCATTCGCTCGCCCCACGGCAGACGGCGCACGCCCTGCATGAACCCTGGTATCTGGATCCGTCCGCCCGCGTCGTGGATGCCCGCGACGAAACGGCAGACCTGCTGTATCGGTTCGAGGACGCTGCCGCCGAAGTGTCCGCTATGCAGCTCGTGCTTCGCGGTCGAAACGTTCAGTTCGAACGGCAACGCGCCGCGCAAACCGTAGATGATGGACGGCTGATTTCCCGCGATCTCCGTATCGCTGACGATCGCGGCGGTCGCGCGAAAGAGATCGGCATAGCGCTCGAAAACCCGCTCGATTGTTGGGCTCGCCACTTCCTCTTCGCCCTCGATCCAAATCTTGACGTTGATCGGCAGCCGCCCTGACGTCGCCAAATACGCCTCGAGCGCACAGAGATGAACGGAGAGCTGACCCTTGTCGTCGCTGGAACCGCGTCCGTAAATTCTGCCGTTGCGCACCGTCGCACGAAAAGGCGGAACGCTCCATGAAGCGAGCGGCTCCGCCGGTTGCACGTCGTAGTGCCCGTAAAGGAGAACGGTCGGTTGCCCGGGCGCGCCAAGCCAGTCGGCGTAGACGCTCGGCGCGCCGCCGGCGACTCCGGGAAGCACGCGCGCCTGGTGCATTCCGAGCGTGCGCAGGCGTTCCGCAAGCCACGCCGCGCAACGGTCGAGATGCGCCCGGTTCGCGCGCCGTCCCGAAACCGTCGGGAACCCGATCAACTGCGCCAGCCCCTCGATCCATCGCTCCCGAGTTCGGGCGTCGTGCGCGTAGTCGAAGGGCGTCGCGACGACGCCGCGCACTTTCGCCCCTTACGCGAACGCGGGCCGCGCGAAGATCGGGGAGCGGCGCCCACCGCCCGGCGGCGCACCCGGCACGAACCGCGGTCGCGGCGGCGGAGTGACCCGCGCGGCGCGCATACCCTCGTCGCTCGAGATCCATTCTTCGGCCGGCTCGGCGATGCGGAAGAGCAGCGTTTCGAAATCCGACCGTTGCTTCTTGAGGACGTACGGTGCCGAAAGCCAGCGAATAATTTCGCGTCCGCTGCCCGCCATTCGGTTGATCGTGCTGGCTTGAACCGACTTTCCGAAATACTGCCAAAGAACCAACTCGAGCAGATCCCACGCGTTCTCGGCGCCGAACTGCGCGCGCAGGTCGGGTGACTCGAGGACTTTAAAAGCTTCGGCCAATGCTTGGCTCGTCTCGACCCGCATCACGCTCACGTCACCGTACGAGCTATTCTTTAGGTTATTCCGCAGGTCGAGCGCCGCGCGCCTGACGAGCGCAACCGAGCCGAATGTTGGATCCTGCGCACGCTGGCGAATGACTTCGCTGATCCGTTTGTCGCGCCAGTACTTGGCAGTCTCCTTTATGAAGTGCCGGAAAAGCCCGTCAAACATCGTGTTCGGGCGCGCTCCGGGCGTCTCGGTGACTCCATACCCAAAGACACGCCGGTACGTTTGCCAGCGGTCGCGTTCGTGATATCGAACGATCCCATGCTTGTCGAACTTGTAGAGCCCGTAGGCACCCGGACCGTTCGAGATACGCAGCGTGCCGGCGCGAAACTGCTCCTGCAGCTTGGCCATCACTCGAAAGACGCCGAGCCGCTCGTGCATCATAATGTAATAAGCGTCGCCGGTCGCGAGGATTCGTTCGCTGACGACCGTGTCGTCGTAATCGGTTATGCCGGGCGAAACGCGGGTATCAGCGAACGTTTCGGGCGACCCGGCACCGAATCCGATGAGATCGGTGAGGCCCCCGTCGGCCGGATCCTGGGCGCCGTTTTTCGATCCGGCCTTGCCGAGTTGATCGTCTATATAGCGATTCAGCACCTCCGCAAGTTGAGGGTTCTCGACAAGCTGCGGACCGAGTTCGTCGATCGTATTTTGCAGCAGCGACGCTACGCGATCGTTGAGTTGGTCGTGGTCTCTTGTGGTCGGCATGAAAGTCCCTCTCTATTCGCTTTCGCTTACGCGGCTAGGTCGGCGAGAACGTCGAGTTGACTGAAAAGGTCGCTCATCGCCCACGTCACACGCTCGTGCGAGAGAACCTGGGCGACGATCGGCCGTGTAATGAACGATTGGGTAGCGCCTGTAAACGCGAAATACAGGACAGGCGCAATGGTGCAGAACAGCTCGTCGGCCTGCGAGGTCACAAACTCTAGACCGACTTGGCCGCTATCGGTAAGATAGCGCGGGCCGTCGTAGCGCGTGAGCTTCTCCACCCACGAAGTGTAATCGTACACCGTCATTGTCGAATACATCAGGTGGCCGTGAGCCAGCGCCTTGAGTTTCGGCGCGCCAACGCCCGCAGCTGAAATGCCCGTCTGCAGATACTCGAAGCGGGACGACGGCGAACGGCGCTCGGCTTCCGGGAAACCAACCGAATCCATGGCAGACATGAAGTTCACGTTGGCCTGAGTGAGGACGCCCATCAGCTGGCTGGCACGCGCCAGTCGCTCGGTAAAGAGCGGGTAGAGCGCCGACGGGTCCGCCTTGCGGCCTCCGTAATCTTTCCACGCGGTCTTGAGCTGCTCCAAATAGGTCTTTAGCAGCTTGTAGCTCGCGATCTGCTGCTCGTCGGAGTACGTATCGGGCGTCGCGGAGCGGCCGTCAACCTTCGCAATCACGCCCAGCTGACCCACCGACGTCGCGGCGTTGCTCAAATAGTCGTTCACGAGTTCCGAGCGCGGTTCGTCCACGCGACCGAACTCTTCGAGAAGCGTCGCGAAGGCCTGGTCGATCACCCCACGCAAGGATTCGATGACGTCGGGCTGATCGACCGTGGCAAACGGCGTAACGCTCGCCAGAACCTTACGCGCATCGGGAACGATGAGCCCTGCTTGACGATAGAGCGTCGCCTGCTCGGCCGAGATCTGTCCGCTCAAATTCGAAGCATCGGCTGCGGCGGTGCTCGGAGTACCAACACCGTTCATCGACACCATCCCGCGAACCGGCGCACGGGAGACCTGGCCGTTCGGCAGCGTTGGAAACGCGTCGCTCAGCGCCGCCGCGAACACGCCGTTGCTGCTGGGGGTCCGCCCCAACACCTGTGCGATGGCGTGTTCGACCGTCCGCTCCGCTACAGAGGTAGTGCCACTTGACGCCGCCGCCACCCCAGTCTCATACGCGGTCTGCTGCGTCTGAGCGTAGCGGCTAAAGGTGTTCGCGAGCGACCGAAGTTCGGCGTGCCCGCCGCCGGCCGGCGTACTCACCGACGTCAGCAGCCATTTAATCAGCTTTCGGTTATTGCTGCGCTGCCGGGCCTGATCTCTGCGTAACGACCGAACGCTGTCGTGAGCCGATGCCATGATTTATGCTCCTTCCATCTCGTGCGCTTATGGGACGACGTCGACGCGCTCGGGCGGTTGTGCTTTTTCGAGCAACTTGCCATACAAATCGTCGACTAAGTCATGAATCGCAAGCGCTTGGGCAAAGACACTAGGCTTAACGTCTATCGAAGCCGAGCTGTTCACGATCGACGCCACCGTGGTGTCGGCGTTCTTCAGCGCCTTCTGAATGTCGCGATCATGGAGCGCGTCAAACTCCTCGTAGTCGGTATAGAGCGTGCCGGCAAGAACGCCGACTTCGGCTATGGGGTCCGTTAGCGTATTACCCACTACGTGAAACACGGAGGTGGTAACCGTTTCAGCGTGCTTCTCGTGGGTCAAACTCGCGGTGAGCTCGGTGACAATCAACTGCCCTTCCGGGAAGTTCAGAGGTGGCAATGGAACGGCGTAGCCGACGGTAATCACTATCGACTGATGGTGATGTGGAAGCCCGCTGACTGCGTCCTTAAGGTTCTGCAGGGAAGAGCCTGAAACGTAGCCATTGGCAGGCTGCAAGCCGTACGTGATGGCCGAAGCTGGAATGGCGTGCGGTTTGACGTTGATGTCCTCGATTGAGAAATGCGCATGCTCAGACTTCTTTTTGAGCGTGAAGATATCAGCGACATTATTCTTGCCGCTCACGCTCATAACGACGCTGCCCTCGCTTGGCAAAATTGTGAGTTCGCGTTCATGAGATGACATATGCGGTTACCGTCTCCCTAGCGTGCGGTAAAAGTTTTCGGTGATTTTTTGCGGCGATGCCAGCCGGTGCTGGATCGCGTAGCGCGCAGCTCCAACCATGAAGCGCGCCGGAATTGCGATAGGATCCTTCCCCTCGGCCAGAATCCGGCCTGCCTGCGCAATCATCTGCATCTGCGCAGGTCCAAAGTCGATGATTTTTGCGACGCTTTTGCCGGCGAGCTGCGCGTGCGGCTGAAAGATCATGGTGTCGATCACGAGCTCCGCCGCGTGCTTGAACGCTGCAAGCATGTCCGGCGGGACGTCGTTGCTGGTGATGCGAGGGTAGAGCGCATGCCACGCTTTGTCGATTTGATCGGCCAGCTGCCCCAGGCCAAGCCGTCGCAGCAGCAGCGTGTTGATGAGTATGCGCAAAAACGGCGTCGGATGCACTGCCAACGGTGAAAACCGTACGGTGTTGGCGCGCGAGCGTCCGACGACGTCCATAAGGCTCTCGACCGCTCCGGGGCCGCCGAGAACGAGGGCCAACATGTCTGCCATCACCTCTTTGTGCCAGCGTGCCCAGACGGCTGCGATGGATTCGGGAAGGCGTGCTTCGCGCGTTAACCGCATAAACAGAACTCGTGGGATGCGTTCCCAGAGGCCGACGTCCGCCTGCAAGTTGTGGCCGGTTTCGTGAAGTACGCTCGACAGCGCCCAGACGTTTTCGAGCCGGCTCTGCGGAATGTAGACGATCGGAAAGGGATTGGCCTGATGGCGCAACTTGCGTAACGGAACGCCGCGCCGAAAGGTTACCGGACCGCCTCCGCTCTGCACGTAGGAAAAAGGCAGTAGACGCGGCGTGGGCTGGGCGGCTCCCATTCCGACGTAGAGGTCTTCGTAACAGTTCGCGGCGATTCGATCGATCGCGCGCAAGCGCTCACCGAACGAAGCGAGGCGCTGCACGAAGAGCTCGAAGAAAAACGCCCACAGCCCCTCGACGTACATGATGCGCTGCGAGACGCCGTCCTTTCGCGTCAACACCAACTGGAGTCGCGATGACGTCGGCTCGCGGCGCGCGATCTTGACCGCGGCGTCTGCGCCGCGAGCAAGGTCTACCAAGCGATCCTTGTACTTGTCGATGTACTTGTTTGCCGCTTCGATGTGGGCATCCGACGGCGCGTTGTCGCCTTTTCCAAACTCTTCCGCCGTGAATCGGCGCAACGATGAGACGTGACGCTGCAGGTTCGTGGCCTGCATCGCCAGCCAATCGTCGAGCAAATTCGGCGCGGCAGGCCGTCCCGCCGGCATCGGAACGCCGACGGGACGAGACCGAAACAGAGGAGTGTGGAGTGCGGCCACGTGCGTCGTTACGCCTACTTATGGCTTACGACGGCGAGGCGCGGCTCCCGCATGCGCTGCGGCCCGCATATGCGGCGCGGCTCCTGCGTGTGCCCTGGCTCTCACGTGCGGCGCGGCTCCTGCGTGTGCCCGAGCTCTCACGTGCGGTGCGGCTCCCATGCGCGCATGGTGCCCACCGACGGCGCGTCGAGCCGCGTGCGCGGCGCGCCCGCGGCCGACACAGTTCACGCAGCTCGCGACACCGGCGGGATGCCGGTGCGCCTTCGCATGGGTTCCACGGACGAGCATATTCTTCGCCACCGTACGTGCCACGCCCGGAGTGTTCGAGAGAACGCGGCGCGCCGCGTGCGCCATAACGCGCGTCGCCATTGGGCCGGTCACTCGATGACCACGCCGTTGGGCATTGCGCAGCGCGATCGCCGTTTGCGCGTTGATCTTTGGGATCAAGCGCGTCAGTTGGCGACCATCCGGGCCTGCGTGCTGGCGCATCGCCTTGACGAGACGCCGATTCGCTTTTACCAGATGCGGCATAACGCGACGAGTCGCGTGCCTGGCACGATGAATCGTGATCGTCACCGGGAGCGATGCGGCGACAAACGATTCGGCTTCACCCTCCGAGCTGGACTCCGCCGCTTGAGCTGCCAGAACTTCGGCGAGCGCGGCTTCGTGCGCCGGACCAGTGTTGGCAAGCTCGAACTCACCCTCGCCGATACCGAAGAACTCCGCTTCCATTGCTTCCGCCTCGCCTTCGGCCTCTTTGACGAGTTGGCCGACGAGCTGACCCGCCATCGGGGCGATGAGTCCGCCGACGCCGGGGATCATACCCACGACCGAACGCGCGATCTGCGGAGCGAAGCGTTTCGCTAACGGCGCAACCGCTCGGCCCAGGCTCTTCGCGAGATTTCCAAGCGCTCCGAACGAAAAGTATTCGCCCTCTAGTTCACCTTCGGTCTCGAATTCAGTCTCGTACTCGTATTCGTACTCGTATTCGGGGGATGCACCCATCGGCGACTCAAATTCGTACTCGTTTTCCATCTCGAATTCGAACTCGCCCTCGCCTTCGGGCGAAGCGCCCTCGAACTCGTATTCGAACTCGCCCTCGCCTTCCGGCGAAGCGTACCCGCTCTCGAACTCGTATTCGAACTCGCCCTCGCCTTCGGGCGAAGCGCCCTCGAACTCGTACTCGGTCTCTTGCGCCTCGTGTGAAGGCGCTTCAAACAGCTGAGATGCCATCCTCATCCTCCTCTGCTTCGGAATGATGGTGGCCACAGCGTAGCTCCGGGGCTGGAGCGACCAAATACCGGCTAGGCCTTGAAACTTGGGGCCGATTGTGGTACGGACTCCGGCTCACCCAGAATTGCTCGGATTAGCTGGCGGGTCTCGGCGGTGGGCTCGAGGCCTAAATGTTTGCGGAGGTGCGCTCTCAATGCCTCAAACTCCGCGAGGGCGCGCCCGCGTCTGCCGAGGGCTCCGAAACAGCGCATGACTAACCTCGAGGCGCCTTCATGTCCGCGGTCCAATGTCACGAGTTCCAGCCCAAATCCGAGCGCTTGGGCGAACTCGCCCTGGCCGATCGCACCGTCGGCGAGCCGCTCGAGCACCGCCGCATGAACCGCCGCGCACCGCACGCGTATCGGCTCGATCCACTCATCCTCGTCGCCGCTCAGTAGCTCGCCGGAATAGAGCGAATGCGCGCGGAGGAGATCGTCCGGGCCGCCGCATGCAGCCTCGAGGAACTCGGCGACGTCGGTAACCACGGTCACGTCCGGACTCCACGCGTAGCCTCCCCGAACGCAGCGGATCGCATCTACCCCGAGCAGCGCGCGGCGGAGGTACGCGCGTCCGCCGCTCACGGCGATGTGCAGGCGATGGGTAGCGTCCTCACCTTCGAGTCGCGGATAGAGAAGCTCGACGAGGCGATCGCGCGATACGACAACGTTTCGATGCAGCGCGAGATACTCAATGAGGCGCCGGCCGCGCATCGGCGGCGGACCGCTTTCCCAACGCTCACCAACGAGAATGCTTAGCCCACCGAGCAGTTTTATGCGAAGATCGCGTGGCGAAGTTCGGGGCGTCTCAAGCGCTTCGCTCAGCCGTCCTAAGAGGGACTGAGCATCCGGCTCGCTTCGGAGCGCCTCGATGAGCCTTTTTAGATCGGCGCGCGACAAGCGCGCCGTACGCTCAGACTCCATCGTTCGAGACCTCGGGGCACTATTTTGTCAAAAAAATTGGTTCTACACTCGGTTCCACGCTGAGGAAGGACCCCAATGGTAGCACCGGCTCAGCGGGTGGTCAACCCCTCTGTAGCTTACCGATAGTTTAGCGTTACTAATTCGAGAGCCCGCAACGACCGGATCGACAAGATAAGGTATGCCGGCGGTTAGTAACCGAAGTGCGGGTCGTTACCACGCGGTCGTATACTCGTTGGGATGTTCGACGAGCGGCTCACACTGACGATCAACATCTCGTCGGCCAACGATGGTTCTTTGCAGTTGGTAGCGTTACTCGTTCACCCACAGCAAGCCATTCACGTCGATCCTACAAATCTCACCGCGACGCTCTGGGCGGAAAGCGACGACGTACTGCGCATTTCCCTCCAACATCGCGCCTCGCGAACGCTGGCATACATACAAGGGAACAGAGCGCTGCGCACCCTCTGCGCTCACCTTCATTTAAGACTCGCACCGCAAATCGGGGCGGAGCGCTCGTGATCTGCGCAAAGCGCTCGGGTTACCACCGCGACCCGGCCCGCGCGTGCCGCATAACCGAACTCGAGAGCCGCGTTCTCTGGTTATACGCGAGGGGACTGAACCGCGCACAGATCGGAACTCGCGTCGGCCTGTCCGAACGCACGGTAGGCCATTACTTAACCGTGGCTAAGGAAAAGCTGGGAGCGAGCACCCTCGTCCATGCGGTCGTCATCGCCATGAACGAGCCGGCGGTCTAATACTTGAATGCTGGTAAATCGGGCAAGCCTTTTCGAATAAGAACAGACCGCGTTCTGCTCCGGGCAGGGCGTCCAAGAACTGGAACGTTCCTACGGCGATGAATAGCGCCAACATTGCAAACATCACCGGTGTAAAATCAAAGCCGCGCTTCGGCGACCTTTGGTGGCGATCCACGACGTCCATATAACAATTGAACGCGCTGGTACCGCTGGGCGGATTACTTGTTGGGCGCCAGCAACCTCGTCATCGGAACCGCTATTGCGACACCGGCGCTCCGGAACGCCTCGATCACGCGGCGGTTGAGCTCCAAGAGCGCGGGCCGGCGCTCAGTCGGCCGGACCTTGACCCACGCGCGGAGCACGATGCCGTCGGCGGCCATCGACTCGACGCCCAGCACCTGCGGCGGCTCGAGCACCGTTGGGCGCCAGCGCTCCTCGGCGGCAAAACCGTCGACGACCCCTTTGAGCAGGGCGAGCGCCCTTTCGACGTCTGAATCCAAAGCTATCGCAATCCGGAAATCAATGCGCGACCAGCTACGCGTCGCATTTTCGACGATCGTGATCGTGCCGTTCGGGAGCGTCACCAGCGCTCCGGTGTCGGTTCTGACTTGCGTTATCCGCAGCGTCAACGACTCGACGGCGCCGGTGACACCGTTGATACCGTTGATGGTGACTTGATCGCCCACGGCATACTGATCTTCGACCAGGATAAGAAATCCGCCGACATAGTCCCTAACGACGCTCTGCGCAGCGAAACCAATTACGAGGGCAATGATGGCCCCGATGGTCAGCACCGACGTCGGCGAAATCTCAAAGATCGACAACGTCGCGATAACACCGATCAAGTACAGCACGACGCCCTTCAGATCGTCGATCGCAACGACGATCATCGGCCGGCGCAGCGCCTTGCGCGCAGCATCCTCAGGGCTCAGAAACGGATTAAAGCCCCACGCATCGCCGAGCTCGACTAGCGCAAGGCGAGACAAATAGTTGAAGACGACGATGGCGAACCACAGCCCGGCAGTCAGCGCGATTCGACGCGACAACGTCGTCGCGGGACCCCGAGTCGCGGGGACGACGGTAAGGATCCAGAGCGCGACCAAGAGCCAGAGCAGGACCGTTCCCCACGTAAGCAGCCACGATGCGCCCTCGACGACCTGACGCCGTCTGCGGAGTCGCGAGCGCGCTGCATCGGCCTCATCGCGGGCGCCGACCTCGGCTTCTTGCGCCTGAAGCCTGTCGGAGCGCCGGCGCAGCCGGCTGCGCACCCAAAGCATCAGGCACGTGAGCGCGACCGCAACGAGCAACACGTAAGGAGCTTTGCGCAACTCGCCGGCGACATGCTCGGGCGCCGCCGCCTGAACCGCCGGTGCCAACGTCTGTTGCAGGATGTTACGCCAGACCTCCGCGAGCTGTTCTGCCCTGACGCCGTGTGCCGATGCGTCTGCCTCCGTAACGGTTACGATCGGCGCAACTTGAGTACCCTTTGCGTCAGTTGCGTAGAGTATCGGGTAGCCGTTCTGCTTTCCAATTTCGACGCTGAACGTCGCCGCGTCGAACCGCGAAGGGGGAACCTCAAAGATCCTCTCCGGCGGCGGCAGAATGAGACGCAGGTTTTCCTCCACGGTCTCGACACGTAGAACGATCGGAGGAACGGCGTCGTTGGCGGTCGCCGGCAAAGCTGCCAAGTCGAAGAGCCGCTTGCCGGCGTACGAAATCGGTGCGGTGTCGAATTCGCGCACCCGCTTGATCGGGACCCCGTATGGGGATGTCGATTCTGACGCGACGGGGATCGGAAATGGCACCTGAGCAGGGCAGGCCCGGAAACTGCCGGCGAGCGCACACGCCAAAGCCGCCGCAAAGACGATGGCGCGGCGACCGGCGGCTACAACCGAGAGTTGCGACAAGGTCGGAATCTTTGACCGACGGGTGCGCGCATCCGCTCGCGGACGTCGCGGCTTAGGCCGCAGCGGAGACGGAAGGTCGAACGACCTTGTCGTAGAGCCAGAGCCCGAACGCCGTCAGCAGCCCGACGCCGGTTATCGTCACCCAAATGAGAGCCGGTTGTTGCCTGACCTCACCGAAATGATGGAGCAGCAGACCGCCAAACCATCCGCCGACGAGCGACCCAATGCCGATCGGCAAGAATGAAAAACCCATATACGTTCCCTGCCGTCCGCGAGGCGCCAGACGGGAGACGTATTCGTAATAGCGCGGCGATTGCGTGACCTCGCCGAGGGCGACGACCACGAGACTGAAGACCGCCATCGTCACGCTCGGCTTTGAGGCGATCAATAGCCAACCGAGCGACGAGATTAAAGTACCGATAACGAGCGCTCGGAACGATGGCATCCTTCGCGTGAGCGTGTTAATCGCTACCGTCAAGGAGATGACGATCAGCGGACCCGTGATGAGAATCATCGCCGTGTTGGCGTTGGGATCTACGTAGTTGTGAATGTAGATCGGCAAAATGAGAAATTGCTGCCAAAAGACGATCCAAAATCCGGAGTAAATAAGCAATAAGAGCATGAAGCGGCCGTTTCGGAGAACCGCTAATAGATCGCGAGCGGTCTGGGCCAACGAGCCGGATTCGCGTGCGCCGGCGCGCGGCTCCTTAAAGAACAGCAGCACCGTGATGAACATCAAGAAGACGCTCAACGCGGCAAGCATAAAGACGGATTCCGGCGGGAGTCGCGAGTGCATCCAGCCGGCAAGAAATGGCCCTGCGGTGCTCCCGATATTGACCATGGTGTAGTAGATAGCGTAGCCGATAGACCGAACGTTTTCTTTCGAGGCCCGCGCCGTGGTGCCGACAACCGATGGCTTTACCAACGCCACTCCGAGTGCCGGCAGAAAGAGTATGATGCCCGCGAGAAGACCGAGCGGAATCACTTGACGAACGGGTGCGAGCCAGGGCGCGCCAATCGAGCCGACGAGAAAGTACGCCAGCGTCAGAATGAAATACGCAGCGGAGAGGCTGCGGCGGAATCCGATACGGTCGGCCAGCGCGCCGCCGAAGACCGCCATCACCCAGACCGCCCCGCCAAAAATGCCGCTTAGGCTGGCCGCCTCCGAGCTGGGGAAGGCCAGGGTTTCGTGCAGGTAGAGCGCTAGTGTCGAGAATACAGCGTAATACGACAGCCGTTCGAAGATCTCACTGATGTTTGCGACCCAAAACGGCCGATCGAAGCCGGATCTAATCTCGGCTAGTCGGCGACCAACGCCAGATTTCATTATGCTGCGCTACTCTTCGAGGTCAATCTGGCCGGTCGAATCCAACACTTGGATTTCAACCTGTCCAAGATCGAAGACGCGCTGCAGTCGTCGCAAGACGGTGTTATCGATCTTTCCCTGCGCACGAAGATCAATGAGTTTGGCGCGTTCGGCGTCGATCACCTCGCACTGCACTTGGCGGAAGAGCGCCGCCTTGAACCCTTCTTTCGTGGAGCGGCCCTCAGCCGTGAACTCCGTCAACCTCCCCTGGAGCCGGCGGCGGTGTAGTTCCAAGACGTCCTCGGGAATCTTCCCTTCGCGTTGCAACTCGTCGAGTCGCTCGAGTCCGGCCCGGGATGTCGCCATTAAGGCGAGACGCTCCTCTCGAGCCGCCGCACCGTCGTCAGTAATTTGCAGCCATCGAATCAGCCACGGCAGCGTACCGCCTTGGCCGACCAACGTCACGAGCAGCACGACGAAGGTTAGAAATATGAGCAGGTCGCGAAATGGAAACGGGCCGGCCGCCGTTTCGAATGGAATCGCGAGTGCCGCCGCAAGCGACACGCCGCCCCGCATTCCCGTCCAGCCGAGTAGCGTGACGTGCGACCAGTCGGCTTTGCCCTCGGAATGCTCGGGCTCGTTGGTGATCGGCAGCAAGCCTTGCGCAAACGTCCAGAGCAGCCGAACGACGACGCAGGCGAGTGCGACCGCCGTACCCCACCAGATCAGCTGGCCAATGGTATAGTGCCGCAACCCTGCAATGATCGAATGAAAGCGAATGCCAACTTCCGTAAAGATGAACGCGTTGAGCAAAAAGACGACCGTAACCCAAAATCCGGTAAGCATCTCTCGCGCGCGCGGCTGCAGCACGACGGGCGTAAAACGACTTAACACGATTCCCGTCGTCACGGTAGCCAGCACGCCCGACGCGCCGAGATAGTAAGCCGGCAAATACGAAAGAAACGGCACGACGACCGAAACGGTGGCTTGCAGCGTCTCCTCTTTGAGCGTGCGCCATGCGAGTACGGCGATGCCCGCGACGCCCAATCCGATTAGCACCGATTCAAACAGCGTAAGAACCAATGCGCCGGCCGCGTGGAGCAGCGAAAACGACGTGCCGACGACGGCGGCGACGCCGATTCCATACAGAATCAGGGACGTAGCGTCGTTGACGAGACTCTCGCCTTCGATCGTACCGATGATGTGGCGCGGTACGTTGAGCTGATCGGCGATCGAGGCGAAGGCGACCTCATCGGTTGACGACACGATCGCGCCGAGTACGAACGCGACGGCCCAGCTCATACCGGGGATGATCGCGTGCGCAATCGCGGCGACCACGACCGTCGTCAGGATGACCAGACCAAACGCCAGTTGGAAGATCCAGAACGCGCCGGCGCGGAACTCGCTCGTCGGCGCGGTCAGGCTCTCCCAGTAGAGCAAGGGCGGCAAGAAGAACACCAGCACCAACTCGGGAGGCAGCGGAAACGTTGGTACACCCGGGAGATAGCCGATCGCCATGCCGCCAAGCACGAGCACGATTGGATATGAAACGTTGATTCGGTTCGCGATCGTGACGAGGATGATGATCGCGACGAATACAACGATGAGCGCGGTCACGACTGACCTAGCGCCGGCGGTTCACGCTCAGTCCCGATGCGCGCGAGTTTCGCATCAGCGAGCCGCGGCCCCTACCGCGACGTCAAATACCTGCCCGTTGATTCCGGTCGTTATCGTGCGATCCGGTGTCGAGGCGCCGGGCGGGAAGACGACGACGTTGCCGTTATTGGAGCTAAGCACGAATTGATTTCCGACGAAGAGCGATCCGTCGGGCGCGTACGCTAAACCGGTCGGCGTGACGAGCCCGAAGGAAAGCGTCGCGCTTTGGTCTTTATAGGGCGGCGGGTAGAAACGCACGACCTGATTGCACTCGTCGGCAACCACGATGTCATTTTTGTCGTCGAGCACGAGTCCTTGAAGGAAGCCGCCACTCAAGTCGTCGAGCGGAAGTATCTTGCCTTCATACGCGTCGTGCGGGAACTCGACCACGAACGTCAACTTGCTGCCGTAGACCTGCGCGACGTAAAGGTTACCCTTGGCATCGACGGCGATGCCGTGCGGGGTGTAGACATTGTAATACTTGATTTCGGATGGTTTTGACTTACCAGGCGGAAAGACCGCGACGTCGCCCTGGGTCTGACCCGTTAGCCCGCCATCCGACACGTACATCGTGCCTGCAGAATCGACCGTGCCGCCGAAAGGCAGACCGATTCCCTTCCGATACGTGCGAATCGGTTTGCCCTTCATTCCCGCAGCGTAGACGTTCACCAGGCTGTCCTGCGAGCTCTTTCCGCTGACTCCGACGTAGACATCGCCGCGGTCGTCGGTCCAGATCGAGCTGGCTTCTATCCCGACGTCGCTCACGGTCCGGATCACCTTCGGCTTCTTGGCGTATGCGTCGTAGAGTACGACGGAGCCGGTCTGCGGCGAACCGTTGCTCTCCACGAGCACGTAGAGAATTTCTTGCTTACCTTTGACCGCGCGGCGGGTAGCGGGTACGCGTTCGAAGGACGATCGCGCGAGCGGCGCTTGTTTCCCCTGCGCCGGCGATTGGCTTTCGCAGATTCCAAGCTTCGAAGCTGCGCGCGGGACGCGCGATTCCGCGACCTGCGGCAGTTGCATTTGCGGCGCTGCGCTCTCAGAACAGCCGCTAAGCAAAAGCGATGCGCTCAACGCGGCGATGCCTCGAAACTGGAGTGCGGTCATTTCGTCACCTCGCTGACGGTCACTGCCTGCGGATAAAAATATGGGGAGAACGTGAAGCTCTTGGTCGCAGAACCTCCCGCCGGGTATTTGAAGTACTCGACGTCGCCGTTCTGAGAACCCGATGCATCGTTGGCCACCACCACGGTCCTCTTTACGACGTCGAAACCAGCAACCACGTACGCTCCGCCAAGCTGCGTCGAACCGACTTTGCTACCCGTCGAACCGCTGATCGTGAATCGGTCGATCGCTTGGGTCCCCGGCGTGCCGTTGTCGACGACGTCAACGTCTGATCCGCCAACGCCAATGGCGCTGGGGTATTGGAAGGATTGATTGAGCGTCACGGTTGTGAACTTCCCGCCCTTGAAGGTCGCAAAGCCAACGCCGCCGCTGTTGGTGGTACCGTCGAGGTAGAGCGTTCCATCGCCACCGTATGCGATGTAATAGATGTAAAGAAACTCACCGGGATCCGGGTAGGTCGTCGGTTTTCCCTTTGCATTCTTATAAATGCTGATGCTGCCCGGTCCGCCGCTATCGGATTCGAAATTTGAAACTGCCAGATCGCCGCTGGTGGGGTCAACCGCGCATCCAAACGGCGCTTGCCCCCGATCTTTCAGCGTCGCGATCGGATGCGCTCCGCCGTGCGCGTATTTAAAAATCTCGGCCAATCCATCGCTTGGCATAAAAACGTCACCGGCATTGTCAACGCACAAGCCGTAGACGGCCCCGCGCCCGAAAAGCTCGCCCGCAAGCTTCCCCTTGGGGAACGTGTAGACGAGAACACCCGGCTCGTCGAAGTTAGAAACGTAGATCAAGTCGCTGCTCTTGGCAGCCGAGTTCATCCACGTCGCCTGCCGGCCGGAACGCTCGGCGGTACCGGCGATGTTTGCCGGGGCGAATTGCGCTTGGCCGTTGCACGCCGGCAAGAATGCCGTGACCGCCATCGCGCCGGCCGTAACGACGGCCGTTTTCACTATACTCATGACGCACAATCCTCGTAGCCGTACTGCGCGAATGCCGGCGACGGCATCGCGCGTAGCAACAGGGTTCGCGAGCCGCCTGACGACTGTCTTGCTTGCTACAAGTACCAAAGTGCCAAATGAGTCCCGAAGTTATGGAGGCGACTTTGAGACGCTAAATCGGTACGAGGACGTCGCCCGCGCGTTCTCTTGCCAGTTGCCGCACACCGTTGATGACGAGCCGCTGGAAGTGCTCGGTCGCGGTATGGAGATCGAGCGCCGCGCGATCGCGATAGACCTCCCACAGTGCAAAAACCTCGGGCTTCGCTGCGCTTCGGGCGACGTCGAAGGCGACGACGCCGGCCTCCGCGCGCGAGGCATCGCGCAGCTCTCGGAAGATGGCTTCGGCTTTGTCGCCGTCTTCTGGAGCGAAGGTGAAACGGACGGCTTGAATCAGCATGCTGCGCACCGTTGCCGCCCGCTTGGCAAGCCCCTGCCTGCGGTTAATCAACCACCCGTTTTCCTGCGCCCTAATTGGGGAACCATCTTACAGCGCAGCCCCTGTTCTGCCCCAAGAGCGCGTCCTGGGGGCGGCTACGCTTCGGAGGATCTTCGATGATTAAGAGTTTCGCGGTTTGGCTCGGCGTCGCGACGATCGTGATGTTTGCCGGCGCCGGAGCTATGGCGCAGAGCGACGTCAACGCGACCGGTAACTGGAGTGTTACTCCCAGCGGTGAGCCATTGGCGACCGGTACGGTCAGACTCGAGCAGGATGGCGAGACCATTGTCGGCAGCTTCGGCCAGAGCGGTCGAATCGACGGCAAGGTCGAGCCCGGCACGCGCCAGATCAATGCCAATTGGACCGACTCACGCGGCACCGGTTGGATGACGATCATTTTTGCCGCTGACGGAAGCAAGTTTTCCGGCGACTGGGGGCACCCCGGCAGCAAGCCCAGCGGCAGTTTTGTCGCAGTGCGCTCCGCCTTTCCGCGGGTCACCGGCGTGTACAACATCCACACAACCGGCGGTACCGATTTCACGTCGCGCCAGATCAGCTTGAATCAGTTGGGCTTGGACGTCGTCGGCAACTACGGCCCGGGAACTCAGCTCAACGGGACGATGGCTACCGACGCGAACACCCTTACCGGCACCTGGAAAGGAGCCAGCGGCAACGGCTGGGTCAAACTGCAGTTCGCCGCCGACAGCAAGAGCTTCCAGGGCAGCTGGGGTCTCGAGCCGGGCAGCGAAGCCTCCGGTCAATTCGCAGGCAGCAGTACGAGCATCGTACAGCACACCGGCGGCCAGCTTGGCGTCAAAGGGATTTGGCACATCGCATCCAGTGGCGCGGCCTTTTCGTCCGACGTTCTCCAACTCGAACAAGAAGGTCATAATGTCACTGGTTCGTACAAGGGCGGACACCTGGAAGGAACGATTTCGCGCGGCTCGCGCTACCTCAGCGGTACCTGGCGAGACGCACGCGGAAGCGGCGTTTTCTCAATCTCCTTTGCATCGGACGGTATGAGCTTTCACGGCACTTGGACGTCGAAGAGTAACAACACCGGAAGCATCATCGGCAAGCGTGTGATCGCCGCGACGCCCGCCTTGCGCCAGTAGCGAGGATCGCTTATTCGGTCGCAGCCAACTGCTTAAGATCGAAGGAATCGTCCGCAAGCTGCTCGGGGCTGACGAGCCGCTCGCTTTGCAGCAGTTTGCGCGCCGCGGCAAGGTCCCGGGCTCGATTCACTGCGGCGCAGGCGGTGAGCCGTCCGTCGCCGGCTAGAAAAAAACCACTGAACGATCGGCTTTCGGGATCGCCGCGCAGGACGATGCGATCGTCCGCACTCGAAGAGCCCACGTATTGCAGGTTGAGATCGTACTGGTCCGACCAAAAGTATGGAATCGGCGCGTAGGGATCGGTTTCGCCCAGCATGCTCTTCGCCGCAGCGACACCTTGATTCTTAGCGTTATCGAAGTGTTCGATCCGGATGCGGCGCTGCAATTTCGGATGCCACCAGTTGGCGACGTCGCCGGCCGCAAATAAACCATCGGCGCCGGCGCGGCACAATTCATCCGTGACTATGCCGTTCTCGAGTTTCACTGGTTGGTCCGCCAGCAACGTCGTATCCGGCAGAACCCCAACGCCGGCCACCGCCACGTCGCACGCCACATTTTCTCCAGCGGTAGTAACTGCAGTCTCGAGGCGACCGCTGCCGTCAAAGCGCGCGATGTCGGCCCCGAGACGGACGTCAACACCTCGTTCGCGGTGCACGCTTGCGTAAATCTCGCCGAACCGGTCGCCGAGCGCTCGCGAGAGCGGTAGGCTGCGGCTCACCATCGTCACTTCGCAACCGAGCGCGCGCGCCGACGCCGCGACTTCGCATCCGATGAAGCCGGACCCAACCACAAGAACGCGCGGGCGCTGCTCGAATCGAGCTTTGAGCCATCTGCCCTCGTCGATCGTCCGCAACGTCACGACGCCTGGCAGATCCGAGCCGGGCACGGTCAGGCGGCGGGGCGTTGCACCCGTTGCGACCAGCGCTTTGTCGTATGCAATTGCCTCGCCGTTTTCAAGGTAAGCGCGCTTAGCGAGAACTTCGATGCGCGTCACGCGGCGATTTGTAAGCAGCTCGATCTGATGGAGCTCGTAAAAGTCCAAGGGGCGCAAAAAAAGGCTGCGAGCCTCTCGTTCACCTCGCAGGTATTCTTTGGAGAGCGGAGGCCGCTGGTACGGAGGCTCGGACTCGGCGCAGATCAGACGGATTCTTCCATCGAAGCCGGCAGTTCGCAACGTTTCCGCGGCGCGGCCCCCGGCCATGCCTCCGCCGATAACGAGATAGGTCTGTGTGCTCACCCTACTGAAACTTCCCCGTCCACACTGCTGCTATGGAGGTTCGCGCCTATGCCTCTCGTCACTCGTCTTTTTCCATTGGCCGCTGCGGGATTATCTCTCGCCATTCTAAGTGCGTGCGGCGGCCAAAGCGGAATCGGCCCCGGAATTCCGGGCGGTTCGTCCGCACAGAGCCATCGGGTAAACCGGCCGCTCTCGATCGCACGCGCCTCGCAGCGCATTCGCGAGCTCGTGCGGGAGGGTCGCGGCCCGGGAGCCGTGCCGGCGCACGGCGGAGCCGGCTATCCGGTCACCGCGACGCCCCGGCTTAAAGTTCCGAACGAAGCGCCCTGCGTTGACGTGCTCTTCACGCCGCATACGCCGCCGCTCCAGTATGGAGC
Source organism: Vulcanimicrobiota bacterium (assembly GCA_963748875.1). Lineage (GTDB taxonomy): Bacteria > Vulcanimicrobiota > Vulcanimicrobiia > Vulcanimicrobiales > Vulcanimicrobiaceae > Cybelea. The sequence goes on from CAVVKC010000001.1 coordinate 395,630, forward strand.
TTTGCCGGTCGGCGATTTTGCCGATTACAGCGACCATCCATTTAACTATACGCCACCCGCGAACTGCCCCGGACCCTACGCCAAGGTCGTTCTCAAGGTTCACTTCAACGTCACGGCCGGCGTTCAATTCGACCGCACCGGCGCGATTTGGGTCGGCGCCACCAACATTTTCTTCGGAACGACCTCCGAGCCCGGCTCTAACGCCAGTCCACAATGGCAGATCGAGCGCGACGTCACCGAGTACGCTCCGATCTTCGCGCAGCCGTCGACCGGTCAGGCTTCCGTCTACAATATCGTGAACTCGCAGTACACGGGAATCATCCACGGTACCGCCGAGCTCGACTTCTACCCGGCAAGTTCGCAGTATCCAGCCGCAACCGTCGCCGATGCAGTCTACCCGCTCTCGGGCGGTCCGGACGGCGGCTACGTCTTCCTCGACAGTGCTAGCGCCCAGATGAGCGGCACGTTCTCGTTTCCCCGAAACGTCGAGGCGGCCTATCTCGACGTCTTCCTCGAGTCGCAGTCGAACGACGAGTTCTGGTACACCTGCTTCCCCAACGATCTCGCGCAACAACTCAACAACTGCGGCAACACCGCCTTCCGCGAAGGTGAAGTAACGCTCGACGGCCAGCCGGCCGGCGTCGTTCCCGTCTATCCGTGGATTTACTCCGGCGGCATCGATCCGTACCTGTGGGTTCCGACGCCTGGCGTCGAGACGCTCAACTTCACGCCGTATCGCATCGATCTCACCCCATTTGCGGCGCAGCTCGACGACGGAAATCAGCACACGGTCGCCGTCTCGGTCTACAACGACGACGATTATTTCGCTACCAACGCGGCCCTGCTCGTTTATGAAGATCACGGTTCGTCGCTAGTCACCGGCGGGCTCATCAGCGACGGAACCGGGAGCGCACCCGCAGAGAACGTGGTCGAGAACGTGAAGTCCACGCCGTCGGGCGGCGCGAGAGGAACGATCAACGTCACCGCCACGCATCCGGTGAGCCTCGACGGCTTCGTGAAGACGTCGCAAGGACGCATTGACACGCACGTGCACCAAACCGTGCGTTTCTCGAACCTTCAGAAGATCGTTGACACGGATACTCAATTCATGCAGAACATCACGCAACTGACGACCGTCGCATCTACGACCACGACTACCATTGCGGGACACACCGTTAAGTCGAAAGAGCAGCGGACCTGGCCGTTTAACGTAGCCTACAACTACGTCGTCAGCGGCAGCGGTGCGACGCAAACTACCGACATCCATCAGATCAAGGATGAAAACGGCATCGACCACAGTCAACACGGCTTCTTCCCGTGGTCGCTGCTCAACGCCGTCCACTCGTCCGATACGCTCACCTTCACCCCGTCCGGGTTCTTTCCGTCCAACGGCAAGAGCCGCCAGCAGTACGCGACGCGCGGCCTGCCGGGCGGGTGCTACGACAAGATCATCACCTCGCTCAACTATATCCTCACCGGCAGCACGCGCAGGTGCTGACGAGGTAAGCTAGACGCGCCGATCTCCGCGCGGCGCAACCGCAAACGCCATCGAAGCTCGGGCACCCGCTCGGGCTTCGATGGCATCGCGAGGCCGGCAGCGAACGAAGGAGGAGAGTCTACGATGCGAACCATCCAGTTGTGGCTACCGATCATCGCGCTGGTGCCGGCGGCGTGCAGTGTGAACAGCGGCTTTTCCCCTGCCGTTACACCTTCGGCCGCACCAGAGGCGCGGCAAGCTGGCGCGCGCGAGCGGGTGATCTATTCATTTCAATCCGGCGCCGACGGTGCCGATCCGCTCGGAACTCTGGCTGCCGATAGCCGAGGCGCGCTCTATGGAACGACCGCGTTCGGCGGAGGTGGAGGCTGCTTTGACGGCTGCGGGACGGTCTTCAAACTAACGCGCTCCAGCGGCAAGTATGTCGAGCACGTTCTCTACAGCTTCAAGGGTCCGAGTTCGATGGACGGCGCGGGCCCCGGCGCCGGCGTCATCGTCGACGCCGGCGGCGCTCTCTACGGCACGACCGAATACGGCGGCGATTACGCCGGCGACGGAATAGTCTTCAAACTCACACCGAGCGGATCGAAATACGGCGAGACGGTTCTGTACCGTTTCAAGGGTGGCAGCGATGGAACGGCGCCGCTCGCGAGCCTTACGATGGATTCAAAAGGGAACCTGTACGGCGCCACGCTGCTCGGCGGCGGCGCTACGGCGTGCGGCCAGAACCGTTCCGGCGGTTACGTCGGGTGCGGCACCGTGTTCGAGTTGAAGGGGTCGGGATCGCGCTATAAGGAGCGCGTCCTGCACAGCTTCCAAAGCGGCACGGATGGCGCGACGCCGGGGTCGCCCCCAATCGTCGTCGGCCGCGCGCTATACGGCACCGCCGCAACCGGCGGTGGCAATCCCGCTTGCGGCGGTGCGCCGATCAATCCCGGCTGCGGCACGATCTACAGACTCAAACCCGCTCGACGAGGCTACTCTTTTAGCGTCGTGTACGCGTTCACCGGAATGCCGAACGACGGAGCCAATTCGTTCGGCGGGCTCGTTGCCGACGATGCCGGAACCTTGTACGGAACGACGCAGTACGGCGGCGCACAGAATCAAGGAGCCGTGTTCAGCCTCGCGCCGTCCGGCTCGACGTATCGCGAGAGCCTGGTTCACAGTTTCGGCGGTGCCAACGATGGCAGCTATCCGCTTGCGGGACTTGCGCTCGGCGGCCACCGGCTTTACGGCACGACTCAATATGGCGGAGGCAGTGCCAACGCCGGCGTCGTCTTCGAGCTTTCGGCTTCGCTCGCCGAACGCGTGCTGTATCGATTTGAGAGTGCCGGCGCGGGCGAATACCCAGTCGGCGGAATTCTCGTTGGCGGAAAACACGCACTCTACGGGACGACCTCGTACGGCGGGGCCGCATCGGCGGCGGCCGGAACGGTCTTTAGCCTGAACGTTCGGCGCTGACGCTTACGCGGTGTGCGCAGCTTCTTTGGCGACGAGCTGCGTATACCGCTCGCGCGCGCGCTGAGCCTCGACGTGATCGTAGGCCCGCGAGGCCTCGCGGGCGAGCTCCTTGAGTAGCTCGACCTCATCGGGATCGAGCTGCGCGCCATTGGCGTGTGCACCGTAGAGCGTAAACGAAACGAGCTCGTGGCGCACGGTCGCCGGAACCGCCAACGTATAGATCGCCGCGTTTTGCGGGTCAAGGTGGGAGCGCAGCTCGTCGAGCCAAACGATCTTTTCGTCGGCAAGCAGCATCCGTACCAGCAGATCGTTTGCGCTGAATCCAGGCGGAGCAATCGTCGTCTGCCGCGCGGTGGCAACGCCTTCGAAACGCGCGCCCCCGCTCGACCGCCGGTAGAGCGCCGCCGCCGCGAGGTCGAGCGCGTCGGCCGGAACCTGCACCAGACCGTCGATGATCGCGGTTTCGTCGGTCGCGTAGGGAAGCGCCGAAGCGGCGCGTCGTAACAGCCGCTCGGCGGTTCGGCGTCTCCGAAAGAACGTGGCTTCGACGAAACCTTCGACCGTCCGATTGATGCGATCGAGCAGAAAGCCGATCGCGATCGTTGCGAGCAGCTCGAGCCCGACGGCGAGACGCCCGAGCGCGACGACGCGCGAGAAGAACCAATCCAAAATCGAAATGAACGCGATTACGCCCAGCGACAAGACGCCGTAGACGAGCGCGCGGTTCAGCACGAAATTGACGTCGAGCACGCGCAGCCTAAAGACTGCATAAGCAATGCAGATCGGCATCAGGACGACTCCGAAGCCGACGACTTGCCCGAGCGCAAATGGCACCCCGGGAACGTAGTAAATCGCGTATGCCACGAACGACGCGAACACGCCAATTGCTAGAAATCCCCAGCGTTGGCGGTCGCTCGGCGTCGCCGTGGCGACGTTCTTTGCAAGGATCAATCCGGCGAGCAGAAAGGCGACGAGCGGAATCACCGCGCCGGGAATGACGTCCCACGACGGGGGTGATTCCGAGATCGAGTAGGCACGCCACTCGACGACGTACAGCAAATACGATAACGCAAGAAAGATCCAGACGAACGGGTCGACCCGGCGTCGCCATCCCTTAACGTCCCCGTTGGGGAACCGCAACAGAAACGGCAGCAGCGGCAGGACGCTCCACGGACCGAAGACGGTACTCATCACGAAGACGAGCACGACAAACGCCGCCGGAGAGAGCAAGTGCGACCAATACATGAAGACCGGCCCGGTGCCGAAATAGCCCACCGCGAAGAGATAGAACGACCACGACATCACCGACGGCCGCAAGAAGACGAGCAGGAAGGCGACGATTAAGAAAATCGTCTGCGGAAGATAGGAGAGCACGCCGCCGATGCGTTGCCAACTATGAAAGCTCGAATTGGGAACGGCCGTCAAGATTATAGTGTTCGCAACGTGACCGCGCTGGAACGTTAGCGTCTCTCGCTCGCCCGGATAGGGCGCGCGTACTCGGGGCGCAACTTCGAAGTTCCCGCGATCGAGGAGACGATCACCGACGCGGACGCCGGCGCGAGCTGCCGGCGAATCCGCGTCAACGGCAACGACGATGGCTTCTCGCGGTGGAAGGGTAACTCCAAAGGTGCCCTCGCCCCAGTTTTCTGCAAAATCGACGTGGCCGATCGGCAAGTAATAGATCGCCACAACGAACAGCGTCACGATTATCAGGAGTCCTCGCGAGAGAGTTTGGCGCATCGCTAAAGAGTCTGCGGCACGCCGCGGGGGTGCCCCTCCAGACGCGACCTAAGGCGTTGCGGCGACGTTCCGCTGGGCTGTTGAAGCAGGCTCGACGTTGAACGCGTAATCCTCGAACTCACCGTCGGCGGTGAGTGCCAGGTGTGGTTCGTCGATCTGCGCGGTGAGCGTCGCTGGAAGCAGGAAGCCTTCAACTCTACCGAAGTTGATTTGCATTTTGATGTGCGTGCCGTCGTTGTAGTCCGCTTGAACTTCGCGCGCACACCACTTGGGGCCAAGCCCAACGATGGCATTGGTCAACGACGAGTCTTCAATGGCATGCAGATCGAAAAGCGTATTTCCATCCGCTTGACCCGTTTGCTGGTAAATGAATCGCGTAGGCCACATCGCCGGGTCGATCATGGAGAGGTCGGCATCGTGCTGAGGTCGCGGCGCAAACCACGGCAGCTTCGCAAAGTGTACGGAGTACGCTTTCCCCGGCTCGTACTTGCCGACGCCCAGCATATGAAAGTGCAGCCACGGGAAATGGCGCATCGCCATGGCAACGTCCAGGTTGAACGTAAAGCTGGGCAAGCTTTGGTTGCGGTCGCAGCCGATCGCCGGAGCGGTGCAGAGGAAAGCGGCAAGCGCACCCGCCCACGTCGTAACGCCAAGTTGCCGTGGAAGCTCCACGGCAAGGTTATACCCAGTTCGAACCTAGTTGCCGAAGCCGGACATCGAAGTCGCGAAAGCGGGTCGGTGATAGGCTTGCCCGCAGCGGCTGAGATCGAGTCCTTTCGCGGTTCCGGCGCGAACGAACTCGACGATGAGATTATCGCCACACGCCGTCTCGGTTGCATGCGAGGCATTTTGGATCAGTAAAATCCTCGCGTTGGGCAGATATGGCAAAGCTTGCTCGGCGAACGCCGGCGGGCTGGTGGGGTCGTCGCTGCCGGAGATCATGAGAATCGGCGCGTCGCTGCGGACGGGGGCCATGAAGCCGGCGGCTACCGGGCTCACGCTCCAAATGGTGCAAGCTCGCTGCTGGGCACGCACTCGGAGGTCGCCCTCGAACAAATTCACGCTGGTCCGTAACACGTCGCTCCGGGTGATGAATGGAATGTCCTCGGCGCAGGTGACGGACAGATTGAGCCCCTCAGCGACCAATCCCGCGAAGCCTTGGGTCACCGCGTCAACCATCGTCGCGAGCGGTCCGTAGTCGCCTCGATATGCTCGCTCGATGATGAACGGCGTATAGGCCGCACTCACTGGATAATAGAGAAGCTGGCGCAACCGGTCGGCAAAGACCTCCTTCGAAAGCTGCACTATCGTCACGCGTTTCGTCTTCGAGTTTTCGAGCGGCACGCTGACGCTTCCCCGATCGAAGCGTTCGACCAACGCAGTGAAGTGCGCGCCGAATGATGGAAAGCGCACGTTGCATTTCGCATCGGCCTTGCACTCGGCAATCAAGCGCGTTATCGAGCCTTGCGCACCTCGCGCGTCTTCGAGCGGAATGATCATGAAGTGCGGCGGCGCGACGCCATCGAGCACGATGCTCTCCACGTTTTCCGGATGGCGGCGCGCGTAGACTAGGTAGAGACGCGTTCCATACGAGCTTCCGTCGAGTACCAGCTTCGGATATCCCAACGCGCCGCGAAGGTCGTTTAAGTCGTCGGCGGCGACCGACGTCGTATAGAGACTCAGGTCCGCTCCTCGCGCGAGACGCGAGCGACAGCTCTTAACGAGCTCGTCGGGCCAGAGTTGCCGAAAGTAGAGCGCAGGCCGATCGGCAGGCGAGAAGTCGCACTGCTGCGGCGCGGAACCTCCGGTCCCTCGGTTGGCGACGAGCAGGATATCGTACCGGTCTCGCAGCGTTCGCAGTTCCCCAGAAACTCCGCCGTCGGCGATCGGGCCGGCGAAGGCGGTCGATGACGCGCCCGGGCCGCCCGGATTCCATGCGATCGCGCGCTTCGAACCGTGCACGGCTCTTATGATGATGAACTTGAGCGCAATCTTGCGCCCCGAGGCGGCGGCGCGGTTCTCGTACACGGCGTACGTCCCGCAGGTCGCAGCGAGTCTTGCCTTGCCGGCCGTGCAAGACCACGTGTGGAGGGCGAGCGACGCCGCGGCGAGCATGAACCGAGCGTACGGCGGCACGACGGCTCGTGCCAATCAACTCGAGTTCAAAACTGGCCTTACGGCAGCGAGAGGGTCGCCGCAGAGACTCCTGGTACGAATCCCGGCATGGATCAGCAAGATGACCTTCGCAAAGAAGTCGAGAGCGCCGACGACACCGGAATGGTCTCGAGCGAGCAGCTAATCACCGGCGCGCTCTTACGAGAGCAGCTTCATGCGGCGCTGCCTGAAGGGCATGCCGCTCACCCGGCAATCGAGAAGTTGCACTCCGAACTCAAAGCAAGTGCACCCAACGCTCGAGCGATCGAACACCACGTCGGCGCCCTGCGCGCGTTCCCCGAGCTCGAGGCGATCGTGGCGAACTGGTGGGACGATCCGAAGACGCAGCGCCTTATCGCGGGCTTGGGTCAGATCGGCCTCTAAGAACTCGTTCGCCTACGTTCCGTAGCGGCGCTGTCTCAGCTCGAAGTCGTCGAGCGCCGCTTGAAAGTGCTGCTCGTCGAAATCGGGCCAGTAGGTAGGGGTCGCCCAAAACTCCGCATACGCCGACTGGAATAAGAGGAAGTTCGAAAGCCGCAGCTCGCCGCCGGTTCTGATGATCAAATCGGGATCGGGGAGTCCGGCCGTGTAAAGGTGACTCGCGAGCGCATGCTCGTCGATTGACGCGGCGTCGCGCACGCCCGTGCGTACTTCTTCGGCCAACGCGCGTACGGCATCGCCGAGTTCGCGACGCCCGCCGTAGTCGATTGCGAGGTTCAACACAATTCCGCGATTCTGCGCGGTCTCCGCAACGAGCCGCTCGAGCGCACCGCGCGTCTTCGCCGGCAGCCGTTCGGTCCGCCCGCAGAGGCAGATCCGCACGTCTTCTTTTCCCAACCGCCGCAGTTCACCGCGCGCCGCACGCGCGCAGATCTTCATAAGCAGACCGACCTCGCCGGCCGGCCGCTCCCAGTTCTCCTCCGAAAAAGCGTACGCGGTCACGACGCGCACTCGGGCCGCGCGGGCGGCGCGAAGCGTCCGGCGCAAGCTCTCGATGCCGCGGTGGTACCCGCATGCAATCGGCAGTCCGTGGCGAGCAGCCCAGCGCCGATTGCCGTCCATGATGATCGCGACGTGCTGCGGGGTCACGTCGTCGCCAGTTTTGGCCGCGCGACGGCGCGTTGCGAGCGGCGGTGCACGTCGCGCACGACGGCTTCGAGCTCGTCGACGTAGGCGAGAAAACGCTGCCGCCCACGTTTGGTGATTCGGTAGACCGTCTGCTGCCGTCCTGAAACGCGCAGCTTTTCCGTTGTCACGATTCCGAGTTCGGCGAGCGCGTGCACGTGCCGGTTCAGATTGCCGTCCGAAAGGTCGCATGAAGCAGCAAGCTCGGTGAAACTGAGGCCGTCCGGGTGCGCGATCAGGCACGTGCAGATCGCGAGCCGGCCGCGTTCGTGGAAGATTCGTTCCAACCCCGGATATGAAAATGGTGCTTCGCGTCCCTCGCTCACCGCGTTCGCTCCTTCCAAATTAGCGCGCCGACGGCAATCTGACCGAGCCCGAAGCCCAGCGGCATCACCCACCACGCGAGCGCGACGGCTTGCAACGGCGATACGAGGAAGAGTGCCGCAAGGGCTCCGAAGCCGAGCGTGACCGCGAAAGTGGAACGCGGTAGGACGTCGCGCGAGGCGAAAAGCCCAAGCGAATAGAGCGCAAACCAGGTGCCGGGTAAGAGTCCGTAGGCCGAGCGGTCGATCAGCGCGAGCGTCAACAGACCGCCCAACACGACACTCGGTGCGATCGAACGGGCTGCCGTGCGAAAGCCGCTGGTCGCAGCGGGCCCCCGATGCCGCCAGACCCAGATCGCGACCGCGCCATAGTTCAACAGCAACGCGACCGCCAGGCAGGTCATCCAAATCAGCACGTACCGGTGGAGCGCTTGCGGAAGTTGCGGCAACGCAACGGTCTGCCATTGAACGTAGCCCGCCAGCAGCGCCCCGACTCCGCTCGCCATGGCCGCGGCCGCGGAATAGCCTTCGAATCGCTGGACCCTGACGAGCCGGTCCCGAACTTCCGCCAGATCCGAGAGCGCTCGTTCCAGCTCCATGAAGCCGCCTTCCCTAACTTTGTAAAGCAAAGCCATAAACTTTGTATCACAAAGCTTGAGCCGGCGCAAGGCGCCTCGGCCCTTCCCGACGCACTCTGCCAGGCATATGGCACTCCTGACTGCCAAGATCTGCCCATGGTGAGCACCGATGCAGTCTCTTGAAGGCCGGCTCGTCTATTCGGCGAGCGACCTCAACGATTACCTCGAATGCAAGCGGCTGACCGATCTCGAGGCGCTCGTTGCGAACGGCCGGCTCGAGCGGCCGCAATACGAGGACCCCCAAGCGGAGCTGCTCAGGCGCAAAGGCGACGAGCACGAGCGCCGCTATCTCGATCGCATGAACGCGCTTCATCCCGGCCGGGTCGTCGAGTTTGCTCGATCGAAGAGCGGCATCGAAGCGTACCGGCAGGCCGAACAGCGAACGCTCGAAGCGATGCGTTCCGGCGCTCCGATCATCTATCAAGCGACTTTTTTTGACGGCGAGTTCATCGGTCACGCCGATTTCCTGCGCCGCGTCGAAGAACCGTCGGATCTCGGCCCGTACGGTTACGAGGTTCTCGATACGAAGCTCGGTCTGACTGCAAGGCCGTACTATTTGGTGCAGCTCTGCAACTACAGCGAGCACCTCGAGCGCTTACAAGGCAGGCCGCCGAAGCTCGGGCACGTCGTCTTTGGCAACGGTGAAAAGAAGCCGTTCCGGCTCCATGATTACATGGCCTACTACCGCCATCTCAAAGGCGCGTTCCTGGAGTTCGCCGGTTTCGAGGACCAGATCGATCGGCCGCGAGAGTACCCATGGCAGGTCAGACATTGCGCGATCTGTCCGTGGGATGGAGCCTGCGAGCGACAACGACGCGAGGACGATCACCTGAGCATCGTTGCTTGGATGCGCCGCGATCAGATCGCCAAGCTCAGCGCGGGTGGCCTTACGCGCGTAGCGCAACTTGCCGATGCCGCTGACGACGAGCGCCCATTGGGCATGAACCTCGAAACGTTCCTCAAACTGCGCCGTCAAGCATCGCTGCAAGTCCGCGCGCAACGGCTCGGCGAGCCGGTTTACGAACTGCTTCGGCACGCCCCGCCGCTCGGATTCGCGCTGCTTCCGCAGCCTTCGGAGGGCGACGTTTTCTTCGACATGGAAGGCGACCCGCTCTACGAACCGGGCCAAAGCCTCGAGTATCTCTTCGGCTGCTGGCTACCCGACGACGCGCCGAACTTTCGCGCCTTTTGGGGGCTAAACCGTGAAGCAGAGAAGGCCGCCTTCGAAGCCTTCGTCGATTTTGTGACACAACGGCGGCGGCGTTATCCGGGGCTGCACGTCTACCACTATGCGCCTTACGAAAAGGTTGCGCTGCGACGGCTCGCCGCCCAACACTCGACTCGCGAAGACGAGGTTGACGACTTGCTGCGCGGCGAGGTGCTCGTCGATCTCTTCGCGGTCGTCCGCCAGGCAGTCGCGATTTCGGAGGAGCGCTACGGTCTCAAGAACCTCGAGCGCTTCTACGATCTCACCCGTGAGACCCAGGTAAAGAAAGGCGCCGAATCGGTCGTGATGTTCGAGCGTTGGCTCCTCGAAGGCGATCGGCGGATTCTCGACGACATCGAGCGGTACAATCGCGACGACTGCCGCTCGACGTACTTACTTCGCGAATGGCTGCTCGAGCGGCGTGCGGAAGCGATCGAAAGTTTCGGCACGGATCTGCCGCTGCGTGCGGTCAAATCTCCCGAAGAACCCTGTCACGCCGAATTCACGCAAGGATGCGCGAGCTGCGCGAAGCGCCGCGAGAACGAGCGCGAGGAAGCCCGGCGCAGCGACGTCGAGCGTCGGCTGCTCGACGACCCGCGGCCGCAGAGCCGGCTGCTCGGCCACCTGATGGCGTACCATCGCCGCGAAGAGAAACCGGTGTGGTGGACGTACTTCGATCGCTGCGAGAACGTGGATGGGCTCGTGGAGTTCGACAAGGAGAGCATCGGCGGACTCCGATTGCGCGACGATATTCCCGTGCGTCAGGAGAAGCGCAGCTTCATCTACACGTTCGAATTCCCGGATCAACTCTACAAGCTGGCGGCCGGCGACGACGCCGACAATCCGCGCACGCAAGCGCGCGCCGGAACGATTCTCCTCATCGACGAGAATCGTAATCTCTTGGAACTGAAGACGACCGCTTCGCTCGATAAGGCACGCGCAATTTCCGAACTGATTCCAGGAAGGCCGCCGGCGACGCTCGTGCAGCGCAAGGCGTTGGCCCGCATCGGCGCGTCGTTTCTCGACGGCAGACTCGACAGAGAGTTCCCCGCAACCTACGATCTGCTCGCCAGTCGCGATCCTCGCATCGTCCGCAACCCGCTCATCTCGAGCTCGTCGAAGGATGCGCGTGCGCTGCAGCCGGATCGCGTCAGCGCGGCCTCCGTCTCGGCTGCCGTTTCGTCGCTGGATAACAGTTATCTCTTCGTACAAGGACCGCCCGGCAGCGGAAAAAGCACGATCGGTTCTCAGGTCATTTGCGACTTGCTTGCGGCCGGAAAGCGCGTCGCAGTAACGAGCACGAGCCACAAGGCCATCCACAATCTGCTTCACAAGGTCGAGGGCTGCATGACCGAGCGCGGAACGCGCTTCCGCGGCCTTTACAAGCATACCGGAAACGGGTCCGCATATCGTTCGCATCTTGCCGCGCCGTGCATCGAATCGGTCGCTTCGAACGAGGCCTTTGACTCCGACGGTTACCAGCTCGCCGGCGGCACCGGCTGGCTATTCGCGCGTGAAGAGCTCACCGGCACGTTCGATTACGTCTTCATCGACGAAGCGGGCCAAGTCTCGCTTGCCGACGCGCTCGCGAAGTCGCTCTGTGCGCGTAACGTCGTGCTGCTCGGCGATCCGTCCCAGCTCGCTCAAGTCAGCCAGGGAAAACATCCGCTCCCCGCAGGCGATTCCATTCTGCAGCATCTGCTCGGCGACGATCAGACCGTCAAGCCGCACCGCGGCATCTTTCTCGACGTTTCCTACCGCATGCAGCCCGAGATCTGCGAGTTCATCTCCGACGCGATGTACGAGAACCGTTTGCACGCCGCCGAGCAAACGCGCGCGCACCGCGTTTCGACCGGATCGCAGGAGTACGCCGGACTCTACTTCGCCGGCATCGAGCATGCGGGCAATAGCTCCAGTTCGCTCGAAGAGGCGAACGCGATCGTCGCGCGGATTCTCGCCCTGCTCGTGGACGGAACGATCGTCGATTCGCAGCCGCCCGAGCGAGCCGGCGTTGCGAATGCGCTGACCGCGCACGACATCATCGTCGTTACGCCCTACAACGCGCAGCGCCGCCTCATCCTCGACAGGCTGCGCGACGCCGGCATTGATGTCGATCCGCATACCGGCATCGGCGTCGGCACCGTCGACAAGTTCCAGGGCCAAGAGTCCGCCGTCGTTTTCTACTCGATGGCAACGTCGAGCGGCGAGGACGTACCGCGCAACGTGGAGTTCCTCTTCGAGCGCAACCGCTTCAACGTCGCAATCTCACGTGCGCGAGCTGCCTGCGTACTCGTATGCAGCCCCCGTCTGCTCGACATCCGCTGTCGCACGCCCGAGCAGATGGCGCTGGCAAATCTGCTCTGCGCCTTCGCCGAGCGCGCCAAGGGGGAGTTGGCGCTTACGGTCTAGAGGGCAAAGACAACCGTCGTGCCGTGAGGCGAGCGGTTGAGTTCGAATCGTGACGTCGCTGCGCGCAAGATCGATAGACCGCGACCCCGCTCGGCGGCCGGCTCTCCGTCGCGCCACGTTCCGAGGTCTTGCACTTCTCCGACGATCGTGCCGTTGCGCGTTGCCAAACGAAGCACGAAATCTCCCGTCGTGCCGCGGTAGGCGTGCTCGACTGCATTTGCGACGGCCTCGCCGACCGCGATCATGAGATCGAAGGTGCGATCGGGTGTGAGCCCTGCGACGCGGGCATAGCGTAGGGCCAGACGCCGCGCCACGCCTGCCGAGGACGGGGCGGCCGGCAAGCACAGTTCGACCGGCTCTGCCGTCGCCGGTAGAATCGTCGCAGCCAGCACGGCGATGTCGTCAATCTGACGATTGTTGAGCACCTGATGAACGAGGCTTCCGGCGCCGTCGGCGCTGGAATCTTGAACCCGCGCGGTCAGTGCGTCGAGCAACCGCGAACTTTCGCGCTCGATGTTGCGATCGTACTCGATCAATCCATCGGTGTAGAGCAAGAGCGTCGCGTACGGTTCGACGTTAACCTCGAGCGCGGGGAAGGTCGCGCCGGCTTCGACGCCGAGCGGGATGCCGCCACCCACGATATAACGTGCCTTCCCGGAGAGCGGCGCGATTGCCGGTGGGGGATGTCCGGCGCACGAGTACTCGAACGTCGAACGTGCCACGTCGATTACTCCGAAGATCGCCGTGATGATGGGATGCTCCTCGTCGAGCATGAGCGCGGAATTTGTGCGCGCAAGCGTTTGCGCCGGCGTAAGGCCCTCAACCGCACTCAGCCTAAGCGCGTGCCGCGCCTCGTTCATCGCGATCGCCGCTTCGAGACCGTGACCGCCGACGTCGCCGATCGAAAGCGCCATCCGGTCTTCGGAAATAAGGAAGGCATCGTACCAATCGCCGCCGACGCGCGACTCTCGCTCGGCCGGCCGATATGCATAGCTGAGCTCGACGCGTTCCGTAGAGGGCAGATACGCAGGCAGCATCGCCCGCTGCAGGGCCGAGGCAACGCGATGCTCGCGCTCGTAGAGCCGCGAGTTGTCGATTGCGACCGCAGCGCGGTGCGCTAGCTCTTCAGCAATCTCACGCGCCCTTTTGGGGCGGCGGGAGTCAGGGTCGATGTCCATCAAGTGCAGCGTTCCGCGGGTTCGTCCGCGCGCGATGAGCGGAACGATTAAGGCGGTGCCGAGCCCGGCCGCCTCGTAGATCGCGCGGTGCTCCGCACCCGGTACGTTCGCGCGAACCGCGCGTACAGTCTCTTCATGGTCGAGGACGAGGCTTTCCGAGAGCCGCACTACTTCCGGCGATCCGGATGAGGCATCGTGAATGTCGACCACGCATTGCCCGACCAGTTCTTCGAGAAGATCGTTACGTTCGGGATCGCAGTGGCGCACGGCTTCGACCACGAGCTCGTCGTCGGGCGAAAGCGATTGCACTTGACACCAATCTGCAAAAGCGGGAACGCAAAGCTCGGTGATGCGCTGAAGGATCGTGCGAACGTCGAGCGACGAGCCGAGGACCTCGCTCGCGTGCGAGAGGAAGACCTCTCGTTCTTCGTGCTGCTTCTGCTCGTCAATATCGGTCGCCGTTGAGAAGAAGCGAATCACCGAACCGTCGTCGCGCCTAAGCGCGACGGCGCGCGCGAGGAACCAGCGGTACTCGCCGGCCGCCGAGCGAACCCGCGCTTCAACGGAGAAGTCGCTGCCCGCCGCCAAGGCTTCGCGTATGCGGGCTTCGCATCCAGGCCGATCTTCGGGGTGAATGGCCTGACGCCAGCCGCCGTGCGCAAACGTTTGCACGGCGCTCAGCCCCGTGAACTCGAACCAACGCCGGTTGAAGTAGTCGATTCGCCCGTCGGGCGCAGCCGTGCAAACGATCTGTGGAATCGTGTCTGCGAGAATGCGTAAAGCGCGCTCGTGCTCGATGCCGCTGCGCGTTGGGTCGGAATCGCTTGCTCGCATGGCTATCGCTATAGTTGCTCGGTCAATTGAGTTCCACGCGGCAGCAGACGCCTTCTTCGGGCACGCGAGCGGCGGCGCCGCAGTTAAGCGCGGCGCCAGCCGATCGTAGTGCCGTTACTGCGGTGTAAGCGAAAGCGTCTCCGTGTTCAAATTATAGTTGCCGGCTCCAACAGTGTCGTTCGGGTTGGCGCAGATCACGCTATTCTGCGGACCGTAAACGATGACTTGTCCAGACCCACCGCACTCTACCTGCACGAGGCCATAGTTACTAAGGAACGTGGACCCCGGACTATTCGCCTCAACGTGGTATGAGTTGTACGTCTGGTTGTTGGCCCCGACTATCGAGCCATAGACCGCCGCAGAGGTAACGCCGACCGCCATCGCACCCCAGAATCCACCGCCCCAATACCCGGCCGCCGGAGCCCAGGCCGCGCCGCCATTCCAACCCCACGCTCCGCCGCCACCATAAACCGGATTACTGATGGCCGTCCGGTTGTTGTTGACGGTGACGTTGTTGTTGCTGCGATTGCCGTTGTTGTTGCCGTTGCGGTTGGTGTTGCCGTTGTTGCGATTGCCGTTGCCGTTTTTGTTGTTGCCGTTGTTGCGGTTGCCGTTGCCGGCGTTACCATTGCCACGGTTGCCGTTGCCGACATTCCCGTTGCCGCGGTTGCCGTTGTTGCGGTTGCCGTTGCCGGCGTTTCCATTGCCGCGGTTACCGTTGCCGACGTTACCGTTGCCACGGTTGCCGTTGCCGGCGCTCCCGCGGTTGCCGTTGCCGGCGCTACCGCGGTTGCCGTTGCCGGCGCTGCCGCGGTTGCCGCTGCTGCGGTTACCGCCTGACGGACGCGTGTCGGCACCCATGTTGAAGCCGCCGGACGACCGTGACGCGCCGCCGCCGCGGGAGCCGCCGGACGACCGTGACGCGCCTCCCCCTCCGCCGCGGCCGCCGCCTCCGCCGCGCGACGCGCCTCCCCCTCCGCCGCGGCCGCCGCCGCCGCCTCTACCAGCCGACGCAATTGCGGGCGAAAGCGCGAAAATGAGGGCCATTATCACACAAAGATATTTCATCTACTTCACCACCTTGTCGATCTGGCCGATTAGGCTGACGTAGGTGCCCCGATCAGTCGTAAACGAGAGCACGACGCTGTGCGGCGCGATTTTTGTCGTCGAGGCGCTCAATTGTTGCTCATCGTCCGTCGAATTTAGGTAGACGGTGCCCTTCTGAAAATCGAGAGCGCTGGTCTTGCCCGACTGAACGAGCGCGGCGCTCGTCGGCAAGCAGACCATGACTTTGCCCTGATACGCACACGCCGCGCGATTGATCACAAGCGTGCCTTTCCCATCCTCCGAGGTCAGATAAAGGGCGCTGTGAATGACCTTGATCGCGACGTTGTGATAGACGTTCGTATCCCCGTCGGACTGCTGAATTGTTATCGTTCCCTCCGCGCGGGCCGCGACCGTAGCGAAAAGGCACGCTGTAAAGGCTGCCGCCGCAGTGAACGCAGCGGCGCCGAAGCTGAAACGCGAAACTCTCATGAGGATTCCCCTTGCCCCAAGCCGAGAAGGTTGTTCCTTGGGACTCTTAAGCTTCTCCGGAACGGCTTAACTTACTGCAACCGACCGCCAGCGAGTAAAGGGCGGCCCTTCATGCTTTTTTCATACGCTGCCGATAGCATCGGGGAGCGGTTCGAGATGCCGTGCGTGGCGAGGTGGCAGTGTCTGGGGGAAACTGAGTCGAGCGCCGCGGCACCTCGACCGTATTTTTTGCGTTAAGCGCCGGGCGGCCGGAACGAAATTTGACGCTTGGCCGCTCTGTCGACCTCCTCGATCGGGATCAAAACCGTCGTCCGGCTTCGCACGGCTCCCGATGCGCCGACCGCCATCCCGACCGCCAGGGCAGCTTCGTTATCGGGAAGATCGACGATTAAAATCGCGTCGTCGTCGCCAAACGTAAAGTAGAACGCATCCAGCTTTCCGCCGACCGTTGCAAGGAGTCTCTCGACCGCCTCGCGGCGGGCGGATCCTCCGTCCTTGAGTACACCCTTTGCACCTTCGGCGGTGTAGTTCGCGTGAACCAAAAACTTCGGCATGGCAAAGCCCTCCTTGCCGTGCCGTTTCGACGGCAATGGCTCACTCGACCCCCGGAAGTCGCGGCGGCGCGGCTTCGAGCACGTCGGCCGCATCGTAGTTCGCGTTATTGACGCGCGGCGAAACCTCGCGCACTTGCATCAGCGCCGCATCGAGCGAGCGCAATACCGAAGTGCCGGCTTCCGTCGGCAGCGGCTCCGGATCGAGCCAAAGGTCGATGCCGGCAGCAGTCAGGATCACCGGCATGCGATCGTGAACGCGCGCGACCAACGCGTTGGGCTCGCACGTCGCTACGTCGCACGCGGCGGTTCCGTCGAGCGCTTCCCAAAGACCCGCAAACGCGAACGGCTCGCCGGACTTTAGCGTGTAGTAGAATGGACGGCGGTTCTTCCATTCGTAGAAACCGTCGGCAAACTCGATACAGCGGCGCCGGATCGGCGTCCGGCGCGCGAGAATCGACTCGGCGCGAATATTGATGCGGCCGCGGATTCCCCAGAGCAACTCCTCGACGACGTTTCGCCCGTCGTTCCGAACGCCGAGCACGCTTTGGGCCGGCGCGATATTGTAGCGCGGTAGCCGCGTTTCGCTGAACTCGGGAAAGCGAAACCGCGGAAAGGCGATTGCGAGAGCGGCCGGCTTGGTTAGCGTGAATCTACCACACATTTACGGCGGGACGAGCGGCCTACGTCTTAACGCAGGTGTCTGCCGAGGTCATCGTCTTGCCGTTCGCCTTCTGATGAAAGTGCAGGGTGTAACGAGTTGACGAGACACGGTCGAAGACTTCGGACATGCTCGCGTCGGGATAGACACTGTGATACACAATGTGACCTGCGTTCTTGCCGGTCGCGTGGAAGATCGTGGCCGTGCGTTCCGGCTCGATCACGACGGCAGTCCAGCCGCGCTTGGGATCGTAGGTTAACATCCCCTGATCGGCGCCGCCGCCCTTCACAACGTCGCGCTCGCTGATCCAGTTGTCTTTCATATCGTAAGCATAGGTCGCGTGGTACGAGACGCTCGCTTTGCCCATCTGATAGGTGCAGTTCCACGAGCCGACCAAAAAGCGCAACGAGCTAAGCGGATCGCCGGCCGAGGCCGGCGCGGCGCCTAATGTTACAAGAAGCAAAACAGCGATACCTAATCTCATCTTACGACCTTACCCGCGTCGCCCTTCGACCAAGCCTCTCCCCAGCGGGGACGAGGGCGACTTGCACTATGCGGCCCCCGTGATGCGCGCGACGACGCGCTCGACCTTTACGACCCGCGTCCGGGTCCAGCGGTCGTGGAGTAGAATGCGGCGCCAAACGAAGCTCAGCGGGACGATCAGCCACCACAGCAGCATCACGATCAGATAGCGGGCGATCGTACGAGCGATGGTCGGCTTGCCGAAGTCGGTCGTAACGACTCGCAGACCCGCAATCATCATCCCGAAGGTCTGGCCGGCGACGACGACGAGCAACGCGAGATAGATTGGGAACCAGAAAAAGAAGCCAAGCCGGGCGATGAAACCGCCCATCGCCGACACAATCGCATCCGGTTCGAGTGGGATCTTCGTGTTGTCGATGTCGATCGAAGCTTCCTTATTGCCGAGCGTCACAGGTCCGATCGTCGCTTCGTCTTGCGGCGTCGGTGAGGGCGCAGTCGTCACTGAAACCGCCGTGTGTTTTTTCCCGTGAATCGAAACCGGTCCCACGGTGACGTTGCCCGGCGAAACTGAAACGGCAGCGTCGCGGTGGCGGCTGGTCTCGTGCTGCGAGGGAACGACGCTTCCACCAAACGAGGTAATGATCGCCGTGACGACAACGGCGTCGATCGACCATGCCGCAAACCGGCGCCACCAGCCGGCGCAATCTCGTGGCGCGACGTGGATCTCTCCGGGCGCGGCGAGCGCCGGCGGCTCCTCGTCGCGCTCCCGAAGAAACCACTCCTCCGCTTTTGCATACGCGTGCGTCGACATGAACGTGCGCAGCGACGCGATTCGATGCGTCGCATAGGGCTCGCTGCTCAGCGATTCGCCCCAGCGCAGCACCGTGTCGGATTGCACCTCGGCGTGCTGCTCCGCAAAGGCTTCGTAGTCCACTTTGCGCCCGAACTCGTGAAACGCCGCTATGCCCATCCCGCGAATCGCCGCATCTATCGAGCCGCAGCAGAGCAGACCGACCTTGTCGCACGTCAGCGCGCAGCGGCGCAGCCAGGCGCCGAAGATCATCGAGATGATTGGATTCTCGTTGCCGTTGACGCTGAGCAACGAGTGGAAGCGCGTATGTCCGGCCGCGATGTGTCCGAGTTCGCGCCCGACCATGAAGGCCAGCTCGTCGTCGGCGAAAAGCTCGATCCAGTGGCTAGAGACCACCAGCGCGTACGGTTCTCCGAATCCGAGCGCGACGACCGGCACGTAGTTGTCTTCGCGTACGAAGACCAGCGGCATCGGAATCTCCAGCGCCGCGCAGGCGCTGCGCACGATCGTGAACACGCGCGGGTACTGGCGCTGGTGCACGCGGACGCTCGAACCGAGCAGGCGGCCGCGCGCGAGCGTGACGTAGACCATCGCGATGACGATGAAGAGCGCTACCTGCGAGGCGCCGATCGACTCGTGAAGCACGTAACCGATCGCCAGCGCCGCCGGGAGTGCGAAAAGTGCCGTCAGCCAGAAGGCCGGCCGTTCCGATGGTTCTCGAAGCGAACCCGGTCCGTCGAAGAGCGTATGCACCAAAGACCCACTCTGACGGTTCAGGCCGCCGTTCCTTCAGCCGTTCTGTAGCGGCCCGCCCCTCACGAAGGACGCGCGATAAAGTAGAACAACCCAGCCGTCGCGGCACCCATCAGCGCGAACGTGCCCCATCCCCAGGCGCGCGCGAGCGGCGAGCTTCGCCACTTGCCCATGACGTGCCGACTCGAAGCCAGCCAAACGATGACGCCGATCAGCGGTACGGCGGCGACGCCGTTGAGCACCGCCGACCAGAAGAGTGCTTTGATCGCATCGACGTGAAGCAGGTTCATCGAAATCCCGATCAGGACCCCAACCGTGATGGTCCCGTAGAAGCGGGTGGCGCGGCCAAGCGGCTCGTTGAGACCTTCGCGAAATCGGAAGGTTTCGGCGGCGACGTAGGCCGACGAGGTCGCCAGCACGGGCACGGCGAGAATTCCCGTGCCGACCATACCAAGAGCAAAGAGCAGCTCGGCAAACTGACCGGCCAACGGTTTTAAAGCGAGCGCGGCCTGCTGTGCGGTGGCAATATTCCGCAAGCCGTGCGCGCCCAACGTCGCCGCGGTCGTAACGATGATGAAAAACGCGACCAGATTCGAATAGACCATGCCTGTGTTGACGTCGGCATGCATGTTGCAAATGGAGGTCGCATCGGTTCCGCGACGCGCAGCGAGAGTTTTTTTGCCGTGCTCCTTATCTTCTTCCACCATCAGCGTGGATTGCCAGTAGAATAGGTACGGCGTGATCGTCGTACCGAGCACGCCAACCATCGTCGCGAGCCACGTCGAGTCGAAGCGAAGGCGTGGGACCGCAAAGTGGAGCAGCACCTGCCCCCACGGAGGCCGCACGACGAAAGCGGTCACGATGTAGGCAAAGAGCGCCAGCGTC
Source organism: Vulcanimicrobiota bacterium (assembly GCA_963748875.1). GTDB lineage: Bacteria > Vulcanimicrobiota > Vulcanimicrobiia > Vulcanimicrobiales > Vulcanimicrobiaceae > Cybelea. The sequence continues at coordinate 415,874 of CAVVKC010000001.1, forward strand.
AGCCACTTGAAAATGCGCGCGATCGTCGAAAAGGGCAGCCAGATCTGGGCGGCGATCAGGCCGATGCCGAAGAAAAACACCAGCGCGTCGATCGGAACCGGCACGACCAGCTGCGTGGCGGCGGCCATGCCGCCGATGTCGGCTCCGAGATTGAAAGTATTGGCCACGATCACGAGTACGGCTAGCGCGTAGGCAAGCCAGAGCGGCAGCCGCTTTCGCATGATCGCGGCTAGGCCTTCGCCGTTCACCATCGCGATGCGCGCGCACATCCCCTGGATCACCGCCATCATCGGCGTGGAGATCAGGGTGAGCCACAGCATCGAGTACCCCGTCGACGCGCCGGCGACGGAGTAGGTGGAAATGCCTGACGGATCGTCGTCGGCCGCGCCGGTAATCAGGCCCGGGCCGAGATTAGCTAAGAACTCGCGAACTCGCACCTAGCGTCGGGTCACGACGGCACCAGCGCCGCGATCTCGCTACCGGGGATTGCGTTGTCAACCGCTGCCAGGTCGCCGTCGTGCAACGCATTTGCCACGTTGACGAGCGCGCTCATCGCGACTCTATAAAGCGCACCGCCGACGCTGACCCGCCGCACGCCCGCGGCCGAGAGCTGCGCGAGCGGCACCGCGCCGTCATCCGGACCGATTAGCACGTTGACCGGCTTGGGCGCGACGGCGCGAACGACTGCGCTAATCGCCGCCATGTCGGGCAGTCCCGGCGCGTAGAGTACGTCGGCACCCGCTTCGGCAAAGGCGGTAAGACGGCGTATCGTGTCGTCGAGATCCGGTCTTCCGTTGAGGAAGTTGTCGGTGCGGCCGGTAAATACGATGCGTCCGCGAGCGGCGTGCGCGGCTGCGCGAACGCGCGCCACGGCGGTGTCGAAATCGTGAATCGGGCGAGCGGAATCGGCAGTAGTGTCCTCGATCCCCAGACCCGCAAGCCCCGCCTCGATCGCGGCGCGGACCGTCGCCGCACATTCCTCCGGCTGCGCCCCGAAGCCATCTTCAAGGTCGCCGTTGACGGGCAGCGCGCTCACGCGCGCCAAGAGCGCTGCGTGCGCTATCGCTTCCGCTCTCGAGACGGCATGACGGCCGTCCTGCCGCCCAAGCGAAAACGCTAATCCAAGCGACGTGCTTCCCAATGCTTCGAAGCCGGCTCGTTTCAGCAGCGCCGCCGACGCGCCGTCCCACGCATTGGGCATCACGAAGGCTTGCGACCGTCGGTGCAGCTCGAGGAAACGTTCGTATGGCGTCGCCATCAGGCGGGGTTCTCAAACGTGCCTGGACTCTTGGCCGTGCCGCTCCAAAACGGCACGCGGTCTTTGCCGGCTTGCGCGAGCGCGACGCGTATGCCGTTCGCGTCGAGGTCTTTCGTGTAGACCGGAGTTCCAGGCTGCTGCCGCCACGAGTCGTCGAGCCCGCCGGCATCCACCGAGTCGAATCCTAGCTCGTCAACGAGCTGCATCACGATCGCTTTTGCGGCCGCATCGTCGCCCGCTACCGGCAGCGCGATGCGGCCGGGGCTTCCTGCCGGCTTTCCGAGATCCATGAGATGCGACGCATACATCGTGTTGAAGGCCTTGATAACCGGGCGGTGGAGCTGCGTTTCTACCCAGCGGCTCTCGAGCATCCCCGCCTCGATCGCTTCGATTCGCCCGTCGCGCTGCCGCGGATAGTAGTTGCCCGTATCGATAACGACCACGCTCGCCGGTACGTTGGCGAAGAGGTTGGCGGGCAGGGCCGGTATATTTCGCTCGGGGATCGTGACCACGACCACATCGCCGCTGCGCGCCGCCTCTTCGACCGTCACCGGCGTTGCGCCGGTCTCGGCCGCCAAATCGGCGAGCGTCTTAGGGCCGCGCGAGTTCGCCACGAAGATCTCGTGGCCGAGTGCTCGGAGGCGGCGCGCGAGGGTTCCACCGATGCTCCCCGCGCCGATAATGCCGATCTTCATGTGTGGCTCCTTTGCGTTACGTGTAAGGCCTAGAGCCGCCTGCGAGTCATTCAGGTTGCACCGCAACAGGAGCCGATCGAAGGTATCGAAGAATCGCCCCTTCTGTGGCACGCTTCGCGGCAGTGCTTGCGGCGGCGATCGCCCTTACGCTCAACATCGCGGCGACGATTCAACTTTTCGTTCCGCAGACGACCTTCGGGTATCAGCTCGTCTACACCAGGGGATTTGAAGTGATCGCGGTGGATCCCGATACGCCGGCAGCGCGCGCCGGCATCGCTGTCGGCGACTACCTTGATTTCACGCGTTCGAGCCTGCACGACCGGATTGTGGGGCTCTCCTATCAGCCCGCCCTACCCGGCGAATCCGTTAGCTTCGTCGTGACCGGCAAGAACGGAACCCGTGCCGTCGTCCTGCGCGCGGCCCGGCTGACGTCCTCCGAATCGAGCCACGCGCTCTCTTCGCCGCTGACACCCTTCATACGGCTTGCCGGCCTGGCGTATATCGCGATCGCCGCGATCATTCTGCTGCGACGTCCCAGCCGGATGACGTATGGGCTCTTCCTCTACCTGATCTCGGCCACAGACGTCACGCTCTACCATTTTCCGGACGCGATCTTTCCGTTTGCGCAATTTGGCTCCGACCTGCTCGACATCGCCGGGCCGGTCGGTCTCGTGGTCTTTGCGGCGCGATTCCCCGACGATCGCCCAACAGGTTGGCGCGCTCGGCTTGACCGGCTGGCGCTTCCGATCGGCGTGATTTTTGCGATTCCGAATCTTGCCTGGGATGGGGTCTCACTCTTCGCCGGCGAGAGCCCGGCCGCGTGGATGACGTACGGTTCGATCCTCGGCGCGCTGGCGCTGATTCTTGCGGCCGTTACGATCCTGTGTGTTACCTACTTCGCCGCCGAGCCGCGGCAGCGCCAGCGTTTCCAATGGGTGATCGCTGGAGTCTTGTTTACGGTTCTCAGCTACGCCTCGTCCTGGGCACGCTATTGGGCGTCCACGTATTCACTCGCCAGCTCCGACGCGCTGGTTTGGACCGCGACGATTCTCTATGCGTGCGCACCGTTTGCGATTGCCTATGCGGTCGTGCGCCAGCGCGTCTTCGAAATCTCTTTTGTGGTCAGCCGAACGCTCGTCTACACCATCGTCAGCGCGACGCTCTTCGGGCTCTTCGCATTGATCGAGTGGCTCACCGGGCGGCTGATCGAACGCAGCGGCGTCGCGATCGCTCTGGTCGCGCTCGCCGCAATCGGTGTCTCGTTCTCGATGGATGCGGTCTACGGCCGAGTCGAGGACTTCGTCGAAGGAACGCTCTTTCGCCGGCGGCGCCAAGCCGAGCAGCATCTCGCCGACGTCGCCGCCGGCCTTCCCTCGGCCGAAAATACCGTCGCGGTCGAGGAGTCGCTTGTCAATGAACCGGTTCATGCCTACGCGCTGAGTTCCGCCCACCTCTTCTTTCGGCGCGACTCCGGCGAGTACGTGCACGACGGCCGGCCGCTCAACCGCAGCATTCCGCTGCAGCTGCAGGGCCGTCGCCGGTCGCTACGCCTGCACGACGGCGAGGCCGTCTTGGCCGTACCGGTCTTCGTACGCTCGCGTCTCGACGCCGTCGCTGTGTACGGCGCTCACGTCAACGGCGAAGACATCGATCCGGATGAGGTTACCTCGCTAGAGAAAATGGGCGTAGCGGCCGGCATCGCCTACGAGCATCTCGAGACCGCGCGCGTCGAACGCGATATCGCGCGCTGGCGTAAGCTGGCCGATCATCAAGCTCGCGAGCTTGCATCGCTGCGCGAGCGACTCTCGCTACTCGGCGAGCATCTCGCCAGCGATGATCGCGACGGGGACCGTACCGTGTGAGAGCAGGTCGTTGTGAAAGGTCTCCAAGTCGAACGCGGCACCCGTCTTCGCCTTGTACTTCGCGAGCAAGTCTTCGATCTGTACCTTACCGACGGCATAGTCGAATGCCTGACCCGGCCCAAGAGCAAAACGGCTAACTTCGCCGACCGCGGTATCCCGGTCGACGCCGGCATTGGCAATAAACCACTTTACGGCGTCTTCGTAACCCCACGCCCCGGTCGCGAGCTTCGTGTCCACGATCGCTCGCGCCCCGCGCAGCCGCTCAAACTGCGCGACTGCATACCGGCCGTCGAGATCGTTGCCGTAGAGACCATCGCGCTCGAGCAGCGACTCCTCGTAAAATGCCCAGCCTTCCGAGAAGACACCGTCAAACGACAGCCGCCGCACCGGGTCGGCGTTATGTTTGGCGATTGAGAACTGGAGGAAGTGCCCTGGAAAGCCTTCGTGACCGGACGTCATCAACACGCGGTCCCGGTCGAAGTCCTCGAAAATCGCGCCGCTCGCGGCGGCCTTCGCCATCTGCGGGTTTGGCGGCGGTATGAAATAGATGCCGTCGACCTGTTTAGAGAGCAGCGGCGGCGGATTCATCGAGGCGCCCGGCAGAACCGGCAAGAGAAAAGACGGCGTCGCGACGATCTTCATCGTTCCGACGTAGGAGGGAATCGTCACGATGCGCTTGCGCGCGATAAAGGCTCGCAGCGTGTCGAGCTGCGCTTGAAAGAAGGCGAATTGCGCGCCGCTGGTCGTCGGCGTCATGCCACCGCCGTTCGCGGCCGCCTGCGCGGGATTGGAGAGATTGACGCCCTTAGCTTTTGCCTCGGCTTGAATTTCGCGTTCCTGCGCCATCGCCGCATCGAGGGTCTTCTGACCGATTGCAGCGATCTGGCCGGCATCGTAAGGGAGCAGCAGTTCGTCACGCAGCATCGCGTTGTAGGCATCGGCGCCCATCGCATAGTTGATCGGCCAGCCGGCGGCGTTATCGCTCATCCACTTCGTCCACTCGCCGATTGCCGCAACCGTGGCGTCACGCGCCTTGATAAAACGCGCGTGTTGATCGGCCGGGAGCTGCGCCGCCATCGGCGTCAGAATGTAGTTGAAGAGCGCCGGCGCTAATGCCAGCTGCTTGACGGCGACTTCCGCCTGCAACCGGCCGGGGTTGGTGATCTGCGGCCGTTGCGCGGCCATCCACGCCGGCGCTTTCTCGAGCCGCGAGATGACGTTGTTCCACCAGACCGAAGGATCTTGCTCGTCCTTGTGCAGGATCATCGTAAACGTCACGCCGAGCACCGCGAGGGGCGGCGCCGAAGGATCCTTGCCGGCCTCTTGCTCGCGCATCTGCCGACGCTGCCCGGTGACGAATGCGCGCATCAAGGTGATGTCGTCCCGATCCTGCAGCGTCGCGCCGCTCATGTCGATCGCGTTGAGGCTCCGCTCGTATTTCGTCAGCATCGCCTTGAAGGCCGCGATGCCGGCTGGAGTCGGGTCGCTCCACTCCGAGTCGTGGCTATAGTCGCCAAGGAAGGTCGCGGTCTCGGGCGACGCCGCTAAGAACTCGGCCATGGCTTGGGTCTGCAATGAGGCGATCTGCTCGCCCGGCGAGCTTTGGGCCGGCGCGCCAACCGGCAAAATAATGACGAGTGCAGCCGCCAGAGCGGCAAGCGTGCGTTCCTTCATGGCCGCTCTACGCAGGGCAAACAAGGAATGTTTCGGCGTTCGGCTTATACAGTATAGAAGTTTAGCAAGGCAGCGCTAGCATCGCGAACTAAAGCGTCATAGGAAGGAGCTTGAAGTGATCCGTACCCTCATCCTCGGCATTTTCGTCCTCGCGCTCGTCCCGGTAGGAGCATCCGCCCAGAGGTGCGTCGGAGGCAACCCCGCCATCACCCACGTCGCGGTGCAGACGACCCACAACACGGGCTCGATGACTCAGTATCGTCTCGTAGGAACCGTACAGAACATGGGGACGGCCGCTCAACCCGCGAACACCCTGCAGTTCGTTGATATTTACGACGGCTCGCAGAAGCTCGATTCTCGCAGCATCCCGCCGCTCTCAAACTCGGGAACCTTCCACTTCACGTACAACTGGTCTCGGGCGCACGAAGCGGCGGCCGGATCGACGACGTTCACCTTTAAAATGCGGATGGTTCACGGAACGAACTGCGAACCGACCAACGGCGGTACGTTCCACCTGACGTTCTAGCGAGAGATCGCGGCGCGCAGCGCGCTCGCGAACCTTTCGGGTTGATCGAACATGACGAAATGCCGCGAAGGATCGACGACGACGACCTTCGCGTCAGGCGAATGAGCGGCCCAACGCACGTAGGCCGCTCGTTTACTTTGTTCCGACCCGAAGCCTTGGTAGGGATCGATCGCCGGGTCGAACGGGATGATGACCGTGAACGGCACGGTGATCTGAGCTAGACCTGCGGTCAGGTCGAGCGAGAGCGCCGCGCGCAGCCAGGAGACGATCGCCGCCCGGTCGCTTCGCGCCGCAAGCGGTTCTACGGTTTTTACGTCGGCTGGGCGGGTGATGGTGTATTGCAGCGTCCTTTTTCGGATGACGTCCCCGACCTGGTGCTGCGTTATGCCTTCATACGGCGCGATGCTCTTTGCTACGCTCGCATCGCGCTGTACCTGCGTCGGCGCGATCGGGTACCCGCCTTCGACGGTGACGAGGTTCGTAATGTCGGCTGGGTAATGCTCGGCAAAGAAAACGGCGAGGGTCCCGCCGAGGCTATGGCCCACCAAGACCGGTCGATTCAGATCGCGCCTCACGATTAGTTCGTGCAGACTCTGCGCGGCGCGCTTCATCAGGTCGTCTCCAGCCACTATCGGACGACCGTCGAAGCCGGGCAGCGTGACGACCAGAACGTCGTAATCCTTCGAGAGCGCATTGATCTGGGCGTTCCATTGCCACGAACCGCAGAACAGGGCCGGAACGAAGACGATCGCGCGGGCGCCGTGCCTGCCGAACCGTTCGACCCGCAAGATTCCGCTGTCGAAGGTGGCGGCTGGAGCAACGTAGCGCGCCGCCACCGAAGCGCCGGCGCCGGGCGGCAGCGACCACAATGCGGCGAGCGTGACGACCATCGTTCGAATGCTTTTCATCGGATGACTTTTTCGCTGCCGCAAGCGCGCTGCGCTGCCGGCGTCGAAAGCCGAGCCCATGGCGCAGCGGCGCGCGTTACGCGTGGGCATCGACGTCGGCGGCACGTTCACCGACCTGGTAGCGGTCGACCGGCACAGCGGAGAGATCGTTACGCACAAACTGCCGAGCACTCCGCAGGAGCCGCAGCGTGCTGTGATCGACGCGCTCGCGGCACTCCGCGCACGTTACGAAGCGGCTCCCACCTTCGAGTTCCTCGGGCACTCTACGACGATCGCCACCAACGCCTTGCTCGGCCAACTGGGCCTCGAACTCCCGCGGATTGCGCTCGTCACCACCCACGGTTTTTGCGACGTTATCGAGATCGGCCGCCAAAACCGCAGCGAAGTTTACAATCTCTTCGTCGAGCGGCCGCGGCCGCTGGTCGCGCGCCGGGACCGCCTGGCGGTGCGCGAGCGGATCGACTACCTCGGCAACGTCTTGGTTGCGCTCGAAGACGAATCGGTCGAGCTGCTCTGTAGCGAGCTGCAAGGGCGCGACGTCGCGGCCGTCGCGATTTGCTTGCTGCATTCGTACGTCAACGACGCGCACGAGCGGCGGCTCGCGAGCGCGATCGAAGCCGCGATGCCCGGCGTGCGCGTAACGCGCTCGTCCGAAATCGATCCGCAGTATCGCGAGTACGAGCGCTGTTCGACCACGGTTGTCAATGCCGTGCTGACCCCGATCGTGGAGCGCTATCTGGAACGGCTCGTCGACGAGCTCCACGCGAAGCGAATCGAAGCGCCGCTCTACGTGATGCGAAGCGACGGCGGAATGGCTGCCGCCAAGCACGTGCTCTCGCGACCCGCTGCGATCATCGAGAGTGGGCCGGCCGGCGGAGCGATCGCGACGGCGGCGCTCGGACGACGCATCGCCGCGCACCGCCTGCTCTCGTTCGATATGGGAGGAACGACCGCGAAGGCCGGCACGATCCTCGACGGCAACGCGCAGGTCGGCGGTGAGTTCGAAGCGGCCGGCAGAACGCATAGCGGCCGCGCAGTTAAAGGCAGCGGCTATCCGGTGCGGTTCCCGTTCGTGGACTTGGCGGAGGTGAGCGCGGGCGGCGGCACGATCGCGTGGCTTGACGACGCTGGATCGTTGCGCGTCGGCCCGATCTCCGCAGGCGCAGATCCCGGACCTGCCTGTTACGGAAAGTCCGATCGCGCCACGGTCACCGACGCTCACGTCGTACTCGGACGCTTGAATCCTCGATACTTGCTGGGCGGAACGTTTCCGATCGACTCGTCGCGCGCTCGCGCGACCATCGCGCTGCTCGCGCAAGCGTTGCGCATGGACGTGGAAGCGACCGCGCGTGGAATCGTACGGCTCGTCGACGATGCGATGGCAAAGGTGCTGCGCATCGTAACGATCGAACGGGGTCTCGATCCGCGCGATTTTACGCTGGTAGCGTTCGGTGGGGGCGGACCGCTGCATGCCTGCGCGCTGGCCGAGGAGCTCGATATCGCGCGCGTCGTCGTCCCCGCGCATCCCGGACTCTTCTCGGCTATGGGGCTGCTGGAAGCGGAACTCCGTTTCCACGAGATCCGGTCGCTTCTGCGACGCATTGAGGAGCTCGAGCCCGCGAGCGAAGAGATCGCGTTTGCAGCGAGCGAAGCGCGTGCGCGTGCAGCCCTCGTCGAGCAAGGCGCAGAACCGGCGACCGTCTCGTTTCAGCGAGAGTACGATGCGCGCTACCGCGGCCAAAGCTTCGAGCTGCGCACGCCCTACGACCGCGCCCCGGCTGAGCTCGCACGGCATTTTCATCACGCGCACCGTGCGCGATACGGCTACGACGTGCCGGCCGAAGCCGTCGAGGTGGTCAACGCACGCATTACGGCAACGGGCAGCGTGTCGCGCGTCAGCCCTCGACAGGCGCACGCCCTTCGACAAGCTCAGGGTGCCCTTCGACAGGCTCAGGGTGACACGGGCGTTGCAACGAAAGCGCAACTCGAGCGCCGCCGCGTTTGGATTGAAGATGCGTTCGTCGATACGCCGGTCTTCGAGCGCGAAGCATTAGAGAGCGGCGCTCGCGTCGAGGGGCCGGCGGTCGTCGAAGCCTACGACAGCACGGCCTATGTCGCGCCTGGGTGGTCGCTCGCCGTTGATGGCGATATGCTCGTGCTTCAACGCGGAAGGCCGGCATCGTGACCGACGCGATCACAATCGAAGTCATCAAAAACGCCCTGGTTTATGCCTCCGAAGAGATGGGCCTGGCGGTGCGCAACGCCGCTTACTCGCCGAACATCAAAGAGCGGCTCGACCACTCCTGCGCGCTCTTCGATCGCTTCGGGCGCTTGATCGCGCAAGCCGAGCACATACCGGTTCACCTCGGCTCGCTGCCGTGGGGACTGCAGCGCATGCTCGCGATCGTGGAGCGCGAGTATGGCGGCGTCCGCGAAGGCGAGATGTGGGTCGCGAACGATCCCTACCTCACCGGAACGCACCTCAACGACGTCACGCTCGTGCGGCCGGTTTTCGTGAACGGCCGGCTCGTTGGATACGCGGCGAATAAGGCACATCACGCCGACGTCGGAGGTTCCGCGCCGGGTTCGATGCCGGCCGATGCTGCCGATCTCTACTCGGAGGGCTTGATCGTTCCGCCGCTGCGCATCGCGCGCGACGATCGCGTGCTCGATGAGGTCGTCGCGCTCTTTCGCGCCAACTCTCGAACTCCCGAGGCACGCAGCGGCGACCTGCGCGCGCAAGTCGCCGGCAACTACACCGGCGAACGCCGGCTGCGCGAACTCTACGATCGCTATGGCTTCGAAACGCTCGAAGCGGCGATCGCCCGGGGACTCGACGACAGCGAATGCCGCATGCGCGCGGCGCTGCGATCGATCGGCGAGGGAGTCTTCGAAGCGCGCGATTACCTCGAGGATCGTGACGGCATCCCGCGAATCCGCATCGCGCTGCGTCTGGAACTGCGCGACGGTGAGGCTCGATTCGACTACACCGGGACCTCCGAGCAACTCACCTTTCCGCTCAACGCGGTGCTGGGCGTAACGCTCTCCGGCGTTCACTACGCGCTGCGTGCAGCCACCGACCCGACGATTCCGATGAACGAGGGCTGCTTTCGTCCCGTTGAGGTTCGCGTGCCCGAAGGTTCGCTGCTCAATCCGCGCCGGCCGGCTCCCGTCTCCGGCGGAAACGTCGAAACCAGCATGCGCAACGCCGACGTCGTACTGCAAGCGCTGGCACGCGCGGCGCCGGGACGCATCCCGGCGTGCAGCGGCGGCACGATGAGCAACGTGATACTCGGCGGTATCCGGCCCGATGGCCGCACCTGGGCTTTTTACGAAACAAACGGCTGCGGGATGGGTGCGCGTCCGAACGCCGACGGCATCGACGCGATTCACTGCCATATGACCAACACGCTGAACACACCGATCGAAGCGATCGAACGCGAGTATCCTCTACGCGTCGTGCAATACGAAATCGCGCCGCGCACCGGCGGCGCCGGACGTTACCGCGGCGGCAGCGGTTTGGTTCGCGCGATCGAACTAACCGAAGGCTCCGCGCAGGCGACGCTGCTTGCCGACCGCCAAGTGGTTGAGCCGCCGGGCGCGCTAGGCGGCGAACCGGGTGCGTGTGGCCGCCACACGTTGACGCGTCGCGGCGTTCAGGCTCCGCTGCGTGCGAAAGAGAGCCTTACGCTCGAGCCCGGCGATGTCTTGACGATTCAAACGCCGGGCGGCGGAGGTTACGGCACGGCGGATTGAAACCGCTCTAACCCGAAGCGCGACGCGCATAGCAGGTCGACGACCCGAATCGCGCTCCGGCGCGGTGAGAAACGCCGCCGCGTGTCGGCCGCAACCAGCTTTCCGTAACGGGCGCGTAGATTTGGGTCGGCGACGAGCCGCGCCACCGCGCCGGCGATCGCCTCGCGCTCGCAGACGAGCGCGACGTCACCAGCGAAGAGCGCACGCAGCTCGGTTTTCGCCGGCACGACCGCCGGAATGCCGGCTAGTGCGAGCAGCACGTTGCCGAAAGCGCTGTCGTCGGTGAGCCCGACGTGGACGACACACACGAGCTCCCGACGTTCTTGGCCGAGCAGCATTTCGGGCGTGACGCGAAGCGGTTGATAGCCCGTAGCGGCGAGCTGCGCAACGCACGGATCCTCGCCTCCGGCAACTCCGATCGCGGTGCATGAGGGATCGCCCGAGCAGCGCAGCCCTAGGCCCGCGGCGCGTCGTAGCGACGCGCACGGCAGCCACGGCACTTCAAGCGCCACCGCCCCGCGCGACCGAATCGTCGTCGCACCTTCGTGCCGAAGGATCGCAATGCCGGGTGACGAGATCTCGTCCGAGAACCATCCGAGGCTTGCCGCGCGCCGAAAACGGCGGTCGAGGCGTTGCCAAGCGGCGATCTCACCGCGCACCACCGGATGCCCGAATGCGCGCAGCGCCTCCTCGAGATCGTCCCGCGCCGCCGCAAGCAGCGAGCCGCCCTCGCACGAGCTGCGCAGCGCAATCGCGCCGACTTCACCGCGTAGCGTGCGCGGAAGCGGCGCCAAGCTCGCCGACCACCGTTGGTAGAAAAGCCGTTCGTTCTGGGCTTCGCGATCGAAGCGACCGGCGGAAGCGGCTTCGTAGTGGGCGAAGCGCGCCTGCGCAACGTACGCGATCGCGCGCTCCTGCTCGCGCGCCCGCATGCAGAGGTCGACGTCTTCGAATCCGTTGACGAACGATTCGTCGAAGCCGCCGTTCTCGACGAACCAGCCGGTACGCACCGCCATAGCCGCACCCGAAACGCCGAGCGCGTCGCGCGAGCGACCGACCGCAGCGAGCGTCGCCGGCAAGTTACGGAAAAAGTAGTGCCAGTGCGCGTTGCGCAGCATGACGAGCCCCGCCGCCTGCGTAACGCCGTCTTCGAAGAAGAGAGCGCCCCCCGCGATCGCGACCTCGGAGCGCTCGAAGACCTGCGCCAGCGGCGTGAGCGCGTCGCCGAGCGGATACGCGTCGTTGTTGAGAAAAAACGTGAGCGGCGCGTCCGCCAAACGCGCGCCCGCATTGCAAGCGCCGGCAAAATTGCTGTTCGATTCGTGACGAAGGTAACGCACCCAGGGAAAGGCGGCGATTGCCTCCCGCGTTTCGTCGCTCGAGGCGTTGTCAACGACGATCGTCTCGAACGATAGCGAGCGGCCGCGCAGCCGATCGAGCTCGCGCAGGCAGCGCGCCGTCAGCCACCAGTTGTTGTAGACGGGGATGACGACGCTAAGCTCGGGCAACGCGAATTTGTTCTAGCAGCTCCCGCTTCGTTTCGGGGACCATCGACCGCACGAAGAGTATCGTTACGATGCAAAGCAGCGCGTAGGTCCCAAACGTCGCCGGTCGCCCCAGCCGGGCGACCATTGTGAGAAAGAACTGTGAGACGAGAAAATTTCCGACCCAATTGGCGAGCGTCGAAATCGACATGCCGAGGCCGCGAACCTGCAGCGGGAATATCTCCGAAATCAAAATCCACACGATCGGCCCGAGGCTGAACGCGAAGCAGCCGACGTAGACCATCATGCTCCCCAGCGCGATCGAGCCTAACGATCCCGAGAGAGACGGATGCGCGAACGCGAAAGCTAGTGCGGCGAGCGCCGCAAACATGCCGGCGAGACCGGCGTAGAGCAACGGCTTGCGACCGATGCGGTCGACAAAGAAGATCGCGACGAGCGTCATAAGGCAGTTGACGGTGCCGACCAGCGTTTGGGCCAAGATCGACGCCGAGGCCGACGCGATGCCGGCCATCTGGAATATCTGCGGGCCGTAATAAATCACGGTATTGATTCCAGTGATCTGCTGCAGCACGGCGAGCGAGACGCCGATAAAGAGCGCGCGCCGGATGGCCGGCTGCGCGAAGGCTTCGAAACCAGCGCTTTTTACACGCAGGCTCTCGAGGATCGACTCTTCCTCGAGTTTGCTTGCAGCAGGGTCGTCGTAGATCCGGGAGAGCTCGGCCCGCGCGCGGCCCGATACTCCGATTTTGAAGAGATAGCGCGGGCTCTCGGGCATCACGAGCATTCCGCCGATCAGCACCAGCGACGGGACGACGGCCAATCCCAGCATCCAGCGCCACGCCTCGCCGCCGGCGAGAGCATAATCAATGAGGTAGGCCGCCAAGATGCCGATCGTGATCGCGAATTGATAGAGCGAGACGAGCGCGCCGCGCGTCGGCGCCGGCGCGACTTCAGAGATGTAGAGCGGCGCGACGACGGAACTGAACCCGATCCCGATGCCGACGACGAAGCGCCCGGCGAGCAACACGGGTTCGTTGGCGGCGAGCGCCGAGAGGATCGCGCCGAAAAAGAAGATCAGGCCTGCGACCAGTAGCGTACTGCGCCGGCCGATGCGATCGGCAACGCTGCCGGCGACGATCGAACCGCCCATGCAGCCGATCAAGACGACGCTGATCGTGAAGGCCTGCAGGCGCGTATCCAGCCCGAAGTCTTTAGTGATGAAAAGGATCGCTCCCGAGATCACGCCGGTGTCGTATCCGAAGAGCAAGCCGCCCAGCGCGGCGACCGACGCAACCAAAAGTACGAAAGCCTGTCCGGAGCGGAGTCGAAGGGCCCGCATGCAGGCGCATTTGCAAGCCTTGGCCGAACGCTCCTCTAATGCGCAGCGTAATGCATCTTGCGCGCGATCTCTCGCCTGCGTTCGCGTACGCGCACAAACACGGACTGCACGCGCTCGTCATCGCTCGCGGCGACGATGTGGCGGCCCAGGAGTACGGCGACGGCTTCGAAGGCACCGGTCCGCACCCGCTCTACAGCGGAACCAAGAGTTTTTGGGGTGTCGCCGCGCTCTACGCGTGCGCCGACGGATTGATGGCGCTCGACGAGCCGGTCGGCGAGACCGTCGCCGCGTGGCGCGACGATCCGTGGAAGCGACGCGTCACACTGCGAATGCTGCTCTCGCTCACCGCGGGCTTCGGCTTCGGCGGCCTCGGCGCGAGCGTTCCGACCTACGATCGCGCGCTGGCGCTGGCGCTACGGGACGAGCCCGGCACGCGCTTTAGCTACGGCGGCATTCCGCTGCAGGTGTTCGGAGCGGTGCTCGCGCGCAAACTGGCCTCGCGAAGGCTCACGCCGCACGAGTACTTGCGCGAGCGCGTTCTCGACCGCGCGCAGGTGCGCGTCGCAAGCTGGCGCAAGCTGGCGGACGGCACGAATCCGTTGCCGACCGGCGCGTTTCTCGCAGCTCGCGATTGGCTGGCGTACGGGCGCTTCGTTGCCTCGCAGCGCAGCACGCTAACACCCTGCTTCGAAGGCTCCGCCGCGAACGCGCGCTACGGACTCGGCTGGTGGCTGGGTGCGCCCGGAGCTCCGAGCGACCTCGTCTATGCGAGCGGATCGGCTGGACAAGCGCTCTACGTCGTGCCGTCGCTCGACGTAACGATCGTGCACTTCGGCAAGAGCTCGTCGTATCGCCACGATGCCTTTCTCAAACGGGTCTTCGAGCAAGCAAACGTGGGAGGAAGCCCATCGGTGACCGGCATAGTTGCGGCTCGATGAGACGCTCGGCCGCACGCTACGTCGCAGCTTTGCCAATCCTCGCGATCGCGCTTGCGAGTTGCTCGGCAGCCCTTCCCTTGCCGTACATGCAGAGCGGTGCCGTACTGCGGGCGTTCGATGGTACCGGCGCCGGCAAGATCAAGCACGTCGTCTACATCATTCAAGAGAATCGCAGCTTCGATAATCTCTTCCAAGGCTATCCGGGCGCCGATACCGTTTCGAGCGGTAAGAACTCGAAGGGGCAGAGGATAAAGTTGGTGCCGTACGCGCTGGGCCGAGCCTATGATATCGATCACTCAGTAAAAGCCATGTTCGCCGCGTGCAACGGAACCGGAAAGCTCCCAGGGACCGATTGCCGGATGAACGGATTCAACAATGAAGAGTCTTCCCGCGGTCCGTCCAACCCGGAGTACGTCTACGTCCCGCACGACGAGTCAAAGCCGTACTTCGACATGGCCCACGAATGGGTGTTGGCCGATCGGATGTTCCAATCGCAACTCGACGAGAGCTTCGTCGCGCATCAGTACGTCATCGCCGCCCAAGCCGCATGGAGCGATGATTTACCGGAGGGCCTATGGGGATGCGTCGGTGGAAAGGACGATTTGGTCACGACGATCACGAAGGAACGCAATCCCTACGGTCCCCAGATTGCCGCGTGCTACGACTACGCAACGCTCGGCGACGAGTTCGACAAAGCCAAGCTCCCGTGGCGCTTCTACGCCGCGACGTACGGAAGCGCTTCGAGCGGCGGCGGAACTGAGTGGTCGGCTTACGAGGCGATTAGGCACATCCGCTTTGGACCCGACTGGAGCAAAGACGTCATCTCGCCGAACTGGAAGTTCATCACCGACGTCCGGGCCGGGAAGCTCGCGAGTTTTACGTGGATCACGCCGGTCTGCGACGATTCCGATCACGTCAACTGCGTGGGCAGTTACGGACCTTCCTGGGTTTCGGCGCTCGTCAACACGGTCGGCAACAGTAAGTTTTGGGACTCGACCGCAATCTTCGTCCAGTGGGATGATTGGGGCGGCCTTTACGATCACGTGCCGCCGCCGTACATAAACCGCGACAGCCTAGGCTTTCGCGTGCCATTACTGGTGATCTCGCCGTACGCCAAGCACGGCTACGTTTCGCACGTGCAGTACGAAACGGCGAGCGTGCTGCGTTTTGCCGAAAACCTCTTCGGCCTCAGTCAGCTCGCCGACGCCGACCGTCGCGCCGCCTCACCGGCCAAAGATTGCTTTGACTTCTCGCAGAAGCCGCGCGCCTTCGTGCCGATCAAGGCTCCGCTCGGGCCGAAGTTTTTCATGCACAACCGCGGCGACGACTACTTCGCGCCGGACTACGAGTGATCGCCGCTACGGCGTAAGCGCAGTCGCCCCTTCCAACGGCTTGATGCCGGCACTCTTCAGCGACGATTGCAGCGGTCCAAGCGAGGTGACGTATTCGTTGTAGCCGGCCATCGCCGACGCATACGCCGCATCGAAGCGCTTCGCGTAATCGAGCTGCGCCGCCGTCGGCGGCACCTGGGGACCTTGGAAGCCGGTCCGAGGAATAGACTCGCGCAGCGAGCCCGAACGCTGAATCGAATCTTCGTCGTTGTGATAGTCGGCGGTAAACGCCGAGAAAACCGGCTGCCACCGCTGCTGCGCGCCCGCGATTTCTTGCTGGAGCGAAGGATTGTTCTTGGCTCCGGCGCTCGCGCTCGTCAGCGATTTCCGGATTGCATCGAGGTTGTTGAGCGCTACGTCGATCTTGCCGTAGACGGTCGAGTATTTGCGGGCGTACTCGTATCCGGCCTGATACTGGGCTGCCGTCCACGAGTCGCGCGGATCCGGCTTGACCACGACGCTCTGTTGGAGCGCCGTTGTACCGAGCGTTAGGCGAACCCTGTAGGTCCCCGGCGCGACGATCGGCCCCGTCTTCGGTCCTTGATAATCTTCTTTCGCCGCACCGTACCATTTCGCCGGCGCATCCTCGGTGAAGTCCCAGACGTAGCGATTGATGCCGGCTTTGTTCGACACGTACGGTTCATCTTTGCCCTTCACTTTATGGGTGCCGGCAACCGTCCGAACGACTCGTCCGTTGGCATCGAGGACCTGTAATTGCGGCGGGTTCTTTTGCGGTGCGCTTTGATAAAAGTCGACGATAGCGCCTTTGGGAGGGTTATCGCCGGCGAAGCGAGTGTAGATGCCTAGGTCGTTCGAGTGATAATGATATTCGTATGCGGTGCGTGGCGCGAAGAACATCGTTCCCGCGCGCTGCGCGTTGCCGAGCTGCTGAACCGATCCGACGTCGTCCAAGATCCAAGCGTCCCGGCCGTGCGTCGCCACCACGAGATCGTCGAACTGCGGCTGAATTCGAATGTCGCGCACCGATACGGTGGGAAGGTTGAGTTTGAAGTCCTGCCAGTGCGCTCCGCCATCGAACGAGACCCACATGCCCGCTTCCGTGCCCGCGTAGAGCAGATTCGAGTTGTAGGTGTCCGGACGTATCGTGCGCACGTACTGATCGGGCGGAAAGCCCTGCACGATCTTCGTCCAGCTGGCACCGTAATCGTGGGTGACGAAGGCGTACGGAGCGTAGTCGCCCATGCGATGATTATCGGCGACGACATACGCGGTGCCGGGTACGAGCGGCGATGGTGCCGTCGTTTCAATTCGCGCGTATTCCGGAGTTCCGGGCGGCGTGACGTTGTGCCAATGGGTGCCGCTATCGCGCGTCATCTGGGCGTAACCGTCGTCCGTTCCGGCCCAAATCTCGCCGCGGTCGATCGCCGAGCCTTCGATATAGAGAATCGTGTCCGAGTACTCCGCGCCGGAGACGTCCTTCGCGAGTGGGCCGCCCGAAGGAACCTGATGCGCTTTGATGTTCCGCGTGAGATCCGGACTAATGACGTTCCACGTTTCGCCGCGATCGGTCGATTGAAAGACGACGTTACCGCCGAACCAGCCGACGTGTCCGTCCCAGGGCGCGAATGCGACGGGCGAATCCCAATTGAAGCGGTACGGCACCGTACTGAGATCGAATGGCCCGAGAAAGCTTCCGGGAAAGGAATCGTAGGGACGAATGAAGCGGCTTACTTCGGTCGTACGATCGAAGATCGTGACCGCGCCGTCCTCGAGATCCGCCCAGACATAGCGCGGGTCCGACGGGTCGGGAACGGTCCATTCTCCATCGCCGCCGACGACGTCGATCCAATGACGATCGAGAATCCCCTCGCCATCGAGCGAATTCTCCGGACCGCAAAAGCCGCCGTTATCTTGGAAAGCGACGCAGACGCGATAAGGATTCTCGTCCGAGAGTCCGACGTGGTAGATCTGTCCGATCGTAAGGTTGCGCGAAAACGACCAATGCTCGAGATCGGCCGTGAGTGCGTACCCGCCGTCTTCACCGACGATGATGCGCTTGGGGTTCGTGGGGTCGATCCAAATTGCATGATAGTCGACGTGAACGCCCTTTGCGATCTCGGCGAACTTCCGTCCGCCGTCTTTGCTTTCGGCGAGCATCTCCGAGACGGCGTAGACGTGATTGGGATTCTTGGGATCGACTGCGATGTGCGTGAAGTAAAAGGGACGTTGGTCGACGAGCGTGTCGTCGCTTACCATCGTCCAGTGCGTGCCGGCGTCGTCAGAGCGCCAGAGAATTCCGCCCTTCGCTTCGATCAGCGCAAAGACCCGATTCGGACGGTTCGGGGCGATCGCCAACCCAATGCGCCCGGTATAGCCGCCGGGCAACCCGTTGCCGGAGAGCTTCTTCCAGGTTTTGCCGCCGTCGGTCGATTTGTAGAGGCCGTCGTCCGAACCGCCGCTCGTGAAGGTCCAGGGTAAGCGCCGAAAGTGCCACATGCCGGCGTAGACGACGTTGGGATCTTGCGGATTCATCGCAATGTCGCTGGCACCGCTCGAGGGCGAGAGATAGAGCGATTTGTTCCAGGTCTGTCCGCCGTCAAAGGTGACGTAGACGCCGCGCGCGGTCGAGTCCTTGAACGGATCGCCGAAGGCACCGACGACGACGTGCCGCGGGTTGCGCGGGTCGATCGCAATCCGCGAGATGCTCCAAACGCCCGCGAGACCGACTCGAGTCCAGTTCTTGCCGCCATCGGTCGATTTGTAGAGGCCGTTTCCGTAACTGACATCGTTACGCGGGTTTGCTTCACCGGTCCCCGCCCAGACGACGTTCTCATTGGTCGGATCTATCGCGACGGCGCCGACCGCGGCCACTGGCTCCTTTTCGAATACCGGCTGCCAGGTCGCGCCGCCGTTGCTCGACTTCCAGACGCCGCCGCCGGCAGTGCCCAGATAGTAGAGTTGGTCGTCCTGCGGCGTCCCCGCCACCGCTGCGACGCGCCCACCCGCGATCGTCGGCCCGATCGAGCGCCACGTCAAGTTCGCGTACGCCGCAGCCGCGAGCACGATAGACGGAACGAGCAGCATTACGGGTTGACTGATTTGACGGCGGGCAGCGTCTTCATTCCGGCTTGCTGCAACGCCGTGTTGACACCCGGCACCACACCTGTTACGAAGGTGTTGTAGCGCTCAATTCCGCCGCGGTAATCGGCATCGACACGCCCCAAGAAGTTCTCGACCATCGGCGTGATCAGACCCTGCGCCGCAAAAAAAGCACCGAGGACATCTTCATGCAGTCTCGTCTCGTCCTCGGTACCCTCGCCACGAATGTTGGTCGCAAGCGAATCGAAGAGCGTCTGCCTGGCGGCCAAAGCATCTTGGAGTTTGGTGGTCAGCGCGCCGTTGTTCGCCTTCTTTGAAGCGGCAAGCGCAGTGTCGAGCGATTTCTTGACGTCATCGAGATTATTGAGAATCGAGTTGAGTTGAGAAAGGTGCGCCATCTGGTGCATCGCCTCGTTGAAGCTCCGCTCATAGTCGGCCTGCGTGAACTGCGAACGCGGGTCGGGCTCGACTCTGAAGCGTACGACGTAGGTGTGCCCCGAGATCGTCATTCTCGCGGCGTAACTGCCTGGAACGACGCCGGGTCCGTTATTCGGCCCATCCAAAAAGGGAAGGGCGCCGCCTTTCCATTTTACCGGACCGTTGACGGTGAAGTCCCATGTGTAGCGATTGAGACCGGCCTTGTTTGGGATATAGGGTTCGTCCTTGCCGCCGACTTTGTGGGTTCCCGAGACACTGCGAATCACGCGCCCGTGCGCGTCGAGAATGTCGAGCGCCGGAGCGCCCTTCTGCGGCTCTTTCTGATAGAAGGTAATCAGGACGCCGAATGGCGGATTGTCGGCCGCGTAGTTCGTGTACGTCCCCTCATCGTTTTCGTGAAGCGTCCACTCGTAGCCGGTGCGCGGCGTAAAGAGCCACGTTCCGCTGGAGGTGGCCTGTTGCAGCCCTTGCACCGGACGGACATCGTCCATGATGTAGAGCGAACGGCCGTGCGTCGCGATCACGAGATCGTCGTATTGCGGCTGCAGCCGAATGTCGTGGACCGACACGGTCGGCAGATCGTTCTTGAACGACTGCCAGTTTGCGCCGCCGTCGAACGAGATCCAGATTCCCTCTTCGGTACCGAGATAGATGAGATTGCGGTCGCGAATGTCGGGACGGACGGAGCGCGCCCATTCATTGAGAGGTAAGCCCTTGACGATCTTCGTCCAGTGCGCGCCGTAGTCGTGGGTGACGTAGACGTAAGGGGCGCTGTCGCCCATCTCGTGCGCATCGTTGATCGCGTATGCGGTGCCGTCGACCAGCGTTGACGGAGCGACCGTCGCGAACCGGCCGAACTCGGGCGCGCCCGACGGCGTTACGTTCGTCCAGTGCTTTCCACCGTCGCGCGTCAGTTGCACCAGCCCGTCATCCGTTCCGACCCAGATCTCTCCGCGCTTGAGCTGCGAGGCTTCGATATCGAGGATCGTATCGGTGTACTCGGCACCCGAGACGTCGTTGGTAATCGGGCCGCCGGCCGGATTCTGATGCGACTTGATGTTGCGCGTTAGATCGGGGCTGATCGTGGTCCACGTTTTTCCACGATCGGTCGTCTGGAATATGACGTTGCCGCCGTACCATCCGATCACGCCACCGCCGGCGGCGCGCCACGGTGCAAACGCGATCGGCGACTCCCAATTGAAGCGGTACTTGCTCTTCGCGACCGTCCAGGATTGACTGCCGGTCGGCAGGTACGGCTGGCCCGACCAGCTATCCTGGGTGACTCGGTTGTAAATCTGAAGCGCGCCGTCTTGAGCGTCCGACCAAATCCAATTCGGGTCGTCCGGTTCGGGGATCCCCCAAGTACCGTCGCCGCCAACCGTGTTGACCCAGTGCTTATTCTGGATGCCGGAGGGGTCGAGTGAATTCGACGGGCCGCACCAACCGTTATTGTCTTGCAGACCGGTGCAAACCGTGTACGGATTGTCGGTTCCGAGCCCCACGCGGTAGGCTTGACCGATCGGGAGGTTCGCCGAGAAGAACCAGTTCTCGCCGCCGTCGAGAGTTAGGACGTATCCTCCATCCTCGCCGAGCATGATGCGGGACGGATCGTTCGGCGCGATCCAAATTGCGTGGAAGTCGGAGTGCACTTGCTCGGCGGTAGCCTTGAAGTTCTCACCGGCGTTGTTGCTCAGCATGACTTCAAACGAAATGGCAAAGACGCGGTTGGGGTTCTTCGGATCGACCGCAATGTGCGAAAAATAGAACGGACGCGCGTCGATCAGCGAATCGTTGCTAACCATCTTCCAATTCGCGCCGCCGTCGTCGGAGCGCCAAAGGATGCCCTCCTTCGACTCGATGAGCGCGTAAACGCGATTGCCGTCGCTCGGCGCGACCGCCAGACCGATGCGTCCCATCGGTGGGGCGGGAAGCCCGTGCCCCTCGAGCTTCGTCCACGTTTCGCCGCCGTCGGTCGACTTGTAGAGCCCGTCTTCGGCTCCGCCGCTGAGGAAGGTCCACGGCCGGCGTTGGAACTTCCAGATGCCGGCGTAGACGACGTTGGGGCTCTGCGCGCTCATCGCGAGATCCGACGCGCCGCTCTCCGGCCCAACGTAAAGCGTTTGCTTCCATGTCCTGCCCCCGTCGTCGGTGACGTAGACGCCGCGGTCGGGGCTGTCGGCGAACGCGTCGCCGAGCGCGCCGACGATGACGTGGTTGTGATTGCGCGGATCCACGAGAATGCGGGAGATGTATTTTGACGCTTTTAAACCGACGTTCGTCCAGCTATCGCCGCCGTCAGTAGTCTTATAGACGCCGTCGCCATAACTGACGTCGTTGCGCGGGTTCGTTTCGCCGGTTCCGACCCAGACCGTCTTGTCATCGGTCGGATCAATGGTAACGGCGCCGATCGCAGCGGTGCCTTCCTTTTCAAAGACCGCGTCCCACGTTTGGCCGGAGTTTGCCGATTTCCAGACGCCGCCGCCGGCGGCGCCGACGTAATAGAGCTTCGCGTTTGTGGCAGATCCCGCCACGGCGGCGACGCGGCCACCCGAACCGGCCGGCCCGATCTCACGCCAGCTCATGTTGCCGAAAGGCGGCCCGGGACTGGGGGTCGGCGAGGGTGAGGGCGTCGTCACCGGCTTTGCCGGCGCCGGCGACGGCGGAAGCGGCGAAGCCGTGGGGTCGACCGATACCAACACCGCCATCAGCAGCGCATGCGCAAACAACTCCAACTAAAAGCCCTCCTGGTTTAAGCTCTAAGCGACGCGAGTAGCGCAACTCCTGCGCGTGGTTACTTCAAAGAAGTATCAAAGCGTTGCGCTAATGCGTTGCGGAGTTCACGTTTTGCGCTCGTACATCGGAACGTTTACGTGAATCGCATACCACTGCGCCCAGGCAATCATGCCGCAGAGCGCGACTAAGAGGATTAAGACGATCGCGAGCGCTCGGCCGCGATACTTACCTTGCCGGGGCGGCCCTCCCCCGGAAGGCGGCTCCGAAGTGAGGCGCGAACCCACCTGTCCCATATGCGGAGGACCCTCGTCAGGCTCCTGGCGACAGCCGTCTTGCTATGTGGATCGTTGCTCGGGACCGTCGCCCCCGCGTCAGCAGCTAACCGCGTCGTTCCCGCTAGTCCGGTTGCCATCTCCGTCTATGCAACCGTGCTGCGCCACATCAATCCGAAGATGCCGGGGTGGCAGAGTCGCGATCTTGCGCGGCGCGTGCTCGTCAACGCCGAGCGCTGGCGTATTGATGCAAATATGCTCGTCGCGATCGTAACGGTCGAGTCGGGCTGGCAGACCCACGCGCTTTCATCCGCGGGCGCGATTGGGCTCGGGCAGTTGATGCCCGGAACCGCTGCGGGGCTTGGCGTGAATCCGCACGATCCCAAGCAGAATCTCTCGGGGGCGGCCCGCTACCTCCGCGGACTCATTCAGCGATTCGGCACGCGACGCTATAGCCTGATCTTCGCTGCGTACAATGCCGGGCCGAGGGCCGTCAGCGAATATGGCGGCATCCCGCCCTACGACGAAACGCAAGCCTACGTCGTGCGGGTGCTCGACACGTGGGAAGCGCTCACCAAGAGCGTCCACTTGCCGGAGAGCGCCTTCGCCGTCGAGCTTCCCGCGCACGGCGCCGATATCGACTACTGGCTCGACGCAACCTCCCCGCAATAGCGCTGCGCCGACGGCGTTTGACATAACGCCTCAGAGCCGCTCGTCGCTCCGCCGTCCGGGCTACGCTCCTGCTGCTCCGCCTCCTCGCTCTCGCCATCCATGGCTTTGCTCGTCGGTCGGAGCCTCTTCGGCATTACGTCAAACGCCGTCGGCATCAGTTTCTTGCATTCTTGTAAGAATCACGTTAACGGCGCGCTCGAGATCGCGCGGTCCGGCAATCCGCAGCGGGATCGCGCCGGCGTTGCGTGCAGCCTCGACGTCGCTTTCGCGGTCACCGACGACGACACAGCAAGCCGGATCGACGCCGAGCGCGCGCGCTGCATCGAGAATTAGCTTTGGCTTGGGCTTGCGGCAGTCGCAGCCATCCTCGAGCGCGTGCGGACAGACGAAGAAACCGGCAAAGGGACCGAGCAGCTCGTCGATCCGTCGATTGACCGCGTCGACTTGATCGGCCGTGATAAGCCCGCGCCCGATTCCGCTCTGATTGCTCACGACCGCGAGCGGCAGCCCTGCTGCGCGCAGGCGGTCGAGCAGCATACGCGCGTTCGGCGCCGGCTCAACGCGTGCCGGATCGCCGTTGAAGGGCACGTCAACTACGATCGTTTCGTCGCGGTCGAAGAGCACCGCGCAAATCACGCCCTTCGACAGGGTCAGGGTGACACGGGGACGTAGACCTCGGCGCCTTGTTCGCGGAACTCGCTCGATTTCTGCGCCATGCCGCGCTCGGCGTACTCGCGAACCTCCTGCGTGATCTTCATCGAGCAGAAGTGCGGACCGCACATCGAGCAGAAGTGCGCGACCTTCGCTCCCGGCGCCGGAAGCGTCTCGTCGTGAAACTCGCGCGCCGTCTCCGGGTCGAGCGAGAGATTGAACTGGTCCTCCCAGCGAAACTCGAAACGCGCCTTCGACAGTACGTCGTCCCAGTGCGCCGCACCGCGATGCCCCTTTGCGAGATCCGCCGCATGCGCCGCGATCTTGTACGCGATGACACCGTCCTTCACGTCCTTTTTGTTCGGAAGCCCGAGATGCTCTTTGGGCGTTACGTAGCAGAGCATTGCGGTCCCGAACCAGCCGATCATCGCCGCGCCGATGGCGCTGGTGATGTGATCGTAGCCCGGTGCGATGTCGGTCACGAGCGGACCGAGCGTATAGAAGGGCGCCTCTTTGCAGATCTCGAGTTGCTTGCGCACGTTCACTTCGATCATGTGCATCGGCACGTGGCCTGGGCCCTCGATCATCACTTGCACGTCGTGCTTCCACGCGATCTCGGTCAGTTCGCCGAGCGTTTCGAGCTCGGCGAACTGCGCCGCGTCGTTCGCGTCGGCGGTGCAGCCGGGACGCAAACCGTCGCCGAGTGAGAATGCGACGTCGTAGGCTTTCATGATCTCGCAGATCTCTTCGAAGTGTTCGTAAAGGAAATTCTCGCGGTGGTGCGCCAAACACCATTTCGCCAAAATCGAGCCGCCGCGCGAAACGATGCCGGTGATGCGGCCGGCGGTGAGCGGGACGTAGCGCAGCAACACGCCGGCGTGGATCGTGAAGTAATCAACGCCCTGTTCCGCCTGTTCGATCAACGTGTCGGCAAAGAGCTCCCAGGTCAACTCCTCCGCCTTACCATCGACCTTCTCGAGCGCCTGATAGATCGGAACGGTGCCGATCGGCACCGGCGAGTTGCGCAGAATCCACTCGCGCGTTTCGTGGATGTTCTTGCCGGTCGAGAGGTCCATTACGGTGTCGGCGCCCCAACGCGTCGCCCAGGTCATCTTCTCGACCTCCTCGTCGATCGACGAGCTGACGGCCGAGTTTCCGATGTTGGCGTTGATCTTGACCAGGAAGTTGCGGCCGATGATCATCGGCTCGCTCTCGGGGTGGTTGACGTTCGATGGCAGGATCGCGCGGCCGCGCGCGATTTCGCTGCGGACGAACTCGGGCTCGACTCCCTCACGCAGAGCCACAAACTCCATCTCGCGCGTGACCTCGCCGCGACGCGCGTAGTGCATCTGCGTTACGTTCGCGCCTGGTTTGGCTCGGTGCGGCCTGCGCGGCCCCGGAAAGCGCACGCTCTCGAGTTCGCTCATGACGTCGCGCCCGCGCCGGTAAATTGACGACGCTTGCTCGAGCTCGATGGCGTCGGCTCGCGCGGCGATCCACGGCGCGCGCAGCGGCAGGAGTCCCTGACGAATGTCAACCACGCACTCGCGATCGCCGTGCGGTCCGCTGGTGTCGTAAACCGTATGAATCGTACCATCAGTCAGCGCGATTGCGCGCCGCGGTACGCGTACCGAGGGATCGGATCCCCCGATGTAAACCTTCATTTCAAGCCTCCCTACGCCGGCATTACCCGGATCAGGTCAATCGCGGTCGGCGAATCAACGCTCGCCCTCTCAGCCCGACTGCTCGCGAGCTCCCGCGGAGAGTACTATACGCCAAACGCGGCGGCTTATGCTTCCGTGGCGGCCGATTACGGCCCAACGGCGATCCCTAAAATGTTGTGGGGCCGATTGCCGGCCACGGACAAGGTCCCGAGCGGCGTCTGCTGCTGGCCGGTCGTCTTTAGGGTGAAGACGACGCCCCCGTCGCCGTAAAAGACGTCGCCTACATAGAGATACGGGTCGTCGACGGCGAAATAGACAGGCTCGTGCAGACTTGGGTTGACTGTCGTAATTATGGTGCTCGGATTCCTCGGGCACATCTTAGCGCGCTGGGGATAGACGTGGATCTCACCGTACGGGTAGCTGCTGATGAAGTAGGTGTAGGTTGTGAACAGGCCGCCGCGACCGTCGAGCGCGACCCCGTAG
Organism: Vulcanimicrobiota bacterium; assembly: GCA_963748875.1. Classification (GTDB taxonomy): domain Bacteria; phylum Vulcanimicrobiota; class Vulcanimicrobiia; order Vulcanimicrobiales; family Vulcanimicrobiaceae; genus Cybelea. The sequence continues at coordinate 441,699 of CAVVKC010000001.1, forward strand.
GATATTCCGAAATCGGTGAAGACGGGCGTGCAGAACGTGCGAATGCGTTGCAGCTTCGGCGCCGCGGAATAGACCGTAACGTGCGTTTGAAAGGCGCGATAGGGGTCGTACGTTTGGGTATTCCCTTGCACGTAGAAGTTATCGCCGGCATCGAACGTGAACCCGGCCGGATATCCCACCGGCTTGAACTTCGCGATAGGCGCTGCGTGGCCGTGCGCTCCGGGGGCGTAGACATACACGCGGCTCTTTTGACCGACGTACAGGTAACCTCGTGCGTCGACTGCGAGCGTGTTGATGTTGAGGAAACTCTTCAGGTCGATTTCGCGGGTCGGTTTGGCGAACCCGGATGCGCCCGGCGCAAACTCCTTGAGCGTCTTGAGATCCAGCACGTAGAGGTTGCCGGCGCTATCCACGGCGATTGCGTTCGGGGCGATCAAACCGAGAACCATTCGGTCGGGTTTGGCCTGTGGAATTCCGTTCGCTATCGGGTACTCCGCAATGAATTTTCGCTTCGTGGTGACGATGACGTAGAGATGTTTGGTGGCGCCTTTTGCGGCCGATGAGGTGACCGGCGTACCGGCCGCCGGAATGGATCGTTGGGCGCCTGACGGCGAGCACGCCGTAATGATGGTTGCCGCGACGCCGGTGACGAGCCAGCGCGCAAATCTATTTGCCCCCACGGCCGACCTCCGTTAGTTACTGCCTCAATAAAGTCTACGCCGTCGTAGCTCGGCGCGGCAAGACGGTGCCATTGGAGGCAACCAGCCGTCGCGTTGGATCGGTCCGGCCGTAAGAGATTGGGTTGCTGTGGCGGAATGATGCGCAACTCTATGATCAATTCAGTGCGCGATTTGGCGGGCGACCCCGATCCGCAAGAGACGCGTGAATGGCTCGACGCCATGCGCGGCGTGCTTGCCACCGAGGGTCACGAGCGCGCCCGGCAGCTCATCGAGCGTCTGGTCGACGAGGCGCAGGCGGCCGGCGCCCACGTTTCGCTTGGCTTCACGACGCCGTACGTCAACACGATCCCGGTCGACCGGCAGCCGCCGATGCCCGGCGATCGTGACCTCGAGGCACGCCTGCGCCACTACGTTCGCTGGAACGCACTTGCGATGGTCGTCCGCGCCAACAAGGTCAGCTCCGAGCTCGGCGGGCACGTTGCAAGCTTTGCTTCGGCGGCGACGCTCTACGACGTCGGCTTCAACCACTTCTTCCGTGCCCCGAGCGAGACGTTCGGCGGCGACCTCGTCTTCTTCCAGGGCCACTCCTCCCCCGGCGTCTATGCGCGCGCCTTCCTCGAAGGCCGCATCACCGAGGAGCAGCTCGAGAACTTTCGTCAAGAAGTCGGCGGTAAGGGCCTCTCGTCGTACCCGCATCCGTGGCTGATGCCGGGCTTTTGGCAGTTTCCGACCGTCTCGATGGGACTCGGGCCGATCATGTCGATCTATCAGGCGCGCTTCATGCGCTACCTTCACGATCGTAATCTGCTCGATACGACCCGACGAAAGGTCTGGGCCTTTGTCGGCGACGGCGAGATGGATGAGCCCGAGTCGCAGGGCGCTATCTCGCTAGCGGGTCGTGAGAAGCTTGACGACTTGATCTGGGTCGTCAATGCGAACCTGCAGCGCCTCGATGGCCCCGTGCGCGGCAACGGCAAGATCATTCAAGAGCTCGAGGGCGTCTTCAAAGGGGCGGGCTGGAACGTCATCAAGGTCATCTGGGGGAGCCGTTGGGACCCGCTGCTCGCCGCCGACAAGAGCGGCCGGCTCGTGCAGCTCATGAACGAATGCGTGGACGGCGACTATCAAACGTTCAAGTCGCGCAACGGCCGATACGTGCGCGACGAGTTCTTCGGCCGATATCCGGAGACGAAGTCGCTCGTCGAAGGCTGGACCGACGACGAAGTTTGGAACTTGCAGCGAGGCGGTCACGACTCGATCAAAGTCTACGCCGCCTATAAAGCGGCCGTCGAGCACCGTGGCCAGCCAACGGTCGTCCTCGCCAAGACGATCAAGGGTTACGGCATGGGCGAAGCGGGCGAAGCGCAAAACATCGCGCACCAGGCCAAGAAAATGGAAATCGAGGCAATGCGAGTCTTTCGCGATCGCTTTGCGCTGCCGATCTCCGACGCCGAGCTGTCGGGCGAAAAGGTCCCCTTCCTTAAGCCGTCTGACGACGCGCCGGAGATGCGTTATTTGCGCGAGCGCCTCGCTGCGCTTGGAAGCGTTCCGCAACGGCGCAAACGATCGGCGTCGTTGACGGTTCCCCAGCTCTCCGCGTTCGAACCGCAGCTGCAAGGCACCGGCGATCGTCACATCTCCACGACGATGGCCTTCGTTCGAATCCTCAACACGATCGCGCGCGATGGGGAGATCGGACCGCGAGTTGTTCCGATCGTTGCCGACGAGTCGCGCACGTTCGGCATGGAAGGGATGTTCCGCCAGCTCGGCATCTACTCGTCGGTCGGCCAGCTGTACCATCCTCAAGATGCCGAACAGCTCATGTGGTATCGCGAGGATAAGCTCGGCCAAATCCTACAGGAAGGCATTAACGAAGCCGGCGCGCTGTCGTCGTGGATCGCGGCCGGCACGGCCTATTCGAATCACAACCTGCCGATGATTCCGTTCTACATCTTTTATTCGATGTTCGGCTTTCAGCGCGTCGGCGATCTGACGTGGGCGGCCGGCGACAGCCGCACGCGCGGCTTTTTGCTCGGCGCGACGTCTGGGCGAACGACGCTCAATGGTGAAGGGTTACAGCACGAGGACGGCAGCAGTCAGGTCGCAGCTTCATTCGTCCCCAACTGCGTGAGCTTCGACCCAACCTACGGCTACGAGCTGGCGGTCATCATTCAAGACGGCGTGCGGCGGATGCTCACCGAGCAGGAAGACGTCTATTACTACATCACGCTGCTAAACGAAAACTATCAGCACCCGGCGATGCCGCCCGATGCGCGCGACGGCATCCTGCGCGGGATGTACCTCCTGCGTCCTTCGACAGGCTCAGGACAGCGCCCGTCGACAGGCTCAGGACAGCGCCCGTCGACAAGCTCAGGGCAGCGAAAAGAGCCATGCGTGCAGCTCTTCGGATCGGGGGCAATTCTGCGCGAAGTCGAGGCTGCCGCCGATCTGCTCGCAAACGAATGGAAGATCGATTCCGACGTCTGGAGCGTCACGAGCTTCAACGAGCTGCAGCGGGACGGCGTCGCGGCGCGCCGCTGGAACATGCTGCATCCCGGCGAACCGCCGCGTCTTTCGTACGTCGAGCAATGTCTGCAGGACAAACATGGACCCGGCGTCGCCGCGACCGACTACATCCGTACGTTTGCCGAGCAAATTCGCCCCTTCGTCGCCTCGACAAGCTCGGCACAAGCTCGCCAATACGTCGCCTTGGGAACCGACGGCTACGGACGAAGCGACTTCAGGCGAAAGCTGCGCGCGTTCTTCGAAGTCGACCGGCACTTCGTTACAATCGCAGCGCTAAAGGCGCTCGCCGAAGAGGGCACGATCCCGGCTGCGACCGTCGGAAAAGCGATCAAAAAATATCAGATCGATCCCGACAAGCCCAATCCCATCACGGTCTGAGGAGAGCTTGCGACGGATGACCTACGTGCCGCCTCGGGTCGCTCGTCGCTCCACATCCATGTTCCGCTCCTGCTACACCGCGCTCGCGCCACCTGCTAAGGACAATTTTGACCTCCTGTCAATGGCGCTTGCGTCGGAGTCCCCGCGGCAGCACGTAGGTCCTCCATCGCAAGCTAGAGGAGAAATATGAGCGAGACGGTCGAGGTACGCGTTCCCGACATCGGCGATTTCAAGGACGTGCCGGTGATCGAAGTTTTGGTGAAGCCCGGCGACCGCGTGAAGAAAAACGATTCGCTCGTTACGCTGGAAAGCGAAAAGGCCTCGATGGAAGTGCCGGCCGAAGCCGAGGGCGTCGTCCAAGACGTCAAGGTCAAGATCGGCGATAAAGTCTCGCAAGGCTCGCCGCTTTTGGTGCTCAGCTCCGACTCGTCAAGGCCGCCCGATGCCCCAAGCACTGCTGCAGCGGTCGAAGTTCGCGTTCCGGACATCGGCGATTTCAAAGACGTACCGGTGATCGAAGTCTTGGTCAAGCCCGGCGACCGCGTCAAGAAGAACGACTCGCTGATCACGCTCGAGAGCGAAAAGGCGTCAATGGAGGTGCCTGCCGAGGCCGACGGCGTCGTGCAAGACGTCAAGGTCAAGGTCGGCGATAGAGTCTCGCAGGGTTCGCCGATACTCATCATCGCCGCAACCCGCACGCAGACTCCGCGCGCCGCCGAGCCTTCTCCCGCCGGCGAGAGCACGAAAGAACCTACGGCGCCGCCTAAGCGCGAGCTGCAGGCTGAAAATGCGTCCGCGCCGCCGCGCGGCGGAATCGTGCACGCCGGACCGTCGATTCGGCGATTTGCTCGCGAGCTCGGCGTGGAGCTGCAGCAACTGCGGGGCACGGGGCCGCACGGACGCATTACGCGTGAAGACGTGCAGGGCTTCGTGAAGACAGCTCTGCAGAGTGCCGGTGGCGGCGCCGCGTTTCCCGGTTTGCCGGCTTGGCCGAAACTCGATTTCGAACGATACGGAGCGATCGAGCGACGCCCCCTCTCGCGCATCAAAAAACTCTCCGGGCCGAACCTGCATCGCAATTGGGTGCAAGTTCCGCATATCACCAACTACGACGAAGCCGACGTCACTTCGATCGAAGCGCTGCGCGCTGAGGTGAACGCAGAACAGGTAAAGGCGGGCGGCCCCAAGCTCACGATGCTAGCGTTCTTGATTCGAGCCTCGGTTGCCGCATTGCAGCGCTTTCCGGAGTTCAACGCCTCGCTCGACGGCGAGGAGCTCATCCTCAAACGCTATTACAACGTAGGTTTCGCCGCCGACACCCCCGGAGGACTGGTCGTTCCGGTGATAAGGAACGCCGAGGCGAAAGGCCTTATCGAAATCGCCCGCGAGGCTCAGGAGCTTGCCGGCAAGGCGCGCGAGGGAAAACTGACGCTCGCGCAGATGCAGGGCGGCAGCTTCACGATCTCGTCGATCGGAGGAATCGGCGGCACGGCCTTCACGCAAATCGTGAACGCGCCGGAGGTCGCAATCCTCGGCGCGACCCGCACGGCGACCAAGCCCGTATGGGACGGCAAGAAGTTCGTCCCGCGCTCGATCCTTCCGATCAGCGTCAGCTACGACCATCGCGTGATCGATGGCGCCGGCGCCGCGCGTTTTCTCGTCTACATCGCCGAGCTCTTGGCCGACTTCCGTCGCGTCATGCTCTAATTGAGGCCCGCGCCGGATTCATGACAGAAATTGTCATATATCGCCTGGTACGCTCGTGCGCACGTCACTGAAATGGCCCGACAGGAGAGCAAAAGGATGATCAAAGGAATCGACATCGCCGCGTACTTGGTTAAGGATCCGAAAGCCCAAATCGCCTTCTATCGCGACGTCCTAGGCATGAAGCCAACTGAGATCGACGATCAAGGACGCGGCGCCGAGTTCACGCTTCCCGACGGCTCCACCTTCGGCGTGTGGAAGCCCGAAGACGGCGAAACCGGCGGTGCGGTCATGTTTGCGGTGGACGACGCGAAGAGCGCGGTCGACCAGCTCCGGGGTCGCGGCCTGACCGTGAGCGACGTCACCGAATCACCGGTCTGCTACATGGCCTTCGCCGCGGATCCGGAAGGCAACGCGATCATCATCCACCAGCGCAAAGATCGCAACTAACGCGTCGCGTAGCGCTTCAGAGCGCGCTGAGCTGCGGCGACCACCGCGCCACGCAGCTCGGCGGGCTCCAGCAGCGCTGCGGCGTCGCACCACACGAGCAGGTGGAATACCGCGATCTCCGGCCCCGGAAAGGTCACCCGCACGATCGCATCGCGCTTGCGGCGCGACAGGATCTCGGCAGGCCAGTACGCAGTGATGCGATCGAGCGCTTCGTGGCGCGCACGAAGTGTGACGACGCAGTCCGCACTGCGCGAAGCTTGCGCGAAGCGTGCCGACGATTCGCTCCAATAGCGCTCGAGATCGAATTCCTCGGGTCGCTCGAAGTGCTCGGCTAGCTCGTCGGCGCTGCGAATGCGCTCGACGCGAAAACTCCGCAGCTCCTCGCCCACGCGCGCGACAAGATACCAGACGCCGGCCTTTGAGACTAAGCCCAGCGGATCGACGACGCGCGTGGAAGCCGCCTTATTACGATCTTCGTAGCTGATCCGAACGCGGCGATCGTCCCAAACGGCGCGCCGCAGAGCCGTCAATAAGGCTCGCGGCGGCTCGGGCTGGTTCCATCGGCGCGTATCGAGGTGGACGCGCGAACGGGATTTCTCCGCCGCACGCTGCTGCACGCTAGCCAGACCGCCGTGCAGTTTCTCAAGCGCGCGATTGAAGCCGCTCTCGAGCCCAAGGTCGGCGAGTGGGCTAGCGCCGGAGACGAACAGCGCACGAATCTCGTCCTCGCTAAAGTTGGTTAAGGCGCGACGGTATCCGTCGGCGAGCACGATGCCCCCGTTCGCGCCGCGCTCCGCATAGACGGGAACGCCGGCGACGCCGAGCGCATCGACGTCGCGATAGATCGTCCGCTCCGAAACCTCGAGACGCTCGGCCAGCAGGCGCGCCGAGCATTGACGGCGCGATTGCAGCAAGAGAAGAAGCGAAATTAGGCGATCGGCTTTCACGACTCGATCAAACCTTGCGAAATATGACACATAATGTCAAGTACGCCCCGATAAAGAGGTAAAGAGAACCAGGGTCATCGAAATTGTTCCTTGCTCCCTGGCGCCATTCCGGAGGTACGCATGACTGCACGGCTTCGCGTTGCTTTGGTTCCCGGCGTCCTCACTTTGCTCGTCTCAGCCTGCGCGAATGGAGGGAACCTCCAGCCGAACGTCGCCGCGCAAATGGACGCCTCGCTTACCCGGCCGGCAAAAGAGCGAGTGACCATCACCCAGTTCGCCGATCTGCCGCGCTACTACAACTTCTATTTTCCGACGGCCGTGACGGTCGGCCCCGACGGCGCGTTGTGGGTCACTGACGACATCGACCAAGATGCCGGACAAAGCGCAATTGCGCGCATCGAGACGTCGGGAAAACGCACGAACGCATTTTACTATCAAAACGATGCCAGCCCGTCATTTGAGGACATTGCAGCCGGTCCGGACGGTGCGCTCTGGATAACCGATTCGGGCGACGGCCAGATCCTGCGGATGACCACGACGGGTACGTTTACCACCTATCCGCTTAACAATGCGGACGCCGAAGGGATCGTTGCCGGACCGGATCACGCGTTGTGGTTTGTCGAAAACTACTTTCAGGGAGCCGCGGTCGGACGTATCGCGACCACCGGGAAGATCACGTATTTTAGCGCCGGCATCTCAACGGGTGCCACGCTTCACGACATTACGCTGGGTCCCGACGGTGCGCTGTGGTTCACGGAATCTAACGGCGATCGGGTCGGGCGAGTCACCAAGCGCGGCAAGATTACCGAGTACTCAGCGGGCATCACGCCCGGTTCCGAACCTTACGCTATTACCGCCGGCTCCGACGGCGCGCTTTGGTTTACGGAGATCGGCGGCGGACGCATCGGACGCATCAGCACGTCCGGCACTGTGACCGAGTACTCCCAGGGGATCACGTTAACGGAGCGTCCGGCCGGCATCGCGGCCGGTCCGGACGGTGCGCTGTGGTTCACCGAGTCTGAATCGTACGGTTCGTATCAAATCCGAGCCTCGAAGATTGGCCGCATCACCATCAACGGCAAGATCAACGAGTATTCGAAGCTCAAGGGAAAGTCGGAGCCGGTGGATATCGTTAACGGCCCTGACGGCAATATGTGGTTCGTCGAAACCAACGCCGACAAAATGGGGCGCGTTACGCTCTAGTTTAAGCCTCGCCGTCGTAATAATCGAGTATCGGTTCTGCGCGCACGAGCGTGTCGGTGGCTTCGACGAGCAGCTTTTTCGAGTCGGGATAGAAGCAGACGTCGCACGGATTCGTATTCGCAATGAGAATTATCGTCGCCGGCGTGTCGCCGTGATTGACGAGCTTGTGCGCGCCGAACTCGCGGGTCGGGAATGCGACAAGGTCACCATGGCGCAGCGGCGTCGATCCGAGCGGGCTTTCGATCGCCGGCGAGCCGTCCCAAACGATGAAGAGCTCTTCCTCGGCGGTATGCCAATGGGTGGGACAAAACTCCGCACCCGGTTCGAGTCGCGTTGCCCGATAGCCCAGCTTCTCCGCACCGAGCCGGAAACCGATCTCTGCTACGTCGGCGTTGTAGTTCGCGGGGCCGCTCGAAAAGCTAAACGGCAGCTCGTCCATGTTGACGATGTTGACTCGAGCGTCCGCGCGCTTTTCCAAACAGTCGTTGATTGCTTCGTAGGCGCGCTCGAAGAGCGGCGCGCCGTCGCCGGGAAGTATGTGGCGCGGGCGAACTGCGCGCAGCTTGCAGAGCGAGCGCGCCGCACGAACGGGGTGGATCAACTTCTCGTCGGGCATCAATCGCAGGGAACCGGCAGGATCGCCCCACAGCGCGTCGCCGACGATCACCGTTTGCTTCCACGGAAGGTGCAAGGCAAACTCGCCGGCGGTTTTGAGGCCGTCGAGCGCCAGGACCGTTGCGTCGCCGACCGTATCGGCGTCGCAAAGAACTCGGTCGGCTCGAACCGACATCTCTCGCACGTCGGGCTCGCTCGCGGCGACTCGGGCACCAAAGCGTTCGGCCGCCGCCGCGGCAGCTCGTTCGTGGTCGCGATTGGTGACGACGATCCAGTGCACGCCGCCACCCGAGAGAATCTGCTGCGCGTCGCCTTCCTCGAGTGGAAGTGGATCGACGAGCAGATTCTCGCTGTCGCCTTGCACGAAGTACGAGTTGAAATGAACGCCGCGGTCGGCTTGCCAGCGCGACCACACTGCGATCCCCGGAATGCAGGTGTGCTGCACGGCTAGTTACGCGATGCTGAGATGAGCTGGCGCAAGACGAACTGCAGAATGCCGCCGTGGCGATAGTACTCGGCTTCATTGGGTGTGTCGATTCGCAGGCGAACGTCGAACTCGATCGACCGTGCGCTACGTGGATCGGTGGCTTTTACGCTCAGCCGCATGCGATGTTTGAGGCCCTGCGCTAAACCTGTGATGTCGAAGATCTCTTCGCCTTCTAAACCGTAGGTCGAGCGGTCGGCGCCCTCGAGATATTCCAACGGCAGCACGCCCATGCCGATCAGATTGCTGCGGTGAATTCGCTCGAACGATTCGGCGATTACGGCCCTGACGCCAAGCAGATAGGGGCCTTTGGCGGCCCAGTCGCGCGAGGAGCCCGAACCGTACTCTTTGCCGGCCAGCACGATCAGCGGCGTCCCGTCGGCTGCGTACCTTCGCGACGCATCGTAGATCGAGAGCTGCTCGTTGCTCGGCAGATAGCGCGTAATGCCGCCCTCGACGCCGGGCACGAGCGCGTTGCGCAATCGAACGTTTGCGAAAGTCCCGCGCGCCATTACTTCGTGGTTACCTCGCCGCGCGCCGTAGGAGTTAAAATCGCGCGGCTCGATTCCGTGCTCCATCAAGTATTTGCCGGCCGGGCCGTTCCTCGCGATGCTCCCCGCCGGCGAGATGTGGTCGGTGGTAACCGAATCGCCCAACACCGCAATCGCCCGTGCACCGCGCACGTCCTGCAGCGCGACCGGTTGCGCGGGCATGCCTTCGAAGTACGGCGGCTTCTTGACGTACTCGGATTTAGGATCCCAAGCGTAGAGATCGCTTGCGGCGACGTTCAACCCGCTCCAGTTCGCGTCGCCTTTGAAGACCTCGGCGTATTCCCGTTTGAACATCTCGTCGCTGATGCAGGCGGCGATCGTCGCGGCGATCTCGTCGTCGCTCGGCCAGATCTCTCGAAGAAAGACGCCCTTCCCGTCGCTCCCGATACCGAGCGGCTCGCTCGTTAAGTCCACGTCGATGCGTCCGGCCAGCGCATACGCAACGACGAGCGGCGGCGAGGCGAGATAGTTCGCGCGAACCTGCGGATGGATGCGCCCTTCGAAGTTTCGGTTGCCCGAGAGTACTGCGGCGACGGCCAAATCGGAGTCGGCTACCGCTTCCGCGACGTCGCTTGGCAACGGACCCGAGTTCCCGATGCACGTCGTACAGCCATATCCGACGAGATTGAAACCGAGACGGTCGAGATACTCCTGCAGCCCCGCTTTTGCCAAGTAATCGGTAACGACTTTCGAGCCCGGCGCAAGCGACGTCTTCACCCACGATTTGGTTCGTAGACCGCGTTCGAGCGCGTTGCGCGCGAGCAGCCCCGCGCCGACCAGAACCGATGGATTCGAGGTGTTGGTGCAACTCGTGATTGCGGCGATCACAACCGAGCCGTCGTCGAGATCGTCGATCGAGCGCGTGGTCGTGGCGGGCGGGGCGATCGTCGCGGTTCCGCCGCCGCCCTCGTTCTCGAAGCGTGAGACCGCGCCGTTGGCTCGATCGCGAGCGGCTACCCACTCCGTCAGCGCGCTCTCAAAGGACCGTTTGACCTCCGCCAGCGGCACGCGGTCCTGCGGCCGGCGCGGCCCGGCAAGGCTCGGTTCGACGGTCGCGAGATCGAGCGCCAGCGTGTCGGCAAACTCCGGTTCCGGCGACGCGTCGGTTCGAAAGAGGCCCTGCGCTTTGGTATACGCTTCGACCAGCGCGATCTGATCTGCGGAACGCCCGGTTAGCCGGAGGTACTCGAGCGTGCGATCGTCGATCGGAAAGATCGCGACCGTCGAGCCGAACTCGGGCGACATGTTGCTGATCGTCGTGCGATCGACCACCGGCAGTGCCGATAGACCTTTGCCGTAGAACTCGACAAACTTCCCGACGACGCCTTTGCGGCGCAGCATCTCTGCAACGGTGAGCACGAGATCGGTCGCCGTCACGCCTTCGCGTAACCTGCCGTCCAGTTGAAAACCGATCACTTCGGGGATAAGCATGGTCACGGACTGGCCAAGCATCGCGGCCTCTGCCTCGATTCCGCCGACACCCCATGCCAGCACCCCGAGTCCGTTGACCATCGTCGTGTGCGAATCCGTTCCGACCGCCGTATCGGGATAGGCAAGAGCCGGCTCCGCGCCTACACCTCCCGCACCGAAAATGACGCGCGCGAGATACTCGATGTTGACTTGATGAACGATTCCCGTTCCCGGCGGAACGACTCGCAGGCCGGCGAGCACTTCTTGCCCCCATTTAAGAAACGCGTAGCGTTCCCGATTGCGCTCGAACTCGAGATCGGTATTGCGGGCGAGTGCGTCGTTGGATCCAAAGTAGTCGGCTTGCACCGAGTGATCGATCACGAGTTCGACCGGCTGCAGCGGATTGATCGCCTTTGGATCGCCGCCCATAGCGGCCATCGCGTCGCGCATCGCCGCCAAATCGACGATGCAGGGAACGCCGGTGAAATCTTGGAGCAGCACGCGCGCCGGCGTAAACGCAATTTCGCGCCCGCCCTTTGCGTGCCGGCTCCAGTTTGCGAGCGACTCGATATCCTCGCGTTTCACGACCCGGCCATCTTCGAAACGCAGCAGGTTCTCGAGCAGAATCTTGAGCGAAAACGGCATCCGCGTCAGCTTCGCAACGCCGGATCGTTCGAGCGCGTCTAGCCGGAAATATTGGTAGGCGCGATCCCCGGCGCGCAGCGTATCGAGCGCTTCGAAGCTATTCGGATGTTGCGTCATCGGACAGCCGTACTTTGGGATCGCCCTGTGCGTAGCCTTCGATCTTGAGCGCCGCCTCACCGGAGAGCAGGCGCCAAAGCGGCTCCGCGACCAATCCGAGTCGCCACGGCTGCAACGCGAGCGCGCGCTCGAAGCTCGCTCGATCTCGCGGGATTTCGCGTGCTAGACGTTCGAGCGCGGCGCGTGGGACGAGCAAACTGGGCGGAAGCGAGGCGTCGCGGGCTATTTCGCCGATTGCCGCGCCGAGGAATGAAACGAGCGCGTCGCGGGCCGGAGCGGCGGGACGGCTCGGGCGTTGCGGCAGATCGGCTTCGTCGAGCGCTTCTCCTCGCGCAACCGCCTGAAGTATTGCCGAGCCGTGCTGACGTTTCATGGCGCCGTCGAGCCGGCGCAACTGGCCCAGGTCTTCGAGGCGCGTGGGTCGCAGCGTCGCCAGTCCGGCGACGACGTCGTCGGGCAATACGTAACGCACCGGGAGATCGCGTTCACGCGCGACGCGGTCGCGCAGCTTCACGAGCTCGTTGAGAATGCCGAGCTCGCGCCGGTTCATTCGCATCGCTCCGGGGATGCGCAGATAGGCGCGCCGCTCGTCCATGCGGTAACGCTCGATATCGCCCAGCTCGGCGCACTCCTCGTAGACCCATTCGTACCGGCCGCGCTCTTCCAAACGCGGGCGGAGCTCGTCGTAGACCGGCAGCAAGTGCGCGACGTCGCCGACGAGGTACTCGATCTGGCGGTCGGAGAACGGACGCGCGGACCAGTCGCTTACGGTCTGCGATTTGGCAAGCCGCACTCCACGCACGCCGCGAACCAAGTCCGCGAGCGAGACTTGCATACCGTAGCCGAGAAACGCCGCCGCTATCTGCGTATCGAAAACACGCGGCGGTACGAGCTGATAGCGATCGGCAAAAATCTTCAAATCTGCCGAGAGCGCGTGACCGACGATCGTCGTGCGGGTGAGCGCGAGCGCGAGCGGGCGTAAATCCGGGAGCGCTAAGGCATCGACGATCGCCGCGCCATCGTCGAAGGCAAGTTGCACGACCATCAGGCGCGGTGAGTAGGTGCGTTCCGCGTGAAACTCGGTATCGAGGCCGACCCGGTCGGCGTCGGCGACGCGAACGCAGAGCCGGTCGAATGCCGTGGAATCGGCAACGATCGTAGGAGACGTCACGGCGGCGGCGGCGACACTTCGGCGCGGTGAAGGCGAAAGTGCAAACAATGGTGCGTTTCGCAGTAATGGCTAGCGTAGTGGCGCGCTCGCGCTTCGTAGCCGTGCAACGCAACCGTGACGCGGTCCCCGAAGATCGTCAGAACGGCGCAGATTGGAATGGCAATCGCGCACATCGTCCAGACGTGAACCCAAATCGGGACGCGAAAAGCCGCGGCGCTCGCCGTCGCGACGGTTCCACCGAAGCCTGGAATGATGCGAACCGACAACAAAAAGGCCGGAGAGCCGACCGGAAACCGCTTCACCCAGGCCGGAAGGCGATGCAGATACTCTTCGAGCCGCCAGACCCGGGTGGCGTGCCGGTTGATCCAGTAGCCGAGCAACGCAGCGCCGATCAATCCGAACACGTCTACCAGGGTTCCCCTGACGGGTCCGAAGATTGCGCCATTCATGATCGCAAGCGCGTCGGTCACGGAAAACGGCGCCGATGCGACGACGACGAAGACTGCAACTGCGAGCGGGTAGGCAAGCGGACCAATCGTTCGAATTTCGTGGGCTACCCGCGGTTGATGCCGGATCACGAGATAGGCGAGCAGGAACGAGCCGATTAGCAGCGCCAGGGCGGCGCCCTTGCGAAGAAGATGCTTCAAGCGATGGAAATCAGGGCGGTCATTACGTTGCTGTGCGGTGTTGGTCTCTACGCCTCGCTTTTCATGCTTGATAAGTCCCGGCGCGCCGCGCGCGGCGAGCTGACCGGTCCCAGCGTCGTTAAAACGCCGAGGGCACACCTCTTCGGCGTTCCTAACTCGCTTCTCGGCGCGCTCTATTACATAGCGCTCGCAGTCGCCGTTTGGTTCGCCCAGCGTCCGATCGAGCAGATCGTCCTGATCCTGGCGGCGTTCGCCGCCGCAGCAGCGTCGGCGTATCTGGCCTATTCTCTGCTCTTCATAACTCGCCGGGAATGCCCGTACTGTTGGACCTCCCACGTAGTCAATTGGTCCCTTTTTTTGCTCTGCGGCTGGTTATTTCTGCCGGGGATATTGAATCTTGGCACTTGATTTTGTTAGAATCGGCCTCTCGGGTTCAGGACGGCACGCAATGCCGAACCACCGTGAGAGAGGGCCGGAATCGTAGCGTTAGTTCTACGCTCCGGTGAACGGCAGATTGATCGGGGGTAACGCGAGTGCGTTGCCCCTCTGCTTTTCCTTTTCGCGCGGAACAGGTCATTCGCGGTGTCGCGAAGGCCCTCGTGAACGGAATTGGTTCACTTCGGCCCTTCGCTCCTAGCGCCTGACCTGTTCCGCGCAAAAAGAATCTGTTAGCAATGCCTGATGTCTTCGATCATGGCGTGATAGGTTGGGTCACGGGTGGGCGTGCCGGCAAACCAAGCCTCGAGCATTTCCTCCGCCAGCGCAACCGTCGTCGCGCGCAGGCTGAGGCAGAGTACGTTAGCATCGTTCCATTCGCGCGCGCCGGCGGCCGTTACGGCGTCGCCACAGAGCGCGGCTCGCGCCCCGGCTACCTTGTTGGCGGCAATGCTGACGCCGGTGCCGGTCCAGCAGCAGAGCACTCCGTAACCCGCATCGCCGCGCGCCACGCAGCGCGCAACCTCGCTCCCGACCGATGGCCACGCGTCGTTCTCGCCGGGGGCGAGCGCACCGAAGCGCGCGACCTCATGATCGTGGGCGCGCAACCACCGGTCAATCGCTTCGGGAAGCTCACCGGCCATATCGCTGCCAAGTGCTACTCGCATGGAGAGGATTTCGCTATCCGGCGGCTAGAGACTAGCCTCCCGTGAGCACCGTACGTTTGGCGGCCACAGTGATTCTTGCGCGGCCGCCGTTCGAAGTCTATCTGGCGCGGCGCAGCGCTACGAGCGCCTTCGCTCCGGACGCGTTCGTCTTTCCCGGCGGAACGCTCGAGGCACAAGACACCTCCGGAGCGACGCGCGCCCGCACGATCGGTCTCGAGCCGGAGCGTCTCGAGAAGGAGTTTCGAGCCGCCATTCCGGCCGCTTTGGCATGCGACGAACCGGCAATCGACCACGCCGCGGCGGCCACGCTCTCGATAGCGGCGTTACGCGAGCTCTTCGAAGAGGCCGGTGTGGTGCTCGCTCGGACTGCCGCTGGAGGTGCGCTGGACGGTGCGTCCGCCGATTGGCATCGCGTCGCGGCGGAGCGAATCGAGGTGCGAAACGGCCGGCTGTCGTTTGCCGATTTTCTGCA
The DNA here is from genome assembly GCA_963748875.1 of Vulcanimicrobiota bacterium. Taxonomy (GTDB): domain Bacteria; phylum Vulcanimicrobiota; class Vulcanimicrobiia; order Vulcanimicrobiales; family Vulcanimicrobiaceae; genus Cybelea. The sequence continues at coordinate 456,802 of CAVVKC010000001.1, forward strand.
GGCTCACGATTGGTACGCGGACGCGCGTGCGTTAACGCTCTTCTCGCATTGGATCACGCCGCCGAGCGAACCGCGGCGCTACAACACGCACTTCTTCTTCGCGGTCGCGCCGCCGGGCCAATCGGCGCTCGCCGATGCGTTCGAAACGCACGACGGTCTCTGGATCTCACCTGCGCAGGCGCTCGAGCGCCAGCGGGCCGGCTCGATGCACCTCGTCTATCCGACCATCAAACATCTCGCCAGGTTGACGTCGTTCGATGCGGTCGAAGCGGCGCTCGCGTTTGCGAGAGAGAAACCGGTTCTTACGATCGTGCCGCGAGATAGCGAGGATGACTTCCAGATACCGCCGGCACTGGAGAACGCATGGTAACGGTCGTGCGCGCTCCCAACGCATCGGCGATGACGCTGCAAGGTACCAACTCATATCTGCTCGATTGCGGAAACGGCGAAGCGGTCGTCATCGATCCCGGACCCGCGATTGAGACGCACCTCGCCGCGCTGGTCGACGCGGCCGCGAAGCGTGGCTTGAAGATCGGCACGATTCTGCTGACGCACGGCCATCCCGATCACGCTTCGGGCGCCGCGCAACTCGCCGCAGCGACGGGCGCCTCCGTCCACGCGCATCCGAAGAGCAGGATCGCACGCGATGCGGATCTGCGGCTCGAAAGTGAGCTGAACGCCGGAGCGATCGTCCTGCGCACCATTGACGCGCCCGGGCACACCTTCGACCATGCGATCTTCTACCTTGAGCAAGAGGGTGCGCTTTTCACCGGCGATACGATCCTTGGAGAAGGAACGACGGTCATTGCACCGCCCGGCGGCGCAATGCGTCCGTATCAGCGCACGCTGCAGCGACTCGCCGAGGAGTTCGGCAACGCTGCGGTCATCTACGGCGGACACGGACCCGCCGTTCCCGACCCGCGCGCAAAAATTGGTGAGTACATCGCCCACCGGCAGATGCGCGAGGAGCAGATTCTGGCGGCGCTTGGCGAGCGAGCGATGACGATTCCGGATCTCGTCCGGCGCATCTACTCGCCGGAACGGCAGGTGCTTTGGCCTGCGATGGCACGCCAGATTCTCGCGCATCTGATTGCACTTGAGGAGGAGCGACGAGTCGCCTCGCGACGACTCGATCGCGCGATGACGGCCGAAGAGAGCGCGATGCTCAATCCCCGAATCGAAGAGCTCGTCGGCCCCGAGGAAGCGGCCGTCATCGTCGCCGAGCTCGGTACCGAGCTACGCCTCGAATCTCTGCAAGAGTATGCGCTCGTGCAGGGCACGCGTTAGCTTCGTGCAACGCTGTGCGTCGTGCGCCGGCTGCCGGTTCTCATAAGCGTCCTTACGCTTGCCTCCTGCATGCAATCTTTAAACGCGCCGTTCATGCCCTCGAGGCCAGGCACCGCCTCGCCGAAGTGCTACATGGTCAAACAAGATCCGACCAGCGTCAAGGCCACCATTACGTTCTACGGATGGCCGGACAACTCGCCGCCCGGCGATCAGATCGCCCATCCGGTGATTCACAAGCATGCCGGCGGCGACGGCACCTACTGCAATCCGACGACCTTCGCAACGGAGCGCTCGAATAACAAGCGAATTCCGTACGGCACCAAGCTCTACGTGCCGTTTCTCAAGCAGTACTTCGTCCGCGAGGATCTTTGCGCGGCATCGGGCCCGAGCCAAGGAAGCGGAAGCAACGGCTGCTACGGACTCTGGTTCGATCTGTGGATTGGCGGAAACGCGAAGTCGCGAGCGCACGCGGTAATCGCCTGCGAGCTAAAGCTGACGCGCAACGGAGAGGTGCCGGTTATCTTGTGGCCTCGCGAGGGAATGCCGGTGGCGCATCCGGGCCCGATCTATCGCAACGCACCGCCGCCCGACGGCAGCTGTTACGGCCAGCCGGAAAAAGCGATTTAGCGCACGTTCCGCTTCCCCTAACCGATGCGGAGCACGATCTTCCCAAACTGATCCGCCGCCGCCAGACGAGCGAAGGCTTCGTTCGCTTCGCTCAGCGCAAAGACGCGGTCCACAACCGGCCGCAATCCGCCGTCGAAGAGCTCGCGCATCGCGGCGAAGTCTTGCGGGCTTCCCATCGACGTTCCCAAGATCGTGACGTGTTTCCAGAAGAGCGGAAAGAGCTTGATGGCCGCGTCCGGGTTTGTACCGCCGTAGATCGCTATTCGCCCGCCGGGCCGGACGACGTCGAGCGCCTTGCGCAGCGTCTCGCCACCTGACGAATCGACGACGAGATCGATCGGCGCCGTCGAGCGAAGCAGCTTCGCCCAGTTTGGCTCCGTTACGTAGTTGATGGCGAGATCGGCCCCGAGCGCGCGGGCGCGTTCGAGCTTCTCGTCGCTGCTCGAAGTAACGATCGCGCGCGCGCCGGCCTGTTTGGCAAAGAGCAGCACGAAGCTCTGCACGCCGCCACCGACACCGGTAATCAGGACCGTCTCACCTCGCTGCAGCGCACCGCGCGTAAAGAGCGCGCGATAGGCGGTCAGCCCGGCGAGCGGAATCGCGGCGGCTTCTTCCATCGAAAGCTGCAACGGTTTGCGATGGACGCTTTCGATTGGTACCGCAGCGTACTGAGCGAACGTTCCGTCGTGCGGCATGCCAAGGATCGTCGCGCGGCCGGCATCCCAGACGCGCGGATCGTCGCCCCATCCCAGCATCGGATCGATCACCACTTCGTCGCCCACACGTAGATCCGATACCACCGCCCCGAGCGAAGCGATCGTTCCGGCCCCATCGGAACCGAGCGTGACGGGAGGGCGAATGTTCGGATAGAGACCTTGCGCGATGAAGAGGTCGCGACGGTTGAGCGACGCGGCCGCGATGCGAATCAAGGCTTCGCCGTCACGAATCTCGGGAACGGGAATTTCGTCGACGCGCAGGCTCTCCGGTCCGCCGATCTCATGCAACCGTACAGCCTGCATCGTCGCGCCTACTCGTGCACCGTTACGATGAACCTAACGGCGCCCGGCTGAACGAAGAGCGCGTCGGTCGGAGTGTTGGCAAGGAACGACGTGTTTCCCGGGCCCGGGAAGAGGCCGCGGTAGGGAACGCCGGCGTCGTACATCGTAAACGGTCCGGAAACCGCGTTAAAGATGTTCGTCGCGGCAATCGTAAAGTCAACGTGACCAAAGTTCTTTCCGATCGCGCCGTCCACCGTCGTATACGGCGGTTGACTGAGCGTGTTGTTGTTGCCGGCGAACGCGAGCGCGGTGGATGCATGCCAGCCATTGCGCGCCCATGTAAAGACGGCCGAACCCTGCTGCTGCGGCACGCCCAAAAACTGCTGGTAATCCACCAGCGTGCCGCCCGACGTCGGATTCGAGACGAACGGTCCGAGCGCGTACGGATAGGCGACGTTGAGACCGTACGAAAACGTGGCCGTCAGGTTCAGACGCGGAAAGACTTGCTTGTAACGAGCTTCGGCGCCTTCGTAGACGGCATTGCCGATGTTGATCGGAATCTCGTAAGCAAAGCCCTGCGCACTGTTACAGAAGCTCTGTGCCCCGCCGCCGGGGTAGTAGTTTTCGATCGTGTCGCGCAGATTCGAGCGATAGATCGAGACGTCGAGGTTCGACGTGCTCGAAAAGAGATGGGAGAAGCCGAGCTCGTATTCGGTCGCGTGTTCCGGATGTTCGAGCGGGTTTCCGTTGGGAACGACGCAGTTAGGATCCAGCGGCCCGAGGGCGGGGTTGGGTTGCAGCTTGCCGTTCACGACGACCGGCGGAAAGAAGTACTGCTCCAAGAGCAGCGGCGGACGAAATCCGGTGCCGACTGAAAAGCGCACGACGCTCGAGGTTCCGAGATCGTCGCTGATGCCGAGCCGCCAGTTCAGGGTATTGCCGAAGGTCGAGTAATTCGCATCGTAGATTCCGCCTGAAAGCCGCACGTTGGCTCCAAGCTGTTGCGCGCCGCGGAAGTAGTATGAGTTGACGCTCTGCCCGACCGTTCCGTTGATACCGGCTCCTGAAAGCCCCTCCTGGCGTAAGTAGCCGCCGAAGGCGAACTCGCTTTGATCGAACGTGCGTCCCCACGAGAGACCTTGGTTGTATCGCGTGTCGAGATGCGCTACGTCGTAGGGTGAAACTGCACCGCCTTGGAAATCGACGTTATCGTCGCTGGCGTAATAATCGGCCGTCAACGTTCCGGCCCCAAGCGGCGTCCGCGAGTAGGCATCGTAGGCGCGGATGCTTTGCGCAAAATTTGCGCTTCCCTGACCGATGTGATCGCCATAGACCGGATTCTCTACCTCGTTCGGGGAGGAGCTACTCGGCGGCGAAAACGCGCAGCCCGGACCGGGGCCGCTAAAAACGCACGTCGGGTTGCCGGCGATTCCGTTAAGCGCGGCCGATTCGTCGCGGTTATTGCCAAGCGTAAAAAGGCGGAAACCAACGTCGGCGTGCTGCGAGAAATTGTAATCGAGGTTGACGAGCCCGAGTCTGGCCGCGATCGAGGAACCGAGATGAGCTTGGAACGGGCAGTTGGGAGTCTTCGTTTTAGTCGCCAGCCCGCAATAGACCGGCAGGTTATTCGATGGAACGATCCAGGCGTATTGGTTGACCTGACCGATCTGCGCAAAAGTGTCGCCCGCCAACGCATAGCCGAGCTTCCCGATACTTCCGGTCGCATTGAGCCAGCTCTGGGTGGTGCCGTACGAGCCAGCCGAACCGGAGAAACTGAGATGACTCTCCAGGGTCGGACGGAGGGAGACGAAGTTCACCGCGCCGCCGAAGGTGTTGCTGCCCTCTAGATCGGTCGGTCCAAGCCCTTCGGTGACGTTGACGCTGTTGAAAGCCGGCACGGCGAACTGCGAGAGATCGACATCGCCGGTGTTCCCGTCGTTGAGCAGTTGACCGTCGAGCGTGACCATCGCTTCGGAGGGATCGGGTCCGCGCAGCGAAACGACTGCCGGCGCAGCCTGCGCGCCCGAGTCGGGATGCTGGATAACCACCGACGGTATTTCCTGGAGTGCTTGGAGCGCCTGCGAGTATCCGAGCGCGTCCATCTGCGCGCGCGAGACGGTCATTTCAGGAATGACGCTACGATCGAGGGTCAAAGCGCCGTTGACGGTCACTTCGCCGATCGTGCGAAGCTTGGGCGTGTCGTTCGGTTCCAGGATCACGGAGATGCGGGCGCCGTCGTTCAGTTCGCCCGTATTGACGGTGACGGCGGCATAGCCTTTAGCAACGACTGTGAGATCGTATCTGCCGGCCGCGACGACGACCGAGAAGGCACCTTTCGCATCGGTCGACACCGTTGTCGATGTCGGACCGCGAAAGGTCAGTTGCGCCTGCGCGATCGGAGCGCCGGCGGGAGTATGGACGTTGCCGCCGATGAGGCAGCACGTCGCGATAAGTATAGGAAGCACAGATGCCCTCGCTATGTGAGTGTGACGTTTTGGGATGGCGAAGGGCATCACGGGGAGGGGCGCGCTTGCCGTACCGCAGCGCGGAGAGCCTGCGCAGGCAGATCGGAGCGTCCTCGAAGCTGCGCGAACGCCGCACGCCCGCGCAGGCTTGCGAGCGGGAACGGACGATCCCGACGATTGCAGCGATGATCCGATCGCGATGCGAAAGAATCCAGCGTGCCAAGGCGAAGACCGCGATCGCGATGGCGGCCGCGCACGCGAGCGTCGTGCCCAACCCGAGGAGCAGCGAGCCGCCAAACGCATCGTCGAAACCCGCGAGCGTCGTGCCGGCCAGTCGCGAGTCGAACAGTTCCATCGCAGGAACGGCGATCGACGCGAGCAACATCGTTGCGCCGGTGAAGAGCGGTGCGCTCCGCCAGCTCGGTGCCGGTGACGACGCAAGCGTTCCGTGGGCCGCCGCGTCTAAGCAGAGCCGCAGGCCGCGCAACGCAACCAGACCGGCGACCACGGCGGCGAGCGCGGCGACCAGTCCGCGCGAGCCGTGACTGGAAACGTCGTCGTAGCTGGCGTGCGCGACCAGATAGTCGGCAATGATGTCAATCGTACCGTGCGCTACCACGGCCGCGGCCGCGGCAGCGGCGATCACCAGTGCGACCAGCGAGCGGGAAACGACGGACATTGGTGCGTGTCTTCGGGCCCTTTGCCCCCTCCGCCTCGCGAAGCCCAGGCCTTCCAACGCGCGGCGACGTAGCTATGACGCGATGGTGAATAAGGGAGCGAGGAGTCTACGCGCGTTTTTTCGGGGTCTCGCGCGGGTGCAGCGCACTTTTACGTTGGAGGTCGGACCGCTGCGCGCCAGCGGCATGCCGGCGATTCTTGTCGGCGTGACCGGCATCGTCCTAGCGAGCGGAATAACGACGGCGCTCGCAAAGGGAGCGATGCGGCTGCCCGAAACGCTCGGTGAAGCGCGCGGCTTGGCCGAAGCACTCAATGCGCGCCAGCCTCGACTGAAATCATGATCGGCAACGACGCGTTGACGAAACTCATTCGAGCGCAACTGCCCGACGCCGAGGTCGGCATCGTGGATCGCACCGGAACGATGGACCACTTTAACGTCACCGTGCGCTCGAAGGCATTTGCGGGAAAGACGCTCATTCAGCAACACCAGCTCGTCTATGCCGCGCTCAAAGGCGCGCTCAAAGATGGACGCGTCCACGCCGTCGAACTCAAGACGATCGTTTCGGAGGGCTAAGAAAAGCAATGGATTACAAAGAAGAAATTGCGCGCGAAATTACGGAAAATACGATCCTGGTCTATGGCAAAGGGACGAAGACGGCGCCGCGCTGCGGCTTCACGCTCGAAACCATCGAGTTCTTCAACCACTTCGGCTACCCGTTCGAAGTGATCGACGTCTTGGAGAATATGCCTAAGCGCGAAGCGCTCGCGCAGATGACCGACTGGCCGACGTTGCCAAAAGTCTTCATCAGCGGCAAGTTCTACGGAGACACGGATATTCTCGGGCCGATGGCCGAGAGCGGCGAGTTGCAAACGACTTTGCAGAAGGCCTTCGGTGGCACCGCGGCGCCCAAACAAACGATCGAACTTCGCTAGTTAAGGAGCCCGCTAGTGGCCTTCACGACGATCATCTCGCCTGAGGAGCTCTACGCGCGGCTCGGCGATCCTCAACTCGTCGTCATCGATTGCCGCCACTCGCTGGCAGACTTTGCACTCGGGCGGCAGTTCTACGACGAGTCGCATCTGCCGGGCGCGTTCTTCGCGAGCGTCGAGGATGACTTGGCGGGAGCGAAGACCGGCAGGAACGGACGCCATCCGCTGCCGGACCAGCAAGACTTCGCGCGCTTCTTGCGCGCCTGCGGCGTCGGCGACTCAACGCAGATCGTCGCATACGATGCCGGCGCCGACATGTTTGCACCGCGCTTCTGGTTTCTCTCGCGATGGATCGGTCACGACGCGGTTGCGGTGCTCGACGGCGGATTCACGCAATGGAACCTACGCGGCTACCCGGTGACGGCCGCGCCAACGCCGTTGCCGAAAGAAGGAGCGTTGACGGTTCGGCTCCATCCCGAGTATCTGGTCGACGCGCGCTATGTCGGCGAGCACCTCAACGCGCCGGAATTGCAGCTCCTCGACGCGCGCGCAAAAGAGCGCTATAGCGGCGAAACGGAGCCGATCGATCCGGTCGCCGGCCACATTCCGGGTGCGCGCAATCGCTGGTTCAAGGAAAACTTCGCGCCGGATGGCCGGCTTAAATCGCGTGAAGAGTTGCGCGCCGAGTTCGAGCGCGCCGGCCTCGATTCTAAACTGACGGTGCATCAATGCGGATCCGGCGTTTCGGCGGCCGTCGGATACTTTGCGATGGTTCACGCCGGGCTCGAGGGCTCGCGCATTTACAACGGATCGTGGAGCGAATGGGTCGCCGATCCCTCGCGTCCGGTCGCGACGGGATCGTAGCGGTTAGCGCTTCGCGGGCGGGGGGACGGCGAAAGGCTTAGCGACTGCGCCCGCCGGCGAGGCTTCTAGGCGCGCGAGTTCTTCAGCGGTCGGCGCTTGCGAATAATCGCGGCAGGTATCCACGAAACAATAAAAGCCGAACGGTTCGTCACCGCGGTTGACGAATTGATGCAGTTCCAACGGTGCCACGTAGACGACGTCGTCGGTGCCGATCTCGGTCGCGGTATCGCCGATCACCGCGTACCCGAGGCCGCGGCGTACGATGACGTAGTGTTCGTGCTCGTGTTTTTCGAGCCGCGACGCCGCGCCGGGCTGGACTTCAAAGTAGCGCAGTTCCATTCGGGGCCCGGGCTCGCTCGGATTGCTCTTCCTTTCGCCGACTAGCGTGTGACGAGCAACGCCGGTGCCCGGCGACTCGGGCGCGTAGCCGGCAGCCTCGATCCCTTCCCAGCCCTTTTCGCTTGCGCGAACGACCCGTCGATTCATGCGGGACCACGATAGCACATCGTGCCGCAGCGGGCCAGGGCAGGCTGCGCCGTTCTTCGAAAGAGCCCGACGCGATGAAGACGTTACTTGCAGCGCAGCGCGCATTTTTTCTTTTCACGGCCGCGAGCCTGCTTGCATCGTGCTCGGCACCGGCGGGGAGCGCTCCCGGCCTTTTCCCACAACAGCGCAGTTTGGCAAAATCAGGGCGCGCGAGCGACGCTCTCATGTATACGGGCGCCGCGCATTTCGTCGACGTGTATACGTACCCGGCGGGGGCGCTGGAGCAAACATTCACGATCAAGGGTAACGTCAACGGCATGTGTTCGGACTCCGAGGGCAACGTTTTCATCGCAGCCGCGCCCTCAAAACCGTCGAAGAGCAAGAGCGGTTTCGTCTATGAATACTCGCACGCGGGCAAGACGCCGATCGCCACGCTCGAGATCCCAGGTCACGGCATCCCGATCGCCTGCTCGAGCGATCCGAAGAGCGGGAACCTTGCCGTCACGCTTCAAGATAGCCGTGACTACGCGCCGAGCGTTGCGATTTATGCGAAGGCTACCGGCACGCCGAAGATCTATAACAGCGGCGCGATCGGTGCCGATCCGCAGATCGCATACGACGCGAGCGGCGACCTTCTTGCGACCAGCGGCGGCAACGTCGCGGCCGAACTTCTCAAAGGCAAGGGCAAACTCCAAACGATCACTCTCGTGCAGACGCTGGGCGGCGTCAGGCACGTTCAATGGGACGGAGCGCACTGGGCGCTGGAATCGTTCAACGCGCTCAAACACGACCGCGAGAAGCTCATCGAGCAAATCTATCGCGTGCAGATCTCCGGATCGAGCGGACGGGTCGTCGGCCGGACAAGATTCGAGCCTTGGCTAGCGAGAGATCCCGGAGAGTCGTGGATAGCGGGAGCGACGATGGTCGCAACACCCTTTAGCTCGATTTACTTCTGGGCCTATCCCGCCGGCGGTAAGCCCTTCAAAGCGATTCGCTCCGCCCACCACGTCAAAGCGATAACCATAAGCAGCGGCGAGTAATGCCTCGGTATTGGCTGCTCAAAACCGAGCCGAGCGCGTACTCATTCGAACAGCTCCGCGCCGACGGCACCACGCCCTGGACCGGCGTGCGCAGCTTCCAGGCGCGCAACAATATGATGGAGATGAAGCTCGACGAGCTCGCGCTCTTCTACCATTCGAGCGTTGCGCAACCCGCCGCGGTCGGCATCTGCAAGATCGTCAAAACCGCGTATCCGGACTTCACGCAGTTCGATCGAAAGAGCGACTATTTCGACGGCCGAGCTAAGCAGGCCAATCCGATCTGGTTCATGGTGGACGTTAGCTACGTCGAGGAGCTCGGGCATCCGGTCACGCTAGCGCGCATGCGTGCCGAGCCGCAGCTGGTCGGGATGGCCTTGCTGCGGCGCGGGCAGCGTCTGTCGGTGCAACCGGTCATGCCACACGAGTGGACGATCGTGCTCGATCTGGCGCAACATGGTGCGGATTCTGACGGTTAATCTCAGGGCGGGCGGAAATGGCGTAACGATCCCGCAGATCGTTCGCCGGGCGTCGCGCCACGATGTCGACGCGATCGTCTTCTCGGAATACCGCGATAACGATGCCGGGGCACTCTTACGCGCCGAAGCGCAACGCGCGGGGCTAGGCTATCAGGCGTCTACGCCGGCGAAGCGCGGCAACGGCGTGCTGGTAGTCGCCGGAGAACCATTTGCGGCCTTCGCAAATCCGTTCGGTCTTGGCGGCGATGAGTATCCCAACGCCGTTCTCAAGGTGCGCCTCGGCCGGTTGCACCTTTATGGCGTCTACCTTCCCGGACAGGATCGCAAGAGACCGCATCTGCGCTGCTTGATCGCCGCCGCTAAGTACCACAATGAAGCCGGTGATAGCGCGATCTGCATCGGCGATATGAACTCGGGCCGAAATGAGACCGACATCGAGATCAACGTTCGGTCCGGAAAGGTACTGGACGCGTTCAGCACCGCCGACCTTTATCACGAGCTTGAGATGTATTGGACCGAGGCGTGGGCCTATAGGCATCCCGATGAGTACGAATTTAGCTGGTATCCGTTTCGTCGCGACCCCGATTATCGGAGCAGGGCCGGCTGGCGCATTGATAAGGCCTTTCTATCGCCGAAACTCTTGCCAAAACTCAGAGCGGCGGAATACGATCACGTCTTGCGGCTCGATCGTCTTTCCGACCATTCGGGGCTCCTCGTCGAGCTGGACCAATAATGGATTCCCAAACGGCTGCGCGCGAAGCAGGTCTGCGATACGTTGACGACAGACAGGCGGGCATCACCCGCCGGCGCCGGGGCCGCCACTTTGCCTATTTTCACTCGGACGGCGCCCTCGTGCGCGACCGTCGAGAGATCGAGCGCATCAAGGCACTCGCCATTCCGCCCGCTTACAGCCACGTCTGGATCTCGCCGATTCCCAACGGGCACATCCAAGCAACGGGACGCGATGCTCGCGGACGCAAGCAATACCGTTATCATAAACGCTGGCGCGAAGTCCGCGACGAGGCGAAGTATCACCGGCTCGTCGCATTCGGACGCGCGCTTCCCGCGATCCGCACCGTCGTTGCCAAAGATCTCAGCGGGACGGAGTTATCGCGCCGCAAGGTGCTTGCGGCAATCGTCACGATCATGGATTCGACGGGCGTGCGCGTCGGCAACGAGGAGTATGCTCGGGACAACGGCTCGTTCGGAATAACGACGCTGCGCAGTCGCCACGTGCGCGTGGACGGCTCAATGGTGCGGCTTCGCTTTCGCGGCAAAACCGGGCGCGACTACTCGATCGCGCTCGACGACCGTCGCCTTGCCCGCATCGTCAAGCGATGTCGCGATCTTCCCGGCGAGGAACTCTTTTCGTACCTCGACCAGGCAGGTACCGTCAGCACGCTGACCTCCGACGACGTCAACGAATACCTCCGCGAGATCGCAGGCGAGACCTTCTCGGCAAAAGACTTTCGCACGTGGATCGGGACCGTGGAATGCATTGCATCGCTGACCGAGCCCGCCAGCGGCCAAACCGAAGTCAAACAGAAGATCGCCGAAGCGCTTGCCGGCGTGGCGGCGCGACTGGGAAACACGCCGGCGATTTGCCGAAAAGCCTACGTGCACCCCGCCGTCCTCGAAACGTATACCCGCGCGGGACGACTTCCGGCGCACAACGGCAAGCCCGTTGCGGCTCGGCCGCGCGGTGGCGGCCTGTCGCGCGACGAACGCTTCGCGCTGCGCTTCGTCGAGCGTTGGGAGCGCCGCGCACCGCTGGAAAAGACGCGCGAGCGCTCCCCGCGAACGGCTCGAAGCTAGGCCGGAACGGCTCGATCTCGCTTAGCCGAGACCTTGGGCCTGGGTGAGGAAGACGCGCTGCGCGTCGACCGGCATCTCGCCCGGCCCGGGCGCGAGCCGGCGGTAGCTGCCGTCTTCTTGCAGCTCGCGGCTCTTGACGTTGTCGGCAAGCAGCACGGTAAGCCACTGTGAGGCGAGCGTCTCTTCGATGACGGGATCGAGAACGGGAACCGCGAGCTCGACGCGACGGTCGAGGTTGCGCCCCATCCAATCGGCGCTCGCGAGGAAGCTCTCGCGCTCGCCGCCATTCTCGAAGACGTATATACGCGAGTGCTCGAGGAAGCGCCCGACGATGCTGCGCACGCGGATATTCTCGCTCACACCCGGGACGCCGGGGCGCAGCACGCACATGCCGCGCACGAGCAGCTCGATCGGCACCCCCGCTTGCGAGGCACGATAGAGGGCTCGCACGACCTCCGTTTCGGTCAGTGCGTTGACTTTGGCGCGGATGCCGGCCGGGCGGCCCGCTCGAGCGTGCTCCGTTTCACGGTCGATACGCGCGATCAGCTCGCGGTGCAGCGTCACCGGCGCCACCCAAAGATCCTCGTAATCGGTCACTTTCGAAAAGCCCGTCAACGCGTTGAAGAGCTGAGTATCGTCGGTGCCGAGCTCGGGACGGCACGTGAAGAGGCTCAGGTCGGTATAGAGCAGCGCCGTTTTCTCGTTATAGTTGCCCGTGCCGAAGTGCATGTAGCGCCGCAAGCGGTCCTCGTCCTCGCGCACCACCAAAAGCGTCTTGGCGTGAACCTTCTGATTCGCGAACCCATAGACGACGTGCGCGCCGGCGCGCTCCAGCCGTTTGGCCCATTCGATGTTGTTCTCTTCGTCGAAACGGGCTTTAAGCTCGATTACCACCGCGACTTGCTTCTCGTTCTCGGCGGCGGTGAGCAACGCGCGAACGATCGGTGAGTTCTTTCCCGAGGTTCGATAGAGCGTCGCTTTGATCGCCAGGACCTTCGGGTCTTCGGCGGCCTGCCACAAGAACTGAACGACCGGATCGAACGACTCGTACGGGTGGTGCAACATGACGTCGCCTTCGCGGATCTGCGCGAAGATGTCGGTGACGCCGATCAATCGCTTTGGAATCGCCGGCATGAACGGCTTGTCACGCAACTGTTCGTATCCCGGAAGGTTGGCGATTTGCCATAAGTCACTCAGCGCCATCAGGCCGTCGATCTCGTAGCAATCGACCGAGTCCAGTTCAAGCGAATTGCAAAGAAAATCGCGCATGTACTCGGGCATTCCGCGCTCGAGCTCGAGTCGCACCGGCTCGCCGAAACGACGGCGCCGAAGCTCCGACTCGATCGCCCGTAAAAGATCGTCGGCCTCGTCTTCCTGCAGATCGAGATCGGCGTCCCGCGTTACGCGGAAGAGATAGGAGTCGCGCACGTGCATGCCGGGGAAAAGGCCGTCGAGGTGATGCGCGATCAGGTCCTCGAGCAGAACGAAGCGCCGCTCGCCCGGTGCGCCGCCCTCGACCGGAACGAAACGCGGAAGCGTCGGCGGAATCTTGACGCGTGCGAAGTGAAGCTCGATCCCGTCGCGCGTCGCTTCTTCGAGCTCGACCGCGAGCGATAACGAGAGATTCGAAATGTACGGGAATGGGTGGCCGCTGTCGACCGCCAGCGGCGTCAGTACGGGAAAGACGCTATCGTCGAAGGTGCGCTCGAGCGAACTCTGGGTCTCCTCATCGAGCTCGGCGACGCGCACGAGCCGAATCCCTTCGCGGTCGAGCGCCGGGAGGACGTCTTCGTTGAGCAGCCGCATCTGCTGCGGCAGCGAGGCGCGCAGGCGCGCCGAGATCGCCGCGAGATGCTCGGTCGGCGTTCGGCCGTCCTCCGAACGGCGAACGACTTGCGCCTCGATCTGCTGTTTGATCGCGGCGACTCGTATCATGAAGAACTCGTCGAGATTCGTCCCGTAGATTGCGACGAACTTCAGCCGTTCGAGCAACGGATTGCGGGCGTCGAGTCCTTCCTCGAGCACACGATCGTTAAACTCGAGCCACGACAACTCGCGGCTGATATAGAGCGAGGGGTCGTCGAGCGTTGCAACGGGTGCGATGGAGCGCGCCGGCTGCGGCTGGGTAATCATCGAATTGGTGTGCTTAGCGGTTCGGGCCGGGTTTCGCCTCCCGAGCGGCAAAAAAGGCTATCGCATGCCCGACTTCACCGCGCACGTCGCCGAGCACCTCGTTCTCTCGCTCTCGGCCCTCGTGCTGGCGTTGTCGGCCGGTCTTCCGCTCGGCGTCCTTGCCGCCGAATCCACGGCGTTTCGTGGGATCGTGCTCGCAACAGCCGGGATTGGACGAACGCTCCCAAGCCTTGCGGTCTTGATGCTGTTGCTGCCCTGGCTCGGCGTCGGCGCAGCGCCCGCGATCGTTGCCCTCGCGCTGCTCGCGATTCCACCGATCGTCATCAGCGTCGACGTCGGCATTCGCGGCGTCCCGTTCGCCACGCTCGACGCCGCTGCGGGCATGGGCATGACGCGGTTGCAACGCTTCTCGCGGATCGTCGTGCCGTTCGCGTTGCCGGTATCCTTCGCCGGCTTGCGCACGGCCACGACCGAGACGATTGCGAGCGCGACGCTTGCAACCTTCATCGGCGCCGGCGGACTCGGCGACGAGATCGTGCGCGGTCTTCAGACTGACGATCCCGCAATGCTCTTCGCAGGTGCTGCCGGCGTCGCCGTGCTGGCTCTGGGCGCGGATTTGCTTCTCGGTCTGGCGGGGCGGCTCGTGGCGGCACGCGCGTGAGCGCGTCGCTCTCACGCCGCCGCGCGGTTACGCTGGTCGCAGCAACGCCCCTATTGGTACGGTGCGCGTTCGATCCCGGCGCGATCCGGGTCGGCTCTAAGAATTTCACCGAATCCTTCGTGATAGCGGAGATCTACGCGCAAGCTCTGGAGGCAGCTGGGCTGCGCGTCGAGCGAATTTTCAACCTCGGCTCGACGCAGATCGCGATCGCTGCGATGCAACGTGGGAACATCGATCTCTACCCCGAGTATACCGGCACCGCCCTGATTGACGTGCTTCACCTCGCGCCGATCGCCAATCCGAGCGCCGCATACGCGGTCGTTTCGAAACTCTTCCGGCAACACTATGGAATCGTTTGGCTGACGCCGTCGCCGATGAACGATTCCCAGGCCCTGGCGACGACGCGCGAGATCGCCGCGCGGTATCGGCTCTCGACGCTCTCCGAGGTTTCGCGCGCCGCTCCGGCCCTTCGCTTGGCGACGATCCAAGAGTTCCTGGCGCGTCCCGATGGGCTTCCAGGCTTGCAACGATTCTACGGCGGATTCCACTTTCGCGAGGTGCGCACGTACGACATCGCGCTCAAGTACCGCGCGTTGCTCGAAGGCAAGGCCGAGGTGTCCAGCGCCTTTACAACTGACGGTGAGGTCGCGACCGATGCGTTGCTGATCCTGCGCGACGATCGCCATTTCTGGTCGGCGTACAACGTCGCGCCGGTGATTCGGGCAGCGACGCTAGCAGCTCGCCCCGAGATCGGCCGCGTGCTCGATACCGTTTCGCCGAGGCTCACCAACGGCGCCGTTGCGGCGATGAACGCCACGATCGAGAACGATCAAGCCGACCCGGCCGACGTTGCCGCCAAGTTTCTAGCCTTCGACAAGCTCAGGACAAGTCGGAAATGACGCGATGAATCCGGGATCTATTCGGTTCCAAACCGTTACGGTGCGCTATCCGGCCTCGGAGCGCAGCGCCGTTGAGAACGTCTCCTTCGACGTAAGCGGCGGCGAGCTGGTCGTGCTGCTCGGCCCGTCGGGCTGCGGCAAATCGACGCTTTTGCGCACGGTCAACCGTCTCGTTCCACTCGACGCGGGGCACGTCTTCGTTGACGGGAACGATGTCGCCGAACTCGATCCGGTCGAATTGCGTCGCGGGATCGGCTACGTGATTCAAGCCATCGGTCTTTTTGCGAACATGACCGTCGCACAGAACGTCGCCGTCGTGCCGTCGCTGCTGGGCTGGAATCGGCGCGAAATTGCGCAACGCGTCGACGAATTACTGCAGCTCGTCGGCCTCGATCCGGCGAGCTACCGTACGCGCCGGCCGAGCGCGCTTTCGGGAGGCGAAGCGCAGCGCATCGGCGTCGCGCGCGCGATCGCGGCGCGGCCGCGGGCGCTGCTCATGGACGAACCGTTCGGTGCCGTCGACGTCGTGGTGCGCACCGCCCTGCAACGCGAGCTCGTTCGGATCGTGGCCGAGTTGAAGACGACGACGATCTTCGTGACGCACGACGTGGACGAAGCCTTTCGCCTGGCGGACCGGATCGTCGTCATGCACGGCGGCCGCATCGAACAGATCGGTCTTCCCTTCGAGCTCTTCGAGCGCCCGGCAACACCTTACGTTCGCGAGCTCGTCCATGCCGGTGACGAAGTCTACGGCCGCTACTTCATGCGCGGCCGGGAGCTGCTTCGCACCCCATGAGTTACCTCGCTAGTCATTCGTGGCGCGTCGCCGTGCTTGCCGCCGATCACATCGAGCTGGTCGCTGCGGCGCTCGTGGTTGCTTTCGCGTTCGCCCTTCCGCTCGGCATTTTCGCGGCGCGCAACGCACGGGTGGCGCCCTGGCTGCTCGGGGCGCTGGGGGCAATCTACACGATTCCCAGCCTCGCGCTGCTTGCAGTCTTCGTGCAGCTTTTCGGCCTGGGATTCACGCCGATCTTCGTCGCGCTCGTCGTCTACGCGCAGTTCATGCTGGCGCGCAACGTCGCCGCGGGGATAACCGGCGTAGATCCCGCGCAAGTCGACGCCGCCCGCGGTCTGGGCATGTCGGCCGGCCAAGTGCTGGCACGCGTCGAGCTACCGCAGGCGCTGCCCGTCTTGATCGGCGGCGTGCGGATTGCGGCGATTGCGATGATCGCGATAGCGACGCTCGGCGGCTACGTGGGCGGTGTCGGTCTCGGGGTCTTGATCTTCAACGGCTTGACGCTGCATCAACCACAGATGATCGTGGCCGGGAGCATCGCCGCCTCGCTGCTGGCAATCGGAATCGACGCGCTCCTGCGGTTGGCCCAAAACGCCCTTGCACCGTAAGCGCGAAGCGCCGGACTCCCGAGCGAAGTCGAAATGGGGCGCCTTCGCTAGATGACTTAGATAGCTTCGATTTTTGCCATCATCCCCTGATCCTCGTGATCGAGGATGTGGCAATGAAAGACGAACTCGCCGCGAATGACCGGATCGCGGAAATCCATCAACAGTACGAGCGAGCCGGGTGCCCCGTTCTCGCCCGAGCGGTGCGGTATTACGATCGCGTCAGACCAATACGGATGCTCGACCTTTTCCCCATTGATGCTTTCAACCAAGAAGTGGATCTGATGGATGTGAAAGTCGTGAATTTCTTGGGTGACGTTGAGCACGTGCCACTCCTCGACCGTTCCGACATGCACGACGAACATCGGTGGCGAGTTAGCATGGAAGGACTTGCCGTTGATGAAGAATCGCGGCTTCGCATCTTCGCTGAAGATCACCAAACGTTTGGCTGCGGGCGGCGGAAGCGCCGTCGTGTAAACGTTGGACGGCAACGGCTCTCCAACGGTCAACGGACGCGTTGAGAAGTCGCTGCCTTGGGGCTTGCGCGGCGCGACGAGGTCGCCGAGCCAGATATTCGGATCCGGATCGCCGTTCGGCCCCGTATCGTAGCAGAGCGAGCGGAACTTGGCACGGCCGCTGGCCGGCCCGGTAACCACGAACTCGGCGCGACCGGCCGGCGGAATGATGACATCTTTCTCGGTGAGCGTCGGGGGGGTGCCCGGGTAAGAGTCGAGTGCAAACCCGTCTATCGCGACGACTTCAAGCTTCTCCCCTTGGATGTTGAGCCTCAGCGTCTTGTGACCGGTCGCATTGATCACGCGAAAGAACTGTTTCTCGCCGGGCGCAATCGTGATGACCGGGTGGCGAACGCCGTTGAGCGTCGTCTTTAGGCCGTCTCTGGTCGAACACGGCGCCGTATTGGAGTTCTGCGGACGCATGGTGCCCACATCGGACGCGTTCGGCGAATCGGACATCCCGTCGTCCATTCCGACCTGGTCCGTATCTTCGCCGCCGTTGCCGGTCGCCCGCACGATGATGATCCGCTGCCGCATCTTCGCGAGACCGGGCAGATGGCGCGTCAGCCCTTCGACGACCAGCGCACCGGACATTCCGCTGGCGCCGACTTGAAAGCTAGTCACACCGTGCACGTGCGGGTGATACCAGTACAGACCCGGCTCTTGATTCTTCGGCACGTGAACGACGTAGTGCAGATGCTGGCCGGGCATAGCCAGCACCGAGAGCACGTCGTCACCCGGCCGCAGTGGCGAGACGCCTAGACCGTGGAAATGCAGATTCATGTCCTGCTGCATCGGTGCCTTGTCGGGGGGCGGCACTCTGGGCAGCTTATTCTTTACGTCGACGACGAACGTCTCGCCGGGTTTGATGTCGATCGTCGGGGCCACGTTCTGCACCCGGTCGTAGTCGAACGTAGGCTGACCGGTCGCCTTGTTTTCGCTGACGACCAGCGAAACCGTCGCGACGCCGTTGACCGCTTTCACGACCGGCGGTTCCGGCAACTCGGCGGCTGCGCCCGTTTGCGGAACCCGCGGCTGCCCCAGCGGCGCGACCGGAGTTACCGGACCGCTAGCGCGGCCGCCGCAGCCGGCAAGCCAAGCGCAGGCGATCGAAAACGCGAGCAGACGCCGCAAATGCTTCATCGCGACGCGGAGTACGATTGGACGCAAGTCCGCGTCGCATCGCTGACCATCGGCTGCATCGTGTATGACTTCTTGCCGAACGGGTCGTTTGCGATGTGTTGAAATGCGCAGACATCGGCGATCTCACCGGCGGGTCCCGTCCACGCTGTGAACGGCTGCGGGTCGGTGATCGTCTCGCCGAATTCGTGACCCGCCATAATGGTCACGCCTTCGTTCTTTCCGCTCTCGTCCGAGGGCGGCGTGATGATGTCTGAGCCGCAGTTCGAGCCGGCATCGGGGATGTAGGCCAGATAAGAGTACGCAACGGGCTTCTTAAGATTCTTCTGGTAATACGCATAGCTATGATACGCGCACCATTTCGAACCGAAGTCAACCTCGCTATGTTTGTGCGGCGTAACTACCATGTAGACGCCGTTAGGATCGTAGCCGAAATGGTCGACGGCTTTGAGCGACTCGGCCGCGATCTGCGCGTCGCTGGGCTTCTTCGGAACGGCCGAATTGTCGTTCCAACTCCCGCCCAACTGGTTGCTCGGGTTCGTAATATAGGTCTTCTTCTTCTTTGTGCCTTGATAATATTGGACTTCGATGTTGTTGTGGTCGCTGCCGCCCATGACTTTCGCGTACTCCAGCACCAGCGGTTCGATTTTGTTGGGATCGCTCTGCTTATTAAAAGCCCAAAACGTGAAGTAGAATTTGGGCGTGACGACCACCGGGCCGCCCAAGTAGGGAACGTACGGCAGCAGCGGCGATATCCGCGACGCCGGTGACAATGCCATCGAGCGAGTGGCGGCGTAGCGCGGTCGATGAAAGAGCGCTCCATCGGCATAGATCCAGTCCGGACCGGCCGGCACGAATTTCGAAGCGTCCGCTTGCGCCTGTGAAGGACCAAACGGCGAAACCCCGGCACCGGCGCAGCCGGCTACGAAGAGTGCGACGAGCGGACCAAGCACGAACGCAACGTGTAAAAACTTACGCATCGGAAGTACCCCTTTTTGCGGTTTAGATTGCTTCGATCTTCGCCATCATTCCTTGATCCTCATGATCGAGAATGTGGCAGTGGAAGAGAAACTCGCCGCGGATGATCGGGTCGCGGAAGTCCATCAGCAGCACGACCGAGCCTGGTACGGTTATCTTACCGACCGAGCGGTGCGGCACGATGACGCTGTCGGCCCAGTGGGGATGCTGTTGCTTCACCCCGTTGATGCTCTCCACCAAGAAGTGAATCTGATGGATGTGAAAGTCGTGAATTTCATACGAAACGTTTACGACGCGCCACTCCTCGACGGTTCCCGTGTGGACGACGAACATCGGCGGTGAATGTATGTTGAACGACTTTCCGTTGATAAAAAATTTCGGCTTGGCATCTTCGCTGAGGACGACCAAGCGTTTGGCGACCGGCGCGGGAAGCGCGGTCGTGTAGACGTTCGCGGGAAGCGGCTCGCCGACGCTCAGCGGACGCGTCGAGAAGTCTCCCCCGTCGTTACGCTTTTTCGGGGCGACGAGCTCGGCGAGCCAGATGTGCGGATCGCCGTCGCCGTTCGGGCCGGTATTGTAACAGAGCGTGTGGAACTTGGCTCGTCCGCTCGCGGGCCCGGTCACGACGAACTCGGCGCGCCCAGCCGGAGGTATGATCACGTCGGATTGCGTGCGCGTCGGCGGCGTGCCGGGATATGAGTCGAGCGCAAAGCCGTCGATCGCGACGACCTCGACCTTCTCTCCATCAACCTTGAGGCGCAACGTCTTGTGACCGGTCGCATTGACGACGCGGAAGAACTGCTTCTCCCCCGGTGCGATCGTGATGACGGGCCGGTAGGCGCCGTTGAGCGTCACCGTCAGACCATCTTTGAACGTGCACGGGTGCGTGTTGGTGAACTGCGGGTGCACGGGCGCGTCCGGTGGGCCGGACATGCCGGCCGTGCCGGACATGTCGTCGTTGCGCACTGGAAGGTTCTGCCCAATCCCGGTTGCGCGCACGATGATGAGGCGCTGCTTCATTTTGGCGAGCTCGGGAAGGTGGCGGGTCAGGCCCTCAATGACGATCGCGCCTGACATTCCGCCCTCGCCGACTTGATAGCTTGTCTCGCCGTGAACGTGCATGTGATACCAGTAGAGCCCTGGCCCTTGATTCTTTGGAACGTGCACCACGTAATGGAGCTTCTGACCGGGTTTTGCGAGCAGCCCAAGCACGTTGTCGCTATGGCCCCCCGGCGAAACCGTCAAACCGTGAAAGTGCAGATTCGCATACGAGGCCATTCCCTTGCTCGCCGGCAGATCATCGGTGAGCTCGATTTCGAACGACTCGCCCGGATTGATGTCGATCGTTGGCGCGACTGCGTGCTGATAGTTGTACTGAAACGAGGGCAAGCCGGTCGCCGGATCGACGTTCGCGATGAGCGAGAACTTTGCGACGCCGTTGACCGCATGCACGACTGGAGGCTCAGGAAGCTCGTTGACGTTCCCATCCTGCGAAGGCGGCTGTGCGGCCGCCGGCAGCTGCGGAATCGGATTGGCCGGCCCGCTGGCGCGGCCGCCGCAACCGGCAAGCCAAGCCAATGCAACCATCAAGGCAAACAGGCGCCGGATCACGGAACTCGCTCCTACTCGCGGATCAATAAATGCACGCTGAAACGATCGCCGCGATCATGCCAAGCCGATCCGCCCCGAAAACCGGCGGCTTGACCGATTCGCACGATCTCGTCGTCGGTGAACTTATACGATGATTCGGTATGAATCCATTCACCGGCAGCGATGTCGACTCGGAGACCTAAAGTACCGACCGTAACGACCGCCGCTTCGCGCGCTTGCAGAAACGAATCGACCGACCCGCGCGCCTCGTCGTAGCGCGCGACGTGCACAAAGTTACGAAGGTCGAAGTCGGCGTCGAGCTCGCGATTGACGCGCGCGAGGACGTTGCGATCGAACGCGGCCGTAACGCCCGTTGGATCGTTGTAGGCCAGCTCGAGCGTCGCACGATCCTTCTTGAGATCGGCGCCGAGCAGCAGCCCGTCGCCCGGACGGAGCACCGAACCGAGTAAGCTCAGCAATGTTGCTGCTTGCTCGGGCTGATAGTTGCCGATGTTCGATCCCATCAGCATTGCGAGCGTCTTGCGCTCTAAACGAATGGCGCGCGATTCGAGCACGTCGAAGTAATCGCCGGCGTACGCGCGCACGCGCAACGTGGGGTACGCCTCGACGAGCGCCAGCGACGACGAGCGCAGCGCCTCGGTCGAGATATCAATTGGGCTATAGCAGAGCTCTTTCTGCACGCGCAGGGCTTCGCCGATCAACAGTCGCGTTTTGACCGCGCTTCCGCTGCCGAGCTCGAGAAAATCAACCGGCGCATCGAGCAACCTGACGATCTGCCATCCCCAATCCGAGAGGATCTCCCGTTCCGCCGCCGTGAGGTAATATTCGGGCAGTCGCGTGATTGTGTCGAAGAGCGCCGAGCCGATCTCGTCGTAGAAGTATTTCGACGATAGATGCTTACGCGCCGAGCCGAGCCCGGCGGCAACGTCCTGAGCGAACGAGGGCACGCCGCGGGACCGCGGCACCGTTATGAGCTCGAATCGATCGGAGACCGCGGTACGAATAGCCAAGGTCGGCCGACTTCCCGTCAGGGGGAGGAGCAAACCTCCTTCTTATGGTCCGGCTGCCCCGGCCCGCAGCCGCGAGTTGCGAAACCCATAGATCGCGTAGAAGAGAATCCCCACGAAGAACCAGACCACGTAGCGGGTCCACGTAGCCCCTTGCAGGCCGGTGATCAAATAGGCGCACGAGAGGGTACCGGCGATCGCAAAGAGGGGCAGCAACGGCGCGCGGAACGGCCGCGGCGCACTCGGATTGGCGACGCGAAGCACGAGCACTCCCGCACAAACGATCGCAAAGGCGACGAGCGTACCGATGTTCACCAGCTGCAGCAATGCGGTCAGCGGCAGCACCGCGGCGAAGACCGCCACGATTGCTCCGGTAACCATCGTCATTCGCGCCGGAGTGCGAAAGACGTGATGGATGCGCGCGACGCCGGGCGGCAGCATTCTATCGCGCGCCATCACGTAGAAGATTCGGACTTGTCCGAGCAACGAGGTCAGCATCACGGTCGCATTCCCAGCGAGACCGCCGAAGGCGACGATCCAGTAGAGCGCGTGATTCTTGGTAACCGAGCCGAGCGCGTCGAGAATCGCCGCACCCTCGGAGAGCCGATCGAAGCGCAAAACGCCGACCGTGCAGAGCGTCAGCGCCACGTACAGGATTCCACCCAGCGCCAGCGCGAGGATGATCCCGATCGGCACGTCGCGCGCGGGACGTTTTGCTTCTTCCGACGCGACGGTAACCGTATCGAAACCGATATAGGCGAAGAAAACAAGCGCCGTGCTCGCCACGACGCCGTGATAGCCGAACGGCGTAAAGGGCCGTAAGTTTGCCGGATGGATCGCGTGCGCGACGGCGGCGACGAAGACCAGCATCGAGACGATCTGCAGCACGACGAGCGCGCCGTTGACGCCCGCAGACTCGCGGATGCCGATCGCGACCAAGATCGTTATCGCGAACGTCGCGATGCAAGCAAAAAGGTCTACTTGTAGATGAGGACCGTGAAGGTTCGCGGTCTGCGCCCAGTTTGGGAACGTGATTCCGATGTTGGCGAGCATGTGCTGGAAATAGTCGGAGAGCGACGATGCGGTCGGAGCGAGCGAAAGACCGTACTCGAGAATGAGGTCCCAGCCGATGACCCAGGCGACGAACTCGCCGAGCGTCGCGTACGCGTAGGTATAGGCGCTCCCGGCTACCGGGACCATGGAGGCAAATTCCGCGTAGCACAACGCGACGCACAAGCTGACGAGGCCGGAGAGCACGTAGGCAAGGATGACGCCCGGACCGGCCGCGTGAGCCCCCGCCCCAAGCGTCGGAAAGATACCGCCGAGCATCGTGCCCAACCCGATTGCAGTCAGCGAAGGCCAGCCCAAAACTCGGCGTAGCTTCGGTTCCGATCCCGCGGGCGTCGTCCACCCGAGTGGCTGACGAGCGAAGAGCTGCTTTAGGATGCTCGGTCGCCCCAAGCCGTCACGGTTTCGTGCAAAGCTCTTTTAGCGCCGCTTCGGCCATCGGATTCGCCGCAGCTTCGAGCGGTCTGACGTACATCGCGAAGTACGTCGTCCCGGAAATGTTCGTCATAACCAGATCGACGCGGTCGTCGCCGCCCCGCGACGAGGTACCCCGCGCCACGACGTACGTCGCGGGCTGGTTGCCGCATATCTGGATCGTTTGCCGCTGTTCCACGGTCGCGTTTTTGAGCGTATCGTTCAGCCGCGCGTCCGAAAAGACGTCGCTCGGCTGTAGCGTCTTCGGCGATCTGACGAGCAACAGCATCTGCCGATCGTCGGCCGGTGGCCGCCAGAACTGCATAAATCCCATGATCCCGGGCGACGGGCGCCAATCCGGCGGCGCCTTAAACTGCAATCCGTCGGCCGGACTTGAGTTGAACGCGCAGCCGGCCAGGCTCAGTGCGGCAAACGCGATGACGCGGACTCTGACAAACTTCATCTTATTCCGTTCTTTTGCTCGCTCATTTTGTCATCCTCACGGGGATAGGCGCTCGTACGAAACGATGCGGGCCCACCGGTCGAAGATCAGCGCGATGTATTCGCGGGTTTCCGGGTACGGCGGCACGCCGCGGTACTGCGCCACCGCGAGCGGACCGGCGTTGTATGCGGCGAGCGATGCCGCATACGCGTCCTCGTAACGATCGCGATACGCAACGGCGTAGCCGCCCAGCAGTGCGGCCGCGGCCTCGATTGATGCGAACGGATCTCGTGGATCGAGACCGACGCCGGCCGCGGTCTCCGGCATGAACTGCGCGATGCCGATAGCGCCCGCCGATGACAGCGCTCGCGGATCGTAGGCCGATTCTTGCAAGAGCGCGGCACCCAAAAACTCGGGCGGAAGCTCGTGAGCGCGCGCCGCGTCCGCGGTTGCGCCGGCAAAGAGCAGTGCGTCGGCGGCGACGATGCGCGGATTCGTACGAAGGATCGCCCGGGCAATCGCCAGCTCGGGTGTCGTGACGGCGGGTCCGTCGCGAACGAGAATGGCTCCTTTGACCGCGTCAACGTCGGAGGGTGACGGCCAACTTAACACGATGTTAAGAGCACGGCTGAGATGCACCGGTGCGACAATCGGCGCCTTCGTGTGGTATATGGTATGGAAAGTGCAGCTACAGAACGAGATCGCCGCAAGTATGCTCTTTATTACCGCTCTCATCATCACGCTCGTCGCGGGAGACTTCGCCTCGACGTTCCTCTATCACGTACCGCAGCATCTCTGGTTCACATTACATCTGCGCACCCATCACGACCGCAAGCGTTCGTACTTCGATCACGCAGTACTCTCGACCAACCCAGCGGTGCTGCTCGACGGTTTTCTGGGGGCCGTTCCGTACCTCGCCGTTGCCGGTTGCGTCTGGCACCTTTCGTGGCCGGGCGCTCTGGCCGGTCTCGCGGCAGGTCAGCTTCACGTTTGGTGGCGCCACACCAGCGAGCTCGGATGGCGAACGCCGATTTGGCTGCGTAACCTCCTCCGGCCGCTCGCCGTGGTGCTTCCCGAGGACCACGACGGCCATCACCGAAACCCCGATATCGAGTTCGGCGATATCTTCCGCTTCTACGACGCGCCGGCTCGGGCGCTCATGGCGACGCTTGCTCAGACGAGCCGCCGAGCGCGCAATGCCGGCAGGCGCGCTACGAGGAGGGTGCCCGCCAGAGCCTAATCGGGAGGCGTATGACCAAACGGGCGCTCCTGCTGATCTCGGATACCGGCGGCGGGCATCGGAGCGCCGCGAACGCGATTGCCGCCGCCCTGCGAGAGTCCAAGTCGCCCAACGCCTACGAACCTCGCATCGAAGACGTCGCGGCGCACTGCGCCTTCCCGCTGACCCAGCTCGGCCTCGGCTACAGCATGGCGCTGCGGTACGCCCCGCCGATCTACGGTGCCCTTTACCACGCCACTAACGGGCGGCGCCGTTATCGCGCGCTGGTGCGTTTTTGCGAACCGCTCTACCGGGAGCGCTTGCGGGATCTGTTCATCGGCTATCAACCCGACGTGATCGTCTCGGTTCATCCGCTCCTCAATCACGCCGCGCTTCGGGCGCGCGATGACGCCCACATGCAGCACGTTCCGGTCGTCACGGTGATCACCGACTTGGGGAAGGTCCACGAGTCGTGGCTCGTTCCGGAAGCCGACGCGGTCGTCGTCCCTGCCCGCGAGGTCTACCAACGCGCCCTTTCCCGCGGCGTTTCGCCGGCGCGGCTGCGGCTGCTCGGCCATCCGATTGATCCGAAATTCGACGACGTTACCGGGAGCAAGGCCGACCTGCGCGCTCAACTCGGCCTACCGGCCGAAGGTACTCCCGTGGTTATGCTGATGGCCGGCGGCGAGGGGGGCGGCAAGTTGCTCTCGACGGCGCTGGCACTGGGGCGAGCGCGTCTTCCGATCGAGCTGGTGGTCGTCTGCGGACGCAACGAACCGCTCGAGCAGAAGCTCGGCGAGCTCTCCGCGGCGTTACCGACGCCGATGCACGTACTCGGTTTCACCGATAAGATCCCCGAGTATTTTCGCGCCGTCGATCTGCTCGTCACCAAAGCCGGTCCCGGAACGTTGGCCGAGGCGAATGCCGCACAGCTGCCCGTCGTCGTCTACGATTTCGTCCCCGGCCAAGAGCGCGGCAACGTAGATTTCGTCCGTCACAACGGCCTAGGCGTAATCGCGTTGCAAGGCGCAACCAAAGTAGTCGCCGCAGTCCGCGGCTTGATATCGAACCCCGAACGCTTGGCGCTGATTCGCCACAATCAAGAGATCGTCGCGCCGCGCCGCAGTTCGCGCCGCATCGCGGCGCTCATCAAGTCGATCACCGAGACGGGGACGATTCCAGCCTCGGACGATTTTGTCGGCCTCTCATTGCAAACTGCCGCGGCGGTATAACGCCGGTCTTTCGAGGCTGCCTGCGATCGATTCCGATCGGACGGTAGCCCAGGGCCCGAGCGAGCGGGCACGAAGCCGTCAGGGACCGTGACCGATCGGAGGCGCAGATTCTATCGCATCGCGGCGGTTTTGGTAATCGCCGCCGTACCCATTGTCTCGTCCCTCTTCAACCTCGCGACGCCGCTCATTCCGTATGGCAAATTCGGATTCGCCGCTTCCGGCAACGGTACGATTACCGGCGTACGCCCCTTTTCAGCTGCCGCCGACGCGCAGTTAAAACCCGCCGACCGTTTCGACGTCGCTGCACTATCGCCTCAACAACGCGTCTACGTGCATTGGTCGCTGACGCTTGCCGGCAGGAAAGCCGCGTTTCTCTTGCGCAAGGGACCCGCGCCGGCGGTGACCTTAGTCGCGCGTAGGTCGCACGCGAGCGCGTTTGAGATCGCGCTCTATTTCCTAGTCTTCGATCTGTTCTCGCTTTCCTTGATCGCGATCGTGCTGATTGCAGCCGCGCTCGTGCTCGCGCATCCCTTGCGAATGATGTGGGCATTCCTTTTATATGCGGCCGGCTCGCTGGCCGGTTCGCCGATTATCACGGCGCTCGCTTCGCCGCCTTGGGTCGTCGCCTATTCTGCGTGCTGTGGCATACTGTGGTTCGGCGCGTCCGTCGCCCTCATTGTTTTTGCATTGCGCTTCCCCGCCGACCGGGTTCGTGGCGCCGGCGCGATCGCCGATCGCTGGCTCCCGTGGGTCGCGGTTGTAGCCGCGCCCTTCATCGTCGCGGCAAATGTGAGTCTCGTTTACCGCGGCACCGACACCGATGGGTTCGAGCATTTCCTCACCATCGCTTCGACGGTACTCTATTGCTTGGCTGTGATCGTTTTCGGTTTCCGGTACATTACCGAAGGCCGCGACGAGCGGCCGCGCATAGCATGGGTGATTGCCAGTTTCCTGGTCGGTTATGCCGGTATCGTCGCGGTGCGAATATGCGAAAGCCTCAACATTTCAGTGCCCGACAACTTCATAAATCTTCTGCTCTCGCTCATTGTCGTGGTCCCGATCGCCGTGGCTTATGCGATCGGTAGGCAGCGAGTCATCTCGGTTCGGTTCTTCGTGAACAAGGCGTTCATTTTCGCCGTGCCGGCAGGCTTGACAATCAGCGCCATAATCCTGCTCGATTGGTTTATCGCTTGGCGCTTGGAGCGGATCTTTTCGAGCGGCGGAACGGCGGCCGTCGTCGCGGTCAACATTGCGGCCGCGCTTGCTCTCGGTTTCTTGATGTTATGGCTCTACCCGACGATCAGGGATTTCATCGATCGGCAGATCTTCACGCAGCAGTACCGTGCGCGGCAGCATATGCAAGAGCTCGCTAAAGGGCTTGCCGATATCAACTCGCCGCGGATGATCGACGAAGCTCTCGTCCGTAACGTTTCGGGCAGTTTGGGAATCGATTCAGTGGCGGTTTTCGTGCGCGACGAGAACGGAACGTTTCGCCGCGAAGCGGCTCGCGGATGGGGAGAAGACGACGCCCTCGAGCGTTTCGATACGGAGCGCCTAGCCGCGGCGTTCGAGCAGGCACGCGGCGCGGTGCGTTTTGCCGATCCGCACCTAATTAGCCCGCGCGTGCCGGCCGGCGACGCGGCGCCTGCGTTAGGGTTTCCGATCTTCGTGCGCGGAGAGCTTTCTCGTTTCGTACTCTTTTCCGGACATCCACATGGGCTCGACCTCGATCCATCGGAAACGGCTCTGATCGGCGATGTGACGCGAGCGGCATCGCACGGCTTCGCCCGTTTGTCTCAACTGTGATCCGCCAGGACCGGCTCCTAGAGCGCTCGCATCAGCTCGATCGCCGTACTGTGATCGAGACTCGCTCCTTCCGTCAGTAGCGCCTCGACGCTCTCTTCGCCGACCTCTCGCCGCAGGATCGAAAGCTCCTCAACCGTTTCATCCGGATCCGACTCACCGCGTGCGGCACAGGCCGCTTCGTTCCACCCGATCAGCTTGACGCAGCTTTCCAAAGGCTCGGTGAGACTAATCCCGCGCGACCGATCGGGATGCAGCACGGTAACCTTTGCCAATGTACCGGCGACGTACGGCGCGAGATCGGGACGCGGGTTTTGTGCGTCGAGGGTAACGATCAGCGCTCGCAGCGCAACCTCCCTCGCCTCGTCGAAGCGATCCAGAGCGAGCAAGAACGTGCACTGGTTGAGCATGAGAATGACGCATGTGAAGCCACCCTCCGCGGCCTCGGCCTCGAGGTCGGGGAGGACCTCACGCGAATACGCGAGCGCGACGTCGTGATGACCGAGTCCGTATTCTGCTCGCGCAAGTTCGATTTTGATCAAACGGGCATGTCTCGCGTCGCTATCGCGCAACGTTTCCAGCGCGTCTAGGTTCAGCCGGCGTGCGTGCGAATAAGCGCCGCGGCGAAACGCCGCGAACCCGAGGTAGCTTAACGTCGTAGCGATGGCGCGCCGATCGCCGGATTCGCGCCAGTACGCCAGCGCCTGTTGCAACTCGCTTTCCGCCTCGTCGAGTTTCCAGGCGTGGCTTAGGGCGCGCCCGAGCAGCCGCCGCGCAACTGCAAGCAGCTGCGAATCGCCGAGCTTCCGGCTCTCGTCCACCGCTCGCCGCGCCATCTCAACCGCGTTTTCGTGAGCGCGCAGGTCTACACAGCACCATGCGAACTGGACCTCAAGTCTGATAGCCAGGGAACTCGGCGTGCTCTCATCGACCCCATCAAGCGCCAGAGAGAGCCAGCGCAGCGCATCGCTTGCTCGAAGAAACGGAACGCGCCATGCGAGCTCCTGTCCAAGACGCGTATCGGCATGGCGCGCAATCGCCCATTGCATAGCTTCGTCGAAGTTCGCGCCTTCGGCGCGCATCGTTCGCAACGCCTCCGGCGACCGGTCGAGACGAGCATTATAGATAGCCTGCGTGCCGGCGATTTCGCGGCTCAACTGTAAAAGGGCGCGCGCGAGACGATCTGCAAGTGCGTCGGATTCTCCTCGTTGGGCGAGCCGTTCACGCGCGTACAGGCGGGTCGTTTCGAGCAGCATGTAGCGCGATTTTTCGGCGCCGACGTCGGGCACGACCAGCGACTTATCGACAAGTGAGGACATCAGCTCGAGAATCTCGGTCTCATCTTGGCCCGCGTCGGAGCAGACCGAGAGCGCCATGCCAAGCGTGCACCCTCCGCCGAACACGGAGAGTCGCTCGAAAAATCTGCGCTCGCTCGGCGTCAGCAGATTGTAGCTCCACTCGATGGTTGCAGCCATGGTTTGCTGCCGAGGAGCCATCGCGCGCGTTCCTGCGAGGGGCGCTAAGCGGTCGTTGAGCTTTTCAAATAAACTTTGCAGTGACAACGCGTTTACTCGAGCGGCAGCGAGCTCGATGCACAACGGAATACCGTCTAGGCGCGCGCAAATGTCGGCGACCACGGAAACGTTCTCATCGACAATGGCGAACCGATGGTCGACGGCGCGCGCGCGATCGCAAAAGAGTGCAAGCGCGGTGTACTCGGCGGCGTCTTTCGCGCGCAGGCCGTTCCTCAATTCGGGGGGCGGGACGCTCAACGACGGAATCCGGTATGCGTGCTCCCCGCCGGCCCGGAGCGGCTCGCGGCTGGTGGCGAGGATTCGTAAATTTTGGCAGTTCGCCAGCAGAGCTTCGGCGACGCGTGCAACCTCTTCGATAAGATGCTCGCAGTTGTCGAGGACGAGGAGCAGCGCCTTGTGTTTCAGGTAGGCTGCCAGCTTTTCGAGCAACAGTTCGTTGTGCGGTTCGCGCACGCCGAGCGTCGATGCGATCGCGGACACTACGGATAACGGATCGCCGACCGCCGCAAGTCCGACGAAGGAGACCTCGGTGCCCGCCGAATCGCTGAGAGCCGTCGCGACTTTCAGCGCCGTCTGCGTCTTCCCGATACCGCCGGTTCCCGTTAGCGTGATCAGCCGGTGCTCGCAGACGAGCGCAGCGATCTCATGGAGTTCCGTTTCGCGCCCCACGAAGCTACCTAGTGAGAGCGGCAGGTCGACGGCCCTAGTGTCAGGCCACGGGCCAACCGTCGTGAAACCCGCACGCGGCGTGCTCGGGCGCACGGCAGCGGCTTCGAATTCCAGGCGCTGCTCGCCGCTGAGTGCCAGAGCGCCGGCTAAGAGCGCTAGCGTGTCGCGCTGCGGCGAGCGCCGCTGTCCTCGCTCGAGCGCACTAATGCCGTGGGAGCTCATCCGGGCACGCTCGGCTAGCGCCTCCTGCGAGAGTCCTGCCGCCAGCCGATGGCGCCGCAGGAGGCTTCCAAAGCCCGAGCCGGTTGCTCGCTCCTCGACCTCCATTGCGCTCGGTAGCTTCGCGCTCTCTTCGGCTCCGGCCCACGGGTAGCCCGAAAACGGGGAATCGTCGGGCCGCGAACCGGCTGCAGCCGCTCGTAATTGCCGGCATTGCTCGTTACCGAGCGCCAGGGCTCCGGCTAAGAGCGCCAGCGTTTCGCGTTGCGGCGTGCGGCGATTGCCGCGTTCCAAAGCGCTAATCCCGTCGGAACTCATCCTAGCGCGCTCGGCGAGAGCTCCCTGGGAGAGTCCGGCGGCGAGCCGATACCGTCGCAGAAGCATCCCAAAGTCAGAGAAGGTTCCGTTCACCGTTTCGACCTAAGGAACTTAAATGAGGCGTTGCAGCTAATCGTCTATTCTCCATGTGACGACCGAGGCATAATAGAGCTACGCCCGGCATACGTATGAGCCGGCGCAATTCTCAGCCTGCGTCGAACCGATTGTACGTCGGGGCGTGGTTCGGCGGAAGTATCTAAAAGAGCGCATAGATGGATCTCTTAGTACGCGGTATTAGGGGAGACGACTTGGCCGCTTGCGTGCCGTTGCTGCCGGGCTTAGCGCTCTATCGCGAACGCGATCTCATCGCGTGGCAAGCGATGTGGAGCGAGGTTGTGGATTCAGGAGCCGGCTTTGGGTGTGTCATGGTTGACGCACAAGTTCCAGCACGCTGCCTAGCCTTTGGCGCCGCCGGATTTGTCAGCGACGAGCGAGCGGAGCGTATGCACGCGCTCGAGACGGCCGGCGTAATGGTTGCCATGACGCGTGAGTACGGCACGGGTTCTTCGCCTTTTCTCGGCGTGGAACCGGTGGCTGCGGGGAATGCCGGTGATGGGCTAAATCTGGTGGCGATCTCCGGCTTCGGCGAAATCGATGAAGCGGGCGAACAAAAGCTGATGCTGGCGCTTCTCGACGACTTTCGCGGGCGGGTCGGTGGATTTCGCGTAAAGAGCCTTTTCAACGAGTGTTACCGCGAGAGCCTGCGGGCAGTCGCTCCGGCGATGATGCTTCCGGTTCGTGAGTATTCTTTGGAGACCGTACGTGCGGCGCAAATTCCTATTGAGCACGCTCCGTTCGTGATCTCGTCGCGAATCACCGACACATCGTTCGAACAGAGGTCGTTCCTGCTCTCCCTGTACTACAATTACTCGCCACCGCGGTTTGGCTTCACGCTTGCTGAGCAACGTGCGCTCAGGCTTGCAATCGAGGGCTTAACCGACGAAGAGGTTGCGAGCATACTTTCGACGTCGCTCGCAATCGTAAAGAAACGCTTTCGCAGTGTCTATCAAAAGGTTCTCGACGCGCCCGGCGCCCCGGTCATCCCCCACGCGGAAAAGCAGAGCGGACCGCGTGGGCCGGAGCTGCGACGGCATTTAATCGCCTACCTTCGCGACCACCCTCAAGAGTTAGCGCCCTACGAATTCAGGCGTGCGAAGTCACGCGACGCCACCGGCTAACGGTGGCTGCTAGGCCGAGAGCCACATAACGGCGGAGCTCTCAGGCACTTGTGCGAGTTAGTTGTCCGGGTGTCTGTTATGCGACTGCGTGCTCCGTGGCACCATCGGGTCACGACAGAGGCAAATCGCCTTTGCGGGCTTGCAAAGGAGTAGAGCAAATGATCTTCGAGCGTTCTTACATTTCGGCTGCGCTTGCCGTCGGAATTGCGGCAATCAGTGGATGCGCAGGTGCTCAGGGTGGCATCCCAACCTCAATGGGATCCTCGACCGCCGCGAACGCGGCTGCCGGCAAGGTGCCGAGTTTCAAGACGAACTTCGGGGGATTTTTCCAAGTCGTGGGCGGCAAGCCGCCTTCCAACGTCGTGATTTCGGGAACCAGCATCGGCGTGGACTCGACCGGTGATAGCCACGGAACTTTCACGCAAACCGTCATCTTCTCGAGCAATCCCAATCAGATCAAGAAGGGCAAATTCACTTTTGCTTGGGACGACGGCTCGACGCTCAGCGGACGTTATTCCGGAACGGCGACGCCTCCAGATAGTAACGGATATACGAACGGCAGCGGTAGGTTTACGGTGACTAAAGGCACGGGCCGATTCGCCGACGATCACGGTCGCACCGGAACCTTCACCGTCTCCGCTCAGATCTTTCCATCCGGCAGTTCGCCTGCGGGCATCGTGAACACGACGTTTGAGGGGCAGCTGTAGGCGGCTACATCCGAGCTAGGTGTCGCAGCATGGCGATCAGGATTTTCGCCCGCTCCGCGTTCGGACTTGCAGTCTTCGTAGCGCTCCTAGACGGTTGCGGCGGTGGCGCGCCGCAACCGCCATTCCTTCTGGATCCAACATCCGCCAACCAAAACGCCGACGTTTACCACGGAGTGCAACCTCGGATGGCTGCGGAGGCTAACTACCGTCGCGCGGGTGCGCCACCGTTCCAGATCATGCCGCCCGGAAGTATCTCGGGTGAACGCGGCGCTTGATTAAAGTCGAAATCTTTACGCAGGTCGCCGAGGATTGAGACGTCTTCGCGGACGGTCGGGCGCTGATCGGGCCGGCCGTCGTTCTTCGGATCGATGCGCCGTCCGTCGAGAAAATCGTCTTCGATGAATTTGACGTATGCGTCGTGGCTGAGCGTCTGATGATCGATGAAGCCGCGCCGCGCATACGCGCTGATGACCATTGCCGGCACGCGTAGTCCGTAACCGTTGTCATCCACGTGCGGCGGCGGAACGTGATCGTAGAATCCGCCCCAATCGTCCCAGCTCAAGAAGATTGCAGTACTGTTCCAATCGGGGCTGCGCATGATCGTGTTGATCAAGCCGGTGACGTAGGCCTGGCCGCGGCTCACGAGCCCCGGCGGATGCTCGCTATATGGGGCGGCCGGCGTGATCCATACGACCGCTGGTAACGTGCCGTCGCGCGCTGCGGCGTAAAACTCGCGGAGGTCACGGACGTTGCCGAGCTCACCGTCTTGCTTTACCGTATCGAAATAGGGCAACGGGTTCCATATCCCCGGCGTCCTGGCTCGCTGCGGTACCGGACTGCAATCGTCTAAGCCGTTCGCGCAATCCGGCTCACTGCCGGTCATCACGTAGTAGGCCCAGCTGACGTGATGGGCGTGAAGCAGATATGTCAGGTCCGTCCAGGCATAATCGGGCCGGCCCGCAGCCGGCGGATGAAAGTTGACATTCCGCGAGCGGAAATCCGGCGGAAAATCGGGCGCTTCCAGCTCGTTGACGCAGCTCATCGGATTGCCGATATGCTTACAATATGCCGACCATTCCGAGACCATGAAAAGATGTTGCGGCAGGCTCCACGATGCGTTCGGTTCGAAGAGGTGATCTTGGAGCACGAAGTCGCGTGCGTATTTCCAATAGTTCCCGAGCTCGCGCCCGTCATGATAGCCCATGACGTTGGGACCTCCGCCGCAGTTGGGGTTTTGACCGCCGCAGCGTCGGCGCGACCGCCGCTGCGCGGTAGCGATGAATCCATCCATTTTGCCGCCGTTGATGTCGGAGTCGGCCGAATTGGCGTTGTGCGGCCCTCCGCCGTTGAGATCGGCTGAATCGTGGAACGGCGCGACGCAGTTGCCTTGTTGAGGATTCGGCACGCAGACCGTCGGCTGGCCGTCGCGCATCGGAATGCCGTCCGCTCCGGGGAACGTTCCAAAGTAGGAGTCGAACGAGCGGTTCTCTTGCATGATGATGATGACGTGACGGATCCGGTGAATCGGATCGCCGCTTTGTGACCGAACCGGTGGCGCGGCCAATGCTAGCAGGATCGCAAAAAAGAGAACTTTATACCGCAACGGGGACCTCCGTCGTCAAACCACCGCGCAGCGCCATCGTCGCAGCCCCGACCTGGCCGGCGTCGTTCCCGAGTGAAGCGACCACGATTTTCGTCGTTCCCTTCGGCACCATCGTGGTAAGCTCGTCGACTTGCGGCCTAAGCGCGTCGAGCATGAAGTCGCCGGCGGTCGAAACACCGCCGCCGAGCGCGATCGTTTCCGGATTGACGAACGCGATGATGTTCGCCAAGCCGATCGCGAGGTCGCCGATAAAGTTCCTCCACGCAGCCAGCGCGTGAAGGTCGCCGGTTTGCGCCGCCTTGCGAATCTTCTTCGAGCTGAGCTTGTCGCGCGGCACGTCGAGCAGGCCGCTGCGCGGGAACGAGGGCGCAACCGCGAACGCGTGCCGGATGAGCCCGGTCCCCGACGCCTGCGCCTCGAAGCAGCCGATCTTTCCACAGGTGCAAACGAACCCGTCGGACGGCCGAATTTGGTGGTGGCCGACTTCGCCGGCTCCCCACTTGTTGCCGAGCACCAATTCGCCGTGCGCGACGATGCCGCCGCCGATCCCCGTTCCAAGCGTCAGCAGCACGAAGTCCTTCGTATCCCTCCCCGTTCCGAACGTATACTCGCCCAGCGTAGCACAGCGAGCGTCGTTGCCGACGAGCACCGGAATCCCGAACTTTTTACGCAGCGTATCGCCGAGCGGCACGTTTTTCCAACCGAAGTTCGGGCTGTAAAGGACCGCGCCGGAGGTCGGATCGATGTTCCCCGGCGAGCCGATGCCAATGCTGACGACGTTCTCTACATCTTTGACCGCCATTCCGATCGTCGCATCGAGCGCAGCGACGACCGCCTCGAAGCGGAGGTCCTCTAGATCCTCCTCGTGCTGTCGCTCGATTGTCCCGTCTTCCGTAACGACGGCCGCGGTTACATGCGAGCCGCCAAGATCAACGCCGATGGCTCTTTGCATCCCCGCTATCTTTTGCTCTCCGCAGAGGCGGTACCCGCAAGCCGCGGGAATCGAAGCTTGGTTATGGAGACAATCGACCTCATCAATTTGCCGAAATTACACGCGCGGGACCGGCCAGCCGACGCATCCGGAGCTACTCGACGCCCGCCCGCTCGAACACGTCAACCGAGTCGAGATCGATGAAGAGCACATCACGATCGAGTTCGACGAGAAAACGACTCGCTTTTACAACGCGAACGAAATCACGCGCCGGGAGTGGGTCTACAAGTACAACGACGATCCCGCGTTCGTGCGCGCGATCGGACGCGTCATCGAGCTCGCGCGCGATCACTTGAAAGAGTTGCCCGATAACGTCGCTTGTCCGCCGGGCTGCGCCGAATGTTGCAGCGGGTACGAGCCCTTCGTCAGCAAAGCCGACGTTCAACGCATCGCCGATCATTTCGGCATAAGCTACGACGAGACGGTACGGCGGTACGTCGTAGAACGCCCCTCTGCCGATGGCTACCACGTCGGTTGGCTGCGCAAGGTTGGTGACGACATTTCCGATCAGTGCATCTTTCTTATGGGCCCGCGCAGCGGACGCTACTATTGCGGCATCTACCCCGCGCGCCCGAACGACTGCCGCGATTTCACACCGATCGGCTGCGACGACGTCGACAGCTCGCTGCCGCGCAAGACGGCATGGAAGATCGGCGCACCCTTCCAACCAAAGCGGCGCAGCGCGAAACGAAACGGCAAACGGCGTTAAGGGCACTCAGCAGGCGATGCAGCGAAGGTAACCGGTCGACCTCGCGTATTTGTGAATCTCTCGGTCGCGCGTGACGAAACGCGCCCCGTAGGCCGTCGCCGTAGCGATGAGGATGCGGTCGGCTGGGTCTGCGCGGAATCTTTTCGGAAGCGACGCTGCGGCAACCGCGATCGGAGGCGTCAGCGTAGCGACGACGACGCCGCGTCGGCTAAAGAGCACGCGCACGTACTCTTCGACCGTTTGAGCAAGCGATAGTCGCTGCTTGTTCACCAGCAAGCCGATCTCCCAAGCCGTGATCGGGGAGAGCAGAAGTTCATCGCGCTCGGCGGCCGCGGCAACGATCTGCGCTGCGTCGGCCTTCAGCCGTCCATCTACGGCCCAAATCGCCGCGTGCGTGTCAAGTAAGATTGGATTCATCGCCGGTCCAGTGCTCGCCGGTTGGGCTGACGATATCTCGTTCCTCGATCACCACCCCGGCAAGCGATCCCACGAACCGCGGTGAGGTAGATTGCGCCGGCAAGAGACGAGCAACCGGCTTCCTATGTTTCGTGATGACGATCTCGGTGCCGAGCCGTTCGACTTCGTTCACGAGCTCGAGGCATCGGGCCTTAAACTCGGCTGCGCCGACCTCTCGGGGCGCAGCCATCAGGAGTGAGACCCGCGATAACTGACTCGCCGCTGCGCGCTTTTTTGTGGGCATAATTTATGTCCACCAAAAATTATAACACCCGACAGGTAACCCCGCAAGCGGAGGTCCGAAAAAACACGTCGTAAGCAGTCCGTCATGCGCTATCCAACTACGCTTACGCTCGGCTGCGTCATGCTCGCGCTTGCGGTTGCGCCGATTAATGCTCGCGCGCAAAACGTTCCACCATCGCTCTATTCGGCGATGCGCTGGCGGTTCGTCGGACCGATGCGCGGCGGACGGACGGTCGCGATCGACGGCGCTGCCAATCAACCGAATCTCTTCTATATCGGCGCGGTCAACGGCGGAATTTGGAAGACGCAAGATGCGGGCCGCACCTGGACGCCGATCTTCGACCGCGAGCCGACCGGTTCGATCGGCGCTCTCGCAGTCGCACCGAGCAACCCGCAAATCATCTATGCGGGCAGCGGCGAGGGTTTGCAGCGCCCCGATCTAACCATCGGCGACGGCATCTACAAATCGACCGACGGCGGCGCGGCGTGGACGCACCTTGGTCTGCGCGACGGGCAACAGATTGCCTCAATGGCGGTCGATCCGACCGATGCGAACCGGCTCTTCGTGGCCGCCCTCGGCCATCCATACGGTCCGAACGCCGAGCGCGGCATCTACCGTTCGCTCGACGGGGGCGCCACGTTCCAGCGTGTCCTCTACGTCAACGAGAACGTCGGCGGCTTCGACGTCGTGCTCGACCCGAACGATCCGAAGGTTGTCTATGCGACGCTCTGGGCAGCGCGCCAGGCGCCATGGGAGATCGGGTCATCGTTCGAGATGCCGGGCAGTGGAATTTTTAAGTCGGCCGACGGCGGCACGACCTGGAGCCAGTTGAGCAATGGACTGCCGGCGCACATCGGACGCGCCGAAGTCGCGGTCGCGCCAAGTAACTCGCAAGTCGTCTACGCGTATGCCGACGTTGAAGCCAAGGGTGACGATGCGGGGGCCCTCTATCGCAGCGACGATGCGGGCGCGCACTTCACGCGCGTCAACGATGCCGATGCCATCGCGCAGCGCGGGGATGACCTCGTATCCGTGGCAGTCGATCCCCGCGATCCGCAGACCGTCTATCTAACGAACACGTCGACGTATCGCTCGACCGACGGCGGCCGAACGCTGGTAGCAATCAAAGGGGCTCCGGGCGGCGACGACTATCACACGGTCTGGATCAATCCGCGCGATCCACGGATTATCGCGCTGGCGAGCGATCAAGGCGCGACGATCTCGGTCGACGGCGGCACGACCTGGAGTTCGTGGTATAACCAGCCGACCGCGCAGATGTATCACGTCAACGCCGATAATCGGTTTCCGTATTGGATTTGCGGCGGCCAGCAGGAGAGTGGGTCGGCCTGCGTGCTCAGTCGCGGCGATTGGGGCGAGACGACCGAACGCGATTGGCATCCAGTCGGCGCGCAGGAGTATGGGTACGTCGTCCCCGACCCGCTTCACCGCGGCGTATTCTTTGGAGGAAAGGTCGAGAAGTTCGACGAGCGCACGGGCCAGACGCAAGAGGTCTCGCCGATCGCGTTACCCGCGAAGCAGTTTCGCACCGTCCGTACCGAGCCGTTGGCGTTCGACCCGCTCGACCAACGGCGTCTCTATTTCGGATCGAACGTGGTTTTTGCGACCGATAACGGCGGGCAGAGCTGGCATGCGATAAGCCCCGACCTAACGCGCGCGCGTCCCGGAGTGCCGCCGGTCCTCGGCGCATTTGAAGGCGACGATCCGCAGCAGGGTAATCATCGCGGCGTCGTCTACGCGATCGCGCCGTCGCACGTGCGCAAGGGAACGATCTGGGCGGGAACCGACGACGGGTTGATCTGGATCACCCGTGACAGTCTTTCGACAAGCTCAGGACAGGCGCATTGGAAGAATATTACGCCGCCCGAACTGACGCCGTGGAGCAAGGTCGCACAAATCGACGCATCGCGCTTCGACGACGCGACCGCCTTCGTCGCGGTGAACCGGTTCCGGCTCGACGATCTGCACCCGTACGTCTACGTCACGCATGACGGCGGCCAGACGTGGCGGCTCGCCGTCAACGGCTTGCCCAACTACCCGGTGAACGCGGTGCGCCAAGATCCCGTCGAACCTCGCCTGCTCTACGCGGCCACGGAAAACGGCGTCTACGTCTCGTTCGATTCGGGCGCGAACTGGCAATCGCTCCAGCTCGATCTTCCGCATACCTCCGTTCGCGATCTGATCGTGCATCAAAACGACGCGATCGTTGCAACGCACGGACGAGGCTTTTGGATTCTCGACGATCTCGAACCGTTGCGCGAGCTGGCGCGCTCGACGGTCCACGGCGTGCATCTCTTTTCGCCGGTGCTCGCCTATCGCGTGCGGCGCGCCACGAGCACCGACACGCCGTTGCCGCCTGAAGAGCCGACCGGCGAGAATCCGCCCGACGGCGCCATTATCGACTACGCGCTCGCCTCGCCGGCGCGCCGCGTCGTGATCTCGATGTACGATAGCGCCGGCCGTCTCGTGCGCAGCTATTCGAGCGACGACGCCGTTCCGGCGATCGCGCACCTCGACAAGCCGACGTATTGGGAGCGGCCGTTTGCGAGGCCGTCAACCGCCCAGGGCATGCATCGCTTCGCCTGGGACCTGCGCGGGCCGGCTCCTCACTCGTTTTCCGAGGATCTTCCGATCTCGGCGGTTCCACACGATACGCCTCGCGTGCCGCAGGGCGCGCTCGTCGTTCCCGGCCATTACACCGTGCGCCTCGTGGTCGACGGCACGACGGTGGAGCGATCGCTCGAGATCACAATGGATCCGCGCGTGACGATTTCACAGAGCGCGCTCGCGCAGCAGTATTCGCTTTCAGAGCGGCTCGTGACGCTGATGGACCGCACGTACGCCCAGGCGCAGGCCGCCAAAGCGGCGGGAAACGCTAAAGCCGCCGCGGCATTGACTCAAACCAACGACCGGGCCGCATTCCTGCTCGACACGGTCGACGGGGCAGACGCGCCGCCCACGACCCAGGCGGTCGAAGCGGTCCAAGCGCTCGAGGGCTCGAAGGAAACAGTCCCCTAGAAGCTTCTCTGGATGAAAGGAACGCAGATGAAGAGACTTACGTTGTGGATCGCATTTCTTGCAATGATAACTTTCACGCAGATCTCAGCGGGCGCGGCCACGACCTCCACCCACACCATCACGCTGCACGAACAGAACGGCTCCGGCGAAAGCGGAACCGCAACGTTGACGCAGGTCGGCGATGACGTCCAGGTCGTCATCGCACTCAAAGGCGAGCCGGCAACCACGCCGCAGCCGGTCCACATTCACACCGGAACCTGCGCGAAACTTGGCGATGTCGCCTATCCTCTCTCCAACGTCGTCGACGGCGCCTCGACCTCGACCGTCAAGGGCGTAACCATCGATAAGTTACTCACCGCGACCCATGCAATCAACGTGCACGAGAGTGCGGCGGCCCTAGACAAATACGTCGCGTGCGGAAACATCGAGTAGCAAAGCACAGGAATGTAGCGTTCGGGTTAATTCTGAATTAGCGACGCGTAACGAGCGGGGTCGATGTTCCCGCCGCTGACGACGACGCCGGCGCGCTTGCCTGAAAGGCCTGGAATGCGCCGGTGTAAGAGTGCGGCGAGAGCGGCGGCTCCGCTCGGCTCTACGACGAGCTTCATCCGCTCGAATGCGAAGCGCATCGCATCGCGCAGCTCATCGTCGGTCACCGTCACGACCGCGCATGCGTGCTCGCGAGCGATCGCAAAGGTGAGCTCGCCCGGCGCGGTCGTCTGCAAGCCGTCGGCGATCGTTTTCGGAACCGGGATCGTCACCCGCTCCCCGCGCCGCAGCGATTGCGCGAAATCGTCGCCGGCATTCGGCTCTACCCCGTAGATTTCAATCGTCGGATCGACGGAGTGCGCGGCAATCGCCGTGCCGGCCATCATTCCGCCGCCGCCCAATGGAACCACGATCGCGTCGAGTGGGCGCGCGTCTTCCAAAAGTTCCAAGCTCGCCGTTCCGGCGCCGGCAATGATGCGCGCGTCGTCGAACGGAGGCACGACCGTCGCGCCTCGTTCCGCTGCGATGCTCCGCGCGATCTCCTCGCGGTTCGCGCGCTCGCGGTCGTAGTGGACGACCTCCGCGCCGTACTCTCGGGTCGCGGCCAGTTTCACCGCCGGGGCGTCGAACGGCATGACGATGGTCGCAGGAACGCCGAGCAGCTGCGCGGCTAGCGCAACGCCTTGCGCGTGATTACCGCTCGAGAATGCGACGACTCCTCGCCGGCGCTCGTCGGGCGAGAGCCCAGATAAGAAATTATAAGCGCCGCGAAATTTGAACGCACCCATGCGCTGATAGTTTTCGCATTTCACGAAGAGCTGCGCGTCGGTGCGCTCGTTCAACGTCCGAGACGTAACGACGGGCGTGCGGTTTGCAACGCCCGCCAGGCGTGCGGCCGCCGTTTTGACGTCGGCGATCGTGACTATTTGGTCGCCATATGGAAGTCCCAGTTGACGACCTTTCCATTCTCGTCGAATCGCATTCGCTCGAGGTAATCGTGCTTCTGGAACTTTACGTCGAAGCAGTGCCAGCCCGGGTCGCAGGTCGCCGGCGTCTCTTTGATCGCGATGAGTTTGCCTTGCGCGTTCAGCTCGTCCGACCACTGCGCGATGTGCACTCGCGTGATCGAAACCCCCTTGGCGATGTCGCCTTCTATCGGCCTAAAATCGTTGGCGATCACCGCGCGCGTAATGCGGTCGGCTTCGCGTTCGTTACGGTTCTGGAACGAGCAGCTTGCCAAAACCAACGCCGCCAACGTCGCCAACACCCGCCACGCATTTGTCATGCGACGGCCTCCTCGCCGGGTTGCGCCGAAAACGGGACCAAACGAAGTGCAGCATTCCATTCCTGCGCGAGTCGCACGCTCCATTCGCTTTCGAAGAGAACGACCGGCCGGCCCTCCCAATCCTCAACGAGCTTGGCGTTGGAGGGAAGATGCGCGCTCGCAATCTGCTCGCGATCGCCCTGCACGCGCAGCGCGAGCGCGTACGGCAGCCGCGTGAACCGGCTTTCGACCTTATACTCCGATTCCAGCCGGTACTTCGCGACCTCGAATTGAAGCTCGCCAACCGCGCCGAGAATCGGCTCGGTTCGCGGCGTGCCCCAGGGATAGAAGACTTGCACCGCTCCCTCCTCGCGCAACTGCGATATGCCCTTTCCGAACGACTTGTAACCCGAAACGTCAATACTGCGAACCGACGCGAAATGTTCCGGGGTAAACGCCGGGATCGGCGGGAAGCGCACGGGAACCCTTTCGTAGAGCGTGTCGCCGATCGCGAACGCGCCCGGATTGGTAAGTCCGACGACGTCGCCGGCGTACGCGGTCTCCAGCGACTCGCGATCGTCGGCGAAAAGCCGCATTGCCCGCGAGAGGCGAAGCTCGGCGCCGGTTCGAGCGTTGCGCACGGTCATGTCGCGCGCGAACTCACCCGAGCAGACCCGCACGAACGCGACGCGATCGCGGTGCCGGGGGTCCATGTTCGCTTGAATCTTGAAGACGAAGCCCGTGAACGCTTCGCCGGATGGATCCACTCCCGACCGGCACGATGGCGAGGGCGCCATCTCGATGAACTCGTCGAGGAAAAGCTGCACGCCGAAGTTCGTTACCGCGCTTCCAAAAAAAACCGGCGTCGTCGCGCCTGCCATCAACGCGGCGCGATCGAAGCGTTCGCCTGCGCCGTCGAGCAGCTC
This sequence comes from Vulcanimicrobiota bacterium, assembly GCA_963748875.1. Taxonomy (GTDB): domain Bacteria; phylum Vulcanimicrobiota; class Vulcanimicrobiia; order Vulcanimicrobiales; family Vulcanimicrobiaceae; genus Cybelea. The sequence continues at coordinate 499,395 of CAVVKC010000001.1, forward strand.
GATACCCTCGCGAAACTGCGCGTAGACCGGCTCGCTCACCATTCTCACGAGCCGTTCGTCGTTTACATCGGTCACGGTTACCGCGGCACGAGTCGCTCCGTGCGCCGCGCGTTCAAAGCAATGCACCGTGTGCGTCCGGCGGTCGTACACTCCTTTGAAGTCGTCTCCGCTGCCAAGCGGCCAGTTCATCGGAAAGGCCCCGATGCCCAGAACGCTCTCGAGCTCGTCGAGGAGCTCGAGCGGATCGCGGCTCGGACGATCGAGCTTGTTCATGAAGGTGAAGAGCGGAATGCCGCGCTCGCGACAGATGGCGAAGAGCTTTTTCGTTTGCGGCTCGACGCCTTTGGCCGCGTCGATCAGCATGACCGCGCTATCGGCGGCGAGCAACGTGCGATACGTATCCTCGCCGAAGTCTTGGTGCCCCGGTGTGTCGAGCAAGTTAAGCGTATGACCGGCGTACGGGAACTGGAGCACCGTTGAGGTGATCGAGATGCCGCGCTCGCGCTCGAGCGCCATCCAGTCACTCGTCGCTTGGCGCTGTCGTTTGCGCGCGGAGACTTGGCCGGCGACGTGGATGGCGCCGCCGTAAAGCAGAAGTTTTTCGGTTAGCGTCGTTTTGCCGGCGTCTGGATGCGAGATAATCGCGAAGGTTCTCCGCTTTCGTACTTCCGTTTGAATCTTTTCGTCTTCCATCTTTCAGTGTGCCGGTTGGTAGATTCGCAGTTCGGCGCCCGGCGCCGTCTCGCGGATCAAAGCAAGGAACCCGTCCGCGCGATAAAAGTGCACGCGGGGCGGGATTCGGAGGCGGTCGGCTCCCCGCCGCACGAAGGCTTCGCTTCCGTCGATCCTAATGCTGCAATCACCATACACTAACGTCGCCGGAGGCACAATCGCAACGGCGCCCGGCGGCAGATGCGCCCGCACGTACGCAACCGAGCCACTCGATTCCGACATCTGTATTAGGCACTCGGGCAGCGCCGAGAGCGCCCACGGCGCGTCGCCGGTCAGCGCGGGGATCGCAGCTTGCCCACGCGCTGCGGCAGCGCCCGCCTTCGCCGGCACGCGCGCGTAGACCGAGGCGATCTTGATGCGGATTAGGTCGCGGTTCACCCAGGCCGCAACGCCCATTGCCGCGCCGACCACGATCGCCGTCGACAGCAGCAGATATCTCAAGACAAGTTCAAGTGATCCGCATCCGCGCCGCACCGACGGAGTAGTCGCCCATTCCGTAGTAAACGTCGTAGGTTCGCTCGCCAAGATCCGGCCGCGGATCGAGTCCGGTCGGAAAGACGACGTTGTCGACGACGCCGCGCCGCTCACGACCCAACTCGGGCGTCATGATCGGCTTGGGCGATCGATAGAGAATGCAATCCGGTCGCTCGAGATCGTGGATGACGATCCCCGCGCTATACCGCAGCGACGGCTTGCGGCCGACCGCATCGACGCCGTGGAAGACCGAGAGCCATCCTTCGATGCCGTTTAACGCGAACCGCACCGGCGGCGTTCCGGCACCGATCTTAATCGATCCCCATTGCGCGATTGGTGAGAGCACCTGCACGCTCTCGGCAACGTTGCAGAGATTGCCGCGATCCTTCAAAGCGGGATTGAGCGGAACGTACGCAATTCGAATGGATTCGCGGTCCTCGAACGGCATGCGCGCAATCATCGGAATCGCGGCTCGCCCGTCCAGGCTCGAAAGATGCAACATCGGGCGATGGTAGAAGGCCAAGCTGCGCCGTCCTTTGGGCGAAAGAACCGGCTCCGGGAAAAAGGCGGCATCCTTGTCGTCGCCGACGACGTTTGCGCTGCCGGCAAACCGCGCTAATCCCAACCGTTCCCAACGATACGCGTCTTCCGAGATGGCCAGTGCGATGCGCGGTCCGTCCGGACCGAAAGCGGTGTAGGTCATCACGTAGGATTTCAGCACCGGTACGTACGTCACGCGCGGATCCTCACAACCGTATCCCGGCTGCGGACGAAGCTCGTATGGAGCCGCCGGTTGCAGAGCGAAGCCGATGCGCTCCACATCGAAGCCGGCGCCGGCTTGGCGCGATCGAACCATCCCCACGCGCGAAATGTTACCGGCAGCGACGCAGCGCGGATAGAGCAACAGCTCGTGCTCGGGCGTGCGCGCCGCACCCGGGTTTAGCACGCCGCCCTCTTCGGTGGGATCGCCGTTCGGTTCGAGAACCTCGCCCAGACGCTCGACGCTCACATCGAGCCGTTCGATTCCTTCGAGCGTGGACGATCGTTTGCGCGGAGATATCACGGATCGGTTTACGGCAGATACGTCGACGCGATCGGCTCGTTGCTCGGTGTCACGACTTCGACGCGGACCCCTCGCCGATAGACTGAGTTCGGAACGATCCACAGCGTGTAGGTGCGGTACTGGGGTGAAGGCTCGCCGCCGTCGGCCGGGTCCTGTTCGAACGCCACGACGCGGACGCGCTCCAGGTTGGCGCCGATCGATTCGACGATCTGCTTGTAGCCCGTGCGGTCGTGCGGCCCCATCAGCAAGACGGCGCCGAACTCGCTCTTATAATGCAAGGGCGCGTGAATCCCCAACTTGCCCAGGGCGACCGCATCGCGTACTATAAGGATTTGATTCCCTCCGAGGACGGTGGTTGTGCCCGCTGCGAGCGTCTTCACGCGTATTTCGCGACATCCGCCCAGCAAGAGGAGCCCCAGGGCTAGACCCGCCAGGGCCAACCAGCGCTTCACGGCCCACCGCTTCGCCCGCACCCACCGACGGCCTCCCCGCTAAAGCAAAATTTTACCTCCCAAATGTCGTTGCCGGTCGCGGCCCTTGACGTTACGCTAGTGAGAGCATGAAGCATCTCCGGCGCTTGGCGCTTGCTGCCGACGCGGCCGCCCTCATGACGCTGATGCTCGGAAGTTGGACGCGCATCAACGGAGCCGGGCTGACCTGTCCCGACTGGCCGCTCTGCCGCGGTCACCTGCTTCCGTCGCTTGCCGACGGCACGATTTGGGAATGGCTGCACCGTTTGCTCGCGTTCGCGGTGGCGCCGTTTGTGATCGCGCTGATCGTCGTCGCATGGCGGCAGCGCCGGAGCTCGCCGTTCGTCACCCCGACGATGTCGGCAATCGCCCTCCTCTTCCTCGTGCAAGTTTTCCTCGGGGCAGAGACCGTGCGCCTCGCAAACTCGCCGATCTCGGTCGTTGCGCACTGGGCGACCGCAATGGCGCTGATCGCCGCGCTCTCGGCGATGGCGGTCTTTGCGATGGCTTCCGATCAGGCGGAGCCGGCGCGCGCATCGTCGGGATCGTACGTGCTGCCGATTGCAATCGGATTGACGGCCGTCGCAGCCTTCGCCACGATGTGCATCGGCGCGTACGTCAGCTCGAGCGGTGCGGGACTTGCCTGCCTGTCAATACCGCAATGCGCGGGCAACGTGGTGGTCTACACGCCGGGTCAGTACGTGCAGATGCTGCATCGCATCGCCGCGGGCGTGACGCTCATCTTTGCTGCAGGAACGCTCGCGCTTGTATGGGCGTACGGCGCTTCGAGCCGCGTTCGAGCGGCGGTCGTTATCGGCATAGCGCTCGTCGCAGTTCAAGTGCTGCTCGGCCTGCTCAACGTCGCGCTGAGGCTTCCCACCGATCTTCGCGAAGCGCACGCCGTCAATGCAGCCCTTCTCTTCCTGGCCTTCTTCGTAGCGACGGCCTTCGCAACGCTCGACGCGGCACCCCGCAGCCGAGCCCACCCGCTCGCCGAAAAACGCCCGCCAATGACGTTGCTCGCGCGGCTACGCGATTACTACGAGCTCTCGAAGCCGCGAATCATCGTTCTATTGCTGATCACGACGGCTGCCTCGATGGTGATGGCTGCGCGCGGCATGCCTCCAGTGCGGCTACTCTTCTGGACGCTGCTGGCGGGCGCGCTGGCCGCGGCCTCGGCCGGCGCGTTCAACTGCGTGTGGGACGCCGACATCGATCGCATCATGAAACGCACGCAGTCACGGCCGATTCCGCAAGGCCGCATTTCCCGGCGCCACGCTGCCGTCTATGCCGCGATCGCGGGTGCGTTATCGTTCGGTCTCTTCTACGTGCTGGTCAATCCATTGGCGGCCTGGCTTTCGTTGGCCGGTAACCTCTATTACGTCGGAATCTACACGATCTGGCTCAAGCGCGTCACGCCGCTCAACATCGTGGTCGGCGGGGCTGCGGGCTCGGTGCCTCCGCTGGTCGGATGGGCTGCCGTGACGCACACGATCGGCGCGCCGGCACTTGGGTTGTTCGCTCTGATCTTCTTATGGACGCCCCCGCACTTTTGGTCGCTCGCGCTGACGACCGAGACCGACTACGGCAAAGCGAAGATTCCGATGTTCCCCAACGTCTACGGAGAAGAGCGCACCAAACGCGAGATCGTGTACTACTCGCTGCTGCTCGTAGCGGCCTCGCTGCTGCTCTATCCGATGCACGTTATGGGCGCCTTCTATTTCGCCGCTGCGGCGGTTCTCGGCGGGATCTTCGTGCTCGACTCATTGCGGACGTGGCGGGAGCGGTCGACGACGCTGCAGGCGCGCCGGCTTTTCCGTTACTCGTTGCTCTATCTCGCGCTCATGTGCGCCGTGATGGTGATCGACCGCATCGTATCGTGAACCGCCTGCTCTGGACGCTCTCGCTGGGCGTTTTCGCCGGAGCGCTCGATCTGAGCGTGCTTTCGCCGGCACTGCCCGCGCTGGGGCGCGACTTCAACGTGCAGATCGGCGACCTCGCGTGGGTCTTCACGATTTACCTGCTGGTCACCGTACTCTCGATCACGCTCTCGAGCACGCTCGCCGACCGTTACGGACGCCGGCCGGTCTATCTTGCATGCCTCGCGCTCTTCGCGGCCGGCAGCGTCGTCGCGATCGCCGCGCCGAGCTATCCGGTCTTCCTCGTGGCACGCGCGATTCAGGCGCTCGGCGCGGGCGGGATCTTCCCCGTCGCGACCGCGACGATCGGCGATGTCGTTCCCGCGCAGCGGCGCGGTGCCGCGCTTGGCATCGTCGCGGCAACCTGGGGCCTCGCGGCGGTCATCGGCCCGAGCCTCGGCGGACTCATCACGCACTTCATCTCTTGGCGTTGGATTTTCGCCGCAAATCTGCCGCTTGCCGCGGTCGTCTTCGCGCTCGCCCTCAAAGACGTACCGGCCGACGCGCCGCGCCGGCGCGAAGCGCTCGACGTCGGAGGGCTCGCGTTGCTTTGCATCGGGCTGCTCGCCGTTACCGACGGGTTGATCGCGATGCGGCCGATCATCGGCATCGTAGGCGCGATCATCCTCGGATGTTTTGCAGTCTGGGAGAGCGCGGCCAGCGCTCCGATCGTGCCGCTCGAGTTGTTTAAAACACGGCAGCTCGCCAAAACGTACGCGCTCGAGATTCTGATCGGCGTTTTGGAAGGCTCGCTCTTTTTCATTCCGACCGTGCTGGTCGGCGCGCAAGGTCTTTCATACGTCGCCGCGGGCTTTGTAGCAGCGCTCGGCGCGTTTACGTTCGTCGCAGTAATTCCATTCTCTGGGCGCGCACTCGACCGGGTCGGCAGCCGCGACGTCTTGCTGGTCGGCACGATCCTCACCGAGCTCGGCCTCGCGATCTTTGCGCTGGGATTCGAATCGCTCGCGCTGGCATTGCTCTCGATGATCGTCGCCGGCGCGGGATTCGGAGCGCTGCTGGGTGCGCCAACGCGTTATATCGTCACCAATGAGACGCCGGCACGCGCACGCGCAACGGCGGTTGGACTCTTGAGCCAAGCATTGATCGTCGGACAAATCATCGGAAGCTCGCTTGCCGGCGGGCTCTTTAGCCTGGCGCCGAGCGAAGTTGCGGGTTATCGCCATGCGTATCTCGCCTTTTGTGCGGTTGCGTTCGTCGCGCTGCTGCTCGCCGCGACGTTGAAGTCGCAGCGCAGCGAAAGACGACAACAGATCCAAGAGGCAGCAGCGGGAGCCGGTTAGGGCGAAGACGTTCGCATGCCCACGCATGCGGTGGAGAATCAGCCGCCGGCACTGGAGAATTACAACGTCTTCTCGTCCGACCGAGCGCTCGTCGAGGCGGTCGCACGCGAAGCACCGGCTCCGCCGACCCAGGAGTTTGCCTCGCTCGCAGCGCTTGCGTCGCTCGGCGAGCTTGCCGGCAGCGCCGAAACGATCGCGCTCGGATTCGACGCTAACGAGCATCCGCCCGAGCTGCGCACGCACGACCGCTTCGGCAATCGTATCGACGAAGTTCGCTTCCATCCGTCCTGGCATCGCCTGATGACCCACGCAACGCATGCCGGACTCGCCGGTGCCCCTTGGCAAGACCATGCACCGCACCCGCACGTTCGCCGCGCTGCAAAGTTCTACGTTTGGGGGCAAGTCGAATCGGGCCACGGCTGTCCGATCTCAATGACGTACGCGTGCGTTCCCATCGTGCGGGCGCAACCCGAGCTCGCGGCCGTCTGGCTGGCCCCGCTTACCGCAAGCGAGTACGATCCGCGTCTGGTTCCGATCGGACAGAAGTCTTCGGCGCTCTGCGGAATGGGGATGACCGAAAAACAAGGCGGATCCGACGTGCGCGCCAATCAAACGCGCGCCATACCCGTCATCGTGCCGGGAGCCGGTCGCGAATATCTACTGACGGGGCATAAATGGTTCTGCAGCGCGCCGATGAGCGATGCATTCTTGGTGCTGGCGCAGGCCGCACGCGGTCTTTCCTGCTTCTTGGTGCCGCGCGTCCTGGCCGACGGAACGCGAAATCGTTTCGCCATCGCGCGCCTCAAGAATAAGCTCGGCAACCGCAGCAACGCTTCCGCCGAGGTCGAGTTCGACGCAACGCGCGGCTGGCTGATTGGCGATGAAGGCGAGGGCATCGCGCGAATCGTCGAGATGGTCAACTATACGCGAATGGACTGCGCCGTCGGCTCCGCCGCGCTGATGCGGGCGGCGCTCGTGCAAGCGATCCATCATGCCGCCTACCGACGAACCTTCGACGCGCTTTTGATCGAGCATCCGCTCATGCAGAACGTTCTGGCGGACCTCGCGCTCGAATCGGAGGCCGCGACCGTCCTCTGCATGCGGGTCGCGCGCGCGATCGACGAATCGCCCGACGATCCGCAGGCCGCAGCGCTCAAGCGCATCGGGACGGCGTTGGCCAAATACTACGTCTGCAAGCGAGCGCCCGTGGTAGCCGACGAGGCGCTGGAATGCCTGGGCGGAAACGGGTACGTCGAAGAATCTATCATGCCGCGGCTCTATCGAGAGGCCCCCTTGAACTCGATCTGGGAAGGATCGGGTAACATCAATGCGTTGGACGTCCTACGAATTCTGCGAAAGCAACCCGCCTCGTTCAGCGCGTGGCGCGATGAGATCGCACCGGCGCAGATCGAACCGCGGATTATGCGCGAGGCGCAGCGTATCGAGCGCGATCTTCGTGACCCCGATCTCGGCGAAGCTGCGGGGCGCGAGGTGAGCGAACGCATGGCGTTGCTCTGGCAGGCCGCATTGCTCGTGCAACACGCGCCGGCGAACGTCGCCGACGCGTTCGTTGCAAGCCGCATCGAGGGCACGTGGGGGCGCACGCTCGGAACGCTGCCGCGCGGCACCGGCTTACGCGCAATCGTCGAGCGAGCGGCGCCGCTGCCGCAAGCGGTGACCGCATGAAGCTCGACACGTCGGGTCTACGGTGGCAGACGCTCGCGCGACGGCGCTGGACCGCACACGAGCGTTCGATCGTCTGGCGCGGCCTCACCGGTCGCTTCGCGCTTGCGATCGAGCCGCTGATCGGCGTGATCTTTATGAGCCTGCTCACCTGGGGTATCGTCTACCGCGCGCACCACGTCGCCTCAGACGCAACCCTGATTAAGATCGCGTGGATCTTCGGGCTCGGCGCGATCGCCTTCGGCGGTTACTTCGTGGCAGTGCTCATCGCCCCGTTTGCGGCCTATCTCCAAACGTTTCGCCCGATCTACATCCTCGACGGGTACGTCCGCTACCGTGCGCCGGATGAAGGTTCGCGGATTGACGGCTGCGGCTACGCAGCGGCGCTCTTCGCGGACCGCACGCCCGCATACGAATGGGAGTGGCTCGGCACGAAGCCGCTACCGAACGTCACGCTTCCGGCGCTCGTCGAGTTCTCGCTGTACGCCGGCATCCACAAAATTGACGGAAAATCGACCGGTCTGCTTCCCGACGAAGAGCTGCCGCTGCTCGCGATCGGCATCGCGACGCGCCACGGCCGCCGCGCCGATCTCTAAGGCGCGGTGTTGTTCAGGGGAACGCGCATGGTCGTGACCGACGGCCAGTGGCGGCCGTAGCCGGATTGGAGAATCACGAAACCGCCGATCGCAAAGATGATCAGCAGCCCGACGGCCCCCAGACGATAGAGCGCAGTGGGAATCCCCCGGCTCTCCGGAACCCTACTGAAATCTTGATACTCATCGTCGCGAATGATCATAGCGTTAGGCTCCCTTTGGCGCGAAGCCGATGACGTTGAGCCCGGCCAGGATCGCCAAAATCGCGCCGAGCCCGAGTAGGAAGAGCATCAGCTTGAACACGTTATTCTCGACGCCGGTGCTTTTCCAATCCACATAGAGCGCGTAAAAGGCAACCCCCGCCACGACGATGCCGCCGATGACCGCCCCCAACCGCTCCACGATCGCCTGATTCACAACCGCACCTCGCATTCGTAAGGGGTCCTGATTTTGTTCAGATCTAGGAGCCGAGGACTGAAGTGTACTTCGGTAAAGGAGGCCCGAGGCGACAACGATATGGACAAAATAAGGGGCTCCTTAGATTAAGTAGAAGATTGAGAATAGCACTACCCAGATCACGTCGACGAAGTGCCAGTAGAGCGTACCGGCCGTGATCCCGAAGAACTTTCCGCGCGTGTAGACCCCCGCCGCAGACTGCAGGACCAGCGTCGTCAGGTAGCAGACGCCGAGGAAAACGTGGAAACCGTGCATTCCGGTCAGCGTGAAGAACGAAGCGCCGAAGATACCGCTGCCCGCCCAGGTCACGTGCTCGCCATAAATGAGGTGCGTGTACTCGTAGGCCTGACCGCCGAGAAAGCCGACGCCGAGAACGATCGTCGCGAGCAGGAACCACATGTAGCGCATCCAGTGCCCGTGCTTGAAGTTCTCGAGCGCGTAGTGCATCGTCGCTCCGGATCCAAAGAGCACAACCGAGTTCCAGGCGGCGAACCCGACGTCGAGGTGCTGAATTCCGGGCGGCGGCCATCCTTGTCCGCTGTTGCGCATATAGAGGTAGGCAAAGATAAACGACGAGAAGAGCACGCAGTCGCTGATCAGGAAGAGCAGGAAGCCCTGAAGCCGCAGCTCGCGAGTCTCGATGTAGAGCTGGTCGGCCTCCCCGTGCGCGTCTTGAGTCAGCGATGCGATCGACATCAGTGGCCTCCGGCCGGAACGGGCGGAGGCGAATCGGTGAGTTCCTCCTCGAGCCCTTTATATGGAAGCGGTTGCGAGAAATCGTACGGCAAGCCATAGACCGTCGGAACGTGCTTGAAGTTGTAGTAGTTGGGCGGCGACGGAATCTGCCATTCGAGGGTGCGCGCTCCCCAAGGATTCGGTCCAGAGCGCTTCCCGTTGCGAATGCTCCACAGGACGTTCACGAAGAAGAGCAGGATCGCGAACGTCATCAGATACGAACCGATGGACTCAAAGCGATTCCAAAACGTGAACTGTGGATCGTACGTCGCTACCTCGCGGGGCATGCCGAGAACGCCCAGCCAGTGCATCGGTAGAAACGTGCAGTTGAAGCCGATAAAGAAGAGCCAGAAGTGCCAGTGTCCGAGCGTCTCGTTCAACAGCCGGCCCGACATCTTCGGGAACCAGTAGTAGATGCCGGCGAAGATTCCCATCAAGCTTCCGCCGATGAGCACGTAATGGAGATGCGCGACGATAAAGTACGTTCCGTGAACGTGTAGATCGTACGGAATCGCCGCGAGGAAGATGCCGGTGATCCCGCCGATCGTGAAGAGCCCGATGAAACCGATCGCAAAGAGCATCGCGGTCGTGTAATGAATCTTCCCGCGAAAGAGCGTCGCGGTCCATGAGAAGATCTTTATTCCGGTCGGCACGCCGATTATGTAGGTGAGGATCATGAAGGGCAGCTGCAAGAACGGCGCCAGCCCCGAGGTGAACATATGGTGCGCCCAAACCATAAAGCCCAACAGCGCGATCGCCATCGAGGAAAAGGCGATCAGCTTGTAACCGAAGATCGGCTTGCGGGCGAACGTCGGAAGGACCTCGGAGATGATCCCGAACGCCGGCAGCACCATGATGTAAACGGCCGGGTGCGAGTAGAACCAGAACATGTGCTGCCACATGACCGGGCTGCCGCCTTTGGTCGGGTCGAAGAAGGGCACGCCGAACTCGCGCTCGATGAGGAGCGCGGCCAGCGCCGCCGCGAGCGCCGTCGTCGCGATCATCAGCAGCGGCGCGGTTGCGAACTGACCCCAAACGAAGAGCGGCATCCGGGTAAAGGTCATCCCGGGCGCGCGCATCTTCAAGATCGTTACCACGAAGTTTATTCCGGTCATCGTCGAGCTGACGCCGACCAGAAAGATCGCTGCGCACCACATCGACGTTCCGGCGGCACCTTGCAGCGAGACCGGCGGATACTCCATCCAGCCTGCGGTCGGCGCGCCCATCAGAAACGACGAGAAGAGCATCAACCCGGAGACCGGGAAGATCCAGAAGCTGAGCATGTTCAGCCACGGGAAGGCGACGTCGCGCGCCCCGATCTGAAGGGGGAAGACGAGATTGCCGAACCCGCCGGTCAGCATCGGGATGATAACCAGCCATACCATCGCACTGCCGTGGATGCTGTAGATCTCGTTGTAGGTGTCGGCGGCGACGAAGCCGCCGTTGGGATTGAGCAGCTGGGTGCGAATCGCTTCCGCGAGCAAGCCGGAGAGCACGAAGAACACGAAGGCGGTGATGATGTACTGGATTCCGATGATCTTGTGATCGAGCGAAAAGACGTATCGCCGGACGAATCCCTGCGGTTCGGGGTGGATGTGGTCGGCGATTCCGCCTGCGTGTACCGTTGCTACTGCCATGGTTACTTCGAGTCTCTCACTTTAGCGTATCCAGAAATGTCACGAGATTTGCGATATCTTGCGGCGTCAGCCCATTCGCGCTCGCATTCGGCATCGCGCCCATGCTGCCGGTGTAGCCATTCTGCAGGATCGCCGCTACGTTCGGCGGCGTCGCGGGCTGACCGTTCACTAAGTTGGGATGCGACGGGTCGTGCAGCACGCCCTGGAGCCCAGGCCCGACCAGCGTTTGGCTGAACGGCGCTAGCTTGTGGCAGGCCGTGCACTTCTGACTGAAGAGCTGCTTGCCGGCGGCCGCGTTGCCCCCTTGAAGCGAAATCGCTTGACCACCGGTCGCGGGCAGGGCGTTGCTCACGTGCGCGTTCTTCTGCTGCCAATATTTATACCACTTGTCGAATGCCGCCTTAGGCTCGATCACGAGCAGCTGCTTGTCCATTTCGCTATGGAGGACGCCGCAAAACTGGGTGCAGATGATCGGATAGCGGCCGGGCAAGCGCGGGGTGAATTTGATCGTCGTCAGGAGCCCGGGTACGGTGTCGTTCTTCAGCCGCATCGCCGGTACCCAAAATCCGTGGATAACGTCCGCCGAGGTCAAGTTCAGCGTCACCGGCACGCCGAGCGGCACGTGCATCTCGTTGGGGACCTCGCCGTTGATCTGCGGATACCGGAACGAGAAGTAGAACTGATGGCCGATCGCTTCGACGACGATGCCGTTTTCGGGTTCGAGCAGGATTTCGTACCAAATCCGGACGCTCACAATCGAGAGAACGATAACGAATATCGCCGGGATGACCGTCCACCAGAGCTCCAGCTTGAAATTGTCGTGGATTTGCGCGCCGATCGCGTCCGGCGGGTCGGTCGGCTTAGCGCGGAAGGCGATCGAGAAATAGATCAGATACCCGGCAATGAAAATCCAGAGAGCGCTTCCCGTCGCGGCCATGAAGCGAAAGAGGTGATCGACCTGCCGGGCCGTGACGATCGCAGCCGGCAAATACGTCTCGAGCGGAAAAGTCGCCCAGAACACCATCGCCGCGACCGACAGCACCGCAAGGAGCGCGGTGACGCTCCAGAAGCCGCGCGGCAGGCCGACTGACTCCGCCCTGTTCTCTACCAAAAGAAAGCTCTCTCCCCAAGCTCATTCTAGACGTCGCGCACGCGGCGCGCACCGACTAAACGGGCTGTTAAGAGCCTTTATCCGTAGCCCCTGCAAACTCGCGCACGAGCCAGTCCACGTTGGTGATCGCACTTCCGACGCAGACCGCATCGGCCCCGGCGTCGAGTGCGGCACGCACGTCGTCCGGCGAACGGACGCCCCCCTCGCAAACGCTAAAGCTCCCGGTCGCTGCGAGCTCTGCAACGAGCTCCAGCGCCGGAAGCCGTTGCCCGGCCGTTTCGAGCGTGTAGCCGCAGAGCGTCGTCGCGAGCAGATCGGCACCCAGTTCGGCGGCGGCAATTCCGTCGGGCGCGGTAGCGCAATCGGCGAGCGCCAGACAGCCGGCGGCGTGAATCGCCGCGATCAGCTCGTCGAGCGAGGCGTTGGCGGGGCGGCGGCGCGGTGTCGCATCGAACGCCACTATCTCTGCTCCGCCGGCGACAACCGCGCCGACTTCCTCGAGCGTCGGCGTAATATACGGCTCGAAGCCCGGATATTCGCGCTTGATCAATCCGATAATGGGAAGCGCAACGCGTGCGCGCACCGCGCGCAAGTGCTCGCTGCCGGCGACGCGAACTGCGACGGCTCCGCTCTCTTGGGCCGCCTTGGCCATCGCCGCAATAACGCCGGGATCGTCCAACGCCGAGCCTCGCCAAGCTTGGACGGAAACGATCAGGCCGCCGCGGATGGAGTCGAGCAGCATCATTGACGCAGCTCGGTTACGCTCAGGGCGTGCTCGCGATAGGCTAACAGCAGCGCTCCATAGGCCGGTTCGTAACGCGCGGTGACGATCTCGGCACGTGGAAGCGCCGCCAAAATCCCGTCGCGAACGCGCTCGCGAAAGCCGGCATCGGCGAAGACACCCCCGACGAACGCGACGCGTGCCGGCGCGCCGGCCGCAACTGCGGCGCGCACCAACTCCGCCAGCCGGTCGGCGCCGCGCTGCGCGATGGGTCGCAGCAGATCGAAGCGCATCGCCGTCGAGGCGAACGAGGCGAGCCGGTCACGCGTCAACTCTCCCTTATAGAATGCGTGCACCAGCGTGCGCAGCGTCGGCACGGCGAAGTACTCGCACGCAGCGCGGGCGGCAGCGGCGAACGACGAATCGGCCTCGTCCTGCGCGCGCATCAGGAGGGCGAGCGCGTCGCGAGCGATTGCAAACGCACTTCCTTCGTCGCCGAACAAAAATCCCCAACCGCCGATCGTGTACGACCGGCCTTCGTCGTTGCGGCCATAGACGACGGAACCCGTTCCCGCGATCACGACGACGCCGCTTCCGCCTCCCAGCGCGCCGGCGTGCGCGATCGGCGTGTCGTGCATCAGCACCGCGTGCGCCGACGGCAGCTCCGGCGACCGGCCGTAGACGCGCCCATCGTAGCCGCTAACTCCGGCGACGATTGCGTCAAAGTTTGTTTCGACGGGAAGCCGCGCGTTGTAGCATGCCTGCGCAAGCGCACCGTGCAGCGCGTCGCGCAAGCGAGTCGAATCTTTGTTTGCGCCGATCTCGTCTGCCGGCCCAGCCGCGCCGCGACCCAGAATCCGCCCGGCGTCGTCGGCAACGACCGCCACTGTCGAACTCTGGCCGCCATCGATACCGGCAAAGAGTCTCACGGCCTCTGTGCCAAAAGGCCGCGGGCGAAATCCTCGGCCGCCGATTCGCGCGCGCGCCGGTCGCTCAAGGCGGGAACTTCACCGATACGCTCGCGATGGTGATAGAGCTCGTGGCCGACGGCGAGCGCGACGAACTCGCCGAGCTCTCGAATCGAAAGCGCCGCCGCGATCGAAACGTTGATACGAATTTCCGGAACCTTCGGATCGTACTCCGAGCGCAGCTCGTCGCGTCCCCAGTCGCCGAGCTCGGCAAAGCGTACCGCCACGCCGTAAGCGCGCGCCCGTTCGAGCGCGTTGCTCACAATAAGGCACCATCGGCACGCAGCTGCTCGCGCAACACATCGACGTCTATATCTCCCACCCGCACGCCGCGCGCGCAGGCGAGCGCCGCCGCCGTGCCGGCGGCTTGACCGAGCGTCATCACGGTCGGCGTCAGGCGCGTAGATGCGAGCGCCTCGTGCGTCGTCGAGATGCAACGTCCGGCAACGAGCAGCTGCTCGCGATTGACCGGCACGAGCGTACGATAAGGTATCTCGTAGCTCTCTCCCGGCGCAAGCCGCTGCGTCGTCGTTCCGCTGCCGGCGGGATTGTGCAGATCGATTGGATAGGCGCTGCGCGCGACGGCGTCGTCGAACTTGCGCGCTTGCAAAACGTCCTGGCGCGTGAGCGTATACTTTCCAACGATTCGGCGCGACTCGCGGATGCCGACCTGCGCGCCGGTGCCTGCGATGCGCGCGTTTTCGAAGCCCGGAACGAACTTTCGGAAGAACTCGACGAGCTGCATGGCCTGCAGACGCGATTCGACTTCGGCGCGGGTGAGATCTTCGGGGTCGAGCGGATCGATGTCGACGACGCGCGTCATGTTGACCGTAACCTCATCGGGATACGGCGAGATGAAAAACGAGACCAGCTCCCGGGGTACGTCAACGGACCCCTCGTCGCGCGCACGCTGCCAAAGCGAGTAGAGTCCTGCAACCGCGGTGAGCGCTTCCGGAGTACGGGCGTGCACCGGCAGCGAGCTGCGCATCTCCTCGGGATGCTCGCGCACGTATCGCGCCGTTTCAGCGAGATCGACGTGACTTAATCGGAAGATCAAGGTCGCCGGCTGAACGCGACCGCGATCGTCACCCTTCTGGGTCGGGACTCCGGCCGACGCGGCAACCAGTGCGTCGGCGGTCGTGTCGATCACTACCGTTCCACGACAAGTACGGGCTCCGCCGATTGTCGCGAACGTCGCGCCGGTAACGGTGACGCCGTCGAGCTCGGCGGCGAGAAAATACGCGTGAAGCAGCAGCTTAACGCCGGCCTCGCGCATCATCTCAAAGAGCACCGCCTTGAGAACCTCGGGATCGAACGGAGTGATCGTCGCGACGTAATCCGACGAATCGGAAAGGTGACCGGGCGACGCTCCTTTGCGCATCAAGCGCTCGACAATCTCCTCGGCAATGCCACCGACGATGCGCTCCTCGCCGGAGTGAAAGGTCATCCACGGTCCGACCATCGCAGCGGTCGCAGTTCCGCCGAGAAAACCGTACCGCTCGACCAGGAACGTGCGCGCGCCGTGACGCGCGGCCGCGATCGCCGCGGCACAACCTGCGTTGCCGCCGCCGACAACCAGCACGTCTGCCATGCAGGCCATTTCCGCGTCTTCCGAAATAAACCGCCATGCAAGTTCAAATGCCCGCCCAGGAACGGAATTGGGCGATGGCCTCGCATCTGAGCGCGCTCGTCGCAATCGCAGGGATGCCTTTCGGTCACGTCCTAGGACCGCTCGTCGTCTACCTCATTAAAGGCCACGAGTCGGAGTTCGTCGGCGAGCACGCGCGAGCGTCGCTCAACTACCAGATCACGGTCTCGATCTTCTTCATCGTTGCCGTCATCGTTGCGCTCGGCATTATGTTCGGAATTCTCATTCCGATGAGCGCTCTGCCGTCCGACTCAACCTCGACGACCGCGGGGGTTAGTCTCGTCGTGTTCTGGTTTGCCTTTGGACTCGGCGTCCTGCTCGTGTTGTTGGCCTCGTTGATCTTCATCGTGATGGGAACCGTTGCCGCAAGCGAAGGCCGTCCGTACACGTATCCGCTCGCAATCCGGTTTCTGCGCTAGAGGGTCGCCGATATGTTGATGCAACGAGTCAAACCGCTCGCGCGCATTCTCGCCGAAGGCCGCGACGAGACGCACGGTCTCAGGCGTTCGCTGGGACCCTGGGCGCTCACTGCGATGGGAATCGGCGCCATCATCGGCACCGGCATCTTCGTGCTGACCGGCGTCGCCTCGGCTACTCGCGCGGGACCGTCGTTGACCCTCTCATTTGTCGTCGCTGGAATCGTCAGCGCGCTCGCAGCGCTTTGCTACGCGGAGGTATCGAGCAAGATTCCCATCTCCGGCAGCGCGTACACGTATACCTACGCGACGATGGGCGAGTTTTTAGCGTGGATCGTCGGCTGGGGATTAGTACTCGAATATGCACTCGGTGCATCGACGGTTAGCGTCGGGTGGTCGGGCTATTTTACATTCATCCTGCACACGCTGTTTAATTTGAATATCCCGCAGGCCTGGCAGCATAGCCATTGGGATGCGACTCCGGGGATCGCCAATCTGCCCGCGGCCGCGATCATCTTCCTGATAACCGCTTTGCTGGTGCGAGGGACAAAAGAGTCGGGCACCGTCAATGCCGTCATCGTGGCCATCAAACTGGCGGTGGTGCTCTTCTTCATCGCCATCGGCTTGGGCCACATCAATTCGGCCAACTATCACCTCCCGCCGGGTCCTCAAACGGGCGCGGGAGGCTACTTCCCGTTCGGGTTGGCCGGGATGTTCGGAGGCGCGGCCTTCATTTTCTTTGCGTACATCGGTTTCGATGCCGTTTCGACGACCGCCGAAGAGGCCAAGAATCCGTCGCGCGATTTGCCGTTCGGCATCATTGCCAGCCTCGTAATCTGCACGGTTCTCTATATCATCGTCGTTGCGATCCTCAACGGCATCGTGCCGTTCTATACGCTCAACGTCAACTTCCCGGTCGCATTTGCCGTCGACAGGGTCGGCCTGGCATGGGCGGGCGTCATCATAGCGTTCGGCGCGATTGCCGGTCTCACCACCGTGTTGCTCGTCATGATGTACGGACAAACGCGGGTATTTTACGCGATGTCACGCGACGGCCTGATTCCGCCGTTGTTCGTCGCGCTGCACCCGGTGTGGCGGACGCCTTGGATCTCCCAAATTCTCTTTGGGATCCTTATCGCCGCGGCCGGCGCATTCTTCCCGATCAGCATTTTGGGATCGCTGACCAACATGGGAACGCTGGCCGCGTTCGTGCTCGTTTCAATCGCCGTGCCGATCTTGCGCAAGCGCCATCCCGAAATGCAAGGGAAGTTCAAGATCCCGTTCGGACCCTACGTCATTCCGGTGGCGTCCGCGGTTACCGCGCTTTTCCTGATCTACTTCTTGAGGGTCGGCAATCCGCTGGTTTGGGGCTTCTTCCCGCTCGTGTGGTTGGGGTTCTTGATTTGGTTCGCGGTCGGACTGATCTTCTATTTCTCGTACGGACACTCCAAGAGCACCGTCGCCCTCGAGGAGACCGAACGTCTCGCAATCGTACAACCGCCGGTGAACTAAGCGTCGCGTGCGACGACGAGCAGCGCGATGCGCTCGTCGGGCTCGCAACCCTCGGTCTCTTCGGCCGCGAGCGCCGCGCCTTGCTCGGCGCTCGATAATCCCTCGAATGCGGCGATTCGGCCGCCGCGCAGCAAGTACAGCGCCGGCAGCGCGCGTCCAACGTCGCCGAAGTTGGTCGCGTTTTCGATTGCCTCGCGGACGCGCGTCGCGATCTCGCCGGCCGTTGCGAGCGTCACCACCGGATCTTGCAACGCGAGCCGCACGACGCCGCGTTCGTCAACAACTCGAACGTCGCGAATCTCACGCGCGCGGCGCAGTGCACCGGCGGCCGCGCGGCGGCGCTCGTACGCGGTCGACGAACTCGTCAGCTTAAAGACGGCAAGTTCGCTCGGTTCGCAGCGCAGCGACTCCGCCGCCGCCGCCCGCCGTTCATCCTCGCTGCAGGCTGGAAAAGCCGCCGAATCGACCAGCTCGGTCGCGCCCGAGGCGGTCGCCCGCACTCGATTTCGCTGGGTGTCGATCTCGATTTCGACCTCGACGCGATCCGGCGCGGCGCCCGCCTCGACGACTCGGTCGGCGGCCTCGCGCCGGATGCTCGCGATCTCTTGCGGTGATGGCGCGACGATCGTACGCTCGACGGAATCGCGAACCAGCGCCAGTGCAACGCCGATCGGCGCGATAACCTCCGCATCGCGGGCGATACGATAGGGCAAGTGCGCGAGCTCGGCGAGCGCTGGTATCAGCGCACCGGCACCCCCGCCGCCGCCGACGATTGCAATGCTTTCACGATCGAGCGAGTAATCGGCGATCAGTCGTTCGATCGCGTGGCGCAGCTTCGCGGCGGCAGCGGCGAGCACGGCGCGCGCTAACGCAAGAGGCTCTGTCCCCAAGGCATCCGCGACCAGCTCAAAAGCGCGTTGCGCCGGCCGTACGTTCCCCCGCGCGAACGCGCCCTCGGGAATCACTCCAAGCAGGTTGGCCGCGCAAGTTGCCGTTGGCGCGATCCGCCGTCCGTCCGGCGCGATCAGGACCGCATACTGCGCCGGATCGTGCGCCGCCGGCGCGATGCGTTCGAGCCGCGCGCCGTCGAGCGCTTCCGCCGGAACGAACGAGGCATACGCGCAGCCGGCAATGTGGGCGCTGCGCGGCCCGACGTCGAGGAGTTCGTTAGCCCCGATCCGCAGCAGACTTCCGCCGCCGATGCCCAGCGTGCGTACGTCGAGCGTGCGCAGCAGAGTGCGATGGCCGCCGATTCGCGCCGCCTGCATCTGCGGCCGGCCGTTGCGAATCGCCGAACAATCCGAGCTCGTGCCACCGACCTCGACGAAAATTCCCTCGCTCAAACGCTCGTGGAAGAGGGCGCCCGCAACGCCCGCGGCCGGCCCCGAGAGCAGCGTCAAGATCGGGCGTCGTTCGACCTCGCCCACGCCCATCACGCCGCCGTCGCTGCGCATCACCATCAACGGCACGGGAATCGCGGCGCGCTCGACGGCCGCGGCCGTCATCCGCGCGGTGCGGACCATCTTCGGCAGGATCGCGGCGTTGAGCGCCGCGGTACGCGTCCGAGCGCGCAGGCCGTACGCTTCGCTCACGTCGTGGCCGCTCGTTGCGTCAATGCCGCGCGATCGCGCGTACGTAACGACATGCGTCTCGTTCGCGGGCCGATCGACGCCGAAGCTTTCGCTGGCGGCAATCGCCTGCGCACCGGCTGCGATCAAGCGATCGACGCTCGCGCGCACGGCCGATTCGTCGCGCGCGGAAGTGAAAGCAAAAGCCGGCGCAAAGGTCACTCCCCCGGCGAGCGCAACCTCTCCGAACCGCATCTGCCGTTTCGACAACCACGCCAAACCGTCGAGCAGACCGACGACACCGACCTTCGCAAGATCGCCCTCGAGCAACGCGTTCGTCGCCTGAGTCGTCGAATGCGCGATGAAGGCGATGGCCGCGGCCTCGATTGCGGGATCTTGGAGAAGCCGTTCGATTCCGGCGACGATCCCCGCGGCAACGCCTTCTCGAGCATCGTGGGTGGTCGGCATCTTGATGCGCGCGATCGGTTCGCGCGTTGTCGCGTCGAGCGCGACGATGTCGGTAAAGGTGCCGCCGACGTCGATGCCGACGCGTACGTTGCGCGCCCGAGCTCGCTCCATCCTACCAGCCGGCAACGAGCGCGTGCGTGACGGTCATCAGCTCGACCGCGCCGTGCCGTTCAAAACGGTCGAAGAGCGCATGCAGATCGTGCTGAAGGCGTTCGGCATCCGGTCCGGACTGCGGCAGGTACGACGACGAAGACGCGCGCCCCACGAGCGCCTCGCGGTCGAGCCGTTGCTTCGATGAATGCTCGCTGCGCGAGGTGCGGGCGTTCGGAAACTCAGCGAATGTGCGCAGCGCCTGCGCCCTCAGCGCCTCGGTATCGTCGGTCGCGTATGCGCGCACGACGTCGCCGTACGCCTTAGTGAACGGATCGCGTTCGTCGCGCTCGTACTGCAAAAGGACTGCGCGGCATCGTGCGATCCGCCGGAACTCGAGCATCGCATCAATCGCCGCGAACCAGTGGAACGCCTGACACGCGACAACGACGTCGACGCTCGCGTCGTCGAGACCGGTCCTTTGCGCCGTTCCATCGCGCCAGCAGACGCGTGCGTGCGGCTCGGCCGAGGCGCGCATCTGGGCGTTGGGCTCGATCGCGATCACGGCGGCGCCGCGCTCGGCGAAGAGACGCGCGGAGATTCCGGTTCCGGCGCCGACGTCGGCAATCGTCAACGCATGCGGATCTCCTAAGCCCGCGAGCGCCGCATCGATCGCTCCAGGCGGATAGGACGGCCGAAACGCCGCGTACGCCTGCGCCCGGGAGCCGAAGCGTTTCGTGGGATTCATCCCGAAAATGGCGGCCCGAGCTGAAGCTCGATGGAGCGGCCTCCGCGTAGAATTCCAAACGCATGCGGCTTGCCGTCATAGGCGCGCCGCTCGGATTGATACGTGCCGTAAAGCCACCAGGCTTTACCGTCGATCGTTTCGATAACGTCGCCCGACCGCATTCCGGCGACGTACGCGGGGCCGCCGGCGCGGACGTAGGCTCGCAGATTGCCGTCGGCGCTGCGGAAGAACGCGTAAAAATACGTTGGTTTGTCTCCGGGCCGCGCGGCGACACCGATGGCGAAGAGGCTTGCGCTACGAACCGGATCGGCCGTCGCCCAGGCTCGCAGCCGCTCCACACCCTGCACGGCGAGAACGCGCGCCGCGGTCGCCGTGGGTGGAGGCGGAACGACTTGATGCTCGTGCCACTCGTCGGCGATCCAGCCGCCGCAGTCTTGCAGGCGCAGGCCCACGTCGAGATCGTCGCCTTCGCTCAACGAGAAGCTCGAGGTGGTGACGTCCACGTACGCGGCGTACGACTTTCGCGCGCAATCGGCTGCATTGGGATTATCGTGGAACCGAGTCGCTTGCCACGTGCCGCTCGTCAGCGCCGCGGCGACCGCGTCGGCGGCTGCTCTGCCCAGCGGCGTCCCGTCATCGTCGACCGCGATACGATTGCGCGCGGATGCCGGCGCATAGAACCCCGGCAGCTCTTCATCGGCGCGTGCGGCTTGGAAGAACGCACCGAAAGGCTCGAGCCCGAAGAGCGCCGGTGTCGCGATCGCGACCGCAAAGGTCGCGGCGATTGCGACGCCGGTCTGGTAGGGTAGCGTGCGTTTCGTTATCGCGTCGATGGGCACGCCGGTAAAGTTGGCGATCCACACGTTCGCCGTGTTGGTCGGATCGCAGACGTTTTGGACTTGAACGACGGCCATGATCGCGGCGACGAGTACCACCGGCGGCAAAACGTGCGCGGCCAGCATTGCGGTGAAGATGGCGATCCCAACCCCGAACGGATTGAGCGGTCCGCGGTAGAGCGCGAGCGGGCTCGCGACACCGAAGACCAGCACGTACGCGAGCGGATTGCGCACCCACCCGCCCGCGACCAGCGGCTGCAGCGCGGCCGCGAACTGCGGCTCGCGGGTCGCGGCTAACAGCATGCCGATGCCCATGAAGAGGACGATCGCCGGAGCCACGTCTTCAACGCCGCGGATCGCTGCCGCCACCAGACGTTGCACGGCTTGGCTCGGACGCGTGGTGAGGACGCCGAAGAGCGCCGCCACCAGGAATGCGGGCGCGGCTTCAACCTTCAGCAGGTAGTAGAGCAGCAGCGGCAATAGCGGCGTGAGCAACGCGACGGCCGGCACGCGCTCGCGCTCCTCCACCTCGGCGCGAACTGCCCAGGTCGCGTAGGCGCGCTCACGCCGGAACGATATAACGGCGTAGACCAGCAAAGCGATCGCATCGATAAGCGCCAGCACAACCGCATAGTGTACGAGCTGCTCGCGCGAAACCCCGAAATAGGCGGTATAGAACGTCCAGTTCGCGATGTTGAAGATGAAGCCCAGCGCGAACGCCATCAGAAAGATCGTCGCGGCGATCGTGCGCGGTACGCCGGCCGTCATCATGATCGGCAGAACGATCGAGCCAACCATGATGATGCCGCCGAGCCCGGAGAGCGACGTAAAGAGCACCGCCACGATCGCGGCGAAGCCGAGTGTGAGCACGAGCGGTCGTTCCCCACCGTACTCGGCAGCAAAGTCGACGATCGAACGCGCGATGCCGGTCTCGATCGTGACGCGTCCCAGCAGCGCGCCGAAGATGACGGCGACGTAAAACGGCGCGAGCTGCACGGCCCCGCTGCTGACGATCTCGCCGAGTTTCGAGACCGGCACTCCGGCGACAAGCGCCATCAAAACCGACATTGCCGGCACCGCGACGAGTGCCGGCACCCAGCGGAGATACATCAGCACTGCAAAGAACGCGAAGACCGCAAGAACCAAGATGGCGTTCACCCTTCGACTCCGCTCAGGGCGAGACTACCGTGTTGAACGGCGGAAGCGTCTTCGTTTCCAGATACGTTTGCATCGCGCGAGAGAGATCGTCGGCGCGCTCGATCGCCTTCTGCGAAGCTAGGTGATAACGCTCGAGGTTGCTCGCGAGATGGCCCTCCCGGCTCTCGTAACGCCAGGCGCGCGCGTAGAGCGGTGCGATATCTTCATAAGCGTCGCGCAGCTCCCACATCCAGTAGCGGCTCCACAAAAGGTCTCGCTCGGTTTGCGCGGGGTCCGACGCCGCGTGCGCGAGCGCGTCGGCATACATCGCGCGCACTTCCGAGCCGATTTGGAACTTTCGCGCGAGCGCGTCGTATCGTCGCGCTGCAAGGAACATTACAAATGCAGCGTTGGCGTGCAGCGGAGGCCGTTTATAGTAGAGATTCTGCTCGACCGATTCGGCGGAGAGCCGCACCGTGCGCAGGACTTCCGGCGAAATCTGCTTCGCTGCCGCAGCATTGAAAGGATCGGCCCAGAAGAGCGCGTCGGTCTGCCCGTACGAGTAATGCGGCGGTTCGAGCCGCGTCAGCGCCGTCGCCAGGTCGCCAACGTCGGTTCCGTAGCTCGCGTCGTCCGCACCGAAGAACGCGCTGGGAAAATCGTTCGCGAACTCTTCCGGCGTGAGGTCGCCGGCTTGCCACGCCGCGGCTGCGGCATAGATCACCGGATACCAGGTCGCCTCGTACAGCGTCTCGCCATCGTCGTGCCAGACTGTCTGAAAGAGGCCGAGAGCGGGCGTCGCCTTCCCTTCATTGATGAAGACCCGCTCGTTGGCGAGCGCCGTATGAACGGAAGGAAAGATCTCGTTCCAGTTGCTAGCGCCGGGGGCGACCATTTGCTGGAAGCCTCCGTGCGCAAGCGTTTGAATGAAAGGCTCGTATGAGGTTCGGTCGTCGTAGTGCCAGTTGACGACGACGGCCGTGCGAGGGATGAGCCGCATGATGCCGGGATCGCTCTCGATTCCGTCGTCCCAGAGCATGATCCGCGCGCCTGAGGGCGCGATCAGCCGGTTCATTGCGACGATATGGTCGGCGTAGACTTGCGATCGTCCGCGCTGCGCGACGTACGCTTGCGTCTGCCCCTGCCCGAGGGTCGCCGTCTCATCCGAGCCGATATGGAAGAAGGGCGCGCGGCCGACGGCGGCCAGCTCCTGCGTTATCACGCGCTCGAGGTATTCCGTTGAGAGCGGGACGTTGGGCGCCAGTAAGAACCCGTGCGGGAGTTCGGCCGCGCCCGCATAGCGCTCGAGGCGCAGCGTATTGTGCATGTGCGCGAAGCTCTGCTGTTCGGGAATCAGCGCAACGTGAAAGCGCGCCGCGTAGGATGCGAGCTCGTGAAGCTGGGCCGGTGTTATTCCATCGAGCGGAGCCGGCAACGGATCGGTCGGGCTCACGAATACGTGCTCCATGTACGGCGAGTAGCCGTTCATCTTAAAGGCGGCGATCGTGCGAATCCGCTCCTCGAAATAGCCCATCGTCGGCAACGGGCCGCGCGAGACGTCGTCGGAGAGGATCCGCCACGGCAACGCCGGTCGATCTTCGATGCGCACGCATGGCATCGTCCAGACGCCGTTGACGCGAACCGGAAGCTGTGCGAGCGTCATCGCCGCGTAAAAAGCGCCGGCTGCGTCGGCGCTCTGGATCGACGCGCGACCCGAATCGACGGTCAAGCGATACGCTTGAGGGCCCAGCGACGCGTCGCGCCGCACGGAAATCGCCGCATCGCGAGCCACCGTTTGCAGCGAACCTATTCCAAGCGCGCGCCAACGCTCGTCGAGCTCGGTTTGTGCGGCCGG
Source organism: Vulcanimicrobiota bacterium (assembly GCA_963748875.1). GTDB lineage: Bacteria > Vulcanimicrobiota > Vulcanimicrobiia > Vulcanimicrobiales > Vulcanimicrobiaceae > Cybelea. The sequence goes on from CAVVKC010000001.1 coordinate 523,536, forward strand.
ATCGAAACCGGGCGGCGCGCTTCTTGGCACCGCCGATCCGCGCGCGGCGCACGTCAGCGATTCAATGCTGACCGGTCTGGGCACCAGATGCAGCGACGCCGCTGCAATTGCCACGAGCAGCGCCAACAGCGACTACGGCATCGTTGGTGCTGCGGCGCGAATCGCCGCGTCGCGCTTGTCGAGCGTGGCCGTGACCTGATCGAGATAGCTCGCCGCGGAGGCGGCGTCGAGCGACGCGGCGCGGTCTGCCAATGCAACGGTCGCTGCGTCGGCTGCCGCTACGGCGCTTTCGTCACGCGCATCGGGCGTTTTGCCGCGCGCATGCGCCGCGAAAGCGTGCTGATTGGCGAAACCAACGCGCAATATAGCCTCGTCGACGCGCTCGCGCAGCTCGGGCGGCAGCACGTCCCGCGCGGCAAGGTCGGCTAGTGCTTCGCCGAGATACGAACGCACGTATTCATCGGAAAGCCGTCGCTCGAGCTCGCCGTCGTAACCCGGAAAGCCTGAAATTTTCGCGCGCAGTTGCTCCAACAGCTCCATAATGCCTGTGGTACGACGCGTCCGGGCGAAGGGCCTCGAAGCTTCCCTGGGAAGATAGTTACAGTGAAGCACGCAACGGCGTGGCCCGCCTATCTGGTGGCGGCGGCCTGCTTCGCGATCGCGTTGATCTCGTCGATCGCGAACATCTCGCTGCTCGGGCACCTCAAGCAAGAGCAACGCGAGCTAACGAACCTCTCCGAGCGGTCGACCGCACTCGCGCAAACTCTCGCCGACGACCGAATGGCGCTCTTTGACATGCTCGACACTCGCGCACAGCATTATCAGATCCACGACGGCGAGGTGGTCACGCGAGGGAGCCGCATCTATTTGGTCTTGCGCGCCCTTCCGGAACCGCCGCGCGGGAAGGTCTATCAGGCGTGGACGCTCGCCAAGGGTTCCACGAAGGTGCAAGCCTCGCCGACGTTTTTACCCGACTCTCGAGGCGTCGCACTGGTCGTCCTATCGGCCGACGCTCGTTCCACGGTTGAAGCCTCGGTCACGCTCGAACCGGAGGGCGGCAGCAAAGAGCCGACGAGCAAACCGCTCATGGACGTTGCCTTCAGCGGTCAATGATCCAGTCGATCTCGCGTTCGACCGAGGGGCCGGCGCTGCGATATCTTTCGCGCGCGCCGATTCTCAACGTCTTTCTCACCCACGTTCTCGCGCACGATCCGGCGCCGCCCGCGCGAAAAAACGTTGCGGTCGTGCTCGATCGCGATCGGGTCCTTGGTGTGGGCTACTTCGGACGTCAGATCGTGATCGCTGCCGAGCCGGCGGCGATCGAAGCGTTTGGCGAACATGCGAAGCGCCATCGCAACGAACGCATGATCGTCGGCTCGCGCAACACGATTCGCGCTTTTTGGGAAGCCGTGCGCGGTTGGCACGCCGCGCCGCGGCTGGTGCGCGACCGTCAGTTCGTTATGATGCTGGACCGCTCGCGTCTTCGTCCTTACGAGCGGCGCACGACCGTTCGCCAAGCCCGGGCGGCGGAATGGAGAGCGGTCGCGGATAGCTCGGCGCAAATGGTCCGGCAAGAACTTGGCTACGACCCGCAGCGCGGCTCGCCGGAGTTCGGCGAGGGGATTCGGCAAATGATCGAACGCAAGCTTTGGTGGATCGGAAGCGCGAACGGCAGCATCTGCTTCTTCTGCCACATCGGTCCGTGGAGCGAACGGACGATTCAACTCCAAGGAATTTGGACGCCGCCGAAGCTGCGCGGCCAGGGCCTCGCGACGGCCGCGCTCGCCGAGATTTGCGACCGCCTGCTGGAAATTTCGCCAACCCTCTCGCTCTACGTCAACGACTTCAACGCGGCCGCGGTCGGGCTTTACCGGCGCGTCGGCTTCGAGCACGTCGGCGACTTCCAAACTTTACTTTTCTAGATTATCCTCGTCACGACAAAGATGACCTGGGCGCCTTGCAGTACGAACGCAGAAGTAGGGATCACCGGATTGCCGGGCGCTCCGCCGTAGACAATGCCGCCGCCCACGATCGTAAACGGGTTGGAGTAGACGTTGGTCAGATTCGTTCCGTAGAGTCCGTACTCGTAGCCGCCGCGGCGGTAGGCGACGTGCGCGTTGAGGGTTGCGTACGGCGAACGGTTGAGCTCGTTGTACCAGCCCTCGTAGTCGAGTTCGGTGCCGTAGCGCAATCCAAACGGCGGCTCCTGCTCGAGCGCGAGATAGGCTTTGTGCAACGGCTGGCCGAGCGATTGTTGTCCGGCAGCCAGGGTTCCGTCTTGAATCTCGACCGGTATCACGGTAAGGAACGAGCTGTCCACGTCCCAGCCGGCGCGTAGGTGCAGATCTCGCGTGAGCTGCTGATCGGCATGAATGTCAATGCCGCGGTAGACGCCGTTGCCGGCGTTCACCGGCATCGCGATCGGGCAAGCCACCGGATTACGAGGCGTTTGGCAGTGCGGAATCGGCACCGGGTTCGTCTCGGCCGACGGCGCGCGCAGGTTCGTTTGGTACAGATCCATCGACAGATGGAGCGGACGGCTCGACTTGCCGAAGATCTGCTCCATGCCGAGATCGAAATCGGTCGCGTGATCCGGTTGAAGATCTGGATTGCCGATGAAGATTACGCCACCGATCGGCACGCGTTCCGACGGCGGCGGGACCACCATCTCTGAGAGCTGCGGAGACTGGAACGTCGTTCCGACCGAAGCGCGCACCGCCGTGTTGCCGGTCGGCGTCCATACGAACCCGGCACGCGGGTCGAAGCTGGAGCCGAAGCTGCTGAAGTCGCTTTGATAGGCGGCGACCGAGTAGTGAATGTGGCTGGTGGGATCGCCGTTGTAGCGCAGCACCGCCGAGCGCTGCGTTTGCGCAAGCGGGAACGTCTGAATCGGCGGTGTCTTGGCGGCGGGGGACAGAGAGGCCGTCGAGACTTGGTTTGCGGGAAGCGGCGTTCCATTCGGGCCAAATGAACCGCCGATCGGCTGCCCCTCCGCTACGACTTCACCTTGAACGTAGTTTGTCGTCAAGCTCTCGGTCTGCAGATCGTATTTGAATGAGAGCGTGCCACTATTAAAGTGGTGATCGATTTCGAGCCAGTCGTCGCCAAGCAGGTCGCGCTGATTGAAGAGGTATTGCTGCGTCTGTGCGCCCGGGCCGGATACGGATTGCGACCATAGCGAGGTTAGGTGGCTAAACTGGAGCAGCGTCGCGGGCGCGCCGTCGATCAGGTCGTTGCCGAGCGGTACCTGCGCGTCGAGTCCGTAGTTCGCCTGATGTTCGCCGGCCCACGTTCCGGCAAAGCTCTGGTAGCCGCCTGCAGCGGCGCTATCGTCGAACGGCGCGACCGCACTCCCGGCATGCACGGCATCGTCGCCCCCACCGCCGGTGAAACCGGCCGGAGTGAAGTTGGTCAACAATGCCGACTCGTCTCTGCTCAGCGTCTGATTGCGAAAGTCAAACTGGAGGTAACCGTACCCATTCGGGCCGCCCAGCTGGTAACGGAGCTTCGTTAAAACAGATTCGCCGTAGGAACTGCTGCCGACGCTCTGCGGAGTTTCGTCGCCGTTGGCGGCCAACGCGCGCGCGTCGCCTCCGCCGGCGGATGGACCGCCGGGCGGCGGCGCAAGGATCGTCTGGGTAACCGAGCCTGACGAGGACGTTCCGTGCAGCGAGAAGGCGTAACCGAAGCGGTCGTCCGTTCCGGTGGTTTGTATCGTCGCACCGTACGTTCCAAACGAGCCGCCAAAGCCGCGTATCAGCGAATGCGGCGCAATCGTCGGGCTCAGCGTCAAGATGTTGACTCCGCCGCCGATCGAGTTCGGGCCGATCAGCGACGATGGAGCGATGCCGTACAGCACCTGCACCTCTTGCAGCGCCGCCGGATCGAGCAGCGAGAGATCGAAGTCCCCGGTGTTGCCGTTGTTCATCTGATGACCGTCGAGGTCGACCAGCGTCTCGGTCGGGTCGGGTCCACGTACCGCAAACACCTGGGTCGCGTTGCTTCCGCCTCCCAATGGAATCACCGGAGTAACGGAGAGCTGCGGCCAAACCATCGAGGCCACCGACGGCGCTCCTGCGGCGGCAGCCTCCTGTGCGTTGAGCGTGACGCTCGGCGCCGAGGCGGTCGAGACCGTCTCTCCCGCCGAGGCTTGCACTGTGCCAATGACCGTCAGCGAGTTGGTCGTCGCGCGCGAAAGTGCAATCGTAAGCGTGGAGTTCGCGGCGTCGATCGTTACGGTGCGCTGCGAAATGGTTTCGTAGCCGGGAGCGGATGCGTGCACCGCGTACGTCCCCCCCGATACCGATCCGACGGTAAAGTTGCCGCGTGTGTCGCTGCGCGCGCCGTGTGAAACACCTTGCGCGGACAGGACGACCGATGCGCCGGCAACCGGCGTTCCATCGCTCGCCGTTACGCTGCCGGTGACGTCGAAGAGTGGTTGCGCGCGCGCGATGCCAAACGAGGCTAAACAAATTACGGCGGCGAGCGCGAAAGATACGCATGCGCGCATGCATGCGATAGGGTTTCCCATGGGGTGCTCCTGTACTCCTGAACGGAGTCGAAAGGGTGCTTCTGTTTAGGTTGAGCTAAGCGAAGCTGGCGGCAGGAGGTCCGCGTTTGGCGAGCCGCAGCGCGGTTGGGGCGCGGCGTCGCCGGGGAGTGAGTTGCAGGCCGACGCGGTCGTAGCCGTTCGGGCGAACGGCGGCGGAGAGCCGGCCAAAGAGCGTCTCGATGATCGTTACGATCGAGTCGCGATGCGAGATCAAGAAGTGCGCGAGCGTAGCGACGAGCAACGCCACCGCCGTAGCACAGACGAGCGTCGTGCCGACTCCTAATGAAATCGATCCGCCGAACGCATCGTCGAGCTCGCGTACAGGCATCCCGGCGAGACGGCCGTCGAGGAATTCCATCGCCGGCACGATCAGCGTGCTGGAGGCGACTGCACCCGCGATCATGCCGAGCATCTCCCGGATTCGCAAGCCCGGCCGCAGCAGGCGCGTCCGGTTGGCCGCCGCGACCTCGCAACAAGCGCGTAAGCCGCGCGCGGCGAGAACTGCGGCAACCATAAATGCCACGCCCGCGAGCATCTCCCGCGAACCGTGACGGACGTGGTCGTAGCTATCTCGCGTGAGGGCGTAGTCGCCGATCACGTCAATCGCGAAATGCGCGAGGGCCGCAGCTGCGGCGGCCGCACAAATTGCGAGTGAAACGATCGTCCGAAACCCGACGCGCACGCTGGGCGCTTCGACGCGCCGGAGGCGCGTCCTACATGAAGAAAGGGCCGATCGCTTGATCGGCCCTGCGTTCCTTCCTAGCCCTGGACTAGTGCGACGATGGCGCTATCCAGACCGTGCCACCTGCCCATTTGACCTCGATCGGCACGCATTGGGTGGTCTGCGCGCCCGCGTAGGTCACGTCGTTATAGAGGCTGAGCCGGTGGGTGATCGTGGCACCGGGTGCAAACGACCCGACGTCGCTCACGCGGCGCAGGTAGTGCTGGGACGCATTACGGTACCCGACGAGGAACGTGATGCTGGCAGCGGTGTGCTTACCGAGATTCACGTACTCAATATCCGTGCCGCCCGCCATATGGCTCAGGGGCTTCGGCTTTGCAACGGTGCACGACTTGATGAGGATCGGCGCAGCGGCTTGCGCCGGCCCGATCGATGCCATTATAGCGCTGGCTCCGACGAGCGTCGCAACGATCAGGCGACCGAAATATTTCATCCCGTTCTTTCTCCTTAAGGAGCACGAAGTAAGCAGGAGGTGGCTTTCCTTCTAGCCGGGTCTCATCCCTGCCGGGACGAACCATGGCTCGTATTGCGCCAACTGCGAACTAGCGAGGTACGAAATGGAAAACGATCGACCGTTGCCCGCCGACGAAGAGACGATCTCGCCGGACGTCGCGCCGCGTAAAGATCGGCCGCTCGATCCGGCCGAGGCCGTGCGCCTCGAACGCGATAAGTACGGCGAAGACAGCATCAACCCCAACCGCGAGGATCAAGAAGACGAGCACGGCGGAACGCCCGACGACATCGTCTAGCCGCTATGCGAGCAATGCTTCGTCAAAGGCGTGCTCCTCGCGCCAGGCGCTGCCCTCGGCCGTTAAACGGTTTATCTCGTCTTGGCTCATCGCGCGGCGCAGCGCCGAGAGTATCGCATCGTACTCGCGTTCTTCGGTGTATTGGCGCCGGATGTCGCGCGCGGCTAAGCGCTCGTCGACGTATCCGAGAAGGCGCGCCGCGCGCATTCGATCTGCTCCCGGTTGAAGGGCCGCCACCGCTGCGAGATGCTGCAATGCCCAGAGAGCCGGAACGTCATGACGCGTACTGCGCGCGCCCGACAGCGCTTCGCGCGCATGCGAGCGCGCTTCGTCGTAACGTTCCATAGCAATCAAGTATGCGGCCATGTTTGCCTGAAGCAACGGGACTCGGGTGAAGTTCGCAGCTCGATCGGAGGCAAGCGCCTCCGCGGCGAGGCGCAGCGCCGCCGCCGCATCACCACCTACAAACTCCGCTTCCGCGAGATTGAGGCTAAGCGCACCCGCGAGCGATTGCGCACCGGTCGCCTCGAAAATCGCGCGCGCCTCCGCGTAGTGGGTGCGAGCCCCGTCAAGATCACCGACGGTCTTGCGTGCAAGTGCCAAGCTATCCAAGACCGCTCCCGTCATCTTCTGGATTCCCAACCCCCGAAAGGTCGCGAGCGCCTTCTTTAGAAGCGCTTCGCCATCTTCGATACGTCCCAGTATCACGAGCGCAACGCCCATGTTTCGCTGCGCCGCCGCGACTGCCGCCTCCTCGCCGAGCGCTCGGTAGCGTTTTAGCGCGCGTTCGGCTGCAAGGTAGCTGTCTTGCGGCAGGCCGAGGACGCCGTCGAGCTGAGCAGCCGCCAAATCGAGCCGCGCCGCGACGACCGCCGGCGTTCCTTGATCGAGATTGTTTAACGCGATGGCGATCCAACGCCGAGCCTCCACGGTCGCGGAAAATGCCCACACGCGAGTCACCGCGCCGGCAAGACGCATTCCAAGCGGCACGTCTTCACGCCTTGCCAGCGCCCATTCCAGCGCTGTTCGCAGGTTCTCCATCTCGACTTCCGCTCGTGCAACCCACTCAATCTCGGGTGTTGCCTCCCAGTCGCGTTCGAGCTGCTCGGCGAGCCGCAAAAAGGCGACCGCATGCGCCCGCGCGACTTCCGCCTCTTCGTCGCATTCCACCAGTTTCTCGCGCGCGTACTCCCGCGTCGACTCGAGGAGCCGATAGCGTGGATTGCCACGTTGATTCGTTTGCACAAGCGACTTGTCGACGAGCGATGAGACAAGCTCGAGCACCGCGAGTTCGTCGCTCGATCCATCGCTGCAGACCGTGGTTGCGCTCTCGAGGGTAAAGCCGCCGGCGAAGATGGAGAGCTTGCGGAACAGCGCGCGTTCGTCGTCTGAAAGCAAGTCGAAGCTCCAGTCGATTAAGGCCCGCATCGTTTGGTGGCGCGGCAACGCGCTGCGGTCGCCTCCGGTTAGCAGACGGAGACGTTCGTCGAGTCGACGCGCGAGTTGCTGCGGCGAAAGTACCTTCACTCTCGCAGCGGCAAGCTCGATTGCCAACGGAATTCCGTCCAGACGCGCCGCAATCTCCGCGACGAATGGCGCGTTCCCATCGGTGATCGTGAATCGTGGATCGGCGGCCCGCGCACGGTCGTCGAAGAGCGCGACGGACGCCGGCAAGGCTAGTGCGGGCAGCGGAAAGATTTGCTCGCCTGCGATGTTCAAGCTCTCGCGGCTGGTCGCGAGAATGCGAACGCCGGGGCAGCCGCGCAAGATCGATGCCGCAACGGCGCGCACCGCGTCGATCACGTGCTCGCAATTGTCGAAGACGAGCAGCAACTGGCTGCGCTTGAGATACCCTAAGAGCGTATTTAGAAGCGGGTCGTTCGGCGACTCACGATGGCCGAGGGTCCGGGCGACCGACGCGGTCACGAGCGAGCCGTCCGGGATCGAAGCGAGTTCGATCAGCCAGACGCCGTCGTTGAAACGCTCGAGTAGGTCGTCGCCCACCTGCACCGCGCAACGCGTCTTACCCGCACCTCCCGTTCCGACCAGCGTCACGAGGCGATGCTCTTTGAGAAGCGTAGAGATCGCCGCGACTTCTTCCGCGCGGCCGACGAAAGAGGTGAGCTGTGGCGGCAGGTTGTTCGGCTGCTGCCCGAGCGATCGTAGCGCCGGGAAGCTCTGCTGCAAATCAGGTGCGACGAGTTGATAGACGTTCTCGGCGTGCGCGAGATCCCGCAGTTGATGAACTCCCAAATCACGTAAAGTGCTCGACTCGGGCATCTCGCCGACTACCAAGTCGGCCGTCGTACGCGACACCAGCACCTGTCCGCCGTGCCCGATCGCAAGGAGCCTCGCGACGCGATTGACCGCAGGACCGAAGTAATCGGAGTCTCGCTCGTCGGCCGCTCCGGTATGCAGCGCCATCCTCACCGAGAGGCCGCCGACCGCCGAGAAGTCTCCCGTTCGCAACGCCCGCTGCGCATCGAGGGCCGCAGCGATAGCGTCGGGCGCGGTTGCAAAGACCGCACAAAACTCGTCACCGACCGTCTTGAACACCGAGCCGCCGTTTGCCGCAACGGTGGTGCGCATCAGCTCGTCGTGGACCGCTAACGCAGCGCGCATCGCGTCCTTAGCGCGCTCCCACCGCTGCGTGCTTCCTTCAACGTCGGTGAAGAGAAACGTAACCGTACCGCTGGGTTGAGCCGTAGAGGCCGGCTCGCGCGGCTTACTCGCCATACGCTGTGACCTTTTCTTCCCCAGGAGCGGCGGTTCCCAAGGTGAAGGCTTTCTTATGAACTTCGGCTGCCGCTGCCCGCGCGCTCCGTTCATACCCGCAGTTTTTAGCGAAGCCCAACGGACGCTCGGACGACGCTCGTTTCTGATTGGAGCCGCTGCGGCGGGAGCGGCGGTGCTCCTTCCCTGGCGCGCCCGCGCGGCGAGCGGCGTGACGGTCCTGAAGGCGGCCCGCCTCTTCGACGGTCGATCGATGCATTCGCCCGGCGTGCTCGTCGTCAGCGCCGACCGCATCGTTTCGATGCACGAGGGTGATGCCGGCAGCGCGGCGGCGGTCGTCGAGTTCGGCGACGCGACCATCATGCCCGGACTCATCGATTGCCACACGCACATCGCAGACTTCGTTCTGCCCTCGCACTATCTCACGCTTATGTTCGCGAAGTACCGCACGGCCGACAACGTGCCGGAAGCGACCATTTACAGCATTCGTAACGCGCAGCTGATGCTGCGCAACGGATTCACGACGGTCCGGGACGTCGGAGGCGGTGCCGGAATCGATCTCGCGGTACGCAACGCGATCAACGACGGCGCGATCGTCGGTCCGCGCGTCTTGGCGGCCGGACAGGCGCTCTCGATCACCGGCGGTCACGGCGACTCCAACGACGTGCCGGGCTGGGTCGAGGAAGATCCGAGCGTGAGGATGGGCGCGGTTTCATACGGGCCGTACGGTTTTCGCGAGCTCGTTCGGCAAAACGTGAAGCTGCACGTCGACGTGATCAAGATACTCGCCACCGGCGGCGTGCTGTCGTATGGCGACGTCTGGGATATTCCGCAGTTCAATCTCGACGAGGTGCAAGCGGTCGTCGAAGAGTCGACGAAGTTTCGGCGGAAGGTCGCGGCGCACGCTCACGGCGACTCCGGCATCGCGATAGCGGTCGAGGGCGGCGTGCACTCGGTCGAGCACGGCACGGGCGTGAGCGAAAAGACGCTGCAAAATATGCAACAGCGCGGAACGAACCTCGTGCCCACGATTTGGGCGCTTGACTCGATCTTGCAGCCCGGTAATCCAAATCACATTCCGCCAACCTCCGTGCAGAAGGCCGAGTACGCCGCACAGCTCCGCAACGCGGGCATGCACCGCGCGATCGCGTCGAGCGTGCTGATCGCCTACGGCACCGAGCCGGCGTCTTTCCGCACGCGGAGAACAACAAAGATTTTGCGCTCTTGGTCGGCCTCGGAATGCGGCCCACCGACGTTCTGCGTTCCGCGACGGCGAACGCGGCCGAGCTGATCGGCACGAACGACCGCGGCGTCTTGGCGCCCGGCAAGCTCGCCGACGTCGTGGTCTTCAGTGGCGATCCGGGCCGCAACATCGCATTGATGGAGGCTCGACCGGCGCTCGTGATGATCGGCGGCGAGAAGCTCGACCTCGCGCGCCTTCCTACTTAGGAAGTTAGCCGCGTTCGCAGCGGCGGGGAAGCCGTTGCCCGGGTAGGTTAGCGACCCAACCTCGAGGAAGAAACTCCCCGACAGCGAGGACCTTCTTGGTCGTCGCCGGGCTTCCGTTAAGGACGAGGGGGCATGAGTCGTATTTCTTCCGTAAAGAGCACGCTCGCGTTCGCTACCGCTGCAGCGTTCCTGACAGGTTGTCAGGGCAACGGCGGGCTCGGCTCTCAAACCGAAATACCGGGTGCCCGGCACCAGTCGAGCGGCTTGATCCAACACGTCGTGATCATCATTCAAGAGAATCGCTCGTTCAACAATCTCTTTATCGGCTATCCGGGAGCGACGACGCAGAGCTACGGTTACTCTTCAAAGAAGCAGCAGATTCCTCTTCAGCCGGTTACGCTCGCCACGACGTGGGATCTCGAGCACGACGCCAGCGGGTTCTTTAGGTCGTGCCGTGGCACCGGAAGCATTAAGGGAACGAACTGCCGGATGAACGGCTTTGACAAAGAGAAGTGGACCTGTGGCGTAGGCTCGCAACCGGCCTGTCCGAATGCAAATCCTCCCTACAGCTACGTTCCGCAGCAGGAAGTCCAGCCGGACTGGAACATGGCGAATCAATACGTTTTAGCCGACGAGATGTTCTCTTCCGACTTCGACATCAGCAGCTTCGTCTCGCATCAGTACATCATTGCGGGCAGCAACCCCAATGCATCGGTCAACTATCCGTTCGGTTTATGGGGCTGCACCGGGGGGCCACCCGATCAGATCTCAATCCTCGGCCCTAATCGTCAACTGCCGGCCGGCGAGGAAGTCCCGTGCTGGGATCCGACGACGCTCGGTGACGAGCTCGACAAAGCCGGCCTTACATGGGCATTCTACGCGTCAAAGATCAGGGGCGCCGGCAGCTTTGGCTGCGGCAGCAGCGGAATGGAGAGCGACCATTCCAAAGGCCGCACGGGCATCTGGAGCGCGTATCAGGCGATCAAACACATTTGCTACGGTCCGGACTGGAAGGCCGACATGATCTCGGGGCCATCGCGGTTGCTCACCGACGTAGCCAACGGCAATCTACGTAACGTAACCTGGATCACGCCGACGTTCGCAAACTCGGATCACGGCGGCTCGGGGTCGAAGACGGGACCCTCCTGGGTGGCCTCAGTCGTCAACGCGATCGGCGAATCGCAGTTCTGGGATTCCACCGCGATCTTTATCTTCTGGGATGATTCCGGCGGTTGGTACGATCCCGTTGCGCCGGCGTACGTAGATAACGACGGACTCGGATTCCGCCTGCCGCTGTTGATCATCTCGCCGTACGCGAAACGAGGCTACGTCTCGCACGTCAACTACGAGCACGGCAGCATCCTGAAGTTCGTCGAAGACCAGTTCAACCTCGGCAGGCTCGCCGCCAGTGACGCGCGTGCGAACTCGCCCGAGAGCGATTGCTTCGACTTCTCGGGAGGGCCGCGTGCGTTCGTGCCGATAGTAAGCTCGTTGCGTCGCAGCTATTTCTTGCATCAGCCCGATGACCTGCGGCCGCCCGACACCGAGTAGCAAGGTTTGAACTACTTAGTTTTTGTAGCGAATCCATGGTGGCTCGTCATCGTTATGACGATCGTGCTGAGCCTTGCGATCGAGATACCCTTCCGGTGCCGGTCGGTCACGACGGCAATAGTGGGGAAGAAGATCGATGCCTTCAGCGTCGTGCAAGCCGGGCTTCTAACCCTTGCATCATTCGTTCTGGGGCTGTCCTTCTCGCAAGCGCAGGGGCGCTTCGACGTACGGCGGGACTTGGTCGTCAGAGAGGCAAACGCGATCGGGACGACGTGGCTCCGCGCCGATCAGCTTGCAGGGCTCCAGCAGCAACGGTTCCGGGCGTTGTTGATAGACTATACCGCAACTCGGCTGGACGCCTATCATTTCCACGGCGCGGAACCTGGGTTCGAACGCTCGTACCAGGCTCAACTCAACCGAAGCGATCGAGACCAAGGCGAGATGTGGGCCATCGTCTCACCCGCGCTACGAGCGCATCCCGGAGATCTCGGGCTCTCGCTGTTGATGCAGTCACTCAACGAAACGATTGACATCTCGGGGGAGCAGCTGCAGGCGCTCACAACTCATATTCCGACTGCAGTCGTCGTACTGACGTTGGCACTGATAACCCTGGGCGCCTTATCGCTTGGCCTGCGCTTCGCTGCCGATGGAGTGCGGCCGGCCGCACTCAGCGCAGTCTACGTCGTGGCCAGCGTGATCGTCGTGACGATGATGGTCGATTACGACCGGCCGCAGCGGGGCTTTGTTACCGTCGATCTCAAACCGCTCCAAGTCCAGTTGCAAACGATGCAACCTTCGCGATGAGCGCCTAGTAGAAGCGCGCGCCGCCGTAGTCGCTGCACGTGACTTGACTTCAGCGATGACGGTGCTACGTGCGATCCGGTGGATGGAACTGGTTTTGACGTGCTTTTGATGGCCCCCGAGGAACGAGCGCCATAGGATAGCCGACAGATGTGCGTCGCACTTGTGTTGGCTGCGGCCGTTAACTGGTCGCTTCGGCTTGAAGATTCGTGGAAGTTCAAAACCGGGGACGACCTCCGTTGGGCGGATCCTCGCTTCGACGATCGCGGCTGGGGTACGCTTAGCCTGGCAGCTCCGGCTAATGCGAATGACGGGGATCAAGGCATCGGCCACTACGCCGCCGGTTGGGAGGCCAACGGATACCGCGGATATACCGGTTTCGCGTGGTACCGCACATGGGTGTCCAACGCGAGGTTCGGCGATCGCAATCTTGCGTTGCTGGGGCCGGCGATGGCAGACAGTGCCTATCAGATTTACGTCAACGGCGCGTTGCTCGGCGGAATCGGAGACTTCACGCGACCACCTCCAACTGCATACGGCATCCACCCGATGAGGTTCGGCTTCCCTTCCAGCAGCCAACCGATGCTGATTGCGGTGCGCGTATGGATGGGCCCGTGGGCAGCGGGCCCTCGATCCGGCGGAATGCATGTCGCACCGGTTTTTGGCAACGCAGGCGGCGTTGAAGCTGCCTACAAAGTGCAGTGGTTCGAGAAGATACGCGCATTTGCGCTCGAGATCGTGCAAGCATGTCTCTTCATTGCGCTCGCCGTCATCGCGCTGAGCTTACTGCCATTCGACCGAGCGAAGCGCGGCCCGATCATCCTGGCTATCGCGTTGGTACTCACGGCGCTATGGCGCGCGAATTTAGCATTCCTCTGGCTCTCCGGCGCGGAAAGCGTACAGTTCTTCGTCCACGTGCACGCCGTCTTACTCGTACCGCTAACGCTCGGGGCCTGGACCCTAACGTGGTGCTATCTCTTCCGCCTAAATGAGTCGCCTCGAATCACCGTCGTGACGTCGGCGTTAACGATCCTCTACATCCTAGCGGAGCTCTTGAAACGGCCGCTATTCGACGGCGGGTTTTTAGCGGCTCTCGCGCCCGCCGCCGCCCTCGTCTCGAAGTGGGACCGATACGCTTTCCTTGTGTTGCTGATCTATATCGTCTATCGCGGAGTCCGCGAACGCGGCAATGAAGCGTGGTTCGCACTGCCGGCGATCGTCCTGATCTCGCTCGGGCAATTCGCGGGAGAGCTGTCCGCTTTGGGCGTGCCGACGATCTGGTTCCCGTTCGGCATGGGCGTATCGCTGGCGAACTACGCATACCTACTTGCTACGCCCGCAATCGCCGCCTTACTATGGAACCGGCTCCGGCTGCAGACCGCGTGGAGCGATGCTTGGTGCTAAAACTTTTGGGCTCCCTCCCCCGCGCACCGTTTTCGCTCGGAGCTGACGTACTCGAGAAGCGCTCTTCCAAACTCTCCGACGACAACGAGCGCCGAGAGATCGATCGCCGTCAGCGGCATTTGCAGACGCAACGTGTCTTTGCCGTTGCTCATCCACGGCCCGACGCCGGAAAAGAAAAATCCGCGCGACTCCATCGCTTCGCAGAGCGCCGGCGTGCCGGAATCCTCGAGTGGAAGGGACGCGTAAATCGCGCCCAGGTGATGGATGGTGCGCAGGTCTGCAACCGCTTGGCGTACGAGCTCGGCCGTTTCCGAGCCGATTGCCTCAATCTCGATGCTGGCAATGCCGTCAGCGCGTGTGATACTGGAGTGAAAAAGCCCGCGGCCGTGCGGCGCGAATCCATCGCCCATCGTTACCGGCAGACCTAACTGCTCGTAGACGCGCGAAACTATCTCACGATGATGCGGCGGTACATGGATCGTTCGCGGCTCGCGCGGCATGAGCCGCTTGACGTAGAGCATGCAGCTCTGCCGCTGCGTGGTGGTAGAAAGCTCCAAATGCCGCGCGACGAAGCTGCGCGGCGCTTCCCCCAGCGTGAGTCCGCAAGCCTTGGCGCCGAAGGTCTCGCTCGCGCGTTGCGTCCGTGGATGATCGGTGACCGGTTCCGAAAAGTAAGCGGCAAGACCGAGCGCTATCGCTTCGCGCTCCGCCCGATCGCGTAATCGATTGAGCAGATCGCGGCGGCGGTGCGCGGGCAAGACAATCGCTCCGCAGGCATCGGCAATCGGCGCATCGCCGTCGCGCGCCAGCGCGTAATGACCCACGATGTCACCGGCGAGCGTTACCGCAACGATCGAGACGTATCGTTCGCTCTCGTTGAGTTCGATCAGGCGCTCTGGTACGTAGACGGCCGGCAGGTCGTACGCATAACCATAGGTGAGATAAAAGGCGCGCGCAACGCCGGGTGCGTCAGCCGGCGTGAATCGGCGAATCGTATATTCTTGTTCGGGCGCGAGCGGCACGTCTTCTTCCGGCTGAATCGGCGGCTCCCCGGCCGGTGGGACGCCGTGAGTACGATTGACGACCAACCGCAGCTCGCTGCCGGCGGTTCCATGGCCGCGCCAGTGCGCCGCATCCACGTTCGCCCTGAGTTCGTTCCACCCAGAGTCGCGTCGCGCAAGCGCGTCGTCCATGGGAAGGCCTCGTTCGATAAGTGAGAGCGTGAGATGAAGCGGCGTGCAGGTCGCGACGACGTGTACCGGCGTGCGCGCTTCAGCCATCGCCTCTCCGACGATCGCCGCGAAGCCGCAACGTGCGCCGGCGACGATGCCACGCTCCTGCCCCGCGTCAAGCTCGCTGCGCCCGGCCGCATCGCTGACAAAGGCCTCGACGAGCGACGTAAACGCGAGATCCGGTGGAACCTTTAGCTCGGTGGTGAAAGCCACGACATTAGCTGGTCAATGCGACGCTGAGCTCCCTTTTTCGTCGCAGCGCACTTGCCTTGGTAAGGCTGCCTTGCCACCAGGACAAGCGGGCGGCCAGAATGAATTCCCCTGGTATCGCCTCTCACCTACGGCGAGGAGAAGATTTTGGATATTAAACAGCCCGCTTACCCGGCGCCGGCCTTCGCAATGACGAGCCGTTCGCTCGCCGACATTTCCGACCTCATTATCCATCACTCTGACGGGCCGTCCGATCAGGACCCGCTCGCTATCGACCAAGAGCATCGCAACGAAGGCTGGTCGATGATCGGCTACGACTACATCATTGCTGGAAACGGCACGATCTACAAGGGACGTCCCGATGACGTCGTGCCGTCGGCGGCTTACGGACGCAACGCTCAAAGCGTTGACGTGTGCCTGCTGGGGGATTTTCAGCCGAATACCCCCGGATTTGCAAGTGCGGTTCCGGCGGCGCAGCTTCAGGCAGTTAAAGACCTTTCTGTCTATTTGCATCAGCGCTACCCGAGCATCGCGCGCACGATCGGCCATCGCGACGTTGCGAAGTTGTTTTACCCCAACAATACGGCGGATTATGCGACCTCTTGCCCGGGAGACGTTCTGGAGGCCCAACTACCCGCGATCAAGGAATACGTACTCGCAAAGATACAGCACTAGCGCGTTGCGGCTGCGAATTCCGGTCGAACGCATCCGAGCCGCAACGCGCGAGCGAAAGCTGCTCGTCACGGGGAGAGCGCAAAGACGGTTCCGCAGCTAAATTTTTGGTAGCAACGCGAGCCCCCGGCATCAGTCGTGCCATACAACGTGCCCTTCACATTGGTCAAGCCGACCGGCCCGGCTCCGTCCGAGCCGCCGGTGAAAGTATGCAGCACCTTCTCCGCTCCGGTCGTACTCATGCGGTAAACGATTCCACAGCCGCCGTAGCATTTCGAACCCCCACCGCCCGTCGTTGTGCCGTAGAGCGTACCCTTCACGCCGATCAGTGTCGTGGGGTTCGCTCCGCCGGAGCGGCCGGCGAAACGGTACAGCACTTTCTCTGCCCCGCTCGTGCTTACGCTGTAAACCGTGCCGCAGCCGGAATAACATTTCGAATTGCCGCCGTCCATCGTCGTGCCATACAGGGCGCCCTTCACGTCGATCAATGCCGCCGCCGGTGCGGCTCCGTCGGAGCCGCCGGCGAAGCGGTAAAGTACCTTCTCTTTGCCGGTCGGGCTGATGCTGTAGACGGTTCCGCAGCCGATAGAACATCCCGAACCGCCGCCGTAATAGGTCGTGCCGTACAGCGTGCCCTTTACGTTGATTAAGGCGGCTTGCGGGCTCTCACCGTCCGAACCTCCGGCGAAGCGGTACAGTATCTTCTCTCCGCCCGTCGTGCTGACGCTGTAAACCGTTCCGCAGCCACCGGAACAACCCGTCCCGCCGCCCAGAGTCGTGCCGTATAGCTCGCCGTTCACATCAATCAAGCCGGCCACCGGTGCCGACCCGTCGGAATCACCACCGAAGCTATGCAGCACCTTCTCATGCCCGCTCATTTTTACGCTGTAGACGGTTCCGCAGCCAAGACCAGGGCAGGGAATAGCGCCGCCCCCGACCGTCGCGCCGTACAGCTTGCCGTTCACGTCGATCAAGCCTGCCGTCGGTCCCGATCCGTCGATGAACTTGAAGCTGTGCAGTACGTTCTCCGCCCCTGTCGTGCTTACGTTGTACACCGTTCCGCAGCCGCCTGGGCAGCCCGAACCGCTGCCGCCGTGGTCGGTCGCGCCGTACAGCGTGCCGTTCACATCGATCAAACTCGCGTCCGGATTCGCCCCATCGCTGCCGCCCGAGAAAAGGTACAGCACCTGGAAAGACCTTGCCATCGCCGAGCTTTGCGGCACCGCGCCCGGCGCGCCGAGCGGCGGCTGCGAAGCACCGCAGCCCGCCAGCATTGCCGCTGCCGCGCAAATGCCAATCACGCTGCGACCAAAATGTAACGTCCTCACTTGCCTTGCTCCATGCTCCTTGAAACGTCCTAGCATTTTGAAGCGTTCGGCGCGGCATCGTGTCGTCCATCGTGTTGACGCAGCCGCCAAGACGACATCCATAAGCGTCTAGATGCGTCCGTTCCGGGTCGAGCGTTAACCCTACGTGAGATCGGTGCTCTGTCCGACCTCGATAATATAACCGTCAGGATCGCGGATGTAGCAGCGAATCTCGCCGTACTTGGCAATCGGTTCCGTGAGGAATTCGGCTCCTCGACTCTTCCATAATTCATAGCACGCTTGAATATCCGCAACGCGGATATTCATAAAGCTGCTGATCTTATCCGGGTCGGCGGGGACGCTGAGCGTTACTGTCGGCTTGTCCGGGGTGGGGCCGCCCCCGACGTTGACAATGAGCCACGTATTCGCGATCTGAATGTGCCCAGACGCGCCTTTGCTATCGCCTTTGCTCAGAATGCGGCCGCCGAAGACCCTTTCATAGAAATCGGCCGATCGCTCGATGTCGGCGACGGTGATAAAATGTGTGACGGTGAACCCGTCGCGCGGGGGCATCTCATAGCTCTTCTGTTCGATTTGTACGCTGCTCATTGACGACCCCCTCAATACGGTGCTCATCCACCGATACCGGTTCTTTCGTAATCACACCTGCTGCCGATTAGGCCTGACGAGGAAAGGCACAACAATCCGACCAAGTATCGGGGTCGACGCAAGCGGGCAGTCAATCATTCTCAACGGCTTCGCGCCCGGGCCGCACAAAGTACGAATCCAGCTCGTTGATGCAAACCACCATCCGACCGACGAGGGAGCCGTCAACTTTATTGTACACGCGCATTAAACTATAACTGCAATTGGAGAGATCAATGGACGAAGTACAAGTCGAGCAGAAAAGCTATCAGATGCCACCGCAAGAGGGGTTTACCGTCGCTTACTTTCTCACAGTGGCCGACCTCGAGCGATCCGCCGAATTCTACAAAACGGTCTTCGGTGGAGAAATTGTGAGCATGGGCGATGGAAACGCACCGCCGTACATCAAAATCGCAAACGCGTGGCTCATAATCAACGTTGGGGGTGGTCCTACACCTGACAAACCGACGGTGACGCTCCGCCCCCCTCCCGACCCCAATGAGATCAGTAGCTTCATGAATATTCGTGTAGCAGATATTCAAGCGTGCTACAAGTTATGGAAGAGTCGGGGAGCGACGTTTCTCACTGAACCTCTGGACAAGTATGGTGAGACGCGCTGCTACATCCGCGATCCTGACGGTTACATCATCGAAGTCGGGCAAAGCAAAACTGGGGTCCCTTATGGATAGGAAGCGGCTAAGGACAAAGTTGTAGTAATAACGGGCGCATCGCACGGCATCGGCACAAGCTTTGTAGCTGCGTATAGCGAAGCCGGATGCGACCGTTAACCGGGCTTCGTATACGAACCGCATCTGAACAGGTCAAATGGGTGACGCCGCGCTGAGTCAAGCTGCGACGGAGGGCCTATGGCGAAACGTCGAGCATCGACGCTCGGCCTTTCTTCGTTCCGAGTCGGAAGCGCAATTTTGGCGGGAGCGTGTAGGAGGTTCTCCTAGCGTCCCCGCCACTACCCTTCAATCCTCAAACGTTTCTGATAATACTGGCCGTCTTGCGCATAGGGCTACGAAGGCCAATAGAAATCGCAGGCCGTTTTTGTCCAATTCTGTGTAGTGAACGGTGTGGTGAGTTGCGTCCCGTTACGAGCCAATCGTTTCCAGTGGCATCGAGGTCGCGGTCTCGGAGCGTGCCTTCCCGATCCTACCCGCCGCGATGCGATGCCAACGTGATGTAAAGTGTCCCTCCGCGTCCCGCGCTGCCATCGCCAGCGCGCTGCAAGCTCGACTGTCGTTGACCTTGCTTACCCATTTTATCGCAGCGCTCGTCTGCTTAAAAGGCACGAGTTCACAGGTCGAGATTAACAGCGACGTAGCTTAGCAAGGGGGTGAAGTGAGCGAGTTTGTTCCGATGAGCAGAGCGAAGCTTGCGGATCAGGCGGACCGTCGGACCTTAATGGTCGACGCGAGAGTGCCTCGGCGACGGCGAGAATCCGTGTCCCCGTGTTCAAACTCTCCCCAACGAAAACGCGCCGATCCCATAAACTTGTTCGGATCGGATTTTGATTTTGATGGCCAATCTCGTCTGTCAAATCAACCGCCCTGAAGCACGCTCCCTTAGGCCCGATTTCACCAGCGCCAGCGCCCTACCGAGTTGTATGGCGAGAGCAAGGGCCGCTCGTATCCTTCGAGATCTGATGGGAGAACATCGACCTCGCTGACTTGGCAGAGAAAATCGTACGGTGCGTCAGTGAGCAGCTGCCGTTGAACGAAACTATAGGCACGTCGCCGAGCGGCGCGGTCGAATACGTAAACTCCGCGTTGCAGTGCTCGGTCAACGGCCGGATTACAATAGCGGGCGAAGTTGAAACCATTGGGAGCCCGTTGGTCGCACGACAGCAGCCACGATGCGTCGGGATCGTAGGTGGACTGATAGGTAAGCAAGGCGACCTGGAAATGCCCCTGGCTGAGTGGACCATTTTGCGCGATGAATTGTTCACGACTGTAACGCTTCGTCGTGACATCGATCCCAACCGCGCGCTCGTTCTCGACGATCAGCGATACGAACCCGGCTTCGATATCGGAACCGGCACGAAAAGCCATTTGGAGCTGTAGGCGGCGTCCATCTTTGACGCGAATGCCGTCGGCTCCGGGGATCCATCGTTCTCTTGCGAGCAGCGCTTGGGCTCGCCGCGGGTCGTACTTTTGGCCTCCCGCGCGTGGGTCGAACGCCCACGTAAACAGACCGCGCATGCCGGTATCGGCGTCGAACACGCCGTGTGTAACTTTTGCAACCAGGGCGTGCCGGTCGATCGCGAGCGCAAACGCCTGCCGCACCGCGGGGGCATTCGTAATCGGATCGGCGACGTTAAATGTCAACGCGGTAAAATAGGGAACGGGCGTTGCAACAATTCGATGGTACGGAAGGACACGAAATGTTGCGATTCGCGAAACGTCGGCAAAGAAGGTGGCATCGACCTCGTTTGTCAGCAGCTGATTAATCGTCGTCGACGGGTCGTGGACGAAGCGGATACTGATTCGAGCGATTGCCGGTCGCCCGCCATAGTAACGCGGATTTGCCGTCAGCTCCAACCGATCACCGCGGGTCCAATGCGTGAAGTGGTACGGTCCCGAGCCGGTCGGCGCCGCGTTGTATGCGATCCGATCGAGGCTCGCATATCGCGCGAGGAGATGAGCCGGCAGAATTGGATAGTTGCTGTCGCCCCCGAAAAAATACACGATAATGGGCGAGTATGGGCGCGCGAGCTTCACGATCACGGTGTAAGGATTGCGCGCTTGGACGGAAGCGACGCGGTCGTAGCCATAGCGCGATGGCACGGCGTTCGAGGGGTTCATAATCGCACGGTAGGTGAAGACGACGTCTCGAGACGTAAGCGGAGCGCCATCTTGCCATAAGACGTTGCGGCGTAAATGGTAGACGATGAGCTTGCCATCCGATGAGATACCGCCGTTTGCCGGGGAAGGAACGGTAACTGCGACGTCCGGCACAAGCTTTCCGTTGGAGTCGTAGTTCGTGAGATACGTATAGCTGAGTTCGCTGATCGCATAACCGAGCGCACCTTGCAGGTAGAGCGGATTCAGCGAAACGGGCTCTTGTGAGACGGCGACTACGAGTGTGGCTGGGCGCGACGGCGGCGCTGCCGACCTCGCGCAGGCGGCGAACACGCATGCGCAACCCAAAATGGCAATTCCGCGTGGTGTCAAATAGGCTCCGCTAAGGCTTCGTCGATCGCCTGCTCCTCGCTCATTGCTTCCCCTGCCTTCGTAAAGCTTGCGAGCTCATCGTAACGGATTGCGCTGCGTAGGACCGCCAACGCCCGTTCGTATTCACGCTGATCCATGAGCTGTCGCGGTGATCCGAGGTTGGCAAAACGAGCGTTGACGAAGCCGAAGCGGCGTGCGGCGCGCGCGTACACCTGTGAACATTCACGAGCATTCTGAGGCCGGAGTGCTGCAATCGCTGCAAGCCGGTGCAGCGCACGAGTGGCATGAGCGGACGAATATCGCTCACGTGAGAAACCTAACGATTCGCGCGCGTGTACGGTTGCGTCCTCGTATCGAGCCAGTGAGATGAAGCAGGCCGATATCGTGTTGAGGGCGTCGGCGATCTCTGTTACTTCGTCGAAGGCGCGCAGGGTCGGTAGAGCGTCCAATGCGAGCCGAAGAGCGAGCTCGGGATTGCCTGCGTTAAGCTCGACCTCGGCGAGATCGGTTCCAGCCGCCGCCGCCGAACGCTGAAGCGCCCCAATGTCCTCATAAATCGCGATTGCCTCAGCAATGTAGCTGCGCGCAGCGGCAAAGTCACCGTTGAAGCTGTAGACCATGGCCATGATGCGAAGCACGTAACCGAGGTGCTTGCCAGCGCCTAGGCGGCGCATACGCGCTACCGCTTCACATACCGTCGGCTCAGCCTCTTTGCTTCGACCGAGTCGCACGAGGGCGCGACACGACTGAGCCTGTGACAGAGCAATCATAAACTCGTCGCCAAGGTCCCGATACAGCGCGAGGGCCTTCGCGCCGCACGCGAGCTGTCTTTCATTTTCATCGAACTTGCCGGCGATGATTGCGTCTAAATAATGGATCTTCGCAAGCGCCAACGCCGCCGTTCCTTCCTCGACGAGGCCAAGCGCTAAGCTAGTCCAGCGACGTGCCTCCGCGGCCGACACTACGGACCACACCACACTCAACTCGCCCACGAGACGTTGACCCAAAGCGACATCGTGGCGTTTAGCGAGGCTCCACTCAAGAGCGGCCCGCCAATTGTTCAATTCAGGTCGCATGCGCTCGGTCCAGGCGAAGTCAGCCTCGGTGTCGTAAGCGGCACTGAGCTCTTCGGCGAGCTTAAGAAATGCGAGCGCGTGACGGTACGCTATGTGCTTCTGCTCCCCGCGTGCTCTGAGTTCTTCTCGCGCATATTGGCGAAATGATTCCAAAAGATAATATCGCGATTCATTCGCGCGGGGATCACTCACAACGAGCGACTTATTGACGAGTGACGACAGCAAGTCGAGTACATTGTCCTTTGATACGTCATCACCGGTGCAAACGTCCGTCGCCGCCGCGAGCGTGCAGCCGCCGGCGAAGACCGAGAGCCGCTCGAATAGCTTCTGTGCGGGCGCAGATAGCAGATCGTAACTCCAATCGATCGTAGCCCGCATGGTCTGTTGTCGCGGGAGCGCCGTGCGTTCGCCGCCGGTGAGGATTTGAAAACGGTCGGTGAGCTTCTCGACGATCTCGTTAAGTGGCAACACGTTCACGCGAGCCGCTGCAAGCTCGATAGCCAATGGAATGCCGTCCAGGCGCCGGCAGAGGTCGGCAACCGTCGGCGCGGTACCATCGGTGATTGCGAAGTGAGACTCGGCAGCTTGGGCGCGATTGGTGAAGAGGACGATCGCTCCGTATTCGACGGCGTCGGCTGCGCTCAGCGTACGAGTAACTTGTGCCGATGGTACAGGCAGCGACGGTAAGCGATAGACGTGCTCACCGGCGGCCCGCAACGGTTCGCGGCTGGTGGCGAGGATACGTATATTCGGACAGGCGGCCAACAGGGCGCCGGCAACCGTTGCAGCCTCGGTAATAACGTGCTCGCAGTTGTCAAGAATCAGCAGGAGCGATTTGTTCTTCAAATATGCAAGCAGGGTGTCGAGCAGCGGGCGATTGGGCACTTCCTGTACGCCGAGCGCCGATCCGATCGCCGGAACCACCAGCGAAGGATTAGCCAGTGACGCAAGCCCGACGAAGCAGACCGCACCATGGGTGGCATCGCTCAGCGCGGTCGCAGCGCGCAACGCGGTCTGGGTCTTGCCCACTCCGCCGGCTCCAGTAAGCGTGACCATGCGATGGTCGCCCAGGAGCGCGGCAATCTCGCCGAGCTCAGCCTCTCGCCCGACGAAACTGGTCAGCGCAAGGGGCAGATTGGCGGTCGCGCCGTCGGACCAGGGCCCGACGGCCACGCGGACCCAAGGGCCTCGCAAGGCTGAACGCGCGGCGGTTGCCTGAAACTCTCCGCGCTGTTCGTCGTTGAGTGCCAACGCGCCGACCAAGAGCGCGAGCGTTTCGCGCTGGGGCGTGCGTCGATAGCCGCGCTCGAGAGCGCTGATTCCTTGGGTGCTCATCCGGGCACGCTCAGCGAGCGCCTCTTGCGAGAGTCCGGCGGCTAGTCGGTAGTGCCGAAGGAGCGTTCCGAAGTCCGGCGAGCCCAGCACTCGCCCCCGGTCCTCCATCTCCCGCACACCTTTCGGGCCTCTCTCGGCAGGATCCTCACTTATCCGAACGCCCGGTTGTACGGGTGGTTGTAGGTTTCGGCCGTCGCCGTGAGGCGTCATAGTTTGCCTTGACCGGCGTCACGTGACGTTGGCGACCAACGTCGTGAGCGGAGCGAGCAATCGGAGTCACGTTGTTCTAACGCGCCCTCACGCGCCAAGCGGACCAGTAAAGGAGTCTATCATGAACCAACTATTTAACTCAGGTCGAGCGTTGCGCGCTCAAGTTTTTCTGCCAGCACTCGTATCGACGGCTTTACTTAGCGGTTGCGGCGGGGGCAGCGGTGCCGCACCGCTCTCGAGCGTGCCGGAAGCTGGGCCTGAGGTCCCGGCCCAGCGTATTATGCAATCGGAGTCGAGCACAGGATCACGAGCAAGCGTCACTACCTACGATATGCTCGCGCTCGCCACGCTTGGCGGTAAGATAAACAACGCCGCCTCGATCAACAGCCTTAACCAGATCACTGGTTGGTCGTTTCTGAAAGGAGACAAGGTCGAACACGCCGAGCTCTGGAGATCCCACCAAGCGATCGACCTCGGCACGCTGGGTGGCCCGAACAGCAACATTGTGAACTATAACCATGGCACCCGGGGTCAGTTCGTGGGAGCGTCAGAAGTCTCCCAAACCGACCCGTATGACGAAAACTTCTGTGGTTTCGGCACGTCGTACATCTGCCTTGCATTTAGTTGGCTAAACGGTACGATGACGCCGCTTCCGACCCTAGGTGGAAACAATGCTGCGGCCGGCGACGTGAACAACCGCGGCGAGATCGTTGGTTTGGCCGAGACCAGCATTAAAGACCCCAGCTGCCCCCTACCCCAAGTCTTCGACTACTACGGCGTGATTTGGAAGCCGAACGGCAAGATCGTCCCCCTGGCGCCGCTAGCGGGTGATACCGTTAGCCAGGCCTACACAATGAACCGGAGGGGACAGACCGTCGGATGGTCGGGCCTATGCGACGCTCCGGGGGCTCACGCGCTCCTCTGGCGAAGCGGCTCTACGGTCAACCTCGGCACTCTCGGCGGCGATTTTAACATCGCAGTTGACATCAACAAACGCGGCCAGATCGTCGGCGACTCGGATCTTTCTGGAGACACTGCAACTCATGCTTTCCTCTGGCATAGCGGCACGATGAGCGACCTTGGCACGTTGCCCGGCGACACCAACAGCCACGCCGATGCGATCAACGACAAGGGTCAGATCGTCGGCGACTCGTGCAGCGCAAGCAGTTGCCGCGGTTTCATATGGCAGAATGGTACGATGACCGATCTCAACCTACTCGTTCCACCAAACAAGAACCTGTACGTGGTATATGGCGCCGACATTAACAACGCCGGACATATCCCCGCCGTGGCCCTCGATCGGAAGGGCTTGCAGCGTGGGGTCGTGCTGATTCCTGGCAAAAAAGTTGCCGTTGTGCCCACCGGGGTATCGGGGCCTCAGTTCGCAGCACAGCGAAGCCTGCGCATTCAACCACGTAGTGCGCGTGTCGGCCCCGCGGCTCTTGGCAAATCTATCTTTTCGCTGTAAAACAAACACCGGCCTTCAACGTTCGAGTTTGGCAAGTGGCGTGACGATCTTGCAGCCCGCGTCGACTCTGTCTTCAACTGGAAAGGCTTTTTTGGCGACGTCGGCAGCACCTAAGCCTGACCAATTCTGTGTGGCGAACGGTGTAGTGAAAGGCAGAGCGCGCCGCAAACCCGCGTAAAATAAGGCGAAATCGCTAAGTGGAGGGAGCGTTTTGACTTGGCGGGAGCGTGTAGGAATCGAACCTACCAGCCGCCTTGCGACGGCCTCAGCGATTTTGAAGACCGTGCGAGCCACCAGACCCGTACGCTCCCATGACGACGCGAATCCATATATATCAAGGCCTCCCTACGTACCTGCGAAGGGAAGTAACAGAGAACACTGCTCGATGGAAACGGCGAAGGGCAATGCGCTCGTTTTTAAGGCCGCTTTGTGCGCCGGCAGCCGGCAGCGCGAGGTGAGCGCGGCGAAAGGTTGACAACAGCTTGCCCGGCCCATTGCAAGTGCCCTGAGGGATCACCTGATCGCAGGGTTCTATGGTAACACCCGACGGGCCGATCGCGAAAGCCGAGCGTCGATAAAGGTCAATCCGCCGTGTGATCTCTATTGTAGAATCGTAGAAGGATCTCCGCGACGGTCTACGCCACGATTAAATCGGGTGGAAAGCGCTAGGAGCAGAAACGGAGCGACACGGTGTATTTTAACGAGCGCATCGACGAGTCAGCCGTCAAGAGTCTGGAACTGATTGCCGAGTCCGATCTCTTCGCAATCTACGCCGTCGGTAGCCAGACATATCTTTTGGTGCAACGGCATCAAGGGACTCCGTGGATGGCGCTGCGCATCTCGGGCGACGGGCTCTTTCGAATCTCTGCGCTGCTCAACGACGCTACGCGACACCTCTACAGAAGCGTCGCTTCGCGTCTTTCTCCGAACTACGCGGATGAGTGACGTCGTCTCTCGACGGCGTCTACCAAACAGCTAGATCTCGACTTGCATCCTCACCGCGGATAGGCTGCGACACCGTTCGCTGAGGGGATTCCGTCGCTTGGGCCGAGGGTCCTGACAAGGCTACCGTTCGGATAGGTGTCAATGGCGACGACGTCGGGACAGCTGGGGTTTAAGTCCACGATATGAGGAGGTTCTGCCGCTTGTCGAGCGCCACGTCATGGGGATTGTTGACTCCCGCCGTGATCTTCGAACCGACCGTGGTATATGGCGGCGCGATGATGTCAACGGCATTGACGTCACAGCATCGCGGCATCGTTCGGCCGCTTGTTTGACGAGCTCATGAATTCGTGCCAGTGCCACGCGCTCCGCAGCCGCGTCGGCCCCTCCCGCTTCGGCGTAAGCGAAGAACCGGCGTACGAGTGGATTCTTGCGGAGCGACCGGGCTTCGTGCAGATGCCTGAACATGCTTTGCAGCCGCAGTAGAGGATCCGCTCCATATCGTTGAGAGCCACGCCAGCCGGACTTCGCCGTCGTGGGCCGTTAGTACTACGCACTCTAGTCCAAACGAATCAGCTTCACTGAGACCTTCGAACCGTAGGCGGCAGTGCTACTATTGTCAACAGAAAGCAAGGAGGGGCGTTGCTATGAAGGCTGACGCATCTATGCGTTGCGCGTTAAGCGTTTGCGCAAGTCTCGTTATGGTTGCGGGCTGCGGAGGATCGCATGCGCAGACAACGCCGTTGATCCCGAACCAATCCAGCGCAGTGGCAGCCGCGCCGAGCGGACTCGACGGCCAAGCGTCGTCGA
The DNA here is from genome assembly GCA_963748875.1 of Vulcanimicrobiota bacterium. Lineage (GTDB taxonomy): Bacteria > Vulcanimicrobiota > Vulcanimicrobiia > Vulcanimicrobiales > Vulcanimicrobiaceae > Cybelea. Next base: position 550,603 of record CAVVKC010000001.1, read on the forward strand.
TGGCGACCGATGCTCAAACGCAGGATCTCCTCTACGTGTCGCATCGCAAGGATGGCAGCGTCTACGTTTACTCCTACCCTGCAGGTAAGCTCCAAGGCCGGCTTCTCGGCGTGCATGCCGGCGGTCTGTGCTCGGACAAGAACGGTGACGTTTTTATCCCCGAGCGCACTGCGATACTCGAATACGCTCACGGCGGTACGCGACCGATCGCGGTGCTGCATGACTCGATCGGAGCCGAGTCGCAATTCTGCGCCGTAGACCCCGCGACCGGCGACCTCGCCGTCTCTGGAGGGGCCAACCGCGAATCCGGCGTCGCCATCTACACAAATGCGACGGGCAGTCCCAGGATGTTCGGGGCAGCCGACCTCGAGGCTGGCTCTCGGTCCGCGACGTACGACAACGACGGCAATCTCTTCGTTGAGGCAACCGCCGACAACGCAGGTGGTGTGGGTCTGCTCGAGCTTCCCAAGGGCGCTAAGCGTTTCAGAAGCATCGCCTGGAATGGGATACGTCCGCCGCAACTCGGCTCGATTCAATGGGACGGCGAATACCTGGCAGTAGAGAGTCCGGAACGAGCATCCGGACAGACGACGCTCTTTCGGTATCGCGTGAACGAAGGGCGAGCTACATTGGTGGGCAAGACGGCGCTCAAAGGCGCCGGCAGCCCGCTCCAGTTCTGGATTCACGCCGGCAAAATTGCCGTCCCCAGTCAGGGCGGATCGACCGGAGTTATGCTCTACGACTATCCGGCCGGCGGCAGCCCTGCAAAGACCATTAAAGATGCTCTCGAACCGCAGGCCGTGACGGTCAGTTTAGCTTCGCAGCACAAAGTCGCCGTTTTAACCTACCACTACGATAACTTGCGAACGGGTTGGAACGATAAAGAGTCGTCGTTGACGTATGCAAACGTCAACGCCGCATCGTTCGGCCTGCTGCATGCGATAGCGCTTGACGACCAGGTGGATACCCAACCTCTTATCGTTCCGAATGAAACGACGACGCGCGGCGTGACGCCGGGTAAGCACGACGTGGCGTATGTCGCAACCGAAAACGATACGATCTATGCGATTGACGCGTCAAGCGGGACGGTGCTGTTTCAACAGAGCCTGGGCAATCCGGTTCCGACGCCGTTGGGCTGTAACAACAATGGGCCGAATGTCGGAATCAATGGAACGCCGGCGATCGACAGACCGGCCAACGCAATGTATGTCATTGCCTACACGTTGCAAGGTAGCGTGCCGACCTACACCATCCATGAACTCAATCTAGCCAGTCTAGCGGACATGGTAACGCCGGTTGTCGTCTCGGCCTCACACACTCTGACCAACGGCAGCACCTTCACGTTCAACGCGACGTATCAGCGCCAACGACCGGGCCTCCTCGAAGCAAACGGGAACATCTACGCCGGGTTCGGCAGCTTTTGCGATTTTAGCGCGTCAATGTCACGCGGCTGGCTGCTCGGCTGGCAGACGGGATCGCTTACGCCCCTTGCGGCGAACCGGCTGAACGATACGCTCGCGACGTCGCCCGATAGCTTCTTCTTGTCGTCGGTCTGGATGTCGGGGTACGGCGTCGCCGCCGATCATCAAGGAAACATCTACTTCGCCACCGGCAATTCTGATCCGTCGGGGACGACGTATAACAGCGTCACGAATATTTCGGAGAGCGTCGTCAAGGTCAGTTCGGACTTAACGCAGGTTCTTAGCTTCTTCACGCCCTCAGACGCGAATGGGCTCGACCAACGTGATGAGGACTTCGGATCGGGCGGCGTGATGCTGTTGCCGAAGGTCGGCTCGCAACCGCCGCTCGCCGCCGCAGCCGGCAAAGAGGGGACGCTGTTCCTGCTCAATCGGAGAAACTTGGGCGGCTACACGCCGAGTGGTCCGAACAACGATCTCGACGAGAAGCCGGTCGGCGGATGCTGGTGCGGTCAATCGTACTTCGACGCGGCAAGCGACTCCGTGCCGCGCATCGTTGCCAGCGGCGGCAACAACGTGAGCGTTTGGAAAGTTCCAACCTCGCCCCCGATAAAACTGACCGGAGCGGGAAGCTCACAGGGCCTACCCGGTGGCCAGGATCCCGGTTTCTTCACGACCGTCTCATCGGCCGGAACCAGCCCCGGTGCAATAATCTGGGCGTTGGCGCGGCCGCAGACGGTGCCGGGGAACGTCACACTTTTTGCGATTAAAGCCCAACCTACGAGCAACGGTTCGCCGCTCCAAACGCTCTTCCAAGCGACCGCCGGCACTTGGCAGTCGTCAGGCGGAAACGCAAATCTCGTTCCGGTTGTAGCAAACGGCAAAGTGTACGTCGCGAGCTACGGGCAGCTCGACGTCTTCGGGCTCCTCGGCGCTAACGTGAAGGTGGCAACGCCGCTGACGCCGTCGCTCAAAGCCCCTCGCGCAACCGTCAGCGCTCCCGACGAAATCACCGGGACACTCGTAACCATCAGCGGCTCGATACTTACGTTACGCACGCGAACCGGAATGATCGCTCGCGTCAACGACTCCGAGGCGCTTCGACACGAGCGAAGTGCGGTCTTAGTCATCGGTGAGTCGTTCAACGCAAAAGGAACGTTCGATTCTGCCGGCGTCCTGCACGCCACCGCGATTTTGCGCGAAAAGCGCTCGCAGGGGACATGGCCACCCGACCGTTAGCGATCGCCTCTGGTCCCTGAACCGGTTCCTGGTCTGATCCCGGATCGGTTCAGGGCCTTTTAGCTGCGGCCGGACTCCGGCGCGCTTTTAGAGCTGCGGCGGGGCGCCGCCGCTCGGCGGCTTGGACTGATTCTTGTGGCAGCCTTTCGGCGTTTGCGAACACTTGTGCGCGGTTGTGCCGCTCTGCGCAGGCTGGTTCTTGTGGCAGCCCTTGGGCGTTTGGCTGCACTTGTGGGCGGTGGTGCCGTGCGGAGCACCCGACGCCATCGGCATCGCGGGCGCTTGCTGCGCCTGCGCGACGACGGTACCGGTCGTTATAAACGTAGCGAGACTGAGAAGCATCAATGTGCGTGAGACGTTTAGCATGACGTGAACCTTCATAAAGACGATTATGCGGAGAACATTCTACTAAAGCTCACCGAAGCCCCGGAGGCTCGAGCTCGCCGACGCTCTTACTGCCCGGTCCGGCAACTGACCATCCAGTCGATTCCAAACTTGTCGGTGAGCATTCCGAACTTCGCACCCCAAAACATATCGGCCATCGGCATCTCGACGTTTCCGCCGGCGGCAAGATAATTAAAGACGCGCTCCGCTTCGGCGACGTCCGTCGTGGAGACGCTCAGTGAGATCGGCCCCTCACCGTAGGTCTTGCCCGGAGTGGCGTCGGAGGCCATGAACGAGACCCCGGCTGACTTAAAGTTCGCGTGCATGACTCGGTTGGCGGTCTCCGGCGTGACGGGTGGACCGCCCGCGTCTTTCGGCATTTCGCTCCATCGCGAGATCCCTTCGATTTCACCGCCGAAAGCGGATTTATAAAAGTTTAAAGCTTCTTCACATTTACCGTCAAAGAGCAGGTACGGTTCGAGTTGCATCGGTTTGCCTTCTCTCAAGCGTCGGGTGTTTGAGCCGCGACCATTGGCGACGGGCGCGGGAACCCCTGGCCGACGAGGCCCCGACCGGTTCGTGCGCAAACCAACCAGGTAGGTGAAGACTCGCTCCGATATCCGCAACGTTGCCATCATCGCGCACGTCGATCACGGCAAGACGACCCTCGTCGACGCGATGCTCAAGCAGAGCGGCGTCTTCAGGGAAGGTCAGCAGGTCGCCACGCGCGTGCTCGATTCAAATCCCCTCGAGCGCGAGCGCGGCATCACGATCCTCGCCAAGAACACGGCCGTCCGCCACGGGGACGTCAAGTTCAACATCGTCGACACGCCCGGCCACTCCGACTTCGGCGGCGAGGTCGAACGCGTGCTGCAGATGGTGCAGGGCGTGCTGCTGCTGGTTGACGCCGCCGAGGGCGTCATGCCGCAGACTCGCTTCGTGCTGCGCAAAGCGCTCGAGCTCGATCTGCGCGCGATCGTCGTGGTGAACAAGATCGATCGCAGGGATGCGCGAGCGCAAGAAGTCGTCAACCAAACCTTCGATCTCTTCGTCGAGCTGGGCGCGAACGACGAACAAGCCGATTTCTCAGTCCTCTTCACCAACGCAAAGGCCGGCATCGCAAAGCGATCGCTCGAAGAGAATAGCGACTCACTCGAGCCGCTCTTCGAAACGATCGTCGCCCGCGTTCCGGAGGCGCCCTCGGAAGAGGGTCCGTTCCAGCTACTGATTTCCGCAATCGATCACAACCGCTACGTGGGACGGGTCGGGATCGGACGCATCTTTCGCGGCGGTTCGCGACGCAACGACCCGATCGTCAAGATCGCGCGCGACGGCGCGGTAACGCCGGGACTTCGGCTCACAAGTCTCTTGACTTTCGCGGGCCTGGAACGGATCGACGTCGAGGAGGCCTCGGCCGGCGATATCGTCTGCATTTCGGGAATCGAGAACCTCAATATCGGCGATACGATCGCCGATGCGAACGCGCCCGAAGCGATTCACGCCGTGGCCGTTGACGAACCGACCGTCTCGATGTTCTTCAGCGTCAACAACTCGCCGTTTGCGGGCCGGGAAGGCAAGTTTCTCACCTCGCGTCAGATTCGAGAACGGCTGACGCGCGAGTTGGAGTCCAACGTCGCGCTGCGCGTTGCCGAGACCGGATCCCCCGATACCTTCGAAGTGCGGGGCCGCGGCGAGCTCCATCTCGCGATCTTGATCGAAACGATGCGACGCGAAGGTTACGAGTTGGCCGTCTCCAAGCCGCAGGTCATCGTAACGGAGCGCAACGGCGAGCGCTGGGAACCCGTGGAGTACGTCGTCGTCGACATTCCCGAATCGTACGCCGGCGCCGCGATCGAAGCGCTCGGCAAGCGTAAAGCCACGATGTTGAACATGCTCTCCGTCGGCGAGACGCGTCGCCTGGAGTACACGATGCCGACGCGCGCCATTTTCGGGCTGCGCGGCGAGCTGCTCACACTGACCCGCGGAACGGCGGTTCTCTCGCACACCTACTACGATCATCAACCGTGGCAGGGCGAGCTCCCAGGTCGAAACGTCGGCGCGTTGGTCGCAAGCGATACGGGAAGGACGACCGGCTACGCCCTGATGGGTCTCGAGCAGCGGGGCCGCTTCTTCGTCGGACCCGGTGTCGACGCGTATGAAGGCATGATCGTCGGCCGTGCCAACGACAACTACGACGTCGCGATTAACGTTGTGCGCGAAAAGAAGCTGACGAACATGCGCGCTGCCGGTTCCGACGAGAACGTCAAGTTGCCGCCACCCGAGGAGCTCTCCTTGGAGCGTGCGATCGAGTTCATCGAAGATGACGAGCTCGTCGAAGTAACCCCCCAATCGATCCGCCTACGCAAGCGAATCCTCGGTGAAGGCGACCGCTTGCGGCGCCGCAAGCGCGAGGCTGCCAAGGCGCCGAGCTAGCCCTTCAGGCGGCCGCGCGTCCCCTCCGGGGCGTGGAGTCCATCGCTTCTCCTACACTTGCTGTTACATTCGCTGACACACTCGCAAGCGCATGATTTGACGGCGGGTTTTTAGTGGTATGATTTTCGAGCGCGTCAAACCACGGGGACGCGCGCATGTTCTTTAGTTGAGCTCCGCACAGCACCCAACCCGCGCCTCTCTCGCTGCTACCTAGAGGCGCGGGCTCGGTGTCGCTAGCGAGTGACGGATAGCTTCCGGCTTAGATAGTCGGCCGTCGCGGCGTCGGCCTCAAGCCACGATGCGTAGCGAAGGAAGCCGTGAATCTCGTTGGGCAGCACGATCTGCTCGTAGGGCACGTGTGCGGTCCGCAAACGCTCGACGAGATCGACCATCTGGTGAAACTCGACATTGCGATCGTCGTCGCCTTGGATCAAAAGCACCGGCGATTTCCAGGTCGAGATCGCGGAATCGGGCGACGACTCCCACGCCAGCTTCATCAGCGCCTTCTCATCGTATTGCTGGAAGCGCTTGAGCTGCGTGAATCCCCAAACCGGGTTGTCGATGTCGAGCGACCAGTCGTGCACGCCGTGGAAGTCGACGCCCGCCTTGAAGATGTCAGAGTTGCGCGCAAGCGCGAGCGCCGTTAGGTATCCGCCGTACGAACCACCCCAGATGCCGATGCGCCGCGGATCCACGCTCGGGTGTCGCTGGAGAAACTTCGCGCCGGCGACGACGTCCTGATACTCCGACGCCCCCGTCGGCCCCCAGCGCGCCGGAAAGTTGAAGTCGTGACCGTAGCCGATGCCTAGCCGGTAGTTGACCGAGAGCACGACGAACCCTAAGCTCGCCAAGTATTGGTTCACGGCGTACGCGTTCGAGTAATAATCCATGTAGTGCCACGACAACAGCATCTGACGCGGCGGCCCACCGTGAACGAAGATGATACCCGGATGTCTTCCGCCCGATCGGGGCAGAAAGAGCTGGCCGTAGATCCGCCGTCCATCGGCGGCGGTGAAGCTGACCTCCTGCGGCGTTACGAGTTGCGACGAAGGAAAGTCGCCAGGCAGCAGGCTCGCGTCGAGCGCGCGTTGGGTTCCGCCTTCCAGCAATGTGACGAGCAGCGGCTGCTGCGCCGTCCCTCCGTCGAAGGCGACGGCTCCTCCGGCGAGCGCGACCGGGCTCATCTGACTGCTCGCGCCGCTTACGAGCTGCGAGACCGTTCCGCTACGTACGTCCGCGCGGAAGACGTGTCGGCGGTCGTCATCGCCCGGCGTAGAGCCCGTATTCGCGGAATACACGACCGACTGCAGGTCGGGGGCGACGTCCACGTCTTCGACCATGAATGGGCCCGGCGTCAGCAGCCGCGCGGCGCCGCCATCGGCAGAAACGACGTACAGATGCGGCCAGTTCTCCTGCTCGCTCTTGAAGACCAGCCGGTTTTGCGAAACCCATTCGAGCACCGGTCCGCCGCCGCTCTGCGGTAACGATCCGCGCGCCGTATTCGGGCTGGCCCACGCACGGTGCGCGTTGCTGCCGTCGCCGGCCGCAACCCAAATCTCCCAGGGTACGGGATTCCAATTTAAGGGATCTCTCGGCGGGCCACCGTCGCCGCGCAACCGTAAGAATGCGACGCTACGGCTATCGGGCGACCAGCGCGGAGAGAAATCCTGTGACGTAGTCGGCGCGAGAAACGTAAGCGGCGTCGTGTCGTCGCGGTAGATACCAATGAAGCTGTGGTCCGTGCGCGTGGAGACGAATGCCAACCCCGATCCGTCCGGCGACCAGCGCAGATCCGAGTCTTGGCCCCGATCGAAGAACAAGCGTTTCGCGGCGGCATTGCCGTCAATCGGCGCGATCATGACGGCGCCGTCGTTGGTGTAGGCGACGCGCGTACCATCGGGCGTAATCGCCGGCGCGTCACCGTTGCCGAGCAGCTTCGGCGAGTTTACCCTGAGCCCCGTCGAAGGGCCGCTGGTCGCCACCGACCAGACCTGCATATCGGGCTGCTGCGGCATCGAGGCCGGACCCGGCTGGAGCGGCGACGGCCAGTTCGCGTCGTGATCGCCGCCACGTACGTAGACGACGTGCGCGCCGTCGTTTGAAATGACGAGGTTGCTGAGCTCTTGGCCGTCGTCACCGCCCGACGAGTAGAGCTCTTTCGGCGCGAAATCCGGCGCGCGGGCGAACCAGAGCGAACGTACGCCCTGGCGATCGATCGCATACGCGATTGCGCTGCCCCGCGCGTCGCGAACGAGCGCCGCGGGGAAAGGGTAACTCAAAACCTGCGCGAGGGTGAAAGCGGCAATTAACATGCCGCTCCCTTACGCCGGTGCCGGTACTTTATCCCCGATCGAGAACGTGAGCTCGCCGCGATTCTCGTCGAAGCCGACGTCGACCGTGTCGCCCTCGTTGATCTCGCCGGCGAGAATCTTGCGACCGAGCGGCGTTTCGAGTTCCTTTTGAATCGTTCGCTTGAGCGGACGTGCGCCGTAGTGCGGATCGTAGCCCACCTTGACGATGTGACGTTTTGCGGCGTCGTCGAGCACCAGCGTGATACGTCGCTCGGCGAGCCGCTGGCGCAGCCGGTGCAGCTGCAGGTCAACGATTTTGAGCAGCTCCTCCTCGTCGAGCGCGTGGAAGACGATGATCTCGTCCACTCGGTTGAGGAACTCCGGACGAAAATGCTGGCGCAGTTCGTCGAGCACGGTCGCGCGCATGATCGCGTAATCCGCACCGTCGAACGAACCTTTGTAGTCGAGAATGCGATGGCTGCCGATGTTCGACGTCATGATGACGATCGTGTTCTTGAAGTCAACCGTATGACCCTGACCGTCGGTAAGGCGTCCGTCATCGAGAATCTGTAGAAAGACGTTGAAAACGTCGGGGTGCGCCTTCTCGATTTCGTCGAAGAGAATTACCGAGTACGGCCGTCGGCGGACCGCCTCGGTGAGCTGACCGCCCTCTTCGAACCCGACGTATCCGGGAGGCGCGCCGAGCAGACGCGCGACCGTGTGGCGCTCTTGATATTCGGACATGTCAATGCGAATCAGCGCGCGCTCGTCGTCGAAGAGATACTCGGCCAAGGCTCGCGCCAGCTCGGTCTTGCCGACGCCGGTCGGTCCGAGGAAGATGAACGATCCGATCGGCCGGTTTGGATCGGCGAGTCCGGATCGAGATCGAAGGACCGCTTGGGCGACGGCGTCAACGGCTTCGTCCTGACCGATGACGCGGCGATGAAGCTCGTCCTCGAGGTGAAGCAGCTTCTGTTTCTCGCCCTCTAAGAGTTTGGTTACCGGAATACCGGTCCAGCGCGAGATCACGCCGGCGATATCGTCTTCGTCAACCTCCTCTTTGGAAAGCCGCACGCCGTCTTTGTGAGCCAGACGCTCCTCCTCGTCGCTGAGCTCCTTTTGCAGCTTGGGGAGCGTGCCGTATCGCAGCTCCGCGACACGGTTGAGATCGTACTGACGCTCGGCCTGCTCGATCTGGACTTTGGCTTGTTCGATTTGATCCCGAATCGTGCGCAGCTTCACGGCTGCACTCTTCTCCGCATCCCAACGCATTCGAAGCCGAGCTTGATCTTCGCGCAGCTCAGCCAGCTCTTTTTCGAGCTGGTCGAGCCGGCGACGGCTGGCACTGTCGTTCTCCTTGCGCAATGCTTCACGCTCGATCTCGAGCTGAAGGACGCGACGTGAGACTTCGTCGAGCTCTTGGGGCATCGAATCGATCTCGGTGCGCAACTTGGCGCCCGATTCGTCTACTAAGTCGATCGCCTTGTCGGGCAGGAAGCGATCGGTGATATAGCGGTTGCTCATCGTCGCGGCGGCGACCAGCGCGCCATCCTTTATTCGCACGCCGTGATGCGCCTCGTACTTTTCCTTGAGCCCGCGTAGAATCGAGATCGTGTCCTCGACGCTGGGCTGATCGATCATCACCGGCGCGAAACGGCGTTCGAGCGCCGCGTCCTTCTCGATGTATCTGCGATACTCGTCGAGGGTCGTCGCCCCAATCATGTGCAGCTCACCGCGCGCGAGCATCGGCTTGAGAAGATTGCCGGCGTCCATCGCGCCTTCGGCCTTCCCCGCACCAACGACGGTGTGCAGCTCGTCCACGAAAAGGATTATCTGTCCCTCCGACGCGGCTACGTCTTTGAGAACGGCTTTCAAGCGCTCTTCGAACTCGCCGCGATACTTCGCACCCGCAATCAGCGCGCCCATGTCGAGCGAGACGATCCGCTTGTTCTTGAGGCCTTCGGGGACGTCGCCGCGAACGATCCGTTGCGCTAAGCCCTCGACGATCGCGGTTTTCCCGACGCCCGGATCGCCGATCAGCACTGGATTGTTTTTGGTGCGGCGCGAGAGCACTTGAACGATGCGGCGGATCTCTTCGTCGCGCCCGATCACAGGATCGAGCTTCCCGCGCTCGGCTTCGAGCGTGAGGTCGCGACCGTATCGTTCGAGCGACTTATAGGTGCCTTCGGGGTCCTTGGTCGTGACGCGCTGGTTGCCGCGGACTTCGCGCAGGGCCCCAAGCAGCTTGTCCTTGGTCAAACCGGCGTCGCGGAAGAGCCGGCCGACTACGCCTGACGACTGCGCCATCGCGAGCAGCACGTGCTCGACCGAGGTGTAGTCGTCTTGCAGCGCTTTGGCCTCGTTCTCGGCAACGCTCATAATGCGCGCGAGCTCGGGCGAAAGCGTTACTTGCGCGCTGTCGGCACTGCTTCCGCTCAAGCGCGGAAGACGGCCGATGGCTTCGTCGGCCTGTCGTTCGAGAGCTTTTGGATCGGCGCCGGCTTTTGCAAGAATGTCGGGCGCGATGCCGCGCTCCTGGTCGAGCAGCACCGCGAGCATATGCTCGGGCGCAGTTTGCGTGTTGCGCTCGTGCAGAGCGCGCGAATAGGCAGCATTTAGCGCGTCGCCGACGCGCTCGGTCATCTTCTCTACGTTCATTTCCCCAACACCATACAGCGAGTCCAATCATTCGGTTGCAGGAGCAGCCTTCCGCCAAGGAGCGCGTTCGGCTGACCCGTAAGGCCGACGCAATGCTCGAAATCGCGAAGGGCGCCGTCCGGGCCTACTACCTGTTCGACGTCGCCGACACCATCGACTTGGTGAAAATGGGCGCGCTCGGCGGCGACAACCGTGCCCCCGCCGCGCTTCCGCTGCGGCGACAGGCATCGCCGTACCTTCAGTTTCCGGTTCCACCGCTGGTAGCGAACCTGCCCGAGGCCAAGCTCGAGGGCTTCCGCGGCCCGGTTCGCTTGAAGTTCTACGATTACGGCGTCATATCACTGCGCCTGACCCTCTCAACGGACGGCTCTTGGAACGACTTGGTATCGCTAACCGAACGGGCACGCGCCGGCGAGCGCATCATGCGTTTTGCCGAATCCACCATCTCGCGCATTTGCGACGAGTACTCGTACGCACTGGACGAACGACATCCCCCGCTCGTCGAGGATTATCTGATTCTCGAGATCGAGCAGTTTGCGCCGGCGATCGACGCGCAGCGCCTCCTAAACGAGCACTCGGCGGATCTAGCCAGCCTCCTGCTCGGAGAGCGCCGCCCGCTCTCGGCCACCGAGACCGAGGAAGCCCTCAGAGTGTGGTTCTCTTACCACGAGGACGATCTGACGATCGTGCAGTGGGACACCGCGATCGTCTACGATCGCGGTGAGAGCGCGCGCGCGATCGAGGAGATCTTGGAGTTCGCGAACTCGCAGCTGCTCGAGCTTCGCACCTACGACGCGCTGCTCGACCGCGAGCTCGACTCGATCTATAAAATGCAGCCTGGAGTGCCCCCGCGATCGCTGCGTGGCCGGCGCGAAGCCGAGCAGGCGGCGACGCTGCGCTATCTCATCGTTGACGTTCTCGAGTTGACCGACCGCTCGACCAACGCCCTAAAGATCGTCGGCGACGCCTATTACGCGCGCATTTACCGTGCCGCCGCGACGCGCCTCGGCCTCGCCGACTGGCAGCGTCAGATCGATACGAAGCTCGCAAGCGTTGGCGAGATGTATCGCTTCTTTAGCGACGAGGCTCGCAGCCGGCGCGACGAGTTCTTAGAGGTGATCATCGTAGTGCTGGTCGGGTTCGAGGTAATCATCGGCATCCTAACGCTGCTCCATCTCCAGCTGCGCTAGCATCGCAGCGCCGCATTCTCGGTCGCCCTCGCTCGCCGAGCCTAGAAGTCTGTCAATGACGCGCTCGCGGTCGGCATTCGTGCGGTTTTGGCTGAGCTTTGCCTTTGCATGGATCGCGTCGGCGCGCAGCTCGAAGGCGACGATCGCTCCAAGCTGGCCGGCTCGATAGTTCGGATCGAGGAGCTCGGGATTCCAACCTCGCGTCCCCTCCATCTTCGCGCTCAACAATTTGACGGCGCGCCAAGGATCGTATGGCCGTAAACGGCCGCAAAGATGCGCGGCTGTGTAGTTCCACGTCGGCACCGTTTCATACGGCTCTTCATACCACGAGGCCGATACGTACGCGTGCGGACCATCGAAGACGAGCGTCGCCGGTGCCTCCGCTGCGATGAGCGCAGCGTGCGGGTTCGGCTTGGCAACGTGCCCGATGACCCAGATTGCATCGTCGCGCTCCTGCGCAACCATCGGAATTTGCGAGACGCGCGGATACTCGCCGTCACCGGTGATCAGCATCCCGAACGGATGCCGTTCGATAAGATCCAGTATCCATGCCCGGCCGGTCACCTCGAAATGCCGCGGTACGTACATGCTCGGGCTATTCGCTACTCGGTTTCCGGTCACTGCGCTCGCGGCCGCCGCGTTACTTGCTCATGATACAGCGGCAAAAAGCGCTCGCATGGGTATGCGCGAGCATTCCGGTTCTCCTGGCGATTCGAGCGGACGGGAACGGACCGCCCAAGGTGCTTTCGGGGCCGGCCCGAGCGGTCTTAACGGTGACGACGAACGCCCTGCCGACAACATCCACCAGTCAAGTGCAAATTCGGTCCGGCACGCTGGCGCCCGGCTCGTCCACGGCTTGGCACACGCATCCTTCGCCGCCGTTCGTCTACGTCGTAAGCGGAATGGGGACGTGGGAGTATAAAGATGGCCGCACCGCAGAGACGCGCAGCAGCGGCGAAGCGATCATGGAACCTGCGAACGTCACGACGCGGGTAGTCAATCGCGCGACGACGCCGCTGAGTTTCGTAATATTTCAAGTCTCTAAGCCGGGCGAGCCGGTGATCGCTCCGGCGCGATAAGATTACACCTCGAGCGCGATGGCGACGGCGCCGTCCTCCGTCCATTCGCCGCCCAGCGCCGCGAGCTCGTCGAGACGCTCGCCAAATGCATCGCTCAGTGCCCTGACGATGCGTTCGTACTCCTGCTGTTCGGTGTGCTCGCGCCGTGCTTCGAGCGAGGAGAGACGAGCGTTGACGAAGCCGAGCAGCATCGCCGCACGCTCCCGGGTTTCGACCGCGCGACGCTCGCTCGAGTCCGGCTGCAGCGCGCCGATCGCGGCAATGTGCTGCAGAACGTAGGCCGTTAAGACCGTCGCTTTCACCGCACGCGCGGCGAGCAGACCATCGGTCGCGTGCACGCGCGCATCGTCAAAGCAATCGAGATCGATGAGATAGGCCGCCATGTTACTCAGATCGTTGGCGACCGAACGCCGATTCTGCGTCGCCTCGTGCCCGGCGCGCGCCTCTTCGGCACGTTGCAGCGCCGCGGCCGGGTCGCCTCCGGCGAACTCCACCTCGGCGAGATTGCCGGCGATCGAGGCTGCAGGACGCTCGAGCCCTAACGCAACGTAAAAGGCGAGCGCCTCGGCGTAAAAGCCGCGTGCACCCGCGACGTCGCCGCAGCGGGAACGCGCCGTTCCGAGGTCGCCCAAGACGAGCGCCTGCAGCCGGTGATTGTCGAGGCTCTTGGCGGCAGCGAGTGCTTCTTGGAGGAGCGCTTCTCCCTCGGCGCCGCGCTCGAGCGCGGCCAACGCGCTCCCCGCGGCTTGCATCGCGCGTGCGGCGTTGATCTCGTCGAGCGCGTCGCGGAGCGCCAACGCGCTCTCTGCCGAGGCGAGCGATGCTTTGTACTCACCGAGCGCGCCACAGAGCTCGGCCTCGGCAGTAAAGAGTTGCGCGACGACTGCCAACGGGGTTTCTTCGTCGGCCGATTCCTTCGCGAGGCGCACCCACCGCCGCCCCTCCACCGGCGATAACGAGTACCAGACGCGCGCGAGCGCGCCGGCGAGAAGCCGCCCGGAGCGTACGTCGCGTCGCTGCGCCAGCGACCAACTAAGTGCGAGGCGGCTGTTGTCGAGCTCCGCTTCCGCCTCTTTGAACCACGATCGCTCCGGAGAATCGTACCAGTCCCGGTCGAGCTGTTGCGCGACTCGCAGAAACGTGAGCGCGTGCCGATGCCCGAGCGCCTGCTGCTCGCCGCGCTTAGCGAGTTTCTCCAAGCCGTATTGCCGCGTCGCTTCGAGTAGATGATAACGCGCGTCGCCGCGCGCGAAGTCGACGGTGACGAGCGACTGAGCGACCAGCGAAGTTAGCAACTCCAGCACGTCCCCGGATGGGAGGCTCTCGTCCGAACAGACCTCGGTCGCCACCTCGAGCGTGAATCCGCCCGCAAAGATCGCAAGACGATCGAAGAGCAGCTGTGCCTGCGCGGAGAGAAGCGCGTAGCTCCAGTCAATGACCGCCCGCATCGTTTGATGGCGCGCAAGCGTCGTCTGGCCGCGCGACGTCAACAGGTCGAAGACGTTATCGAGTCGCTCGCAGATTTGACTCGGCGACAAGACCGCGGCGCGCGCCGCCGCGAGCTCGAGCGCGAGCGGAAGGCCGTCCAGACGGCGGCATATCTCGACGATCGCTTCGACGTTCTCACGAGTTACCGTGAAGCGAGCGTCAACGGCGCGCACCCGATCGACGAAGAGCGCGACGGCTCCGTAAGCCAGGGCCTCGTTGGGAAGAATCGCTCCCTCTCCCGGAACGGGGAGCGGTGGAATGCGGTAAGCGCGTTCGCCGGTAACGGCCAGCGGCTCCCGGCTCGTCACCAGCAGCGCGACGGTCGGGCACTCGGCCAGCAGCGTGCCGGCTACCGCGCGGGCCTGCGCGATGACGTGCTCGCAGTTGTCGAAAATGAGCAGCGCGTGTTTCTGCGCGAGATACGAGACGAGCGTTTCGAGCAGCGGACGGTTCGGCGATTCCGGTACCCGAAGCGTCGCTGCGAGAGAGTGCGCGACAAGTGCGGGATCGCTAAGCGGCGCCAGCTCCACGAACCAGATGCCATCCGGGAATCGGTTCAAAAGCGTCGCACCGACCTCGACGGCGGTTCTCGTCTTTCCCGCTCCGCCGGTCCCGACCAGGCTGACGAGCGGCGCGGTTTCAACGAGCTCTCCGATCTCCTCGACGACCTCTTCGCGTCCGAAGAACGAGGTGAGCCGCCGCGGCAGATTGTTAGCCGGGAGTATCTCTTGCTCGACGAGCCTCTCTTCACGCGCCCGTCGCGCCGAGCGTTCGAGAACGGCGCGCGCATCTTCCGGAAGCGACAACGCATCGGCGATGCGCTCGAGCGTCTTGCGATACGGTAGTTTGCGGTAGCCGCGTTCTAATGCGCTGATTGCCTGGACGCTAATCAGTGCGCGGTCTGCGAGCATTTGCTGCGAAAGGCCGGCCCGCACTCGAAAAGATTTGAGCAGGGTGGCTAAATCGAGCTCTTTCGCGCGCTCCTCATGAGCGACTCGAAAAGGTCTCACGGCCGCGGCGTTCGCGCCGTCGCGGGACGGTCCATGCGGCGACGCCGCAGATTTTAGCTGCCTGGTTCGGGTGCAATACCAAACGGTGGGTCGCTCGCACCGCCGACCGCTTTAACCGTGTACTCGATCGCTCCGGTCTTCGCATTTACTGCATCAATGTAACCAGTTGCGTCGGCGACCCACAGGTTCTTGCAGTTATGGTCGAAGTTGATGTTGGTCGGATCGCCGAACCCGGTCGCAAAGAGCGCGCACCGCGACGTCCGTACGCAGCGATAAATGCCGCTCGTTTGGTCGACGTAGAACAGGTTGCCTCGCTTATCGAAGGCGATTCCTCCCGCCTTGGCAATCGACGGTACGACGATCGAAGCGCTTCCGGCGCAACGCGCGAACTTAACGACGGATCCGTCTCCGCTTGCCGGATCGTTGAAACTCCAATAGCAGTCGCCCCGATGATCGATTGCAACACCCATGCCTTCAAGCGGATCGCTCCCGAAGGTAAGAATGCGTGCCGGCTCTGCCCGGCGATCCAAGTAGACGCTGACGCTGCCGGCGCCTTTGTAGATCGTGCTGCCGTTCGACACCGCGACGAGGCGCCGATTCGGAAGCACGTCGACGTTCACGGGCAACTGACCGTAGTCGTCCAGCGACCCAAACGGCCCTTTGGGGCCGTGACTCGTCGTCCGATAAATTAGCACGTTCGAATGCCCGCCGTTGGCAACATAGAGCCAGCCATTCTCCGTCGCGACCATACCTTGCGGCCCCGAGACACCCTTGCTGATCGTCTCGAAATACTTGAGGTCGAGACGCATCCGCCGGTAGACGCCAACGTCGTTACCGTAGAGCTGCGCGGTGAACATCATTCCGCCCGGCGCGAGATCGGGCTCGAGCGCTTGAGGCGGCTTCGCCGCCAGGGTCTTCATAAGCGCGAGCGCCGGCGTCGCGGGCATCTGCGGCGAACCCGCGGTACAACCGCTAAGCAAACCGAGCGCCAAAATTGCTAAAAGAGTGAACCGGCCGATGAAAGTAGCGGACATGTTCGCAGCATTCATTCGACAGGCTGGAGTTTTCCTTGAGACTGCTTGCTAAGGCAACCTAATGGGAAGACAATCGAGCAAAGAGCAGCGCATCGCAGACCTTCCCTTCTCGGTCCAAGTAGAACCGGTGCAGTTTCCCCTCGTGCGTAAAACCGCACTTTTCCAAGACTCGGGCCGACGCGATGTTCTCGGCGAAGACGGAGGCCTCGAGCCGCCGGAGCCGGCCGCGCTCAAGAGCGTAGTCGGCAAGCATTTGCGCGGCCTCGGGCGCGATGCCCCGCCCCCAGTACGCGCGTCCCAACCAGTAACCGAAGGCGGCTGTGCCGCCGCGCTCCTCGCTATAAGGTTCGAAGCCGATGCCTCCCGCCAACGTGCCGTCAACTTCGATTGCGTAGTACCTTTCGCGCGAATTGCCGGTTGCAATCGCGATCCAATGCTCGGCGTCGCGGCGCGTGTAGGGATGTGGGAATGCGCGCGTCATCCAGCGCGCAACCATGAAGTCGTCGGCGACGGCGCAGATCGCTGCGGCGTCGCCGGTTCGATAGCGGCGAAGCACGCACAGGCGACCGTGCAGACCCTTACTCATGTTTTCGTAGCGTTCGGAAATCGCCGTTACGAATCGTCACGCCGTGCGCGTCGAGCCACTCGAGCAGTGGCATCGCATATTTTCGCGACGTTCCGAGCATGTCACGAAACTCGGCCGCAGTCATACGCTCGTGACCTCGAAAGTGCGCTTCGACGAGCTTCCGAATCTTCGCGATCTGCATACCACGGTAGAGATCGTCGCCGACCTTAACGAAGACGCCCTGCGCGAGCATCGTATCGAACGCCCTCGAGAGACCGGCGACCTGCGATCTGCGGGTTGCGCCGGCGGCGCCGGCATACGGGACCGGTAGTAACGGCTGCGTTTCATCCACCGCAACGAGCTGATCGAAGAACGCTCGTTGCTGGGGACTGAGCGCCGGCCGATGTTCGACCGTTGCAAAGTAGCCTCCGCGATTGATCAACCGCCGGTCGTTTACAAAATGCTCCGCGATACGCACGAGCGTTGATTCGGGCAGGCCAAAAGCGCGGGCAAACGCAATTGAGGTCATTCCCATCGCCCATGGCTCCCTGCTATGCGCATCGGCGAGGGCTGCGAGCATTTTCGCTAGGAGCGTCTGAGCGGCAGCGGCTTCAACGTAGGCCGGCGGTCGCGTCACCCGAATCACGTCTCCGTCTTCAACGAGCCGATTGAGCGCGTCGCGCGCGGCGTCCTCGCGCAAGTTCGCTGAAAAGGCGATCGCCCCCAGCTCGACCGCGTCGAGGTTCTTCTCGCGCAGCACCGCGAGCACGGCTTCACGATCGGCGTCTCGTCCGTCGCTTGGAGGCGCGAGATCCACGCCTTCCACGTATCCGCCGCCGATCAGCGTCATCGGCGACGGGCGGCGCAGAACGAATCGAAGACCCGGAAAAGCAACGGCAGCCTCGCGCAGATGAAGCTGCGCCGGCACGCCCTCTTCGCATGAGTCATCGCGTTGAGTCACGAGGGTTCCCAAGATTTCGGCGGATCCGACGTACGCCCGCACCGGCATTCGCCGGCGCGTGAGAGCCGGACTCTCCGGCAACGGCAGAAAACGTACGCGAAAATCTTTTCGAGCCGAAAGCTCGCGACCGACGATTGCGTGACCGCGCGCGATCTCGCGCCGATCGATACCGGGCAAATTCAGCGCGACGCGCGAACCCGCTTCGACGCGATTGCGCGTCGACCCAAAAACGCCGATGCTGCGCACGTGCGCAGGAATGCCGCCCGGTTCGAGCACGAGCGTTTCGCCGGCGGTAATGCTGCCCTGCATCAGCGTCCCGGTAACGACCGTGCCGAGTCCCGGCAGCGCGAAGATGCGGTCGATCGGAAGATAGACCGGCGCGCTGGGATTGCGCGGCGGCATCGCCGCGAGCTCGTCGTGCAGCCTAGTTTTGAGCGCGTCGAGATTTTCGCCGGTCGTCGCAGAGACGGCGAAGACGGGTGCGCCGTCGGCGATCGTCGCGCGCAGTCGTTCGCGAATCCTGCGTACTGCCTCGTCCCTGTACTCCGCAGCGACGAGGTCGATCTTGCTCGCGATCAGCAGCACCCGGCGCAGGTTGAGAAAGCGCAGGATCTCGAGATGCTCGATCGTCTGCGGCATGACGCCTTCGTTCGCATCCACGACGAGCAGCAAAAGTTCCATTCCCCCGGCGCCGGCGAGCATGTTATGCAGAAAACGTTCGTGCCCGGGAACGTCAACGATGCCGCCTTCGACGCCATCGTCGAAGCGCAGGTGCGCAAAACCAAGATCGAGCGTCATTCCGCGGATCCGTTCTTCGATCAGGCGATCGGGGTTGGTTCCGGTGAGTGCCGCGATCAGCGCGGACTTTCCGTGGTCGACGTGCCCGGCGGTGCCGACGATATGCACGAGTGGCTTGTAACTACCCCGCCTTAGATCGCGAGTCGATCCGATACTGCGCGAGGATCTCTCCGACAGCACGAAGACCCGACTCGGCGCCGCCTTCCATGAAACCCTGGTATGCGACCGACGTATGCTCGCCCGCGAAGTGCACGCCGCCTTGCGCTCGCGCCTCGTGCCCTGCGATCGTCGTACACTGTCCGACGAGCCAGCACGAGTAGCTCGCGCGAATATTCGGATCGGCCTGCGCGTTGCCGAGAGTCGCCTTGCCGTTCCACGTCGCCGAGACGCCGGGCCAGATTCGGTCGAGCTGTTCGAAGTAGCGTCGCGTGTGTCGGGCCACCGCGTCGGAATCACCGATCTGCGCGTACGGCATCTGGGGCGTGTCGAGCATCGCCGGACTGGCGGCGGTGAAGACTTCGATGAGGCCATCCCGGCCGCGCTGGCCGAGCGAGTAGTCGAGCGCGCTTTGCGAGGGCAGCGTCGTCCAAATCTGTCCGGTCGTCGGCTCCGGCCAGGGATGGGTCGCGCGCATCCAGGCACGCTGGTCGAACTGAAGGTGGAGCTTGGTGTGAAAACCGTAGCCGAGATTCTCGATCGCGTTAACTTTCGCCGAGTCGAAGCCCGCAGCCGAATAGTCGAGTCCGCGCAAAATAATGAACGGAATGGCCAGCACGACCCGCTCCGCGTAGACGTTTTCGATCGAGCCTTGGCGGTCGAATCGCAGTTCGTACGCGCCGCCGGTGGTACGTCGAATTGCGAGCAGTCGCTGGTTAAAGAGCACGCTTCCGGACGGAAGCGAAGCCGCGATTGCCTCGGGCAACGCCTGGCTCCCATCGGCTAGAATATAGCGCTGATCCGAGTAGCCGAGCACGTTCATCTCGCGGCTCTTGGCATAAGACGGCTGCTGCCCGAGCTGCACCACGAGGTTGAGTGCGCTGAGCTCTTCGATCTCACGTCCGTACTCGTTGCGGTACGACTCTTTGATGAGCCGCCCGAGCTGCGAACCGAGTCCGCCAGGCACGTATCGCGCGATCCAGTCGCGCATGCTGATCGCGTCGAGTTGTCGCGCCGTCGGCGTCGCTGTCGCGTAGGTCGTCGCCCCGTCGACTCTGCTCAGCTGGCCGGCCAAAATCGGATAAATCTTCGCAAAGTCTCGATCCGCATCGGCCATCGAGTAGTAGCGCCCGTCAAGATAGCAAGTGTCGCGCGCGCGTGCCGGCCACGCCGCGTGCGTATCGAGCAACGGGAGCTTGAACCGTTGTGCGAGTTGGTGAATGTTGAGGTGCGTAGAGTCGACCATCGCGCCGCACCACTCGGTATGCTGCCCGTCGTCCCAGTAGCTTCGCTCGGAATGCATCCGGCCACCTACACGAGAGGACGACTCGTAAATGGTGGATCCGATGCCGGCGTCGCGCAGATGCATCGCGGTTACCAAACCGGCGATGCCGGCTCCAACGATCGCGATCCGCTCGTGCTCGAGCGCCTGCGAGCCGGCGCAGGCGACGAACTCCGGGAGCACTGCCGCTCCGAACGCGGCCGCCCCTGCGCGCTTAATGAATTGGCTGCGAGAGGTCACCGTGTTAGAGTTTGAGGCTGAGATCGACGAAGAATCCGAAGGGTTGGCGTACCGACGAGATTCCGACCTCGGTGACGTTGAAGAAGGTTCCGTACGGATAACGAAGTTGCACCGGCGGATTCTTCACGAAGTTTCCGGCGGGCGCGAGAATGTTCGACGGCAGAGTCGAGTATGCGCACGTGACCGAGTTGTCCCACGCGAAGCCACGTTGGTAGCACTGGTTGTAGAGATTGACGGCTTGAACGGTGACCGTCATGCGCGGCGTGAGATCGTAGCTGGTCTGCAAATTTGCGGACAGCTCGGCCGGCTGCATGAACGCGCCAAGATTGTCGAACCGGCCCGAGTACGGATCGGGCAGGAAGATCGCGCCGGCCGATCCGCCCGGGCAGCTGACGCCGGGCGTCAACGGCGTCTTCGCCGGTTGCGAGGAGCACGATTGCGGCACGTAGCCCGGCCAGACCAACGGCGAACCGTAGTTCGAGCCGTTAGCGTAATGCAGCGACGGTGTCACCGTGAGCTTTTGATGCCGGTAGTTCAGAATGAGCGACGCGACGTCCGGCACCGAGTAGCCATTGGCCGCATTGAAAGGGCTCGGGATCACGTCGTAGGGCGCGTACCAGGCACCGGTATCGAAGAGCGGTTGTAGGGTGCCCTTGTAATACGGATTCGGTATGTTCAACTTGCCCTGATCGCCCGTACCCGATTGCGAGTTTGGCAGCACCGGTGCGGCATTGCTAGGAAAGGCTCCGCTGCCGCAGGCTTGCCAGTTGGGCGAGTGTCTCGTCACGTTCGCGCAGGCCGACGTATACGAGTTGTAAAGCTCGATCTGGTTGTTGAGAGAGTCGATCACGCTGACGCCGTTGATTGGACTGAAGCGAATCCGGTTCTGCGTATGCGTGTAGGTGAATAGGCCGGAGATACCGTCTCGGCTGAAATCCCCGTATTGCAACGAGGTTTCGATGCCATACGATTCCTGCGTGCCGACGTTGAGGCCGGCCAGAGTTCCCTGCACCGGGTTGATCGCCTGAAACTGCAGCTGGTTGCTGGTGTTGCGGTAGAAGGGAGTCAGCTTATAGGAGAGCAGCGTTCCCTTGACGTGCTTCTCCAACGACAGGTCGAAGTTGTCCGCGGTGTCCGGTACGATCGCGTGATCGGGCGAGCGGTAGCCGTTCGGATAGAACTGCGCGATAAACGAGGCGAGGTTCTGCTGGAAGGTGTTGTACTGGTAGTACGACGAGCCTTCGGCCCGCGCGTACTTGCCGGCCGAGCCCCGGATTACCGTATCGGGGTTGATCGTGTACGTAAACGAAAAGCGCGGCTGGAAAACGTTCGAGAAGTTGCTGCCGGCGCCGACGTTATAGAGTCCGACGCCGGGTTGCGTCATCCGTGCAAAACCGGGCGGGCAGGCTGCGAACGAATTGCTTGCCGAGTCCCACGACCACTGCGTCGCTTTCCCGGAAGCACCACAGAACTCGTTGTTGTACGCGTCGAACCAGAACTGACGAGCTGGATAACCGTCCATCAGGTTATTCGTCGAGTATTCGAAGTGGTCGAGACGCGCGCCGATGTTGACGACGAGTCGATCGTTCGGCTCCCAGAGATCGGTCAGCGCGTACGATGAAAAGTGCGGCATCACGTTATCTACCTGCGCGCTCTGACCATTCTCGGTCATCATCCAGCGCGCGCCGGCCTTTGCGGCCGGAGAACCCGCCGGGGCCGTACCCGGCGTGAGGTCGAAGCGGAACGAACCCTCGCCGGGATAACATCCGCTCGGCGTGAGGCAACCGCCCTGGCTGCCCGTATCGAAGCAGCTCCACGGCTGGCCGGTGACGTAATTGTAACACTTGCCGTTCGGCGTGCCGTAGTTCGAAAGGATCGTGCCCAATCCGGTCGGCGCGCGACTCGTCGTGAACGGATCCGTCGAGCTGAACCCGACATTATAGGTCTGCAGCCTTTGCGTCATGTAGGAGGCTTCGGCCGTGATGAGATTCTCGGGTGCGAGCTGATTGGCATAGATGAGGTTGGCGCCGTAGCCGTGCTCCAAGACCTCGTAATCGGCCGGATCCGAGCCGAAGACGAGCTGAGCGCTTTGCGGGCCGTTGATAAACCAGTTTGAATACGCACCGTAGATCAACCCGCGCAGGTATGAGTGCGGGTCAATGTTCTTTTGATACTGCAGCTTTGTGATCGTGTACCCGTTCCAGTTTCCGTCGCGGTTGCTGGGATCGACCGGCGAACCCGGCTCGCGACCGATCGGGCTGCTCGGGAAGAATCCGGTCACGACGTCCTTCGGACGCGGCGACTGCATCAGCGGACCGCCGTAATAGAGTGAGTCGAGGTAGGGCATCGGAAAACCGATGCCGGTTTGTCTTCCGACTTGTGGCGTGTACCAGACGTCGTTCGCGGAACTGAGAAACTGATCGGCGATTCCGCCCGTCACGTAGAGCAGTTGAATGTCGTCGCGCAGCGGAGAGTCACGGTGCGGGACGCCGATGTGCAGATTGATCACATTCTCGCGGTCGAAGTTGACGCCTTGCGCGTAGGCGTAGCCCGGCGAGCGGATAAACCCATAGTTGGGCGCCTTGCCGCCCGACCCGTCGAGAATGTTGTAGACGTTGTTATTCGTGGGAACGCTCAGCGGATAGAAGTAAAGCGGGTCGCTGACGCCGCCAAACTGGTCTCCAAAACGATACGATTGATTGGTCCCCGATAGTCCAACGTAGTACGAGAAGAGACGGTCGGGAGTCGCTCCGCCAACCTCGACCGTCGCCTGATGGTAGAAGGCCGGACCGCCGATTCCTAGATCGGCGGCGGCGTAGCCCGGAAACGTTCCGGTCTTGATGACCTGATTGATGTAGCCCGCTAGGCCTGAGGAGTTCGAAGTCGCGGGCGTGCCGCCGGTGTAGACCTGTACCTCTTGATTGCCCAGCGAGGTCAGCGTCGCTATCGTCGCGAGGTCGGACTGACGCGTCGTCGGCAAGCCGTCGAACTCGTACGCGACCTGATCGCTGTCGCCGCCGCGAATGTAGACGCTTTGGTACCAGCCCTGCTGGTTCGACGGAATGTTCACTCCTGGGGCGCTCGCGATCGCGCCGTAGGCTTGCGTCAGCGATCCGGAGCCGTTCAGCGTCGAAGCCACCTTCTGGCCGGCGGAATTTATCGAGTAGACGTCGCTCGTGACGCCCGAGCGCACCAGGGATTGCGCCGAACGCGAGGTCGTGCGCGCGATCGTTTTGAGCGTCTTTTGCAACGCGAGCGTGACGGTCGCCGCTTGATCCGCGACGATCGAGATGCCGGGCTGCGATTGCGGATCGTACCCGGCTTTGGTTGCACTGACCGTATACGTATCGGGCGGCAGCGAAATGAACGAGAAGGCTCCCGAAGCGTCGGAGGCGATCTGCGCCGTCTGCGACGGCGAGGCAGCGATAACGACCGCTCCCGCGATCGGGGCGTGCGTTGCCGCGTCGACGACGCGGCCGCGTAGCGTGCCGGTCGTGCCGGCGATCGTCTCGGCCGGCATGGCAAGAAGTACGAGGGCGACGATCGCGACGGCGACGGCGTTTCTCATAAAGAAGAACGTCGTTAAACTCGCCGAATAAGACTTCCTCGCCGCACCATGAGAGTCCACGAAAAAACGTCTAGCTCCGCTAGCCGAACGTCCCTTACACGACGCCGCCAAGAGAGCGTGGCGCGGGGCGTCGCGACTGCGCATCCGATCTGGGTCGATCGCGCGAGCGGCGCGACCCTCTGGGACGTCGAAGGCCGCCGCTACATCGATTTCGTCGGCGGAATCGGCACCCTCAACGCCGGGCACGCCGATCCACGAATCGTCGCCGCGATCGCCGGCCAGGCCGCCCGGTTCACGCACACCTGCTTCCAAGTGGCGATGTACGAGCCGTACCTTCGCGTCGCCGAAGAGCTCAATCGCCGCGCACCCGGCAACGCGCGCAAAAAGACGCTGCTGCTCTCGACCGGCGCCGAAGCGACCGAAAACGCGGTCAAGATTGCACGCGAGTTTACGCGCCGGCCGGCCGTCATCGCGTTCACCCACGGCTACCACGGCCGAACCCTGCTCGCGCTCTCGATGACCGGAAAGAACGAGCCGTACAAACAGCACTTCGGGCCGTTTTGCGGTGAGATCTACCACGCTCCATTCCCCTTCGAACATCACGGCGTGACGACGCAACGTGCGCTCGAAGCGATCGAGGAGCTCTTCGCCGGCGTCGTCGCGCCGGGTCGCGTCGCGGCATTCATCATCGAGCCGGTACTCGGTGAAGGCGGTTTCGTTCCGGCACCGCCGGAGTTCTTGACCGCGCTGCGCCGGATCGCCGACTCGCACGGCATCGTGCTGATCGCCGACGAGATTCAAACGGGTTTCGGGCGCACCGGCACGTTCTTCGCGTGCGAGCAGTTCAGCCTCGAGCCCGATTTACTGACGGTCGCAAAATCGATCGGCGGCGGCCTGCCGCTGGCGGGAGTCGTGGGGAAGGCCGAGATCATGGACGCGCCCGCGCCGGGCGGCCTCGGAGGCACGTTTGCTGGCAATCCCGTCGCCTGCGCGGCGGCGCTCGAAGTCTTTGAAATCATGGACGACGCGTTTTTGGTGCGTGCCCGCGCGATCGGCCGGCGAGTCGCGGCAGCCTTGCAATCGTTGCGAAGCGAATTTTCACAAATTGAAGACGTGCGCGGACTCGGCGCCATGCAGGCGATGGAGCTTTCGTCTGGCGCCGGAGAGATCATCGAGGCGGCGCGCGAGCGCGGGCTGCTCCTGCTCCTGGCCGGCCAACGCGACGTGATTCGCATTCTCGTACCTCTCGTCATCGGTGATGCCGAACTCGACGAAGGGCTTGAAATTCTTCGCGCCAGCGCACTTGAAGTCTTCACGAGGTGATCGAAAATCGAGGGTGACCGCCAGCGCAAGGTTTACGAGTACACGCAGCGCGTTTTAGAGCTGATCGAACAAACCGACGTAACTCCGGAGCAAGCTTCGTGGATTACGCACGAAACGGTGGAGTCGTTTCGCAATCACATTAATCCAGGCTTTTTAGAGTACCGCAAAGCGACCGACGCGCAGCGCGCGGGTGCGGTCGTCGAATGGGCCGACGCCGGACCGAACTCGTATCGCGACGTCAACGGGCGGACCTATCTCGATTGTTTGGGAGGCTTCGGCATCTTCAACGTCGGTCATCGGAACCCCAAAGTCGTCAAGGCCGTCAGCGATCAACTTCGCCGCCAACCGCTGCATAGCCAAGACTTGCTCGACCCATTACGCGCGATGCTGGCGAAGGCGCTGGCCATGCTCGTGCCCGAAGGCCTCGAGTATAGCTTCTTTTGCAACAGCGGCACGGAAGCGGTCGAAGGTGCGCTCAAGCTCGCGCGCGCCTACGATCCCACCAAACAAACGATCGTTGCCGCTACAAACGGCTTTCACGGCAAGAGCTACGGCTCGCTTTCGGCAAGCGCCAAGGCCGAGTTCCGCCGGCCGTTTGGCCCGATGCTTCCAAACATCGAGCACGTCCCGTTCGACGACGTGCCGGCGCTGCGCGACATGATGACGTCGTGCAAGGCAGTCGGCGAAGACGTCGGCGCGGTGCTGCTCGAGCCAATCCAAGGTGAAGGCGGCGTCAATATCCCCGATGACGACTATCTTCCCAGCGTCCGTTCACTCTGCAACGAATTCGGCTCGCTTTTCATTCTTGACGAAGTACAGACCGGAATGGGCCGGACCGGAAAGATGTTCGCCTGCGAGCACTACGGCATTGCACCGGATTTGATGTGTCTGGCCAAGGCCTTCGGCGGGGGAGTCGTTCCGGCCGGCGTCGTCGTCGGCAGGCGCGAGATTTTTTCGCGGCTCTTCGACAACCCGTTCCTGCATACGTCAACGTTCGGCGGCAACCCGCTGGCATGCGCCGCGGCGCTGGCGACCATCAACGTCTTGCTCGAAGACCGGTTACCCGAGCGGGCCGCGACTCTGGGAGAGCGCATGCTCGCCGGCATTCGCCGGGCCGTCGCGGGATACGAGGATCTCGTCCTCGACGTGCGCGGAAAAGGACTTTTGATGGCGATCGAGTTTCGCGATCACGAGACCGGTTTCGAGCTCGGAAAGCGCATGCTCGAGCGCGGCGTGCTGGTTTCCGGAACGCTCGTTAACGCGCGCGTGATCCGCGTCGAGCCACCATTGACCATCACGGAGGAAGAGGCCGACTACGTCTGCCGCGCCCTCAGTGAAAGCTTGAACGATATGTGTCATCCTGAGCCCTTCGACAAGCTCAGGGCAGGCTCTGTCGAAGGATGACACGAGCAGGAGTAAAGTGATAATGCAAACTACGCACCCGGCCGTCTCGGCGGAGGAAATTCTTCGCAATCTCCCGCGCATCAACGGCGTGATTCCGATGTATGTGGACGGCGGTTGGAGGCTTGCGTCCGACGGGGGCACGCGCGAGCTCGCCAACCCGGCTAACGGGCGCATCATCGCGACGGTTGCCGAGGCGAATGCGGCAGACGCCGAGACGGCGATTCTCGCCGCTCGCCGGGCCTTCGACGACGGGCCGTGGCGCTCGCTGAGCGCCGCCGACCGCGCGGCGCTGCTCTTTAAAGTCGCCGACGCCATAGACGCCACGCGCGACGAGTTCATGCGGATCGACACGCTGAACAACGGCAAGCCGCTGCGTGAGACCGAATACGACGCGGTCGACGCGGCCAACTGTTTTCGTTACTACGCCGGCCTCGCGACCAAGCCGCACGGACAGACATTTGACGTTCCGGCACCGTCGCAGACCTTCACGGTGCGCGAGCCGATCGGCGTTTGCGGGCAGATCGTGCCTTGGAACTATCCGCTGCTGATGGCGACTTGGAAACTAGCACCCGCGCTGGCAGCCGGGAACGTTTGCGTTTTGAAACCGGCGGAGTTGACGCCCTTATCGGCGATCAGGCTGGCGATGATTTTCGAGCAGCTGGAATTTCCGGCGGGAGTCGTCAACGTCGTTACGGGCACGGGCGCCACGGCCGGTCACGCGATCGCCGCGAGCACGCTCGTTGACAAGATCGCCTTTACGGGCGGCACCAAGACCGGGCGCAGCATCATGCTCGATGCGACGACGAATCTCAAGAAGATCTCGCTCGAGCTGGGCGGCAAATCGCCGAACGTCGTTTTTGCGGACGCCGATTTTGACACGGCGGTTGACTACGCGCTCTTCGGCATTTTTGCAAACGCGGGACAGGTCTGTTCGGCGGGCTCGCGGCTGATTCTCGAACGGCGGCTGCACGACCGCTTCGTCGAGCGCGTCGTCGAACGCGCACAAAAGATTAGAGTCGGCGACGGATTCGATCCGCAGACCGAGATGGGGCCGATCATCTCGCCGGTCCATCGCGAACGCGTCCAGGCCTACATCGAAGCGGGCATTAGCGAGGGCGCGAAACTGCTCTGCGGAGGAGAGCGGCTCGGCGGTCCGCTTGCCGACGGTAACTTCATCGCGCCGACGATTTTTGACCAGACTTCACCGCAGATGCGCATCGTCCAGGAAGAAATCTTCGGACCGGTTCTCGTCGTGCAGACGTTCGACAACGAAGCCGAGGCGGTTGCGCTGGCGAACGATACGATCTATGGTTTGGCGGGCGCGGTCTTTACGCAAGACATCGCGAAGGCGCACCGCGTCATCCGCAAGATGCGGGCCGGCATCACCTGGATCAACACCTATCACCCGACCTATAACGAAGCACCGTGGGGCGGTTACAAGCAGTCAGGTATCGGCCGCGAGCTCGGCACCTACGGCTACGACGCCTACACCGAAGTCAAGCAGATCAACGTCAATCTCGACGTCGAGCCATCCGGCTGGTTTTCAACCTAAGAAAGCCTGATGCCTAGGCGCGACAGGGCACGGTCGGCGAGCACTTTGCCGCCGGTTTGGCAGTTCGGGCAATAGTTCGTCTCGTTATCGGCATAGCGAATCCGCTGCACCGTCGCTCCGCATTGCGGGCAGGGTTTGCGAAAGCGGCCGTGCACGGCCATGCCGCTGCGAAATGCGGTGACCTTTTCCGGGAACGTTTCGCCCGCGTCGTCGCGAAGCCGGTCGATCCACTCTCGCAGCGTCGCGCGCGTCGCTTCGAATAGTCTTTCCCACTCGGCGTCGCTGAGTTTTTGCGTGAGCGTGAGCGGAGAGAGACGCGCGGCGTGAAGGATCTCGTCCGAGTACGCGTTTCCGATGCCGTCGATGACGCGCGGATCGGTGAGCGCGCGTTTGAGCGTGTGATTCTCCGCGCTCAACGCTTGCCGAAAGGCTTCGAGGTCGCAGCCGAGCGGATCGATGCCACCGGGGTCGAGCGTTTCGAGCCCGTCCCGACCAGCGACGACTCGCAATGAGGCTCGGCGTTTGCTCCCGGCTTCGGTCAGCACGAGCGAGCCGCCGGCAAAATCGAAGGCGGCCAGCGCGTTACGTCCTCCGAGTTTCGCGCCGTGCGGCCGCCAATGCAAACGCCCGGCGATCATGAGGTGCAGCACGAGCCAGAGATCGCCGTCGAAACCGATGGCGATACGCTTTCCGATCCGGCGCAGCTTACGCACTACCCGCCCCTCGACGCTCGAAAGCGCCGGCGCCGAAGTTCGTAGGAGCGAGACGCTAGCGACGCGCGCGCCTTCGAGTTTTTCGCCGATAATCCGCGGCTCGAGCGCCGCGATGTACGCAGCGACGTCCGGAAGCTCGGGCATTCCCCTTACGCGATCGCCACGGTCTTTACGATCGCCGCGATTACGACCGTGTCATATTCCGGCGCAATCGTGCGAAGGTCGAGCAGTACGCATCCATCACCGATTCGGCCGACGATCGGCGGAATCGCGTCACGCAGGGACGCTGCGGTGAGATCCGGCTTCTTCGACTCGATTGAAACGGCGACCGACGCCAAGCGCTCTTGGGCGAGCGAGCCGCCGCCCACGTACGCTTCACTATCGACCACTTTTGCGCGCGGTATCGCGTTCACGTAGGCGGCCGCACGTTCGCGCAGTTGCTCGGTCGTCGCCGCCAGCATTCGAAAAACCGGGAGACTTTCCCGGAACGAGCCGCCGCGATAGTGCTGCAGCGTCCCGTCGAGCGCCGCGAGCGTCATCTTTCCGACGCGCAACGCGCGCAGCAACGGGTTGTTCTTTAAGGGCGCAACGAGATGCGAGCGTCCCGCGATGAGCCCGGCTTGAGGTCCACCGAGCAGTTTGTCGCCCGAGAAGGTAACCAGGCCGATGCCGTCGCCGAGTGCTTCCTGCACCGTCCGTTCGTGCGCGATCCCGAACTCGGCAAGGTCCACGACCGCGCCGCTTCCGAGATCCTCGGCGACGATCACGCCCGCGCGGCGGCCGAGTTCGACGAGCTCGCGCGCCGCGGCGTCGTGCGTAAAGCCCTCGATGCGATAGTTGGACGGATGGGTGCGCAGCAGCAGCGCCGTGCGGGGTGAAAGCGCCCGCTCGAAATCCGCAATATAGACGCGATTCGTCGTGCCGACCTCGACCAGCGTCGCGCCGCTGCGTTCGAGGACCTCGGGGACGCGAAAGCCGCCGCCAATCTCGACGAGTTGATTGCGCGCCACGACGACTTCGCGCCCTCTGGCGAAGGTGTCGAGCACGAGCAGCACGGCGGCGGCACAGTTGTTAACGACGAGCGAATCCTCGGCACCCGTCACTTCGTTCAGCAGACCGCTCACGTGCGCGTACCGCGAGCTGCGCTCGCCCTCCTCCAGATCGTACTCCAAATTCGAATAGCCGTGCGAAATGCCCACGACTTCGCGCAGCGCGTCTGACGCGATCGGTGCTCGACCGAGATTCGTATGGAGGACGATGCCCGTTGCGTTGATGACGAGGCCGAGCGCCGCTCGATGCAAACCCCCGAGGCGGGTTGCAAGCTCGTCTACGAGCGCATCATATACACTCGCGCCCGAAGCGCGCGCGCGGTCGAAGACTTCTTCGGCAGCGCGTTTGATTGCATTTCTTCCCAGCAAGATTTCGTACGGCGCGATTCGCTCGTCCGACAGCACCCGGTGCATTGCCGGGATCGATTTCACGCCACGTGTTTGCCGAGCATTGACGTCACCGAGTTTTCGGGCACGTAGCCGACGATTCTATCGACCGGCTCGCCGTTCTTGAAGAGAATCAGGCAAGGAATGCCCGAGACCTGATACTGACCGGCGAGGTTAGGGTTCTCGTCGGTATTGAGTTTGACGAACTTGGCCTTGCCGGCGTTGGCCGCCGCGACCTTTTCCACGATCGGACCGAGCATCCGGCACGGCCCGCACCAGGGGGCCCAAAAATCGACCAGTACCGGCTGGGTGCTTTTCAGCACCTCGGCGTCAAAGTTGGCTTGCGTAACGTCAGGTAATGCGCTCATGCGGTTCTTAGGGTACCTCCGAAAGGCATAATCGCCCTTCAAGGCCGGAAGGTTCCACCGGCCCATCACCTACCGATGCGGCTCAGGCGCGTGCAGCCACCACTCAAGCGTTGCTGACTTGCACGAAAATCGCACAGCTTGAACGAGGCCGTTCCCGAGGTCTTTGATAACGTCGTTCCTTCCCTTCGTATGGGGACCGAAGGCCGCTCAATTACGGTCGTGCTGCTTGCGAGTTCTCTATTGCTGGGCGCCGCGTACGTCAAAGCCGCGATCCGCGTTAACGGACTCGCGATCTTGAAAGAGGCGGGAAGGATGAAATGCACGGTGCGCTCCCCCGACGCGTCGCTCATCACGAAGAGGGCTTGATTGACGATGTAGAGCTTTTCGCCGGAACATTCTCCGCGAGCCGGCCGGCTTTCGAGCGATGGTTTCTGGCAGCTCAAATTGACGTTATAGGCAACTTGAATCGTTTCACTCGTGAGCGTCGGAAAACGCCAGCGATTCGGTGCGACGAACGTGAGCGGGATTGCATTGCCTTCGCTCGAGTAGGCTCGCAGATACTTGATGTACGAGCTCCATTGATAGCCGCGGCCATTCGCAACGGTGAACAACTGCCCGTCGGTCACACTCAGCGTGGCGCGAACCGTCGCTTGGACTGGTCCGGTGAAATCCAGAGCAACGTCGTACAAGCCTGCTCCGAATGGACGCACCACCGGCGGTTTCGCGCGGCAGAGAAAGCTCGTCGAGGCCACCAGCGCGATGAAGATCGCTGCAACCCTACCCATTGCCTCGCCCTCCTGCATCCTGCCTCTTAAAGAATTAGTTCAAAATGAATCTTAATTCTTTAGTTGGCTCTTGTCAAGAGGCCGAAGCTTCCTCCCCGATCGGCTTCAAAGCTCGGCTTGCTGCGGCTCTCCCGTAATTTCGGTGATTTGCTTGGCCTGCTTGCCCAAGTTGGTGATCGCGATGACCTCGTCGCCTTCGCCCAGCCGCTGCAGCCGGACGCCTTTGGCGTCGCGGCCGGTCTTGCGGATCTCACCGACTTGCAGCCTGATGACTTGATTCCCAGACGTGATCATCAATATTTGATCTTCCGGGGCGACCAGAATCTGATCCACGACTTGGCCGATGTCGTCGCGCTGGCGTGCGAAGGCTTTGACGCCCTTCCCGCCGCGTGAGGTGTGACGGTAATCCTGGATCGGAGTGCGCTTGCCGAAGGCAAGTGAGGTGACGAGCAAGACCTCGCGCCGCTCGTCTTCGACGACGTCCATCGCGATGACGGTGTCGCCCTTGTCCAGCGTCATTGCCTTGACGCCACGCGCGACGCGGCCCATCGGCCGCACGTCTTTCTCGTTGAAATGAACGGCCATCCCCTTCGTGGAGGCGAGAATGATGTCGTGCGAGCCGTCCGAGAGATCGACGGCAAGCAGCTCGTCTCCCTCGTCGAGATTGATCGCGATGAGACCGTTACGGCGAACGTTGGCGAACTGGTCGAGCTTCGTCTTTTTGATCACGCCCTGTTTGGTCACCATCACCAGATATCGTTCGCCCTCGAAGTGCGCGATCGGGAACGCCGCCGTGACCTCTTCTCCCGGCGGAAGCGTCAGCAGGTTGACGAGCGCGGTGCCGCGAGCTTGGCGAGTGGTGTCGGGTATCTCGTAGCCGCGAAGTCTGTAGACACGTCCCTTGTTCGTAAAGAAGAGCACGTGGTCGTGTGTCTTGGTGACGAAGAAGTTTCGCACCACGTCTTCGCGCTTGAGGTTCGAGATGCCGGTAACGCCCCGGCCGCCTCGAAGCTGCGTGCGGAACGTGTCGAGCGAGACGCGCTTGATGTAGCCGCCGACCGTATAGGTGACGACCACGTCGATGTTGGGCGTAATCTGCTCGATCGAGATCTCGTCTTCGGCCGGCTCGACGCCCGTTCGCCGCTCGTCGCCGAAGCGTTTCTTGACGTCCAGCGTCTCTTGCCTGACGATGGCGGCGATGCGGCGCGGGCTGCGCAGAATGTCTTCCAGCTCGGCGATGGTCTTGATCAGCTCGGCATACTCTTGCTCGATCTTCTGGCGCTCGAGGCCAACAAGCGTGCGCAGGCGCATGTCGACAATCGCCTGAGCCTGCACGTCGCTGAGCTCGAAGCGTTCCGATAGGCGCGTCTTCGCCTCGTCGGTCGTCTGACTGCCGCGAACGATCTGGATGACCTCGTCGATGTGATCGAGCGCAATCCGGTAACCCTCGAGCAGGTGCGCGCGCTCCTTGGCCTTACTGAGATCGTATGTAGCCCGCCGCGTAACGACGTCCTTGCGATGCGCGATGAAATGCTCGAGAAGCTGCTTGAGCGTCAGAACCTGCGGCTCGATCGGCACTGTACCGTTCGGACGCGGCTGACCGGCCGGTACGAGGGCGAGCATGTTGAAACCGAAGGTCGCTTGTAACGGCGTGTGCTTGAAGAGCTGATTGAGCACGATCTTGGGCGTTGCGCTCTTCTGCAGCTCGACGACGACGCGCATGCCTTTGCGGTTCGACTCGTCGTCCATGCGGGCGATTCCGGTGATTCGCTTCTCGGAGTACGCTTCCGAGATCGCTTCGACGATTCGCCCTTTATAGACTTGATACGGTATCTCGGTGATGATGATTTTGTGTTTGCCGCGCTCTTCGACAATCTCAGCCTTGCCGCGAATCGTAATCGATCCGCGTCCGGTCTTGTAGGCTTCACGAATCGCTTCGTGACCTAAGATCGTACCGCCGGTCGGGAAGTCCGGACCCTGAACGATCGTGCAGAGATCGTCGTCGCTCGTTTTGGGGTCGTCGATCAGCGCCGCGATCGCATCGGAAATCTCATTGAGATTATGCGGCGGAATGTTGGTTGCCATGCCGACCGCGATGCCGCTCGAGCCGTTGACGAGCAGCTGCGGCAGCCGCCCCGGGAGTATGCTCGGCTCGACGCCCTGATTATCGAAGGTTGGGACGAACGGTACCGTCTCTTTGTCGATATCGGCCAAAACGTCGAGCGCGGTGCGCGCCAACCGCGCTTCGGTATACCGGTAGGCCGCGGGCGGATCGGGATCGATCGATCCAAAGTTGCCGTGCCCGTCGACCAAAGGGTAGCGCAGCGTAAAATCTTGCGCCATGCGCACGAGCGCGTCGTAGACCGAACCATCTCCGTGCGGATGATAACTCTTGAGGACCTCGCCGATGATGCCGGCGCACTTTCGATGCTGCTTGCTCGGGTCGAGCCCCATCTCGCGCATCGCGTAGAGAATCCGCCGCTGGACGGGTTTGAGGCCGTCGCGCACGTCGGGAAGCGCCCGCGACGCGATGACCGACATCGCATACGCGAGATAGCTCTCCCGCATCTCGTCTTCGACGTTGACCTGCAATACGATATCGTTGTTCAATGGTTTCCTGGATTCATGGAAGTCCGCCTAACTCTTCCCACCGAAGAAGACCTCGGCAAATTCGCGGCCGTTTTCGCGCGCCATCTTCGACCCGGCGACGTCGTCGCGCTGACCGGTCCGCTCGGATCGGGCAAAACCGCCTTGGTCCGGGCGGTCGTTCGAACGCTCCACGGCACCGATCCGACCCATAGCCCGAGCTTTACCTTCCGTCATCGCTACGACGGCGATCCGCCGATCGAACACATCGACCTCTACCGCATCGAGGATCCGCGCGAAGTGGACGAGCTCGGTCTCCAAGAGGCGCTCGACGGCCATTCGATCGCGCTGATCGAGTGGTGGCGCAACGCGCCGGACGCTATTCCGTCGCGGCGGTACGAAATCGAAATCGAAGGCGCCGGAGACGAACCACGCACGTTACATCTTCGACCGCCCCAGTGAACGTTCTTGCCCTCGACGGAGCGCTGGGGGCGTTTTCGGCGGCGGTCGCATGTGACGGCCGAATCGCCGCGTCGCGCTGGGAGACGGGCAACGTCGCGCTGGAACGCGGGCTCGCGATCGTCCAAGGCGTGCTCGACGACGCCGGTCATGCACCTCAGCGAATCGACCGCTTGGCGGTAGGTGTCGGTCCGGGCGGTTTCACGGGGTTGCGAATCGCGATCGCGTATGCGAAGTCCCTGGCCACCGTTTGGGAACGCCCGCTCGTGCCGGTTTCGTCGTTCGATCTACTCGAGTTCGGCGGCGGATTCGAGCGAGTTCTCGCCATCGTGGTTGGACGGCCTGGCGTCATCTCAGCGCGTTACCGCTGCGACCGAACGCGCAAGCGTGCGTCGGGCCGAATTTCGGAGGTTTTGGCTGCGGTGCTGCCCGTGTCGCCCTTCGACTCCGGTCAGGCCGAGACGGACCCCCTTGCTGTGGTGGGGGCGCCGGAGGACGTGCTGCACGCACTTGCCGAACGCGGCATCATCGTGCGCTCATTCGACCCGCTCGTCATGCCAGCCGCGGCCGCCGCCGCTTTGGCGGCTGCATCGCGCACTCCACCCGCAAGCCCGCACGAAGTGCGGGCCGATTACGGCGAGCTTCCTGCCGCCAAACCGCCGAGCTTGTAGCGCCGCATTCCATGAAGATGGAGCTCGACCGGCCGGCACAACGGCCTAGCCGGTTTTCGATTCGACCGATGGCGACCTCCGACGTAACCGCCGTGATGCGAATCGAGCGCGCCTGCTTTTCAACGGTCTGGCCATCGGATGCGTTCTACAACGAGCTGAGCACCAACAAGCTGGCGCATTACTTCGTTGGGCTCTTAGAAGATCGAATCGTCGCCTACGGCGGAATCTGGGCGATTTTGGAGGACTCGCACGTTACCACGCTCGCGGTCGATCCGGAGCATCGCGGGCGCCGCTTCGGCGAAGTGCTGCTGCTGCGTCTCATCGACGAGGCGATCGAACGCGGCGCAGCTTGGATGACGTTGGAAGTGCGCGAAAGCAACGCCGTTGCTCAGCGCCTCTATCGAAAATACGGCTTCACAACGGTGACGATGCGCACCGGCTACTACAGCGACGACAACGAGAGCGCGCTGATCATGTGGGCCGGCAGCCTGCGCAGCGAGCTCTATCGCAACCGGTTGCGTTTCTTACGCGCCCGGGTCGAGGGCTCGTGACGTTCACGGAGCTGGCACGCCGAGTTCGCGAACAGATCGGTCAGCAGCATCGCTACGCGCACAGCGTGCGCGTCGCTCGTTGCGCAGAGATTCTCGCGCAGCGTCACACCCTCGATTCGCGTAAGGCGCGGCTTGCCGGAATGCTGCACGACCTCGCGCGCCTCTACGCGCCGGAGCGTTTGCTCGCCGAATCCGCATCGCGAAGACTTCCGATCGACGCGGAGGCGCGCGCGCACCCGGTGCTACTCCACGCTCCGCTCAGCGCCGCGCTCGCACGCGAGCGATTCGGGGTAGAGGACGCCGAAGTGCTCTCTGCAATCGAAAAGCATACGACGGGCGCCGCCGAGATGTCGCCGCTCGATCAAGCAGTATATTTGGCCGATTCGCTCGAGCCGGGCCGGCGCTTTCCGGAGCGGGGCGCGCTCTGGGAACTTGCGCTGCGCGATCTCGACGCCGCAATGCGGGAAACCTTGATGCTCTCGGCCCGGCGCCGCGCGGAGAAACAAGCTTTAGCGGAGGAACGCGCATCGGCGAGCTAATCGACGTCGTACGCGAGAGCGCGCTCGACAAAAAAGGTGAAGCCTTTACCGCCCTGGACGTCGGCGGTCGAACGATTCTTGCCGATACGTTTGCGATCGTCACCGGCCGCTCGAAGGTTCAGACTCGCGCAATAGCCGACGCCATCGTCGAAGCCGTTCGCGCGAACGGCCACGGAGTGTCGCGGGTCGAAGGGTACTCGGACGGGACGTGGATTCTGATCGATCTCGGCAACGTGATCGTTCACGTGTTCACGCCGGAGCAGCGCGTTTTCTACAATTTGGAGCGGCTGTGGTCCGCCCTATCTCAGGGTGACGCGCGAGAAAGAAAGGCGCAGGGATCGTGAAGCGAGGGCAGGCCACCCATCAGACCAAGGTGTCGCGCGCGCGACGCGGCTTTTGGAAGCGCTTCGGCGTTTGGGTTTTCATCGTCTTCTTTGCGCTGAGCGTCGCCGGTGGCTTGATCGTCATAGCGACCTCAATACGATGAGCACGCCCAAGACCGTTCTCGACGACGTTGCCGCCTTGCACGCCCGTTACGTGCTGACGCCGTGGCTTGCGCAGAGCGGTCGCAATCCTCCCGTGATCGTGCGGGGCGAAGGGTCCAGCCTGTACGATGACCATGGCAAGCGCTACATCGATCTTTCGGCGGGACTCGTCGCGGTCAATCTCGGACACGCGCATCCCGTCGTCGCGGCGGCGATCGCCGAACAGGCGCAGCGCGTCGCGTACGTCGCCCCGAGTCTAGCGAACGACCAGCGCGCCGAGCTGGCTCGCGCGATCGTCGAGATCGCGCCGTGGGCGGAGAGCGGACGCGTTTTCTTCACCACCGGCGGCGGCGAAGCGAACGAAGACGCGATCAAGCTGGCGCGAACCTTGAGCGGACGTCACAAAGTGTTGACCGCGTACCGCTCGTTCCACGGCTCGGCGCCCGGCGCGGGGACGCTGACCGGCGAGAACCGCCGCTGGCCGAACGAACCGGGCATTCCGGGCATCGTTCGCTTCTTCGCGCCGTTTCCGTACCGCAGCCCGTTTCACACGCGCGATCCCGACGAAGAGACCGATCGCGCTATCGAGCATCTCGAAGAGATCGTCACCTACGAAGACGGCGACCGGATCGCGGCGCTGCTGATCGAGCCGATCGTCGGGAGCAACGGCGTCATCGTCTATCCGCAAAAATATCTTGCGCGGGTTCGCGAGCTCTGCGACCGTCACGGAATTCTCCTCATCTTCGACGAGGTGATGACCGGCTTCGGCCGCACCGGCGAGGCATTCGCCGCGCAGCGGTTCGGCGTGACACCCGATATGTTCACATTCGCGAAAGGGGTGACGTCCGCGTACGTTCCGCTCGGCGGCGTCGCGATGCGCGAATCGCTCGCGAAGCGCTTCGATGACCGCCCGCTGCCCAGCGGCCACACCTTCAGCGGCCATCCGCTGGCGATGGCGGCGGGCGTCGCCACGTTGCGCGCCTACCGGGACGAAGCGCTCTTCAAGCGAGCGCGCGAGATCGAGGGCTGGCTGCGAACGCGCTTCGACGCGCTGCAGCGCCGTCATACGATCGTCGGCGAAGCGCGCGGCGTCGGCGCTTTCTTCGGCTTGGAACTCGTCGAAGACCGCGAGACGCGCAAACCGTTGGTGCCTTGGCAGGGCACGCAATCGCTCCAACCGTTCTTCAACGATCTGCTCGAGCGCGGTCTCTACGTGTTAGGACGATACAACGTCGCGATCGTCTCGCCGCCGCTCGTCATCACGCGCGAGGAGCTCGACGAGGCATTTGAAACTCTCGACGGCGCGTTGGAGCGCTTGAGCGGGTGACGCACCTGCACGTCCACGACAAGGCGACGCGCGAGCGGATCGGCGAAGTGCCGATCGCGCAGCGCGACGACGTCGATCGCGCCGTGACTTCCGCCGGCGAGGCCTTCGGCGCATGGAGTGCCGTACCGGTGGTCGAGCGCGCGCGCTTGCTCTTCCGCTACTCCGATGCACTCGAGCGGCGCCGCGAAGAACTTGCGCTCGCGGTCTCGCGTGAAAACGGCAAGATCCTCGCCGATGCGCGCGCCGAGGTACGGCGCGGCATCGAAGCCGTCGAGTTCGCGTGCGGCATGCCCTCGCTGATGATGGGCGATGCGCTCCCCGACGTCGCCCGCGGCATTGACTCCGTCTCGGTGCGCTACCCGCTCGGCGTTTGCGTGGGCATCACCCCGTTTAATTTCCCGGCGATGATTCCACTGTGGATGTTTCCGATCGCGATCGCCGCCGGAAACACGTTCGTGCTGAAACCCTCTCCGCAAACGCCGTTGACCTCCGAGCTGCTCGTTGCCGCCGCACGCGAGTGCGGGTTTCCGAGCGGCGTCTTTAGCGTCGTGCACGGTGCCACCGAAACGGCCGAATCGCTGATCGACCATCCAAACGTCGCGGCCGTATCGTTCGTCGGTTCATCGAACGTCGCGCGTCTCGTTCAAGAGCGAGCCGTGCGCGCGCACAAACGAGTGCAGGCGCTCGGCGGCGCGAAGAACTACCTCGTCGTCATGCCCGACGCGGTGAACTCCGCGACCCGCGATGCCGTTATTTCCGCATCGTTCGGCGGCGCCGGTCAACGCTGTTTGGCCGGCTCGGTCGTCGTCGCCGTCGGAGAAGCCGGCGACGCATTCGTCCCGATGCTCGTAGAAGCAGCCGCCAAGATGCGGCTCGGCAGAGGCGCCGACGAGGGCGTCGAGATCGGACCGGTGGTGAGCGATGAAGCGCTCGCGCGCATCCACGGCTACGTGGATCGGGCGCGCAGGGCCGGAGTGCGCATCCTGCTCGAACCTCGCGGCGTGCCTGAGGGCGGCGCCTTCGCCGCGCCGGTAATCTTCGATCGCGTCGATCCGTCGAGCGAGCTGGCGCACGACGAAATCTTCGGACCCGTCTTGGCGATCGTGCGCGCGCCTTCACTCGAGGACGCAATCGCGATTGCGAATCGCTCGCGCTACGGCAATGCGTCGTCCATCTTCACGAAAGACGGCGGCAGCGCGCGCACCTTTGCGTCGCGAATCGAAGTCGGCATGGTCGGCGTCAACGTCGGCATCGCAGCGCCGATGGCATTCTTTCCGTTCGGCGGCGTCAAAGACTCGATTTTCGGCGACCTCCGTTGCCACGGCAAAGACGCGGTCGCGTTCTACACGCAGCAGCGCGTGGTGATCAGCCGTTGGCCTTCTTGAACCGAAACCACAGCCAGCCCGCTGCAAGAAACGCCAAGAACCAGTAGCCGAACCAGCGCTGCGGGGGCGCCGGCACGGGGTAGAAGAGCGTAACCGCCGTCAAGAGCAGCAGCAGCGACGCAACCGCCGATACGATCGCGTCGATCGGCCGCAATACGCCGAGGCGCCTGCAATAGACGGCCGCCGCGATCGCGATCAGTAGGTAGATCGAAATGAATCCAAACGAGCTGAGCGTGCCGCAGTTATTGAAGACGTCGATCGGCGCCACTCCGAACGCAAACGCAGCTAACGCGACCGCGAGCGTCGTAGCGGTGACGATCGTCACCGCTACGTTCGGCGTGTCGTGCTTGGGTTCGATGCGAGTAAAGACCGACGGCAGAATCCCGGCGGCGGCCATCGCGTAGGCGATCCGTCCGGCCGTCGTGATGCACGCGAGGCAGACGGAGAAAGCGCTGCAGACCGCACCGAGCGTGATTGGAACCGCGAGGTATCCGAGCCCGAAGGTTTCAACCAGGGTTTGGAGCGGAAACTGCTGTTTATCGAGCGGCTGCGCTGCGTGCGAGAGACCGACGATCTCGGCGTACGTCGCCAGCACGAAGAACGCGCCGGCGAAGATCACGCTTCCAATGACGGCGCGCGGGATCGTCACGAGTGGGCGCTTCGCCTCGGCGCCGAACGCGGTGGCGCTTTCAAAGCCGACGAAGCTAAAGACTGCAAACGCGATAGCCAGACCTATGCCGCCCGGAAAGCCTCCTTCAACCCGCAGCTGCCGCACATCGAGCGCCGGCCCGTGCGCGTGCAAGACGATCGCGACCAACAGCAGGATGATGCTGACCGAAATACATTCGAGCACGAGCATCACGATTGCAGAGACCTGGACGCCGCGATACGCGGCTTGCCAGGCAACCGCCGCAAGCGCGATCACGATCAGGTAGGCCGGCACGTGGACGCCGATTTCGGAGAGAAGGCGCCCGACGAAGAGCGCCATCGCGCCGAGCACGGCGGCGGCGACGAAACCGTACGCCCAGAGCAGCGTCCAGCCGCCGATCGCCCCGGTCGCCTGCCCAAGGTGGCCGGCGACGTATTCGTACATCGAGCCCGCGGTCGCCGAGCGGCGGGCGAACTGATTGATGCAGAGCGCGACGAAGATCAGCATCGTGCCGCCGAAAACGTAGGCCAGCCACGTGCCGTTCCCGGCGAGCGCGTACATATACGGCGCGATCAAAAGCGGCGTCATGCTCGGCCCGATAAGCGCAATCGAGGTTGCGAGAACCTCGATAAACGACAGCGAATCGGCCTTAAGGGAGGCGCGTTGCGCAGGTTCGCCCATGCAGCTTCAACTCTCAGCCAGGCGACGCCTTAGTTCCCGCTACGCGCTCGAAACTTCGCCGCGCAGGCCTGGGTATGAGCTGCTGTGAAGGCTCTTTCGATGCGATTCCAGTGGGCGTGCGCCGCCGCGACGCTGTTCGCTTTTGCGAGCGTCCTGCCGGCCGCCGCGCGCGACTTCGTGCAGGATCAGGCCGGGATGTTCTCGGCCGCAACCGTCGCGCAGCTCAACGAGCGGATCGGGAACTTCAGCGCGCAGACCGGCAAGGAGATCGTCGTTGTCACGACGCCGACGCTGGGCGGAGCGAGCTTGCAGAGCGCGGCCGCCGCGGCCTTCTCGCAGCAGAGCGTCAACGGGGTCCTGATCTTCATCGCGCGCGACGATCGGCGCGACATCATCGTGCCCGATCGCTCGGGCGTGCAAGCCGGCTGGTTTACGCCCGACGCACTGCGCTCGATCAGAACCGGGATGGAGGCTCAGTTTCGCGGCGAGAACTACGATGCCGGCATCACGGGCGCAGTCGACGCCGTCCTTAACATCTATCGCGCGAATCTCGGCAGCGTGCAGCAGCGCACGTCGGGCGCGTCGAACGGCGCCGGCGTGCCTGCAGTGCGCGGTTTACCTTCTAGAGGAGTACATATTTCGATGTTCTGGTGGATCGTCTTCGCGGTGGTCGGCTTTCTGATCTTGCGCTCTATTTTGCGCGCGCTCTCGATGCCGCGCTATGGAGCGCCCGGTGCACCCGGAGCGCCGCAAGGCGGGCCAGCGGGCGGGCCAGGCTATGGACCCGGCTACGGCCCGGGTTACGGCTACGGCGGCGGCGGGAGCTTCTGGAGCGGATTGCTCGGAGGTCTCGGCGGCGCATGGCTTGGCAACGAGCTTTTTCGCGGCGGCGGTGGAATCGCGCCGCAGGCCGGTCAGATTCCAGCCGACACCGGTGGTGGATGGGGCGCCGCAGACTCCAGCGGATGGCGGAGTGATCCCGGCCAAGCCGACATGGGCGGCGCTAGCGGCGGCGACTTCAGCGGCGGCGGCTTCGGCGATTCCGGCGGCGGCGACTTTGGCGGAGGCGGCGGCGACAGCGGCGGTGGCTGGTAGGCGCGCTTCCGTCCGGTAACTAACAGCAGGCGTCATGCGACGCCTGCTTATTTTTTTGTTGACCTGCACTCTCGCGACACCTGCGCTGAGCTACGCGGCTTCCGCAACGCGAGTCGGCTCTCCATACTTCGGCGCACTCCACTGGCGACTGATCGGACCCTTTCGCGGCGGTCGTGCGCTCGCCCTGACGGGCGTTCCTGGAGAGCCCAATCACTTTTACTTTGGTGCGGTCGACGGCGGAGTTTGGGAGAGTCTCGACGCCGGGCGGACGTGGAATCCGATCTTCGACAACGAGGACATCGGCTCGATCGGCGCGATCGCGCTCGCGCCGAGCAGTCCGCGGACGATCTACGTCGGCACCGGTGAAGCCGACATGCGCTCGGATATCGCTTACGGCGACGGCATGTACAAGTCGATTGACGGCGGTAAGAGCTGGGCGCATATCGGCCTGAGCGATACCAAACAGATCGCAGCGATCGTCGTGGATCCCCACGATCCCAACGTCGTCTATGTCGCTGCGCTCGGCCATCCGTACGCCGCCAACCCTGAACGCGGCATCTTCAAAACGACCGACGGCGGCAAGACGTGGAGCAAAGTGCTTTACAAGAATCCCGACACCGGCGCGATCTCACTTGCGATGGAACCCGGAAACCCAAACGTGCTCTACGCCGCACTATGGCAGACGCGCCGTCCACCTTGGAACGTCTATCCGCCCTCGAACGGTCCGGGCGGCGGGCTCTATAAATCCATCGACGCAGGCGCGACCTGGACGCAGCTCACCAACGGCTTACCACAGCATGTCGGCCACATCGGGCTTTCGATCTCTGCGGCGGCCCCGCATCGCATCTACGCGATCGTGGACGGCGACCCGAAGCAAGGCGGTATCTACCGTTCCGACGATGCGGGCGCGACGTGGACGCACACCGACGGCGACACGCGCATCTGGCAACGCGGCTGGTATTTCGGCGGCATCACG
Source organism: Vulcanimicrobiota bacterium (assembly GCA_963748875.1). Taxonomy (GTDB): domain Bacteria; phylum Vulcanimicrobiota; class Vulcanimicrobiia; order Vulcanimicrobiales; family Vulcanimicrobiaceae; genus Cybelea. Next base: position 593,382 of record CAVVKC010000001.1, read on the forward strand.
GCCGATCCGCGCAATCCCGACGTCGTCTACGTTATGAACACCGCGACCTATCGGTCGACGAATGCGGGCAAGAGCTTCGAGGCGGTCCTGGGTGATCCGTCCGGCGACGATTATCATACGCTCTGGATCGATCCGAGCGATTCGAACCGGATGATTCTCGGCAGCGATCAGGGTGTTGTCGTCACGGTCAACGGAATGAAGACCTGGAGCTCGTGGTATAATCAGCCGACGGCGCAATTTTATCACGTCGCCACCGACAACGCGTTTCCGTTTTCGGCGTACGGGGCGCAGCAGGATTCGGGCGCCGCGATTGCGACCAGCGCGAGCAAATACGGCGCGATCTCGCAACAGGATTTCCGTCCGGTCGACGTCGGCGGTGAAAACGGGACGCTGGCGCCCGATCCCAAACATCCCGGGCTCGTCTACGGCGACTCGAGCGGAGGAGGATCGGCGACCGTTACGCGAGAGATTCCAGCCACCGGCTGGGAGCAGATCGTGGATCCGATCATCACGCAACCCGGAACCGTTTGGCGCAACACTTGGACGCTGCCGATCGCGTTCTCGCCGGTCGACCGTACTTCACTCTACTTCGGTCACCAGAACGTCTTCCGTTCGCGCGACGGCGGCGCGACATGGAAGATCGTCAGCCCCGATCTTACGCGTGCCGACGAAGGCACGCCGTCGAATCTCGATCCGGCAACGCTCGCCGAGAGTAATGGTCTGCGGCGCCACGGCGTGGTGTATGCGATCGCGCCGTCGCCGTTGCGCGCCGGCCTCGTTTGGGCCGGCACCGACGACGGCTCCGTTTGGGTGACTCGTGATGCTTCGACAAGCTCAGCACAGGCTCACTGGACGAATGTCACGCCGCCGGAGCTGACGGCATGGAGCAAGGTCGGCATAATCGAGGCCTCGCACTTCGACGCGGCGACCGCGTACCTGGCGGTCGATCGTCATCGCCTCGACGATTACAGGCCGTACATCTATCGCACGCGTGACGGCGGCGCGACGTGGAGCGCGATCGTCAACGGCATTCCCAATGGGTCGTTCGTAAACGCGGTACGCGAAGATCCGGTGCGACCCGGCCTGCTCTATGCCGGGACGGAGCGCGGCGTATACGTCTCGTTCGACGATGGCGCGTTGTGGCAGCCATTGCAACTGAATCTGCCGGTTACGTCGATCCGCGACCTTGCCGTGCACGGCGACGATCTGGTGATTGCGACGCACGGGCGCGCCTTTTGGGTGATGGACGATCTCGCGCCCTTGAGACAGATGACCGATGCCGTCGCCGCCGGTGGCCCGTACCTCTTCGCTCCGGCGACCGCCTACCGCGTGCGACCGGGCAACCAAGAGGGAACTCCGCTGCCGCTCGACGAGCCGCAAGTTGATAACGCGCCGGTCGGGCTCTACATTGACTACTATCTGCCGGAGGCGCCGCACACCCCGGTCGCGATCGAGGTGCTCGCGAGCGACGGCAGCGTCGTGCGGGAGTGGTCGAGCGCTCATCCATCTAAACCCGTCGATCCGAACTCGGTCCCATACACGACCCACTGGATCGAACGCCATCCGGTTCCCGTGGCACAGGCCGGGGCTCATCGCTTCGTCTGGGATTTTCACGAAGAAACGTCGGACGGGCCGCTCGTTCCGCCTGGGACTTATAGCGTCAAGCTGAGCGTCGACGGTCACAGCTACACGCGCGAGGCACACGTGCTGCGGGATCCGCGCGTCGCCGCGAGCGACGCCGACTTACGCTCACAATACGAGCTTGCAAAACGCGTCGATGCACTGCACGCGCAGGTGAAGATCGCGCGCGCGAAGGCTCAGCAGGCCGCCGCACATCTTTCGGGCGAGCAGCTAAAAACCGCACGCGTGCAAGTCATCGGCGAGGAGCCCCCAACCAGTCCCGATGACTCGGTTGGCTCCTATTCGCACGATTTTACGAGCTTTCTCTACCTCGAAGGCGCGCTTGATTCTCTCGAAGGCGCAATCGAAAGCGCCGACGCGGCGCCCACTCCCGACATGCGTACGGCCTATGATAAGCTTTCAGCGATTTACCATCAAACGCTGGCACGTTCGCAAGCGCTAAGCCAATGAAACAGGAAGCTCAGATTTAGTCCAGATCAAGGAGCCGAGGGCCGACGTTTACCACGGTAAATGAGGCCCGAGGCGACATAGAGATGGGTTAAATATGGGTTTCCTGTAGCGTTCGCGCGTACCAATTCTCGAGATCGTTATGAAATTGGACGAGTGCCTGCGTCTGCATGTAGACCATGTGCCCCGACTGATAGAAACCATAGGTGATGTTCTTCTGCAGGTCCGGCGGCACGGTCAAATGGTTGAGCGTGTAGACGGTGGCGAAGAAAGGCGTCGCAAAGTCGTAGTAGCCGTTGCCCGAAAATATCTGTAGGTTTGGATCGAAGGCCATGGCCCGCGCCAAATCCTGCGCGGTGTTGGTCGGAAGGTTGCCGTTGTGCTTCCAGTCCCACTGCCCGAAGAGGCCCATGATCGGGCGGTAGATCAGGTCCGTTTGGTAACCCAAGACGTCGCGCATGTAGTAATTCCCCGCGCCGACGAAGCTTGCATCCACCGATGCATCGGTGGCATCGAAATCGGGCCGGTCGCCGATGCGGTCGAGGTTGTACGACGTAAACCGCGAGTCGAGCCGTCCCGTCATCACGCCGCTGTTGCGAAAGAGCTCGGTTGCGTACCGCCAGTACGGAATGCGCAGGTTCGAGAGGCGAATGTAGCGCTCGGAGAGGCCGGTGTATTGATGGAGCTTCGCAACGACGTCGGCGTAGGTGCCCGGCGACAGCTTCGCGCCTTGTGCCAGCGCGCTGAGGTACTCGTGCATCGCGAAGTCTTCGACCTGCGGCATGAGCGTCTCGAGGCTCGTGCTCGGGCCCGGCAGCGCGTGGTGGTACCACGCGGTCGCGGCCTCGGTCGGAAGATAGAGCGGAAAGGCCCAGTCCCCGCCGCCGATCGCCGTCGGCGAAAATTGATATCCCAGTCCAGCGAGAAGTCGAGGATTGATGAGAGCAGCACGACGCCGTTGATGCCGATACCCTGCTGCTGCAAGGTATTGACCAGCATCGCCGAGCGCGGCGTGCCGTACGATTCACCGAATAAGAACTTCGGCGAGTCCCAGCGAGAGAACGAGGTAATGTAGCGCGATACGAACTGCGCGAACGCCGTTACGTCGGGGTCGACTCCGAAGAAATCGCTCGGCTTGCCGGGCGGGACGATCCGGCTGAAGCCGGTATCGGGCGCGTCGACGAATACCAGGTCGGTACGATCGAGCAGCGAGTACTGATTCTCGACGAGGTTGAACGGCGCATCGTGCGTCGGCGTTCCGTCACCGACCAGCACGCGCACCGGGCCGAAGGAACCCATGCGCAGCCAGATCGTCGAACTGCCCGGACCGCCGTTATATAAGAACGTGACCGGCCGCGTGCGCCGATCGGCTCCGTCGACCGTAAACGCCGTGTAAAACATCCGGCACGTCACTTCGCCCGCTTTGTTCTGCAATGCGATGGTGCCGGCGCGCGCGGTGTAGGGATAGGTTTTGCCGCCGAGCGCGATCGTATGCTTCGTGACGACGTCGGGCGTGATGCCGCTCGGGGCCGGGGTCGCGGGCGGCGGTCCGTGGCCGGCACCGATCAGCGCCGCTGCGGCGATCGGAAGCAGGAGGTTACGCATGCGCGAGCACCCGTGCGTACCAGCGTTCCAGATCGCCATGAAAGCGTCCAAGCGCTTCGGGATGGAGATAGACCATATGCCCCGAGTCGTAAAAGCCAAACGTAATGTTCCGCTGCACCGCAGGAGCCAGATAGAGGTGGTTGAGCGCGTAGACCGTTGCAAAAAACGGCGTCGCGAAATCGAAGTAACCGTTCGCAGAGAAGACCTTCATGGCCGGATTGTAGGTCATTGCCTGTGCGAGATCCGGCGTCACGTTGAGTACCTGAACGTTGACGCCGTGCTTGAAGTTCCACGTCTGGTCGTCGGCGAAGATCAAATCGTAGATTTCCGAGCGATACAGCAACGGCGTGTTGTATTTTAGCACCTGCCGCAGATAGTAGTTGCTCGTCGAGACGAAAGCCGAATCGATCGCCGCATCGGTCGCGTCCCAGTCGGGCGCGACCTGGGGACGGTCGAGCACGTAGGTCTGGAAGCGTGAGTCGATTCGGCCGACGGAAATGCCGCGCTCGCGCAGCAGCTCGCTTTGAAAGCGATCGTAAGGAATACGAAGGTTCGAGTTACGGATGTATTGTTCGGAGAGACCCGTATACCGGTGGAGCTTGGCGACGACGTCGTTGTAGCGATCGGGAGCGAGCTGCGAGCCCTCTCCGAGCGCATCGAGGTACTCGGTCAGTCCGAAGTTCTCGACCTCGGACATCAATGCGTTCAGAGGCGGCGGGTTATTGAGCGCGCGATGGTACCAGGCAGTCGCGGCCTCGGTCGGAAGATAAAGAATGTACGCCCAGTCGCCCCCGCCGATCGGCGCGCCGTCGTTGTAGTCGATGTTGGAGTTCAAGAAGGACGAGAGCAGGACGACGCCGTTGAGGCCGATGCCTCGGTCTTGAAGGTACTTGGCAAGCACGCTCGAGCGCGTTGTGCCGTACGACTCGCCGAAGAGAAAGCGGGGCGAGTTCCACCGGTTGAAGTTGGTGACGTAACGCTGGATGAACTGCCCGAAGGCGGCGGCATCCTCATCGACGCCCCAGAAGTCCTTGCGCGTCCCGGCGCCGATGATCCGTCCGTAGCCGCTGCCCGGCATATCGATAAAGACCAGGTCGGTCTTATCGAGCAAGCTGTACTGATTGTCGACGATACGGTAGGGCGGCGGACCGGTAAGACCTCCGTCCGCAGTGGCGACGCGAACCGGTCCGAACGATCCCATCCGCAGCCACATCGTCGAACTTCCGGGGCCGCCATTATAAAGGAACGTCACCGCGCGCTTCGACGGGTCGACGCCGTCGAGCGTGTAGGCAGTGTAGAAGACTCGCGCCGTCGGTTGATCGTCGATGTTGCGCAGCGTGATCGTGCCGGCGCGCGCCGTATAGGTCAGCGTTCGACCGTCGAGCGAGAGCGTGTGATGCGTCACGGCATCGGGCGTTTGCGCCGGAATAGGCGGCAGCTTCGCTGCCTGCGCGGGCAATGCGAGCACAATGGAAACGAGCAGAACGCGCAAGGCGGTCAGCGGTATCGTTACGGAGTGCAATGCGAAGCCGATTATTGGGGCTAAAGCGTCGCTGTCCTGCCGCCGATCAATCAAAGTTTGCTCAAAGCGGCCCGTAAAGCTCGGACTTTAGCCGCTCGATTGCGCCGGCGATCGAGTTAAGGTACGGCAGCATCAGTCGCTTGATGCGCTCCAGCCGTTCTTTGCCCTCAGCCGTGATCGCGTAGACGCGCCGCGAGCGTTTCGCCGACGCTTCCCACGAAGCCGTAACGAAGCCGCGTTCCTCGAGCCGGCGGAGCAGTGGATAAATCTTATTAGTATTGACGGCGACGAGATCTCCGCAGAGGGCGTCGATGCGTTGCATCAAGCCGTAACCGTGATCGGACTGTCGTTCGATCAGATGGAGCAGCAGCGCGGGAAAGACGGTCTTGCCTTTGACCGGGCCACGAACGACCTCGTCGACGCGATAGGCCATGCCGGCTAGTGGCCCGTAACGCCAGGATGTGTACCGTCGTTGCGGGCAGCACGGGTGCGATTGGCAAGGCGCGAGGAGGAAGCAGAGCCGTAGCACTGTGACCGACGAGCAACACGGTCAGCGCACCCGTGCTGCCCGTAACCTGAAAGGCTGGGAGCGGCGGTGCACACCTTGGCGTTACGGGCCACTAAAGTGCGGCGTGCACCGGCGCCTCGCCGCGATAAGCGAGCTCGATTTCGTCGGCGTAGCGCCGCTCCACCACGCGCCGTTTGATTTTCATCGACGGAGAGAGCTCGCCGCCTTCGACGCTGAACTCGTTGGGAACGACGATGACGTGGCGTATCTGCTCGTAGCTCGCCAGCCCCCGCGTCTGCTTGTGCACCTCGTGGGCCAGAAATGCGCGCACGTCCTCGCGCTCTGCCAGTGAGTCGGCCGGCAGGTCCTTCGGCAAACCCGGAAACTCCTGACGCACGAGCGGCCAGTTCGGCGAGATCAACGCGATCGGATAGGGACGCCCGTTGCCGACCACCATTGCATGCGGGACGAAGATCGAGCGCTTGATGCTCGCCTCGATGCGGGCCGGAGAGACCCACTTGCCGGTCCCCGTCTTGAAGATTTCGTTTTTCCGATCGGTGATGCGGAGGAATCCCGCCTCGTCGATCTCGCCGATGTCGCCGGTGTGCAACCAGCCGTCAACGATCGTCGCAGCCGTCGCCGGCGGATCGCGATAGTAGCCCTGCATAACGTTACGTCCACGCACGAGTACCTCGCCGTCCTGCGCGATCCGCACCTCCACGCCGGTGATGGGACGCCCGACTGCCCCGTACTCGTTTGCCGTCAACCGGTTGACCGAGATGACGGGCGACGTTTCGGTGAGACCATAACCCTGCATGATTGGAATACCCATCCCAAGGAACGTCATCGCGGTGTCAAGGTGAAGCGCGGCGCTTCCACTGTTGAGAAACCGCACGCGATCGAGGCCGAGCGCGCGCCGTATTTTGTCCAGCACCAGTCTCTTCGCTACCGCGTATTGCAGGCTGAGCATCGGTGTGGCCGCTCGTTTAAAGGTTTTGGCGAAGGCGTACTTCCGCCCAATGCGAAGCGCCCACGGCACGAGCCTTCCTCGCACGCCGCCCGCGGCGCGCGCTTGCCCTTTGACGCCCGCCATCACGCGGTCGAAGATCCGCGGCACCGCCGTCATTCCGGCCGGGCGCACGTCGCGCAGATCGGTGAGCAGCTCGTTGGGATCGTGACAGATGAAATACCGCAGCTTCGCGATTAAGTAGATATAGATCAGGGTGTGTTCGTAGATGTGCGAATAGGGCAGGACCGAGATCACCTCGCGGCCGGGTTCGATTCCCTCGAAACCGCACGCCAGCGAGACTTGCGCGTCGAATCCGAGGTTGTCGTGCGAGAGCATCACGCCTTTCGGCGAACCCGTCGTCCCCGACGTGTAAATCAGGACGGCCAGGTCGTCGGGCAGTAGCGTCGCTTCGTAGGCACTCGGAAACTCAGGATGCTCCGCGCGAATCGCAGCACCGCGCGCTTCAAAGGCGGCGACTCCGTCGGGACCGCTCGAGTCGAATGTGACGATGCGCGTCGGTGCCGCACCCGACTCGCGAACCCGCTGCGCCGTCGCGTCCGAGTCGACGAAGAGCAGCCGCGCGCCGGAATGCTCGAGGATGTAGCCGGTGTGATCGAGCGCCTGTGTTGGATAGATCGGCACGACCACGCAGCCGGCAAAGAAGGTCGCGAAGTCGGCGACGATCCAGTCAACGCAGTTGTGCGAAATCAGGGCGACGCGGTCGCCTGCAACCAGGCCCGCATCACGGATGGCGCAGGCGACGTTCTCAGCACGTTCGAGCAAACGTTGGCTCGAAGTCGGCGACCACGTTCCTGCGACGCGCTCGACGACGACTTCGTCGCGTGCTTCTTTGAGCGCTCGCCGAATTAAGTCTGGAAGCGTTTCTTTTGGAGGAAGCGCATTGAAAATCACCTGGCTTAACTGAATGCGCTTCCCGCACGGTGTAGCCCTGTCGCGTGCGTCCTACGGTTGGCGTAGATACGGCCGAGCCCGCTCGAGACGACTCTGCGTCATTCCGGCGACGTCGAGCAGCTCGTCGAGCGAGGCAAAGCCGCCCTCGCGCCGGCGCAACTCGACGATGCGCTGTGCGACCGCGCGCCCGATTCCTGGAACGGCGGCTAGCTCCGCAGCGTCGGACCGGTTGACGTCAACGCTCTCCAGCGACGGCTTTGTCGAATGGCGTCTGGAGTGGCGCTGTGTGGAGCGAGAACGGGGCGTCTCGCCGACGAGCGGGACGTAGATTTCGTCGCCGTCGGCCGCTCGTTGCGCGAGATTGACCGCACCGGTGTCGGCAGCGGCGCTCGCGCCGCCGGCCAGCGCGACCCCCTGCGCGTTGCGGTCGCCTGGGTGCAGGTGATAGAGCCCGGGTCTTCTTACCGCTCCAGCGACGTAGACGACCAGGTCGTCGTCGCTCGCTTGCGATTGCGTGCCGTGATGGTGATGCCGTTCACCATCCGCGCCGGTGAGGGTGGGTTGTGCCGCCGGCGCGGGGGTCTCCGATTGCACCGCAAGCGGCCGAGCAGGGTGCCATAGCGCGAAAGCGGCAAGTCCGAGCGCGGCCGCAGCCAAAGCGATTCGCGTAATCATGGCGCTCTATCACGCGCCGGCGACCGACCGAAAGGGTAGCGTAGCGAGCGACGACCGTGTACGATGCTCCACATGTACGACTTCGCCGCGATCGAGCGGAAGTGGCAGACGCGCTGGCAGCGCGCGCAGCTCTATCATGCGCGCAACGAGAGCGACAAGCCGAAGAAATACTTCATGGAGATGCTCCCGTATGCGTCGGGCGATCTCCACGTCGGTCACGCGAAGAACTACACGTTCGGCGACGCGGTCGCGCGTATGACGCGTATGCTCGGCTACAACGTGCTTCATCCGTTGGGCTGGGACGCCTTTGGGCTGCCGGCCGAGAACGCGGCGATCGATCGCGGAATCGACCCTGCCGTCTGGACCGCCGAAAACATCCTCAACATGCGGCGGCAAATCCGCTTGCTGGGAACGAGCTACGATTGGTCGCGTGAGATCGCCACGTGCGAGCCCGAATACTACCGCTGGAACCAATGGCTCTTCTTGCGACTCTTCGAGCATGGTCTTGCGTATAAGCGCGAAGCGCCGGTGAACTGGTGCCCGCACGACCAAACGGTGCTCGCCAACGAACAAGTCATCGACGGGCGCTGTTGGCGCTGCTCGCATCTGGTCGAGCGGCGCAACCTCTCGCAGTGGTTCTTGCGGATCACCGCCTACGTCGATCGCCTCTTGAACGATCTCGACAAGTTGACCGGCTGGCCGGAGCGCACCCGCACGATGCAGCGAAACTGGATCGGACGGAGTGAGGGCGCGAACGTCGCCTTCCGCGTCGACGGTCTCGATGCGGCCATCGAGGCCTTTACCACGCGGCTCGACACGCTCTACGGCGTCACGTTTCTCGCAGTCGCGCCCGAGCACAAGATCGTCGAATCGCTGCGGCCGCTTGTTTCACGCGAGCATGCCGCCGCCATGGATGCGTTCGCGCAAACTTTGAAGTCGAAGTCGGAACTCGAACGAACGAGTCTGATGGAAAAGCAAGGCGTCTTCACCGGCGCGTATGCGATCCATCCTCTCTCGCGTGAACGCGTCCCGATTTGGCTGACCAACTACGTCCTCGTGGAGTACGGAAGCGGTGCCGTGATGGGAGTTCCGGCCCACGACGAGCGCGATTTCGACTTCGCGAAGCGGCACGCGCTGCCGATCGCGCAAGTCGTCGTCTCGCGCGACGCGACCGGCGGCGCGCCGCTGGCGGTTCCATTCGTCGAAGACGGGCGATTGATCGGCAGCGATGACTTCGATGGAATGTCGAGCGAACGCGCGCGCGAAGCGATCGCGCTACGTCTCGCAGCCCTCGGCGCCGGCAAAGAAAGCGTGAGCTACAAGCTGCGCGATTGGCTGATCTCGCGCCAGCGCTATTGGGGAACGCCGATTCCGATCGTCTACTGCGCCGCTTGTGGCGAGGTTCCGGTGCCCGACGACCAGCTCCCGATCCTTCTTCCCCCGCACGACCGGATTGCGGGCGAAGGGCCGATCCGGAGCTCGTCGACGGGGTCGCCGCTGGCCTCGATTCCGGAGTTCATCAACACAACGTGCCCGCAATGCGGAGGTCCGGCGCGCCGCGAAAGCGACACCATGGACACCTTCTTCGAATCGTCGTGGTATTATTTGCGTTACCTCGACCCGCATAATGACGAGTTGCCGTGGAATCCGCAGCGCGCGGACTTCTGGATGAACGTCGACCAATACATCGGGGGCGCCGAACATACGGTGCTGCATCTGCTCTACTCACGCTTCTTCTACAAGTTCTTTCACGATCGCGGATGGGTGAGCGGCACCGACGAGCCGTTCGAGCATCTCTTTCATCAGGGCTTGCTGCTGCGCGACGGCGAGAAGATGTCGAAATCTCGCGGCAACGTCGTCGCTATTGACGCGACGGCCGAAACGAACGGCGTCGACGCGATGCGCCTCTTTCTGCTCTACGTGACGCCGCCCGAGGAAACCAGCAACTGGACCGACGAGGGCATCACCGGACGCGTGCGGCTGCTCAATAAAATTTGGCGCGCCTGCGAACCACACCTAGAAAGCGCGCGCGACGATCGAAACGGTTTGCCCGAGGCCCGTACGACGGAAGAAAAGGCGCTGCTTCGAGCCGTGCACGTCGTTGCGAAATCGGCCATCGACGAGACGCTCGACCGTCGCTTTCACTACAACACGACGATCGCCAAGATCGACGAGCTCGTCAACTTGATGACGGCTGCCGCGTCGACTCCGGCCTCACCGGCCATGCTCTACGCGGTTCGCTCGCTGCCGATTCTCATCGCGCCGTTTGCGCCGCACATTGCCGAAGAGCTCTGGGAGCGACTCGGTCACGAGCGCTCGGTGCACCTCGAGCGCTACCTCGAGCCGGACGAACTTGCGCTCGCAGTCGAAGAGGTCACCCTCGTCGTACAGGTAAACGGCAAAGTCCGGGCTCGCATTGCGTCCGCCGCCGGTGTGAGCGAGGACGAAGCGTTGGCCCTCGCGCTCGCCGATCCTAACGTTCGAGCGCATCTGGATGGCAAAGAGCTTCGCAAGCACGTGTACGTTCCCGGAAAACTCCTCAACTTGGTGGCTGCATGAACGAATCGCAAAACCTGAAGACCGACGTTTGCATTGTCGGTGGCGGACCCTGCGGCATGATGCTGGGCGTCTTACTGGCTCGCGCCGGCGTTGACGTAACCGTGCTCGAGAAGTATCCCGACTTCTTCCGTGACTTTCGCGGCGACACGGTCCATCCGTCAACGCTGGAGCTGCTCTACGAGCTCGGCTGGCTCGACGAGTTTCTCGCCCTCCCTCACGACCAGTTTCAGACCGCCGGCGCAAATATCGGGGGCGAGTCGGTCGAGATCGCCGATCTCACGCATCTTTCGACGCACTGCAAATTCGTCGCCTTGATGCCGCAATGGGACTTCCTTAACTTTCTCGCGCAGCGCGGCAAACGGTACCCGACCTTCCATCTGATGATGAAAACCGACGGCGCCGGCCTCATCGAAGACGCCGGCCGCGTTACCGGCGTGCGAGCCGGAACTCCGAACGGCGCGATCGAGATCGCGGCGAAGCTCGTCGTCGGAGCCGACGGACGGCACTCGACGATTCGCGACCTCGCGGGCTTCGCGGTGGACGATCTCGGCGCGCCGATGGACGTCTTGTGGATGCGAATTCCAAAGCATCCGGAGGACTCAACGCAACAGCTTGGCTGGGTGAGAACCGGTCACTTTGTCGTCTTGCTCAACCGGGGCGACTACTGGCAGTGCGCGTATCTCATCGCCAAGGGCTCGTTCGCGCAGCTGCAGGCCGAGGGAATCGGCGCGCTGCAGCGCGGGCTCGCCGAGACCGTGCCGATGCTAAGCGATCGCGTCGGGACGCTCGATGACTGGTCGAAGGTCGCCATGTTGGACGTACGCGTCGACCGGCTCGCGTGCTGGCATCGGGCCGGCCTGCTCTGCATCGGCGATGCGGCGCACGCAATGTCGCCGATCGGCGGCATCGGCATCAATCTCGCGATCCAAGACGCGGTCGCTACCGCGAACGTTCTGGCAACGTCGCTGCGCGACGGCGCGACGCCAAGCGAATCCGACTTGCAGCGCATCCAAGATCGGCGTATGTTTCCCACCAAGGTAACGCAGGCGTTTCAAACCTTCGTGCAGGATCGCGCGATCGGTCCGCTGCTGCAGGGAGCGCCGGTTACCGGACCGCCGCTTGCAGCTCGTTTAATCGACGAATTTCCGTTTCTTCGACGGCTTCCCGCGCGCCTGATCGGCATCGGCGTCCGTCCCGAGCACGTTCATACGCCGGACGCATATCCCGAGCCCTCGCGGGTCAACATTTCACGATAGATTTCGCGCACGCGATCGAGCGTGTCGATCTCTTGCGGCGGTTTGTCGTCGCGGATTCCGACGATGCGCGGGAAGCGTAGCGAGAAGCCGCTCTCGTGCAATTCGCTCTCCTGGATGACGTCGAAGGCGACCTCGAGCACGACCTTCGGCTCGACCGGAATCTCCGATGCCCGCGCCTTCTCGCGCTGATGCTCGGCCGAAAGACGATGGGTTAAGAACCATTGGGTGAGCTCGGCGATCTCGGCGTCGGTCAAGCCGGAATAGGCTTTCCCGATCGTCTGTAGTGCGCCGTCGTCGCCGCGCACCGCGAACGTATAGTCGGAGAGAACGCCGGCGCGCTTGCCGTGACCCCATTCGACCGCGACGACCACAACGTCGAGCGTAGAGAGCTCGCGCTTAAGCTTGAGCCACCATTTTCCCCGCCGGCCGGGCGCATAGGGCGCATCGGCACGTTTGAGCATCAGGCCTTCGTTTCCACGCGCGCGAGCCGCTTCGAAGCGCTCGTTCACCGCCGCGGCGGCTAGCTCGCCGCCCGTCTCGAAGGGTGCGAGCACGAGCCGCGCGTTCGAGCTAAAGAGATCGGCGAGCCGCTCGCGGCGCGTCGCCAGCGGTTCGTCGATCAGCAGCTCGTCGCCGATCGCCAGCAGATCGAATATCATGTATGCGATCGGAACGTCGCGAAGCAGTGTTTCGTCGAGGCCTTTGCGCTGCAAACGCGCTTGCAGCGATCGAAACGGCAGCACGCGCCCGTCGCGCAGCGCGACGATCTCACCGTCGAGGATCGCATCGCCGCGCAAGGATGCGAGCTCCCCGGCAATCTCCGGATACGACTCGGTCACGTCGTTGAGCCGGCGCGAGAATATACGCACCGTTCCATCGCGGACGTGCGCTTGTGCGCGAATACCGTCGTACTTGTCTTCGATGTGCCAAACGGCGCCGGACAGCTCTTTATACGCCTCACCATACGCAACGGGCGTTGCAAGCATGAATCCGAATGGTGCGCCGTACTCGACGCGCAGCTCGCTCAGCGTGCCGTGCTTGGCAGCAAGCGCAACGGTACCGACGTCGCCGGAGGCCATCGCGCCCCGCCGGACGGCCTCCGGATCGGCACCGAACGCACTCGCGATCGCTTCGAGCACCAGTCCCTCGCGCAGTCCGACTCGTAAGTCGCCGGTCACGATCTTGACGACGTAGGTCGCAACCAGCGGATCCTCGCATGCCCGAAAGACACGCTCGAGAACCGCTTCGCGTCGCCGATTGGCGCGTTTTCCAGAAGCAGCGGCGATCTCGCCGAAGAATACGTCGAGACTTGCGGGCGTTAGACGGTCGCGAAAGAGCATCGCATCGTGCAGCGGCGCAACGAGTGGACCGAGCGCAGCGCCGAGATCGCCGGTCGCGCGATAGCTGTGCCCGAGCGCCGCGTCGTCGAATCCCCAGACGCGCCGCGCGGTTTCAACGATCGTCCTGCCGCCGACCGAAAGGGTCCGATGATCGCGCGCTGCGAACGGACCGCCGCTGAAGAACCGCGCGGAGGCAAGAAGATCGGCGTCGTCTAGCGTCCGGAAATACTCGGCGAGCAGCGCGATCTTTTCGAGTTTCGCCGAGACCTCTACGATACGCTCGGCGGTCGCCGCAAAGCGTTCCATCGCGCGGAGCTACCGCGCTGAAGCGAGATGCTCGAAGTAATCGTAGGTCGCTCGAATTCCCTCACCGAGTGACGTCGACGGGTTCCAGTCGAGCTCCGTACGGGCGCGCGCCGCGTCGAACTGCGCATCGCGCGCGTCGCCCGGACGGCGTGGAGCATGCTCGATCGGCGCTTCAAAGCCGCTGATCGACACCAGCGCGCGATAGATCTCGTTGACGCTCGTCTTGACGCCGGTGCCGATCACGTAGGCTTCGCCGGAGCCGCGCTCCAGCGCCGCTACGTTGGCTTTTGCAACGTCCGACACAAAAACGTAGTCGCGTGTCTGCTCGCCGTCCCAATCGATGCGCACCGGCTGGTGCGTGAGAAACTTCCCGATGAAAATTGAAATCACGCCGGCCTCGCCGTTGGGATCCTGACGCGGTCCATAAACGTTTCCATAACGCAGCGCGGTAAAATCGAGCTTTTTGTCGTCACGATAGAATTTCAGGTAGTGCTCGCCGACCATCTTCGTGATGCCGTAGGGTGAGGTGGGGTGCTGCGGCGTCGCATCCGTGATCGGCAGGCGCTCCGGCGTGCCGAAGGTCGCGCCGCTCGATGCATAGATCACTTTGCGGGCACCGCTGCGGCTGGCGTGCTCGAGAACGTTGAGCAGCCCGATGACGTTCACTTGAGCGTCGTACACGGGGTCGCGAGCCGAGATCGCGACCGAGTGCTGCGCGGCGTGGTGGCTGACGATCTCCGGCTTGAACTCTGCAAAGATGCGACCGATGCCCTCGTCGCGGACGTCCATCTGCACGAATGATACGCCGTCTCGCACGTTGGCACGCCGACCTCCGCCGTGCTCCCAGAGCGAGTCAATGACGAGCAGTTCGTGGCCCAGCGCAGCATACGCATCGCCGATGTGAGATCCGATGAAGCCCGCTCCACCGGTGACGATGATTCGCACGGCTCTTCCCTTTCTTTCTTTACTTGTGGACGACTGACCGGCTCGTCGCAGGAGAGCGACGATGCCCTCGGCCTTGCTTCTCTGCTCGATGGCGGCAGTACTCGGAACGCTGGCCGTCACGCCGGTAGGGCCCGATATTCGTCTTCTTGCCGGCGCCGGCTTCGCGGCGTTTGGGCGTTGCCGCGGCCTGGGGACGCTGGCCTCCGCAGTTTCTGGGGCTGGCCGGAATCGTGCTCGTCGCGAGCGGAGCCAACGCCGAGTGGCACCAGCGCGCAACGCCGCTCGTGGTCGAAGCTCGTACCGCTCGATATGGCGCGACGGTCCTAGAAGCGACGAGTGCCGGCGACGGTTCAACGAGCGTAACGCTCGCGCTCGAGAACGGCTTGCGCGTTCTCGCGCGGGTGCGAGGTTCGTTGCCGCCGGTCGGTGAGCGCGCGATCGTGCGCGCACGGCTCGAAGCGTTCGACGAGCCGCGCAATCCGGGCGAGCCGAGCGAACGGGAGATCGAGCGTGAACGCGGTTTCGACGGCCGGCTCGACGGCGCACAGATACTATCGTCGCGCGCGCAACCGGCAAGCGATCTAACGACTCGGCTGGCGCAGGCGCACGCCTGGGCGTACCAACGACTGCGCGATCGGCTTGGCGAGCCCGATGCTTCGGTCGTGGCGGGAGAGCTTTGGGGCGAACGCTCGGCGCTGTCGCCGGCGCTACGCAGCGAGTTTCAGGAGACAGGAACGGTTCACGTCTTGGTTACGGCCGGCTTGCACCTCGGTGCGGTGGCCGCGCTCTGCCTCGCGCTGCTTACGATTGTGTCGCTTCCGCGTTGGCTCGCATGCCTCGCAGCGATTGCGCTGGTTTGGGGATTTGTTTGGTGGAGCGGCGCGCAGCTGCCGGCGGTGCGCGCTGCGACGATGGCGACTGCGGCGCTTACCGCTCGCGCGTGCGGGCGCGCAACCTTTTCGTGGAACGCGCTCGCGATCGCGGCACTGGTGGTGACCTTTGCGCGCCCCTCCAGCGTCGCAACGATCTCTTTTGCGCTCTCATTTTCGTGCGTTGGAGCGATTTTCACGTGCGCCGGACCGCTGGAGCGTTGGCTGGAGACGCGGATCGAGCTGCCGGAACGCGTACGCGAGGCGCTGATCCTTTCGCTGGCGACGCAGATCGGAGTCTGGCCGCTCGGCGCCGCTGCCTTTCTGCAGTTCACGCCGTACGCGCTCGCGGCGAACTTCGCCGTCGTTCCATGCGTCGCGGCGACGATGGCGCTCGGCGCTACGCAGCTGCTGTTGACGTGGTGCGCTCCCCTGGCCCAAGCGTGCGCGAACATCAACTCGTGGCTGCTCGCATGGATGCTCTCGGTCGTCCAGACGATCAGCGCGCTTCCCGGCGCGGCGATACCGATGACGCCGGCGCCCCCGTGGTGCATTGCAAGTTACGACGCCGCGCTGGTTTGCGCGCCGCTGCTCTGGCGGCGAGGCGCGGCGACGCTCGCCGTCGCTGCGGTCGCGCTTGCGACGGCGTTCGTGCTGTTGCCGCCCCGAGGCATCGATCAGCGGCTTCGTATCACGGTGCTCGACGTCGGCCAAGCCGACGCGATCGTCGTCGAAACGCCGCGCGGGCACGCTTTGCTTGTAGACGCCGGCGGCCGGCTCGAGCACGGTGTGCAGATCAACGGCTCCGTCGCCGAACAGGTCGGCGAGCGAATCGTCGTACCGTTCTTACTGCGCCGCGGAATCCATGCGCTCGACGCGATCGTTCTTTCGCACCCGCACGGCGATCACGCCGGCGGCGTGGCCCCGGTCTTGCGCCGTTTGCGCGTCAGCGAGTTTGCCGATAGCGGTCAGCGTTACGGCGGACACGCCTATCAAGATGCCGTTGCGACCGCGCGCACAGAAAGCGTCGCTGTCGCCTATCCTCGCGCGGGAACGGTTTGGAGCCTCGACGGCCTCGCGCTGCGCTTTCTCGGACCTTCGTTGCCGTTGATCGTAAACTCGCGCAACGACATCAATGAAAATTCGGTCGCCTTTACGCTGCGCTACGGGTCTTTCTGCATGCTATTCACCGGCGACGCCGGCGCCGCGGCCGAAGAGCGATTTCTGATGGAAAGCGCCGATCTGCGATGCACCGTGCTCAAAGTCGGACATCACGGCTCGGCCTACTCGTCGACGCCCGCCTTCATCGCTGCGGTTCGGCCGCAGTACGCGATAATCTCGGTTGGCCGGCACAACACGTTCGGGCACCCCGCGCTCTCAACCATCGAGACCCTCCAACGCTTCGGCGCCCGTATTTACAGGACCGACGAAAACGGTGCGGCTACAATTGTTACCGATGGCCGCAGCGCGGCGATCTCCACGATGCTTTAAAGCGCACGTGACGTCCTACTTTTCTTGTAACGCCGTGCCGATTTCGAGCTGGAGGTTGCTAAAGGTATAGGGGTTGCTGCCGTACGCATACGAGTTCGTATTGACGAGAAACGCATAGTCGACGCCGTTTGAAAGTTGTGCGGCAAACGTGTTCGCACCGGGCATCTCGCCCTCTCTCGCAGCGCTATAGCCCACTGGCGGCGGCGTTCCGACACCCCAAATGATATATCGTTTCATCAGCGCGAGCATCGAGTCGGCATTTGTCGCCAGCCCGCCGGCGCCTTCCACGACCTCGTCGAGCATACTATCGCCCGAGTACGGATACGGGTACTTTCGGTGCGACGTAATATAGAGCGCCGAGCGCCCACGGTATGGATTGTAATATTTGGCAACCTCGCCCGGCAGCCGATCGCCGACGGTGGGGGAGATGAAAACGTTGTTGACGGCGAGCTCGGGTTCGAGTACTTTGGCGAGATATTTTTGGTAGCTCATCCCCGACGCCTTTGCGACCACCATGCCGAGGACGGTGTAACAAAAATTACAATACGCGTACGTCGTCCCCGGCTTTTCCTGCAGAGGCTCGTGAAGCTGATAACGCACCTCCTCGATCTGGTCGATTGGTCTGCGCAGACCAAGAGCCAACGTGATCTGACGCATTCTAAATGTCGGATCCCAGTGTGAGATCGTATCGTCCCAACCCGATTCGTGCGCAATCATATCTTCGATGGTTATGTCAAAGACGCGTCGGTCGACGTGGGCACCAACCGGCAGCGGCTTGATAATACCGAGATAGTGGAAGACTCGCCAGTTCCGCTCGAGTTTGTGAGTCGCGATGAGGTTGTAAAGCGCGGCACTCGTCCAAGCCTTTGAAAGGCTGGCCAAACGTATGATCGTCGACTGCTTCGTCACCGATTCGGCGAGCCCGTTGTTTGTGTAGGCGTGCGAAAACGAAACGTGCCCATTTCTCTGCACGGCCAGCTCCGCGTTGGGAACGCCGTTCTGCAGCATGAACGCGGTGACGAGCCGGTCGAGGCCCCTATCCCTCCCGATTCCGGAAATCGTTATCGCTTTCGGCGCGTTGCGGCCGCCGGCGTAGGGAGTCACCGATGATGCGGTTTCTAAGCCGTTCTGCTGCGTACATGCAACGACGAGTCCCGCCAAACTTGCGAGCAATGCAAAACCACAAGCCCGGAATCGAATCATGCTGCTCTCCTCGACGCCATAAAGCGCGCGCTTACAAGTATAACGTCAAATGGGATTTCGGTCTTCAAGGAATCTCAAGACAACTCACGCCGATGCGTCCGCGCCGATCTGACGAGTACGCAAACGCCGGGGGACCGCCGGCGGGTTTACCGAAGTTATCAGGATTCATCACGTTCGCTGAGGGTTACATCAGCTTGGAGATACGCCTTCCCCCGAAAGGCGACCAAACCGAGCGCAGGGTGCTGTACTTTGGGCCTTTCGCCCTCGACGAGGCTCGCTGGACCCTGTTCCGCCGAGGCGCTCCGATCCATCTCACAAACAAAGCGCTGCGTTTACTGCTGCTCCTGGTCAGCCATCCGAATGCGACGCTTACGGTCGACGAGATCATGTCGAGGGTGTGGGCTGGTAACGAGGAAGCGACGGACGCGACGCTGCGACAGCACATTTTGATGCTCCGGCACGCGCTCGAAGATAGCGCGACGCAGCGCTATATCGTAACCGATCACGGACGCGGCTACCGCTTTATCGGCGACGTCACGGAACGCCCGCCGCCGTATATGGGCGGCATTGTCGAGCAATATTGCGCCGCGGCTGCCGAGTTTCGAAACTCCGGGAGTCCGGCCGGGACGATGGCGGCGCTCCATCTTTACGATCGTGCCTTGACGATCGACGCCTCAAACGCAACCGCGCTCGCAGGGGCGGCGCTCACCCGAGTACTCATGGCGGACTTTCAGTACGATCGTCCGCGAGAGCTGCTCGAGGCGGCCGCGATCCAATCGGGAGCCGCATTGCTCGAGGATTCGAAGAGTGTCGAAGGGCTAATGGCCTCGTGCAAAGTGCGGCTCGACTATTCTTGGGATTTCGAGGGCGCGCTCGCAATCGTGCGTCGCGCGCTCGAGGTCGACCCCAAGCATCGAATCGCGGCGTTCATGTATGGCTGGATTCTCGCGCTTTCTTCCCGGTTCGCCGAAGCGATGGACTTCTTCGACACGTTGCCGAGCGACGTTTCCGGTCTGAACATCATCGCCACCGGCCGTGCAATCACGAGCCTATTCTCGGGAGACTATCTTGCGGGAAAAGAACGGCTGCATGCCGTTTGCAAGCGATGGCCCGAGTACTGGTTCGCCAGAACGTTTCTCGGACTCGCGTCCTTGCTGCTGGGCGAGGCGGGAGAAGCCATCGATCATTTCGATCAAGTGAGAATCTCCGTCTATCACCCGCTCGTCGACCGGCAGATGAACGCGCGCTATTTTGCGGAAGGCTACGCGTTGTACGCGCGCTTTCGGAGCGGTCACGTACGTGATGCGGAGAAGGACTTGGAGCGTCTGCAGTACCTATCGGCGTCGCAGTTCGTTCCCGCCACATGCTTTGCGTTAGCGGAGATCGGCCGGCACAACCATGCCGCGGCGCTGCAGTACATCCGCCAGTGCGGCGATAACCGCGAGTGCTGGTACACGCATCTTCGAGTCGAGCCCTTAGTCAAAGAGCTCGGTCTCGATCCCGCCGAGCTTTACGGACCGTGACCTCCGCCGACGCGCAACGCGAGCTCTTCGTTTTGGGCCTAGTGCGACGTAAGCCCGCCTCGGCTTACCAGCTCGACAAAGCGATGCGCGAGCACACGCCGCTCTACCGGAGCTTTAAGCGCGGAAACGTCTACGGCCTAATCAAGCGACTCGCTGCAGCGGGCCTGCTCGAACGGGAGCCGGCGGCCGCGAAGCGTGGCCCACAAAAGACAAAGGCGCTCTACCGGCTTTCGGATGCGGGCGAGCGACGCTTTGGGGAACTGCTGCGCGGCGTGCTCCTCGACGTACAGACCGAGGATCCGGCGTTGGAGACGGCACTGGTCTTGCTGGGTCAGCTCAAACGCGACGCGGCCGCCGAGCTGCTCGCGCAGCGAGCGCGAAACATCGCGGCCCACGAGCGCCGTCTCTCGCGGCTGCTCGGCGACATGCGGCAACGCGCGGGCTCGGCCTACTTGAGCGCCTCGCACACCGTACACCGATTGCGCAGCGAACGCCGCTACCTTCGCGACATCATCGATTTGCTGCGCGACCCGCGTTGGGAACCACAGTGGGTTCTCGACGATGGCCCGGTCGTCGACCCAGCGCGGAAGGTCTAGGGCCGCTTAACGGTCGAGCAACACGTGCCCCGCCGCAAAAACCGCAACGGCGACGAACGTCACGAGATGCCATCGCCGCAGCGGCTTTCGATAGTCGCCCGGCGATTGCAGATTGCTTCCGAGCAAGGCCTGCCATCCCAAGCCAAAGATCGCCAAAGTTGCAAAACGGATACCGGTCGCATCGGCGCCGGCCATCGCACCCATTGAGAATGCGCCGTGCAACAGCGCAAATCCAAGCGTGGCATATCCTACGACGTAATGCGCGCGCATCCGATGGCGGAACTGCCCGCGCAGCCATCGCCGCGTAAACCAGCCCGCACCGGCAGCTACCGGGATTAAGGCTAGCGCGATCCAGCCGCTCGTCTCGCCAACGAGCGTGCTCACTCGACCTTTGCGTACGGCGTAACCACAACCACCTTTTTGACATCCGCGTGCCCAGCGGTCGTAGTCACACCGTAGACGAAGATGATCGCGCCGGGTTTGACGTCGGCAATCGACCCCATCACGAATGGCGTTTCCGCGGCCAAATAGAGAACGACGCGCTTGCCGGTGGTTCGATATCGCGAATCGGTTACTCGCTCAAGGAGATCGGCGTCGAGCGTGGTGCGCGCGAGCGTTTCGACGCGAACGGCTAAGATCACGTCTTGACCCGATGTGCTGTTTGCGAACTGGCCGGCCGTCATCGGTCTCGGCGGCCCCATCTGCGCGTCTGCGGCGGTGGCTGAGAGCGCTCCCGCGAGCGCGAGGAAAAGTGCGTACTTCATGTCTTCAGAATAGAGAATTCAAACTGCTCCGGAAGACGTTGCCGCCGGCATATTACTTCCGTGCGAAGTAATTTTGGCGCAAAGACGGCAGCCTGCAGGGCGTCGGGCGCCAAGGGCAAGCAGATGTTCCTGACGCGCTTCGCGCTGCGTAACCCGATTGCCGCAACGCTCTTCTACCTGCTCGTCGGTCTGGGCGGTCTTTTGGCGTTCGCGCGGATGGGACGCAGCATTTTGCCGCCGGTCGCTTTTCCCGTGGTCTCGATTTCGGCACCCTACGCGGGAGCCGCGCCGGCGGAGATCGAGCGCTTGGTCATCGCGCCGATCGAAGATCAGCTCGAAGCGCTACCCGATGTCGAGCGCATTTCGGCGTCGGCTCAAGAAGACATCGGCGAGATCGACGTCCGTTTCCGCTTCGGCAGCGATCTCGAAACCGACCGAACGAACGCACAGCAAGCCGTCGATGCCGCGCGCGCGAACATGCCCGCCGACCTCGTGCCGCCGGTCGTCGTCGATCGCGATCCATCCCAGACTCCCGTCATGGAGGAGTCGGTAACTTCGGGGGTGATCGGGGCGCGCGACCTCACCGATGTCGTCGAGCACAAAATCGCGCCCGCGCTGCGAGCGACGGACGGCGTCGGAACGGTAACGGTCTCGGGCGAGCTCGACCGTCAGCTCACGGTCGTTCCCAGAGTGGGCGCGCTCTACGAAATCGGGGCGACGCCGCTCGACGTCTTGCGCGCGATCGAATCGGCAAACGACGTCTTTCCCGGCGGCCGTCTCCGCTCGCCGCTACAAGAGTCCACGATCGGGGTGCGCGCGGCGGCGGATACGGC
Organism: Vulcanimicrobiota bacterium; assembly: GCA_963748875.1. Classification (GTDB taxonomy): domain Bacteria; phylum Vulcanimicrobiota; class Vulcanimicrobiia; order Vulcanimicrobiales; family Vulcanimicrobiaceae; genus Cybelea. Next base: position 615,386 of record CAVVKC010000001.1, read on the forward strand.
GGCATCGCTGCGCGCGTTGCCGGTTTCGTTTCCGGGGACGTCTTCACTTCGGCTTCGCGACGTCGCCTCCGTCGAGGACGGCAACGAAGACCGCAACGTCGCGATAACTGTTGACGGTGCCCCCGCGATCGTTTTTTCGATTGGGCGGAGCGCCGGGGCCGATGCGCTCGGTGCAATTTCGGCAGCGAATAAAACCTTTGCTCGCCTGGCCGGGCGGTACCCGCTGATTCGCTTTACGCCGTTGCGAAGCGACGAACCGTACACCCTTGCCGCCACCGATGGCGTCGTTCAAACCATCGCCGAGGGCGTCGTGCTCACGGTGTTGGTGATGCTTTTTTTCTTGCGTTCGTGGCGTAACGCGGTGATCGCCGCGATCTCGATACCAGCCTCGCTCTGCGCTGCGCTGGCCGCCATGTGGTCCGCGGGCTTCACGATCGACGTTCTTTCGCTGATGGGCCTCTCGTTAACGATCGGCATTCTCGTCGACGATTCGATCATCATCGTTGAAGCCATCGCAGGCTACGCGCGGCGTGGCATGCGCGGGGACGATGCGGCGATCGCGGGCCGCAACGAGCTCGGCGGTGCGGCATTTGCGATAACGCTCGTGGACGTAGCCGTCTTTGCACCGATCGCATTCATGAGCGGCGTGGTCGGGCAGTTCATGCGAGAGTTCGGACTGACGATCGTCTTCGCGACGGCTTTCTCGCTGCTCGTTTCGTTCACGCTGACGCCGCTGCTGGCCGCGCGCTGGTCGCTCCGTGCGCGCGAAGCCCAAACGCGGCGTCTCCTCCCGTGGATGCTTCGCACCGCTCCAGCGCGTGCCGCGATCGAAGCGATGCGTTCCGGCGCCAGAACGATCCAAAGATGGGAGGAAGGATTAAGCGCTCGATACTCGGAGCGGTGGCTTCCAAAGGCTTGGGAACATCGCCGCACGATTGCGGCCGGAACGGCCGTCGCATGTGCGCTCGCACTCGGGCTCGTGGGATCGGGAAGCATTGCTACGGAGTTCTCACCGCCGACCGCCGCCGGGCGCGCCTCGCTCTCGTTGACGTTTCCGGCCGGTACACCGCTCGAACGGACTCAAGCGCGAACGGCTCGGTTAGTCGCGCGGCTCCTCGACCACGGCGACGTACGCCACGTCGTTCTAACGACCGGTCTCGCTTTCAACGGCGTAACGAACGTGTTCGCCTCGAACGTCGCCCAGATCGATGCGATGCTCGTTGACGGAACCGCTTCAGGCGACCCCACGACGACGCTCGTCAAGGCAATGCAATCGCTGGTGCCCGAAGCGCAAATCGCCGGCGCCGGGCGTGCGATGGGTGGGACGGCCCCGATCAACTATAGCCTGACCGGTGATCCAAGTGTCGTAGAGACGGCTGCGGCTCGCATCGCTGCCGCGCTGCGGGCTAATCCTTACGCGACCGACGTTCGCGCTAGCACCGCCGGCGTCGGACCGCGGATCGACGTTACGATCGACCCCGCCAAAGCGTCACTGCTCGGCGTCTCTGCCGATGACGCAGCCCAGACGGCGCGAATCGCCACCGGCGGAGCGATCGCCGCCAAAGTGCGCATGGCGTCGGGTCTCACCAACGTCGTGCTGCAGTCCGACGCGACGCGTCGCGGCGATCTCGACGCCGCAATGCGAGTTCCCGTTCGATCCTCCGACGGCCGGCTCGTCCCACTGGGAGATCTGGCCTCGATTGCCGCTACTACGGAGCCGAGGATCATCGAGCGCGAGAACGGCGAACGAATCGTCACCATTTCGGCAAATACGGTTGGCTCGGCACCGATTGGGCTCGTCACCGGACCGCTAGCGCGAGAGTTGCGCGATCCGAGCTTCCTTCCGCCCGGCGCTCGCGTCGAACCACGTGGCGACCTCGAGCAGTTTCTAGAGACCGCTGCTAAGATTCTGACGACTCTGCTGCTCTCGATCGTCATCGTGTACGTCATACTCGCGGTGCTCTATCGCAGTTACGCGCTTCCGTTCGCGATAATGCTGACGGTGCCGCTCGCGTCGATCGGCGCGTTCGGGGCGTTGTTTATCACGAGCCAGCCGCTGAATCTTTACTCGATGCTCGGTACCGTCATGCTGACCGGTCTCGTCGCCAAGAACGGCATCCTGCTGGTCGAATATGCGGAGCGCGAAATGCGTCTCGGCCAAGCTCCTTACGCCGCGATGACCGCTGCTGCCGGCCGTCGCTTCCGGCCGATTCTGATGACGACCGCAGCAATGGTCGCCGGAATGTTACCGCTAGCTCTCGGCCACACGATCGGCGCGCAGTACCGTCAAGCTTTGGGCGTCGTCGTAATCGGGGGATTGTCGAGCTCGCTCCTCTTGACGCTCTTCGTCTTACCGATCGCGTACATACGGTATCGGCGTTCGCCGAGGCGGCGTCCGGCCTTGCCGGGCAGGTCGCACAGGCCTGCCGGCGCCGGCGCCGCAGAGCGGGTTCCCGAGCCAATAGGGTGATGCGCCATTTTGACGAAATGCGCGCTTTCCAGCATGGACGGTCGATAAACTGGATTCACTACGAAAGCGCCTGCCGCGTTCCCGCTTCGGCGAGTGGCAGCCGTCGCCTGGCCGCGATCCCGTCGCACTGTTAGCCGAACAAGAGAAGAGCCGGCTTCTGGAGCTGATCGCGCTTCGCCACGAGCGGATGGCCGCGTCAGCGTTTGCATTCTACCGTGGCTCGGCCGTGGTAATGGCGGCCGATCTAGCGTCGCTTCCAGTCACCGGCATTACCGTTCAGGCCTGCGGTGACGCGCATATCGCGAACTTCGGCTTTTTCGCTACGCCCGAACGCAGGGTTGTCTACGACCTCAACGACTTCGACGAAACGTTGCCGGGGCCGTGGGAGTGGGACGTGCTCCGTTTGGCGGCAAGCATCGCTCTCGCCGCACGCGCCCGTTCGTTCCCCGCGAACGCCGAGCACCAGAGCGTACTCGCCGGCGTGCGCGCGTACCGCGAAGCGATGGCCTATTTCACGACGCTCTCGCCGCTGGAGGTATTCTATCAACGCGTCGACGTCAAACGAGTAATCCGCGAAACGCCGCTGCATCGACGGGTGCTCCGCCGGATCTTCGATCGCGCAAGGCGTCGAACCGCGCAGCGGGCGCTGCCGAAGTTGACGCGCGGTTCGCCCCCGCAGTTCGTCGACCAGCCGCCAACCTTTCGGCGCCTTCGCATGGACGAGGAGGGCGGACAAATCGCGCGCGAGGCTCACGCCCGATATCTCGAGACGCTTCCCGCGCACGTGCGCATGCTGCGCGACCGTTACAAACTGCACGACGTCGCGCTGAAGGTCGTCGGAGTCGGCAGCGTCGGCACGGCGTGCTTTGTTTCCCTCTCGCTCACCGATCAGGGCGAGTCGCTTCTACTCCAAATCAAAGAGGCGCAAGCATCGGTGCTGGAAGGTTACACGAAACCGAGCGAGTTCACCAATCACGGAGAGCGCGTCGTCATCGGCCAGCGCATCCTGCAGGCTGCCGCGGATATTTTTCTTGGATGGTTTACGCTAGGCGGCCGCGACTACTACGTGCGGCAACTCCGCGATATGAAAACCTCCGCGAATCTCGATATCGTGACCGCACCGCAGCTAGAGTTCATGGCGGAGTACTGCGGCTGGACTCTGGCACGCGGCCACGCCCGCTCCGGCGATCCGCACGCAATTGCGGCCTATCTCGGTTCTAGCGAAAGGTTCGACCTCTCGGCCGCGCGATTTGCGCAGACCTACGCAAACTTAGCGGAAGCGGATCACGCGCGCTACGTGGAGGCTCCGAAACTCTCGCTGCGTGTTATCGATCGATCGTTAAGCGACGTCGGCACCTCGAGCTGACTCCCGTCGCGATCATTGTTTCGCCATAGAATCGGAGACCAGTTTGAGCGTGGTCTGATAGACGGTCGTGTAGATGCCGTTGACGCCGGCGTTGCGCTGCTCGGTCGCGTATTCGTCGATCGTCGTCGGGAGTAACCGGCTTGCGACGTACTCGATCTTGGCCTCGGCATCGAAGGTCGTGACACCCTGAGAGGTGTCTTCGACGTGACGGGTCTCGCCGATCGCCATGAGATCGCCGTCGCTCTTATCGATCGTATAGTCGGCGCTCATCGTGTCGCCCGGCTTCTTCTCCGAAACCGACCAACGCTGCTTCCCGTCGAGCCGAAACGGATCCAGGAAGTTGGCGCCGAGAAAACGCAGCAACGATAACTCTTCGCGGTTGACCTTTTTGGCCGGATCGCATGCCACGTTCGTGTTGCCGTAGACGGCGCAGGTCGTCGCCTCGCCGGTCCGGGTGCGATCGCCTTGCTCGCTCACGATCACAACCAGCCCGCGATCCGCCGCTTCGCGCAGCACGTCGACCGTAATGGTGCCGGTGTCATCGAGATTGCCGGTGTAGGTGTGCGCTCCCGACGTACCGGGGTCGTTCGGAACGGTGCCGTTCTGCTTCGATTCGAAGGTGAACGAGTAGACGAGGTGACGGAGCGGCGGCGTATCGGCGCGAGCCGCCGCCACGGATGCGAGCGCGGCGGCAACGAGAATGGCGGCGGAGTGGAGCATGTCTTCACGTCTCCGAGGCGGGCGTCGCCGGGAGCGACATCGGAAGCTCGATTTGATCCGGGTCGGTCTCGCCGTTGACGGACGAGGGCCGGTAATGCTGCGGCGCAAAACGGAGATACATAATCGGTATCAAGAGCAGCGTTAGCACGAGCGAGCTCGAGAGTCCTCCGATGACGACGATTCCGAGCGGACGTTCCGCCTGCGATCCGGGGTCGATCGCGAGCGCCAGCGGCAACATCCCGGCGATCATCGCAACCGTCGTCATGACGATGGGGCGGAACCGCGCCAGCGCGCTCTCTTTGATCGCCTCGAGCTTGCTGAGCCCATGCTCGCGCAGCTGATTCGCAAAATCCACCAGCAGGATGCCGTTTTTAGCGACCAACCCGACGAGCAAGATCGCGCCGATGAGCGAAAAGAGGTTCAGCGTCTGACGCGTAATCGCTAGCGCTCCGAGCGCGCCCACGACGGCAACCGGCACCGTGAACATGATGATGAACGGCGTGATATAGCCGTTGTAGAGCGCAACCATCAGCAGGTAGACGAGCAGGATCGAGAGCGCCAGCGAGATCGTCATCTCGGTGACGGTTTGCGTCAACGAGGCCTGATTGCCGCCTGCCACCGGCGTGATGGTGACGTTCTTCGGCAAATTGAGCGCTCGCAAGCGCCGTTCGAAGGAGCGCGTCACGTTCGAGAGCACCGCACCGGGCGCGACGTTCGCGCCGATCAGCACGACGCTGCGCCGGTCGATGCGCATCATCAGCGGCGGCGCCGGCGCAAGCGTAAGATGCGTGATGTCGCCGACGGTAATGATCGAGCTATTATTTGCGCGGATCGGTATCGCCGCAATGCCGGTGAGCGAGCGCAAGTCGTGCTCCGGATAGATGACTTGTACGTCCTTGATGCCGTTCGGGCCGGTGAACGTCGTTGCGGTGTATCCGCCGAACGCGGCTCGTACCGCGGTCGACGCCGTGCCGATACCCGCATCGAGCGCGCGGGCGCGCTCACGGTCGAATTCAACTTCGACTTGCGGCGAGTTCTGCGTGTTGGACGTGGTCGCGTTGGTCGCACCCGGCGTCGAGGCGAGCGCTGTGAAGGCGCGTTCCGCCGACGGCCCGGGGTCGGCAGTCAAGCTCGAGACGACGTAGCTAATCGGCTGCGCGATGCCGCCGGACGGGTCGGTGGCGGGAACCGCGACGACGCGGGCCGCGGGCAAGAGCTTGCCGATGCGATGGCCGAGTTCGGCCACCCAATAAGCGGTCGAATGCGAACGCCGGTCCTTCAAAAAGAGATGGAGCTGGCCGACCGCGCCGTTGTTGACGTAGCCGCTAATCTGTCCCTGGTAGGCGCCCGCGATCGCGGTTTCGGATTGCAGGTCCGCAACCCGATCGACAATCGACTGGGCCTGCAGGACGGCGCCATTGGTCTGCGTCAGCGGGGTTCCGGTTGGAAAGTTGATCGTCACGAAGATCTCGCCTCGGTCGACCGGAGGCATATATTCGAACCCGACGAGACCCAACGGAATGAGCAGCAACGCGACGAGCAGGCTTGCGAACGAGACCCAAACGACCGCCGAGCGATGCTCGAGGCCCCAGGGAAGCGCGCGCTCCGTGTACCAGCGGCGCACCCGTTCGAACCCGGCGGTGAACCGGTCGACGATCCTCCATGGCTTCCACCGGGAGTAGAGCGCCCACCGGCCTGCGAGCGCCGGCGTCACCGCGAACGAGACGAAGAGCGACGTGAGCGTCGCCACGGTGACGACTAGGCCGAACTCGCGCAAGAAGAGACCGACCGACCCCGGCAGGAACGAAATCGGCAGAAAGACGACGACGATGACGAGCGTGATCACGATCGTCGCGACGCCGATCTGGCTCAAACCGTTCACCGCCGCGACGCGCGGCGCCTCACCCTCGCGGAAGTGACGCTCGATGTTCTCGAGCACCACGATCGAATCGTCTACCAAGATGCCGATCATGAGCGTCATCGCGAGCAGCGACACGGTGTCCAGCGTAAAGCCCGCCACACGCATGGCGGCGAGCGTTACGAGAAACGAGGCCGGGACCGCGATCATGACGACGATCGCGTTGCGCCAGGAGCGCAGGAAGAGGAGCATCACGATGGCCGTGAAGATGATGCCCTCGATCAGCGTACGCGTCACGCCCGAGAGTAGCTCTTTGGTGTATGTGGACTGGACGTTGAGTACCGTGAACGTGACGTTGGGGTACTGCTGGCGCAGCCGGGGAAGCACCGCCAGCACCGCGTTGGAGGCGGTGACCTCGCTCGAGCCGGCGGCCTTCTGCACGTCGAGCAGAATCGTCGGCTTGCCTTGACTGTAGGCAAAGACGCGCTGCGTTTGGTAGGCGTCTTTTACGTCGGCAACGTCGCCGAGCCGGTAGAGACGCGGCGACGCGCTCCACGGATAGACCGCACTGCCCGAAGAGCTTGAAAAGGTTGTGGTGTTGCCGAGCAACAGGTTCGCGACCGACGGCACGTCGGTGATATCGCCGCGGACGTCGAGCGTCGTTTCGCGCGCCGGCCCGTAAACGATTCCGCCGGGCGCTCTGACGTTGTTATTTGCTACCGCGTTCGCGACGTCGGTCAAGGTAAAGCCCGACGAGCGCAACGCATCCGGCTTGACGTTGACCTGGATCGACGACGTTACGTCGCCGTTCGCCTGGACGAAGGAGACGCCCGGAACTTGTTCGATCGCCGGGACGACGTCGTTGGTTACGATAGCGGAGAGATCGCCGAGCGCCAGCGTCGTCGACGACGCAATCAGCGAGACGACGACCGCCTCGCTAGGATTGTAAATCGAGATTTGCGGCGTCGTCAGGTCGCTCGGAAGCTGATGCAGCGAGTTCTGGACTCGGCCTTGCACTTGAACGAGGTCCGTATTCGGGTCGGACGTCAGCGAGAATACGCCGACGATCGAGGCCTGCCCCGGCTGGATCGACGTTTGCATGTAGCTCAGATCCGGCGCGCCGGCAATTTGGTCTTCGAGCGGACGCACGATCGCGTCACGCATCTCGGTCGTCGAGGCACCCGAATACGTCAAAAGAACCTGAATTGACGGAACGTCGTAGTTGGGGAGCTGCTGTTTGACGAGGTTGAAGCCCGCGATCGTTCCGGCCAGCAGCACCAGCGCGAGAAAAACGGTGACCAGCGTCGGCCGGCGGACGAAGAGCCGCGTAATCCGCATTTAGTGGGTCGCCTCCGAGAGTGCGGGCGCCCGCAGATCGCGCGCCACTGCATCCTGGCGCGGTTTCGGCTTGGGCCCCAGCCACATGAAGATCACCGGCACCAGCACCAGCGTCAGCACCAGCGAGCTGATCAGACCGCCGATGACAACGATTCCGAGGGCTTGGCGCTGCCCGCCGCCCGGGTCGAGCGCAAGCGCGATCGGCGTCATGCCGGCGATCATCGCGCACGTCGTCATGACGATCGGTCGGAAACGTTCGCGAGCTGCTTCGATCATCGCGTTCGCCCGGTCCATGCCGCCTTCGACCATGTGATTGGCAAAGTCGACCAGCAGGATGCCGTTTTTCGACGCAAGGCCGACGAGCAGAATCGTACCAATGAGCGAGAAGAGATTGAGCGCCTGATGCGTGAGGGCGAGCGAGATCAGGGCCCCGACTGCCGCGACCGGAACCGCGAACATGATGATAAACGGCAGCCGGTAACTGTCGTAGAGCGCGACCATCAATAAATAAACGAGACAGAGCGAGAGAACCAATCCCGTCGCCATCCCGCGAGTGGTGTCGGAAAGGTTCTGCTGCTGGCCGGCAACGTTCGCGCGAACCGCAACCGTGGACGGAAGATTCAGCGCCCGCAGCCGTCGCAAAAAGTCATTCTGAACGACCGATTGGGTTGCGCCCGGCTGAAGATTCGACTGTACGTGAACGACCGTCTGACGGTTGACGCGCGTCATGAGCGGCGGCGAGGGGTTCGACACGAGTTTCACGACGTCACCGATGTACGTCATCGAGCCGCCGTTACTGCGCAGCGGTATTTCGCTTACCGTGCGCAGCGTCGTCTGAAACGCCGGCGGATAGATTACCTGCACGTACTTCACGCCCCGCGAGGTGTCGAACTGCGTCGCGAGCGTTCCCCCGTAGGCAGCACGGATCGCCGCCGCGGCTTGACCGATGTTCACGTTCAAAGCGCGCGTGAGCCCTCGATCGAACTGAATGTCGATCTGCGGCGCTACCTGTTCCGCCGAGGTGTTGACGTTGAGCGCTCCCGGAGTCTGACGAAGCGCCTCAGCAACCTGCTCCGCATACGTGTCGGGCTCGTCGTTCTGCGAGGTCACTAAATAATCGATCGGCTGCGCGTTGCCGCCACCGGTTCCCGTTGCGGGAATCGCAACGACCTTGGCAGTCGACGCGATGCCGGAGGCGATTCGCCCGAAGACGCGTGCCCAGAATTCGGTTGGCCGTTTCCGGTTTGGCTTGAGAAAGACGTGAATTTGTCCGACCGATCCTTGCGCGATCAGTCCGCCGAAAGGAGCCTGCGTACCGCCGGCTAGAGACGTGAGCGAATCGGTGTCCGGGAGCGCCGAGAAGCGTTCGTTGATCTTTTGGATCGCCGCATTGACGGTCGCCAGGGGCGTGCCCGTCGGGTACGTGACCTGCACGAAGACCTCGCCGCGATCGACCGGCGGAATGAACTCGAACCCCACCACACCGAGCGGAATGAGCGAGATCGAAAGCACGACCGCAACGGCGCAGCTTATGAAGACGAGCCGCGGACGGCGCATTGCCCACGGAAGCACTCGCCGCGCGTACCATTGCCGCACCGCTTCGAAGCCGTTCGCGAACGCCTCAATCGGCTTCGGCGGTTTCCATCTCGACAAGAGCGACCAATTCCCGGCCAACGACGGTGTGATCGTAAACGAAACGGCGAGTGAGGTCAGCGTCGCGGCCACGACGACGAGTGCAAACTCCGATAAAAACTTCCCGACCGTTCCGGGTAGGAAGGCAATCGGCAAAAAGACGACGACGTCGACCAGCGTAATCACGACGGCGGCGGGGCCGATCTGGGTGCGTCCTTTGATCGCTGCCTCCCAGGGCATTTCGCCGGCTTCGCGATGGCGTTCGATGTTCTCAAGAACGACGATCGAATCGTCGACCAAAATGCCGATGATGAGCGTCATCGCCAAAAGCGAAACGGTATCGATCGTGAAGTTCACGATCTTCATGATCGTGAGCGTCACGCAGAGCGAAGCGGGAATCGCGATCAGCACGACGATCGCGTTGCGCCACGAACGCAGAAAGAAGAGCATCACCACGCCGGTGATCAGGACGGCTTCAATGAGCGTGTGGAAAACGCTCCAAATCTGCTGCTTCGTGTACGCGGCTTGGTTGTTTAATATTCGAAAGTCGACGGCCGGATAGGCCTTCTCGATCGCCGGGAGTGCCTTCATGACGTTCTGAGCCGCGGTAACCTCGCTCGCATTCGTCGCCTTCTGCACGCCGAGCGAAATGGTTGCCGCGTTTCCGACGTAGCTGTACTGGCGTCGCGGCTCGAAGGCATCGGTAACGGTCGCGACGTCGGCGATGCGCAGCTGACGCGCGGAGGCGCTCCATTGGTTCAAACTCGACAACGATGGCCCGGCGTATCTCCCATTCGCGGCAGGCATCGCTATCGCAGCGGCGGCAGCTGCCGCCGGGCTTGCGATGCTCTGCGCGGCGAGCGCGGTCACGACCGTTTGCGATGATGCTGCCGGTAACGGCGAGGGCGAGGCGATCACCGTCGCAGCGGGCGAGCGTGACACGAAGGGCGATGGCGTGGGGGCCGGCGAGCTCTGCGGCTGCGGCGACGGAGTCGGAGGCGCGAGGCTCGGCAGCAAGCCGGACTGCGCCGACGCAGCGAGCGCCGGCAGCGTACTGGTGCCGGCGCCCGCGCTCGTGCTGCTCGAAGCGCCCGTTGGAGCGCCCGGCGTACCGGGTATCGCCGGAACGCTGTACGACGCGTTGCCGAAGCTCGTCGTAAACTGCGATGCCGCCAAGATCGGCAAATTCGCAACGGTCGCGACGCTTCGCACGTCGCCGCGCACGTCGATCGTCGTTTCGCGATTCGTCAAATACGCGATGCCGCCCGGCTCGCGATTGTTGTTCTGGGAAATCGAGCTGACGATATCGTTGAGCGTATACCCGGCCGCGGAGAGTCTATGCGGGTCGACCTGAACCTCGATCGCCGGCGTCAGCGATCCGCCGACGTTGACGTTCGAGATGCCGTCGACTTGCTCGAGGTCGGGCACGATGTCGTTGGTCACGATCGCGGAGAGCGTTCCGGGCGCCAGCGTGCGCGAACTGACGCCGAGCGTGATGACCGTGGCCTCGGCCGGGTCGAAGGTGCCGACGGTCGGAGCCGGCAGGTCGGTCGGAAGGTTCGCTTGCGCGAGCAGCAGCCGCTGTTGGACCGAAACGAGGTCGGTCGTCTTGTTGGAGGTAAGTTCGAAGACCGCCGAGATCGTCGCCTGGCCCTGCTGAACGGTGGTGTTGATGTGATCGAGATTCGGTGCGCCGGCGATCGCGTCTTCGATCGGCTTGACGATCGCGTCACGAATCTGCGTCGTTGAACCACCCGGATAACTGGCACGCACCGTGACGGTCGGAAAGTCGATGTTCGGAAACTGCTGCTGCACGATCGTGACGAGCGAGACGGCGCCCGCGACGCCAAGCAGCGCGAGCGCAACGAAGACAAGCGTCGGCCGGTAAACGAAGAGTCGAGTCGGCCACATCGCCTACGGGTTTGCGCCGGGGTCTGCGGTTTTCTGTGCGCCCGCGATCCCCGCGACCTTTTGTCCGGCCGTAATGCCGAGCTGACCGTTCGAAATGACTTTCGTCCCGGTTGCGAGACCGGTTACGATAGACGTCTTGCCGTCGTTACCTTTCTCCTTGACGCTTTGCGTCTTCGCGTTGCCGTTTCCATCGACGATCATAACGCTGTCGTGGGCATCGTCGAGGAACGCGGTTACGGGAATTCCGATGCCGCTCAAAATGCCCAGCGAAATTGTGCCGGTGACGGCCATGCCGGATTTCAATCGAAGGTCAGGGTTGCCCAGAATTGCTTGAACCGTGAAGTTCGTTGAGCCCGGTTCGACCTGCCCGAGGACTCCGCTAATTCTGCCGCGATAGACGGCTCCCGGTATCCCGGCGACGCTGATCGAAACCGGTGAGCCGCGTTTGATTCGAAATATGTCTTGCGAAGAGGCGTTGAGCATCGCATAGACCGGGTCGAGCTGCTGGATCGTGAAGATCGTCGCCGAGCCGGGGTACTGCCCGGGATTCAAGTTGCGATTGACGACGACCCCGTCGACGGGAGAAACGATCGTCGCCTTATCGATCGACGCTTGTATTTGAGCGGCCTGCGCGTGAGCCGACTGCGCGGACGCGACCGCGGAGGCGACGTTGGCCGCCTGCAGTCCTTTCTGATCGGTGCCGTTGACGTGCGCATTGAGCTCGGCCGATGAAAGACTGGCGCGCGCCGAACGCTCTTGCTGTTGATCGTTGCGAACGGTCGTGCGCTGCTGATCCACTTGTTGCTGCGAAACGTAGCCGGTCTGAAGTAAGTTTTCATACCGTGTGAGATTGAGCGAGTCAAGCTTGAGCGTCTGCTGCGCCTGGAGCAGCGCCGCTTGCGCGTTTCGCACTTGGTCGTTCCCCTGACCGATATTGAGCTGGGCCTGGTACTGCGTCTGCTCGGCGTGCGCGTCGTCGGATACCGCGTTCTGCTGCGCCGCGTTGAAGTTGGCTCGCAGATCGGTCGTATCCAATATCGCCAATACCTGGCCTTTGTGAACGTAGTCGCCTTCGATCACGTTTACGGAATCGGTCGGCTCGACCAGCGAGCTCGACAACGAAACGTTTTGGTAGGGCGCGACGATGCCGGCGATCTGCACGGTCGGATTTACCGCCGCCGGAGCGGCGGCCGTCGTCGGAATGCTCACCGGCGCCGGCGAGCCGAAGCGGTGACCGTGCTGACGTCGCCCGCCTCCGCACGCCGCCAATGCAACGGCGCAGAGCACGGCGAGCGCCGCTCCGGCTACCTTAATTTTCGGGCGATCTGCCCCAGCCCCCATTTCAAGTGCGAATTGTACCCCCTCCACGCCTAGCCTCGCCTGAAATCCGCCTGAGCCAGGCAAAGAGTCCGATTAAAGCCAGTGCAAACGCGACCGCGCCGATCGCCGTCGCGGCCGGCGCGAAGGCGTCGCCGACCAGACCGAGCGGCTCCGGCCTGCCGCTAAAGACGATCAGCGCGGCGAGGAAGACGCCGAAGAGGCTCTCCCCAACGATCAGTCCCGACGCGACCAGCACGCCGAGCTGTTTAGCCCGCTCGCCGTAACCCACTTGATCCCGAGCGGAGTCGAGGGAAGCCGCCCAACGATTGTACGCCCAGCCGAGAATCGCACCCAGCACGACCGGAGCGGTCGTCGAGGCGGGCAGATAGATGCCCAGCCCGACCGCAAGCGGCGGGAGCGCGAGCCCTTTTCTCGCCCGCAGAAGTTCGTCGATCGCAACGACGATCGCGCCGACGACGGCGCCGATTTCAATGAGGTTCCAGTCGAGGTGCCCGCCGATGACGCCTTTCGCGAGCGCCGAGATCAGCGTCGCTTGGGGCGCCGGCAGCGGCTGCGCGACCGCTCCGTGCGGGGCGACCGCTCCCATAAATCCATACGCGTGGTTGAGCAAGTCGAGGATGGGCGGAATCACGAGCGCTCCGACCGCCACGCCCGCGACCAGCGCAACCTGCTGGCGCCACGGCGTTGCGTCAACGAGTTGTCCCGTCTTGAGATCTTGCAGGTTGTCGTTTGAGATCGTCGCGACGCACAGCAGAACCGCCGTCACCAGGAGCGCGTAGGCAATCATCGGCAGGGCGGCGACGTGCACGACGTCTCGGCCGATTGCAAGCACCATCAGTGCCGCCCCGATCACCGAGAGAATCGCTAAGCCGGAGACCGGACTATTCGAGGAGCCGATCAAGCCCGCCATATAGCCGCACGCCGCGGCGACGAAGAATCCGGCAACCACGACGTAGACGATCGCGCCTAACGTCAAAGGAAGCGCGAGCGAAGCGAGCTGACCGCCGGAGAGAAAGGACCAGAAGAGCACCGCGAGCGGAATGAAACAAAAGACGCTGACGCCGCCGACCATGCCGATCGGTAGGTCGCGCTCCGAGCGCGGCAGTTCGAAGCCGCCTTCCTTACGCCGGCGCGATGCTGATAACGCCGAGCTGACGCCGAGAATGACCGGACGCGCCAGCCGGCCAAGCGACCATAGCGCCGCAACACCGATGGCGCCCGCCCCGATGAAACGCACTTGGTGCGCCCAGACCGCAGTGGCGACGTCGGCCGCCGAACCCGCGACCGGATGCAGCGCCGTGAGAATCGGCGTTGCGATGCCCCAAGCGATGAAGAGTCCGGCAAAGATCGCAATACCGACCGTAAGGCCGATGAGTTGTCCCGCGCCGACCAGCGCGAGCGATAGCGAGAAACCGATACCGGTGGCAGCGCTGCCGATACGAAAGAAGGTCGTGAGCTCACTGATAAAGAGCCGCGTCGCCACGACGATCGCGAAGCCGGCCGATGCCAGCGTTCCCGCGAGCAGCGCTAGAAGCCCCGCCCGATTGTGCTCCTCCCGCGAGCCGGCGCCGGTACCGACCTTGAGGACTTCGGCGGCGGCGACGCCTTCCGGATAGGGAAGATCGGATCCGGTCACGAGCGCGCGCCGCAACGGAACGCTGTACATCACGCCGAGCACGCCGCCGATGGCAACGATCCCGAACGACTGCGCGAACGGAAAGCCGCTCCACCAGCCGATCATCACTAGCCCGGGCAGCACGAAAATTACCGCCGAGAGCGTTCCGGCGGCCGAGGCAATCGTTTGAACGATATTATTCTCGTAGATCGTGGCGTTGCGGAAGGCGCGCAGTGCGGCCATCGAGATGACGGCTGCAGGGATGGACGAGGCGAACGTGAGCCCGACCTTTAAGCCGAGATAGACGTTGGCAGCGGTGAAGACGAGCGTGATTGCGGCGCCTAGGAGGAATCCGCGCAGGGTAAGCTCCGCCCGCCGTTCCATGAGCCGCTCCTTTTGCACAAAGCCCGCAGTCTTCACTGCGGGCTTTGCCGTACCGCCGGTCATTCTCGCCTGTTTGAAGCCGTCGAAAGCCTCCCACCGACGTCTCGATCCGGTTCCAATCGGCCGCACTCGGATTTGTCGCTCGCTTGGACGCGACGGGTCGTCTACATGCTGCTGATGGCGGCTCGATACACTCCGCGCTTCGTCATCGGGCGAAGTGCTTGCATGCTATCAAAACTACTAAGGTTCTTTCAAGCCGGTTAAAGCACGCTTCCACAAGCGCTCCACAAGAAATTTTCGTTACCCACAACTTATGGACACCGGACTGTACGATTCGACGTTGCGCGCCCTAGGGTTGCATTGTCGATGCCGGTGTCGGCGACGCCGAAGTCATCGGCGAAGGCGACGGCATGGGTTGAGCCGCGCTGGCAACAAAGATCGTCCCTCCCGCCAGGCAAGCCCCAGCGAGAACGAGGCCGACAAACCATCGATTCATTGAAATTATTCCTCCTTACCCTTGAGTGGCTCTCACGCGCCTCGTACCCGCATGCTCGGTAGCCCTAAACCGCCCCCGGCCGCGCTCCGCTGAAAATCGGCTCCGCCGTAGTGGGTATTACCTAAGGGGAGAAGCGGCGCCGAGGCCCGCAATCATCCCTGACACTCATGGGCGTTATCGAACTACCGTATAGTAGCAGCGTCGCGGCCGAGACGGAGGCGATCTTCCGTCACGCGGAGCGCGTCATTCCGCGCGTCGAATGGGCCCTGCACGCCCCCTACGTCGCGGCCATCAACCGCCTCAAACGCGAGCGCAACGCCGTCATTCTGGCCCATAACTACCAGGTTCCGGAGATTTTTTATACGGTCGCCGACATCGTCGGAGACTCGCTGGCGCTGGCGATGCAGGCGGCCAAAACCGACGCCGACGTCATCGTGCTCTGCGGCGTCCACTTCATGGCCGAGACGGCCAAGCTCGTCAACCCCTCCAAGACGGTCCTCGTTCCCGACCTGAAAGCCGGCTGCTCGCTTGCCGAATCGATCACGGGCGCCGACGTCCGCCTGCTGCGTGAGAAGTATCCTGGAACGCCGATCGTTACGTACGTCAACACCTCGGCCGAGGTCAAAGCCGAATCGGACGTCTGCGTCACAAGCGGCAACGCGGTTCAGATCGTGGAGGCGCTCGGCGTCCCACGGGTGGTCTTTTTGCCCGACGAATACCTCGCCAAGTACGTCGCGTCGCAGACCAACGTCGAGATCGTCGCGTGGAAGGGACACTGTGAGGTTCACGAGCGCTTCACAGGCAAAGACGTGCGCGCCTTTCGCGAAGGCGATCCGTCGCTGGTCGTCATCGCGCACCCCGAATGCCCGCCCGACGTGCTTGCGGAGGCCGACTACGTCGGCTCGACCCAAGGCATGACCGAATACGTCGGGACGCTCGCAAAAGGGGGCCCGCACGCGCGAGTCCTGCTCATGACCGAGTGCTCGATGGCCGACAACGTTTCGGTCCGCTATCCGAACGTCGAGTTCGTGCGTCCGTGCAATCTCTGTCCTCACATGAAGCGCAACACGCTTCCCAAGGTCCTTCACTCCCTCGAAGCGATGGAGTATGAGGTCACCATCGCGCCGGAGATCGCGCAGCGCGCGCGGCGCGCGGTCGAACGCATGCTCGACTTCAGCCGTCAAATTCGCGACTGAGCCGATTCGTGGAAACGCATCGCAGCGACGCGCTCGTCGTCGGCGCCGGCATCGCCGGCTTGATCGCTGCGCTCAAGCTTTATCCCGCGAAGGTGACCGTTCTGTGCAAGACCCGGCTGGGCAAAGGAGCCGCAACCGATTGGGCACAGGGCGGCATCGCGGCTGCGATCGGCAAGGACGACTCGCCGCGACTGCATGCGATCGACACGCAGCGCGCCGGCGCCGGGATCAGCGACAGCAAGATCGTCGAGATCTTAACGCGCGATGCGCCGGCTCGAGTGGAAGAGCTGCTCGAACTTGGCGCCGCGTTCGATCGCACCGAAGCCGGCGAACTCGCGCTGGGACGGGAAGCCGCGCATCAGCGCCGGCGCATCGTCAAAGCCGGCGGGGACGCGACCGGCCACGAGATCCTTAACACGCTGATCGAGGCAGTGCGCGCGCAGCCTTCGATCGAGGTCGTCGAAGAGGTCACGGCCGACGATTTCATCGTTGAGGATAACCGAGTCGGCGGCGTCTACGCGATCGACAACGCCGGCGACGCGCGGATCGCGTTTCGAGCCGGCGCGGTCGTGCTCGCTACCGGTGGCGTCGGCCGGCTCTACCGTTACACGACCAATCCCGTCGAAGCGACCGGCGACGGGATCGCGATGGCGGCTCGTGCCGGCGCCTTGCTCGCCGATATGGAGTTCGTTCAATTTCATCCGACGGCGCTCGCGATCGGGCGCGACCCGATGCCGCTGGTCACCGAAGCGGTTCGCGGCGAGGGTGCAACGCTCGTCAACGATCTCGGCGAGCGTTTCATGCTCGCGCTTCATCCGGATGCCGAACTCGCCCCGCGCGACGTCGTCGCGCGCGCTATTTTCGAACAGCAACAGCGCGGGCGCACGGTCGGCCTCGACGCACGCGCCGCGATCGGCGCGACATTCCCCGAAGCCTTTCCTACCGTCTTTGGCTTCTGCATCGCCGCCGGTATCGATCCGCGCGTCCAGAACATCCCAGTTGCTCCGGCCGCGCACTATCACATGGGCGGGATCGCCGTCGACGAGTGGGGGAGAACTTCGCTTCAAAATCTCTGGGCCTGCGGCGAAACGAGCGCGACCGGCGTTCACGGCGCAAACCGGCTTGCCAGCAACTCGTTGCTCGAAGCGCTCGTCTACGGTTCGCGCGTCGCGAGCGATATCGCCGGCGTCGACTCATCTGCGCGCGTCGTCGATCGCGCGACTCCGGTGCAGCGCGGCAGAGCGGTACGAAGGCGGGCCAGCACGACCGCGCAAGCGCTCAGCGACGTGCGCAACGTGATGTACTCCAACGTTGGCTTGGTCCGCGACGAGCCGGGTCTTCGCGCCGCTCTCGCCCGCATCCAGGAGCTCGAGGAGGAGTTCTCCGAGGCGCCCGAACTGCGCAATCTTCTCGTTGTCGGGCGACTGATCGTCGAAGCGGCGCTGGCGCGCCGCGAGAGCCGCGGCAGCCACTATCGAAGCGATTATCCGCAGACTGATGAAGCCTTTGCGAAGCGTTCCTTTACGCGGCTGCCAAGCGTCGCTTGAGCTGATCGCCGAGCCGATCGTTCGGGCCGCGTTGCTCGAAGACGTCGGGCGCGGCGGTGACCTCACCACCGATGCGATCGTCGAGCCCGGTCGCACCGCGACGGCGCATATCGTCGCGCGCCGCAGCGGAGTAGTCGCTGGATTGCCGTTCGCATTTCTTGCATTCTCGCTGCTGGACGAAAACGCCGAGACCTCCGCGCGCGTTGGTGAAGGCGAGCGCGTCGAAGCCGGCGCGGTCGTGGCCGAAATTGCGGCCCGCGCGCGAGCGATCCTCACCGGCGAGCGAACGGCGCTGAATTTGCTTGGCCGGCTGAGCGGAATCGCAACGGCCACCCGTACGCTCGTCGACCTGGTTGCCGGAACGCGCGCAAAAATCGCCGACACGCGCAAGACGACGCCCGGTCTGCGCGCGTTCGAGCGATACGCGGTCGCGTGCGGAGGCGGGCGTAATCATCGCTTCGGCTTAGATGACGCCGTGCTGATCAAGGACAATCATCTCGCGCTGGCCGGCTCGCTGCGTGAGGCGGTAGCGGCAGCGCGCGCACACGTCGGGCACACGGTCAAAGTCGAAGTCGAGGTCGAGAGCCTCGAACAGCTTCGTGAAGCGCTCGACGCTCCGATCGACGCCGTGCTGCTTGACAACATGACGCCGGCGCAACTCGCCGACGCCGTGCGCATCGTCAATGGCCGCGTCCTGACCGAAGCGAGCGGCGGCGTAACGCCGGAGAACGTCGCCGAAATCGCGCGGACCGGCGTCGACGTGATCAGCGCCGGCTGGCTCACTCACAGCGCCCCCGCGCTCGATTTCAGTTTAGATATTTAGCGATAGGAGACGAGCGCGAAGGCGACGACCGCGCCGATCGCCACTACGAAGAGCGAGATCAGGTACCCGGCGAGACCGGACAGCGACGACACACTTCCCTCGCGCAAGAAGCGGTCAGTTCGTGCGTATCGCCAAGCACCGAGGATCGCAACCAGGATGCCGAAGATTGCCATCGCGGTACCGAAGCTGGTCGACAGCCCGGCCTCGGTATTGGGGTGATGAACGAAGATTGAGAATTCGCGCGCAAAGAGCGAGAAGCGGGCGATCACGAAGCCGAAGGCTATAAAAGCGAGCGCCGTCCGGACGTACGCCAGGTACGTCCGCTCGTTGGCGAGCGTATCGGTTGCCCGGAGCGGTTCCGGCATGACCCCCCGTGCGTTAGGCGAATCTTCGTCGAACCATGTCTGCGCAACGATCCGCTAACGCCCCCGCCGATCTCACCAAAGCCAGCCACGATTTCGAGCCGCCCGCGGCCCTGATCGAGTTCATGGCGGGGAACTGGATAGATCGGCCCGTCGCCCGCGACCGCCACCCGCAAGGCGATCGCTTTGCGGCGCGGCGCGAAGCGCTTTCCAAAACCTATCCCGGCACGTACCTCGTCCTTCCGGCCGGAGCCGAGCGCGTCCGCGCCAACGACACCTCGTTCCGCTTTCGCCCGTCCAGCGACTTTGCGTATCTGCTCGGCGCCGGCGAGCCCGGCGCGGTGCTGGTGCTCGAACCGCAGGGTGCCGGCCACCGCAGCGTGCTTTACGTGCCCGAGCACAATCGGGGGACGGCCGCGTTCTTCACCGATCGGGTCCACGGCGAGCTCTGGGTCGGGCGTCACCGAGGCGTCGACGAAAGCAAAGCCTACTTTGGCGTCGATGAATGCCGCCCGATGAGCGCTCTGACCGAATATTTGGACGAGCTGCGCGACGCCAAGTATCCCCTTCGGCTTCTGCGCGGCCACGACGACGCGGTCGACGCGCGGCTCGCGCATGCCGATGCTAACGCCGATGACGAACTTGCCGAATACCTCTCCGAGGCGCGCTTGATCAAGGACGCGTACGAGCTCGACGAGCTGCGCACGGCCTGCGCGATCTCGAAGCTCGCGTTTGAAGATGCGATCCGCGCCATGCACAGTGCCAAGAGCGAGCGCGCGATCGAGGCGGCTTTTTGGGGCCGCGCGCGCACCGATGCCAACGACGTCGGATATTTGACGATAGCGGCCGCAGCGGAACATGCCTGCACGCTGCACTGGACGCGCAACGACGGCGCGCTGCGCCAAGGGCAGCTCTTGCTACTCGATGGCGGCGTCGAGTGCGATTCGCTGTACACGGCCGACATCACGCGCACGCTCCCAATCTCCGGACACTTCTCACCGGAGCAGCGAACCGTCTACGATTTGGTCTGGAAAGCGCAGCAAGCCGGCATCGAAGCGGCTGTGGCCGGTAATGACTTTCTGGAGCCGCATCGTCGCGCGGTGCGGGTTATGGCCGAAGGTCTGATCGATCTCGGCATCCTGCGGACGTCGCTCGAGGAGGTACTCGATGCGGATCGGCTGTTCCACCGGCGATACACGCTCCACGGTGTCAGCCATATGCTCGGGCTCGACGTGCACGATTGCGCGCGCGCGCGAACGCAAGAGTACCGGTACGGCAAACTGCGCGAGGGCATGGTGCTCACCGTCGAACCGGGCATCTACTTTCAACCCGACGACGCGACCGTGCCCGAACGATTCCGCGGCATCGGCGTGCGGATCGAAGACGACATTGCGATCACGAGTTTGGGGCCGGAGAATCTCTCAGCATCGTTGCCGTCGCAAGCCGACGCCGTCGAACGCTGGATTGCCGAGCTTTGGAAGAGCTCAGCTCCTAAGGATTCTACGCCGTCGGCATGACCGAGGTGCCGGGCGGCGGAGGCATCGTCGACGGACCGCTGCGGCCCAGTAGCGACGCAAGCTCATCTTCGATCGGCCATCGCCCAAAGGCCAGGATCAACACGCAAATGAACGCCCCGATTCCAGGAATGAGATTGAGCAGGGATAGGGCGCCGTTGTAACCGGCTTTGGTGAAGATACGCCAATAAACCCAGAGCGTGAACGCGACCACCGCGAGCAGCACGATCACGTAAAAGAAGGCAAACGCCGCGAAAGCGCTCGCCGCCGCCGCTGAAGTATGGTCCATTTAAGCCTCCGCAATCAAAAGCAACTAAGAGGCTTTTCGCTGTTACCGATTCGCATCACTTTGAGCGCG
Source organism: Vulcanimicrobiota bacterium (assembly GCA_963748875.1). GTDB lineage: Bacteria > Vulcanimicrobiota > Vulcanimicrobiia > Vulcanimicrobiales > Vulcanimicrobiaceae > Cybelea. Next base: position 636,317 of record CAVVKC010000001.1, read on the forward strand.
CCGACCGGCGCGTCAGTGGACCGTTCAACCGCGCGGCGGCGATCCCCATCCGGATTGCACGTAGGCGCCGTCGGCGACGATCGCCGGAACCGTCGGATCGCCGCCGCTGAAGGCGAACATTCGCCTGCGCGCATCGCGATCGTTCTGAGCGTCATGGGTCGTGTACGGCGTTCCTGTCGCGTCGTAGTGCGCCATCGCGCGTTGACAGTACGGGCAGCTTGGCGAGATGTATAGCTCGAGCTTTGTCCCCGGAGGTATGTGCTCGACGTCGAAGCTCCGCGCCATGCCGCTGGTCTTCGTACCGACACCGCTCGGTAACCTGCGCGACGTCACGCTGCGGGCTCTAGACGCGCTGCGCGACGCCGAGTTGATCGTCGCCGAGGATACGCGGGTTGCGCGAAAGCTGCTCGGCGGTCTCGGGCTCGAAGGGCGCGAGATCTGGAGCTACCGCGAAGCCAATGCGGAGCGCGCGACCCCGGCAATCCTCGAGCGGGCGCGGACCGCACTGGTCGCGGTCACGAGCGACGCCGGAATGCCGGGAGTATCGGATCCGGGAAGCGAGCTGATCGCGGCGGCGCGCTCTGCGGGCATTTCGGTCGATGTGCTGCCCGGACCGAGCGCCGCGATGGGCGTCGCGCTGCTTTCGGGTTTCTCCCTGCGCCGCTTTACCTTCGAAGGTTTTCCTCCGCGAACGAGCACGGCGCGGCGCGAGCGCTTCGCGCGCGCCCTCGCCAACGATGCGACCACGATTTGGTACGAATCGCCGCAACGCATCCGTGCCACGCTCGCCGACCTCGCGGCGGTCGCGCCGGAGGCGCAGGTCTTCGTCGTGCGCGAGTATACGAAGCTTCACGAGCAGCAACTCCTAGGAACGCCGCAAAGCATCGTCGCTTCGCTTGCCGATCCGGTGCGGGGCGAAGTCGCGTTTGCGATCGCGCCGCACACCATTCCGCCGCCGTCGCCTACCTTCGAGAATGCGAACTTGGCGATCGAGGCGCTGCTGGCCGATGGGCACCGAGTCGGCGAAGTCGCGAAGCTGCTCGCGGCGCGCGGCTTCGGCGACCGGCAGCAGTTGTACGCGCGCGCGGCGGCGCGGAAGGCGCAGCTGAAAACCTCGATTAAAGAACGCTAGCTGACGATGGACCGCGCCTATTACGTCACGACGCCGATTTACTACATCAACGGCAATCCACACATCGGCCACGCCTACACGTCGATCGTCGCCGACGTGGTCGCCCGCACCGCGCGCACGTTTCGCCCGGCCTTCTTCTTGACCGGCAGCGACGAGCACGGGCAAAAGGTGGCCAACGCCGCTGCCGCTGCCGGCAAGACGCCGCAGGAATGGTGCGACGAGCTGGTCCCGCGCTGGAAGGCCCTTTTAAAAACCTATCACGTCGCGTACGACGATTTCATCCGAACCACCGAGCCCCGCCATATGGAGATAGTCGGACTCGTCTTCGAGCGGTTGCGCGAGACGGGCGACGTTTACCGCGGCAGGTACGAAGGCTGGTACTGCGTTGACGACGAGACGTTCTGGCCCGAAAAGAAGATCCTCGAGGGACGCTGCCCGACCTGCGGGCGGCCGGTGGAGTGGATTTCGGAAGAGGATTGGTTCTTTCGACTTTCGTCCTATCGCGATCGTTTAATCGAACATTACGAGCGTTTCCCGGAGTGGGTACAGCCGCGCCGGGTCTACAACGAGATGATGGCGTTCTTGCGAGAGGGGCTTGACGATCTCTCGGTCTCGCGAACGAACTTCGATTGGGGCGTGCCGATTCCAGACGGCGGGGTCGTCTACGTCTGGCTGGACGCGCTGCTCAACTACATCACCGCGATCGGCTGGAGCCGAGACGAGAAGCGGTTTCGCGCCTATTGGCCCGCGCAGTTGCAGCTCGTCGGCAAGGACATCGCGCGCTTTCACACGATCATCTGGCCGGCGATTCTGTGGGCGCTCGGCGAAGCCGCGCCGGAGCTCATCTTCGCGCACGGCTGGATCACGGTCGACGGTCAGAAGATGAGCAAAAGCCTCGGCAACACCGTCGATCCCTTTGTGCTCGCCGAGCGCTTCGGCGCCGATTCGATTCGCTACTTTCTGCTGCGCGAGGCGCCTTTTGGCAGCGACTTCTCATACTCCGAAGAGAAGATCGCCCAACGGCGCAACAGCGATCTTGCCAACGACCTCGGCAATCTCTTGCAACGCACCCTAGCGATGCTCGCGCGTTACCGCGACGGCATCGTGCCCGAACGGCCTCAAACGACGAGTGCGCTATCGCAGCGCTTCGCGTCGCTACCGGCCGTCATGCGCGAACGCATCCTCGAACTGCGCTTGCGCGAAGCGCTCGAGGAGGTTTGGGAGCTCGTAAGCGCGCTCAACCGTACGATCGACGAGCGCAAACCCTGGGAGCTTCACAAGCTCGGCCAAACGAAAGAGCTCGACGCGGTCCTCTACGATCTTGCCGAAGGTCTGCGCTGGCTGGCAATTCTGTTGCACCCGGTGATGCCGGAGCGCATGGGCGAGATGTGGCAGCAGCTCGGCGCGCCCGGGCGGATTGATGAGGACTGGTCGTCGTCGCTGCGGGCGTGGGGAGGTCTGCCGCCGCTGACGCAGACCGCGCCGGGCGCGTCCCTCTTTCCAAGGCTCGACGCGGCACCGCCGGCGTGATCGATACCCACTGCCACGTTCACGATCGAAAGTTCGACGACGATCGCGACGAGGTGGTCGCGCGCGCGCGCACGTCGGGCGTCAGCGCATTGCTGACCGTCGGCGAAGATATCGCCGATAGCCGACGCGGGATCGCGATCGCGCAACGCTACGGGCTCGCGGCCGCGGTCGGCATCCATCCGCACGAAGCGAAGGACGCTCCCGCCGACATAGCCGGCGCGCTGCGCTCGCTGTTGGACGCGGCGAGCGTCGTTGCGATCGGCGAGACCGGGCTCGATTACTATTACGACCACAGCCCGCGCGAGATACAACAAAATGTACTGCGCGCTCAGCTGCGGCTCGCGCGCGAGGTCGCGCTGCCGGTCATCTTCCACCAGCGCGACGCGTTCGACGATTTCACGGCCATCCTGCGTGAAGAATGGGGAGCGGAGATGCGCGGCGTCGTGCATTGCTTTACCGGCAACGAGGCGCAGGCCCTGGCGCTCGTCGGGGAGTTTGGCCTCTCGCTCGGAATCGGCGGCGTGCTGACCTTTCCGAACGCGACGGATCTGCGCGCCGCGGTCCGCGCAGTCGGCGCCGGCAGCCTCGTGCTGGAAACCGATTGCCCCTACCTCGCGCCTGTGCCGATGCGCGGCAAGCGCAACGAGCCGGCGTTCGTCACGCATACGGCAGCAAAGCTGAGTGAGGTGCTCGCTATGCCGATGGACGATTTGGTCGCAATTACGGATGCGAACGCGCGGCGCCTTTTCCGGCTCTAAAGCTCCGCCACTGCGCTTACGTCGCCGATTTAAGCTCGCGCGCGCCGGCCCATTCGCGCTCGAGACGTTGGCGCACGGTGCGCGCAATCTCCGCATCGTCCGTGCAGAGCCCCCAATCGGGCATCGCCCATTTGCCGTCGGCAAACGTCGCATTCGCGGAGCCGAGCCAGGCCCGATTGCCCGCCACCGCGAGCTTGGCCGAATCTTTGCAAATCCGTACGCGGACACCGTCGCGCACGAGCAACTCGAGGGTCGCACGCTCGCGCGAGCTGCCGCGAAGATCGCGCTCGCTGACGAGAAGCCGCGGCGCGGCGCCGGCCAGGCCCAGCGCCTTGAGCGCCGAGTACGTCACATTTCCAGCACCGAACGACTCGCTCTCGACGACCACGCCGTCGCTGCTGCGCGCGTGGTAAAGAAGGCCTGCTTCCTGGTCGAGTGCCTCGCGCTTGGTCATCGGAATCGAAGCCGCGCCGTCGGCGCGCAGCACGATGTCATCCTCGTGCCAATTCTTCTCGTCGAGAAAGAGCGTGCCGTCCACGGAGATCGTCTTGGCGTGAATCGGATCTTCCAGCCGCGCGTCTGCACCGGCCCGGCGTAGCTCGGCCGCGATCCGCCGGTTCTCAACTGCGAGATGGCGCTTTGCGTCGTCAAACGGCGCTCGCTCCAGTTCGACGTCCACGCGCGCGCCGCGCCGGGCCGCGTCTTCCAGCGCCCGCAAGACCGGACCGTGGAGGGTGTACGCCGCGACTAGAACCTGTTTGGCGGATTCGATACTCGCGATCACTGCATCCGTCGAGCTGAGCTCTAGCATGCGGCTGCCATCACGACGGAGGGCGCCGACGCCTAGTCGAAGGCCCTCTGCGATATGACCTCAGCTCCGATGCGCGGGCGCGCCGACGGCGACCGCGGCACCTTCGTCCGCGAGATGTTTGCCCGAATCGCGCCGCGCTACGATCTAGCGAACCGCGTACTGACGGGCGGCCTCGACGAGCGGTGGCGGCGCCGGGCGATCGCGCTGCTCTCGCCGCAACCGGGCGGCCAGGTCCTCGACTGCTGCTGCGGGACCGGCGACCTCGTCTTCGGGCTCGTGCGCAGCGATCGTAGTCTCGAGGTAACCGGCGTCGACTTCTGCCGGCCGATGCTCGATCGCGCCCAGCACCGAGCCTCGCGAATTGCGTCGCGGCAAAACCCGCTTCGTCGAGGGCGACGTGATGGCGCTGCCGTTCGAGGACTCGAGCTTCGATGGAGCGACGATGGGTTTTTCGTTGCGCAACGTCGTCGACGTGGATGCGACCTTGCGCGAGATTCTACGCGTGCTTCGCCCCGGCGCGCGTTTTGTAAGCCTCGACGTTACAAAGGCACCGAATCGAAGCTTCAAACGCCTCTTCGATCTCTACTTTTACCGGCTCGTACCCATTGTAGGAGGAATTATCGGCGGCTCGCGATCCGCATACGCATATCTTCCGAATTCGCTCACCCATCATCCCAACGCTGCGGAACTCTCGCAGCGCTTCGCGCGTGCCGGCTTCAGCCGGGCGGGATATCTTTCGCTGATGGGCGGAGCGATCGCGATCCACTACGGATCGAAGCCTTGAGAACGGTCCGCTCCGCGCGCGGCACCTCCGAGGATCTCCATGCACTGGTTGAGGAGTTCTTCCGGGCGACCTTTACGACCGAGAATCCGGTCATCACCGAGGCCATCAAACGAATGCTCGCCGCCGGCGGAAAACGCTTGAGACCGCGCATCACCTTACTAGCCGCCGAGGCCTGCGGTGGAAGAGCCGTCGATCACCTTCACCTCGCGGCGTACATGGAGCTCATTCACGTCGCGACGCTCATTCACGACGATGTGGTCGACAACGCGCGAACGCGGCGCGGGGTGAACGCAACGGCGGTGGACTATGGCAACCGAGTCAGCGTCCTGGCCGGCGATTATCTCTTCGCGTGGATATTCAAGAACGTAACGCTTAACTATCCGCATCCTATCCCGAACGTACTTTCGGCGACGCTAGCCGACATCTGCGACGGCGAAGTGCTGCAGCTGCAAGCCCTGGGCAATCTCGACCTCCAGCTCGAGACGTATGTCGAGATCGCTCGAAAGAAGACGGCGTCGCTCTTCGCCGCATCCGCGCAGTGCGGCGCGATCATGGGCGAGGGCCGGCCGGCCGAAGTCGCGGCATTGCGCGAGTTCGGAGAATGTTTCGGCGTCGGGTTTCAGATGAAGGACGATCTGCTGGACATGACTGCCGACGAACGCTCGCTGGGCAAACCGGCCGCAAACGATCTGACCGAGCGCAAAACGACGATTCCGCTGATAGCGGCACTCGCATCGGGTAATGGCGGATTCCGCGCGCAGGTTCGGCATTTTTACGATGACGGCGCAAACGAGGCGATCCCGGCGATCGTAGACGGCATCGAGCGCGAGGGCGGAATGGCGGCCACGCGCGCACAGATCGCTCGCTTCGTCGAACGAGCCAAGAGCGCTTTGGAGCCGATTGCGGACGGCGCGGCGAAGGAGGAGCTGGTACGACTCACGGAGGCCCTTCAATCATGACCATACATCCGCTTCTCGCGATCATCGACGCACCGATCATCATCGGCATCCTCGTGCTCGGCGCCCTGCTCTTCGGAGCGGACAAACTGCCGAAGCTGGCGCGCAGCGCGGGTCAAGCGAAGAAAGAGTTCCTCGTTGGACAGGCGGAAGCCGACGAAGCGGCCGCCCGGGCTCGCGAAGAAGCTCGTCAGCGCGCCGCCGCACAGCACGCCGACGTGATGGATAACGTCCAAGCAGGTTCAATCGCTGGAGAATCCGTCCCGCCGCCCACCCCCGGCCACGGCACCCCAAGCTCTTAGCTCTCCTCATTTAGGGTGTCATCCTGAGCGAAGTCGAAGGGCCGAGCGAAGCGAGCGCAGTCGAAGATCCCGTCCGCAGCGACCTTCGCGCGCCTGAAGACGGGGCGCCGTGGGATCAAAAAGAGATGCCATTTACGGAGCACCTGCGGGAGCTCCGTAACCGTCTCGTCATCGCACTCGCAACGGTCGGCACGATCGCCGTCGTGCTCTTTTGGCCGTCGCAATACGTCATCAAGTGGATGATGCACGAGTACTTCGGCGGGATTGAGCTGCACGCGTTCGGTCCGGCCGACGTGATCTTCACCGAATTTAAGTTTTCGGTGATCGGCGGCATCGTGATCGGATTGCCGGTGCTCTTGCAACAGCTTTGGCTCTTCGTCGTACCCGCAATCCATCCGCGCACCCGCCGGATGGTTTACGCCTTCATCCTGCCGTCGATGTTGCTTGCGGCGCTCGGACTCGCCTTCGCGCACTTCGTCGTCGTGCCGCGAGTGGTCGCAGCGCTGCTGCACATCACCGCTGCGGTCGCAACGCCGACCTTCGGGGTCGCCGCGACGCTCAACTTCGTGATGGTCTTGCTCGCCCTCTTCGCGGTCATCTTCCAAACGCCGATCGTGTTGATCGGGTTAGCCCGCCTCGGCATCCTCAACGCCAAATCGTTGATGAAGTATCGCCGCCACGCGCTCTTCGGTTTCTTCGTGGCCGGCGGAATCGCCGCACCCGACGGAAACCCGCTCACGATGGCGCTTCTGGCGCTGCCGATGTACGCGCTCTACGAAATCTCGATTTGGGTGATCCTACCGCTCGAACGGCGCTGGTCCAGCTCGACGCCTAGGCCGCGATGAGCGCGGCAAGGGCGGTTTACGCCGAGTTTGTTTCGACCTTCGGCAACGTGCTCTTTGCGGTATCGCTCTTCGTCGCGTGGGGGCTGCTAACGCTCGTCGGAGTGATCGTCGATCAAGGTCGAGATCCCAGCATCTACTTTCAGAGCTATGCAGCGCCGATCGCTCGCGCGATACTTCGCCTTAGCTTCGACGACATCTATCATTCGCCGTGGTACGTCGGGATCATCGGTTTGATCTTGCTGTCGCTGGCAGTCTGCACGTTCAAGCGCGTTATTCCCGCCCGCCTTCCGCCGCTGCGACCCGTCAGCGTCGAGAAGCTTCCCCTTCACGACAGTTTCGAGGTCGAGGGCGACGCGGCCGACGTCCGCCGGCGCATTGCCGGCGCACTCGCGTCGCGCGGATGGCAGATTCGCGAACGCCTCTTCGGCGGCGTCGAGTGGAGCTTCGCCGACAAGCATAACTGGGCGCGGCGCGGCGTGCTCGTCGCGCACGCCGGATTCGTGATCGTCGCTGCCGGCACGACGCTCTACTGGGCGCGCGGTTTTTCGGGCGAGCTCGCGCTGCTTACGGGATCGACGACGCAAGTCGATCGGACGAAGGCGCTGATCCGCTTGGACGATTTTTCGTATAAGATCGCGCCGATCATGACCAAGAGCGGGATGGTCTATCAACCGGTCGATTACGTCTCACACGTGACCGTTACCGGCAGAGACGGAATGCCCAAGCACATGACGGTGCGCGTCAACCACCCGATCGACGTTGACGGAACGCTCTACTATCAAGCCAGCTATGGCTTTGGAATGAAGTTCGACGCTTCGCGAAACGGTCGCCGCGACGCCGCGCTATCGAATCGCACCTTCCTCGAGGGCGATTCGCTCGATCTACCTGGAACGCAACGAAGCCTTCTCTACGAGCGGTTCGCGCCGACCATCGACAAGCAAACCGGCATGCCGACCGCCGATCCGCGAGTCAACGATCCCGGCGTGGTGCTCGCCGCTTCGCAAGGCGGCAGCTCGCTCGGCGAAGGGGTCGTGCCGCTCGGCAAGGTGGTCGACGCCGGCGATGGTTGGCGCGTGACTCCGAGGCGGTACGTGCTCTACAGCGGCTTTCAGTACCGCTACGATCCGGGCGTTCCGCTGGTCGGAATCGGCGCGTTCGTGCTGCTCGCCGGCTTGGTGATTTCGTTCTACTTTCTGCCGGCTCGCCTTTACCTGCGCGTCGACCAGGTTGGGCCGCAGCGCGCGCGGGTAGGAGCGGCCGCGACCACGGTCAAGGGGTACGACGTATTCGCGACGGAGTTCGGCCGGCTGGCAGCGACCTTACGCAGAGAAACCGGCCTCGATCGGCGATAGAATAGGATTGACGAAATGCCGCTCGATGAAATCCTGATCGCGGTCGCGCTGAGCGCCTACACCCTGGGTGCGCTCGCGCTGCTGGTCTATTTCTTCTCGCGCGCGCAGTGGCTGCGCGACGTCGGAATTCCACTGGCGATCCTCGGGTGCGTCGCCCAGTTCGCTCAGCTGTTCGCGCGTTGGGAGCTCACCCACGTTTGGCCGTTGCTCAATCTCTACGGATCGCTATCGCTGTTTGCGGCAATGTCGGTTGCGATCTTTATCGTTTTCGCGTTTCGGTACGACCTTTGGTTCGCCGGAGGGTTCGTGCTCGCGCTGGCTGCGATCTTTCTCGCCTACGGCGTCACCTGGTATGAAGGCACGATGCCGCCCGTCCCTTCGCTCCAATCGTACTGGGCAAAGATCCACGTGCCGATCGTCGTTTCATCGTATGCAGCATTCCTCGTTGCATTCGTCTTCTCGTGTGTCTATTTAGTTAAGTATTACGCTGAACAGACTCTTCGCGTCCGAGGCGTGCTCGCTACGGCGACGGCCGGAGCCGGCAGCGCCGCGGTGGCCGGTAACCCGCTCGCGCGATGGCTCGCGGCGCTTCCCAGTCTTGCGCAACTCGACGTGATCGTCTACCGGGCGGTAGCGATCGGCTTGCCTCTCATCTCAATCGGGATCATCACCGGCGCGATGTGGGCGAAAGAGGCGTGGGGTGCGTACTGGCAGTGGGATCCAAAAGAAACCGCGGCGCTCTTCTCGTGGATCATCTACCTGGCGTACATGCACTTGCACACCCGTCACGCGTGGCGCGGCCTTCGCACCAGCTGGGTGAGCGTCATCGGGTTCGTCTCGATCATCTTCTGCTACCTTGGTGTCAATATCTGGATTTCGGGTCTGCACAGCTACAAGGTGTGACTTGCAATCTCGCCAAATGAGCCTGCGGCCCGTACTGACGATCTTCTGTGGAGAAAGACCTTGTCCGACTCGAATGCCGACGCTTCTCAAAGCGGCCACCGTAAGATATTGAGCGCGTACGACCTGCCTCAAACGCAGGACGAAGTAACGCGCCGAACGTTCATGGCGAACGCGACGATAACCATCGGGGGCATCGTCGGCCTCGTGCTCGCCGTGCCCATCATCGGCTCGCTGCTGCCGCCCAAAAACTCCGCGAGCGGAAGCTGGTCGCCGTTGAGCGCGGCAGAGCTCGACGCCCTACAGAAGGCGACGTCGAAGCCGGTGAAGCTGACCTTCACGCTCAAGTTCGTCGACGGATACCTTCCCGAACAATCCGCCGCGGAGTACGTTTGGGGCATCAAGGTAGATCCAGCGAAATTTACTGCGGCTCGGCCCGACATCTTCAGTCAACCCGGCGGCAAGCCCGATCTTCCCTACAACGTCGTCAACATGGGCTTCGTTATCTTCAGTCCGATCTGCCCGCACCTCGGCTGTTATTACGGCTGGAGCGACGCTCAAAACCGCTTCATGTGCCCGTGCCACGGGTCGCAGTACACGTTCGAGGGCACGCACATCGCGGGTCCCGCACCGCGAGGCCTCGACCCGCTGCCGCTGCGCAAACAGAACGGCGCCGCCGAGGTCACGTGGATCGTGTACCAGTCGAACACCCCGTCGCGCATCGTCGTCTCGTATCAGTCATAGGTAACGGCAGATGTTGAATTGGATCGAACAACGCACCGGCTTCGTCTCGATGACGAAAGACTTCCTTATGGAAGACGTTCCCGGCGGAGCGAGATATTGGTACGTCTTCGGAAGCGCGACGCTCTTCACGATGATCGTACAGATCGTCACGGGAATTTTTCTGACGTTCTTTTACGCGCCGTCGGCGGCGACGGCGTGGGAATCGACTCGAGCGATTTATCTCAACCCGTCCACGCACTTTCTGCTCGCCGTGCATTACTGGGGCGCGTCGGCCATGATCGCGCTCGTCTTCTTGCACTTGCTGCAAGTGCTCATCTGGGGAGCCTACAAGTCGCCGCGCGAACTGCAGTGGGTCGTCGGCGTGCTGTTGCTGCTGGTTACGCTCGTGCTCGGACTCACCGGTTATCTCTTACCGTGGGACATGGACGCATATTTCGCGTCGCAGGTCTCGCTCAACATCACCGGCCTGGCACCGATCGCCGGTCCGCTCATACAGCACATCGCGCAAGGCGGCGGCGGAATGGGCACCGCGACGATCAACCGTTTCTTCGGACTGCACGTCTGGCTGATGCCTGCGGTGCTCGTTCTTCTGGTCGGCGCACACTTGGCGATCTTCCGCCACAACGGTCCGGCTGGTCCGGTCGTAAAGGATCCGCGCACGCTACGGCCGGGACGCTTCTGGCCGGATCAATTTTTCATGGACGGCGCCGCCTCGTTGATCATCTTCATCATCATCGTCTTTCTCGCGATCGTCGCGCCTCCGTATCTCGACGAGAAAGCGAATCCGACCAAGTTTTTCGTCCCGTATCCCGCCTGGTATTTCTTGTCGCTCTTCGGCCTGCTGGCGCTGGTGCCGCCGGAAATTCATCTCGGCCCGCTGACGATCGGCACCGAACTCATTGCGACGATCATCGTTCCAACGCTCTTCCTGCTCGTGGTTCTGCTTCTGCCGTGGCTCGATCGCAGCACGACCCGTAGTTTCGGCGCCCGTTCGGGCCTGCTCTGGTCGACGACGGTCGTCGTGCTCGTGATCGTCTGCTTATCGGTCTACGGACAGGTGAGCACCATGATCAAACAGGCCGCTGCCCCCGCCTCACCGCCCGAATCGGTCGTGTTGAGCGCGGCCGCCGCCGAAGCGCCGCCGAGCACCGGCGCGTCCGGCGCCGGCGCCGGCGCCGCTACCTCGTCGACGACTACCGGACCCGGCGCTTCGGTCTTTTCCGCGAATTGCGCGAGCTGCCACGGTGCACAAGGTAAGGGCCTGCCCGGCACGTTCCCGCCGCTTGCGGATAACCCGGTCGTCACCGGCGATCCGGACAAGGTCATCGGCATCGTGCTTGGAGGCCTCCACGGAGCGATCACGGTCGGCGGTCAGAACTACAACGGACAGATGCCGGCGTGGAAGGGCACGCTAACGAACAAACAGATCGCCGACGTGATAACGTTTATTCGTGGATCGCTTGGAAGCAATAAAGCTTCGACGGTAACCGAAGCTCAAGTCGCAGCTCACAAGCCCTAGCGTAAAGCCCCGATTTAACGCAAGCGGAGAGCGTTTCTCAGTGACAAAGCGGACCGTCGTAAAGCAGTAGCGCGGCCTTTCGATCGACGGCAATGACGCGCCGGCGCCGGCCGTACGAGGGATCGCCGGCTAGGCTCGAGGCCGGAACGACAACCCACGCGCGGCGCGCTCCGCAAACAAACGCGCGCGGGTCGATTCCGTCGCTCGCAGGATCGGCGTTACCCGGCGGCGCGAGCACGCTGACGACCGGACGCGTGTAGAAGAGCAGCGCGTTTCCACCCGAGACACCTCCAATCGCAACGACGTCGCCCGGCCTGCGCGCGCGCTCGATCAACGCGGCCAGTCGCGGCACCGGTTTGAACGCTTCGGCCTGCGGGAGAACCCGCACCGCCACCACGTCGACGGCAACGAGCACGGAAAGCGCGAGCGCGTACGGTGCGAATCGAGCCGTATTCGGGCGAGCGACGAGCAGCGCCGTCAGCAGCGAGCCCGCGAAAATCGCGACGGCCATGCCGAGCAACGGCGGAACCGCATTTGCCACCTCAGCGGTGAGCCGGTTGTTGAGCGTGAAGAGCAAGATCGCGAAAGCGAGCGCCCCGATCGTCACCGGAACCGTCGCGGCGGATATGACCGCCGAACGCGTTCCGCCTTTGCGCACGACCGCATCGAAATAAAGCGCGGTGATCAGCGCGAGCGCCGGAAACCCAAGCGCAATATAATTTGGAAGCTTCGTGCGCGCGAAGCTGAAGAAGAGCAATGGCATCGCGATCCAGACGAAGGAGAGACGCACCAAGCGCGCGAGCTGCGGCGTCGGCGCCGGGCCGTGCAGTTGCCGCAGGCCGTAAACGATCGCCATCGGCAGAAACGCGATCCACGGAAAGAAGCCCAAGAGGATCACGGGCAGGTAGTACCAGATAGGGCCGGACTGATTTTCGATCACGCCGGTATACCGGCCGATTGTGTACTCTCCGATGAGCTTTTCGATCGCAAAGAGATGGTAGTGGGCGAACAACGCGACCGGCCACGGTATGACGATCGCAAGAAACGCGAGCAGGCCGGCGATCCAGCCACGCAGCGACGGAGGCTGCATTGCTTCGCAACGGCGATTCCACAGATAGAACGGCACGATCACCAAGAGCGCGACGACCGGCGCGACCAGACCCTTGGCGAGGAACCCGGCGCCCGCGGCGATCCAGCCGTAGACCGCGTACCGGCCCCGCCCCGTTTCGAGCGATCGGAACCACCAAAAGATCGTCATCGCAACGGTCAAGTCGAGCAGCGCGTCCATGATCGCGAGCCTTCCGATGACCGCCTGCATCAGGCTCGTCGAAAGGATCACGGCGGCGTAGATGCCGACGCGGGTCCCGGCTTGGCGCGCGACCGCATACCCGGTGAAGGCGCCGAGCGCAATCGTTGCGAGCGCCGAGGGAAGCCGAAATGCAAACGCGGAGGGGCCCATAACGAGCGCCAACACCGCACCTGTCCAGAAATAGAGCGGCGGCTGCACGAAGTACGGTACGCCGTTGAGATGCATGACGATCCAGTCGTGCGTCAACAGTATTTCGCGTGCGACTTCGCCGTAGGCGGTCTCGCTGTTGTCCCAGAGCGTTCCAACCCATAAACCCGGCAGGGTGACGAGCGCCGCGACGATTGCGCCGATCCACGCCGCTCGGGCGGGTCCCTCCCCGGCTTTGGTCACCAAATGCGGCTCGTCACGAGGCGGTTTTTTGCTGCCGGACGCGGAACTCTTTGTGCGTTCCTATGCTTCCTATCTCTCTCCGGCCAAACGGTCGCCGCGTCGTGATCGTCGGCGGAGGCAACGTTGCCGCGCGAAAGGCGAAATCGATCGCCGGTGCCGGATTTCCGATCTTTGTCGTTGCCTTACGTGTGGGCGATCGTATGCGGTCGACCTTGAGCGAGAGCGGGGGCACGTACGAGCAGCGCGCGTACCAGGCTCGCGATCTACAAAATGCATCGCTCGTCATCGCTGCAACCGACGACCCGGAGCTCAACGCGCGGATCGTCGCCGATGCGCGGGCGACGCACGCGCTCGTCTGCGACGCGGCCGTTCCCGACCGCGGCGACTTTACGATGCCCGCGTCGCAGCGGATCGGGGAGCTAACCATCAGCGCCGACTCGGGCGGCAGCGGGCCGGCCTTTTCACGTCGCGTCGTCGCCGATCTGGCGCAAACGCTTGGCGCGCAATATGCCGACGCAGTGCGCACGCTCGCGCAGATGCGCGCATACGTGAAAGAGGCATTCCCCGAAAAGGAACGCGCGCCGATTCTGCGCGCGCTCGCGCAGCGCCCGATCGCCGAGCTCGCAGCCCCTCCGATGAAGGTCGTCTGCGCGACGCGGCGCAGCGAGCTTGCGACGATTCAAAGCCGCAGCGTCGCCGCCCGCCTCGCCGAACGTGCAATCGCGACGACGTTGCTCGGCGTGACGACGACTGGAGACCGCGACCGCCAGACTCCGATCGATCGGCTCGGGGCGGTCAACGTCTTCGTCAAAGAGCTCGAAAGCGCGCTGCGCGAGCGGCGCGCCGACTACGCGGTTCACTCCGCGAAAGATCTCGCTGCCTGGCTGCCGGACGATCTGCGCATCGCAGCCATTTCGCGCCGCGAAGATGCGCGCGATGCCTTCTGCAGCGAGCGTTATCCGGACTTCGAATCGCTGCCGCCCGGCGCGGTCGTTGGAACCTCGAGCCCTCGCCGGCAGGCGCAGCTCGCGGCGCTCCGGCCGGATTTGCGATACGAATCGCTGCGGGGAAACGTCGACACGCGGCTGCGCAAACTCCAAGCCGGCGAGTACGACGCGATCGTGCTGGCGATGGCCGGGCTAAACCGCCTTGGGGCACGTGCGAGACACGTCGCGCCTTTCGCGCCCGAGCGGGTCATTCCGGCGGTCGGGCAAGGCGCGCTCGCGATCGAGATCCGCGCCGGCGACGAGCGGCTCGCGACGGCGCTGCGCGATGCGGTCAACGACGACGCGAGCGAGTTGTGCGTTACCTGCGAACGCGCGGCGCTTCGGACGTTGAGAGCGGGCTGCAGCGCGCCGCTCGGTATTTACGCTCAGCTCGGCGCCGAAACGATGGTCGTTGAGGGCGCCTTCGCACCGCCGGCGGGCGCGTTGACGCGCGCACGACTCGAGCGCAAGATTTCGACGCTCGCGCAGGCCGAGGCGCTCGGTGCCGAGCTGGGCGAACTTTTGAACGGCTCGAACGCGAAAGCGATGGGAGTCGGAAGCTGATCGTTATGCGTCCGCGGCGTTTGCGCCGCAACGAGGTCGTGCGCGCGCTCGTCCGCGAGCATCGCGTCGCGATCGAACAACTCGTGCAGCCGCTCTTCGTCGCCGAACTCGCGTCCGATGCGGGTGCGATCGACGCGATGCCCGGCATTGCGCGCTACCAACTCGATGGCGTGGTCGCCGAGGCTCGCGAGCTCCTCGCTCTCGGCATCAAAAGCGTTCTGCTCTTCGGCATCCCCGCCCGTAAGGACGATCGCGCATCGGGTGCCCACGATCCAGACGGGATCGTCCAACGCGCAATTCGCGCCATCAAAGCAGCACTGCCCGAGATGCTCGTCATGGCCGACCTCTGCTGCTGCGAGTACACCGCGCACGGGCACTGCGGCCTTCTGGACGCGCGAGGCGAGGTAGCGAACGATGCGACGGTCGAGCTCCTCTGCGCGATTGCAACGACCTATGCGCGGGCCGGCGTAGACGTCGTCGCTCCGTCGGACATGATGGACGGACGCGTCGCGGCGATTCGCGCGGCGCTCGACGGCGCGGGCGCGAATGAGGTCGCGATCATGGCATACAGCGCGAAATACGCCTCCGCATTCTACGGCCCGTTTCGCGAAGCCGCTGGATCGGAGCCCGCATTCGGCGACCGGCGCGGTTATCAGATGGACCCGCCGAACGCGCGCGAAGCGCTGCGCGAGATCGCGCTCGACCTGGCGCAAGGCGCCGACATCGTCATGATCAAGCCGGGTCTTCCATATCTCGACGTTCTGCGCGCGGCGCGCGAGCGCTTCGACGCGCCGCTTGCGGTGTACAACGTGAGCGGCGAGTACGCGATGGTTTGCGCGGCCGTGGCGCGCGGCTGGCTCGACGGCGAGCGCGCGATCGACGAGATCCTGACGTCCTTCGTACGGGCGGGCGCCGACATCGTGATAACGTACTTCGCGAAAGAATACGCCAAGCGTCATGGATAGTACGGCAATCGTGCTGCTCGCCGGTGGAGAAGCGCGACGATTTCCTGGAAAACTCGAGTTCGGGGTCGCCGGCCGTCCGATGCTCGCGCACTGCTACGATCGCGTGCGCGCTGCGGGATGGCCGATCTATATCGCCGCCAAAGGCTCGTTTTCACCCGCGCTCGACGAGCTGCTCCTCGCTCCCGTATTGGTAGACCGCCGGCCCGGCGAAGGTCCCTTGAGCGCTTTGCTCTCGGCCTGCGCCTTGATTCGAGCCGAGCGCATCTTCGCGGTCGCCGCCGATCAGCCGCATCTCGAGACCAGCGTCCTCGCGCAGCTTGCGGCGGCGTGGCAGCCCGGCGATGAGGCGGTCGTGCCGGTGCACGCCGGCGGCATCGAACCGCTTGCGGCGCTTTACGCGCGCCGCCCGCTCCTGCGCGAAGGATTCGAGTTGCGCGCGCGCGGGCGGTTTGCAATGCGCGACGCTATCGATCGTCTCGCGACGCGCTTCCTTCCGGTCGAGGCACGGTGCTTTCGGAACGTCAACCGCATCGAGGATCTAAAGAGGAACGCAATCAACGCATGAAACTCGAACGCTCGATCGCCGCATTCGCTCGTGCTCGGCGCGTCATCGCCGGTGGCGTCAATTCGCCGGTGCGGGCGCTCGGAGCGGTCGGTCTCTCGCCGGTCTTCATGAAAAGCGCCGCGGGGGCGACGATCCACGATCTCGACGACCACGAATATATTGACTACGTGATGTCGTGGGGCGCGCTGCTGCTCGGACACGCGCACCCTGCGGTACTCCGCGCGATTGCCAACGCGATGACGCGCGGAACGTCGTTCGGCACTCCGACCGAGATCGAGAGCGAGCTCGCCGAGCTGATCGTTGCGATGATGCCGTCGATCGAGCGTCTGCGCCTCGTTTCGAGCGGCACCGAAGCGACGATGGCCGCAATCCGGCTCGCTCGGGGTTTCACGAACCGCGAGAAGATCGTGAAGTTTGCCGGCTGCTATCACGGCCACGGCGACTCGTTCTTGATTGCCGCGGGTTCCGGTGCGCTGACGCACGGCGTTCCCGATTCGCCCGGCGTCACCGAAGGGACTGCGCGCGACACGATCATTTTGCCGTTCAACGACGCGGCCGCTGCCGAGCAAGTTTTCGAAACGTACTCCGAGTCGATCGCCGCCGTTATCGTCGAGCCGTATCCCGGCAACATGGGACTCGTTCTACCGCAACGTGGTTTTCTGCAACGCCTGCGCGAGCTCTGCACGCGTTTCGGTACGCTGCTGATATTCGATGAAGTGATGAGCGGCTTTCGCGTAGCTCGCGGGGGCGCGCAAGCGCGCGAAGGTGTCGTGCCGGACGTTACGACGCTCGGCAAGATCATCGGCGGAGGACTTCCGGTCAGCGCCTTCGGCGGGCGAGCCGACGTGATGGCACAGCTTTCGCCGGAAGGCCCCGTCTATCAAGCGGGAACTCTGTCGGGCAACCCGCTCGCGGTGGCAGCCGGACTCGCGACGCTGCAGATCATCGCTTCGGACGCGACGCTCTACGATCGCTTGGAGCGGACGACCGGACTGCTCGTTGGCGGATTGGAGAAAGTGCTGCGCAGCCATGGCGTCGGGCACTATTGCACCCAGGCCGGCGCGATGTTCTGCGTTTTCTTCACGCCCGATGCCGTCAAGGATCTCGAGGGCGCACGGAAATCCGATCGCGGGCTCTTCGCCAAGTACTTCGGGGCTATGCTCGATCGCGGCGTATATCTCGCACCCTCGCAGTTCGAAGCGAACTTCCTCTCGGCCGCCCATACCGCGCGGGACGTCGAGCGTACGATAGCGGCGGCCGACGCATCGCTGACCGCCCTGCTAGCGAGCGTATGATCGCCAGCACCCGGATCCGAAAGGACCTCTGCAGGCTCGGTCTGCTGGGCCGCCGTGGCCAGGGGTATGCGATCGATCCGCTTGTGGAGCGGCTCGCCTGGGTCTTAGGATTGGAGCATGACGTTGCCGCCCTCGGCACCCGCGCGGTTCTCAACTTCGCCCCAACGCCGCTGCTCTTGCACGGCCCGGTGTTCGTGCGCAACATCGATCTCGCCGGCGAGATGGCGATCGCGACCCCTCGGCTGAACTTGGAGTAGCGCGAATGCCGATCGCCTGCATCGGGCTCTCACACCGAACCGCTCCCGTCGAAGTACGCGAGCGCCATGCCTTCCCACCCGCACGGATGGCCGAAGCGCTGGTGGCGCTACGCGACTATGAGGAAGTGCGCGAGGCCGTGATGCTGCAAACCTGCGGGCGCCTGGAGATCTACGCCGAGCTCGACGAATACGAGACCGGCGTCGCGCAGATCAAGTCGTTTCTTGCGAACTTCCGCCACGGCACGATTGGTTACGACATCGAGTCTTATCTCTACACGCAGCTCGGACATCAAGCGGTGGAGCACTTGTTTCGGGTCTGCACGGGCCTCGACTCGATGCTGATCGGCGAGGCGGAGATTCTCGGTCAGGTCAAGGATGCGTACATCGCCGCGACGCGCGCAAAGTCGCTGGGTCGCACCTTGCACCGGCTCTTTCGAGAAGCGCTTGCGGCCGGCAAAACTGCGCGCGCGCAGACCGGCATCGGCGGCGAGTCGGTATCAATGGCGACGGCCGCGCTCGAAGCAGCCCGTGCGCGCCTCGGTACGCTCGAGGGCACCTGCATTCTGGTCGTCGGCGCCGGCAAGATGGGGCGGACCGCGGTGAAACGTCTGCGCGGCGAAGGCGCGCAGCGCGTGATTGTCGCGAACCGCACGATCTCGCGTTCGCGCGGACTCGTTACCGATGCCGGCTTCGGCGAAGCCGTCGAGATGCTCGAACTCGTTGAAGCACTCGCCGCGGCCGACGTCGTGGTGGCATCGACTGGGGCTTCCGATTTTGTTCTCGACGAGGCGCGCGTGCGCGCCGCGATGTCGCAACGTCCCCAACGCCCGCTCTTCATCGTCGACATTGCCGTGCCGCGCGACGTCGATCCGGCTGTGACGAACGTCGAGAATGTTTCGCTCGTCGATATCGACGGGCTCAAATCGGTTGTCAACGAACGGCTCGACCTACGGCGCGAAGCAATTCCGGCCGTCGAGGAGATCATCGCCGAGTACGTCGAGCGCTTCGAGAACTGGTATCGCTCACGCGTTGCGGTGCCGGTGATCGCGCGACTGACACAAAAGGCCGAGACGATTCGAGCCGCCGAGCTCGAGCGGTTGCTGGCGCGCTGTCCGGATCTCGACGAACGCGAACGCATGCTCGTCACCGGCATGACGATGACGATCGTCTCCAAACTCTTGCACTCGGCCATTCTGAAGATTCGTGAGAAGGCGACGCTCGATCACGCCGAAGCGCTTTCGAGCGCGCGCGTGCTCGACGATCTCTTCGAGCTCGACCTCGCCGATGGCCCCAAGTAGCCCAAAAGGACGCGTTTATCTGGTCGGCGCAGGCCCGGGCGACCCGGGCCTGCTGACGTTACGGGCAGCCGAAGTGCTGCGGAGTGCCGACGTACTGCTGTACGACGCGCTTGCAAGCGATGCGGTCGTCGCCTTCGCGCCGCAGACGTGCGAACGCATCTTCGTCGGCAAACGCGGTGGAGATCGCTCGACGGCGCAAGAGGATATCGAAGCGCTGATGATTCGTAAGGCGTACGAAGGGCGACGCGTCGTTCGACTCAAAGGCGGCGATCCGTTCGTCTTCGGGCGCGGCGGTGAGGAGGCCGAAGCGTTGCACGCCGCCGGGATCGCGTTCGAAGTCGTTCCGGGCATCAGCTCGGCGATGGCGGTTCCCGCGTATGCCGGGATCCCGATCACGCACCGCGAGCACGCTACGTCGTTCACCGTCTTGACGGGCCACGAAGATCCAGGAAAGCCGGCATCGACGTTGGATTGGGCCAAGCTCGCCGATCCGCATCGCACGCTCGTCATGCTGATGGCAACCGCAAACCTTCGCGTGATCGCAGAACAGCTCGTCGAACACGGGCTCGCCGGCGCAACGCCGGCCGCGGCCGTTCAAAACGGCACGCGTCCCGACCAGCGAACCGTGATCGGAACGCTGGCCACGATCGCCGGCGACGCCGCAGCCGCGGAGATCGAATCGCCCACGATCGTTATCGTCGGCGGCGTCGTCGCGTTGCGCGAACGCCTGCAGTGGTTCGACAACGCGGCGCTCTTCGGCAAACGCGTTCTAATAACGCGAGCCGGCCGGCAATCGCGTGGCCTCGCTTGGGCTTTGATCGAACGCGGAGCCCAGCCGGTCCTCGCCCCGACGATTGCATTCGCGGCGCCCGACGATCCGGCCGCGGCCGAGAACGCGCTCGATACCCTCCCGTCCTACGCGTGGATCCTCTTCACATCGAGCAACGGCGTCGACGCATTTTTCGAGCGGCTGAGTGCGCGCAACGCCGACGCCCGTGCGATTGGGAACGCGAACATCGCGGCGATCGGCGAGCGAACCGCGGAACGGTTGCGCGGCCACGGCGTGCGCGCCGACGTCGTCCCCGAAGCCTTCGTCGGCGAAGAAATTGCGCGCGCGGTGATCGAGCGATCGAATGTAGGCGATCGCGTGCTCGTCTATCGCGCGCAGGACGCGCGCGACGTCGTGCCGCGAATGCTCGAAGAAGCCGGCCGGGTTGCAACGGCCGTGCCCGCCTACAAGACCGTCGTTCCCAACGATCCCGAGTTCGCGAAGAAAGCCGCAAGTGCCGACGTACTGACATTCACCAGCGCGAGTACCGTTCGCGGCTTCGCCCAGCTGCTCGGCGGCGAACCCGCCGCGGCGCGACTCGGGCACGGCAAGTGCGTGGCTTGTATCGGTCCGGTCACGGCACGCGCGGCATTCGATGCGGGGCTCCAGGTCGACGTCGTTGCCGCTACCTTCACCACGGCCGGTCTGCTCGACGCGCTCGAGGCGCACTTCGCCACGCGATCCTGATGCAGATTACAGCCGGCGTCGCCTTCGCTGCGCTCGTCGCCGGGCTCGCCTACCGAACGCGCGCACTCTCCGCCGGCGGCGCAGCCATCGCTTTTGCGGTCGGCGCGATCGTTTTCGGCAGCGGTGGCTGGCGCGCAGCGGCGGTGCTCTTTGCGTTCTTTATTCCGTCAACGGTGCTCACGCACATCGGACGAACGCGCAAACGCGCGATCGCGCCAGCGCACGGAGAGGTTTCGCGCAACGGATGGCAGGTGCTCGCAAACGGCGGCGTCGCCGCCATGTGCGCGCTCCTCGCCGCGCGCGGGAATACGGGGTTCGCTGCGGCCTTCGCGGGCGCGTTTGCCGCAGCATCCGCCGATACGTGGGGCACCGAAATCGGCACCCTCTCGCGCACCGGACCCGTCTCGATCCTAACGTTGCGGACGTTGCCTGCCGGACGCTCCGGTGGCGTGACCTCGCTCGGCTTGATCGCGACGTTGGCGGGCGCGCTCTGCGTTGCGGCAACCGCAATGCTCGTCGGTATCGCGCCGCTTTGGCCGGTGGCCGCCGGCGGCGTCGTCGGAGCCGTTTTCGACTCGATCTTGGGTGCGGGCGTTCAGGCGTTGCGATGGTGCGAGGTCTGCGCGTGCGAGTGCGAGACGCGGCACCACGACTGCGGCGCGACAACCGTGCTGCGGCGCGGCGTAGAGTGGATCGAAAACGACGCGGTGAATTTTGCCGCAACGCTCTGCGGCGCACTCGTCGCAGCGCTGGCGTCGCGTCTGTAGGAGTTGCGATGAAGAATCAAGAGCATCTGCGGCGGCTAGCACGCCGCCGTCCAGCCGGCAAGCACGAAGACCTTCCGCCCTTTCCGACCCGAACGTACGACATCGTTTATGCCGATCCGCCCTGGTTCTACTACGGCAGCCAGATAAAAGACGCAGCCGCCGCAAAGCACTATCCGCTGATGGATCAGGCCGAGCTCGCAGCGTTGCCGGTACGATCGATCATGAACAAACGCGCGGTCCTCTTTTTGTGGTCGACGGGCCCACGCTTGAACTTTGCCGTCAACCTGATCGAAGCTTGGGGCCTACACTATCGCGGCGTCGCGTACGTGTGGGTCAAAACCAATAGCAAGGGCGAACCAATTCGCGGCCAGGGCGTGCCGCCCACGTTCACCAAGCCCACCACCGAGTTTCTGCTCGCGGCGACGACGATCCCGACCGGCCGGCCCTTTCCGATTCTCGATCTCGGCCAAGGCCAGGTCGTGATGGAACGACGTCGCGAGCACAGCCGCAAGCCGGCGATATTCCGCCGTCTCATCGAAGAACTCTGCGGCCGGCGCTCCCGGATCGAGCTCTTCGCGCGCGATTCAGCCAACGATTGGGACGCATGGGGCGCCGAAGTGTAAGCAGGCTCTAGGGTCACGACCTCTGCGGCCTGCGCGTTGTAGAGCGCGTCGTGGATCGGCTCGCCAAGCTGGGATACGTTCTGTTCGCCGTTGCAATGATCGCGCTGGGAGTCGAGACACTCGCGCTTGCGTTCGTTCACGGGACCGATAAGCTTGGCCACGGCTATGCCGCGATTCCGGTTCTTCCGTTCTTGCCGCCGCTGCCGTGGTTGGCCTACATCGTGAGCGCGATTTGGATCGTCTGCGGCGTCGGTCTATTGCGCGCGGAGAGCGCGACGAACTGCGCAACGATTCTGGGTGCCATGCTGCTGGTCTTCGCGCTATTTCTGGATGCGCCGCGGGCGGTCGCGCATTTTGCGAATATCTCGCTGCGCACGGTCGTCTTCGAAGTCGTCGCGCTCGCGAGCCTCGCGTGGATGCTGACCGCCAGTTCCTCTCCGCCGGCGCTTTTTACCGTAGGCCGCTATCTATTCGCACTCAGTCTGATCGTCTTTGGCGTCGACCACTACCTGGCGCTCGCGCCGATCGCAGCGTTGATACCGGGCTGGATTCCGTGGCCCGTTTTTTGGGTTGCGTTCTTCGGAGCGGGATTCATCGCAGCCGGGATCGCGATCGCGATCGGTTATCTTGCGCGCCCCGCGGTCGGCCTTATCGGTTTGACGTACGCGATTTGGGTCGTGACGCTGCATTTGCCGAGAACCTTGGGATTCTACGCAATCCCCGGCGCCGTGCACGACCCCGGCGAGTGGTCGAGCCTCTTCATCGCCATCGCGCTGTGGGGCGGCTCCTGGGCCCTCGTTACGGTCACGGGCGGGGGCGCCGGCGCGCTGGAATCGAAGGAATATTCAGTATGACTGCGACGGGCGGGACCAACGCGCGGATGGGACGAGCAACGCTTGCTTCGGTGGGCATTCACGTCCTCGTGGCGCTTGCGATCCCGGCGCTGGCCTGGACCGAGTCGAGCGCCCCACGCGTCGAGACCGTCAGCTTCACGCATATCGTGCGGGTAGAGATCAAGCCTCCGAAAGCCGTGCAGCCGCCGCCCCGGGCGGTCGCGCCGCGCCACAGCAGTAAGGCGATCGTCAATTTCGCGCACCACGCCCGCCTCGTCTCCGCGACGCCCCGCAGACACGCGCCGCCCGCACCAGCGATCGCCTCGGACGCGCCGGTCGCCCCGGACGTCGCCGCAGTTCCGCGAACGGGAACCGGCAATGCCGATACCAACGCGATGCCGAATGCGACGCCTTCGCCTGCAATACGCGAGGTTGCGAGCACCGGCGCCCGCCCGCAGCCCGGCGGATACCTTCCGTTCGGTGCGCAGCAGCCCGATCCGGTGCTGGACCCGGACGTTCGCAAGCAGCTGGCTGCACTCGGAACGCATGTGACGCTGATCGTCACCGTCGGCGAAGACGGCCACACCGAGAACGTTACGTTCCAACCGCCGATCGATCCGCAACTCGAAACGCGCATTCGATCGCTGCTCGCCGATGCGAGCTGGGATCCCGCCGTTTGCGGCGGCGGCGTCTCGTGCGAAGCACAAACCACGATTAAGTTGTAGACGACTGAGCCTTCAAAATGGCGATTAAGGCTCCGTTGCAAGGCGCTCTGTTATTGAGCCTCGCAGCGTGCACCGCGGGCGGGGTTATTTCCCCGCTACCGCATAATGCGCAGAACGCACGCGCAAAGTCCTCGTACGCGGTCGTGTACTCGTTCCGGGGAGCGCCGGACGGGTATGTGCCGATGGGCGGCCTGGTCTCCGACGATTCAGGACTCCTCTACGGTGTCACCAATTACGGCGGCTCGACCCCGCGAGGCTGCAATGGGAGCGTCGGCTGCGGCACCTTCTTCACGTTCGATCCATCGTCGCGGCAAGACAAGGTTCTGTACTCGTTTGGAAAGACGCTAAGGGACGGCGAGTTGCCGAACTCGGCTGTCTTTAGGAACGGATCGTTTTACGGGACGACCCAGGACGGAGGCACAAGCGCGGACCTCGGCACGGTTTTCAAGATCACGCCGCCGGCCCGCGAAGGCGGCAAATGGAACGAAACGATTCTTTACCGTTTCAATGGGCCGCCGAACGACGGCTCCTCTCCGAGCCAAATCACGATCGATGCGTCGGGGGCGATCTACGGGACTGCCGATAACGGCGGGCCCGCCACTAAGTGCGCGCTCGGTTGCGGGGCAATCTTCAAGCTAACGCCTGCGCCGGGCAGAAGTGAGTGGCACGAAACGATCCTCCACGCGTTCGCCGGCGTTCCCGACGGTGCGGCGCCCAACACCCTCATTCTCGCTCCAAACGGCGCGCTCTACGGTGAAGCGTCGGCCGGCGGCCGTTCGACTGCGTGTGGCGACGGCCGGGGATGCGGAGCCATCTTCGCGTTACGCCCCAGCCACGGTTCGCGATGGACCGAAACGATAGTGCATTCGTTCAAGGCGGCCAAGGCGCCCAACGATGACGGCGAGTTTCCTTACGGCGGCCTCACACTGGCTGCAGATGGTGCACTCTATGGAGTGACGGCGTACGGCGGGCCGCCGCGAGGATGCTACACGCAAGGGTACCCCTGGTCAGGATGCGGCACATTTTTTCTCCTGAAGCCCATTTCCGGGAAGCGAACGCAATGGACCGAATCGATCCTCTATCATTTTAAGGGCGGTTCGAATGATGGGGCCAAGCCCGACAGCATCACGCCCGAGCGTGGTGGCTTCTACGGCACCACCGTCAGCGGCGGCGCAGGTTACTGCAACCGCGGCACGGGCTGCGGTACACTCTTCCACCTCACCTCGTCTCGACGCGCGAAGTGGACCGAGATCATGGCGCATTCGTTTAGCGGCGGCACCAGCGACGGCTGGGATCCCGGCGGTGCGATCGTCGCCGATCGTAGAGGTCTGTACGGTATAACCCTTTACGGCGGGTCGTTCTGTACGTTTGGATGCGGCACGATCTACGAGTGGCAGCCGTAGCGCCGTTCAACGTTATAGTATTGACTTGCCGAGCGCGGAGCAGATTAGTCCGACTGCAAGCAGCGCGGTTTGATTGCGATTGTCGAGAATCGGATTGATCTCGACCATTTCGATCGAACCTAGCTGTCCGCTGTCGTAGAGCATCTCCATCACCAAGTGGGCTTCGCGGTAGCTTAACCCGCCTTTGACGGGCGTGCCGGTGCCTGGCGCCTCACTCGGATCGATCGCATCCATATCGAACGAAACGTGAATCGGCCGGCCGCCGGCGCCGGCGATCGAACGCGCTTCTTCCATCACCCGGACCATCCCAAGCTTGTCGACGTCCGTCATGGTAAACGCCTGCACGCCGGACTCACGCAGCATCTTCTTTTCCATTTGATCGACGTCGCGCAACCCGATCTGCACGGTCCGCCCGGCTTTTGCAAAGCCTTTTTGCAGCGCGAAGTAGAGCGGCATGCCGTGAACGTTTCCGGTCGAGGAACTTCCCGGGCTATTGATGTCGGCGTGCGCGTCGATCCAGACGAGTCCCGGGGCCTCGCCGCGCGCGCGGGTCAGGCCGTCGAGCGTTCCTACCGCGATCGAATGGTCGCCGCCGAGCACGATCGGCAGACCGCCTTCGCGAACTGCCTGCTCGACGTGGCGCGCCAAATCGTCGCAAACGCCGGTAATGACGCTCAGAAACTTTGCGGAGGCATCCTCCGACTCAGCAGACTCGCGGATCGGCACGTGCAGGTTGCCGCGATCGACGATCGTGGCGATGCCGAGCTTGCCGAGCGCGTCGTGCAGCTTAGCATAGCGAACCGCATACGGGCCCATGTCCACCCCGCGCCGGCTCGCGCCCAGGTCCATCGGAACGCCGACGATATCGACGCGCGGCACGGGTGAAAGCATCGTACTCACGGCGGCGGGGCTTTCGCTTTCGCGGCTTCGAGCACCCGCGCCAGCACGACGCGCATCACCCCCGCGACCGGGACGGCGACGAGCACGCCAAAGAGGCCGGCTAACTCGCCCCCGATCAAAATCGCGACGATCACGGCGAAGGCACTCAAGCGCACCTGGCGTCCGACCACCACCGGCGCGAGAAGATGTCCCTCGGCCTCGTAGATCGCAACGAAGGCGACGGTGACGAGCAACGCGTTAATCCAACCGTTCGTCAAGACCGACGACAGAAAAGCGGGGAGGAAGGCAAGAACCGCGCCGACGTACGGGATTAGGTCGCCAAAAAAGGCCAGCAGCCCAAAGAGATACGGATACGGCACGTGCAACAGCAGGAGCGCTAACGTGATCAGCACGCCGACGACGAAGGCGACGAGCAACTGACCGCGGATGAAGCCTCCGATGACGCCGTCGATCTCGGAGAGCAAGCTCATCGTCGCGCGCCATCTGTCTTCGGGCACGATCGCCGCGAGGCTCGATTTCAGATTGTCGAGATCCAGCAAGAGGTAAACCGTTACCATCGGAATGACGATGAAGAGCGCGACGAGCGCGACGGTACCGGCAAGGACGACGACGATCTGTCCGAAGACTTGCACGCCGCGCAGTTCGATCCAGCGCACAATTTGCGTCGGCACCTGGGCGATTTCGTCACGTAGCCATTGCGGTAGACCCGCGATCAGCGGATCGTTCGGGTTGTTGACGAGCGAGTCGAACCTGGCAACGAGCTCGGGATAGTGCTTCACGAGGAGCCCGACGTCGTCCATGATATGCGGAACGATAAAGAGGGCGATCGTGAAGAGGCCGAGCAGAATCGCCGCGTAGATGAGAAGGATCGCAAGCACGAGCGGCATCCGTCGCCGTAGACGGCCGACCGCCGGATAAATGAGATAGGCAAGAAAGACGGACGCGATCAAAATATAGACGACGGTGCGTATTCTGACGAGTATTTCGATAACGAACTGGCCTACAAAGAAGACCAGGACGAGCAGCAACAGCACTTTTAGCGCGTAGGTAACGCGAGCTTCGGTCAGCCATCGCCACGGATTGCGCCGCGTTCCTTTCATCCGCGGCCCTTCACCATAGGAGCGAGCAAGCCTCGTTATCGTCGTGGCACTAGCAGGAACGCAAGCGCGTGAGAATCAAAACGGCGGCAATGTCGTGGCGTGCGGTGTCACTCCTAGCGTGTGCTCTCGGAATGGCGATCGCATCGGTCGCGCCGGCGCGCGCATATTTGCCGCCGCCGCTGGCAAGCCTCAACCACGACGTGCGCAGCCTCGCGCGACACGCAAGGGGAGCGATCGCGCTCGACGTCTTCGATCTTAACACCGGATACTATGCCGGCTTCAACGCCGGCAAGAGCATGCCCGCGGCGTCTACGATCAAAGTTCCCGTTATGGTCGAAGTCTTCGCACAGCTCGAAGCCGGACGCTTCGATTTGCAGCGCCGCGTGAGGCTCGAATACTTCGACAAAGATTACGGATCCGGCGATCTCTGCGACGAGCCGGTCGGCACGACCTATCCGGTCTCAGAGCTGCTCGAGAAAATGATCGACATCAGCGACAACACCGCGACGAACATGCTGATCCGGCTCGTCGGACGGCGCAATATCAACCGTCGCATGGAAGAGCTCGGCCTGACGCGCACCCATCTCGCGGGCGACGTGCGCACTGCCGGCTGGTCGATCCGTCAGACCCTGCGAACCTCCCCCGCCGATCTCGTGCACCTGCTTGCGCTGATGGCTCGCGGCGAGCTCGTCGACGAATGGTCGTCAAACGAGATGATCGCGATCCTAAAGGCCGACGAGTATAACACGCTCCTGCCCGAGCCGCTCCCGCCGGACGTGGCCATCGCGCACAAGACCGGTTCGCTCAACGACACGCTGAACGATGCCGGAATCGTCTTCGCGAGCGAAGCGCCTTACGTCATCGCGGTCATGACCACTGCGTTGCCCTCAAAGGATCTCGGACGTTCCTTCATTCATTCGGTTTCACGACTTGCGTACGCCGACGAGCTGCGTTTCGCGCGCTGGCGCGAGGCAATGGGAATCGGAGGGCAACGAAGCACGCCGAGCATCTCGCCCGACGCTACGAACTGGAACGCGCCCGGCAACGTGCCAGACAACTCGTCGCCTCCCAGTTATGCGCCCGCGCCGAGCAGCACGTCAGTTCCCAGTTACGCGACCGAGCCGAGCGACGCGCCGGCGCCCACCGACGCGCCTACGGCTCCCCCTACGCGTTAATCTTCGCCGAGGCGTACGTTCGCGTCAGCCACGCTTCGAAGCGCGGGTCGCATCCGGTTACGATGCGATCGTAGATCGCGCGCAGCCGCTCGGTGATCGGTCCGGTGTTTCCGTCGCCGACTCGGCGGCGATCGACCGACGATACCGGGCAGATGCCGACGGCCGTTCCGGTAAAAAATATTTCGTCGGCCGCGTACAGTTCGCCGCGGTCGATCGAGCGCTCGATGGTTGGAACGCCTAGCTCGTCGCGCGCGATCTCGATGATCGCTCGGCGCGTGACGCCCTCGAGTACATTCTGGGACGGATCGGGCGTGTAGAGCACGCCGCGCCGCACGAGAAAGATATTTTCGGCCGAACCTTCGGCGACGTGCCCGTCGTGTGACAGCAGAATCGCCTCGTCGTAGCCGTTTTGGATGGCTTCGCTTTTGGCGAGCGCGGAGTTGACGTACAGCCCGGTGATCTTGGCGCGCGGGGGCGCCATCGTGTCGTCGGCACGCCGCCAGGAACTCACGCAGACGTCGAGGCAGCGGTTGCTATCGATATACTGGGTAAACGGGATCGGAACGATCGCCAGCTCGTCGGGCACGTTATGCAACCGTACCCCTACGTCTTCGGCGGCCTTATACGCAAACGGACGAATGTACACGTCCGTTTCGTAGTGATTGCGCAGACAAAGCTCGGTCGTGATTTCGGCCAGCTCGTCGGCACTCTTGGAAAGCTCGATCGTCAGGATTTTCGCCGAAGTCGTCAGACGTTCGAAGTGGTCGCGCACCAGCACCAGGAAGAGCTCGCGTTCGTCCGGTACCCAGTAGCCCCGAATCCCTTCGAAACAGCCGGTTCCGTACTGGAGCCCGTGGGTTAGCAGCCCGACCTTCGCATCCTCGTAGCGCTGGAACCGGCCGTTCGCATAGACGGTGATCGACGAAAGATCCACGCCTCGTCCCTCCTTTTGGAAGGGCGGTCTTGCCTTTGCCGTCGGCAAGCTCCTTTGGCCAGGGGAAGCAGCCCGGCAGGCCGTCGGGTCAAAGCTAATAACTATATGGGGTGACGCGCTGGATGAGTGCCGTCCTTTTACTGGTCGCCGCCTTGCCAGTCAAATCGGTCGCCGCGCAATCGCTCCCCGATCCGTATCAGATTTTTGCTCGCGCCCGTGCCTACTGGCACCAACAATCGTACCCGCAGCTGTTAGAATACACCGTTTCCGTTAGCGTGCTCGAGGGCGGCCTGGTAAAGACCGAGCGGTATTGGAGCGCCTATGACTCGGCGAGCGGACAGGTCGCGGTCGATCCGATTAGCGACTACGAAAAGGCGCATCCAACCTACGCGGCACACGGCGTCACCGTGAAGATCCCGCTCTTATCGTCGGTACTCGGCAAGCCGCAGCCGCCCACTGACTATCTTGGCGTCCCGCTGCTCGCCCCGAATTATACCTTCGGCATGGCCGAGATTTCGCCGACGAACGCTGCCGCGTCGCCCGACCCGATGCAGGTCGTCCGCGAAGTACGCGCCGACTTTCACGATCCTAGCCCACCCGGCCGTGACCGAGAGCCGAGCACGATGCCGAGCGCACCACCGACCATCGAGCGCGAAACCATCTACCGACGGGTATATCGCGTGACGCTGGACGGCATCGAATCGACTTATGGCGTGCCGGCCTACCACCTGCGGCTAAAGGCGCTGCGCGATCCCGGCCGCTATCGCCTCGAACAGTTATGGGTTGATACGCGATCGTTCGCACCGATCCAACTGGTTGAGCGCTTGAATTTCGTGGACGGGCCCGGAACGAGCGTGCCATGGCGGGTCAGGTTCATGAAGAGCGAGGGTGCGCTCTACGTCTACGACGAGACCGCGCTGCGCCCGATGCGCTACGAGGGACTTGTTTACCCGCAGGCTGCCGTCTCGTTCGAGAACATCCACGCGGTCGACCAGTTGAGCCGTCCGGCGCCGCTCTTCGCGCCGCAGGCTCCGCTCATTATGACCGAGCCGTAGGCGGTTTGCGCGCCGAGAGTGGGGGTCCGCTGCGGCGACGCTAGAATCGAGACGCTGTGAGCAAACCCTATCTTCGGTTGACGCATCCGCTGGTCCGTGACGGCGAACGCTTGCGACGTGCGACGTGGGACGAGGCGCTCGATCGCGCCGCTTCGGGGCTGCGCGCCGCTCGCGATCGTGGCGGCGTCCGGTCTTTCGGAATGTTCAGCTGCTCGAAAGCGACCAACGAGATGAACTATGTCGCTCAGAAGTTCGCTCGCTCGGTCATCGGCAGCAACAACGTCGATAGCTGCAACCGGACTTGACACGCCCCCAGCGTCGTCGGTCTGACGGCGGTTTTCGGGGCGGGCGGCGGCACGAGCTCCTACGAGGAGATCGAGCGGACCGACGTGATCGTCCTGTGGGGGTCGAATGCGCGCGAGACGCATCCGATCTTCTTCCACCACGTGCTGCGCGGGATTCACAACGGCGCGAAGCTTTACGTGGTCGATCCCCGGCGCACGACCAGCGCGCAGTGGGCGGATGGCTGGCTCGGTCTCGACGTCGGATCGGACATCGCTCTGGCCAACGCCATCGGCCGGGAAATTCTCGAGCAAAGCTTGGAGAATCGCGACTTCATCGCACGCGCCACGAGCGGTTTCGAGGATTATTGTGAGACGGTCGAACCGTACACGCTGGAGTACGCCGAGAAGACGACCGGCGTGCCGGCCGCGCTCATCCGTGAATTCGCCCATGCCTACGCGCTTGCCGAGCGCGCTGAACTCTGCTGGACGCTCGGCATTACCGAACATCACAATGCCGTCGACAACGTGCGCGCCCTCATCAACCTCGCTCTGCTCTGCGGTCATGTCGGGCGATACGGTTCCGGCGTGAACCCGCTGCGCGGTCAGAACAACGTGCAAGGCGGCGGCGACATGGGTGCTATTCCGAACAAGTTTCCCGGCGGTCAAGACGTTGAGGATCCGGCCAGCGTTGCCAAGTTCGAGCGTACTTGGAAGTCCGCGCTGCCGCTCGGGCGCGGGTGGAATCTCACCGACATGTTCCACGCGATCGAACGTCGCGAGCTCGACACGCTCTACATCATCGGAGAGAACCCGGCGCAATCGGAAGCCGACCAGACACATGCCGTCGAGCTGTTGCGCAGCCTCAAGCATCTCATCGTCCAAGACATCTTTCTCACCAAAACCGGGGAACTCGCTGAGGTGGTCTTTCCGGCGTCGGCGAGCTGGTGCGAATCCGAAGGCACCGTCACGAGCAGCGAGCGGCGCGTGCAGCGCTGCCGCAAGGCGCTCGATCCACCGGGCGAGGCACGCGACGACATCGCCATCCTGTGCGCGCTGGCACGCCGTCTCGGCAACGATTGGCCCGATTGCAGCGCCGAGCAGGTATGGGACGAGTGCCGCGCGCTCTCACCGTGGCACGCAGGCATGAGCTACAAGCGGCTCGACGAGCTGAACGGAATTCCGTGGCCGTGTTACGACGAGAATCACCCCGGCGAGCTGTTTTTGCACGCGCGCCTTTGGGAGGAGCCGATATTGGGTGAGCGCGCGCCATTCGCTTCGGTCGAACACGATCCGCCGGTGGAAGCGCTCGATGAGGAGTATCCGGTGCGCTTGACGACCGGACGGCGGCTGGACTCATTCAACACCGGCGTGCAGAGCGGCGGTTACTCGTCGCCGCTTCGGCGCGAAGAGACCCTCGACATCTCACCGCAAGACGCGGAACATTACGGCGTTACCGACGGCGAGCCGGTGCGCGTTACTTCGCGGCGCGGCTCGATCGTCGTACCCGTTCGGATCGATCCCGGACTGCGACCCGGCCTGGTCTTTACGACCTTTCACTTCAACGACGCCGTTGCGACGAATCTACTCACGATCGACGCCACCGATCCAAAATCGGGCACCGCGGAGTTCAAAGCCTGCGCGGTGCGCATCGACGTCGGTAAGTAATGGATCTGCACTATACGTCGGACGCGCCGACGGGCGAGGAGCGCGCCGCCGTTGACGGTGCGCTCGGCAGCCCAAGCGATAGTGAGACTCGACGCCATCTCCTGCTTCCCGTGCTGCATGCGCTGCAAGACCGCATCGGTTGGATCAGCCCCGGTGCCCTGAACTACGTCGGCCGGCGCCTGGACGTCGCGCCGGCGGAGGCTTACGGAGTCGCGAGCTTCTACGCGCTGCTTTCAACGAAGCAGCGTCCGCCGCGCGTCGTCCACGTCTGCGACGACATTGCCTGCATCTGCGCCGGTGCCGAGTCGCTCTGCGCCTCGCTCGAATCCACGTTCGGTCCCGCCGGCGAGAGCGCCGATGGCCGCACGACGTGGCTTCGCAGCCCGTGCCTTGGACTGTGCGACCGCGCGCCGGCTGCGCTCGTAACCGTGGCCGGGGATCCCCCGTCGGCGCGTCAACTGACATCGCTTAACGCACATCGGTTGAGCCGCACGATGACGGGGGATGCGCCCGCCCGCAGCGGCATCGAAGGGCGCGACGGCGCTGAAAGGAACATACCGCACGTCGGCGGCGCCGAACTTCGACTGCTGCGCCGGATAGGAAAGATAAATCCCGATAGTATCGACGATTATCGCGCGCATGGCGGCTATCGGGCCCTGCGCGAAGCGTTCGAGTTTGGCCCGGAGCGCGTCCTCGCGGAGATCGATGCTTCGAAGCTTTTAGGACGCGGCGGCGCGGCGTTCCCGACCGGTCGTAAGATGCAAGCGGTTGCGCACGCGCCGGCGCGCCCCCATTACCTCATCTGCAACGCCGACGAATCCGAGCCCGGCACGTTTAAGGATCGGATCCTTATGGAATACGATCCGTATGCGATCGTCGAGGCGATGACGATTGCCGCCTACGCCATCGGCTGCGAGCAAGGCTTCATCTATATTCGGGGCGAGTATCCGCTCGCGATCCAGCGCATCGGCAATGCGATCGAACAGGCGCGCAAGCACGGACTGCTCGGCAACGACGTGCTAGGAAGAGGAGTGCGTTTCGATATCGAGATTCGCCGCGGCGCCGGTGCGTATATTTGCGGTGAGGAGACGGCGCTCTTCAACTCGATCGAAGGGAAGCGCGGTGAGCCGCGCAACAAGCCGCCGTTTCCCGTAGAGGCGGGCCTTTTCGGTAAACCGACCCAAATTAACAACGTCGAAACGCTCGTCAACCTTCCGACTATTCTCGTCGAGGGAGGGGCCGCGTTCGCACGCGTCGGGACGCCCGGGTCGACCGGAACTCGACTCTTCTGTCTCTCCGGCGCGATCGAGTACCCGGGGCTCTACGAAGTCCCGCACGGAACCACGCTGGGCGCGCTGATCGAGATGGCGGGAGGTGTTCCCGATGAGGAGCGACTGCAGGCTATTCTGCTCGGCGGCGCGGCCGGCGCGATGGTTTCGCCCGACGCGCTGACGATGCCGTTGACGTTTGAAGATGCTCGCGCCGCCGGTGCGACGCTGGGTTCGGGTGTGGTGATGCTCTTCGCCGAAGGCGTCGAACTGATCGAAATCCTACGCCGCATCGCGCGGTTCTTTCGTGACGAGTCGTGCGGCCAATGCGTGCCCTGCCGGGTAGGAACCGTTCGCCAGGAAGAGGCGCTGGAGCGGCTAGCCTCGGCGCGGAGTACGGATGCACAACGCGCGCGCGACGTCGCGCTGCTCAATGAGATCGGGCGCGCAATGCGCGATGCGTCGATCTGCGGACTCGGTCAAACTGCCGCCAACGCGATCGAGACGGCTCAAGCTCATCTCAGAGTCTTGGCAGCGGAGGCACCCGGATGATTCGAGGGCCGATTCCACGGGCACCGGCGCTGCCGCCCAAACCGCTAGTAGAGATTACCGTCGACGGCACTGCGGTTGGCGTTCCGGCCGGCTCGACGATTCTCGATGCGTGCACGGCAGCCGGCGTGGATACGCCGACGCTCTGTTTTCTCGAATCGCTCACCCCCGTGAACGCCTGCCGCGTCTGCGTCGTCGAGTTGGAGGGTTCGCGCGTTCTCGTTCCCGCCTGCGCGCGGCGGGTCGAACCCGGCATGGTTATTCAAACCGATTCGCAACGCGTGCGCCACAGCCGGAAGATGGTCCTCGAATTTCTCGCTTCGTCGGTTGACCTCTCGACCGCCCCCGACGCCCAGCGCTTCTGCGAGCGATACGGAGCCGATGCGACGCGATACGGCGACGCGCCGGAAACGGTCGCGCAACCCGTCAAAGTGGACAACGCGCTCTACGTGCGCGACTATGCCAAATGCATTCTCTGCTACAAGTGCGTCGAAGCCTGCGGCGTCGACGCCCAGAATACCTTTGCGATCGCCGTCGCCGGGCGTGGATTCGACGCGCATATTTCGACCGAATACGACGTCGCGCTGCCCGAATCGGCATGCGTCTATTGCGGTAACTGCATCGGCGTCTGCCCGACCGGCGCGCTAATGTTCTCGTCGGAGCACGAAATGCGGCGTCGCGGCGAGTGGAAGGAAGAGCAGCAGGTCGAGACCGACACGATCTGCTCGTACTGCGGCGTCGGCTGCACGCTGACGCTGCACGTGCAGGATAACGAGATCGTCAAGGTTACCTCGCCGATCGAAAACGCCGTCACGAGCGGTCATCTCTGCGTCAAGGGACGCTTCGGGTACAGTTACGTGCAGAACCGGCCGCCGGACGAGGAAGCGTCGCCTTGATCCTGTCAACGGGTGACGCCATGGAAGCCGCTCGTCCGGGCCGCAGCGTTGAGATAGAGGCAATCGCGCTCGACGGCGACGCGCGGTCGCGTAAGTACGATCGTGTCGTCACGGAGGAACCGCTCGAGCTTCGGCTGGTTGCGGGCGGCACGCAGCGCACGCTCGCGGTCACGATGCGCACGCCCGGCAACGATTTCGAGCTCGCCGGCGGATTCGTTTACGGCGAAGGTATCATTCGACGACACGATGCGATCGCGGAGTTGACGTATTGCGTTGACCCGGCCGTCGATCCCGCGCAGCGTTATAACATCGTTACCATCGAGCTCCGCGGACGCTCGGCGCCCGATTTCGCACGATTCGAACGCCACTTCACGATGAGCAGTGCCTGCGGCGTCTGTGGACGCGCTCAGCTCGAATCGCTTCGCGAACTCGGCGCGACTCCGATCGTGGACGACGTCTGCGTAGCGGCGCGGCTTCTCTACAAGTTGCCTGAGCGTATGCGCGAAGCGCAGCGCACTTTCGCGACGACCGGCGGGCTGCATGCGGCAGCGCTTTTCGACGAGCGCGGCGATATGCTGGCGCTGCGAGAAGACGTCGGCCGTCATAACGCGGTCGACAAGGTCGTCGGCTGGGCGCTGCTCAACGGTCAGTTACCGCCTCGGCGCCGAATCCTGATGGTGAGCGGGCGGGCAAGCTACGAGATTCTGCAGAAGGCGGTCATGGCTGGGATCCCGATCGTCGCGTCGGTCTCGGCTCCGAGCAGCCTCGCGGTCGAGCTGGCACGCGAGTTCAACGTAACGCTCGCAGGATTCGTCCGCGGGGAGCGAGCCAATCTCTACGCCGCATCCGAGCGTATTGCCGAATAGAAAGCTGATTGGAGGAAATATCCGTGAATTTCGCCCGGCTTGGTCTTATAGTAGCTCTCTGCTTGGTTTCGGCGACTCTCGATGCGTGCGACGCAGACCGCAACCTGGGGAGCTCAGCGATACCGAGCGATACGTTCGCCGGCAAAGCACGAGCCGGCGACACCGCCGGCTTTTCCGGCGATCTACTGTACATTGCGCATTCGGGACACCACCGTTTTCACGGGCTGCTCTCGGTGCTGACGTTTCCCCAAGGCAAGCTCGTTTCGACGATTCCCATCAGGCGCTTTGCCACCGGTATTTGTTCGGATACGTCGGGGAACGTCTGGATTATCGTCGCGGACGATAACCACCGAACCGCTTACGAATACGCCCACGGTGGAACGACTCCCATTGCGACAATTCACATTCTGCATTCTCGGTCTGGGAATGCTTGCGCGATCGACCCCACTAGCGGAAATCTCGCAATAATAACCGGAGACCGGCTCGGCCGTAACTTCGCGGATGTCTATGCCGGCGCACGCGAAGGAAAACCGGCTAGCTACCAGATCCCGTTCACGCCGACGGCTTGTATCTATGACGACGGCGGCAATCTCTTTGTCGACGGCGCCCAAGGCAGCACCATATTCTTCAAGCTCGGCGAACTGGCAAAAGACGCAAACGCGTTTACGAACGTCACGTTGAACAAAGCGGCCTCCTGGTATCCAGGCGGCTTGCAATGGGATGGTAAGTACCTCGCATTGGTCGAGCCTTTTCGCCAACAGGGGCCATCAATCTATCGCATTAAGATCGCGGGCTCCGTCGGCGACGTGGTCGGCGTCGTTCATCTCGATACGCTCTGGTCGGGCTCGCCGCTAGCCATTGGGGACGGCACGGCCGTGGCGACCGCCGACGAGGGCAACGTCGTCGCGCAATGGCGATATCCGGCCGGCGGTAAGCGAATCAAGACGCTGGTGCAGTATGAATACGGAGTCGGCGGGCTGGCTATTTCCGTGAAGTAAGCAAAAACTCGCGTACAAGACCGTTGAAAACGGCGGGGTTATCGGCATTGGCGACGTGCCCGGCATCGCGAATCCTCGCGAGCGCAGCGCCGGGGATGGACTCCGCGATCTCTTCGGCAAGCGATCGGGGTGCGACGACGTCGTGCTCGCCGTAGGCAACGAGAACCGGTACGTCGATACTCGGCAAGAGTTCGCGATAGTTTCCGGTCCATGTGGCTTGCGTAGCCGCGAGAAAAGATTCGACGGATTTGCACGCGAACTGCTCGATCGTTTCCCGTAGGCGGTCCGGCGGAAGTCCCAGCTTCGCTGCGCGAAGCTGACCGTATGCCCGCATATCGCCGATCTCGCGCGCTTGTGCCGCGATCTGCTCCGCATAGCGCTCGCCGTCGGGATAGCGCGCGAACGTCCCGAGCAAGACCATCGCCGCGACGCGATCCCGTACGTTGCGCCACAGCTCGAAGGCGACGACGCCGCCGAGACTGCAGCCGACGAGCGTGAAGCGCCGCGCGCCGAGCGCACCGGCCACGGTGAGCACGTCTTCCGCAAAGCCTTCGCGCGTGATCAGCGACGGATCCGGATCGGGCTTACTCGCTCCGTTCCCGCGCAGCTCGATCGCGGCGCAGAGGCGCTCGCTGCCGAAAGACTCGAGCTGGTAGTCCCAAATCGCGGCTGTCGAGCCGACGCCGTGCACGAAGATCAACGGTGTCGCGTCACCGCGACCGAAAGCAGAACCCGCTAAACGCGTGCCGGCGATCATGCGTTGCGCTTGCGCGCGACAAACGCCCGAACGTCGTCGAGCGACCGCGCGTTCAGTACGTCAGCGCGTTCCAGTCCGGCTCGCCGCGCTTGACCAACCGCGAACTCGATCGCGGTCAAGTCGCCAGTCCGATGCGCGTCGCTGTCGAGCGTGAACGTCGTTCCGAAACTCTTGGCTTTGCGTGCCAGCGGCGCCGGCAGATCGAGCCGCGCTGCCTGTCCGTCAATCTCGAGCGCCGTCCCAGTGCGCGCAGCCGCAGCAAAGACGGCATCGTAATCGAACTCGTATCCAGTGGCCAGTGCTGAGCCTGTCGAAGCATCGAAGCGCCTCCCGGTCGGATGCCCGATGATGTTTACGTACCGATTCTCGCAGGCCCGAATTAGTCGGGCCGTCATCTCCTCGCGCGTCTGGCGGGTCGCGGTGTGAACCGAACCGATGACGATATCGAGTTGCGCCAGCACCGCGTCGTCGAAGTCGAGCGAGCCATCGGGCAGAATGTCGACCTCGCTCGCGCAGAGCGTGCGGATCTTGTGGCGAGCGCCGAGTTCTTCGATGATCGCGCGTTGTTCGAGCAATCGGCCCGGTTCTAAGCCGAAGCGGCGACCGCGTCCCTGCGAATGGTCGCTGATCGCGTGATATTCGTAGCCTCGCGCCGCGGCCGCGACGATCATCTCCTCGAGCGTATCGTCCCCGTCGCTCCACTGCGTGTGCATGTGGAAATCGCCCCGCAGATCGCCTAACTCGACGAGCTCGGGAATCGCGCCGGCGCGCGCGAGCTCGATCTCATCGAGTCCGCTGCGCAGCTCGGGTGGGACGTATTGCATGCCCAGCGCGGCGTAGACTCCCGTTTCCTCGGTGCACGTCGTCACCTCGCCGCTCTCGAGATTCAAGATGCCGTTCTCGCTGACGCGTAGATTTGCCCGGACCGCGTATTCGCGCAGCTTGATGTTGTGCTCGCGCGAGCCCGTGAAATGCTGCAGCAGATTCCCGTAGAGGTGGTCGGGCAGCACGCGCAAATCGATCTGCAGCCCTCCGGGAAGCCAGATGCTGGCCTTGGTCGGGCCCTCGGCGAGCACGGCGTGGGCGCGCGACCAGGCCGTGAAGTGTCCGATGACGTCGGCCGCGTGCTGTGACGTGCAGACCACGTCGATGTCGCCGACCGTTACCTCAGCGCGCCGCAGGCTCCCCGCAAAACAGAGCCGATCGAGCGGCGGTCCCTGCCGCACGTACTCGACTGCCTCATGTGCAATTGCCAGAGCGAGCGGCAGCGGCGTGCGTCGCTGACGCCCCCTGTAGGCAAGAATCCCGCGCCGCCAATTCTCGATCGTCTTGCTTCCCAAACGCGGAACGCCGGCGAGCGCACCCGCTTCGATCGCGCGCTC
The DNA here is from genome assembly GCA_963748875.1 of Vulcanimicrobiota bacterium. Taxonomy (GTDB): domain Bacteria; phylum Vulcanimicrobiota; class Vulcanimicrobiia; order Vulcanimicrobiales; family Vulcanimicrobiaceae; genus Cybelea. The sequence goes on from CAVVKC010000001.1 coordinate 675,275, forward strand.
CAGATCGGCGAGCGATGCAATTCCGTACTCCGCGAAGAGCATCGCGGCGGTCTTGGTCCCGATGCCGCTCACGCCCAGCACCTCCAAGAGCGAGGGAGGAAACCGCTGGTGAAGTTGTTCTAGTTGATCGGCGGTTCCGGTGCGCACGAGCTGGTCGATCACGGCGCCGATCGATTTTCCGACGCTCGGAAGCTTGAGGTGCTCGCCCACCGCGACGAGATCGCCGAGCGGCGGCGCGTTCTCGACCGACGCGGCCGCCTTCTCGTAGGCCATGTATTTGTAGAAGGAATCGCCCGCCATCTCCATGAGCGTGCGGATCTCGAGCAGCTTCTGTGCGACTTGCGTATTCGACAACACGGGCGTGTAGTGGAGTTGGCGCAAACTGCCGAATGATACTGCCGAGATGCCACTCTTGCGGATGCGGGAGGCGACGTTCGCGCGCGGCGACGCCGCGGCCGGCCCGGTGACGCTCGATCTCCGCAGCGGCGAGAGAGCAGCCCTGCAATGCGCTTCAGAGCAGGAGTCCGCAATCGTCGCGCTGCTGGCGTGCGGCATCGTCAAGACGTCGAGCGGATGCGTGCTGATCGATGATTACGATCCGCACGTGCAATCGGTGCACTGCAAGCGGGTCGCCGCCCTGGTTCCGCACGAGCCCTTCCCCCTCGACGACGATGAGTTCGCGCGCTACGTCGCCTACCGCGCGGCGCTCTGGAACGTCGAGCCGGCGCGCGCGAAAGAGCGCGCCGGCCTTTTGCGCTTCCGGCTAGCCGGCGTGCACGAGGCCTTCGCCTACCCCCTAATCGGAGCGCTGATCGGCGAGCCCAAGCTGCTCGTTATCGACCGGCCCCAGATGGCCTACGCACGTAAGATTCTCGACATCGTCGAGGATTGCGCGCTGCTCTCGACGCACACCGACGCCGCCGCGGCGAGAGCCTTCACGTAGCGGTGCGAATCTTGCTCGCCGTTGCGCGCGCACGGCTCTACGCGCAGCGGCGCATCGTCCTCTATTCCTGTGCGGCGGCCTTTGTTGCGGGACTCGCCCAACCGTCCGGTTTTGCGGCGCCGCTCTTTCTCTGCTCGCTGCTCGGCATCGCTATGGCGCTGACGCAGAGCCCCGGACTCCATCCGTACCTCGACCGGTGCGAGCAGAATGCGCCGCTCTTCGGACGCCAGCTCGCGCGAGCAAAAGCCTTCGTCCCCTGCATCGCGGCGATTCTGGCGGCCCTTGCGTACGCGGTAGGACTGGTGCTGCGCGGCGCGGCCGATGCGCCGTTCACGTTCCTGATAACGGTTGCCGCCGTCATCGCCGCCACGCTGACGGCACTCTGCGCGACGATCCGGCGCGGCGCATCGCGCGTGCTCTACGTGGCGCTCGCCGCGGCCGCCAGTGGGATAGCGTACGCGCTCGTGGCTACGATGCGATCGGTTCTTGCCGAGCTTGTGTTCTGCGCGATCGTCGCACTGATCGCCTTGCGCCAATATGGCGAGGCGTTGGCGCGTTACGACCCGATTTGAGCCGGCGTGGCGGTCGCGAGCTTTTCGAGCATCGCGCGGTTGAACTGCGGCAGGTCCTCGCTTCCGCGCGTCGAGACCCAGTTCGAATCGGTGACGGTCGGCTGATCGCGATAGAGGCCGCCGGCGTTACGGATGTCGTCGGCAATGGAATGAACTCCGGTGATCTGACGGCCGCGCACGATCTGCGAGGAAATGAAGACTTGCGCGCCATGGCCAATCGAAAACATCGGCTTTTTCAGCGTGTCGAACTCGCGCACGAAGCGGTGCACCTCACGGTCGGTGCGAATCCGGTCGGGCGAGGTTCCGCCGGGAATCAAAAGCGCGTCGAAATCTTCGGCCGTGCAGTCGCTAACGAGCTCTTCGGCGCGCATGCTCTGACCGTCGTCGAGACCTCGCTTGCCGCGAATGCGCTGACGCGAGCGCTCGTCAATCCCGACAATCGTCACGATCGCGCCGGCCTCTTCGAGCGCCCGGTGGGGTTCCGTGAGCTCGATCTCCTCGAATCCGTCGCCGATCAAGGCGGCGACGCGTTTTCCTTCTACTCCCTGCATCTCGGCCCGGTGATTCGCGCCGGTCCCTATCGCACCTTCGCGACCACCACGTGCGAAGCTGGTCGCGGCGGCCCGCCGCTTCCCTCGGCCGCCGAAACTGGCAACCGGAACTCTTCCCAGGGGATGCCTCCTTCAGCGTCCGTAACGCAGCCCTAAGATCGCTCGAAATCGAATAGCGTCACGGACGACGCGACGCCGCCAAGGCCGCGATAGAAGTTCAAAGCATCGGCATCGCGATTTTCGACAAGTACGAACACGTCGCCGCATCCCTTCGTACGGACAACGTCCCGCAGTGCGGATACGAGTCCGCGCCCGATGCCTTTTCGACGATCGTCGCTGCGCACGGCGACGTCGTAGATGAAGACTTCGGATGCTTGCCTTCGAGTTAAAGCTATGGCGTACGCGGTCAGTCCGCCCGCAACGCGATCGCCGGCGAGCGCCGCGAGCGCAAAAAAATCGTCGCGTGCTAAGAGCCGATCGACGTAGGCATCGCTCAACGCTTGCGATTCTTCGCCGAAGATCGCCGCCATCGTCGCAAAGAGCGATCTTGCGAGGTCTCGATCACCGGATTTCAATAATACGTACCGCATTCAGCCGAACAGGCCGCGAATCAGACCACCGTCAATCGCTATCGTCTGCCCGGTAACGTAGCGCGCCGGCTCGCTGCAGAGGAACGCAACCATCGGCGCAAACTCGTCCGGCGTTGCAATGCGTCCGATCGGTACTTCAAGCCCCGCTTCCCGCAGCTTGAGCTCGTCATTGCCGTAGATGGCGCGCAGCCGCGCGGTGTCGATCCGTCCCGTTGCGATCGAGTTCACGGTGACGCCGTCGCGCGCGACTTCGACGGCGAGCGTTCGCAACGCCGAGACCAGCGCGGTGCGAAATGCGTTTGAGAGAACGAGCGTGTCAATCGGCTGTTTCACCGCCGACGACGTCAGCGCGACGATACGTCCCCATCCGCGGGCGCGCATCGCAGGCACGATCCTCTCCAGCAGAACCAGCATGCCGCGCAGCAGCAACTTGTACGCGCCGTCCCAATCGGCAAGCGCCGTCTCGCTGAATCGTCCGGGCTTGGGTCCACCACCATTGAGGACCGCGATCTCGACCTCACCAAAAGCTCCGCGTACGTCCTCGAGCATCGCCGCGGTCGATTCGGCGTCTTGCAAATCAACGCTAAAGGCCCGCGTTTCTTGTGCGCCGAGTGCTTTTGCCGCACGCGCCACCGCGTCGAGCCGTGCGGCGTCGCGAGCGGCGACTGCTAACCGGACGCCCTCGCGCGCGAGCGCGCGAGCCACCGCTTCGCCGATCCCGGAGCTTGCCCCGGTTACCAGCGCCACACGTCCGCGGATTTGAAGCTCCACAGCGCTGCGATTGTATGCCGGTTCGGCTGCACCTTGCGTACGCAGCCGCGCTTTGCTATTCTAGGCCGGTCGCCGGGACGGTCGAGGCAGACTGTACCCGAGCGAGACCATCCTGCTTAAGGAGTCTCATAACGTGCCGCTCACCAAAGATCAAAAGTCGGAGATCGCCGGCAAGTACGGCCGCGGATCGAAGGACACCGGATCGGCCGAAGTCCAGATCGCGATGCTGACCACTTCAATCAACCAGCTCACCGAGCATCTCAAGATTCATAAGAAAGATCATCACAGCCGGCGCGGTCTGCTGCTGCAAGTCGGGCAGCGTCGCCGTCTGCTCAACTATCTGCACGCCAAGAATCTCGAGCGCTACCGCAGCCTCATTTCCGAGTTAGGCTTGCGCCGGTAAGAAAGCCCTGATTTAGATGCAGCTCTTGTCACCCTGAGCGAAGTCGAAGGGTGAAGGCCGAAGTTTACTACGGTAAATGAGGCCTAAGGCGACAACGAGATGCGCTAAATCAAGGCTTTCGCCGGTAGGCGCGGCGCCCGGCGTCCGCAATTGCATCCACGCCCATCCCGTAGTGCTCGATGAGCTCCATCGGGTCGCCCGATTGGCCGAACCGATCGTTGACGCCGACGAACTCGATCGGCACCGGATGACGCTGTACGAGGATCTCGGCGACGCGCGATCCCATGCCGGCGTGTTTCTGGTGCTCCTCGACCGTAACGACCGCGCCGCAGCTATGCGCCGCGTCGACGATCGCAGCTTCGTCCATCGGTTTGACGGTATGATTGTTGACGACGCGACACTCGATCCCGTCTTCGCGAGCAAGGCGGTCGGCGGCGAGTAACGCATTATACACCAGGATCCCGCAAGCGACGATCGCGACGTCGCGCCCTTCGCGAAAAGTCTGCGCGACGCCGATTTCGAAGGGCGTCTCGTCGGTCGTTATCACGGCCGATTTCTCTCGGCCGAAGCGCAGGTAAGCGGGTCCCCAGCTCGCCGAGAGCGCCAGCGTCGCCTTCTTCGTTTGCGCCGCGTCGCACGGCACGACGACGGTCATATGCGGAATGACGCGCATGATCGCGATGTCCTCGATCGCCTGATGGGTGGCTCCGTCGGGTCCGACCGAGACGCCGGCGTGCGCGCCGGCAATCTTGACGTTCGTCTCGTTGAGCGCCATGATCGTGCGGACTTGCTCCCACGAGCGTCCCGGGTTGAACATCGCATAGCTGGCGATCCACGGAATCTTCCCCACTGCTGCGAGCCCACCGGCCATCGCGACGAGCAGTTGCTCGGAGACGCCGATCTCGATGTACTGCTGCGGATGGGCTTTGCGAAAGCCTTCGAAGCGCGTCGACTCCGAAAGGTCCGCGCAGATACCGAGGACGTTGCGGTCGCGCGAGCCCGCCTCAATCACGCCTTCACCGAATCCGTTCCGGGTTGGAACCTGCTTGAGCTCCGGGCTGCGATAATCGACCAAGTTCATCGCGCCGGCGGCATCGTCAAAGAGTCGGGTGCCGCTAGCCATTGGCGACGATCCTCTCTCGTTGTGCTGCAAGTTCGCGTAACGCCCCGTCGGCCTGCTGCGCGTTGGGCGGCTTTCCGTGCCACGTATAGTCGCCTTCCATGAACGAGACGCCCTTGCCGGGCACCGTGTTGGCGATAATCACCTGCGGCTTGCCGGCGACTTTCGTCGCGCGCGCAGCGGTCTCGATGAACTCCGCAACGTCGTTACCGTCGCACTCGAAAACCTCCCAGTTGAAGGCCCGGTACTTATCGGCAAACGGTTCGAGCGGCATCACGTCCTCGGTGCTGCCGTCAATCTGGATGAAGTTGCGATCGACGATCGCGGTGAGATTGTCGAGTTTGAACTTCGCACCGGTCAACACCGCCTCCCAATGTAAGCCGCACTGATGCTCGGCATCCGACGTGACGACCCAGACTCGGAAATCCTTTCCGTCCATCTTCGCACCGAGCGCCATGCCGACGCCCTGCGCGAGCCCTTCGCCCAGCGGACCAGAGGTCGTTTCGACCGCCGGCAGACGCACGCGCTCGGGGTGGCCTTGCAGCCGCGTACCATACTTGCGCAGCGTCAGCAGCTCGTCGATCGGAAAATATCCAAAATTTGCCATCGCGGAGTAGCGCACCGGAGCGATGTGACCGCAGGAGAGAAGGAGACGGTCGCGATCCGGCCACTCCGGATTGAGCGGCTCGTGGCGCATCAAATGACCGTACAGCGCCGCGAAGACGTCGGACATGTCGAGCGGCCCGGCCGAGTGGCCGGATCCCGCCGAGAGTAACGATCGAATGATGCCTTGGCGCACATCGTTGGCCTTGAGCTTGAGCTTGGTCAGGTCCTCAGGGGTAAGGGTCGGCATTGGAAGGCCGTTTAGGGCAGGTCGCGGCTCGGCCCTGCCGAATGGAAACGCCTCAAACAAAGAAATAATATCATTCGAATTTAGGAGATACTGTGCCCGAATCCGTAAGTTTAACGGTCGGCGGGCGCACGATGACCATCGAAACCGGCGAGCTCGCGAAGCAAGCGAATGGCTCCGCGCTGGTTCGTTATGGCGACCAAAACGTCGTGCTCTGCGCCGTGACTGCCTCCGAGAATCCTCGTGAAGGCATCGACTTTTTTCCACTGACCTGCGATTTTGAAGAGAAGATGTATGCCGCCGGAAAGATTCCGGGGGGCTATATCAAGCGTGAGGGACGTCCCTCCGAGCACGCCGTGATTAGTTCGCGGCAGATCGACCGACCAATCCGTCCGCTCTTTCCCGACGGCTTCCGCAACGACGTGCAGATCGTCGCTACCGTGCTGTCGGTCGATCCGGAGCTCGATGCCGACGTCATCGGCATCTGCGCTGCCGGCGCGGCGCTGGCATTGAGCGATATTCCGTGCGATAAAACGGTCGCCGCGGTGCGCGTCGGGCGCGACGAGCGCGGCGCGTACGTCTGCAATCCGCCGCTGCCGCAGTACGTGAGCGGCGGCATGGACATCGTCATCGCAGGCACCGCCGATGCGGTCATGATGGTCGAAGGGGGCGGAAGAGAGATCGACGAGGACGATTTCTTGGGCGCGGTCGAGTTCGCGCACGCCGAGATTCGTAAGATCGTCGCAGCGATCGAGCAACTTGCAAAGAAGGCCGGAAAAGGGAAGCGCGAGTATCCGGTCGCGCACGTCGATTCCGACCTCGAGCGCTGGGTCCGCAAGTCGTTCGCCAAGGACGTCGCTAAAGCGATGCGCATCGTGGACAAGCAGAAGCGTGAATCGGCCTTCAGCACGTTGAGCGTTGGCGAAGCGCTCTCGCGCTGCGGCAAGAAAGACGACGCCGTCAAGGTGTTGCTCGAGGCGCCCTCCACGGCCAAAGAGTTCTCCAAGATCATCAAGATCATGGAGGAGGAAGAGCTGCGCACGATGGTCGTCGACGAGAAGGTTCGCCCCGACGGCCGAAAGCCCGACGAAGTCCGTCCGATCTGGTGCAAGGTGCATTACGTGCCGCGCGTGCACGGCTCGGGTGTCTTTACGCGCGGTCAAACGCAAGTCTTTACGGCCGCGACGCTGGGTTCGACGAGCGACGCCCAACGGCTCGACGGCATCGTCGAGCTCGAAGACAAGCGCTACATGCACTTCTACAACTTTCCGCCCTATTCGGTCGGTGAGACGCGTCCGATGCGCGGCCCCGGCCGCCGCGAGATCGGTCACGGTCACCTCGCCGAACGCGCGCTGGTACCGGTTTTGCCTGCCAAGGATGAGTTTCCGTACACGCTTCGGCTGATCAGCGAGGTGCTCGAATCGAACGGTTCTTCGTCAATGGCGTCCGTTTGTGGGTCGTCGCTGGCGTTGATGGACGCCGGCGTTCCGATCCGCGAGCACGTTGCCGGCGTCGCGATGGGTTTGATTCTCAAAGACGGCAAGTACACGGTCCTCACCGACATCCAGGGACTCGAGGACGCACTTGGTGAGATGGACTTCAAGGTTGCGGGAACCAAGAAGGGCATCACCGCGATTCAGATGGACATCAAGGTGCAGGGCATCACGATCGAGATCATGCGCGAGGCGATGACTCAGGCACGCAAGTCGCGCCATGCGATCATCGATAAGCTTACCGAGACGATCGCCCGGCCGCGCGAACAACTATCGGAGTACGCGCCGCGGATGATCGTCATCAAGATCAATCCCGCCAAGATCAAGGACGTGATCGGCCCCGGCGGCAAGGTGATCAACAAGATCATCGCCGACACCGGTGTCGAGAAGATTGACATCGAGGACGACGGCAGCGTCTTCATAACGTCGCTCGACGGAGCTTCGGGCGATAAGGCCAAGCAGATCGTCGAAAACCTGACGCGCGAGATCGCGGTCGGCGAAACGTACCTCGGCACCGTCACGCGGATCATTAACATCGGCGCGTTCGTGCAGATCCTTCCCGGTAAAGAGGGTCTCGTTCACATCAGCCAGCTGGCTTTGACGCGGGTCGAAAAAGTCGAAGACGTCGTCAAGCTGGGTGACGAGATCATGGTCAAGGTCGTCGAGATCGACGGACAAGGCCGCGTCAACCTCTCGCGCAAGGCGCTCTTGGGAGGCGTCTCGCCCAACGGCGACAACGCGTCCCGAGCGAGTGCGCCCAGCGATAACGCGCCCCGTGCGAGTGCGCCCAGCGATTACGCGTCGCGCGCGAGTGCGCCCGGCGCACCGCCGATGCGCAGACGCCGCCGGCCGCAGGGACGGCACGACGAGTAGTTCGTAGCGCTAGCGCCCGCCGAAGCGAATGCCGACGTTGACGAATGTCCGCTGCATACGATCTTCGGCCCCGGCGTACCAGCGCAACCCGCCGGTGATTGGTCCGGAGATCGCGCCGTCGACGTGGTAGTAGGGTAGCGAGTCGAGCAAGTCGCGCCGATAGATGACGTCGGCTCGCACCGCCCCCGTCGCGTCGTAGGTGAGCCAAAGCGCGTTCACGGTCGGTGACATGCCCGCATACGGCAGGCCGCCGCCGTATAACGCCGCTGTATCGGTCACGTGCATCGTCCAGGCACGCAGCGCGATCGCCGGCGCAACTTGCCACGTCGCCGAGAGACCCGATGAACTCACCATGCCGGGCCACCTTCCCGCAACCGTCTGCGAAGCTTCTTCGAACGAGAGGCTCAGGCGCGAGTTATCCGTATAGGTGAGCGTTCCGGCGGAGAGCGAATTGTGCTCGATCTGCACCGGCTGCGGCTGGCCTCCGCTGTATAGCGACTGTTCGATGAGGGTCGGCAGCGAAAACGAGCCGCTCTGCTGAAGACCCAGGCTCCACCTGCCCTTTGGAAATAACCGCGCTTGCAGCGACGGCACGACGAGCGAGGTGTTAGCCGGGTTTGAGATCCCCATGATCCCGCCGCTGTAACCGATCCAGAAGGCGCCAACTCCGGCGACGACGTCGTAGTCGTTTCCGCTCGCGACCAAACCGGCGTCAACGTGCGTTTGCGTCAACATCGCGCCCAGCCGCGGTAACCCGTTGGGCAGGGCTTGCTGGTCGTAGATCCCGCTCGACGTGCGGACCACTGCATCCGCGAATCCCGCAACCGGGCCGGTCGTGTGTATTCCAGCGCTCACCTCCGAATCGGACCAGATATTCGAGACCGGATACTGGCCCTCGGTGAGAGCGTAGTCGCCGCGATCGGCGATCGCGGCGATGGATAGGTTCAGCGCGCGCGGATCGCTGAACGTCGCGTTCGCAAACGAGAAACTTTGTGCGAGGGTCGAATCGGGTTCCCACTGTCGTCCCTGTTCCGTACCGCCGCCGGCAGTGACCGACTGATCCGCCCCGAGCGGCCAGGTTCCGAAGAGGTCGGTACGCTGACGCGATTCCTCGTTGTTGCTGAAGGTGCCGAGCGCAATTGACGACGCGTCCGATCCGATTTGCGCGCGCGCAATCGTATCGCTGCCCAACGTCGCAACCTGCCAGTTCGTTGCACCAAGGAATGGATCGAGCTGGACCGTTCCACCTTCGGCCTGGTTACCGTAAAGAAACGCGTTGGCCGCGTTCCGAACGACGGCGCTCTGCTCGTAGTTGGCCGGTATGAGACCGTACGGCGATAGGCCCGAGGTGATGTCGTAGTTAGGCACGCCGTTGTCTATTAGCAGCGAACCGGTCGCCGAGAGGCCGCGGTCGCTCAGGGTCGAGCCGGGATAGGGGCCGCTGGTCTGGGCCAAAAGCGTGAACGGACGCAATGCTATCGCCGACTCGACGTTCGCGTAGGGCAGGTTCTCCAGGTCGCCGGGCGTGGGAACGTCAGCCGCCAGTGCTTCGTACTGCCGGACGATCGCGACGACCGGCTCGCCGGAGAGCGTCGCCACCCGCGTCGTGCGGCAGTAGCGGCAGCTGACGACGACCGCAACGACCCCATCGGCGTGGAGGGCAAAAGTCCCCGAGGGGTCGGTCGTAGTCGTAGGATGGCTGCCGTCGGGCATTTGGCCCGTCACCGTCGCTCCGACGATCGCCGCCCCATGCTGATCGCGCACCGACCCTACTACCAGTGGGGCCGCGGCACGCGCGGGCATCGCCACGAGCATAACTGGAAGCAGCGCCGCGGCCGCGTGGATCGTGCGATTCACGGATTCTTTAGACTTTCAGCTATGATGTAGGTAGTGTCAAGAACCCTACTCCGCCGCGCGGTCCTCGCGGCCACTCTGTTGGCCGCCACTTTTGCCTGCGGCCGTTTCGCCGTCGCGGGTACGGCGTCGCTCGAAGACCTGCTTGCCGGGGCGCTGGCGCCTTCCGCCGCGCCGGCTCTGCTCGGCCCGATCACCTCGACCGGACGTGTTGGCTGGGAATGCAAGCCCGAGCGCGCGGCAGCGGCCGCTCGCTGGCATGAGGGTGAGCTACCAACCAACGCCGGCACTCCGTGACCGATGCGGGGCCCCCTTCTGTTCGCCCTTCTCGTTTCGGCTGCGGCGACCGCAGGAGTAGCACAAACCTATCCGGCCCCAAGCCCCGTGCCCCGGACGACCTCAGTTCCGGCCCTGCGTGCGCTTGCCATCCGCCGGGAGATCGAAGAGCGCTTCACGCTGGGCCTCAACGCCGAGGCTCGCGGCGACTGGGCAGCGGCCGCACCTGAGTTCGAACGGATCATCGCGCTCCGTCCGGCCGAGCCGCAAGGCTCGACCGCGCACTACGACCTGGCGATCGCCTACGCGAATCTGCAGCGTAACGACGACGCGGCACGCGAACTGCGCGCCGCAATCGCGCTCGACTCCGGGTTCCTCGCAGCGATGGCGAACCTCGTTGCGGTGGATATCGCGCGCGGCGACCTGCGCGAAGCGCGCGTCATCGCGGATCGTTACGTAACGCTCGCACCGGACTCGGCGCGAGCGCTTTATTCGCGTGGACTCGTTGCACTACGCAGCGGCGACGCCGCAACCGCACGTGAGGATTTCGGCAAGCTGCTGCACGCCAATCCTTCATATGCGGTCGCTCATTACGATCTCGCGCTCGCCGAAGAACATCTCGGCCGATACGATGCGGCCGAGCGCGAACTTCGCAGCGCACTGTCGCTAGCACCGTCGTACGCTCGCGCGCGATTCGCGCTCGGCGTCGTTCTGCTTCGAGAGGGAGATCATGCCGCAGCCCGCAATGCATTCGCTCAGGCGACGCTCGACGCTGCGGGCGATCCGGCGCTGCAGAACATCGCCGCCGCGATGCGCGACTCGATCAAGATTTAGACTTTCTTCATAACGACCGCATACGATGCCCAGACCACTCACACTCCCCAGGAGGCTACATGTCTAGAAAACTAGCAGGACTCGCCGTGGCCCTCGGCGCCGCCGTGCTTGCGGCGTGCGGCGGACACTACGGTGGAAATGCCGCTGGAAGCGGCGCCTCTTACGCCCTTCCCGGAATGCCCCAACTCCAAATTACCGCGGTTCTCCCCGATGGAAGAACAGGCACTGCAATGGAGGAGCTCCCCGGCGAAGGCGTCGGCACCGTTAAGGATCCGTTTTGGCAAGCAACGCTTGGCGGTTTCACGCAGCAGTCGTTTTCTCAAGCGCTCGGTTTCCCGCCACGCACGGTTCTTACGATTAAGAACATCTCGAAGAACATCAGCCATACGTTCAACGAGGTGAAGAAGATCAGCGGACCGCCGGCAACGTTCCCATCAAATCCCAGCCTTAAGATCCCAGCCTCGGGCGGCAAGTTCGGCAGAGGCTACGCCAGCGGCTCGATCTCGCCGGGCGGATCGGTGAAAGTAACGCTCGGCAGAGCCGGTATCTATTTGATCGGTTGCGCGTTCCACTACAGTGAGGGAATGAAGGACGTCTTCGTCGTTGCGGCACACGCGACGCCCGGACCTCAGGGAACAGCTCCCGCTCGATGAGATTTCCTAGCCCCGTGCGCTGGGGCGGACTGCTTTTGGTTGCGGCCATTGCGGCATGCACCAACGGCGGCGGCTTGGGCACGATCGGCGGCGGCGGGGGCGGCGGTTCGCCCTCGCCGCCACCTCCCGGCGGGATCGGCGTCGCCATACCGAACGGAAAGATCGGCGTTGTCGACGATCCCGTGTGGGGAACCGTCGGCGGTTACACGCAGGCGCAGACGTCGCAAGTGCTCGCGTTTCCGCCCGGCGCAAAAATCACCATAACGAATCTTTCTTCCTCGACGCCGCACACGCTCAACGTCATCGCACAGACGAGCGGACCGCCGCCGAGCTGGCCGTCGAACCCAAGTCTCTCGTTCTCGCCACTCGGAAACGGCGTGCTTGGCGCCGGCTATGCAAGCGGCACGCTCAATGGCGGCGCTTCGGTAACGGTCAAGCTTTCGAAGCCGGGAATCTATCTCATCGGCTGTGCGTTTCATTACGTCTCGAACACCATGCGCGGCGTGATCGAGGTCGTCGCGAGTGCGACGCCCGGGCCGACCGCGTCGCCTGGAAAAGGCGGCTACGCGATCGCGCGGACTCCAAAAACGCCGGTCACGCGGAAGCCGAAAGCCGCGGTCGCGCCGAGCCAACCGCGCCTCGTCGACCAGCAAGGCCATACCTTTACGCTCGCGTCGCTACGCGGAAAGCCGCTTGGCGTCACGTTCATTTCGACGCATTGCACCGATGCCTGTCCGTTGATCGACGCGCAGTTCGCGGATGCGGCGCGGCGAATCCAAAGCGCTCATCTCAACGCGCGCTTGCTGACGATAACGCTCGATCCCCAGCACGACTCACCGAAAGCAATGCGAGAGCTAGCCAAACGTTTTGAAGCGAATCCGCGCTATTGGCTGCTCGCGGGCGGATCGATTCGCGACGTCCAGGCCGTGATGCGCGAGTTCGGCGTCATCGCGCAAGAAGGGCGGCACGGTTACCGCGACGAGCACACGACCTTCGTGTATCTGCTCGATCGCGAGGGCGCACTAGCCCAAACGATGCTTGCCTCGAGCGCCCTGAGCGACGAGCTGGTCGAGCGGCTACGCGCCCAGCAGGTAGCGGCACGATGATCCGGCGACTCGGAATGGGATTCGCGCTCCTCCTCGCAGCCTGCACGGCGGGCGGCATTCCGACCTCTTCCGGCGGCGGCGGCGGCGTAACGATCCAGGTAAGCTTAACGCAGTTCGCGCAGCAGCCGACGCCCTACGGCTCGAGCCTCGGCTACTCGCCCGCGGTGACGACGATCGCAGTCGGCTCGCAGATTCACTTCGTCAACGTCGACAGCTTCCAGCACACCGCGACATTGCTCAAAGGCTTCACGTCGTTTCCCAGCGGCTCGCCCTTAGGCGGGGCCGCCGAAACACAAAGCGGAAGCGCGCTCTCGAGCAACTGGAGCAGCGGCGTCCTGCAACCGAGCTCGTCGTCGCAGACGATTACCGCCGACGTGGCGGGGACCTATCTCTTCGGCTGCTATTTCCACTACAGCGGCGGCATGCGAGCTGCGATCGTTGCGCAATAGACTCGTCATCGCAGCGATTGCCGCGATCTTCGTCGCGTGCGCTTCGTCTCCGGCGCAAGCAATTCCGATCTTCGCGCAGCGCTACCATCTGCGTTGCGGACAGTGCCATAGCGTGCTCCCCGAGCTCAACGCGTTCGGAAACTACTTCCGCTCGCACGGCTACCGATTGCCGCTCCCCGAGCACGGCACGACCGTCTTCGCGATCCGCTATCAAATGGAGTACGACAAAGAGCCCGCGGCCGATAGTCCGCGATTTTCTCCGGGCGGGATCGTGCTCGGCTCGGCCAACCTCGGTCCGATCACGGCCTTCCTCCACTACAGTTTGGGAGCCGGGGGCGGACCGTCGGCAACCTACCTTTTCTTTCTCTCCGACTACAACGAGCATACGCAGAGTCTTTACCGTGGAGGACTCTACGAGCTTCCCTTGGCGCAGTCACCGGGCGAGCGCCTCGACGACCTGACCCAGTACGGCTACTACGGCGCGCACGTCGGGTTGAATAATCTGCCGCTATCGTCCCCGCGTTGGGGACTGCAGGGGGAGCGGACTTTTGGCAAGCTCCATGTGTTTGCAACGGCCAGCCTCGGCGCATTCCAGGGCGCGCCTTACGGCGGGAAGCCCGTCAACACCGGCGAGACGACGTGGATGAAGAGTCCCGAGCTCAGCGCCTGGCTGCGCTACACGCTAGCGCAGAGCACCAAGGGCGAACTAAACGTCGGCGCGAGCGCGCTGGGCGGAACGCTGGGAGTTCTGCCGACGGGACGCCTTCCGTTCGCGGACCTCTACGAGCGTTACGGCCTGCTGGCGCACGGGAGCTACGGTCCCCTCGACTTGCAAGCCGAACAATGGTACGGTGTCGACCACGATGCGGACGGGTTTCTGACCGTGGTCCACTCATCGGGAGGATACGTGCGCCTCAAGTACTACCCGATTCCCCACGCCTATTTCGGTCTGCGCTACGATGCCTTTGCGGTGCCCTACATCAGTCGCGATTTCGTTTACTATGGAGCCGTCCAGATCGCGCCGTTCCGGATACTCGCTCAGGAGGTTCAGCAGCCCGGCGAACACCCGTTCTTTAGCGCCGCTTTGACAGTGGCTTTCCCCGGCCCGTTGAAGTACTAGGACAAGACATGCGAGTTCTAGTGGTCGAAGATAACGCGCCCGTGGCTGAGTCCATCCGGGCGATGCTCGAAGCGCAAAAATACGCTGCCAACGTGGTCGCCGACGGTGAGACGGGGCTCGATCATCTCTTACGTCGCTGCTACGACGCCGCGGTCATCGACGTCGGCCTGCCCGGGATAGACGGCTTCGCGCTCGCGCGCAGCGCGCGCGCCGAAGGTGTGCAGACGCCCATCCTGATGCTCACCGCACGCGACGCCGTTGAAGATCGAGTCGCCGGACTCGATTGCGGTGCCGACGACTATCTCGTAAAACCATTTGTCGAGGAAGAACTGGTCGCGCGCATCGCTGCAATCCTGCGCCGCGCCGACCGGCCGATGGTCGGCGTCGTCGAAGCCGGTGAGCTGCGCATCGACCTTGCGGGGCGCAGCGTCAGCTACAGCGGTAAGCCGGTTGTCTTGGGCGCAACGGAGTTCCGCCTCTTGGAATTTCTGGCTCGCAACGCTGGGATCGCGCTCTCGCGCACGCAGATCGTCGAGCGTATCTGGGATTACGACTTCGAGGGCTCGAGCAACATCGTCGATGTCTACATCAGCCAGCTCCGGCGGAAGCTCAAGACCCTTGGAGCGAGCGGTGTCATCGAAACGGTGTGGGGTATCGGATATCGCCTGAAGGCCGGTTAGGAGTTTGTCGCTCCTGAGGTTCGGCACGGGTTGATCGCTCGCGCGGCGATACTCTACCTCGGAATCTTCGTTTGCATACTGCTCGCCCTCAACCTGGGCGCGTATGCATTTATGGCTCGAGAGTATGGATCGCTGTTGGCGCCCGCGCTGGGGACTCCCGAGGGAGCGCGCGCGCTCGCAACGGCGCTGCGCCGCGTCGTCGTTACGCTTGCGGCAATCGACGTCCCGCTCGTCGCGATCGTCGCTCTCGCTTCCTACCTGCTTGCTCGCGCAACGATCGCGCCGCTCGAGGCCGCGCGGCTGCGCGAGCGGACCTTCGCCGCGGATGCCGCGCACGAGTTGCGGTCGCCGCTCGCCGCGATTGCGGCGATCGCGCAAGCCGCGCGCGCGTCGGCCTCTGCGGAGGCGCAAACCGCTTTCGAAACGATCGCGCGCAGCGCGCTCGAAGCATCGGCCGTCGTAACCGACTTGTTGACGCTCGCGCGCGACCCTCGGCGTCGTGCGCTGCAGTGCGAACCGGTGGATCTCGCCGCCGTCGTCGTATACTCTTCGCGCGAAACCGCGCCCGCGGCGGCGGCTCGCGGTATCGATTTGACAAGCTCGCCGGCAAGCGCGATCGTTGACGGCGACGAACGGCGCCTGCGCGAGCTGGCGCGTAATCTTCTCGACAACGCGATCCGTCACGCTCGCCGAAGCGTTACGATCGCTTCGCGGCCGAACGGCCGCCTCTGCGAGATCGTCGTCGACGACGACGGCGACGGCATTCCGGCCGGCGACCGCGAGCGGATCTTCCAACGCTTCTATCGCCGCTCGAACGACGGCACCGGCACCGGTCTTGGCCTGGCGATCGTGCGCTGGATCGCACGCGCGCACGACGGTACCGTCACCGCCGTTGAGGCGCCCTCTGGCGGCGCGCGGTTCGTCGCGGCGATTCCGTCCCATAAAGATTAAAGGGTCTCGCGGCGCCTCGACGCGTAAGTCAAGACGCCATGCCCTTTCGCTCGCTCTCGGGGTTCATTGACGCGCTGCGCGGCGCCGGCGAACTGCACGTCATCGGGGCGAGCGTCGATCCACGGCTCGAGATCAGCGAGATCACCGATCGCGTCGTTAAAGCCGGTGGCCCGGCACTGCTCTTCACGAACGTTAAGGGTTCGAGCTTTCCGGTCCTAACGAATCAATTCGGTACGCATCGCCGGATGGCGATGGCGCTGGGCGCAACGCAGCTCGACGAAGTCGGCGCACGCGTTCGTAAGCTTATCGACTTCGCACCGCCGGGCGGATCGCCGGTGGGAAGGCTTCGCGGCGCGCTCGCGCTCGCACCGCTTGCAAATGCGATCCCAAAAATCGTTCGCGAAGGCAGCGTTCACGACGTCGTTGCCGCGCCGGACCTCACCAAGCTGCCGGTGCTCACGACCTGGCCGCTCGACGCGGGACCGTTCATTACGCTGCCGCTGGTCATCACCAAAGACCCGCGCAACGGGCGCGTCAACGCCGGCATGTACCGGATGCAAGTCTTTAATGCGACGCAGACGGCCATGCATTGGCAGCGTCACAAGCACGGTCGCGCGCACGCCGACGCCTGGGGCTCGAAGATTCCCGCCGCCGTCGCGATCGGTACCGAACCAGCGCTCACCTACGCCGCGACCGCTCCGCTGCCGCCGCTGCTCGACGAGTTTGCGTTTGCCGGGCTTTTGCGCGGGAAACCAGTCGAACTCGTCCGCGCGAAAACGGTCGATCTGCTGGTGCCGGCCGAGGCGGAGTTCGTGCTCGAAGGGTATGTCGACAACGACGACCTGCGCGTCGAAGGGCCCTTTGGCGATCATACCGGCGTCTACAGTCCGGCCGACCGCTATCCGACCTTTCACGTGGAGTGCGTGACCCACCGGCGGAACGCCGTTTACGCGGCGACGGTCGTCGGCAAGCCGCCGATGGAAGACGCGTGGCTCGGCAAGGCGACCGAACGTATTTTCCTGCCGATCCTGCAGGCGATGCTGCCCGAAGTCGTCGACATGAATCTGCCGGTCGAGGGCGGTTTTCATAACCTCGCGATCGTCTCGATACGGAAATCCTATCCGGGCCAGGCAAAGAAGGTGATGAACGCGCTCTGGGGACTCGGGCACATGATGATGCTGACACGCGTCTTGATTGTCGTCGACGCGGACGTGGACGTTCAAAACCCGCGTCAGGTTGCGTGGTTCGTCCTGAACAACTTGGCGCCCGAGCGCGACCTCGTGACGATGCCGGGACCCGTCGACGATCTCGACCACGGATCGTATAGCGTCGCATACGGCACGAAGATCGGCGTTGACGCCACGCGAAAGGACTCGTCGGAAGGTTACCCGCGCGCCTGGCCGCCGGAGATGATCATGGACGATGCAACGCGGCGGCTCGTCAGCGAACGGTGGCATACGTACGGCCTCGACCGCATCGAGCGCGCGCTGCAGCCCGACGATTGGTCCGGACAAGGGCCACGCCGGTGAAGTTTCTCGGTCTCTTTCTGCGCGAGATTCGCATCGAGCACACGCTCTTCGCGCTGCCGTTCGCGTACGTCGGCGCAATTTTGGCGGCGCGCGGCATTCCTTCGCCCGCGACACTTGGATGGATCACGCTCGCGGTGCTGGGTGCGCGGACTTCGGCAATGGCCGCAAATCGTTTCCTCGATCGTGAGATCGACGCGCGCAATCCGCGAACCGCGCGCCGCGCGGTCGCTAGCGGCGCGCTCGCGCCCTCGGCGATGATTTGGGCGAGCCTCGCCGGCCTCGCGTTGCTGCTCTGGGCCGCGTGGATGCTCAATCCGCTCTGCGTGAAGTTGATGCCGGTCGCGGGGCTGCTCTTGCTGATCTATCCGCTCTGCAAACGCTTCACCTGGGCGAGCCACTTCGTGCTCGGCGCGGTAGACGGCCTCGCACCGCTCGGCGCCTACATCGGAATCGCCGGAACGATCACGCTGCCCGCCGTGCTGCTCTTTGCAGCCGTGACGATCTGGGTCGCGGGATTCGACATCATCTATGCGCTGATGGATCTGGCGTTCGACGAAGCGCAAGGCATTCGGTCGCTGCCCGTGCGTTTCGGCGAAGCGAGCGGACGCGTGCTCCCGATCGTGCTGCACGCCGCGATGCTGCTACTCTTAGGCGCCGCCGGCCTGCTCGCCGGCGCCGGGCCGGCGTACTTTCTGGGCGTGCTCTCAGTCGCCGTTCTCATCATCTACGAAGAGCATCTCTTTCGAAGCGGCGCGAACCTCTTCGTTATCAACGAACGGGTCTTTATCTCGAACATGACGTTTTCGGTTCTCTTCTTGATCACCACCGTCGGCGGGTACGTGTGAAACGGCGTAATTTTATCGCCGCCGCATCCGCCGCGGCCGCGAGCGGCGTGGCGGCGCGGGCGGGGGCGCAAATCTATCCGCTGCATCCGATTGCGGCCCCGCAGCAATACTTGCAACAGCTGACGATCGCCGTCAATGTCACGCTCTCAGGGCCGATGCAAAAGTACGGCGAAGAGGTCGTTAAAGGCGTTCAAGCCGCAGTCGACGAGCAGAATCGATTCAACGCGCCGGTCTCGCACGCGTGGGCGATGCGTCCGCTCGACGATCGTAACGATCCTGGACTCGCCGCCTCCAACGCCAACGTCGCCGCGGCCGACTTCACGGTGATCGGAATGATCGGGAATCTCACCGCACCGATGACCCTCGCTGCGCTCTCTCGGTACGCAAACGTCGGCTTCGCCGTGATCGTGCCGACCGTCACGGCCGATGCGGTGACCAAACGCGGCTACCACAACGTCTACCGGTTGCCGGCCAGAGACAGCGCCTCTGGAAGGCTCTTTGCGAGCGCCGCGCTCGAGCAGAAACGCGGCGTTCCGGTGATTGCGATCGCGTTCGACGGCGACTACGGCTACGACGTCGGCACCGGCTTCGTCAATCAAGCGCGAAACGACCGGCATCCCGCCGATCTCGTGCTCTTTCCGCTCGCGAAGACCGATCCGGCGCAGGCTGCGCGAACGGTGCTCGATCGCTCCCCGGGCTACGTCTTTCTTGCTGGAAAGACGTCGGAGATGGGACCGATCGCCGACGCGTTACGAGTGGGAGGCTACGCCGGCGAGTTTGGGGCCGCCGACGGCTTCTACAACTCCGAGACGATTTCGACCTACGCAAGGACGCTCGATGGAGCCTACATCGCTTCGCCGATGCCGCCGATCGACCGGGTTCCGAGCGCCGTGCAGCTCGTGACCGATTTCGAGCGCGAGGTCAGCCAAATTACCACGCAATCGGCGTTCGGATACGCCGCCGCGCAACTCCTAATTGCGGCCTCGCAACGCGGCAACGCGACCTCGCGCAGCTCGCTGCTGATATCGCTTCAGTCGGGCGGCACCTTCACGACCCTCGTCGGCCAGTTTGCCTTCAACATCAGCGGCGATCCGCTGATCCCGAACATCTATCTTTATACCGTCGGCGGGGACGGCTTCAAATTTGCGCGTCCCGCCGTCCGCACGGGGTTCGTATATTAGTAACGCCGCTATCGAACGCATGAGGTGACCTAGAGCTGCATCCAAACAGCGGCGTTACTAAACTTTACCGAACGTACTCGTCCTCTGGGACGACGCGCAATCTGTGCGGCGTCCGGAGCCGTTCCTTTGGACGCTCCTCGTTCTCTTCGATCGCGAGCACGAACCGAAGGCGCCAAACTCCGAGCGCGAGCGTAAAACTCGTTCCAATGATTTCCACGATCAAGCCTCCACGCGCTGCCACTGCCAGATGGCGAGCGCACCGTACGCGAGGAAAAACAGTATTTCGGCTGAGATCCGCCATTCGAAACCAAGCCCCGCGTAGTTGTCGAGGCCGCTCGTGCCTGCGAGATGCACGTAGGTCAGCGGGATAAAACGTGAGAGTCCCCAAGCAACGTCGTGAACGGCGACCGCGACGGCGTTGCTCGGCTCAATGCGCGTCAATCCGCCGATGAGTAGCGCAACCGGCCATGCGAAGCCGAGTACGGCGCCGTAAGACCGGCTAAGCCACGTCGTCGCCGCGCAGAGCATTGCATACCAGGCGAGCGGGAGAGCCATACCCATCAGGATCGCTAGCCCGTTCTCTCCCGTGAAGTCGAGACGCCATGTCTCGAAGAGCAGTTGGCACAAGTAGAGCGCAACGATGGTGAGCAGCGACGACGCCAAAATGCCAACGGCGTCGACGCCGATCGAGCCGAGTGCGAATCGCAGGCGCGAGCACGGCCTCGTCAGAGCGATTTCAAGATGGCCGTCGATCTCGCGGGCAAAGGGCGCCGCCAAAATCGTTGCGACGATCAAGGCCACGATGTCGGCCAGGGCCATATAGAAGATCATTGGGACGGAGCCATTGCTGTCGATCACCGTCGTGGTTATGCCGCCGGAAGAATGCGAGCTTACAACATTTCCGACGTGGCTGAGATTCGAACTGTCGTGCGAATGGGAGGATGGCTCGGTCACGACGATATGACTCCCGGCCGATCCTCGGTCGTCGATCACGACGTGCGTCCGATCCGCGGGATCGTCGATAACGGTGCGCTTCGTACCGTCCGCCAGAACTGAATGCGTTGCTTTGGCGGTCGGATCGTTCGTCATATTCGCGACCCACGTCGCGGGCGATGCATATCGGGCGAACGAGATCCGCAAGACGACCGCTAAAACCACTAGGACCACTAGGATAATTGCGACCGTTCGCAGGCAGTTACGGACACGCAACCATTCAATGTAGTTCATCAAGAGCTTCCTTTGGCGACGACGTCGGTCGTAGCCGTTCCCGGCGAAACGGCATAGAGGAAAATGTCCTCAAGGTTGAGATCCAGCACGCGAACGCCCATCGCGCCGGCGCGGGAGAGCCGCGTCGCGATGTCGTCGGCGCCCTTGGTGACGAGGAGCCGCACGATTCGCTCCGTGCGATCGGTGCGCGCGACGCGAGAATCGTTCGCAATTCCGTCGAGGGTAAACGTTACGTCGGGGAAGATGCCTTCAACAATCTTGCGATCGCCTTTCAAGTCGTCGACGAGTCCTTGGAGGACGAGTCGTCCCCTATCCATGATCGCAATCTGCTCTGCCGCGCGTTCGACTTGACCGATCTGATGCGACGAAAAGATCACCGTATTGCCTTTTGCTGCCTCGTTGATCATGAGGCTCAAGACGTGCCGCTGATTGATTGGGTCTAATCCACCGGTCGGCTCGTCGAGCACGAGAATCTCCGCGTTTTGGGCGAAGGCAAGCGCCACCATGACCGCCGTCTTCATACCTTTAGAGAGAAATCGTACGCGCCGGCGCCGGTCGACGTTGAACGTTTCAAGCAGCTCGTATGCGCGCGCAGGGGCAAACGCACGGAATGCACGCCGGTTCATCTCGACGTGCTGGTCGACCGTAATCCAATCGTAGAGTACGCTGCGCTCCGCTACGTAAGCGATGCGCTCGAGCGTCGCGGGTACGAGTGGAGTGCCGTCGTAGAGGATCGTTCCGCTCGTGGGACGCGCCAAACCAAGCATACACTTAAACGTGGTCGTCTTGCCGGCGCCGTTGGGGCCAAGCAGCCCGAAGACGGTCGCGGTCGGGATCTCCAGCGAGAGCCCGTCAACTGCCGCAATCGGACCATAAGTCTTGCGCAAGTCTGAAATCGTGATCGTGCTCATCTCACTCATTTCTCAAAGGTCGCCGAACCAGCGCTCCAGCGCGGCTTCGAAGAGCTCGCGTATCTGTTCTCGTTCAAGACCTACCGATTTCGCCTCGCGCAACGCAACCTCGAGCGCGTCGCGGCCGATCTCGGCCGCAACTTTCGGCGCCGCGGTGACGCCGTTCGCGCGGACGAATGATCCGCGGCCGGGGGAAGTCTCGATCACGCCCTCGCGTTCGAGATCGCGGTAGGCACGCGCAACGGTGTTGGGATTGACGGTAAGGTCCATCGCGAGCTGTTTGACCGTCGGGAGCTGCTCTCCGACCTGCAAAACGCCCAGCGCGACCGATCGTTTAACCTGCTCGATGATCTGCAGGTAGATCGGCACGCCGCTGCGGGGGTCGACGGTCAGTACGGCCGGCATCGGAGCGACCTGCTGGCTCCTAAACCTTGGGGCCCCAGCCGTGGAAGAGTTCACTGCGCCGCTGGTCGGGAAGCCGGACCGGCGTGCGGGTCTCGCGGAGTGAGTCGGAGTTTTGGGCGAAGGTCGTGTGAATCATGATCGGGGTCCTTTCAGGCGATCTAGTACCATCAAGCTATCGTACTAGTACACTAGTACGATAGCTCATTAGTACGGGCCCGTCAAGCCCCTTGGCCGAGTTTTCTCAAGCCGGTTTTTGTTGGCGTAACTCCATCGAACGGCGAAGCCCGGTGAACCGCGGATCGTTGGCAATCTCGGTGGCGTAGTAGCCGTCGTTTTGTGCTCGCCGCAACCACGTCAGAGCGGCCCCATGCTGTCCGACCGCTTCGAAGGCCGCCGCGAGGTCTTCCGGCGAGACGTCCTTGACGTGTGCCTGCGCGATGGTCAGCTCGGCTCGCGCGCGGACCATTTGATTCGACTGGGCGTAGACGCCCGCCAATAGAGCGGCCGCTTCGGCCCGGCACTTAGGACATGTCTGCGCGAGCCGGCCGAAGGATTGTGCGGCATGCGGCTGATCGCCAAGCGCTTCGTAAGCAAGCCCGAGGGTCTCGTACGCATCGGAACGTCCGGGCGAAAGATCGAGCGTTTCGCGAGCATACGCGAGGGCGTCTCGGTAGTTCCGCTTGAGGTAGGCAGTCGTGCCGAGCCATGCGGTGGTCGCGACTGAAAGCGGTTCGAGTTGCGCGGCCTTGCTCAGTTCGGAATACGCTTCGCCGACACGCCCTTGTGCCAGCAGGGCCGTGCCGTACCATTCGTGCGCGGCTCCGTTCGCGGGATCGAGCACGATGGCGCGCCGGAAGTATGTGATGGCGAGATCGCTCTGCTTTGAGCCGTGGGACTTGATGAAGCCCATCACCGAATAGGCCTCGCCGCTGGCCGGGTCGATGGTCAGCGCCTGGCGCGCAAACGCTTGCGCGCGGGAGAGTTGGGCCATTGCCGGAGCCGACCCATATCCATAATCGGCCATGATCGCGTACGCCGAGGCGAGGCCCGCATAGCCTCGGGCGTCACCCGGATCGTTGGCGACGATGCGGCCAAAGTATTCGACGCTCTTGCTGACGCCGTCACGGGTGCGCAGGTTCCAATAATACCGGCCGATCTCGTAGAGCCGGGTATCCTGGGCCGCTACGCTCGACCGCGCATTTGCGACGCTCGTCGCTCCCGGCGTTAGCCCGGAACCGCCGAGGAGCGCAAGCGCACAGGCTGCGGCCAGCACGGCGCCCCTTCGTCGCATTGGCGGAAAGACAACCGCCCTGGCCGGCTCGGGACGCGGGAGATCCTCGCGGCGCCGGACGGCCGCCGTGAATCGATACCCTCGGCGCGGAATCGTCTCGATCGCCGCCGCGTTCCAGCGCCCACGCAACGTTTTACGCAGTACGTAGATGTTCTGCGCGAGGTTTGCCTCGTCGACGTAGCCCTCGGGCCAAATGCGAGCAAGCAGCTCATTCTTCGGAAAGACCTCGCCGGGATGCTCGAGCAGCGCTAACAGCGTTTCGACCACCTTTGGGCCGATCGGCAATGGTACGCCTCGATCGAACAAAAGAAGACGCGCCTCGTCGAGTTGAAACGGCCCGAATTCGTAAACGCTCATTACTAGCTCTCCCGGAGTAACGTATCGATGCCTTGTGTCTGTTATATACGCGTATATACGCGTAACCGCTGAGAAAGTTTTCGTTTCGGCTAGCTTGGTTGCTTTAATCTATCGCCTGCGCTAGGGCGCGAAGACGCCTAGGGCTCGCGGCAGGAGTTCGAACCGTGCGGGCGTCGTGCCGGCCGGCTCGCCGTCGGCGCTGATACGGTGCGGCCGCCGCGTTCGGATATCGAACGCCGTCGAGCGAAAGGTACGTAAACCGGGCGACGACCGTCGCCGGCCGGCAGCGATCGCGGCAACCAATGAGTAAAATTCCATCACGCTATTGACCTCGATCGAATAGAGGTCGAGCCAACCGTCGTCGATCGCGGCGTCGTCTACGGTGATGAATCCGCCGAAACGCTGGCTGTTCGCCACCGTGAGCTGCACCGATCTCAAACTCAGACGCCTGCCGTCGTACGCGACGTCGGCATGAAAGGAGCGCGCGTGCTGCGCAGCGAGCAGAAGGCTCGCGGCGATCGCGACAAGGCCGAAGCGTTTTTTGTCCTGGGGCTTTTGCAATCGCGCCAGCCGGCTCGAGATTCCGATGCTCGCCTCGGTCAGGAAATATACGCCGTTGACGCGCGCGGCGTCGATCGTTCTCGCGCGCCCGGCTGCAATGACGGCGCACGCGCCGCTGATGTCGAGCGGAATTGCCAGCGTCCTGGCAAGATCGTTGAAGGTTCCCAAGGGCACCACCCCGATCGGCACGCCGAGCGCGATTGCGCGCGGAATCTCTCGTGTTACCGTGCCGTCGCCGCCGGCAACGACGATCGCGTCGACTCCGGTCGCGGCTGCGTCCTCGACGATCTCGACCCCGCGGCGCTGGAGCTCCTCACGGACTGCATCGCCCCGAAGATGCCCTTGCCGCGCCGTCGGATTGACGACCACCAGCGCGCGCACGCCTACCGATCTCGCAGAACGATACGCAGATACGCAATCCCCTGCCAAATCGCGACCGCGGCGAGGACCAGCGTACCGACGACCATCACGAAGTAGCCGAGATCGATTCCAATTTGAGTTGAGGCGTCGACGTACCCCACTGCCTTGACCGACGCGGTCAAATCCTGGTAGACCGCATGGAAGACGAACCAGACGATCGCCGCACTGGGCGCGGTGACCAGGAAGAGTACCAAATGAAGAGTGCGATCGTCCCGGCGACTCATATTTAGCAGCTTCGGCGCCGGCGCCCGAAGAAACCCTCATGGCGATGCACGTTCTTCCGCGGCGCCCGCGCCCGCACAACCCGATGCCCGAATCGCGGTACGAGGTCCTCGCGCTCTTCACGGGTGCGATGGTCGGCGCTTCGCTCTTCATCATTTCGACCGGCGCGCTAATGACGTTCTTTGCGTCGGCGCTTCACCTGGGACAGACCGAGCTCGGACTCATCCTCTCGATTCAAATGACCGGATCGGTCGCGATGACGTCCGTTGCGGGGCTGCTTACCGACCGATTTGGGGACAGAGCGGTCGTGTTTTGGAGCGGTCTCGTGATGGGGATCGCGCTGATCGCGGGGTCGCTCGTCCCGAACTTTGCGTGGCTGATCGGGTGGCTTCTCGTCTACGGCATCGGCTATGCCGCCGTGACGCCGGCAGGAAGCCATGCGATCATCTTCTTCTTCAAGAAGGCGGATCGCGGTCTGGCGATGGGCGTGCGTCAATGCGGCGTTCCGCTCGCGGGCGTGCTCGGATCGCTCTTGCTTCCGGCGGTCGCGCTTCGCTTTCAGTACCGTGGTGCGCTGATTGCCGCCGGAGCGCTGACGCTGATTGCGTGCTCGATCGCCTCGGCACTCTACCGCGAGCCTGTCGAGCTGCAAGGTGAACGCGTTTCGCTGCGCGCGATGCTGCTCGAAATGGTCGAAATAGCGCGTGAGGCTCGTCTCATCTTGCTGACGATCACTTCGATGGTCCTTGCCTGCGGCCAGTTCGCGCTGCTCGCATTTCTGACGCTGACGTTCGTGCACCGCGCCGGCTACGCGCTGCCGGTGGCGCTTTCGCTCTTTACGATCTCGCAGCTCGCAGCAATCGCCGGCCGGCTCGCGTGGGGATGGATCAGCGACCACCTGTTTGGGGGGAGCCGAACGCTGCCGCTCGTCGTCGTGTGCGTGCTCGTCGCGTTCATTGCGTTCGGCATGGGCGAGGTCGGACCCGGAATGCCGCCGTGGTTGGCTGCGGCATTGGCAGCCGCCCTCGGTTTCAACGCGGAGGGATGGTTCGGCGTGAGCATCATCGGGTTTGCCGAGATCGGCGGCGAGGAACACTCCGGCAGCTCGCTCGGCATCGGCTTGACGTGGACGCTCTTGGCCGCGATGGTGACGCCGCCGATCTTTGGAGCGATCGCGCAAGCGCACGGATTCGACGTCGCATGGCGTTGGCTCGCGGCGCTTCAAATTGCAGGCGCGGTACCGGCGCTTCTCGCGAGTTCGGCCGTCGTTCGAATCTTCCAGCGCGAACTCTAGCCCGCGCGTCGCTGGTACTCCATGTAATCGGCGGTCGCGTCCGCGACTCCGATGCCGAAATAACGTTCGACGATGCGCAGAGCGAGGTCGAACCCTGAGGTCAAGCCGCCTGCACAAGAAGAACTCTCGTTTTCGACGTAGCGCACGCCACGCACGAGCCGAACGTTGGGAAACTGCTGCGCGAATCGATCGTAGAATGCGTGGTGCGTCGTCGCAAAGAGGCCATCGAGCATTCCAGTCTTTGCGAGCGCGAACGCGCCGGTGCAGACCGACGCCGTCACGGACGCTCGCGTGCTCGCGCGTCGTAGCCACGCGAGAAGAGCAGCTGATGCCGGTTGCGCGCCCACGATGATGACGTCGGGTTGCGGCGCCGACGCAAACGAAAAGGCCGGAACGACTCGCAAGCCCCGCTCCGTTTCGACCGTTTCGAGCGATTCGCCGACGAGATACTGATCGAACGGCATTTGGACTTCCATCGTGCTGCCCAGCGAGGGAACCATCACTTCGCCGAAGACTTCCCAAGGGCCGGCGAAATCGATCAGTGTCGCGCCGTCGCCGACCGCGTAGGCGACCCGAATTCGTCCCGATGGCGGCAAGGCGAGCGGCTTACCTCGGTTTTCGGCCGCCGTTGCCGCTCGCGCCGGCGCGCGGCCAACGAAGGCCGCAAGCGTCGTCGCGCATGTGGCGGTGATCCACTGATTACGTCTCATCGATCGTAGCATCGCAGACCCGACGTTAAAAGTCTTGTACGATCTTTGCGTTCAGTGTAGCATTCTTACGCTATGGCACGGCTCTTCGGCATCGGTTCCTTTTACGGAGCGACCAAATCGCTGACGATCGCCGGAGCCACGTTCTCCGAAGTGCGCCACGAACGGCCGATCGACATTCCTCCTCACACGCACGAAGCTGGTCATTTTTGTCTGTTGCTCGACGGCACGTACGTCGAGCGCTCGGGTGAGGTCACAATCGCCTACGAGCCGCTAACGGTCGCCTTTCTTCCTCCGAAGGTACCCCACGCCGATACCGTGGGTGAAGGCGGCTGCCGTTTCTTCATCGTCGAGCTGACCGACACGTGGATGGAGACGCTCGCACGCTACGGACCGGTCTGCGAGCATTTGACCGACCTTCACGGCGGAGTCGCGACGTGGCTTGCCGTGCGGCTCTACAACGAGTACCGAAACTCCGATTCCACGTCGCAAATCGTCGTGGAGTCCTTGCTGTACGAGCTGTGCGGTCACATCTATCGCATGAAGCTCGACGAAACGGAAGAGCCTTCTTGGCTGCATCAGACGCGCGCAACGATCGAGAATGATTTCGCAAGTCATCTCGAACTGACGCGTCTTGCCGCAGATGCCGGCGTGCATCCATGCCATCTCGCGCGCACGTTTCGCCGCCGTTACGGCGTTCCGGTCGGCGAGTACGTCGCTCGCCTACGCATCCAACTCGCATGCCGCCGTCTCGCCAACGCGAGCGTGCCGCTCGCGCAGATCGCGGCAGATGCGGGGTTCACCGATCAAAGCCATTTGACGCGAGTCTTCAAATCGGTCACCGGCGTGACGCCCGCAGTCTATCGGCGCCGCCACTAGACTGCGGCGGCTCACTGCCCAGAAAGGGACTCGAACCCCCACGGTGTTGCCACCACTGGTACCTGAAACCAGCGCGTCTACCAATTCCGCCATCTGGGCGTGGAGCAGCACGATTCGGGGCGGTAGGCATCGACCCTCTCCACGAAACCCGCCGCGCCGGGCCGCGGTTTGGAGAGTCACTCAATGGCTTTACCCCTCCTCTCAATAGAAAACTCGACGTCGCTCGACCCGTACTCGGCAGCCGTAACGGCGGCGGCCGAACGCGTCAGCCCGGCGGTCGTCAGCATCGAGGCGCGCAGCGGCCGGCGCGGCGGAAACGGAAGCGGTTTCGTTTTCACGCCCGACGGCTTCGTCGTCACAAACAGCCACGTCGTCCACGACGCGCGGCGCATCGGCGTAGCGCTGCTCGATGGGCGTGAGCTGCCGGCTGACGTCATCGGCGACGATCCACACTCGGATCTCGCGGTCCTGCGGGTCGACGCCCCCGACGTCGCCTACGCGTCGCTCGGCGACTCGGGCTCGCTTCGGCCCGGTCAGCTCGTTATCGCGGTCGGGAATCCGTACGGGCTCGCGTACACGGTCACGGCCGGCGTCGTAAGCGCGCTCGGTCGCTCGCTGCGCTCGCAATCGGGTCACTTGATGGATAACATCATCCAAACCGACGCCGCACTCAATCCGGGCAACTCGGGTGGACCGCTCGTCACCGCGGGCGGCGACGTGATCGGCGTGAACACGGCGGTGCTGCCCGGCCAAGGGCTCTGCTTTGCAATCGCGATCAACACCGCCAAGCATATCGCCGGGCTTCTGATGCGCGACGGCCGCGTTCGGCGCGGTTATCTCGGCATCGGAGCACAGGAGATCGTGCTCGCGCCGGCCGCTGCGCGCCGGCTGGGACTTGAGGATCGGCGCGCGATCGTGATCGAGTCGGTAGAAGCCGGCAGCCCGGCCGATACCGCGCGCTTGCAAGCCGGCGACGTGCTGCTCGCATTCGAAGGGCAGCGCCTCAACGGGATCGACGCGCTGCATAAGTTGCTGACCAGCATCGATCTCAGCCGCTCCTACAAGCTCGACATCGTACGCAAGAGCGAACGCTTCTCACGCATCGTTCTGCCCATAGAGTCGTCGAGTTAGAGAGCCTCGAATGACCTCAGCGAGCATGGTTCGCAGGCTCCTGCCGATTCTCGGCATCACGTTCATCGACATCGTCGGCTTCAGCATGCTGATTCCGATGCTGCCGTATTTCGTGACGCATTTCGGCGTCTCGGCTTTCGTGGTCGGACTGCTGATGGCGACGTTCTCGCTCTGCCAGTTCGTCTCGGCGCCGCTTTGGGGGAGCCTCTCCGACCGCCTTGGCCGAAAAATGGTGCTGATCATCAGTCAGATCGGTGCGACGATCGGTTGGGTGATGCTCGGGCTCGCGCCGAATATCGCCGTCTGGTTGGCGATAGCTCCGATCACCGTCGTGTTCTTGGCGCGCGTCGTCGAGGGCGTCTCCGGCGGAAACATCAGCATCACGCAGGCCTATGTCGCGGATCTCGTGGAGCCTCGCATGCGCTCGCGCGCCTTCGGCCTGATCAGCGCCATGTTCGCAGCCGGTATGGTCTTCGGCCCGCTCGGAGGCGGACTGCTCTACGCGCGTTATGGTTTCGCAGTTCCGTTTTTGGTCGCGGCTGCGTTGCAGTTCCTCACGCTAGTCGTGACGATCGTCATGCTGCCGGAGTCCCACACGCGCCCACAAGAGGAAGAGCGCTTTTCCATCCGCGCGATTTTGGCGAGTTTCGGCAAACCCTACCTCAGCCGGCTTCTCTGGCAGAAGCTCGCGATCGCGCTGGCTCTTTACGGATGGTTTGCAGTCTTCTCTCTCTACTTTCAGCGACAACTCGGCTTTTCGCTATCGCAGACGGACTATTTCTTTTCTTTCTTCGCGATTTTCAACGTCATTATGAATGCGTTCGTGGTCGGGCGCGTCTCGGCGCGGATAGGCGACCGCTGGATGTCGAATCTCGGTCTCGCCTCACTGATCGTCGGGTTTGCCTCGCTGCCGTTCGTGCGCGACGTCGGCTTGCTGGCCGCGACGATGCTGCTCTTCTCGTTCGGGATTGCGCTGGCGAACACGGGAATCACGGCGCTCATCAGCAACGCCGCTTCGGATCGCGATCAAGGCATGGTGCTCGGCACGAGCTCCTCGCTAGACTCGCTTTCGGGTATTCTCGCGCCACCAATTTCGACGAAGCTACTCGCAACGTTCGGTCCCGGTTTTGCCGGCGTCGAGTCGTTGACGATGGCGAGCGTCGCGCTCGTGATGGGTCTCTACAACGCTCGCGGTGAGGCTTCCGCGGTCCGCAGCGATGACGGCGCGCTCGCGCTAGAGGTCGAAGCGGCGAATATCGTCGAGTAACTTAGGACGTGGGCGATTCGAAGACGCCCGTCGCTCGCGTCCTGCTCGCTCCTGCTCGTCCATTTTTTCGGGTCAGCAAGCTTTGAAGCAGCCCTCCATGGCTGGCCCGAAAAAACTGGACGCTTCTCATCGCCCACGTCCTAAGTTTGTCGACGATGTTTTATTAGATAAGGGTTTTTGATGCGATACAGGACGTGACGACGCAACGGGTCGTCGGGTTCGAGTTTTGGATGATCGAAGTCGTCGGCGGGATTGTGGGTCATGCCCAACCGTTGCATCACGCGTTGCGAGCGAAGGTTCGTCGCCGCAGTGAATGCGATGACCTCATTCCAGTGTAACTCGGTGAAAGCAAAGTCGAGCGCCGCCTTGGCGCCTTCGGTCGCGTAGCCGCGCCCCCAGTTCTCGAACGAGAAACGCCATCCGATCTCAGTTGCCGGGGTGAATGCGGCCGAAAACGGTACCTTTTGCAGGGCAATGACGCCCGCGAACGCAGCACCCTCGCGAACCTCGACCGCCCACCATCCATAGCCGTTTTCGTCAAGCGCGCGCCGAATCGCGGCGGCCGAGGCCTCGGAGAGCTCGCGCGTGTAGGCTCTTCCCAAGAACTCGGTGACGCGCAGATCGGCATTCATCGCGACCCACGGCTCGACGTCGGCGTCGCACCATGCGCGCAGCATTAAGCGAGGCGTCTCGATCGTCGGGACTTCGGCCACGCGCCGCTAAGCTGCGGTCGTCTTGCGGCGTTTACTAGTGCCCGCTTTTCCGTTGCTCCCAGCGCGGCGTTTCTTGCTCTCTTCGAGGCTTTGCGCTAGGACGTCCATGAGATTGACGACCTTGGCTCGAACCGGAGCCTTCTTCGCCTTTGGAAGCTCCTTACCGTTGGCGCGCGCTTCGATCATCGTCAAGAGCTCGTCGTGATAGTTGTTCGTGAACTTCTCCGGCTCGAACTCGTCGACGCTCATCGTGTCGACGAGCATGCGCGCCATCTGTATCTCTTTTTCGGGCAGGTTCTCGCGACTCGGAATCTCGAGCGATTCGGCCGAAACGATCTCGCTCGCCCAGTGCATGAGCTCGAGCACCAGCGCGCCGTCGATTGGTTTGACTGCCGCGATGTACTCTTTGGTCCGGACGACCACGCGCGCGACCGCTACACGGTTGGTATGCTCGAGCGTCTCGCGCAGAAGCGCATACGCGTGGCGCCCCTGCTTCGTCGGCTCGAGGTAGTACGGTTTGTCGAAGTACATTGGATTGATCTTGTCGAGTTCGACAAACTCCAGGATGTCGACCGATTGGGTCGCCTCCGGATTGACCTTCTTGAAATCGTCGTCCGTTAGGAGGACGTACTCGCCCTTCTCGTACTCGTAGCCTTTGACGATCTCGTCCCACGGCACCGGCCTGCCGTCAACGCTGCAGATGCGCTCGTACTTGATGCGTCCTTCGTCCTTTGCGTGAAGCATATTGAAGGAGAGCTCATCGGTTTTGACCGCCGTGAAGAGCTTGACGGGAATGGTAACGAGCCCAAAGTTGATTGATCCAGACCAGATTGCATGCGCCATAGCCCGACTATTCTACCCAAGGCGAACCCTTACCACAAGCGCCGGGCCTTCCCAATCGCCGCCTCGAGGCGCTGCTTTTTCCAGGCCTTTGGCCCCCACAGGTCGCCTTCGCGCGCTAGCCGGCCCGGCGTCGACGCGACCGTGTACTTGGCGAACTCGTCGGCCGGTGCAGCGGCCGTGCGCCGTCGCGCGAACGCCTCGACCTCGCTCCAGTGGAGCGGGGTCGAAACCGGCGCGCCGTCACGGGCTCGCACCGAGTACGGTGCGACGATCGTCTTGCCCTGGCCGACTTGAACGTAGTCGATGTAGACGGCATTCGACGGCCGCTTTGCGATCGTACGTTGGAGCGTTGCCAACTCGACAAGCTGAGTTGCTGCTCGACGCGCGACGATCTCGGCAAAAATCTTAGCGGTATCGTAAGAGTACCCTGACACGAGCGGCACGATCACGTGCACGCCGTATCCGCCGGTCGTTTTAACGAGTGGCTTCAACCCGATCTCCTCAAGCAAGCCGCGCACGTTGAGCGCGACCGTTGCTAGCGTCTTTAGCGTGCACTTCTCCCCGGGGTCGAGGTCAAAGATGACGAAGTCAGGCTCTTCGAGCTTCGGCATCCGCGACGTCCAGACGTGAAGCACGATCGTCGCGAGGTTCGCAAAGTAGACCAGGCTCGGCGCGTCGTTGCAGACGGCGAACGTAACGTGGCTGCGCGTTCCGCCGGGCGTGGGGACGGTTACGTTGTCGATCCACTCCGGCGCGCCGCGCGGCATCTGCTTCTCGAAGAAGGCCTGCCCGTCGATCCCGTTCGGATAGCGCTGCAGCGTCAGCGGACGCCCTTTAAGATGCGCGACGGCGACTGGGGCGACCCGTTCGTAATACTCGATAAGGTCGCCCTTGGTATAGCCATCGCGCGGCCACAAAACCTTGTCGAGATTCGAGAGCGAGAGCGTTCGCGAGCCGACCTGCGCCGTGACGCGTCGTTGCGTCGTCACGCGTTCACCGGAAGCTCGGCGACGACGTCGGCGGCGGATTTGTCCGGACGCAATCCCAGATACGCAGGTTGACGCAGATATCCGTCACGCGTCCACTCCGAGAAGCGGACCTCGACGACCAGTTCCGGCGAGGTCCAATGACACGGCGAGTTTGCGACGACGTCATTGGCGAATGGCGAGGTTTTTCGCTCGATCGCGCGCAGCCGCGCATACAGCTGCTGCAGCACTTTCCCCGTGAAGCCGGTCCCGACGGAGCCCACGAAGTGCAGCGACTTCGCCTTGAAAACGCCGAGCAACAACGCGCCGAAGCCTTTTCGGCTGCCCTTCGGCTCGGTCCAGCCGCCGACCACGAACTCCTGCTCGCGACCCGTCTTGATCTTCACCCAGTCGCGGCTGCGCCGTTCCTGATACGTGGAGTCGCGCTTTTTACCGATGATTCCCTCGAGATCGTTCTTCTGCGCGTTCTCGAAGAGCGCCTTACCGCGTCCGACGATATGCTTCGAATACAGCACCGAATCGTCGCCGCTTATGAGCCGCTCGAGCAACGACTTCCGCTCCTCGAGCGGCATCTTGCGCAAATCGCGGCCGTCGGCGTAGAGCAGGTCGAACGCGACGTACGTCAGCCCGGCCGGCTTCTTCTGCGATTCTTGCAGCCGCTGAAACTCCGACCGCCCTTTCTTATCGAGGCTGACGATCTCGCCGTCCACGACGATCGGCAGACTGGCAAAGGCACCGGATAAGTCTTGCAGATCCGGAAAACGCTTAAGCATGTCGAGGCCGTTGCGCGAAACGAGCGAGAATTTTCCTTCCTCGATCGTGCAAAGCGCGCGATATCCATCCCACTTGATCTCGAAGAGCCAATCGGGGTCGTCGAAGGGCTCGGAGACAAGCGTCGCCAGCATCAGCGATTTGGGATGCGGAACGGGATCGCGCTTGGCGGTTGCGCGCTGCCGCGGCAGTGCAGCCTGACGCGCGCTCGGCTTCGACTGCCACGTTCGGGCGCGTGGATCGTTCGCTACGTCGTCGAGCGTCTTTCCACTTTTCACCGATTCGGGATGCTTGACGGGATCGTACTTCGGATCGGCGTGCTCGTCACGGTCTTTGATGAGCAGCCACGGATCGCCCGATTCATCGTCGCGCGGCTTGATCTTTACCAGCGTAAACTCGCCGTTGAGCTTCTTCCCATGCAATATGAACTTTATCTTGCCGTTTGCGATCTCGTCGGCGGGGTCGTCGCCCTCGGCGAGCGAGTAGGTCCCGCGATCCCAGACGATCACGTTTCCGGCGCCGTATTGCCCTTTTGGAATGTTCCCTTCGAAATCGCGGTAATCGAGCGGATGGTCTTCGACGTGCATCGCGAGCCGCCGGTCGCCGGCGACGAGCGTGGGACCTTTCGGAACGGCCCACGACGCCAGCACGCCGTCGGCTTCCAATCGAAAGTCGTAGTGCAGGCGCGTCGCGCGATGCATCTGCACGACGAAGCGCGGCTTGCTGGTTGGCTTCGCGGCTTTTTGCTTGCGACCGCTCGGCTCCGGCGTTTGGCCAAAGTCACGTTTCCTCTGGTAGGTCTCGAGCGAACCTGGGCGCGTCGAATGCGTACGGGACGCCATCGCGCTGGCTTTCGACGCGTTGCCGCGCTACTCTTTAGAGCGTGGTCTGGAGTCTCGTTGGATTGGCAGCCGCATTGCTGGTCGGTGCGGCCGCGTGGCGGCGCAGTCGTTCCCCCGGCGGCTTTTACGATAGCGAAACGTACGCGATGAACCCCATCGCCCACAAACGCTACGCGCTGGTGAGCCTTGGCTTTGCTCTTTTCTTCGCGGCGACGTATGCTTATCGTCTCGAGTCGGAAGGCATCGCCGCTCTCGCGCTGTATGCGTTGATCGCCGTCTTCTACGCAACGTCTTTCCTGCAAGGAGCCCCCGATGACTGAGTTCCGTTTCTCGCCGCGACCGAATCGAGCCGGCGAGATCGCATGGATGCCATGGGGCGAGCCAGCCTTCGCGCGTGCCAAATCCGAGGACAAGCCGATCCTCCTCTCGATATCGGCGGTTTGGTGCCATTGGTGCCACGTGATGGATGAAACCTCGTACTCCGACCAGGGCGTGATCGAAGCGATCAAACGCAACTTCGTTCCGATCCGCGTCGACAACGATCGGCGCCCGGACGTCAACGCGCGCTACAACATGGGCGGTTGGCCGACGACTGCCTTTCTGGCGCCGGACGGCACGACGCTCACCGGCGCAACGTATCTGCCGCCGCAGCAGTTCCGCCGCGCGCTCGAAGAAATCGCACGCTTCTATGCGGATCAAAAGGATGAGATCGCGCAACACGTCGCCGAGTTGGAGGCACGCGCCGCGGGGCGCGCCGTGCACTCGAGCGTCGATCTGACCGATCGTCCGATCGTCGAGCTCACCGACGAGCTCGAAAGTGCCTTCGACGAAGAGTTTGGCGGCTTCGGCGACTCACCGAAGTTTCCGCAGCCGGAAGCCCTCGAGTTCCTGCTTTCGGAGTGGCGTCTTTTGGGGCGGCAGCAGCTCTATGCAATGGTCGCAAAGACGATGCTCTCGATGGCACGAGGAGGTACGTACGATCACGTCGAGGGCGGTTTCTTCCGGTATTCAACGACTCGCGATTGGAGCGTACCGCATTTTGAGAAGATGGCGGAGGATCACGCAGGACTGCTGCGCGTTCTTTCGGAGCTGGTGCTTTACGCGCCCACCAACGAGTTCCGCGAAACGTTGGTTTCGGCGACCAACTACGTGCGCCGCGTTTTACGCGATCCACACACCGGATTCTTCGCGGGAAGTCAAGACGCCGACGAAGCCTACTACGAGCTGCCGCTGGACGAACGGCGCAAGCGCGAAGCTCCGTATGTCGACCGCACCTCGTACACGAATTGGACCTGCGCGCTCGCGGGCGCGCAGCTCCTTGCGGCACGTGCGCTCGACGACGACGCCCTTCTCGTCGAAGTGTTGCAGACGCTCGATAATGTTGCGGAGCGACTCGCCGGCGGGGATGGGTTGCTTTTTCACGTGCTCGCGCCGGGTGAAAAGCCGACGGTGAGCGGCCTTTTCGCCGATCAGGTCGCGTATGCCCGGGCGCTGCTCGACGCGCACGAAATCTCGGGCGAAACGCGCTTCCTCTCGCGAGCGCAATCGCTTGTCGATGCGGTCATCGCGAACTTCGAATCGCCTGAAGGCGGATTCTACGATCGTCTGCGCGGCGACGACGATTTTGGACGGCTCGCGGTCGCCGATCGTCCGATTGTCGATAACGGCCTTTTTGCAGAGGTGCTGCTGCGCATGTCGGGGCTAACCGGAGATTCCCGCTATCGCGAAAGTGCCGAATCGGTTCTCCGAGCGTACTCGCAGAGCACGCGCGGCACCGGAGCCTTCGCGGCAACATACGCTCGCGCGCTGCGCCGGTATCTTTGCCCGGAGCTCTCGGTTCGCATCGTCGGCGATCCGGCCGCGACGGATGCCTTTCGCGAAGCCGCGCTACGCCTTCCGACTCCCTTTGCGGCGGTCCGCACGCTCTCGCCCGGAGCCGCGGCACAGCTCGAGATGCCGGCGGAGCAGCCGGCTGCATACGTATGCGTTACTGGAGCGTGCGGCGCTCCGGTTCACGATGCGGGCGGCCTGCGCGCCGCCTACGACGCGCTCGTTGCGTGAGCTCGTTCCTCCCACTTCTCGACGTTCACGCCAACAACGAGAAGCCATAAAGTCAGCGAGATCTCGCCGATGCTATCAAGCAGCAGCATTGAAGGATTCAAGACGTTGCCAACTGCCGGCGCCACGAAGAGCGCAAAGCTATTGGTCAGGAAAGCCAAACCTGCAACCGCTACGAGAACACCCAGGGTTCGAGGCAAGAAGCGCGACCTGAAGATGAGATATCCGAGTATGGCTTCATAGAATCCAAAGAAAACGAGGCCGATCCAGTAGCCTCGAGCGTGCAGCTTAAGAGAGAGCAGCGCCAGAGCCTGCAGTTGAGCGGTATTGAACGGGCTGAGGTAACCATCTTTTAAAAGGAGGAGCGGCGCGAGATGACCGAGCCCCGCAATCGCGCCAACCGCGATGCCCACAAGGCTAAAACATGCTGCGAGCAAGGCTATGCGCCTGCTCACCGGTCTGAGCAACCAGTAGAGCAGGACCGTCACGACGAGATAGGCCGCTCCGCCGACGATGTCGGCAGCGAAACCTAACCGATAGAGGCTCTCCGATGCTAGAATATTGCGCGCCGTCGCGGCGGCGTCGTCCGATACGATCACGTTTCCGCGAACCGCTACCTCGGCGAAGAGCCCCGTGATCACGGTGATCAAGTAAAAGACGCCCGCCGAGCGCGCTACGACGCGCGGCGAGGTCTCTGCGACTCGGTGCGCCATACTCCCGCTACCGCGGCACCGGCTCGGTTGTTTCGGCGACCTGCGCTAGGTGCGCACGAAAGTCAGCCAGTACCAGCAGCCCCAAAGTCCGACAACGCACGAGTATGCGATCAGAACGTATCCCCAGCGCGGAAAGCGGTCGCGCACCGCTAGCATCATGAGCGCGACGAGAAAGGGCTCGAAGTCGAGCGCGTGGCGCATCCCGAACTGCGCGAAGCCGTTCACGTAGTACAGAACGTTGGGCACGGCGACGAGCAGTGCCGCAACCCAAAGCGAAATGACCCATCGAATCGGCGATCGCGCCAGGAACGCGAGCACTAATGCCGGCGACGTCCACGTAATCGCGACGCCGGAGAACTCCGGACGTAACCACGGGAAGCCCGCAAGCCGCGTGGGCTGCTGCACGAAGAAGGACCAGAGCTCGTTGGGCAGATAGCTAAAACGAAACGGCGACCCTGTCGGCATGCCGGCCTGATCTTGGTGATACCAGGTCGTATAGCCGATGTCGCTCCACGTTCCCCAGCGCGCAAAATTGTAGAGCATCCAAAGCACTCCGACGCCTCCCAAAACCACCGCAAAGGAAACGAGCGGCTGCGTTGTCGTTCGCCCTTCACCCTCCGACTTCGCGCTACGCCCCTCGCTGCGCTCGTTCGGGACGCTTCGCTCAAGATGACACGTAAGGAGATACGCGTAGACCGGGAGTGCGGCAATCATCGAGAAGCGCGATTCGAAAGCACAGGCTGCAAACAGGGCGACGAGCCAGCCGCGCCGCTTGCCGGCGAGCTCGACCAGCGCGAGCATCGTGAAGCAGACGGCAGAGACGTGCGCGATGAACCAGACGTCGCCGAGCGCCGCGCACCACAGCAGATCGGTCCCTGCCAAAAGGAACGCGCAGATCCATGCGTTCGCCGAGTTGCGCAAACCAAAACGTTCGCCCAACTCCCACGCGGCTCCGACCGCGACTCCGGCAAGAACGACTGCAAGCGTGGTTTGATTCGTCTGAGCCCCGAAAATCGCGACAAACGGCAGCAAGAGGAACGCGGGCAGCGGCGCCTCGATGACGTAGTAGCGGCCGCTGAAATTGAGCGCGTCGATGTACGGCCCGGGCCAATCGATCCAGGCGCGCCCATGCAAGAGCGCTTGAGCGAGCAGAACGAAGTTGTTATATGGTGTCGGGCGAAGGTGCGAGATCAGCGCCGTGATGGCGACTGCGACGAGCGCTGCGGCGTACGCAGGTCGCAAGCGCGTCACTACGGCGAAGACGTTGCGTGCGGAAGCGGTTCGGGCGGTTGGAAGGTCGAGGACGGCAAGCTCTCGGGAAACCGGTAATCGCTCCAAGCAATCCGCTCGCGCGCGGGTTTTCCTTTTATGCGAGCGTCGGCCACGGCCGTCACCGGCATCCAGTACTTTCCGTATGGCCCAAAGTCAATCTCGCCGCTTCCCTCTGCGTAGGGGCCGCTGCTGCGAAAATGCACGTTCCGGGGAAGAAAGTTCGAACCATCGATCGTCAGACGATCGATCGACGCGCCGGCTGGGTGGCTTAATGGCGTCGCTTCGTAAACGTAATCGAGATGGCGGCCGTCCTTCGCAGTTCCAAGGAAGAGCATCTCGTACGCGTCGGGCCGGGGAGCGAAACGCGTAACCGTATACGGATCCTCGCGATGCGAAAAGCGCACGATTTTGCGGTGGACCGCATTTCCGTCAACGGAGAGCGTCTCGTCGCGCACGTTCGTGCCGCTGCGATAGATCCGGTGCCGTTGCTCGATATTGGTCGGGCCGGCCTGCGAGACCGTATAGGAGTATACGACGACTTTCGGCGGCGTCACGGCCGCGACCGCAGCCGCGTACCGCTGCAAGACGTATTGCGAGTCGAGCACTGCCGGGCTCGCACCCAGCAGCACGCAGAATGCGAGCGGGATGAGTGCGACGCGCAGCGTCATGTCAAGACCGCGTCACGAACGGCGCCAATCGCCGCCTCGGCGCCACCGGCCTGCGAGCCGCCGCCTTGCGCCTGGCTTGCCTGACCGCCGCCCTTACCGCCGACGAGCGGCGCGGCGAGCTTCACGAGGTTACCTGCGTGCACGCCGGCCTTGACGAGATCGTCGCTTGCGCTGACCAAGATGCTCACGTTGCCGTCGTCGATACCCGCAAGCGCGACGACGCCGCTTTGCAGGCGGCTGCGAATCGCATGGCCGAGATGGCGCAGCGATTCGGCATTGGCTTCGTGCACGACCGCACCGACGAAGGCCCGGTCGCCCCGCCGCTCGGCACGCTCGACGTACGCTTGAGCTTCGTTCGCCGCAATTCGTGCGCGCAGCTGCCCGAGCGCCGTCTGCAGGTCCTTGACCTCACGCTGCATGCGCTCGACGCGCTCGCGCAACTCCTCGGGCGTAGTCGCCAACGCCGACGTGAGCGATCCGATCAGATCACCCTGGCGGCCGACGTACTCTTCGGCCGCCTCGGAAACACACGATTCGATGCGCCGAATTCCGCTGCCGATCGAAAACTCCGAAAGAATGACGAAGATCCCAAGTTCGCCGGTCGAGTGCGAGTGCGTTCCGCCGCAGAACTCGATCGACGGACCGGCCTGCACGACGCGG
This sequence comes from Vulcanimicrobiota bacterium, assembly GCA_963748875.1. Taxonomy (GTDB): domain Bacteria; phylum Vulcanimicrobiota; class Vulcanimicrobiia; order Vulcanimicrobiales; family Vulcanimicrobiaceae; genus Cybelea. Next base: position 715,117 of record CAVVKC010000001.1, read on the forward strand.
ATCATCTCGCCGTAGTTCTCACCGGCCATCCAGATCGCGCCGGTCTCCTTGGCCTCCTCGAGCGGCAAGACGCGCGTGACCAGATGAGCATCGTCGCGAATCATCTCGTTGACGCGATGCGCGACGGAGCGCTTCTCCTCGCCGCTCAGCGCGCCGCCAGGCCAGCGAAAGTCGAAGCGCATTCGATCGATGCCGACCCACGATCCGGCTTGATTGACCTCTTCGCCGAGCACGTCTTTGAGCGCGCGCTGTAACAAATGCGCCGAGGTATGGTGGCGACGAATTTCACGACGCCAGCGCTCCGAAACGCTGCTACGAACCCGGTCCCCGGTTGCGATCTCACCTTCGAGGACGATCCCATGGTGTGCAATCGCGTCGCCCATGTATTGCGTGTCGCGAACTTCGAAGCGAGCGTCATCGGTAAGCAGGATTCCGCGGTCGCCGATCTGTCCGCCGCGCTCGGCGTAGAACGACGTGCGGTCCAAGATCAACGCGCCTTCCTCATCGGCGCGCAGCGACGGCACCGTCGCACCCTGCTTGAGCGCAGCGAGAACTCGACCGTCGGATTCAAGACCTTCCTGGTATCCGGTGAACTCGCTCGAAATCGCGGGCAAGTCCGCTAACGCGACCACCTCACGTTTGGATGCCGCGTCGCGACGCGCGCGCTCGCGCTGTTCCTCCATGAGACGATCGAATGCCACCGTGTCGACGGAAACGCCCCGCTCGCCGGCGATCTCGCGCGTGAGCTCGAGCGGAAAGCCGTACGTATCGTGCAGCGCGAAGGCGTCCTCGCCCCCGATCGTTCCGCCCCGACGCTCGACCGCATCGTCGATGAGACGGTCGAGCATCGCCATGCCGCGTTCGAGCGTTCGGTCGAAGATCCGTTCTTCCCGGCGCAGCGCCGCATCGATCCGCGCCTCGCTGCCGGCGAGTTCCGGATAACCCGGTGCGAGCGAACGTACCACGGCCGGAACGAGGTCCGCGAGAAAGCCGTCGGGATATCCGAGCAGCTTGCCGTTGCGAATCGCGCGGCGAATCAAGAATCGCAGCACGAAACCGCGCTCGGTATTCGATGGGTAAACGCCATCGTTGATCAAAAACGTGGCGGCGCGAATGTGGTCGGCGATGATATTCTGACGGGCCGCTTGCTCTTGCGGGCTCAGCGTCGTACGCCCGATCTCGGGCTGTGCTGCGACCAAATCGGTGAACAGGTCCGTCTGATACATCGACGCGACGCCGTTACAGACGGCGAGCATTCGTTCGAGTCCGGCGCCGGTGTCGATCGCCTTGCGCGGCAGCTCCTCGAGCTTGGCGTCGGCCGATCGATTGTATTGTTGAAAGACGATGTTCCATATCTCGACGTACCGATCGCCGAGGTTCGGCCCCGTATCGCCGGAGCCACTTGCGTATTGCACGCCGGTATCATAGAAGATCTCCGTGCACGGCCCGCACGGACCGGTCGCGCCCATCGTCCAAAATTTTCTTCATCAAACCGCGTGATACGCTCCGCCCCGAGTCCAACTTCATCGATCCAAAGCCGCTCCGCCTCGTCATCACCGGTATGAACCGTAACGTACAAGCGCGACGGGTCTAAACGCAGCACGTCTGTCAGGAACTCCCACGCCCACGCGATCGCTTCGCGTTTGTAGTAATCGCCAAAGCTAAAATTGCCGAGCATCTCGAGGAACGTCCCGTGCCTCCCGGTCCGCCCAACGCTCTCGATGTCGCTCTTCGCGCCGGCTACACGCAAGCAGCGCTGCACGGTGACCACCCGCGGCGCCGGTGCCGGCTGCTCGCCGAGAAATACCGGCACGAACTGCTCCATCCCGGCAATCGTGAAGAGCGTCGTCGACATCTCGTGCGGAACGAGACTCGCGGGCGGAAGCAGCTTGTGCTGCTTGCCGACGAAGAAGTCGATCCACGCCTGTCTCAGTTCCTGACTCTTCATCTCTTCATGTATATCGTTACGATGCAACGGTCAAGTGCGTTCGACATGACGCCTCGGAACCGCTCGTCGCTTCGCCATCCCGGCTACGCTCCTGCTGATCGGCCTCCTCGCTCTCGCCCTCCATGGCTCCGCTCGTCGGTCCGAACTTCCTCAGCATCACGTCGAACGCCTCGACCTCTCACTCGACACGGATTCGCCGCAGGCAACGTAGTGGTGAGGGGCGCGTGAAGGGAGGAGCCCTTCAACTTCGCTCAGGACAGGCTCCGCCAGGATGGCTGGAGCGACGACGAGGCGAGCAGCTTTTTCGCACGATGCGAAAAAGCGAGCGTCCCCGATCCGCTACGTTGCCCGCGGCGAATCCGCGCATCACTCCGCGAGGACGGCGCGGAGCTTATCTAATGCTTTTGCTTGCAGGCGGGAGACGTGCATCTGCGAGACGTTGAGACGCTTAGCGATCTCGGTCTGCGAGATGGATTCGTAGAAACGCAGGTAGATGATGACGCGCTCGCGTCCGGTCAAGACCTCGAACGCGCGCTGCAAGTTGGCGCGGTCTTCGAGCAGCGCCAAGCCCGCGTCCGAGACGCCAACCGTGTCTGCGAGGGTCTGCGATTTCTTATCGGTCTCGCCGGAGACTTCGCTGTCGAGCGAGAGCAGATTGTACGCCTGTCCGAGCTCCTGAGCCTCAAGGATTTCGTCTTCACCGGCTTTTAGGTGCTCGGCGAGCTCGCCGACGGTCGGACTTCGGCCGAGCTCGACCGCGAGCTTATCGTTGGCGCGATTGACCGCGAGATTGAGCTCCTGCAGCCGGCGCGGCACTTTTACGGCCCAGCCTTTGTCGCGAAAGTACCGCTTGATCTCGCCGACGATCGTCGGCGTCGCGTAGGTCGTGAACTCGACCCCGCGCTCCAAGTCGAACCGATCGATCGCTTTAAGCAATCCGACCGTTCCTACTTGGACGAGATCGTCGAGCGGCTCGCCACGATTGGCGAATCGTACCGCGAGAAACCGCACGAGATTGAGATGAACGACGACGAGCTCGTCGCGCAAACCCTCGTAGGCATCGTCGGGACGCTCCGGATGACTGGTGTGACGCGTGCGCGCGCGAATGAAACGGTTAAAAAGCGCGCGAGTTCGCTCCCGCTCGGGGCGTGTTTCGTCCCTTTCGGACACTAGCGAGTCACGAGTAAGGGGCGGTTGCCAGCCTCTTTACCATCAGCAGATCGGTTCCGAGCTGCGGATGAACGTCGTAGCTCACTTCGTCCATCAGGGTGCGGATTAAGAATACTCCCAGGCCCGCGATGCGCGCTTCCTCGAAATTCATATGCTGACGTTCGGTGGCGTCTACGAGGTGGCGTCCGGTGTCGTGCACGCGCACCCGCAGCGAGTCCGCGAGCGCCTCGCAGGTGAGAGAAATGAACTCGCCGTGGCTCTCGTGCTGAATCACGGCGGTGCAGGCCTCAGCTACGGCGAGCTTGACGTCCTCGATCTCCTCGATCGAAAAGCGCAGCCGGTTCGCAACCGTCGCTGCCGCGAGGCGCGCGAGCGCGACCCATTCGGGACGAGCCGGAATGCGCAGCTCGACGAGTTCGGGAAGGTCGTGCTCGACGGCCTGGTTCATACCAAAGCCTTCATCGCGGCGTCTTCGCTGTCGAAGATCCCGAAGATCTTGACGAGTCCCGTGATATCGAAGATCTTCTTGATTTGCGGGTTGGTGCAGACCAAGTTCACCGAGCCGCCATGTTCGCGAACCCGCTTGAGACCGCCGATCAGCACGCCGAGACCCGTCGAGTCTATGTAGCGTACTTTCTCGAGGTTGATCACCAGGTGATAGACGCCGCGATCGATTAGCGCACCGATCGCATCTTTCACCTTGGGCGAAGTGTAGACGTCGATTTCACCAGTAAGTTCAACGACGTAACAATCGCCCGGCGCTTCGCGGACGTTCACCTTGATATCCAACGGTTATCCCTCGGCTTTCCGCTGCAGTTCGTCGGCCGTCTCCTGGGCTGCGGCTTGGCCCTCGGCGATTGCGGCGTCGAGGTTTGCGCGCGCACTTTCAACGACTTTGCGTCCGCGCTCGTAGAGCTCCGAAACGCCCGACTGCCATTGCGTGGTTACATCGTTGAATTTGCCGCGAAGATCGCCGGTCGCATCCGCGGCGAAGTTACCGGCCTGACGCGCCTTTCCGGCGAGCTGATCGCGTGCTTCCTCTTGCGCCAGCAGTACCGCCGCGGTGCCGCCGACGACGGCGCCGATTAGCAAACCGGCAAAAAAACCGCCGCCCCCGCCATTACCTTTATCCATGCTCATCTACTCCCTGTCATTTCGATCTTTTCCACTAACTAAACGTCGCAAACCCGCGGTAACCCCACCAACCGTGGCGCCGATATTGACGATTGCGGGTACGACCGCAGTCTTCGTCAGGTCTGCCGTCTGCGATACCGAATCGGCGGTGCCCTGGACTGACTTTACAAGCTTGTCGACCTGTTCTAGCGTATTGATCACCGGCTCGCGGATCTGGTCGATTTCGTCGACCACCTGCTTCAAGGTCGCGCGAAACTCCGTTAGCTCGCGGGCGATCGCCAAGCTCCCGATCAAGACACCGACTCCGATCAAAAGAGCGCCGACCCCGCCGAGCACATCAAGAATCAGAGTGCCGTACTCAGTACCGCTCAAGCTTTTCTCTCCAGCCGCGCGCCGTTCGTTTTGAGTCTACCCATTCCCCCCGCAAGTCTCCCGGTTGGCCGACGCACGCCCGCGACGAGGCCCGGTATAGCCTTCAAAACCTGCTCGATCTCGGCTGGCGTGGTCGCCATTCCGAGCGAAAACCGAATCGCTCCCCGCTGCCATCGGCTCTCGACCCCCAGAGCGGCCAGGACGTGGCTTGGCTCGAGGCTGCCCGAGGTACAGGCGCTTCCGGCCGAGACCGCGATCCCCGCGAGATCGAACGCAATGAGGAGCGCCGCCGAGTCGGCGCCGGCGAAGCTCACATTGAGGATGCTTGGCAACCGTGGCTCCGCTCCGTTGACCTTGACGTCGGGAATAGCTGCCAGGATGCCCGCCTCGAGACGGTCGCGCAGCGCGGCCACGCGCCTGCTCTCATTCGGGCGTTCGAGCTGCGCAAGCTCGAGCGCGCGCGCCATTCCAACGATCCCCGCGACATTCTGGGTGCCCGGGCGCAGCCCGAACTCTTGGCCTCCGCCGTAGATAATTGGTGCGAGCGGCGTTCCTCGGCGGATAAAGAGCGCCCCAACCCCTTTCGGGCCGTGGAACTTGTGCGCCGAGAGCGAGAGCAAATCCACTCCCAGCTCTCGCACGTCCAGCGGGAGCCAGCCCGGCGCTTGCACCGCGTCGGTGTGAAAAAGGAGGCCGCGCCGGTGCGCGATCTCAGCCAGTTCGGCGACCGGCTGGACGGTCCCGATTTCATTGTTAGCATAACCGACGGAGGCGAGGATCGCGCCCGGATGGAGGGCCTCGGAAAAGAGGGCCAGTGAGAGGCGGCCGTCTTCATCGACCGGGAGCACGGTCGCTTTAACGCCTTCCTCGGCGAGACGCTCGCACGTCGCGAGTACGGAGGCATGCTCGGTTGCTGCCGCAACGACCCCGCTCCCCGGCGGGCCGGCTCGGGCCACTCCCAGCAATGCGAGATTGTTCGCCTCGGTGCCGCTCGAGGTAAAAACGATCTCGCTGCGCGACGCTCCCAAGAGCGACGCAATGCGTTCGCGCGCAGCGTCTAGCACGGCTCGCGCGCGCCGTCCCTCGTCGTGTAGTGAATTTGGGTTATAATTTGTTTCGCATGCCTCGCGCATCGCGTCAGCGACGTCGGCGCGCAGCGGCGTTGTCGCAGAATTGTCGAGATAAATTCGGTCCGACTTCACAGGTCGCTCACAGTATGGGGTTCTATCATCGGGGTGTGCGAAGCTCCAACGCACACTCCGAGAAGTAGCAACGGGAAACTGGCGGTCCGAGAATCACTCGGACCGCCTTTTTTTGTTGAAGTAGTGGCGTCCGCTCAGGGCCGGCGGGAGGTTGAGCGTAACGACGTCGTAGTCATCATGAGCGTAGTGGTAGCCCTTTCCGTATCCGAGCTGCCGCATCAAGCCCGTCGGCGCGTTGCGCAGGTGCATCGGAACCGGATCGTTGCGCGTTTCTACGACATCCTCCATCGCGGCGCTAAACGCCCGCCCAACTTCATTGCTCTTGGGCGCCGTCGCTAGATAAAGCGTGGCGTGAGCGAGCGGGAAGAATCCTTCGGGCATGCCGATGAAATGCACGGCCTGTTGCGCGGCGACCGCCACTTGCAGTCCGTTCGAATCTGCGAGACCGACGTCTTCCGAAGCGAGGATCACCAGCCTTCGCGCGATGAAGAGCGGATCCTCGCCGCCGTCGATCATCCGCGCGAGCCAGTAAAGCGATGCGTCGGCGTCGCTCGCGCGGACCGACTTGATGAAAGCGCTGATAATATCGTAGTGCATCTCGCCGCCCTTGTCGTACTGCGAGGCGCGCCGCTGCACTGCTTCGCGCACGAGCGACGCGTCGATCGCACCGCCGTCGTCCCGGGCGGTCGCCGAGGCGGCCGCGAACTCGAGCGCGTTGAGGGCCGCACGCGCGTCGCCGTTTGCGAGCGAGATCAAGAGCCGGCGACCCTCCGCGTCGAGCGTTACGTTTCGATCGCCGAGCCCGCGCTCGCGGTCCTCCAGCGCGCGATCGACAATATCGCCGATATCGTCGTCCGAGAGCGGCTGCAGCACGAATACGCGCGCCCGCGAGAGGAGTGCCGAGTTGACTTCGAAGGACGGGTTTTCGGTTGTCGCGCCGATGAACGTTATAGTGCCGTCCTCGACGTAGGGTAGGATGGCGTCCTGTTGCGCTTTATTGAACCGATGAATCTCGTCAATGAAGAGCACCGTCCGCATGCCGACTCGTCCCCGCGCCTTCGCCTCACCGACGACCCGCCGCAAATCCGCAACGCCGGCGCTCACCGCCGACATTCCTTCGAAGTGTGCGCCCGTAGAGCTCGCGACGATCTGCGCTAGCGTTGTCTTTCCGCTCCCTGGCGGACCCCAGAGAACCATCGACGGCACTGCGTCGCGTTCGATTGCGGTTCGCAGGGGGCGACCCTTACCGAGAAGCGGCTCTTGCCCGACGAATTCGTCGAGGGTACGCGGCCGCATGCGGGCCGCTAGTGGCATCTCTTGACGAGCGAAGCCGAGCATCGGTGGCTCCTAGGGAGCGGAGCTTGGAACCGGCTCCGTGAGAGCGTTTTTAGGAACCTTAATGGGACGCGGAGTGGCCAGCTTGCGGTGCAGCTCGCCCGGAAACGCGATCGTAACGTCGCCTTCGGCATGTGCGCTGCCGGTGACCGTGTTGTAAAGGACCTTGTGCGCCGTCATGTTTCGCGCGCCCTCGCTAATGTGGACGGCCCCGTCGAGCAGCAGCGTATGCGCGTCATCGTCAAGCGTGCCGGTGTTTGCATCTACCACCGTGTCGGCCTGAACGTAATGCACGTTCCCGATCGCTTTGTAGAGCTTTGCCGCTCCATCGACCTGCGCTTTATCCGCGGTCAAGGTCGAGGGGCTCGGCGCACTCGGCGTCGCGCCTCCCGCGATACTCTGCGCGTTGCCCTGTGTGTCGTGCATGACGACGTGTCCGTTCAGGAAGAGCAGCTTCTTTTTATAATTTCCGTTGGCGCGATCGGCGCTGACGTCGCCGCCGGCGCGCGTCATCACGACCTTGTTCGGCGTGCTGAAGTCGCCGTTTTTGAAGTTTGCGTCGAGCGAGCTTGCGTGCACCGTCCAGACTCCCATATCGAAGGAAGCGGGCGCTGCGTTTGACGAGCCGCTCGGTGCCGGCGATGCAGAGTGCGCCGGCGACGAAGCGTGCACCGGCGACGCAGCGCGAACAGGCGCACGCGGAGGGGGCGAGTTCGGGGATGCGGCCGCGGCGAAGGACGTCGCTAGTGCGATGGAGCCGCCGAGCGCGAAGATTGACCGGATCATTGTCGTTGAGTACGTACCTTTACCGTTGGGCGTTCGATCGGGCCGAGTAGCTCGACGAGGCGCTTCTCGGAGACGGCACCTTCTCGAAGCAAACGCGCATGGCTACCGGAGAGATCGACGATTGACGATTCGATATTATAGCGCGTCGGTCCGTGTTCTACCAAGAGATCGGCGGCCGGAAGCATCGAGCGGTCGGCTCCGCCGAGATAGCGCGTGCCGCCGCGCGGATTCGCGGTCGTTCCGGCGATTGGACCGCAGCGTTCGAGTACGACGCGAGCAAAGGCGTCGTCGGGCACGCGAAACGCGAGCGTATGCAAGCCCGCCGCCAGTTCGTCGCTGACGAACGCCGGCTTGCGTACCAGCAGAATTACCGGAGCGGGGAGCAACCGTTTGGCGGCCGTAATCGCGAGCGGGTTGTTGGCTGCGTACTCTAGGAACTCCGCCGCGGTTGCGACGTGCATCGTCAGCGGCCGATTGTCGGGGCGCCCCATCGCTACGTAGACGCGATCGATTGCTTCGTAATCGTAGGGATCGCATCCGATAAGGTAGCTGGTGTCGTTCGGTAGGATGACGGTTCCGCCCGAGTAGACGACGGTAGCGACCTCTTCGGCGATCGCGTCGACTCCGGCGGCGTCCGCATCGATGATCCGCAAACTATGGAACCTCTACGCGCGCAGTCTTGCGCCGGTACCTATCGCAACGCAGGAGAGCGGGTCGTCGGCAACGATCGCCGGAACGCCCGTGACCTCGGAGAGCAGCTTTTCGAATCCGCGCAACAGCGCTCCGCCTCCGGTAAGAATGATGCCGCGATCGATGATGTCGGCGGAAAGCTCCGGCGGCGTCTTCTCGAGCACGGCTTTGACCGCTTCGACGATCGCGGCGATCGGTTCGGAAAGCGCCTCGCGAATCTCTTCGCTCGTGATCTTGACGGTCTTTGGCAAACCGTTGATCAAATCTCGGCCGCGAATCTCCATTGCAAGCTCCTGTTCGAGCTTGTAAGACGATCCGATTTTGATCTTGATCTCCTCGGCGGTACGCTCGCCGATCATCAGATTGTAAACGCGGCGAATGTAACGAACGATCGCCTCGTCCATCTTATTCCCGGCGACGCGCAGCGATTGCGAAACGACGATTCCACCGAGCGAGATTACGGCGACGTCGGTCGTGCCGCCGCCGACGTCCACGACCATATTGCCGGCCGGCCCCCCGATCGGCAGTCCGGCACCGATTGCCGCTGCCATCGGCTCTTCGATGATGCCGACCTCGCGCGCGCCCGCTAGTTTGGCAGCGTCTTTGACGGCGCGCTCTTCGACGCTGGTGATCTCGGCGGGAACGCAAATCGTGACGTGCGGCTTCGGCTTGAAGATCGACGACCACCAGGAGCGATCTTTCATTACCTTCTTGATGAAGTACGAAAGCATCGCTTCGGTAACCTCGAAATCGGCGATCACGCCGTCGCGCAAGGGACGAATCGCTTGAATGTGCGACGGCGTTCGGCCGAGCATCTGTCGGGCCTCTTCCCCGACCGATAGGATCCTGCCCGTGTTTATGTCTTTCGCCACGACCGACGGCTCGCGCAGAACGATGCCCTTACCCTTGACGTGAACGAGCACGTTCGCCGTGCCGAGATCGATCCCGATGTCCAAAAGTAACTCCTATGGATGAAAGCTTATCCGGTCGCAGAGACGCGTGGATACTCGCTTGTCTCGAACAATCCCGTCGGTTCGACCAGCGGCGTCACGCCGCTGCTCCGCTGCACCTGTGCTCCAAGCTCCGAGAGGAGCTCCTCGAGACGTTCGTAGCCGCGGTCTATATACTCGAGTCCGATGATCTCCGTCTCGCCGGCGGCGGCGAGGCCGGCGATGACGAGCCCGGCACCGGCACGGATATCCGGGGCTTCGACCGGCGCACCGGAGAGCTGCTTGGGACCCTTGATCACGGCCGCATTGCTCTCCATCGTCACCTTGACGTCGGCGCCCATGCGCGCCAGTTCGTTTACGTAGGAAAAGCGCGCGTTGAAAATTGACTCCTCCACGACGCTCGTCCCCGGGCAGGTGCAGAGAAAGCCTACGACCTGCGGCTGAAGATCGGTTGGGAAACCCGGATAGGGAGCGGTGAGAATCCCCGTTCCGCCCGTTACGCCGTCGGCCTTCACTCGGATCCAATCATCGCCCGTCATCGTGACGACGCCGCACTCGACGAGCTTAGTGGTCAGCGCACTCAGGTGATCCGGCCGACACCTCGTCACCGTGACGTCGCCGCGCGTGACGGCGCCGGCGAGCAATAACGTGCCGGTGACGATGCGATCGGGAATAATTTCGTACTCGACGCCGTAAAGCTCGCTGACGCCCTCGATCACGATCGCATCGGTGCCTTGCCCGGAAATCTTCGCGCCCATTGCGATCAGGAAGTTCGCTAGGTCGACGACCTCCGGCTCCATCGCAACGTTCTCGAGCTGGGTCGTGCCTTCGGCTACGACCGCCGCAAGCATCGCGTTCTTGGTTGCGCCGACACTCGGCATCCGAAACTCAATGGTAGCGCCGCGCAACCGCGGCCCACGCGATTGTGCGATCAGATACCCGTGCGCATTGCGAACGTCGCAGCCGAGCGCGAGGAAGGCTTGTTCGTGCATGTCGGTCGCTCGCGTACCGAGCACGCAGCCCCCTGGCAACGGTACTTCGGCGCGCCCGAAACGCCCGAGTAGCGCTCCGACGATGTCGAACGACGCCGCCAGCTTACGCACGAGCGCGTACGGCGCGCGGTACGACGCCACGTTGCTCGCATCGATCGTCACGGTATTGTCGCCCTCGTAGCGCAGCCGGGCGCCTAACGCCTCGAGCAGCGACGACATCACGGAGACGTCGGTAATGCGCGGAACGCGACGGAGGGTGACGGTGCCTTTAGCGAGCAGCGAGGCAGCCATGATCGGTAACGCCGCGTTCTTCGCGCCGTGCGTCGCGACCGAACCCTCCAGTCGCGCGCCACCCCGGATCCGAAGCGTCGTCTCGAGCCGATCGAGCATATTAGTTGCCTGTTCGCGCAGGCTGACCGCTCGCCTACCTATGCCCGGTTAGCCGCAGTTTCGCGTTGGCAAACTCGATGATTGCCTGCTCGCGCGCGTAGAGCGCGGCATCGCCGGCGGCGGCCTTCTGCCGCTCTGTGGCCTCGCTCAACTCTTGACGCGCCTCGGCGACGACGACCTCCTCGAACCGCACCGCCTCATCGACGAGGACCGTGACGCGGTCGGGAAGCGCCTGCATGAATCCTTCGCTCGTCGCCAGTTCGAGACGCGTGCCAGTACCGTCGGCGAGAACGTTTGCTCGCAAAACGCCGGGCCGTAGCGCCGCCAAGAACGGCGCGTGACGCGGAAGGATGCCTTCCTCGCCCTCGGTGGTCACGACAATGACGAGCTCGGCGTCGCCTTCGAAGACGATCTGCGTCGGCGTTACGAGTTTGAGAGGTACGGTGCTCGTCACGTGGCTTACTTCGCCATCCGCTCGGCGTTCTCGCGCACCTCGTCGATCGTGCCGGCGTAGAAGAACGCTCCCTCCGGCAAATCGTCGACCTTTCCGTCGAGAATCTCCTTGAACGAGGCGACCGTCTCGGGAAGCTTGACGTACTTGCCGGGCCGCCCGGTGAATTGCTCGGCGACGAAGAACGGCTGCGAGAAGAAACGCTGAATGCGACGGGCGCGGGCGACCGCGATCTTGTCGTCTTCCGAGAGTTCTTCGACGCCTAGAATCGCGATGATGTCCTGCAAATCGCGATAGCGCTGCAGTACCTCTTGGACCCCGCGCGCGACCGCGTAGTGTTCTTCGCCGATGATCTGCGGATCGAGGATTCGCGACGTTGACGCCAGCGGATCGACGGCCGGGTAGATACCCAACTCCGAAATCGGGCGCGAAAGCGCGGTCGTAGCATCGAGGTGCGCGAATGTCGTCGCAACGGCCGGATCGGTATAATCGTCGGCCGGAACGTAAACGGCTTGCACCGAGGTGATCGACCCGTTGCGCGTCGACGTGATTCGCTCCTCAAGGACTCCCATATCGGTGCCGAGCGTAGGTTGATAGCCGACCGCTGACGGCATGCGCCCCATCAACGCGGAGACTTCGGAGCCGGCCTGCATGTAACGAAAGATGTTGTCGATGAAGAGCAGCACGTCGGCGCCCAGTTCGTCGCGGAAGTATTCCGCCATCGTGACTCCGGTCTGGGCGACGCGAAAGCGAACGCCCGGCGGTTCGTCCATCTGCCCGAAGACGAGCGTCGTCTGAGCGAGAACGCCCGACTCTTTCATTTCGAGCCAAAGGTCGTTGCCTTCGCGCGTGCGCTCGCCGACGCCGGTGAAGACCGAGAAGCCTTTGTGAACGTAGGCGATGTTCCGAATCAACTCCTGAATCAAGACGGTCTTGCCGACACCGGCGCCCCCGAAGAGACCGACCTTTCCGCCACGCGTATACGGCGCCATCAAGTCGACGACTTTGATACCGGTTTCGAAGATGCGCGCGGTGGGCTCTTGGTATTTGAGCGCCGGCGCCGGACGGTGGATCGGCCAGCGCGCCGCCGCCTTCACCGGCTCGTCGCTGTCGATCGTCTCGCCGAGCACGTTGAAAAGGCGCCCGAGCGTCCCTTCGCCGACCGGCACTTCGATCGGGCCGCCGGTGCTCTGTACCGGAGCGCCCCGCACGAGTCCGTCGGTCGATCCGAGCGCCAAACAACGCACCTGATTGTCCCCGAGCCCGTCCTGCACTTCGAGCGTCAGCTGACGCGCCGCCATCGCGGTTCCGCCCAGCGTTGCCTCACCATCGTTGGATGCGGCTTGCTTTGCGGTCGAAGTGTTGACGCCGACGTGCAGCGCGTCGTTAATTTTCGGTAGCGTCTCGGGCGTGAACTCAACGTCGACGACGTTGCCTAGCACTTGAACGACCTTACCAGTATCAGCAGGCATGTCTACAGTTCCTTAATAAGCGAAATGATGGTCAAGCTCGTTCTCACGCTGCGCCGAGCGCTTCGGCGCCCGCCACGATCTCGAGCAGTTCCTTGGTGATTGCCGCTTGCCGCGCATTGTTCATCGCGATGGTGAGCTCGTCGATCAGCTTCGAAGCGTTATCCGTCGCGTTGGTCATCGCAACGAGCTGAGCGGCGAAGAAGGCCGCGTCGGTCTCGAGCATCGCGGAGTAGATTGTGAACTCGAGATACTTGGGGAGCAGGCGCGAGAGCACGAACTCGGGAGAGGGTGCAAACTCGATCGCCCCCTTCGACTCGTTCTTCGACTCGACTACGTCTCGCTCAGAACTTCGCTCAGGACTGCGCTCGCTCCGCTCGCTTGCCGATAAGGTAGTTTTATTCGACTCGTTCTTCGACTCGGCTACGCCTCGCTCGGAGCTTCGCTCAGAACTTCGCTCGCTCCGCTCGCTTGCCGATAAGGTAGTTTCAATTGGGACGAGCTTGCGCGTCTGGGGACGCTGCGACATCATCGTCACCAGCTTCTGCGATACCAAAACGATCTGCGAGATCGCGCCGCTGTTGAAGTCGTCGGTCGCCGCGGTGGCGGCTTCGCGAGCCGTTTCGATCTTTGAAGGTGCACCGAGCGTCCACGTCCGGTGGTCGGGCATGCCCATGCGACGCACCGCGTTCCGCGCTTTCGTGCCGATCGTATAGTACTTCACCGCGCTCTGCGTGCGCGCAAAGACTTCGGCGGCGGCGATCGCATTCGAGTTGAATGCTCCGGCGAGCCCCTTGTCGGCGGTGATCAGGACGATTCCCGCGGGCGCGCCTTCCCTTCCCGGCTTCATGAAGGGGTGATCCACCGACGTCACCGCACCCATCAGGTCGGTAAGCATCTCCGCCAACGCATCGGCGTAAGGACGGGCGCGCTTCTGCGCGGCCTCGGCGCGACGTATCTTTGCCGCGGCGACCTGCTTCATCGCCTTCGTGATCTGCTGCGTGTTCTTGAGCGACCGAATCCGGTCGCGCAAGTCCCTAACTGTAGGCACTACCTGATCCTCAAATAACCGGTGGCGCGAAGCGCCATATGTCTTGCATATTGATTCGTGGGGGCCGAAGGCCGGGGGCCCCGGCGGCTTTGCCGACGGGGGGCGAGGAGCGCGAAGCGCGGATTCGCCTTTTCATTAGAACGACTTATTAAACTCCGTCAGTGCGGCGTCGAGCTGCTTGCGCGTTTCGTCGGAGAACTGTCCGCTCTGCGCGATCGTCGCCAAGGTCTCGGGATGCTTGTCGTGCAGGAAGTCGATCAACGCGCCGGCCCAGTTCTGCAAGCGCGCGGTCGGAATGTTGTTGACGAATCCGTTGGTCGCAGCGTAGATGATCGCGACCTGATCTTCGGTCGCCTGCGGCTGATACTGGGGCTGCTTTAAAAGCTCGGTGAGCTTCTCACCGCGCATTAGCTGGTTCTGCGTGGCCTTGTCGAGATCGCTCGAAAGTTTGGCGAACGCGGCGAGATCGCGATACTGCGCCAGCTCGAGTTTCAGCTGGCCGGCGACCGATTTCATCGCTTTCGTCTGCGCGGCGCCACCGACGCGCGAGACCGAGAGCCCGATGTCGACGGCCGGTCGAATTCCCTGGAAAAAGAGTTGCGGCGTCAGGTAAATCTGGCCGTCGGTAATCGAGATCACGTTCGTCGGAATGTACGCCGAGAAGTCGCCGGCCTGCGTTTCGATCACCGGCAACGCCGTCATCGAGCCGCTGCCCATCGCATCGGAGAGCTTGGCCGCGCGCTCCAACAGACGCGAGTGCAGGTAGAAAACGTCACCGGGATAGGCTTCGCGTCCCGGCGGCCGGCGCAGCAACAGCGACATCTCGCGGTACGACTGTGCGTGTTTGGTCAGATCGTCGTAAACGATCAAGACGTCTTTGCCCGCGTACATCAACTCCTCAGCCATCGCGCAGCCGGCAAATGGCGCGAGCCAACGAAGCGCGGCGGCCTCGGCGGGGCTCACCGCAACGATCGTCGTGTACGGCATCGCCCCTTTCTGCTCGAGCACCTGGGCGAGGGCGGCGACCGTCGAGTTCTTCTGACCGATTGCAACGTAAACGCAGAAGACGTTGCGTCCGCGCTGGTTGATGATCGTATCGACCGCCATCGCAGTTTTGCCGGTCGAGCGGTCGCCGATGATCAGCTCGCGCTGCCCCCGGCCGATCGGAATGAGCGCGTCGATCGCGCGAATTCCGGTTTGCAGCGGCTGTTTGACCGGTTGGCGCTGGATGACCGTCGGCGCGACGTTCTCGACCGTGCGGAAGCGCGTCGTTTGAATCTCGCCCTTCCCATCAATCGCGAGTCCGAGCGGACTGACGACCCGCCCGAGCAGCGCTTCGCCGACCGGAACCGACGCGATGCGGCCGGTGCGTCTGACGCTATCGCCCTCCTTGATGTCCCTGTCGGGACCCATGATCACGACGCCGACGTTGTCCTCTTCGAGGTTGAGTGCGACGCCTTGCAGCCCATTGGCGAACTCGACCAGCTCGGACGAGCGAACGCCACGCAGTCCGTAGACGCGAGCGAGGTTGGCGCCGACTTCGATGACGGTTCCGACCTCGTCTTCTTGAATGCCGGTTTTGAACTGCTCGATCTGTTGTTTGAGGAGACCGGCGATTTCGTCAGCGTTTATCATGATCTGCTTTCTGTCGAATGTGGCTTATGTGGCCAGCGTGAGGTCGCGAGCGAGCGCGCTGAGGCGTCCGGAGATAGAGTCGTCGATTCGGCGATCGCCCATCATGATGCGCAGGCCGCCGATGAGTTGCGGATCAATAATCTCGGTAACCTCGAACTTCTTTCCGTAGAGCGATTCGAGTTTCGTCACCAGCCGCGCGAGTTCGTTGCGATCGAGCCTTCTGGCCGACTCCAACCTGAGCATCTCGGCGCCGCGCGCTGCCCGCTCGAGCGCGAGATACTCGGCAACGATCGTCTTGAGCAAAACCTCGCGGCGTTTGCGGACCAGCAAAAGCAGCGCGTGCAGGGCAATCGGATGAACTTTTCCTTCGAACGTCTCCGCAAGGACGCGCTCTTTTGAGGGGCGATCTATCACCGGCGACTCGAAGAAGTCGTTGACGAGGCCTGGAGCTCCGACTGCTCCGGCAAGCATTTGCAAGTCCTCACTCACGCGCGCAACAGCCTCCTGCTCGCGTGCCAGCGCGGCGACGGCAATTGCATAGCGGCGAGCAAGCCGCTGATTAACCATGCGCGACGCTCTCCAGCGAATCGGCGAAGCGATCGACGAGACGAGCGTCGAGCGCCGGTCCGACGCGTTGCGTGGCCTCTTGGCGTGCGAGCTCCAGCGCCCGCTCGACGAGATCGTCGCGCAACCGCTGCCGCGCCGCCGTCCGGGCGCGCTCGAGTTCTCGCGCGGCGTCGGCCAACGCGCGTTCGCCGGCATCGGTCGTCTCTTGCAGCAGAGCCTGACGCTCGTGCTCGGCTCGTGCGCCGGCGCGCCCTTCGATAAGCGTCGCATCGTGCCGCGCCGTGTCAATTTCCGAGCGCAACGTTTCGAGGGCGGCTTTAACCTCGTCGCGATGTCGTTCCGCTTCCGCGATCTGGCGGTTGCTGCGCTCTTGAGCCGCCATAAAGACCGGCAGGAGCCACTTAAACCACATGTATACGAGCACGCCGATAAAGACGATCGACGAAACGATCTGGCTCCAAACGGCGATTTCGAAATAGAGTTTCGAGTCGCTCACGGGCCGGCCTCGGGAACGACGCGCTGCAGCATGAGCCCGGCAAGCCCGCGCACCGTCTCGCTCTCGCCGGCACGCGCCGCCTCGAGCTCGGCCTGCGCCGTTTTCTGTGCCGCCTCGATGACGCTCTGCGCCTGCTGTCCGTAGCGCGTCGCCAGTTCGGCCGCTTCATTCGACGCGGTCGCGCGCGCGCTCGATACGCGATGCTCGGCTTCCCGGCGCGCGGCGGCGCGGACGCCTTCCGCCTCGGCGCGCAAACTGCGCGCTTCGTGTTGGTAGCGGTCGTAATCCGAGACGAGGCTATTGATGTACTGACGGCGCTTCGCGATCGCGGTTGCAACGGGTCGCAAAAAGACTACGTTGAGCACTGCGAAGAAAATCGCGAAGTTCACGAGCTGCACGACCAGCGTCCCGTTGATGCAGAGAAAACCGAGTGATTCGCAGTTCATTTAACCAGCGAGGTGACGATCTGTGGAACCTTTGCGACCACGAGCAAGATGTAGAACGAGAGCGCGATCGCGATGAACGGTACTGCCTCCAGCACGCCGACGCCCAGGAACATGAAGAGAAAGATGTTCGGGCGCGCCTCGGGTTGGCGAGCGATCGATTCGACCGCTTTGGACGCGACGATGCCGTCGCCGACCGCGGAGCCGAAGGCGACCCCCGAGATGACGATTCCGAAGCAGAGTACCGCAGCCGCGGCAATTAGAGCTTCTGGGTTCACAAACGTTCCTTTCTAGTGTTCGTCGGCAAGCGCCAACGACATGTAGACGATTGCCAGCAACGTGAAAACGAAAGCCTGGATCGTTCCGACGAAGAAGTTGAAGAACTGAATCAGGATCGGAACGACCGTGACGCCCAGCGACAGATTGAAGAATCCGATGCTGATGTGCGCCAAGATGATCGAAGTGACGATGACGAAGAGCAGTTCTCCGACGAAGATGTTGAAGAAAAGCCGCGCCGCGAGCGTGATCGGCCGCAGGATCTCGTCGAGGACGTTAATGGGCAAAAGCGCCGCGAATGGTTTCAAGACGTGACCGAAATAGGCCAAGCCTTTCTTGCGAAACGCAACGACTTGGATCGTGCAGAAGACGACCAGCGCCAGCGGTACGACCGTGTTGAGATCCGCCGTCGGCGATCCGCCAAACGGCAGACCGAGTGCTTTAAAGGGCAGCATCCCGAACTGGTTGAGCAAAAAAATGAAGAAAAAGAGCGCCACGAAAAACGGGACGAACGGCTCGCCGCCCTCGCCCAAGACGCTGGTGACGAGATCGGCGATGTAATTGAAAACCGCCTCGAGGATCGCTTGACGCTTGCTGACGTACGGCGAACGGTAACTCGCGCCGATCCAGCCGAAAAAGATCAACGCGACGACCATGACCAGCCATGTCGTCGTGATGGTGTCGGCATGAACCGCGCCGAGCACCGGCAGATGCCACTGAATATGTTCGCCGATCTGTTCGTGCACGCGTTACTCTCGGAAGGCTCGCGACGCGCCCCACGCATACGCAGCGAGCGGGAAGAAGAAACCGGCCAAAAACGGCCCGAGCGACCACCATGGACCGCGGGCCGCCAACGCCGCGGCTACTATACTAAAAGCGGCCAGGCGCAGTAAACTACTAAACCCAAAGAAGACGGCGCTCTGCTTTTCGACTAAACGCTCGCTTCCATGCATGATGGCGAGCGTGTTGGCGATGCCGCACGCAAATCCCACGCCCAGCGCCAAGCTCGCCCGCCAGTCCCAAGCCAGAAGGAGGAGCGATGCAGCGACCCCGATCCCTGCGGTCCGGCCCGCGACCGTCCACTTGAGCCGGTAGTAGGCCTTCATCGAATCGATCGAACGATCAAGCGCAGCGCTGAGAGGCCGCCTAGCGCCGCGCCGAGCAGAAGCCCGGCCGGTACCAGCAAGGGCTGGTTGAAATGTTTATCCGCCGCGATCCCGCCCAGGAGTCCGATTACCGCGGCGCCGGCGAAGCTGCCGCCGGCAACCAAGACCGGCAGGAGCGGCTTCACGGGTTTGTCGCGGCGGAACCGGCGGGCGCACCCGCGGAGAACGGCGAGGGATAGGAGCCGTCCCGCAGCCGGGCCAGCAGCCACGCCACGATCCTTTCCGAGGCGTGTCCGTCACCGTACGGATTGACGGCCTGGGCCATGCGGGCGTAGGCGGCAGGGTCGGTCAGCAGGCGCCGCGCCGCGGCGACGATGCGTTCGCGATGCGGGCCGACCAGCTCGAGCGTTCCGGCCAGCAAACCCTCAGGCCGCTCGGTCTCGTCGCGCATAACCAAGACGGGCTTACCGAGACACGGCGCTTCCTCTTGAAGACCGCCCGAGTCGGTGAGGACGAAGACCGA
The DNA here is from genome assembly GCA_963748875.1 of Vulcanimicrobiota bacterium. GTDB lineage: Bacteria > Vulcanimicrobiota > Vulcanimicrobiia > Vulcanimicrobiales > Vulcanimicrobiaceae > Cybelea. The sequence continues at coordinate 734,103 of CAVVKC010000001.1, forward strand.
GTCTCTGACCGCCGCGACCATCTCGGCATAGCCGATCGGGCCGACCAGAATGACGCCCGGGACGTCGTCGAGCACGGCGTGAGCGATCGGAGCAACGCGCGGCGACGGGTGAACGGGCCAGTAAAGCTGCGGCCGTGAGGGTAGTTCGGTAATCTCCCGCAACGCTTCGCAGATCTCGCGCATGTGCTCGTGATTCTCGCGACGGTGCGCGGTGACGACGATCGTCGGCCGGCGCGGATCGATCTTACTCCAGCGCGGCGGGTCTGGAAGATCCTCGCGAGCGGAAGTATTGTGGAAAGCGTCGATCACCGTATTCCCAGTGACGACGATGTCGTCGGGCGCGATGTTCTCTACCAGCAGATGCTCGCGCGCGAGCGAGGTCGGCGCAAAATGGTACGACGTGATGGCGCCGGTCAGGCGGCGGTTCATCTCTTCGGGATAGGGAAGCCAACGGTTCTTCGTGCGAAGGCCCGCCTCGACGTGACCGACAGGAATTTGCCGGTAAAACGCGGCCAGCGCCGCGGCTGTACTCGTCGTCGTGTCGCCGTGTACGAGCACGACGTCGGGCGCGGCATCGGCTAAAACGCCCTCCATCCGCGTCAGCACGCGCGTCGTTACCTGCGTTAGGGTCTGATCTTCGGTCATGACGTTCAGATCGTAGTTCGGCGCGATCGCGAAGAGCGCCAGCAGATCGTCGAGCATCTTGCGGTGCTGCGCCGTAACGCAGACGAAGTCGGCGATCTGCGGATGTTCGCGCAACGCATGGACGACGGGCGCCATCTTGATCGTATCGGGACGCGTCCCAAAGACGCTCATGACTTTGAGCTTTGCGCTCATATGGTGTGTAGCTACCTCGTTACGTGGCGTGGCGAAAAACGTGCGTAAACTCGCCCGAGAAGGCGAGGGCGACCGCCCCGAGCACGAAACAGACGGCATAAAGCAGCAAGACGGCTTGGCGCACGTTGAGCCCGAAACGGAATATCAGCTGATGGTGAAAGTGGCCGCGGTCGGCCTCCGCGATGTGCTTACCGCTGGTCGCGCGACGCACTATTGCGGCCGCCGTGTCGAGTACCGGAAGCGCGAGCACGAGCAGCGGCACCACGACGCTGATCGCGATCGCAGTCTTGCTCGCGCCGATGATCGACACGGTAGCGAAGACGTATCCGATGAAGAGCGACCCTGCGTCGCCCAAGATGATTCGCGCCGGATTGAAATTGTATGGAAGGAACCCGAGCGCGGCACCCGCGAGGGCAACCACGACCAGGGCGACGACCGGATTGCCATGGAGCACCGAGATTACGAAGAGAAAGACGCTCGAAATCGCGGCCACGCCGGCCAACAGCCCGTCGAGTCCGTCGAGAAAGTTGATCGCGTTCATCATGCCGACGTACCAGATCAGCGTCAACGGCACGCCGACCCAGGGCGGAAAGTCTATCCAGTTCGTCCCCGGATTGCGATCGAATGGATTGGTGATACCGGGGATGACGAAACCGTAGAGCATCGAGATCAGCGCAACCACGACCTGTGCCACCAGCTTGTTGCGCGGACGCATCTGCATCACGTCGTCCCAGATGCCGACGCCGAGAATCAAGAGACTCCCGAAAAGCAATCCGACCAGCCCGTGGATCGCCTCGAACTGATCGGCCGCTGGAAGCAGTCCAAGCGGCGACGCGAGCGCGATGCCGAGGACCGTAAAGAGTGCAAACGCAAAACCGAAGAAGACGGCGATTCCTCCGACACGCGGCTTCGGCGAGGCGTGCATTCGCCGGTCGTGTCCATCGTTATCAATGATTCGGAGTTTGAGTGCCAGCCGCACGATCAGCGGGGTGGCCAAACCGCTGACGGCTGCAGCGATGATGAAGGCCGCGGCGTACGTGATTCCAGGGCTGATGTGATGCGCGGTCATCCGCGCGCACCCTCGAGCGCCCCGTATGCAACGAGCGCCACGCCCGCCTCGGCGAGGAGTTGCCCGGCGAGCGAATCGGGATAGGCTTCCTCGTAAACGATCTTCGTCACACCGGCACTGATGAGCAACTTCGAGCAGTTGACGCACGGCTGGTGCGTGCAGTATGCGGTGGCGAACTCGAGGCTAACGCCGTGCAAGGCTCCCTGAACCACGGCGTTCGCTTCGGCATGGGTCGCACGCATACAATGTTCGTTCACGAGCGTGCATCCCACCTCGCTGCAGTGTGCGACGCCGCGCGGAGCTCCGTTATAGCCGGTCGTCAAAATGCGATGCTCGCGCACCAACACGCAACCGACGGCAGCCCGCGGGCAGGTCGCGCGCGTGCCGACGGTACGCGCGATCTGCATGAAGTATTCGTCCCACCCTGGGCGCATGAATGGCTCTTTAATGGCCCGGGCGTTCCGACCTTTGGGAGTGCCGCCGCTACGGCACCTCGAACTGTGCCGTCAGCTCGCGTACCCGTCCGCGAAGGCGGTCGACGTTCTCGCGGCGTTCGATATCGGCTAAACCGTCGCAGATAATCCGCGCAACCTCGCGACACTCCTCGACTCCGAAGCCGCGCGACGTGATTGCCGGCGTGCCGAGACGAATGCCGCTGGCGACGAACGGCTTCTGCTTGTCGAATGGAATCGCGTTTTTGTTGACGGTGATACCGATCTCGTCGAGGTAGGCCTCAACGGCCTTGCCGGTAAGCCCCTTTACGGAAACGTCGACGAGAATCAAGTGCGTGTCGGTGCCCCCGGCGACGAGCCGTAGTCCGGCCTTCGTAAACTCTTCGGCCATCGCGCGCGCGTTCTCGATCACTTGACGTTGATACGCTGCGAACTCCGGTTGCAGCGCCTCGCTGAATCCGACCGCCTTGGCGGCGATCGCGTGCATCAGCGGGCCGCCCTGAATGCCCGGGAAAACGCTCTTATCTACGGCCTGCGCCCACTTGGCAGTGCTCAAAATAAAGCCGCCGCGCGGGCCGCGCAACGTTTTGTGCGTCGTCGACGTAACGAAGTCGGCAAGCGGCACCGGCGAAGGATGAAGGTTCGTCGCGACCAGCCCCGCGACGTGCGCGAAATCCACCAGAAGCGCGGCACCGATCTCGTCGGCGATCTCGCGAAACGGCGCGTACTCCATGATTCGCGGATAAGCGCTCGCGCCGGCAACGATCATTTTCGGTTTGTGCTCGCGGGCCAGCGCGCGAACTTCGTCGAAGTCAATCAGCTCGGTATCCTGCCGCACTCCGTAGGCAAGCGCGTTGTAAAGTTTTCCCGAAAAACTCACCTTGGTTCCATGCGTCAGATGACCGCCGTGCGCCAGCGACATGCCCAGCACCGTATCTCCCGGCTGCAACACCGCCATGAAGACCGCCATGTTAGCCTGGGCCCCGGAGTGCGGCTGCACGTTGGCATGCTCCGCGCGGAAAAGCCGTTTGACGCGGTCGATCGCGAGCGTTTCGGCGATGTCTACCCACTCGCAACCGCCGTAGTAACGCTTCCCCGGATAACCCTCGGCGTACTTGTTGGTCATCACGCAGCCCATCGCTTCGCGAACCGCCCGGCTCGCGTAGTTCTCCGATGCGATGAGCTCTAAGTTCTCGCGCTGCCGCCGCTCCTCGCCGGCGATGGCGGCAAAGATCTCGGGGTCTTGGGCTTCGACGGTACTGGGCGTCAGAATGTCCACGGCGTATTCTTCCCTCCCTCGCGCCGATAGGCTCTTTTAGGCTCCGAGCTAAACATCCCATTGCATGAAGCTTGCTTGCGCGAGCGGTTCGCTCCACCGCGACATCGAGCGCGGCGAGCTAACGCAACTCGAGTTTCTCGACCTATGCGCGCGCGAGCTGGCGTGCGACGGCGTCGTCTTGGACGTTCGGCACTTTCCGCGCACCGACGACGACTACCTCGCCCAAGTCAAGAAGATGGCGACCGACCGCGGGCTTTCGATTGCAGCGCTCGCGGATTCGACGTTCTTTTCGAGCGCGCCGCAGCGATTGGCCGAAGTCCTCGATTATGCGGTTGCGCTGGGCGCGCCGCTGGTCGCGGCGCCGCTCGCACAGGAGATCGAATGCTCGTGGAACGATCAACTTGCGCGCCTGGGCGTCGCGACGTCGTTGGCCAAGGCGCGCAACGTGACGCTCGCATTGCGCAACGCGCCGAAGACTTTTGCTGCTACCACGCACGACTGTAAACGCGTCGCGAAGGAAGCCGATTCGGCGTGGCTTCGATTTGGACCCCAACCACAGCGACTCGACGCCGCAAGCGACCCGCGAACACTGGCACCGAATACCGTGCTGCTCTGGAGCGACGTGAGCCTGGAAACGGAGCGATCGGTCGGCGAAACCGTGGCAACGTTCGCCGGCTTTCTCGGCCATCTCGCGCTCGACGCGTCCTCGGGAACGGTCAGCGTCGCCCAACTCTCCGAAGCAATGCGAGGTTGGCGAGCGGCAATACTCGACCGCAGGTAGCGTCTTTCGCGCGAGGATCGAACCTGCATTCTCGCAGGTGGGTGCGGCCCGGGCGCCGGGCCGGCAGGCGCATCGCCCAAGCCGGTCCGTCGTGTCCGGAGCTGGTGCTCCCTAGGTTATATAAAGCGGTTCGGAGCCTTCGCGCGCTGCGCGCTAGACGCAGTCGAGCCTCTCTACCCTAACACCGGCAGTCAAGCAACTCGGGAAAACCTCCCGAGGAAGGCGTTCCCGACGGTTGAAAGCGTCGCCGGATGGCGCTCGCTCTTACCGTAACGAGGCTCGAACTACCGCTCCTTCATCCATTCCAGATTGCGCGCGGTGATGCCGAGACGGTCGCATGCTCGGCTGTGATTCGGCTTCGCTCCGGCGACCTCGAGGGAATCGGGGAGGCCAACCCGGTGGGGCGTTACGGCGAATCGGTCGAGAGCGTGATAGCGTACTTTGGAACGCATTCGTTAGCGGCCGACGATCCCTATTGCCTCGAAGCCCTGCTGCACGACGGGATACCGGCGGCGGCGCGCGCGGGCCTCGATTTGGCGCTGCACGACCTAATCGGCAAAGATCTCGACAAACCGCTCTACGCGCTCCTCGGCCTCGATCCGGCGCTGACGCCGACGACCTCGCGTACGATCGGCATTGCCGATCCGGAGCTCACGATGCAAAAAGTGGCCGAGGTTGCAGATAGCCCGATTCTCAAGGTCAAACTCGGCGCTGGAACTCCTGCCGAACAGGTTGAGACGATCGCAACGATACGCGCGCAATACAACGGAACGATTCGGGTGGACGCAAACGAGGGTTGGGACGCCGAGCGGGCGGTTCTCATTCTCAACGAGTTGACGCGCCACGAGATCGAGTTCTGCGAGCAGCCGATTCCAGCGGGCCGGCCGGAGCAGCTTCGCGCGATCCGCGAGCGCGTATCCATCCCGATCGTGGCGGACGAAGACGCGCTCGTCGCGAGCGACCTTCCAGCGCTGAGGAACTGCGTCGACGGCGTTAACGTTAAACTCGCGAAGACGGGCGGAATTCGCGGCGCGCTCGCCATGATTCACACGGCGCGCGCGATGGGGATGAAGGTCATGCTCGGGTGCATGGTCGAGAGCGCGATTGCCGCGACTGCCGCGGCTCATCTGTCACCACTGGTCGATTGGGCCGATCTGGACGGACCGTTGCTCACCGCGTCAGATCCATTCGCGGGGATCCGTTACGATCGCGGCAAGATTCTGCTTCCGGACGCTCCGGGTCTGGGCGTGCGCGAAGTTGCGCCGGCATGAACCGACGCTACGCAATCCTCGCCCCCGATCGGTTCAAATCCGACGCCAAGACGGCGCACGGCGTAATTCGTTATGGGAGCGACGAGGTCGTCGCGGTCATCGATCCCTCGAACGCCGGCCGGCGCGTGCGCGAGGTGCTCGGCTATCTCGACAGCGAGGCGCCGATCGTCGCGAGCGTGGCCGAAGCGCTAGAGTTTTCGCCGAACGCGCTTCTGATCGGGACGGCACCCAAGGGTGGCGGACTGCCGCCGGCATGGCGCAGCGCGATACTCGAAGCGATCGGCGCGCGACTCGAGATCGTCAGCGGACTGCACGAAATGCTCGACGAGGATCGGGAGTTTAGGGTCGCGGCGCGTGCCGCCGGAACGGCGATCTGGGACGTGCGGGAGCCGCCCGATGTTCCGCTTTTTTCCGGCGACGTTTACGCGATCGCGCCGCCGGTGCTGCTGACGGTCGGCAACGATTGCGCGGTCGGTAAGATGACCGTCTCGCTCGAGCTGGTGCGCGCAGCGAACGCGGCCGGCAGGAATGCGCGCTTCGTGCCGACGGGTCAAACCGGCGTGCTGATCGCGGGTTGGGGTATTTCCGTCGATCGCGTCATCTCCGACTTTGCGCCCGGCGCTGCCGAACAGCTCGTCCTTTATGCCGTTCGCGAGGGCGCGGACCTCATCGTCGTCGAGGGACAAGGCGCGATCAACCATCCCGCCTACGGTTCGGTCACGTACGCGCTGATGACGGGCTGCGCTCCCGACGCGCTCGTCCTGGTCTGCGATCCTCGCCGCGCGCAGATCGAATCGTATCCGACGCCGACACTGCGTTATCGCGAATCGATCGCGATTCACGAGCGGCTGCTGGAAACGATGAAGCCCGCAAAGGTCGTCGGCATCGCGCTCAACACCGAGGGCCTCGTCGAAAGCCGCGCGCGTGCCGAGATCGAGCGCGCCGGCAAAGAGACGGGTTTGCCGGCCGACGATCTCGTCCGCTTCGGCGCCGAGCGTTTCTACGCCGCAATTGCGCCGGCAATCGTCAAACGTCCGCCGCTCACGGCGGCCGCACGCGAGTGATCGCCGGGCGCAGGCTCGCGGCCGCGCTCGCAGTTCTCGTGCTCGCCGGTTGCACGCGCGCCGAGTCGCAGAGAGCGGCCGGCGCGCGCAGCGCATGGACGATTCCCGGCGTTCTTCGCCTGGGAGAGGACGAAGAACCCGATAGTCTCAACCTCATGTTCGCCCACACCGCGGCGACCGACACGATCGCCGGGCTGCTCTTCTCGTTCGTGTTGCGTATCGACCCACGCGGAAACTACGTTCCAGATCTTGCGACCCAAGTGCCGACGCTTGCCAACGGCGGAATCAGCCCGGATGGCAAGCGGATCGTCGTGCATCTGCGCCGCGGAATCGTTTGGGCCGACGGCGCTCCATTGACATCGGCCGATTGGCTCTTCACGTATCGCGCCGTCATGAATCCCGCAAACAACGTCAAGACTCGTTACGGCTGGGACGCAATTGCGTCGGCGAGCGCGCCCGATCCCTACACTATCCTAATACGGCTCAAGCGCCCCAACGTCGCGGTGCTCGGCATACTCGGGATGGGCGGCGCCGCCTATCCGCCGCTGCCGGCGCATTTGCTCGCGAAGCTTCCGAATCTCAACGCGACGCCCTTCAACGAGCGGCCGCTTTCGAGCGGACCGTACTCGCTCAAAGAGTGGAACCATGGATCTTCGCTCGTCTTCGTGCCGAACTCGCGCTACTTCCGCGGCGCGCCGAAGTTGAAGCAAGTGATCTGGAAGGTCGTTCCCGACGTCAACACGCTCTTCAATCAGCTCGCAACCCACGAGATAGACGTCTACCCGAACGTGAGCGCAAACGGTATTCCCCGTCTCTCGAGCATCGCAGGAATTCGGGTCGATCGCCGGCTGATTGCCGACTGGCGCCACCTTGGCATCAATGTCAGCAGGCCATTGCTCGCCGACGTCCGCGTGCGGCGCGCGATCGCCGAAGCCGTTGATTGGACGCGCATCAACGACACCATATTTCACGGGATCGATACGCTCGCACGCTCCGACATCTTTCCAGAATCGTGGGCTGCGCCCGCGCTGCCTCCCTACCGCTACGATCCGGCCGCCGCTAAACGCCTTCTCAGCGACGCGGGCTGGAAGCTCGGCGCAGACGGTGTGCTCCACAAAGGCACACGAACGATGCACTTGGATATTTACGCAACGACCGGTCACCAGGAGAACACGGAATCGCAAGTACTGATACAATCGATGCTTCACAACGTGGGCATCGACGTGGCGATCCGGAACTACCCGGGCAGCTATCTCTTCGCGACGGACGGACCGCTCTACACCGGCAAGTACGACCTCGAATGGTCGATCGAGACGAACGGACCCGACCCCGATAACTCGGGCGACTGGAGCGGCGCCTTCATTCCGCCGCGCGGCGCGAACACATCGTGGCTGAACGACCCGATCGTCAACGCCACAAGCGCAGCGGCGGCGAGTACGTTCGACTTGACCGCGCGCAAACGGCTCTATCAACGCGAGGAAGCGCGTCTCCGGGAGGTCGTGCCGGCGGTCTTCTTCAGCTGGCGCATGAACTATACGGCGATGAACGAGGATCTGAAGAACTACGTTCCCGCCGCCTTTATCGGCGACAGCTGGAATGCCTGGCAATGGAGCATTTGAATCTCGCAGCCTTCGCGCAGGTCCTCCGCACGCGCGAAGCGGCACGCCTCTACTTCGAGCCGGCCCGAAGCGGCGTGCTTAGCTGGAACACGCACGCGGATAGCGGGCGCATCGCGTTTCGGCTGCTTCGCGCTCGCCAGCCGTCCGGCGATTGGCTCGATCTTGCGGAGTGGCGTCCCGGCGGCGCGAAATCGTTTAGCCCCGAGCATGAGGGCACTCGCGTCAACGTGGACGTCATCGAAGCCGCCCAGCCGTTCGACGGCATCGAGGTACGCGCGCGCGACGTTGAGTTCGAGCTGGTGGCGTTTTCGTCGCCGGTACGCGCGCGTCCCTCGCTGCCCCACGCGCGCGACGCGATGATCCTCGACGTGCCGCCCCGCTCGCAATATGCGCAAGCGCACGACGAACGCGGATGGTGTAGTCCGGCGAGCCTTTCGATGATCCACGCCTTCCATGGCATCGATCGCTCGGTAGCCGAGACTGCGCGCGCGGTTTTCGATCGCGCTTACAACGGCACCGGCAATTGGTCGTTTAACGTCGCGCATAGCGGCAAGCTCGGTTTGCGGGGCGTCGTCGCCCATCTTTGCAACCTCGAACACGCTGCGAGATTGATCGAACGCAATCTTCCGCTCGCGATCTCCTACTCGTGGCGCGACGGTGAGCTGCCCGGCGCGCCGCTCGAGCATTCCGACGGTCATCTCGCCGTGCTCTGCGGTTTCACACGCGGCGGCGACTGTGCGATAAACGACCCCGCGGCGCCCAACGTACGCGTCGTCTACCCGCGGGCCGCGATCGAGCGTCTTTGGCAGCGCAACGAGGGCGTTGCCTACGTTGTGGCGCCGATCGGCATCGAATATGCAGACGTCCTTTCCAGCTAGGCGTTCTCGGTGAAGACACGATCGATCGCAGAGATAGAGCGCGCGGTCGTACGATGCGAGCGCTGCCCCGAACTGCGAGCGTATACGGCGCGCGTCGCGCGCGAACGCAAGCGCGCCCACCGCGACTGTGAGTATTGGGGCAAGCCGGTTCCCTCGTTCGGCGACCAGCGTGCGCGAGTAATGATCGTCGGCCTTGCCCCCGGCGCGCATGGCAGCAATCGAACCGGACGTCCCTTCACCGGTGACGCCTCGGGAGCGTTTCTCTATCCGGCGCTCTACCGGGCCGGCTTCGCTTCGCAGCCGCACGCGCACGACCGCGACGACGGCTTGGTGCTTCGCGACGCGCTGATCACCGCCGCAGCACGCTGCGCGCCGCCCAAAAATAAACCGACGCCCGCCGAGCTGCGGAACTGCTTCCCGTATCTACTGGAAGAGTTCGACGCGCTCACGCGATTGCGCGTTATCATCGCGCTCGGCTCGGTCGCCTTTACCGCCGCACTGAAGGTGCTGCGCGAGCGGGACTTCGCATTCGAACCGCCGGCGTTCGCCCATGGAGCCGAGCTGTTCGCACGAAGAGGCCAGCATAACGTTGCGGTCGTCGCATCGTATCACCCCAGCCGGCAGAACACGAACACGGGCAAGTTAACCGTGCCCATGTTCGATGCCGTTTTCAACCGCGCGAACGAACTGTTATCTCGCCCGGTTTAACGGGACTTAGTTCGTAGCGTGCGATACTAGGATCGTCGCGCCGTATTCGAAACCGGCGTAGAGCGGCGGCGGCTCGTAACCACGCGAACCGTAAATGTCACCGGCATCATTTTTCGATGCACCCAGATAATACGTCCCGGGGAAGAGCGTTAGGAAGATGAACTGGCCCTTCGAATCCGAAACCGTGCGGGCATCGAAGGCGGCCGAGGTCGCGTAGACCGTCGCCCCCGGCACCGGACGCCCGGTGGAGTCGTCAAGAACCGTTCCCCTTATCACAACGTTCTGCTGATTCATCTGCCAGTCGATCGGACTTGACCAGAAGAAGAACTGAGATAGGGCTAACAAAACTGCGAACTGCATGCTTAACTCCTTACATCAATCAACGTTAAGCATAACGCTCGACGACCTGCGAGCGTGACGGTCGCGCGTATTTGGCTAGGGCTTCTTCAGGCGCGCGAACCGGCGTCGGGTGCGAGGCGCAGGTGCAAGTCGCGCACGAGCTGCTCGGGAACCGGACTCGGTGCGTCCATCATTGGATCGCGCGCAACCTGGTTCTTTGGGAACGCGGTGACTTCGCGACAGTTCTCCTCGCCGCATGCAATCATCACGATGCGGTCGATGCCGAGCGCCATGCCGCCGTGCGGTGGTGCGCCATACTCGAGCGCACGGACGAAGAAGCCGAATCGCTCCTCGACTTGTTCCGGCGTAAGTCCGAGCATCTCGAAGATCTTGCGTTGCTCGTTTGCCTTGTGAATTCGAATCGATCCCGAGCCGAGCTCGTAGCCGTTGAGCACCATATCGTAGTGCTGGGCGCGCATCGCCATGGGATCGCGATCGATAAGAATCCAGTCGCCGGGCACCGGCGCGGTAAACGGGTGATGCGCCGGCGCGGGTTGACCTGTCGTCTCATCGAGCTCAAGATACGGAAAGCCAGTCACCCACACGAACGCAAAAGTTTGGGGATCGCGCAGCTTGCAACGCTCGCCGACCTCGTTGCGCATCTTACCGGCGACCGCGTACGCAAGATCTCTGGCGTCGGCGAAGAGGAGCAGCGCATCGCCGATCGCCGCACCAAGTGCGGCGCTCGCGCGCTCGATCTGTTCGTTGGTTAGAAACTTCGCAGCCGAGGACTTCACGCCGTCCTGCCCGAGCGCAATCCAGACCATGCCTTTGCCGCCAAACTCTTTGGCGCGCTCGGTTAGTGCATCGAACTCGCGGCGCGAGAGGGCGGCACCGCCTGGATAGCGCAGCCCGACGACCGCGCCGCCGGAATCCATTGCCGATCGGAATACGCCGAACTCCGTTCCTGCAAAAATCGCCGTCGCGTCGGCAAGCTCGAGACCGAAGCGCAGGTCCGGCTTGTCGACCCCATACCGCGCAATCGCTTCTTGATGCGTGAGACGGGGAAACGGTGCAACCTCGAGGTCCATCACCGTGCGCCAGACGTAGCGCATACACGCCTCCATCACTTCGAGTACGTCCTCTTGCGAGCAGAACGAGAGCTCGATGTCGAGCTGAACGAACTCGACCAAACGGTCGGCCCGGAGATCCTCGTCGCGCATGCAGCGCGCGATCTGCATATACTTTCCAAAGCCGGCGATCATCAGGATCTGCTTGAGCAGCTGAGGGGATTGCGGCAGCGCATAAAAGTGGCCGGGGTAGAGGCGGCTCGGCACGAGGTAATCGCGAGCGCCCTCGGGCGTCGACTTGATCAACATGGGCGTCTCGATTTCCAAGAAATCTCGCGAGTCGAAGAAGTCGCGAATCGCCTTGATGATGCGGTGGCGCGTGCGCAGGTTGCGTTGCAGTCGCGGGCGCCGAAGATCGAGATACCTATACTCGAGCCGCAGGTTTTCGTCGACCGCTTCGTCGGCATTCACTTGAAACGGCGGCACCGCAGAGCGATTGAGCACCTCCAGCTCTCGGATTGCAACTTCGACCTCGCCGGTGCCCAAGCGAGGGTTTTCGGTGCCGGCCGGGCGCCGGCGCACCATGCCGCTTACGCGCAGCACATCCTCGTTGCGGAGGTGCTCGGCCTGCGCGAAGCTCTCATGCTGCGGATCGAAGACGATCTGCGTGACGCCTTCGTGATCGCGAAGATCGACGAAGATCAAACCGCCGTGATCGCGGCGGCGATTCACCCAGCCGTTCAACTCGATCGTCTTGCCTTCGTCACCGGCGCGCAGCGCGCCGCACGAAACCTTATCGCCGGCCATGAGCCTCTTTTATTCCCGAGACGTAATAGTATTGCAGTAAGAGCTCGCGCGCGAGCTGCGAGCGCCCGGCCTGCCGATCGATGTATCCCAAAACGTGCGGCCAGCGGGTCAGCAGCGCGTGCGCCCCGAGCGAAACCGGCGTCATTCCGAGCTTCAGCATCACTTCGAAGCGCGGATGCTTGTTGTAAAAGCGCGCGGTCGAGCGGCCGGCCAGTCGCATCTTCTCCTTCTGATCGTCGTATGCAATAGCTTGGCAATGATAGTTCACGGCGCCGGGCTCGTACAGGATCTCGATGCCGAGCTGCTGCAGGCGATAACCGAGCTCGAGGTCCTCGTGTCCGTAGCCCGTGAAGTTTTCATCGAAACAGCCCGCGCGCAACACGTCGGCGCGACGCACGGATGCGTTGCCTGTCAAAAAGTAAAGCCATGAGAGTTTTTTTCGCGATGGCGGATGAAGATGCCCGCGCGCCTCGGGGCGATCGCGTTTAAAAACGTACTCCGCCAGGTCCTTCACCTGAACTTCGAGACCGACGACGGCGATGCCGCTTCGCTCGCGGTGCCGCCGCAAGTGCGTCGAGATCAGGTTCGGCGATGCGAGAATGTCGGCGTCGTTGAATAGCACGATCTCTCCGCGGGCTGCGGCGATGCCGGCGTTGCGAGCCGCAGCCCGGCCGCCATAGGCATCCGCCAGGTGACGGACGGTGCAATGCTCGGTTTGCAGCGCGGCCAGATACTGCGCGGTCCCGTCGTTTGAGTTGGAATCGCAGACAAGCAGCTCGTACTGCGATGGTGCCAGATCCTGGGCCAGCAGCAACGGCAGCACCTCCTCGAGCGTGTCGAGCCGGTTGTAGGTCGGAATGACGACGGAAATTGTCGGCGTCTCAGACATTCATCAACCCTGCGACACCCGCGACGATCTCGTCGCAGAATCGTGCGATCGACGCGTCATCGGCTCGCGCCGGCTTTCGTACGATTGCGTGAGGAACGCCGTAGGGCGACCATTCTTGAGAGTTTAACCGAAAATAGCGATGTTCGAATGCGACGACGGTCGGCCTCCCGACCGCGCTTGCGACGTGGGTCGCACCAGTATCGACGGTCACGACGACGCGACCCCGCTCGAGTACCGCCGCCCACGGGAAAAAGGGCAAACGGCGCAGCAGACGCGCGACCGATGCGTTCGCTTCAAAGGCCGGTGCCAAGTGCTCGCACTCGCGCGCACACGTTATCACCACCGGCCCGAACGACGCGAGCCTCTCCACGATCGAAAGCGTCCCGGCCAGCGTGCTTCCCTCCGAGAACCACCGGCGTCCGAGATGGAGCACGATGGGATCGGCCGGAAGGTCACGGGCCGCGGTCCGGTCCGCGTCGGTCACGTCCAAGCGAAGCGTTCGGACGCGCTGGTTCGCGCCGGCAAGCGCCACGAGGTCGAGAAGCTGCACGACTTCGTGCCGCACGATTCGGTGCGGATCGCGATCGCAGAGCTCGGGATCGGCTTCCGAGATCATAGTGCGGTTGACGTAGAGTCCTGCGGTAAGCCGTGCGAACCAGCGCCGCTGGTACGTGTAGCCGACACGCAATGGGGCGCGCGTTGCCCCGACGAGCTGCAGGTCGACGGCGCGCGGCGCGAGCGCAATCGCGGCGTCGTAGTCCCGCAGCGTTGCACCCAACACTCGCGCCCCGGCTCCGCTGTGCAGCACGATGCGCTCGTCAACGTCGTCGTTGCGCTCGACCACGACGCCATTGTACTCGCTCGTGACGATCGCGAGATGCGCGTTCGGGAAAGAAGCGCGAACGGTCGCAATCGCCGGCGTCGATAGAACCAGGTCCCCGATCCGATCCGTACGGGAAAGCAATATCTTCACACTTGGTGCTCGCGCAGCGCGCGTTCCAATTCGCCAAAATAGACTTCGTTTGCAAGCGCCCGCGCGGCTCGGAGCTCGCGCCGGTCGAGCTCTCGGTCGCGGTCGAGGCCCGCCAGGCGTTGCCGAAAGCGCGCGTCAAAATGGAGACCGCGCAGGATGCCGTGCAATCCTCGCTGCAGCGGATTGATTCCAGTGGCGAGATAGGCGCGCCAGTTTGGATGACGGTGCACCAGGCGCACCGCGGTTCGCGCTTGCGCGCTCGCCTGCGCGATCATCTTCTCGACGCTCGCCGTACGCGGACGCGGTTTGAAGTGGTAGACGAGCGCGTTGGGATCGAAGACGGCGCGGACCCCGGAGGCGCGTAACCGCAACCCGACGTCGATATCCTCCCAGCCGTACTCCGAGAAGGACTCGTCGAATCCGCCAATGGCACGAATCGTCGCCAAGAGTACTGAGACGTTCGTCGTCCAGAAATAGTTGCCGCTGTAGTTCTTGATGCTCCAAACCGGTGGCGGAAGATCGTCGAGGTCGTCGACCTCGATCGCGCCCCCGCGCACGATCGCATTCGGGTGGCGCTCGCCGGTCCGCAAATGTTCTTCGACGAAGTTAGGGAGCGGCAGAACGTCGTCGTCGATGAAGATGATTCGCTCGCCACTCGAGCGTGCGATCCCGGCATTGCGGGCACGCGCGAGCCCAGCATTGGCCTGTGTCACGACGACGAACGAGCAGGGCGCTCGGCCGCGTGCTTCCTCGATGACCCTCGGCGTGGCGTCGCTCGACCCGTCGTCCACAAGCACGACTTCGTACGCGCTTTCCTCGAGGCTTTGATCGAAGCACGCCTCGAGCACTCGCGCGAGCAACGGCGCCCGGTTGTACGTGCAGAGCTGAATCGTCGCTCGCATTACGAGATCAGCGCGGCAACCGCCGACAAGATCCGAGGAACGTCAAGGTTTGCGATGCACGCATAGTCACGACAGCTCTCCTTCGTGTCGCCGTCGTGGCAAGGATACGAGGCTCGCACCACCTCAATGCGTCTTCCCAGCGGCGCCCAGCGCTCGGGGAAGTCCGACTGAAACGGAAAGATTCCGACGGTAGGGCATCCAACGGCCGCCGCCACGTGCATCGATCCGGTGGTGATACCGACGAAGGCCTGCGCGTTGCGCGCGAGCGCACCGAAGGCGCCAAGCCGCGTTCGCCCCGCGATGGAAACGAATCCGTCCTCCCCGGTATGACGCACGATTCCCTCGGTCATCGGCGCATCGCCGCTCGAGCCGCTGATCAGAATACGCGCACCAAAGCGGTCGCGCAACGACTTCGCGAGAGCTGCCCAACCTGCGAGCGGCCAGATGCCGCGCCGGGAGGCGACCGCATTGCATGGATTGAGAATGATGAAACGGCCTGAGCGCGCGCTGAGTTCGGCGGCCTCACGCTCGTCGGCCTCCGTCGGTACGAATCGGTACCGCCGGTCATCCGTGTCGCAACCAATGGCCCGGGCGTAGTCGAGCAAGATCTCGGACCAGTGCGAGGTGACGTCGCCGAGTTCGCTGCGCACGACGACACGATCCGTAAAGCGAAAAGAGTAGATGCGGCGTGCCTGCCCGACGCGCACCGGGATTCCTGCGAGCTGCGGAACGCGAGCCGTTCGCGGCGTCGCCCAGGTGACCACGCATGCCTGGTAGCGAGCGTCGCCCAGACGGCGGGCGAGTGCGCGTTCGTCACCGCCGTCGTCAACGATTACACTGTCTACGTCGGGGACGCGCTCGAGCAACGGCCGGTGCGCCTCCAGCGTCAGGGCCGTGACCTTCGAAAAGCGCTGGTGCAACGCGCGCGCCACCACCGATGCGACCAGAGAGTCGCCGATACCGCCGCCGGAGCAGTAAAGTAAGGCCTGGCTATCGTTCATCGCGCGCTCGAGTCAGCTCGCGTGCGTAGACGGCATCGAGAAACTGGGCGCGCACGATCGCGTTCAGCCACGCCGGTACGCGATCGCTCGTCGCCATCCCGGCATAGATCGCGAGCAGCCAATCAGGTAAGAGATACCGGCCGCGCAACAGGTTGAGCGGATAGGCTCCGGTCGCCAAGCGCGCTCGCCGGGAGGGGTGTTTTGCGAGAAAGCGGCGCGCCATGCGCGCCTTCTCGATCGCCTTACGGCTTTCGACTGCGAGCGTATTCTCGCCGGGCGGTTTGATGTGCCAAAGGTACGCGTCCCAGGCAAACCTCCAGCGCAAACCCGCGACGCGAAGGCGCACGCCCAGCTCGGTATCCTCCCAGCCGTAAAGATCGAAGCTCTCGTCGAAACCGCCGGCCTTCGCGAACGCAGCGCGCGAAAGCGATGCGTTGCAAGTGCAGAGAAAAGCGCGCGAATAGTTTGCGGCCTTGGGCATCGGGCGATCCTCGTACGACGGCACGTTCAAAATCGGCCCGTTGACGACGCGCTCTCCTCCAGTGTGAGCCGCTGCGTGCGCGGCAATCCAGCGCTCGGGTAACGCAACGTCATCGTCGCAGAAGAGCAGGTAGCGGCCCGAAGCAATCTCGACCCCACGGTTTCGCGCCTTGCCGCGATTCGGCTCGGGCGTGGCGAGGTAGCGCACCGGCACAGAGCCGAGGGTACATCGTTCGACGATGCTGCCCGTGTCATCGGAGGAGCCGTTGTCGACGACGATCACTTCGAACGGCGGCGCATCGCGCTGCACCAGCAGCGTCGCGAGCGCGCGTTCGAGGTAGCGAGCGCGGTCTTTTGTCGCGATCACGACGGAGAAATCCACTCAACCTATCCCGCTAAGGCGAGCAGCGACTGCGCCATCCGATCCGAAGCTCCGACGTGATCGCGATAGAGCGCCGCGAGCGACTCCGACGTCGCGGCAAGCCAAGCTCGGTCGTCGAAAGCTTCCAGCGCAACACGCGCGATCCGTCCAGGCGTTACCGTGCCGTGGACTTCGCGAATCAACGACGTACCCGCATCCATATTCGGCTGCGTATGATGCGGAAAATGCCGAGAAACGCCGACCGCCACCGCGCGTTTGAACGGAATACCGAAAAACGGTATGCGGTTGAGGTAGGTTAGCGGGCCGTTGATCGTCACGAGCTCGGGCGCATTGAGCGGCGTCAGCGCAATTGCCGGTTTGCCAAGCGCCGCGAGCTCGATCGTCTTCGTTCCGGGTATCGTCAGGACGAGTCGCGCCCGCGCTGCTGCAGCGAGCGCGTTGACGAGGACCGGTATGCGAATCTCCCCGGTTGGCGACGTCAGATAATCCCGCCCCTCTTCGCTGACGAAGCGACCGCGCGTTGCGAACATGCGCGGGTGTCCGCCGCCCTCGATCGCCGCGCGTACCTGAGGGCGCGGCGTGAACGGTGAGATCGCAAACGCGATTGGAATTTCGGGGCGCTCGCGCAGAATGCGCAAGGCAACCGCAAAGTAGAACGGGACCAAGTTCTCGATTTCGTAGGTTCGCGACCCGGGCATGATCACGATACCGTCGGGGGCGGTCACTTCATCGGAGAGCGCCGCTTCGAAAAGCGCGCCGTCGATCGCAAGGTTGCCAACTTGATCGATGCGTTCGCGCGCGGTGCCCCACGCCTCGAGTTGCTCGACGTTGCGGCGATCGACGGCGAAGGCTCGGTCGAAGACCTTGCGATAGGCCCGGCGCGAGAATTTGTAGGTAGCGGCGCGCCCTTTCAAACGCGCGTGAAGGCGCCTGGCGTGCAGAAGATCTCCGCCGATATATTGCACCACGTCGACGCTCGGCGGAAGGCCGTCGAGCCGCCCCCCTAACGCAAACTTAAGATAGCTCTTCGGCTCGTAGACGACTGCCGCCGGGAAGGCC
This sequence comes from Vulcanimicrobiota bacterium, assembly GCA_963748875.1. Lineage (GTDB taxonomy): Bacteria > Vulcanimicrobiota > Vulcanimicrobiia > Vulcanimicrobiales > Vulcanimicrobiaceae > Cybelea. The sequence continues at coordinate 751,963 of CAVVKC010000001.1, forward strand.
TCGCGAACCATCTCCGCTTCGAAGCCGGTTGCGTAATCGTCCGGGACTAAGAAGACGAACGGGACCAGATCGGGACTCTGCCGGTAGAGCGATCGCAGCAGCGGCCGGAGCCAACCGGCAACCTCACCCGGTCCGTTAGCGGTGAACGCTATGCGCATTTAGGAGCTGCAGTAGTTCCTCAGGATGCGCGCTATGAGATCGGTCGTGCTCTCGCCTTGGACGTGCGGAGCAAGCGCGATTCGCCCGCCATGCTGTAGAACGACGGTCCGCTCCGGCAGCTCGTCTTCCCGGTACTGGTCGCTCTTGACGTGCACGTCGGGGCGAATCCGATCGATCAGCAGTTCGGGCGTGCGATCGCCGAACCCCACGACTGCATCAACGCTGCGCAATGCGAGCAGCACGGCGGCGCGTCGCGCGAACGGAACGATCGGCCGCGACTCACCCTTGATACGCCGCACCGATTCGTCCTCGTTCAAACCGACGATTAACGCGTCGCCTTGCGCTCTCGCCCAAGCGAGATACTCGACGTGGCCGGCGTGCAGCACATCGAAGCAGCCGTTCGTGAAGACGACGCTGCGACCGCGCCGGCGCAGTTCGTCGCGCCACGTCGCCGCCTCGTCGACGCTGAGCAGCCGTCCGAAAAATGTCTGCGCGTTCATCTCGTCGGATCGAGCAGCGCGAGGATCTCCCCGGGTGACGCGGTCGCCGTCCCGAGCTTCGCGACTACCGCGCCGGCGGCAAAGTTCGCGAGCTGCATCGCCTGTTCGATCGGAGCACCGGCTGCGAGCGCCAGGCCGAGAACGGCAATAACGGTGTCGCCGGCGCCGCTGACGTCGTAGACGGTGCGGGCGACCGACGGAATCTGCAAGCGCTCGCCATCGCGCCCGAAGAGCGCCATGCCGTGCTCGCCGCGCGTAACGACGGCGTAGCGGCAATCGAGGAGTTCGATCAGCCGCACTCCCGCGCGCTCCAGGCTCGCGTCGTCGGCGATCGGAATCCCGGTAATCGTCGAGGCTTCGGCGGCGTTGGGAGCGACGCAGGTGATGCCGGAAAAGAGCGCGATGTTCTGCGGTTTCGGATCGGCGAGTACCAACGGCGACGCACAGGCCGCCTCGACGATCTCGCGGCAGAGCAGTCCCTTAGCGTAGTCGCTGAGAATCACCGCGTCGCAGCTCGCGGCACGGTCGCGCACGAACTCGGTTAACCGCCGGCGATCGGCGGTCGTCAGCGTCTCGGTCGACTCCCAATCGGCGCGCACGACCTGCTGGCTGTGCGCCACGATTCGCGTCTTTCGCGTCGTCGGGCGATCGGAGACGGCAAAGACACCGGAGTCGTCGACCTGCTCGCCGCGCAGCAAATCGCGCACTTGTCTCGCGAACGCGTCGTCGCCGACCGTCCCGGCGAAGACGACGTCCGCGTGGAGTGCGACCAGGTTGTTCGCGACATTGCCCGCACCGCCCAGCGTGAAAGAGTGATCGGCAACCGCGACGACGGGGACGGGAGCCTCGGGCGAGATGCGCGTGACCGTTCCCCAAATCCACTCGTCGATCATGAGATCGCCGACGACCAGGATTCGCCGGCCCTTCGCGCGCTCGAAGAGCGTCCGCGCGTCGGGCATCATCAGCGACCCTCTCATCGGATGCCGCCATCGAAGATCAGTTGCTGCTCGACGAGATCGCAAACGATGTGCGCCATCACCTGATGGACTTCCTGAACGACTGCGGCGTAGCCGTCGGGCCCGATCAGTGAAAGGTCGGCAACTTCTGCGACCTTGCCACCACCGTTGCCGGTAAACGCGATCGCGACGGCTCCGCGCCGCTTTGCCGCTTCGAGCGCGAGGACGACGTTGCGCGAGCTTCCGCTCGTCGTCATCCCGATGACGACGTCGCCGGGGTGCGCGAACGCCTCGACTTGGCGCGAAAAAACGTGGTCGTAGCCGTAGTCGTTCCCGACGCAAGTCAGCGTCGACGAGTTGACCGAGAGCGCTTCGCTGTGGAGTCCGGGACGCTCGCGCAAGAAACGCCCGGAAAGCTCGGCCGCCATGTGCTGCGCTTCCGCAGCACTTCCGCCGTTACCGCACCATAAGACCTTCTTCCCGTCGCGCAACGCGCCGACGACCGCCTCGACGATCGCTTCGACTTGCGGGCGATAGCGCGGAGCATCGAGCAGCCCGCGACGGTCTGCGAGCAGCTCGCCGAAATCGCGTCGCGCCTGGTAGTTCACGGCTCGATCCAAAAAAGCTCTCCGCCTTGTGAGACGAGTTCGCCGTTGTCCGGAACGATGCGAACGATTCTGCCCGCGTCGTCGCTCTGAATCTCGTTGAAGAGCTTCATCGCCTCGAGCACGCAAAGAACGTCGCCGGGCTCGACACGGTCGCCGACGTCGACGTACGGCGCCGCGTCCGGTGACGGCGAACGATAAAAGACGCCGGTAAGCGGGGCGAGCACCCTAGTGACGTTAGCGCCATCCATTGCCGGTGAGGACGAATCTTGCTCGAGTCGGGCTGCGAGCGCGTCCGCGAGCGAATCGGCCGGCGGAACCCGTTCGGACGGCCGGCGGGAAAGCTCGTACACGGCGTCGCCGAGCTTGACCTTGATGGCCTCGAGATCGTGCTCTTGCATGATCGCGAGCAACTCGCGCAACGTCTGCGTCTCCTCGGCGAAGCGTTCTTCCATGGCGGAGCGTTCTTCCATTATTGCACCGCTTCTACGAGCCGCTCCGCGACGACTCTTGGCTCGCCCAGCGGCAGCCGGCGGTCGCTTCGGCGCTCGAGGTCGCGCAGGACGAGCTCGCCGCAAGCCAGCTCTTCGCTCCCGACGATGAGAGCGTAGCGCGCGAGATTGCGGTCGGCGATCTTCAAGTGCGCGAGAAGCTTACGATCGTTGTAATCCGCGAAGGTCGGCGCAGCGAGCCGGCGACGCAGCTCAGCTACGATCGGCGCCAGAACCGTTCGCGCCTGGGGACCTAGCGCAACCGCCTGAATCCCACGCCGCGCCACCTCTTCGGGCCCGCCGCGGGCTTGCAGCATCATGAGAAAGCGCTCCATACCGAGCGCAAATCCTACGGCCGGCACGTCGGGTCCGCCGAGCGAGGCCACGAGTTGGTCGTAGCGGCCGCCTCCTAAAACGCTGCTCTGCGCCCCCAGCACGTTCGACGTGATTTCAAAGACGGTTCGCTCGTAGTAGTCGAGCCCGCGCACGATTCGAGGGTTGATGACGTACGGAATTTTTGCCAAATCGAGATACGCCGTCAGCGCGTCGAAATGCTCGCGGCACTCCACACAGAGAAACGACTCGAGCACCGGTGCGCGCTCGATGAAGGGAGTATCGTCGGGATCCTTGCTGTCGAGAAGTCGAAGCGGGTTGCGTCGCGCGCGATCGCGCGACTCCTCGCTCATCGCGTCCAAGTGCGGACGAAAATGCTCGAGCAATGCCTCCCGATAGCGGGGACGGCATCGTTCGTCGCCCAGCGAGTTGAGGTTGAGCGTCGCGTCCGAGATCTCGTAGCTTCGCACCAGCTCCCACGCAAGCGAGATGACTTCCAAGTCTGCTTCCGGACCGGAGAATCCAAAGCATTCGACGCCGAACTGATGCGACTGGCGATAACGGCCTTTCTGCGGGCGCTCGTACCGAAAGATCGGCCCGATGTAATAGAGACGCAACGCGTTGGCCGTGAACAGATGATGCTCGAGCGCGGCCCGAACGACCGGCGCCGTCCACTCCGGGCGAAGCGTAAGCGAACGGCCGCCGCGATCGCTGAACGTGTACATCTCCTTTTCGACGATATCGGTCTGCTCGCCGACGCCGCGCACGAAGAGCTCGGTCGACTCGAAGAGCGGCGTGCGAATTTCACCATAGCCATAACGCGCCGCAAGCGAATGCATGCGTCCCTCGAGCTCGTTCCAGTGCGCGGAGTGCGGCGGAAAGATATCCGCGGTACCGCGCGGCGCGCTCAGTCTTTCAGACACTAGGCGTGACCATTGGCGGCTACCCTTCGCTGGAGCGTCAAGCTAGCCATTGCACGTGCTCGCGTGATAGGTTCGCGTGCGCAAGCTCCTCTACGGAAGCGCCGTCCTGGCACTGGCCATGCTCGCATCGCCCGACGCGCTGCGTTCGGCGCTCGCGACCTCGGCAAGCGCGCTCTTCGAAGCGACGCCATTCCTGCTCGCCGGGCTGCTTCTCGCACGTCTGCTGCACGGTCGCGCCGAGATCGTCGAGCATCTCGGTTGCGGGTGCGGACGCGGACCCTCGGCACGCTCGCTTCCGTCGGCGGCGGCGACCTGGCTGGCCTTCGGACCGATCGTCGCACTCGTTCGTTACGCGGGTGCTTTGCTCGCCGCGCGCCTTCTCTATCGCGACTTGCGTCGCAAACACGGCGAGGACGAGGATACGCATCTGCTCGGGGAACTCGCTTCGGTGCTTCCCGCGGCGCTCGTCGCGGCCGTTGCGACGCAAGGCTTTGCCTCGTTCAATCTCGCGCGCATCTCGCCGATCGAAAGCGCGTTGCTCGGGGCCGCGCTCGGATTCACGGCCGCCCCTTGTGGGCTGGGCACGGTCGCAATCGCCGGCGCGCTGCGAATTCGCGCGCCGATCGCCGCGGCGGCATTCCTCTGCATCGCGGGAATCACCGACCTGCGAGCGCTGCGTCGCACGCGGCCGCACTCCCTCGGACACGATGCGTTCGCCTACGTAGTGCTCGCAACGGCGCTCGCAATCGTTGCGGCGCGTAACGGCGGCGCGCTCGTCCATCCGAGGTTCGCTCCGGCGCTCGCGTTGTGTTCGTGTGCGGCCCTCGTCTTCGCGGTGTTCTATCGGCGATGCCGATCGGCCGGCGCTCGTGCCGCGCCGGCGCTGATGCTCGTCGGAGCGCTGCTGGGCGCGCCCCCGCCGCAATACCACGCCACGGAGACGACTCTGAGCGATCTCTTCGCGGGCGAGCATTTGACCTTCACCGGCGCGCTCGACCGCGAGCGTGGCGCAACTGCCGTCGTGCGATACGCGATTACTTGCTGCCGTGCCGACGCCGCACCGGTCGCGGTGCGGCTCGATCGGGCTTTGCCGTATGCCGCGGGCACCTGGCTGCGAGTCGACGGGCGAGTCGAAAAATCCGACGACGAGTTTCGCCTGGTTCCAACGAGCATCGAACGCGTCCCCGCGCCGGCCGATCCCTTCATCTATAGATGATGAGCCGATGCGTTACGAAAGAGGCTGCTTCGTGCGCGGTTCCAGCAACTCGACCGGAATGCCGTTGGGATCTTCGACGAAGGCGATTGCCCGCGTACCGCTCGGCGACTTGTAAACGTCTTTGATAACGCGCACACCCTTCGCTTTGAGGCCGTCGACGAATTCGCGAAGATCTCCATCGCTTTCGATGGCGAGGTGTTCGTAGCGGTTGCCGAGCGCGTAGGGCGGATGTTCTTCGAGATCGTAAACGAGCTCGATATATGCGTTCCAATCGCGCCCCACGAACGCCATGTCCGCGTTGCCGGGATAATGGTGCGGCCCGTCGAGCAGCTTTAACCCAAGCTTGTCGGTGTAAAAGGCGATCGACTCTTTCATATCGTTGACAAAGATTGAGGTGTGCAAAAACCGCGGCATAGAATCGCCTCCTTCCGGAGCTTGGCTGAGAATTTTAGTGAAGGAAGTACCGGTACGTCGAAAAGACGAGCGCGGCGCCGGCCCGGTCGGCCGCGGCAATGACTTCGCTGTCGCGAATCGATCCACCCGGTGCCACAATCGCAGTGCAACCGCTCACGACGGCCGCCTCTAAGCCGTCGGCAAAGGGGAAAAACCCGTCGCTCGCGCAAGCCGAGCCGCGCGCATCCGCGCCCGCGCGCTGCGCCGCGATCTCGACGGCGCTCACGCGATTGGTCTGACCCGCGCAAATGCCGCGCGTCGTGCCATCCTTGACGATCACGATCCCGTTGCTCTTCACGTGCCGCACGATGTCCCACGCAAAGCCGAGGTCGTGCCACTCCCGCGCGCTGGGCTCCCGGCGGCTGACGACGCGCCATTCCTCAGCGGGCGCGGCGGGATCGTCGTTCTCGGCGAGCACGCCGCCGAGCGCGCTTCGCAGGCGCAGTTCGCGTGCCAGCTCGTTAGGGAGCGCGCGCGGGAATCGCATGACGCGCAGATTCCTCTTCGTCTTGAGCGCGTCGAGCGCCGCGGCATCAAAATCGGGCGCTGCGACGATCTCGAGAAAGAATTCGCACAACACGAGGGCCGCCTCGCGATCGATCCGCGCATCGGTCGCGACGACTCCTCCATAGGCCGAAACGGGATCCGCGTAGAGCGCCTCTCGGACCGCCACCGCAACGCTCGAACGCTGAGCGACGCCGCACGGCACGGCGTGCTTCACGACCCCGGCGCGAACGAATCGAGCGTGCTCGCCAAACTGCCTCCCGAGCGGTGCTCGGGATAAGAGCCGAAGCGTCGCGTCGAGATCGAGGAGATTGTTATAGGAGAGAGCCTTCCCGTGAAGCTGCTCCGGGATTCGTTCGACGCGGTCCAGGTAGAATGCCGCGCGCTCTTGCGGATTCGTTCCGTAGCGTAAGCGTTCGGCGAGTGGAAGTGCGAGCGCGAGCGCGCCGGGAAGCTCGCTCGGGAGCACTTCGCCGGCCATGGCCAGATAGTGCGCAATCGCGACGTCGTATTCTCCCGTACGTTCGAAGGCCGCGACGGCGAGCTTGCGACGTAATCCCGTCGAGACCGCATCTGCTTCGAAGGCCGCACGATACTCCGCGTACTGCGACGGATGCGTAAGCACCGCGACGTGCTCGAAATTCTTGGCGGCGGCTCGCAGCAAAGCGACGCCGCCGACGTCGATCTGTTCGATCGCCTCCTCTAACGTTGCCCCGCCGCGCGCGACGGTAGCCTCGAAGGGATAGAGATTGACTGCGACGATCGCAATCTCGGGAATCGCGTACTTCTCTGATTGGGAGAGATGGTCGCGACTGTGGCGATCGTAGAGGATCGCGCCGAAGATCTTTGGATGGAGGGTCTTCACTCGGCCACCGAAGAGCGCTGGGAAACCGGTGAGCTCCTCGACGTCGCGCGCTGGAACGCCGCGCTCCTCCAGAAAGGCTCGCGTCCCGCCGGTCGCGTAGATGACGACGCGCCGCTCGTGCAGGTCGCGCGCGAGTTCGGCGGCTCCGGTCTTATCCGAGAGCGAAAAGAGCGCCGCTTTCTGCCGCAACGGCAGCGCTTCAGGCAAGCATCGCCTCGGCTTCGCGCGCCAGCTCGGCTGAGACGACAGCGCTCACACCCGCGTCGCGCGTCGTAACGCCGTAGATCCGATCCGCCATCTCCATCGTCTTCTTGTTGTGCGTGACGATCAGCATTTGCGATTCGGTCGCGAACTCTCGCACCATCGCGCAGAAGCGATCGATGTTCGCGTCGTCGAGCGCGGCGTCAACTTCGTCGAGCAGATAGAACGGCGCCGGCTTCGTGGCGATCAGCGCAAAGATCAAGGCTGCGGCCGTCATCGCGCGCTCGCCGCCGGAGAGCGCCGCGAGCGGCATCGCCTTTTTCCCGGGCGGCCGCACTGCGATCTCGATGCCCGTTTCGGAAAGGTTCTCGGGCTGCGTTTGCCACATCTTCGCCTCACCCCCGGCGAAGAGCCGGCCATACATCTGCGCAAACGACTCGGAAACGCGCTCGAAGGTCTCGTTGAACTGTACTTGCGAGTCACGCTCGATCTCGCGAATCGATTCGAGCAGCGTCTCTCGCGCCTTCGAGAGATCCTCCATCTGGGTGCGTAAGAACTGCTCGCGTTCGGCAACCTCACCGCGCTCCAACTCGGCATTGAGGTTCACGTTGGCTTGCAGCCGCGCCAGCTCGTCGCGCAGCCGCGGCAGCTCCTCGACGATCGAATCGGGCTCGCCTCGGTAGCGCGTCTCGACGTCACTGCACTCGTCGGCGGTCGCCGGATTCTGCGCGAACTGCGAGACCAGCATTCCGAGCTCGGCTTCGACCTGCGCCAGACGCACGCGCTGCCGCTCGCCGCCGGCGGCCATCTCGCGCTCTTTCTGTTCGGCCGCATGCCCGTCCAACTCGAGCTGCGTTTGCCGCGCTGCCAGCTCTTCGCGTTCGCGCCGGGCCTTCTCGAGGCGCTCGTCGAGCGTGGCGACGCCGTGGTGAAGGCCGTCGACGCGCGCGTGAAGCGTGCGGGTCTCTTCGACCAATGCGGCGATCTGCGACAGCATCTCTTCACGTGCCAATCCACCGCGTTCGCTGTTCTGGTCGAGCATGCCGAGTCGTGCGCGCGCCGCGTCGCGTTCGGCGGTAAGCGCGGCCGAACGTTCGCGCAGTTCGGCGCCCTGCGCGTTGGTCGACGTCTGCGCCGCTTCGGCACGAGCGATCTCCTCGCGCACGCGCACCAACTCCGTCTCGAGCGCGACGCGTTCCTCGTCGCCGCGCTCGGCCGCGGGTTCCTCGCGTTCGTACTCACGCTCGAGCTCGCGCGAGCGGGTTGCGCGCGCGCGCAGCCCGGTCGTTGCGGCGCGGGCACTCTCCAATTCGCTTCGAGTGCGCTCCACCTCCGCGGCGAGACCGGTCGATTCGGCTCGCAACCCAACAAGCTGCGATTCGATTCGGCGTTGTCGCTCGCGCGCGGCATCGCGTGCGCCGATCGCCCCCTCGGCACGCAGATGCGCGTCGCGCAGACGGCGTTCGACTTCTTCGAGGTGCGAGCGCATTCCGACGAGCGCCTCGCGAAGGCTCGCGGCCTGGAACCGCCGCGATAGGATCGAGCGCTCGCGCACGAAACGGCCGCCGGTTATTGCACCGCCCCCCGTGATCTGCTCGCCGTTGAGCGTGACGATCGTATCGCGTAGCCCTTGACTCCGAACGAGCTCGATGCCGACCTCGAGCGTGGTGACGATCAAAACGTTGCCGACGAGAAAGTTGACGATGCCTTCGAAGCGCGGCTCGGTGCGCACCAGCATATGCGCGTAGCCCAAAACACCCGTTATTCCAGCGAACCGCTCGTCGAGCTGACGCCCTTGCCGGTTGGCAAGCGTGTCGAGCGGAAGAAACGTCGCCCGGCCGGCCTCCTTCCGGTTGAGAAATTCGACGCAGCGTTCGGCGTCTTCGGAGCTCGTCGTGACGACGTTTGAAAGCCGCGCGCCGAACGCGACGTCCAAGGCGCGCGCATACCGCTCGTCGGTCGTAATAACGTTCGAAACGATTCCTTCGATGCCGTGCAGCTCGCCGCGCTGCCAAGCTTCGACGATCGCACGCGTCCCCGGGACGTGGCCTTCGAGCGAGTTCTCGAGCTCCTCGATCGTGTGAAGCCGCGATTCGGCAGCCCTCACTTCGACCGCCTGATCGCGGTGTGCGGCGACCGCGCGCGAGACCTCTTCTTGCGATAGCGACGCCTCGCGTTCGGCATCCTCCGCACGGCCGCGCGCGTCGAGCAACTCTTCATCGCGGGCTTCGAGTCCGCGCCGAAGATCGCCCTGCCGATGTAGCGCACCGCCCGCAGCGATCTCGATCTGCTCCGCGCGCTCGCGAGCGGCACGTTCTTCAGTCTCCAAACGTTCGGCTTCGGCGCGCAGGCTTTGGGCCTGTACCCGCCGCTCCGCTCTGCGGGCGCCGAGCTCGGCCGCGACGGCTTCGAGCTCCCGCAGCCGGACGAAGATCGTCTCGACACTCGCGCGCGCTTGAGCGAGCGCGGCTGCGGCCGCGAGCTCGCGCTCACGCGCCGCTTCGATCTCGCCGGCGAGAGGCGCGAGACGTTCGTCCAATCCCTCGATCGCCGCCACCAGCGAGGCGCGCTCTTCCCCCGTGCGCGCTGCATCCTGCGACGTTTGCGTGGACTGCCGTTCGAGCGCTTCGCGACGGGCCAGCGCCGCGGCGTATTGCGCCTCGAGCTTCGCGAGCTCGTCGCGCTTGCTCTGCGCCTGCGAGCGGTGTTCCTCGAGCTCCAACTCGCAGCGATAGAGCCGGGTACGCAGTTTTGCGAGCTCGTCGCCGAGCGAGGCGGCCGTCGTCGCGGCTTCGCTTCGCAACTCCTCATTAGCCGCGATCTCGTTGCGGAGCGTGGTCGACTCGGCCCGGCGCGTCGCGCTCGCCCGCAGGTACCCGAGGATCTCGAAATCGCGTACGCGCGTGCCGACGCGGCGATATCGCCGCGCGCGGCGCATCTGCGTTTCGAGCTCAGGAATCCGACGCTCGAGCTCGGCGATCAGATCGCTGATCCGAATCGCGTTCTGTTCAGTACGGTCGAGGCGCCGCATCGACTCGTGCTTGCGCGCGAGAAACTTCCCGATTCCCGCCGTCTCTTCAAAGAGCGCCCGCCGTTCGACGGGTTTGCTCGTAAGGATCGCATCGATCTGACCTTGTGAAACGATCGCGTACGAGCCGGGTCCAAGCCCGGTGCCCATCAAGAGATCGACGATGTCGCGTAACCGCACTTGCGTCCGATTGATGAAGTACTCGCTCTCGCCGACTCGGTAGGCCCGGCGGGTGATTTCAACTTCCGCGAATTCGATCGGCAACTTTCGATCGGAGTTGTCGAAGAGTAGCGAGACCTCGGCCATGCCAAGCGGCTTTCGCAACTCGTTGCCGGAGAAGATCACGTCCTCCAACGCACGACCCCGCAGGCTCTTGCTCGAGGTCTCGCCCAAGACCCAGCGGAAGGCGTCCACCAAATTCGATTTGCCCGATCCGTTCGGTCCGACGATCGCGGTGACGCCGGCATCGAACTCGAGCACTGTCGGATCGGCAAACGTCTTGAACCCGAACGACCGAATTCGTGCTAGCTTCATTTTAAGCGCGCTGCACTCTGCGCAACGCTTTGGCGCTGCGCCTTCGCCTTCGGGACTTCGCCCCCACGCCGACTATCGCGGCGCGGGCCCCCTGCTGCTTCTGAAGCAAGGCGCTCGGTAACGAAGAGCAACGCGGCCTGCGCGGCGGCTTGCTGCGCGGCCTTCTTCGAGAAGCCCTCGCCGCGCCCGAGGATCTTGCCTTTAACGCTGACGCGCGACTTGAACGCGGGCCGCTGCGGCGTGCCGCCGCTCGTCTCGCGGTAGACGGGAGTAGCCGCGAGATGTTCTTGCGTGTAATGCTGCAAACGAGTCTTGGCATCGAGCAGCGCGTCGGAGGAGTGGTCGAGCTGCTCGACGTGCTGCGTGACGACGAAACGCGCTGCCCGCTCAAGCCCGAGGCGAAGGTAGATCGCGCCGACAAAGGCTTCGAACGCGTCGGCAAGTACCGACGTGTTATCCGCCCCGCCGGCCGTCTGCATTCCGGCACCCAGGCGCGTTAACGCGCCGAATCCAAGGCGCCGCGCCGTTTGCGCCAGCTGCCCGTCGTTGACGATTGCGGCCTTGCGCAGCGTCAGCATTCCTTCGGGCTCGTCGGCGAAGTTCTCAAAGAGCCATCCGGCCGTGATGCAGCCGAGAACCGAATCCCCGAGAAACTCCATCCGGTCGTTCGAGGCGCCGCCGTGCTCCTTGGCATAGCTTTGGTGGACAAAGGCTCGCTCGAAGTCGGTCAAATCGATGGCTCGCCGAACGCCCGCAAGGCGAAGCAGGGCGCGTAGGCGCCCCCGATACTTCTCGCCGCTCATCTCAGTGAACCGTCACTATTGCGAGGATCTAACCTTGCCGAAGACGAGCACGCTGTTGTGGCCGCCGAAGCCGAACGAGTTCGAGAGCGCGATGCGGATCGGTGCTTGACGAGCAACGTTGGGAACGTAGTCGAGAGTGCACTGCGGATCGGGAAACTCGTAGTTCGTCGTCGGCGGCATAAGGTCGCGCGCGACTGCAAGAGCTGTTGCGACGCCCTCGATACCCCCGGCTGCGCCGAGCGCGTGGCCGTGCATTGACTTGGTCGAGCTGACCCCGATTTTGTAGGCGTGTTCGCCAAAAGTTTTCTCGATGGCCTTCGATTCGGCGGGATCGCCCACCGGCGTCGACGTTCCGTGCGCGTTGATGTAGTCGACGTCGCTGGGCTCGATCCCAGCGCTTGCGAACGCGCGCGCAAACGCCAACCTCACGCCGTTGCCGTCCGGGTCGGGTGCGACGAGATCGTAGGCATCGGAAGATTGTCCATAACCGAGCATCTCGCAGTAGATCGGAGCCCCGCGCGCACGGGCGTGCTCGTACTCCTCGAGAACCAGAATACCCGCACCCTCCCCAAGAACGAAGCCGTCGCGCTCACGATCGAATGGACGGCTTGCGCGAGTCGGGTCGTCGTTACGCGTGGAGAGCGCGCGCATCGAGCAAAAGCCGCCGATCGCCAGCGGTGAGACGGTCGCCTCGCTCCCGCCGCCGATCATCGCGATCGCGTCGCCGTACGCCACCGCGTTGTACGCAGTGCAGATGGCGTCGTTTCCGCTGGCGCAGGCGCTCGCGGCCGCAAAGAACGGTCCCTTAAAGCCGTGGGCCATTGAAATGTGCGCGGGAGCGGCGTTGGCCATCAGCATCGGAATGAAGAAGGGCGTGACTTTCGCCCAGGTTCCGTTTTCGTTGGCTTTGTCGGAGTTCAGCCAAAAGGTGATGATGCCGCCGATACCCGTGCCGATCACGCCGCCGACACGCTTCTTGAACTCGGCGTCGTCGGGCAGCTTGGCATCTTCGATTGCTTCGCGGGCGGCTACGAAGGCGAACTGCGTGAACCGGTCCATACGACGAGCCTCTTTGCGCCCAATAAGCTGCTCGGGGCTGAAATCTTTGACTTCGCCTGCAATCCGCGCGTCGAAATCGCTCGCGTCGAAGGCCGTGATGGGAGCGATGCCCGACTCCCCGGCGGTCAGACGCCTCCAAAACTCATCGCGGGTGTTGCCGACCGGGGTAACCGCCCCCAGCCCCGTTACGACGACGCGTCGGCGGCCAGGCGGCTGCATACTCGAAACGCTCAAAACTTCAGCAAGTTACGGCGGGCTCCGCACGCATCCCCGCCGCGGTAAAATGGCGAGGGCCGGCGCGGGTGCTTGCGCAGGCGCCGGGTGGCTGGCTATAATCAGGGGCTGTCTGCCGCCAGGGTGTAGGGCAGCTTACTTGTCATCCTGAGCGAAGCGTCCCGAGCTTGTCGAAGGGCGCTGCGTCGAAGGACGAAACTCCGAAGGGACGTTATGAAGCGGACGTATCAGCCGCACAATCGCCGGCGCAAGCGCGTTCACGGCTTTTTGGAACGCATGCAAAGCAAGCAGGGGCGTAAAGTTCTAGCGCGCCGGCGGAAGAAGGGGCGTCATCGCCTCACCGTCTGATGCGGCGCTTCGCAAGCCTACGCCGTCAAGCCGACTTTGCTCGCTTGCGCCGGCAAGGACGGCGCGCTTCGTCCAAGAGTCTCGTCATTTATCGCAGTGATTCGCTTCCCGGCGATCCTTCTTCACTGGTCGGCATAACCGTGAGCAAGTCGATCGGGAAGGCCGTGATCCGCAATAAGGTGCGCCGCCGGCTGGCGGCAATCGTGCACGAAGCGCTCACTGAGCGGCACGTGATGCGTCTGCTCGTCGTGGCGCGGCCGCTCGCAGCGCAGGCGCCCTTTGCCGAGCTTCAGGCCGAGGTAGCCTCGGCACTCAACGGGTGGCAGTAGGCCGGTGCGACTGCTATTGGTCGGGCTAATCCGGCTCTATCAGCTCCTAATCTCGCCGCTTTTCCCGCGCGCCTGCCGGTTCTATCCAAGCTGCTCGCAGTACGCGGTTCTGGCGTTGACCGAGCATGGCGTTCTGCGAGGCGGCTGGTACGCCGCCAGGCGACTCGCTCGCTGTCATCCATGGCATCCCGGCGGCGTTGACCTCGTGCCGGAGCCATTGGGAACCAAAGGAACGAGTACGTGCACGTAATCCTCGCCGCGTCGTGGCTCGACCCAATCGTCAACGCGCTCTACGCGCTCGTTTCGTGGATCGACAAGCCGATAGGAAATCTCGGCTGGAGTCTCGTCATTCTGGCGGCGATCATCCGCCTCGTCTTTTGGCCGCTGAACACGGCGCAGTTCAAGGCCTTTCTCTCCATGCAGAAGATCGCGCCCCAGCTCAAACGCCTGCAAGAACGCTTTAAGGACGACCGCCAGAAGCTCCAAATGGAGACGATGGCACTCTATAAGGAGTACAAAGTCAATCCGTTTGCGGGCTGCTGGCCGATGCTGGTTCAATATCCCGTCATCATCAGCGTCTACTACGTCGTGATGAATCACAGGGCAAGCTTCGAAAACCAAAACTGGCTCTGGATCGGCAGCGCGATCTCACACGCCGTAAGCGCCCCCGTACTCTTCGGCGTTCCTGTTTTTGCCGTCAGCCTTGCGCACGCGGATCTGGTGCTGATTCTGCTCTACGCGCTGTCGATGTATCTGAGCGTGCGGTACGTCAGCATGCCGGCGACCGATCCGCAGCAGGCCCAGACGCAGCGGATGATGGCCGTGATATCGCCGGTGATGCTTGGCTTTCTCGGTTGGAAATACCACTGGCCCTCGGCGATGGTATTGTACTGGTTTGCTTACAATATGTTTACGATGGCGCAGCAGTTCTACATGCTGCGTCGCTATCATCAACCGCTGGCGTTGATCGACAGTGAGCACCCGATCACTGAGAGCGTTGGGGGAAGCGACGCATCGGCGAAAGCCCTCGCGGCAAAGGCGCCGAGCGGGAACGGCGTTGCGAAACAGAAGCCGGCGCGATCCGGGCGATCGAAGCGACGAAACAAACGAGGCACATAAGATACTCCATGCTTTACGAAGACGATTTCGAGTTTGAAGAACAGCCCGCGGAGATCCGCGATCGGACGATCGGCGGGAAGCCCGGCGGCGGCAAATCGGGGGGACGTGGCGGCGGCACGCGCCGCGGGCGCGATTCGCACCGCCCTCATTCGAGCGTTCGCGAGCGCACCGAACTGCCCGAGGATGCGAAACCAGCGAACGACCTGCTGCACGAGATCCTCGAAAAAATGGGCGTTCGAGAGGTAGATGTCTCCTACGTCAGCCGGACTGAAGGCGAGTATCTCGAGATCAACGGGCCGCACTTGGGAATGTTGATCGGACGCCACGGGAATACGCTCGAGGCTCTTAACCTCATTTTCAATAACGCCTTCAACGCCGGAGTCCGCACGAACCGCCGATACTATACTATCGATGCCGAGGGATATCGCGCGCATCGCGCCGATCAACTCAAGAGTCTCGCGCTCGCGACGCTCGAACGCTGCATTCGCGAGAGTAAGCCCCAAAAGCTCGAGCCGATGCTTCCCTCGGAGCGCAAGATCGTTCACCTTGCGCTGGCTACCTCCGAGCTGGTCCGCACCGAATCCGAGGGCGAGGAGCCCGAGCGGTACGTGGTCATACATCCCCGTTGAACCTTCGTTCAACGGGGGCCCCTTGTCGAGTTTAAAAGGCGCTCCGCCCCTTCGCTAACGCTCGGGGCTGCACGCCCCCCGGCGCCCTTCGACAGGCTCAGGACGCTGGGGCCCCCACCCCGCTATGCATAGCTCAACGAATTTGAACCACACCATAACCGCGATTGCGACGCCGCCGGGAAAAGGCGCGATCGCGATCGTCCGCGTCAGCGGACCGGAGGTTCCGGCGCTCGCCCGCCGCCTGCTTGCGAGCAAAAGCCGGCTTCGCGCGCGCGTCGCCACCCGCGTGACTGTTCTCGACGAACGCGGCGGAGCGCTCGACAAAGGGCTCGCGATCGCGTTTCCTGCGCCGCATAGCTACACCGGCGAAGAGATGCTCGAGCTTCACCTTCACGGCTCGCCGGTCGTCGCGCGCGAGGTGGTGCGCGCGCTGCTGAACTGCGGAGCGCGACTCGCGGAACCCGGGGAGTTCACCCGCCGGGCATTTCTCAACGGAAAGATGGATCTGCACGCCGCCGCCGCAGTCGCAGACGTCGTCGATGCCGAAACGCGTGCAGCCGCGCGGGCAGCGCTCGCGAATCTGGGAGGCGGACTCGCCGACCAGGTCGCTGCGTTGCGCGGCTCCCTGGCGCGGATGCTCGAAGAACTCGCGGCGGCGATCGATTTCCCGGACGAGGTGCCCGAGCCCGATCGAAGTCAGCTCGAAGATCGGATCGCGCCGACGCTCGCCGCGCTGGAGCGATTGCGGCACGACGGCGAGCTCGGCCGTTTGATACGCGACGGCGTTTCCGTTGCGATCGTCGGGCCTCCGAACGCCGGCAAGTCGTCGCTGCTCAACGCGCTGCTCGGCGAAGATCGCGCGATCGTCTCGGAAGCTCCGGGAACGACGCGCGACACGATTGAGGAGAGCGTCTTCGCCGACGGCGTGCCGGTTCGTCTCATCGATACGGCCGGAATTCGGGCGCATGCCGACCGCTTGGAGGTCCTCGGCATCGAGCGCTCGGAGCGCGCGCTGGAAGCCGCACGCATCGCGCTCCTCGTGATTGACGGCTCGCAGCCGATTCGGAGCGACGCCGCGAGCCTGCTCGCGCGAACGCGCGACCGCGAGCGCATTCTCTTCTTCAACAAGGCCGATCTCGGAACGGCCGGCGCGCTCGAGTCCGGCCAACCCGATGCGATCGTCGGTAGCGTTCGTGACGAACGATCGCTCGAGCTGCTGCGGACGGCGATTGCGCGAATCGGCTGGGGCGGAGAGCGTCTCGATCTCTCTCGGCCGCATCTTCGTGCGCTGCACGAGTTCGACGCCGTCAATGCTGCGCTCGACTCGCTCGGGCGCGCCTGCGCGACCCTGCGCTCGCGGGAGCCGCTCGATTTCGTGACCGGCGACCTGCAGCGCGCGTTTTCGGCGCTCGGGCATGTAAGCGAGCAGGTCGCCGCCGAAGAGATTCTCGACGGGATCTTTTCCCGGTTTTGCGTCGGAAAGTAAGGGGGAACCGAATGAAACGTGCGCTTTTGGCCGTCGCGGCGCTCTGCGCCATCGCCGCACCGGCGGCGCTCTCGGCAAAGGACGTTTCGAAGCACGGCGTGACGATCGTCAGCTGCGTCGTGAACTCGAATGGAAGCAATCTCACCAACGGCATCAACATCGTCTACTACAATACGCACGACTCGCCCGCGACTGAAGTCGATTTTCTCGTTAACTACAACAAAGAAAAATACGTTCTCATTGATAAAGGCAGCTTCGCTCGCGGCGCACAGATTAACCACAACCTCACCAACGCGTTGACCGGCCAGCCGTGGAGCGGGCCGACACCGAAGCGTTGTGCGGTGCAACGAGTCTACTTGCAAAACGGTCAAGTGCTCGAGTAGCCTCTTGGCATCATCATGAATAGCGACGCCGGCACGATCGTCGTCGGCGGCGGTCACGCCGGCGTCGAAGCCGCACTCGCATCGGCACGCCTCGGCGTGCCGACTCTGCTCGTAACCGGCGATCCGGAGAAGATCTGTACCCTTCCGTGCAATCCGTCGATCGGCGGCAGCGCGAAAGGACAACTCGTTCGAGAGATCGATGCGCTCGGCGGCGCGATGGCCGGCATCGCCGATCGCTGTAGTCTGCACGCGCGTTTCTTGAACGAAAGCAAGGGTCCGGCGGTGCGCGCGCTGCGTCAGCAGATGGATAAACCCGCATATGCGAGAGAAGCGACGGCATTGCTGAAGGCACAACCAAATCTGCAGATCGCGCAGGGCCTGGTCGAGGACTTGATCGTGCAGGCCGGTGCGGTGCGCGGCGTGCGCTGCGCCGGAGGCAACCGTTTCTACGCCGGCCGAGTCATTCTCGCGACCGGAACGTTCCTTGGTGGAAAATCATTCCGCGGCGACGTCGTCCGGGCGGAGGGCCGCTTCGGCGAAGCCCCCGCGGCCGGCTTGGCCGAGGCGTTGCGCCGGTTCGGCTTTCAGACCACCCGGCTCAAGACCGGGACTCCACCGCGGATCGATAGGGCAAGCGTCGATTACGATGCGATGCATCGCCAAAACCCGAGCCTTCGCCCACTGCTCTTTTCGTATACGAGCCCGCCTCGGTTCGGCGGACCACAGCTCCCCTGCTACATCACCGAAACCAATGCCCGAACTCACGCGCTGGTGCGCGCGAATCTCCATCGCTCGCCGCTCTACGGTCTGGACCTGATCCGCGGAATCGGTCCGCGCTACTGCCCGTCGATTGAAGACAAGGTCGTCAAGTTTGCGCACAATCCGACGCATCAGATCTTCATCGAGCCCGAGGGCTGGGAAGAGCCGACGCTCTACGTCGGCGGTTTCTCAACGTCGCTGCCGGCCGAGATCCAATACGAGATGCTGCAGACGTTGCCGGGGTTGGAGTCGTGTGCGATGCTGCGCGCCGGCTACGCGGTCGAGTACGACATGGTGCCGCCGACCGAACTGCGCGAAACGCTCGAGACCCATCGCATCGCGGGCCTCTATCACTGCGGGCAGCTCAACGGCACGTCGGGCTACGAAGAGGCCGCCGCGCAGGGCCTGCTCGCCGGAATCAACGCCGGGCGTGCCGCGCGCGGTGAGGAGCCGCTGCGGTTGACGCGCGCACAGGCTTATATTGGTGTCTTGGTCGACGATCTCATTACCAAGGGAGTCGACGAGCCATACCGGATGCTCACCTCGCGCGCCGAACACCGCGTGGTGCTGCGGCACGACAACGCGGATCTCCGCCTAACGCCGATTGGACGAGCCGTTGGGCTGGTTGATGACAGCGCCTGGGAGGCCTTCGAGCGGCGCCGTGCTGCGTTACGCGCTGCTCGCCGGCAGGCCGAGGAGACGCGTCTGGATACAGCTTTCATCGACGATGAGCGCTTTGAACCCGGCAGCACCATCGCCGACGCTCTGCGGCGCCCCAACCTCGACTTCGAAAGCGTCGCCGGCCAATTCGACCCTCGCGTCGCTCCCAAGATCGGCGAGCGCGTCGCGATCGAGCTCAAATCGGAGGGATACGTTCGCCGCGAGGAGATCGCGATCGAGAAGGCCGCCAGGGCCGAGCGCGTGGCGATTCCGGCCGACTTCGACTATGCATCGATTCGCGCGCTGTCGCGGGAAGCGCGCGAGAAGTTCGTCCAGCGGCGCCCGCGCACACTCGGGGTGGCCGCGCGAATTCCAGGCATCACGCCCTCCGACGTGGCGATCGTCGCGCTCTTCGTCCACAAGTGTCGGGTTTCGAGCCGCTCAAACGTCTAAGTGTCCTAAGGAGGGACCCAACATGAGTGAATTTATCTATCTCTACCGCGGCGGCCGCCGGGCCGAGACGCCCGCAGAGGGCGAAGTTCAGATGCAGCGCTGGATCGGCTGGATGAAAGAGCTTGCCGACTCAGGCCACATGAAGGATCGAGGTCAGCCGCTCGAGCCTGAAGGCAAAGTTGTTCGCGGCAAACAGCGGACCATCACCGACGGGCCATATCCGGAGTCGAAGGACGTCGTCGGCGGCTACACCTTGATCGAAGCCAAGGACATCGCACAGGCCGCGCAGCTCGCCGGCGGATGCCCGATCTTCGAGTATGACGGACTCGTCGAAGTGCGGCCGGTCATGAAGATGTAGTGGAAGTCGACCGCCTCTTTCGGCGGGAGTCGGGGCGAATCGTCACCGCGCTCTCTAGAATCTTCGGTCTCGATAACATCGCGCTGGCAGAGGACGTCACGCAGGACGTTTTCTGCCGCGCGCTCGAGGTGTGGAAGCTGCGCGGTGTCCCACCGAATCCCTCCGCATGGCTGATGAAGGCCGCGAAAAATCGCGCCATCGATCTTCTGCGGCGCGAACGCACCGCACGCAATCTGGTTCCCGAGCTCGGGCGCCTACTTGAAAGCGAGTGGACGCTCGTACCGACCGTCAACGAGTTCTTTACCGCCGAGACCATCAAAGACGATCAGCTGCGCATGATCTTTTCTTGCTGCGACCCGAGGCTCGCGCAAGAAGTGCAAGTCGCGCTGACGCTTGCGCTGGTCTGCGGCTTTGCGACCGCCGAGATCGCCGGCGCCTTCTTGCGCAAGCGCGCGACGATCGAAAAGCGCATCGAGCGAGGGAAAAAGGCATTAGCCGATTCCAAACGACTCTTCGATTTGGCCGACGCCGAGCTGCCGGCACGGTTGTCGGCCGTTCACCGCGCGCTCTATCTGCTCTTCAACGAAGGCTATCACGGCGCATCCCCACAAGGTGCGGTGAGAGCGGAGCTCTGCGCGGAAGCGATGAGGCTTGCCGCGCTGCTGCTCGAACATCCGCTCGTCGCGACACCGGAAAGCTACGCGCTGTGCGCGCTCATGTGGTTGCACGCGGCTCGACTGCCGGCGAGGCTCAATGGAAGCGGCGAACTGATAGCGCTCGCCGACCAAGACCGCGCCCTATGGAATCGCGATTTCATTTCGAAGGGAGACGATTTTCTGAATCGGTCGGCGAGCGGACGCGAACTGAGCGAATATCACGTCGAAGCGGCAATCGCGTCGATTCATTCCAACGCGGCGCGCGAAGGAGATACCGACTGGGCACGTCTGGTTTGGCTGTACGACGTACTGGTGAGCATTCGTCCGTCGCCGGTGGTCGCGCTCAACCGCGCGATCGCGCTGGCGCAACAGCACGGTCCCGACCACGGCATCGAAGCGATCGGCGCGATCGCGGCAAGCGGCGAGCTGGACTCGTATCCGTTTCTTCCGGCCGCGCTCGGCGAGCTGGAGCTGCGAGCTGGACGTGCCGGCGATGCACTCAAGCACTTTGAAAAAGCCGCGGCTTTAGCGCGCAATCCAGTCGAACGGCGGTTTCTAGAGCTACGCGCCGACGCCGCCGCGAACGCCTCGCTCTGTGAGGCCACTCGATAACGAGCTCGAAGCGCTCCTCGAAAGGGCCGGCGCAGAGTCGTGCCTGGCCGCACGGCTCGCGGAGTACGGCCGGATCGTCCTCGAAACGAACCGACGTTTCAACCTGACGGGAGCCAAATCGCCGGCCGAGCTCGCAGAACACATCGCCGACAGCCTTACCGTCGTCCCGTACCTGCTCGAACCCTACGTTGACGTCGGCTCCGGCGCCGGAATGCCGGCGATTCCAATCGCGATCGCGACCGGGATTCCGGTCACGATGATCGAGGCGACCGCTAAGAAGGCGCTGTTTCTCGAATCGACGCTGGAGCGGCTCGGACTGAGCGGCGCTGTTGTCGCGCAACGCGCTGAGCTTGCCGGCCACGAGGCGGCCCTGCGGGAAGCTTTCGCCGGCGGCACGTGCCGCGCAGTAGGGAGCGCGCCGATGGTCGCCGAGCTGTTGCTGCCGCTGATCCGTCCCGATGGGGTCGCGATCTTGCAGCGAGGCGCGATCTTCCCCGACGAACGACGAGCGCTCGAAGATGCGTCGCTGATGCTTGGTGGGCGCGTCACGGGCGAGGAGCGGCTCGAGGGCGATCGCCGCCTCATTTTAGTCGAGAAGCGTGCTTCGACTGCCCTGCGTTTTCCACGGCGCCCGGGCATACCGGCAAAACGTCCCCTCTGCTCTTAGGACTCTAAGCTTCGACCTCGGCTGACAGGCGACCGGAGCGAATCGCGTCCTGCATCGCAGCATAATCGCGGTCGACTTGAACCGCATACGCGCTGCTGTACTCGACTATCGCCGTATCGAAGGCGTCGCCCTCGCCCAAGTAGCCTGCGATTGTGTCGGCATCGCCGGCTTTGGCGTGGGCACGAGCTAGGGCCCAGCCGCACATCGTTGCATAGTTCGTCAATACCCGCGGGCCGAAGGACGCGATGTCCGCGGATACCTTCATATCGCGCAGTTGGCGGACGTAGAACTCGTGATGACCAGGCAGTTCGGTCCAGCCCAGGAAGATGTCGCTAGCCGCCTGCATCAGGCGCTGCCCATTGACGACCCGCTCACCCTCATGCGCAAAGCGGCTCTTGCGGCCTGCCGGCTCCAGCACGGATCGGCGCGCCTCCTTCATTTGCAGGAATAACGGCTCTTTGCCGTTTGCGAGAAAGAGCGCGACGTAACAGCGCGTGCCGACGCTTCCCACGCCGACGACTTTTAGCGCGCTATCTTCAAATCTGTAGCAGCCCAGCAGATATCGAAGATCGGCCGCGGCCGACGCCTTGTATTTTGCTATAATTTTCCCGGTCGTCTTCTCCCAGCCCGAGATCTTTTTGTAGGCGTGGCAGATGAGCGGGGGATAGTCGATAATCTTCGCCCTTCCATCGACGATCCTGGTCAGTTTGGGGAAGACCGCCTCGGAGGTTCGCTTCGCGGCTTTGCGACCGGTCTTACGCAGCGTACTCTTTGTTTTGCGGCAATCCGAAAAAAATTCGATCAGATCCTCGAAGCCGATGGCCTCGTACCAACGCTCGAGGATCGTCCGCCGGGCGAGTTCGGCAATCCGCGCCCGGTACGACGTTACGCTGGCACGGACCACTTTTTCAGCGATGCGTTCGCCGAAATTATTGCTGCGAGCGGCCAGCAGAAAGCTGACCGCCAGCCGCTTCACATCCCATTCGAACGGTCCGGGAAACGTTTCGTCGAAATCGTTGATGTCGAACGCCAAACGCCGCTCGGGCGTCGCGAACCCGCCGAAGTTCATCAGGTGACAGTCGCCGCAGAGCTGCACCTCGATGCCTGAACTCGGTGAGCCGGCGAGGTCGTGCGCTTGAATGGCGGCCGTCCCGCGAAAGAACGTGAATGGCGACTGCGACATTCTGCCGTATCGGACCGGAAGAAGCTTTTTGAGCCGGCCGTGATCCGATGCCTCGAGCATTGCGACCGGGTCGTCGGGTCTGATCTTCCATTGAGCGTGCGCGGAGCGAGGGCACCGCGATCGCAATATCCTCCCGGCGGCCCGGCGTTCCGCTTTCGTCATCATCTGATCCACTGTCGTAAAATCTTCGTTTCGCCGTTTGCGCGCTCCCCGGCCGAGCGTGAAAGGGTACCTGCGGAGAGACCCTCGAAATCGCAAAAATGCAGCTTCAGATCGATACGTCGGAGCGCGCTGCGAAGATGTGGCTGCTGATGATTCTGCGTGGAGTCCTGGCCGTGATACTCGGGCTGGTGCTCATGATTTGGCCGCACGCGTCGCTTCGAGTGCTGCTCGTCCTCTTCGTCGCCTACGCGTCCGTCGACGGTATCTTCTCGGCCGTCGGTGCGATCCGCAGCGCGGCCGCGAAACTGCCGTGGATGCGACGCGCGCTCGAAGCAACGGTGGCGATCGTCTCCGCAATCGTCGTCGGCGTTTGGCCCCACGTCGTGCTCACGGTTCTCGGCTACCTGATCGGAGTCGCCCTGTTGGTGCGAGGCATCGTGCAAATCGTCGGCGTTACCTCAGTGCAGACAACGGAGCGCGTACGCCGCTGGCTGGTGACGGCCGGAATCCTCGCGCTGATCGCCGGGGTGATCTTCATCTTCAGTCCGCGCACCGGCTTGCAGCTGTTCGTCTGGACGCTCGCCGTTTACGGCCTAGCCTACGGCGTCATCCTCATAGCGCTCGCATTCCAGTTGAAAAACGCCACCGCCGGGGCGGCGCGGAGCTGACTTAGGTCCAGACCGGCTTGTCGCCGCCGCGAACGACGAGCAGCGGGTCGTGCCAGCGGCCCGGGGTACGCGAGAGTTTTGCCAACGGGGCGAGCCGCGACAGCTCACCGTAACACGTCATTCCGGTGACGCTCTCCGGCGGAACCATCCGATGATCGGGATTGGTCGTATCAACGTCGGTATTCGCGAACTGGCCGAGACTCTGATACCACATCGCCGCGCGCGAGAGGCTCACGCGGACGTGATAGCTGCCGCCTTCCCGCGCTCGGCGCCGCAATGCGGCGATCACGCCGGCGGCACCCATGTAGCCGGCAATGTAGTCGTTGAGTACCATCGTCGGGGGGAATGCGGGACGTATTGAACTGTCTTCGTATTCCAGGAAGGTCGGCGGGAGATGCGGCATTCCGCCGCCCTCGGCGTAGGTGAAGCCGGTCACGCTGAGAGCTTCCATATCGAAGCCGGCGCGGTTCATCCAAGGGCCGTCCCAACCGTACGCGCGTACGGTAAGGTAAACGACGCCCGGCTTTTTGCTGGCGACTTCTTCAACGCCGAAACCGAGCCGCTCGATGCCGCGCCCGCTGAAGCTATCCATGAACACATCGGCTTGCGGCAGCAGCGCGTTCAGCGCAGCCACCTGATCGGCTTTCGTCAAGTCCAGGAACGTCGAGCGCATCCCGACGTTACAGTCCGTCCAGAGCGCCTCGTGCTCGAAGCCTTGGTCCTTTGCGATTTGCAGAACGTCGGCCCCATACTCGCAGAGCGTGCGCGCCGCCACCGATCCCGCGATCACATGGGTCGCGGCCAATCCTTTGATTCCGGATAGCGGTTGCGAGGCATTCGCCGTGAACGGGATTGGAGCCGAATCGCCGACCTTCCGAATGTCGATAACCGGAACGGAGGCGAGCAGCTTTCCCTCGGGGTGCGCCAGCCATTCCTCGGTCGTACGGTGAATCCCACCGACGGCGCGCGCCTCGGCCATCGCGTTGTCGAGCTCGAGCGCGTTCCACTTCCGGACCGCGAGCGCGATCGACTCGCGGGTGGGAATGGCGCCTAATAAGATCAACGCGCGTTCCTGCAAATGCGGGTAGATTCCGGTGATGTTCATATACCGGCCGTCTTTGCTTTTATAGGGCACGAACGAGAATGGGTTACCGACACCTAACGGGGCTTGATAGTAGCGCGCGTTTATCGACGGCATAAAGGTGAAGCCTCGAGCAACCGGGTCGTCGGCGGGGACACGACCGGCGGCGAGGCGGAACTGCATAATCGGCGTCATCATCGGGTTGACGTTGTAGAGGGCTTCGCGCAGATCGACGTGCACGTCTTGCCCCTCACCGGTGCGCTCTTTCCAGACCGCAGCCGCTCCGACGCCGGCGGCCATCGCCGGCAGCGCCATCGAGGTTCCGATCCGGAAGTGGCTGTGTACCATCGGATCGCTGCCGGTGAACGTGACTTTGCCGCCGCCGTCGGTGGGAGTCCCGCCGATGTCACGCATGAAGACTACAAAGGCGTCGTCAATCGAGAAAGCAGTGCTTGCCGTACTGCTTTGCGCGTTCGTCTTTCCGGTCGCGGCCGCAGCCGCTAAGGCGGCGCCACTCGCAGTTTCGATAAACTCACGGCGATTGAGCGACATGGAAACCTCCACCGGCATTCCGGATCTAATGGGCAGGGCATCGCTTTGGCGCTCGCCAAGCGTGGCAGTGCTTACTTGGCCCTACCAAACCTTCCTTCCGGAGCGTCAGTGCGCCAACGTCACGCAAGCTCCATACCCCACGCGCTGGCGGCAAGCATCATACTTATAATCGCGCCGGCGCCGGTGCACGCCGCGCAAACGCAAGGAGTGAACGCTCCGCAATCGTCCGTGACGCCGGAACCTTCGCCGGCTCCGTATTCAAGCGAAGCGCCCAAACCGGATCTGCTGGACGGCACCCTTTCAGCGAAAGGCGAGCTCGAAGCTGACGAGCTGCTGACGGAGGCAGCAGCGCCCTCCAATCCGCTGCTAGCGGCGAAAAAAAGTTTCGAAGAACGAAGCGGCATCACGTTCGGAATGGCGGGCGGCGTTCTCTATCAGAACTTTTCGAATCCGACGGTGCTCCAAAACCAATTCCAATCGGTTGGCGGGAAGTTCGCGTTCGACTTGAACGCGCCGCTGGCCAACCGCGATAAGCCAAACGCGCTGACGTTTGACATGGCGGTCGAGGCGCGCGGGCCCTTGGCGAGCGATTTCCCCCCGCTTCAGGCCGGCATCTTGGCGGGATCGGGAGTTCCGACGGCGGCGACCTGGGGAGAGTTCAACATCGGGGTTACTCAGGCGTATATCCGGCAGAGTTTGGCGGGAAACAAGTTTCAATACAGCGTCGGAAAACTATTTGCGCCGAACTACGTCGACGCATATCCGTTCTTCGACGACAATCGTCAGTTCCTGAACTTGGCCTTTGCCACCAATCCGACGATCGCAGTACCGTTGCGCGGCTTCGGCTTCGTCGCAGGGGGCTTTCCCGGCACTGGTAGTCTGTATCTGACGGGGGGTATGTTTACCGCCAACAGCAGCGACACCGGTTCGACGATCGGCGATTTTGTTTCACGCAACGAACATTTCTACTTCTTAGAGGTTGGACAGACCAGTTTTGCGCGCACCGGTTTTCCGCAACAGGGGCGTGGTGCTTTCGACCGCAACAACATCCACGTAACGCTCTGGTATCGAGACGCGCTCACCCCGCGCGGCCCGGGTGACGCGTTTCTGCGTCCGGCTCCCGAAGCGTATGGAGCCGCGTTCAACATCAACGAAGCGGTCGGAGAGAGCCTCTTGTGGTTCTTGCGCGCCGGTATCGGTAAGGGGAGTTTATTTGGAACGGGCGCGATTGCAAGCGGCTTCGGCTGGCGGCCGACCCACGCGTCGCGGGATCTCTTCGGATTTGCGCTTGGGTGGACCAATCCGCAGCCGCCGTTGGTGGACCCCGTACCGATCCCCGCGCCGTTTCCGATCTCCGTCCCAAATCTGGGAAGCCAAGGAACGGGCGAGATCTTTTATCGCATTTCGCTGATTCCGAACTTCGCGCTAACGCCCGACTACCAGATACTCATTCATCCCTCGCTGGCACCTTCGCGGGGGTCGATCTCGGTCTTCAGTCTGCGCGGCCGGCTTACGCTTTAGCCCTTGTCACTGCGAGGCCGAGCGCGCAAGCGAGAGCGCGTCGGCCGAGGTGTTCACGCTTGCGGTAAAGGTTCCGCTTACGACGGCGTTGATGACGAGCGCGTCGGCCTCCACCGAGATGCCGTTGAGTCCAACCTGCGAAGGAACGGCATGGAGCGCGATGGTCGTTCCATCTGCCGCGTTAACCGTGCGATCGTAGGGTTTCATAAACGCAGCAGTTCGCTCGTCGATCAGCTTCGACGCGTCAAACGTCGCGGCATTGCGCACCCGAGAGACGACGAAATTAGACGTCAGCAGCGGCGCGAACATGCGTATCAAAACCCGGCTCGTGTCGGTCGTGTACTGCAGATCGGGCATTGAGATCACGCGTGTCGCCGGATCGACGGTCGGCGATCCCCACAAGTAGAGCTTACCCGAAGCGCCTCCCGAGAAGACGACCTCGATGACGAGTTTTGGCTGGGGGGCCGTAGGCGTTCCAGAATCGGTCGCGTACATATCGACGCCGTCGACGCGGACGGTGCCGATCACCTTGATCGGAAGTTCGGTGCCGACGATACTCGGGCGCGCACGATCCAAAATTAGGCTGAAAGGCACGCGAACGGCGACCGGCAGATGGAAATCGTCGGGGATGTCGAGAGCTGAAAAGCTGGGAACCGAGACCTGCGACGGCGGCGGCGGTTCACTTCCCAAAGAGATCTGCGGACGCGCGGCTACCGCGAGGTTGAAGGTCGCAAGCAAATCGCCGTCACTCGTTGCAAGCGTCAACTTTCGGATGGTCGCGTTCTGCAAGTTCGGCGTAAGCCAAGCGTTCTCCGAAACCTGAATCGGCTGCGCGAGCTGCCGCGCGATCGTCGCGAACTTCACGCGAACGACGAGATCGAAGGCACGTTGGATTACCATCGCGACCGTCTCGCTGACCTTGTTCAAGGCGCGCAGATACGGTTCGCGCAGTGCCGGGGTTAAGTCGATTCCACCGTTGTTGAGAACCGAGCGGGCGATATTGCAATACGCTTCGAGATGCCCGCTAAAGTCGGAAATGTTCGTCTGAAGCGTCCCGTCGGGGCGCGCTCGTGCGGCGATGGCAGCCGACGCGCGCAGGGCGGCGTTCGCTTTAGGACCGCAGACGTAGCTTACGGTGCTCGATCGCAGCTGGAGCTCGAAACTTTCGTTAAAGCCAATTCGAATCGTGTCGCCTGCACCGCTCTCGCCAACGTCGCCGCGGCGTGCGGTAATGCGAAACTCGGTCGGCACGTTCGGCGACCCGACGAGTTTGGTGTTGATATAGGTGGCAATGATCTGGCGGACGTCGGCATAGCCGTCGTTCGACGCGGCTTGAACCGTGCGCCAGCCGGAGTCCACGATCGTCGACGATCCGGCGCGGCTGAGCGCTTGTCGCAAGTTTCTGACGCGCACGTCGATCGGGATCACGATAACCGACGTCTGCGTCGTGCCGGTCGCCGGCGGGAATGAGGTCGCTCGCGGCGGTGGGGGTGGGAAGGCCGAACCGCAGCCTTCGAGCGCCAGTGCAGAGCCAAGAATCGCAGCGCCAAGGCGCCCTCCGAGTGCGCGCACCGTCATGGCATGATCCCTCCTGCGCAAGTGTGGACTGTACGCCACCCTTAGCTGTGCGGGGTAGGGCACCCTTGCCTGGAGGAAGGTCATCCTCCTACCGAGCGGCGCTCCGTTCCGGCGTTTCCAAATTGTTTACCGTGAAACATCGGCCGCGGCAAAGTTTGCGTTACGATGGACCCGATGCACCCGCTCGATGACCGGCTGGTCGCGGCCTTACCTGAGGGCAGCCTCTACGTCGTCGGCGGCCGGGTACGCGATGAAGTTCGGGCCGACTTGGCGGGCGTCGAAGCGCCGGCCGCCGATTCCGATTACGTCGTCGTCGGCCTCCCAGTGAACGAGCTGGTCGAAAAGCTGACGGGGCTGGGCCGAGTGGATGTCGTCGGAGCGTCTTTTGCGGTGGTAAAGCTCACCGTCAACGGTCAGACGGTCGACGTCGCGACCCCCCGGCGGGAGCGCTCGTTTGGCTTGGGTCATCGAGACTTTGAGATCGAGGCCGGCCCCGAAGTAACTTTGCAGGAGGATCTCGGCAGGCGCGACTTCCGGATGAATATGATCGCCCGAGCCCTGCCCTCCGGCGAGATCGTTGACCCGTACGACGGCCGGGCCGATATCATGGCCCGACGGATCGATATTCTGACCCCCGAGACCTTCCACGAAGATCCGCTGCGGATGCTGCGGGCCGCCCAGTTCGCAGCGCGCTTCGAGTACGACGTCACGGCCCCGGTCCGCGAAGGGATGCGGGCGGCCGCGCCGCTGGCCAAAAGCATTTCCGCCGAGCGGATCCATGACCAGCTCGTCAAACTCTTTGCAGCAAGCAGGCCGTCTATCGGTTTGATGCTCCTCCAAGAGACCGGCGTGCTGGCCGAGCTGTGGCCGGAGCTGGTGGAAGGGGTCGGAGTCGAGCAGAACGAGTGGCACGCCTTCGACGTCTGGCATCACAACCTGGCCACGCTCGACGCAACACCGCCCGACGATCTGATCTTACGCCTGGCTGCCTTACTGCACGATATCGGCAAGCCGCGCACAAAAGAAGGCCCACACTTCTACCGGCACGAGATCGTCGGTGCCGAGATGGCCCGCGCGATGCTCGGGCGCTTTCGGTTTCCAAACGACACCATTGAAGCGACCGAGCACTTGGTTAAGCAGCACATGTATACGGCCGACCCAGCGCTTAGCGAGCCTGGGCTCCGTCGCTTCATCCGAAGGATAGGGTCAGAAAATATCGAACGCTTGTTCGCGCTGCGCAATGCCGACATCCGCGGGAGCGGCTTGCCGAAGCGTGACGATAGCAATGAGGCCTTCGAAGCCCGAGTTCGCGCCGAGCTCGCACGCAAGCCCGCCTTTTCAATCCGCGAGCTCGCGGTGACCGGGGACGACGTGATTGCGGCATTCGTCCGCCACGGCGAGGCGCCGGCCGAATTCAAGGGTGACGAACGCGTGGGTGCCGCGCTCCGCTGGCTCTTCGAGCAGGTCACCGACGAGCCCGAACGTAACGAGCGGAGCTTGCTGCTGCGAATTCTCGAGCAGTATCTCGCCGGCACTGCCTAGGGAACCTCAATGAGTCGCATCATCGCGCTCGTCAATCAGAAGGGCGGGGTCGGAAAGAGCACGACTGCAGTCAACCTTGGCGCCGCACTCGCGGTACAGGGCCGGCGCGTTCTCGTCATCGATACCGATCCTCAGGGCAATACGACGACCGGTCTGGGCGTCGACAAATCGCAGCTGACGCACGACATCTATCACGTCCTGATGCAGGAGATTCCGCTCGAGCGCGTCGTCGTACCGACCGAAATCGAGAATCTCACGCTAGCGCCCGCGACGATCAACCTCGCCGGCGCCGACGTCGAGCTCGTCGCCGCCCTCTCGCGCGAGACGCGTCTGCGTCAAGCCCTCGCCCCGATCGCCCCAGCCTACGATTTCGTGCTCATCGATTCGCCGCCGTCGCTCGGCTTGCTGACCATCAACGCGCTGACTACGGCTGACGAATGCATCATTCCGGTGCAGGCAGAGTTCTATGCGCTCGAAGGGCTCGCGCAGTTGACCGGCGTCATTTGGCGCATTCGCGACGCGCTCAATCCTAGGTTGCACGTCAGCGGCGTGCTCGTCACCATGTTCGACGGCCGCATGCGGCTGGCGCTCGAAGTCATCCGCGAGCTCGAGAAGTACTTTCCGCAGCAGATTTTCAAGACGCAGATCCCGCGCAACGTGCGTCTCTCCGAGGCGCCGTCCTACGGAAAACCGGCGATTCTCTTCGATCTCAAGAGCCGCGGCGCGCAGGCGTATCTCGCACTCGCACGCGAGATGCTCGCGGCGGAGCAAGGGGTGGCCAGACAAGCATGAGCGCGCCGAAGCGCGGCTTGGGGCGCGGACTAGGGGCATTGCTCGGCGAGGCCGCGGTCCCCGTCAGCGCGTCGCACGAGATCGTTCGCGAGATACCCGTCACCCAGATAACGCCAAATCCGTTTCAGCCGCGCAAGAGCTTCGAGGCCGGCGCGCTCGACGAGCTCAAGACGTCGATCGCGGAGTACGGCGTGCTCGTGCCGATTATTGTGCGCCGTCGCGGCGATGGATACGAGTTGATCGCCGGAGAGCGTCGCTGGCGCGCCTGTGCTGCGCTCTTGCGCCCGACGGTACCGGCGATCGTTCGCGCCAGCGACGATCGTCAGACCCTCGAGTTTGCGATCGTCGAAAACCTTCAGCGCGAGAATCTCAATCCGCTCGAGGAGGCCGCCGGTTTTCAGTACCTGATGGATGAGTACGGGATGACGCAAGAGGAGCTCGCGCGGCGGCTCGGTAAGAGCCGGCCCGCCGTCGCGAACGGCTTGCGCCTCCTCGGGCTCTCGGATGCGTTAAAAGTGCTGCTCGTCGATGGACGGCTCTCGGCCGGACATGCGCGCGCACTGCTCGCGGCGCCCGAATCGAGCCGCGTTTCGTTGGCGCAGCGCGCGGTGAGCGAAGGGCTAACGGTGCGCGCGCTGGAGCGCTTGACGGCGCCGGCGACGGCGCGGCCGCCGTTCGCGCCGGTAGCACGCGCACTTTCACCGGAGGAGCTCGACTTCGAAGCCCGCTTGCGCGCGCGTTTCGGCGCGCACGTCGCGGTCGTACGTTCGCGGCGCGGCGGCCGCATCGAATTTCGCTTCAACACCGACAGCGAGTTGATGCGCCTGGGTGATCTTTTGCTCAGCGAGGAATCCTAACCCGGTGTTTCCCGTTTCGCGTATCGTCGCACTCTTGATGGCGGGAGTTCTCTGCTTTGCATTCCTCGTGCCATTGTCGCTCGCGACGCACCACCCCCAACTCGCCTTTTTCGTCGGCATCGTTTTCGTCGCATACCTCATCGTGAACGTCGTGTTGTGGCAACGCGCGCGCCGGAAAAGGTGACACGCGCCGATCGCGCTCGGTCACTGCACGGCATTTACGTCATTCTCAACGACGATCCGCAAATGCTCGAACTCGCGCAAGCGGTGCTCGATGCGGGCGTGCGCATCGTCCAGTATCGTGCCAAGCGTGGCATCGTCGCGAAGCATGTGCTCGCGTTGCGCAACCTGACGCGCCGAAACGATGCGCTGCTGATCGTAAACGACGACTGGCGCGCGACCGAGACGTTCGATTGCGACGGCGTCCACCTCGGACCGGGTGATGACGGCTTCACTCGGGTTGCGCCGGTGCGCGCTGCAATGCGCGACCGCCTGATCGGACTATCCTGCGGCACGATCGATGAGGCGCACGCCGCCGATACGGGCGACGTCGACTATGTTGGAACCGGTTCGATCTACGCGACGACATCGAAAAGCGATGCCGGCGCACCGATCGGAACGGCTGGATTACGTGCCATCGCGGCTGCGACGAAACTTCCCGTCGCTGCCGTCGGCGGCATTACCGCAAGAACGATTTCAGACGTACGGCGCAGCGGCGCCGCGATGGCGGCCGTGATTTCCGCGATTTCCGGCAGCGCACATCCGCGCCAAGCGGCGGCCGAACTTCTCGATGCATGGAACCGCTGCGATGGCGCCGGGACCGGTTCGTGAACTCGATCGTTCTCTCGATCGGCACTACACATCCGTGGAACGTCGCGGGTGTCGGCCGGGATCTCGTCGTCGGATGCGACTTCGGAGTTCGGGTCTTTACGGCGGTCGTCGCGGTCAGCGCGCAGGACGGACGCGGGGTGAGCGCGTTGCACCCGGTCCCACCCGAGGCGATTGCGGCGCAACTCGGCGCGATGCCCTGGGACGCAGCGGGGGCCGTACGCATCGGTGCATTGCCAACGCTTGCGGCCGTGCGCGAGGTCGGCACGGCGCTGCGACTGCATCCTTGGCTGCCGGCGGTCGTCGACACGGTCTTTGCGGCCAGCGGCGGCGGCGAGCTTACCGACACGGCCGGCCGCTATGCGGTCCGCGACGAGCTGGCAAATCTGCCCAACGTCACGCTCACACCCAACCTCAACGAGGCCGCATTCTTACTGGGCATCTCGGTCATTTCGCGCGACACGATCGGTGAAGCGGCCGCCGCCCTCAGAGCGCGCGGCGCGGCGGCGGTGCTGGTCAAAGGCGGCCATCTTGACGGCGAGCCGGCCGACGCGCTCGCAACCCAGGATGGAGTCGAGATTTTTAGCGAGCCGCGAATCGCAGGCTCGATGCACGGAACCGGTTGCACCCTTGCGATGGCGCTGGCGTGCGAGCTCGCCGGCGGAACCCCAATCGCGCATGCCGTCGGTGCCGCGCGCGCCTACGTCCGCGCGCAGCTTGCAAGGCATTAGCCGTTACCGAGTAACAATCACGCGCGAATGACTTCCACCGTCGCCAAGCGCCCCCGCGTGATGGCGGGCATGCGTCCGAGCGGCCAAGTTCATCTCGGCCATCTCGTTGGCGTTCTTACGCAATGGGCGAATTTTTCGGAGACCTCCGACGCCTTCTTCGAGATCGCCGATCTGCACGCGTATACGACCGATTTCGACGATCCCGCCAAGATTCGCGGCGCGCGCGACGAGATGGTCGCGGCATGGCTTGCGGCCGGCGTCGACCCGCAAAAATCCACGATCTTCCTACAATCGGGAGTTCCGGAGATTAGCGAACTTCAGGCGCTGCTCGCGATGATTACGCCGCTCTCGTGGCTCGAGCGCGTACCGACGTTCAAGGGTCAAATTGAGGCGCTCGGACAAAAAATCGCCACCTACGGTTTTCTCGGCTATCCGTTGCTGCAGCTTTGCGATATCGCAAGCTTTCGCGGCGAGCACGTACCGGTCGGCCGCGACCAAGTGGCGCACCTCGAGCTGGGTCGCGAGATCGTTCGACGCTTTAACTACCTCTACGGCAACGGGCAAGAGATCCTCGTCGAGCCCCAGGCGACGCTCTCGGAGTTTCCTGAAGTTCCCGGCACCGACGGACGCAAGATGAGCAAGTCGTACGACAACGCGATTTATATCGGCGATGACGAAGAAACGACGACACGTAAAGTTCGCGCGATGGTCACGGACCCGTTAAAAATTCGTCGCGGCGATCCGGGCCGGCCGGAAATCTGTCCGGTCTTTGCGTTGTGGCGATTCGTCAATCCCCTCAAAGTCGACGGGATCGCTGCCGAGTGCCGCTCGGGTGCGCTCGGATGCGTGCAAGACAAAACCGACTTCGCCGAGCAGCTCAATCTGTATTTGCGTCCAGTTCGCGAACGCTATGCCGAGTACCGGAGCGATCCCGCGCTCGTCGAACGAATCATCGCTGACGGGACGGCTCGTGCGCGCGAGATTGCCGCCGGCGTTCTCGCCGACGTCAAACACGCAATGAAGCTACTATGATTAATCGGGTTAGCCTTTAAACTTCGGAAGCGTCTCGCGAATCGATTGGAGCGCCCAGTCGATATCCTCGAGCGAAGCCGCGTAGGAGAAGCGCAGATAACCCTTTCCGGCCGCACCGAACGAGGAGCCGCCGCCACATGCGACACCCCCTTCCTCCAACAAGAACTTCGCCAGCGCGCGGTCGTCGTCGGTAATCGCCGAGATGTTGGGGAAGGCGTAAAAGGCGCCCTCCGGCAGCAGGCACGAGATTCCGGCGATCGCATTGAGCCCTTCGACCAGACGATCGCGCCGCGTGCGGAAGATTTCGTTCATGCGAAGGACGGGCTCGTCCGAGCCCGTGAGCGCCGCGATGCCGGCCAACTGCACAAAGGTCGCAACGCAGCTAAAGGTGTTGTTGTTGAAGAGCGTCGCGCTCTTCGCGAGACGCTCGGGCATGAGCGCATAGCCGAGCCGCCATCCCGTCATCGCGTAGGCCTTCGAGAAACCATCCACGACGATCGTGCGATCGCGCATGCCGGGTAGCGACGCGATTGAGACGTACTCGCTGCCAAGATAGAAGTTACGGCTATAGATCTCGTCGGCAAGTACCAGGAAATCGTAACGCTGAGCCAACTCGGCGATGAACTCGAGATCGCTCGTCGTCAGGACTCCGCCGGTCGGATTGTGCGGCGAGTTGATGACGACTACTTTCGTCTTGGACGAGACTCGGCGCGCGAGCTCGTCGAGATCCATCTGCCAGTTTCGCGACTCGAGCAACGGAATCGCATGCACGTTCGCCTGATGATAGCTCGCGCAGGATGCATACGCCGGGTAAGCCGGGTCGAAGTAGATGAAGTCGTCGCCGGGGTCGAGCAACGCGCTCAACGTATTCCAAATGATCGGTTTGGCGCCGGGGCTGACGACGACGTTATCGGCGTTCCACTCAGGCGTCACGTGACGGAAACGGCCGGCATATTCCGCGATCGCGGACCGCAACGAGAGTAGACCACTTGACGGCGTGTAATGCGTGTGGTTCTCGTAGAGCGCGTCGACTGCAGCCTTCTTGATATGTTCGGGCGTATCGAAGTCCGGTTCGCCGATCTCCATGTGCACGACGCGCCGGCCGCAAGCTTCAAGCTCGCGCGCGCGCGCTAAAATCTCAAAAGCGTTCTCCGAACCGAGCCGCTCGACGGCAGCGGCGAGACGATCTTCATGTACTGCAATCATGGCCGTTGGCTTCGCCTGAAAGACTACTTTTTCTTGTTGAAGTACCGTACGAGGATTTGTCGCGCGATCGGAGCGGCAACCGTCGCGCCGTAGCCGCCGCTGCGATCGACGAAGACCGCGAGCGCCAATTTCGGGTGAAGGCTCGGAGCCCAGGCGATGAACCAGGTCGTGTTGGGGCCGTTACCGCCATCGGTTTCGACCGTGCCCGTCTTGCCCGAAAAGGGCAATCCGTCGATCGCCAATCCGTAAGCGGTTCCGCCCGGATCGGTGACCTTCGCCATCCCCGCCCGTACCGCGCCGAGCGCCGGCGCAGTGACCGGAACGTGGCGAATGACCTGCGGATCGAATAGCGCGACCGTTCGACCGTCCGGACCGCGAATTTCGCGCGCGATCTGCGGCCGATAGAGCGTTCCGCCGTTGATCACCGCCGACGCAACGTTGACCATCTGCAGCGGCGTCGCTTGCATCGCACCCTGCCCGATTCCCAAGAAGCAAGCTTCGCTGGGCTGCATGGGAACGCCGAACGCGCGCATCTCCCAAGCGTTGGTCGGCCAATTCCCCTCGTTCTCTCCGGGAAGATCGATTCCGGACTTCGAGTCGAGTCCGAACGCAAGCGCATACTTACGCAGACGCGCGTTTCCAAGCCACCAAGCAAGACGAAAGAAGTAGCCGTCGCTCGACGCCGCCAAAGCCGGAACGAAGGTCGTGTTGCCGAGACCGCCGGCGGCGATGTCGCGCGCGTAGTAACCGCCGCAGTTCCATCCGCCGGTATCGTCGACCACTTGATCGACGCGCACGACGCGTTCCGTAAGCGCGGCCGAACCGGTGACCATCTTAAATGTCGAACCGGTCGGGGTCGCCGCCGCGATTGCGCGATCGAAAAGCGGCTGTGCGGGACTCGTCAGGTCGGCCGCGATCCGCTTCCAGCGACTCGCCGTGAAGTCGTTCGGATCGAAGTTCGGATAGCTCGCGAGGGCAAGGATGCCGCCCGTCCAGGGATCCTCTGCCACCACCGCACCGGACAAGTTGTGGCCGCGCCCGACCGCGCGAATCCCATCCGCGAGCGCTCTCTCCACGATCGCTTGCAACGGCCAGTCGATGTTCGTAACGATCGTGTCGCCGGGCACGGCGGGCCGGGCGCCGAGTTTTATGTTCGGCACGACTGCGCCGGCAGCGTCGACGACGACGCGTTGACCGCCGGGCACTCCGCGAAGATACTTGTCGTACGCGAACTCCAGCCCGTCTTTGCCGATCACGTCGTTCGGCGAATAGCCGGCGTGCTTGAGCCGCTCGTACTCTTCTTGCGTGATTGCGCCGACGTAGCCGATGAGATGCGAGCCGGCCGGCCCGTGCGGATAATCTCGAACGGGCTGCACTTCTAGATCGACGCCTTCGAGATCGGTCAGCACCTCCGAGAGCCGCGCCACGGTGGCGACCGGAAGATCCGTTGCCAGTATCACCGGACCGTATGGTTCGTTCGCGACGACCGCCGCAAAGTTCGGATAGTTGACGCCACGGTGGTGAAGCAGCCTGTACCATAGCCGCCGCGCGTCAACGCCCAGCACGGTCGCGAGCGTTGAAAACTCGCGATCGGGGTCGGTAACCTCCGATGGAATGAGACCGACCACAAACGAGGGGCGACTCCGCGCGATCACCATTCCGTGACGATCGCGGATCATTCCGCGCGGCGCAGCGACGGGTATGAGACGAATCTGATTCGCCTGCGCCGCCGCGCGATACCGCTCGCCATCGACGAGCTGAACCTGCACGAGCCGCATCAGCAGCGCGAGTAACGAGATTGCAACGAGCGTGAGGAACGCGACGAGCCGCCACGTTGGAAGCTTCCATTCCTTAGGGCGCGGCGCGGCTCGCTGCGGAATCACGATCGCGCGGCCTCGAAGCGGCGAGTCGCCAGCATCGCGACCACGATCGTTGCTGCGTTCAGTGCCGCTTGCAGCACGGCCTCGTGAAAGTGCAGCGCACCCAAACCCGACGGGTAGCCGGAGAGCGCCATCACGACCCAAAAGATCAGCGCGCGCAGCAGTGTCGCGACGACGGTGATCCCGGTCGCCAGCGGCAGCGAGTCGGCAAAAAAGCCACGCGAAAGCCGGCTCGCGAGCAGCGCGCTCAGGCTCGTCGAGATCATCCAGGCCGCGCCGGTCTGCGTCGAAAGCGCGTCTTCGCAAAAACCGGCAAAGAGACCGTAGACCGCGGCGCGGCGGGCATTGACGCGAATCGCATACCAGACGACAACGACGAGCACGAAGCTCGGAACGACGCCGCGAATTGCGAGATAATGCACCAGAGTCGTCTGCGCAATCAAGGCCGCGACGGCCCACGCACCGGCCACGTACCACGCCGGTCCGACGAACGGGGGTACGTGCGGCTTATCCTCCCGTACCACTAGCGCGGAACGACGACTACGCGATCGAGCGCCCCGAGATCGACGAACGTCTTGATGACCGCGGTCTGATAGAGCGTCCCATCGCCCCGTTCGATCGCCCGTACCGTCCCGATCGGGACCCCCGAATGAAACGAGCGGCCTTCGCCGGTGACCACGACGTCACCGACGCGCAACGGAGCATCCTGCGGCAGATACTCGACGACAACGCTGCTGAGGTTTCCACGCGCGATGCCCCACCAGCGCCCGCGCCGCACGATCGCCGGGATGCGGCTGGTGTAGTCGGTCGCGAGCAGCACGCTGCTCGAGTAGGGCCCGACCGCGGCGACGCGGCCGACCATGCCGCCGGCAGCGAGCACCCCTTGGTCCCGAACGACGCCGGCCCGGAATCCTTTGTCGATCGTAACCGCGCGCGATTCGTTCTCGGGCGGAAAACCGATGACGCGAGCTTCGATACCGTGGTAGAGATCGACGACCGGACGCACCGACGATTCCGCCGCATACGCCGCAGCCAACTCGTGGAGACGCGCGTTCTCTTGGGTTAGCCGTCCGTTGCGGTCGCGCAGCGCCGCGTTCTCGCGTTCGAGCGACGGCAACGCGAGAATCGCATTGCCGACTGTACGCGCTCCCCGAGTCGTTGCAGCGATCGCCGTTTCAGCGACACCGAATAATGAGTTCGCAAAGGTCGCAATCGGGCTCACCGATCCGCTGCGTTGCGCACCGATCTGCAACAAAGCCAATAACGCAGCGGCGATGATAATGCCGATCAGCGCAAAGAGCCTGCGTTCGTCTCGATACGTAAAGATAATGACCCCGAGTTGCGTCGGATGCTAAGGCGCGGATTGGCCCAGCTGAGATTCATTCGGTTCCGGAAGCGCGAATCCCAACCGCCGCACGGCCCGAATAAAGCGAGCCAGCGGCAAGCCCATTACCGTATAAAAGTCGCCGTCGATCGACTCGATGAGGCATGCGGCACGCCCTTGAATCCCGTAAGCGCCGGCTTTATCGAGCGGCTCGCCCGTCTTCACGTATTCGCCAATCTCGTCGGCTTCGAGCCGGTAGAAACGAACGCGCGTCGTGGCGCGCTCCGCAACCCACTGGGGCTCGCCGGGCGCCGCAAGGGCGAACGCGGTGTGGACCAAGTGTTCGCGGCCGGAGAGCCGCTCGAGCATCCGAGCCGCTTCGCCGAGATCTTTGGGTTTGCCCAGCGCCTCACCGTCTACGTCGACCACGGTGTCGGCGGCGAGCACCGGGAGACCGTCACGAAGCGCGCCGGGTTTCCGCAAAGCGGCGCGCAGCTTCGCGGCTGCGTGCAGCGTCGCGAGATCGGACGGCGCGAGACCGGCCACCGGCGCCTCGTCGTAGCCGCTCGCTGCGACCTCGACGGCGAGGCCGAGCGAGCGTAAAAGCTGATAGCGCCGCGGCGAGGCGCTCGCCAGCAGAATGCGTGAGAGGGGCGTTCTGCCGTTCATGACGCCGGTCTAGGGAGCACCGGCTCCTCAAAAATACGTTTTGCCGTCGCTGTCGATGTAACCGCCCTCGTGGCGGCCCCGTGGGTCTCGATGGGTCCAGTGAATCACACCGCCGCGCGGATAATATTCGTACTCGCCCTTGACGACGACGTGCTGACCGAGCGCAAGTGGAATGGGGCCCGTGAAATCGGTGTTCGCCTCGACCCGCACGACCAGATCGCAGCCCGAGCCTAGCCGGAAGAGAAAGCCCTCATGCGGACTGATTCGCCCTTGTTGCACGCCCAAAACCTGGGTCACCGTCCCGTCGGCGACAACTTCGACTCGCGACCTTCCGCTCGAATAGACCGTGCAAACCGCGCGATCGTCGGGAGACTGCGCCGATCCGCACGCTGCCAGCGCCGCTGCCGCGAACGCGCCTGCTAGCACTCGCGGCTCGCTACGATAAAACGCCATTAGTTTTAAAGCCGTAGAGCTTGTGGGCGACGATGTACTCCCATACCGCCTCAGGCACGAGATAGCGAACGCTGCGCCCTTGCGAGAGCAGCGTCCGAACGAAGCTGGAAGATGCAGGAATCTCCGGTAAGTTGAGGGTCGTGACGCGTTCGCGCAGCGGCGGCGGAATTGCCGCGATGACGCGCGCGAGCGCATCGGTCACGACGCCATCGCGCGGCGCGATCGCGAACCGCTCGAGTGCTTCAATCACCTCATCGAGCCGCACCCAGTTTGCGGTGGCCAGCGAATCGGCACCGATGATGAAGGTGAAGTCGGCATCGGTGTATTTCGCGCGCAGCTCCGGCAACAAGTCGGCGGTGTAGCCGGTAGCGTTCTCGCGCAGATCGGTCTCGTCGAAAATAAAGGCGGAGTTGCCTTCGATAGCGCCGCGAATCATCGCGCAACGGTGCACCGCGTCGGCCTGCGGCCGATCGCGGTAATGATTGTTCCCGGTCGGAACGAAAAGCACGCGGTCGAGCCGCTCGAGCAGGCGTGCCGATTCGGCAACGAAGAGATGCGCGTTGTGTATCGGGTCGAAGGTGCCGCCGAAGACGCCATACCTCATGAGTAGGTGAACTCGTACGGCCCAATGCGGACAGTATCCCCTTCGACGGCCCCAAGCTCCCGGAGTCTCTGCTCGACGCCCATTTTCGCAAGCGCGCGCTCGAAGCGCGACAGCGCTTCGTCCGAATCGAAGTTCGTCATCGCGGCGAGCCGCTCGATTCGCTCCCCAAAGACGGCGAACGCGCCGTCCTCGAGTCGTTCGATTCGAAACGCCGAGGGCGGCAGCAGCTCGATTCGAGCCGCCGGCGGCGCCACGATCTCGGGCATCGGCGCGTCCTCGATCGTTCGCGCGACCGCGAAGACTAGATCGCGCACGCCTTCCCCGGTTGCGGCGCTGATGCCGCGGGTCTCCGGAAAGCGGTGCTGCAGCGCGCCTAGGGACTCGCGCGCGTCGGGCAGATCGAGCTTATTGAGAACGAGCAACGTCGGCTTTTCTCGGAGCGCGGGATTCCACGCCGCGAGCTCCGCTTCGATCGTCGTCTTATCGGCGAGGATCTCGTCCAACGGCTTCGCGCCATCGAGTAAATGCACGAGCGCACGCGTACGCTCGACGTGTCTGAGGAATTGGTCGCCAAGGCCGGTTCCCTCGTGCGCGCCCTCGACCAAGCCGGGAACGTCCACCATCACGAACGAGCCCTCGTCGGAGACGCGTACGACTCCGAGCTGCGGCTCGAGCGTCGTGAAGGGGTAGTCGGCGATCTTGGGACGCGCCGCCGAAATAACCGAAAGCAACGTTGATTTTCCGGCGTTGGGTACGCCGACGATGCCGCAATCGGCGAGAAGTCGAAGCTCGAGCTGCAGCGCAAATCGTTCGCCCGGCTCGCCGCGTTCGGAGAAACGCGGCGCTTGCCGAACGCTCGTCGCGAAGTGTTGATTGCCGAGTCCGCCGCGACCGCCTTTTGCCGCCAAGACGCGCGCGCCGGCCTCTCTTAAATCGGCGAGAAAATCGCGTTCGCGATCGATTCGCGCCTTAAAGACCAGCGTTCCGACCGGAACCTGAATCGTCAAGTCGTCGCCGCTCTTTCCCGACTTGTTCGAACTCCCGCCGGGCTTACCGGATTGCGCCGAGAAACTGCGCCGGTAACGAAACTCGACCAACGTCGAGAGCTCGGGGGTCGCCTCGAGATAGACGTTTCCGCCGTGGCCGCCGTCGCCGCCCGCCGGGCCGCCTTTCGGAACGTACTTCTCTCGACGCCATGCAACGATACCGTCGCCGCCGTCACCGGCCGCTACCGCGATCTCCGCTTGATCGATGAACTGCACCGGGCGTTGCTTCGCCGGATAACAAAACGGGGCCTAAGGGCCCCATTCGTGTGCGCTAGCGATCGGCGCTAGGCCGCCGGAACGACCGAAACGCGCTTGCGTTCGCTGCTCGTGCCGAACTGGACGATCCCATCGGCCAGCGCAAAAAGCGTGTGATCTCGGCCGATGCCGACGTTCGATCCGGGATAGAAGCGGGTGCCGCGCTGGCGCACGATAATGTTCCCTGCGATCACCCGCTCGCCGCCGAAACGCTTCACGCCGAGGCGCTGAGCGTTCGAGTCGCGTCCGTTGCGGGTTGAGCCGGCGCCCTTTTTGGACGCAAAGAGCTGGAGATCGAACTCAAACATAGCCGCGATATTGTACCAGAGGCCGACGAAAATGCAACGGAGCCGATGAAATCATAGCCGACGCTTGCTTGGAAGCTCTGCGACTGAACCAAACCGAGCCGCTAGCAGGGCGAGGGACCCCAGAGCCTCACAAAGAGAACAGCCGCGGGTAGGCCGATCAGGACGCTTGGAATCCAAGCGATCAAGGGTGGAAGGTGCGCGAACGATAGCTCGACGAGCAACGCGATCGCAAAGAACCCTAGAATCAGCCCGACTCGCTTCCAACTCACTCCGATCGTTTCGGCCGCAGCCTGAAGCCGACCCACTGCCGGTCTTCCGCTGGTCGGTTAGTTGAATCGAGGCGATCGCCGTCGAAGCAGGGAATTGCGCGTCTTGTGCGGCGACGCTCGCTGATTATCGCTTCGATTACGGGAGCGTTCCTAGTCCTGGCGATTTACGCCAATACCCATCAGGCCGCGCTATACGGGCTCGTCCGAACCCTCCTCCGGCTTGACCCGGGCAAATAGCGCCGCGCAGGATCCGAGGCGGCTTACTTTGAGCAAAGCCGCTCCAGCTCCAGCCGGAGTGACCGACCACCCTTTCCACACCTGTGGAGAGGCTTGTGGAGAAGGCCCTGCGCGAGGGTCAAAAAGGCGTCAAAC
Source organism: Vulcanimicrobiota bacterium (assembly GCA_963748875.1). Classification (GTDB taxonomy): domain Bacteria; phylum Vulcanimicrobiota; class Vulcanimicrobiia; order Vulcanimicrobiales; family Vulcanimicrobiaceae; genus Cybelea. Next base: position 794,199 of record CAVVKC010000001.1, read on the forward strand.
CACCCTTACACTGCCGGGCAATTCGGGCATTCTGCGGGGTCCCGTTACGGCCGTTCATAAATCCGAAAAATCCGCGAAATACTGTTCGCGTAAACCTGTGGATAAGTGTATAAAGTCGTGCATAGATTCCGCAGGAGCAAGGCTTCATTAAGCCAAGTGGTTGCGCCCTCACGGGGGTGGCGCAGCCTGATTCCTTCCGGTCACGAGGGCCTGCTGCGAGGTGCTGGTTTCGAGCTATTTTACCAAAAGAAGGACGCAGAGGATGGCGCTTGCGATCAACTCGGACATCTCCAACGAGCTCTGGCAATCGGCACTCGACACCTTAGAACGAACCTTTTCAAAGCCCGTCTTCGAGATGTGGATCAAACCGATCCGCTTCATCTCGTTCCACGGCAACGAGCTTCACCTCGCGGTACACAGCAAGTTTGCTCAGGATTGGGTGGGGAGCAAGCTGCGCGGACAGATGATCGGAGTGCTCAGCGAGCTCTTTGGAACCAGCGTGGAACTGCGACTCTCGGTCGCCGAGTCGAGCGATGGCGGTCGCACGCCCGGCACTCCGCCTCGACCGCTTGAGGAGTTCCGTACCGCTAATCTTAATGCTCGTTATACCTTTGAAGAATTCGTAGTCGGCAACTCCAACCGCTTTGCGCACGCGGCTGCGCAAGCGGTCGCCGGCGCTCCGGCCAACGCGTACAATCCACTCTTCCTCTACGGCGGCGTCGGGTTGGGTAAGACGCACCTTATGCACGCCATTGGGCATCGCGTCATTCAAGACAACCTGGCGGCCAACGTCGTCTACTGTACCTGCGAGAAGTTTACCAACGAGTTCATCATCGCGCTGCAGAACAACCGCACGCCCGAGTTTCGCAATCGCTACCGGCAGGTCGACGTGCTGCTGATCGACGACATTCAATTCCTGGCCGGCAAAGAGACGACCCAAGAGGAGTTCTTTCATACGTTTAACGCGTTGCACGAGTCGGGGCGCCAGCTCATCATTTCGTCGGATCGTCCGCCAAAAGAGATCCAGACGCTCGAAGCGCGGCTCCGCTCGCGTTTTGAGTGGGGCCTGCTCACCGACATTCAAGCGCCCGACTTGGAGACGCGCGAAGCCATTCTCCGAAAGAAGGCGGGCAGCGAGAATATCCCGGTGCCCGACGAGGTAACGTCGTTCATCGCCAAGGTCATCCCGTCGAACATCCGCGAGCTCGAGGGCGCGTTGATTCGCGTCATCGCCTATGCCTCGCTGACGAAGGCGCCGATCACCACCGACCTCGCCGCCGACGTTCTGAAAAGCGCGCTCGCACAGGCCCCGTTGCATCGCATCACGATCAGCAAGATCAAAGAGACGGTCGCGGGCGCACATGGCCTAACCGTCAAGGAAATGGACAACGGCCGTCGGGATCAGCGTCTCGCCGCGCCGCGCCAGATCGCCATGTACATTGCGACCGAACTGACAAACTACTCTCTGCCGCAGATCGCTCGCGATTTCGGCAAGAAAGACCACACCACCGTGATGTACGCACGCGACAAGATCAAGGAGCAGATGCAGCGAGACGAGGCCTACCGCAACAAGATCCGCCAGCTTATCGCGATGTGCCAGACGCCCTGAACACTCTACTCACAAGGTCTAGCCTGCCGCCGTGTATCCGCTGCCTCGAATCCAACTGCGTGGAAAGGTGTATAACCCGCACTCTTGCGCTCACAAGTTTATCCTTAGGAAAAACCACGTACAGCGCGAGCTAATTTGACGTTTTCCTCAGAATACACCGCCCTACTACTGCTGCGACTCTCTTTCTTTACTCCTAGGAAAACGCGGTCGCACGACCAACGGTGGAAACGATGAAGTTCACGTGCTCGACGAAAGACATCGCGACGGCCGTCGGCGCCGCCAGCAAGGTGGTCAACGCGCACACCACGGTGCCGGTCCTATCCAACGTCCTGCTGCAGGCCGATGGCGGAAAAATCGCCGTCCGCGCGACCGATCTCGAGCTGACGCTGGAACATGCCTTTCCGGCGCAAGTCGCCGAAGGCGGCTCGGTCACGATTCCGGCCAAGCTCTTTGCCAGCTATCTCGGTAACCTTTCGCCGGGGACGCTCGAGCTGACGGGCACGCCGACCCGTGCGAGCGTCAAGTACGAGCGCAGTAACTACGACTTTCACGCGCTTCCAGCCGATGAGTATCCTCCGCTGCCGGCTGCGGCACGGGGCTCGCAGTTGGAGATCGCGGCGAAGCGCTTCCGCGACGCCATTGACGCGACCATCTTCGCAGCCTCAGGTGAGGAGGCACGCGGGGCCGTTCTGATGGGCACTCTGCTCGAGGTGGACGGCAACGGGCTGACCATGGTCGCCACTGACGGATACCGGCTCGCGAAGTTCGTCACGACCCTGGGGAGCGGTCTCTCCGGCGCCGAGAAGTTTATCGTGCCGTCGCGAGCGCTCGCCGAGGCGGCGCGTAACCTTGCCGGCGGCGAGGAGATCGCCATCAGTGCGCTCGGAGCGCAGAGCAATCAGCTCCAGATGACCAGCGGCGACGTTGCGATTACGGTACGCCTCGTCGACGGCCAGTATCCCAACTACCAGCAGGTCATTCCCGCCAAGTTCGACCGCAGCGTTACCGTCAGCACACCGCTTCTGATCGGAGCCCTACGCCGGGCAGAACTGGTCGCGGGCGACCGGGCTAGCATGGTGCGGCTCGCCGTCGCGAATCAAACGTTGATCGTTACGGCCAGCTCTGACGTCTCCGGCAACGCGTACGAAGAGCTCGAAGTCGAGCAGAGCGGCGACGACTTAACGATTGCTTTCAACGCCCGTTATCTCGTCGAGATACTCAATCACATCAAGGATGAAAAGACGATTATCGAGCTTCTAGGACCGCTCTCGCCGGCTGCAATCCGGCCGGCCCACCCGCTCGAGACGGGACAGCAGCTCTACGTGCTCATGCCGCTTCGGCAATGATGTGCTGCTTTCGCGGTTAACACTCTGCGATTTTAGAAACTATTCCGAGCTAGAGATCGAGCCCGCAACGGGACTGAACGTCTATGTCGGAGCCAACGCCCAAGGGAAGAGTAATCTTTTGGAAGGGATCGCGATGTTGGGCACCGGCAAGTCGTTTCGAACGGCCCGCGACGCCGATGCCGTGCGCAAAGGCTGCGAGCGTGCCATGCTGCGCGGCCAGGCAACTCTCCAGGCAGGAAGCGTCGTACTGGCGTGCACGATCGGACGCTCGAGCGGCGGGACGCGCAAGACCTACACCGTCAACGGAAACGGCGTCCGCTATGCAGGCTATCTCGGAAGGATGCGCGTCGTGACGTTCGTTCCGGCGGATCTTACGCTCGCAAGCGGCACTCCGAGCGCGCGCCGAGCGTTTTTGAACAGCGCCCTTGCGCAGAGCGAGCCGGGCTATTACCATCAGCTCGCCCGCTATCGCAAGACCGTGCAGCAGAAGAACGCATTGCTTCGCGGTGCGGTCGATCCCGATCCCGAGCTACTCGCTACCTACAACCGAACCCTCGTCGAGGCCGGAACGCAGATCATCACGGCGCGCGACGTTCTGGTTGGTGCGCTCGCACAAGAAGCTCGCCGCGCCCACTCGCAGTTCGCCCGAGGCGAAACCCTCGATGTGAGCTACGAGCCGAACGTACCCTTCGAAAGCCCGTCGCCGGAGTCGATCGCGCCAGCCTTTGAAGCGCGGCTGCAGCATTCGTGCGACGCGGAACGGGTGCGGAAGACCTCGATCGTCGGTCCTCATCGCGACGACGTCGGTCTGAAGCTCGACGGTCTCTCGCTGGCCGTCTACGGCTCGCAAGGACAGCAACGCACTGCCATCCTCGCGCTCAAAGTAGCCGAGTACGCAGTGCTCCGCGAACGCGCGCGCGAAGCGCCGTTGCTGTTGCTCGACGACGTGCTCTCGGAGCTGGACGAAGAACGCGCGGCCGCGTTTCTGGCTGAGGTCGGCGACTACGACCAAGCCTTTATCACGGCGACGCAGGCTCCGCCGAATCTGCCGCCGGGCGCGCATTTGGCACAAGTCTGCAACGCTCGAGTTCGAGCATACGCGTCGTGCTGAAACTCTCCGAGGCGATCGCAGGATGGAAGCCGGAGAAGACTCCGCGGGATCCGGTCGTGCTGCTGGAAGCCGGTTGGGCCGAGATCGTCGGTTCGAAAGTTGCGGCGAACTCGCACCCTTCGGGGATAGCACAAGGAACGCTCACGATCGTTACGCGCTCGAGCGCGTGGAGCCACCAGCTAAGCTTTCTGGGCGAACACGTGCTGCAAGCCGTCCAGGCACGGCTCCCGAGCGCCGGCGTCGCACGCCTGCGCTTTCGCGTCGGCAGGTTGGCGGAGCGCACCGGTCCGATTCGGGGCGTGCGCAGGGGCGCTGGGCTGCGCGCGATACCCGAGCGGGCCGAGCCGGCCAGCGCGACCGAAGCGCTCGCGCGCTTTCGCGGCGACGTCGAGCGCTCCAGCCGCGAGCGCCGCGCTGCAGGCTGGAAGGAATGCGCGGGCTGCGGTGCGCTCGTCGCTCCTGCGGGCGATCGGCTCTGCCCAGCCTGCGTCGCCGCCGCGGGGCAAGAACGCGCCGCAGCGACGGCGCGGCTGCTCTTTGAGGCGCCGTGGCTCGGCTACCGTGGAACGGCAGCGCTCGTTGAGGGGTTACACGAAATGGAGTACGAGCAGGTTCGCACCCTACTGCTTTCCCGCTGGTGGGGAATGCTATTGCAGGCACGGAGCGCGAAGCAGCTCTCGCGCGACGGGCGCGAGCGGCTCGTCGCCAGCTCGTACGTGCTTTTGCGCAGCAAGATCGCGCCCGAGAATATCATGCCGGCGACGGTGCGCAGCATCCTGGGCGACGAGCTGAACGAACTCCTTTACGAAACAACGTCGCATAAAGGCGACGCTCTGCGGAACAAAAAACGAAGAACGTAATGACAACGAACTATACCGGCGAGCAAATCGAGGTATTGCGCGGGCTTGAGGCCGTGCGCAAGCGCCCCGGCATGTACATCGGCAACACCGCCGAGCGCGGTTTGCATCAGCTCGTCTATGAGGCGGTCGACAATGCGGTCGACGAAGCGCTGGCGGGATACGCACGGAACGTCGGGGTCGTTTTGTATAAGGACGGATCGTGCTCCGTCGCCGACGACGGACGCGGCATTCCAATCGACGTGCACGCCGAGGAGAAGCTGCCGGCGGTGGAAGTCGTGATGACCATCCTGCACGCGGGCGCTAAGTTCGGCAAGGGCGGCTACAAGGTCTCGGGGGGACTCCACGGCGTCGGAATCTCGGTCGTCAACGCGCTTTCCGAATGGATGATCACGGAAGTCAAGCGCGACGGGTTCGTCTGGCTGATGAAGTTCGAGCGTGGCGTGACCGTGCAAAAGCTCAAGAAGATCGGCAGAACCGACGGCGCCGGAACGGTGCAGTGGTTCAAACCCGACCCCGAGATCTTCGAGGTAAAGGAGTTCCACTGGGACATTCTGCAGAAACGGCTGCGCGAGTTGGCCTTCCTCAATCGCGGGCTCTCGATTACGCTGCGCGACGAGCGCGGCGAGGCGGTGCGCGAACGAAACTACACCTTCGACGGCGGCATCGTGTCGTTCGTCGAGTGGCTGAACGAAAAGAAAGACCCGCTGCATCCGATCATCTCGACGCACGCGGAGCGCGACGGCGTCGACGTCGAGGTCGCGATGCAGTATACCGGTGCCTACGCCGATCAGATCTTCTCTTATGCAAACAACATCGGCACGATCGAGGGCGGCATGCACCTTCAGGGCTTTCGGCAAGCCGTCACCAACGCGGTCAACACGTACGCCCGCAAGCGCGGGATGCTCAAGGAGTCGGATAGCTCGCTCTCGACCGACGACATCGTTGAAGGGTTGACGGCGGTCGTATCGGTCAAGCTGCAGGATCCCCAGTTCGAGGGGCAGACGAAGACGAAGCTCGGCAACGCCAGGGTCCGCAGCATCGTCGCCGGACTCGTTTCCGAACGGCTAGATTTTTTCTTGGAGGAGAATCCTAAGTACGCGCGCGCCATCATCGAAAAATGCATGCAGGCTCAGCGCGCGCGCGACGCCGCGAAGAAAGCGCGCGATCTCTCTCGGCGAAAAAATGCACTCGAAGGTTCGGGACTCCCCGGCAAACTCGTCGACTGCAAGAATACGAACGCCGCCGAGAGCGAGCTCTTCTTGGTGGAAGGCGACTCGGCGGGGGGAACCGCCAAGGGCGGGCGGGATCCCAACAATCAGGCGATTCTCCCATTGCGCGGAAAGATTCTCAACGTCGAAAAAGCACGGCTCGACAAGGTGCTTGCCAACGAAGAGATACGCACGATGATCACGGCGCTCGGAACCGGTTTCGGCGACGAGTTCAACGTCCAGAAGCTGCGCTATCACAAGATCATCATCATGACCGACGCCGACGTCGACGGCTCGCATATCAGGACGCTGCTATTGACGTTCTTCTACCGGCAGATGCGCCCGCTCGTCGAGGAGGGGCACGTTTTCATCGCGCAGCCGCCGCTCTACGGAATCCGCAGGGGCAAGAAGCAATGGTGGGCCTTCAACGACGCGGAGATGAAATCGATCGTCGGCGAAGAGAGCAAAGATTTCGTCATTCAACAATACAAAGGGCTGGGTGAAATGGATGCCGAGCAGCTTGCTGAGACGACGATGGAGGTCGGTCACCGGCGGCTCAAACAGATCACCGTCGAGGACGCGGTCGAAGCGGAGCAGATATTCACCGATCTAATGGGCGACAAAGTGGAGCCCCGCAAGCAGTATATCTTCGAGTACGCCAAGAGCGTAAAAAACCTCGATCTGTAAGGATGACACGGCTCGTGAGCTGCGGCTGGATACGAACTTCCTTTAGAAGCAGGTGAGTTAAGCGGGGCCGAGCGCAGCGCAAGGGGTATTAGAAACCCTAAGAGCTTCAAGTGCGCAAACGCTTTGCGATCGGCCTGCTGGCCGCGATAATCGTTCTCTCGCTTGCGGTCGCACGGCGCGACGAGCTGCTGCGCTTTGCCATTCAAGAAGGCGCCGGCCTCGCGACCGGATACACCATCCAAATCGCGCAACTGAGCGTCGGGCAGGATGCGGCGCTTCTCTCCGGCCTGCACGTCGAGCGCGAGGGTCAGACCGTACTCGACGCAAGCCGAATCGCGCTGCGCTACTCGCTGCGCGATCTCTGGCCGGGAAGCGCCCATCGGTTCGGCCTGCACGCGATCGAAATCGATGGCGCCAAGCTGACGCTCCTCCGGTTCCGCGACGGGAGCTTCAATTTCAATATTCCGCGCGCGGCGCCCGGTCCACCGGTGCCGCAGCGGATCAATCCGGTTCCACTGCGCTTTTCGTTGCGCGTGCGCGACACTCAGGTCGAGCTGCGCGAGCCGGCCGCTTACGATTCGAGCGCGAAGTACCTGCGCGTCGACGGCATTACGGCCGACGCGTCGGTCGACACCGCGGCGCTCACTCGATACCAGGTGAACGGAGCGTTCGAGCAAGCTCGCCGGGAGCCGTTCACGATCTCCGGCAGAAACGACGCGATCGCTGGCTTTGCGATGCACCGTGTGCGCGCGCCATACTTTCCGGTGCGCACGCTGGCCAACTACTTCGCCGACACGGCGGCCGTTCGAATACTCGGCGGCGAGGGCCGAAACTTTGACGCGCGCCTTTACGCGCTCGGCGTCGAGCCGAACGAAACGCCGCAGTACCACGTCGGCTTGCGACTTGACGTCGACTCGGGGCGCCTCGCGTTAACGGCGCTGGCAGCGCCGGTCGAGAACTTTCGCGCGCATCTCGAGCTCGTCGACGGTACGTTCTTCGTGCAAGGTGCGCGAGCGACGCTGGCGGGCATTCCTCTTCGTATCGACGGCGGAGTTTTCGATATCACGGGCGCACTGACGGGTGCTGCGGAACTTCGTTTGGGCGTCTCCGGAACGGGCGATCTCTCGGCGTTGCGTAAAGCCTTCAGCTTCGCGCGCGATCAGCGGATTTCAGGAAAGGCGAGCCTCGGCGTGCTCGTACACGGTCCGGTCGTCGATCCGGTGATCGTCGCGCGCGTCTACGCTCCAAACGCGCGCTATCGTGCTATGCCGTTCAATTCGCTGACTGCCGGCGTCGTCTATCATTCCAACGTCGTCGCGCTCGCGCCGCTCCGCGTCGACTACGGCGGCGTCGAAGTACGCCTGAACGGTACCATGGAGATCGGAAAGCAACTTCGCTCGCTCTTCGCCGTACACGTTGAGGGATCGGCGAATCGTCTTCCCTATCTCGACGAAATGCTGGGAGACGAACCAATCGTCGTCGATGCGTCGGCGACCGGAAGCGATTTGCTCTTTCATCTTATCGGGAGCGCCGCGTCTGCGCGAGGCGTTTCGCGCGTCGCCGCGCTGGTCGAGACGAACCCCAACGGCACTGCGGGCGTCGTGCCGTTTTGGTTTCACACCGAGCGCGGCAATTTCGACGGCGGCTATCTGCTCGACCGGCCCGAGAGTACCAGCGCGTTCTGGATGCTCGCGAGCGGTCTGCGGATGCACGCGCCGAGGCACAACGCGTTTCCGGGGATTCCGTTGCCGGAGATGCCGCCGATCAACTCGCGCAATGTTGGGATGGCTTTGGCGGGCGGCGGAGCCGGTAACGCGATCGTGATGGCCGGCAACGTAACGGCTGCCGACGCAAGCATCGTTGGCGTTAAGTTCGATCGTGTCGGTGCCTCGTTCGGGGGCTCGCTTCGAAGCGTCGCGATCAATTCAATTCATGCGGCCGGCCCGTGGGGAGCCTTTGACGGGCACGGCGGCTTTTCGGCGCGGCGGTTCGTCGCGTACGGCGACTACCGCGGCACGTTTGAAGGATTGCAGCCGTTTCTCGGCAGTGCAATGGTCGCGCACGGCGGCGTCGCCGGCACCGTCGGAATCGGAATCGAGCCGCAACGAATCCTAGTGCAGGGTTCAAATTTAGCGATGCACGGCGCAACGCTGCGCGGCATTCCTATCTCCGGCGCCAGTTTGACGCTGGGAATCGAAGGAAACCGCTTGCGCGTCTATTCGGCGCAAGCAGATGCGGCCGGCGGTGAGGTGGTTGCAGCCGGCACGTTCGCGCTAGCACCGGGCACCGCCGGGGCGACCCCCGACACTGTCGCGCTCGTTGCAAAGAAGTTGAAGGCGTCGCAGCTTCGCGGCATCGGCCTTCCGCTCGAAACCGGAACCCTCTCGGCCACCGGCGAGCTCTCGGCGGGAGCACCGATCCCGAGATTCGACGGGGGCGTCGCGATCGACGCCGGCCGAATGGATCGCTTCGCGCTGACCGGCAACGGCGACGTGCGCGTTGCTGGAAACGCAGTCGCGCTTCACCGAATACTCGGCGCGCTCGGCAGCACGTACACGTACGTCGACGGAAGCATCGGCGCGTTAACGTCAGGCGCGCCCGCCTACGCGCTTGACGCACAGGTTCCGGCCGCTCAAATCGCGCCGGCGCTGCGTTCGTTCGGATTGCCCAACTACAAGACCGACGGCACCTTCAACGCGCGCCTTCACATCGCGGGGCGCAGCGTCGCGCCGAACGTCAGCGGTTTGGTTGGAGTTCCGGCCGGCCAGGTGAACGGATTATCCTTCATCAACGGAAGCGCGCTGCTCGCCGCCGATCCGCACGGTGTCGCGATGCGCGACGGCTCGGTACTTGTCGGCACGACCGCGACCCATTTCACGGCGGTCGTTCGGCCGCGCGAGAACCTCATCGACGTCCGCGCGCCGCACGCCGATCTTTCCGACTTCAACAACTTCTTCGATACCGGCGATACGCTGGACGGCGACGGAAGCGTGAAGCTTGCAGCTGCCGCGCACGGCGCGCGCATCGCCTCAAGCGGCGATATCGACATTCGCGGTTTTCGGTACCGCAACTTGCCGATCGGCGACACCAGGGCCGCCTGGACGAGCGGACTTGGCGTCATCACCGGTTCGCTTGCGGTCGGAGGAAGTGAGGGAATGCTCCGCTCGAACGGCTCGATCGCCTTGACACCTACAAAGGCCTGGCAGTCGACACTGATGCGTTCGCGATTCGATCTCTCCGGCAAGATCGATGATCTCGATCTCTCGCTTTGGCTGCCCGCCCTTGGCATGCGCACGCTTCCCATCACTGGGCGCGCCTCAGGTGAGGCGTTGATTCGAGGGCGCTATCCGGATATCGACCTTCGCGGCAACGCCCGCATTGCGGGTGGAACGCTCGGCCCACTCGCGCTCGATCGCGCGGAGATGTCGCTTCATTCCGCCGGGCGGCGGATCGTCATCGATCGCGCCGAACTGGCGACGTCGGCACTCGCGGCGACGGCGTCCGGGACGCTCGGCATGGGGCCGAACGAACCGATCGACGTGCAGGCGCACGCGCAGACCGACCAGCTCGCCGAGCTCATCTACAACGTCTCGCGCCTCAAAGTTCCGGTAACGGGATCGTTCGAATCGACGCTGCGAGTCGGGGGCACCTACAGAGCACCGACCTTCGTCGCGGGTTTCGACGCAAGCAACGTCGTCGCACGCGGCATTCCGATTTCGTCGCTCTTCGGCGAGGTGCGAGTCTCGCACGGCGCGCTCGTGATCTCGAATGCCGGCGCAAGCTTCACGCGCGGAGATGCAACGCTGGCGGGGTCGCTTCCGCTTCAACTCTCGCCGCTCCGGCTGGCGGCGCCCGATCAGCCGATCAGCTTCGATCTCGACGTCGTCGGGCTCGACCCGGGGATACTCAACGACGCGCTCGGCAACAACACTAAGCTCACCGGGATCGTTGATGGTCATGTCGGGCTCTCCGGCACGATCCGTGAGCCGGCGATCGTCGGGCGCATCTCGCTTACCAACGGATCGTACGTTAGCGACCTCCAGCGGGTGCCGGTATCACAAATCGCCGCCGCACTAGCGTTTAACCACACCTCCGCTACGGTCCAGCACGCGTCGGCGCGGTTTGGAAACGGCACCATCACGGGCTCGGGAAGCGCTGCATTTCCAAACGGCTTCACATCGGGCGGTTCGGTGCTCGCGCTCAAGGCCGTAGCCCGCGGCGCGCAACTCGATCTCCCCGCTTATGGGAACGGGACGCTGGAGGGCGCGATGACGCTAACGAAGCACGCGAACGCAGAGGCGTTGCTCGCGGGAAACGTCACGCTGAGCGATGCGACCCTTTCGTTCGCGGCGTTCGTTAACGCGGCCCAGCAATCGGGTGCGGCGTCGACGCTCTCGTTGCCGCTCGCATTTAACCTGCAGGCCGCGGCAGGGAAGAACGTTCGCATTCGCGGGAAGGGCTACGGCGCCGGCCTCGACATTGGCGTCGCCGGCTCTGCCAAACTCTCCGGCAAGCTCGCTGCGCCGGTGCTGGCGGGCACCTTCAAGTCGACCGGCGGCACGCTCACGTACTTCGATCGCGCCTTTCGCGTCCAGCAGGGAAGCGTGGCCTTCAATCCAGCCGACGGCGTGCTGCCGACGCTTAACGCGGTCGCGACGACGACAGTCGTGAATCCTGATCCCGACCGCGCGCGAAATCCTTACGGCAGCGCCGAGGTTACCATCCGCGTCAACGGACCGATCGCCGGCCTGCAGGTCGATCTCAACTCCAATCCTCCGGGCTACAGCAAGGAGCAGATCCTCGGGTTAATCGCGCCCTTCGGCGGTTTCGCCACCGGTATCGGGTTCACGCGCCAGGGAGAGCTGGCCCAACAGCAGCCAAACGGAATAGCGCCGATCGGCGCGGTCTCGCCGATTCCGAACGTGGGTATCGCGCAGCGCAGCACGATCACGGTCGGTCAAGAGGCCTTCAATCTGCTCAACGCGCAGTTTACCGCCGGCTTATTGTCGCCCATCGAGTCGACGCTTGGTCAAGGCCTCGGACTTTCGAGCATCAACCTCACGCTCGGCTACTATGGCAACGTCGGCTTTACGGCGAGCCGGCTGCTCGGCAAAGCGGTGAGCGCCATTTACGCGGTCACGTTTGGGATTCCTCAAACGCAATCATTCGGACTGATGGTGCAGCCGAGCCTCGAGACCACCGCTTCGCTCAACTTCTTCTTGGTCAGCGGACCGACGAAGCTCTTGCAGTTGCCGAGCGCGCCGACCGGATTCGGCTCCAGTTATCTGGCCACCGAGCCGCTTATCGGGAACACCGGCTTCAGCTTGACTCTACAACGACATTTCTGGTAAACGGCACCTTGATTAGACGCAGATTCAGGCTTCGGGGACACGCAAGGACACGGGGGGAGGGGGGCGGAACAGGCGACCCGGGCCCGCACGCACGCGCTGGTGCGCGCCGCAAAGCTGAGGCCGACAGAGGACCTCGTGATAGATTGAGGACGACTTTTTCACATGACCTTTAACCCCGGGCGGCGAGTCGGACCGTTACAGCGGTACTTGGCGCTGCTATCGCTCCTCGCGGTAACCGGGTTAACTCTTACTCCGATCGCGGCCTGGAGCGCCGTGCCGAGCACGGCTTCGAGCGCTGCGCCGAGCGCGGCTTCGAGCGCTGGGCCGAAGATCGTCTCCGTCGACGTCACGGGCAACCTTCGCGTGCCGACGCAGGTCATCATGTCGGTCGTAGGCGCGCGCCCCGGCCAGCCCTACAACCCAAAGGTCGTTCAGGACGACCTCGCCCGAATCAACGCGCTGGGCTATTTCGCAGACATCGCGCCGCCATTGGTGCGCCAGCGTCCCAACGGCATAGCGATCACGTATCGCGTCGTCGAGAATCCGGTCCTTACCAAGATCTCCTTCGTCGGAAACCAGAAGGTTCCGAGCGATACGCTCCTGGCGCTCATGGACCTTTCGGTCGGGCAGGTATTCAACACCAATACGTTCCGCCAAGACGTCCTGAAGATCAATAACTATTACGAGCGCATCGGCTACGGCGGTCAGGTGCCGACCCACGTCAAAGACGTCCACATCGATCCGCAGAATGGCGCGTTGACGCTGACTATTCAAGAAGGCTTGGTGGTCAAGAACATCATCATCGGCGGCGACCCGTTGCTGCCCCCACCCTATATTCTACCGCACCTGACCTTGAAGCCCGGCGACATCTTCTCCGAAGCGGTCCGCGACGCCGACTACAAAGTGCTACAGAAGCTCTACGAAGAAAAGTTCCACCTCGAGCTGGGCAACTTCGAGGGCGGCATCGATCCGTCGTCCATCAACCTGCAGGCCGGCACCGCCGACGTCAAATACAACATTTACGTCGCGCGTATCGCGGTCGTGGAGATTACGGGCAATACCCGGACGAAGGACAACGTCATTCGCCGCGAGCTGCGCGAGCGCCCCGGCATGGTGCTCAACACCGACGCGATCAAGCACGATTACGAACGTCTCAACGCGTTGAACTTCTTCTCGAAGGTCGAGCCGGACATCAGGCCGGGGCCCGACCCGAAGAAGCCGCAGGACGTCACGCTCGTCTGGCACGTTACGGAGCAGCGCACCGCGACGGCTTCGGTCGGCTTCGGTTACTCCGGTGGCCTGACCGGGCTCGGGCTCTACGCAACGCTCGGCTTTTCAGACTCCAATCTGCACGGCACCGGTAACTCGGCCGGCCTACAGTTCGAACAGGGCGCGAGGGCGGGCATCGCGCAGCTCAACCTCACGGTGCCGTATCTCGGCAATACACCGAAGGGCCAAAAATACACGGCCGGCGCCTCGATCTTCACAAATCACACGACGTATTACTATCCGATCTACGCGGTCGCCGGTTCGGGAACGTCGGTGCACAGCAATTCGACGGTCCCCATTCCGGTGACGCTTTATTCGAGCACCAACTCGCAGCTGGTCTCAAACACTGACGCTACCAGCGTCTCGAGCGCCAACGGGGCCACCGGGAACATCGGCCGCCGGCTCAGCGACTACACGATCCTGTCGCTTTCGCTGAGCGGACAGCGGATTCGTTACAACACCACGGTCCCATCCCCGTTCTTCTTCCAAGGTAACCAGCCGAACATATTCGTCGGACCGACCCCCAGCCCGATTAACTCGAGTCCGACGGCATACGGTGGCTCCTTTGGAATCGCAGCCTCGTCGATTGCGAACGTCAACACCGGGGCGCCGTACAACTTGGTGACGACTGGTCTCAGCCTGCAGACGATCACGCTCGACGATCCGTTCAATCCGCGCGACGGCGTCAAGGCTCTGTTCAACGCCGTCTTCTCGGCGCCGGCGATCGGGTCGAACTTCTCCTATACCCAGACCACCCTCGATCTCGCGAAGTTCTTTCCGGTGCTCAAGGACGCCACGCTTGGGGTTCACGGCGCTGCATACAATTCGACCGGCGTGATTCCCCCCAGTTCGCTCTTCTACTTTTCCGATCAACAGATGCGAGGCTACAATCAGGTCTTTTACGCGACCAACGCCTATCTCGGCCAGATCGAGCTGCGCCAACCCGTCGCGCTCGACCGGCGCATCACACTGGCCGTCTTCGTCGACGAGCTCGACTATCACATCCGCGGCGCGTATCCGCTACTCAATCCGTTTACGAACCGCATCACCGGTTATCCGGCCGATTGGGCGCTTTACGGAGACGCCGGCTTTGGAATACGCTTTGACGTCCCGCAACTCGGCCTGCGAACGGTTCGGATCGATTTCGCAAAAGGAGTCAATGGCACGCACACGAGCTTCGGAATCGGGCAGAGTTTTTAGCAGCTTGTCTCCGAGTACGACAGTAGTCCTGGAGCAAAATAGAACGATATGAACATTCGGTCAGCGACACTCTTCGCCGTCGCTTTTGGGCTCGCAATATGGACGGGCCGTGGCGCAATCGCGGCGGACCTTACCGACGTCGGCTTCGTCGACCAAGCAGAGCTTGCGAACTTGCCGGTCTTTGTCAACGCGAACCGCCAGCTCGCTGCGTATAAGTCGCAGCTCGACGGGCAGTACAGCGGACAACTACGGCGCACGCGCTCCGACGCCGCCAAGCAGCAACTCGCGATGCAGTTCCAGCAACAGCTCAACGATAAGCAGCGCGAAATCGTCGGACCGATCTTTCAGCGAGCGCAGCTCGCGATTGCGGCCGTAAGCTCGTCGCGGAATCTGTCGATCGTCGTCGACAAGCGCGTCGTAATCTTCGGTGGTCAAGACATAACCAAAGACGTCGAAGCCGTTTTTACCAGCCCGCAGGCGATCCAGCCGCCGGCTGCGACGCCTCCGCCCTCGGAGATCGGATTCGTCGATCAAACCGTGCTCGACGGCGTGCCGAAGGTGCAGACCGCAAATAGCGCGATGCAGCAGTTCGAAACGACGCAGCGCCAGGTCTTCGCGGCGCGCATGGCGCAGGCGCGCAGCCCCAGCGATAAGGCCAAGCTGCTGCAAGAGTTCAATAAATCGATCTCCGACAAACAAGATCAGCTTCTCAAGCCGCTCGTCGATCAGACCCGCGCCGCCACGTCGGACGTCGCTCGCAAGAAGAACTTGCTGCTCGTCGTCGATAAAGCGGATGTGATCTTTGGGGGGACGGACATCACGACGGATGTCCAAAATGAGCTTACGAGATAGAAATTCTGAGCTGCGCTGCGTCGCTTGCGATCGCCGGCTGCGCGCCGAACGTGCATTCCGCTGCGATTCGTGGCGCCGGCTACGTGAGGATCGACGAGGTCGTCAAGCACCACCCGCTCTACGGACAGATCTCGCAGCTCGACGACGCGATTGCCGCGATCAATCTGCAGGCGGCGGGCCCGCAGGTGCCGCTCGGCGCGGCGCAGATCGCGTCGCAGACCGCACAGCTCAATCGCGAGCTGCACGACGCCCAAGTGCGAGCGAACAAAATCCTCGCGCAAAAGCAACAGGATTACGTGCGCCGAGAGCAACAGGCCGTTAGCGCCGCGCTGGCGGCCGCCGGCATCAAAGGCTCGGGGGCGCTCGCCGCGCAGCAAATGAGCGGCGTTTCGGCCGCGCAGGCGGCGCAGGCGACCAACGCGGCCAACGCCGATCTCATGGCCTACCAGCAGAACGTGATCGCGCAGAATAATGCGGCTAGCTCTTCCATCCAGAAACAACTTCAGACGCAGGCCTCCGACAAATATCGGGCCAAGGCCGAGGAGCTCCAGCAGAACGAGACCGACCTCTCACTGCGACTGACTCAGCAGGATGCGACGCAACGATTGGCGATCAAGATGCGCCTCAACAACCTGGCGTTGGATCCGACCGCCCGCAAGCAGGCGCAATCGCAGCTGGCGGCGATCGACGCCAGAGAGACCGCGGCGCTGGAGACGCAACGCAACGCCGACGCCGCGACGCTTCGCGCTTACCGCGCGCAGCTCGATCGTGAGACGGGCGATTCGATTCGCACCCAGGTAGGTGCGATCGCGCAGCAGACGCGAGCGAAGCTCGAGGAACGCCGCAACCAGGTCGGTTCCCAGTTGCGCAACATCGGGCCGCCGTCGCTGCCGACGAATCTTCCGCCTAACGTCCAAGCGCAAATCGCCGCCATCCACCGTCAGTTCGTCGGGCAGTTCCAGGCCGACGCCGCAAAGACGGTCCAAGAGTACAACGCGACCAAGAGCGATCTCGACCGGCAGTTCGCCGCGCTCCATGGAGCCGACGTCGGCGCAACCGGAGCTACCGCAAAGGAGCTCAGTGCTTTGCAGAAGCGTCGCAACGACCTCTATGCGCAGATCGTAGCGCAGGTAGAGCGCGACGCGAAACGGATCGCGAAAGAGCAAGGGTTCAGCATCGTCTTCGTCAATATCTGGTCTGCGGCGGGCGGTTACGATTTAACCAACGAACTCATTAAGGACGTCGAAAGTCAACACGAGTGAAGAAGCATAAGCACATTCTGATCCTCTGCGCGGTCGCCGCGCTCGCAGGTTGCGCGACCTCCAGTCCCGTCGGATTGGTAGACGTGCAGCGCGTCGTCGCGAACTGGCCGGAGTACCAGGGCTATCAGAGCCAGCTTTACGCGGATGAGCGCGCGATTCAAGGGCGCCGCGAGAGCACGGGCCGCAAGCAGCGAGAGGCCGTCGCGCTCCAGCGCAAGTACGCGCGAGTCACCGATCAGCTCTCCTCCCAGATTCGCGACGCCGCCGGAAAGATCGCGTCGCAGCGGCAGCTCAAGCTGGTGCTGACGCGCGAGGGAATCGGATATGGCGGCGTCGACATCACAGCCGACGTCGAGAAGGCGCTCAACATAACGGAAAAGGCGACGCCCACGCCGGGTACGTAGCTCCAATAGTAATGACGCTAGGCACCCTTGACGAACTAGCCGCGAGGGTCGGCGGACGCGTCGCCGGCGACGGGACCGTTCGGATCGCGCGAATCACGACGGTCGAAGAGGCAACCGATGACGCGCTGACCTTCGCAACCTCGCAAGTATATCTCGCCTCCGCGCTGGCGAGCCGGGCGGCCGCGGTCTTGGTCGATGCCTCGTTCGTGCAGGACACCCCCGGGAAGCCGCTGCTGGTCGTCGAAAACGCGCGCCAGGCCTTGGTCGTGCTGCTGGAAGCTTTGCGGCCACCGCGACCGCGCGGTCCCTTTCGCCACCCGAGCGCGGCGATCGAATCGGACGCCCAGCTCGCCGCCGACGTGTACGTCGGCGCGCACGCTTACGTCGGCAATCGTACCGCGATCGGGGCGGGAAGCGTCGTGAGTGCCGGAGCCTACGTCGGTGACGGCGTTTCGATCGGCGAGGCGGTTTGGATTCATCCGCACGTCACCGTCATGTCGGGCACCTGCGTCGGCGACCGCGTCGTGCTGCACGCCGGCTGCGTGATCGGCAGCGACGGCTTCGGTTGGGCCTTCGTCGACGGCCGATCGGAACGAATCCCGCAAATCGGAAATGTGGTACTCGAAAGCGACGTCGAGGTCGGTGCTAACACGTGCATCGACCGCGCGCAAACGGGCAGCACGCGCATCGGCGCCGGTACCAAGATCGACAATCTCGTGCAGATCGGGCACAACTGCCGCGTGGGCAAGCACTGCGTGATCGCGTCGTTGACGGGCTTGGCCGGCTCGACGGTTATCGGCGACTACGTCAAAGTCGCCGGGCAGGTCGGTTTCAAAGGCCACGTCACCGTCGGTTCGGGCGTGACCATCGCCGGCCGATCGGGAGTCTGGGGCGATATCGCCGACGGCGCAACGATCTCCGGAAATCCGGCGCGCGACCATCGCGAGGATCTCCGCCGAGAGGTCATGATTCGCAAGCTGCCAAAGCTGTTCGATCGTGTTGAGGCGCTGGAGCGTTCGCGCTCGACCGAATAACGACGCGTGATGCAGGCGACGCTCCGCGAGACGCTTCATTTTGAGGGGATCGGTCTTCACACGGGTGCGCAGGCCGCGGTTGAAGTTCGACCGGCGCGCGCCGACGACGGAATAGCGTTCGTTCTGGGAAGGACGCGCGTGCCTGCCACCGTGGACTTCGTCGTCGACACGTCGCGCGCCACCGTGCTGGGTCGCGACGGAGCGACCGTTTCGACGACCGAGCATCTCCTTTCGGCACTCTTCGCGATGGGCGTAAGTAACGCCGAGATCCACGTCGACGGTCCCGAAATTCCGGCAGGCGACGGAAGCTCGGCAGAGTTCCTCGCCGCGATCGTCGCCTGCGGTCTGGAAATGCAAGGCGACACGCGCAAGATACTGGAGATCGAGGCACCCGTCTGGCTGCGATCCGGCGATCGAATGATCGCAGCCTTCCCGGCACCCTGCATTTCGAGTGCGCTTCATTGCCGATTTTGCAGCGCCGATCGGCACGCAATACTTCGACCGTGAAATTGATTCGCAGCAATACGCGGCCGAGATCGCCGGTGCGCGGACGTTCGCTTATCTGAACGAAATCGAGGCATTGTGGGCGCGCGGCCTGGGACGCGGCGGAAGCTTGGAGAATGCGCTCGTCTTTACGCCCGACGGACCGATGCAGCCGCTACGCTGGCCGGATGAAGCGGTGCGCCATAAGGTGCTCGATCTAATCGGCGATCTCGCGCTGCTCGGAGCGTGGCCGCAGTGCGAGATCGTCGCGATCAAAAGCGGTCACGAGCTCCACGCATCGTTAACGCGGACGCTGCGCACGCAACTGCGCGTACCGTCTGCATAGGAGAGGACGCTTGGCCGAGCTGGATATTCGCGCGATCTTCGAGATCCTGCCGCACCGCTACCCGATGTTGCTCGTCGATCGCATCCTGGAGTTTGAACACATGGTGCGCGTTCGCGGTTATAAGAACATCACGTACAACGAGCAAATCTTTGCCGGCCACTTTCCGGGCAATCCGGTTCTGCCCGGCGTCTACATGGTCGAAGCGCTGGCGCAGCTCGGCGGCGCGATGATTCTCGAACCGGGCGAGTTCTCACGAAAGACACCGTACCTCGCCGGAATCGACAAGGCGAAGTTCCGTCGTCCGGTCATCCCGGGTGACCGGCTCGACATGGAAGTCAGGATGCTGCGCCACAAGCGCAACATCGGCTGGGTTTTAGGCGAGGCGACGGTCGACGGTCAATTCGCCTGCTCTGCCGAGCTAATGTTCTCGATCGCGTCCGACCCGCGCATGTTCGGGGCGGATTCGAGCGTCCTTCACATTTAGTACGTAGCGCGATGCTGCATCCAACCGCGATAGTCCATCCAGCTGCCGAGATCGGCAAAAACGTCGAGGTCGGGCCGTTTTGCGTCGTCGGCGAGCACGTATCGATCGGCGCGAGCACCATTCTCCAAGCGCACGTGATCGTCAACGGCTGGACCGAGATCGGCGAAGATTGCCTACTCTACCCGTATTGCACGATCGGTGCGGCGTCGCAGGATCGTAAATACGCCGGCGAGCGCGCGTACACGCGGATCGGAAACCGAACCATCTTGCGCGAGTACGTCAGCATTCAACGGGCGACGGGTCACGACGAGATGACCTCGGTCGGTGACGATTGCCTGCTCCTCGCGTACACCCACATCGCGCACAACTGCATTCTCGGCAACGGCGTGACGATGAGCAATTTGGCGCAGCTGGCAGGGCATGTCAACGTCGGCGACTACGTCACCATCGGAGGGCAAACCGGCGTTCATCAATTCACTCGCATCGGCCGGCATGCGATGATCGGCGGGATGAGCAAGTGCATAAAAGACGTGCCGCCCTTCTTTCTAGTCGAGGGTAATCCGTGCGAGCCGTACGGACTCAATAGCGTCGGCCTGCGGCGCGCCGAATTCTCGAGCGAGGAGCGCAACGAGATCAAACGCTTCTACAAGCTACTCTACAATCCGAAGCTCAACGTCTCGCAAGCTATCGAGGCGATGAAAGAAGAGGTTAAGACGAATCCGGGCCGCGAGATCATTGCGTTCCTCGAAGCGCCTTCTCAGCGAGGCGTGTTGAAATAGGATTTCTTAGCGCTTTCGTCGGCCGCGACATACCGCGTCGGGGTCGCTCGTCGCCCGCCTCCTGCGGGGCTCCTGCTCATCCGCGCTCGTGCCTCCTGCTGATGTAAATTATGACCTCCTGTCAAAGGCACTCGCGTCGGAAACCCCTCCGCGGTACGTAGCAACCGACGAAAAAGGCCGGATGAAATACTTTTTTTCTACGGGCGAGCCGAGCGGCGAGGCGATGGCGATGCTGCTGGCGGAGCAGATTCGCGGCCTGGATCCACAAGCGGAGTTTGAAGGGATCGGCGGCGAGGCGATGCGAGCGGCGGGATTTCGTCTGTGGCGCAACCATAAGGGCTGGGCGAGCATGGGTCCGCTGGCGGCGATCCCGCGCATTCCAAAACTGCTCGACGCGATGCTGCGCACGGCCTTTCATATCCGCGCATCGAAGCCCGATCTCGTCGTGCTCGTCAATTTCGGCGTTTTCAATCTCCGCTTGGCGAGCACGCTGCGCCGCTTTCGTTACGCCGGGGCGATTTTGGATCTCTTTCCGCCCGGAACGTGGCTCGACAACGAGGAGAAGGCGCGGCGCGTGAGCTCGCTGATGGTTCCGGTCACGGCCTTTGCGCATCAGTATGCATTCTATCGAAGCATTGGATGTCGCATCGATTTCTTCGGCCATCCGCTTGCGAGCCGATATCGGACGCGCCCGCTTCGCGCGCCGGCGCCCCGCGACGGCGGCCTCGTCGCGATGCTGCCGGGCAGCCGCGCGGGCGAGCTGCGGCGGCATTTGCCGGTGCTTGCCGCAGCCTATCGCACGCTCAAAGACCGGCGGCCGAAGCTGCGCGGCGTTTTTGGTGCGGCGAACGAACGCGCGCAACGCTCGATCGCGCGAGCGGTAAGGCACCAGCGATTGAGCGACGTTGAGATCGTGCGGGGCGTCACGGCGGCGCTCTCCGATGCCGATGCCGCGTGGGTCTCGTCGGGTACGGCGGTGCTGGAAACGGCGCTCCTCGGCGTCCCGGCGGTGGCGATCTACGTGATTCCGCGAATTCTGATCGGGTACGGTCATCGGATGATCAGGCACCGTTTTATCACGTTGCCGAACCTGGTCTTGGGGCGCGAGATCGTTCCGGAGCTTTTACAAGAGCGGGCGACGCCCGAGGGCCTCGCCGACGCGCTCGAGGTGCTGATGAACGACCCATCGCCCCAGTACGCGGAGTTTGCGCGCATGCGCGCGGCGCTCGGCCCTCCCGATGCGCTCGAACGCTGCGCGCGCTACGCGGTCGAGCTCGCGCGTGCGAACGCGGCATGATTCGCATTTATCATACGTCCGATCTTCACGATCGCCGCGGCATCGTAGCTCCGCTGCGAGCGCTGCGCGAGGAGCAGCCGGGATTGCTCTTCGATTGCGGCGACGCGCTGCGGGGAAGCCAAAGCGTGTACCGTCGCAGCGAGCCGATCCTCGCTGAGATGGACGCAGCCGGTTACGACGCGCAGGCGATTGGAAATCGCGAGTTCCATTATCTCTTCGGATTGCTGCGGGCGCGTGCGCTGCGAATGCGTCACCCGCTGGTCTGCACGAACCTGCAAGATACCAAAGGAAGAGCGCTGCCCTTTCTGCCGGCGCTTCGTTTCCAGGCTGCCGGCGCGGACGGGCGTCCGGTACGCGTCCACGTTTTCGGGCTCTTGATCATGCAGTATCGCGTCGGAAGCCCCTGGGAGCGCGTCTTCGGCTGGCGATTTCTCGATCCGTGGAGCGCGCTGCAGCCATACGCGAGTGAAATTCCCGACGGCGATTTGCTAGTGGTGCTCTCCCATATCGGACTCTCGCTCGATCGCGCGCTTGCGGCTCGCGTTCCTCGCATCGACTTGATCCTCGGCGGACATAGTCACGACACGCTCGATCGCCCCGAGTACGTCGGCGGGGTTCCGATCGTTCACGCGGGTCCATACGGACGCTTCGTCTCGCGCAGCGAGCTCGAGTACGACGTCTCGAGGCGCCGGTTTTGCGTCTCGAGCTTCACGCTCGTGCCGCTGTTAGGCGATCGGGCCGCGTGACACGCGTGCTCTTCGTCACGAATGGTCACGGAGAGACGGCAATCGCCGATCGCATTGCTTTGGAGCTTCACGGGCTGGTGCCCGATGCGCGCGCCGACCATCTGGCCCTCGTCGGCGCGGCGCCGACCAGCGAGATGCACGAAGTGGGGCCGCGGCGGACGATGCCGAGCGGCGGTTTGATCGCGATGGGAAACGTGCGCAATCTGGCACGCGACTTGCGGGCCGGATTGCTCGCGCTCTCTTGGAATCAGATGCGGTTTTTGCGACGCGTGCGCGGCAAATACGACGCCGTCGTTGCGGTCGGCGACGTCTACGCGCTTGGAATGGCGTTGCGGGCGCGAACTCCAACGGTCTTCGTTGGAAGCGCGAAGAGCGTCGCGGTCGCTCCATACGGCAGGTTCGAAGCGGCGACCCTCGCGCGTGCCGCGGCCTGCTTCGTCCGCGATGGGCCCACCGCACAAGCGCTGCGGCGGCAAGGTGCAAACGCGGAGGCCGCCAACGCGATCGTCGATCTCTTAGCGTCGAAATCCGACGTCGCAATCGAGCCCGCGATCGCGGGATTCACTCCCGTGCTGGGGCTCTTTCCGGGGAGTCGCGAGCGCGCGTACGGGGACGCCGAGTTTCTCCTCGAGGTCACGCACGAGCTGGCGGCGGCGCGGCCGGGTCTCGGGGCCGCGCTCTCGGTCGCGCGTGGACTCAATGCCGACCGTTTTGCGCGCGACGCGCGGCGCGCGGGCTGGGCCGTTCGCGCAGGCACCGACGAGTTGGTACCCTTCGTTTTGAGTCGTGGGGGCCGTGAGATCGTGCGTGGCTGGCGCGGTCCGATTGGGCCGTTGATCGAGCGGGTCGCACTCGTCCTCGGTCAGGCCGGAACGGCGAATGAAGCAGCAGCAGCCGGCGGCGTCCCGGTCGTCGCATTCGAACGCGGAAGCGATCGCAAGGCGCATTGGTACCGGCAACGTCAGCAAGGATTGCTCGGCGAAGCGATGGCGGTCTTGCCGCGCGAGCGCAACGAAGCCGTGGCCGGTGTGAGCGCGATCCTCGACGATCCGGCGCGGCAAAAACGGATGGGCGAGATCGGCCGCGCGCGGATGGGAGAACCGGGTGGAACGCGGCGAATTGCGCAGCGCATCGCGACGCTCTTAAACGGATCGCGATGCGACGATTGATGCCCGCGGCGTTCGGCGTCATCTTTGCGATGGTGCCGCTCTTACCGAGCTTTATCGCGCTTACCGGCGTCGACTTTCCCGGCTTCTCGCTTATTCCACGCGGAATCGTTCTGGCGGTTCTCGCGATCTGCGCGCTGCTTGCGGTTTACGCCTTGGTTATGTTGGTGCGTTTTCCGGAGCGCGGCGCGCAGCCGCTGTTCCTTCCGTTGCTCGCTCTTTGCGGTGCGGGGCTGTTGGCGGGATGCCTCGGCTTCAACCCCTCGGCGGGCTTCCTCTTCACCGGTATCGGCGGCTTTGGAATCATTTGGCAGAGCGCGGTCATGCGCTTCTACTCCGATCGCTACGCCGCAAACGCGATCTACTATGCCTACCTAAGCTCCGGTGGGCTGGCTGCCGTCGCCGCGATCGTGATGGTGGCGACGCGTTTTCCGCCCGCCCAGTTCGCCATCGCGCATGGGCGCGCGACGGGTACCTTCATTTTGCCCGGTGAGCTGGCCGGCTATCTCATCGTCCTCTTGCCGATCGCCTATGCGCTGGGGTCGATCGGCTCGGCGCGCGCGCTGAGAATCGTCGCATGGAGCGCCTTTGCAGCCGGTCTCGTCGCGCTAACGCTTACCTATTCGCGCGCCGGCTGGATGGGATTCGCGGCCGCCTGCGCTTTTCTGCTCGCGGTGCGGACGCGGCGCGGCCTCGCCGGCGCGGCGCTGATCGTGCTCGGCGGCATCGTGGCGGTGGTCGTGCTCTTCAACGCGCATCACGATCCGAGCGAAGACTACACGCGCCTGTCGATTTGGCAAGCCGCGCTGCAGGTCGCCGATCGCTTTCCGCTCACCGGCGTCGGACCGTTCAACTTTTCGCGTCTTTACGCCGTAGTGCGCGCGCCCGATGCCGATCCGACCGCCTTTCACGCGCATAGCCTCTACCTGACGTTCTTCGTCGAGATCGGAGTCGTCGGGCTCGCCGCGTTCGCGTGGACGATCGCGCGCTTTGCGGTCGAGCTGCGCCGGCGAGTCTCGACGTCGGCGTCAGCTGAGGCGCTGCTCTCGCTGAGCATCGCGGCGGGACTGGTCGGCGTGGCCGTGCAAGGGCTTATCGATACTGTGAGCGTCGTACTTTTCGGAGTGTGGATGCCGATGATGGCTCTCGCGCTTGCCGCGGCTAGAGGCGGCGTGCCGAGCCCCACGATCGACGGATAATGCGTTACCGCGCTTTGGCGACGGCGCTCTTGCTCGCGGCGGCCGGTTGTAATCCCCAGCCGCCCAAAGCGACGCCCTCCCCGTCGGCAGCGGCGGCGCCTCGCAGCACGCCGACCCCGCTCGTGCTCAAAATCAGCGGGCGGGGCACCGCCCGTCGGCCCGTCCACCTCATTCAGCAAGTCCACAACCGGATCGATTACGATCTGCTCGCAAGCTCGTACGAAAGCACGGGGCCTCAGGGCGGCGCGCGCGCCGTTTTTCAGAATGCGCGCGTGACCTTCCGCGACAAGCATGGCGCGACCATCGCGGCGACGGCGCCGCAAGCCGTAGTCGATCAGACGGCGCACACCGTCACGCTGATGAACGGCGTTCACGCCCACACGTCATCGGGGATGACGTTGGAGTGCACGCAGCTCGTATATCAGCAAGCGACCGGCATGCTGCACGGCAGCGGCAACGTCGTGGTTACCGATCCGAAAGGTTTTCGAGCGACCGGTTCGAGCTTCGACTCGGATATATCCCTCACTCACATGCGAATGCAATGAACCATACACCAGCGATCAAGCTCCGCGGACTCGTCAAACGGTACGGCGAGCGAACCGTCGTCAACGGCGTCAGCGCCGAAGTCAAGACCGGTGAGGTCGTCGGGCTCCTCGGCCCAAACGGCGCGGGCAAGACGACGACCTTCTACATCGTCGTCGGCTTGGTGAAGCCCGACGGCGGAACGGTGCTGCTCTCCAACGCCGAGCGCGAGATCGACCTTACGAGTGCGCCGATGTATGCGCGTGCCCGGAACGGCATCGGCTACCTCGCCCAAGAGAACTCGATCTTTCGCAAGCTCTCGGTCGGCGACAACATTCGGCTGATCTGGGAGCAGAACGGCATCCCGCACGAAGAGCGCGAGCGTCGTCTTCCCGCCCTGCTCGAAGAGTTCGGCTTGCGTGCCTTTGTCGACGCGCGCGGCGACAGCCTGTCGGGCGGCGAACGGCGGCGCGTAGAAATCGCGCGCGCGCTTGCGATTGCGCCGGCCTTTCTGCTGCTGGACGAGCCGTTCACCGGAATCGATCCGATTGCCGTCGCCGACATTCAGGCGATGATTCGACAACTCCGCGACCGCGGGCTCGGCATCCTGATCACGGACCACCAAGTGCGTGAAACGCTCGCGATCGTCGACCGCGCCTACCTTCTCAACAATGGCCGGATTGAGGTCTCCGGAAACGCCCAGGAGGTTCTCGATTCACCGATTGCTCGGCAATTCTATCTCGGCGAAGGGTTTAGGCTATAGTCGCTTCGGGCTTGGCTACGAGAGTCGGTTTACGTGTTGCGTCGGCTCGCTCGTCGCTGCGCATCCGTGCTTCGCTTCTGCTGCACCGCGCTCGCGCCACCTGCTGAGGACAATTATGACCTCCTGTCAATGGCGCTCGCGTCGGAGCCCCTCCTCAACACGTAAACCGACTCTCTCGCCAGGGACGAACGCGTCGCTACCCGGCACATTGGCCGACGGCCGCCTCGAAATCTGCGAATCGATTGTGAAATGAAATTTACCATTCTCGATCGGTATATGCTGAGCGAGCTGACGGGGCCGTTCGTGTTCGGTTTGGCGGCGTTCATGCTGATCTTCGCGGCGACCGAGATTCTGAACATCGGCAAGTTGGTGAGCAGCGAACACGCACCGCTGTGGGCGGCGCTGCTCGTCTTCGTCTGGTCGCTTCCTGCCGACGTCGTGCTGGTGATCCCGATGGCGCTCCTGCTGGGAACGCTGCTCGCGGTGCAGCGCCTCTCGGGCGAGAGCGAGATCAACGCGCTCAAAGCTGCCGGCGTGACGTTCACGCGGATCGTTGCGCCGCTGCTCGCAGTCGGGATCGTGATGTCCTTCGTCACGTATTTACTGCAAGAGCACGTCGTTCCGTACGCAAACGACCAGCTCACCGAGATCGAGAACGCCGTCATCAATCACGTCAGCGCCTTCAATCGCGACTTGACCGTCTCGGCGCCGCTTCCGGGCGGCGGCCGGCAGGTGACGATCGCCACGGCATACGAGCCGAACTCGCGCGCGCTGCTTCACGTAACGCTGATTCAATACGACAATCACCACGAGCCGCGCCAGGTTATCTTTGCCGACCGCGCCGAGTTTACGGCTGACAAATGGACGCTGCAGAATTCAAGCGTCTATCGCTTCAATCCCGATGGGACGACGCTCGCTGAACCGAACATTCCGCACCAGGAGGTCGAAATCGGCGAGAGGCCAACGGATTTAACCAAGCGCATGAGCAACGACGACCCCGAAAATATGAGCCGGGCGGAGATCGCCGAGATCGTACGCTCCGGCCAGCTTACCGATAACGAACGGCGCAAGTACGTAACGACCTATCAAGAGAAGCTCGCACGGCCCTTCGCGTGCTTCGTCTTCATCCTCATCGCGATCCCGTTCGGACTGCGCTCGATCCGCTCGAGCGGAAGCACGAGTTTGGGTTTTGGCCTGTCGCTTGCGATCGTTTTCGTCTACTACGTCGTAATGACGATCTGCTCGTTCGCCGCCGACGCCTTTACCGCTTTGGCGGCGCTCTGGGCCTGGGTTCCGAACATCCTGTTTACCGCGATTGGCGTGATCCGGTTGAGGCGCGCCGCGCTGGTATGAATCTCGTCGAGATCGTTCGAGGAATCGGAAACATCGCGGTGGTGATGGGGCTCGCCGGTGCGGTCGCATACGTCGGCGACCGCGTCGGCCATCAGGTTGGACGCAAGCGCCTCAGTCTGTTCGGAATTCGCCCGAGGTACACGTCCACGATCGTCGCGATCGCGACCGGCATGTTCATCGCACTGGTCGTCTCGCTAGCCGCGATCTTCGCGTCCGAGCAGGTCAAGACGGCCTTTTTCAAGCTCACTACGCTCAACGCGCAGATCAACGAGATGCAAGCGCGTCAGAGCGACCTCGAAGCCAAGGTCAACACGGGCCGGCTCGTCCTGCCGGTCGATACGCTGATGGTTCCGTTCTATCGGATCATCCCGCAATCCGCATCGCAGGCGCAGCGGCTGGCGACGATCCGCGATTACTACTTCTTCGCGGTCAAGTACGTCAACGCGACCTA
The DNA here is from genome assembly GCA_963748875.1 of Vulcanimicrobiota bacterium. Lineage (GTDB taxonomy): Bacteria > Vulcanimicrobiota > Vulcanimicrobiia > Vulcanimicrobiales > Vulcanimicrobiaceae > Cybelea. The sequence goes on from CAVVKC010000001.1 coordinate 821,981, forward strand.
TCCGCGGCTGGGGCTGAAACCGTACACGAATTCCCCGGATGCGGATAAAAAGTTGATCGGCTTGGCGACCGATCTCACGACGGCGGCGGCGCTCTCGCAAGCCAACGTCATGCTGACGGTTACTTCAGATCAGAATCTTTTCGAGAACGATCCGATCCACTTCGCAATCAAGACGACTCAAGACAACCGGTATTTCAATAAGGGGCAGGCGATTGCCGAGCTCGTGATTCCCGGCAAGAGCGGTGCGAGCATAAACATCGCGATCATCCAGCTCGAAGCCTACGTCTCAGCCGCGGCCCGCCGGCTGGGCTTGCCGCGGTTTCTCTCGGACGCCGTGCAACCGTTGCAGCTGATTCCCGATGCGCAGCAGATGCAGCAGCGCATTTCTCAGCCGGGCACCTACGTGCTGACCGCCTTCGCAGCGTCGGATTTTTACCCCCGCAGCGGATTCATCCCGATCGTGATCGTGCTGACACATCAGCCATGAACTCGGATACGGTCCTCGGCGTCGATCCGGGAAGCAGCAAAGCCGGGTACGCGTTGCTCGAAGCTTCAGGAGCAGTTGTGGCCGCGGGCATCGAGGCGGTCGAGCGCTTGCCTGCATGCCTGGAGGAATTGATTCGCACCCGGCACGTCACGGCGATCGCGCTGGGTCGCGGTACAAACGCGCGTTCCGTCAGAGCCTCGCTCGAATTTCTCGGCCTTCCGATCCATCTGGTGGACGAGTACGAGACCAGCCGCGCGGCCCGGGAGCTCTACTTCGTCGAGCATCCGCCCCGGGGGTGGCGCCGGCTTATCCCAGTCGGGATGCAGCTGCCCGAGCGCCCGATCGACGATTACGCGGCGATCTTGATCGCCCGGCGCTTTCTTGCAAGGGGAGCAGACCCTCGACCTCCAAGCTAGATATCCCCGCGGAAAGCGGACCGCGTGGTCGCAGCGGCAGTAGCAGTAAGCATTTAGGGAGGTAAAAGGTGCGTCGGGTTGTCGGCAGCGTGGCAACGGCAGCGCTTGTTTTAGCGCTTATTCCGAACGTTGCCTCCGCCTCCGGGCTGCTTCCGCAGAGCTCGAAGTTCGACATGGGTTCGCAGTTGATGCTGCGCCTCTTTGGCGAGACGTCCGACTCGACCGCCTCCTTCGCAGCCGCGCACGGCGACCGCGCGAGCGAATCACCGTTGCGCAGTCTCGCGTTGCAAGTTCACTCCGGCGGACCGACGCAATATCTCGCCTCCGACTTCACGTCGACGCTCTCGGAAGACCAGCTTGCACTGCGCGCTCCGTACAACGACCAAGGACCGTCCTTTGCCGCGGCCGCGGAGTCGGCGCCGTTCGACCTCGCGCCGAGCGTCGCTCGTTTCACGGCACCTTCATCGGGGTCGAGCGACGTCGTGACGCTCGCGCCGAGCGCGCACTTTACCGCCGCGTACCAGCCGGTGCCGCAGACCGTCATCTCACCCGCGCCTGGGACGCAGGCGTTTGCCCCGCCCGAGATTCACGCGTCCGACTTTCTCTCGTCACCGGCCCAGATCGGAAGCGTGAAGTTTGAAGGGCATGCGGACGATTCCGCGCCGGCGACACCGCAGCTCACGCTCCACGACGCTTCGTACGACGCGGGAGCGAACTTCGACGTACGCGCCGGCAAGCGAAATCTCAGTGTCAATCTCTCGAGCGGTTACGAACACGTCGGAAGCAACGATTCGCAAAACTTCTCCGTCTCGCCGCTCGGTTCAGCGTCGTCGTGGCAGCTGCCCGGGGTCGGCACGGCGCTTGTCGTTCCGAACAACTCCGACCTGAACCGGCTTTCGCTCGGCGCAGGTGTCTCGGTGCCGGTCTTGCACGGATTGACGCTCAACTTGAACTACGACGCGCAACGGCTCTACGGCGCGTACGGCTTACCGGGTCTCATGAATCTCGATGCCGTGAACAATACGTACGGCGGAAACCTCACGTTCAACATCCCGCGGATCTCGAGCTCGCTCTCGATCGGTGCATATCAAGAGCGCTTGCAGGACAACATCTTGCCGATCAACGGCAGCAGTCAGACGCGCGAGGACGTCAACTTTACCGTCAAGTTCTGAGGGGCCCTGGTTGACGGTTCCTCGAGACTACGCTCTCTTTCGTTTCGCGCTCGGTGCCGCCGTCGTGGCGTTGCTGATTGCCTTCGGCGCGATTCAACTCGCTTCCGATTCGCTCGCCGCCGGCGCGGCCGTTCGCGGAACGTTGCCCACGCGCGTGCCGGCCGGCTTCGGTCTTACCGTCTATCACGCGCTCGATCGGATCGCGCCGGCGCCGTACGTCGAAGCGACCTTAGCACAAGCCGCGCTCGCGCGGCACGAACCGGACGCCGCCGAACGCTACGCGCTGCGCCTGCCGTCGTCGCCGGTTCGTGACGAGCTGCTCGCGCGGGTCGCATTGTTGCGCGGCCAGGCCGTGTTGGCGGGCGAGTACTTTTTGGCCGCGCCCGATCCCAACGCCGTGCAGGCCGCGGTGCAGGTGCTGGCTGCGCGCGATCCCGCGGCAGGATACGCGGTCGAACGCCTGCTGCGAAATCGTCTCGCGCGCGACGGGACTCATCCCGATGCGGTCGCGGAAGCCGACTGGCAAATGGGACGGCTGGCAAATCGGAAAGCCTGGCGGCAAGTTCCCGGCAGCGCCGTTCAGAATGCGTGGCTCGCCCGTGCAGACGGCGATTTCGAAGCGGCGGTGGCGCTCGCGCCACTCTCCGAACGGTACGCGTTGGAGGCTGCGAACCAGGCCGATCTGCTGCGTGACCGGCATCGCGCGCAGGAGCTCTTCGCGCGCGCCACTGCGATCGATCCGTCGAGCGCCGACGCGGTCGCGGGGCTCGGAGTGCTGGCTTGGGAACGGGGCGACCGGCAAGCCGCGGCCGCCGAATTGACGCGCGCGCGCGCGCTGGATCCGCGCTCGCTGATGGTTCGCGCGCTCGAACGAGACCTGCGTTGAGGATTGCGCTCGACGCGCAACTGACCGTCGGCACGGCAACGGGAATCGGCGAGTACGTCCGGGGTTTGATCGATGCCTTGCGGCAGCGGGGCCTCGACGCGATCGCCTTGCGAGAACCTCGGCTCGATCCATGGCGATTCGATCGCCGCGTGCTGTGGGATCAAGCCGTCTTGCCACGCCGCGCGCGATCTTCAGGAGCGCAGCTGCTCCATTGCGCGGCCGGTACGATGCCGCGCATGACCGGAATCCCGATCGTCGTGACGGTGCACGATCTTGCCTGGCACGAAGCACAGGCCCACGCTCCCGCATACGCGCGCTATTATTTCGGGCCGTTCTCGCTGCATCGGTATCGCGGTGCGGCGAGGATCGTCGTCGATTCGAACTTCTCGCGCGATAGGCTGCTGCGGATTCTGGGCGACTTCGATCCCTCCCGCGTCGAGGTCGTCTATCCGGGCGTCGCTGCCGATTTTTGCGGCGTGTCGCGAGGCGCCGGCGACGGCGCCACGATCCTTGCGGTCGGAACGGTCGAGCGGCGCAAGAACCTCGAGGTGCTGATTCGGGCGCTTCCGCAATTGCCCGGGGCTCGACTGGTCGCGATCGGTCCGCACACGCCGTACGCGCACGAATGCGCGCAGCTCGCGCAACGGTTGCAGGTCGCAGGCCGCATCGAGATGCCTGGTTACGTGCCGCGCGCGCAGCTTATCGGGCTCTACGAGCGTTGCGCCGTTGCAGCCGTACCCTCGCGCTACGAAGGTTTTGGGTATGCGGCGGCGCAGGCGCTTTGTGCCGGCGTGCCGTGCGTCGTTTCCGATCGTGCCTCGCTTCCCGAGATTGTGGCCGGCGATGCGACCAGCGTGGACGCCGACGATCCCAGTGCTTGGGCCGCCGCGCTCGGCGCCGCATTGTACGGCTCAGAGGAGCCGCGCGCACGGCAAGTCCGGGCCGGCGCTATCGCTCGTTTCTCGTGGGAAACGAGCGCGCAACGCATCGAGAGCGTCTACGCTTCGTCAGTAGATCGGTGAGCCGCGCGCGCCGGGCGCGACGCTTCCGTCGTCGGGCGCGAAGATGAGACGCAGCGGGAGGCTCGAGCCGCCCTCAGGTATCGTGACGATCGTGACGCGCACGAAACCGTGTGCCGGCACGATATACTGCCGAACCTTGTAACGCGAATATGCAGGCACCTGATGCGACTGCACCAAGACGCCGTCGATCAGATAGGTGCCGGTCGAGCGGCCGCCCCGCGGATTCTCGTAGATCGCGATCGCTTGCGGCGTTCCCGTCGGGTTCTCGACGTTGACGACGAAGGATTGCAATACGCCGTAATCTCCCGAAAGCGCCTGACCGCGCAGATCGTTGGGAAGCGGGAGATGGCCGACCGGAAGCTCGAGATAGTCTTCGTTGACCTTCCACTGCGTCGCGAAGTGAAACTCGGCGATCGGATAGATGCCGCGCGCGTGCTTGGCAGCGCCTTCGAGCAGTGCGGAACCGGTCAGCGCTGCGTCGGGACTCTCGGAAGCGTCTTGCGCGAAGAGCGTCAGGTGCACGTTGCCGCCGGAGAGCACGCGTAGTTGCAGCAGATTGCAGACGACGCTTCGAGCCGGCAGATCCTGCTCGGCAATAACCGTCGAGCTGTTGCCGCCGAGCGTCAGCAGCCGTCCTTGGTTCTGCACGACGTTGATCAGGAACCGTTTCGTAGCGGTATGGCCGACCTCCATCTCGTTGGGCGACGGGCCGCCGCGCCCGCTGATGAACTGCACGATCGCCGGCTCGCGCGAAAGATTATCCGCACGCAGAACGATCCGGCGGTCGGGTTGTCCGGGCGGATTGTAGTGAAAGTAGAGAAAACGCGACGGCGCTTCGTGGAGCAGGTCGGCAGTGAACAGCGAGCCGTTCTCCGTTAAGCGCTCGGGATAGTCGCTCACCATCAGCGAGTTGGGCGAGATGCGCGGCACGGCGACGTTCTGCACGTCGACGTGGGTGGAGCCGTCGACTTCGAAGTCGGTGATGCTCTGTATTAGCACGGGGATATCGAAGGAGGCGACGTCGTCCTGATCGAGCGAGCGGCGAGCCGGAACGTCGTCGGCCGTAACGACGACCTGCGCGCCGGGTCGCGGGGATGCCGCATCTCTGACGGCGCGCGCGACTTCCTCGCGCACGAACTCTGCCGAAGCGGGATCGCCGGTCAGCGCGAGCGGGATTCGGTCGGCAATCGTTCCCGCGTAGTATGCGACGCGCACCGGAACGTCGCGCTGGAGGCCGCGCGTATCGCTCACCGTCATGACGGTTGTGCCGGGCGTCTTGCCGACGATCGTTATCCGCTGTGCGGCCTGATCGATGCCTTCGACCGCGGCGATCGAGCCGTCGCGTATCACCGCGGTAAGCGGGCTGATCGCCGAGCCGATCGAGACGTTGGCCGCCTTGCCGACGGGCACGAGGGCCTGGGCCGGCGTCACGGAGATCGGCGGCTGCGTAGCACTCGGCGCGGCGTTGGGGGGCGGGGCTGCGGGAGTTGCCGAGGGGGCGAGCGACGCCTGCGGCGAGGGGGAAGGTGACGGTGAGGGCGTTTGAGCCGACGCGGAGCCGTAGAGCGCGACAAAGGCCGCGACCATAAGCGCTGCCTTCGCCATTTGCTCGAATGCTTTGCTGCTCAACGAAGCTAGTGCTTCGCTCCCGCTTGGCGGCTCCTTTTGAGTTCTATGAGCTTTTAGGCGATTTGTTCCACCGAGGCGTGGTTGACGGCCGAGGCCAGCAGCGTCTTATATCCGACGCTCGGGAAGAGCACCGTCACCAAATCGCGCTCGGCGCGTTCGACGGTGCCCGAGCCGAATTTGGGGTGTTGGACGACGTCGCCGATCCTGAAGCCGCCGGTAGCGGCCCCCGCGTCGATGCCGCGCCGTACCGCGCGCAGGCAGTTATCGCACGCGCCACAGTTGACGGTGTCGAAATCTTCGCCGAAATAATTCAAAATGAAGCGGCGCCGGCACGACGTCGTTTCAGCGTATTGCAACATCATCGCGAGCTTGCTCTGATCGTACGATTTTTTCGTCTCGTAGTTCGCCAGGTTCAAAATCAGATCGCGGTGCTTGCGTACCGCTTCGGTCAAGCCGTAGGCCGATTTGCCGACGTGTTCGATATAACCGGACTTCTTGAGCAGCGCGAGGATCACTTTGAGCTTGGTCAGCGGGAGTTGAAGAATCTTGCGCAGATCGATCATCGAGACGCCGCCGGCCTGATCGCAGAAAACTTCGATCGTTCCGAAAACGCGCTGGACCTCTTCGACATCGGGATACTTGCCGGTCAAGAAGTAGTTCTGCACGCGCGTGTCGCTCATACGATAGATAAGGATGCAGCGGGAAGGCAGGCCGTCGCGTCCCGCGCGTCCGGCCTCTTGCGTGTAGGCTTCGAGCGATCCGGGCAGATCGTAGTGCACCACGAAGCGGATGTTCGGCTTATCGATTCCCAATCCGAACGCGTTGGTCGCAACGACGGCCCGAATCGTTTCGTCCATGAACAAGTTGTGGACGTTGGTGCGCTCCTCTTTGTGCAACTTCGAATGATAGACCGCTGCCGGAATCCCGAGCTCGAGCGAGAGAAAACGCTGAACTTCAAGCGCGTTCTTGATCGTGGCAGTGTAAATGATGCCCGTGCCGGCGAGCGCCCCATCGCCGGCGAAGAGCGAGCTAAGAATTCGCAGCTTGTCGGCCTCTTTATCGGCCTTGCGCGTCTCGTAGATCAAGTTCGGCCGGTCGAAGCCGCGCACGATCGGCTTGACGCTATCTATGCCGAGCTGGTGGAGAATATCTTCCCGCACCGAAGGCGTTGCGGTCGCCGTCAGGGCCAGCACCGTCGGGTGTCCGAGTTTTGCGATCACCCCGCCCAACGCGAGATAGGCCGGACGGAAATCGTGCCCCCACTGGCTGATGCAGTGCGCTTCGTCGACGACGAAAAGCGGCACTCGAATCGATTGCAGGAGCCGCAGGAAAGTATCGTCTTCGAGCTTCTCGGGCGTCGTATAGACGATCCGAACCTTACCCGAGCCAATGCGCTCGCGCGCGTGCATCTCTTGATCTTCGGAGAGCGTTGAGTTGAGCGCGACGACGTCGGTGATCCCGCGCTCGCGCAGCATGTCGAGCTGGTCCTTCATCAGCGCGATCAACGGGCTGACGACGACCGTGGTGCCTTCCGACAACAGCGCCGGCAGCTGATACGTTAGACTCTTGCCCGCGCCGGTCGCAAGAATCGCCAGCGTGTCCTGTCGCTGAAGAACGCGCGACACGACCTCCTCTTGGCCCGGGTAAAAAGCACCGAACCCAAACTTTTCTTGTAGCGCTGCGCGCAGATTCACGGATATATTCTTATCCTACAAATTGACCAAGCGCCGTCGCCTGGGAGACAACTCCTATAACCGCTCGCCAGAGAGCTTCGTTGCAACCATACCCTCCGGCAGGCACCTTGAAACGACCTGCTAAAGTTTGAGCCCCCGTGTCCCTTTACCGCACCTGGCGCCCTCTAACGTTTGCCGATCTTGTCGGGCAGGACGCCGTCGTACGAACCCTTACAGCCGCGATCGAAAGCGGAAAGCTCGCCCATGCTTACCTATTCTCTGGGCCGCGCGGTTCCGGAAAGACCTCGGCTGCCAAGATTCTAGCACGCTGTATCAACTGCGCGAAAGGCCCCATCGCGGTGCCGGACAACACCTGCGAGAACTGTCGGGCCATGCTGGCCGGGACGGCGCTCGACGTCCTGGAGATCGACGCAGCCAGCAATCGCGGGGTCGAGGCCATCGGGACGCTGCGTGAGGCCGTCAAGTATGCGCCGGCGACGATGCGGATGAAAGTCTACATCATCGACGAGGCGCACATGCTGACGAAAGAGGGCGCGAACGCATTTCTCAAGACCCTCGAGGAGCCACCGCCGCACGTCATTTTCATCTTGGCGACGACCGAACCTGAAAAGCTACCGGTCACGATCCTCTCGCGCTGCCAGCGGTACGCGTTTCGCCGAATCGCAGTCCCGGTGATGATCGAGAAGATGAAAGAAATCTCAAAAGCCGAGAAGATCGCCGTTGACGACGACGCGCTGGCCGCGATCGCCTACCGAGCCGACGGCGGCCTGCGCGACGCCCTGACGATGCTCGAACAGCTCGCAGCTTTTGCCGGCGGAAAGCCGGCCACCGTCGGGACGCTCGATCTCGCCTTCGGCTCGACCGGACGGCATTTTACCGACGCGCTGCTCGACGCGATCGTCGTCAAAGATGCGGCGGCCGCCTTGAACGTCGCCGAAGAGGCGAGCGACACGGGGGCCGACCTTGCGATGCTGATGCGCTCGCTGATCGGTGCCTTCCGAAACGTGCTCGTCGCGCAGGTCGATCCGGCGCTGCTCGCCCGCGACCTTGCGCCGGAGGATGCCGCGCGCGTCACACACCAGGCGCGGCGTATCTCGGAAGCGGCGGTTCTGCGGGCGCTTCGGACCTTCGGCGAGGCCTTTTCGCTGGCGCGTTCCGGCGCCAACGCGCGGCTCGAGCTCGAGACCGCGCTGCTGCGCTTCATCATGGCAGCCGAGGAGCCGTCGTTCGAAAGCCTCGCCTCGCGAATCGCCGCTTTGGAAGAGCGAATCGCTGGGGCGCCGAGCGCCCCGCCCGCACGGCCGAGCAGCGACCCAGCCGGCGCTGAGACCGGGTCCCGGACCCCACCGAAGGCCGCACCCGCGAAGGCCGCACCCGCGAAGGGCGCACCCGCGAAGAGCGCGCCGCTCTCGGTGCAGCAGGTCAGGGCTGCCTGGCAGAGCATTCGCGGGAAGGTCGAGAGCGAGCGGCAATCGCTCAGCGCGCCGCTTTCGCGGGCGGCGATCGAGTCGGTTGAGAGCAACGCGATCGTGCTCAAACTGCCAAACTCTTGGAGCGCCGAGACCCTGCGCGAGCATGCTGCGCTGATCGAATCGGCGATTGCCGACGTGCTGGGAGTGCCGCTCAAGCTGACGCTGCGCGTAGACGGAAGCGCGAATCGCGCGCCGGTTCGTGAGGAGGACGGCCCTGACGCGCTCTTCGATTACGCTAACGAACGGATACGAGGTTAAGCATGAGATGAATCAGGCACATTTGCTCGCGCAGTTCAAGAAGATGCAAGCCGAGATGCAGAAGGCCCAAGAGGAGCTCGCGAACACGGTCGTCAGTGGAAGTGCGGCCGGCGGAATGGTCACCGTCGAGGCGAGCTGCGATCAGCGCGTCCGGCGAGTGAAGATCGGCAAGGACGCCGTTGATCCCGAGGACATCGAGACGCTGGAAGACCTCGTTGCGGCGGCCGTCAACGACGCGCTGAACAAAGCGGCCGAAGCGTCGCAGAAACGAATGGCTTCGGTGACGGGGGGCATGCGAATCCCCGGATTGATGTGAACACGGTCGCAAGCCCGATCGCCGTATTGATCAACGAGCTCAGCAAGTTGCCGACGATCGGTCCCAAGACGGCGGCGCGTTTGGTCTTTCATCTCTTGAACCGGCCTCGTCACGAAGCGCAGAGTCTTGCCGAGGCGATTTTAGCCGTCAAAGACAACGTCCGATTCTGCTCGATTTGCTTTTGCTTGGCGGAAAACGATCCGTGCGAGTTCTGCACCGACGACCGGCGTGACGCCACAATCATTTGCGTCGTCGCCGAAGCAAAGGACGTCTATGCGATCGAACGCACCGGCGCGTTCAAGGGACGCTACCACGTGCTTGGCGGTTTGATCTCGCCGATGGACGGCATCGGTCCCGCGCAGCTGCACGTCAAGGAGCTGGTCGAGCGCATTGGGCGCGAGCGGCCGCACGAGATCATTCTCGCGACCAATCCCAACGCCGAGGGTGAAGCGACGGCGCTTTACCTGTCGCGCCTGCTCCAACCACTCGGCGTTACGGTGACTCGCCTCGCCTACGGTCTGCCGATCGGCGGAGACCTGGACTACGCCGACGAGATGACGATCGCCAAAGCGTTGGAAGGCCGCCGGACGCTGTAGCGCCGGGTCCCAATCGGAGCTGCCGATTGGAAGTGCCGAATGGTATAACGCGTTTGCATTAGGGCCGCACGCGGCGCGGTGCGCTACGCTCGGGCCGGGTGTGGGCAGAGAGGTGCCGTTCCAAGCGCGGCGCCTCTCGTTGCGTCCGAAGGGCCGCTATCGAATCGCCGGCGAATTGGTAGTTAAGATCGGAGGAGTCACATGCGGACACGCTGCTTGTTCTGTTTTGCACTCGTCCTTACGCTCGGTCTCGCCGCGTGTTCGTGGCGCGGCGCCACGCCGCCGGTCGGTCAAAATGTCGCCGGCGCGTCGCTAACACAACCGGACGCGGCCCCAAAGGGCTACAAACTCATCTACAGCTTCCCCGGAGGCGCCGGCGGTTCCAACCCGGATGCCGGACCGACGTTCGTCAACGGCGTTGGGTTCGGAACGACCGGCAAAGGTGGTGACGTCGGCTGCAATTGCGGAACGGTTTTCGCCGGGACGAAGGTCATTTATGATTTCAAAGGTGCATCGAGCAAAGACGGCGCGACTCCGGTCGGTGTCCTACTCCCCGTAGGCGATAAGCTTTACGGAGTGACGGGCGCCGGTGGCCGCGACGACAGCGTTTGCGCCGCCCGTTCCGGTCCTGCCGGTTGCGGAACGGTCTACGAAATAGATGCCGGCGGAAACGAACGGGTTATTTACCGCTTCAAAGGTGGCAGAGACGGTAAAACGCCTGGCGGTGGTTTGGTCTACCGCAAAGGCGTGCTATACGGAGTAACCTTTTCCGGTGGGACGAACGCGGTATGCTACTCCAGCAGTATACCTCCGGGCTGCGGCGTTGTCTTCGCCATCGATTCGTCCGGTCACGAAAAGGTGATTTACCGCTTCAAAGGCGGATCGGATGGAGAGTTCCCAAACACACAACTGCTCAGCTTGAACGGCAAGCTTTATGGAACCACGGTGAACGGCGGCGAAGGCCAACCCAGCTCTTGTTATGCGGGCTGTGGAACGATCTTTAGCGTCACACCCGCCGGCAAAAAGTCTCTTATCTATGCATTCAAGGGTGGGAAGGACGGGATCGCCCCGTACTCGCCGCTCTTAGCGGTCAACGGTTTCATGTACGGTACAACGGCGGAAGGCGGCTGCCTAAGTGCGTGTGGTCAAAATAGTGGAGCCGGCACTCTTTTTAAGATGAGCCCTTCCGGGTCCGAAACCGTCGTCCATCGCTTCGTCTTCGCCCAAGGTAGCGGCTATAGTCCCTCCGGCCCTTTGGTCTTTCTCAATGGGAAAATCTTCGGCACAACCGGAACCGCCGAATCTTATGCTGGAACGATCTACAGCGCGACCCTAAAAGACTTCAAATATCTGTACTACTTTAAAGTCACATCGGGGGACGCTCAAGACCCGGCCGGCTTGACCCTCAAACCCTCGACACAAGAACTGTACGGCGTTGGGCATGTCGGCGGCGCGAACGGGGTCGGCGCAATTTTCCGCTACTCGCTTTAACTCCTCGTGACGGAGTCGCCGACTTTCACGACGCCGGGCACGATCACGTCGCAGTAGACGCCCGTCCACGCGTTGCGTTCCCGCGCGATGAATTCAAGGATGCGAGGATCGATCGAATCTGCGTGCGGGTGATACGTCACGGCGACGCAGCGGCCGATCGGGCAGCGCACGCGCAGTTTGAGGCTTCCGAGCGCAAGGTCAGCACCAACGAGCTCGCTCTCAGTTTGCGCAAACGCATCCGAGGCGCATACGAAAAAGTTGGGCCGAAAGCGTTCCCATTCGACGCGGTAGCCGACGTGCTCGCTAAGCTCGTCGAGCCAGCGGTCGACGATAATCGAAATCGGAGCGTCGTCGAAAAAATGCCCGTCGCGACGCACCTCCAGCTCGACTCCGCGTTGCGCCCCCGCGGCGCACGCCGCGTCGACCCCGCTCACCCGGTGCAGGCGCTCGTCTTCCTTGCCGCGGTAGGTTTTACCGATACGAGCGTTTCCCGATAGGACGAAGAGCGCCCCCGCGCGATCGCCAGGAATTCCATCTGCTGCGACCTCGACGGCCTCGAGTCGCTCGCCGGGCAGACTCTTGACCGGATAGCGCCGCACCGCATCGAGCGTGCCTAGCAGCATCGTCCGGTTTTCATCGGGGGTGTTCGTATCGCCTGGCCCGAAGTCGCGCGGCGATGGAGCTTCGCCCGCTGGGATTCGGTGAGATCTTCGACCGGGCCGTTACGCTCTACATCCGTAACTTCTTGCCGTTTGCAGCGATCGTCGCGGTCTTAATCGTGCCGCTGGCGATCTTGCAATACGTGCTCGACCTCAGCTCGCAGCCGGAGTTCGATGCGATGCTTCGCATTTTGATCCACCCGAAGCTCGCGTCGACCACGCCGATCCCCTCGATCTTCAACTCGCCGCTGACAATCGCAGTTTTCGCCGTGTTGCTCTTTGCGACGTACGCCGTCTGGCCGTTTGCGCTCAACGCAGTCGCCGTCGGCGTGGCGCGCCTCTATCGCAATCGGCCGGTCGAGTTTCGGGCTTGCTACGAGATCGTGCTGCGGCGCTGGCTGCAGGTCGTGGCGATGATCGGAATCGATCTGTTGATCTTGCTCTGCTGGTACGTCATCGTTTTTATCGTCGTCATGATCTTCGCGGGCATTCTGTCGTACTTTGCCTTCGGCGTCGGGGCCGTATTCGTCGGCGTTTTAATCGGCCTGATCGGTTTCTTGGTATTATTGCCGTCGCTCGCGCCGATTCTGGTTTCGCTGACCTTCGCAATGTACTCAACGGTAATCGAACGGCGCCCGGTGATCGAGTCGCTCGGGCTCGGCTTCGAACGGATCTTTAATCGAGCCGAGTTCTGGCGCGCCTTGCTGTTCTCGCTCGCGGCCTTTGCGGTGATGCTCGCCGGTTCCACGATCTTCGGCTTCATCGGACTCATCGCGGCCGTCGCGCACCTGCCGCTGCTGCAGGCACTGATCGAATCGCTGGCGCGGGCCGTCATCACGCCCTTCGCCGTCGTGCTGCTCGCGGTCTACTATTTCGACGTTCGCATTCGCCGTGAGGCGTTCGACTTGGAGACGAGCCTCGAGCGATTGACCGCCGCTGCGCCGGCGTGATCGTCGCGGCCGCGGCTGCGCTCGCGCTCGGGGGGCCCTCGCGCGACGCGCTGATCGAACGCTGGCTGCGCGCGAATCGCACGCACTCGCCGGCGCGCTTGGAATCCGGGCCGCCGGTAAGGACGGTCGAGTCTGCGGATTTGCGCGTGCTAGTCGAGCGCGAGCTGGCAGTCCCGGGGCGGTACCGGCTTGCGTCGCCCCCGGCCGCGGTCTCGGAACCGTGGTGGATGCGCGTGTGGGAGTGGCTTTCCCAACGCTGGCAGCGTCTGTGGAACGCGATCTTCGCGCGAGTGCATGTCGGGCGTGCTGCAGCGGCGAGCATCGGCGACGTGCTCTTGGTGCTGCTCGGCCTACTGTTGATCTTCGTCGTCGTGCGCCTGTTGATGAACTTTCATCTCGCGCGCTCTACTGCGTTGCTGGAGTCGACGCCGCTCGAAGGACGGCCGTCGCCGCGCGCCCTCTACAAAGAGGCTTGCAGCGCCGCAAACAGGGGCGACTATGGCGGCGCGGCGGTGTTGCTCTTCGCCGCGACGGTCGCGCTGCTCGACCGGCAAGGCACCGTCGAAGCGGCTCGCAGCGCGACGGTCGGAGATTTTCGCCGCGCGTTGCGCAGACGCAACGCGGCCTTGATCCCATCCTTCGACGCCGTCGCCGCGCCGTTCGTGCAAAGGGCCTACGCCGAACGCGCGGTTGACGAACTGCAGTGGCGGCGCGCTCGCGAAGCCTTCGAGTCGCTTTTACCGCATGCGTCGTCTTGACGTCGCGGTCGTTGCGGGCTGCGCGCTGCTGCTCGTGCTGCTCGGCTACGAGCGCAGCACGATCGAGCAGAGCCGGAATCCTTCGATCTACTCGACCTACGACACCGGACCGAACGGTTATCGCGCGCTCTACGAGGTGTTGCGTTCGGCCGGCGTTCCGGTGCAGAGGTTCGAGGCCCCGTTACCGACGCTCGATGCCGAGCCTCGAACGCTGGTTATCACCGGCTATGAGAACGATCCATCCGCAAAACCGCTCGACGAGCACGATACGGAGTTTCTGCGCCGTTTCGTTTCGAGCGGCGGGCGTCTCGTCGCGATCGATGCCGAGTTCGCCGGTCCGCAAGACGTCACGCCGGGCGTCGGCACGACGTTGCAGACACATGGCGGCAGCGACGCAATTGCGCTCGCGCGCAACGCTTACACCGCCGGCGTCGCACGCGCCGGTGGACCGATCGACTGGACCTTCCCGTTCAAAGATCCGCACGGCATTCCACTGCTCGCGAATAAGCAGGGTATGGTCGCCGTTTGGTATCGCTTCGGACGCGGCGAGGTTATCGCGATTACCGCGCCGGCGCTCTTCGGCAACGCGCGGCTCCGCGACGCCGACAACCTGCGGTTTGCGTATAACGCAATCGCCGGACACGGCCCGGTTGCCTTCGACGAATACGTCCACGGCTACAACTCGAGCTTAACCATGTGGGCCGTCTTGCCGGCGCCGGTCCACGCTGCCGTCTGGATCGTAGTCGGGCTCGCCGCGGTCGTGCTGATCGGCGCGAACGTACCCTTCGCGCCGCCTTATCTACCCGGTTCGCGCAACGAGCGCGACTCGTCCGGCTATATCACCGCGATTGCCGAGCTGATGCGCCGTTCGCGCCGTCGGCCGCCCGACGAAGAGGTCGTTGGTCAGGCAAGGATCGATTTCCAACGCCGAAAGGAGCCCACGTGAACAGTGTCGCCGTCCAAGAAGTCGCCGATCGCCTTGCGGCCGGAATGGAGAGTCTTCTGGTCGGCGCGGACCGTATGACGCTCGGGCTCACAATCGCTCTGCTGGCACGCGGTCACGCGTTGATCGAAGGCGTGCCGGGCACCGGTAAGACGCTCGCCGTACGCGCGCTGGCGATGCTGCTCGGTCTCGAGTTTCGCCGTATCGCATTTACGCCCGACTTGATGCCGTCCGATGTCGTCGGCACGACCGTCTTCAATCCGCAGACCGCGCAGTTTACGACGCGCACCGGGCCGATCGTGGCGAACGTGGTGCTCGCCGACGAGGTAAACCGCACGCCGCCAAAGACGCAGTCGGCACTGCTCGAAGCGATGCAGGAGGGACGCGTCACGATCGACGGCGTTCCCTATCCGCTGCCCCAGCCGTTTCTGCTCTGCGCAACGCAGAACCCGATCGAGTATGAAGGCACCTATCCGCTTCCGGAAGCGCAGCTCGACCGCTTCACGATCAAAGTCGAGTCCTCGTATCCGCAGGAGGCGCAGGAGCTCGAGCTGCTCGCGCGCACCGCCGCCGGCTTCGATGCGCGCGACCTGGAGGCGTCGCACGTCGCGCCGGTTACCAATGGCGCCGAAGTGCTCGAGGCGCAGCGGGCGGTGCGCGGCGTGCATCTCTCCGGCGGCGTTCGTGAGTATACGTATCGCGTCGTGGCTGCGACGCGAGCGCATCCACGCCTCACGTTAGGCGCTTCGCCGCGCGCCGGCGTGCAGCTGCTGACCGCATCGCAAGCTGCGGCCGCTATTGCCGGACGTGATTTCGCGACACCCGACGACGTCAAAGACGTGGCCGATCTCGTCATACCGCATCGCTTGATCGTCGCCCCCGACGCTGAGATCGAAGGCATCTCCGCTCGCGACGTCTTGCGCGAGGTGCTCGCAACGCTGCCGGTGCCGCGCGGCGCCGCCGCATCCTGACGCTGGAAAAAGCGGTGTCACGCATCTGGCTTCCGGCCTGGCTTACGTCGCGCTTTCTCTGGACACTTGCCGGGATCGCATTGCTGCTCGCGCTATCGCCGGGCGTCGCGGCGTTCGTTCCGCTTGCGATCGTTCTGACCGTGGCACTCGTTGCGGCGACGATTGCCGACGCGATCGTCGGGCCGCCGTCATCCACGGTGCGGATCGCGCGAAGGCCGCCGCAACATTTCGCGCTCGGCATTCGCACGGAGATCCTGTACTCGATTGAAAATCGTTCGAATCACGCGCTTCGTCTCGCAATCATCGAAACGCCTGCAACGAGTCTGCGATACGAAACGGACGAGCTCGTCGCCGGCGTCCCGCCGCGAAGCCGCACCACGGTCGCTCGTGCAGTCACGCCGATCTATCGCGGTCCCGACGAACTCGCAACGCTCTACGTCTGGTACGAAAATGCGCTCGGTCTCATCCGCCGCCGTCTTCGCATGCCGGCGCCCCACGCGATCCGCGTCTTCCCCGACCTTTCCGCCGTCGAGCGCTACGGGAAGCTGCACCTGCGCAACCGTACTATCGAAGCAGGGCTGCGCCGCATGAAGCTGCGCGGCGCGGGAACGGAGTTCGAATCCCTGCGCGAGTGGAGCGACGGCGATGCCTTTCGGGCGATTGATTGGAAAGCTACTGCGCGCCGCGGCAAGCTCATGGTCGCGCAGCACGAGGTCGAGCGCAGTCAGAACGTGATGCTGTTACTCGATTGCGGGCGCCTCATGACGCCGCGCACCGATACGACCCGAAAGCTCGACTACGCGGTGACCGCCGCGTTGTCGTTGGTCACGATTGCCGGATTCGCCAGCGACCGCGTCGGCCTCGTTGCCTTCGCGCACGAGATCCTCACCGCAAGCGCTCCGCGCTCGACGCGCTCGTCGATGGCGCGGCTCAGCGACACGCTGTACGGCCTCGAACCGCGCTTCGAGGAGTCGAACTACGCGCGCGCCTTCGCGTATTTGCGCCATCACTTGCACAAGCGCTCGCTCATCGTCTTTTTCACCGACGTGATCGACCCGCTCGCGCAGGCGACCGTGATGGCTGAGGCCGGATCGCTGGCGAGGCATCACGTATTGATCTGCGTCTTCATGAACGATGCTGCGGTGAGCGCAGCGTTATCGGAGGAGCCGCGAACGGCCGGTGACGCCTATCGAGCGAACGTCGCGCTCGGCTTGTCGAACGAACGGCGCCTTGCGAAAGCGATGCTGGAACGCGCCGGCGTCATCGTGATCGACGTGCCGGCGTCGAAGCTGACGACAGCATTGATCGACGAGTATCTCCGCGTCAAGCGCCGCGGACTGCTGTAGTTATCGAGTAGACGAAATCGTCAGGCGAAAGACTGTCTTTGCGCTCTCCGCGAACCTCGGCCTGCGGGTACATTAGGAATCCAACGTCGTCGCCGCTCGAGCCCGGGAGCGCAATGTCGTGCCCGTCATTGTAGGCGGCGTAGTTTCCCTCCCAAGCGCCGAAGAGCGTCCGGCGCGCCGCGGCAACCTTCGGATCGTTGAGCGATAGATTTCCCGGCGGCTCTTCAAGCATGACTTTGCGCACGTCGGCAGGGTCGGCCGGAACCCAGCCGTACCGCTGGAGATAGACCTCTGCGCGGCAGTGCTGCGCCTTCGTAATGGTCTCCGACTTCGTTCCGAGACTCTTATAGCCAAAGCGCGACGGCGCGACGCGAACCCCATATAGATCGCGAGCCGGCAGGCCGGCGGCACGCGCGAGCGCGACGAAGAGTCCGTTGATATCGGCGCACTTACCGCTCAGGTCGCCGGTCTGGAGCATGAAGCTGACGTCGCCGAGGCCGCATCCGCGCGTCTTTGGGTTGCGAGAAGCGTTTACGACGATCCATTCGTAGATCGACTTTGCTTTTTCGAGCTCGTCGCTGGTAGAACCGACGATCTTACTAGCGGTTTCGCCCACAATTCCGCCGGTCGGCAAGAGTTTGGTCGGCGACGTGTAGAGCCGATACGCGTTGCTCTCCAGCGCGACGGGTGTTCCCGGTCGCGAGAGATCGACGGCAAGATCGCGCGAGGAGACGACGCTCGTTGCCTTGAGCGTCGCGTCGCCGTTAACGTTCGCCCACTCTGCATAGACCATCTTCGTGTTCCGTGGATCGGTAACGATGTGCGCCGACGTCGCATTGGATTGAAATGTGGTCGCACCGGGCCGCATCCAGTCGGCTTCGTAAAACGACGGGATGGGAATCCAAATACGAACCGGGACACCCGAGGCGGTCACGGTCGCCGTCGTGGTCACCGTGTACGATCGCCACGTGCCTTCCGAGGGTCGAAACGAGTCCGCTTCGGTCGCTGCACGCGCCAAGCGAGGAAGCCCCGCGGCGGCCAGCGCCGTCGCACTCTGATGTAAAAACCCACGCCGCTTCATATCGTCGAGCTACTACCGTCTAACTCTCATCCCCTGTCGTGTCATCCTGAGTCCTTCGACTCCGCGCGGGGCAGGCTCCGGCGCGTAGCGCCGGAGTCGAAGGGCCGGCGCAAGTGAAATACAAAACCAGCCCGATGGCGGTAACCAAGCCGATCGCCAGCCGCACCGATTCCGGCCAGCGCCGCGGCGAGACGAACGCTTCAATCGCGCCCGCAACGACCAGCATGGACGCGACGCCGACAATCAACGTGCCGGCGCGCCGCGCATTCTCGACGATCAGGTCGCGCCGGCGGTGGCGGCCCGGGTAGATCGCGGCCGCCGCGATCAGCAGACCCGCCGCTCCGGCGATCTGGATCGCAGTCAGCTCGATGACGCCGTGCGGCGCGATCGTCGCCCAGAAATCGCTGCCGAATCCGGCATTGGTGAAGAGCGCTCCCATTCCGCCGAGCATCAACCCGTTTGTCGCGATGATGTAAACGGTAAGCGCCCCGAACGTAACCGACCCGGCGAAGGCAATGATCGCGACCTTAACGTTGTTGGTGATGATCGTCGCCGACATCGCCGGCCCAAAGCTCGGATCCACCGCAAAGTTCGAGTCGTGCAGGCTTTTTCGGATGTTCTCGGAGACGAGGGCCTTGGGCAGCAGCGCGAATGCGTCGGCCGGATGATTGCGAACCAGCACGTAGGCAACGACCGCACACGCTGCCGTAATCGCGGTGCAGATCGCGACGTAGGGCAGCGAGCGGCGAAACTCTTGCGGAAAGACGCGCGCGTAGAAGTCTGCAATGCGATGGATGCTGCTCTCCGGCGCCCTCGCGTAGACCTGTGCGTGGGCTCGAGCTACGCAGCGGTTCAAATACTCGAGCAGCGAGTCGTCGTAGCCGCGTCCCTGGGCGTAGGCGAGGTCGCTGGTCGTCGCGCGATAGAGGCGTCCCAGCTCGAAGATCTCGTCAGGCGAGAGCGTGCGCGCGCCCCGGCGCCCGACGCGCTCGACTAACGCGTCGAGGCGTCGCCACGTATCGGATCGGCGCGCGACGAAAGCGGCTTGCGTCAACGCTCGGAAGTTGGCGGGCGGCGCCCGTCGAACCTGGCTCGTGTGGATCGGACGCTCGAGGTGCGTACGCCCGAAAGCATCGCATTTAACTACGAGCTTGCCGGTCTGGGGAGCCGCTTCCTCGCGCTCGCCGTCGATCAGGCGATTCAGATCGCCGCGCTGATCGCGATATTCGGAAGCCTCTTTTTGGCCGTATCGCGCGCGGCGCCGGCTCACCACACGCCGCCCGTTGCGGACAAACTCGCAACGAGCCTGGGAATCGCGCTGCTGGTTACGATCGTGTTCAGCGTTTTGTTCGGCTACTTCATCGTCTTTGAGGCGCTTTGGAACGGCCAAACGCCGGGCAAGAAGCTGCTCGGCATTCGAGTGGTTCGCGACGGCGGTTATCCGATTGACTTCGGCGCGTCGCTGATTCGAAACTTGATTCGCATCGGCGAACAGCTGCTCGGCTACTATTTGATCGCCGCGATCAGCGCGCTGGTCTCACCCGAGAACAAACGCCTCGGGGATGTCGCAGCCGGAACGATCGTCGTGCGCGACGCGCGCTTGGTCGCGCCGCGCTCCCTCGATCGTCTCGAACCCGAGCCCGCATACGCTGCGACGGCATACCTCACCGGCGAAGAACGCGCGCTGATCAAGCGATTTCTCGAGCGTCGCGACGCCCTCACCGACGATCGCCGCAGCGAGCTTGCCGCGCAACTCGCTGCGCGCGTGCGCGATCGCGTGCCGGCCGAGCTGGCTCGTCTGGACGACGAGTCGCTGCTCGAGCGTCTCTAGGTCAATCGTGCGATGTGCTCGCGCCCACATGGCGCTGGAGGTCAAACCAAACGATGAAGCTGTCGCTCTGTTTCTTCCTTGCATCGCTGCTCTCTATCGGCGCGCCTGCCGCAGCGAGCGCCACCCCGCACGACGGTGCGCACGATTTCGACTTCGAAGTCGGAACCTGGAACATTGCCGTCCGGCGCCTGCAGCGCCCCTTGACCGGCTCGACGACGTGGACCTCGCCGGCGGGATACGTTCACGTGGTGCGCAAGCTCTGGGACGGACGCGCGAGCCTCGCCGAGCTCGAAAACGAGCGCACCGCGCCACACTATATCGGAATGATGCTTCGCCTCTACGATCCCCAATCGCAGCAATGGAGCATCTATTGGGCCGGTAGCCGCGACGGTGCGGTCGATCCGCCATTGGTCGGCTCGTTCCAAAATGGTCGTGGAGAGTTCTTCAATCAGGAACTCGTCGATGGAAAGCCCGTCTACGTTCGGGTCGTCTATTCGGAGATCGCGCCCGAGTCGTTTCACACCGAGCAATCGTTTTCGGCCGACGGCGGCAAAACGTGGGAGACCAATTTGATCCAAACGTTTACGCGTCGCAGCCCGCTGCCCCAAGACACGTCCGCTGCCACCGTCGCCGATCCCGGCCATCAGCACGATTTCGATTTCGAATTCGGCAGTTGGACCACGCATTTACGCCGGCTCGTTCATCCGCTCTCGGGGTCTGGTACATGGATCGATTTAGACGGAACCTCGGTCGTCCACAAGATCTGGAACGGCAGCGCAAACGTCGGCGAACTCGAGGTGGCGAACGCCACCAGCTCGATCGAAGGATTAACGCTGCGGCTTTACAACCCCGCTACCGCGCAATGGAGCATTTACTTTGCCAACAGCGCAGCACCGTCGTTGGGTACGGCCGCGATGGTCGGGCGATTCAGCAACGGTCGCGGTGAGTTCTACGATCAAGAACTCTTCAACGGTAAGGCCATCTTCGTTCGCTTCACCTTCGACGAGATTACGCCGCACTCGTTTCGGCTCGTGCAATCCTTCTCTGCCGATGGCGGGCGGACGTGGGACCCGAACTGGATTGCGACCTTTGCAAGAACGCGTGCTTAAGGACCGCGACGTAGTTTAAAGACGATTCCGCAGCCGCGATTGCAGGGGCCGAGGCCGCCGCTTACCGTCTACCGTAAGGTCGGTCTTTTGCGCACGCATCGGCGATCACTTGCTGACGGTTACGCCGAAGGGCTCCTGCACGCTAATGCTCCACACCGCCGACCCACCGGCGGGGTACTTGTAGAGCGCGAGTGTGCCGCCGTCTTGGCTGGGCGCGAGCACGCGCGCCCTTTTCGCCTTCTTCCGCGTGCTGACCGAGCCGTTGATCCAAAACTGATCGACGTAGTTGGCACCGTCGAGTTTCGCCGAGCCGACGACGTCGCCGTTGGATGGATTGACTTGATAGACCGTCACGGCATCGGTATCGCCGACGGCAACGTGCTTGCCGTCCCACTGTACGCCGCCCGGCCATTCGATCTTCTGGCTGATCGCGATGTCCGTGAAGGTGCTGCTGCCCTTCGGGAGCTCGGCTAAGACGAAAGCCGAGCTTCCGTTGACGCCGTCGACGAAGAGATCGCCCTTCGCATCGTAGCCGCAGAAACGATAGTCCACGATGCTCGGGTCTGAGTACGCTTGAGGCGTGCCCTTCGCATCGGTGTAAATCACCACGTTTCCGCCGCCGGTATTGCTCGAGAAGTTTGCAACGGCGAGATTGCCGGTCGTGGGATCGACCGCGCAGCCTTCCGGATATTCGTTTGGATCGCTGAGCGTCGCGATCGAGGACGTGCCACCGTGTGCGTATTCGACCATCTCTGACGCGCCGTCGTTGACGATCCAAACGTCGCCCGATCTGTCGCTGCAAAGGCCGTAGGGCGTCTCAAAGCCGGTCAGCGTTCCCATGAGTTGGTGCGTCGAATAGGAGTAGGCGTAGACGTCGTTGGTGAGTACCGACGAAACGTAGATCAAACTCTGCTGCTTGGCCTGCGGCGCCATCCAGGGACTGTGAGTCGCGGCATCTGCGCGCGACGCCTGCTGTGGAACCAACGGTGCCGATGCGCCTGGAACCGAAGCGCCGCTGCAGCCGGCGAATAACGCGGCAACGGCTAGCGGCGCGACACGGAAAAGCTGAAAATTAATGGGTGTGCTCACGGCGGCCTCGATTCGACGACCATGCTGCGAATCATGTTGCCCGGCGACAAGCATCCGCGCGTCCGCTTAAATTCTAAAGACCTGCGCGAACCGATCGAAGAGCTTGCGGCTTCCGGTAATGCGCATTGCGCCGCTCGCAAGCGCCTGGCGCGGCGTTATTTCACCCGACATCAGCTCTTTGAGCGCGGGGCTCGATTCGACGATCAAATCTGGCTTCTCGACCGGTCCTCGGCCGACGGCGACCGCCGGTCCGTCGACGATCGCGTGCACGACGAGCTCGCCGATGTGCAACTCGAAGCGGGCGCGCAGATCGGCTGCGGCCTCCGGGCGAAACGTCGTGCGCAACGCCATCGCGAGTGAATCGACCGTGACGATCTCGCCGTCCCGCGGGACATCGAGCAATTTGGCGCCCCAACGCCCAATCGCTACGACGCTCTCCTCGAGTGCGCGGCCTCGGGAGGTCAGCTCGTACGCGACGCCGCCCGGCGGCCGCGGAAGCGCGCGTCGCTCGGCGACCCCGGCCGCTTCGAGCTGCTTCAGGCGCGCCGCGAGCACGTTGGTTGGAATCTTCGGCAGCCCGGCGTGCAGATCGCTGAAGCGCTTGGGCCCCACCAGCAGGTCGCGCACGATTATCAGCGCCCAACGGTCGCCGACAATCTCAAGCGCACGGGCGAAACCGCAAAACTGCCCATAACCGCGCTCGCTCACCGCTCCAGAATAACACGCCAGATTTATTTACACAACCATACTTGCATTTTGCAAGTGAACTTGTTAGCATAGCGGCACGGAAGGAGACCCCAATGCCGAGCATTACCCCGTTCCTGTGGTTTACCGGGCAGGCCGAAGAGGCGGTCGGGTTCTACGTCGCCACCTTTAAGTACTCAAGGATCACCGACGTGAGCCGGTATGGCGAGGCCGGCCCCGGACCGGCCGGCTCGGTGATGACGATCGACTTCGAACTCGACGGCCAAGAGTTCATGGCGATCAACGCGCCGACGATCGGACCGGAAGCGCCGAGCGAGAGTTTCTCGCAAGGTAAGATCGCGCTCTTCGTTACGTGCGAAACGCAAGCCGAGCTCGACAAGCTGTGGGATAGACTCTCCGACGGCGGCGAGCAGCTGCCGTGCGGATGGGTTGCCGATCGCTTCGGCTTCGCGTGGAACCTCGTGCCCGCCGGTCTGCGCGACGTACTAGGCGGCGAGGACGAGCAGCGCTCGCAGCGCGCTATGCGCGCGATGCTTCAAATGGGCAAGCTCGACAATTGACGAGCTTCGCCGTATCTACAACGCATAACGAGAGAGGATTTAATAATGAAACATCCAGTCATGCACTTCGAAATTATGGGGCACGACGCGCCGAAACTACGCGATTTCTACTCTAACGTTTTCGGATGGAGCGTCGCGGCACCAATCCCCGAGTACGAAATCCAGTATAGCCTCGTCGATCCCGTTCCCGGGTTCCAGCGCGGAATCGGCGGCGGCATCGGCAAAGCGCCCGATGGCTACGACGGGCACGTCACGTTCTACGTCGTGGTTAACGATATCGAAGCGGCATTTGCCAAGATCGAAGAACATGGCGGCACCCGAATGATGGGCCCCGACAAGGTGCCAAACGGGCCGGCGATCGGCCTCTTCCGCGACCCCGAGGGCCACACGATCGGCTTGGTCGACCCCGCGGACGACGTGCGCAATGCGTCGCTGGAACTCGTGCCCTTCGTCTTTTTCTACGGTCGCTGCGCCCAGGCGCTCGAGTTCTACAAGAACGCGCTCGGCGGAAGTTACGAGATCGTCGCGCGCGAGGGCGACGCGGTTCATTATGCTAACTTTACGGCACCCGGCATCTCGTTCAAAGCCTCCGACGGAATGACGCGGCGTACTATCAATGCTGACGAAGGAAACGTCTCGCTGGCGCTCAACGCACCCGACCCGACGCGCGCATCGGAGATCTTCGACGAACTCGCCGACGCCGGTAAGGTGCTGACGCCCTTCGGCGACGCCCAATGGGGCGGCAAGTTTGGTGCGTTGCAAGACCGCTTCGGCACCGAGTGGTTCGTTACGGCGCCGTAAAGGAGAATCACCGATGCGAATCGCTTCGCTCACCGCGCGCATCCTGCTCGGCCTTGCCTTTACGGTGGCAGGGCTGAGCGGGTTCGTGCTTTCGTTTACCTCCGGACCTCCGGCGATGCCTGGACTCGCCGGCGAGTTCCAAAACGTGATCTTTCAGTCACACTTCGTACTCTTCGTCGATGCGATTCAGTTCCTGAGCGGCGTCGCGCTGCTCGCCAATCGCTACGTTCCGCTAGCGCTCGTGACGTCCGCAGCGATCCTCTACAACATCCTCGCCTTTCACATCACGATGATGCCGTTGGGGATCTTTCCGGGACTGATTTTGAGCGTCGGCTGGGTGCTGATCGCGTTGTCGCTGCGCGACCGTCTCGCGCCGCTTCTCGCCGCTACGTCCTCGGCACGAAGCGCCCCATAGGCACGACCAGCACGTGCGGTTCGAATCCACCCGGCGGCGCGTCTGAAACTCCCGCCGCCGGCGCTACCGGCCGAACCCCGATCGAGCCGCACGACCACGGGCTCGGAATCGTGCGAACGACGTCGTCCGGAATCTCTGCTGCTGCAGCGGGAATCGGCGCGAGTGCGCCGCGCAGCCGAGCCGGATCGAAGCCGCCCGTGAGATCGCCCGTCGCTTCGCTCGCGTCACGCGGGCCCATCGGCGCATAGCGCGCCTCATCGGGGAAATGCGCGAGCGGCGTCCGATTGAAGAGCTGCTCAACGAACTCCACCACCGATGCCTGATCGTCGAACTCGTGCACGACGCCGGTGCGCGCAAACGGCGAGATCAGCAGCAGCGGGACGCGCTGGCCGTTGCCGCATGGATGACCGTCCGGACAGACGAGCCATTTTGGCGGCGGAACGTGGTCCCAGTAGCCGCCGGGATCGTCCCACGTGATCAGGATCGCCGATTGGCTCCAATAGTTGCTGCGCGCGATCGTGTTGACCAGGCTTGCAACATCGGCTTGCGCGACCTGCAAGTCCGATTCGCCGGGATGGTCGTCGTCGCCGAGAAACGTATTGGGTGGCGCCGCCGCCGCGTGAAGTCCTTGGTTGCTCGCATATCCGCCCTTGAGGTAGAAGACTCCGTGCGTGCCTAGTTTATCCTGCGCGACATCCGATGCAAAACGCGTGATGTCGGCGACGTCACGGTCCATCGACGGGTTATTGGCAACGTATCCAAAGTAATGCGGGGCCAAATGGTGCGTAACCAGCGTGACGCGTCCCGGATCGGCCGGGTTTTCGTATCCCTGCTGATACCAGGTCCAGTTCACCGGCGCGTCACCGCGCCCGCGCAGATAGGCAATATCGTCGTCGATATCTTGCGTGTATTTGGTTAAGCGGGTGGCCTCGACGCCTTCGAGATTCAACAACACGTTCGCGTAGGTTTGGTCGACCTGCCGCTGCGGGCTCGACTCAACGCTGTTGTAGGGGCCCCACGCCGGGTCGAGATCGACGAACATCGGAACGCCGCGACCGCTCGTACCGAGCGGCTGCGCCGTGTAGGGCGGCCCGGCTGCGCCGTAGCGCGCGTATTCCGTTTCGCCGTTCTGCGCCGCGATGATCTCGACGTTGCTGGGTGCCGACGGCGCACGCACGCCTTGAAAGAAGGTATCGAAGAGGGCGAAGCGGTTCGCATACGTCCACAGATATGGAATTGTGTCACAATCGACGTGCGCCATCGCCTCGTCGCCGACCGAAGCCGCCTGCGTCGGGTCGGCCATGCCGAGCGCTTTTTTTGCGGCGGCCGGAAGGCTCTGCGCCCACGCCGCTTGCGCGCCGACGAAACCATCCATCGCACCGGCGTGGATACCCGCGTCGACGATCGAGCGCGCGTTGTTAAGCAGCCCGAGGTCGGGCGTGGTTAACCGAAACGGCTGCGTGTACCGCTTCGATACCGGGTTGTATTGCGCGAAGCCCGGCGGTCGCGCCGCCCGATCGTAGATGCCGTTCGCACCGGGAAAAGTTCCGAAATAGTGATCGAACGACCGGTTCTCCTGATAGATGACGAAGACGTAGCGCACGCGCTGACGGATCAGGTCGTCGAGCGGCAGCTGCTGCCCATGCGCGGGTGGAGCCGTAAAAAGGGCGCACGCGATAAGGAGACCGCTCAGCGCGGGGCGCGCGTATCGCACGAACACGCCCCGCACCTTCGCGGTATCCTCAAGCGAGTCCCATTTATTGCGCCCTATTAGCGGTTAGTTGCAACCGGCTCGGTACCGATGTCTTCGTAATTCGGCCAGACCGTGTCGCGCTTAATTGCGGCGATGAGGTCTGCCTTCGTCTGCGGCGGCATCTTGGCGATGTAGCCGCTGTATTGATCCCAACGGGTCTGTAACGACTGCGCGAAGGACGGGACCCAGATGTTCGCGACGCTGACTTGACGCGTCGCCGACAACGTTGAGAAGCCTTTGTCAAAGTTCGAGATCGCCGTCGCCAGGTCGGCGGCGTATTTTGCGTTCTTCGCCGGATCGAAGGACGACGTCGTTATCGCTTCCACCATGAAGCTGGCGTAGGCGTTAGCTTTTTCCTGGAGCGCGGTATATGCGACGTCGAGGGTGTTGACGTCGGAGGCTCCGAGCGAGTGTTTCGTGTTTGCCACCATTCCGACCGCCTGATTGCGCGTCGAGCTGAACGGGGCAAAGCTGCTATTAATCTGGGCGGAGGGAGAAGTGGTATGCGAGCAGGCCGCCACGACGAGACTCAGCATCGTCGCGACGAGCAACTGCCGAGAATTCTGTTCCTTGCTCATGGCCTCTTATACCCGGCTCTCGGCGCGGTGCACTGAAGACCGCTCGCCCGCTGAATCCGCGCGGCGGCCGCACTCGAATCCAGCCCTTCCGGGGCACCGCCGCCGGGCCTGACCGCCGCAAAATGTCTAGAAATTTCGTGGTTTGTCCGCCCCCGCAGCGATAAGGTCGAGGCATCCCACTCCTCCCAGTTACGAAAGGCGCTCCCAATGCACAACCTCAACCTGTCGCTTCGCACGATCACCGGCGTCGCGATCGCAGCTATCCTCTCCCAGCCGCTCGCCGGATGCAGCGGCGCATCGTCCTCGCTCCCCGCAGCCCCCGTCGCTTCCGATTCGGCGCATATGTACGTGCCGGCCGCCGCAAACGCTAAGGGTTCGGCCGCCCAGCGCGTCTCGCCGGATAGCGGAGGCCAACAGCTCTTCGTCAGCGACAATCTTCAAAGCAAGGTTTATGTCTTCAACGCGCTCAGCAAGACCTCGAACCCTGCGCCATTGCGCACGATCTCGATCGGCGTCTCGAACCCCAACGGCATCGCAACGGACAAGTCCGGAAACCTCTGGGTTGCCAACCTCTCTTCGAACACCGTCACCGAGTACGCCAAGAACGGCACCTCGCCGATCTTCACCATCAGCCAGGGAATGAACGGCCCGTACGACGTCAAGGTCGACGGCTTCGGCAATGTCTTCGTCGCGATGGACGGCGAGTTCGGCGGCCCGAACTCGATCGTCGAGTACGCCGCTGGCACCGCGGACCCAATCGCCAGCTGGAACCCTCCGCAGTCGAACATGCAGATCACCGGCATCGCGCTCATCAATCCCACGCTCAAGGGTGAGACGTCGGTCTATGCTCTCGAGTCCCAAACGAACGGCAGCATCACGACTGGTGGACTCCTGGAGTGCAGCCCGGGCAGCTACAACGAGGTCTGCAGTCAACTTACCAACTATCTCTACGGTCAGACCGGCGGCATCACGATCGCCAGCCAGGGCGGAAGCAAACCGTTCGAGTTCCTCGCCGTCGATCAGTTCCTCCCCGGCGTGGACGAAACGATCCCGAACCCGCAATCGGTGAAGCGGCTCACGACCGGTGGTACGCCCGAAGACGTCACGCTCAATGCCAGGGGCACGCGGCTCTTCGTTGCCGACCGCTTCTACGGCCGCGTCGACGAGTACACGTTCCCGGGGAACAAGCCGACCGTGCAGTTCGGCGCCAGCGGCAAGTCGGTCTTGGTCGGCGTCGCGACCGATCCGTCAGGAAGCTACCTCTAACAAAAACCCTCAACACAAAACGCACCAAAAGTGCCGATTGCGGTCCGCCGCCGTCGGCACTTGGCGTTTTACGCGGCCTTTGCCGCGGCTCGGCGCAAACGTCTAGAAACTTCGTGGTCTGTTCGCGCCCGCAGCGATAAGGTCGAGGTAACCCAATCCCTCTCGTTACGAAAGGCGCTTCCTGTGAACAAACTCAACCCGTCGCTTCGCACCGTCATCGGCGTCGCGATCGCAAGTCTCCTCGCGCAGCCGCTCGCCGGATGCAGTGGCGCATCGTCCTCGCTCCCGGCAGCACCCGTCTCCACTGATGCAGATCATCTTTACGTGCCGGCCGCCGCCAACGCCAACGGTTCGGCCGCCCAGCGCGTAGGGCCGGACAGTGGTGGCCAGCTCGTCTTTGTCAGTGACAACGAAAACAACCGGATCTCGGTCTTCAACGCCGCCAGCAAGACCAAAAATCCGCCGCCAGAGCGCACGGTCACGCAAGGCATCCACGGCCCGAACGGCATCGCAACCGACCTTGCCGGCAACCTTTACGTCGCCAACTACGTTTCGAATTCCGTTACCGTCTACGGTAAAGGTTCGGGTTCGCCGAAGACGACGATCAGCAATGGGTTAAACGGACCCTGGGACGTTAAAGTCGACGGCTTTGGAAACGTTTACGTTTCCAACACGCCGCCCTACGGCGGCACGAACTACATCAGCGAATATCCTGCAGGGTCGTCAACGCCGAGCACGACGTGGAACGCGCCCCAGCCGAACATGGAGATCTCCGGCTTTACACTGCTCAACGCTACCCAACAGGGCCAGACGTCGATCTTTGCGCTGGAGTACATCCAGAATCCCAGCAGCGGCGCGACCGGCGGATTGCTGGGCTGCTATTCGGGAAGTCCGACCTGCGTAGCTATGCAAGGCTTCCCGTCGTTCGGCCAGACCGGCGGCATCGCGATGGTCCGGTCGCCGAACCCCAGCCGGCCGTACGAATTCCTGGCGGTAGACCAATACATCCCCGGAGTTGACGATATCATCCCCAGTCAATCACCAACCCAACTCGTAACCGGCGGCACGCCTGAGTTCATCACGCTCAACTCGAAGGCCACGCGCCTTTTCGTGGCCGACCGCTTCTACGGACGCGTCACTGAGTACAGCTACCCGAAGGACAAGAAGCTCAACACCTTTACGCCAGGCGGCGGCGGCCAAATCTACGGCGTAGCGACGTTCCCCTCGGGAAACTTCCACTAGGCCGAAAATCTCAAAACGTGAGACGCACCAAAGTGCCGATTGTGGCCCGCCGCCGTCGGCACTTAGCGTTTTCGGGCAGGAGATGCTACCGCTTCGCGCGTCTCTTCAAGCGCGCGCTCGAGCGTGATGCTCGAACCGACGCGCCACTGCGCGTCGAAGGTCTCGTCTCCGAGCATTACGCGCACTTTTGCAGTTTCGGCTTCATAATCGGCTAGCTCCGACGGAAATAACGGCGATCGAAGCGTGCGGCGCAGCGCGTCGGCGGCTCCGAACAGACGGGCGGCGCGCAAAGGATCCCCGAGCGCAGCGATCGTTGCGGCAATATCCTCGAGGGTTTTGGTGAGGGCCGATGTGTTCGGCACCGAATCGAACAGCTCGAGTGCTTCGCGGAAGCGTTCGAGCGCGAGCAGATCGTTGCCGCGCTTGTGGGCAACGGCTCCGAGATTGCCCAGCGAGTACACGATGCTTCCGATGTTGCCGATCGCGCGCTGCATCCGTAAACACTCGTTGAAGAGCTCGTCTGCGCGCGCGTATTCGCCTTCGGCCGCGGCGACCAGACCGATCTTCATCAGCGCGTGAGCGAGCCCCGACTCGTGCCCGAGCCGGCGGTAGATCTCGACGCTTTCGTTGCCCAGCTCGGCGGCGCGCGTCAGATCGTTCCGGCCGTAGGCAACCGACGATAGGTTCGATAGCGAGGTTGCGACGCCGGCCTCGTCACCGATTCGCCGCCGGATCTCGAGGCTTTCGCGATGCGCTTCTTCCGCGCGATCGGGCTCGCCGCGAAATTGGCGAATGACGCCGAGCGACGTGAGCGAAGCGCCAAGCCCCGTGTCGTCGCCGAGCTGGCGCTGCAGCGCGATCGCCTCCTCGCACGTTACCAACGCTTCGTCGAAACTTCCAAGCGCCGAAAGCAGCACCACGTGACCGCGCAGCACCTTGCCGTACAAGACGTCCGGTACGGGGCCGGGCGCGCCTTTTCGTAGCGCCAAGAAGCGCCGAATCCAGCCGAGGCCCTCGGTGAGATAGCCGTGCAGCCACCAAAATCGCCACAGTTCGCTCAAGAGCCGGAAGCCGATCTCGGTCTGCGCGCTGCTCGCAGCCCACTCGAGCGCGGCGTGGATGTTCGCATGGTCGCGCTCCAGGTGCGCGAGCCGGCGCCCTTGTCCCGAACTCGTTAGCTGCCGTTCCGCGCCGGCGGTAAATTGCAGCACGTACTCGACAAGGCGACGCTGCGCGTCGTCGAGCTCGCCGCTTTCGACGAGCCGTTCGTGCGCAAACTCGCGCAGCACCTCGAGCATCGAGACGCGCGGCTCCGCATCGGTGTCTTCGGCCAGCCAGAGCATGTTTTTCTCGACCAGCGGCGCGAGCCGAAAGAGAATCGAGCGTTCGTCGCGTCCGTCGGCGGCGACCGCAGCCGCCGCCTCGAGTGTGCCGCCGCCCTGCAACACGCCCAAACGCCTGAATAAGCGCTGCTCTGAGTCGGAGAGAAGATCGTAGCTCCAGGCAATTGCGCCGTGCATCGTCTGCTGCCGCTCGGGACGATCGCTCGCGCCGTCGCCGAGCAGCGGTAGTCGCCGTTCGAGCCGAGCGGCCAACGCTCTGGGCGGAAGCAGCAAGAGGCGCGGAGCGGCCAGCTCGATCGCGAGCGGCAAACCGTCGAGGTGGTCGACGATCGTGCCGACGGCCGCCGAGTTGGCATCGTTCAGTTCGAACTCGGGCTTTACCATCTGCGCGCGCTGCACGAACAGCAGCACCGCCGCACCGCTGCGCAGCGGGCGAACCGCATAGACGTGCTCGGCGCGCAGATGGAGCGGCTCGCGGCTCGTTACGAGGATCGTGAGCCGAGCGCATTGCGCGAGCAGCGCGCCGATCCACCCGGCCGCCGGCAGCAAATGTTCGAGGTTATCGAGGACGAGCAGCGCGTTTCGTGCGCGCAGATATCCCGCGACCGCTTCGCTCGGCGTCGCGTCGGCCGCTTCGCGTATCCCGAGCGCGCGGGCTACGGCCGCGGGAACCAGCGACGGTTCCGTGACCGGCGCGAGCTCGGCCATGACCGCCCCGTGTTCGAATGCACCGGCGCTCTCGACCGCAACGTTGGTGGCGAGGCTCGTCTTGCCGACCCCGGCCGGACCGACCAGGGTGACCAGCCGCACGTCCTCGCGCGCAAGCAGCGCGCCGGCGCTTTTGATGTCGGCATCACGGCCGACCAGCGCCGGTTGCAGCGCCAACGGTGAGGATATGCTCGCACCTGCCGGCTGTCCGGCGGGCTTGCGCGCCGCGGTCTGAAGACGCTGGCGGTCCTCGGGCGATAGGCCCATCGCCTCGGCAAGCAGCATGACGGTGATCAACCGCGGCGTGCGGGCCGAGCCGGTCTCGATATCGCTGACCGTGCGGGTGGATAACCCCGAGCGCTCCGCGAGCGCCTCTTGCGAAAGCAGAGCGGCAGAGCGAAGCGAGCGCAGTACCTCCCCGAGCGCTTCAGCCACGATCTGGGCGTAGTTCGGCCCGAAAATGTGAGTATCTTCGTGGTTTCGCCCGCCGCCGGAAGCGACAATGACGGTATGAAAACCGAACGCGTACACGCCGTCGAGGCCGCATTTGCACAACCGTTGACCGAGGAGCTGCTGTCGTGCTCGGGGATTACGCCCGGGATGCGCGTGCTCGTGCTAGGTCCCGACCTGGCCGATCTCGCGCTCCTCGTGGCGGAACGCGTGGGCGCCGACGGCACCGTCATCGGGCTTGACGCCGACATCCGAAACGTCGACCGCGCCTACTGGCGGGCCGAAGCCGAGGGCTTCGATTGCATCGAGTTTCGCGCCGGCGCCTTGCGGAACTTACACCTCGACGCTCCGGTGGATGCCGTTGTCGGGAGATTCTTTTTGATGCATGAACTCGACCCGGTCGGAGCGATTCGCCACGCCGCCGGCTTAGTACATGACGGCGGCCGCATCGTCATGCACGAGTGGCACTACGAGTCGATCCTCTGGCCGCAAACGTCGGATTGGCCGCACGTTCCTCTCTATCGCCGCTTCGCGCAAACGTCGATCGATCGCATGCGCCGGACCGGCATGCACGTCGACATGGGATTGCGGTTGGTGAATCTGTTTACCGAAGCCGGACTGCCGCTGCCGTCGATTCGCAGCGACCTGCGCGTCGTCAACGGCGCTGGTTCGTTAGGCTATCGGTTCTTTGAATCGGCGCTGACCGAGCTCAACGGCGATCTCGACGGCGATGCGTTTGCGCAACGATTGGAGCGCGAAACGCTCGCGACCGGCGGACACATTTTCCTGCCGCTTCAGATTGGCGCCTGGACCCGATCGGTGTCAGCTTAAGCCCTTCGCGCTTCGACAAGCTCAGCGTCGCTCAGGACAAACTACGTCACGGCTGATGCGGCGGATTCAAATCATTGCGGGACGGCAATGATGTCGAGGTTTTTAAAGCCTTTGTACGTCGCCACCAATTTGGGCTGACTGCCCGACAGCCAACCACTCGCCGGTCGCGCGAAGGCATACACGCATTCCTTCTGCTGATTCGCGACGTATGCTACCGTAGCATCGCTATTAAACGCGACGCCGCTGATCGAGGCGTGAAGCGGGTCCGGCGTATGAAACGTCGTTCCGCCGCTCGGGGAGGAAACCGATACGAGCCCGGGGGCCCCGTCAACGGGCGTCATAACGTCCTCCTCATCGTCCACGGCGCCGCCGATCAGTGCGATGGTGCCGATGCCGAAACACGCACCCTGCGCGTACTTCCGGCGCCCCACGCGTGCGTAAGGTCGCACGCTTGCGAACCCGCATCCACCCGATACCAAAACGTTCGTGCCGTCTGGAGTCGCCAAGACCGATGCGGCGTTCTGTGAGTTTTGCACGACGACCGCCGGACCGTGCCGCGTCATTCGGCCGTGCGGGAAGAAGTAAACGGCCTGTTGACCGTAATCGCTCACGTAGACGTTTTGATGCACGTCAACGGAAAGGTCGGTCAGCGAAGGCGCACCAGGCGCACCCTGCAGTAGCGGCGCGTCGAGCTGGTTGACGAGCTTGCCGGTATTGCTAAAGCTCTCCACGCATGCAGCGCATGGCTTAGATTTTGAGCTCGTAATCGTGGTGTAGATCTGCCCGAGCCGGTCTGAAGCAAGGCCCTGAGCCAATCCGTGCGCCGGCTCAAATCGTACCGTTTGTGTCGCTTTGCCATTTTGAATTGAAAAGACGGTAATCGATCCCTTGGAATAATCGAGATTGAAAAGTTCGCTCAACGAACCGGCCTGGAAACGATCGACCGTAGATCCGGCCGAGGCGGCGGATCCAGTCTGCGGTAACGCATGCTGCGTCGCCGCGATGTTGGAACACCCATTCAGGAGGAAAAGTGCGGCCAATAGCGTGGAACAAGCTGGAGTATTCATGCGGCGTATATTTGCAGTCATCGAGCGAACTCATTCGTGGTCTCGGAACGTTATGCGACGGTACCACGCTCCTTCGCCGAGCGTGGGTCCGGCTGGCTTTCGGTCGGCGTCACCCCGCACGGCGACGAGATGCCGCAGGCCCAGGACGCATTCCGTCGTCTCACTTGCTTGGCGTCGTTCGAGCATTTCAGCCTTAAGGCGTCGCGTTAACTCCGTTCTCCCGTCATCGGAGAGCCGGGCGACGTTGTACATGCTGAGCAGCGTCGCCTGTATTTGATCGTCGGTACCATCAAATCGAAGCTGAAACTGGTCGACGCGTACGTCGCTCCAGGTGCCGTTTGCAAAGAGCCCGCGCAGCGAGTCCTCGGTGAACGTCGCTGGGTCTCCGACGCGTAGCGGCGGCAATTTCTCGGTGGCCTCGGCCTCGCGAAGCAGTGCGCCGAAGCGAGCGACGAACTCGCTGCTGCCCGACGCCGGGCCGAGAACCGTGGCAAAGATTCCGCCGGGACGAATCACGCGTTCGAGCTCGTTGACGACGGTGCGCGCGTCATCGAAGAGCATCAACGCCATATGGCAGACGACCGCCTCGATGCTCGCACCTGTCAACGGCAAGGCTTCCGCACGCGCGGCCAAGAGCCGCACTCTTTCCGGTAAGGCGCGATCGCGCGCGACGCCCAGCTCCTCGGGCGCCATATCAATGCCGATCAACTGCGCCGACGGCAAACGCCGCGCGAGCAGCGCGAGCAAGTACCCGTCTCCGCAGGCGAGATCGATCGCCGTCGTCACTTGCGACAGCGCAGCGACATCGTCGACGAGCAGATCGTAGCTCGATCGTCGCTCGCCGACGATGCGGCCATACCCGAACGCCACGGTCGCCGCGCCGGGGTAGCGCGCGTGCCAAGCGCGCAAAAACTCCGAACCTTCAAACTCGCGGAGCACGCGTAACCAAGTCGGTCGTTAGCTGCCAGCGCCCTCGGACCGAAAGCCGGCCAAAGATTGACGCTACGTGGTTATCGACCGTCCGCGAGCTAATCCTCAACCGAGCGGCGATGCTTTTGTTGCTCTCACCCTGTGCTACGAGGAGCGCGATTTCATACTCGCGCGGCGTCAACCGCGTGTCGTGCGGTGCAGACTCGACGCGCTTGAAAGTTTTCGCCAAGTCGCAAGCATTATCGAGATACGTCCGCTTCTTGGTTAGACGATGCGCGCATTGGTAAGCGCCGACCAGGTGATGGATCGGCTTGATCGGTTCGAGCGCGTCGAGCGCCTCTTCGATCACCTCGATCGCTTTGTTAGTTTCGCCAAGCGCCTCGAGCGCTTCGGCGCGTACCCGCAGGGCAGTGCCGTCTCCGCCTAGACGCGATTGCTCCCACGCCTTCAGCGCCTCGGCAGCGGTCCGGTCCGCTTCCTCGAACTTGCCCGCTTTGAACAAGATCCGCGCATGTTTAGTCGCAGTCACCGGTCCGAAAAAAATCGGCAACCAATCAGAGCTTCGCTGGCTCGTGGGCGGCCCGATGCGCTCGATGACTTCCGCCGCTTCGCTATACCGCCCGCAAGAACAGAGCGCGAGCGCTGCAAGCACGGGATCGTCGCTGCGCGACGGAGCGACAAGCGCATCTTCCAGACTCGCACGCATGATACTGGTTTCATGCAGCGATACGACGGAATCGTCGCAGAAGAGCCAAGAGTTCGCTATGTTGAAGAGCGCGTCGCGCGCCGTTGCGATCATGCCGGCGGCCAATGCTAGCTTCAGCGCTTCGACGTTCTCGGCCGCGGCGAGATGTGCGCGGGCCGGGTCGTGGAGATCGATGACGGCGCGCGTCGTCAGCGCATGCGTCTTGACGTATTGAAGGGCGCTGGGCGTGTACTGCAATCGCTCTATGGCTGTCGCGGCGGCGGCCGCCGCACCGGTTAGATCCCGCCGGTGGTAGCGGTCAACGGCCAGGTAAGAGTTGATTCGTATTGCGAGCGACGATATCCGATCGTTTTGGGATGCTTGGCGAGCCGTCAGCAATGCGTCGTGCGCGAGGCGTGCCAGCTCCGGGCCATCTCGGCGAGAGAATGCGTAGCGCGCGGCTGCGTACGTGAGCTCGGCGCGATCCGCAAGTGTCAGCTCGCTGTCCAGTCGCTCGGCCGAGCGATTCATCTCGGATAAACTGCGCTGTGCGCCGGCGAGCTCGCCGCGGTCGCATGCAATTTCCGTGAGCCGGCAGAACGCGGCGAGTCGCGTACTCTCCGGGGTCGTTTCGCGCGCGAGCGGTTCGAGGCGCTCGGCTGCTAACTGCACCGCCCCCATCTGATAGAGCAGATCCGCTTCAAGCAAGCGGCTTGCGATCATGGACATGCGCCTAGGTAATTACTCTTGTCCGGCCGGCCGGGTGGACGCTACCATCGTGCGCAAAGCACTTCATTCGGTTAGGGGGTTCCACAATGGTCTGGCGTCCGCTTTCGATTCCGCTGCTCCTCGTGATTTCGCTCTCGGCCGGTTGCTCGGCCGCGGGAACTTCGGCCGTGACGCCGTCTGCGGCGAACGTTGCGGCGCGTGCGCCGGAACGTCCCTCGTCCGATGCCTCGACGAACCGCGTCTACGTGGCCGACAACTTCGCCAACACAGTGTGGATCTTTCCGGCCGGCGGCGGCAATCCTAACCCGGTCGGTTCGATTACGAACGGCATCGTAGGCCCACAGGGCCTCGCGGTCGACTCCGCTGGAAATCTTTACGTGGCAAACAGCGGCAACAACACCGTCACGATCTATCCGCCCGGCAGGTCGTCGCCGTCGCTGACGCTGCATCAAGACCTGACTACCCCAGCCGCGGTGGCGGTGGACTCGAAGGGAAACGTGTGGGTCTCCAATGAGCTGGGCAGCTATGAAGGAAGCGTCGTCGAGTTTCCAGCCCGACAGACGACGCCGTCGACCGTGATTAGCGGATTGGATCCTTACGGCGTTGCCGTCGACTCCGCTGGTAACTTGTACGTCGCGAATCATAACAATTACGCCGCGTTCGTGTCGATCTATCCACCCGGTAAAACCAAGCCTTCGAAGGAGTTCGGGCAGAACAACCTGATCGAGCCGCTGGGAATCACGGTCGGGCCGAGCGGAGAGGTGTACGTAGCCGACTACCAATACGACGACGTCTTCATCTTCACCGCGAAGACGCACAGGCTGCGCAAGACGGTTTTCGTTGAATCCGGAGACCTCAGCGCGCTCACTATTTCGCAGAACAAGCGTGTCTACGTTGCCGACTCAGACATGGGCGTGGTCAGCGAAATCTCCCGCTACGGATTCGGGCACGTGCTGGCAAACCGCTACCACAACGATCTGCAAAGCGCGTTTGGCGTGGCCGCGGATCCCGCCGTCGCGCCCGGTCCCTAAGGCGGAGTCGCTCCTCTATCCTTCTTGTTGTAGATTCCAAGACGCCCCAAAAGGGAAGGAGCGGCGCGAAGCGGTACGAGGCGATTCCCTTGGAACCAATAGTGACGTATCGTGGAGCGGTCTTTCCGTGGCATTGCGATCAGATGGGTCACATGAACGTCATGTGGTACGTCGGCAAGTTCGACGAGGCGACCTGGAACCTAATGGCCACGATCGGAATTACTCCAAGCTATATACGCGAAACGCAGTCCGGAATGGCCGGCGTTCAACAGAACATTACGTACAAACGCGAGCTCTTCGCCGGCGCGATACTCGAAATTCGGTCGCATATTGTGCGCATCGCAGAAAAGAAGATCGTCTTCGTGCACGAAATGCGCGACGCCGAGCGCGACGAGGTCTGTGCGGTTTGCGAACTGACTG
This sequence comes from Vulcanimicrobiota bacterium, assembly GCA_963748875.1. Lineage (GTDB taxonomy): Bacteria > Vulcanimicrobiota > Vulcanimicrobiia > Vulcanimicrobiales > Vulcanimicrobiaceae > Cybelea. Next base: position 859,671 of record CAVVKC010000001.1, read on the forward strand.
CCGTCCACATCGACCGCGCGACCCGGCGCGCCAGCCCATTCCCGCCCGACGTCCGAACGCGCACGGAGATCCTGCTGTAGCAGTAGATCGCCGCGATTTTTTCCGGTTCGAGCAATAACGGGTTGGGTTGCGCTGCATCCAACGAGCGCTCGTGGCTCGATTAACGTTAAATGTCGCTGATGGGCTAGCTCGTCTTGCTCTAACGCTTGCCTTGCGGCGATGGGTAGGAACTTGCTCGTTGCGTGCGAAGCCATCTGAAGCCACTTATGAAAGGGGTTCTTTTACCTTATGAAGATATCTCTGCGTTTTCTTTTTGCGTTTTGTTTGACGGTAGGGCTCGGTGGTGCCGCCGCGTTTGCGGCTTCGCCGAACATCGAAGGCACGCCGGTCCCGACTCAGCCCAAACCAGATTTTTCAACGATGAAGTTTTTGATCGGGACCTGGGAGTGCTCCGATATGAGCTCGCGGCGTCCCGGTCCGTTCCAGACGACCGAAGTCTATTCGATGGACCCGTCTGGGTATTGGATGCTTCGTGATTCAACGATCCATACGGCGTCGTGGATTCCGCGCGAAGTCCGTAACGAGACGAGATTCACGTGGGACGGCCCGGCGAAGCGATGGGTGCGCATCACGACCGGAGACCGGGGCGGGTACGCAGTTTCGACCGCGGCGATGCCGGTGGCGTCTCATACGAGCTACGCGTATGTCATCCAGAGTAAAGCACCGGATATTGCATCGTTCGCGCCTGAGGTTTTCACCAAGGTGAGCGACACGAAGAGGACGATGACGACGTCGTTTACCGAAACGAGTGGCCGCGTAGTAACCGTTAAGGAGACTTGTACGAAGTCGTAGCCACCTGGATCGACCTTGCGGGGAGGCAGCGGAGAGGGACCGCTGCGCGTCGTCGCGCATCTGCCAGCCGTGGCGTGCAAGCTTGAATTCGGCGTCGCAACGGCCGACCATCAATGCGAAGCGTACGACCAGTGCGACGACGTTCGGGATGTCTGGGAGCGTGTGCGTGGCCTCATCGCGCGCGGCAAGGCCACGGATTTTTGGAATCGCTTCCGCGAGGACGTTGAGCTCGCGCGGGGCCTAGGTTGCGGCGTCTTTCGCCTCTCGCTCTCTTGGGCGAGGCTCGAGCCCCAACCGGGCGTCTGGAGCGACGAGGCCTTTGCACACTACCGCGACGTCTTGCAAGCGATCCGCGACGCAGGGATGTCGGCGGTCGTCACGCTCGTGCACAATACCTGGCCGCTTCACGTTCAGGCCGCGGGTAGCGGAGCGGGGCCGCTCGACCCGGGCTTCCCCGACCGCGTCGCGCAGTTCGCAACTGAGATCGCGCAGCGGCTCGGCGATCTCATCGACGACTACCTTACGCTCAACGAGCCAAATCAGCTCGTCTACGGCTGGATCAAAGGCTTTTGGATGCGCGCATACGCAATCCCGCCCGGGCAGCCGCCGTACGAAAGCGGCGATGCGCAAATGGACGACGTGCTCACGCTCATCCCCAATCTCTTTCGCGCCCACTTCAAAGCGCGCGATGCTATTCGGCACATTCGGCCGAGTGCGCGCGTCGGCGCGAATCCGCTCGTCTTAGGCCTGCCGCGCTGGCTACAGCGCTGGATCGACCGTAACGCTACGCATTTGCAGTCGCCGGAGGACGCAAAACGGCAGGCAGCGCGCATCGCGCAGTCGGCGATCGTTGAAGGCGGCCGCGTCGATTGCACGATCGCGCAGCTCACGATGACGCAGGAGCGCCTGCAGCATGCATTTTTCTCGGAGCCTTACTATTGCACCCATCTCGCGGTGCTGCATTCCAGCACGTTCGCGCTTCCGGCGGAAACACAAGCTTGGCGAGGTCGCGTCGCCGTGGTTGCCGACACATTGCCGGCGACGATCGTCGGTGGTTGGTTCCCCGCGGCGACAATCAGCTACGTCAACGCTATGCATGATGCAGTCGAGGCGCTGAAGCAGGGCAAAGCCGACGCAGTCTTCGACGACGATGTCACGCTGCGCCAATATGCCGTGGACGCGCTGCGCATCACGCAACTGCCCGGCGCGCCGCAGTACTTTGCCGTCGCAATGGCGCTGGGCAGCCGCAGTCTGCTCAATATCGTCGACCGTGCCATTCGCGAACTGCGGCGCGACCGTCCCGAGATTCCAAACGCCTTCAATCGTAAGACCGTCGCGCATATCGGGCGCGAGGAGGAAGCCGAGGCCGAGAAGCAGCGCGACGTTCCTGAGATGGACCGCTCGGTCGCGCGCATTCGCAGGCGTCACAGGTTGCGTGTCGGCGTCCATCCGGGCGTGCCGGGTTGTTGTGTACCCTTCGACTCGCTCAGGGTGACAAAGCGGCGGCTACGAAGGGCTGGAACCGGACATTGCGCGGCGCATTGCACGGCTTATCTTCGGTGATCCCGACCGCGTCGAGTTCGTGCCGCTGCATGGTCTCGAGCGCATCGGCGCGACGCGCTCGTCATGGCTTCATGCATTCTTTGCGCTGCGCAAGAGTCTCGCGATCTTCACTACGCTGCTCGGCACGAACTGGTGGAATCTCGGCATGGCCGGCAAGTTACCGGAGTTTCTTTGCCCGCGCGAGTGCGTCGGCACGCTCGATTTTGTCGGGCTCGACTATTACTGGGGCGTCCCGTCGTTCTGGCCGCGCGATCTCCATCGTCTCAGCGCTGCCTCGGATTTCCAATACCAAAACGCGCCGGTCTGGCCGGACGCGCTCGGCATGATTCTGGTCGAAGCGGCGCGCGAGTTTCCCGGCAAGCCGATTATCGTCGTCGAGAACGGCTGCGTCGTTCGGGCCGGCGGCGTCGGCCGCCCTGACTACTTGACGGAGCACGTCAAGCAAGTGCGTAAGGCCGTAGAGCGCGGCGCTCCGGTAGACGCCTACATCTGCTGGAGCATCACCTCGAATCGCGAGTGGGGCTTACCCTTCGACGATGGCAGCGACTTCGGGCTCTACCATATCGATCTCGACACCGATCCCGATCTCAAGCGCGTGCCGACCGATTCGAGCCGCACCTACGCGCGCCTCATCGCCGACTCCGGCTAACCGCGTTGTCCACGCCCCAGTGATCTGCGCGACGTAGAAGCACCGTTGGAAGATTAATTTACTCTAACGAGACCACTTGCAAGTAGACTGCGCGCGGTGTCGACGACGGTGTCGTCGAGCGGGCGCGGCTCCCAGCCGAGTTCGGTGCGGGCCTTAGCGTTGGAGAATTCCGTACGGTCGCCCAGGTCTTCGGCCACGCCCCGCAGCGAAGGGTCGAAGAGCGCGAGGAAACGCACGAGTACGTCGGGCGCAACGCGCGTCGGAACCTTGCGCGCCTCGGGTCCGAGCCGTTCGCGTAAAATGCGCGCTACATCCGCGAGCCACGCGAACGTCCCTTTGCCGATGAAGCGTTGGCCCGCGGCATTGGGCGCCGTCATAGCGCGAACGTGCAGGTCTGCGATGTCGCGCACGTCGACGAAGTTGAAGCCGAGTCGCGGAATCATCGGCATATCCCCGGCGAGGAGCCGGCTGATGCTTTGGAACGAGTACGACGGATCCTCGCCGAGCACCGGACCGACGACGAGGGTCGGGTTCACAACCGCCAGCGACGTCGCGCCCGCGCTCGTCTCCATGAACTCCCAGGCGGCGCGTTCGGCGATCGTCTTCGAGCGCGCGTACGCCGGAGTTTGCGGGCTCGTGGGATCCGACCATTCGTTTTCGGTGTACGTTCCACCGGGGGGCACCGGACCATAGGCGATCGCCGCTGCAGACGACGTAACCACGACGCGCTCGACGCCTGCCGCGACGCTTGCGCGCAGCACGCGCAGCGTGCCGTCACGCGCAGGGACGATGAGCTCATCTTGATGCTTGGGCGGACCGGGCGGAAACGGCGAGGCGATGTGCAGCACGTATTGTGCGCCCTCGACGGCTGTTGCCCAACCGTCGTCGCGCAGCAGATCGGCTGAGTAAAACGTCAAGCGGTCCAGCGAGGATCGACTTGCGTTGCGATCGACGCGCGCACCTCAGCTTCGCGCGTCGGATTGCGAACGGTAGTACGCAGGTCGAACCCGCGCCGCAACAGTTCGACAGTGCACCAACGCGCAATCGCGCCCGATCCTCCAGTGACGAGAACGGACGTCATGCCGAAGACCTACCGCCACAATCTCAATTCCAAACCTTAATCCTCAAAAAAGAAGAGGCGCCGCATTGCTGCGGCGCCCCTTGGCGCTCGATGTAACCGCCGGTCCGACTATCCGAGATTATCACACCGTAGCGCCCAACGCAATGCCGATGCATCGCGGCTGGAGCGCCCGGGAATCGAACCCTGAGCCGCCCGGATTGTCGGACCTGCGGTCGACACCATCGATGCGCCCCAGCAGGCTACTCATCACGCGTCAAAGTACAAATCGTAATCGTGTCACCCTGGCAGTAATTAGAAGAGGCGCCGCATTGCTGCGGCGCCTCTTGGCGCTCGATGCAACCGCCGACTGATAATCCGAGATTATCACATCGGAGCGCGGAACGCAATGCGAATGCATCGCGGCTGGAGCGCCCAGGAATCGAACCCGGAGCCGCTCGAATTATCAGGTCAGCGGTCGACACGATCGATACGCCCCAGCATGCTACCTATCACGCGCCACAGCGGCGATCGCAACCCGTCTGCCTCTAACCCTGTCAAGAGTGACGTGCATTCCATCACGCCTGACGAGCTCGCGCGGCGCATCAAAAACGGCTCGGCACCGTTCATGCTTGACGTGCGCGAGCCGGAAGAAATGGCCGACGGCGTGATTCCGGGCTCGATCAATATTCCGATGGCTGAAGTCGAGCAGCGTCTGCGCGAGCTTCCGGCCGATCGCGACATCGTCGTAATCTGTCACCTCGGCCAGCGCAGCGAACACATCGCTACCAGACTCAATGCCCTCGGCTTCGATCGAGCGCTGAATCTCGATGGCGGAATGGATGCCTGGCTTGAGCATAATCGACGGGGGCAACTTTCGCGCGAGCCGAACCTGCCGTAAGTCAGGGCATCGGTAACCACACTTGAGAGGTCGGGACCCTTTGTATGAATAGCAGGATTTTGAGAGCCCTACTGCCGCTTGCTCTCGCGGCATGCTCCGCGGGCGGTTCCGCCGCGCTGGCGCCGAGCACCACCACTGCCGGTAACCACACGCAGACTGCCGCGCAGAAGGCGCTCGTCTATATCTCGCAGCAAGCTTCAAACAGCATCAGCGTCTTTCGCCTTGAGGGCAAGCGCGTCGGCTCGATTAAGGCGAGTGTAAATTACCCGCAGGGGCTCTTCGCCGACGCCAACGGCACGCTGTACGTCGCGAATCGCGGCGCGAGCAACGTCTTGGAGTTCAAGCGCGGTTCCACGTCGCCGTTCAAGGTGTTGAGCGATCGTAAGGAACAACCCGAAGGCGTCACGGTCTGCCCGAACGGCACCGTGTACGTCGCCAACATACTCGGCGCTCACGGTGGCGCTGGCGACATCGCGGTGTACGCGCACGGAAGCCGTCATCCGACGGGAACGCTCACCTACAGCGGTGGCTTTTTCTTCTTCCTCGCCTGCGACGCGCAGGGTAACCTTTTCGCATCGATGGTGCTCGGCTCGACCGGAACGGTCGTCGAGTTCCCGGCCGCGCAACAGAACGGGGCGACGACGCTCCCGATTGGTTGGGGAGGAAACCCCGCAGGCATTGCCATCGACAAGAGCGGCGACTTGCTCGCCGCCGGTCAGGGTGAAGGCGTCGAGGAGTTTACAGAATCCGGCACGCCGACCTGGGCTTCAAATCGCGACCGGTGGCGTAAACGAAATCGCGCTCAGTTCGAACGGCAAGCTGCTCATCGGCTCGACGGGGGACGGCGCAGTTCAATACACGTTCCCTGGCGGGAAGCTCGCCCACACGTATCATGTATCGAGCGGAACTCCGATCGGGGCAACCTTCGACCCGGGGACAAATTGAAACGGTCGGTCACAGCCGTTGCGCTGCTGACGCTATTCCTGCCGCTACTGGGAGCAACGCCGACATCCTCGTTCGACGCCGGCTCCGTGCACGTCGACCAGTATGGCAGCGGTGCGCCGGCGCTGGTCCTTATTCCCGGCCTCACCGATTCGGGTGCGGTTTGGTCGACGACCGTTGCGCGCTATCAAGCCGCGCATACCATCTATGTTTTAACGCTGCCCGGCTTTGGCAGTCGCCCGACGGTTGCGGCGCCGATGCTCGATGCCGTCGATCGTGACATCGCTGCATTTCTTCCGCGTGCGAACAAGCCGGTCCTCATCGGTCACAGCTTGGGCGGCTTCTTGGCGATTCGTCTCGCCGAAGAGCACAGCGATTTGATTCGCGGCGCAATCGCCATCGACGGATTGCCGGTGTTCGCCGGTCTCGACAAGGTGACGCCGCAACAGCGCGCTGCCATCGCAGCGCAGGTCGGGGGTAAGGTCACGCAAGAATCGCCGGCCGACTTCCAAAGCGCCGAGACGCAACAGCTCAGCTATATGACGATGCCGTCGAACGTCCAAACGGCGCTGGGCTTTTCTGCCGGCGCAAACATCGCGGCGACTGGAACGTACATGCAGGAATTGATGGCGGCCGATCTGCGCCCGGGTCTGTCGAAGATCGGAGTGCCGTTGCTCGAGATCGGCCCCTTCGACGCGAAGCTCGATCCGCAAAATCCGTACAGCCCGGCGACGACCCTGGAGCAAAAGCAGTCATACTACGCAAGTCTCTTGGCCGGCGATCCTACGGCCAAGGTTGTAATAGTCGACAATTCACGCCACTTCATCATGCTCGACCAGCCCGAAAAGTTGTTCGCCGCGATCGACGCGTTTTTGGCGAGCCTCTGACCGAATATTGATTAGAGCCGCGGGCGAATCACAATCGCGCTCCGGTCCTCGCCGGTCCAAATCGCCCGACCGACTTACGGACTCGTCAGCCACGTAAACGCTTCGTCAATCTCCTCCGGCGTCACACCATGCGCGCTGCCGGCGCTGATCAACCGCTCATCGACGAGACTAAGCGCGACGTCTTTTGTAAGGCGGGGATGCGCGTCGGTTCCATCGAGCTGCTCGGCCAAGCGCTGTTGTGCTAGCCCTATCTCCATCAACAACGAGGCGACGACCCGCAGCCGTTTGTCGGGTCCGTGGATTTGCGCCTAGGCCAAGTCGTCGAGCGCATCGGCAGCGAAGCCCGGGGCGAATAGTTCGCGCATCTGCGAGCAATCGAGACGCATTGCTGCGGCGCGAACCAGGTCGTCGACCGGCTAGGCTGCGACGCCATGAGTGTGCAACTCAGAGCTAAAGGTAGCTTCGGCGAGAACGAAAGGGCCACCAGCACACAATAAGCACCCTGGTAAACATCGCGATACTTTCCCGCCTCAACGGCAGCGTTCGTGTGCGCCACATTATGGTCGCGCGAGAGCTTACACTCGATCATTACGCGGTACCGAAGTTCGCCGATGCCACCGCGCCTAACGGCCGTCGGTGATATCTTCGCGACTGAGGTCAAAGTCATCGGGAGTCAGAGGTTTCGAGGATGTACCTTCGACCTGAACTCTCGAACGTGTAGGCCATCCGTGCCCATACCGAGCATGGAGCCTTCTGGTCGGCAGTAATAGCAGATGGGTGACGTGAGGAGCTTAGCGGGCAAAGAAATCCGCTAATTTTTCCACCGTTTTAGTGTTGTTTTTTTGCTCAGTGTTTCCCGGCGCCACGCCGGTCTAATGCGGCGGTCTTGAAATGCTTACAGCTCGTGTCGATGAGTCTCTGCAAGTACCTCTTGAGCACGATATGCAAGCTTATGTTTCAATTGACCCTCCTCGAAAACGCAGCTAGGGACATATCTGCTCTAACCGCGAGGTTACCACACGCCGACTGCCGCGCCGATGCCCGAGCCGGCCGTCGCAAACTCGTTCGTCGGGCTCGATGCGCCCGGCGCGAACTCGTACATCATGCCCTCGTCATAATTCGGCCAATAGATCGTGCCGTCCGGCGTCACCGTCATGTCGGCGTAGAAACCTTCCTCGCCGACGTTGATGAAGCGCGTCGGCGTCTTGCTCCCGGGCGCGTAGATTGACATGTCGCCCTCGTGGCCACCGGCGTAGAGGTTACCAGCCTCGTCGATGCCCAGCGCGCCGCCGGCGGGAAGCCGTTGCAGGTGCAGATTCTTTGCGTTCGACGAACCGCGAGCAATTCGAAAGACGGTGGCCGTTTCAGATTCTGCCGTGAAAATGTTGACGAAAAGCGTGCCCCTGCGATTGAGAACGAGACCACCGGGCGCAGTCGCGCGTCCCGTCGGGGGAAGATCGATCGTTTTCCCCGGTATACTCCTTCCAGCCGGATACAGTTGGATCAGCGGGTGCCCGGCGCCGCCATCGTCGACGTAGAGATTACCGTCGCGGTCGACCGTGCACGCGTCCGGTGTGTCGAGCCCGTAGGTGATCGTTGCAAACGGTGAGGACGAGCCGCGATGGTACTCGGCAACGCTCGCATGGCTCCCGCCGGAGTTGACGATGTAAAGCGTGCCTCCGCCGAAGCAGACGTTGACAGATCGCGTCACGCCTTGCGTGATCTCGCCGAGCAAGGGCGGGTTCTTTTGGTTGATGTTTGCGGTGTAGAGCAGCACGTTTCGGTTGACGTCCGCGATAAAAAGCGTGCGCTGCTTGCTGCCGGCCACCGCGTAGGCCGGCGGCGCGAATATATTTTGAGCTTCGGGCAGTGCCGGCGAGCGCGACCCGGCGCATCCTCCAAGCGTCGCCGCGGCAACAAGTGCCACGATCAGAATTGGATGTCGCCTCTCCATCGCCCACCCTCCGTCCCGGTTTAGCAAAATGAGCATAGGCGGCTGAGGTAAAGAAACCCTGAAGCACCGGTGCTCAGGGTGACTTGGCGAAAATCGCTTCGTGGCCGGCGAGAATGCGCGCCTGCGCGGCGAGGTCGACGCTGGTCGACCAGTTGCCGCGCTCGAAGGTTCCGCCGAGCACGATGCCGTCGGAGCGCGGAAACATATACAGCTCGCCAGTCAAATAGGTATAATCAACATCGGGCTGCGGCTCTAGAATCGTCAGCTGGCCGCGAACAGGTTCGAGATCCGAATCGTTGAAGAGCGTGCGCGCTCCCAAGCCGGTGCAGTTGAAGACGACCGGCTCACGCAGCGCCGCAACCTGCGTCGCGTCGTGAAAATCGCGCACCGCGATGTGTCCGCCCTGCAACAGAAAATCGCGCTGCACCGCGGGCAGAAACGTGTTCGGCTCCATCAGCATCGTGCTGAAGCGATGAACGCTCTCGAAGCCGCGAAAGGGCACCGATGCGGGGTCGATCGTTTCGACGTCGGCATAGAGATCGACGATGCCGGCCCATGTCGCAGTAGTCGAGCTCCGGAATGCTCGTCCCGCCTGCGCGTTCGAGCGCGTAGTTATCTATCCAGCGAACGCCGTACGTCGGCCCGACCATCAATTGAAACTGCCGGTTCGCGAGATGCGCCGCTTTGCGAAACGTATCCATGAATGCCGGCGTCACCGCATCGCGTGCGAAGACGGTCGTCGGCGTCCACTGTGCGCCGGCAACATTCGACGTCGTCGCCGGCGGCAGATCGGCGGCGTAGATCGTCACCTGCCACCCACGGTTCTGCAGAATTCGCGCGGTAGTCAGCCCGATCACGCCGCAGCCTAGCACCGCCGCCTGCGCCGGCGACCGATCGGCAACCAAATCGGCCGCCAGCGTCGCACAGCCCCACGACAGACTAAAGCCGCCGCCGCCGTGTCCGTAGTTGTGCACGAGCACTTTCGAACCAAAACGCTGCGCGCGCAGCACGAAGCCGCTCGAGCGATATGGACGCAGGCCGACAACGGTGCGAATGATGCGTCCCGCATCGATCCGCACGGGAGCGATCGCCGTTGCGGGAGCCGCCGCTCGTGCCACCCGCGGCCAACGCATCGCCGCGAGCGCCGAGACGCCGAGCGACGAGCCGATGAACGTGCTCCGCGAGATCCGCATTCAGTGTTCGAGCGCTACAGACGCCCGGCGGCGTGCAGCGTCTCGTAAACCGCGAGCGCGAGTGTGTTCGTCGAATTCTGCTTCGAATCGGGCTGGCTGTTCATGCCGAACACGATCACAGCATCTTGGCGCGGAAAGTACATGTGCACCACGCGGTAGCCTAGCGTCATGCCCTCGTAAAACCAGATCGTCCCCGTCTGCGGCGTCGTCAGTTGCGCGACGCCCAGACCGAAGCCGCGCGGATCGCTCTGACTCACGGCTGAGATCGGCTTGCCGTTCTTGAGCGAAACGAGCTCCTCCATCTCCGCGCGCTGTTTGGGCGGGAGCATCGGCCCGGTGTAGAGCGCGCGCGCCCAACGCGTGACGTCTTCGGGCGTAGAAACGATCGCCCCGGCGGATTTCATCCACGAGACGCTATACGGCGCGACGTCGGTGCCGAGCAGCGGCGCCAAGCGGCGCTATAGCGCGTCGCGGCTGAAGAAATAGCCCGAGACCATGCGGTCGAGCACGCTCGCCGGATACTGCGTGCCCGAATAATACGACAACGTCAATCCGAGACCGGAATGAAAGAACCGGCGCTCGAGCTCGCTCGTGTAGCTATTATGCGTGGCGCGCTCAATGATCAGCTCGGCGAGCACGTAGTTCGTGTTCGAGTAGTCGTAACCGGTCGACGGGGGCGGCGCGTGGGGGTTTCCGGGATAGACGTACGCTATCAGCTCGGGAATCGTAAAGTTGCGGGTCGGATTCTTCGCGTAATCTGCCAGCATCGCGGGGACGTTGTCGTACCCCGGGATGCCGCTCGTCATATTCAGCAGCCGGCGAATCGTCACGTTCTTCCAGGCCGGATACTGCGGCAGCCAATGGCCGACGGTCTGATCGATCGTCAGTTTTCCTTCCGCTTCGAGCTGCAGAACGATCGCGGCGGTAAAGGCCTTGGTGTTGCTGCCGATCTGCCACAGATGCGCCGGCGTCACCGGCACGCCTCCGCCGAACTTCGTCGTTCCGGCGCGTGACGTTGATATTCTGCGGCGGCCGTGAAGGCTAACGCTCAGCGAGATCGTTGAGATGTGCTCGATCTTCGAGCGCGCCGCCAGATGCGCGTTGAGATCGTGCTGCAGCGCGGTCCGCAGCGCGGCGTCCGACTCGCTCGCGGTCGCGCTCGTTGCGGGTCCGAGCGCGGCGAGCCAAAGCGCGGCGAAGAAGATCGCGAGGCATCGTTTCATACGGGCGCTTGGTTCGCGAACGGCTCGCCGAGTCCGCTGCCTACGCGGCCAGAGCCTGCGACAGGCCGGCGCTGAATGAGGGCTAATATGCGCACTGAGATGAAGACGCGCATGGTCGCTACGACCGGGCTAACGGCGCTGATGTTTCTGTCGACTGCCTCAACCTCGCTGCGTGCCGAACATGTCGGAGCGACCGCGCAGCATGCGATGGTCGCAACGGCGCAGCACGATGCCACGCAAGTCGGCGTCGACATTCTCCGCGCTGGAGGAAACGCCGTCGATACCGCGGTTGCCGTCGGTTACGCGTTGGCCGTCAGCGATCCATGCTGCGGCAACATCGGTGGCGGCGGCTTCATGTTGATTCGTTTGCACGACGGGCGCGAACGTTTCATCGATTTTCGCGAGCGAGCTCCCCTGCGCGCCACGGCGACGATGTATCTCGACGCGCGCGGCAACGTCAGGCCGAACGCCTCTTTGCGCGGCTGGCTCGCGGTCGGCGTGCCCGGAACCGTCGCCGGCTGGAGACGGCTCGTCGCGAGTTCGGAACCAAGTCACGCGAGCGGTTGATCGCGCCCGCAGTCGCGCTGGCGCGCGACGGCTTTGTCTTGGCTGCCGGCGACGAACTGCTGCCCGATGGAAAGACTCCGCTGCCGGGAACGCGTTTTCGTCAGCCGCAGCTAGCGCGCACGCTCGAGCTCGTCGCCAAAGACGGCCCCGGCGCGTTCTATCAGGGACCGATCGCGCGCACGATCGTGGCCGCGAGCCGCGCAAATGGCGGCATCCTCACGATGGACGATTTCGCGGGCTATCGGGTCGAAGAAGCGCCGCCGCTGCACTGCAGCTTCGACGGCTACGAGATCATCGGCGCACCGCCCCCAAGCTCTGGCGGCGTGACGCTCTGCGAGATCCTCAACATCATTGCGCCGTATCCGCTCGCGCGCTGGGGCCGCCACGACGCGATGTCGATTCACTACGTAACCGAAGCGGAGCGGCTCGCGTACGCGGATCGGAACGCCTACCTCGGCGATCCAGATTTCGTGCACGATCCGGTCGCCCAGCTTCTTGCGCCGGAGTATGCCGCACGGCTGCGCGCCAAAATCAAGCCTGAACGCGCGACACTCTCTGCGGACGTGCATCCCGGATTGAGCATTTCGGCGAGCGAAGGTGCCGATACGACGCATTACTCGATCGTCGATCGCTGGGGAACGCCGTCGCCGTCACTTACACGATCAACGACTCGTTCGGTGCCGACGTCGAGGCCGGCAATACCGGCTTCTTTCTCAACGACGAGATGGACGATTTCACGTCAAAACCGGGCGTGCCGAACCTCTACGGGCTTGTGCAAGGCAGTCAAAACGCAATCGCGCCTGGGAAGCGGCCGCTTTCGTCGATGGCGCCGACCATCGTCACGCGCGACGGCAAACTCGCAATGGTGACGGGAAGCCCAGGCGGCTCGCGCATTATTACCATCGTGCTGGAAACGCTTCTCAACGCGCTGGTCTACGGAATGGACGCGCAAGCGGCGGTCGACGCGCCGCGCACCCACATGCAGTGGCTTCCCGACCTGCTCCAATACGAACCGGGCGCGCTCTCCGGCGCGACATCGCAGCGGCTCGCGCAGATGGGATATGCGTTACATCAATTTCCGCCGTGGGGCTCGGCGCAAGCGATCGTCATCGATCCAGCTACCGGTGTGCTCGAGGGCGGGAGCGACCGTCGCACGCCCGCGGGCTCGGCCCAGGGCTACTAATCAGCTTTCGCGATATCCAACACCATGCGAAAGCGCGCTGCGCCGCTCATCATCCGCTGGAAACCCTCCGCGGCGCGTTCGAGCGGCACCACCTCGGTCATCGCGCGCACGCCCGACTGCACGGCGAATCGCATCGTGTCCTCCGAATCGCTGCTTGTGCCCGACGGCCAAACTTTGATCGAGCCGCGGCGCCCCATCAGCGCCAACGTGTCGACCGGCAGCGGCTCGTTTGACGCGCCGACAATCAGCAGTTGCCCGTCAACGCCGAGTCCGCCTAGAGCGGGCTCCATCGCCGCGCCCGAAGTGATCGTCGAGAGCACGACCTTCGCGCCCCCGAGCCGTTGCAGCTCGGTTGCGACGTCGGCCGCACTGCTATCGATATAGTGCGCCGCGCCGAGCTGTCGCGCTAGCTGCTCTTTGTCGCGGCCGCGCGCGATCGCGACCGTGTTAAAGCCCATCTTCGCCGCGAACTGCACTCCCAAGTGTCCTAAGCCCCCGATCCCGAGCACCGCGACCAGATCGCCGGCGCGCGCCGCGCTACGGCGCAGCGGGTTGAAGGTCGTGATGCCGGCGCACATCAGCGGCGCGGCCTCGACCGCCGTCAGCTCGTTGGGATACGCGCCAGCGCGATGACCGGCGCGACGACGTACTGCTCGTAGCCGCCGTCGTAAGCGATTCCGGGGATCTGCAGGTTGCGGCACGTCATGAAGTCGCCGCGGCGGCAGCGATCGCAGGTGCCGTCGCAGCCGCCGAACCAGCCGACGCCGACGCGATCGCCCACACTCCAGCCGCTGGTCTGCGGATCCGACCGCGTCGATCGTGCCGGCGATCTCGTGCCCCGGAACCCGCGGATACGAAGTGCCTTGCATAAGGTTGAGCACCGTCAGCACGTCGCTGTGGCAGATGCCGCAGGCCTCGACCTTGATGCGCACCTGCCCCGGACCGGGCTCGGGAACGGTAACGTCGCGCAGCTCTAAGCGGTGATCTTCGGCCGACGGCACGACCGCCGCCCGCATGCTGTTTGTGCTCATAGTGATAGTTGCAACACTCTGCGAGCCGCGGTGGTGCCGCGCAGCCTATTGAGGCGGTGGCCAGAGCGCGAGGCCGGTCGGATAGTTCGAGCGGCCGCCCCAGCCTTGTTGGTTGATGGTTCCGATCATTTTCCCGGCGGGGTAGCTAAAGATCTCGACCTCTTGGAAATTTGTTACGTAAAGTTTCGTCCGCGATCGATTGAAGGTTTCCCAAAGCGCGCCGCCGGGAACGGAGATCTGCTGCACGAGCTTGCCGGTCGCCTCGGCATAGACATTGATCGTACCGCTGCCGCTGCACGCCAGTAGGTTGTTGGAGCCGTCCTCGAGCAGACCCCACGGCGAATCGAACGATACGCCCAAATTCTTTGGCTTGCCGCGCGCGTGCACGAACTCGTCGATTTCGCCGGTGCTGCCCGCGCCGGCGTACGAGACGTAGAACGTGCTCGTCTGATGATGCAGCGGATACCGTACACTTGGAAGTTCGAGAACTGCAACGTCCGCGACGGCTGGCTCGCCATCGGCGGATAGACCGAGATCGAGCCTGGCGAAAACGACGCGAGCGGCGCGATATTCGAGACGTAGAGCGTGCCGTCTTTGCCGACCGCGATGTCGAACGGAGTCCAGTAGGCCGGCGGAACGATCAGACGCACGTACTGCGTTCCACCTTTCGGATACACCTTGATGTCTCCCGGCGCCGGCCCTTCCGTTGCGACACCCATGTCGGTCACGTAGAGGTTGCCGGCGGCGTCGGTCGTCATGCCGTCGGGATAGTTGTCATCCTCGATCTTACTGACGAGCTTATACTTCAAGCCACGCAGTTGAAAGACGTCGATGACGCCCGAGTACGACGGCGACCCGGTCGGATCCGCGACGTACAGCAGCTCCTTGGCGCGTTTCGCGTCAGGCGACATCCAGCCGCCGGCGCCGCGTGATAGCGGCGGTGCAGGCGGCAAGCCGGATGTTCCGGACGAAAGTATCCGGCGCCGCAACCGGTCGAAGCGAGACCGTGAAGAGGCCGGCCGCCGCGCGTCGATGTGACCAGATATTCATGAGCGGAGCTTACGCCAAGCAACCGTTCGACTCCGCCGCGGAGCGCGGGAAACGGCGTGCGCCTGCTGAAAGCCCAGAGCCCGGCGCAACCGGGTCGAAGGAGGATCCCATGCCTCGCAAGTTCATCGATTGCCGAGAGTATCCGAGCGAAATGCACTGCACGATCGCAATATCCGCCGACCGTGACGACGAGCTCATCGAAGCGGCGGCGCAACATGCGGTCGCCGTCCATCGACACGAGGATTCGCCCGAGCTGCGGGCGACGCTACGTTCGATGCTGAAAGAGGGTATGCCGGCGTAGCTCCCCGCACGCGGCCGGCTGTCACATATCTCGGGCTGCCTCCGTCTAGGCTGCGGAGGACAGAAAGCAACATGTTCAAGTGGTTGGTGAAGAAGCAGCTCGATAAGTTTGGACGCCGGTGGGGATACGATACGGGTTACATGCGCGAGATCGTCGACGAGGCCGGCGTAGGCGCCGTCATGCCGATGCAGGCACTCGGCAAGCTTGGGAGTTATCGGAAGGTTCCGCTCGATGCATATTACGGCGCGGCGCTGACGTCAGGTAAGGCGGCCGACTGCGGACCGTGCTTGCAGCTCGGCGTTTCAATGGCTGAAGCGGCGGGCGTGAAACCGGAAATAATCCGAGCGATCCTCGAGCGCGATTATGCGAAGTGTTCGAAGTCCGCGCTGCTCGGCGTCGAGCTTGCGCTGGCAACGATCGCGCGCGACGGCAGTGGCGATGAGGCGCGCGCCGAGATTCTCAAGCGCTGGGGGCGTGCCGGGCTCGTTTCGCTCGCCTACGCGATCGTCGGTGCGCAAGCATATCCCACGTTCAAATACGCGATCGGTCACGGTCACGCGTGCGTGCGCCTGCGCGTGGGCGGCGAAACGCTCGCGATGCAGCGTCCGCAATACGCGTAATGTTGGCACACGCCGAGCGATTCGAAGAGCTGCGCCCGGAGCTCGTACGCCATGCCTATCGCATGCTCGGCGAGTACGGCGAAGCCGAAGACGTGACGCAAGACGCGTACCTGCGCTGGAGCGCCGCGTTCGATACCTCGCAAGTGCGCGACGAACGGGCGCTCGCGCGCACGATCGTGACGCGGCTCTGCCTCGACCGTCTCCGCTCGGCTCGCGCGAAGCGTGAAGTCTACGTCGGACCGTGGCTTCCCGAACCGATCATCTCGGAGAGCAGCGACGATCCGGCGGCGGCGGCGACGCTCGCCGACGACATCTCGTTTGCGTTAGTGTGTCACGAAAGGCAACCTCGTATGAGGCAGCTATGCTGCGTGAGAGATGGGGGAAGGCCCCTCGGAACCGGCTGATGGGAGCTGGTTCCAAACCACCTCGAGCTGCTGGGGTTAAGAGTCCTGGTGGTGAGCGTTGAGGAAAAGGCGGAAGCATCCGTCAGGTGTGGTGTTCGAAGACGAGCGTAAGCGAACTGCTGATGAAGTATCGAAAAACGGGTTTACGACGATGTCAAAATCGGAGGAGAGCGCGTCTCCGAAATCAGTCTGGCGGTCACCCATGTCTTGGCCAGGCGGCATCCGGTATAGAGGCAGCGTGAGCGAACATCGGGCTCTTGTGCGGAACGTGAGAACCTGTCGCCGAGATGGGAAGGGAGAAGGCCAAGTGAGTGGACCTCGCAAGGCGGAGCGTACCGATGCTCGGCACAGGGACGGAGCGACTCGTAGTAGTGGTGACGACTCGTGAAAGCGAGTTCGAGCGAAGGGGTCGCGTTATCCGGCATTCTCGTGAAGTCAACCAGCAGTGGGATGAACATCAAGGAAGGTGCAAAGCCGTTTAGCATTTCCAAACGCGACGTTTGGGATGCGTACAAGCGGGTCAAGGCCAACCGGGGAGCAGCTGGAGTTGATGGTCAGTCGATAGACGAGTTTGAAGAGAATCTCTCAGCGAATCTCTACAAGCTCTGGAATCGATTAGCATCGGGCAGCTACTTCCCGCCGCCGGTACGTCGCGTCGAAATCCCCAAAGGTGATGGCCGAACGCGACCGTTGGGTATTCCAACGGTTGCGGATCGGATCGCACAGATGGTGGTCACGCGCTTTCTCCAGCCGATTCTGGAGCCGCATTTCCATGCAGACTCCTATGGATACCGGCCGGGGAAGTCGGCGAAAGAGGCACTCGGCGTTGCACGGCAGCGATGCTGGCGCAACGATTGGGTGCTCGATCTCGACATCAAAGCCTTTTTCGAGACGATCGATCACGGCCTCTTGATGCGCGCGGTTCGACGGCATACGACATGCGCATGGGTTCTCTTGTACATCGAAAGATGGCTGAGAGCGCCCACGCAACTGGCGGACGGTAGTCTCATCGAGCGGACTGAAGGGACGCCGCAAGGTGGTGTCGTCAGCCCAATCTTGGCAAATCTCTATCTCCACTACGCGTTCGATCTCTGGATGGTTCGGGAGTTTCCCAGCATCCCGTTCGAGCGTTATGCGGATGATGCGATCTGCCATTGTTGTAGTGAGGTGCAAGCTGAACGCCTCAAAGACGCGATTGCGCGGCGCTTCGCCGCTTGTTTCTTAACGTTGCATCCGCAGAAGACGAAGATCGCCTACTGCCGCGATGACCGCCGACAGGGAGCGTACCCGACCGTGCAGTTTGACTTTCTCGGCTATACGTTTAGGCCGAGAGAAGTCAGGGGCACGGGCGGCGGACTCTTTTTCGGCTTCAACCCAGGAATCAGCACGAAGTCAGCCGTTGCCATTCGTCAGACGATGCGAAGTTGGCGGCTCCATCGCCGAAGCGATCTCACACTCGAAGAAATCGCTCGCACGGTGAATCCGACCATCCGAGGTTGGATCAACTACTACGGTGCGTACTACAAGACGGCCCTCGCCCCGGTCATGGCACACTTCGATAAGATTCTTTCGCGGTGGGCTATGCGCAAGTACAAGTCCTTAATGCGTCAACGGAATGCGCACCGATGGGTGCGGAGTGTTGCAGGCCGACAGCCTGCGCTCTTCGCGCACTGGACCTCCTTTGGGGCAGCGGCTGGATAATAGGAGCCGTATGAAGCGAGAGTTTCACGTACGGTTCTGAGAGAGCGCGGGGGTGAAGGAATGATCGCGCTCGAACGGCTGGCGCCACTCGAGCGCGCGGCGTTTTTACTGCACGACGTGCTCGACGTGCCGTTTGCGGAAGTCGCGCAGACGCTGGGGCGCGCCGAGCCGGCCGTTCGCAAACTAGCGACCCGAGCGCGCGAACACGTGCGCGACGCCGGCCGTCGCTCGCGCAGCGATCCGAAAGAGTTGCTGCGCGTGCGCGATGCGTTCTTAGCCGCGATCCAAGGCGACGATCCTGCAGCGCTCGAACGCCTGCTCACCGACGACGTCGTCTTTACGAGCGACGGCGGGGGCAAAGTCCCGGCTGCAACCGCTCCGGTGATCGGGCGCGAGCGCGTCACGAAATTCATCTTTGGTCTGAAGGAGAAGCAAGGTTGGCGCAACGTCATCCGGATGGATCTAGTGATGCTCAACGGGATGCCCGGCACCCTGACCTTCACTGCGGCCGGCGTTCAAGATGCGACCGCGTTGGAAATCGTTGACGGGCGCATCGCGGCGATGTACGTCGTCCGCAACCCGGAGAAGCTGCGCGGCATGATGAAGACCTAAGGATGTATAGAAAGCTCAGCGCCCTAGCCGCACTCCTATTTGTCGCAGCGTGTTCCGGGCAGCGTCTTCAATCCGAGGGCGCCGCTCCGCTATCGGCCGCTCCATCGGTCAAGCGATCGAGCGGCTTGACGTTCGCGGTTTTTACGGCCGGTCAGACGGCGGGCTTCCCGGCAAGCGCCTCTGCCAACGACCTCGCGGCGGGTCCCGACGGAAGCATCTGGTTTACTGACGCCTCTACGCCGGCGATCGGACGCATCGCGGCCAACGGAACGGTGACCGAGTACACCAGCGGATTGCCGGCCGGCTCGCTCCCCTATTCGATCGCGGCGGGGCCGGACGGCAATATGTGGTTCTCCGATTTTCACGGGGTCACGATCGGTCAGATCACGCCTTCGGGAACGATTACCGAGTACTCCGCGCCGCAATACACCAACAGCAGCGCGATGGGGATTGCGTTCGGACCGCGCGGCGAGCCGTGGATCGTCGGGTTCGGATCGCAGCCGCTGCTCGCGCACTTGACCAAGAACGGAACGATCGCCGCTCAGCCGCTGCCGGTGCTGATGACGCCGAACGGAACGCTGACGGGCGACACCAGCCATAACCTGTGGTTCGTTGCGCAGAACTTCAAGACGCGCGGCGAGCTCGTCGAGCGCGGCGCGCATTCAAAGGAAATACGGCGCACGTTCATCCATATGATCGCAGCATTCGACCCGTGCTGCCCGAACGTGGCGGCAAAGTCGATCGTCATCGGACCCGACGGCAACCCCTGGTTCACCACCAACGATTTCGGTCACCGCGACTCGGGCGCGAGTCATTTGGGAACCCTTGCGGGCGGCAAAGTTCATCTCGTTCGCATCCATCACAAGGGTCTGTCGGAAAGCGCGTACCCGAGCGGTCTCGCGGCCAATTCGAGCGCCATGTGGATGACCGGGGGCGATCCGTTTGCATACAAAGGCGCACTTTGGCATATCGACAAACGCGGAAAGCAGACCGCTTACGATTTGCCGTACAATCCGCTCAGCGTCGCGGTGGACGCCTCCGGCAACCCCTGGTTCACGACGCGCTTTTCCGGCGAGCCGAGCCAGATCGTCGAGGTCACCGGCGCCAGATAACCGTTTAGGGCTGCGGACGCAGCAGCATCAGCGTGACGATGGCCACGTACGCCGCGCTGAAAATTGAAAGTACGACCGTGACGGTGCGCGTCGATACCGTTTCGCCGCGCGCGATCGCCGCATCGGCTGCGAATTGCCACGGGATCATCAGCCGTCCTTGCGCGCCCATCGCGAACACGATCAAAACGTAGGTTGCGATTAGCCACGCCGCCCCCAGCGGCACGTGGATCGTGAGCGCCAGTGCGAATCCGGCCAGCACGCCGACGCCGAGCATCGGGCCGAAGAGGCGCGCCGATCGTCGCCACGAGCGCACGCCGGCCGCCAGCGCGCTCGCATTGCCGCTGTGGCTCAGCATCAACAGCCATAGGTTTGCCGCGATCAAGCCGACGTAGCCCGCCGTCGTCAAGACCACGTGCGTCGCGATAAGCGTGGAGAAGAGGATCATGCATATTTATTTAGACTATCTGATTAAAAATGTCAACCGGACCGACGCGGCGAATAAGGCGTGGATGAGTCCGCGGCCTTATCAAGCCGGCGAGCGCCGGCAAGCGGCGACGAAGGCGACCCGCTCGCGCATCCTCGAGGCCGCGCGCGAGCTTCTGACCGACCGGGAGGCCGTCACGTTCAGCATCGATGCAGTTGCGGCGCGCGCCGATGTCGCCCGCATGACCGTGTACTACCAGTTCAAATCGAAGGGTAAGCTGCTCGAAGCGCTCTTCGATGACTTCGGCGTTCGCACCAACATGAAAGTGGTCGGCGAGGCGGTTCGCAACCCCGATGTTACGCGCGGTCTTTCGGCGCTCGTCGACGCCTTCTGTCACCTTTGGAAGACTGAAGGCACGCTCGTGCGCCGGCTCAACGCGATGGCCGGGCTCGATCCCGAGGTCGATCGAGCGCTGCAAGAACGTGGCGGCTGGCGGCGCGAAGCGCTCGGCGTAATCGTCGGCCGCCGGCGACGAGGTCGCGTCGCCGCCGAGATCGTCGACCTGCTTTACGTCTTGACCAGCTTCGAAACGTACGACACGCTTGCGTCCGCCGGCCGCAGCTCGAAGGAAATCGTGGCCATTCTACAGCGCGCCGTTGCAGCCGTCGTCGCCGCCTAGCGGCTCTTTTTTTTGGCGGCCGTCTTAGGCTTGAGCGTCTTCACGTAGCCGTAGCTCAGATCGAAGTATTTGCGCAGTTCGCTCGTCTTTTTGAGCAAAGCGTCGGGAACGACGACCCAGTCCTTTTTTACGACGCCGTACGTTTCGAAGAGCTTGGTCTTGTATTTCTTGAGAAACCCGTCGAGGTCGTCCGGTGAGAGCCGTATCGCCAAAGTCCCGGGTGGAGAAAGGTGCGTGAACATGTGTCCGTTGTGCGAAGTATACGGATTGGTATCGCCCTTTCTCGAAACCTCGGGATTCATCGCGATCAGCTTATCGTAGAGCGCGATTTTCTCGGCCGGAATGACGCTCGGCTTGGGCACCTCGTTACGGCTTTACTTTGAAGATCGTGCCGCAGCCGTAGCCATTCGCGCAGCCTCCGTTGCCGCCGCTTATCGTCGTACCGTAGAGCACGCCGCGCAACATGTGGACGGGTGCGTTAGGATCCTGTCCGTCGGTGCCCCCCAGAAAGCTATGCAGCACGCTCTCGGTGCCCGCCGCATTGATCTTGAAGACGCTGCCGTGGCCCGCCGTTCCTCCGCCGACAGTCGTGCCGTAGAACTCGCCCTTCGAGTAAATCAGACTCGCGCCGGGGAGATTGCCGTCGGGAATGTCTTTGAAGTTGTAGAGCGTGGTGAGCGTGCCCGACGTCGTCACCGAGAAGAACGTTCCCGAGCTTCGGCTGCCGCCGCCTTCGGTGGTACCGTAGAGCACGCCCTTCACGGCGGTCAGACCGTTCGGAAACGCGCCATCGGTCGTATCGGCGAAGCGATAGAGCACGCGTTCCTTGCCGCGCAGGCTCAGCTCGAAGATCGCGCCGCAGCCGTTACCGCCGCAGCCGGTTCCGCCGCCTTCTAAGGTCGCGCCGTAGAGCTTGCCGTTCATCGCGGTGACAGGCCCGTAGAGGCGCTCGCCGTCGTTCCCGCCCTTGAAGCTGTAGACAACCTTTTCGGTCCCCCCAGTGGTAACCGAAAAGACGGTGCCGCATCCCGCCCCGCCGCAACCGGTGCTCCCGCCGTAAACCGACGTGCCGTAGAGCTTGCGGGAGAGCGGGATCAGCGCGGCTTGAGAGTCTTGCGCGTCCGCCGAACCGCTGCCCTTGAAACTGTAGATGACCTGTTCCGATCCCGAGGGAGTCGTCGTGTAAACGACGCCGTCACCGAACGCTCCGGCGCTCGAGGTCGTCCCAAAGAACTGGCCGTTGAGCACGGTCGGTGCCGTCCACGGCCACGAGCCGTCGTGCCCGCCGTTAAAGGTGCCGTCGAAGTTGTAGATGATGTTTTCCGCACCACCTTTGGTCACCGTAAAGATCGTGCCGCATCCGAGGTAGCACAAGTTGCTGCCGCAGCTCGACGAGCAGTAGTTTTTCGAGCCATTCAGCGTCGTTCCGTAGAGCGTGCCATTGAGCGCCACCAAGCCGCCGTAGGGGCTGGCGCCGTCCGGGGCTCCCTTGAAGGCATAGAGCACTTTGTAGCCCGACCCCGCGGGGCTCACGGCGGACGAGCGTTCGCGAACGCCCATCGGGATGCCGCTGCCGGCGCTTGGACTGAACGTCCCACCGCCGCACGCCGCTAAGAACGCGGCGCTGACGAAGATGATTACGAAGTTACGAAATTTATTCACGAGCGTTCTCCTCCGGTCGGCGCGCGTTCGACATCGAATTCGCAAAATCGTGCCGGCTGGGGCACGACCCGCTAAAAAAATCTTCAAAGCGAACGCGCAGGCAGGCGAGCGTGGTAATCTGAAGCATGTTTGGCACGATTTTGCTCGCGGCAATGACGGCCGCAACGCACGGCCAGAACTCGACCACCATTCCGTTTACGCTCTTCGATAATCGGATGATGATTCAGGTGATGGTGGACGGCAAGGGTCCGTTCATGATGATTGTTGATACCGGAGACCCGACCGTCACCCTTACGCCGAGCGTGGCACAGCGCTTAAAGCTCGCCGCGCGAGCGGCGGGATCGGTGACCGGCGCGGGCAGCGGTTCGGAAGCGGTCGGTCTAACCCGCCTCAAGAGCGTCGGAATCGGCGCGCTGCGCTTCGAAGATCTCGACGCCGAGGTCCTCGACCTTTCGCGGATCCAGCGAACTTTCGGTTTTCCGCGGCTCGACGGTATCGTCGGCTACGGCATCCTCCGCGGGCTGCGCGTCGGCGTCGATATGGACGATCAAACGATGACGTTTTCTTACCCGCCGCTGCCGGCTCCAAAGACCGCTGCGAAAGTGGCATTCACCACCGATGGCGGCAGCATTCCCGAGATCACGGCGGCCGTCGACGGTGTGCACGGCACCTTCATGATCGACACCGGCGACCGTTCCTCGCTGACGCTCTTTCGCCGGTTCGCGCAGACAAACGACTTCTATCGCGACGCGCCGGTCCGCAACGCGATAACCGGCGTCGGCATCGGCGGCCCGATCTACGACGACGTGCTTCGCACGACCGTATCGCTGTTCGGTACGACGATCTCCGGCGTCGTGACCCGCGCTTCGCGCGACCGCGGGGGCGCCTTCGCGCTCGGGCCGCAGGACGCGAGCATCGGCACCGGATTGCTCAAGCGTTTCAATCTCGTCTACGATTATCCCGACAAGCAGATTCTCGCCTGGCCGAGCCGGTTCTTCAACGCGCCCGATACGTACCGCCCGCTTGCGCTGAGCAATGGTTCGCTTCACGTCGCACCGCCTGCAATCGATCCGACCGTCACGGCGAGTCCGCTGCGGCATACGCGAACGTAAGCCGCAGCGTGGACAAGTCGCTGGCAGAATTCCTGCGCGGTTCCGCTCCGCTTCGGGGATCTCACAAGCCGGCAAGAACGCGGCGCCTGAAGCAGTAACGAACTACCAGCGGGAGTGCGACTGCGTACTTATGCCGTTGGCCCACTCGCGAGCGATGCTGTCCCTCGCGCACCACGCACAACTACCCGTACAGATTCCCGGGCCGCCGATCGACAAGGTGGCCGCGCGCTCTCGATCGGCTATCGTATTTGGACTGGGAATGACCGAAAGAGGACCGAAGCTCTAAACTTTATGGAAGACGAGGGGCGTCTAGCCGTCTCTTCGGATTTTGGAAGATTGCTGCGGCGCCTCCGACTGGCTGCGGGACTCTCGCAAGAGGCGCTTGCAGAACGCGCTCGGATGAGCACAAACGGAATCGGCGCACTGGAACGGGGCTATCGCCACACCCCACATCACGAGACCGTGACGCTTTTGGCCACCGCGTTGGTGCTCGAGGACGAACAACGGCGCGAGTTCGAGGAGTCGGCTCGCTCAGGAACGCCGAGGCGCTTGCTCCGAAGCTCGTCCGCCGATCCGTGGCGAGACTCGAAAACGTCAAACCTACCGCGCAGTCTGACGAGCTTTGTCGGCCGAGAACGCGATGTATTCAAGGTCAAAGAGCTCCTGAGATCCACCGCTTGCTCACGCTCACTGGCTCGGGAGGTGTCGGCAAAACACGTCTCGCGATCCAGGTTGGCGAAGAACTGCTCGATCGCTATCCCGATGGCGTTTGGTTCGTCGACTTAGCTCCGATCAACAATCCTGAGCTAGTCCCCAGCGTCGCCGGCCAAGCCGTTGGTGTGAGCCAACAGCGAGAGCGCGCCGCTTTACGAGGCGATTCCTCAGCTGCTCAAAAGCAAAAGGCTGCTGCTCGTCTTCGACAACTGCGAGCACGTTCTGGAACCGGTAGCCTTGCTCGCGAAAGCAATCCTAGCAACTGCACAGCACGTTCGTATCTTGGCCACGTCGCGTCAAAGGCTCGATATTAATGGCGAGGCGACTTACCGGATCCCGTCGCTTGCAATCCCTGGTAATGTTGTAGGTTTGAAAGCGGACGACGTGTTGCGCTATGGGGCGGTTGCGCTCTTTGTCGATCGCGCCATAGCCGCCGACGCGCACTTCGTCCTTACCGACAACAATGCGCCGATCGTTGCCGAGATCTGCCGACGACTCGACGGCATTCCGCTGGCCATCGAGCTCGCTGCCCCCCGCGTGACGGTACTGTCGATCCCCCACCTTGCAAAAAGACTCAACGAACGCTTCCAATTTCTCACGCGCGGAAGTCCAACGGCGTTGCCGCGTCAGCAGACCCTGACTGCGCTTATCGATTGGAGCTATGATCTGCTCACGCCGCCAGAGCAACTACTTTTTGAGCGTCTGGGTGTCTTTGCCGGCGGCTTTAACCTGGATGCCGTTACAGCGGTGTGTGGCGACGACGGTCTGGAAGGGCTCGACATCCTTGAGCCGCTCGCGTCGTTGATCGATAAGTCGCTCCTTGTCGCCGATACCAGCGGTGAACAGGAGCGTTTTCGGCTGCTCGAATCCACGGCCAGCTATGCGTTCGAGAAACTCGGTGCATCTGGCGACCGCGAACGCTTGCGCCGCCGGCACGCTGCGTACTTTCGCGAGCAGGCTGAGGCCGCTCGCGACAGCTACGGCGCGGGCTCGACGGTTGCCTGGCTCGCCGGCGTGGAGCTCGAGCTCGATAACTACCGGGCTGCACTAGAGTGGACTCTGACGCGCGGAAACGACCCTGTAGCGGGCGGTGCGATTGCTAGCGCTTTGGGATCGCTGTGGTGGCTCGCAGGCCTTATCGTGGAAGGGTGCTATTGGGTCGAGCTTGCGTTGCCGCCTATCAGCGAGGCTACGCACCCAATGATAGCGGGACGTCTTCAGGCGGTGCTCAGCACTTTTCACGTCGGAAAGCGCGCTTACGAAGCGGCCGGACGGGCACTGCTTCTGTGCAAAGCCGGGGGCGATCCGCGCGTCGCGGCTCGTGCACTGGATATGCGCGGTTACGCCCTTCTTCAAATGGGAAGGCTCGACGAAGCACGGGCGGCCACGAGCCAAGCAATTGAAGCATTGCGTGCATGTGGAGATACGTGGATGATGGCGCACGCTCTTTGGCATCTCGCGACCATTGAGATGAGCATCGGCGACTTTCGGCGGGCACGCGAGTTGCTAACGCAGGCGCTCTCGGTCTGGAACGCAAGCGGGGACGAGGTTGGGATCGCTGCAGCGGCAGGAAGCCTGGCCGAGCTAGAGTTTGCAACAGGTGACTGCGACGAGGCGCTGCGTTTTTCACGCCAGGCGCTGGAATTCGGGGCGCTAGGAAAAAATCCAAATCTTACGGCCGCCTGGCACAACAACAGCGCCGCTTATCACGTCGCGCTTGGCGACCTCGTGGGAGCGCGCCGATCGGCGGGCGAGGGGTTACGCATTGCACGACGGCTACAGCGCGAACAGTTCGTCGTGATTGCAATCCAGCATCTTGCACTGCTTGCAGTGCGAGATGATGATCCACGATGCAGTGCTCGCTTGCTGGGCTACGTGGAAGCACGTTATAAGCAGCTGGGAATAAGACGCAGACGCGTAGAGCAATGGGGCTACGACGAGCTCGTAACCCAGCTGCGCGCGGCGCTCAGCCTTATTGAGATCGAACGACTTGCGGCCGAAGGCGCCGTCTGGTCCGAAGATAAAGCGGTCGAGGAAGCGCTGAAGGTCTAGCTCACGCCGGCGCTGCGCCGACCGGCAGAAACCCCGCGTCGCACGCTACACTACGGCGTCAGCTTGAAGACGGTACCGCCGCCAGGACTACATCCATGACGGGCTTGTTTTCGAAGCGGTGCAGCGTCGCTTCCACATAGCGTTCGCCTGACGGCGTCAACTTGAAAACCTTCCCGCATCCGCCGTACGGGGTAGGTTTTGCAGCATCGAAAGTCTCGCCATAAAAGTTGCCGGATGCGTCGGCCACTACCGGCGCTACCGGGTTCTGCCCGCGCGCCGGCGCGCGAAAGACGTGCAGCACTTCAAGGATGGGCGCCCCACCGCGTGCCGCGTTTTCCGCGCCGGATTGCGATTGGGGGAGTATGCCGCCGCGCCCGCTGCATCCGCCAATCGCCGCAATGACCGCACACAGCGCGAGTGAAGAATGGCTGAATCGGTCGAAACTCATCTCAACCTCCTCCAGGATGACCTAAACAGTATACCGCGGCAAACGCCGGCGTGCCCGTCACAGAGCGCGCCCTCATCGCTACGCCGCGCGAATCATCGTCGCTTCGCCGCGAATCGCGGCAGCGATTGCGTTGGGCTTGACCGAGCAGATATATGCCGTTGCCGCGCCGTCGCGAACCGCACCGGCTGCAGCTAGCAGCTTCGGTTTCATGCTCGATCGACACGTTTCGCCGGCCGCGAAACGAAGCGCATCTTCCGGCGTAAAAGTGTCGATGCCCGATGAAGGATCGCTGGGATCGCGAAAGACCCGCGGCACGTTAGTAATCGCCACGAAAACGTCGGCCCGCAGTGCCCCGGCGAGCGCGGCGGCCGCTAAATCGGCGTTGACGTTGTAGGCATGGTCGCCGCCGCGGGCGACGGCGAGCGGTGCGACGACAGGCAGGAGTCCGGCATCGAGCAGCGCGCGAAGCGGCCGCACGTCGGTCGAGACAATTTGTCCCACGTATCCGAGATCTTCGCCATGCAATCCCACCGCGCGCTCGGCGATCAGCATGCCGCCATCTTGGCCGCTGAGACCGACGGCCGGCATCCCGAGCGCAAGCGCGCCGCGTACGATGCGCTTATTGATGCTTGCGCAAAGCACGGCTTCGGTGACCCTTAGCGTGGCCGCGTCGGTCACGCGCAAGCCGTCGATTCGCGAGGTCGAGATGCCAAGCTCGGCGAGAGCCGAGTCGATCTCTGGCCCGCCGCCGTGAACGAGCACGACCGCGCTGCCGGCGGCGCGAAGCATCGCGAGTTCGGCGAGGACGGGGTCGACCTCGCCGCCGCCGCAGCCCCGCATCGCGCCGCCGCCGTACTTCACCACGAGGGTTCTTGCATATTCATGCATCATGTGCATAAATATACAGGAGATGTATGCCGTCGCGCCAGCCCCGGCTCGGCTTTCCGGGCTCGCCGGCCGTAGCTTCCTTAGGATAAGCGACCTCAGCGGAGAGGAACTGCTCGGCCTCCTGCGGCTCGCGGCCTTCCTGAAGAGTAGCGCGGCGCGCGAGCAGCGATCGCTGCTGCGCGAACGGACCGTCGCGCTGCTCTTCGAAAAGCCGAGCCTGCGTACGCGTGTTTCCTTTGAGGTCGCGGTGGCAAAGCTTGGGGGCGAGACGCTCTTCGCGCACGGCTCGGAGTTTGCGGTGGGTTCGCGCGAGACGCCCGAGGATGCGGCCCGCGTCCTCTCACGTTACGTCGACGCGATCGTCGTCCGCACGCACGACCACGCGCCGCTCGAGCGCTTCGCGCGAGCCGCGAGCGTGCCGATTATTAACGGGCTCTCCGCCGACGCTCATCCATGCCAGGCGCTCGCCGACGTGCTGACGCTCGGCGAGCATTTCGGCGACGTACGCGGCCTTCGTATCGCGTATTTGGGCGACGCGCGCAACAACGTCGCGGCATCCTTAGCCGAAGCGACCGTCATGCTCGGGGCGACCGTCAACTTTGGATCTCCACCGACCCATCGGCCGACGGAAGCCTTTCTCACGCATCTGGCACGGCTCGCCGCCATTTCCGGCGGCGGCGCACGGGCGTTTGCCAACCCGGTGCGCGCGGTGCGCGGCGTGGACGCCGTCTATACCGATGTCTGGACGTCAATGGGAGAGGAGCAGTACCGCGAGCGTAACGATGCGATGCTTCGGCCGTACGCCGTAACTGCCGAGCTGATGAACTACGCTGCACCGCACGCGATCTTTCTCCACTGCCTGCCGGCGCATCGCGCGCAAGAAGTGGAGGCTGCCGTCATTGATGGCCCACAGAGCGCGATTCTTATCCAAGCCGAGAACCGGATGCACTCGCAGAAAGCGCTGCTCGTCGCGCTGTTGACCGAATGCAGAGGATATCCGATATGAAAGAACGACGCCAGCGCGCGATCTTGACGCTCGTCGCTACGCGGCCGATCCATTCACAGGAGGAGCTCGTTGCGCATTTGCAGCGGCAGGGCTTTGCGGTAACGCAAGCAACGGTTTCTCGCGACGTGAAAGAGCTTCGGCTCGCTAAAATTCCGATCGCATCGCAGCAAGGCGAGATCTTCAAATACGTCGTGCCGAACGCGGCGCCGAACTATGCAAGCCGCCTTCACCGCGCGATGAGCGAACTCGCCACGACGATCGCCGGGAGCGGAAACCTGATCGTCATCCACACCCCGCCGGGGAGCGCGATGATGGTGGCATCGGCGATCGACGAAGCCGCTTGGCCCGAAGTACTTGGTACGATCGGCGGCGACGACACGATCTTGGTGATCGTTCGCACGCCGGAGGAGACCGCGTTCGTCAAGCAGCGCTTTGCCGATCTGAAAGGCCAAGCGGCCGCATGAGCAGAGTCGTTCTCGCCTATTCCGGCGGCCTCGACACGTCGGTGCTCTTGAAGAAGCTGATTCTGGAAGGCCACGAGGTCATCGCGATGACCGTCGATCTCGGTGAAAGCGATGCCGTGACGGGGGCCGGCGCGGCTGCGGTGCTTGAAGCGGTGCGCGCTAAAGCAATCGCCCTCGGCAGCTACGATGCGATCGTGGTGGACGCGCGCGAACGATTTGCCGGCGAGTATGCATTTGCAGCGCTACGAGCCAACGCGCTCTACCAGGGCGCATATCCGCTTTCGGCGGCGCTCTCCCGTCCGCTCATCGGCGGGCTCCTCGTCGAGATCGCGCACCAATACGGCGCCAGGGTTGTTGCGCATGGCTGCACCGGCAAGGGCAACGACCAGGTGCGCATCGAGCTGGCGGTGCGCGCGCTCGACCCCGGCTTGACCTGCCGCGCGCCGCTGCGCGAGTCGCCCCTCACGCGCCCCGACGCGATCGCTTTCGCGCGCGAACACGGCGTCCCGGTGCCGCATACGGCGGAGAAGCCGTACTCGATCGATGCAAACCTTTGGGGCCGCTCGATCGAAGCCGGCGTTCTCGAGGATCCATGGAACTCGCCGCCGGAGGATGCGTTCGCGTGGACGGCCGGTGCGACGGAGCAGCCGGCAACGCCACAAGAGATCATCGTCGAGTTTCATTCCGGTAAACCTGCGCTGGGCGCGAACACGAGTGCCGCATTGGTTAGCGAGCTCAATGCGATCGGTGGAAAGCACGGCGTCGGCCGCATCGATCTCGTCGAGGATCGCGTTGTCGGCTTCAAGTCGCGCGAGATCTACGAGTCGCCGGCGGCGACGATTCTCATCGCGGCGCACCGCGCGCTCGAGCGGCTCGTGCTGACGCGCGACGAGCTGCGATTCAAAGCATTGACCGATTGCCGTTATGCGGAGCTCGTCTACGACGGCTTATGGATGCAGCCGCTACGCGCGGCGCTCGACGCCTTTAACGAAACCTTCTCACCCCGAATGACCGGCGA
Source organism: Vulcanimicrobiota bacterium (assembly GCA_963748875.1). Lineage (GTDB taxonomy): Bacteria > Vulcanimicrobiota > Vulcanimicrobiia > Vulcanimicrobiales > Vulcanimicrobiaceae > Cybelea. The sequence continues at coordinate 889,940 of CAVVKC010000001.1, forward strand.
AGTCCGCTTGCGCCTGCATCGCGGCACCTGCGCCGTCACCGGCACGCGCTCGCCGTTCGCGCTCTATCGCGAACAGGTTGCGACCTACGGCACGCGTGACGTCTTCGATCATCAAGCCGCAAGCGGGCTGATCGCCCTGCACGCACTTCCGCTCGAAACCTACGCGCGCGTCACCGAGGCGACGAGCGCGGCACTCGGCGCGACGTGAGCGCGCTGCAATGGGGCGGCCGCTTTACGGGCGGGCCCGATCGCACTCTGCTAGCCTTCGGATCCTCGCTTGAAGAGGATCTCGTACTGGCGCCCTTCGACGTTGCGTGTTCGCTCGCGCACGTCGAAGCGCTCGAGGGCGGAGCGATCGTCACGCCTGCCGTCGCCCAGTCCTTGCGCGCCGCCCTGCGCAAAGTCAACACTGAGATCGCGGGCGGTGAGTTTGCCTCCTACGCGCGCGCTCTGGGCGTGGAGGACATTCACGGCGCGATCGACGCGCGCGTCCGCGAGCTGGCCGGCACGTCCGGCGAATGGCTGCATGCCGGACGCAGCCGCAACGATCAAGTTGCAACCGCGCTCTTGCTCTACGTCCGCGACAGCGCCCTTCGCGCCTCGGCGTTGACGCGCGACATCGCGTCCGCGCTGATCGCGCGCGCGAGCGTCGAGCTCGACGCTCGGACCGTTCTTGCCGCGTGCACGCACCGTCAGCCGGCTCAACCGGTGCTGCTCGCCTTCGTGCTCGCAGCGTGGAGCGAGCCGTTCGTACTGGCGGCGCGGCGCTTCGCCGGCGTCGATGCGGAAGCACGCAGGTCATGTCCGCTCGGCAGCGCCGCGCTCGCCGGTACGAGCCTCCCTCTCGACCGAAAGCGGGCGGCGAGCGCGCTCGGTTTCGATGCGCCCTCGCGCAACGCGCTCAACGCAATCGGAAACCGCGATGCGGCGCTCGATCTCGCTCACGCATGCGTTCGTGCCGTCATTGATGCGTCGCGCATCGCCGAAGAGCTGATCGCTTGGTCGGCGCCCGCATACGGTTACGTTCGGCTCGGCGACGCCGCCTCGACCGGCTCGAGCTTGATGCCGCAGAAACGCAACCCCGACCCGTTCGAACTCGTGCGCGCGCACGCCGCGCGGCTGGCCGGATCGTACGCCGGCGCGCTCGCCACGCTCTGCGGACTCGCGCCGTCGTACCAACGCGACCTGCAGGTGACGAAGGCTCAAACGATCGCGATTGCGGAGGATGCGTATGCCGTGCTCGAGGCTTTTGCGCGCGCCTGGGAATCGGTCGGTTTCGTACGCGAGCGCATGGAGGCCATGGCGCTGAGCGGTTACACGATCGCGACCGATCTCGCCGATCGGCTCGTAATTGAGGGAACGTCGCCGCGCGAAGCACATGCGCGCATCGGCGCCGAGGTCGCGCGCGCGGAACGCGACGGCCGCCCACTCGAGACAACGCTTGATGCGCGCGGTTCCGTCGCCGCAAAGCGGACGATTGGCTCGACGGCGCCGGACGACGTGCGCGCGCAGATCGCCTCACTCAAGCGCGAGCTGCTGGCGCCGGAGTTCGCACGATGACACGCGTTCACGTCTGGGGTGCGAGCGGTTACGCGGCCGCCGAAGTCATTCGCTTGCTGCATTCGCATCCGTCGTTCGAGGTCGGCGTTCTCGAAAGCGGCAGCCATGCCGGCGAGCCGGTCGCCGACCATTTCCCGCTTTTGCGCTCGACGCCGTACCGATTCGACGAATCCGGCAGCGTTCTGGAGAGCGCCACCTCCGGCGATATGGTCGTTACCGCCAGGACGGACGACGAGGTACGTGCCGTGGTGCCGGAGATACTCGAGCGAGGACTTCGCGCGATCGATCTCTCGTCGTCTTATCGCTTCGACGCCTCGGCAGTCTATGGGTTGACCGAGTGGCATCGTGAGGCGATCTGCGGCGCGCGGCTCGTTGCCAACCCAGGTTGCTATCCGACCGCCGCGTTACTCGCGCTCTTGCCGCTCGCCGAGATCGGCGATCCGCGTCACATCGTCATTGATGCCAAGAGCGGCATCACCGGTGCGGGCCGCACGCCGCGCGTGACGTCGCTTTTTGCGGAGGTCAGCGGCGAGGTACGCGCCTACGGTTTGAACGGCCATCGGCATCAACCGGAGATCGAGCGGCATCTTCGCGCCGCCGGCGTCACGGCGGCGATCACTTTCACGCCGCACGTTGTGCCGCTGGCGCGCGGCATGCTGGTCGACGCCTACGCAATCTTCGACGCTCGGCTCGATCGCGGGCGAAGTCGAGGCGGCTTACGCTCGCGCTTACGGCGATGCTTCGTTCGTGCGTATCGTTGCCGGCGAGCGTGCTCCAAGCGTTGCGGCGGTCGCAGGGACGAATGATGCGGAACTGCGCGTTGACGTCGAAACAACCATGGTGCGCGCGATTTGCGCGATCGATAACCTCGGCAAAGGCGCTGCGGGCCAAGCGATCGCCAACTGCAACCTGATGTGCGGTTATCCCGAGGAGAGTGGCCTTGGTGCTCGCCCCATCCTCGCTTGAGCTGATCTCCAATGCGGGGCGGCCTCGGCGCCGTCCCCGGCGTGCGGCTTGCGGGCGTGCATGCGGGAATCAAACCGCGCAAGCGCGACCTGGCACTGATTGGGTTCGACGCCCCGCAAAACTGCGCGTCGGTAACGACGACCAACGAGATCAAAGCCGCGCCACTTCTCGTGAGCGCCGAGCATCTCGCGAGCTCGCCCGACGATGCGGGCGGTCGTCTGTAATTCGGGCTGCGCGAACGCGTGTACCGGCGAGCGGGGAGAACGCGATGCCCGTGCGACCGCGCGCCAAGCCGCGGCGTTGCTTGGAATCGCTCCGGCGGAAGTCGTGGTCGCGTCGACCGGCGTCATCGGCGTGCCGCTGCCGATCGACCGAGTGCAGCGCGGGCTCGAACGAGCCGTCGCGCAACTCGATTCGGGGGGTAAGGCCGCCTTTGATGCGGCCGAGGCGATCATGACGACCGATCGCGTGCCGAAGCTTGCGGCCTACGCCTTCTATCATCGCGGCCGCAAGTACGTTGCCGGCGGCATTGCCAAAGGCTCGGGGATGATCGCTCCCAACATGGCGACGATGCTCGCCTTCATCGCAACGGATTATCCGATCTCCGGCGGCGCGCTCGCGCATCTGCTGCGCGAGTGCAGCGACGAAAGCTTCAACATGATCTCGGTCGATGGCGACATGTCGACCAACGACGCGGTCTACGCGTTCGCACCGGCGAGCTCGAACGGAGCTCAAGCGCCGGTCGAATGTGCCGCCGCGCTGCGCGCCGTTTGCCTCGATCTCGCACGCGCCATGATCGCCGATGGCGAAGGCGCGACGAAAGTGATGGAGGTTCGCGTCAGCGGAGCTCGCGACACGGCTCAGGCACGTGCGATTGCGCGCGCGATCCTCAACAGCAATTTGGTCAAGACGGCCCTCTACGGAGAAGATCCGAACTGGGGACGCATCGTAGCTGCGGCCGGCGCGGCGCGCGCGGGGCTCGATCCGTTGCGGTGGTCGCTCGAGGTGAATGGAAAGCCGTGGGTCGATTCCGGCGTCGAGCTCCTCTCCGAGGCGGAAGGGCACCGCGAGCTCGAGTCTTCAAACGTGGCCGTCGAGTTGAAGCTGGGTCTGGGTGAAGCAGAGGCCGTCGGCTGGGGCTGCGATCTCTCGCGCGACTACGTTGCGATCAACGCGAACTACCGCACGTGACGCTGCTCGATACGTACGCTCGCGCGCCGCTCACGATCGTTGCGGGCGAAGGCTGCGAGCTTATCGACGAGAGCGGGCAGCGTTATCTCGATTTTATCGGCGGCCTCGCCGTCAGCGCGCTCGGTCACGCGCATCCTGCGATCGCCGACGCGATTGCGGCGCAGGCGCGTACACTCACGCACGCGAGCAATCTCTACCACCACGAGCCGGCGGGTCTCCTCGCGCGCGAGCTGGTCGAGCGTTCGGGGATGAGCGGCGCATTCTTCTGTAACTCCGGCACCGAGGCGAACGAAGCCGCGATCAAGCTCGCGCGAAAGTGGGCGTACCGGCGCAACGAGCACGGCCGCCGAATCATTTTGGCGTGCACGGGCTCGTTTCACGGCCGAACGTTCGGTTCGCTCGCCGCGACCGCAAACGCGTCGTTGCGTGAGGGATTCGAACCGTTGCCGGATGGGTTTGCTTTCGTGGCGTTCAACGACGTCGCGGCGTTGCGCGACGCGATCGACGACCGCACTGCGGCATTCATCGTCGAGCCGGTGCAGGGCGAGAGCGGCGTGAACGTCGCGACAGTCGAGTTTCTGACGACGGCACGCGAGCTCTGCGACGCTCGCGATGCCCTCTTGATCTTCGACGAGATTCAGTGCGGCACGGGCCGCACCGGCTCGTTCTTTGCGTTCGAGAGCTTCGGCGTCGCGACCCGACGTGGTCACGCTGGCGAAAGGTCTTGCAAATGGCCTGCCGATCGGCGCGGTGCTTGCCAACGAACGCGCCGCGTCAGGTTTCCGGCCGGGCGATCACGGCTCGACGTTCGGCGGCTCTCCGATTCCATGCGCCGCGGCGCTCGCCCATCTCCGGATTCGCGACGAGCTCGATCTCGATCGCCACGTGCGCGCGCGCTCGGACGAGCTCTTTGCCGCTCTCGCGCAACTCGCGCAATCGCGTCCGGAGATCTTGGAACTCCCGCGCGGGATGGGGCTCCTGTTGGTGTGCCCGTGCGCGCGCCGTACGATGCAAAGGACATCGTCGGGCGGGCGCGCGGGCGCGGGCTGCTGATCGGCAGCGCGGGCGGCAACACGTTACGCTTTGCGCCGCCCTTAATCGTCTCGCGCCGCGACGTCGAGCGTGGCGTCAGCTTACTCGCCGCCGCGCTCGAGAAGTAGCCCGCTAGCGCGGCGGTTTGTTGTTGTTGTGCTGCCCTTGCTGTTGTGCCACATGCCGTTCCGCCGCTTGCCGGTCGGCGTTGGTGACGGGAGCGGAGTGCGCCGGCCGATTCGTCGTGCTATACGGGTGTGCGACGGCCCCGGTGTTCGGATGTCCGCGATTGACGGTCGAGAGGTGGTTACGATCCTGCGCCGACATCTCTTCGTGATATTGCTGAGCGCTCGTCGGGCCTTCCCCGCGGTCGCGGGCCGCGATTTGTCCCTGCGTCGGGTGAGCTTGAACGCCGCCATGACCGCCGTTGTAACCGGTCCGAACGTGATCGTCTCGATAGACCACCGTTTTATCTATGTAGGTGTTGTGAATCACGGTCGTGTTGACCCGCGTAACGGCCGTGTTGTAGCGGAAGACGCGTCCGTCCCAACGTCCGCCCAGGTAGCCGGCGCCGAAATATCCGAAGCCGTAGTTGACGCCGCCGTAAAATCCGACGGTCGGACCCCAGTAGCCGCGGTGCCAGTAGTACGCGTTGTCACGCCAACCCCAATAACCCGGAGTCCACAGCAGACCAACCGCCGGCGCCACTACCCACGTTCCCGGCACCCAGTAATAGCCGCCCGTGCCCCATGCCCAGTATCCCGGCTCCCACATGTAGTTGGGCGCGGGAGCCTGAGGTTGAACGTAGACCGGAATCGCCGGAGGAGCGATGGTAACGCCGACTCCAACGAACACCTGCGCGGAGCCGGTCGCTGGGACCGCCGAAACGAGCGCCGCTACTAATGCGGCTCGCACTAGATTGCTAACATTCATGCGGCGTATAATACCCTTCGGGCGCGATACTAATCGGCGCGCCCTCGCCTGCTCCGGGCCACGAGTGACCTTGGAGCGTGAGGGAGTAATGCTAACGACAGGCCGCAAGTTTCTTGCAACGCTCGGCAACACCGGAGCCGTGGCTTTGCTCGCCGCGATGTGGCTACCGGCATCGGCGGCAATCGCCGATGAGAGTCCGCTGCCGGCGCGGATGACGTCGTGCTCGCGTCTACCCGGGACCGTCGAGCGGCGCGGCACGGCTCCGCCCGAAACGATTCGCGTCTCCTTTATGATCACGGGCGAGATCCCCGCAAATCTCGTGCGCTTCACCGCGGTCGGGCGCGCGGGAGGGTCTCGCGACTTTACGGCGCGCGGAAACTTTACAAAATCGGTGATGATCTCGAATCGCGAACTGCAGGCCGATCCGACGCTCCCCGAACGCGAGCTTCCCCACGGCGTCGAATGCGCGCTTACCTACATTCATTACGTCGACGGCTCGTCGTGGAGCAGGCCCGAACCTTAGCGAGGCACATTCCTAGATTTGATAGCGTTGCTCGACGATGAGCTGCGAGCCGGTGAAGTTCGGCGATTCCGGCATCGACGGGAATGAAGAGATCCCAGCCATCGCGTTGCGCCGAAACGTCGCCAGGATCGACGCTTGTGCCGTTTGCTTGAAGATCGCTCCGACGAAGAATATCTGATGATGAAAACTGACCGGTTCCGAAAAGGTGCCGTTCATCGAGTAGCGCCCGATTCCGGTCGCTAAAACGAAGCGCGGCGAGAGATGCCGCGAGTAGGTCAGCACCGTTTGCGGCACGTCGAGCGAAACGTTATCCAACGGCACTCCCCACGGGCGCCAAAACTGGTCGTCAATGACGTCGAGGGTCAGGTCGCCGAATGAAGGATGCCAGGCGATCCAAAGACCGTAGCGTTCCTGCCGCCCGAGAGTCGCGTTGGGCGGCAGTTCGATCGGGAAGTATCCGCCGACGAAGCCGGTCTGCTGCGAGGTCAGCGTCGTTGCAGCCTCGATCTGCGCGAAATTTGCGTACTCGAGACGAACCTCGAGGGGACCACCGTCGACGAAGTAGCGCAAACGAAAGCCTTGGCGATTGACGCCCAGCACGCTGTTGTCGATTAGCTGAAAGCTCGAACCCAGCCACGGCGAGGGCCAGGCCCAGGTCGCGCCCCACTGATTTTCGGGCACTCCGTACGGCAGCACGATCGTTGCATAGTTCGGCTCCATGCGATACGCGTCGATGGAGGCCGTCGCGCGCCCAAGCGTCTTGATCAAACCGACGTGATAATATCCGCCCGGCCGAGCACTCTCGGGCATCGCGACGTTTTGCGCATCGTACCAGGCGCGGGCGATCTCGACGGTTCCGTCCAGATTCCAGCGCGGCATCACGTGCACGTTTGCGCTCGCGCCCGCGATCGTCTGCTGCTGGCCGCTCAGCGTGCTGCTTGCCAGCATGCCCTGCGGTGTGGGAAAGAAGTGCGGATTCGCACCAAACGCAACGCTGGTTACGAATGATGCTCCCGAGGTTGTCGCATGCAGAACTTGGAGTGCGTACGTCGTGCCTTCACCGTGATCGAAGGCGAGCGATCCGATTGTGATACGCGCGCTCGCGTCCGGCAAAGACGGAAGAGCTCCCGTCGTCAGCTCGAACGTGGCGATTCCTTTCTTCGCGAGCAGGTCGGCACCATCGAGCGCGAGCTGGGTCGAGAACGGTTGCCAGTCATCGCTTCCCGGCAGACCGCTCGATAGCGTCTCGGCCGGAGCGTAGGCGATCGCGGGGTTGACGCTCGTGAGCAGCGGCTGGATGAAGACGAAGCGCGCCGTCTGTGCGAGGTCGAAGTAGCCGAACTTCAACGCGAGGTTGCCGTCGGCGGTCGCGACCGATCCCCCAAGAACGGAGAGGCGAAAGTTGCCGCCGTCGTCCTGCCCGGGCGCGGTAGGAAATGTTATCGTATACGGCAATGCCTGCGAACCCATATGCGGGTTCATCGTCGGAATGAGGTTCTCGCCCCAATACGACGCGTTCGTGACGCTGCCGCCGACGTATTCGAGCGCCGCATTCAGGCTAATGTCGACCGTTTTGGTGCGTTCGGTTGCGGTCGTGAGCGCATCGGCGATGCCGGCGATGCCGGGCGTCAGCGGCGCGCTCGAAAACGCATCGTACGGCGTGTTCGGCGCAATGGCGCCTCCCATCAGATAGCCGGCTGCTTCGGGCCCGATTTGCCCCGGGCCCGACGTGTTCTGATTGAGGAATGTCGTGGCGAAGGTGGTTGCAAACTGCAGACCCGATGCGCGCGGCGATGTGGTTGGAGCGGGCGACGCGGTGGGCGCGGGCGATGCAATGGGTGAGGGTTGCGGGGTAGCGCTCTGTGCGAGTGCCGTCGCGGTCGACGGCGCGAGCGTCACGCTAAGCACGACGGCTAGCCGAAGGTACCCCGGCGTGGCACGCATCTGCCTCATGATAGCACTCTACGCTCTCGCGTTGCTCGGCGGAACTCCGGCCGGCGCGCAGCCGCAGCCGTCACCGTCGCCGCGCCCGCAAAACGATCCGTGCGACGGTCCTGGCCGGCTGCTCGCCACCGCGAACCGCCCGACCGTCGGGTTTAGCGCCTGCGCGGTTGCCAAGCATATTGCGGTCTTCGAGTTGGGCTATCAAAACGAGGTTCTCGGAACGGCGGAGGAGGGCAGCGTGGAAAGCCAAGTTCTGCAGAACTTTCTGCGCATCGGTGTCGCCGATCGCTTCGAGTTCGACGTCATCGGGCCGAACTACGAGGGCGTGCGCACCTACGGCCCGGGTATACCAAGCACTACGCTGCACGGCGTCAACGACTCCGGGTTGGGAATCAAGTACGAGCTGCCGCCGAGCGGGCGTTGGACGGTCGCATTTGACGGCCTCTATACTGGGCCGAACGGATCGGAGTTCCTAACGGCCGGCAACGCAACGATCACCGGAAACCTCGATGCGTCGTTCTCGATGAGTCCCGCAACGAGCATCGGCACGACGATCGCCGTATCGTCGACCGGCGGATATGCCGGAGACGAACACTTCCAATATGGCGTCACGATGCCGTCGCTCGTCGTGACCACGCAGATTCCCAACTACTATCAGTTCTACGCCGAGTACGTGCTGCAGTCGAAGGTTTCTCCTCTTCAGGGTGCGCGAGCGTTCACGGATTTCGGCGTGCAGAAGCTGCTCGGAACCCGAACCGAGATCGACCTCGAGTACGGTCACGCGTTCACTGGAATCGACGCGCTGAAGTTCAACTACATCGGTGCCGGCATGGTGCTTCAGTTCTGGTAAAGGATAAGGTAGATGCACCCCTTTCTGCGCTAGAGGTTCACCCAGCTACCGTTTCGCAACACCTCAACGTTGGTAATCGGTTCGATTTCCCAAGGCGTCGCGGTCCCGCCGTGGGTTTCGCCGAACGACTCTTGATCATAGAGCAACCAGCCAGTAATGCGGATGCGACGGCCCCCCGCCACGCCGCGCAGATTCACGGGTCGCCAGGATGTATAGGCGGCGCGCCAGCGAGGCGTTATTTCGCCAAGAATAATTTGCTGGCCGTCGGTTACGCCGGGTCGCTGAGCCAGAAAGAGCTCGACGTCTTCATCGCGCGGCAGCGTCGATCCGCAGTTGCTCGGCTCGCCCGTTTCGCGCGCCACCTGCAGAATGTAACCGGTGAACACAACGCCTTGGCCCTCATGCGGCTCAATCGTGGCTCGCGAAGACGCCGGCCATTTCGCGCGCATTGTTGGCGTGGCGGCCGGCAGAATCGGCAGCTGCTTCATGCCTGCAACGGTGATCGGAATGGTTGACGCCGGCGCAGCGCTGCGGTTCTTGAGTGCGTTGACTTGCGGGTCACCGCCGGAGCCGTGCGCGGGACAATCTGCGAAAGAACCGGATTCGACATGGTTCGGAGCGGCCGAAGCCGACGTTAAGGCCGCAAGAACAAGAGCAGCGGTCACGGCAGCTATCGAGCGGTGAGCGTACATTGTCTCTACCTCCTTCGCTAACATTCGCTTGACCTGGGTCGCGTCCCTCATCGGCCGGTCACTCCTAGTCTTGCGCTGGAGGCGGCGATAACGGTGAACTAGCGGCGTTCCAAGAATTGCTCTAAGGCACTCATCGTCGCGGCCGGCTGCTCTTCCATCAGCCAGTGACCGGCGTTCTGCACGACGACGACGGTGACGTTTGAGGCGACGAGACGTGTTTGCGCGCCGAGCGCGACGCCAAGCGATTTTGCGCCGCCGATCGAGAGAACGGGAATGGTTAACTTGGTCTGCGCGAGTTTCGCGAAGGCGACGGCGGTCTGCGGAAACGAGGCGAAGTAGCCCCAACCCGACTCCATCCGTCCGGGGCGCGAATATGCTGCAGTGTATTCGATGCGATTCGCTTCGGGAATCGAATGACGCGGATCGGCAGCGAAGTCATTCCAATAATAGTCGAAGTAAATCCGCTCGCGGCCGCGAACGAGCGCCAGCGGCGTTGGGCCGTGGAAGCGAAAATGCCACAGGCCGGGGTTGTTGTAGATCGGCTGCCAACCGTGCACGCCGGGCAAAAAGGCGTCCATCAGCGCGAGCCGCTTGACCTCACTTGGATATTGCGCGGCGTATGCGTACGCGACCATGAGCCCGATGTCGTGACCGACGACGAACACGTCGCGATAGCCGAGCGCGACGACCGCGTCGCGAATGCGCTGCGCCGAGGTCGTCATGTCGAGCCCCGACGTTGGAATTGAGGAGTTGCCGATGCCCGGAAGGTCGGGCGCGATGACGGTGAAGCGTGGAGCCAGCGCGACGGCAAGCGGCCTCCACATGCGTGAATCTTCGGCGTAGCCGTGCAGCAGCACGACGGCCGGCCCGTGCCCGCCGACGGTTGCGCTGACCGTGGTGCCGTCGACCGTGACGGTGCGCGTCGTAAAGCGGGGGCCGAAGTTGACTGGAAACGCGGAAGCGTTTCCCATCAAAGCGGCGGCAAAGACCGCTCCGAGCAAAAGCGCACGACGGGGCATTACGCATTCTCCTTCATCATCTCGACATCGAGGACGATCTTGCCGCGCGGATGCGGCAGCGTGCCGGCGAGCATCTCGTGGGCCTTGCGCGCATCGGCGAGGCTCAGCACGACGCCGAGATCAACTTTGAGCGTGCCGTCGTCGATCAGTTGCGCGATCCGCTCGAGCTGCTCGCGCGGGACGTCGACGATGAAAAATGCAGTCCGAACGTTATGCTCGGCAGCCAATGTTTCGGACGGCTGCGACACGCTCGATACGAGCATGCCGCCTGGTTTGATGACCTTAAACGAGCGTTCTTGCGTGTCGCCGCCGACCGTGTCGATCACCGCGTCGACGCCCTCAACGAGTTCTTCGAAGCGTTGCGTTCGAAAGTCGATGACCTCGGATGCTCCCAGGCCGCGCACGTAGGCGGCATCGGCCGCTCCGGCAACGGCAACGACGCGCGCGCCAGTCCAGCGTGCGAGCTGCACCGCGTAGGCGCCGACGTTGCCGGCCGCGCCGTGCACGAGCACCGTCTGACCGGCGCGTATTTCGGCGCGATCGAAGAGCATCTGCCACGCGGTGACCGCGACGACCGGCACCGACGCCGCTTCGACGAAGCTCAAGCTCGCCGGCTTGCGCGCGATCGAGCTTTGTGATGCTGCCGCGTACTGCGCGTAGCCGCCCGTGAACGAGCGATTCGTGACCCCGAACACCGGCTCGCCGGTCGCTTCCACGATCCCGGCGATGTCGGAACCCGGTGTCACCGGCAAGCTTTGCGGCAGGCCGCTGCGTCCGGTTCGAATGAGCGCGTCCCACGGCCCCACGCCCGCGGCGTCGACGCGAACGAGCGTCTCGCCGCTCGCCGGCACCGGCGTCGCCGTCTCCTCGAGCAGCAGCTCCTGGGGTCCGCCGTATTGGTGCACTCTCACCGCAATCATGTACGCACACGCTCGCACATCGAGCTAGCAAAATCCACCCCAAAAGCGGTGGTGCGAGCAATTGTGCGAGTCGCTCCACTACCGCAGCGGGCATAATCCGGCTATCCTGGTGAAACGAAGGAGAGAAACGCATGACTTATTTGACGCTGCGTGACGGCACGCAACTCTACTATAAGGACTGGGGAACCGGGCAGCCGGTCGTCTTCAGCCACGGATGGCCGCTGAGCGCGGATGCGTGGGAAGACCAAATGCTCTTCCTCGCCGCGCACGGCTACCGCTGTATCGCGCACGACCGGCGCGGTAACGGGCGTTCGAGTCAGCCCTGGGACGGCAACGACATGGACACCTACGCCGACGATCTCAACGAGCTCGTCCAGCAGCTCGATCTGCACGACGCGATCCACGTCGGCCACTCGACCGGCGGCGGCGAGGTGGCGCGGTATATCGGCCGTCACGGCACCGAGCGCGTCGCGAAGGCCGTGCTGATCAGCTCGGTTCCACCGATTATGCTTAAGACGCCGGCAAACCCCGGCGGTCTGCCGATGGAAGTATTCGATCAAATCCGCGCTTCGATCCAAGCCGACCGGTCGCAATTTTGGAAGGACTTGAGCGCCCCGTTCTTCGGCGCAAACCGCGAAGGCGCGAAGGTCTCGCAAGGTCTGCGCGATTCATTCTGGCTGCAAGGAATGATGGCGGGGATTAAGGCCTGTTACGACTGCGTGAAGGCTTTCTCGGAGACCGACATGACCGAAGATCTGAAGAAGATGAACGTGCCGACGCTCTTCATCCACGGCGACGACGATCAAATCGTCCCGATCGCGGACTCATCAATGCTGGCGGTGAAGCTGGTGCCAAACGGGCGGCTGGAAGTTTACAAGGGGGCTCCGCACGGGCTTCCCTCGACGTTGAAGGATCGTGTCAACGCCGATCTCCTCGCGTTCTTCGGCGCACCGGTCGCGAGCGCGGCGCCGTCGCTCAACTGATCGTATAAGAAGAAGCGCCCCCGGGGGCACGAACTCTCGGGGGCGTGACGGTTACGAGCGCGCCGTCCATCGGCAACCTGCTCAAGTAACATCGCGTCGCGGCCGGCGTAACGCAAGAGCATCATACAGCCGCGCCCACAAGGTTAGTGTTGCGCTTGTCGCGCAAAGGCGATAGGCTCGAGCTAAGAAGTCAGGAGGGCCGGATGACGACGACACCATCAAACGATGGCGGACAACTTCGTACTACGCCAAACCAGTGCGACATCGTAATGAAAGGCGGAATCACGAGCGGCGTCGTTTACCCCGCCGGCGTGATCGCGCTTTCGGAGAAGTATCGCTTTCGCAACATCGGCGGAACGTCGGCGGGAGCGATAGCCGCCTCGCTGACGGCCGCGGCCGAGTACGGCCGGCAAAAACAGAGCGGCACCGCGTTTGCGGGCCTAAACGACGTATGCCGCTGGGTTTGCGGAAGTGGTAACCTGTTCGGCCTCTTTAAGGCGAATCGGAGCACGGCTCCGCTGTTTGCAATTCTCACGCGCGTACTCGAGTCGCCGCCGGGGCAGAGTAAGCTCCTCGCCGCCTTCATTGCTCTGTTGACCTGCAACGCTGCCGCTTGTGCGGCCGCGGCGATCCCGGGACTGCTCTTTGCGATCTACGGCATCGCGAGCGGTCATTGGTGGGCCGTTGCATTCGGCGTCTGCCTGATCGCCGTGTTGCCGCTGCTGGCATCGGGGTTTATCGTCTTCGATTGCGTCGCCAACAAGGTTCCCGCCAACCTCTACGGCGTTTGCTGCGGACTCGACGATACGAACCCAAACGACACCAGCGTGCTGACGGCCTGGCTTGCCAACGCAATCGATTCGCTTGCGGGAGTGCAAGGGCGCGAAGAGCCGTTGACGTTTGCGGACCTTTGGGGGCCGCAGGCCGCCGCCGCGAGTCCCACGTCGGACACCCATGAAGATGCGTATGCTCGGGATCTTCAGCGGGCGGCGCGTGAGATCAATCTCGAAACGATCACGACGAATCTGACACACGGGCGCCCGTATCGCTTTCCGTTCGAAACGAACGTTTTCTATTTCGACCCGGCAGATTTCCGGAAGCTTTTTCCAGCGCGGATCGTGGACCACATGGTAAAGAAGAGCCGGAAGCCGTCGGGAAATGATCCCACCGAGCCGGCTCGGATGGAATCTGCATTGCCGCGTTTACCGCTGCCGGAAGCCGGCGATCTGCCGATCGTCGTCGCCGCGCGGATGAGCCTGTCGTTTCCGCTGCTCATCAGCGCGGTTCCGCTGTACGCGGTCGACTGGGGCCTTCAATACAACGAGGATAACAGGAGCGCGCCACGCTTCGAGAAGTGCTGGTTCTCCGACGGCGGCCTGTCGAGCAACTTTCCGATACATCTTTTCGACTCGCCGATCCCCACGAGGCCGACCTTCGCGTTCGACCTGGACGCTTTTCCTCTCGGTCAAGACGAAGATTCGGACCAATGCAAGAACGTCTCGATGCCGAATCGCAACGGCAATTTGCTCGAGACGTGGACGCGCTTCGAACATCCAGCGCCGAGCCTCGGCGGGTTCCTTGGCGCAATCCTCAACGCGATGCAAAACTGGCAGGACAACATGCAGAGCCGCATTCCCGGATTTCGCGATCGCATCGTGCACGTGTACTTGAACGCCGCCGAAGGCGGGATGAACCTGAACATGAGTCCCGAGCTCCTAGAGAAGCTCGCCGCTCGCGGGACGTGCGCCGGCCAGCGCTTGATCGACAATTTTGCGCAACCAAACCCCGCCGCGTGCGGCTCCGCCGGCGAAAACGAGACGGTTCAGCCGACGAACTGGGACAACCATTGCGTCGTGCGCTACCGAACGTCGATGGCGTTGTTCGAAAATTGGATTCGCCAATTCTGCAATGCATACACGCCTGAGTATGACGCGCTGATGAACCGCCCTCTCGACGCGCCACCGTGTTCGTATGCTTGGGAAAATGACGAACAAAGCGGCTACGCCGCAGCGGTAACCGGCGACGTGTTCGCCATCAACGACCGGCGCGAGAAAGCCGCTTTAATGCTGGCGGTTGGGGCGCCGAGACCTCAACCCGAGTTGGTAATCCGGCCGCGAGCGTAGTCGGAGTCCGAGCGCTGAGGAAGCGGCGGACCGGCGTCGAACTCGAGGGTACCGAAATCACTGGTCCTTCATGCACGGTTTGGAGGCTCGAATGTTTCCAGCCCCGTTCGACTACCGGTCGGCGCGTTCGGTCGAAGAGGTGCTTGAGCTGCTTGCCAGCGGCGGCGACGATGCGCGCGTGCTGGCGGGCGGTCAAAGCTTAATTCCGGCGATGCGGTTCCGGCTCGCCCGGCCATCCCTCCTCGTCGACATCAATCCGATTGAAGAGCTGGCCTATCTGCGCGAAAGCGACGGCGTGCTGGCGATCGGCGCTACGACGCGCGACTTCGCGCTCGAAACTTCGAAACTGATCGGCGACCGGTATCGGCTTATCGCGGATACGTCGGCGGTCGTCGCCGATCCGGTGGTGCGTCAAATGGGTACGGTCGTCGGCAGCCTCTGCCACAACGATCCGGCCGGCGACTGGCCGGCGACGGCGCTTGCGTCGCGCGCGCAGATCGTCGTTCGCGCCAAGAGCGGCACTCGAACGATTGCGATCGACGATTTTTTGATCGATTCGTATACCACTGCGGTCGGCACCGGCGAGATTGCCGTGGAAGCGCGTTTTCCGACGCCGGGTGCGCGGACCTCGGGCTCGTTTCAGAAGATCGAACGCAAGGTCGGCGACTTCGCGACTGCCTCGGCGGCGGTGCAGATTGCGCTCGCCGGCGACGGAACGATCGCCGACACCGGGATCGCCATCGGCGCGCTCGGTGCAAAAGCGCTGCGGGTGCTGGCCGCCGAGCAGTTGCTCAAAGGTGCCAAGCCGAGCAAGAGCCTCATCGAAGAGGCGATGCGCGAAGCCGAGAAAGTGGCCGACCCAAGTCCCGACAATCGCGGTTCGGTCGAATATAAAAAGTCAATGGCCGGCGTGCTCGTCGGCCGCGCGATCGTTCAGTCGTTGGAACGCCTCGGCGTGGGAGATTTAAAATGAAGGTCAGCCTTACCGTCAATGGCACTGGCTACAAACGCGACGTCGAACCGCGCATGCTCTTGGCGTACTTTCTGCGCGAAGAGCTCGGCCTAACCGGAACGCACGTCGGCTGCGACACGTCGAGCTGTGGCTGCTGCGTGGTCGCGCTCGATGGCGATCGAGCGGTCAAATCGTGCACGATGTTTGCCGTCCAGGCCGACGGCCACGAGATCACGACGGTCGAAGGGCTCGAGCAAGGCGGCAAGCTCCATCCGCTTCAGCAAGCATTTTGGGACCAGCACGGACTCCAGTGCGGCTACTGCACGCCGGGCATGCTGATGACGGCCTACGTGATGCTCAAACACAAGCCGCAGCCGAGCGAGGTGGAGATCCGCGAGCAGATCTCGGGGAATCTCTGCCGCTGCACGGGATATCAGAACATCGTCAAGGCGGTCGAGCAGGCGGCGAACGCCCTTCGACAGGCTCAGGGTGACACGATCACGGCAGGGAGCGCATCATGACGACGACGACCGACGGCCAGCAACGTCACGCCATCGGCGTCGCGATGAAGCGCAAGGAGGATCCGCGCTTCATTCGCGGACGCGGGCGCTATCTCGACGACATCAAGCTACCCAACATGCTCTACCTGGCGCTCGTGCACAGCCCCTATCCGCACGCGCGCATCAAGAGCATCGATAAGAGCAAGGCGATGGCGTTGCCCGGCGTCAAGGCAGTCATCACCGGCGAAGATCTCGACGCCGCCAAGCTGGAGTGGCTGCCGACCTTCCACGGCTACGACAAACAGATGGTGTTGGCGTTCGGCAAGGCGCTCTACCAGTATCAGGAAGTCGCCGGCGTCGTCGCGACCTCACGCGAGATCGCGGTCGACGGCGCGGAGCTGGTTGAGGTGGAGTACGAGCCGCTCGATCCGATCTCCGATCCGTATCAAGCCCGCGAAGACAAGATCATTCTTCGAGACGACCGCGAGCAGAAGACGAATCACATCTACCATTGGGAGGTCGGCGACAAGGCCAAGACGGAGAGCGCGCTTGCGTCCTCCCCGGTTCGCATCAAGGAACGGATTCTCTCGCCGCGCTGTCACCCCGCGCCGCTCGAACCCTGCGGCGTACTCGCGGACATGAACAAGGCCACGGGTCGCTTGACGCTCTACATGACGTCGCAAGCCCCACACGTCCATCGTACCGCGTTTTCGCTCGTCACCGGAATCCCGGAAGATAAGATCCACGTGATATCCCCCGACATCGGCGGCGGCTTCGGCAATAAGGTTCCGGTCTATCCCGGCTACGTCGTCGCTACGGTGGCCTCGGTCATTATCGGAGTTCCGGTCAAGTGGATCGAGTCGCGAACCGAAAACCTCACCACAACCGGTTTCGCGCGTGACTATCACATGGACGTCGAGATCGGTGCGACCGAAGAGGGAAAAGTCACCGCGCTTAAGGTCACGACGGTCGCCGATCACGGCGCGTTCGACGCCGCCGCCGATCCGCGTAAGTATCCGGCCGGAATGTTCGGCATCGTCACGGGATCCTACGACTTTCCGGCAGCCTTCGCCGAAGTCGACGCCTACTTCACCAATAAACCACCGGGTGGGATTGCCTATCGCTGCTCGTTCCGCGTGACCGAAGCCTCGTTTGCGATCGAGCGCGGGATGGAGATTCTCGCCCGCAAGCTCAATATGGATGCGGCGCAATTCCGCGAGAAAAACTTCGTCAAAAAAGAGCAGTTTCCGTATCCGTCGCCGCTCGGCTTTACCTACGACAGCGGCGATTACTCGGCGACGCTGCACAAAGCGCTCGACAAGATTGGTTACGACGCACTGCGCAAAGAGCAAGCCGAGAAACGCGCTCGCGGCGAGTTGATGGGAATCGGCATCTCGACCTTCACCGAGACCGTCGGCGCTGGCCCGGGCAAGCAGTTCGACATCTTAGGCATCAAGATGTTCGACAGCGCCGAGATCCGCATTCATCCAACGGGCTCGGGCATCGTACGCGCCGGAACGCGCCATCAGGGACAAGGCCATGAGACGACCTGGGCGCAGATCGTCGGCGAAGAGCTCGGACTTGACCCGCAAGAGCTGCTCGTCGAAGAGGGCGACACCGACACCGCTCCTTACGGCTTGGGAACCTATGCCAGCCGCAGCACGCCGGTTGCGGGCGGAGCGCTCGCGTTAGCGGCGCGCCGAATTCGTGAGAAGGCGAAGAAAATCGCCGCACATCTTTTGGAAGCCTCCGAGGACGACGTCGAGTGGAAAGACTATAAGTTCGGGGTCAAAGGCGTTCCCGGAAAGAGCGTCACGATGAAGGAGGTCGCATTCGCGGCCTACACCAATCCGCCGCCCGAGACCGAACCCGGACTCGAAGCAACGTACTACTACGATCCGCCGAACTTGACGTTCCCCAACGGCGCGTACATCGCGGTCGTCGAGGTTGATAAAGATACCGGCGCCGTGAACGTTCTTCGTTTCGTAGCGGTCGACGACTGCGGAATCGTCATCAATCCGATGATCGTCGAAGGACAGATCCACGGCGGTCTCACCGAAGGCTTTGCGATGGCCTTCATGCAGGAGATCAAGTACGACGACGGCGGTAACAACCTCAACACCAACTTCACCGAGTACCTCGTCCCAACTGCGGTCGAAGCACCACGCTGGGAGACCGACAACACGGTAACGCCGAGTCCGCACCATCCGATCGGCGCCAAGGGCGTCGGCGAGAGTCCCAACGTCGGCTCGCCGCAGGCTTTCGTCAACGCCGTTATGGACGCGCTCGCGCCGCTCGGGATCGCGCACATCGACATGCCGCTGACGCGCGAGAAAGTCTGGCGTGCCATCCGCGACGCGTCCCGTACGGCATGAACCTCAACTGGAGCGGGCAGGAGCGGATATCCGCCGATACGGCGACGGTTTGGAACTTCATCAACGACCCAGCGAAGATCGCGGCGTGTCTGCCCGACGTTCAATCGACCAGCATCATCGACGCGCACAGCTTCAATGCGACCGTCGGCGTCGCGGTCGGTCCGGTTCGCGGAAAGTTCACGTTCAAGATCGTCCTTGAGCCGCGCGCTGACGGCAATCATATGGATATGAAGATCAGTGGCGGCGGTCTCGGCAGCGTCGTCGATTTGCTCGCCGGCGCCGATCTGAGCACCGACGGCGCTACGACGATTCTGGACTGGAAAGGAACCGCTTCGCTGCGCGGACCGGTCGCGACGATCGGCGGCCGCACGGTCGACACCCAGGCGCAGCGCGTGATCGCTACGACCTTCGAGAACGTGAAGAACCGGCTGAGCGGCGGCTAACACGATGACCGCGCGCGAGTTCTTCGAGCGCGCCGCCGAGCTCGAGCGCGCGCGCAGGCCGTTCGTCCTTGCGACGGTCGTTAAGCGCGAGGGTCCGATCAGCTCGCATCTCGGGGACCGCGCTATCATTCTTGCCGACGGCGCGATGCACGGGTTTGTCGGCGGCTCGTGCTCGCGCGATATCGTGCGCCAGGAAGCACTCGACGCAATGCGCAGTGGCGAATCTCGCTTGGTGCAGATCGAAGGGAAGTGCGCATCGGAGGGCGCCGTTGACGTCTACGTCGAGCCGCATCTGCCGGCGCGCATGCTTGTGATTGCCGGCGCGACTCCGGTGGCGGCCGAGCTCGCCAGGCTGGCCGGCGCGCTCGACGGTTACAACGTCGTTCGCGTGGTCGAGCCTGGCGAGTTGCACCAGCTCGGTGAAGTGCGAGCCGAGCACGCGGTGGCGATCGACGCGCTTTCCGATTTTCTGGACGGAATCGAACCGGCGGATCGCGAGCGGCTCGTCGCGGTCGTCGCGTCGCAGGGACATTACGACGAAGCCGCGCTGAAAGCGTTGCTCGAGATTGGTGAATCTGCCTATATCGGTCTGCTTGCAAGCCGCAAACGAGCCGGGGCGGTCTTCGCGGAGACGGAGCGGCGCGGCGTCGCGTCCGAGCGGCTTGCGTACGTGCACAATCCTGCCGGCATCGACATCGGCGCACGGCGTCCGGGTGAAGTGGCAATTTCGATTCTGGCCGAGATCGTCGCGACGCTAGCGGCCGCAGAAGCAAAGGCCGCACCGTGAACGCGGAGCGCATTCGCGAGCGCTTCGCGCAGCGCGGCTACATTGCCGACGAGGACGTCGCCACCTCGCTCGAACTCGCGCTGGCGCTCGAGAAGCCGCTCTTGGTGGAAGGGCCCGCCGGTGTCGGAAAGACCGAAAGCGCGAAAGTATTGGCCGACGTTCTAGAAACGAAGCTGATCCGGCTGCAATGCTACGAGGGACTCGATTCGGCAAGCGCGCTCTACGAGTGGAACTATCCCAAGCAGCTGCTGCACATCCGGCTTACGGAACATCAGGGCGCAAGCCTGCCGGAGCGTGAGGAGCAGATCTTTGGGCGCGAGTTCTTGCTCGCGCGGCCGCTGCTCGAAGCCATCGGCGAAGAGCGCGCGCCGGTGCTGCTTATCGATGAAATCGACCGCGCGGACGAGGCCTTCGAAGCTTTTCTACTCGAGCTGCTCGGCGAGTTCCAAGTGACCATCCCCGAGATCGGCACGCTGCGTGCCAAGGCTCGCCCCGTCGTCATCGTCACCTCGAATCGCACTCGCGATCTCTCCGATGCATTGCGCCGGCGCTGCCTCTATCTGTGGATCGGCTACCCTTCGTTCGAGCGCGAACTGGAAATTCTGAATGCGCGCTTGCCGGAAATCAACGAACGCCTCGCGAGCCAGATCGCGCGCTTCATGGAGTTCCTTCGAGCGCAGCCTTTCCAGCGCGTTCCCGGAACCGCCGAGAGCCTCGACTGGGCGCTCGCGCTCGTGCGGCTGCATCGCGACGCACTCGACGAAGCGACACTCGAAGCAACGACCGGCTGCATCTTGAAAGTGCAAGAAGATTGGGAGCTGCTGCGCAGCTTGCGGCCGCAGTACGAGCCGATGCTGACGCACGCGTGAACGACAATCTCGCCGCAAAGGTTGTGGAGTTCTGCGAGCGGTTGCGCAGCGTGCACAAATTCAATGTCGGCCCACGCGAAGCGCTCGAAGCCGCGCGGGCGATCGAGCTGGTCGGCCTTTTCGATCGCCGCCGCGTAGCTGCGGCGCTGCGCGCCGTCTGCTGCAGCAAGCCCGAAGAGATCGAGGTATTCGACCGTGCCTTCGATGCGTTTTTCGCCAGCGCGGCGCCGGGGCCGGCGCACCCCAGCCGCCGGCGCCGGCGCACGCGTCCGGTGCGGGATAACGCGCTCGCGCACGCCGATAGCGTCGAGATCAAGCGGCAACCCGAAGCGCAGAACGCCGGCGAAGCCTGGCAGGCGTTGCTCGCGCGCTACAGCGCGAGCGCGGCGGTTGCGAACGCGCCGGCGATTCCGGTAGAAGGCCTCGACGCCGCGCTGCGCGAGGCCGGCCGGCTCATCGCCCGCTTACGATTGGGACATTCATTACGCTGGAAGCCTTGCCCGCGCGGCGAGCGCTTCGATTTGCGCCGCTCGCTGCGCGCGAGTCTGCGGACCGGTGGCGATCTGCTCGAGCCGCATACCCTCGGCCATCCGCTGCGCAATCCGCGCTTCGTCGTTCTCCTCGACGGCAGCCGTTCGATGAGCGAACACGCGCCAAGGATGCTGCAGTTTGCCTATGCGCTCTGCAAGCGAAGCCGGCGCGCCTGCGCCTTTATCTTCAGCACGGAGCTGCGGGAGGTCACGCGCAAGCTGCGCGACGCACCTCGCTGCGACTATCGCCTGGACGGCCTTGGCGAGGCCTGGGGTGGCGGCACGCGGATCGGCGCCAGCCTGATCGAGTTCTTGCGCAAATATGCCGGGCGCCTTTCCGATCAGACGTTCGTAATAATCGTCAGCGACGGTCTCGACGTCGGTGAGATTCCACGACTCCAGCGCGCGATGCGCGAGCTGGCGCGGCGCTGCGCGGCGATCGCATGGCTGAACCCCGACGCAGCGCTCCCCGGCTACACGCCCTCAGCGCGCGGCATGGCAGCCGCCCTGCCGTACGTAACGATCTTTACTTCACTCGATCGCATCGACGCGCTGACGAAGCTCGGGCGAAGGTCGCGGATGGCTGCCTGATGCGCGACGTTTTTGCGGTCGCCGCTCGCTGGCTCGACGAAAAGCGAACCTTCGCGTTGGCGACGCTCGTCGATCTGCGCGACGCAGCAACGGCGCCGATCGGAACGACGATCGCGGTGGACGCGAACGGTCGCGTCTTCGGGAACATCGGTGCGGGT
Organism: Vulcanimicrobiota bacterium; assembly: GCA_963748875.1. Lineage (GTDB taxonomy): Bacteria > Vulcanimicrobiota > Vulcanimicrobiia > Vulcanimicrobiales > Vulcanimicrobiaceae > Cybelea. The sequence continues at coordinate 911,881 of CAVVKC010000001.1, forward strand.
TGCTACGAAGCCGAGATCGTCGGGACGTGCATGAAGACGGCCGCCGACGGTGAAACGCGGCGTCTCGACATCAACCTTACCAGTGACGACGAGGTTATGGGCGGGACGGCCTGCGGTGCGGTGATGCGGCTCGTCATCTGGCGTCCGCAGCCGGAGTTTCGCGATCTCGCGGAAGCGATCGCCGCGGGGCGAGGCGAGGCGCGATTGAGGTTTGCATATCCTGCGGCCGACGGAACGAGCGTCGACTTCGAGTACGGCTTCGCGCCGAAAGACCGGCTGATTCTCGTCGGCGCAACCACGCTGGCCGCCGAGCTGGCGACGATTGCGCGGCGTCTTGACTTCGACGTCGTCGTGGTCGATCCGCGGCCGGCCTTTGCGACGAAGGAGCGCATGGGGGATGAAACTGAGATCGCCCGGGCGTGGCCTGACGAGTATCTTCCGGCGGAACTCTCGGATCGCACGCCGGTAGTCGTTCTCTCGCACGACCCGAAGTTCGATCTTCCCGCCCTGCGCTGCGCGCTCAACTCCGCGGCGCCATACATCGGGTTGCTTGGAAGCCGTCGTTCGCAAGCGGCCCGCCGGGCCTCATTGCAGGCCGAAGGCTTCGACGAAACGGCGATCGCTCGCATTCACGGTCCGGTCGGTCTCGATCTCGGCGGAACGACCGTTGCCGAGACCGCTCTTTCGATCTTAGCCGAGGTCGTCGCGACACGCCGTGGCGGCGACGGTTCGCCGCTGCGCAATGCGGGTGGTGCGATTCATCGCCGACTCGACCGAGTCGCTCGCAACGCATGACCGATCGCGTCGCTCGCGCCGTCATCCTTGCGGCCGGCACGTCGTCACGCATCGGGAAACAGAAGCTTCTGATGGATTTTCGCGGCCGTCTGCTGATCGAACACGCGATCGCCGCGGCGCAGCGTTGGCATCCGGTCGTCGTCTGCGGCCGCGAGGTCGCCGAATATCTGGCCCTCCGTTCGGATCTCTCGCTCGTACCCAACGCCGAACCCGAGCGCGGCATGTCGCACTCGCTCGCGCTCGCGAATCGCCATTTGGCGAGCGACGTTTCGATGCTCGTCGTGCTCGGCGATAAACCGCTCGTTAGCGAAGCGCTGATCGAAACGATTTGCGCAGCGATGCACGACGTCGACATCGTCTACCCGGAGCGCGATGACGAGCCCGGCCACCCGGTTTTGCTCTCGCCGCGCGCTCGACGGTTTATCGAATACTTGCCTTCCGGCGACACGCTTCGCCTGTTGCGTTCGAATCCTCACCTGACTTCTCGAGCGGTGCAGACGGACGATCCAGGCGCGTTCTTCGACGTCGACACCATCGAAGCGTTGTCATCCTAAGTCGGCCGCTGAAGCACCGCGTAAAGGGACTCAGGTCAGGCGCATGTAGGTGACGTGCGCGACGGCGACGAGCGTGCCGTCGTCGCGCCAGAAGTTTGCGATCGTGGGAATCAGCGTTCGCCCTTGTTTGATCGCTTGTGCAAAGAGCCTAACGTCACTACGGGCAGGCGCTAAAAAGCGAATGTTCATATCGGTTGTGGTGATCCGGCTATCCGCTCCCCAGACGGTTAAGCTCACAACGGCAGCCGCAGAATCGGCCGCCGTCATGAGAAGCCCGCCGTGAAAGGAATCGAAAATTCCATCGAACTCATGATTGCGTGCAACGCTGCAATCGAACCAGCCTACGCCCATGCGCGTGTTGAAGAAGCCGAGGCTTTTGAATATCGGAACGGAGTCCAGCCGCGCGAGCGCGGCGGCCTCAAGCTCGGGTTCCAGCGGCGGCAGCTCACCGGAGTACGGCGCCAGAAGCAATCCCGGAGCGAGCCGTTTATGTTCGTCGGTCATGGTCCTCCGTCGGAACGAACGATTTTAAAATCGAAACAGGTGTACGAGACATGTCGAACGTGAATTTCGGCAACCTCCTCACGGGTCAAGAAATCGGCCGCATCCGCGAAAGCTCGACCGGGCTCTGCTACTCGAGCATCGATAATGCGGCCATCGTATCCGTACGCACGTAGAACCAATGGGCGCGCTGCAAAATCGGCGGGGAACGTCTGGACGTCCGAGTACGGGCGGCAGCGGTGCGAATGCACGAAGATCGGTCCGACTTCGGCGTACGGGCTTCTGTCCGGAAGCGGCTGATAGGACATCAGAATCATCTCTTCGGGTTCAGATGGAATCCGCAGACAGACGCGACAGGGTGCCGTTTCGTTCGTGGCCTTCAGCTCGTGCCCAAAACGGTCGACACCCTTTTCGCGAGCTTCTTCGGCGATCTCGGCGGGGATCGGCAAATACTTCATGACGCCATCCTAGCCGGTCGCGCTGACAAAAACTACCGGATTCGTGCTGATTCGGGCTTACACGTAATCCTGTAGCGTGAGCTTTACGGAGCGCTTGCTCCCGTCTTTGCCCGTGACGATCAGCGTCACGACCGTTCCGGCGGGCTGCGCCAATAGGTTGCGAACGTCGCCCAGAAGCATCGTGCCGGCGGCCGAGCCGTCAATCGAGTCAAGCACATCACCTTTGACGATACCCGCATTTGCGGCCGGAGTTCCGGGGCGCGCGTCGATCACGACGATGCTGTCGCCGCGCTTGATCAGAAACAAGCCGGAACGTTCGTAAGAGTCGGCTTCGTTGAAAGCAGCGTTGGGGACGAGCGTCATCGTGCCGTTCCAATAGTCGAACGTCACGGTAAAGCGCCGCAGCAAATTGCCGCCGACGTTTGCGCCGACGAACGGCGCGGCCAACGCACCGGCCGTCTGCGTCGTGTAGTCCGCGACGAGATTCGTCAGCTGGAGATCGTCGATGCCGACGGTCTGCACGCGCCCGAGCTTGCCCATTGCCGGGCCGCCGAACCCAAAACCATTGACGCCCACCGCCGTTATTGTAGCCGGGACGACTTGCGGGTGTGCGGCGAGGAACGGCGACATAAACGTGATCGTATCGCGCGCACCGGTGTCGATCGTGCATTCGGCGGGAATCCCATCGATCGTGCACGCAATCTGGGGCTGCGTGCCATACAGGACGAACGGCACGACGTGCCCGTTCGCAGGCGGCTGCGCCGAGCCGGGCATGCTGAGCACGATGCGGCGATTCGCGTAGTCGAAGGTCGTGACGTAACGCGCGAGTACTTCCCAGCCGATCAATCCGTCGACCGGATGGCCTGCCGAAACCCCGAATCCTTGACGCGTCGGCGCGACCGCGAACAGCTGGTCGGTCAGCAGCGCGTCGCCGACTTGGAGCGTCGAAACGCGAGCGAAGCTAAGCGATTCGGTCTGCGAGCCGACGCCGCTTCCTTGTGCGGATCCGCTTCCAAATGCGCCGATCTCTTTGGCAACCGCCGGATCGATGACGTTCGAACCGCCGGTATCGAAGATAAAACGATACGGCCCCTTGCCGTTGATCGTCACGTCGAGGTAGACGTGATTCTCGCCAATCGCGATCGGGATGGTCGTCGACGTCTTGCCGTTCTGCATGGAAAAATCGGCCGGCTTCGTTTGCGGCCGCGCCAAAGCGGCTTGCGCGCCGGGCGCATCGAACGCGATGCCGACGACGTCGATATCGGAGTTGTTGCCGCCACTCGAATCGACGTGAATCGTGCGGGCGACGTCGAGGCCGCGATCGCGCTCGTAACCCGAGAACGTCAGCGTCGACGTGGTGAAGCCGTTGACGAAGTTGCCGCGTACGGGCAAGTGCGTCGTGCCGTCGAACCAGAGCTCGAACGGTAACTTCGAGCCGGCCGGCGTGATCTTCAATCCGTCGTAACTGCGACCGGCCTCGGTTTTGGTGCCGAGCCACGAGACCTCTGCTCCGCTCGACTGGGGTTTCCAGAGCGCGTAACTCTCGAGGTATGCCTGATTGATCTCCGAGGCGCGGTCGCTGTCGCCGCCGTTATTCCAGACGAGGTGCGTTCCGTCGCCGCTCCATTCGACGCTTCCGTCGTAGCCATCGAGCGAAACGACCGGCGCGAGGTTGGTCGTTTCTGCAAACCGCCCGTCGCGGACGTCAACGTACTGGGTCACGGTTCCGTGGAGCCCGACCGCCGAAATGCGCTCGTCGAAGCGCAGCGTCGCGACGGACGAGAGCGAGGCGACTCCCAGCGCCTTTCCCGATACTTCGATGAGCTGCGCAACGCGCGGATCCGGCTCGGCCGCGCGCGAGACAGCCGTCGTGAGAAGGCCCGCCAAGGCGAAGGCGCCGGCGGCCGAACGCAAGAGATTCATGGCTCCCTCTACGGGCGAGCGAGCAGGGATGTTTCAGGCGCCCGGGGCGCGGGCCTATTTCCGCAGTTTCGCTATAAGGTCGCGCCCGAAGCGCAGCGCGTCGTCCTTGGCACGCTCGTAAAGCGTCGAGGCTTCGCCTTTGGTCATATGGCTGCCGTGTTCGTGGAAGAACGTAACGCCTTCGCCAACGACGATCGTGCCGGCGTAGGCGATCGCGCCTTTGATCGCGATTCCGGCGACCGGAACGAAACCGGCGAGCTCGCGCGCTAGGGTGCGCCAGCCGAATCCGCCGCCAATGACCGGCAGCACCTGCCAGGTTCGCTGCACGTCGGGGTCGCGGCCGTAAACCGCGTCGATGTGAAGCATCAACATCACCTGAATGCCGGTGATCGCGACCATGTCACCGGCTGAGGCGACTGCCCCGAGCACGATGCCGACGACCGGAATGTGGTCGACGACCGCGCTCGCGAGCGCGACCTTCAGCGCGTTGTTCGCGGCGTCGCGCGTCAGCTTGGAAGCGACGCAGTCGCGCAGCACCGGCAAACGCCGCCCGACCGCGATCTCGGCGCCTTTCGCGCACTCAACCAGATGTGGAAAGAAGCGGCCGCGTAACGGCTCCCGCGCGATCGCCGGAACGACGTACTCAGCCCAGCTGCCCGCGGGCGGGGGCGCCGGCGGGCCCGAGCTCATTGCAAGCGGATCGACCGTCAGGGCCAGAATCGGCACGCGCAGGACGTTCATCGCCGCAAAGTCTGATGCGGCGGCGTCACCCGGCCGTCCGAGAAAGACGATCGCGCGAACTTCGCTGGGATTGGTGACGTGCGGAGTTTCGGGGCGAATCGTCTCCAAACATGCGGCCGCGTCGGGCGGAACGCTTTCGTCGTGGCCCGAGAGCATCAACGCGCGAAACTCGGCAATCAGCGCCGGATCGCCGCAAAGCAGGAACCGAAACGGTTTGCGGACGTGCACGTGCACCGCGCGCACGTCGATGCCCTTGCGAACGAGCGTAAAGATGGTGCGCGCGTCAGCTGCTCCCGGCACGAACGTTCCTTTCTACAATCCTAACTTGCTGAGATCGACCGAGAGCGTTCCGTCCGCCTTGCGCAACTCCTTGCGCGGATCGTCGGTGTAGTCGAGGTAGACCAGACCCATGAAGATCTCGAGCGGCCAGGAGTGCATCTTATGCGCGTTCGCCACGTCGATGACCGTCGTGCCCGTGCTCTTTGCCTCCGCGATGACGCTCTCAGGCGTGCTCTTGATGTCGGCCGCGATGATCGCGGCTGCGGTCACGTCGCCGGGCGTCAAACCGTCGCGCAGCATCGTGCGATAATCGACGGTGCCATTTCCGAAGCGCTGCTGTAGCGCATACCGCAGCGTCGAGTAAAGCTCGGGCGAGGTTCCCAGGCCGAGCAGCGTGATTCGAGTCGAGAGCTGACGGGAGCGAGCGAGGTTGAAGAGCTGTGCGCCCTGCGACGCCTGCGTCGCGGCGGCGTTGAACTCATCAACGCACTGCTTCATGAGCGGCACGAGAACCGCGTATTCGTTCGGGCTGATGTCGCCGCTGTAACTGACCGACGCGTGATCCAAATCCTTAAGGAACTCATCGAGATCGCCGAGCGACTGATCGATCTGCGTCAGCGCCGCGCGTGACGCGTCGACCGAGCGCAACATCTCGCCGTCGGCGCGGGAGAGCTCGCTCATCATCGAAGGGTACGAGGGAAAAATCGCGACCGATTCGGTCGGAATCGGCGTGAGCGTGAACGGCTCCAGCATCTCCTGATAGATGTCGGCGCTCTCCTTGAGCAGTCCGCCCTCCTTGTTTTTCTCGAGCGTTCCGATGCCGCCGATCGGACTCGAATCGCCGCCGACGTCCTGCAGCGCGCTGTTGAGCGAGCGCGCCATCGAGGTGAGATTCTTAACGATGGCCTCGGTCCGCGAGCCGCGCTTGATGTTAATGCGGCTCAGGTCGGGAACCTCGTATGTCAGCGTGTCGAGCCGGGTCTGGACCGACTTAAGCTGATCTTTGCCCTCGGATTCGCGGGCTTGAATTTCAGTCGCGCTCTGCAGATGCGTCGCTTGGGCCGCCGTGACGGTGCTTTGCAGGCTCGGTGGATCGGCCTTACGTTTTGGAGGGTCGTGCCGCGCGAACGTCACTTCCTGTACTTCCATCTGACGCAGTGCGGCGATCCGCGCGTTGGCGGTGGCTCGCGTCTGCGGCGAACCGAGCTGTGCCGCCTCGGCAAGGGTCTGCTCGCTCTTGTTCGGCAATCCGAGCGCCAGCTCCGATTGCCCAAGCTCCAGGAGTGCTTCAGAGCTCTGCGGATCTTTCGCCAGGACTTGGTTGAGGCGGATCCGCGCGAAAGCGTAGCGCGAGCGCTCCTCGTCGCTTGAGGCCTGCACGAGTTCTTGACTGCTCGTCACGTCGCTCGGGTCGAGCTCGGGATAGCCCATCAAGTGCGCGACGCGATTGGCCGGGTCGGGGTGGTCTTGGAGGTATTTACTCACGGCATCGTCGTGCTCGCCCTGCAGCACGCCCAAGATGCGCCATCATCGTGACCATTGATTCGGGATCATAGCCCGCCCGGGACATCAGCTGCAGGCCGTACCGATCGGCTTGCAGCTCGTCGCCGCGCTCGATCTTCGCCATTACGCCCGCTTCCGCGAGGCCGCCGAACTCGTAAATGATCGGTGAGAAGATCGAAGCCAGGCCAAAGAGGAGATTCAGGATCTCGGCTTTCGAGTTGGTGGTGATGACGTGCCGTCGCTCGATGTGACCGGTTTCGTGACCGATGACGCTGGCCAGTTCGTCGTCGGATTGTGCGAAGTCGATCAGGCCTTCGTTAATGTAGACGAAGCCGCCCATCGTCGCAAAGGAGTTGATTTGACTATCTTTGAGGACCTTGACCGAGTATGGCACGTCCTTGCGCGCGACCTGATTCCAAAGATTGCCGGCGACTCCCTGAACGTAGGCGTTGAGCAGCGGATCGGTCTCTACGACGCTGCTCGCGACGATCTGCTGGTCTTCCGCTTGGCCGAGGGCGATCTCCGCCTGGGTGGACATGGCGAAGACTCGTGCCGGACATACGGCAGAGATAAGGGAGATGATGGTGAAGATCGGAATCGTGCGGCGGAGCATGCGTTAAGGTTTCCTTTGCATGACGTACCGGCCAGCGTACGTCGAGTCACTGTGTATTATATGTGGAAAAGATAAAGAAATTGCGAATCGTTTGTGGATACCGGCGGGTATGGACTAGATACTTCGCGCAGAGCCGAACGTGACACTCTTACGGGGGCGGCTGGACGGCCTTGAAGTGGCGCTCTGCGGCCGCGACCTCGGAGAGGCCCTCGATGAACTTGAAGCTCGCCTCGCCGAGCAGCCGACCTTTTATCGAGGCGCGTCCGCGGTAGCAAACTATGGTGAGAACGTACCGTCGGCCGAGGACGTGACGCGGTTGCGCGCACTCTTGGCCGGTGCGGGCGTCACCCTGCGGGCTTTCACGGGGACGGGCGAGGGGCTCGAACTGCTGGCACGCGCCGAAGGCCTCCAGTTCGAGTCCCTCGCGCCGCGGCTTTCGGATTCGGCGCGCTCGCTGGTCGCCGACTTCTCCGGCGCGCGCGGCGACATTGCGCAGCGGCGCAAACGTGGCGAGGCAAGCGTGCGGCGGGTGAAGGTCGAGCCTGAGGCTGTGCGACCCGTGCCGGAGCTGCGGCTGGTCGAAGCGCTGCCGACCACGCTCTATCACGCCGCGACGCTGCGCGGTGGCCAAACGCTTCATCAGACCGGCAACATCGTGGTCGTCGGCGACGTCAATCCCGGCGCCGAGCTGGTCGCGACCGGCGACATATTGGTCTTCGGACGGCTCGCGGGGATCGCGCACGCCGGCGCTCAAGGCGACGCAAGCGCGCGCATTTTCGCGCTCGATCTCGTCGCGACGCAGTTGCGCATCTCCACCTTTATTGCGGCCGAGGAGGGCCCGCAACGGCGCGGTACGCGCGGCGCCGAAGCGGCGATCGTGCGCGACGGGCAGATCGTCGTTCTCCCGCTCGACCGCTTCAAACACCTCGACGGCTCGGGAGCATCCTCGGCGTGACCACTCGTAAGATCGTCATCACCTCCGGTAAAGGCGGCGTCGGAAAAACGACGACGACCGCAAACCTCGGCGCGACGCTCGCCAAGCGCGGAAAGCGCGTCATTCTGATCGATGCGGACATCGGCTTGCGCAATCTCGACTTGGTGCTGGGGCTCGAGAAGCGCATCGTCTTCGATCTCGTCGAGGTAGCGGAAGGTCGTTGTCAGCTTCGCCAGGCGTTGATCAAAGACAAGCGCTTCGATTCGCTCTCGATCCTTCCGGCCGCACAGACCCGCGAGAAAGATGCGATCACACCGGAGCAGTTTTCGGCGATCGTCGACCTTGCCGCCGAACAGGCCGACTACGTGCTGATCGACTGTCCCGCCGGCATCGAGTCGGGTTTTCGCAACGCGGTTGCCGGAGCCGCCGAAGCAATCGTCGTCACGACACCTGAGGTCAGCGCGATCCGTGACGCCGACCGCGTCGTCGGAAAGATCGCCGCAACCGGAAAGACGATTCGTTTGATCGTCAACCGCCTGCGGCCCGAGATGGTTCGCAGCGGAGATATGCTCTCGGTTGAAGACGTCTGCGACGTCCTCTCGATCGAGCTCCTCGGCATCGTCCCCGACGATGAAGAAGTAATCGATACGACCAATCGCGGCGAACCGATCGTCCTCAACGAAACGAATCGCTTGCGCGCGATCTACGACAAGATCGCGCGGCGGCTCGAAGGCGAGCTCGTTCCCTTCACCAGTTTCGACAATCAGACGTTATTCGGACGTCTGCTCGAGGCGATGAAAGCGGGGTAATGGTGCATCAAGTACAGCCGGACCCTTCGACAATGCCTGTCCTCAGCGACGCCGAGCGCGTCGAAGCGGACGTCGAAGGGTGCAGGGCAAGCGCAGTGGGAAGCGAGCGCGGCAAGCGTAAAACGCGGACGCGCCATCGTACTGACCTCGGGCAAAGGCGGCGTCGGGAAGACTACGACGACCGCGAATCTCGGAACCGCACTGGCGAGCCGCGGAGCGAGCGTCGTGATGATCGATGCCGACGTCGGTTTGCGCAATCTCGACATCGTGCTCGGCCTGGAGAGCCGCGTCAACCATCATTTGCTCGACGTGCTTGAAGAGCGGGTCGAGCTTGAAGATGCGCTCGTCGCCGATAAGCACACCGAACGGCTCTTCCTGCTTGCGGCGGCGCAGTCGCGCGAGAAGGATGACGTCGAGACCGATAAGATGCAAGCCCTGATTCTCAAGCTTCGCGAGCGCTACGATTACGTGCTGATCGACAGCCCGGCCGGCATCGAGCTCGGCTTCCGTAATGCCGTCGCCGGTGCGGATGAGGCGATCGTTATCTGCACGCCGGAGGTCGCCGCCGTGCGCGACGTCGATCGCGTCGTCGGATTGCTCGGGAACCGTTTTCACCCACAGCTCATCATCAACCGTTTGCGGCCGCAGCTGGTGCGCAAGGGGAAAATGCTATCCGTTGAAGACGTTAACGCGATTCTGCGTTTGCCGTTGCTCGGCGTGATCGCCGACGAGCCCGAGATCATCGTGACGACCAATCGTGGCGAGCCGCTCGCGCTGCGCGCGACCACGCCGACGGGTGCGGCCTATCACGCGATCGCGGCGCGCGTCGCCGGTGACGACGTTCCGGCGCCGATGCCGCCGGCGGCGAAGGCCACGTTATTCGAAAAACTCGGCTCGATCTTAGGAGGTAAGCGTCGATGATCGAGTTTCTCAAGCGCCTTTTTCAGCGTGAAGGATCGAGTGCGACGGCAAAAGACCGGTTGCGTCTCGTCCTGATGACCGATCACCTGGAACTCGCCCCCGAAATGATCGAGACGATGAAACGTGATTTCGTCGACGTGATCTCGCGCTACGTACAAGTCGATCGCGATAAGATCGACGTGACCTTCGATCGTCAAGATCGCACGCTCGCGATGCTCGCCAACATCCCAATTCTTTCGGTTAACCGGCCCAACGGCAACGGTGCGCCCAAACGCGAACGCCCGACCCTGCCGCCGCCGACGGCTAGCTCGGGTAAGCCGCCGGTTCGCAAGCGCCGCCGCCGCAAGAAAGCGCTGAAGGCCGCCACTTCGCCGGCTCAGGCCTAGTGGCGGTTCTGGCGCTCGGCGGCGACGCCAAGCGTTACGTTAGGAACTTCAACTGGCCGTTGGCGGCCGGCGGCGCGCTCATCGCTTTGGCCGGTATCCTCTGCATCCGATCGGCGGGATTGCACGCGCCGAGTGCCGCCGGCGAGTACCCAAAGCAGATCCTCTATCTGTTGCTCGGCATTGCGGTGATGTTCGGTCTATCGCTGGTGGATTATCGCAATTGGCAGCGCTGGGCGCCGGGACTCTACGCCGTCAACCTGCTTTTACTGCTCTTCATTCTACGCGGTGGTCACAGCGCGATGGGCGCGCAGCGCTGGATTTCGCTTGGCCCGCTCGGAACGTTCCAGCCCTCCGAGCCCGCAAAGCTCGTCATCGCGATCTCACTTGCGGCCGTGCTCTGCCGCGGAGCGTACAAGAATCTCCAAGAGATCTGGAAGCCGCTGCTGGTCGTCGCGATACCCGCACTGCTGGTTCTCAAGCAGCCCGACCTCGGCACCTCGCTCGTGCTGCTCGCAATCACGACGGTCGAGCTCTTCTTTGCGCTGCCCAGGCTTGGCGATTTCCTCATCTACACACTCGGGGTGCTGGTCGTCGCCGCTGCTGCGCTCGGCACCAACGCCGTGCTCAAGCCGTTCCAGCGCGCGCGCCTCTTCGTTTTTCTGAACCCCAAGGCCGATCCGCAGGGCACCGGTTACAATCTCAACCAATCGAAGATCGCGGTAGGCAACGGCGAGTGGTTCGGGCGCGGACTCTATCACGGTACGCAGACGCAGCTTAACTTCGTCCCGGAGCACTCGCGCGATTTCATCTTCACGGTTCTCGCCGAGGAGTGGGGCTTTGCCGGCGCCGTGGTTCTGCTGACCCTCTACGCTGCGATCTTCTATGGAGGCATCCGCACGATGTTTGCGGCGCGCGATCGCTTCGGCTTCCTGCTCGCGGCGGGGTTGGTCGGGATGCTCTTTTTTCACGTGCTCGTCAACGTCGGCATGACGATCGGGATCATGCCGATCACCGGCATTCCACTCCCATTTATGTCGTATGGGGGCTCGGCGGTACTCACCGACTTCGCGGCGCTCGGCATTCTGCTCAATATCTACTCGCAGAAGGACCGTGACGTGTTGGGAAACGCCTGAGGTGCCGAGCAGCGTTCGGCCGGGTGCCTGCTTACTGTCGCAGGTCGCCGCCCGGCTCGGCGGGAAGACCTCGAGCGACAGCTTGGGCAGGCTGCGTCGGGTGACGCAAGGCCGCCCAGCCGAATTTTTTTTAGTTTTTTGGGAGCGCCGTGCGCAAGCGCGCCGGTTCGGAAGCGCGGCGAGAGGCAGTTCCCGTGATTTGAGGACAATTTGTCGAGCGAGATATTGATCTCGAGCGACCCCTGGGAAAACCGGGTCGCCATTCTCGAGGACGGCGAGTTAGCCGAACTCTACATCGAGCGCGAAGAAAAAGTCATCGGCTCGATCTTCAAAGGTAAAGTCCAGAACGTGCTCCCCGGAATGGGCGCGGCGTTCGTGGACATCGGTCTGGGCCGCAACGCATTTCTCTACGTCGACGATATCAACAAGCAGCCGCTCAACATCGGCGACGTCGAGATCACGCAAGGGCATAGCGGCTTTACGATCAGCGAAAAGGTCAAACGCGGCGACGACGTGCTGGTGCAAATCGTCAAGGAGCCGCGCGGGCTTAAGGGCGCGCGAATTTCGACGAACATCTCGCTGCCGGGTCGTTATTTGATCTTGATGCCGACCGGCAAGTACTCCGGAGTCTCGCGCAAGATCGAATCGGCCGATGAGCGCAACCGGCTCAAGCTGGTGATGAAGCGCATCCGCCCCGAGGGGATGGCCACGGTCGTCCGGACGGCTGCGGCGGGAGCGAGCGAGGCCGAGCTCATCGCCGACCTCGGCGTGCTCATTCGAATGTGGCACGGCATTCTCGAGATGTACAAGCGCGCCGCCTCGCCGTCGCTGCTCCACAAGGACATGAACCTCGTCTACAAGGCGGCACGCGACTTCATCACCGCCGACGTCGAGCGCGTCTTGATCGACGACGAAGAGGAGTATCGAAAGATTCGCGATTTCCTGCAGCTGCTCGGGCCGCAGTACATCGAGCGAATCGAGTACTACAACTCCGGTCGCTCGCTCTTCGACGACTATAAGATCAACGACGAGCTGCAGAAGCTCATGCGGCCGAAGATCAACTTACCGTCAGGCGCGTCGATCGTGATCGAGTCGACTGAAGCGCTGACCGTCATTGACGTAAACTCAGGTAAGTTCACCGGCGGCCGGAATCTCGAAGACACCATCCTCAAGACGAATATCGAAGCGGCGGAGGAGATCGCGCGCCAGGTGCGCCTGCGGGACATCGGTGGCATTATCGTCGTCGACTTCATCGACATGTCGTCGGAAGGGTCGCGCGACAGGGTCGTCAAGACGATGGAGGAGAACTTGCGCCGCGACCGGACGCGCGCGACGATCCAGTCGTTCTCGAATCTCGGACTGCTCGAGTTCACGCGCAAGCGAATCGGCAAGGATCTCGGCAGTCAGCTGCGGGGTGCCTGCCCCACTTGCAACGGGATGGGGAGCGTCATGTCCGCCCAATCGGTGGCGATCGAGACGTTCCGGCAGATTCGGAGCGAGGCGAGCAACGGCGTCGCGGGCGACGTCGTCGTACACGTGGCGCCGACCGTCGCGGTGCAGATGGACTATTGGTACGAAACGGAATGCGACGAGCTGGCGCGCGCGATCGAGCATCCGATCCACGTTCGCGTAGATCCGATGATTCATCCGGAGAAGGCGCGCATCGAGCTCTCCGCCGCAAGCAAACCGATCGATAAGGACCACATCGTTCGCGTCGGCGACGAGCACGAGGTCGAGCTTCTGCCCGGACGCCTGCCGAATCCGACGTCTGCCATCGGCGTGGTCGAAGGGCACCTCGTCGAGGTCGAAAACGCGGCAAATAATGCGGGCAACTTCGTGCGCATTCGCATCCTCGACGTCGACGACAAAGACGACTACGTGCTCGCGGAACTCGTGACTGCGGGCGCGAAGCCGCGGCGCAAACGGCGTGGCGGCCGTCGCGCGGAAATCTCCGCCGCCGAGCAGACTCGCCAGCTCCGCGAGCTTGCCGAAGACGCGGCACGTCAATCGGCTTCGCGCCCGCCGATCGGAATCTCGGCGATCACCGAAGAGGAGGAAGCGCAGGATAAAGCGCTTCGTGCCGAACGCATAGGCGAGGCCCAGCCCGACGCGATCATCATCGCGCAGGGTGCAGTGCAGCACGCAACCGACGGAAAGCGCAAACGCCGCCGGCGCCGGCGCGGTCGCGGTCGCGACGAAGCCGCGATCGTCGAAGAGGCGATCGCCGTAACGGCAGTGACGCCTCGTGAAACGCCGGCGGCAGCTCGCGAAACGCCAGCCTTAACCGACGGCGCGGGGCAACACCGTCGCCGCCGCCGTCGTCGCCGCGGACGGCGCGGCCGAGGCGACGGGGGTGCTGCTGTGATAATGCCCGATCGGCACATCTTCGAAGTCTCCGCCGACGGTGCGGCGCATCTGACCGGTGAAACCGCGCCTCCGGAACCTTCGCGCGCGATCGCGCGCGTTAGGGAATCGTCTCCGCCGGCGGTCGAAGCACCGCCGCCGAGTCTCTCCGTGCCCGAGGAGGATGTGAAGCGGACGAAGCCGGCTCGCCGGCGTCGAACGGCGCGCAGCGCTGCGACCGGTGATCTGGAAGGGACTGCAAGCGCGCTCGCGCTGCCGGCCGAGGTCTCAAAGACGCGGCGGCCCCGCAAGACCGCCAACGCCGAAAAAGAAACCGCAGCCGTGAGCGCGGCCGTACCGGCCGAGAAACCGAAGCCAGTGCGCAAGCGCAAGGTCTCGACTTCGCGGAAAAAATAAAACGATCGGTGAGCCCTTAACGCGGTAACGCAAGAGGAGCTGCGAAATGATCCTTTCATCGATTGCTCGCTACGGGTGGCCGGCGGTGGCGGCGGTGAGGGCGGCGCCGACGGCTACTTCTCGGCTACGTCGTTCGGATGCGGAGGGGGCGGTGGCCTCGCTGGCGCCAACCGTGGGCAAGGGTTAGGTTACTACTCCGGAGGATTTTACAACCCCGGCTCGGGCGGTACGCAGACTCAGGGCGGTGCCGGCGGCCTAGGCGCATTTTGCAACGAGCCTGGGAATGCAGGACACGATGGCGCGCTCGACGGGCGACGGGCTCGTCGTCTTTAGCTGGCAGTAAGTCGAAGCCCTGAGGCTAGGAGTTATTTTCCTGGTTCAGATGCGCGAGTTTATCGTCTAGATACTGAATCGCGCGGGTCAGCTGCTCGTCTTTAGCCGGCTGGCCGAACTGCGGATGTTTGTTCTCGACCACCATCACGTCGGGCGTGATTCCCAGATGGTTGATGTCGCGGTTGCGCGGCGTCAGATAGCGCGCCGTCGTGACCTTGATCGCGCTCTTGTCGGGGAGCGGAATAATCGTCTGCACGACGCCTTTGCCGAACGTCTTCGTTCCTATGATCGTGCCGACGCTGCTATCTTGGATCGCGCCCGAAGTGATCTCCGAGGCCGATGCCGTGTAGCCGTTTACGAGCACGACGAGCGGTAACGGATTGATCGCCGTGTCATCGGCGTCGAGGGTGGTGATGTTCGAGGCGCGCGACTCCACCGAAACGATCGGGCCGCTCGAAATAAACTTCGAACTCACCGCGACGGCTGCTTCGAGATACCCGCCGCCGTTATCGCGCAGATCGAGGACCAACGCGCGCGCCCCCTGCTGCTGCAAGCGGCCGAGTGCGGCGTTGAGCTCGTCGCCGGTCTCACGCCCAAAAACGGTTAGCGCGATGTATCCGATCTTGCCGGGCAACATCTTCTCGTAGACGCTGAGCTGGTGGATTTTGGCGCGCGTAATTGTGATCGGCGCCTGAAGCGCCGCGCCGTCGCGCTCGACGGTTAACGTTACTCTGGTGCCTTCCTTACCGCGCAGCTTGCCGCTGGCGGCGTTGAGGTTCATTCCCCGCGTCGACGCGCCGTCGATCGCCGTGATGATATCGTCTTGCTCGATGCCGGCTTTATCGGCGGGACCGTCCGGCACGACGTTCTCGACCGAGATGTACTTCGATTTGTCGTCAACCTGAATCACGATTCCGGTTCCACCGAAATCGCCGCCGTCGAGGCCCTCATTGAGTCCCGCGAACTCCTTCGGCGTCATGAAGACGGTGTAGCGATCGCTAACCGACTTCATCATGCCGTCGAGCGCAATATAGGTTAGCTGGTGCAGCGAAAATTTCGACTTCGACTCCAGTCCGGCTTGCTCGACCTCGTGGTCGATCGAGCGGATGTTGTTCGTCGACCCGTCGCTTGCGTGGACGACCGGAAGCGCCGCGTTCTTGACTCCGGCCGTGCGCATCGCCCCCAGAAGCTGCGTGCGAATTTGAGTCGAGCACGACTTGCGGGTCGACCTTCTTATAGAAGTTGTCGGTCAGATAGCCGTAACTGGTCGCGATCTCCCCGGCATCCACCGACGAGAGCTGCGACTGGGCGGCCGAGGCGGCCGGGAGCTGGATCAGCGCGCCGCTCAGGGCGGCGGCTAAGAGAAGGGAGCAGAAGCGTTTCATGATCTCCAAATTAACGTATCGCGGATTGTAAACGTGCCTTCGCGGCAGCGAGCTGTTTATCGGCGCGGGTGTCGATCAGGGCGGGGTTCACGTCCTGCTCGATGACTACGTCGGGTTCGATGCCATGGTGCTGGATGTCCCGCCCAGCCGGGGTCAGATAGCGCGCGGTCGTGATCTTGAGCGCTCCCTGATCGGGCATCGGGAAGATGCTCTGCACCACGCCTTTGCCGTAGGTACGGGTTCCGATCAGCGTTGCCAGCCGGTAGTCTTGGAGCGCGCCCGCCGTAATCTCCGAGGCGCTCGCGGTGTACTTGTTGACCAGCACGGCAAGCGGGCGGAGCCCTCCGATCGCATCACCGAGTGCCGCTTGGCTCGTGTGCTGACCGTCGCGGCGAATCGTCGAGACGATTGTCCCCTGCGGGATGAAAAGACTCGAGATCTCAATGGCCGCGTCGAGCAGTCCGCCGCCGTTATCGCGAAGGTCTAAGATGTATCCGCGCGCGCCGTGCGCGCGTCCGTCGAGCAGGGCTTTGCGGACCTCGTCGGCCGAGGTCGTGCCGAAATCCGAAAGGCGGACGTAATCGAGCCCATTTTCAATCTTCGCGCGGACGGTCGGCACGTGGATGATCTCGCGCACGATCGTGAACGTCTGTTCCGTTGAAGGCGCGTTGTACGCATGCCCTCGCACGCGCACCGCGGTTCCGACTTCGCCTCGAATCAGTTCCTCGACGCGGTCGATGCTCATTCCGCGGACCGACTTGCCGTCGACCGTGTCGACGATCTCGCCAGGTTTCATTCCGACGCGCGCGGCCGGCAGCGACTCAATCGGCTGCAGTACGATCCGACCGTCTTTAAGTTGATAGATGTAAACGCCGATCCCGCCGAAGTTGCCGCCCGAGAGCGATTCGTTCAGCCCCTGTATCTCGCGCGGCGAGAGATACACCGTGTACGGATCGTGCACCGAGTTCATGATGCCGCGCAATGCCGCATCGGTAAGATCTTCGCGCCCGCTCGGTCCGACGTCGGCGGCATAATGTTGCTGTGCGAACGCCAACAAGTTGCCGGCGTGCTCGCCGTCCAGCCGCGGATCGCCTTCCGCCGCGTCGCTTGGAAGCGTCGCGTTGCCGACACGCTTCGCGTTGAGCAGCGTGCGCAAACTCGCGCTCTCGCCGGCGAGCGGCGTCTGCGGGTCGATCGGTTTGTAGAAATCGCTTTCGAGTTTGCGGAGCGCGAGATCGACGAGCATCGATCCCTGAGGCCCGTTCGACCCAAAGAGATCGCGTAAGTCGCCGGTCGTGGCAACCTCGAGCACGGATTGGCGTGCGAGCGGGCCCCAGCGGTAGCTGATAAAGACCGCGGACGCCGCCGCGATCGCGACGACTAGTAAGACGGTAGAAAGGAGGCGTAGGGTACGGCTCATCTGTCCTCTATCAATACCCGCTTGGGCGGGCTACGAGTTGCTCGGCTTCGAGATTACTCGTTAAGTCTTAATGGAGCCGGGGCGCGGGGTCAACAGGTTTGCCAGCAATCCGCACCTCAAAGTGAAGGTGCGGCCCGGTCGACTGCCCGGTCGAGCCGACCGCGCCGATCGCCTGACCGCGCTGGACCGACTGGCCGCTCGAGACATACATCGCCGAGAGGTGTCCGTAGCCGGTCGAGTAGCTGGCCCCGTGATCGATGAGGATGTAGTTGCCGTAGCCGCCATACCACTGCGCCATGATCACGGTTCCGCCCGCCGCGGCGGTGACCGTAGTACCCATCGGGGCGGCGATGTCGAGACCTTGATGGAACTCCGGACCGCCGCCGAAAGGATTGGTCCGCCAGCCGAACGGCGACGTGATCGTTCCGTTGACCGGCCAAGAGAACATCCCTGGAGCGCCGCTCTCGACACCGCCCGCAATGCCGGCCGCGCGCCGCTGCGCTGCGAGCTCACGCTCGCGCTCGAGGATCAATCCCTCGAGCGCCGATTCCTCGGCGGCCGAAAGTCCCTCGATCTGCGCGACCTGCGATTCGACGCTGCGCCGCCGGACCGCCGTAAGCTCTACGAGGTTCCGCCGCTCACCCGCGAGCGAATCGAGCTGACTGCGCGCCTCCTGTTGGGCGGCGTCTTCTTGCTGCAGCGCCAGGCGGGTTCGTTCGAGATCGGCCTCGATCGCGGCGACGCGCTCCTCGGCGGCTTTGCGCGTTCGCACCGTTCGTTCGTTCGCGGCGATCAGCAGCCGCAAGTCTTCCCAGCGCTCGACGAATTCACTGAACGAGCGGGCTCCGATCAGCGCGTTAAAGTAGGTGAGGTCGCCGAATTCGTAGACGTCGACGAGCCGCCGTTTGAGCATCTGGTCGTGCAGCCGTAACGAGCGCTGCGCCGCGTCGAGCTGAACTGAGGTCCAATCGATACGTCGTTGCGTCGAGCTCTGCTGCGTCTGCAGCGAGTCGATGCGGCCGCTGACCTGGCCGATCGCAGCGTTCGTTTCGCCGAGCTGCCGCTGCAAATCGTCGTAGTGCATCGTTACGGCGTGCAGCTCCCCACGCTTGGCGTGAAGCCGCGCTTGAATCTGCGCGGCCTTGGCGCGTTCGTTGGCGATGCGTTGCTCGATCGTCGTTCCGCCGGCGAGCGCCGGAATGATGGCAAGCGCTACGGCGATGACGGCGAGACGAACGTGCATCCGTTGCTTATGTACGCAGGTGGCGCCCGACGGAGATCCAGGACGCGACGAATCCGATTGCCGCGCCGATTACGGCGAGCTGGCCGGCCAGCACGCGTGGATCCACCGGCGAGACCGTGAGCTGCGCCCACGGGAGCGCCTCGAGCAGGCGCGGCCAGAGCTCGGCGCGCGCGAGCGCGAGCAATCCGATCGCGATCAGCGCGCCGACCAGGCCGTCGAGCAGGCCTTCGAAAATGAAGGGCAGCCGAATGTACGTGCTGGTGGCGCCGACCAGCTGCATGATCGCGATCTCGCGCCGCCGCGCGAAAACCGTAAGCCGAATCGTGTTTGCGATGATGATTCCGGCCACGACGAAGAAGACGACGATCACCGCGATGCCGATTCGCCGCAGCACCGCGCCGAGCTGCAGCAGACGCACGACGATCTTCTGCCCGTAGTAGACGTTGTTGACCCCACTCAAACGGCGGACGTTCGCGGCTACCGCGGCAACGTCGTCCGGAACGCGCGCTTTGATGCGGAATTTGTCCGGCAACGGATTCTCGGTCAGCAACGCGGTGTCGATCGTGCCTTGCGTCCGCGCGCGCAGCTCCGCCAGACCTTGCTTCTTCGAGACGAACTGGGCCGACGCGACCCGTGGATCGGCCGCCAGCGCGTGCGCGATTGCCGTTATTTGCGTGGGCGTTACGTCCGCGTGCAGGTAGGCGGAAACTTCGATCTGATCGAGGAGCTGACGGCCGGCATCCGCGACCGCCGCGCGCACGAAAAGGAAGAGGCCGAGCAGCACGATCGTGATCGCGACCGTGCCGATCGCCGTCATTTGCATCCCGGTGTTGCGCGAAAAGTTGCGCAGCACCTCACCCAGAAAGAACTTGACCTTGCCCGAGTCCAAGATAGTAGTAGCCTCGCTCCTCGTCGGTCGTAATGCGGCCGTCTTCCAGGCGAACGACGCGCCGGCGCATGCGGTCTACGACCGCTTGGTTGTGGGTCGCCACGACGACGGTCGTTCCTTTGAGATTGATGCGCTGCAGCAGCGCCGTGATTTCCGTGGTGTTGGCGGGGTCGAGATTACCGGTCGGTTCGTCGCAGAGCAGAATCTTTGGATTGTTGACGAGCGCCCGGGCGATTGCGGTTCGCTGCTGCTCGCCACCGGAGAGCTCGTTGGGGTACATGCGGCTCTTATGCGAGAGGCCGACCAGATCGAGCACCCGCGGTACCTGTCGCATCACGTCGCGCGTGTGGGCTCCGGTCACCTGCATCGCAAAGGCGACGTTCTCCCACACCGTCTTGTCGACAAGCAGCTTGAAGTCTTGGAAGACGACCCCGAGATGGCGGCGCAACGCCGGTATGCGGCTGCGCCGCAAACGATCGACGCGAATGCCGTCGACGACGATTTCACCGGTAGACGGTCGCGCTTCGCGATAGAGGAGGCGAAGGAGACTCGACTTTCCGGTTCCCGAGTCCCCAACAAGGAAGACGAAATCGCCTTTTGCAATCTCGAGACTAACGTTGTCGAGGGCGCGGACTCCATTAGGATAAACAAGCGAAACGCCGCGGAGGGAGATCATCGCCGGGAGAGGAGTTTAAATGAAGCCCGGGGCTATACCTTTGCCATGGACTTCGATTTAACCGACGAGCAGAAGGCCATCCAGAGCCTCGCGCGCGAGTTTGCGCGCGACGAGGTGCGGCCCCGCGCCGAAGAGATGGACCACAACGAGCGATTTCCATACGAGCTGATCGCGAAGATGGCCGAGCTCGGGTTCATGGGGCTGCCGTTCCCCGAAGAGTACGGCGGCGCCGGCGGCGACACGGTGAGTTATGCGCTCGCGGTGATGGAGATCGCGCGCGCCGACGCCTCGACGGCGATTACGATGGCCGCGCACGTCTCGCTCGGCGCGACTCCCTTTTATCTTTTCGGAACCGAGGCCCAGAAACAAGAGTATCTCGTCCCGCTCGCGCGCGGCGAGCGCTTGTGGGGCTTCGGCCTCACCGAACCGAGCGCCGGCAGCGACGCCGGGAACGTGCAGACCAAGGCGCAGCTGCGCGACGGAAAGTGGGTGATCAACGGCACTAAGGCGTTCATTACCAACTCCGGGACCGAGATCACGGGGGGAACGACGATTACCGCCGTGACGGGACGGCGTGCGGACGGCTCGCGCGAGATCTCGAACGTTATCGTGCCGCAAGATACGCCGGGATTCACCCGCAGCCGAAAGTACGCGAAGATGGGCTGGCGTGCGTCGGACACGCGTGAACTCTCCTTTGCCGACGCCGAGGTGCCCGAAGGGAACTTGCTCGGACCCCGTGGCGAGGGCTACCGGCAGTTTCTCTCGATCCTGGACGGCGGGCGCATCTCGGTCGCGGCCCTTTCGATCGGGCTTGCCATGGGCGCGTACGACGAGGCGCTCGCCTACGCGCGCGAGCGGCACGCGTTCGGCCAGCCGATCAGCAAGTTTCAGGCGATCTCGTTCAAGCTCGTCGACATGCTGACCGAGATCGAGCACGCCAAGCTGATGATGTTACGCGCCGCTTGGGAGAAAGACCAGGGCCGCGACTACGTCCAGGCTGCGAGTTTCGCCAAGCTCTTCGCGGGCGAGCTCTCACACCGCGTCGTCAACGACGCCCTCCAAATTCACGGAGGGTACGGGTTTATGGACGAATACCCGATCTCCCGAATGTACCGCGATCAGAAGATCAACGAGATCGGGGAGGGAACCAATGAGGTCCAGCGCCTGATTCTCGCACGCTTGATGGGGTTGTAGAAAGGACCACTGAGATGAGGATGCATCTTCCGTTGCTCGCCGCGATCGTCGCGTTCTGCCTGACGGCTCCGGCGTCTGCCGCGCTCTCGACCGGGAGCAAAGCGCCCGGGTTCACCTTGCAGGCCACGCAGGGCGGCAACGTCTTTACGTTCAGCCTCGCCGACGCGCTGAAGAAGGGGCCGGTCGTACTCTACTTCTATCCGGCTGCATTTACGAAAGGATGCACGATCGAAGCCCACGAGTTCGCCGACGCGAGCGATCAATACAAGGCGCTCGGCGCGACGGTCATCGGGGTCTCACACGATCAGCTCGATACCCTGCAGAAGTTCTCGGTCAGCGAATGCCGCAGCAAGTTTCCGGTAGCGGCCGATACCGATCAAACGGTCATGAAAGAGTACGATGCGGTACTGACGCAGCATCCGCAGTACGCCAACCGCACGTCATACGTGATCGCACCCGATGGAACGATCGTCTACACGTACACGAGCCTCGATCCGTCGCAACACGTCGAGAACACGCTGACGGCGCTCAAAGCCTGGGAAGCGGATCACTCCTCAAAGCAATAGCCGCGGTCTTTCTCGGCATCGCGCAGAGTTATACGGCGTCGTCTTTAGCGAAGAGCTGCTGCGAGCGCGGTAAGCGCTTCGTACTCGAACTGGTATCGAGCGCGGTAACGGTTCGAGGCACGACGTCGATCGGAGGAAGCTCGGCCATCTCGTCGCCGGAGAGCGCGGCTT
The DNA here is from genome assembly GCA_963748875.1 of Vulcanimicrobiota bacterium. Classification (GTDB taxonomy): domain Bacteria; phylum Vulcanimicrobiota; class Vulcanimicrobiia; order Vulcanimicrobiales; family Vulcanimicrobiaceae; genus Cybelea. The sequence goes on from CAVVKC010000001.1 coordinate 934,068, forward strand.
CGTCCTTGAGCTTGCGCCCCTGCGGCAGCAGCTTCGTTTCGTAAGAGCTCACCGCGCCGTTGAAGGCAGTGACCGAACGCTCGAGGTGCTTGCGGACTTCGACCAGGTGCTCCGAGAATTTGATCGCCCGCTCGTAGAGGACTTTGCCGATCGTCGCGATGCGTTTGGCGTTCTCTTCCTGGCGCAACGCCTGCCAGCCCATCGCAAAGCTTCGGAGCAGGCTGATGAGCGCGAGCGGACCTGCGACGAGAACGCCTTTGTCGAGCGCGTAATCGATCAGTGCGGGATCCTCGCTGCAAGCGGTGCCGAGGAAGGCTTCGCCCGCCACGAACATCACCACGAAATCCGCGGAGCCCTGCGCGGTCTGGTAGCCGCGGCGCGCAAGCTGGTCGACGTGATCGCGCAAAGCACGGGCATGCTGCTTGACGAGCCGTTTGCGGGCCGTCTCGTCGGTGGCCTCGAGCGCGGCTTGCAGTGCGTCGAGCGGCGCTTTGGCATCGACGAAGACACAGCGCTCGCCCGGGAGATTGACGGTCATATCCGGTCGCCCGCGCGTCTCTTCGAGCGCGATCGTCTGCTGTTCGACGAAGTCGCAGTAGGAGAGCATACCGGCCTTCTCGACGACGTTGCGCAGCTGCATTTCGCCCCACTTGCCGCGCGATGCCGGATTGCGCAACGCGCTCACCAGCGTCGAGGTCTGCGTCGTGAGGTTTTGGGTAGCGCTCTCGAGCTGATTGGTGCGTCCTAAGAGTTCGCCGAGGAGCCGGTCGAACTCGCCGAGCTTCTGGGCGACCGGCGAGACGAGTTCGCCGACGCGCTCGCTCGCGCGCATCGCCGTCGCCTCACGCAGCTCGTTCTTGGTGCGCTCCAAGAGCGCTTCGATCGCTTTCTCTTGGTGCGAACGCGCGGAAAGCCACGCGAGCGTGCCCCCGAGCGCGCAGCCGAAGAGAAAGAGCGCAAGCGCTCCGACAACGATCATTTCGTCGTTCCGCGCAAATACTTGTCGAAACACGCCAGCGTACGCTTCCACGCGTCGGCCGCCGCCGACGCAACGTACGAAGCGCGTTGATCGTCGAAGAATGCGTGTCCGGCCTCGTCGTAAACCCGGACATCGTTGGGCACCGTCAACGCCGCGGCGAATGCGCGGACGTCGGCGGCTGGAATGCCGGTATCGCGGCCGCCGAAGCTGCCGCAGACGGGGATCGCGATCGCCTTGGGGTCGACGGCGGCGACCGCTCCGTAAAATGGAGCGACAACCGAAAACAGATTGGCGTCGTCAATGGCCGCGTTCCACGCGATGTGTCCGCCCATGCAGAAACCGGTGAGGCCGATTTTCGTGCCCGGAAACTTCGTGGAGAGCCAGAGTGCGGCCGCGCGAATGTCGCCGGCGTAGACCGTCCGGTCGAGTTGCTTCGAGTACGGGCGAAAGATGGTGTAATCCGTCGAGCCGTCGCCGCTCGGCGCACCGTAGCGCGCGTAGAGATCTGGCGCAATCGCGGCAAAGCCGGCCTTCGCGTAGCGCCGCACCACGTCGCGGATCGACGCGTCAACACCCCAGACGTGCATGATGACCACGATCGACGGAGTGCCCGTTCCGGCCGCCGCCGGCCATGCGGCGTAAGCGGGGACGACCGCGTCCGGCCGCTCGAGCTTGACGCGCTCGACGGTGATCGCCGGATCGTTCTCGGCGACCAGCGGCGGGTGCGGCTGGCCGAGCGTCTCCTGCGCGGAGGCGGCGGCCGCCGATGCGGCTAGCGTCGCAGCTGCGGAAATGCCCACGAAGACGCGCCGGTTTAGGCTTTCGGAGCCGGCCGCGGTGGGATCGATCTCCGTTCCGCTCATCGTGGTGGTCAGTTGACCGGTGCCTCCGTCAAATCCTCGAACGGGTGTTTGCCGGATCGGAACGGGACCCCGTACCCGCGCCTCGGAATATAAGCACGCTGCGGTAAAAAAGGAGACTTAAGTCAATTGAATCGGAAAGGCTTCCTGGCGAGCTCGGCAACGCTCGCCGCCGCGCCGAGCTTGGCGCAAGCGCAGGGAATCCCGGGCGGCGCGCACCGCGTCGAGCGGCGAGCGGACTTCGACGAGCGGTCCTTCGCAGCGATCGTTGGCCGGCCGGCGCAAATTCGCCAGCTCTACGAGGCGGTCACGTTCGAGCCCGCAGTGCTCGGCAGCATCAAGAACTCGTTCAACGGATTGCAGTTTGGCTTCGGCTATCCGGCCGGTGCCATCGCGATTGCGCTTGCCGGTCACGGTCCCTCTGCAGTCTACGGCTACAGCGATTACCTTTGGCGGAAATACCAGCTTGGAGAGTTTCTCAAACTTCGCGACTCCACGGGTCAGCCGGTTCTAACCAACGTCTACCTAAACTCGCGCGCGGCGTTCGATCCGCAGGCCGAGCCCGACGACGATGCGGGCACCTATCAGGATGCCTCGATCGAAACGTTGCAGCGCCGCGGGATGATCGTTTTGACGTGTCACACCGCGGTTGAGGAGCAAGCCCGAGCGATCGTGAAGCGAGGTTTTGCGCCGGCCGGCATGACTGCAAGCGACGTTGCCGGCGACATCCTCACGCACTTGATCGCAGGCGCGCTCGTCGTGCCGTCAATGGTCGCAACGATCGCGGTTCTGCAGAGTAGATACGGTTACGCATATCTGACGCCGCTGTGAAACGCCGCCTGTTTGGAACGATGTTCGCGCTCGCGCTCGGCGCGTGTGCCGGCGGCGCCTCGCACCGCGCCGAAGCGCTCTACGATCCGCACGCACTTCCGAGCGGACCGGTCGGCAAGTCAATCGCCGACGGCTACGCCATCATGGTACAGACCCATCGTTTGATGAAGCGATTCGTGCGCGCCGATATGCAATGCGCCGACTGCCACATCGCGGCCGGCACGCAGCTGCGCGGCGGAAGCTTCGTCGGTACGTACGCGCGCTTTCCGCAATGGAACAAACGCGCGCACCGCGTGATCGCGCTGCAAGACCGCATCGCGGAATGTTTTCTCTATAGCATGAACGGCCGAGCGCCCGCCTATAACAGCAAAACGATGATCGCGCTCGTCGCCTACGTCGCCTGGCTCTCGCGAGGAACTGCGATCGGTGCGAAGCAGCCGGCAGCCGACCGTTACATCGAACCGCTGCCCACCGCGTCACCGGACAAGGTGCGCGGCGCGGCTCTCTTTTCGGCGAACTGCACGAGCTGTCACGGCGCCCACGGGCAGGGAATCTCCGGAATCTTCCCGCCGCTCTGGGGCGCCCGCTCCTTCAATGATGGGGCCGGCATGGCGCACATCGATCGGATGACCGGCTTCATCCGCTACAACATGCCGAAGAACGCACCGGGCACGCTCTCGCTCGATCAGGCCTACGACGTTGCGGCATTCGTACTGGCCCATCCGCGCCCGCATTTTCGAAAGAATGCAGTCGAGTCGATGCCTCCCCTTCCAGCCAAGTACTTCTAGCCGCAGGCAATGTCGTAGGCCCCGGCGCCGGCAAAACATAAGATGAAGGCTGCTTTGGAACAGACGCTGGTCAGCGTGACGCTTCCCGAAATGGGTGAATCGGTCACCCAAGGCTCGATCGTCGAATGGCGCAAGCGCGTTGGCGAGTACGTTGCCGAGGGCGATCCGCTCGTCGAGGTGACGACCGATAAGGTGGACGTCGAGGTTCCGGCGACCGCGTCCGGCGTCGTAACCAAAATCCTCGCGCACGAGGGCCAAACCGTCGCGGTCGGCTCGGCACTTGCCGAGATCGACTCTTCAAAACGCGACGGCACGGTCGTTGCTGCTCCTGGAAATGGCGCGCCGCCACCGCAACCACGAGCGCCGCGCGTCGCCCCGCCTTCCGACGGCGAGCCGCTTGCCGACGCGCCTGCGCGTCGAGTCGCGGAGCGGCTCGGCGTCGATCTCGCGCGCGTGCACGGCTCGGGACCGAACGGCTTGATCTTGCGCTCCGACGTGCTCGATCAAGCGCCGACGGCGCAGCGCGCCGCGCGGCCGCCGGCCGTTCCCGCACCCCCGCTGCCGCCTAACGCGAAGCTCATGCCGCTGAAAGGGCCTGCAGCCGCTTTAAGCGCCTACATGGAGCAGAGCCTTTCGATTCCGACTGCGACCAGCTTTCGTAGCATCCCAGTTGACGTGCTCGACGCGCGGCGCAAGGAGCTCAACGGCGCCGTCAGGGCCGCGGGACGCAGCGAGCGCATCTCGTTCACGCACATCATCGCATTCGCGCTCGTGCGCGCCGCGGGCGAGCTTCCGTTCATCACCTATTCGTTTCGACGTGACGAAGCCGGCGCGGCGGCGCGGCTCGAACCCGGAATCAATCTCGGCCTCGCGGTCGATACCGAGCGCAAGGACGGCTCGCGTTCGTTGGTCGTGCCAGTCATCCGCGATGCCGATGCGCTCGACTTTGCGGCGTTTCGCGGCAAGTACGAAGAGCTGGTCGGAAAAGCGCGCGAGAACAAGCTCGTCGCCGACGATCTGCAAGGTGCCTCATTTACGCTGACCAATCCGGGCGGCATCGGAACGGTCGCATCGGTGCCGCGCCTGATGATGGGACAGGGCGCGATCATCGCGACCGGCGCGATCGGGTATCCCGCCGGATTCGGCGCCGCCAACGAGCAGTCGCTGCGTCTGCTCGGCGTCGCGCGCGTCATGCAGATTACGAGCACGTACGATCACCGCGTCATTCAAGGTGCGCAATCGGGCGAATATCTGCGCCGCATCGACGAGCTGCTGCAGGGACGAGACGGCTTTTACGAGGCGATCTTCGCGTCGCTCGGATTGCAAGCCGCGGCGGTACCGCAGGTTGCGTTCGCGCCCGTCGGCGCGGCCGCTACTCAGCCGTCAGACGAAATGCTGCGCGCGGTCGCGGCCGGCATGGCGATCGTCTCGGCCTACCGGCGGCACGGCCACCTAGCGGCGCACCTCGATCCGCTCGGCGCCGAGCCGGTCGGGGATCCTTCGCTTTTGCCGCAGACGTACGGTCTGACGCCGGCGCTGCAGAGCGCGATTCCGGCGAGCGTCTTGCGCGTGAAGCTGCCGGGGAGTACGCTCGCCGAAATCTTGCCTCGCCTGCGAGAAACGTATAGTTCGACGATCGCCTACGAAATCGAGCACATCTCCAATGCCGAACAGCGAGTCTGGCTGCGCGACTACATTGAGTCGGGGCGTAACAAGGTCAAAGAGTCGCCGCAACGCCAGATCGACTTTCTCGAACGCTTGACGCAGGTCGAGGCTTTCGATCAATACGTTCGCAAAACGTTCTTGGGGCAGAAGACGTTCTCGGGCGAGGGTCTCGACGTGATGGTGCCGATGCTCGAGGAGATGCTCGACATGCTCGCCGATGACGGCGTCGGTGACGCAGTACTCGGGATGGCGCACCGCGGACGTCTCAACGTGATCGCGCACGTCGTCAATCTGCCGTACGAAGAAGTGATGACCGAGTTCGAGGCCGCCCAGTACCGCGGCAACCTCGGCGACGACGACGTGATGGGTGACGTAAAATATCACCACGGCGCGACCGGCACGTTTACGACCTCGAAGGGCAAGATGATTCAGGTAACGCTGGCGCACAATCCGAGCCACCTCGAGGCCGTCGATCCGGTCGTCGAAGGCAGCGCGCGCGCGTTGCAGACCGATCATTCGCACGGGACACCCACGCAAGATTACCGGCGAGCGGTACCGATTCTGATTCACGGCGACGCCGCGTTTACCGGCCAAGGCATCGTTTCGGAGGTTTTCAATCTCCAATCGCTTCCCGGCTACGAGACCGGCGGTACGATTCATCTGATAGCGAACAACCAAATTGGCTTCACCACCGATCCGGCCGACGCGCGTTCGACGCGCTACGCCTCGGACTTGGCGAAGGGGTTCGACGTACCGATCGTGCACGTCAATGCGGACGACGTGGACGCCTGCATCACGGCCGTTCACCTGGTCATCGACTTCCGACGCGCCTTTGGCCGCGACGTTTTGATCGATCTGATCGGATACCGGCGTTTCGGGCATAACGAGCAGGACGAACCGGCATATACGCAACCGCAGATGGCCGAGCGAATCAAAAACCATCCGACCGTGCGCGAGCTCTTCGCCAATAAGCTCGTCAATCAGGGCGTCCTCAGTACGGAACAGGCGCAAGCGATGGTGGAAGAGGCGACCGAACGCCTTCGTCAGGTGCGCCGCGCCGTCAAGGGCGCGCTCGCCTCGCACATCCAGGGGCGTAAGATCTCCGGCAGCAACACGTTCGACGGTACTGCATTGGCGCCGGTCGAGCGCAGCGCGCTCGTCGGCTGGAGCGAGACGCTGACGAGCGTGCCGCAGAACTTCACGCTCAATCGCAAGCTGCGCACGCAGTTCGAACGTCGCGCCGCCACGATCGCCGAGAGAGGCCTGGTCGACTGGGGAGCGGCCGAATCACTGGCCTTCGCGTCGCTGCTCACGACCGGGACGCCGATTCGGCTCAGCGGTCAGGATACCGAGCGCGGCACCTTCAGCCACCGCCACGCGGTCTTCCACGACACTTCGACTTCGCTCGGTGCAGGCACTTCGACTTCGCTCAGTGCAGGCACTTCGACTTCGCTCAGTGCAGGTGCTGCCACGGACGCGGTCTGGATCCCGCTGCAGCACCTCGCCGAGAGCCAAGCATCGTTTGAGATTCGCAACAGCCCCCTCTCCGAATATGCCTGCGTCGGCTTTGAGTACGGATACTCAACGCAGCAGCCCAACGCACTGGTCTTGTGGGAAGCCCAGTACGGCGACTTCGTCAACGGGGCGGAGATCGTGATCGATCAGTTCATCGCGGCAGGACAAGCGAAGTGGGGGCAGACCTCGCGTTTGACGCTGCTCCTTCCGCACGGCTATGAGGGCGGAGGTCCGGAGCACTCGAGCGCGCGCCTCGAGCGTTTCCTGCAGCTCGTCGCCGAAGGAAATTTGCGCGTCGCTTCGCCGTCGATCGCGAGCAACTACTATCACTTGCTGCGGCTGCAGGCCCGCTCGCCGATCGCGGTACCGCTCGTGGTCATGACGCCGAAGTCGCTCCTGCGGACCGACAGCGCGGCCGGCACGCTCGACGAGATGGCCGCAGGCGGCTTCGCGCCGGTGATCGACGACCCGCGACCCCTCGACCGCGAGCAGGTGGATCGCCTGATTCTCTGCAGCGGAAAGATCTATCACGATCTGATCGGTCACGCCGCCTACGGAGCGCTCAAGCACACAGCAATCTCGCGCATCGAGTTGCTCGCGCCGTTGCCGGTCGGCGACATCAATCGTCTGATCGGCGACTATCCGCGCTTGAAGAAGATCGTCTGGGTGCAAGAGGAGCCCAAGAACATGGGGGCGCGCGCCTTCGTGCGCCGGCGGCTGCTCGAAGGGAAGCGCGACGGCTTCGACATCGAGTATATCGGGCGCGGCTACCGCGCGAGTCCCAGCGAAGGGTACGCCGGCCAGCACGCGGTCGAGCAAGAGCGCATCATCTCCACCGCCCTCTCCGAATAATTAATATTTACGGCAAGTTCTTCGTCGCGAACATCGTTGCGAGGAGTTCGTCGATCGTCGGTGCGTCCACAAAGAGGCTGCGCGTGTACGGACCGATGAAGCCCTCGCGGGCCATCGAGTCGAAGAGTGCCAGTAATGCGTCGTAATAGCCGCGATAGTTGAGCAATCCGATCGGCTTATCGTGAATTCGAAGCTGCCGCCAGCTCAGGACTTCGCAGAACTCATCCATCGTGCCATAACCCCCAGGGAGCGCGACGAACGCGTCGCTGAGGGCCACCATCAGGGCCTTGCGCTCGTGCATGGTGTCGACGACGTGGAGTTCGGTCAAACCTTGATGGGCCTGCTCGGTGCGCGCCAGCGCCTGCGGAATGACGCCGATGACCTCACCGCCGGCGTCCAGCGCCGCATCGGCCACGATCCGCATCAAACCGATTCCGCCGCCGCCGTAGACGACGCCATAACCCGCGGCGACGATCGCCTCGGCGGCTTTGCGCGCGATTTGCGCGTACGAGGGGTCGTTGCCCTCATGGGAGCCGCAGAATACGCAAATCCTACTCATCGCTCAAGAGCTTGTCGGCGTTGGGCGCGTCCGCCTCTTCGGGCCGCTGAATTGAAGTGAGACTCTGGTTTTGGTGCGGTGTCGAGTTCGTCGTGCTCGCGGCGCTGGCCGTGGTACGCGCAAAGCTCTGGACCTACGGCTCCGATACCGGTACGTTCGCGCAGATCGTCGCCGACGCGTTCGGCGGAATGCGTAACGGCGTCGAGGCCGGATCGCACTATCGCTATCATTGGTCGCCTTCTCTGGCACTGCTCTGGCCACTCGTCGCCGTGACGCGCAGCGCGCTGCCGCTTCAACTCGTGCAAGCTGCGGCAACGGTCGCGTGCGCACCGCTGGTCGCGGCGCTTGCGCGGCCGTACGTCGAGAAGCGGCTTGCTGACGGTCTCGGTTTGCTCACGCTGCTCTATCCGCCGTTGCTCGCGCTGGGCTTCGACGAGTTTCACGAGCTGGGGCTTTTCACGCCGCTCGCGCTGGGGCTCGTTCTCGCCGCCGACCGTGGGCGCTGGATTTGGTTTGCGGCCTGCGCGATCGTTGCGATCGGGTTACGCGAGGACGTTGCGCTGACGCTGGTCGTCTTTGGGATCGTCCTGATCGCGATCGCACTGCACAAACCACGGCCTGTCATCCTGAGCTTGTCGAAGGAGGGTCGCGGTTTGCTCGACGGCGTCGCGAGCGTTCCGCGCCACCTCGCGATCGCCGGCTGTGCGCTCGCGGCGGGCGCCGCGGCGGCGTTGACGGCGTACTATGCGATCGTCACGCCGCGGTTAGGAGGATGGGTTCCAAGCCACTTTTACGTGTACCCATTTGCCGACGGTCCGCTCGCGCTGGTCGTTTCACCGATCGCGCACCCGCTAGAGTTCGCGCGCGCAATCTTCACCTTTGGACGCCTGACCTACGTGCTCGAGGCGCTCGTGCCGCTCGCCTTTCTGCCGTTACGTTCGTGGTGGGTGCTGATGGCGCTCCCCGGCGCGGCGATCGTGCTGTTGGCCAACTCTGGGTACGTCTGGCGAATGGGCGATCACTATGCGGCTCTTTGGATTCCATGGTTGCTCGTCGCGACGATCGCCGGCGTCGCCTCGTTGGCGTGTCGTGCAGGCGGTCGCTCTGCCGCACGCGTCACGCTGGTCGCGGGCGTTCTCTGCGTCGTCTTTCTCATCGCGTTCGATCCAATGCACCCGCTGCATTACCTACATCCGTACTATCACGATCTGGGCGATGCACGCCGGGCAATCGGCTGCGTTCCGAAGACGGCGTCGCTTGCGACCTACGATGAATGGTTCTCCGCCGTCGCGGCACAGCGGCCCCGCGCGACGATCGACCGGGCCGAGGGCGTCCAGTATCTCGTTTACGCGTCCGATTTTTCGAGCGACCCCAATCAAATGCGGCTATGGCCCAAAATTAGCCGGGAAGTTGCCGGCGGCGAGTATCGCGTCGCCTGTCGATTCGGCGAGGTCGTGACATACGAGGCAGTCGATGCGAAATAAGATCCCGGGGCCAGGGCGTATCGCAACACTGCGTGGGCTGCTTCCCGTGCCGTTTCGGCGGTTCCCCGAATTCTTGAGCGCGATCAACGCGCGTTACGGCAACGTGGTCGCTTTTTCGCTGCCATGGCGCAGCTACGTCTTCATCAACGATCCCGCGTTGATCAAGGACGTCTTGGTCACCCAGCAGCACGCCTTCTCGAAATCGCTCGGCACGCGGGTGTTGCGGTTGTTGCTCGGCGACGGGTTGCTCACGAGCGAAGATCCGCTCCACCGGCAGATGCGACGCATCGTACAACCGGCTTTTCACCGCGAACGCATCGCGGAGTACGCACGCATAATGGAGCGCGATGCACTCGAGCTTACGCAGCGTCTAGGTCCCGGTGCTTTCGACGCGCACGCGGCGATGACCGGGCTCACGCTTCGCATCGCCAGCGAGACACTTTTTGGCAGCGACGAGAGCGATTCCGCGACGGCGGTTGCGGAGGCGCTCCGCCTGATGATGAACGAGTTTCCTGCGATGCTGACGCCGCTCGGCGCGCTCCGTCAGCGGCTGCCGTTGCGCAACACGCGCCGCTTCTGGCACGCGCGACGCACGCTCGATGCGATCATTTACGCGTTGATCGCCCGCCGGCGGCGCGACGGCAGCGATCGGACCGACGCACTGTCGCTGCTTCTCGCCGCTGATGAAGCCGAAACCCCGTCGTGTCATCCTGAGCGGGGCGACGCTGAGCCCAGCGAAACGGAGCGTAGTCGAAGGGTTCGCGACGAAATCATGACGCTCTTTATCGCCGGTCACGAAACGACCGCGAACCTGTTGACGTGGGCGCTCTATCTCTTGGCGCAGCATCAGCAGATCGACGCGCGTGCGGGCGACGCCGCGCGTTCCGGAGATCGCGATTACGTCGATCGGCTCATCAAGGAAGTCTTGCGGCTCTACCCGCCGGCCTGGATCATCGGCCGTGAATCGCTGCGTGAGATAACGCTGAGTGACGGCACCCGCATTCCGGACAAGATGACGATCTTTCTAGCGCCGCTTCTCTTACATCGCCGTAGCGATAACTTTCCCGATCCCGACAAATTCGATCCGGACCGTTGGCTCGGTGCGGAGCCGCCGCCCTTCGCGTACGTCCCGTTCGGCGCCGGTGCGCGGCGCTGCATCGGCGAAGATTTTGCTCGTCACGAAGCCGCGATCGTCTTGCGAACTCTGCTGCAGCGGTTTAGCTTTACGCCGGCACCAGGGCCGCCGGTCCGTGTCGCGCCGTTAGTGACGCTGCGTCCGGCCGGGCCCGTGATGCTGACGGCGACGATGCGCTAACGAACTAGCGAGGTCACGTGCTGCGCGCGCACGAGGCCACCGGTCTGGGTTCGGTGTCGCGCGTCTGAAAGCTCTGCGTCCAACAGGTTCCGGTCAGCGAGCAGTAGCAGAGCGAAAGGCCGAAACGCGGAATGGCTGCGCGGAACTGCTGTACGTATGCTGCGCCTTCCAGTTGGATAATCGGGTGCGAGGCGTCGGCCGGGATCACTAGGCCGGAGGTCGGCGTGCTCGTCGTAAGCCGCATGCGTTTGCCGGCGCGCAGCGCCGCGATGGTGCGCGGGTCCCGCGCCGCAAACGCGCGAAGCAGCGCTTCCACCGACGGCTGCCGTTTACCGTCCAACGTGATCGTCGCCGAGCGAACGATCGCGGGGCCGAGGCCGTCGTTGCGCAGGTCGAACTCGAAAAGCGACGGTGAGTTCGTCACGTCGAGGCTGACGTAGGGCCAGACCGTCGCGCTGAACTCACTCGCGATCACGCGCGTTTGATAGACGGTCGCCACGGCCGCTACCGTGCTGATCAGCAGCGCGCAGAATGCGATAACGAAATCGAGCCGGAAGCGCTTCTGGTCCATTACGACAAATGAATCAGTGCTCGAAGGCCGTAACGCTCTCGTCGGGTCCCGCCGGCTCGACTCGTCCGCCCAGATATTTTCCTAAGAAAGCTTCAACGGCAGCGTTGAAGCGGCGGTTATTCTCCGGGCGCGCAAAGCCGTGACCCTCGTCTGGAAAGACGATGTATTCGACCGGCTCGTTGTTCTTGCGCATCGCGGCGACGATCTGGTCGCTCTCGCGCTTGTTGACGCGCGGATCGTTCGCGCCTTGCCCGATGAGCAGCGGAACCTTGATCTGATCGGCTTTAAAGAGCGGCGATTGCGAGTTCAAGAAATCGACCGTGTCTCCCATCCGCAAGGCAAAGGTCGCGCGGACCGTCGACCAGTAGGGCGGAATCGCTTGCAGCAACGTGTTCAAGTTCGACGGCCCGACGATGTCGACGCCCGCCGTAAACGCATCGGGCGAGAACGTGACGCCCGCAAGCGTCGCGTAGCCTCCGTAGCTGCCGCCCATGATCGCGACCTTCGACGGGTCGGCGTACCCTTGGGCGACCGCCCACTTCTTGGCGTCAATGAGATCCTGATGCATCGTGCCGGCCCATTGGCGATTCCCGGCATTGAGGAAGCTCTTTCCATAGCCGGTCGAGCCGCGGAAGTTGACTTGCAGCACGGCGTAGCCGCGATTGGCGAGCCACTGCACGTAGCCGCTATATCCCCAGTTGTCGCGCGCCCATGGGCCGCCGTGCACGTAGAGGACCATCGGCAGATTCTTGGGCGGCACTCCGACCGGCAGCGTGAGATAACCGTGAATCGTCAGCCCGTCGCTGGCCGTGTAGGTGATGGGTTGCATCGGAGCGAGCTTGTAGTTCAACAATGCCGGGCGTGAGACGAAGAGAAACGTTCCCTGCTTCGTGGAGCGGTCGTACGAGTAATAGGAAACCGGCCCGTCGTCGACGACGTAGTTGACGATCAGGCGCCGGCCGTCGGCAGTGCTGCTAAGGAACCCGAAGTCGCCGGTATGCAGCTGCCGCAGTGCAGCGAAATCGGCCTCATACGACGGATCCAGCACGTCCCACTCGGTTCGGTCGCGCTCGAAGGAAACGGCGGCCAGCTTTCTGGATTTTGCATCGACCAACGGGCCCCCGACGTCGTAGGTCGGGTCAGAGGCCACGACCGTAAACTGATCGCTACTCAAATCGTAGAGCAGCAGGCGCGACGAGTTCGTGCTGACGCTCGACGAAACGTAGACCGAGCGGTTATCCGCGCTGAACGCCACCGGCGCGATCTGGTCGTCGGCCGATGCTTTCAACAGCGAGTGCCACGGAGATGATGCATTCGGACGAACTAAGATCTCGTTCGATCCGTCGGAATTGTTCTGCAGCGCGGCGCGGACGACGAGGTCGTTGTCCTCCGCCCAGCCGCCTACGCTTCCCGGATTCTGCGTATCGAGCGTCGCGATGCCCGTCATGAGGTTGACGCGGTAGACATCGAAGACGTTCGGGTCGCGCTTGTTCGACGTGATCAGGATCTCGTTCGGAAAACGCGGGTCGACGCTCTCGATGTCGGATCGGACCTTGTCGCCGAAAGGCGTAAGATCGCGGGTTGCTTTGGTCGCAACGTTCGCCTGATAGACGTGAAAGTTTTCGTTCCCGCCCTTGTCCTGCTCGTAGAGTACGTGCTTCGCATCGGGCTGCCAAACGACGTTGCGGATGGGACGCGCCGGATCGGTCGCGACGACGTGGTCGTCGCTCTCGCCGATCGTGCGTACCCAAATCGAGAGCACCCCGTTGTACGGCGCGAGGTAAGCCAGCATCGCTCCGTCCGGTGAGATCGCCGGCGAGGCTTTTTGGGGGTTCCCAAATAGCACGGCGCGCGGAATCAGCGGCGGCAGATCGGCCTGCGCCGCAATCGGCCCAGCGAATACCAAGACCGCGAGCGTCGTTAAGGCGAGTCTGGTGCGAACTGCCGAAGTATGCATTTGGTGACCTCTCCTTCTCTTTGGGCTACGCTAAAACGAGCTGCTTCTCCCCGATATCGGCGCGCTGGATCGCTTGCTGGATCATTTCGTCGGCGATCTCCCGCAGGTGCCAGCGCTCGCGCGCTGCCGGTGAGAGCTGATCGATTGGGTCGAAGTAGACGAAGGCCTTGCCGGGCTTGACGCTGGGCGCCGCGTAGACGGCGATACCGTTTTCGCGATCGTAGTATTCGTAGGAATGGACGTCGCGCTTGCCGCCGCCGCCCGGCGCGTCGCAGACGAAGGTCGGCGTGTTAAAACCTGCGGTGCTGCCGCGCACGAACTTCTCCGTGTCGGTGGCCGTCGCGATCGTCGTGCGCAGTTCCTCAACGCCTTTGACCATGTCGTGCATGTAGACGTAGTATGGGTGAACGTTCACGTGCCCGAGCCGCTTGACGAGCAGCTGCATGCGCTCGCGCGTGTCGTTGACGCCGCGGATCAAAACCGATTGATTGCGCGTGAAGATGCCGCGCTCGAAAAGCACGCGCATAGCCTTTTCGGTAATCCACGTGATCTCTTCGGGTGCGTTGAAGTGCGTGTGGAGCACGACTTCCTTGCCGAGCGTGCGTCCGCGATCGACGATCGACGTCAATGCGTCGAGCCACTCGGCGTGCGTGAGCAGCTTCATCGGCATGATCGCCGGACCCTTAGTAGCAAAGCGCATGCGCCGAACGTGCGGAATGTCGAGCAGCGCGTTGCCGATGAACTCGATGTTCTTAGGTGGAAGCTGATAGACGTCGCCGCCGGAGATCACGATGTCTTCGAGCTCGGGCCGGTCCGCAATGTATTGGAAGGCATCGTGCCACTGTTTGGGCGTCTTCGCGAGCGGAATCTTGTCGACGTATGCGGTGTCGGGCCCGATCGCGTAGCTGCGCGTGCAGAACCGGCAGTACACCGGGCAAACATTTAGCGGTAAGAAGAGCGCCTTGTCGACATACCGATGCACTAAACCCGGCACGGGCGAGTCTTCCTGCTCGTGCAGCGAATCTAGGGTTAGGCGCGGATGATCGGGCAGCGCCGTCGAGGCGAGTGGTATGAACTGGCGACGGATCGGATCGTCGATCGGGTCGTTCCAGTCGATCAGCGAAATCGCGTACGGCGAGACGCGTACTGCCATCGGGGCTTGATGGAATCCGGCTTCCGCATCCCGATAGAACTCGGGCGAGCAGACTTCGCGGATCGTTTCGAGCAGCTCTTCGGCCGTTTTAACCGATTTGCGGGACTGCCAGAGGTGGTCTAGGAAGGTCGCTTCGTCGACATCGGCATACGCCGGAATATGACGCCAAAACTCACCTTGTTTGAGGTTCTTGTATTCGAACTGCTCTGGGGGCGCAGGCGGCTTGACGTGATGGATGGCAGCGGCGGTGCTCATGTCGTCGTTCCTTTTTGGTATTTCGCATTGAAGTATGCGTGCAGGTCGGGGTGGTTCCGCAGGGTCTGCAGCGCGATATCGGCATGGTCCTTTGCGTAGCCGTTTCCGATGATCATTGTGACGTCGCGGCCGATGCCCTCGGCGCCGAGCGCCGCGGCGGTGAACGACGTCGCCATCGAAAAGAAATAGACGGTTCCGCCGTCACGGGTGCAGAGAATCGAGGAAAGCTCCGTTCCGGGCACGTTCACGCAGTTGATCACAAGGTCTGCGAGCTGCGGAGCCACGGCTTCGAGCCGGCTGCACGTCTCGAGTGCCCGGCGAGCATCAACGGCGATGAGATCGTCGACCAATCCCGCGCGCACTAAGAGCTGCGCCGGCTGCGCCGATGCGTCGTGAACCAGACCAATCACGCGTCCCTTCGAACCCACGCACGCCTTGGCTTGGGCGCACGAGAACAGACCGCTCTTACCGGCAGCGCCGATCACGGCGACGGTTTGCCCCTCAGAGCACAGGCGCGGCACCTGCGCGGGTGCGCCGGCGACGTCCAGCACCGCAAGCGCCACGTTTTCGTCGATATCGTCCGGAACGCGCGCCCAGATTCCGCTCTCAAAGAGTATCGCCTTGCCGCGCACCCAGATGCGCCCAGTCGCGACGTCAACCTCTTCGATCGCTTCGACGTACAACGGCGTCAGGCTCAGCGAGACGAGCGACGCGATGCGATCGCCGATACGGAGGTCGATTCTATCCCGCAACGCGTTTCCGATCTCGAGCACGCGTCCGACGAACATGCCGCCGCTTCCGGTCACGGGATTGTGCTGCTTTCCGCGTTCGCCGACCGTCTTCGTCACGTGCTCGCCGATTCGCCGAGGATCGAAATGGCAAACCTCGGCGATCTGCCGAAACGACGCCGAATCGATGTTGAGTACATCAACCTCGCAGAGTATCTCGTTCTCAAGGGCGACCGGAGTGTTGTCGATTCGCCACGCATCTTGCGGCATGGCGCCGGCCGGTTCGAGCACGCGATGCGCTCCGAGCGGATGGGAGTACGAGCTCCTCGAGACTTGCACGTTAACGGACCGTCACGCCGCCGCGCTCGAAGGGCATGCTCAGCACCACGGTGGTACGGGTCCGCGCCATTCCCGGGGTCGCTTTGAGCCGAGCGAGCAGCTCGTCGAGATGCTGGGTTGAACGAGTGACCACCTTGCAGACGAAGCTCTCCTCGCCTGCGACCGAGTGCACTTCACAGATTTCGGGCATCTCGCTAAGCCGTCGCGTAAAATCGTCGTACGCACAGTCGGGTGAGGTGTAGCAGCTCACGAAGGCTGTCAAATGAAGTCCGAGCCGCTCGGCATCGAGGAGCGCCGAATAACCGCGGATGTAACCCCGCTGTTCGAGTCGCTTCACTCGGTCGTGGACCGCAGGGGCTTTGAGCCCGACCAGCGCGGCCAGTTCGGTAAAGGTCGATCGCGCGTTGCGTTGCAACGCGTCGAGGAGTTGGAGGTCGAGCTCGTCCAGCTCGTGGTTAATCATCACCATATTCGACATGAGAGCAGATTTGCCGAACAATATTCGGCCTCGTAACAATAACACCACAAATCCGTTCGGGGCAACCCTCGGTTTATGGTTTTCTTGTTTTCTCACGCTTGGGCTGGCGGCCGGCTGCAGCAAGGCGGCCCAGCCGGCCCCGCCTGGGGCGGTCCGATTCGACCTGGCCGCCGACCCACGTACGCTCAATCCGCTCTTCCTGACTCCCGACGCCGCTTCGGTCGAGCTGCAGGCTGCTCGCCTGGTCTTTGAGCCGTTTATCGATCTCGATTCGCACGGGCGACCGCAGCCGGCGCTGCTGGCCGAGATCCCAAGCCGCAGCAACGGCGACATTTCGGCCGACGGGCGGACGATTCGCTACCGCCTGCGCGCGGGAGTCCAATGGAGCGACGGCAGGTCGGTCACGGCCGAGGACGTGCTGTTCACGTTACGCGCGATCCTCGATCCGCGTAATCCGGTCCGCTCGCACGAAGGCTACGCGCTCATCGACCGCGCCTCGGCTCAGGGTCCACGCACCGTCTTCTTTCACTTGGCGCGGCCGTGGGCGCCGGCCGTGATGACCTTTTTCTCGTACGGCACCTCACCGCAGTTCGTCTTGCCGTCGCATATCTTGAGCGCCGAGGCTCCGCTGGCGCGAGCCGCGTTCAACGCCGCGCCCGTCGTCGGCGACGGGCCCTATCGCTTCGTCTCGTGGAGGCGCGGCGAGGGGCTGCGCTACGCCGCGAACGCTCGCTATTGGCGCGGGCCGCCGCCGGTTGCGGATCTCTCGATTCGAACGATCCCCGACCCCTCGACGAATCTGCTGTTGCTGCAATCGGGGGCGCTCGATTGGAATCTGCTCGCGCCGGCGCAGCTCGCGGTGGTGCGCAGCGATCCGAATCTCGCTTTCCTCACGGTCCCGACCGCGGTAGTCGCCGGCCTTGCCTTCAACACCGCGCGTCGCCCGCTCGATGACGTGCGCGTGCGTCGCGCGATTGCGATGTCGATCGACCGCAACGAGATCTCGAGAAAGATCACGCTCGGCTTCTATCCGGTGACGAACATGATCCAGCCGCAATTCTCGTGGGCCTTCGATCCTTCGGTGCGCCAACCGGGGTACGACCCGGGTGGCGCGGATCGGCTGCTCGACCTCGCCGGCTGGCACCGCGGTCCCGACGGCGTGCGCCGGCGTAACGGTGCGCCGCTCCAACTCGTCTACGTGCAGTTTCCCGAGACTGCGACCGGCGTGCGCGTCGCAACGTCGGTTCAAGCATCGCTGCGCGAGCGCGGCGTCGATGTCACGATCAAAGCCGTCAGTAACGCGCAACTCTTTCTCCCTCGCACCGGGGTGCTCGCAGTGGGTGACTTCGACCTTGCATACGTGCCCTGGACGATGGGCGCCGATCCCGACGATTCCTCGGTGCTCGGATGCGGCGGAGCTTCGAACTACATGCGTTGGTGCGATGTACAGGTCGACCGCCTCGAGCGGGCGGCGCTCGTGCAGACCCGCCTAAACGCGCGCAAACGGCTGTACGGCCAGATCGCGCGAATCGTAGCCCGGGAAGTCCCGGTGCTCTACTTGTTCAACGCCGACTATATTTACGCGTATCGCAAGCGCTTACGCGGTTTCGCGCCGAATGCATTCGTACCGACGTGGAACGCCTACCGGTGGCGGTTGGGGAGGAAATGAGCGTTCTCTCAGTGGATGCGGTCGCATGATCGAGTTCTTCTTGCGGCGTCCGCACTTTGCGGCCGTGATGAGCTTCATCGTGCTGCTCGCCGGCCTGATCACGATTCCAGCGTTGCCGGTCGCGCAATATCCCCAGATTTCGCCGCCGACCGTGACGGTCACGTCGCAGTATCCGGGTGCGACCGCCACGATGGTAATGCGCTCGGTGACGACGCCGCTCGAGATCAACATCAACGGCTCGGACGGATTGCAGTACATGCAGTCGTACTCCAGCGCCAACGGAACGAGCGCGATCACCTGCACCTTCGCCCTCGGCACCGATCCGACGACCGATCAGACCAACGTCCAGCACGGCGTCGATCTCACGTTGTCGCAACTGCCGCAAGCCGTTCAGAGCGAGGGCGTGAGCGTGCAGAAGAGCTCCGGCAACATCACGATTGCGGTGGCGATGCTCTCCACCAGCTCGGCCGTCTCGGACGTCGCAGTCAGCAACTACGCCGATCTCAACGTCATCGAGAACCTCAAGCGCGTGCCCGGCGTCGGTCAGGTGGTCGTGCTGGGCGATCGCACCTACGGCATGCGTATCTGGGTGGATCCGCACAAACTGCAGGCCAACAACGTCTCGGTGGATACGGTTCTCAACGCCATCAAACAGAATAACGCCGACGTTGCCCCGGGCTCGATCGGCCAACCGCCGACGACCGGGTCGCAACCGTTCCAGATTCCGATCTCGATCAACGGACGGCTGCAAACGCCCGCAGAGTTCAAGCAGATCGTCCTGCAGGCGCAGCCGAACGGCGGCTATCTGCGGCTCGGCGACGTCGCGCAGGTCGAGCTCGGTGCGCAGAACTACGTCACCTCCGCGCGATACAACGGACAAACCGCCGTCGTACTCGCGGTTATCGGCGAGCCGACCGCCAACTCTCTCCAAATCTCAAAGAACGTTCGGACGACGATGGCGCAAATCGCGCAGACGATGCCGGCCGGCTACGCGTACAAGATCGCTTTTGACACCTCCGATTTCGTACGCGCGTCGATCAAGGAGGTTCTGGTCACGCTGCTGATCGCGATCCTCTTGGTCGTCCTGGTCATCTTCATCTTTTTGCAGAGCTGGCACAGCACGATCATTCCGTCAATCACGATCCCCGTCTCGCTGATCGGCACGTTCGCGGCCATGAAGCTGCTCGGTTTTTCGATCAACACGCTCTCGCTCTTCGGCCTGACGCTGGCAACCGGATTGGTCGTGGACGACGCCATCGTCGTGCTGGAGAACATCGTGCGCCACATCGTTGACGACAAGAGCGCGCCGTTCGAGGCGACCGTGCGCGCCATGCGAGAGATCGGCGGCGCCGTCGTTGCCACATCGCTCGTGCTCATGTCGGTCTTCATTCCGGTCGCATTTCTGCCGGGAACGACCGGCCTGCTGTTCCAGCAGTTCGCGCTGACGATGGCGGCCTCGATCGGAATCTCGCTCTTCACGGCTTTGACGCTCGCTCCAGTGCTGACCTACCTCCTCGTACACGGCGCCGAGCCGACGCATAACCGTTTCATGCTTTGGTTCAACGACCGGCTTGTGGCCCTCACGGATTGGTATCGGCGTCTGGTGCCTAGGCTGATCGGGCGCCAAAAACTGGTGCTTGCGATCTTCGTGGCCGGAATCGCGCTGCTCGGCCTCATGTTCAAGATCACGCCGACCGGGTTTCTACCTAACGAAGATCAGAGTCTGCTCTACGTCCTCGTGACGCTCCCGATTCAGGCCTCGATCGATCAAACCACCGCCGTCGTCAAACGCCTCGAAAACATGATGCATAAGATGCCGCAGGTGGCGGCGGTCACCTCTGGTATCGGCTTCGGCTTCGCGAACAACAGCTCGAATCAGGCCACGATGTTTCTGCAGCTCAATCCGCTCTCGGAGCGGCACGGTGTCGCCAATTCGTCGCTCGCCGCGCAGTACGATCTATACCGGCAGTTTTCGAAGATTCCGAACGTGACGGCGTACCCCGTCAACCCGCCGGCGATTCCCGGCTTAGGTTCGACCGGCGGGTTCTCGATCCAAGTCCAAGACATCAACAACCTGGGACTGCCGACGCTGGACAAGGTCGGCAATAAAATCCTCGCCGACGCCAGGCGCGACCCGAAGCTGCAGCAAGTTCGCTTCCCCACGATCTTTACCGGCACGTACCTGGTCACCGAGTTCGACCGGTCGAAAGCGCTTGCGTTCGGTGTAACGCCGAGCTCGTTCTTCGACACGATCAACGGCACGACGGGCTCGACTTTCGTGAATTTCTTCGACTACGGCACCCGCTCGTACCAAGTCGTGCTTCAGGCCAAGGCCGGCCAGCGCACGTCGCCGTCGGATCTCTCGCGCATCTTCGTCGCCAACGGCAACGGCGACATGATGCCGGTTAGCCAGTTTTTGAATACGCGCCTGGCGACCGACAACGTCGCGATCATGCGCTTCAACGAGTACAATGCGTACGAGATCGACGGCAACCCCGGCCTGGGCGCGAGCTCGGGCGAGGCGCTCGACGCGATCCGGCGACACGTGGCAGCGAATCTTCCCAAGGGCATGGGCTACGATTGGAGCGGCATTGCGCGTCAGCAAGTTCAAAGCGGACCGCAGACCATCGCCGTCTTTGTGATGGGCCTGCTCTTCGTTTTTCTCGTGCTCGTCGCACAGTACGAAAGTCTATCAACGCCGTTTGTGATCATGCTGGCGGTGCCGCTTGCGCTCCTCGGGGCGATCGGGGCGATCTACATTCGTCGGCTGGCTGAGCTCGCGAGCTTCGTCATCCACTCGAAGCTCGCCGGACATACGGTCCCGATTCCGATCACGTCGTCCGACATTTACGCCCAGATCGGATACGTCATGTTGATCGGTCTAGCGGCGAAAAACGCAATTCTTATCGTCGAGTTCGCAAATCAGCTTCGCGAGCAGGGAATGGAAGCGGTCGAAGCGGTTGCGCACGCCGCCGCTACTCGGCTGCGCCCGATCCTGATGACCTCGATCGCGTTCATCCTTGGGATCATGCCGCTCGCCTTCGCACATGGCGACGGCGCGCAGTCGCGTATCTCGCTGGGCACGGCGGTTTTGGGCGGAATGCTCGTCTCGACCGTGATGAATCTGGCGATCGTACCAGTGCTCTACATCGTCGTCATCGAGCTCAGCGAAGGCAAGCGGCGTAAGAAAGGTGGTCCGGCGCAGCCGGCCGATTTGCCGCGGCCCCCGATACCGCGGGAGCCTGCCCTGAGCCCTGTCGAAGGGCCGGCTACAACGCCTTGACCGCCGCCGTGAGCGCGTCGACCGACGCTTTGGCGTCGCCGAAGAGCATCGAGGTGTTCGGCAGCTCGTAGAGCGGGTTCTCGATGCCGGCGAAACCCGAACGCATCGAGCGCTTGAGTACGACGACGTTGCCGGCTTTATCAACGTCGAGGATCGGCATCCCGTAGATCGGCGAACTCTTGACGCTGCGCGCCGCGGGGTTGGTGACGTCGTTGGCGCCGATGACCAGCGCGACGTCGGCGGTCGGGAACTCCGTGTTCGCGTCTTCCATGTCGAGCAGCTGATTGTACGGCACGTTTGCTTCGGCGAGCAGCACGTTCATGTGGCCGGGCATGCGCCCCGCCACGGGGTGTATCGCATACAGCACTTTTACACCGTGTTTCTCGAGCTGATCGGCAAGCGCTTTGACGCTATGCTGCGCCTGTGCGACCGCCATGCCGTAACCGGGGACGAAGATCACCTTCGACGCGTACGCGAGCATCACGCCGACGTCGTCGGCGCTGGTGCTGCGGATTTGCTGCGGCCCCCCGCTCGCCGATGCGACCTCGGTTCCGCCCGCCGCGCCGAAGGCGCCAAAAAGCACGTTGCTCAGCGGCCGGTTCATCGCGCGGCTCATCGCAACAGTCAGAATGGTGCCGCTCGCTCCCACCAACGCTCCGCAGATGATCAGCAGCGGCGAGTCGATTTCGAATCCGGTGATCGCGACGGCCACGCCGGTGAAGGAGTTCAAGAGCGAAATCACCACCGGCATGTCGGCACCGCCGATCGGCAAAACGAAGAGCACTCCCAGCAGCAACGCCGCGAGCAGCAGCGTGCCAAAGGCCCAGGCCGGCACCGTTCCCAGCGTAACGACGAACCAGACGGCAAGCGCGAGGATCGCGAGCAAGACGATTCCGTTGACGAGCTGCTGACCCCGGTAGGTAATCGGCCGGCCCGTCATTACCTCTTGCAGCTTCAGGAACGCGACGAGCGAGCCGGCCAAGCTGATCGCGCCGATGATCGCGGAGAGCACGAGCGAGACCGCGACGACTGCGTCGGAGCTGCCCGCACCGCCGGCGTTGAAGAAGGCGACGGTCGAGATCAGCGCTGCGGCTCCGCCGCCGGCACCGTTGTAGAGCGCGACCATTTGCGGCATCGCCGTCATCTTGACTTTGACCGCAGCATAAATTCCGACCGCCCCGCCAAGCGCGACCCCGATCGCGATTGCCCACCAGCCGATCGCCGATGTTTGAACGAGGATCGAGACGAGCGCGATGAACATTCCCAGCATCGCGAATTGGTTGCCGCGGCGTGCGGTCGCCGGCGAGTTCAGCTCGTGAAGCCCGTAGATGAATAAGGCGATTGCAACCAGATCCGCGAGCGAAGTTCCGATTTCCGTTGCGGTCACTTGCCAGGCTCCCTGCGCTTGAACATCTGGAGCATGCGCTCCGTCACGGCGAATCCCCCGAAGACGTTGATGGCGCCGAGCGTGACGGCCGCGATCGCGAGGATCGTTAAGCCGGCAGTCGCGCTTCCGGTAAAGAGCCGCGCGACGATCACGATCGCGCCGGCGAGGACGATTCCGTGAATCGCGTTCGTCGCCGACATCAGCGGCGTATGCAGGGTCGTCGGCACTTTCGAGATCACCTCGAAGCCTACGAAGACCGCGAGCATCAGCACCGTGAGCAGCTCGATGTAGTGAGCGGCGTCCATTACGATCCTCCTCCGATCAGCACGCTGCCGTCGCGCGCGACCACCGCGCCTTTGGCAACGTCATCGTTCGCGTCGATGTTCAGCACGCCGTCGGCGATCCACGGCGAGAGCAGTGCGTAGACATTGCGCGAGTAGAGGCGGCTCGCGTCGGCAGGCATCGTGCTCGGCAAGTTCGTTGTTCCGACGATCGTAACGCCGTTGGGTGTCGTCACGATTCGATCGGCGACGGTGAGCGCGCAGTTGCCGCCGGCTTCGGCCGCGAGGTCGACGATCGCGCTTCCCGGTTTCATCGCGGCAACGGCTGCTTCGCTGATGAGCACCGGCGCTCGCTTCCCGGGCACGAGCGCGGTCGTTATGATGACGTCGTTGGCGCCAATCTGCTCGACCATCCACTCGCGCTGCCGAGCTTGCTGCTCGGGCGTCAGCTCCTTTGCATAGCCTCCCGCACCCTCGGCGTCGCCGCCGACGTCGAACTCGAGAAAACTCGCCCCAAGCGAGAGAATTTGCTCCTTTACGACCGCGCGCACGTCGTAACCGCTGACGACCGCTCCCAGCCGGCGCGCGGTCGCAATGGCTTGTAAGCCGGCGACCCCCGCACCGAGCACGAGAACTTTTGCAGGAGCGATCGTGCCGGCAGCGGTGGTCAGCATCGGAAAGAATTTGGGCAGCGTGACGGCTGCGAGCAGAACGGCTTTGTATCCGGCGATGTTGCTCTGCGACGAAAGCGCGTCCATTGATTGCGCGCGCGTGATGCGCGGGATCAGCTCCATCGCAAGCGCCGTCAACTTGGCGCCGGCGAGGCGTTTGACATACTCGGCATCTGCAAGCGGATTGAGAAAACCGACGACGACGCTGCCGGCGCGCAATGCGTCGAGCATCTCGCCGCTTGGGCGGCCGACCGTGACCAAAACGTCGGCCCCAGCCGTTAGCGACCGCACGTCGTCGGCGAAGGTCGCGCCGGCCTTCTCGTAGAGATTGTCGGGAAAAGCGGCCGCGTCGCCCGCACCGTGCTGCACGCAGATGCCGACGCCCAACTTAATGAATCGCGCGACGGTCTCGGGCACAAGCGCCACCCTGCGCTCCTTTTCCGCGGCCTCGCGAGGAACGGCAACGATCATAGCCCCGGCTCATACGGCCCGCAAGCTTCGTGGCCCTTCGGAATGGCGGGCGGATTATCCGAGCGTGACGGTATTCGTCAGGTGGCCGACCTTCTCGATCCCGACGTCGAGCACGTCGCCGTTTGCGAGAAACTCGGGCGGATTGCGTGCAAAGCCAACGCCTTCGGGCGTCCCAGTAGCGATGACGTCGCCGGGGAGCAGCGTCATTCCCTTAGAGAGCTCGGCGATGAGACGCGAGATCGGAAAGATCATCTTGGCGGTGTTGCTCTGCTGCTTACGGACGCCGTTCAAATCAAAGGTGACCTCGAGCGCCTGCGGATTGCCGACTTCTTCGGGCGTCACAATCCAGGGGCCGAGCGGACAGCTCGAATCCAAGCTCTTGCCCTTGAACCACTGACCGTACTCGCGCTGCAGGTCGCGTGCCGTGAGGTCGTTGAGCGCCGTATATCCGAAGACGACGTTGCGCGCTTCTTCTTCCGAAACGTTTTTGCAGCGCGCGCCGATCACGACCGCCAGCTCGGCTTCGAAGTCGTACTCACGCGAAATCTGCGGGTCCAACTGCAAGTCGGACCCCGGCGCCGCGACCGCAGTCGACGCCTTGGTGAAAAACGTCGGCACCTTCGGCAGCTTTAGCTCGCGCCCCGCCGCGCGCGCCCCTTCGATGGCGTGTTCGAGATAGTTGCGCCCGACACAGAAGACGTTGCGAGGAGGGCGGACCGGCGCATCCAGCGAGACGTCGCTCAGCAATATAAGATCGTCGGACGTGTGCCACGCGATGCGCTCGTGTGGCGCGAGCTCGATGTAGTCGCGCAGCGTCTCGCTGGCGATGGTGCGGATCATGCCGTCTTCCAGCACGCCCGGCCGCAGGGACCCGTCAGCCGAACGGTAGGTGAGGAACTTCAAACTCTCGGCGGCAGCGTGATCAGGGGCGACGGCTTGGGGGTCGGAGTCTGTAAGCCGCGGATTTGGTTGAGCGAGGGCAGCTTTGCGTTCTGCTCCTGCTGAGCTTTGCGCTGTCGCGCCTCAGCAGCGGCTTCCGCCTCGGCCGCCTGTTTCTTGGCCATGTCGATCATGACGGTGGCCGCACCTGGGTCGTTGCCCCAGCTTCCGCCCTCGGAGACGATCGCGACGTGACGGGTCACGCCTTTCGTCTTCGGGTCGTAGTCGTACGTTATGCGGTAGAGACCGACTGTGGCGGTGCCGTCGGGACGGCGAATCCACATTTGAAGCGCGTTGCCGAACGTCTGCAAGTTGAACGTCTGGTATTTGCTCGGCTTGGACGATTTTACGCGCACGACCTGGCCTTTTTTATTGACTTCGACCACGACTTCGGTGTGCAGCGGAACGGTTGGAAGGTGAAAGACGATCGGCGCGTGTGGCGCCGGGCTCGGCCCTGGAGTCGCTGCAAGCCCGCGCGCGCCGCTCGTAACGAAAAGCGCGGCGAGCGCTGCCGCCGTAAGGCGCGCTGTCATCGCGTTACCGATCACTAGTTGCGCGAAAGAACGGCGAACGGATGGCCGCACGAACCGCAAGCCACGACGACTTGAAAGTGCGCCTTCTCGCGGACGTTCTGCGCATCGCTCGCGCCCTCTTCGAAGCCACAGAAGCGGCAGCGCGTCGAGGTGGGTCGTTCTCCCGCAGCCTGTTCGTCCACGCTGCTGCAATACGCGGGCTTCGGACTTCGACCTGCCGAAGCAGCGCAAACGCATGCGGCTCCCTCGTTTACTCGTTGCCGGGGTTCTGATCGCCGCCGTCAACGTGGTGCCCGTCAAGGCCGAGCGGCCGATCGTCGACCTGCACCGCTTGGACGCGAATTTTCAACTCTTCGCGGCCGATTCGACCGCGCCGTGGAAGGCCGCCGCAGTTCGCTTGGATACCTACTCAAGCGCACCGGTCTCCTTCGCCGTCTTTCAGATCGACCCGGCCGACGTGCTGACCGCGGGCTCGAACTTCAGTCCGCGCGCGATCGTGACGTCGTCGCGGCGTCCGATGCTTTCGTTTACGTTTACTCCTCCCGGCGGATATCAGTTCCAATCGAGTATGGTCAACGTGCCGCTCGGCACACGCGAGGGTTTTTTCGTCGTCGAAGCGAGGCGGGGAAACGTCGGCGAGCAGGTGTGGATCAATCGCTCGCGCGTTGGGCTCATCTCGAAGGAAACGCCGAGCGGATTGCTGCTCTATGCGGCCGATCTCGGAACGGGCATGCCGCTCGCGCGGATGCGGGTCCTTTTCGTCGTCAGCCGCGACTTTGTCGCGGCCATGACGGACGGCGACGGCATCGTGCGGTGGAACCGGTCGCCGCGTCCGGTCTTCGCGCTCGCGCAATGGGGAAGGAGCTACGCGTTCTTGAACCTGCTTCCGCAGCCACCGTTTCCAGCGACGATCGTCGGCGTGCGCACCGAATCAGCGGTCGTGCATGCGGGCGATACGGTGCGCGTTGCGGGCTTCGCGCGAACTCGCGCGCGCGGCGTGCTGCACGCCAGCACCGGCAACGCGTTGGTTTCAATTCGTCACGGCGCAACCACGGTCGGGCAAAGCAGCGTGCCGCTCGATGCCGCCGGAGCGTTCTCGACGTCGTTCGTTCTGCCGGCGAGTGCGGCGTCGGGCGAGTACGCCGTCTTGGCGCAGGCGGCCGGTGGAGTCGGCGGCGCGACGGTCGACGTGGAGGCAAATGCGGCGGGGCTTTCGCTCGACGTCACGTCTGCGTGCAGCGGTCCCTGCGATCCGCTTCGCGATGTGCCGGTACTCGTTCACGCTTCGCGCGGCGGCAGCACCGTTCGCCTGACCGTCGTCCGCTCGCCGCACGTGTATGTCGGCAACCTGCCTGAGGGCACGCCCTGGGCGACGGCGCCCTGGCTCGACGCGACCGTCCGGACCGACGATGGCGGCAACGCGACGGTGGAGATCCCGCATCCCAATGACGAGCTCGGCTCGACGTACGGCGTGCACGTCGAAGCCAGCGGCGCGACAGCCGACACGCGGGTCAGCGTGCCGACCGCGCAGGCCGCGCTACGTTTGACCGTCGACCATGCCGAGCAGAGCATCGGCACCCCGCTCGGCTTCGACGTTTACGCGGAATCGCTCGACGGAAAACCGCTCGCGGGCGCGATCGTCACCGTCGACCTTACCCATGGTGTGTCGGGCGCGCGGCAGCAGCTCACCCTTGACGGCGACGGCCACGCGCGAGGAACTTTCAGCGCGCCCGAACTCGGCACAAACTTTGTGCGCGCGTGGATCGATCGAGCTGGACGCGCGATCGACGTCGCTCAGGTTCGGGTCGATCCGCAGGCGGCCGCAGCGGCGAGTGACGGCGGCACTCCGAGCGTGCGCGTCACGCTGGGCCAGCCTAGCTATCATCCGGGCGATCAGATTGCCGTCGAGGCGAATGCGGCCGGGTCGCAAGGCGACGCGCTGATCACATTCGAGAGCGCGCTCGGCGTACAATCGCGCGTTGCGAGGACCTCCAGCGGACGTGCGGTCGCGCGACTGGGTGCGATTGATGCGGCGGGCCAGCTGCTCGTCGGCGCTGCCTTCGTGCGCGACGGCGTTTTGGAATGGAATGCCGTTCCGATCGCGCTTGCCGCTCCAGGGCGTCCCCGAATCGAACAGCTCGCTCTTGGAAACGGGCAGTTTGCGCCGGGTGAAGCGGCCAAGGTTTCGTTTCGGGGAGGCTCGGCCGGCGCAGGAACGTACGTGGTGCGAATTAGCCGAGGCGCCCCGTCGGGCAGCGCGCTCTTCATGTCGGCGCCCGCGCTGCTTGCGATTGGCGTCACGACGACCCAAAACAGCGCGCCCGAGTCGGTGACTTGGCATCCGTGGGTCAACTCGACCGGTGACCGCGCCCAAATACTCGGCTTCGTGCGGCGTACCCAACCGCCGCCGGAGCTGTCGCTGGTACAAGCCGAGACGCAAACGGTCAGCTGGGAGGTCTCGCGAGCGAGCGCCGGCGGGCTTGCCGTCGCGTTACCGGCTCGCAGCGGCCAATACGATCTCTCGGTCCTCGCCATCGCTGACGACGGGAGCGTAACCGCAGCCTCCTCCACGGTCGTCGTGCGGTAGGAGCCGAGTGTAACGCAATGGCCTTGATGCTGCTCGATACGTACGGTCTGGTCTATCGGGCGTTCTTCGCGCTTCCCGGGCTTACGACGAGCAAAGGCGTGCCGATCAACGCCGTTTATGGCTTCACGATGATGCTCAACAAGCTGATCGCCGACGAGAAGCCGACGCACGTTCTGGCTGCCTTCGACAAGGGTACGCCGGCCGAGCGTGTCGCGCTCTTTGCCGAATACAAGGCGCAGCGCCGTGTCATGCCCGACGAGTTGCGCAGCCAGTTCGCACTCGTGCGCCGGGTGCTCGAAACCTTGCGCATTCCGATCGTCGAGATCGAAGGTCAAGAGGCCGACGACGTGATTGCGACGATTGCGCGTCAAGCCGAGGAGGCCGGCGAGCAGACGATCGTCGTCACCGGCGATCTCGATTTGCTTCAGCTCGTTGACGAGCGCACCACGGTTCTTACGACGCGGCGCGGCATCACTGAACTCGGCCGCTACGATCCAAACGCAGTCCGTGAGCGTTTCGGACTCGAGCCCGGGCAGCTCCCCGACTATCGCGGTCTCAAAGGCGATCCGTCCGATAACCTTCCCGGAGTCCCTGGCGTCGGTGAAAAGACGGCGACGAAACTCTTGCAGGCGGCCGGATCGCTCGACGCGCTCGTTGCCGATCCGAGCCTCGCCGGAAATCCGAAGCTGCAGGCATTGATCGAGCAATACGGGCAGCAAGCCTGTCTCTGCCGTGCGGTCTCGATCGTGCGTCGCGATCTTCCGCTAACGATCGACTGGGAGCTTAGCCGCTACGCCGAGCCGTCCAACGCCGAGCTCTACCGGCTCTATAGCGATCTCGAGTTCAAGACGCTGCTTGCAAAGCTGCAGCCGCCCAGCGATCTGCCGCTCTTCGATAAGGGTGCGAAGCTGAGCGGTAAGTATCGCAGTTACGAGCCGTCGGTCGATCCTCCCGAATTCGCAAGCCTCGCGCAAGAGCTGCAAACGCTCGCGCAAAGCGAAAGGATCGTCTTCGCGATGCGCGGCGACGCGATCGGCGTGACCGCGCGAGCGGGCGAAGGTCTGAGCTTTTTGCGCGCTGCGTTGGTGCACGAGGGTGTTCGCGAGGGTCTCGAGCGGCTCTTCGAGCGCGTGGCGCTGCCGGGGGCGTACGACGCGAAGCGCCTCTTGCACGCGATGCTCGAGGGCGGCGTGCGGACCGCGCGCTTCAGCGACGACGCGATGGTCGCTGCCCACTTGCTCGATCCCGCACGCGGTTTCGCCGATATCGAAGACGCGGCCGCGCAACTGCTGGGAGCGGAGCTTCCCGCCGAGGCTGCAGCCCACGCCGATGCGGCATTTCAGCTGGTCGCCGCGACGCGGCCCGAGCTCGCGGCCCGCGATCAGCTTGCGGTCTACGAAGACGTCGAAGTTCCGCTCGCGCCGGTCTTGGCCGCGATGGAAGCCGCCGGCATCACCATCGATTCGCGCGAGCTTAGTGCGATCGGCGAGCAAGTCGAGGCTGCGGCCGTGCGCTTGCAGCGGCGCATCTACGATTTTGCCGGCGAAGAGTTCAATATCGGGTCGCCGCAGCAGCTCGGTAAGGTACTCTTCGGAAAGCTAGAGATTCCCGGCGGCAAAAAGACCAAGACCGGCTGGGCGACCGGGGTCGAAGTGCTGCAGAGCCTGGCACGCGAGTATCCGATTTGTTCGCTCGTCTTGGAGTGGCGCGAAGTCACCAAACTCAAGAACACCTACATTGACGTCATTCCAGCGCTCGTCGATCCGCGTGACGGCCGGTTGCGCACTGAATTCAATCAAACGGCGACGGCGACCGGACGCCTATCGTCGACGAATCCAAACCTTCAGAACATTCCGGTTCGGGGCGAACTCGGCCGGCGAATTCGGCGTGCCTTCGTCGCTCGAAGCGACGAGTACGCGCTGCTGGCGGCCGATTATAGCCAAATCGAGCTTCGGCTGATGGCCCATCTCTCCGGCGACGCAGCCTTGCGTACTGCCTTCGAGCAGGCCCAGGACATTCACGATTTTACCGCGCGACAGATCTTTAGCATCGCGCCCGAACAACCCGTGGATCCAAATCAGCGGCGGATGGCTAAGAGCGTCAACTTCGGGCTCTTCTACGGCATGTCGGACTTCGGGCTCGCGCAGCGGCTCGAGATCAGCCGCGCCGAGGCCAGAGAGATCACGACCGCCTATTTTGCACGGTTTCCCGACGTGCGAGCGTACATCGAGCGCACGATCGAGGAGGGGCGTCGAAACGGCTACGTTTCGACCATCCTCGGACGCCGTCGCTATATGCCGGGCCTCGTGTCCGGCAACTATATGCTGCGCGCGGCGGCCGAGCGAGAGGCGACGAACGCCCCGCTTCAAGGCAGTGCCGCCGATCTCATGAAGCTGGCGATGGTGCGAATCGATCGCGCCCTCGCGGAGAGCCGGATCGACGCGACCATGCTCCTTCAAATACATGACGAGCTGATCTTCGAAGTGCGCAAGAGCGATTTGACGGAGGCGGCGAGCTTGGTGCGCGCGCACATGGAGAACGCGCTCGCGTTATCGGTTCCGCTCGAAGTGACGCTCAAGTCGGCCTCCAACTGGTACGATGTCGAGCCAATCGATATGGAGAGTCTCGAGCATGTATAAACTTGCTGCCGCCATTCTCGCGGCCGCGTTGCCCGCCGTCACGGTGCACGCGCCGCGCGCCGACCTCACGCTCGAGGTCGCGCGAACCGAGCCGCAACGCGAGCACGGCTTGATGGATCGCACGACGATTGCCCCGCATAGCGGTATGATTTTCGTCTTCACCGACGACCAAGTCGTCGATTTTTGGATGAAGGATACGCTGGTGCCGCTCGATATGATCTTCGTCGCCGCCGACGGCACGGTGCGGCGCGTCTTCGCAAACGTGCCGGTTGCTCCGAAAACGGTCTCCGACGCCGAGATTCCGCGCGTGGGCGCGAGAGCGAAATACGTCATCGAGCTAAAAGCCGGCGAAGCGGCGCCCGACGGAATTGCGCAAGGCGTCAAGCTCGACTTGCACGCCGTGCCCCCACCGCAGTAGTCCTGAGGCTATCGAAGGATGCCGGAGCTTCCCGAGGCGGAAACGATCGTACGAGGTCTTGCCGGCAAGGTTGTCGGCAAAACGATCGAGCGTGCCGAGGTCCGGCTCCCGAAGATCGCGATCGCGCCCGCGGCTCTCGGATTTTCAAGCACGGTTGCGGGCGAGCGGATCGCCGGCGTCCGACGGCGCGGCAAATATGTCGTCCTGGATCTGGCCTCCGGCCGTTCGCTGGTGACGAGCCTGCGGATGACGGGGCGCCTCGTGGTGGCCGCTTCCGGCCGGGCTGAGTTGCCCGGGACGCACGTCGTGCTGCACTTTAAGGGAGGCGGCCGTTTGAGCTTCTCCGACGTGCGAACCTTCGGACGGATGCGGCTCGTCGGGCGGGGAGAAGCATGGGACCGCGAGCTCGGTGTCGAGCCGCTCTCCTCAGGCTTTACACAAGCAGCCTTTACCGGTATGCTGTCGGGGCGGCCGACGCCGGTCAAGGCATTCCTCCTCGATCAACGGCGCATCGCAGGCATCGGCAATATTTATGCGTGCGAAGCGCTGTGGGAAGCTCGGATTCGTCCGAGCCTTCCGAGTCGGAGGTTGACGAAACCGGCGGCTTACCGCTTACGTCGCGCCATCGTCGACGTTTTACAGCGCGCTATCGAAATGCGCGGGACGAGTGTCGACGACTACGTAGATGCCGACGGGTTGCAAGGTGGTTTCCAAAACAACCTCTCGGTCTACGGCAGAGACGGGCGGCCCTGTTTGCGCTGCGGCACGAGCAAGATCGTTCGGACCGTGCTCGCGCAGAGGGGGACCTGGTGGTGCAGACGGTGCCAACGATGAACAAATTTACGAAAGTGGGAAAGTCAAATCTCTACAACTGAAGTCGCTCCGAACCAATACGACGAAGACCAGTTAGCGCTCGAGCAGCGTCTCTACGAAGAATCGCTCAAGGTTCTCGACGAAGGTCAAGTACTCACCGGCACGATCGTCCAGAAGGACAAAGACGAAGTGCTGGTCGACGTCGGCGGAAAGTCCGAAGGCGTCCTACCCTTCCGCGAGCTCTCGCTCGCGATCGATCCGAAGCTCTTGCGAGTCGGCGACACCGTCGAAGTGATGGTCCACCGCATCGACGAGCTCGACGGCACGCTCTTTCTCTCCGAGCGGCGCGCCCGCGCGCTCAAAACGTGGGAGAAGGTCATCGAGGCACACAATCGCGACGAAGTCATCGAAGCGACCGTCACGCAGGTCGTCAAAGGCGGCGTTCTGGTCGATCTCGGGATGCGCGGCTTCGTGCCGGCGTCGCAAATCCGCCGCCAGCCCGTCGGCAATCTCGACGAACTCGTCGGGCAACACCTGCGTCTCAAGGTGATCGATCTCGATCACAAGCGCCATCGCGTCGTCCTGTCGCAACGGCTCGTGCTCGAAGAAGAGTTGCAAGCAAAGAAACAGGAGTTGCTCGATACGCTCGAGGTGGGGCAGATACGCGAAGGAGTCGTCGTCCGTCTTGCCGACTTTGGCGCCTTCGTCGATCTCGGCGGCATCGATGGCTTGATCCACAACAGCGAGCTCGCCTACGCGCGCATCAAGCACCCCTCCGAAGTCGTAAAGATCGGCGACGTCGTGCACGTCGAGATCATGAAGTTCGACCCGGAAGCCAAGAAGGTTAGCCTGTCGCTCAAGCACGCGCTGCCCGATCCGTGGGATCAGTACGCGGATCGTCTCTACGAGACGAACAAGTTGGCAGCACAGATCGTCAAGGTTACGCCCAACTATCTGCTGGTCGAGGTGATTCCCGGCATCCTCGCGATGGTGCCGAAGGGCGAGTTCGACGCGTCCGCACAGTTCAGCGCCGGCCAGGAGGTCGAGGTGACGCTGCTGACCATCAACCACGCGACCCGCCGGATCACGGCATCGATCCAACACGTCGCCGACGTGCCGCCCGAAGAGATCGAACTGTACGCGGTCGAGGAAGAGATCGGCATCGAGGCCGCCCCCGACCGTCCGGCGGAGTCCGCGAACTCCTAGTGACCGTCACCGGTCACTAACACCGGCCGTGCGCGTTGGCTTGACCGGCGGCATCGGGGCGGGTAAGAGTGCGGTTGCGGCGATCTTCGCCGATCTCGGCGCCTTCGTCATCGACACCGATGCGATCGCGCGCGAAGTCGTCGCTCCCAACAGTGACGGTCTCATGGAGATCGCGCGAGTCTGGCCGCACACCGTCCGCCGCGGCATCCTCGATCGCGCTGCGCTGGCCGATACCATCTTCGCCGATCCTTCGGCGCGCGAGCGTCTCAACGCATTGCTGCATCCGCACATACGTCGCGTCGCGATGGAACGCGAAGCGCACGCTAAGCCCGGTCAACTCGTCGTCCACGTCGTTCCTCTGCTCTTTGAAACCGGTTACGACCGGCTCGTCGACAAATCGGTCCTCGTCGTCGCGCCGCTCGAGGAGCGGATCGCTCGGGTCGTAGAGCGAGATAAGCTCGACGAGGCGCGCGTGCGCGCACGCATAGCCGCCCAAATCGAACCCGAACGAGCGCGTGCGAGTGCCGACTTCGTCCTCGAGAATGATGGTAACCTAGAGCATCTTCGCGCTCGAGTCCGCACCCTCTACGAGGCTCTGACCGCTTCTCCAACCCCCTTTTAAGCGTACGCCCTCAAATTCTCAGCAAATCCTGAGTTTACCGAGCGCTTGTATGGGAATAGAGTTACTCGGACCCTTAACCACATGAGAGGATAGTCGATATGCCACAAGAGACCGGACAGGCTGGAGGGATGAGCGTTCGCGAAGCGGGTCGCCGCGGCGGTGAGCGCGTCAAAGCGAAGTACGGCTCGGAGTTCTACGAAGAGATCGGCCGTAAGGGCGGGGAAGCCACAAAGAGCAAGTACGGTCCCTCGTTCTATGAGGTGATCGGTCAAAAGGGCGGTCAGCGTCCGAAGCGCAAGGCGAGTTAGACTTCGAGCGAGACGCGTAGCGAGAATGAATGGCTGACAAACAAGGCGCCTCCAAGCGCGAAATGTCGGTGCGCGAGGCGGGCAAAAAAGGGGGCGACACAGTTCGTGATCGCTACGGCTCGACTTTTTACGAAGACATCGGTCGAAAGGGTGGAAAGGCGACGCGGGACCGGCACGGCGTCGAGTTCTACGAGTCGATCGGTCAAAAAGGCGGCAAGGTCGTCAAAGAAAAGTATGGCTCCGATTTCTACGAGGAGATCGGCCACAAGGGCGGCCAGAAGGTTAAGAAACTTATAGCCGAAGCCAAAAAAAAGCTCGGCGACGAAAAGCCCTGATTTAGCGAATCGCGTTGTCGCCGACAGACCTCGTTTACCGTAGTAAACTTCGGCTGTCGGCTCCTAGCGCTTCATCTAAATCAGGGCTTTTCTCTTTGCAGTGTTTTTATTTGGTGACGTCGACGCCGCCCGCTACCTTCCCAAGGTGAACGGTGTTGTCATCGAAGTTGACGCTGATTCCGTCGATCCGCAGCGTTTCGGTTCCGGAGTGAATGTACGCCGGATGCGGCATTTTCAGCACTTTGGCGTCGTTCGTCCAAGTCACCAGATCGGTGTCGAAAGAGCGTTTTTGCGGATCGTCGATTCGTTCGACGTGAACCTTCCCGACGGCGGTGAAGTCGAGCGTTTGAATGTTGAGCCGAACGTGCTTGGCGGAAATCCGAAGATAGGGCTTCCCTTTACGGAAGACGACGCCGTTGCGCACGCCGTCGACGCTTCCGCTCAAGCCGTCGGGCGAGAGCCGCGCGTGGTCGTAATCGAAGGTCCACGATTTGGTGGCGATGTGGTTGGTCACAACGTGGCCGCCACGCAAGTCAATCGGCGCTTGATTCGGCGGTACCGGAGGCGCGCCGCCGCCGGCTAGAACGATCTCGACGACGACGTAGATACCCAGTCCGATGCCGGTCAGCAGGGCGAGGCGTTTCCACCAGATCGGTTTAACGCGCATCCGGCCAGTCCTCAGCATCGGGAGGCGTCGTTTCAAACGGCACCGCGAGCGTCACGTAGAGCACTGCAAAGAGAAGCCCAATTGCGTTGGGGCCGATTCGTGAAAAGAACGTTGCGACGCGCGGGCCGACGCGGCCGGCGACGATGGCGCGTTTGTTGATGCGGCTGCGCGCCTGCCAGCGTCCGTCGGGCGCGATGATTCCGCTGATCCCCGTCGCGGCCGCCCGCACGACGTACGCGCCGCTCTCGACGGCGCGGAGTTGCGCGATCTGCGCGTGCATGTAGGGTCCCGACGTCGTGCCGAACCACGCGTCGTCGGTGCTGACGACAAGCAGTTGCGCGCCTTTTCGCAGTTGTGCGTGGGCGAGGTCCGCGAAGGCCGACTCCCAACAGATTAGCGGCGCGATCGTCAGCGCGCTCGTTGGATAGACGCCGTCGACGGTGCCGGGCGACAGACCGCCGTTGAGCATCCCTACGTAGGGGAGCCACGAAAGAAACGATCGTCCCGGGAACCATTCGGCGAACGGCACGAGTTGACGCTTTTGATAAACGGAGTAACCGCCCTCCGGCGAAAAGACGTAGAGCGCGTTGTAAAGGCCGTCGTAGCCTCCGGCAAGGCTGCCGACCACGATCGTCGCGTGCACGTGGCGCGCGAGATTCGAAAAGCGACGCGAGAGCATTGGATTGGCGTCGAGCACCGTGGTAATGACCGTTTCAGGCCAAACGATCAAACGCGGCTTCGCCTTGCCGGCCACGCGCGTCATCGAAGTGTACCTGCGCACCGCTAACGCGAGCGAATTCCACTTGAACGACTGCGCGATGTTGCCTTGAATAGCGGCAACCGGAATCGTCGGCGGCGCAAGACGGCGCGCGGGCCAAGCGCTCCACGCTGCGAAGCCCAGTAGCGCGACGAGGCTCGTCACGATGACGAGAGGTCGCCAGGCCCGCCGATGCAGCGCATCTGCGGCGTAGGCGCCGATCGTGCAGAGCACGAGCGTAACGCCATACGTGCCCGCATAGGCGGCAAAGACGCGCAGCGGAGTATCGGCCTGCGTGTACCCAAGCTGATCGAACGGTGCCGCGAGGATGCCGATCGAGCGCAGCCATTCGCAAACCGTGAACGCGGCGGCCGCACCCAGCGGCGCGACGTTCGCTTGCATTTTTTCGTATGCAATCGCTGCCAGTGCACCCGCCAGCGCGAAGAACGGCGCTTCGATCACGGCCGGACCGAAAGCGATAAACGGTCCGAAGACGCCGATGTAATGTCCGACCGTGTGACCGACCCATGCGAAGTCCAGCGCGAAAAAAATTAATCCGGCAAACCAACCGAGAAGGGCCGCTCTTTTCCAGGAGGCGCCTTGCCAAACCCAGAACAGCGCGGCAGTGCCAAACGGCACGAGCCATGCCGCACCGATTTTGGGAAATGCCGCCGCTAACGCGACGGCCGCAAGGGCGGCGACGCCCGCGTCGCGCGTGGCATCCGAGGAGACCATGATTCGCAGATTGAGCTTTGGTTTTGTAATCGTTCTAGTAACGGCGTTCATCGTTGCGGCGTGCGGTCGTCAGGTCACGCCAAATCCTGCAGGTCTCGGAGCCGGCGGCGCGCCCCCGGGGTTTATGGCAGTGATCTTTGACGTCCAGGGCCTCTTCAACTTCCAGCAGTACCAGTACATGGTCGTCTTCAACACCAGCGGAAGCGGAGTGACGCCGTCGACCGATACGTTGCAGACCAACTGGAACGGCTACAACTTCGCAATCGTTGCGCTCGGAAACGGCGCGACGTCCTTCGCCGAACCGGTCGCGTTCCTGCGAAACAGCAATCCGCATATTTCACCGGCGTGGGTGCGTTTGGGGTCGACGCCGCAAACGTTCAGCTACAATCTCAACAACAACGGGACCGGAACCGAGTTCTCGATCCTCGCCCGCACGGCAGTCTTCAGCACCGCAGCGCCGTCGCCGAGCCCCACCCCGGCGAGCGTGTGGAAGTTCAACGCGTTCACCGCGCAGGCCAGCAGTCAAGGGCAATGGACTTTTTTCGATTCGATGGGCGCGGGAGGTCCAATCGATCCGCAGTTCGTCTGCTGCAACCCGCCGCTTGACATGACGCAATGCTTTGACAACACGTACTTCGCTCTAAACACGCAGGTATCCGATCCGGCGGCTCAGATCGTCACGATCCAGATATCGAACAACCCTCTGAAAAACCCCTGCTCTTCGTAGAAGGTAATGCACGAATCTCCGCTCGAATGCGCGCATGACATATGCAACTGCTCGGTGACGGGGTCCGTCGAAGGCGGCGACGTTTACTGCAGCAGCTATTGCCGCAACGCCGACGAACGGAGCGTCGAATCGGAAACCTGCGCTTGCGGTCACCCGGAGTGTGACACGCCGTAACGTCTTTTGCGCGGGGCATGATGTGTCGCGCCGGGTCGCTCGTCGCGCCACATCCTGTGGCGCTCCTGCTACACCGCGCTCGCGCCACCTGCTGAGGACAATTTTCACATCCTGTGAATGGCGCTCGCGTCGGAGTCCCCGTCGCGACACATCACGCCCCTGCGCCCGCCGCCACGGAAATTTTTTAAAATAGACTTGCGGACGCGGGTCCGCGCGATGAGAAGCGTCCAGTTTTTTCGGGCCAGCCATGGACGGCTGCTTCAAAGCTTGCTGACCCGAAAAAATGGACGAGCAGGAGCGAGCAGGACGCGAGCGACGGGCGTCTTCGAGTGCACGGACCCGCGTCCGTAATGCGACGATCGTTCGAGTCGCGCGGCTAGTAAACGCCAAGACGAGATCTAGAAGTTGAACGTGGTGGGAATGACTGGCTGCGGTTGGCCGATGTTGAAGACCGCCGTTTGCGACGGGAAGGCGAGCACGTTCAGGCCCACGTTGATGGCTTGTTGCGACTCGTTATAGAGCACGAGCAGCTGGTAGCAGTTTCCGATCGTGCGGGTGTAATAGATGATCTTGTCGGAGAAGAACTCCCCGAGCCCCAGCGACGGACGCCAGTTGACGTTGGTGACGAACTGGAGCGACGCGTCGCGGCCGAATGGCGTGGATAGTTGAAGGTTCGTCGTTTCGAAGCCCTGCCCGGGTCCCGGAATGAAGGATCCGCTGAGTAGGACGACCGATCGCGGCGACGGCCGCGCGCTGAGCTGATAGCTGAGCGGTTGCGCGATCCCGTCGAAGTTGGTCGACCAGCCGACCGAAAAAGCGTAGATGTCGTCATTGAAGAGACGAAGCATATCCTGCGCATTTTTGGTATTCTCCGTCGGCTGCTGATCGAGGTACTGAAACGGCACCAGCGCCGGGCCGTTGTAGTTCGCTTCGTTGTAGGTCAGCGTGTTGACGACGTGCTGGCTGATCGGGGTGGTGAGGCTAAGATCTTGCTCGATTGCGGCCTTGAGGTCGCCCGTGCCATAGGCATACTGGTCGACCGTGAAGGTGCCTTGGAAGTCGCTGCCGAGCACCTTCGCTTCGAGCGGGCCGGCGACGAGGTTGGCGTCAACGCGCCAAGTGGCGAGACTCTGCGGCTGCCCCTGGCCGGCCGGATTGCTGTACTCGCCGCCGGTAAGGTCCGCCGCCAGCGGGATGAAGAAGTGCTGGAAAAAGTCGGTGGGCCGCACCTCAAACTCCGGGATCTTGTTGATACCAGTCGCTTCCAGCGAATAGGTCTTGTCCCACTCCATCTGATAGTCGGCCCCCGAGGTCGTGTACTGCAAGAGATAGTCGAACTCGGACTGATTACTGAACGAGGTTATGCCGGGGAAGCTCGCGCTGCTGTCGCTGATGTCGTAGGTCGTCGTCTGCTGTAGGTTCTGATTGAACTGGCGGGTGTCGGTGAAGGTGAAGCTGTCGCTGCTGGACTGCCCGCCGACCGAAGTGTGGGTATAGCTGTAATTCTGCGACGTTTGAGCGGTTTGGTGAACGAGTGCCTCGCTGAACGTTTCGTTCGGCGGTATGTTGAAGAGTGGACCGTAGTTCGATTGGTATGCAAATTGAAAGTTGCTGCGCAGGTGTTGCGTGATGTTCTCTTGCTCTCCGATCGCGGCGTTATACTGGCGTCCGCTTCCGTTATAACCGTTGATTGTGTAAATGTTCACGCTCGCGCTGCGGCGGCCGTTCTTCGCGGCATAGAAGCCCACGTAACCCAAGCCTAATCCCAGTTTGGTAAAATAGTTGACGATGTAATAACCATAGTAGTATTGGTCCTTTCCAAACGGAATTTGGACCTTGATCCAGGCCCCCTCGTACGAGTCGTATCCAACCTCGGGGAACCATCGTTGCCGGACGCGCTGGTTTGCCAGGCTGCGCAGCGGAATGACGATGAGCGGAAGGTAGAAGACGGCCGCCGCGCCGAGCCAGAGCACCGCTTTGTGGACGACGATTTTGTCGCCGGGATAGACTTCCATGTCTTTTCCGGTGATGTGATATCCGCCCCGTGGATTCTCGCAGGTCGTGATGTACGGATCGAGCCCGTGGGCGGTGCCGTCCGGATCGGTGTGCAGGTCGTTGGCAGAGAAGTGAACCAGGCCGCGCTCCACGCCTTCGTCGCTCGCGCCCTGGCCGTTGGTGAGCTTCGCCGTCTGCGCGACGGTATCGAAAACGATCACGTCGGCGGTCAGCACGGAGTTGTGTTCGTGGTTGACGAGAAAGGGGTGTCCGGTGATCGTGATCGTCCGGACGCCGTCGAAGTGGGCGTGGTCTCCAACGATCTCTTCGTCACCGTAGTAGATGTGAACGTTGCCGATCGCGTCGCTCGGCTGTCCCTGCGCGCGGTTGCCGGTCCACTTGTCCGAAATAACGGCAACGAATCCGGGTGCGAGCGTCGGTACGCCGGTCGGTGCGGCCGTCGGCGCCGGCGTCGCTTGACCGGCCGGGGGAATCGGTGGCGGCGTCTCGCCGCCGCGGATCAGAAATACGGGCTCCGTGGACGTGGTGGGAGACGGCGTCGCGCCCGGGATGGGGGGCGGGCTCACGCCCGGCGTCGAGCCCGGGTTCGGCGGAGGCGTCCGATTGATCGTGTAGGTCCCGTTGCTGATGCCCGGCGGCGGATACGGCAGGCCCGGCGTTGTGACGGGCGCCGGCGAGGCGCTAGGGCTCGAGGTCGCCTGCGCCACCGTCTGCGGATCGTCGCGGTAGTGCAGCGCGCAGCTCTGTTTGTTGAAGAGCTCGAGGGCGAGTTCTTCCTGACCTTGCGTCGAAGCGGGCGTCGCGAGCGGAACGGCCGCGCCGACCAAGGCGGCTAGTACCGCGATCACGGCGATGCCGCAACGTACTCGTTTACCGGGGGGCACTGCCTGGCTTCCCTAACGCTCTTCTAGCCAAAGAAGAACGACGCCGAGGGTTCCTACGAGGACGTTCGGAAGCCAGGCCGCGACGTAAGGATTCATTGCACCGTTGCGCCCGAACGCGGCTGCCACCGAAACCATGAGGTAGTAGGCGAAAAAAGCGACGATCGAGAGCGAAATACCGAGCATGCGCCCGCGTTTGCCGAAACGCAGCGCGAGCGGCACCGCGACGAGAACGCCGATGATGCAGGCGAACGGCCAGGCCAGCTTATCGGCGAGATTGATCTGTAAGTTGCCCATCGCGGTGCCGCCGATGCCCTGAGACTGCAGCGCGTTGACTTGGGTGCGCAGCGACTTGCTGCTCATCGTCCACGGATCGTTATTGACGTTACTGACGAACTGCGACGACGTCTCGCCGAGCGGCAAGCCGATGGTTACGTTCTTGACGTGCTGCTGGTTGGAAACGAAGCCGTCGTTGTTGTAGCGCGTGTCGATCACGTCGTGAAGAACCAGACTGCTGGCTTGTACCGAAGCCGTCTTACTTTGCAGCGTCTCGTTCCAAGGCCCGAACTTCGCCGGCTTGAAGATCTGCACGTCCATCATCGTCCGGTTGTCCGGCGCGACCTGCCCGACGTAAAACGTGTTGCCCGTATCGGGATCTTTTCGGAAAAACTGCGGCTCGACCGGCAGCGCGTCGGTATGATAGATGATTTGATAGAAGCTCCGCGTTGAAAGATCGACCGAAGCAGGCGCGACCCATTCGTTCATCGCGTACGCAATCGCGAACATCGCGACGCCGAAGAGCAGCGGCGAGAGCGCGATTCGGATGACCGGGATTCCCGACGTCCGCATGGCAGTGACCTCGTTGTCGCCCATCACTCGCCCCATCGCGAGCAGGGCGGCAAAAAGACATGCGAAGGGAAACGCCATCGGAATCGCCTGCGGGACTCGGAAGATGACGAAACGCAGGACCAAGAAAAATGGCGCGTGTTGATTGATGATGTAGTCGGCTGCGAGAAAGAATATGTTCAGGCCCCAGAAGAGCAGAAACGCGCCGAACGCAAAAAGAAATGGTCCGACTATCTCGCGCAGCAGATAGCCGTCGAGAATTGGTAAGTGCAAGAGCGCCGAACGAACGCGGGGTAACGGCTGTCGGTGCGTCAGCGTCGCCATTTAGCGGCCACTAGCCCCCGGACCGAGCCTCAGTAGCTGTGGTACGCGTTGAGAACGCGCACGACGTATGCGCGCGTCTCCGGATACGGCGGTACGCCGTGATAGCGGTCGACTGCGCCGGGGCCCGCATTGTAGGCGGCGACGGCCAGCGTGACGTTGTTGTGATAGCGGTGCAAGAGCGAGTGCAAGTAGCCCGTGCCG
Source organism: Vulcanimicrobiota bacterium (assembly GCA_963748875.1). Classification (GTDB taxonomy): domain Bacteria; phylum Vulcanimicrobiota; class Vulcanimicrobiia; order Vulcanimicrobiales; family Vulcanimicrobiaceae; genus Cybelea. The sequence goes on from CAVVKC010000001.1 coordinate 975,887, forward strand.
CACTGCACGTTTTCGGTCGGGTCGAACGGATTGGCGATTCCGCAGCCCGCCGACGTTCCGGGCATGAGCTGCATGAGTCCCTGCGCGCCGGCGACGCTGATTGCCGAGGGGTTGCCCGCCGATTCGGCCATGAGTATCGCGTGGACTAAGCCGGGCGGCACGCCTTTTGTGTGGGAAGCGCCCGTTACCAGCAGGTCGATCGAGCCGGGGTCGAGGGCGTTGGAAGAATAAGGCAAGTAGCCCCCGCTGCACCCGGAAAGCAGGGCTATGAGGGCGCCGACGCCGAGTAATCGCCTCATCGCACCGGCGCCTTTCTTCTCCCCCCGCGCCTAGGCCTGGCAGGCAGGCCGCCACGACTGCGCAACTTTCCGATGGTTTCTCCTCTGGTGAGCCGTTAGAGTCATACTCATGTTGAAAACGAATCCTAACGCCGACCTCATACGCGATGTCTGCCGGTACGTCGAAAATCATAGCGACGAAGCCTTGACGCTCGCTGAGTTAGCCGGTCTTGCCTCCATGAGCCGATTCCATTTCGGGCGCACCTTCAAGCAAGTCGTCGGTCTGACGCCAAAGCAGTATTTGGCCTCGGTCCGGATGCGCAAGCTCAAGGACGGTCTCGGCAAAGCCAAGCCAATCGATGCGGCGGCATTCGACGCGGGGTTCGGCTCGACGAGTCGCGTTTACGAAAAAGCGACGTCGCATTTGGGGATGACGCCGCGAGCCTATCGCCGGGCCGGTGAGGGCGTGACGATTTCGTACGCAGCAATGCAAACGCCGATCGGTCTCATGTTGATCGGCGCCACAGATCGCGGCATTTGTTTCATCGGTTTCGGCGACGCGCTCGGCGAGCTGCTTCAAAAATTGACGCGCGAGTATAGCCGGGCTCGTATCGAAGCAATGCGCGAGCCGTACCATCCCGATTTTAGCGCGTGGGTTGATGCGATCTCACACCACCTCGCGGGCGAGCAGCCCTGCCCAGCATTGCCGCTCGACATTCGTGCGACTGCCTTCCAGATGCGCGTCTGGAGATATCTGCAGACCATTCCGTCCGGCGACGTCGAGTCGTACGGTGAAGTTGCCGCGGCGATCGGTCGCCCGACGGCCGTGCGCGCGGTCGCGGCAGCCTGCGCGCGAAACCCCGCTGCGGTGCTCATTCCCTGCCATCGCGTGATCCGCGGTTCAGGCGCGCTTGGAGGTTATCGGTGGGGCGTGGCTCGTAAGCGAGAATTAATCGATAACGAACGCGCCGCTAAAGCGAAGGTTTTGCAATGAGCGATTTCGATCTGGTCGTCGTCGGTACGGGAAGCGCGGGCGCGAGCGCCGCGGAGGCCTGCGCCAAAGCGGGTCGGCGCGTCGCGATCGTCGACGTGTTACCCTACGGCGGCACCTGCCCGCTGCGAGGGTGTGATCCGAAGAAGGTCTTGGTCGGCGCCGCCGAGTTGATCGATTGGTCGCAGCGGATGGGCGGAGCCGGCGTGGCAGGAGAGATCCGGATCGACTGGGCCGAGTTGATGCGTTTCAAACGTACGTTCACCGACCCCGTGCCCCAGGCGCGCGAGTCGGAGCTGCGCGACGCGAACGTCGCGACATACCACGGTGCCGCGCGGTTTGTCGACGAGCGAACGATCGAGATTTCAAACGAACGGTTCGCGGCGCACAACTTCGTGCTGGCGGCCGGCGCTCGACCGGCAACGCTTCAATTTCCGGGTGCGCAGCGCTTGATTACGAGCACCGATTTTTTAGATTTAGAGGCGCTGCCGAGGCGTATCGCTTTCATTGGGGGAGGCTATATTGCGTTTGAGTTCGCGCACCTGGCAGCGCGGGCCGGGGCGCAGCCGGTCATCTTTCAACGCGGGCCACGGGTGCTGCCGGGCTTCGAACCGAGCCTCGTTGATGCGCTCGTCGAGGTCAGCCGGAGCATCGGCATCGACGTGCGCGTCAATGCTGCGGTGAGCGGAATCGAAGCGCGAGAGGGAAGCCTGTACGTACTGGGGTCCGCCGGCGCATCCGAATTCGCGGTGCCCTTCGACCTCGCCGTCCACGCCGCGGGGCGTGTCGCCAATCTCGACGCTCTCTCGCTCGACGCCGCCGGGATCGAGCGCACGAGTAAGGGCGTCGCGGTCAATCAGTTTTTGCAAAGCCGGAGCAACTCGGCGGTCTACGCCGCCGGCGATTGCGCCGACGGCGGCGGCCTCCCGCTCACTCCGACCGCGGGTGCCGAAGGTGAGCTGGCCGCCCGAAACATTCTGGAGGGGAATCGTTACGCGACCGACTTCAGCGGCCTTGCGAGCATCGTCTACACGATTCCGTCGCTCGGCACGACTGGTTTTACGCAAGAAGCGGCGCGGGAGCGCGGTCTGCGTTTCTCGGTTCGTCAAGGCGACAACACGGACTGGTACTCCTCGCGCAGAGTTCGGGCGCGCCGGTCCTGCTACCAAATCTTGATCGAAGATGAGACCGAACGCATTGTAGGAGCGCACGTTCTTGGGCCACACACTGAGGAGTTAATCAACGTGTTCTCACTCGCGATTCGAGCCGGCGTTCCGGCCGGAACGCTCGAGGACGTGCTCTTCGCCTATCCGACCGGATCGTCCGATATCGCGGAGATGCTCCACTCGTAAGCGCCGCTCGTAAGCGCCGCGTTTCTTATTTGACCGCGATGCGGCGCGGTTGCGATTCGGCGCGGCGCCCGCGCATCACCACCGAAACACTGCTTAGCACTCTGATGTTTGGAGTGCTAACGAAGCTGTAAACGTTGTGCTTTTACCTTGCCTTAAGGAAACCTGGGGCGTATAGTGGTGGAAAGTAGTGTTTAGTGGTGACTTCCGGAGGACTTTGTGCACGCGGAACTGCCGCGCTTTGCCGGCTCGGAGCAGCACGCCCTTGACCACAAGGGACGCCTCATCGTGCCGGCTCGTTTCCGCGAGCGGCTGGGTCCTCAGTTCGTCCTGACGATCGCCCACCCGGATCCCTGTCTCGCGCTCTACCCGACCGCCACCTGGATTGAGTTCTGTGGGCGGCTCGAAGCCGTCCCCGTGAAGGACGAGCGCTACCGGCGCTACGTCCGTTACCTCTTCGCGCATAGCGAGGAGACTGGTTGCGACGCGCAAGGACGCGTCGTCGTCCCGGTGCGACTGCGCGAGTACGCCGGGATCGAGCGCAACGTCGTCTCGGTCGGATTGCTGACCCGGATCGAAATCTGGGCGAAGGATCGCTACGACTTCCAACGGCCGCCGGAGGGCGAGGTCCCCAACTTCATGTCCGAGCTTGGCTTATGATGCGGTGTTGCGGTGAATCACGTTTCGGTGCTCCTCGGGCCCGCGATCGAGTATCTGGCGATCCATCCGGGCGGCGTTTACGTAGACGCGACGTTTGGAGCGGGCGGTCACGCGCGCGCCATCCTGGAGCGGTTGCGGGACGGGCAACTGATCGCGCTCGATGCCGATCCGCTCGCCGGCGCGCGGGCGGCGGTGGTTGCCGACCCTCGCTTCACGTTCGTTCAGGCAAATTTTCGAGATCTCACCCGCGTGCTCGACCGGCATGCGATCGAGTCGGTCGACGGCGTCCTCTTCGATTTGGGAGTTTCGTCCATGCAACTTGACGATGTCGAGCGCGGCTTCTCACTCGGAAAACCGGCGGCGCTCGATATGCGCATGGACCCCACGGTCGGTCCGAGCGCTTACGAGATCCTGACTACCGCCGGCGAAAGTGAGCTAGCCGACATTTTCTTTCGCTACGGCGAGCAGCGAATGGCCCGTCGGATCGCCCGCGCGATCGTCGCACGGCGATCGCATGGTGCGTTGCCGAATACGACCGCCGAGTTCGCCGCGTTCGTCGCAGGGATCGTCCACCGCCGAGGCCGGCGCGAACGCATACATCCGGCGACGCGAGTCTTCCAAGCGCTGCGCATCGCCGTTAACGACGAGCTCGACGCGTTGCGCGATGGTCTGCACGGCGCGATCGGACGCCTGCGCGGCGCCGGGCGAATCGTCGCGATCAGTTTTCACTCGCTCGAAGATCGGATCGTCAAGCAGACGTTCCGAGACGACGAGCGTCTCGAGGTGCTGACGAGGCGGCCGATTCTGCCCGAAGACGACGAGGTCGCGCGGAACCGGCGGGCGCGCAGCGCCAAACTTCGGTCTGCGCAGCGGAAGGCCGGCTGAGATGATCGCACCGCGTCTCTTCGAACATCCGGTCCGGATCCGCAATCCTCGAACGGTCCGTGCTGCGACCCAGCGGCGGATCGTGCGTAAGTCGCGTGCCCGTTACATGAGCCTTGGCCGCGTTTTGAGTGCGCTTGGCGTCGTTCTGTTATTACTGATGGCGTACGTCGTGCTCACATCGAGTTTGACGGGGTTGAGCTATTCGGTCGCAAGCGCTCGCGCGCAAAGAGAGGCGTTGCAGGAGGAGACGATGCGTCTCGACGACCGCATCTCCGCATTGCGGGCCGACGATCGCCTTGCCATACTCGCGGCGCGCATGGGAATGCGCGAACCGGAGTCCTTAGCGGTCGTTAGAATCGTCCAGCCGCGGCCTGCAGTGGCCCGGATGCCCTCGAAGTTCCCGATGCTCTCGTCGCTCGCTGGATTCTTTATGCCGGCGACTGCCCGCCAGCAATAGATCGCAAGGAGCCTTATGCATCAGCGGACCTTTGCGCGCGTCGCTCCGATGCGCGCCAGAATCTTCTTTTATGCCTGCATGGCCGTCGCGCTCTTTCTTGCGTGGCGGCTCTGCGACGTTCAAGCACTTAAAGGAACGATCTACGCGAAACAGGCGCTCCTGCAGCGCTCCGACACCGTGGAAGTCTTCGCGCGGCGTGGAAGCATCCTCGATCGCAACGGGAACGTGCTCGTGCGTTCGCTGCCGTCGGAGAGCGTTTACGCCGTACCGCGCGAGATCGTCGACCCCGCCACGACCGCAACCAAGCTTGAGAGGATCTTCGGAAAGCTCGCGCCGGCCACGGTCGCGGCGCTGCACGACCGGCACCTCTGGTTCGTTTGGATAGCGCGTAAGGTTCCGCACGAAACTGCTGCGCGAGTGGCCGGTTCGGGCTTGATCGGTGTCGGTCTAAAGGAAGAGGAGACGGGGCAGCGAGTCGACACCGCCGGACGCCTCGCCTCGACCATCCTGGGCTTTGTCGGGACCGATGAAAACGGGCTCGACGGCATCGAGTACGCTTACGACGGAATGCTGCGCGGTCAATCTGGACGCGTCACCCTCGAAGCTGACGAATTTGGACGGCCGATACCCTTCGGCGCCGAGCGAATCGTCGTGGCTGCGCAGCCGGGTTTGGACGTCGAGCTGACGATCGATCCCTACCTGCAGTTCGTCGCAGAGCGAGCGCTGGCCAAGCAGGTCAGCGAGTTTCACGCGCTCGACGGAACCGCAATCGTGATGGACCCATGGTCGGGTGAAATCCTCGCGATGGCCAACCTGCCGAACTTCGATCCCAATCGGTTTTGGAAATACGACAACGAGCAGCGCCGCGATCGTGCCGTCATGGATGCCTACGAGCCCGGCTCTACGTACAAGCTCATCACCGCCGCCGCCGCGCTCGAATCCGGCAAGGTCAGCTTGACGAGCCGATTCCCCGCGCACGATCGCCTCGAGATAGGCGGGCAGACGATTCATAATGCGGAAGACGGCTTCATGGCAGGGACGGGCGGTGGCGAAACGCTCGAGCAGATCGTGGAGTTCTCGCACAACGTCGGTGCGGCGGAAGTGGGCCTTTCGATCGGCGCCAAGACGCTCTATGCGATGGAGCGCAAAGCCGGCTTCGGATCGCCGACGGGTGTGGGATTACCGGGTGAAAACCCCGGAATCGTGCCGCCTCCCCCACAATGGAGCGGTTCCTCGCTGGCAACGATGTCGTTCGGACAGGGCGTCTCGGTTACGCCGCTTGCCATGGCACGGTATTATTGCGCGATCGCAAATGGAGGATTGCTGATGCAGCCCCATCTCGCGCGCGCCGTTTACGATCAGCAGGGCAATCTCTTGCGGCGATTTTCACCGGTCGTCGCTCGGCGCGTCTTTTCGCAGCGCACCGCAACCGAACTGCGCACGTTCTTGCGCGCGGTCGTTTTGCACGGTACCGGCGATCCGACCGCGCAGATTCCGGGATACGCGACTGCCGGAAAGACCGGTACCGCGCAGATGGTGGTTGACGGGCTGTACCGGTCCGGCTACTATGCCGCATCCTTCATCGGAATGGTCCCGTACCCGCACGCACGCTACCTTATTTACGTCAAAGTAGAACGCCCGATCGGCTCGTACTACGGAAGCGTCGTCGCCGCTCCGGCTTTCGCCGCCATCGCCCGTGCTGCTATGCTGCACGCTGGAGTTCTGCCGAGCACCGACGTCGCAATCCGTGGCCGCTGAGCCGAACGTCGCTTTGGCGACGTTGCTGAAACGTCTCGAGGGGCCGTTGGCGGTGATTGGAGATCGGAACCGCAAGGTCGACGCGATTGAGATAGATTCGCGATGCGTCAAACCCGGCGCGCTCTTCGTCGCGTTGCGGGGGAGACATACCGACGGACACCGTCACGCGAACGATGCCGCGGGCAAGGGCGCGCGAGTCGTCGTCGTCGAGCGCGCCGTGGATTTGCCCGAGGACGTCACCGTCGTGCAGGTCGCGGACTCGCGGCGCGCGCTTTCGGTGCTAGCGGCAGCGTTCTACGGCGACCCTTCTCACGCACTCGATGCGATCGGCGTTACCGGCACCAACGGAAAGACGACGACGACGCACATGATCGCCGCCGTTCTCAACGCCGGAGGCATTTCGTGCGGCATCGCGGGAACGGTCGGCGCCGAGTTTCGAGCGCATCGCTGGTTGCTGGAGAACACGACGCCGCAGCCGCCCGAGCTACAGCGGCTGCTCGCGCGAATGCGCGACGCGGGCGCGAACGCGGTCGCGATGGAAGTGAGCTCCCATGCGCTCGCGCTCGATCGCGTTGAAGACGTGCGCTTCCGCGTCGCGGCCTTGACGAACGTCACGCGCGATCATCTCGACTTTCACGAAACCATCGAGGCGTACGCCGCCGCCAAGCGCCGGCTTTTCTCGCTCGCACCGGCCTGCGTTATCAACGCCGACGACAAATACGGCGAGCGATGGGAATCGGAGCTGCGCCGCGAGGGGCGCTCGGTGATTACATACGGGGTGCGGAATGCCGCCAGCTTGGCTCCCGAAGAGATCGCCGTCGAACCGAGCGGAAGCCGCTTCACTGTGAACGGACAACGATATCAGCTGCGTCTCCCCGGGCGTTTCAACATTTGGAACGCGCTCGCGGCGATCGGCGTGGCGCGATTCTTGGGCGTCGCTGACGCGACCGGCGCGCGTGCCCTCTCAGAACTCGAGCGCGTGCCCGGACGCATGGAACGCTTCGATGCCGGAGAGATCGCGGTCGTCGTCGATTACGCGCATACGCCCGACGCGCTGGAGAGCGCGCTGCGTTCGCTGCGCGAGACGACGAGCGGCGCGCTTACCGTCGTTTTCGGATGCGGCGGAGATCGCGACCGCGGAAAGCGACCCGAGATGGGCGCGGTGGCCGCGGTTTTTGCCGATCGTCTCTACGTGACCAGTGACAACCCGCGTAACGAGGATCCGCAGGCCATCGCTGACGCTATCGTAGCGGGAATCGGGGATCGCGATCGCATCGTCGAGCTCGATCGCCGCCGCGCTATCGAACGAGCGATCGCGCAGGCGCGAGCCGGTGATGTCGTCCTGATCGCCGGTAAAGGTCACGAGATGTATCAAATCGTCGGCGATCGGGTGTTGCCGTTCGACGACGCCGCGGTTGCACGCGAGGCGCTCGGCTCACGGAGCGTCCTGCGATGAGGCTGCCGATCGACTGTGCCGTCGAGGCGACCAATGCGACGATTTTCGACCCGCACATGGCGCCGGCGACGCTGCGCGCGAGCACCGACACTCGAACGATCGAAACGGGCGACACCTTTGTGGCGCTGCACGGCGAGCGCTTCGACGGTCACGATTTCGCCGAAGAAGCGGTGCGGCGCGGCGCAGCGCTGCTCGTTCTCGATCGTTTGGATGCACGTCCCCCCGGGGTCGCCCTCATGCTCGTCGACGATACGAAAGCGGCCTACATGGCACTCGCGGGTGCGGCGCGAGCGTTCTTTCGCGGCCGAGTCATCGCGATCACCGGAAGCACCGGCAAGACGACGACGAAAAGCCTCTTGACGCAACTCCTGGCCGTGAAGTACCGCGATCGCGTGTTGGCGGCCCCCGAAAACGAGAACAACGAAATCGGCGTCAGCAAGCTGCTCTTGAACGCGTCCAATGAAGGGCACGACGTGCTGGTTATCGAGATGGGCGCGCGCCACTACGGCGATGTTGCTACTCTCGTCGAGATTGCGCGCCCGCAGCTTGGGATCTTGACAAATATCGGCGAGGCGCACCTCGAGATCATGGGTTCGCGCGAGCGCCTCGAAACGACGAAGTGGGGACTCTTCTCGGGCGGCGCGCGTGCGATCCTCAACGTCGCCGACGAGGTCGCCCGGCAGCGAGCGCCGAGCCTCGACGCGCCGGCGCATTGGTTCGGCGTCGGGCCGGCGCTCGACGCCTACCCGGAGCTGGAGCCGTTAATCGCGATCGCGGGCGACCGTCTCGTTCGTCGCAACAAGGGTCGTGTCGGCGAGTATCCTATCGACGTGCGCTTACCAGGACTACATAATCGCGCAAATCTTGCGGCCGCAATCGGCGGCGCGCTCGAGCTCGACGTGCCGCTCGAGCGGCTCTTTGACGAAATTCCAAAGCTTCGTTTGCCGCCGGGGCGCTACGATCGCGTAGCCGTGGAAGGCGGCATCAACTTCATCTACGACGCTTACAACGCCAACGCGAGCGGCATGATCGCCGCACTCGATGCGTTCGCGTCCGAGGCGGCTTCACGCCGTATTGCGGTCCTCGCGAGCATGGCCGAGCTGGGCGACGAGTCGCAAACGCTCCACGAGCGCGTCGGCGTCCACGCTGCGAGCAAAGTGGACGTGCTGCTCGTGCGCGGCGAGTACGCGACGGATTTGGCGCGTGGCGCGATGCGCGGCGGCCTCGCGTCGCGTCAGATCGTCTTCGTTGAGACGAACGCTCGAGCCGCGCGATGGTTGCGCGAGCACGCGCGTCCGGACGACGTCGTGCTGCTCAAGGGTTCGCGCAAATACAAGCTGGAAGAGATCGTGGAAGAGCTGCGCACGTGAGCCTCGCAATGCGCAGCCTGGTAGTGACCCGCGCCGAAATGCCGGCGGGGCTGATCGCAATCCCCTTGAGAACGCCGCTCGTTCGTCCCGGCGACGATCTCGTCGCGATCGTCGCGAGTGCGATCGGCGGCATCGCGCGCCCCGGCGACGTGGTCGCGGTTTCCGAGAGCGCGGTCGCGATCGCCCAAGGCGAGCTGCTCGCCGCGGAGTACGTTCGCCCCTCGCGGCTCGCCTTCGCAATCTCGCGTCGCGCCGATCCGATGGCGACGATCAGTCAGCCCGAATCGGTTCAACTCGTGATCGATCGGGTTGGATCCTGGAAAGTGATGTACGCGACCTTCGTGCAACTCGTTGCGCGGCTGACCGGCAGGCGCGGCGGTTTTTACCGAGTGATGGGCGACGCGGTTGCGGCATTCGACGGATATACCGGAACGATGCCGCCGTACGAGCGGGCGATCGTATTTGCACCCCGCGAGCCGGACGGCTTCGCTCGATCCATGTACGAACGAACCGGCATCGCGTGCGCCGTCGTCGACGCTAACGATCTTGGCAAAGCGAAGGTTCTCGGGCGTTCGAGCGGCGTCCGCGATGCGAGCGTGGAGGCGGCTTTGCTCGATAATCCGCACGGCAATAGCGACGAACAGACGCCGGTCGTGGTCTTGAAGTGGCGCGGCGACGGCGAAAATCCGCTTCTAAAGGCCGTCCAGTGAATCTCGCGTTTTCGAGCCTGCTGATCTGGGCGCTCTTCGGCTTCGTGATCGCGACCGCCGCAGGATCGGTGCTGCTCGTTCTCTTGGGCCGTCTGCAGGTACGGCAGCAGGCTTACGAAGACGCGCCCCAGAGCCATAGCGGCAAGACCGGGACGCCGACGATGGGCGGTCTCGTCTTCGTTGCCGTTCTGCTCGCCGCGCTCGTCGTCGTGCGCATCCCGTCATTTATGAATCTCGTTTTGCTCGTGGTGCTCTGCGCCGCGATCGGCGCAACCGATGACCTGCTGACGATCCGCGGCGGATCGACGCGGGGCTTGCCGGCGCGCACCAAGTTTCTCGCAACCGCTTTGGCCGCAGTGATCTTCCTGCGCGCGATCGACGCGGGATCGGTTAATCGCGGCGTGCTCTTTCACGCCGGCAGCTTTTCTCTGACGGCGCCGCACTGGCTTTGGCTCACGCTGGGCATTCTCGCGATCGTCGGAACGATTCACGCCGTCAACCTGACCGACGGTCTCGACGGCCTCGCGGCCGGCAGCATGATTCCGCCCTTGGCCGTCTTTGCGTTGATCGGCGCAACGATGCAGATTCCGGCGGCGGCCTTGGGAGCTGCTGCCGGTGTCGGCGCCTGCGCCGCCTTCCTGATCTTCAATCGCCATCCGGCCAGGCTCTTCATGGGCGACACCGGTTCGCTTGCGCTCGGCGCGCTGCTGGCCGGCGTCGCGATTCTCTGCGGGCAGATGCTGCTGCTGCTCGTGGTCGGAGGCGTCTTCGTCGTTGAAGCCCTCTCGGTTATCGCGCAAGTCTCCTATTTCAAAGCGACGGGAGGGCGCCGCATACTTCGCATGAGCCCGCTGCACCACCACTTCGAGCTCGCAGGCTGGCCCGAGACGAAGGTGACGATTCGGTTCTGGCTTGCATCGTTGCTCTGTTCGTTGCTAGGATGGGCCATCGTGCGATGAGCGAGACCTTTCAATTTGACGCCGGGGAAACGATACTCATCATCGGCCTAGGCCGCAGCGGATTAGCAAGCATCGAGGTGCTTAGCGAACACCGCGTCACTCTCTATGCTACGGACGAGAAACCGATTTCGGAGCTGGGCGCGCCGATCGCGGCGGCGCGTTTGTTCGGCGCGCGCTTCGTCGAACCGGCACAGCTCGCAAGTCTCGCCGGTGAGCTCACCTGCGCCATTCTCTCGCCCGGGATACCGCCAACCTCGCCGGTCGTGCGTCACCTTCACGAGTTCAACGTGCCGGTCTTCGGCGAGATCGAGCTCGCCTATCGGCTCTGCAAGGCACCCATCATCGCGGTTACCGGAACGAAGGGCAAGTCTACGACGACGGCGTTGATCGGACACCTGCTGCGCAGCTGCGGCGAGCGGGTTCGAGTCGGTGGAAATATCGGTAACCCGCTGATCAAGGAGGTCGGCGGCACGCAGCCCAGCGACTGGGTCGTCGCCGAGGTCTCTTCATTCCAGCTCGAGACGATTCGTGCATTTAAACCACGCGTCGCCGTGCTGCTCAACCTGATGCCCGATCACCTCGACCGCTACTATTCGATGGAAGAGTACGCCGAGGCCAAATACCGGATCTGCGCTAATCAGTCGATGATGGACTGGTTCGTCGGCAATCTCGACGATCCGCGAATTCGCGTGCTCCATTGGCGCACCGGCGACACACGAGTGCAGGCCAGGCAACTCTGGTTCTCGCTGGAGAACCGCGAAAACGCGACGATGTACCTGCGCGATGGGGTCGTGACCTACGCCCCGGTCGCCGGCGATCCGCGCCCGGTCTCGGTCGTACCGCGCGACGAGATTCCACTGCCCGGCGATCACAACGTGCGCAACGCCATGGCGGCGCTGCTCGCGGCGATCGTCGCCGGCTGCTCGCTCGAGTCGTTGCGCGAAGCGATCGCGAGCTTCGAGCCGATGCCGCACCGGCTCAGAACGATCGCCGAGATCGACGGCGTACGCTACGTCGACGATTCGAAGGCGACGAACCCCGCGGCGGTCATCGCCGCGCTGAACACTTACGACGCACCGATCGTCTTGATTGCCGGGGGACGCTCGAAGGGAACGGAGTTCGAGGCGCTCGGTACCGAGATCCGTAAGCGCGCCAGCGCGTTGGTCGCGATTGGCGAAGCGGCCGGTGAGATTCGTCTCGCCGCCGAAGGCGTGCCCACGATCGTAGCCTCAACTATGGAAGAAGCCGTGCGGTGCGCACGTGAGCACGCGGTGCCGGGCGGAATCGTTTTGCTTTCGCCGGGCTGCGCCTCGTTCGATATGTTCGCGTCGGCCGAAGACCGTGGCGACCAGTTCGCGGCGGCGGTCGCCGCGTTACGGGAGCCGGCCGGTGCATAGCGCCGCGACGCTGCGCCCGTCCACGCGCGCGCCAATCGATACGGTGCTCTTCACCTCGGTTGCGGCGTTGATCGGAATCGGTCTCGTGATGGTCTTTTCGGCGTCGAGTGCGATCGCGTACGCGCAGCACGGCGACATCGCGTACTACCTCAAACGCCAGCTGGTCTGGCTCGCCTTCGGGTTGGCCGGCGCGTACGTATGCTACCGGATCGACTATCGGCGCTTGCGAAGCCTAGCGCCGTATCTATTGGTGGCGGCGATCGCCGGTCTGCTGCTCGTCTTCTTTCCGCACGTCGGCGTGGGGGTCAACGGCGGGCGCCGCTGGATCGGTGCGTCGAGTTTTAGCGTGGAGCCGTCGGAGTTTGCCAAGCTCGCGCTGGTCATCTATCTATCGGCGGTCCTGTCGGTACGAGGCGATCGGATCACGTCGCTCGTGCGCGGCCTCGTTCCCCTTTGCGTGCCGGTCGCGATCATGGCCGTGTTGGTGCTCAAGGAACCCGACATGGGAACGGCGAGCCTGCTGCTCTTCGTCGCGCTTACGCTGTTCTTTGCCGCGGGAGCTCGCCTCGTTCATCTCGCGGCCGTCGTCCTTGCTATGGTTCCGTTCGCCGCGATCACCGTGCTCGCAAGTCCGTACCGGCGGGCGCGAGTCTTTGCCTTTCTTGATCCGTGGAAGGACCCGCTCAATACCGGCTTCCACATCGTCCAGTCGCTTTTGGCGCTTGGCAGCGGCGGCCTTTTCGGCGTCGGATTGGGCGCGTCGCGCGCGAAGTTCTTCTATCTTCCCGAGCAGTACACCGACTTTATCTTCTCGGTACTCGGCGAAGAGCTCGGCTTGATCGGCACGCTCGCCGTCGTCGCGCTCTTCGTCACGTTGGCCTATCGTTCGGTCAAGATCGCGCTCGCCGCGCCGGACCGTTTTGGATTCTTTCTTGCGATCGGCTGCGCCGCGATGATTACGATTCAGGCCTTCGTCAACATTGGTGTCGTCTCGTCGTCGTGGCCGGTGACCGGCGTTCCGCTTCCGTTCATCTCGTTCGGCGGCAGCTCGCTGGTCGTGAACCTCATCGCCGTCGCTCTCATCGCTAACGTATCGCGCCATCGCAAAGCTCGCGGGGAGGAGTGACCGTCGTTTTTGCCGGCGGCGGGACGGGCGGACATCTCTACCCGGCAATTGCAATTGCGGACGCCCTGCGCGAGCGCAGCGCGAAGGTCACTTTCATCGGGACCGCCGACCGTCTCGAAGCGACGATCGTACCGAAGGCCGGCTACGACCTGAAAACGATCGCGAGCCGATCGCTGCCGCGCTCGCTCTCGCTCGATGTGCTGGGGACGATCGCGGCCAACGTCAAGGGAACTCTCCAGAGCCTGCGTCTGCTGGCAGCACAGCGTCCGGATCTCGTGATTGCAACTGGTGGTTACGTCGCGTTTCCGGTCGCCCTCGCTGCGCGCTTGAGACGCTTCTTGCGCCTTTCCAACGCGCGCCTCGTCTTGCTCGAGCCCAACGCCGAGGCCGGCCTGACGAACCGGCTGCTGGCGCCGATAGTCGACGAAGTGTGGGGCCTCGACTCAACCGGCATACCGATCCGTTCGACGCTGCGAACGCTGCCGCCGCGCGAGGACGCAATCGCGCGACTCGGGCTCGACCCGTCGCTGCGAACGCTCGTTGCAATGGGCGGAAGCCAGGGTGCACGCTCGATCAACGATGCCTTGATGAATCTGATCGAACGCAACGCTTTGCCGCCGGGCTGGCAGCTCTTCGCATTAACCGGCACCGAGGAATACGATCGCGTGCGCTCGATGATTCCACACTCGCGCGCGTACCTTGACGACATGGCCGACGCCTACGCCGTCGCGGATCTGCTCTTGACTCGTGCCGGTGCTTCGACGCTCGGCGAGCTGGCCGCGTTGGGAAAACCCTCGGTTCTCGTTCCCTATCCGTACGCCGCGCAGGCACACCAAGCCGCAAACGCCGCGCGCTTTGAATCCGCCGGGGCGGCCGTCGTCCTCACCGATGGCGAGCTTGCGGCCGGCGATCTGCCCGCGCTTCTCGCACGAACGGTGCTGCCGGAGCGCCTGCAGGAGCTCGCCGGGGGTGCGGCGCGATTGGCAGGAGACGACCCGGTTCGGGCGATTCTCGCACGGATCGATCTCTTAGTTCCGCGAAAGGGCTATTCGTGACGGCGTATCACTTCGTCGGAATCGGCGGCATCGGGATGAGTGCGATCGCACGCATTCTGTTGGCGCGCGGCGAGCGGGTCTTCGGGTCGGACATCGCGCTTTCGCCGCTCGTCGAGGAACTGCGTGGTGAGGGCGCGCGCGTCAGGATCGGTCATCACGCCCGCAACGTGCGCGACGCCGATGCCGTGATCGTCAGCTCGGCGATTGACCGCCGCAATCCAGAATATGCGGCCGCCGTTCAGCTGGGGATACCCGTGCTGCGACGAGGAGAGATGCTCTCACGTCTGTTGCGAGAGCGACGCGGCATCGCGGTCTGCGGAACGCACGGCAAGACGACGACGACCGCGATGACGCATGCGGTCTTGCGACGAGGTGGAATCGATGCGAGCCTCGTTCTCGGCGGCATTGACGTCGAGCTTGGGAGCAACGCCTACGATGGCGCGTCGCCGTGGTTCGTCACTGAGGCCGACGAGTCGGATGGGTCCTTTGCGTTGCTCGAACCGGCGATGGCGATCGTCACCAATATTGAAAACGATCACCTCACCAGCGACGACGAGCTGCCGGGCTTAGCACGGGCCTTCGCGGAGTTTCTTGCGAAGCTGCCCGAAGACGGTCTGGCGGTGATCGGCGTTGATAACCCGCTCTCGGCTTCGCTTGAGTCGCACGACTTGCGCGCCCGGATCGTCACGTTCGGCGTCGACTCAAACGCCTGGCTGCGCCCGGCGAACCTGAGCTTTGCGGATTTCGGATCGAGATTCGACGTCGTTGCCGGGGGGCGCACGGCGGGAAACATCGAGCTGCGAGTTCCCGGCAGAATCAACGTCGAGAACGCGCTCGCTGCGATCGCGATTGGCGCCGAGCTCGGCGTGCCCTTCGCCGCGATCGCCGACGCCCTGCGAACTTTCCGCGGCGTGCGGCGCCGGTTCGACGTTTTGATCTCCAACGAGCGCGCCACGATCGTCGACGATTACGCCCACCATCCGACCGCGGTGCGCGCGACGATCGCAGCGGCGCGCCGTTACCATCAGGGCGAGCTCGTGGTGGCCTTTCAGCCGCACCGCTACACGCGAACGGCGTTCTTAGCGCGCGAGTTTGCCGACTCGCTGCGCGGCGCCGATCGCGTCTACCTCGCTCCCGTCTACGCCGCCTCGGAACCGGCGATTCCCGGTGTGAGCGAACGTTCGATTGGAGAACCGCTCGCGGCGTGCGGCGCGAGCGTCAGTTACGCCGGTTCGTTGGAAGAGCTGGAGAGCCGTCTTCTCGACGAGACGCCCGCGGGTGCGATGGTGCTGATGCTCGGCGCCGGCGACATTACCGAGGTTGCGTCGCGCCTGGCCGCGCGTCTTGCGAGAAAAGCCGAAGATCGCGCCGCCTCGGTGCGCGCGTGAGCGTCACGACGGCGCGAGCCGTGCGCACGCTCCTCGACGCCTCAGATCGCCGTGCCTTGGAGGCGATCTTCGGCGATCGCGTTGGCTTCGACGAGCTGCTAGCGCCGTATACTTCGTGGAAGATCGGCGGCCCGGCCGACGCGCTGGCAGCCGTGCAGAACGAAGCGGAGCTCGCGCAGTTGATGCGTTACTGCTTGCGGCGCCGGATGGCGTGGTGGATTATCGGCAGCGGAAGCAACGTGCTCGTTGGTGATGGCGGGGTGCGCGGCGTCGTCGTTCGCCTGACCGGCGAGTTCGCGGCCGCGCACGTACGCGCCGCCAATAGCAGCGTAATGGTCGAAGCTGGAGGTTCGGCCGACATGGCGCTCGTGACCGCCAAAGCGGCTTCGGCGGGGGCGGCCGGCATCGGCTCGCTCGCCGGCATTCCCGGAACGATCGGCGGTTCGCTGCGAATGAACGCCGGGACCGATCGTGAGATCGGCGAGTTCGTTCGCGAAGTCTGGGTGCAGTCGCCGAGCCACCCGGTGCCGCATGCCGTCAGCGTTCGCTATCTCTACCGGCAGTCGACCCTCGAACGAGATGTCATCGTTTCGCGCGTCCTTCTGGAGTTCGCGCGTTCGAGCGCAAGCGACGTCCGTGCCGAGATGCAGACGAGGCTCGTTCGGCGCAAGAAGACACAGCCGATTGTGTTGCCGAATGCCGGTTCCTGCTTCCGCAATCCTCCGGGCGACAAGGCCGCTCGCTTGATCGAAGCGGCCGGCGCCAAGGGATGGCGCGAAGGCGACGCTGAAGTTTCACCGCTGCACGCGAACTTCATCAACAATCGCGGCGGCGCGACGGCAAAAGACGTTGCCACGCTGCTCGCCCGAGTGCGACGTGCGGTGCGCGATCGCTGGAACGTGGAACTTCAGCTCGAAGTGCATTTGGTCGGAGTCTTCATCGATGCAACGTGATACCGGAAGGCCGAAAGTCGCCGTCGCGATGGGCGGCAGCAGCGCCGAGCGAGAGATCTCGATTCGATCGGGCTCTGAGGTCATGCGCGCGCTGAACTCGCTCGGATACGACGCGCAATCGCTCGATTACGACGAACGCTTCTTCGACGCGTTGCGCCAGCTCAAGCCGGACGTGGTCTTTATCGCTCTGCATGGACCGGGCGGTGAAGACGGACACATTCAAGCCCTGCTCGAGTATCTATCGATTCCTTATACGGGAAGCGGGCTCGAAGCCTCGGCGCTCTCGATGGACAAGCACCTCACCAAAAAGCTGCTCGCCGCCGAGGGTCTGCCGACGCCGGTCTGGGACCTTTTCGATCTCGCCGGCGGCACGCTTCCGCTCCTACCCGGCTCGCTCGATCTTCCACTGGTGATCAAGCCGCGTTTCGAGGGCTCGTCCGCCGGCGTCGCGATCGTGCACACTCACGAGGAGTGGACGAGCGCGATGCTCGACGCATCGAAGTCGTACTCGCAAATTCTTGCCGAAGAGTACGTACAAGGGCGCGAGTTTACGTCCGCCGTGCTGGGCGAGGAGGCCCTGCCGATTCTCGAGATCGTCGCGAACCGAGACGGTTTCTATAGTTACGATGCGAAATACGAACCGGGAGGCTGCACCCACATCGTCCCGGCGCCGATCGACGAAGGACTAGCAGCGCGCTTGCAGATGCTCGCACTCTCGGCCCATCGGCTGCTGGGTCTTCGCGACTATTCGCGGAGCGATTTCATCGTTACGCCCGATCAGCGCCCCTATCTGCTGGAAATCAACGCGTTGCCGGGTTTGACGCCGGCGAGTCTGATGCCCGACGCTTGTGCGGCGGTCGGGATATCGTTCGAGGCGCTGATCGACCGGCTGGTCGGATACGCTCGCGCGCGCGCCGATCTGCGCGATGCAGTCGCCTGATCCCGCCGAGGACGGCTACGGCTTCGCGAAAGCTTCCGCGTCGTCGGCGATCAAGTGATCGAGCCGCGACGTCTCGGGCGGCAAGTTTCGCGCGCTCGGATAGCGCCGTAAGAACTCGGGATCGTTCAGGCGCTCGCCGACGGTTCGGCCTTCCAGTTTTGCGTTGATCTCGGCATAGCGTTCCGGGTTGGTATGCTCTCGAATCCAGGTCGCGACCTCGGCGTCGGATGGCGCGCCGGCGATCGCCTTGCGTAAGACGGCTTCGGCGATTCCAAGCGCGTTGAGCAGGCTCGAGCTGAAGCCGGTGATTTGGTAATCGCCGATGTTGCCGCCGGGAAGCGTCGCGCGTATCTTGTCGACGGTTCGAGCTGCCATCAGCAGATTCAACCCCGGCAGAAGCTCGCGCGGGCTTCGTGGGGGGCGTTGCGTGAGGTCCAATGCGTTCATGATGCCCAACCATTTTCAACCAGGCGGCCCACTGATGCCTCTGCCAAGGCGCGCTCGCCGCGGAGTCGAAGCATTGGGCCGAGGGAAAGAACCCGTTGTTATTATTAGCTCGCCATCTTATGGAGGAATCCTTGCCTACCGTTGTCGATCGTGGTCTCGAAGGCGTCGTTGTCGGGTCCACCCAGCTTAGTAACGTCGAAGGGCAGATCGGGCGCCTAACCTACCGTGGTTATGACATTGACGATCTCGCGCCGAACGCGAACTTCGAAGAGATCGTGCATCTCTTGCTCTACGGTACTCTCCCAAACCGCCACCAGCTCGAAGTCCTCAAGCGCGAGCTCGGCGCGAGCCGAGCGCTCCCCGAGCCGCTGCTGGCTGCGATGCAGAACGTTCCAAAGACGGCGTGGCCGATGGAAGTCCTTCGCACGATCGTCAGCGGGCTCGGACTCTTTTCCCTCGTGAATGCGCAGGGCGAGCATCGTTCGGACGTTCACACCGCGATCGAGTTGATCGCCAAGATGCCCACGATCGTCGCCGCGTGGGATCGCATACGCCGCGAGCTCGAGCCGGTCTCTCCGCGCACGGATCTTTCGCAAGCCGGAAACTTCCTCTACATGCGCACCGGCAAAGTCCCGCACGCAATTGAGGAGGATGCGCTCGATACCTACTTGGTGCTGCTTGCCGATCATTCGTATAATGCCTCGACCTTCGCCGCGCGCGTTGCGGCCTCGACCCGGGCCGACATCTACGCGTCCGTGACGGCCGCGCTCGCGACGCTGCAGGGCGATCTCCATGGCGGCGCGGCGACCGCTGCCTTTCGTACCTTGTCGGAGGTAAAGTCGCCGGAGAACGCCGAGCCGTACGTCCGTACGATCCTCGATCGCGGGCAACGGATCATGGGCATGGGCCATCGCGAATACAAGGTGCGCGACCCGCGCGCGCGCCATCTCGAGGCAATGGCTAAGGAACTCGCCGCGCACGTCGGCGGCGATCGTTGGTACGAAACTGCAAACGCGATCGAAGAGGCGAGCCGCAAGGTCTTGCAAGAGCGCAAACCCGGCAACACTATCTACGCGAACGTCGACTTCTATACCGCACCGGTTCTCACCGATCTCGGCATTCCGGGTGACGAGTTCACGTGTCTCTTTGCGTGTGGGCGTATCGCGGGCTGGACCGCTCACATCCTCGAGCAACTCGCCGACAACCGGCTCATTCGGCCGCAGGCCACGTACGAAGGTCCGGCGACGGGCCCGTACGTGCCGATCGAACAACGCTCGGCAAACGGCGTCCGAGGCTAACGAAAGCCTCCGATGCTGGTCGTGCCGGCGATCGTCTTGCGCGGCGGCAAGTGCGTTCGCATGAAACAGGGCGACCCGACCACCGAGATCGAGTACGACGACGATCCGGTCGAACGGGCGAAGGCTTTCGTTGATGCGGGCGCGCAGCGGCTGCACGTGATCGATCTCGACGGTGCCTTCGGTTCCGGGGAGAATCTTGCAGCGGTCGCGCGAATTTGCCAGGCCGTTAGCGTGCCGGTTCAGACCGGCGGTGGTCTGCGCGCCGTAAAGCACGCCGAAGACGCTTTCTCCGCCGGCGCGTCGGAGATTATTATCGGCACGCTGCTGGTCGAGGACGAACGGCTCGCGCGAAACATCGTCAATCGCTTTGCGGCACGAGTCATCGCCGGAATCGATGCCCGCGGTTCGCAGGTTGCTACGCACGGCTGGCAAGAGCATACTCCGGTCGACCGCGACGCGCTCGTTCGCCGTGTCGCGCAATGGGGCGTCTCGCGCATCATCTTCACCGAAATTCGGCGTGATGGGATGGGCGAGGGCTACGATATCGAGGCGTTGTGCGCGGTCGCTAACGCGGCCGAGGTGAAAGTGACAGCCAGCGGCGGCGCACGCAACATCGACGACCTGCACGAGCTCAAAGCCTCCGTTCCCGTTACGGTGGACTCGTGCATCGTAGGTAGCGCGCTGTACAACGGAACGATGGATCTCAAGGCGGCGATTGCCGCAGTCGCCTAGGGCTCAGCGTCCTCGACGTAGAGGCGCGGTAACTCGCTCGGGAGTCGCGCTACGATCTCGTAGTTAATCGTCTCGGACCACGTCGCCCAGTCCTCGGCAGCGATCGTTGCGTTGCCGTCGGCGCCGATCAGCGTCACAGTCGAGCCGGCGCCGGCGTTCGGCGCCGCGCTGAGGTCGATCTCGGTCATGTTCATTGCGACGCGCCCGACGATTGGGCAGATCGCGCCGTCGACGGCGAACGCGCCGCGATTGGAGAGCGCCCGCGGCACACCGTCGGCATAGCCGGCCGGAACCACGCCGACGCGCATATCGCGTGGTGCATGAAAGCTGCCGCCGTAGCCGACCGAGGCGCCCGCAGCAATCGTGCGCGTGACTACGATCTGCGAATGGTAGCGCAACGCCGGCCGCAAGTCGAGCGGCGTCGCGCGCATCGCCTCGCGGGTTTGATGCGAGGGCCAGAGACCGTAGAGCGCGATGCCGAAGCGTGCCATGTCGAGACGTGTCTGCGACCACATCATGGCCGCGGCCGACGCGGCGATGTGACGAACCGGCCGCAGTGACTGCCGGTCGAGCAACGGTTTTGCCCGCACGAGCGCGCGCTCGAACGCGTCGAGCTGACGCATCGTGTACGGCGAGTCGAGCTCTTCGGCGGATGCCAGGTGCGAAAAGATCCCCGCGATTGCAATCTCCGGCAAGCGGATTATGTCTTCGACCGCATCGACGAGCTCATGCGGCTCGAAGCCCAGGCGGTTCAGGTCGGTATTCACTTTGACGTGAATCGTCGCCGTACGCTGTCGCTTGCGCGCCGCCGCACAGATGCGCCGAGCAAACTCGCGGGTGCTCCAGAGCGCGCACTCAATGTCGGCCGCCAGCGCATCGTCGATCGCGTCCGGCGGAACCGGACCCATCACGAGGATCGGCGCCGTGATGCCGCCCGTGCGCAGCCCGAGCGCTTCCTCAATTGTATAGACGCACAGGCGCGCCGCGTAGCGTTCGACTGCGCGAGCGGTTGGTACGAGGCCGTGCCCGTAGGCATTCCCTTTAACGACGAAGGCCGTCCGGCGCGGGCCGACCAGATCGCGCAGGAGCGCCGCGTTGTGACGCAACGCGCGCAAAGAGATCGTCAGGCCGCCGATCACGAGGCGGTCCATTCGCTCAGGCACCAAACGGGCCTGGCGGGCCAGGCGGCGGCCGGCCCGATCGGCGCTGCGCCCGGCTGCTAGGGTCCTTGCACTCGCCGGCGGAGTCTGCTACTATGGCACGGCTGGCGCTCGAGCGCCCAGAGTGCTAAATTGTACCCCTCACCTAGTTAACCCAAGCTGTGGAGGTTTTCCGTGAATCTCAAGCCCTTGTTCGATAACGTCGTTATCGAGCACGTTGAGCAGGACGACAAGACGACCGGCGGCGTTTTTCTTCCGGACACCGCCAAGGAGAAGCCCCAAGAAGGCATCATCCGCGCGGTCGGAGACGGCCGAGTGACCGATAAAGGCACGAAGGTCGATATGCATGTCAAGGTCGGCAATCGCGTGCTCTACCGCAAGTACTCCGGGAGCGAAGTCAAGATTGACGGCACCGAGTACCTCATCATCCCTGAAAAAGACATTCTCGCCATCGTCGACAAAGTGCCGGCCGGCGTCTAAGGAGTTCAAGTTTAAACATGGCTGCTAAGCAACTCGTATTCGATGAAAGCGCGCGTCGCGCGCTCGAGCGCGGTGCGAACATCCTCGCCGACGCCGTGAAGGTGACGCTCGGCCCCAAGGGTCGCAACGTCGTGCTCGACAAGAAGTTCGGCTCGCCGACGATCACCAACGACGGCGTGACCATTGCCAAAGAGATCGAGCTGCCCGACGTGTTCGAGAACATGGGGGCCCAGCTCGTCAAGGAAGTCGCGTCTAAAACCAACGACATTGCCGGCGACGGCACCACGACCGCGACGGTGCTCGCGCAGGCGATCATCCGCGAAGGTCTACGCAACGTCACTGCGGGCAGCAATCCGCTGCTGATCAAGCACGGTATCGATAAGGCCGTTGAGATCACGGTTAAAGAGATGGAGTCCTTCAAGAAGGACGTCGATACCAAGGAGAAGATCGCGCAGGTTGCGTCGATTTCGGCCAACGATCCCGAGATCGGCACGTTTATCGCCGAAGCGATGGAGAAAGTCGGCAAGGACGGCGTGATCACGGTCGAAGAGTCGAAAACGCTCAAGACCGAGGTCGAGACCAAGGACGGCATGCAGTTCGACAAGGGCTACATCTCGCCATACATGGTCACCGACTCGGAGCGCATGGAGTCAGTGCTCGAAAACCCGTACATTCTCGTAACGGAACGTAAAATCTCGGCAATCGCCGACATCCTTCCGCTGCTCGAGAAGGTCGTTCAGGTTCAGAAACCGCTGCTCATCATCGCCGAGGACGTTGAGGGTGAAGCGCTTGCGACGCTGGTCGTCAACAAGCTGCGTGGCACGTTTACCTCGGTTGCGGTCAAGGCGCCGGGCTTCGGCGACCGGCGCAAAGAGATGCTCAAGGACATCGCGACGCTCACCGGCGCGACGGTGATTTCCGAAGAGCTCGGGCTGAAGCTCGACAAAGTGACGCCGGATCAGCTCGGTCAGGCCAAGCGGGTGACGGTCACCAAAGAAGAGACTACGCTCGTCGACGGCAACGGTAAGGCCGATGCAATCAAAGGCCGCATCGAGATGATTAAAAAGCAGATCGAGGAGACCGACTCCGACTTCGATCGCGAGAAGCTGCAAGAGCGCCTTGCAAAGCTCTCCGGCGGCGTCGCGGTCATTCAAGTCGGCGCGGCGACCGAAACGGAGCTCAAAGAGAAGAAGCACCGCATCGAGGACGCGCTTTCGGCGACCCGCGCGGCCGTCCAAGAAGGCATGATTCCCGGCGGTGGCGCTTCGCTCGTCCACGCAATCAAGGCAATCGATAAGTACGAGCCCCCCAAGAGCAACGGTCATAGCGCGACTTGGGCCGACGAGAAGATCGGTATCGGCATCGTGCGTAAGGCGCTCGAGGAGCCGGCGCGTCAAATCGCCGACAACGCGGGCTTCGAAGGCTCCGTCCAGGTCAACGCCGTTCGCTCGAAGAGCGCGCCGTTCGGCTTCGACGCGATGAGCGGCGAGGTCGTCGACATGTTCAAGGCCGGCATCGTCGAGCCGCTCAAGGTCACTCGAGCGGCGCTGCAAAACGCCGCCTCGATCGGATCGATGATCCTGACCACCGAGACGCTCATTGCCGATAAGCCCGAGCCGAAGAAAGAGCCGGCGGGTATGCCCGGCGGCGGCATGGGCGGCTACGACATGATGTAGTAGTCCCCTGTCATCCTGAGCCTGTCGAAGGATGACCCGGTGACGACAGACATCGAGAGCCCGGCGGAGCGCCGGGCTCTTTTTTATCCCAGCCACGCTCAAGGATTACGCAGCCGAAACGGTGCTACGCTGGGGCCCACAGGAGGGAGATGGAGCCATGAAAAGGTTCGCAGTGCTCCTCGCAGTGTTGCCGGCGCTCGTAGGCGTTGGCCCAGCCGCTCCCGTGCGCCATCTCGAGTACGCGTTCGCTATCTATCCAACCGCCAAACCGAACGGCGGTCTCTATAACGGCACGTTGAGCGTCGACATTCTCGGCGCGGCACCCGACGGCGGCACGCTGGTGCAGGCGAGCGAATCGTGGCATTACGCGCTTCGTCCTCGTCAAACGCGCGAGTGCGAAGTCTACGCCGGCGGAACCGTTCGCTGCGACGATGCGCCGCCGTATCCGTCGGAGACCGAGCTGGTCTTGTTTCCATTGCTCGCACGCAACTTCTTCGGCGAAGATTCGGCCAACCCGTCTTCGTCGTGGCAGCGCAACTTCAAGCTTTCCGTTCAAAAGGGTTTGTACGTAACCGATGCGGCGATCGACTTGAATGCGACACCGCAAAGCGGCGGACCCGATCTAGTCGTGACGTCGAAAGGCGCTTTCCAACAACTCGGCCGGCAGAAGCGAAGGTTCTTAGAAGAGGGCCGCTTCGTCTACGATCGCGTAGCGCAACTTCCGGTCGAAGTTCATGAGCTGCAGTCGCCGACGCCGACCGGCAGCGTTTACGCGCAAACGACAGTCGATCTGCTTCTTCTGAAAGACTCGGCGTCGCCGGCGCTCCAGCCGGTCGCTGAGCCGAGCTTTCAAATCACCCGGCCGGCGCCAAACGGAGTTCCCAACGTACCGCTGTCCTCGCCGCTGCCACGAGCGTCCGGTGCTCCGATTGCGGACGGCGGTTCAATGCGTTAGCGTTCTTGTCCCCGTGATCGCAGCGGCGCTCCTGTTTGCGCTCGAATCCAAGGTTGAAGTTGCACAATCCCCGTTGCCTGTACGCAGCCCGTCGGGCGTTACATTTCGTTCACCGGCCCCGCTCACGCCGCGCGAATTGTTCGCGCGGACGTTCGCGCGTTTGGAAACCTATCCAATACCGCCGTTCGCGGTATGGGTAACGTTCTGGCACGTTCGAACTTATGATTTATCCGGAGGGTCGTCCGCGCGTGACACTTGGCTGCGATACGCGGTTCGCGACAGCGATGGTATCGAAAACATATCAACGCCGCAGCCATCTCCCGCGCCATCATCCTCGCCGGCGCCCACACCTTCACCGGCGACGCTGCCAAAAGCGTGGGTCCTCGGAGAGTCCATCGGTCTCTTCGCCACGGTTCTAAGGCCGCCGGTACCGGCGGCCGCACCATCGCCCTCGTTCAACGCATCGGGTCTTAAGACGATCGCTATCGTTGCCGCGACCCGCGAAGACTACCGGATCGACCTCGTTGGCACCGAGATGATCGACGGTCACGTCACGGAGCATCTCCGCTTAACACCAGTGCGCGATCGGCCGCAATACAATTTACGGGGTCTCTGGGTCGATGCGCAGAGCTTCGATCTGCGCAAAGCGCGATTTGTTTTCGCCCAGCGTCCGGACGATCCGGTGCGCAATGGCGCTACGATCAACGTCTACTTCGGGCCCGTTCTGCAATATTGGATCGTAACGCACTCGGATTGGTTGCTTAACCGGCCCCATACCACGCAAGCTTTCGACCTCGCCACCTTGCTTGTGGCTTTTCCCCCGATGCTTCCCGATTGGATCTTCGATCAGTCTGCGTACGACCGGCATCAAAAGGCCGGTGAACCCGATCTTCTCGACGAGATCTTAAAGAGCGTTAAACCCCCGAGCCGAAATTAGGCGGGAGGGCTTTACCGTCTGAATCGTTCCGGCTCAACGAGTGACGTATCCGTCGCCGCGGGCTCGACCAGCGGCATGCCGTAGAGCGAAGCATTCGGTTCGCGAATACCTTCGAACGCGATGGACGCTTCGCGGACGACGCGTTGATGCTCGAGATAGAGCGTACGGGCCGTGCTTTCCCGAGCGATGTAGGGCGCTCCGTCGACGATCGAAAAATCGATCGTCCAGGGCACGTCAACGAGCGGAGCGACTGTAAAGTTTCCGGAGATGACGGCTTTTCTCGGCAAGTAGTCAGCCGTGCCGATCCACAGCTCGCGCAGCCGGTTTTCCTTCGGGCGCCGCAGCGGCGTAAGCCTCAGGTGATAGGTCGCGACGCCGTCGATCGTCGGCGTGTCTATCAGCACGACGCGATACTGAGGGGCTTGCGCCGATACGGTCGCGATCACCCGAAGCGGGTTTTCCGCTGCGGCATCTTCGCCGCTTGTCGTCAGAGCATAGCGAAGACCGAACGTGTACGTCGGCGAGAGCAGCGGCTCGCCGAGGAGGTCTAGGGCCGGCGCCGGGCGCCCCATCGGGATAGAAAGGACGCCCTTCGGGCCGCTGCCGCCCGAGAGCGAGATGGTAAAGTACGTGTTGACGCCGCGCGGAACCGGAGCCGGCTGAGCGAGCTGCTCGTCGCTGATCGGAAATAGCCGAATCGCTCCGTTACTTGGGTCGCAACTCGCGCGGTAGTGATCGGTGGCAGGGCGGGTACCGTCGAGTCCGGTTACGACTATCGTATAATCTAGGCGCCGCGGATACTGCGCCGTGGTGACGGCAGACCGAGCCCGAAGCCAGATCGCGTCGGCGTCTGCCACCGGTAGCATTCAGGTCACTTCAGTTTTTGAGAGCGGCGGCCTCTCGAATAGCCGGGGTTAGCCGGCCGACGTTTGCCAGAGTTTCGGACAGAGCAGCGTGTTGACGGGATCGCCTGCCAGCGAGTCAAGCATATCTTCGGTCACGTTGAACTGAATGCTCTGCGGCCAGCCGGTCCACGGAATCGGAAACGGTATCGGGACCCTCACGAAATGATACTGATGCGTCGGGGTTCGCAGGCGCAGGGCCAACTGTTGCGAGCCGGGGCTCGCCGACGGATCCGACGTAAGCCACGTATAATATGCGTCCTGATCGTTCTCGACGAGGAGCTGCGTGGGAAGCGGTGCGGGCACAGGCTTGTTGCACGTAACCTGGCTCTTATCAAAGAGAACAAAGGTCGGCTGCACGTAGAGGAACGACTGCGGCGCAGTTCCGGAGAGCAGCACCGGTCGCGGCGGCCGAGGCACGGGGGCGTCGCTCAGCTTTTCGCTGATGCTTCGGTCGTGGCCGGCGATGAAGAAAAGATAGTCCGAAGTCGCGCAACGATATTTCGGCGCTTCGACGTCGAGTGCATAGATACCGAAAGCACTGTCCAACTCGACGATGGCTTCATCTTCGTCACCACGCTCGATTCGAAAGACTCTGTTCACCTGCAGCCGGCCCGTTCGGTCGCTCAAATGGACCCGTAGTTCGACGGGCGTTCCGGGGGCCGCGCGCGCGATCGCGCCGCAGAAACCGATGTGCATGATGAGGTGAGCGAGAGCCAGCATCTCCCCGGCCGTTCGGCGGCGCCCCGCTGGACACCTCAAGAGCGGCGGATTCGAGTTACCGGCTGCTAGGAACGGACGCGCCCTTTTCTGAAGTAGTGATTCCTTCATGTCCGCGCGCGCCGTTAACGATTTCACGATCCGCGTGGCGACGGTCAACGGATCCGGGAGCCAGTCTTCCAACCTCGTCCTGACCAACGCCATCGCCCGTCTCGGAATTCCAGTAGCTCCGAAGAACGTCTTTCCATCGAACATCGAGGGTTTGCCGACGTGGTTTGACGTGCGCGTTTCAGCCCTCGGTTACCAATGCCGCGCGCGGGACTTCGACGTGCTCGTCGCGCTCAATGCGGTGACCTGGCAGCAAGACGTGGCCGGCGTCAAGTCCGGCGGCGCAGTCATCCACGAAGAGAGTTTTCCGTGCAGGGGCGACACGCTGCGCGAAGACCTCACGTATTATGCGGTCCCCTTCACCGCGCTCGCGAAAGAGCATTTCGCCGATAAGGGCGACCTGCGTAAGTACCTGATGAACATGATCTACGTCGGCGTGCTCGCGCAGCTGCTCGAGATGCCGATTGAGACCGTCGAGGAAAGCTTGCGCGCGCAGTTCCGCACCAAGGTGTCGGCCGTCGAGCTTAATATGGCGGCGGTCAGGGTCGGTACCGAGTACGCGCAGCAGCAGCTCGAGAAGCACGATCCGTGGCGCGTGGTGCCGATGAGCGGGAAGACCGAAGGGCTGTTGTTCATGGAGGGTAATCGGGCAGCAGCGTTAGGATGCGTCATGGGCGGCTGCACCGTTGCCGCATGGTATCCGATCACGCCCTCCTCCTCGCTCTGCGAATATTTCATTCAGTACTGCGACCGGTACCGTGTGAACGAAGAAACGGGCGAGCGCAACGTCGCGATCGTTCAGGCGGAGGACGAGCTCGCCGCAGCTGGGATCGTCTTCGGCGCGGGCTGGGCGGGCGCGCGCGCGATGACGTCGACCTCGGGACCAGGGATATCGCTGATGGCCGAATACGCGGGCTACGGGTACTTTGCCGAGGTGCCGGGTGTTATTTTCGACGTCCAGCGCGCCGGGCCGTCGACCGGTTTGCCGACCCGAACGATGCAAGGCGACGTCTCGTTTGCGTACACGCTCTCGCACGGCGATACCAAGCACCTCGTGCTCTTGCCGGCAACCGTCAGCGAAGCGTACGAGTTCGCAATGGAGGCGTTCGATCTGGCGGAACGTTTTCAGACGCCCGTCTTCGTGCTGAGCGATCTGGACTTGGGAATGAACGCGTGGCTGACGCCGCCACTGCGCTACCCCGAGAAGCCGTTCGACCGCGGTAAGGTGCTGGGCGCGGACGATCTCGCCACCATGAAGTCGTGGGGGCGCTATCGCGACGTTGACAAGGATGGGATCGCCTATCGCACGCTCCCGGGAACCAAACACCCCGGGGCCGGTTTCTTTACGCGTGGTACGGGACATGACGAGGAGGCGCGGTACTCGGAGATGCCCGAAGTCTGGCAGCGCAATCTCGATCGTCTCACACGCAAGCACGATACCGCCCGAACCTCCGTTCCGGCGCCGGTTGTTGAGGAAAAGAAGGGCTGCAAGCTCGCGATCCTCGCATACGGCACGACGCACCACGCCGTCGTCGAGGCCCGTGACTTTCTGCGCGAAGCCGGGATCGAGTTCAACTACATGCGGGTGCGCGGTCTGCCGCTCTCGCCCGAAGTCGCGACGTTCGTGAAGCGTCACGACCGCGTCTACGTGGTCGAGCAGAACCGCGACGGACAACTCTACGGAATTCTGCGTACCGAGCTTCCGACCCATTTGATCGGCCGGTTGGAATCGATCCGCCACTACAATGGCGTGCCGATCGACGCCCACGCGATCATCGATCCGCTGCTCGAAGAGGAACGCCGGCCGGCCGTGATCGCCGAGTAACGATGCGCAACCATTTTCAAATTCCTCAGCGCCTGCGCGAAGCGCAGTCCTGAGCGAGGCGCATAGAGGCGAGTCGAAGGATTGGCACCAAATAAGGAAGTCTAATGACAGCAAACCTCAATATCGTCGGGCTGGCGCGCGAAGTCTATAAGGGTCTGCCGACCACGCTCTGTGCGGGCTGCGGGCACAACTCGATCACCAACCACCTGATCAAGGCGCTCTATGAGTACGGCGTCGAGCCGCACAACCTCGCGAAAATGAGCGGCATCGGCTGCTCGTCGAAGACGCCGGCCTATTTCGTCGAGCAAGCTCACGGCTTCAACGGATTGCATGGCCGGATGCCGTCGGCTGCAACCGGGGCAAAGCTCGCCAATCGAGATCTAATGGTTCTCGGCATCAGCGGCGACGGCGATACGGCCAGCATCGGCCTAGGTCAATACTGTCATATGGTGCGCCGCAATCTCGATTGCACGTACATCGTTGAAAACAACGGTTGCTACGGTTTGACGAAGGGCCAATTTTCGGCGACGGCCGACGTCGGGTCGACCCAGAAGGGTGGCAAAGTCAACGAGTATGCGACGATGGACATTTGCGGACTGGCGATCGAGCTCGACGCCACTTTCGTCGCCCGTTCCTTTTCAGGCGACGGGAAACAGCTCGTTCCTTTGCTTCAGGCGGCTTTCTCTCATCGCGGCACCGCCATCCTCGACGTGATCAGCCCGTGCGTTACGTTCAACGATCACGAAGGTTCGACGAAGAGTTACGCATACGTCAAGGAACACGACATCGTTCTCCACACCGCGGATTATATTGCCGGCGGTCGCGAGATCACCGTTGACTACGAACCCGGCACCGTTCGCGACGTCGAGCTCGAAGACGGCTCACACGTGCTGCTGCGCAAGCTCGACGTCGACTACGATCCAACCGACGGGATAGCGGCGTTGCGCACGATCCACGAATCGCGTGCACGGGGCGAGTTCGTCACCGGTTTGCTATACGTAGACACCAACGAGCACGATCTCTGCGAACGCGAGCATCTGGCCCGCACGCCGTTGGCGCAGCTCGACGAAGAGGACCTGCGAATCAACCGCGAAAAGTGGCAGAAGCTGATGCAGACGTGAAAGGAGCTCTATTGATGAAGAGTCATCGTTCCCTGGCGCTCGTGGCGGTGATAATCGCGCTTTCGGTCTTGCCGGCACGTGCGGCCGTAATGCACGGGCGCACGTGGGAAGCGACGTACGTGGCGGCCTTTCAGCCCACCTTCGGCCCGTCGCGAGTTCCCTATTCGGGCACAATGAACCTCAAGTTTAATCAAGGGATCGTTAGCGGGACGTATGTCTCCGACTCGGTCCGTCCGGATCCGCTCCGCGGCCGCACCGTCCCGATCAGCGGTAACGTCAGCGAAGGCCGGATTACGCTTATTTTTCAGTCGCCCGCCAACTTCACCATGCGCGGCACGATCGCCGGCGACGGTGAGATCTCCGGCTCCGGGTCGATCAGAGGCACCACCTACAGCCTCCTAGCCAAAGTCAAGTCGTCCCCCTAAGCGCGTCCCGCGTTTGGGTTGCGTTCGCGCTGTTGAGCGCGACGTTTTTCATGCTACTCGTCGATTTCTCCATCGTCAGCATTGCGCTGCCGTCCATGGAGCGCGAGCTGCACATGAGGGCCGCGCAGGGCCAGTGGATCGTCAGCACCTACGCGATTTTCTTTGCCGGCTTTCTGATGTTGACGGGCCGCTGCGCGGACATCTACGGCCGGTTTCACTTCTTCGTCGTCGGATTGATCGTCTTCACCCTCGCGTCGCTGCTTGGAGGCATGGCACACACGGGCGCGATTCTGGTGACGATGCGCGCGATCCAAGGTTTCGGCGCGGCGCTCGTTAACCCGGCAGCGCTTTCCATCGCGCTCTCGCTCTTTCCGTCGGGCCCGCAGCGCTCGCGCGCGGTCGCAATGTGGGGCACGGTTGGGACGACGGGAGTCGCCGCGGGAACGCTTTTCGGCGGCATCCTCGTGCAATATCTCGGCTGGCGATCGGTGCTCTTCGTCAACGTGCCGGTCGCGGCGTTGATTCTTGCGTTAGCGCCTTTCTACATCCCCCGCGACCGCGGCGACGTCACCCATCGGAGGCTCGACGTGCTCGGCGCGTTCCTGTTGACCGCGACGCTCGTCCTTTTCGTCTACACCGTCGAATCGGTCCCGGTCGCGGGCTGGGCATCGATGGCCTCGGTCGCCGGCATCGCCGCGACCGCCGTATTTCTAGCGCTTTTCATCGCTGTCGAACGGCGCGTTCCCGAGCCGATCCTTCCCGCCCGGATCTTGCGCTATCCCGATCTTCTCTCGGGCGCCTCGGTCGTGTTGCTTCAGCCGATGTCGTATGCCGGAGTCTTCGTCTTTGGCTCGGTCTACCTCCAGCGGGTTGCGGGATTCGATCCGCTCGTCGCGGGACTCGCGTTCCTCCCCTCGACGCTCGTTACGGCGGCCATCGCGGCACCGTTGACGATGCCGATCGCGCGATTGCTTGGCGTCCGCCGCATGGGCATCGTCATGGGCGCAATGATGGTTACCGGTGAAGCGATGCTGCTCTTCATGCAACCCGGCTCCGCGTGGAAGATCTTTCTTGTCGCGACGTGCATCGCCGCCTTCGGCGGCATGCTCGCCTATCAGAGCGGCATGATCGCGGGGCTCGCGCACGTCGAGGATGCCGACGAAGGCACCGCATCAGCCGTGCAGAGTTTCGCGCTTCAGCTCGGCATCGGTTTGAGCGTCGCGTTTGGTGCAGCCGCGCAAGAGGCGCGAACGAGCATGATCTTGCGCACAGGGGCGTCACCTGCGCAGGCGCTGGCGGGCGGCTTACAGGCCGCGTTCTTCTTCCTGATCGTCGCCGGACTGGCGATGATCGTCGCGATCGTTTGCGGACTTCGCCATGCCGGCGCGGCCGAAATCCCGCTGCGCCACTATCTGCCCTTCGGCAAACTGCACCATCGAATCTCGGTCCGCACGTAGAGATTAGCTTGGAGTCGCTTCTCACCGCTCTGCGCGGCGCGGCCTCCGTCTTTATCCTGACGGGCTCCGGGATCTCGGCGGAGAGCGGATTGCCGACCTTTCGCGGCGTTAACGGTTTGTGGCGAACGCATCGCGTCGAGGAACTCGCTTCGCCGGAGGGTTTTTCGCGCGATCCACTGCTCGTCTGGACGTGGTACAACGAGCGAAAGGCAGCGCACCATGACGCCGAGCCCAACGCCGGCCATCGCGCGATCGTGAAGCTGGAGAATACAATCCCCGATTTCACACTGGCGACGCAAAACGTCGATTCGCTTCACTTGCGCGCGGGCTCGCGTAACGTGCTCGAACTGCACGGCGACCTGCGCGAAGCGCGCTGCACGAAGTGCGGTGCGCGCCGCCCGCTCGACGTGACCGGCCTTCCGCTCGACGAGATCGGGCACTCCTGCGGAGGGCGCTTCCGGCCGAACATCGTCTGGTTCGGCGAGCCGCTTCCGGCCGTAGTCTGGCGCGAAGCCGAGATCGCGGCCGGTCGAGCCGACGTGATTCTGGTCGTCGGAACGAGCGCGGTCGTCTACCCCGCCGCTGCCCTAGCCACGCATTATAACGACCGTGCTTTCGTCGTCGAAATCAATCCGGAAGAGACGGCGATCAGCGCTCGTGTCGATTGCGTTGTGCGCGGACGCGCAGCCGAGGTTCTTCCGAGGATCGCCGAAGCGATCTAGGATTATCCCGGCTTGACGGCGCGCGCCGCGGCCGCTGCCTTCCGCCAGGCGAAGAGCCAGTAGACCGGTAGACCCGAGAGCAGGATGCCGACGCCGATCAGCGTGTCGTAGGGCGAGTTCCAGATCGTGTCGCCGACTATCACCCACGAAGCGGCAAGGAAAATCACCGTCGTGACCGGATGACCCGGCAAACGGAAAAACGGCCGAGGCGCTTGCGGATCGCGCGCGTCGCGATTGCGAAAGACGATCAGCGCGATCGCGGCCAAACCGAAGAAGATGTAGTCGTTGCAGGTAACGTAGTTGAGAATTTGATCGTAGCGCCCGGAGAGCGTGATCACGATGGCGACCAGGCCTTGAAGCAGGATCGCAATAACCGGCGCGTGCGTCCGCGCGTTTACCCAAGCGAGTGGCTTAAAGAACGATCCGTCGGCGGCCATCTGGAAGTAGACGCGCGGTGAGGTAAGAATCTGGTTGCTCAGAAAGCCGAGCGTCGAAAGCGCGATCACCGTCGCCATGACCCGTAAGCCGACTTGACCGAACGCGAGTCGTGCGATATCTGAGGCCGGGGTATTCGTCGCCGCCAAACCTTCGACACCGAGAATCCGCAGGCAGGCGGCATTCACCGCGAGATAGAGCAGCACGACGGTCACGACCCCAACGAGCATTCCGCGCGACAACGTTTTGGCGGGCTCTTTGAGCTCGGCGGTCATGAAGCTCGACGTCTGCCAGCCGCTATATGCAAAGAGGACCGGGACCATGGCAAGCCCCAGAGCCCCGAAGACGGCGCCCGTTTGCGGCAAGCGGGTCGCAGCTGCGGGTGCGTGAACGTTCGTTAGCCCGATCGCCGCGAAGGCGACGATCGCGAGGATCTTGACGACCATGAATGCGTTTTGCGTGGACGTGCCGGTGCGCACGCCGAGCGCGTTGATCGCGGTGAAGAGCGCGATCGCGGCCACTCCGACCGCCGCGGTCGAAGTCTGCCAGCCGGTGAGTGGTTCGAAGTACGCCGCAAACGTCACCGCGGCGGCCGCCATGCCGCCGCTCTGCGAAACGAGCAGCAGGCACCACCCGAAAATGAATGCGAGCGCGGGATGAAATGCGTCGCGCAGATACGCGTAGAGTCCGCCGTCATGCGGACGGCGTGCGGCGAGCTCGGCAAAGATGCCCGCTCCGAGCAACGCGATCGCACCGCCGGCGATCCAGACGAGCATGACCAGCAACCCGCTTCCGACGTGTCGCGCGACAACCGACGGGTTCATGAAGATACCCGAGCCGATGATGCCGCCCATCACGATCAGGGCTGCATCGCGCGTACCGAGGCGGCGAAGAAGTTTAGGCGAAGATTGCTGCCATGCTTGCATTAGTGACGTTCTTCCTCGCGACACTGGCGAACACCGTGGCGCAGGCGCCGCCGCAAGGCCCGTCGGCCCCGGCAGCCATGCAGCCGCCGCTCGAAGAAGGCCCGTGCCTCGACTCCGCGCGGATGGTTCCGAGGGTTCTTGCGAAACCGCTCTCCCGCGCAATGCAGATCGTCCGCATCGACCAAGTGCTTTCGACCGCGACGATGACGCCGGGAGCGATCATCGGCTTTCTCTACACAACGCAGGACGGCTCGACCTGGCTTGGCGAGCGAACGACGCAGTACGCATCCCCGGCCGACGCCACCGAGATCAACCAAGTGCTTGCGGCGACCCACACCTCGACAAAAAACGTCACGGCGTTTCCCCCGGAGACGCACTATGGGGTAGCGACGAAATCCCCGCAACTCTTTGCGGTGCGAATCCCGCAGGATTCCTTCGGCGCCCTGCGCATCCAACTCGCTCCATGCGTCGTCTGGCCGGCAGGCCGCCCGCTTCCCGACCCAACCATGTAGCCTGACAGGGTGAGTGGCGCGACGCTGATGAGGGGCTGGCAACCGGCGCATCCGACTGCTAGGTGAGGGGGTCTTAAGAGCGATGGAGTTCGTAGTGCGAGCGCGCTTGGGGACTTTTCAGCCCAACGCCGACGTTTTCATCGACGAGGAAGATGGACGCGTCGTGGTCGTACTCGAGGTCGCCGGCGCGGATCCCGAGAGCCTGCGCATCGGTTTCGACGAGCGCTGTCTGATCGTGGCCGGGCGGCGCGCCGAGGCAGTGCGTTTGCGGTGCGGCTCCTTTGTTCAGAAGGAGATCGTACACGGCGAGTTCGTGAAGCGCATTCATCTGCCGGTCGCGATTGAGTACGAGGCCGTAACGGCAAGCTATGACGACGGCTTGTTGATCGTCGTCGGGCCGATCGCGGCGACCGCCTATATGCCGACCGCACGCACCGAGCTCCACGTCATGGTAAAGAGGACCCACTCCTAGGTAATGGCCGAAAAATCTTCCGAGAACATCGCACCCGCCAACCTGATCGGCATCTTGCCGCTTCAGGAGGCCGTGCTCTTTCCGCACACCGTTATCCCGCTGGCCGTCGTAAAGAAGCCCGGTATACAGCTGGTCGAGGAAGCGTTGCGTGAAGGAAAACCGATCGGGCTAGTCGTGCTGAAAGATCGCGAGATCGAAGATCCCGGCCCCGAAGACGTGCAGCGCGTCGGAACGATCGGCGTTATTCAGAAGATGCTCAAGGTTCCCGACGGAACGCTGCGCTGCATCATCGCGGGACAGCAAGTCTTCAGAATCGAGCAGTTTACTCAGGTCTCGCCCTACATGGTAGCGGCCTACACCGAGCTGCCCGACGCGACGGTCGAGAACGAAGAACTCGTCGCGATGCAGCGCAATCTCGCGGGACTCTTTCAAAAGCTTCTCTCGTATCTGCCGCAAGCGCCGCGCGAGATGGAGATGGAGGTCGCGAACATCAGCGATCCGGTGGTGCTCACGTACTTCGTTGCGTCGACGATGCGCCTCGAAACGGCCGATCGCCAGGCGCTGCTCGAAGAGCGCGACACCGCAAAGCGCATGCGCAAGCTCACGCTGCTGCTTACGAAGGAGCTCGAAGTCGTCGAGCTCGGTCACAAGATCCAAAGCGACATTCAGCGCGAGATGGAGAAAAATCAGCGCGAGTTCTATTTGCGGCAGCAGCTGCGGGCGATTCAAGAGGAGCTGGGTGAAGTCGATCCGCAGCAGGCCGAGACAAACGAGTTGCGCACGAAGATCGACGCGGCCGCGATGCCCGAAGATGTCAAGAAGGCCGCCGACCGCGAGCTCGAACGGCTGGCGCGCGTTCCACAAGCGAGTCCCGAGTACGGCGTCATCCGGACGTACCTCGATTGGCTCGTCACCCTGCCGTGGAATACCGAGACGACCGACCACATTGACATCAAAGCGGCTCGGACAATCCTCGACGAGGACCACTACGACCTCGACAAGATCAAGGATCGCATCATCGAGTACCTTGCGGTCGGAAAGCTCAAGAAAAAGCTAACCGGTCCAATCCTCTGCTTTGTCGGACCGCCCGGTGTCGGAAAGACCTCGCTCGGCCAATCGATCGCTCGCGCGATGGGGCGCAAGTTCGTGCGTCTCTCCGTCGGCGGCGTACACGACGAAGCCGAAATCCGCGGCCATCGCCGCACCTACATCGGAGCGATGCCGGGCACGATCGTCCGAGCGATGCGCGACGCCGGCACGCGCAATCCGGTGATGATGATTGACGAGATCGATAAGGTCGGATCGGATTTTCGCGGCGATCCGCAGTCGGCGTTGCTCGAGGTGCTCGATCCCGAGCAGAACGTGCATTTTCGCGACCACTACCTCGACTTGCCGTTCGATCTGTCGGCCGTACTCTTCATCTGCACAGCGAACACGCTCGACACGATCTCACCGCCGTTGCGCGACCGGATGGAGATTATCACGCTTCACGGGTACACGGAGCTAGAGAAGCTTCAAATCGCCAAGCGTTATCTCGTAAAGAAGCAGCGCGAGAATAATGGCTTGCGTGAGACCCAGGCGCAGATCAGCGACCTGGCGATTCGGGGGATCATCAACGATTACACGCGCGAAGCCGGCGTGCGAAACTTGGAGCGAGAGATCGGAACGGTCTTCCGCAAGATCGCCCGTAAAATCGCGGAGTACCCGCGATTCAAGGGCCGGGTGAAACCCACGAATCTCGCCGACTATCTGAGCAAGCCCCGCTTCTTCAACGAGGTGCGTAAGCGCGTCGCATCGGTCGGCGTCGCGACCGGCATGGCCTACACGCCCGTCGGTGGCGACATTCTCTTCATCGAAACCCAGGGAATGCCGGGAACCGGCAAACTCGTGCTGACCGGTCAGCTGGGCGATGTAATGAAGGAGAGCGCGCAGGCTGCCGTTTCGTTCCTGCGCTCGCGCTCCGGTGAGCTCGGGTTGCCCGCGGACTACTTCTCAAAGCACGACATTCACATCCACGTGCCGGCCGGTGCCACGCCGAAAGATGGTCCGTCTGCAGGCATCGCGCTGGCGACCTCGATCGCCTCGATGCTCTCCGGCATAAAGGTCGATCCGAATCTCGCGATGACGGGCGAGATCACGCTCACCGGACAAGTTCTGCCGATCGGCGGGCTCAAAGAGAAGGTGCTCGGCGCGAAGCGCGCCGGAATCAGCAAGATTCTCTTCCCGCGCCGCAACGAGATGGACCTCGACGACATTCCCAAGGAAGTGCGCGACAGCATGACGTTCGTTCCCGTGGACGAGCTTTCCGAAGTCTTTTATCACGCGCTGGGCAAGCGAATGATATCGCCGGTCCCGCTCGGCGATCACGCCAAGACGAACAACGTCGTGCCCTTGCGCCTGCGCTCGGTTCAAGTGAAGCGTCGCAACGGCGCGGTGAAGCGGCGCGCCGAGCGCAAACGCCCGATCAAGCGATAGTCTCGCGACGGCCTGGGAACCCCCGGGCGGGGAACCTGATTTCCTTGGTTTGTCAAGCGCACGCGCGGCAATCGGCAGGTGCGCCGCTTTAGCGACGTCTGCGCCGCGTGGTATTGTGGACAGGAGCGACCGCCGGCGGTTACTGACCGTCGTCGACGCTGACCGGGATGCCTTCGAACGAAGTGGAGAGCACAACGAGCGTGACGATGTGGACCGATGCGGGCTCGAGATAGTTCAGCAGCTCTTCGAGGTGTTGGACGTCGCGCACGACGGCCTGGGCGATGAACGAGAAATCGCCCGTCACGCGGTAGCAGGCGAGAACCTCTGGTCGCTTGCCGACGACGTTGACGAAGCGCGCATCCGGACCGTTGGGGCGCGCCAAGATGAACGCGGTTACCGGATATCCCAGCTTCGCTGCCGAGAGCCGCGCCTGATAGCCTTCGATGATGCCGGCGGTTTCGAGGCGACGAATTCGCTCCGCGACGCTGGTTGCCGACAGGCCGACGCGCTTGCCGATTTCCGCGAAGGATTCGCGTCCGCTTCGTTGCAGCTCGCGAAGAATCGAACAATCGACGCGGTCGAGGGCGTGAAGATTCACGAGTGCGATCTTCATTGCAGGTCGCGGGTTCCCCGCCATGATTGACTGCACGCTCGTGACTTGCGAGGGGGTGCCGGCGCTCGACCCCGACGACCGCCTACTGCTCGACGAACTGCGCCGTCGCGGATTGAGCGTCTCGATCGCCATTTGGAGCGATCCATCGGCACAGTGGAGCGCGAGCCGGCTCTGCGTGCTGCGCTCTACCTGGGATTATCATTATCGGTACTCGGAGTTTTTTGCGTGGCTCGAGCGCGCCGAAACCGTCACGAACGTGAAAAACGAGCCGAATCTCATCAGGTGGAACTCCCATAAATCGTATTTGCGCGAGCTCGAGCGACGCGGCGTTCGAGTCGTACCGACGACGTGGATAACCCGCGGCTCGAAGCGGAACCTGGTGAAGCTCGCGCGGGGCAACGGCTGGTCCGATCTCGTACTCAAGCCCGCATATGGCGCCGCATCGCACGAGGTGCGCCTGATCCGCGGCGTTGCGGCCGATCGCGCTGCAGGCCAGGCTCACCTCGATCGCATGGCGCGGGTGCATGACGTGCTGGTGCAGCCCTATCTCGATGCCGTCGTCGGCTACGGTGAGCGGGCTCTGGTATTCTTTGCGGGGCGGTACTCGCACGCGGTGGTCAAGAAACCCTTCGATACGGTGCTCGCGGTTGGCGATGCGCGGTCATCGCGCGTTACAGCGGATGCTTGCGAGATCGCGACCGCGAGACAGGCTCTGCGCGCCGTGCCGGGGCGACCGCTCTACGCGCGCGTAGACCTCTTACGTGACGATTCCCACAACGTCTGCGTCAGCGAGGTCGAGCTGATCGAACCTGGACTCTATCTCGGGGTCGATGCCTCGGCGGCGCGCCTCTTCGCCGAGGCGATCGAGAGCGAACTTGCCTCCGCGCCGCGATGACGTAGGTCCGTTCGGCTCAGCCGTCCCTGAGGGGAGGTAAGCCCTCTCCGCATTTCTCCTTGACCTTCCTGGCAGGGCAGTGGTACGGTTGGAGTGTCCCTCGGCGCGCTGCCTCACCCAATCGTCCCGCCGTCGAGTAAGACCGCAAAAAACTTAAGTTCTAAAAGGAGCTTCCCATGATGACTTTGCGTCAAGGGATTTTTCGATTTCTCGCGCGTGGAACTGGGCTCGTGCTGCTGGCGACGATCGCCGCGGCCTGCAGCGGCGGTTCGACGACGCCTACAACGGCAGTAAACGGGATCACGCCGTCGTCCCTCGGCAGCCCGGCCGCTAAATTAACCTACAAATTCAGAACGATAAACAACGTCGCCGATTTAACCTTCAATCAGCTGCTCGGAATCAGCCGCTCCAAGCAGATCGTTGGCTATTACGGCAGCGGTGCTGCCGGCCACCCGAACAAGGGCTACCGGGTCTCGCCTCCTTTTAAAGAGCGCAACTTCACGGCCGAAAACTTCCCCCGTTCGAAGCAGACGCAGGTCACCGCGATCAACAATCTCGATGACACGGCGGGCTTCTGGGTCGACCGCAAACAGGTCAATCACGGATTCATTCACTGGAACGGCCAGTTCAGTACCTATACTTGGCCCGGCAGCAGCGTCACGCAGATTCTCGGGCTCAACAACTCGGGTCAGGCTGTCGGCTTCTACACCCAAAGCGCCACGAACTTCGGCTTCCAGCTGGATCGGGTGACCAAACAATTCACGCCGATTGCACCGCCTGGCGCCTCCAACGTCACCGCGACGTCGATCAACAATGCAGGCGAGGTCGTCGGTTTCTACACCAGCGGCAGCGAGACGATTGGGTTTGTGAAGGTCGGAAGCGGCTACACGAATCTCAGTTATCCCGGTTCGACGATCACGATGCCGTTCGGCATCAACAACCACGGCGATATCGCCGGCTCTTATGTCGATACCTCTGGCGCCACGCACGGCTTTCTGATGAACGCTGCGACCAGCAGTTGGTCCTCGTTCGACGATCCCAACGGCGTTGGAACGACCACGATCAACGGACTCAACGACCGAAGAGACATGGTCGGCTTTTACACGGACAGCTCGGGCAACACCGACGGGATGCTGATGGTCCTCGTTCCCGTGCGGCATTAACCACCTTATTGCACCGTAGCGCAATTCGATCAAACGCCCTCGCAGTCGTCACGGCTGCGAGGGCGTCGCGTATGTAGGCGCACGTTGTGTCAGCTCGACCGGCTGACAACGGCGCCGATCTCCGTTGAGCTGATAGGGCTCCACGGCGCTTTAGCGCACCTCGACGCCGGCGCCTTCGCGGACGTCGCCAATGACGGCCGCCAGGGCGGCGCGCTTGTGAAGCTCGCCCACGAGCATCGGCAGACGCTCGCGGGCGATGCTTATGAGTAAGCCGCCTGAGGTCTGGGCATCTGAGAGGCCGACGCGTACGGCGTCGGGCACCGAGTTTGCAAATTGGGTAAATGTCGCGTGGGTCTGCGCGTTGTGCCGCGTGCCGCCAGGAACGACGCCTGAGTCGATGAGCTCGAGCACTCGATCCATAAACGGCACGGCGGTCGCATCGATGACGAACCGCACGCCCGATGCGCGTGCCATGCCGCCGCCGTGGCCGAGCAGACCGAAACCGGTAACGTCGGTTGCGGCGTTCGCCTGCGCTGCTAGCATCGCTTGTGCGGCGGTGTCGTTGAGCGCGGTCATTGCCCGCACGGCTTCGTCGAGATCGCAGGGCGAAATCGCGCCGCGTTTCAGTGCGGTCGTGAGAACCCCCGTGCCAAGCGGCTTGGTCAGCACCAGCGCGTCGCCCGGGCGCGCGCCCGCATTCGTAACGATGCGTTTTGGATCGACGATACCGGTTACCGCCATGCCGTACTTCGGCTCTGCGTCTTTGATCGTGTGGCCGCCGATGACGGCAACGCCGGCGGCGCGCGCTACGCTCGTACCGCCGTCCAATATTTGCGCCAAAATATCGAGGTCGAGATCTTCGGGGAAAGCGACGACGTTGAGCGCGAAGAGCGGGCGCCCACCCATCGCGTAAACGTCGGAGAGCGCGTTTGTCGCGGCGATCCGGCCGAAGTCAAACGGATCGTCGACGATCGGCGTAAAGAAATCAACGGTCGAGACGAGCGCGCTGTCGTCGCTCAGCAGATAGACGCCTGCGTCATCGCTGGTACCGTACCCGACGAGCACGCGCTCGTCGGTTGCAGGCCTGACGCGCGCCATAACGCGCTGCAACTCGGCTGCGCCGAGTTTGGCGGCGCAACCGGCGCAACTCGAAAGCTCGGTCAAGCGGATGCCTGCGACGTCCATCGAACTGAGTATTTCGATGCCAAGGCAAGTACTATTCCTGCCTGGACCGGTGACGGTAGCGCAGCCCGTGCTCGAAGCCACGGCCGCTCCGATGATCAACCATCGCGGCGAAGAGTTCGCAGGGCTGCTCGAGCGCATCGGCGCGGCGTTGCGTCCGGTCTTCGGCACGAGCGAAGAGGTGCTGTTGCTCGGCAGCTCCGGTACCGGTGCGATGGAGAGCGTCGTTACCAACCTCTTCTCGCCGGGTGAGTTGTTGCTGTCGTGCGCGGTCGGCGCTTTCGGTAAACGTTTCGCC
The DNA here is from genome assembly GCA_963748875.1 of Vulcanimicrobiota bacterium. Taxonomy (GTDB): domain Bacteria; phylum Vulcanimicrobiota; class Vulcanimicrobiia; order Vulcanimicrobiales; family Vulcanimicrobiaceae; genus Cybelea. The sequence continues at coordinate 1,017,555 of CAVVKC010000001.1, forward strand.
GCGATCGCCGCCCGTTACGGCTGTATGGTGGAGGCGCTCGATACTCCTCTCGGCGCTGCGCTCGACCCAGCCGCGCTCGCCACCCGGCTCGCCGCCGATTCGAAAAAAGAGATCGCCGGCGTGCTTTTGACGCACAACGAGACGTCCACCGGCGTCACCTGCGACATGGCCGCGCTGGCGACGATTCTGCGCGCGCACGGCGCGATGTCGCTCGTCGATTCCGTGAGCGGCCTCGCCGCGTCGGAGTTTCGGATGGACGAATGGGGTTACGACGCAGTCGTCAGCGCGTCGCAAAAAGGGCTTGCGGCGCCCCCGGGCGTAGCGATGGTCGCGCTGAGCGCGCGCGCTCAAAGACGGATCGAAAGCGCGCGCCTTCCGCGCTTCTACTTTGACCTACGGCACGCGCGCGAGCTGGCGCACAACGGAGAGACGCCCTGGACTCCGCCGATCTCAATCCTCTACGCGCTCGACACGGCGCTTGAGCGTTATCACGCCGAGGGAATGGAGAAGGCCTTCGCGCGTCACGCTCGCTTTGCCGCAATGATTCGAAGCGCGCTGCAACGGCTCGGCTTCACGCTCGTTTCTCGCCCGGGCGCGCACTCGCCGACCGTCGTTGCGGCCTATCCGCCCTCCGGCGCTGACGCCGGCGCCTTGCTGAAGCGCTTGCGCGAGAGGCACGGCGTCGTGCTCGCGGGCGGCCAAGGCGAGCTTGCGGGAAGGATCGTTCGCTTCGGCACGATGGGCGACATAGGTGACGTCGATCTACTCGGCGCCATCGAGGCGATCGAGCTCGAAGTACGCGTTATAAGTGGTGTCGCCTGAAGTACGGCATCGCAAACGGGCGCGCGAACCACGGAATCGTGGAGAGTATTGCGTCGTCGATCGGCGCGTCGTAGGTAACGAGATATGGCGCCAGCCGCGATTGATGGAGACCGTCGCGGATATCGCCTGAGAGCGGAAAGAAGAGCGCGATGAAGAGCACCAGCCATAACAGGACTGCGCCCTTTGCGAAGCCGATCGCGGCACCTCCGAGCGCATTCCCAAAGCCGAGCAATGGAAGCTTCGCGATCGTGCCGAGCAATCGCGCGACGATCAAGATCACGATGTAGGTCGCGAGGCCGGTCGCAAACATTCCGATGACGTGCGCCGATCCGGGAGCGAGGTGGGTGAGATTCTCGATCTGCGTATCGAAGCTCCCGTTATAGAACCACGGCGTCACGAGCGCAGCCGTTACCGCGACTGCACCGCCGAGCTCCGATACGAAGCCGCGCGAGTAGCCCTTTAGGGTTGCAAGGGCCAGCACGATGACGATAATGATGTCCGGCCACGCGACGCCGGCGATCACGTGCGAATGATTGCTCCAAACCGCTCGCGCAGCACGTCGAGCACGCGCGCTATTGCTGCATCGGCTTCCTCGTCGGTGATCGTTGCATCGAAGCGCTGTAAGGTTACGCGCACCGCGAGGCTTTTGCGTTCGTTGCCGACCTGCGGTCCCCGGTATTCGTCGAAGACTGCGACGCCGGTGCAGAGCGAACCGAGTGCAGTTGCGACCGCGCTCTCAATCTCTTGCGCGCCGACGCCGATCTCGACGACGAGCGCGAGGTCGCGGTAGGTCGACGGAAATCGCGACGGCGGCGCGTAACGCGGCGTTGCGTACGGCGGCAGCGCGCGGACGTCGAGCAGGCAAAGATAGGCGGTTGCTTTGAGATCGCGCGCTTTGGCCAGCCGAGGATCCACGCAACCGATAACGCCAACCTCGACGCCGTCGATCGCAACGACGGCCGTCTTGCCGGGATGGAAGCCGGGCCGCGTGGCCGGTTGGCTGGAGGTCACGCGTCCGGTTACCTCACGCACCAACGTCTCGCAATCCCCTTTGAGGCGCAGAAAGGACGAATCGCGCCACGACGGTTCGTCGGACCGCTCGACGGAGAAAGCAAACCCCACCGACGTCTGCTCGATGATCTCTTGGCCGGCGGTACGAAAAATGTCGCCAAGTTCGAAGGCGCGCGCCGGCGCGCCGACGGCGGCAAGGTACGCGATGAGTCCCGGTCCGAGCGATTCGCGCAGGAAGCGGTGCTCCTCGGAAATCGGGTTCCGAACCTCGACCGCATCGGAGTTTGCGGTTGCGCGAAGCGAGTGCGTTATCACCTCGCGATAACCCAGCGCTGCGAGCGTGCGCGCAATTTGGCTCTCGAGCTCAAAGGCCGCGCTCGAGATGTCGTGTGCGCAGACTGACGGAACGACCGCGGGAATACGATCGTACCCCTCAATGCGTGCGATTTCTTCAACGAGATCCGCCGCAATCGTGAGATCGCGACGCCACGGCGGCGGCGTAACTGCGAGCGCGTCATTTTCAGCGACCGCGACGTCGCAGCCAAGAGCGGTCAGATGGGCGGCGCTGCGGTTCGGTGGGATTACGAGGCCCAACAATCGCTCGACATCACGCGCCGGCAACGCAATGGGCCGAGCGGACGTCAACTCTGCGCCGAAGATGTGCGGGCGGTTGACCGTTACGCCGAGTTCGCTCAAGAGCTGCGCGGCGCGCGCGGCGCCGATGTCGGTCAAGGCCGGTGCCAACGACTTTTCGTGGCGCGCCGAGGCTTCGCTGCGCAGGCCCAACTCGGTGCTCATACGCCGAACTCGCGTACCGCTGAAGTTCGCCGCCTCGAGCACGATTGCAGTGGTCATGGTGGTGACTTCGCTTGCGGCGCCACCCATCAGTCCTGCTAGGCCGAGCGCTCGCTCGTCGTCGGCAATGACCAGCGCTTGCGGCGAGAGCGTGCGTTCGACGCCGTCGAGGGTTACGATTTTCTCACCGTCGCCCGCGCTGCGCACGATCAAGCGCATCTGCGCAATCGCGTCGGCGTCGTAGAAGTGCAGCGGTTGTGCCGTTTCGAGCATCACGTAATTCGAAACGTCGACAAGGTTGTTGATCGGCCGCTGCCCCGCGAGCGCCAGGCGAATGCGCATCCAGGTAGGCGCCGGCGCCACGCGCACGCCGTCGAAGCGCTGCGCGACGAAACGGTAGCAATCGGGGGATTCTATCGAGACGCTCGGTTCTAAGCCTGAGGTTTTCCCCTCGGTGCCGGGATTAGCGAATGACGGCAGCCGCAACGGCAGGTTGTATGAGGCCGCCAGCTCGCGCGCCAACCCGAGGATCGACATGGAGTCCGGGCGGTTTGCGGTAATCTCTACGTCGAGCACGTCGGCACCCAGACCGAAGAACTCGACGACGTCGCTGCCGAGCGCCGTCATTGAGTCGAACTGTAAAATTCCGTCTTCGAACCACTCTGCCGGCAGCGCGAGCTCGTCGGCCGAGATCATCATGCCTTGCGATGCGATGCCGCGCATCGTACGCGCTTCGATCGTTAACTTGGGAAGTTTTGCGCCGACGGTCGCCACCGCAATCGTTTGGCCGCACGCCACGTTGGTCGCAGCCGTTGCGATCGTCAGCGCTTCGGCGCGGCCGACGTCGACTCGCGCGACCAGCAGCCGGTCGGCGTTAGGATGTTTCTCCAGCGCCGAGATCCTGCCGGTGACTACGCCGGTGATTGCCGGGCGCTTCTCGACGGCGGCGACCGGAAAGCCGAGCATCGCCAGCCGGTCGGCAATCTCGCCTGCATCGTTCGGCACCGCGACGAACTCGCGCAGCCAGCTTATCGGGACGCGCATTGTTCCGCGATCAACTCAACTGCTGTAGAAAGTTCGGGTCGCTGTCAATGAAACGACGAATGTCGTCAACGTCGTATCGCGTGAGTCCGAGTCGCTCGACACCGGGACCAAACGCCCAGCCTGAATAACGGTCGGGATCGTAACCAACTCCGCGCAGTACATTCGGATGTACCATGCCGGCCCCACCGAGCTCGATCCATCCCGAACCGCCGCACATGCCGCACGTCCGAAACGTGCCGCGCACGTCGGGGGCGCCCTGCGGCGCAGCCGCCGGGATTTCCCCAGCCCCTTTACATTTTGGACAGGTCGTATCCACCTCGGCGCTCGGTTCGGTGAATGGAAAATAGGAAGGGCGGAAGCGAACTCTTTGCTCGGCTCCGAACAGCTCGCGACAGAGGCCGGTGAGCATGCCCTTCAAATGACCGAAGTGAATGCCTTCTGCGACGAGCAAGCCCTCAACTTGGTGAAATTGAAAGAGGTGACGCGCGTCGACCGCGTCGCGCCGATAGCATTTTCCGGGCGCCACGATAGCGATCGGCGGGCGGTGCCGTTGCATCGTTCGGATCTGAATCGGCGAGGTGTGCGGGCGAAGCAGCAGCGTGTCGGTGAGCCAAAATGAATCGAAATTCTCGCGCGCTGGATGATCGTTGGGGATGTTGAGCGCGTCGAAATTATAGTAGTCGGGTTCGGCCTCGGGGCCAACGACGACCGCAAAGCCGTGGCGCGTGAAATACGCGCAGCTGTCTTCGATGATGCGCCGAACGGGATGAATCGAGCCGGCGAGCGGCGGGATGGATGGAAAGGTTACGTCGATCGAGGCGGCGAGTTCGGATTCGAAACTGCGCGATTCGAGTCCAGCGCGAAGCTCTTCCAAACGCGCTTCCATCACAGCGACGGCATCGTTGATTGCTTTGCCCGCGTCGGGGCGATCGGGTGCCGGAAGGGCCCCAATCGACCGGCGCACTTTCGTTACTTCGCCGTTTCGGCCGAGGTAGGTTACGCGAACGCTCTCGAGCGCTTGCTCGTCGGCAGCAGCATCTGCGGCAGCGATAAAACGCCGTTGCAGATCGTGGAGATTCCCTGCCAATTCCGTCATCGCTCTTCCAAAGCAAAGCGCCCGGTTCGTTCTACGTTACCGGGCGCCTCCAAAACCGCTGTCGACTTCGCTCTGCGGCCGGATCCGTTTTAGGTGGGCGTTGGTGTCGTGTGCAGCCTTCGATATGCCAAATACGCGTCGATCGAACCCGTTTGTGCGAAAAGCCTCCAGAAGAGATTGGACGTTGCCATGCGCTTGCAGTCTCCTTCTGAGCCGTATGCTCCCGGCGGCCCACGTCGCCTGAGTATACCATGTGACTTTTATCACCGGTAGTCTTGACTTTTTTGGCCCAGACCACTCTCTTGACAAGGCTGTGATTGCGCTTCTCGGCTGGCTTCGAAGAGAGCGATCGAGCCGGCAACGGCGGCGCTCAAGCTCTCGGCGGCACCGGACATCGGAATCGCTAGCACCTGCTCGCAAAGGCTCTCCCAGCGCCCCAATCCACGCCGTTCGTGGCCCACGATGATGGCGAGTGGGGCTTGCCAGCTCTCAGGGCGAATGGGCGTGCCGCCCGCGGCAAGACCGAGGAGGCGGACGCCGGCATCGGCCGCCGCGACGGCGGCAGCGGGTGGGTCGGCAACGCTCAGGGCGATACGGAAGGCTGCGCCCATTGACCCGCGGACTACTTTCGGGTGGTACGGATCCACCCCGAGCCGGCCAAAGAGGATGCCGGGGCAGCCGAAGGCATCGGCCGAACGCAGCAGCGTGCCTGCGTTGGCCGGATCGTTCACGTCCGCGAGCACCAAGAGCGGGCTTCCGCGCCTGAATAGTTCGTCGGGCCGGTGCAGACGAATCGGCGCGACCGTCACGATTCCACTCGGCGTCTCCAGGTCGGAGATGCCGGCGAGCGCGGCCTCGTCGACGATAAAGACCGGCGTCTCCTGGGCCTCGAGCTCGTGCAATAGCACCGTTGAGTCGTAGGCTGCTTGGGTTGCGTAGACTTCTTCGATGGGGAAGCCGGCGGCGACGGCTTCGGCAAGCAACGTTGATCCTTCGAACGCAAAGCGCTGCCGTTCGCTGCGCCCCTTCCCCGTTCGTAACGCCCGGACGCCGGTGAGGCGCTGCGCGTGCCTTCCTAGCTGCGTCGCCATCCGCCGATCCAAGCGCGCGTGCCGATCATAATAAGACCGGCGAAGATGGCTGCGAGCACTATTGCGATCTTGTCGTTGAAGTGATGCGGCACGAGGCTGCGGACCAGCAAATAGACCGCGGCGACGAAGACGACTAGAAAGTACGCAAGCCAACCGATTTCGGTGGCAACGGACGACCGTTGATGCCGCATCCGGCAGGCTACGAGGCGCAGGCCCGCCGTTCCGCCAAGCCCGCGCGAATGGAAGAAGTGCCCCAACTCCTCGCCTCGCGGCGTCTCTTCGAAGGCCGAGTCTTCAGCGTGCGCTCCGACCGCGTTCGCTATCCAGACGGAGCCGAGCAGCGGCTGGAGATCGTAGAGCACGGCGTCTCGCTGGGAATCATCGCAACACCCTCGCCGCGCGAGATCGTACTCGTCCGCCAATATCGCCATGCGGCTCGGTCGCTTCTTTGGGAAATACCAGCAGGCAGCGCGGAACCCGGAGAGAGTCCGCTCGACGGCGCGAAGCGCGAGCTGCGCGAAGAGACCGGCTACACTACCGGTCGCATTCGGCCGATCGGTTCGGTCTGGACGTCGCCGGGCTTCTGCTCGGAGGTGATGCATTTCTTCCACGCCGACCTCCTAACGGCGGGCGAACCAAGCTTTGACGAGGACGAACGGATCGACATCGCATGCTTCGAATTCGGCGCTGCATGGCGGTTGGTCGCTGAGGGCACGGCCGACGCAAAAACCATGATCGCACTCTTCTGGCTGCAGGGTGGCGAGGATAGAATTTAAAAGATATTCCTCGCACCGTCGCCGTTGCTACCAACGTGGCGGATATAGGTCTTGGAGGTAAGTCGTGGACATACCTAGCGACATTGACGCCGTACTAAAACGATTGCTGGCGCGCAATCGCGACGGCGGGGAGCACTCAGTGCTCGCACCCGAAGACGAAAGTTATTTGAGCTCGCTTATTACTTCGGTACGCGGAGGACGACGAGCGGTCTTGATCGTCGAAGACGCCGACGAGCATCTACGTTACATGTTCAGCAACGCCACGCGCGCGGAAGCCGTAACGATGCTTGGCAAAGTCGTCGAGGCGACCGGCCGTCGTCTCGCCGACGGCGACGATTAGTTCGCGTCGCTAACGCCCTCTACGCGCACTAGGCGGTGAGCGTGATTCCGTCGACCTTCCCGTTCGGCGCGACTTCGAAATTGTAACGATACTGCGCGTTTGGATAACGCACTAAGAAGACGTACAGCGTGTCGCCGTTCTTCTCCGCCGAGCTGGAGATCGGCACGATCGTTTGCAACCTTCCGAGCGCGGCAAAGTCTTCGCGAGCGATGAGCTCGTCGGTGAGATACGCGCTGAACGTGGGCGTGAGTTCCGAGCGATCGATATTCCGGGCTGCGAGCCGCGCGAGCCAATCCTTAGCTCTCGAGATCACCGGGTTGTCGAGCTGCGCCGTCTTGGGCGGCGCAAGCACATCGAGAATACGATTCCCGATCTCTTCGGGAATCGTAGCGGGGCCGTGGAGCGAATCGGCGTTCGAGAGCACGATGACGCTGACGTGCTCCGCCGGAAGCATCGCGTTCATCGCCCTGTAGCCGGAAATCTCGCCGTTTGACCAGTAAAAGTCGCGGCCCCCGTGACGGTCGACGACCCAGCCCATTCCATATTGTGTCGGTCCTGCGTTCGTTCCCGGCGTAAAGAGCATTCGTACCGAATCCACGCGCAGCAAGACGGGCATCTCGATATCCCACTTCGCGAGATCGTTGATCGTGGTGACCAAGCCCGCATCGCCGTCAAGCCATGAAGGGTCCCAAGCCGGCGCGACCGCGAACGTCCCGCGCGATCGGGTGTAGCCGGTCGCACGCGTCGGCGAGATACCGCCGTCGCCCGCGAGAAACGTATGGCTCATCACTAACGGAATGAAAATGTGCTGCTCGAGATAGTCGGAGAGCGGTAGGCCGCCGGCACGCTCGACGACCTCTCCCGCAAGCAGATAGTTGAGCGGGTTGTGGGCGTAAACCGTCCCCGGCACCGCGGTGGGTTTCATTTTATCGACTGCCGAGAAGACGCCTTTGAGGTCGACCGATCGTGTCAAGTCGGGCGCGTTCCCAGGCGGCGGATACGTCGGCAGTCCCGACGTTTCCGTGAGCAATTGAGCTACCGTGATGTTCTCGCCGAGTTTGAATCCCGGATAGTACTTGGAGACCGGATCGTTCAGTTTGAGTTTGCCGTCTTGAGCGAGCAGCAGCACCGCTGCGGCCGTGAACTCCGTCGTGAGACCGCCGGCGTAAAACTCGGTGTCGGGCGTCATCGTAACGTGCGGGGTAACCGTCGCGAATCCAAAGCCCCGGGCGTAGACCAGCCGGCCGTCCTGGACGACTCCGACTGCGATCCCCGGCGTGCGGCTGTCATGCACCTCGTCGAGCGCCAGCCGGTCTATCTCAGCAGAGCTGGCTGGCGCGAGCGTAGGCGCGGATTGGCCCCACACTATCAAAGGTGGGGCTTGCGAGAGAACACCGGCGAGGAGAACCGTCGCAAAGACGGCGCCTGAACGCCTCATGGTCCGAAGATTATATACCTTTGTGCCTCGACTCTGCTAGGGCATAGGGCGTCCCGGATTATTTTTGAGCGGCTTTTTTCGCCAAATTGAGCAGGACGCCGAATGTTTTTTGATCGGAAACGGCAAGGTCGGCGAGCGCCTTTCGATTGAGCGTCACACCCGATTTCTTGAGCCCGTGCATGAAAAGGGAGTACGAAAGACCCTCGCGCCGCGCCGCCGCGTTGATGCGGCTGATCCAGAGCGAGCGAAAATCGCGTTTGCGAACTCGGCGGTCGCGAAATGCGTAGGCCATTGACTTGAGCAGGGCCTCGTTTGCAACGCGATAGTTGCGACGACGCGCTGCGCGAAAGCCCTTGACGAGCTTCATCACCTTGCGGCGGTGCTTGAGACCGCTGACGCCGCGTTTGATCCGTGCCATTCTTCCTGACCCTCCCTACACCAAATACGGGATCGTTGGCGCGAGGCGTTTGAGGTCGCCCTTGAACGTCGGCTGATCCTTGCGGAAGTTCCGTTTACGCTTGCGCGTCTTCTTGCTGAGAATGTGACCACAACCGTCGAACTGATGGCGGTGCAGCACCTTGCCGGTCGCGGTGACTTTGACGCGTTTGGCGGTTCCTCGGTGGGTTCGTATTTTAGGCACTTGTAGGCTCCTTCGCTTGAACTGAGAACTTCGGCGGACCGGTCGGCACCGCGCGCGGCGCCAAGATCATGAACATGTTTTTTCCTTCGAGCCGGGCTTCGCGTTCGACTATGGCGAGCGGCGCCATGTCTTCGGCCATGCGGTCGAGCAACCGGCGCCCGAACGAGGTGTAGGTGATCTCTCGCCCGCGGAACATGATCGTCACTTTGATCTTGCTTCCGTCGAGCAACAACCGCTCGGCCATTCGCGCTTTCGTCTCGTAATCGTGCGTCTCGATCTTCGGCCGCAGCTTTACTTCCTTCAGCTCGAAGTGTCGCTGCTTCTTACGAGCGTCTTTGTCTTTCTTCGACTGCTCGTATTTTAGCCGTCCGTAGTCGGCGATCTTACAGACCGGCGGCTGGGCGTTCGGCGAGACTTCGATCAGATCGAGCCCGGCGGTTCGCGCGCGCGCCAGCGCGTCGTCGGTTTGCAAAATCCCGAGTTGCTGTCCGTTTTCGTCGATCACCCGAACCGCACGAACGCGAATTTGATCGTTGATCCGCAAAAGTTTCGCTATGTGTTCATCTCCAAAAATAAAAAGGCGCCGCCGGAGCAGCCCCACCGTGGAACCAGCCGATAGTTCCTAAAGTGAAGACCGGATCGCTCGCGAGCATCCGGTGAGCGGAACGAGCCGCTGCTTCGGCTCGCCAACAATATCACGCCTGGCTGGGGGAGTGTCAAGAGCGAGCGTGGACGGCGCGGATAGCTTCCTCAAAGCGCTCGAGGAAGTAAGCCACGGCGGCATCGTCGATAACCAGCGGGGGCGCGATCCGCAGGACGTCCGGCCGGGTATCCTTGGCGGCGACGCCCCGCTCGAGCAGTGCCTCGGAGAGCCGGTGCGCTGGGAAGGTCAGCGCGATTCCGATCAGCAGGCCGCGTCCGCGCACTTGGGTGATCGAAGACGAGCCGATCGCGCGCAGCCCTCGCTCGATTGCCGCGCCCGCGCGCGCGGCCCGGGTCGGAAGATCCTCCGAGACGATGACGTCGAGCGCCGCATCGGCAACCGCCGACGCGAGCGGGTTTCCGCCGAACGTACTGCCGTGATCGCCGGGTTGGAAGAGATGCATTAACTCATCGTTGGCAAGCGCGGCGGAGACGGGGTAGTAGCCGCCCCCCAGCGCCTTGCCGACGATCAACACGTCGGGCTTGACGTTTTCGTGATCGCAACCGAACATCTCACCGGTGCGCCCGAATCCGGTCTGGACTTCATCGGCAATGAAGAGCACGTCGCGCTGCCGGCAGAGCGAGCGGGCCCGTTGCAGATATCCCGGCGGCGGCACGTTGACGCCGCCTTCGCCTTGAATCGGTTCGATCAAGATCGCGCACGTGTTCGGATTTATCGCGCGCTCCAAAGCGTCGAAGTCGCCGAACGGCACCGCGACGAATCCCGGCAGAAAAGGACCGAAGTGCGCGCGATATTCGCTCGTCGTGCTCGCGCTGATCGCGGCTATCGTTCGTCCGTGGAAATTATTTTCGAAAACGACGATCTCGGCTAGGTCTTCAGGGATTCGCTTGGTGACGTAGCCCCAGCGGCGCGCCAGTTTGACGGCCGTCTCGACAGCCTCCACGCCGGTATTCATCGGCACGGCTTTGTCGAAACCGCAGACTCGCGTGAGCTTCTCCAAAAAAACCGGCATTCGGTCGTTGCGCATCGCTCGCGACGTCAAGGTCACGCGCTGCGCCTGCTCGACGAGCGCCGCATAGACGCGGGGATGGCAATGCCCGACGTTCAGTGCGGAGTACGCGCTGACGCAGTCGAGATACCGCTTGCCCGCAACGTCCCAGAGCCAGACGCCCTCGGCTCGCTCGACTACGAGGTCGAGCGGAGCGTAGGTGTTGGCGCCGTAGCGCTCCTCTTCGGAGATCAGCTCTCGCGCGCGGTCCGAAAGGAGATACACGCCATGGCTGTTAAGGAATTTTCCTTGGCTACCTGCTTCGGCCGTCTCGAGCAGCTTATCGCTCGCGACCATCCCGGCGTCTCGGCCGCGGGACGCACGATAGCATACGTGCAGCCCGCGCGTAGCCGGCGCGCGGTCGTCCTGCTGCACGGTATGAGCGCAAGTCCTATCCAGTTCGAGCGCATTGCCCGCGACCTCTTCGAGCGCGGCTATAACGTCCTCGTGCCCCGCTTGCCGCACCACGGTCATGCCGATCCGCTCTCCACGGCACTCGAGCGTTTGAGCGCCGAAGAACTCTACGAGGCGGTCGCCGATTACGTCGCGATCGCGCAGGATCTCGGCGAACGCGTGACGGTCGCGGGATTCTCGCTCGGAGGCTTGCTCACCGCCTGGACCGCGCAGCATTTTGCGGTCGAGCGCGCGGTGCCGATCGCGCCGTTCGTCGGCGTTTCGTGGATTCCAAATCGGCTCATGGGTCCGGTTGCTGAGCGATTGCTGCGCGTGCCGAACCGTTTTCATTGGTGGAATCCAATTCTGCGCGAGCGCCAGTTTCTTGCAACTAACGGTTATCCGCGCTACGCGACGCATGCGATCGCGCACTCTTATCGCATTGCGCGGTCGTTGCTCGACGAATCGCGCGCGAGTCGCCCCGCTGCCGCGCACGTCACGATCGTCGCCAATCGTACCGAAGCCGCGGTGAACAACTTTGCGATTCGCAAGCTCTATGGAAACTGGCGCCGGCACGATCCCGGGCGCGTCGAACTCTCCATGCTCACCGGCTTGCCGCCTTCTCACGATATCGTTTCGCCGCTGCGCAAATGGCGGCTCGCCGATCGCGTTCATCCCTATCTATTAACCGCGATCGATCCGCTCGCGACGGTAGAGACCGCTTAGTTAGAGATGGGCCCGCGGCGCTGTCCTTGGGCCCGAACGCCCGCCTCGACCGCTTATCATGACGAGGAGTGGGGTGTGCCGCTCCACGACGATTCTGCCCTCTTCGAGCTGATCGTACTCGAAGGGGCGCAAGCGGGCTTGAGCTGGGAGACCGTTCTGCGCAAGCGGGCGCGCTACCGGGAGGTCTTTGGAGGCTTCGACCCCAGCTTTGTCGCTCGCATCACGCCGGCGCGCGTCGAGAAGATCTTGCGCGATCCCGGTGTCATCCGTAATCGTGCCAAGATCGAATCGGCGATCGGCAACGCGCGCGCGCTGCTGCGCTTGCGCGACGAGTTCGCGAGTTTCGACAGCTACCTGTGGCGATTCGTCGGCGACAAACCAATTATCAATCGGCGACGGCGTATGCAGGATGTGCCGGCGTCGACGAAAGAATCGCACGCGATGAGCGCCGATCTCGTCCGACGCGGCTTTCGCTTCGTCGGCCCCACGATCTGCTACGCGTTCATGCAGGCGGCCGGACTGGTCAACGATCATCTGATCAGTTGTCCTTGGTACGAACGCGTCCGCGAGGATATTTAGATCGAGCCCGGGTCTGCGGCGCGTTCTTACGGTGAGGCGCTCGAGCGGGCCCGCGCGTTCATGGCGCGCGACGGCGAGCATATCTTGCCGCAGGCTCGGACGCAGTTGCTCGAGCGCGGTGCCGAGACCCCGCTCGCGGTCGTGCTCCTTCACGGGTTGACCAATAACCCGGCGCAGTACGCGCGTTTCGCGCCGCTCCTGCACGAGCGCGGCGTCAATGTCTTCGTTCCCCGCTTTCCGCGGCACGGTCATCGCGACCGCCTTACGACGCGAACCGCCGAAGTCACGGCCGAGATGCTGCTCGATGCCGCCGCCGAAGCGGTCGACATCGGATGCGGGCTCGGAAGCCGCGTGGCCGTTCTCGGAATTTCGCTGGGCGGAGTACTCGCCGCGCACGTGGGGCAGTTTCGTGCGATCGACCGAGCGGTTCCAGTCGCGCCGATTTTCGCGCTTCCGCACTTGCCGTATTGGCTCAGCCGTCTGGCTCAACGTATCGCGCTGACGCTGCCGAACGCATTCCTTTGGTGGGACCCGCGCGTGCGCGCGGACGCGCCGCCCGCAACCGCCTATCCGCGATTCTCGACGCGCGCGCTCGCACAAATGCTGCGCATCGGCGACGCGGTTGATGCCGCGGCGCGCCGGCGGCCGCCCCTTGCCGCGCACATCGTCACGCTCGTCAACCGCAACGACCCGGCGGTGAATAACGCCGTAACCAAACGTATTTCCGAGTTTTGGTCGCGCCGGAAACCGGCCGGCGTCGAGTACGTCGAGCTGATGGATTTACCAACCCTACACGACATCGTCGACCCGGGCCAACCGCAAGCGTGCACGGAGGTCGTCTATCCGAAACTCTTGCGGGCGCTCGGAGTTGGGCTTACGGCGTGAGGAGTTTGTTCGTCCCTATCGCGTTGTTGCTGGGCGCAATCGCGACCTCTCCGTCGAACGCGACGGTTCTCCCCGATGGAACCTACCGCTACACGATCAGCGTCGGAGGCCACGGCGTGGGAAACAGCACGATCGTCGTTCATCGCGACGGCGCCGTCATCGTCGTCGAAGAGCGAGCAGACGTACCCGGACTTAACGTGACCTCCGTTCGCAAGCTCGAAGAGTCGACGTTTGCTACGCTTTCTTACACCGTCGATACTGCCGCCGCACGCGCGGTCGTTACGGTCGCCGGCAATGAGGCAACCCTGACGCAAGGCAAAATCAGTAAGAAGATTTCGGCGGCGCCCGACGCGCCGTTCTTGGTAAGCGACAATCTGGTCGCGGCCTGGGCGCAGACGCCTGCCGCGCTCCACGCCGGCGGCGGCGAGAAACTGACTCTCGCGTGCGTTTGCGGCGGCGGATTCTTGGCGGTGCCGCTGCGCGTCACGAGCGGCGGAATCGGTACGCTGAGCGTCCACGGCGCCGACGGCGTCGATGCGACGCTCGCATTCGATCCGCATAGCTATGTGCTCGAGCGCCTCGACGTCGCCTCGCAGCAAGCCTCGGTCGTGCTGCAATCGCAAAGTTCGCAAGTGTTGCCTCTGCCCCAGCCCACCGCCGCCACACCGGTTCCCTTGCCGGCCGCCCGATACGCATCGCGCGACGTTTCGATTCGCGCCGGCGACGGTGTGACGCTCGCCGGGACCCTCTCGATGCCGGATGCCGCGGCGGCTGCCGTTCCGGCGTTCGTCTTCGTCCACGGCAGCGGTTGCATCGATCGCGACGAGACGATCGGTCCAAACAAAGTCTTTGCGCAACTCGCCAACGCCTTGTCGAACGGCGGTTACGCCGTCTTGCGTTACGACAAGCGTTCGTGCGGAAAGAGCGGCGGCACTTTCGCGACCCGCGATCGCTTGATTGCCGACGCACACGACGCGATCGCATATTTACGTGCGCAGCCCGGCATCGACCCGAGCCGAATCTTCGTACTCGGGCACAGTGAAGGCGGCGAGCTCGCACCTTCCATCGCGATCGCCGACGGCCGGCTGCGCGGCATCGTCTTGCTCGCTCCGCCGGCGCTTCCGCTCGAGCAAGTCCTTTTCAAGCAGTTGATTCGCGACGTGCCCGCCGGCCAGCGCGCGGCTGCCGAGAAACGAGCTCGGGCGTACATCGCTGCGGTCGCGACGGGGAAGAGAACGGATGCATTTGCCGTGTGGTTGCGCAGTTCGTTTGGAGTCGATCCGGCCAAGCTGATTGGCGCGGTGCCTTGCCCGATTCTCATCGTCCAGGGAACCAAAGACATTCAAGTGTTTGCCGCCGACACGCCGCGTCTGGTCGAGGCCGCGCGTTCCGCAAACCGAAAGCTGACGGTCGTCATGCTGCCGGACGACGATCATCTCTTCATTAAGCTCGAGCCGGCTGAGGCCTCGACGGGCGTCGAGTACTACACGCCGTCATACCTCGACCCCGCGCTCTTCAGTGCGATTGAAAGCTGGCTAAATATAAAAACGTAGCTTCGGCCAAAGCTCCGAGATCGGCGTTCGAATACCGGTGCAGACCATGATCGGAATGTTCTGCTCGTACGAGATGACCCACGGTGGATTGAATCGCGCCGCCAGACGCGCCGTGCGGAAGAGATGCCGACCGGCCCCGCAGTCGCCATTGACGTCAATGACGACGTTGCCGCTGTAGCCGTGGGTACCCCAGAGCCAGTAGTTGTTATGGCCGGAGAGCGCCGGCGGCAAGCCGTACCGCGTGCCGAAAAAGTCGATCGCCGCAGCCTCACCGTAGTTGCTTGCAACGATTGCAGCCTGAACCCGTTGCTGCGCCGGAAGCGAATAATAAATTCGTGCCACCGTTGCGGCCAGCTCAGGCCAGCCGTGCATGTCTGCCCAGTCCTCCGGTAAGGCGGACCTGCGCATCTTCTCGGTCGCGAGCGCCGATCGTTGAATGTGCAGCGCGCTGCCGACAAAACGCGAGTAGTCGAGCATCGCGGGCTCCGATAGAACCGGCAACGAGAACGGCGCGAAGAACATCCAGGCGGCGACGGTGGCGGTAACGATCGCACCGCGCACGAGCGGCGCGCCGATCCAGGATTCGATCGCGACACCGCCGCCGGCCATGAGAATTGGATAAACGTCGGCGGGATAGTAGTGCTTCGCGTGCAGCACGATCATCATCGCGATCAAAATGAGGTAGGCGTATCCGAGAAATCGCGCCGTTCCGTTCCGAAGCAGCCAAATCAGTCCCGCGATCCAGATTGGCGAGGCAAAGAGATTGGTCAGCAGCAGCTGCTGAAAGAGAAAAAGCAACGGACCCGCGACGAGGTTCTTACCGTTCGCTCCGTTTCGGAGCAGCTCCCACATTGGAAATCCGTGCAGCGCTTGCCAGAGGAAGTTTGGAAACGCAATAATCGCCGCAACTCCGGCTCCGGCGTAAAACCAGCCGGAGCCCAAGACTCGACGCTGCGGCGTCAGCGCCAACCCCGCCAGCAGCGCGATGGCAAAAAAGAGCACGCTGTACTTGCTCTCGATTGCAATTCCGACAACGGCGCCGGCGGCGAGCCACCAGCGGGGGTCGGCGCCTTTGACGATTCGCAGCACGTAGAGCGCGCACAGCGGCCACAGCCACAGCCCGGTCATGTCGGGACCGGCCTTGGCGCCGAAGCTCTCCAAGACGCCGGCCGCGAGATATGCGAGCACCGCGAGCGCCGCTGCAAACGTGCCGCCACCGAGCTCGAAGACCAGCGAAGACGTAACGTACGCGCCGGCGGCCGCAAAGATTGCCGGAATCGCGCGCAGCGCGAAGAGCGAATGGCCGAAGAGCTGTGAGCCGGCGGAGAGCAGCGGCACGACGGGCGGCTGATCGACGTAGCCCCAGGCCGGGTGAAAACCGCAGATGATGAAGTAGAGCTCGTCGCGGAAGAAGCCGTAGTGCGGGTTTGCCGCGAGGTGAAGACCGAGCGTGACGAGGGCGGCTATCGCCGCGACCCGCGTACGCACGCTCAAGCTACGTCGGGTCGAACGTTCCGCCGGCGATCATCGCTTCGGAGATGTCGCGCGCCCGGCGATACCTGCTGCGCGCCTCCGGGTTCGCATCGGCGGGAAGCTCGGCAAGAATGCGTGCGAGCTCTTCGTCGAACGTCGCGCCGATCGACGATGGAGTGCATGGGCCGCGATAACGCAGGCGCTGCGCGATCATCAAGCGGTAGATTCGGTCGGTCGCGAGGTCTTCCATGTAGCCGTCGAGCAGGCTCGCGCCGCGCCCCTCGAGCACGCCGTTGCGATAGCGAATGACGGTGCGAACGGCCGCCCGCGTTCCATTCAGCGTCGTCGCACCGACGCCGGTGGGAGCCGGACGGAGATCGGGGTGATTCGTTTCGAGTGACGGCCGTTTTTCGAGTTGATTCGGATACGGAAACTGCCCGACCGCGATCGCGTTTTGGTCGGGATGGCCGGTCCATGCGCCGTCCATCAGGCAGGCCGCCTCGTTCGCTTTGTCGCGCTCGAGTACCGTGAGCGCGCGCGCGTTGAGCTCGGGATCCTCGCGGCTGGGATAGAGCGCAGTCATGCCGCCGATCGCAAGCGCGCCGTGCTTATGCGTCAGCTCGGGCAAGAGCGTGCGCACGCGCTGAAAGAAGGCGACGTCGAATGGGATCGTGTTGCGATCCGGAAGCAGCCAGCGCGGATCGGCTAGATTGTAGTGGATCAGGCTCGCCATGTAATCCCAGCGGCCGAGGTTCAATCCCAGAATGTACTCGCGCAGATTGTATAGGAACTCTTCGATCTCGTAGGCGATCGGATGCGATTCGATTAGTGCCATTGCCTTGATCGCATCGCGCGTCCAGCCCTTCGCCACGATCAGCGCGTCGAAGGCCTCCTTCCACCAAAGCGCCTCCTGCGCCGACTCCGATTTGGGAATGTAGATGCAGAGTGGATGGCGCAACCGCTCGATATCGAGGTTGAAGACGAGCAGCGCGAGATCGAAGAGCGAGGCGCTGGTGAGAATGTGCGCGATGACGCCCGCTTGAGCGAGATGGAGCCCGCGCACGCGGTTCCACACAACGGTGGTGCTCGGCGCGATCGCGACCGTGCCGCCCCGCTTTGCGTCTTCGTACGTCAACTCGCCGTAGAGCGCCGCGACGATGTTGCGATGCCCGAGCATCAGATGGTCCCAGGTGTTGGCCATCGAGTCTTCGAGATCGAGCATTACTCCCGGCGCGCCGGAATTGAGCATCTTCACGCAGAGCTCGCCGTCGTCGGCAGGGCCGGTCATCTGATTGCGTTGATCCGCGCACCAATCGGGCAACTCGATCCGCCACGACGAACGGGTCGCATCGGAGGGCGGGAGATAGTGCGGGAGTTCGCCGGCGTGGGCGCGCGCGAGCCGTTCCTTGCGCGCCTGCACGAGCGCTTGCTGCACCGGCGTAAAGCGCCGGTGCAGCGGCAGATAAAATGCGACGAATCCGGCGGGCAGGTCGCGCTCGACCGCGCCGGCCGGAGCAACGTTCACCGAGACTGCACTTTGACGTCGATATCGTAGAACTGCTCGGCCTCGGTCGAGCCGTTCAGCGCGGTCGTCGAGACCTTGCCTTCGCCGATCACGCTGGCGACTTCATCGAAGTAGCCGGTGCCCACCTCGCGCTGGTGGCGCGTCGCCGTGTAGCCGAGCGGCTCGGACGCGAACTCCTGCGCTTGAAACTCGGCGTATGCCGTCATGCCGCGCATTTTGAAGTCGTGCGCGAGCGCGAAGAAACTGTGATTGAGCGCGTGAAAGCCGGCCAGCGTTACGAACTGAAACCTATATCCCAATGCGTTGAGCCGGTCTTGGAAGGCGGCGATCGTTGCGCCATCGAGCTTCTTCTTCCAGTTGAAAGACGGCGAGCAATTGTAGGCCAGCAGTTTGCCGGGATAGCGCGCGTGAATGGCCTCGGCAAAGCGGCGAGCTTCCTCGAGGTTTGGTTCCGAGGTCTCCATCCAAATGAGATCGGCGTACGGCGCGTAAGCCAAACCGCGCGCGATGCACGCCTCGATCCCGGGTTGCGTTACGTAGAAACCCTCGGGCGTGCGTTCGCCGGTGAGAAAACGGCGATCGTTCGGATCGACGTCGCTGGTGAC
Organism: Vulcanimicrobiota bacterium; assembly: GCA_963748875.1. Classification (GTDB taxonomy): domain Bacteria; phylum Vulcanimicrobiota; class Vulcanimicrobiia; order Vulcanimicrobiales; family Vulcanimicrobiaceae; genus Cybelea. The sequence continues at coordinate 1,036,059 of CAVVKC010000001.1, forward strand.
GAGCTTTGCGGCGTTCGCATCGGTGCGCGCGATCAAAACCGTCGGCACGTCGAGCACGTCGGCGGCGAGACGCGCCGCGGTCAGATGGCGCACCGCTTGCTGCGTCGGAATCAGCACCTTGCCGCCTAAATGGCCGCACTTCTTTTCGGAACTGAGCTGGTCTTCGAAATGCACGCCGGCCGCCCCGGCGCGGATCATGGCTTTCATGAGCTCGAAGACGTTGAGCGCGCCGCCGAAACCGGCTTCGGCATCGGCGACGATCGGCAAATACCAGTGCGTTCCGCCGCGTCCCTCGAGCGACTCGATTTGATCGAGCCGCGCGAGCGCGTTGTTAAGCCGTTCGACGAGCGCCGGCACGCTGTTTACCGGATAGAGGCTTTGATCGGGATACATCTCACCCGCGGCGTTGGCGTCGGCGGCGACCTGCCAGCCGCTGCAGTAGAGCGCGCGCAATCCCGCTCGGGCGGCCTGCACCGCCTGATTGCCGGTGAGCGTTCCGAGGGCCGTTACCGGCGCGTCGCATCGAAGATCGCGCCAGAGCCGCTCGGCGCCCATGCGCGCAAAACTCTGCTCGGCGACGAAGCTGCCCTGTAGCCGCCGCACGGCTTCGGCGTTGTATCGTCGCTCTATCCCCTTCCACCGGCTCTCGTTCCAGTTCACTCGTTCGCTCCTCTCGAAGTTTTGGATCGGTCTGGGCTGTCGTTTGGCAAACATTGGATGGTTAAGTATTTATCTTGGACCGATTAATATTTATCCGATATACGCCTCGAGAGAACCGAAGTCAAGTGTCTAAGGCATCACCTCGTAGAGCTCGTGGTACGGGTCAAGGGTGGCAAAGTCGCGCGTGCCGGGTAGCGCGCTGACATCGTGCGGATTGACGAGGACGAAGACGCGGTGATCCTTCGCCCAGGCGTGATAGCGCGTAACGTCGAGCTTGTCGTCCGAGACGATGATGCGTCCCGGAAGCGAACCGTCAACGTAGGCTCCGTAGGCGAGCGAGGTGGCGTCGAGCCAGCTGGCTACGAGGACGCTCCTAGGCGGAACGTACGGGCCCACCGCCTGGATCACCCAGCGGCCACCCTCGCCCGGCGCGTGATGAAAGAAGCCGCGCTGCCGCTCGAATGCGAGACTTGCGCCGGCTGCAAGATAGACGATCAGCGGAACGTGTAACGCGAGCTCGAGCCGCCGCTTCGATTGCGGCGTCAGCGCTCCGAAAAGCGGGACGGCGAGCCACGACGCGAGTAGCCGGTAGCGTCCGACGTCGCTCTCGTTGGGATAGATGACTGAAAAGAGCAGTCCGGCCGTGCACGCCACGCAGACGACGAGCGTCGTCCGCCAGTCGCGACGCCCGGCGGCGAGGATGCCGCCGAGGATCAGGAGCACGCGAGGCGGCGTACTGCTGGTGCAAGATGCTGACGAACGCCCAGAGCGCCTGCTCGAGATGAACCGGGTTGAACGATGCGAGGAAGTACGACGGCGTTTCGAACTCGCTGCCGGTCAGCTCGCGGAGCAATCCGTGCAGCGTTCGCGGATCGTTGTAGTTCCAAAAGATGCCGCCGTCCGCGCCGGGGAGCACGGCGGCCGGATCGAGGTGATTGGCGACAACGTATGCCGAGCGAAGCGGAAGATAGAGATAGAGGGCGAGACCCGCGACGACGAGCGCGGCCGATCCGGCAACGAGCCGCGCACGTGGACGCCGCTTTGCAACGATCGCGCCGATAACGAACGCCGGCAGAATCCAGAGCGCGTTCGGATGCGCCGCGATGCCAAGACCGCAGAGCGCGAAGGCCGCGGCGAACCAGGCGTCCGGCGCGCCACGCAGCCAGCGCACGAATGCGTAGATCGCGAGCGCGCAACACGCAACGGCGAGGTCTTGCGCTTCGGCGCGTGCGGCGTGCGCCCAGACATTTTGCGTAAAAGCGAACCAGAGCGTAGCGAACAGTGCGACGGGAAGGCTCGCACCGAACTCGAGCGCAAGCGCGTAGGCCGCGCGGCGGTGGTCGCAACGGCGACCCCGCTCATCGCGTTCATCCGCCATGCGACCGTACCGAAGGGGATGGCGTGCGACCAAACATACCCGGCTAAGACGTAGAACGGAAAACCTGTCGGATGCGAGATGCCCAGAATGTACGGCACGCCTTGCAACTCCGCGGTATCCCAAGAGGCCGGTTCCGGCGATGCGCTTGCAAAATAGACGATCGCGGGTACCGCAAAAGCCGCCAACAGCGACGAGGCGGCGCGCCGCCGTCACGCCAGGGTTGGTAACGGCAGCGACGGACGTGTCGAGAGGTCGGGGCGAAGCTCGACGTAACCTTCGAGCGCGCGGTCCATCAGTTCGAGTGCCAGCTCCATCTGCGGATCCTTTCCGTCGCGGTAATCGTGCGGCGCGATGTCCACGTCGTAATCCGGATCCGTGCCGTAGTTCTCCACGCCCCAGCCGACGTCGACGAACCAGAACGAAAACTCCGGCTGGGTCGTGAGCGTGCCGTCGACGAGATGGTGGTACGGATCGATCCCGATGACGCCGCCCCAGGTGCGTTTGCCGACCAGCGGTCCAAGCTTGTAGAGCTTGAAGCAATGGCTGAAGATGTCGCCGTCGGAGCCCGCAAACTGGTTCGTGAGCGCGACGATCGGGCCGCCGACCGACTCGGGCGGATACGGGAACCGGCGCACCGTAGCGCGGCGCATCGTATCCGATGCGTTTGCGCGCGAGTTTCTCGAGAAGAAGCGGCGAAACGTGGCCGCCGCGGTTGTAGCGGACGTCGACGATCAAGCCTTTGCGGTCGAACTCGCTGAGATAACCGCGGTGAAACTCCGAGAATCCCCACGGACCCATGTCGGGAATGTGCAAATATCCGACGCGTTCGCCGGTTCGCTCGTGCACGATGCGGCGGTTCTCCTCGACCCACGCGCGATAACGCAGCGCCGCTTCGTTTTCCAGCGCCTTGACGAGAACCGTGCGCTCCTCACCCTTCCTCTCTTGCAGCGTGATCGAGACGTTCCGCCCCGAGGCGTTGACGAGCAGCTGATCCGGCGTGACGTCGCGCGATAAGCGCTTGCCGCCGATCGCGACGATGCAGTCTCCCTCGCGAACGTTGAGCCCCGGCTCGGCAAGCGGCGAATCGTGCTCGCGATTCCACGAATCGCCGCGATAGATTCGGTCGATCCGGTAAGCCGCCGCGCTCCTCGTCCCAGCGAAGATCCGCGCCAAGGAAACCGCGTTGATACTGCGGAGGCTCGCGATAATCGCCGCCCCACTCGTAAGCGTGCGAGGTGCCCAGCTCGCCCTGCATCTCCCAGATCAGGTCGGAGAGCTCGCCGCGCGTGCGAACGCGCGGCAAGATCGCCGCATAGCGCTCGTAGACGCGCTTCCAATCGATATCGCTCATGTCCTCGACCCAAAAGTGTTCGGCTTGTAGGCGCCACGCTTCGCGATACATCTGGGCCCATTCGTCGCGCGGTACGATCTCAACGCTGGCGCGGTCGAGATCGATCCAGCCGCTCTTGCGGCCGGGTTCGCTCAGCGGCTTCTGCTCGTCGCCTTCCTCGGGAAGGTCGTCGAGCGCGTCGATCGCGCGCAGGCGGTCGCGCGAGCGATAGACCAGCGTGCGGCCGTCGTCGCCGAGCTGGATCTCGTCGCATTCCGAAGCGATCGTCGCGAGCCGCTGCTGGTCGAAGTCGTAGGCCAAGAGCGTGCCGTGCTCGTCGCCGTCGAGGTCCTCGCGCCGCGCGGGTTTGATTCCTTTGACGGGGAAGCGAGTGAAGAGCACGCGTTCGCGCACCGCGACGATTTGTTCGTACTCGCCCTCGTCGACCGGAAAGCCCAGCACGCGCCCTCGATCCCGTCGAAATCGATCTCGACGTCGGCCGGCTTTGGCGGTTTGTTGTTCGATCGTGTCGCGCTCGTGGTGGTCGCAGTGAATCGGCTTCGGCTTCGGCACGAAGGGCGACGAGACGTCGTCGCGCAGCGTCACGACGAACGGGCGGCTCGCTTGGGGAAAACTCAAATCGAACTGCAGCGCATCATAGACGGGATTGAAATCGCGCGTCGAGATGAAGTAGAGGTATTTTCCTTCGGGATCCCACGCCGGCGACTTATCGATGCGCAGCGGCGAGGTCACGTCGTGTACCTTGCCCGAGCGAACTTTGACGACGCGAATGATCGACGTCCCGTGCGCCGGCCACCAGACGTAGGCGACGAAACGTCCGTCGGGCGAGAACGCGAGATCCTCGATGCGATGCGACGGGCAGGTATCGAGGACGCGCACCTTGCCGTCGTCGAGGTCGAGCGCGCAAAGATCGTGGCGATGGTTTGCGAAGACGACGACGTTACTCGTCGGCGAGCAGATCATATCGGTGACGCGCCCGATATCGCCGCTCGAAACGAGTCTCATCTCGCTCGAGGCATCGGCGGGACGAATCGCGATCTGCTCGTATCCGCCGGCGTCGGTAACGGAGACCAGTTGCCCGTCCTCGAGCCATTGCGTCAGCCGAGTGCGCGCGCGGCCGCCCGTTCCATGACGAATCGCCGCTCCGTCGAAGAGCGGCATCGTAAACTCTTGTCCGCGCGAGTCGAATGCGATCTGCGTTCCATCGGGATTCAGAACGAAGTGCTCGAGCGAGTCCGAAGCCTTCTCGAAGCGTCGCACGGTCTGCGGCATCGGCGAGTGCGTTTCAATCGAAATGTGGCGCGCGGTCTCGCTCGCGACGTCGTAGCATCCGATCTCCGCTCCAGCGGAGTACACGATCCGCGTTCCGTCGGTCGAGGGGAAGCGTACGTAGTACTCGCTCTCATTGGTATGGCGCAGGATTCCGCTTCCGTCGAGCTGGCAGGAATACAGGTTCCCAATGCCCTCGTGGTCGGCCAGGAAGTAAATGCGCTCTCCGATCCACATCGGCCAGCACGGGTTTCCGTCGGGCAGCGGCAATCGAGTGAACGTGCCGGTCCACGTCCGCATCGACCCAGATTTCGCCCGAGGTGCCGCCGCGATAGCGCTTCCAGCGCGCGGGGTCGGCCGCGTTTCGGCCGATTGCGAACTGCCCTCGCGGGCCGAACGAGACCGAGCGCCCGTGACCGAGATTGAGCTCTCGCGGCGTGCCGCCGTCACGCGAAATCGCGAACGGACGCGTCTCGCCTTCATACCAAGTCGCAGGATTGCCGACGAAGTAAATCTCGCGCCCATCCGCACTCCAGCAGGTGGTCCACACAATCGACGCGCCAAGAAAGGTGAGGCGTCTCGGTTCTCCGCCGCGCGCCGGCATGACGTACAGCTCCGGGTTCCCCTCGTCGGTCGAAATAAACGCGACCGACTCTCCGTCGGGCGAAAGCCGCGGGAACGAGCAGGTGCCGAAACTGACGGTAAGGCGCGTCGCCGAGCCTCCCGATACCGGCACGCTCCAGAGATCGTCTTCGCAGACGAAGAGAATGCGGTCGCCTGCTATCGTTGGATAGCGATAATATCCTAGATCCACGATTCTAAAACTTGGCGACCGGGTTTACGCGGTCCCCTCGTTAGCCCTCGCGATTATTGATGCAGCATGGTCCCCCCGGTTGAGTGCAGCAGGCGTCCAAGCGTCTCAACGATCTCGGCGGCGTTTTCGATCTGAGTAAAGTACGGCACGAGGACCGGCGTTTCGGAGCGGCGCTGGAACGGCAGCATCGGGCCTTTCCACGCAAACTGAGTCGCCGTCTCGCCGGCGAGGCTGCGAAAGAGCAGCTCGGCGCCGAGCGCGTTCGCCCATCCGAACTCCGGGCGCGTGAAGCGCCAGTATCCGCCGGGATAGAAGCTTTCGTGAATTAATCCGTCCTCGCCATCGGTCTCCGCAAGGGTCGTGATCGCGGTGGCTACTTCGAGCGACGAGGTGGCGGTCAACGCGCGTCCGATGATCCCGAGCGGCCAGACATAGCCGTACGGCGTGTGCGGGCTTCCCAACCCTTCCGCGTACCTTCCAGCGAAATAGAACGGATTATCCATGCTGAGCGCAAACGCGCGCGTGGCCAGATAGGTGGAATCGAAGGCCGAGCACCAGTCGATATACGGCAGCGTCGTAAGGTTTGGGATGTTGGCGTCGTCCATGAGGTTGAATCTGCCGAAACCGTCGGTTTCGTAGGCATACATCCAGACGCGCCGCTGTCGATTGAAGAACCGCCCGTAGAGTTGGATTCCGTTCTGGACGCGCGCCCCGAGCACTTGCGCTCGCCGGGCGAGCGCGCGGTCGCGATAGCCGTCGATTGCGAGCTGCACGATGTTGCGCAGGGCGACGGCGGCGATCGCGTTCTGCGGAATGTTGAAGCGATACTCGACCGCATCGTCTGAGGGTCGAAAGGCGCCCCAAATCATCCCCGTCGACTCGTTGAATTGCGTCGTTGGTGTAAACGTGATACGGGTACTGATACCGGCTACAGCTGCGATGGCGTTCCTCGCACTCGTAGGTGTCGACGACCTTCGAAAGCGCGCGATGCAGGTCGGGTGTAAAGAGCGTCGCATCTTGCGTCGACCGCCAGTAGACCGACGCGAGAATGACCGGCCATGCCGGCGAATCGACCTCCCACTTACGCTCCCAGACGGTATAGTCGGATTTGAAAGCGTTTGCGTAGGGATCCGTGAGTATGTTGCGAGCGTTTCGTTCGATTACGCCCGCGAAACGAGCGCGAAGAATCGGGTACGAAGCTTCAAAGCGGATGTATGGTATCGTTTGCGCCGACGAATCGCGCAGCCACATGGCCGGAATGTCGCCGGACTGCACGTACGTCGTTCCATCTGCCTTATAAAAGAAGTCGTGGAAGAGCGTGTGAAAGAGCTGCGCGGTCTGAATGTCGCGCACTCGTTTACCCGTGAGCGGAACGACCAGCGTTTCGCCCGAAGCGGGCACCACGCAACTATACGCTAGAATCGAGGCGAGCGCGACGCCCGCGCAGCGCAAAAGCACGATGGGAATTTGCCCTTGGACGTAAGGGAGGTCCGCTCTTGCCATTAGCCGCAAGAGGATTCCCGATGGATCTGCTGCGCGAGTTCGAGGCGCGCAATCCCCGCGCGCTCGCGCGGGCGATCTCACGTGCGGAGTCGGGGCGCGGGGGCGACCTGATTCGCGCGCTTTATCCAAAGGTCGGACGCGCGATGACGGTCGGGCTGACCGGGCCGCCCGGCGTCGGCAAATCGACGCTCGCCTCCGGACTCGTCCGCAGCGCGCGTGCGCGCGGAAAGAGCGTCGGTGTCGTTTCGGTCGATCCCAGTTCGCCGTTCTCGCACGGCGCGCTGCTCGGCGACCGGATCCGTCTGGCCGAACACTTCACCGACGAAGCAGTCTTCATCCGTTCGATGGCGAGCCGCGGACATCTCGGCGGCCTAGCCGGTGCGACCGCCGACGCAGCGCTGCTGATGGATGCCTTCGGTTTCGACCTAGTGCTGATCGAAACCGTCGGCGTCGGCCAGAGCGAGGTTGCGATTGCGGAGCTCGCGCAGACGACCATCGTCGCGTTGCAGCCGGGGAGTGGCGACTCGATTCAAGTGCTCAAGGCCGGCATCATGGAGATCGCCGATATCTTCGTCGTCAACAAGGCCGACCACCCGATGGCCGACCAACTTCGCCGCGAGATTCGATCGATGATGGAAATGCAGCACTGGCCGGGTTGGGTTCCGGAGCTGGTGACGACGCAAGCGTTAGAGGGAAAGGGGATCGACGCGCTGGTGAGCGCGATCGAACGCCACGCCGCCTATCTCAACGAAACCGGCGAAATCGAACGGCGGCGCCGCTACGCGTTTACCCACCAAGTGCGCCAGCTCGCGCTGGGGCGCTTGGAGCAGCGTCTCAACGATGCGCTAAACGCGCAACCGCGCGAAGACCTCGATCCGTACGAAGCGGCCGAACGGATTCTCTCGAAGCTCGGACTCGGGAGGCCGTCGGGTTACTAGCCGCCTTTGGGGAGTTTCCCGCCGGCGCGTCGAAAAGCTCGGCCCCTATGGCCCCTTCGACAAGCTCAGGGCAAGCTCTTCGACAAGCTCAGGAAAGGCCCAAGATGATCGAGCGTCCGGCTGGGCTCGGGGTTCGCAAAGGGCCGGGTTCCGGGGCGCTCGACCGGACGATCTCCGACGTACCCGTCAAGACCGTTTACGAGCCGCAAGACGTTGCCGGACTCGACCTTCCGTCGCCCGGCGAATATCCGTATACGCGCGGCATTCACCCGAACGGCTATCGCGACCGGCTCTGGACGATGCGCCAGTTTGCCGGTTTCGGCACTGCCGCGCAGACCAACGAACGCTACCACTTTCTGCTCGAGCACGGACAGCACGGGCTTTCGGTTGCCTTCGATATGCCGACGCTGATGGGATATGACTCCGACGCACCGCAGGCGCGCGGCGAGGTCGGAAAGTGCGGAGTCGCCATCGACTCGCTCGCGGACATGGAGGTCCTCTTCGACGGCATCGACATGGCCGACATAACGACCTCGATGACGATTAACGGGCCGGCCTGCATCGCGCTCGCTCAGTACATTGCGGCCGCCGAGAAGAAGGGGATTCCCCGCGCGAAGCTCGGCGGAACGATTCAGGCCGACATTCTCAAGGAGTACATCGCGCAGAAGGAGTGGATCTTTCCGCCCCGCCCTCACATGCGCATCATCGTCGACATGATCGAGTTCTGCACGCGCGAGATGCCGAAGTGGAATACGATTTCCATCTCGGGCTATCACATCCGCGAAGCGGGTTCGACGGCCGCGCAGGAGCTCGCTTTCACGCTCGCTGACGGCTTCGCGTACGTCGAGGCCTGCATGGCTGCCGGAATGGACGTGGACGAGTTTGCGCCGCGCCTTTCGTTCTTTTTCAACTCGCACATCGACTTCTTCGAAGAGATCGCGAAGTTCCGTGCGGCCCGGCGAATCTACGCGCGCCACATGCGCGAGAAGTACGGTGCGCGCAACCCGCGCTCGTGGCAGCTGCGCTTCCATACGCAGACGGCCGGCTGCAGCGCGACGGCGCAACAGCCCGAAAACAACATCGTGCGAGTCGCCTTCGAGGCAATGGCGGCGGTGCTCGGCGGCACGCAGTCGCTGCACACCAACTCGATGGACGAAGTCTTGGCGCTCCCGACCGAAAAGTCCGTCGAAATCGCGTTGCGCACGCAGCAGGTCCTCGCCTACGAAACGAACGTGACCAACGTCGTCGACCCGCTCGGCGGCTCGTACTTCGTCGAAGCGCTCACCGACGAGATGGAACGCCAGGCCGAGTCGTACTTCGCTCAGATCGCCGAGTACGGCGGCGTGATCGAGGCGATCGAAGCCGGCTTCTTCCAGCGCGAGATCGCTGAGGCCAGCTATCGCTATCAACGCTCGATCGAGACGCGCGATCGCATCATCGTCGGCGTCAACGCGTTCGTCCACGACGATGAGACCGAGAACATCGACCTCCTGAAGATCACCGAGGAGATGGAGCGCGCTCAGGCGCGCGCGGTTCAACGAGTGCGCGAGAATCGCGACGAACGCGCCGTTTCGCGCACGCTCGAGCGGCTGCAAGGTGCCTGTCGCAATCAAAAAGACAATCTTATGCCGCACCTCATCGAGTGCGTCAACGCCTACTGCACCGAAGGCGAAATCGTCGAAGCAATGGCGGCCGTTTACGGCCGTTATATCGAACGAGCGGTGCTGTAATGGCCAGCCGCTAGCATGCGTCACAGACACGGCATGCGTTGCCGAACCGATATCGAGCTCTACCGGATGCGGCGGACCCTCAAGCAGGTGGTGCGCAAGCTCGAGGAGGCGCTGCACCTGAGCCGGCGTCGCGCCGGAATCGTGGAACATGAACGACCGACCGCTGCGCATCGTCATCGCTAAGGCCGGCCTCGACGGTCACGACCGTGGGGCGAAGGTCATCGCGCGGGCTTTGCGCGACGCCGGCATGGAGGTTATCTATACCGGACTCTTCCAGACGCCCGAGCAGATCGTTCAGACGGCGATTCAGGAAGATGCCGACGGCATCGGGCTCTCGATCCTGTCCGGCGCACACATGACGCTCTTCCCGCTCGTCGTCGAGCAGCTTGCGCGTCAAGACGCCGCCGACATCGTCTTTTTCGGCGGCGGCACCATTCCCGCCGAGGATGCGAAGCGCCTGAAAGAACTCGGCGTGCGCGAGATCTTCACGCCGGGAGCGCCGCTGCAGGAGATCATCGACTTCGTCGAGCGCGAATGCGGTAAACGTCGAGCGCTGGTCGGGTAAGTTGGCCGTTCGAACGCGCGTCGCGCCGTCGCCTACCGGTGACCCGCACGTGGGAACCGCGTATGTCGCGCTGATCAACTATTGCTTCGCGCGCAAGCATGGCGGAGAGTTCATTCTGCGCGTCGAGGACACCGATCGAGCCCGCAGCACGGCCGAAAGCGAGCGCGCGATTCTCGAAACGCTGCGCTGGTGCGGTCTCGATTGGGACGAAGGGCCCGACGTCGGAGGTCCGCACGGACCGTATCGCCAGAGCGAGCGTTCGGCAATTTATCGCGAGTATGCCGACGAGCTGCTGACGGGCGGTCACGCTTTCAAATGCTTCTGCACGCCGCAGCGACTGGAAGAGATGCGCGTCGCGCAGCGTGCCGCCGGACAACCGTCGCGCTACGATGGTCTCTGCCGCAGCTACTCGCCCGATGAAGTCGCCCGGCGCGAGGTGGCCGGCGAACCGTACGTCATTCGGATGGTAGTGCCCGATCAGGGAACCTGCGTCGTCGAAGACCTGCGCCGCGGGCCGATCGAGTTCGATTATCGCAGCGTCGACATGCAAGTGCTCGTCAAATCGGACGGACTGCCGACCTATCATCTAGCTAACGTCGTCGACGATCATCTGATGCGGATCACCCACGTTTTTCGCGGCGAGGAATGGGTCTCGAGCGCCCCCAAGCACCTCCTGCTCTATTCGTATTTCGGTTGGGAACCGCCCAAGCTGATGCACCTCCCGCTGCTGCGCAACCCCGACAAGAGTAAGCTCAGCAAACGAAAGAATCCGACCGGAATCCTCTTCTATCGCGCGATGGGCTACCTACCCGAAGCGCTGATCAATTTCTTGGCGCTGCTGGCGAATGCGACCCGCGACGGCGAGGACGAGCTGTTGGACCTGCCCGCGATCGTGAAGCGTTTCGAGGTCGAGCACGTTCCGGTCGGCGGACCCGTCTTCGACGTCGCGAAGCTCGATTGGCTCAATGCGCGTTACATTCGCGAGCGCCACGACGCGGAGTCGCTTCTCGAACGCGTGCGCGAGTGGACGGCGTCGCCCCAGCGCCTGACTCGTATCGCGCAGCTCGCGGCACCGCGCATCGAGCGTCTGAGCGACCTGGGGCCGCTCTTGGCCTTTCTGTTCTCGGGACGCGTCGCGTTGCGTGCCGAGAACTTGCAAAGCAAAAAGCTCGACGACGATCAGACGCGCCAAGCATTTTCTCTCGCGCTCGCAGAGCTCGACGCGCTGCCCGCGTGGAATGTTTTCGCGATTCAAACGGCGCTCGAGCGGATCGCCGAATCGCTCGGAAAGAAAATGCGCGACGTCGCGCGCCCGTTCTACGTCGCGATCACCGGAAGCCCGACGTCGATTCCGCTCTACGACTCGATGGAGCTGCTCGGCCGGGACATCGTTCGCGAGCGCTTGCGCAACGCGCTCGAGCTCATGACGCAGGGAGTCGCTGGCGTATGATCCGCGCTATCGTGCTTGCCGCCGGTAAAGGGACGCGCATGAAGAGCGCGCGCTCGAAGGTGCTGCACGAGATCTGCGGACGGCCGATGCTCTGGTATGTCGTGCGCGCACTTCGCGGCGCCGACATTGACGAGATCGTCGTGGTGGTCAACGACGAGCTCGAAGGTCAGATCGATCGCTTCGACGTCGCGAGCGTGCTGCAAGCCGAGCAGCTCGGCACCGGTCACGCCGTACGGGTCGCGCTCGATCGGCTCGATCCGCGGCCCCGCAGCCGAATCGTCGTCGCCTGCGGCGACATGCCGCTTGTCACGGAAGAGATTTTCCGCGGCATGATCGGCTCGCTCGACGCGAGAGGGCAGGACGATGCGGTAATGTCGCTCGTCACCGTGAAGATGCCGCTGCCATCGAGCTTCGGACGCATCGTTCGGCGCGGGCCGGTCGTCGAGCGCATCGTCGAGGTCCGCGACGCAACGCCCGACGAACTCGCGATCGACGAGATGAACGCCGGCATCTATGCATTCGATGAAGCCGCACTACGCGAGGCGGTGACGCATTTGCGCGACGACAACGCGCAGTCGGAGTACTATCTCACCGACAGCGTGGAGTACTTCGGCAACGCCGGAAAGAGCGTTCGTCCGGTGGTCGCGACCGATCATCTTCAGGTGCTCGGTATCAACGATCGGGTGGAGCTGGCGCAGGCCCGTAAGGAAATGAACGCGCGCCTCTGCGCGCAGCACATGCGCGGCGGCGTCACGATCGTCGACCCGGATACGACCTACCTCGAGCCCGAGCTCGAGATTGGCACCGATACGGTAATCTATCCAAATACGACGATCACGCGCCTTTCGAGTCTAGGGAGGCAGTGCGTGATCGGCCCCAACAGCCGGCTATCGCACGCAATCCTGGGCGAACGCGTCACGGTTCGCGAGAGCGTCGTCGTGAACTCGGAGGTCGGCACCGAAGTCTCGATCGGTCCGTTCGCGCATCTGCGCGACGAGACGATCGTCGCTGAGCGAGTCCACGTCGGGAACTTCGTCGAAGTCAAGAAATCGAAACTCGCGCGCGGCGTCAAGGTGAGTCACCTCTCCTACCTCGGCGACTCGACGGTCGGCGAGGGGACCAACGTCGGCGCCGGCACGATCACTTGCAACTACGATGGAACCCAGAAGCACGAGACGACCATCGGGCGCGACGTTTCAATCGGTTCGAACACCTCGCTCGTTGCGCCGGTAACGGTCGGAGACGGAGCGCTGACCGGCGCGGGCTCGGTCGTCACCAAAGACGTTCCGCCCGGCGAACGCGTTGCCGGTAACCCGGCCCGCCCGCTGCCGAAAAAATAGCTAGCGCCGGTGCAAAGGATCGCGCTTTGACTTAGATGACCAAGCTACTTGACTAAGTTTGGTCAAGAGCATATCCTGGTCCCATGAAAAGGGCAAGCGTTGGAGAGGCGAAGGCACACTTCTCGGCGCTCATAAAGCGTGCGGAAGCCGGTGAAGAAGTACTTGTAACGCGCAGCGGGACGCCTGTTGCACGTATTGTGCCGGTGAAGGCTGCGAAAGAGCGTTCCTTCGCTAACGATGAGGGGTTGGGCTTCGTGGCCGATGACTTCGATAAGCCTCTTTCACCTGAACTCCTGAAGCAGTTCTACCAGTGAAGTTTCTGCTCGATACGCAAGTCTTTCTTCGTATGTTTCTCGACCAAAAGAAGATCGGTTTGAAACTCTGGGCCAGCCTAAGAGATTCCGAGAATGAGCTGTACCTTTCGGCTGCCAGTGCATGGGAGATCGCGATCAAGGTTCGAATCGGGAAGATGAAACTGCCCAGCAATCCAGCTCTTTATGTGCCGCGGAGGGCGCGTGAATCGAGCATTTTGTCGTTGGCCATAACGGAAGAGCATGCGCTGGCCGTCGCCGAGCTGCCGATGGAGCACACAGACCCTTTCGATCGCATACTTATCGCCCAGGCCCAACTCGAAAGCCTTACGATCGTGACTAGCGATCCCGCCTTCGAAAAGTATGATGTGAAGTGCGTTATGGCATAAGCCTGACGGCGCTGATCCTGCTTATCGCTGGATTCGGCGCCTCGGCGCTCGCGGCGCGGCCAAACTCGCTCGATCTTCGCGTCGACGCTCTCACGGCGCAGACTCTGCTGACCGAGCCGGCGACGGCACTGGTCGATCCCGCGCGCCAGGCCGGCGCGATTCGACGCGCGCATTGGACCGTCTTCGGATTCGTGCTAACGCAGCTTTTCGAAGTCATCGCGCTCTTCTATCTTTGGAGCTCCGGCGGCGCGGCTAGGATGCGCGACGCGCTCCGCCGGCGGCTCGGCAGCGATTGGAGCGTGCGCTTTCTCTTCGGGGCGTCCCTCGCGCTTATCGCGCGTCTCGCCTCGATCATTCCGTCCTTCTACCTCTATCGCGTCGACCGAACTTTGGAGCTTACTTACGAACTGACGCGAGTCTGGGCGCTCTATTGGCTCTTTCACACCGTCGTCGCCATGATCGTTGCCGGGCTGATCGTGGCGATCATCCTCTGGCTCGTCTCGCTAACGCATCAGTGGTATCTGTACGCCATCGCCGGGATTCTCGCGGCGAGCGTGGCCTGGTCGTACATCAGCACGCAGTTACGCGTCGAGAGCTTCGCCGGATTGACGCCGCCTGAAATCAAGTATCGGCTCGCATATCTGGCCGGACACATCGCGCATGGCGACCGGCTCTCGATCGCGCTAATCGAGGGCGGCATCATCATCGTCTTTGCGGCGATTGCGGTCGTGATCGCCGATCGCATCCCGTTCCGTCGCGACGACGACCCGCTCTCACGTCTCACGATCGTCGGCGCGCTTCTCGCACTCGTCTATCTTGCGGCGGTTCCGGTGCGCAATTCGGCGTTGCGCTCCTACGATCTCAGCGCCGACGTATACGCGGTAGCAACGACCGGCGATCCGGCCGCCGCGGTGCGCACGCTGGTACGGGTCGCCGACGAGCGGATGATCGAGGTCTGCCCCGAGCTGACCGCGACGCTCTTCCTCTACACGACCCCGGGCGTCGGCACGCGCGTCGCCGCGATCAACCATGTTCGCAACGCTTGTCCGTAGCTAAGCCGGCCCCCGCTAATCGCAGCTACAGTCCATAAAGCACCTCGCGAAGGCGCCTCTCGCCCACTCTAATCTTTGCCTTCCCATTCCCAATCGAAGTCGTATACCCATAACCGGAAGACGAGCTGTAGGTTAGCGAGCCGGTAATTTTGGACGCCCCGGAAACTATGGTGAAGGATTCGCTAATTGGAGACATGCCATAGCGGAGCGAACTACGCCAGCTTCCTTTGACGGTAAAGATACCCGGATATGGTCCCGTAGCGTGACCAAGATGTTTTGTGTGAAAATGGCAGATTTGGAAGTAAAAGTTCACGCAATTGAGGACTATCCGGCTGTCGAGGACTTCGTTGCCGGACGAACCGGAGCCGATACGCCCGAGCGGTGCCTGCGCCAGAGGATTTGGCACCTGGACCGACCCGCCGCAGCTCGCAAGCGTCGCAGCGGCAGCGCAAACACTTAGAGCGTATGGGACGCGTGAGATTGTTTTCATACTAAATACTCCTACAGTGCGGCGGGAATGCATTTGCCGGCCGTGACCCGGCAGACGGATATACCAAGGGGTATGCTGCCCGCGTCCCCAAACGGCGACCCCTTCACCTTTTTCAACGCGCCGCTGACTGGGTTGATGGTAAACGCAGAAATGTTGCCATCGGCGGCGCTGGTCACGAAGGCGAACTTGTCCGCAGGATCGACTGCCAAAGCTTGGTCATCCCTCCCCACAACCTTGAACGGCGACCCAGCCGCCGGCGTCAGCGTGCCTCTCGTCGCGTCGATGGCATATGCTGCAACGAAATCGTCGGGGAAATATGGCGGTGCAAAAACGTTGGGCACGTAGGCAAACTTGCCCGAAGGAGCGATGACCACGCCTTCGGGACCCGAGCCCATATCCGCGAACGGCGACCCCGGCAACGGCCTCAACGCTCCCGTTGTCGCGTCGATTGAATAGCCGTAGAGATTATCGGACCCGTAACAAGCCACATACGCGAACTTGCCGGTAGGTGCCACGGTTACGCTGACGGGAGTGATGCCCGCGGCAAACGGCGACCCCTTCATCGGTGTCAATGCGCCGGTCGCCGCATCGATCGTATAGGCCGAAACGGTATCGGAAAGTTGGTTGGCCACATACGCGAACTTGCCCGAAGGATCGATCGCCACAGCGGAGGCTCCGCGGCCCGCGCTGAACGGCGAGCCGGTCACCGGCGTCAGCGCGCCGCTGCTCTTGTCGATAGCAAAAGCGGAAATGTTGTTGGAGCCAACGTTGGGAACATAGGCGAACTTGCCCATATGATCGACTGTCATGACAAGGGGATTGGTGCCCGCGGCATACGGCGACCCTTTCACCTTCTTCAGCGCGCCGCTCGTTGCATCGATCGTGTAGGCGGAAACATTTTTGGAGCCAAAGTTGGTCACGTAGGCGAACTTGCCGGTGGGATCGATCACAACTACCCAGGGCTCAGTGCCCGCGCCGACAGGCTTCCCTGCAAGCGGCGTCAGCGCGCCAGTTGTCGCGTCGATGGCATACGCGGAAACATTTTTGGAGCCAAAGTTGGTAACATAAGCAAACTCAACAGCGCCGGCCGGCCCACCACGATGACGCGCGAACCGCTGGATCGCGCTGGACGGGCTAAGCGGCAACGCCTGTGAGCCGGGCGTTGTGTTGGCGCATCCAGCAAGCAGTCCCGCGAGGAGCACGATCGCTGCACGATTCGCAGCCGCTAACGATA
This sequence comes from Vulcanimicrobiota bacterium, assembly GCA_963748875.1. Lineage (GTDB taxonomy): Bacteria > Vulcanimicrobiota > Vulcanimicrobiia > Vulcanimicrobiales > Vulcanimicrobiaceae > Cybelea. The sequence continues at coordinate 1,052,533 of CAVVKC010000001.1, forward strand.
GACGCATGATGCCGAGTCTCCCTTCATTCATTTGCTGCACGTTTAGAAGGCTCCGATGCCGTTGGGGGTGCCCCAGCCGGTTGGGCCGGAGTAAGTGCCGAACTCATCGGTTCCGGCAATGCAGAGATAGCTGCCCCTTAAACGCGGAGGGCAACCGTTGGTGCCGCTGCTGATGACGTGCAGATCTTCCTGACGCTGCTTGTCCTCTAACGCCCAGAACGTTTTGCCGCCGTCTTGTTTGGTGGCGTTCCCGGCAAGTGCGAACGCGCCGGCGACGATGGGAGTCGCAGCGCTCGTTCCGCCGAAGATCCCCCATCCACCGTTGCCGTAGGTATCGTACTGTGCGACATTCCATGCGACGGCAGCCACGTCGCTGGCCGTCCTTCCCGAGCAGCCGGGATCATGCTGCCACGAGGGTTTGGCAACTTCCGTCGCGCAGCCGCCGCCGGTGTCGGGCCAGACGGTTTCGCTATAGGTTGAACCGCTTTTCGATAGGAGCGTCCCGCCGACCGAGACGACGTGCGCATAAGCCATCGGAGTCCCGAGACCGTGACGGTAGCCTTCGTCACCTGCGGCGGCGACATAGGTTACGCCTGGAGTTTCAAAATGTGTCCTCTGGTCGCAAACTGGAAAGCCTTCATAGCACTTAAAGCTGTTGCTGGTAATGTGCGCGCCCAGTTTCACCGCTTCATCCTCTGCCTTATCGAGGGAACGGAGGCTGTTGCTGTTGGACTCGATGAGATAGATCGTGCAGTTCGGACAGCTGGCCGAAACCAGCTCGACGTCCATGTCGATCTCAGAGCCCCAGCCCGTGTCGCCTTTTGGGTAGTGGCTCTGCTCCCCGCTCTGATTGTATTTGTAGAATTTTGCCTTCGGCAAACCGTAGTGCCGGCGGTACACCGCGAGGTCCGAGGCCACGTTCGGGTTGTCGTACGCGTCGACCACCGCGACGATCTCTCGCGACCCTCTGCTCGACGAGGGAAGATTGTAGGCCGCCTCAATATCGCGCGCGCCCCAGCCCGGCTCCTTACGCCGACCGTTCTGGCTTAAAATCAGCAGCTCGCACTGCGCTTCGCCAGGCCCGGCTTCCGGACAGGCGCGATGCGCGAGGTTCCGCGCCTGCCACTGGGGGATCGGATTCGCTTCCAAGGTCGATTGATCGATCGTCGCCGGTAGGCTCGTGCCTGCGTTGCAGCCCGTCAATGCGAGTGCGGCAGCGAACGGCGCGTACAATTTCAAGCTTCGCAGCATAAAAGCTCCTTCGCAAGCGCGAGGTTAGTGCGGGGTCAACGCAAACACGGTTCCGTTGCCGAACGGACCACCGGTGGCAGTCGTGCTGTAAAGCGTGCCGTCCTTTTCGGCGACGACACCCCAATATGGATCCGCGCCGTCCGTTCCGCCCTTGAAACGGTAGATTACGCTTTCGGTGTAGCCGCTGCCCGCCGGCGTCAACTTGAATACCGTCCCATAGTTGACAAGTCCGCCGTGTTCGCTCGTGCCGTAGAACGTGCCGCCCTGTTCAGTTAGTGTCGAGTAAGTGCCTTCGGCATCCCTTCCCCCTTTGAAACTGTAAAGCGTGCTCTCAGCATAGCCGCTACCGGAAGGCGTCAGCTTGAACACCGTCCCGTAGTTGTAGGCTCCGCCGCCTCCGCTCGTGCCATACAGAGACCCGTTGACGTCGATGACGCCTGCGCCGGGATTCTTACCGTCGCGTCCGCCGGTAAAGCTATAGAGGATGGTCTCAGTGTAGCCGCTACCGGAAGGCGTCAGCCTGTATACGGTGCCGTAATTGTGGGCTCCGCCAACTCCGGTCACGCCGTACAGCGATCCATCCGCATCGGTGACACCGGAGGGCGGCAGCCCTCCGTCGGAACCGTCCGCAAATTCGTGCAGGGTGTTCTCGGTATAGTCTTTTCCGGACGGCGTCAGGTCGAACACCGTCCCGTAGCCGTACTCGCCTTCATAGTTGGTCGTTCCGAAGAGCGTACCGCTCTTATCGATGACGCCCCTCGACACAACGGCGCCGTTGGTGCCGGAGAAAGCGAAGAGTATCTGCTCGGAGCCGCTCCCGGAAAGCGGAAGTTTAAAGACCGTGCCGCAGCCGACGTAATAGCACGCATAGAGGTTGTAGTTACCGCCGTAAGTGGTCGTACCCAAGAGCACGCCGTTCTTGTAGACGACGCCGCCGGACGGAACCTGACCGTCGTTTCCGTTTGCGCCTTGGAATTGATAGAGAATCGTCTCCGCGTACTTCTTCCGGGAAGGCGTCAACTTGAAGATCGTGCCGCACCCGGGACCCGGATTGTAGCATCCACTCGAGCCTCCGCCGGCGGCGGTCTCGCCGTAGAACGTGCCGCCCTCGTCGAGCAGACGCCCGGACGGACCTATTCCGTCGTTTCCGCTCCGAAAGCTATAGAGAATCGTTTTGGTATAGCGACTCCGCTCATTGCTTTTCGCCGTCCCGCTCGAGGGCGTTGCTCGATCGACGGTGCTCTCGATGCCAAGGGGCGTCTGCGCGGTAGGATTTGGCAACTGGGCCAACCCGCCGCAACCCGCAAGCATCGCAGCGGCAGCGGAAAGGCTTAGAGCGTAAGAAACGCGTGAGATTGTTTTCATGTTTAAATGCTCCTACAATGCTGGTGGAATGCATTTGCCGGCCGTGACGCGGCACACGGAGATGCCGGCTGGCGCAGTGCCGGCCGCAAACGGCGACCCTTTCACCTTCTTGAGCGCGCCGCCGCTCGCGACCGCATAGGCGGTAACGTTGCTCGTGTCGACGTTTGTGATGTAGACGAACTTGCCGCCGGGATCGATGGACCCACCCAGGGGGCCAATGCCAACGTCTTTAAACGGCGATCCCGGCAGCGGGGTCAACGTACCTCGCGTCGAGTCAATCGAGTACCCGCCAATGTGGCGGCCGCCCTCGCAACCGCCGCACACCGCAGAGTTAGTCAGATAGGCGTATCTGCCCGTAGGAGTGACTACTATTTGTGCCGGACCGGAAGCCGGGTCCGCAAACGGCGATCCCACTAACGGCTTCAGCGCCCCGCTGGCGGCGTCAACCGCGAAGCCATAAATATTTTGGGACTCCCAACTTGCGACATACGCGAACTTTCCGCTGGGATCTAGTGTGACGCTTTCCGGTCCTAGGCCCGCCGCGAACGGCGACCCCTTCACTGGCGTCAGCGCGCCGGTCGTCGCGTCGATGGCGAAGGCCGCAACTGAGTTGGACAGTTCGCCGGGAACGTAAACGAACTTGCCCTTGCCGTCGACCGTCACACCGTAGGGGTTGTGACCCGCACGAAACGGCGATCCCGCAACCGGCGTCAGCGCACCAGTGTTCGCGTCGATCGCAAAGGCAGAGACATTGTTGGAATTACCGTTGCCCACATAGGCGAACTTGCCCGTCGGATCGACGGCAAGGCCGATGGGGCCCATACCCGTCACAAACGGGGATCCGCGCACCTTTTTCAGCGCGCCGCTAGCAGCGTCGATGGCATAGGCGGAAACACTGCTGGAGCCAAAGTTAGTCACGTAGGCGAATCTGCCGGCAGGGTCAATTGCCAGGTCATAGGGATCCTTGTCAGCCTTAAACGGCGAGCCCGCAACCGGCGTTAACGCGCCGTCGGCCGCAATCACGAAAGCGGAGACGTTGCCGGAACCAAAATTTGCCACATACGCGTACTGCACGGCGACGTCGGCGCCGCCGCCGCGACGATGCGCTGCCGACTCGGCACCGCGCGAACCGAGCGGCAGAACCTGCGAGCCCGGCGATGTGTTGGAGCAGCTCGCAAGCAGCACGGCCATGAGAACGATCGATGCGCGATTCGCGGTAGCTATTCGTAAGCGCATGGTGCCGAGTTTCCTTTCACTCGTAGCGTAGGTTTAGAGCCCGCCGATGCCGTTGGGAGTTCCCCACCCGGCTGGGCCTGAGTAAGTTCCAAACTCATCGGTTCCGGCCGTGCAGAGATAGCTGCCCTCGAGGCCGCGAGGACAACCGTCGTTGCCGCTGCTAATGACGTGCAGATCCTGCTGACGCTTCTTTTCCGCCAACGTCCACAGCATTTTGCCGCCATCTTGTTTGCCGGCGTTGCCGGCAAGCGCAAACGCGCCGGCAATAATCGGCGTCGCGCTACTCGTGCCGCCGTTGGTATTCCAGCCGCCGCTGCCGTACGTGTCGTACATGGCGACATCCCAAGCGACGGCGGAGACGTCGTTGGCCGTGCGCCCGGAGCAGCCTGGATCGTGCTGCCACGAGGGCTTGGTAATTTGTGTAGCGCAGCCGCCGCCGGTATCTTGCCAAACGACCTCGTTATAGATCGAACCGCTCTTCGAAAGGAGAGTGCCGCCGACCGAAACGACGGTTGCGAGTGCGCTCGGTCCCCCCACGCCGTAAGCTATGTCGCCCGCGGCGGCAACATACGTTACGCCCGGGGTATCGAAGTAGCTTGGAAAGTTGGGATCGCCGCATTGTACGTAGTGATAACAAATAAAGCTGTTGCTAACGATACGCGCGCCCAACGTTACCGCCTCGGCTTCGGCCTTCTCAAGCGAGTGAGCGCTGTTGTTGTTAGACTCGATGAGATAAATCGTGCAGTTCGGACAAGCGGCCGAAACCATGTCGACGTCGAGGTCGATCTCGACGCCGTCCGCTACCTGGCCCTTGGGATAGTGACCTTGTTGCCCGTCCTGGTTGTATTTGTAAAACTTCGCCTTTGGCAGACCATAATGCCGGCGGTAGACGGCGAGATCGGAGGCGACGTTGGGGTTGTCGTTGTAGTCGACGACTGCAACGATCTGTCCCGAACCTTTGCTCGACGAGGGAAGGCCATAGGCTGACTCAATATCGCGGGCACCCCAGCCAAACACTTTGCTTTCAGGGTTCTTGTTTATGATCAGAGTCTCGCATTGAGCCTCGCCGTGAGCCGCTTCTGGGCAAGCACGCCGGGCGAGGTTCTGCGTCTGCCATCGCGGGACCGGATGCGTTTCCGAGGCTGCTTGGCCGATCGTCGCCGGCACGCTGGAGCCGGCGGCATTACAGGCCGCGATGCCGAGTGCGGCAGCGAATGTCGCGAACAATTGAAAGCTTCGCAGCATAAAAGCTCCTTCGCAAGCGCGGCAAGGCGGCTGCCTCGTCGTACTGCAATGATGACAGCGCACCGAGACCGTCGGAAGGCACAACCACCCGCACAACTTGCCGGCACTCGACCTCTGGGGGTACCGCTAAGCTTGGCCCGAACCTCACAAATATCGTGGAAAACGAGGGCCAAGCTGCAGGCCCATCGGATTTCGGGATGCTCCTACGGAGCTTCCGGCTCACCGCGGGGCTCTCACAAGAGGCCCTCGCCGAACGCGCCGGGATGAGCGCACATGGAATCAGAGCGCTCGAGCGCGGATACCGCCGCACGCCGCAGCGCGGAACGCTAGCGCTTTTGGCGGGCGCGCTGGCGCTCAACGACGAGCAACGCCAAGAGCTTGAGGTGGCCGCTGCGCGGTGGGTGCTGTTGCGTGACGGAGACAAAGCCACGGTGCTCGCCGGACCGTGGCCCGACACACCTAGCTCAACCCTTCCGCTCTCGTTGGCCAGCTTCGTTGGGCGCGAACGTGAGCTCGACGAGATCGCAACGCTCGTACGCGAGCACCGCCTGGTCACGCTCACAGGAAGCGGAGGAGTCGGCAAGACCCAGGCCGCGCTGCAGGTCGCAACCGCGCTCAGCGATGCCTGCGCCGTGTCGTTCGTCGGACTCTCGCCGCTCAGCGATCCATCATTAATATCGGCAGCGATCGCCTCGACGCTGCGCGTGCAAGAAGCCCCCAATCGTTCATTGCTCGAGTCGCTGCTTGCGCATCTCAAGAACAGGGCGCTGCTGCTTCTTCTCGATAACTGCGAACATGTCGTTACGCAGGCGGCGACGGTTGCCCACACTCTGCTGGCGGGCTGCCCGCGCGTTCGGATCCTTGCGACCAGCCGCGAACCGCTGCGGGCCGCGGGCGAACGTACCTACCGGCTACCGTCGTTGAGCACGCCATCGCGCGAGGCAGCTGCTCGGCTGCGCGCAACGGATGCAACGGCGTATGGAGCCATCGTACTCTTCCGCGATCGCGCTCGCGCCGTCGACCATCGGTTCACGCTCACTGACGAAAACGCGCCTGCGGTGGCCGAGCTTTGTCGGCGCTTGGACGGTATCCCGTTGGCGATTGAACTGGCCGCCGCTCGCGTGAACTCGCTCTCGATTGCAGCGCTTGTGGAGAAGCTCGAAGCATGCTTTCGAATTCTCGCCGGCGGCGAGCGCACGGCGTTGCCCCGACAGCAGACTATGCGCGCGACCATCGATTGGAGCTACGACTTGCTCCGCGCGCAGGAGCAGCGCGTTTTCGAGCGCCTCTCGATCTTCGCCGGCGGCTGTACGCTGGTCAGCGCGGAAGCGGTTTGCGCGGGCGAGGACGTCGCGACGGCCGATATCGTCAACCACATTTCATCTCTGGCCGACAAGTCGATGGTCATCGCCGATTTTGACGGGATTGAGACGCGCTATCGGCTCTTGGAGTCGTTTCGGCAATACGCGCACGAGAGGCTCGCCAGCCGCGGTGAAGATCAGGTCGTGGCGCACCGCCACGTGCAGGCATACTTTCAACTCGCCGAGCGGCTCGAACGCATGGACGAGAGCGAGTCTGAAGGAGTTTGGCGCGCGATTGCGCGCGAGGAACTCGACAACTGGCGGACTGCATTGCAATGGGCGCTTGCTGACCGCGGCGATGTCGTATTGGGGCAACGACTACTTGGGGAGTTCACTGTGGTTTGGCGAAGTTTCGCGAGCATCGAAGCGCGGCGCTGGCTCGGATCGGCGCGCAAATTGGTTGACGAGCGAACCCCAACGCGCGTTCTTGCCGGGCTTAGTCTGAGCGCGGCGATGAACGCTACGGATTTTAGCGAACCCAAAATAATGCTTTCGGAGAGCGAGAGCGCTATCGCGTCCTACCGCGCCGTCGGTGACTTGCTCGGAGCTGCCCGCGCGCAGAGCATCGCGGGTTATGCGCTTACGGCTCTTGGACGCAGTGCAGAGGCAAAGCCGCTGCTCGAAGAAGTGCTTGCGGTCGCTCGCCGACTGGAAGATCGTCGACTCATCCTTTTCACAGTGCGCTGCCTTGGATATGCCAGCGCTAGGGGCGGTGATCTCATCGGGGCCCGCGGTTACCTTGCCGAAGTGCTCGCGATATGCGAGGCGATTGGTAACAAACTCATGGTTGCAATGGTAGAAGATGATCTTGCTGAGGTCGAATATGAGGCGGGCAATGGAGAACTAGCCGTTCACCATTCGACGAACGCGCTTGCTATTCTGCGCACCCTCAACGACACGCGAATCGTCCGCTTAATACTTACGAACAACGCATCGCTATTTCTCGTCTCATCGGCTCGGTACGACGAGGCCCAAGAACGCGCACGCGAGGCGCTCGCCAAGGCGCGTGAACACAGCCATGACGCTTTCGCCATGTATGCCCTACAGCATCTCGGATACGTGGCAGCGCTGAAGCCGCAAGTCGGCGCAGAAGACACGCCCAAAGCTTACGCTCGAGCTGCGCGGATCTTGGGTTTCGCCGACGCCCAAATCGCAGCGATGGGGTTTGCACGCGAGATTCTAGGAAAACAGGAATACGGTCGGGCCCTCGCCGTGCTGCGCGATGCACTGGGCGCCGACGCGGTCGCGAAGCTTATGGCCGATGGCGCAGTGATGACGGAAGATCAGGTCGTTGAAGAAGCTCTGGCGGACTAAGCCGGCGGTTGAGAGACCTCCCACGTATTAATGAATTGCATCGCGGGTTCGATGCCCTCTTCGATCCAGCGCTGCACGCCGTCGGCAGCCGCTTCGGCAACTGCCGGCAGCGCGCGCCGCTCGTCCTCGTTGAACCGGCCTAAAACGTGATCGACGCCGTCGTACTCCGGGCGGCCGAGTCCGACGCGAATGCGGGGGAATCCCTCGCCGACCGTTGCGATGATCGAACGCAGTCCGTTATGGCCGCCGTGCCCTCCGGCTGGCCGCATGCGGAGTTTTCCGAACGGCAGGTCCATGTCGTCGCTGACAACGAGCACGCCTTCGGGCGGGGTCCGGTACCAGGATGAAATCAAGCGCACGGGGGTGCCGGAGAGGTTCATGAAGGTGACGGGCTTGATGAAGACAACGCCGTGCGCTGCATCCACTGCCTGTTGCGCGCCGTCCTTTTTCTTCCACTTCGTAACGCCGTAGCGCCGAGCAACCTCGTCGACTACCACGAAGCCGATGTTGTGCCGCGTTGCGGCGTACTCCGTGCCCGGATTCCCCAAACCGACGACCAGCCTTCTGGACGGTCGCTGAAAAGCTATTTCGCCTCTGGCGCGGGAGCTGGTTCCGCGGCGCCGATGACCTGCGGCTCCGCCCCTTCCTCGACCGGTGCCGCCGCCTCTTCGAACTCACGCGCCGTTCGGGACGGCTCGATCGCAAGGACGAGGGTTTCGGGTGCCGTGACTAATTGGAAATCCGGCGGCAACGCAATCTCCCCGGCGGTGACGTGATCGTGGATGCCGAGCTCGGTAACGTCTACCTCGAGATGCTCGGGGATCCGGCTCGCCGGACCGGAGATCTCGAGTTCGTGCGTGATGACGTCCATCACGGCACCCGCGTTGCGAACGCCATCGGCGATGCCGACGGTTACGATTGGAAGCCGGGCTTCGATCGTTTCATCGGCCGAGACGCGCTGGAGATCGGCATGAAGCACGCGTCGAGAGACGGGGTGGCGCTGGATCTCGCGCACGAGCGCGGTCTGTCCTTTACGAGTGCCCTCGGTGAGCGTGATGATCGCGTTACGCCCGGCGTGATGAATAAGCTCATCAAAGGCGTGGGCGTTAACCGCGATATGCTCGGCTACAACGCCATGCCCGTAGAGCACCGCTGGGACCATTCCGGCCGCGCGCAATGCCTGGGATCCGGTTGTGCCGAGTTTCTGCCGCCGTTCGACGGCGAGCTTGAAGTCTTGTGTAGCCACGGCTTCCTTTATAATCGAAGGCGCTAGACGACCGCAACCGCTTCGGGAGGCGCGCTCAGAAAGGGCTGGGGGGGATCCTCGCCTGCGAAGAGCTCAGAGACCGACCGGTTGGTCGTAATACGGTTGATGGCGTCGGCGAAGATCTGCGCGATCGAGAGCTGAACGAATTTTGGATGATTCGCGCCGTTGTCGAACGGTACCGTATTGGTGAAGAGCACCTTCTCGATCGCGGATTGCTCGAGGACGTCGACGGCCTCGCCGGCAAAGATTCCATGTGAGGCGACCGTGTAGACGCGGGTTGCGCCACGCCCCTTGATCGCTTCGGCGGCCTTCGCGAGCGTGCCGCCGGTCGAGATCATGTCGTCAACGACGACCGCGACCTTCCCGGTCACGTCGCCGACGATGTCGGTGACTTCCGCAACGTCGGGTTCGGGGCGCCGCTTGAAGACGATCGCGAGCGAACTGCCCAGGCGCTTCGCGAACAGCTCCGCGCGATGCACGCCGCCGGCGTCGGGCGAAACGACGACGATCTTATCGTCGCAGAGCCCTTCCTTTTTCAGGTAGTTGCAGAGGACCGGCATCGCCATCAAGTTGTCGACCGGAATGTCGAAGAAGCCTTGAATCTGGGCGGCGTGCAGGTCCATCGTGACGATTCGCCGCGCGCCTGCGACTTTGAGGACGTTGGCGATCACCTTAGCCGAGATCGGCTCGCGCCCTTTCGTCTTCTTGTCCTGCTTGGCGTAACCGTAGTACGGAATCACCGCGGTGATGCGCGCGGCCGATGCACGGCGTAACGCGTCGATCATCAGAAGCAGCTCCATTACCGCATCGTTGACGCCTTTGCCGTTGGGTGCGCGACAGATGGACTGGACGACGAAGACTTCGGACCCGCGGACGTTCTCGCCGATCTCGACCCGCGTCTCTTCGTTGCGAAACTCGGAAACGAGCGCCTTGCCGACGTGGAGCCGCAGGCGCTTGGCTATCTCTTCGGCCAGCTGCGGATTGGAGTTTCCGCAGAAGAGAAGCGGGTTATGAATCATTCAAGCCGGTCGTTCGCTGGCTGAAGCGTTCGGCCCTCGGGGGCTGTTTGAGGGTAGGCAGTGGCTCAAGAGTTCACCCTCGTTTCCCCCTTTGCGCTGGCCGGCGATCAGCCCAAGGCGACCGACGCGCTCGCCCGCGGCATCTTGCGCGGCGACCGGGCGCAGACGCTGCTCGGCGTCACCGGTAGCGGCAAGACCATGGCCATGGCGCGCGCCATTGAGCTGGTGCGCAAGCCCACGCTGGTGCTCTGCCACAACAAGACGCTCGCCGCGCAGCTCTGCGCCGAGTTCCGTGAGTTCTTTCCGCAGAGTGCGGTCGAGTATTTCGTTTCGTACTTCGATTACTACCAGCCCGAAGCGTACGTGCCGTCAACCGACACGTATATCGAGAAGGACAGTTCGATCAATGACGAGATCGAACGGCTCCGCCATTCGGCGACGCAGTCTCTGCTGACGCGACCCGACACCTTGATCGTCGCGTCGGTCTCGTGCATCTTCGGCTTGGGATCGCCCTCCGACTACATGGAAATGTCGGCGCGCGTGCGCGTCGGCGATACGCTTGACCGCGACGTCTTGCTCCGCAAGCTCGTCGACATGCAGTACCGCCGCAACGATTTGAACCTGGTGCGTGGAACCTTCCGCGTACGGGGCGACACCTTGGAGTTCATCGGCGTGGACGAAGAGCTCGTCCACCGCATCGAGTTCTTCGGCGACGAGATCGAAAAGATCAACGTGGTCAACATGCTGACGGGCGAGTACATCGAGCAAAAAAACGAACTGCTGATCTTTCCGGCCAAGCACTTCATCACGCCGGAGGAAAAGCTGCGGCGCGCCATACTCTCGATCGAAGCCGAGCTCGAAGAACGGCTCGCCTATTTCAAGCGAAACGGCAAACTTCTCGAAGCGCAACGGCTGGAGATGCGCACCCGCTACGATCTCGACATGCTGCGCGAGGTCGGCTATTGCAACGGCATCGAGAACTATTCGCGTCATCTGACGGGCCGCGAGCCGGGCTCTACGCCCTGGTGTCTGATCGACTTCTTTCCTAAAGACTGGCTGCTTTTCGTGGACGAATCGCACGTGACGCTCCCGCAGGTCCACGGCATGTACGCCGGCGACCGTTCCCGCAAGGAGGTCCTGGTCGAGCACGGCTTTCGCTTGCCGAGCGCGCTCGACAACCGGCCGCTTACCTTTAAGGAGTTCGACGAGCACATCAATCAGGTGATCTACGTTTCCGCGACGCCCGGAACGTACGAGATGAAGAACAGCGCGCAGGTCGCCGAGATGATCATCCGACCGACCGGACTCGTCGATCCCGAAGTCGAGGTCCGTCCGACCCGCAATCAGGTTGACGACCTGATGGAGGAAATCGCCCAGCGCGCCGCGCGCAAGGAGCGCGTCTTGGTGACGACCCTAACGAAGAAGATGGCCGAGGACTTGACCGATTACTTGCTCGAGAACGGCTTGCGGGTCCGTTATCTCCACAGCGAGATCGACACGCTGGAGCGGGTCGCGATTCTCCGCGATCTGCGCGCCGGCGTCTTTGACGTGCTGGTCGGTATCAATCTGCTGCGCGAGGGCCTCGATCTTCCGGAAGTCTCGCTGGTTGGGATTCTCGACGCCGATAAGGAAGGATATCTTCGCAGCGGAACGTCGCTCATACAGACGATCGGACGAGCCTCGCGCAACGTCGAGGGCAAGGTGATCATGTATGCCGATGTCGTCACCGAATCGATGGCGCGCGCGATTGGCGAGACGTCCCGCCGTCGCGAAATGCAGCTCGGGTATAACCGCGAGCACGGCATCGAGCCGAAATCGGTGCGCAAGGAGATTCACGACATCCTCAGCATGGTAGGGGCGACCGAAGAGAACACTGCAAAGCTCAAGCTGGATCGGCTCCCGCGCGACGTAGCGACGAAAATGGCGCGCGATCTGGAGCGCAAGATGCGCGACGCGGCCGCCGGTCTCGAGTTCGAAAAAGCTGCCGCCCTGCGCGACGAACTGATCGAGCTGCGCAGGCAAATCGGCGGAAACGAGAACATCCTCTTCGGAGGAAAAGCGCCGAAGATCTTCGACAAGGCTTTGGCGGAACTCGTCGAGTCCTAGGGAAAAGCTGACACTGTGGGGGCGTTGGCGGCACCGGTAGGCGTTTTTACGCGTACGATCACGAGCATTCCGGATCTGGTAGCGGAACTAGCGATCGTTGCCGCGGTCGTCGCCTGCTTCGTGCTTCTTCACGCCGTCGTGCAGCGCCGGCTCAAGGCTGAAATGCTGCGGCGTCACAACGACGTCGCGGGTTATCTTTTCTCGGCGGTCGGCGTGCTGTACGCGGTCGTGCTCGGCTTCGTCGTCGTCGTCGTTTGGCAGAAATACGATGGTGCGGTTTCGAACGTCGAGAGCGAAGTCGACGCGACGGGCAACCTCTATCACGCTGTCGACTCCTTTCCGCCCGCGCTACGGGCCGTGGTGCGCGACGGCCTGCGGAACTACGTCGAAACGGTAGTTCGAATCGAATGGCCGGCAATGGCGCGCGGCGGCGACGTTTCCGATCGCGGCGCGCGCCAACTGGAGAGCGTATCGTTCGCCGTCAATACGTTTAGTCCGAACAACTTTAAAGAGTTCGCGGCACAGCAGGCGTCGATCGCCAACGCACAGCGGCTTTTCGACGCGCGGCGCGCGCGACTGATCGCAGCCGTCCCCGCGGTTCCGTCGGTACTCTGGTTTGCACTCGTCGCAGGCGCGCTCGCGATGGTCGCGTTCTGCTTCATCTTTGGGGTCGAAAATCGCCCGGCACAGCTGATGATGACGGCGATCTTGGTCGGTCTGATCGGCATACTCTTCGTCGTTATCGAGGAATTTTCGACACCCTTCTTCGGTTCGGTGCGCATCTCGGCCGACGGTTGGGTATACTTGGCACAGCGCATGCCGGACATTCGCTAACGCTGATTACGAAAGGGGCTCAAATGTTTTATTTTGTCAGGATGCTTCTCCCCGCTGCGCTGCTCGTGGGTACGATTGCGATGGCTCCGCCGCCTCCGCCGCCCATGCCTAACGGCGGCCAACCCGGACCGTATGGTGCGCCTCCGCCGGCTTCGGCCGCCGGCCAGCCGACGGCCGCTCCGACGACCGACCCCGCGATGCTGGCTCGCGCAAAGAGCTGGTTCGCGCAACTTCAGTCCGGTAAAATCGACCGCTCGCAGCTCGCGACGAAAGCCAATGGCGCGCTGACCGACGCCACGGTCAGCAACGCCCAAAGCATTCTCGGAGGTCTTGGAACGCCGGTCAGCTTCGTTCAGCAGCAGTCCGGCTCGCAGGGCAGCATCTCGTACGCGATGTACTTGCTGACGTTCCCGAACGGCAAGAAGCTCAATTTCTTCTTTGCCGTCGACAGCGCAGGCAAAGTCGAGGGATTGCAGATCGGGCAGCCTCAATAGGTTGTTGCGGGCCGCTAGCGTGCGACGGATCGAGATCGTCCTCTTCGACCTGGACGATACCTTGCACGACGACACGTACGCATATCACAACGCGGCCGAAGAGGTGGCTCGCGAAGTGGCTGCCGAGCACGGCATTGATGCGCTCGCGCTCAAGGATGCGTACATCGCGGCGGCGGAAGGCTTTTGGCATCGTCTCTCCGCCGACGACTTGAAGGTGAAGTTGGCGAGCCTGCGTGCAAGCATGTGGCAGAGCGCGCTAGAGAGCGTCGGGGCGGGAGACGATCCTGAGCTTGCGAGGAGAAGCGCGGAGCGATACAACGCCTATCGAATAAAATACTTCACGCTCTTTCCGGGTGCGATCGACCTGCTTCGCGCGCTGCGAGAACGCGGCATTAAGCTGGGAATCGTCACGAACGGGCTCTCCGAAACGCACCGCGAGAAGATCGCGCTGCTGCGGATCAGCGAATACTTCGACGCGATCTTTCTCTCCGACGAGGTCGGCATGGTCAAGCCCGACCCCCTGCTCTTCGCCCACGCTTGCCATACCCTCGGGGGTGCGCCGGCCCGCAGCGCGATGGTCGGCGACCGCTACGATCGCGACATTTCCGGAGCCATGCAGGCGGGGCTCTACGCCGTCTGGCTCAACGTGCGGGGCGAAGAGCTGCCGCCCGGCGCCCCGCCCCCCGATGCGACCTGTAGCTCGATTGCCGGCGCGGCTCGCATACTTCTCCAGCCGGTCCGTGTATCTTAAATAACGTGTCGCTAGACTCGATAGTCATCAAGGGTGCGCGCGAGCACAACCTCAAGAACATCGATTTGGTTCTGCCGCGAAACCGGCTGATCGTAGTCACCGGGCTGTCGGGTTCCGGGAAGTCGTCGCTCGCCTTCGACACGATCTATGCCGAAGGGCAGCGCCGCTACGTCGAATCGCTTTCGTCGTACGCGCGGCAGTTTCTCGGGCAGATGGAGAAACCCGACGTCGATTACATCGAGGGACTCTCGCCGGCGATCTCGATCGATCAAAAGTCGACCTCACGCAACCCTCGTTCGACCGTCGGCACGGTCACCGAAGTCTACGACTATTTACGGTTACTTTTCGCGCGCGTAGGCACGCCGCACTGCTATAAATGCGGACGCGAGATCAGCACGCAGTCGGCGTCGCAGATCGTCGATGCGATCGCCGAGCTGCCGGAAGGAACGCGCATCGTTCTGCTGGCGCCGCTCGTGCGCGGGCGTAAGGGAGAGTACGCCAAGCTTTTCGAGGAGGTCGGGAAGGAAGGCTTCACGCGCGTGCGCGTGGACGGCGAGACGAAGGAGCTCCGGGAGAAGATCGTCCTCGACAAGAAGCGCAAGCATACGATCGAGGTCGTTGTGGATCGCCTCGTGATGAAGCCGGAGATCCGGAGCCGGCTTGCCGATTCGGTCGAAACGACACTCCGTCTTTCGACCGGCATCGTCACCGTGCTCGCCAATGACCGCGAACTGACCTTCAGCGAAGCTTTCGCGTGCGTCTACTGCGGGCTCTCGTTCGAGGAGCTCGCGCCGCGGCTCTTCTCGTTCAACTCGCCATACGGTGCGTGCCCGTCTTGCAGCGGGCTCGGCGAGAAGATCGAGATCGACCCGTGGAAGGTGATTCCCGACCGCAGCAAGTCGATCGCCGACGGCGCGGTCGTGCCGTGGAGCCGAAACTTAGGCTCCGGGCGCTATCCTTCGATGAATCCCTATTACATGCAACAACTCGAGCGGGTCTTGCGACGGTACCGGGCAAAGACGACGACTCCTGTCGAGCAGCTCTCGGGCGACGTGCTCGACATCATCCTAAACGGAACGGATCGCGAGCAGACGTTCGAGTACACGTCGCGCGGCGGAAAGACCTGGGAGTACCGCGCCTCGTTCGAGGGCGTCGTTAATAACCTGCGGCGTCGCTACAGCGAGACGTCGAGCGAATACGTCAAGGAAGAGATCGAGAAGTTCATGTCGGCCTCGACCTGCCCTGGCTGCAACGGTGCGCGCCTGAAACCCGAAGCGCTGGCTGTAACGATCGGCGGACGCAACGTCGACGACCTCACCCGCATGTCGATCGAGCAGCTCGAGCTTTTCTTTAAGGGTCTAGCGCTGACGCCGCGCCAAGAGCAGATCGCGCATCAGATCGTCAAGGAGATTCGCGCGCGGCTTGGGTTCTTGACCAACGTCGGACTGAACTATCTGACGCTCGCGCGGTCGGCGACGACGCTCGCCGGCGGAGAGTCGCAACGCATTCGGCTCGCGACCCAGATCGGCAGCGCTTTGGTCGGCGTTTTGTATATTCTCGACGAACCGTCGATCGGATTGCACCAGCGCGACAACGACCGTCTGCTGGCGACCCTAAAGACGTTGCGAGATCTTGGAAACACGCTGATCGTCATCGAGCACGATGAAGACACAATGCGCACGGCCGACGTGGTCGTCGACATCGGGCCCGGCGCGGGCGCGGAGGGCGGCGAAATTCTCACCGCCGGCACGCTCGCCGACGTCATCGCGAACCCCAACTCGGAGACCGGTGCCTATCTCTCGGGGCGCAAGTTCATCCCGATTCCGCGCCGGCGGCGGGAGCCGCGCGGCTGGATCGAGGTCCGCAACGCGACCGCAAACAACCTTCACGGAATCGACGTGCGCGTGCCGATCGGCGTCTTCGCCGCAGTCACCGGCGTGAGCGGAAGCGGCAAGTCGACGCTCGTGAACGAGGTGTTGGTTCGAGCCCTCAATCAGCACTTGCACCATCAACCCCCGGGCGGCACTTACGGCACCGTCAAAGGCGCTGCGCAACTCGACAAGCTCGTCGTAATCGACCAATCGCCGATCGGCCGAACGCCGCGCAGCAATCCGGCGACCTATACCGGTACGTTCGACCACATTCGCGAGCTCTTCTCGCTCGTTCCCGATGCGCGGATGCGCGGGTACACGCCGGGGCGCTTCTCGTTCAACGTCAAAGGCGGCCGCTGCGAAGCCTGTCAGGGCGACGGCATCATCAAGATCGAGATGCACTTCCTACCCGACGTGTACGTGCCGTGCGAGGTCTGCAAGGGCAAACGCTACAACGCACAGACACTCGAGATAAAGTATCGCGGGAAGACGATTTCCGACGTACTCGAGATGCGCGTTGACGAGGCGGCGGAGTTCTTTAGCAGCATTCCGCGCGTCCGCGGCAAGTTGAGCACGATCTGCGACGTCGGGTTGGGCTATATCAAGATGGGCCAACCCGCGACGACGCTCTCGGGCGGCGAAGCTCAGCGCGTGAAGCTCGCGACCGAGCTCTCGCGTCGCTCGACCGGCCGTACGTTCTACGTTCTCGACGAACCGACGACCGGGCTGCACTTCGCCGACATCCACAAACTGCTCGACGTGCTCGAACGATTGGTGAAGCTCGGCAACACGGTGCTGGTGATCGAGCACAACCTCGACGTGATCAAAACCGCCGACTACCTCATCGATCTGGGCCCCGAGGGCGGCGATCGCGGCGGCACCGTGATTGCCACCGGTACCCCCGAGGAGGTGGCTCAAAGCGAGCGCTCGTATACCGGCGCCTATCTCGTCCCGGTTCTGCGCGATCAGCGAGCGGTCGGCCATCATCGGCCCGACGATGCGGAGCTCGAGCGCTTGGAGCGCGAGAATCTCTTCGCCTTGCACGATCTGAGCGAAAGCGGTCGCGTGCCAGTGGAAGCATAACGCTCGATGGCGAAATTTTCAGTCGTCATGCTCGTCTGTTCCGACCTCACGCGCTCGCGCGATTTCTACCGCGACGTTCTCGGCTTGCGGGTACGCCAGGATCTGCCGAAGCGGCCAGTGCGCTTCGAGCTCGGCGACGGCGCGATTTTGAGCCTGCATCGAAAGAGCGATGTGCTCGCCGTACGCCCCGGCTCGCTGCAGCTCGGTTTTACCGTCGAAAACGTCGATGAGTTCGTTGTCGACTGCACCGCGCGCGGCGTTCCAGTCTTTCAAGATCCTTACGATGAGCCGTTCGGACGCATCGCGATCGTAGGGGACCCCGACGGCTATCCCTTGCAGGTCGCGACGCTCGGCCACCGATGACCCTTCGCCAGGCTCCGGACAGGGCCACTCGCGCGGAGACGCTGCGCGAACAAATCGAAGAAGCGAACTACCGTTACTACGCGCTCGACGATCCGGAGATCACCGACGCGGAGTTCGATGCGCTGCTGCGCGAGCTCGTCGAGTTGGAGAAGGCGTATCCTGAGCTGCAACGGCCGGACTCGCCGACCCAACGCGTCGGTGCCGTTCCGTCGGAGCGTTTCGCGCCGTTCGAGCATGCGCGCCCGATGCTCAGCCTCGCAAATGCCGTCTCTCCCGATGAGCTCCGCGCGTTCGACGAGCGCGCGCGCAAGCTTGCCGGCGGCAACGTCGAGTACGTCTGCGAGCTGAAGATCGATGGCCTGGCGATAGCGCTCGACTATCGAGACGGATCGCTGACGCGCGGCGGTACGCGGGGCGACGGGCGCATCGGCGAAGACGTCACCGCGAACCTGCGCACGATCAAGACGATTCCGTTGCGCTTGCGGATGACAGGCGGCGTTCCCGAGTTCGTTGAGGTGCGCGGCGAGGTCTATTTGCGCAAGAGCGACTTCGAGCGCCTGAACGCGACCCGCGAGCGCGAGGGACTGCCGGTCTTTGCAAACCCGCGTAACGCCGCGTCGGGCGGCGTTCGCCAGCTCGACCCCGCGCTTACGGCACAGCGCCGGCTATCGTTCTTTGCCTACCAGCTCGTAGCCGATGAAGGAGTGCGCGCGCAGTGGACCGCCTTACGGCGGCTCGAGGCCCTCGGCCTGCCCGTCAATCCCAACATCGCGCGGGCCGAAACGCTCGACGACGTGCTGTCATTCTGCCGAAAATGGGAAGAGCGTCGCGACGACCTCGACTACGAAATCGACGGCGTCGTGGTCAAGATCGACGATTTCGCCTTGCAGGAACGCCTCGGGGTCGTTGCGCGCGATCCGCGGTGGGCGATCGCGTACAAGTTCAAGCCGCGCGAGGCGCGCACCAAGCTGCTGGACATATCCGTGAGCGTCGGACGTACCGGAACGCTCAATCCCAACGCCGTGCTTAAACCGGTGCAGATCGGCGGCGTGACGGTGAAGAGCGCCACGCTGCACAACGCCGATTACATCAAGAACAACGACATCCGCATCGGCGACACCGTGCTGGTGACGCGTGCGGGCGACGTTATTCCACGCGTCGTCGGACCCTTGCTCGGTCAGCGCTCGGGTAAGGAGCGGCGCTTCAAGATGCCCGACCGCTGCCCGATATGCGGGTCGGACGTCGATCATCCGCCGGGCGAGGCAATGTCGCGCTGCACGAATGCTGCCTGCCCCGCGCAAGTTTACGAGCGCGTTCGCCACTTCGCGTCGCGTGGCGCGATGGATATCGAAGGCCTCGGCGACGTTATGGCGCAGCAGCTCACCGAGCGCGGATTGGTCCGCGACATCGCCGACATCTACAAGCTCGACGCCGGCGCGCTCGCTACGGTTCCGCGCACCGGGCCTAAGAGCGTCGAAAACTTGCTGCGCAATATCGAGCGATCGAAGCAGCGTGGTCTAGCGCGTCTCCTCTATGGGCTAGGAGTTCGCTTCGTCGGAACGCAGACGGCGGCGATTCTCGCCGGCGACTTTGGAACGATTGACGCGATTGCCGATGCGACCGAGGATGAGCTGCAGCGCAGCGAGGGAATCGGGCCGGAAGTTGCCGGAAGCGTCGCGCTCTTCTTCAAGCAGAAGGCGAACCGCGAGATGATCGTGCGCCTTAAACGCGCGGGCGTCGAAACGACCGCCCCCAAGCGCGCACGCGCCGCGGATGGACGGCTCGCCGGCAAGACGTTCGTTCTTACGGGCACGCTGCCGAGCCTTACGCGCGACGAAGCGCGCGAGTTGATCGTCGCAGCCGGGGGTAAAGTCACCGGCTCCGTCAGTAAGAAGACCGACTACGTCGTCGCCGGCGATGAGCCCGGCAGCAAGCTGACGAAAGCAGAGCAACTAGGCGTTACAATCCTCGATGAAAATGCTTTGCGCAAACTCCTCACAGTGTCGCCCTGAGCTTGTCATCCTGAGCCTGTCGAAGGACGAAGGATGAGTAACCACGTTTCCGTTCGCGTCGTTCCGGCCGACACGCTCACGCCGATCGGCGCTTACGCCGCGCTCGCTCAGCCGCAGGCGTCGTGCCTGCTCGAAAGCGTCGAGAGCGGCGGCCGGATCTCCCGCTACTCGTTCATCGGTTTGGACTATGGGGCGGCGCAAGTTTTTGATTCGGGCAAAGAGCTTTACGATCGTGTCCGCGGCTTCGTCGCGTCGCACCGAACCGACGACGCACAGGGGAATCTCGGAGGCGCGCTACTGGCCTTCTCGTACGATGCGGCGCGGTACGATGCTCGGCTTCCCGATCGCCCGCAGTCGTCGCCGGCGATGCCGGGCGCCTATGTCGCGATTCCCGCAACGTGGCTAATCTTCGATCACTTCACCGACTTGCTGACGATTTGGTGCAGCGGCGACGAGCCCAACGGCTGCGACCGCCGGATCGATGAATACGTCGATCGTTTGCTGGCTGCAAAGGCTGCGCTGCCGAAACCGCTTCGGGCCGCCGGCACGATAAGCGAGTCGCTCGATCGCGAACGCTACCTCGAACTGGTCGCGGAAGTCAAGCGCCGTATTTTCGAGGGCGACGTCTACCAGCTGCAACTGGGGATTCGCTTCGGCGCGCAACTCGAAGGGAGCGCGTTCGATCTCTACCGCGCGCTGCGGCGCGTGAATCCGTCGCCATACATGTTTTTCGTCGACACGCCGTTCGGCCAGCTCCTCGGCGCGAGCCCGGAGTTTCTGGTTCGACTGGAGGGCCGGCGAGCACGGATTCGTCCGCTTGCCGGCACTCGCTGGCGCGGGCACGACGACGACGAAGACGCACGCATCGCCGCCGAGCTCCTTGCAAACGAGAAGGAGCGCGCCGAGCACGTGATGCTCGTTGATCTTGGGCGCAACGATCTCGGGTCGGTCTGCGAATACGGCAGCGTACACGTAGACGAGCTGCTCCAGATCGAGCGTTACAGCCACGTCATGCACATCGTTTCGAACGTGATCGGTCGCTTGCGCGAAGATTGCGACGCACTCGATCTCTTTCGCGCCGGTTTTCCGGCGGGCACCGTCACCGGAACGCCGAAGATTCGCGCGATGCAGTTTATCGATGCGCTCGAGCCGATTACCCGAGGTTTCTACGCTGGCAGCATCGGCCGCTGGTCGTTCGGGGGCGATTTCGATTCCTGCATCACGCTGCGCAGCGTGCACGTGCAGAACGGCCGCGCGTGGTGGCAGGCCTCGGCGGGGATTGTCGCCGACTCCGATCCCATCGCCGAGTACGAGGAAGTCTTGCACAAGACGCGGATCGCACGCGCCGTGCTCGGCATTACGTAATGCGCCTTCTTTTCATCGATAACTTCGACAGCTTCAGTTATAACGTCGTCCACCTGTTGGCGTCGGCCGGAGCGGCGCCCGACCTGTTGCTCAACGACGATCCCCACCTGGCGCCATCGTTGCTCGATCGTTACGGCGCGCTGGTCGTCGGACCAGGGCCCGGGCGTCCGGAGCACGCCTTGAAGATGATGGAGGTATTGCGAACCGCTATCGAGCGCGGAATGCCGATTTTGGGCGTCTGTCTTGGGCTGCAGGCGATCGGCGAAATCTTAGGAGCGACGGTGGCCCACGCCCCTCGGCAGATGCACGGCAAGACATCGGCAATTGCGCACGACGGCGAGGGACTCTTTGCCGGGTTGCCCACACCGATCTCGGCGACGCGTTACCACTCGCTCTGCCTTGACCCAGCCACGATTCCCGCCGAACTGCACGTTAGCGCGCGCAGCGACGACGGGGTCGTCCAAGGCATCGCGCATCGAAGTCTTCCAGTGCACGGCGTTCAGTTCCATCCAGAATCGGTGCTCAGCGAACACGGCGAACGGCTCATCGAGAACTTTCTCGCTTTGGCCGCGTCATCCCGACCCCCCACTACGTCATGAGCGAGTTCGCGCCACTCTTGCGGCGTCTGCTCGCCGGCGAGGGTCTCTCGCAGGAAGAGGCCGCATCGTTTGTTGGCGGGATAATGGACGGCGAGTACACGCCCGCACAAGCCGCGGGCTTGCTGGTCGCGCTCGCGTCCAAGGGCGAGAGAGTCGACGAGATCGTCGGAGCGGCTAGCGCGATGCGCGAACGCAGCATCCACGTCGAGCACGGTCTGCCGATGGTCGTCGACGTGGTTGGTACCGGCGGCGATCACGCCAACACGCTCAACATTTCGACGATGACTGCGCTGGTCGTCGCGGCCTCGGGTACACCCGTCGCGAAGCACGGCAACCGCGCGGCCTCCAGCGCGTGCGGTAGCGCCGACGTTTTGGAAGCCGCCGGATTGCCGATCGAGATCGCTCCAGAGCGCGCCGCGGCGATGCTGCATGAGTGCGGCTTCACGTTCATGTTTGCGCCGCGCTACCACCCAGCGATGCGTAACGCGGCGGTCGTTCGGCGCGAGCTGGGCGTGCGTACGATCTTCAATCTGCTCGGTCCGCTCACCAATCCCGCGCACGCCACCCACTTGGTGGTCGGCGTTGCGCGTGAGTCGTTGGTAGAGCCGGTCGGCGAGGCGCTGCGCACGCTCGGCGCACGGCGCGGTGCCGTCGTTCACGGATGCACCGGAGTTGACGAGGTCGTCGGCGATGCGCTGACGCTCGTCTATTCTTTCGACGAAGAGGGCGCGCGACTCGGGCGCTTGGAACCGTCGGAGTGCGGCATCAACGAGCCGTTGGGCATGCCGACCGGCGGGTCGGTCGAAGCCTCGCGCGATGCTTTCGTGGAGATCCTCAATGGCGCCCCGACGCCGGCTGCGGAGATCGTCGCGCTCAATGCCGCCGTCGTTTTCTGCGTGATCGGCGCGGAGACGCAGCTTCCGGCGGCGTTCGAGCGTGCGCGCAGCGTCTTGAAGAGCGGTGCCGCCTGGCGCACCTTCGAGCGCGCCAAGGAGACGGCAACGCATGGCTAAGACTTGGATTAAGTTCTGCGGTTGCACCGCATCGCGCGACGTCGAGCTTGCGGCGCAAGCCGGTGCCGATGCTTTCGGGATGATTTTCGCGCCGTCGCCGAGGCGCGTCACATGGCAGGCCGCCAACGACATTGCGCGTCGCATGCCGTCATCGATCGAGCCGGTAGCTGTATTCGTGAATCCGGCCCACGGCGAAGTCGAAAAGGTGCGCTCGCTCTTTCCGCAAGCCAGGCTGCAGTTTTCCGGCGACGAGTCCCCGCAGTTCGTCGCGAACTACGGTGAGCGCACGATCAAAGCTATTGGAATAGACGAGAGCGCGACGGAGATTCCTGAGGCGGCCGGCTACTTTCCGTACGCGCTGCTGCTCTTCGATTCAAAGCGCGGCGTCTTGGCGGGTGGCACCGGCGAGAGTTTTGCCTGGGACCTCGTCGTCGAGATCGCCAAGCAACGGCCGATCGTCGTCGCGGGAGGCCTGACGCCCGAGAACGTCGGCGCCTGCGTGGAGCGCGTGCATCCCTACGGCGTGGACGTTCGAAGCGGCATCGAGACCGACGGCCGCAAGGATCTCGCAAAGATGCGAGCCTTCGTCCGTGCCGTCCGCGCGCGATGAAGAGACCCGACGCTCGCGGCTATTTCGGCGACTTTGGCGGACGCTTTGTCCCCGAGGTCTTGATCGCCGCGCTCGACCGGCTCGAGCGTGCGATGAACGAGGCCTTCGCAGATCCCTCCTATTGGGATGAGTACAACGCCGTGTTGCGCGACTTCGTCGGGCGGCCTTCGCCGCTCTACCGCTGCGAGCGCTACGCGGCCGACCTCTCCGAAGTTCCCCTGCTGATGAAGCGTGAAGATACCAATCATACCGGCGCGCACAAGATCAACAACACCGTCGGGCAGGCGCTGCTGGCGTTACGCATGGGTAAGCGCCAGTTGCTGGCCGAGACCGGGGCCGGTCAGCACGGCGTCGCGACCGCAACGGTGGGCGCGAAGTTTGGGCTGACGGTGGACGTTTACATGGGCGCGCGGGACGTCGAGCGGCAAGCGCTCAACGTCCACGTCATGCGGCTGCTCGGCGCGACGGTCCACTCCGTGGCGAGCGGAACGCAAACGCTCAAAGATGCGACGAACGAGGCCTTTCGCGTCTGGGCCGAACGCGTCGAGGATGCGTTCTACGTGATCGGCAGCGTCGTCGGCGCGCACCCCTATCCATATCTCGTGCGCGAGCTGCAGAAGGTCGTCGGCATTGAGGCCCGCGCTCAAGTCCTCGAGCGGTATGGCCGGCTTCCTAGTGACGTCGTCGCCTGCGTCGGCGGCGGAAGTAATGCAATCGGCATCTTCGCTGGATTCGCCGACGATCCGGGGGTAAAACTCTGGGGCGTGGAAGCCGGCGGCGAAGGCGTCGAGAGCGGAAGAACGGCCGCGTCGCTAGGCGCCGGAACGGTCGGCGTGCTCCACGGCTCGCGCTCGTACCTGCTGCAGAGCGATGACGGCCAGATCTCCGAAACGCACTCAACCGCGGCGGGGCTGGATTATCCCGGCGTCGGTCCCGAGCACGCGTTCTTAAAAGAGAGCGGGCGCGCGACCTACGTCAGCGTGACCGATGCCGAGGCGATCGATGCCTTTTCGGCGTTTGCTCGCAACGAGGGCATCATACCGGCGCTCGAGAGCGCACATGCGATCGCGTTCGCACGCAAGCTCGTCACCGAGCGCGACGGCGATGACTTGATACTCGTGAATCTCAGCGGTCGTGGCGATAAAGACCTGTCCCGAGCGGAGTCGAGAGACCTTGCGCAGTGGTGAAAAAGTTAACGGCAGCATTCGAGCGCGCCAAGCACGAAGGTCGCGTCGCATTCATTCCCTACGTGATGGCGGGCGATCCCGATCTCGGCACGACTGAAGCGATCATTACTGCGCTCAGCGCCGCGGGCGCCGATCTCATCGAGCTTGGCGTTCCGCATAGCGATCCGCTCGCCGACGGTCCGACGATCGCCTCGGCGGGAGCGCGCGCGCTCGCGAACGGAACGCGTCTCTCCGACGTCCTCGCGGTGGTGCGTCGTTCGAGCGCGACCTGCGCGCCGTTGCTGCTGTTTACGTATTTCAATCCGGTCTATCAATTCGGTCTCGAGCGCTTTGCTCGCGAAGCCGCCGGCGCGGGGGCGGCGGGTGCGATCGTTCCCGACTGCGCGCTCGAGGAATCGGCGCAGCTGCAAGCGGCGTTGCACGCGCAAGGGTTGGAGATGCCGCTGCTCGTCGCGCCTTCCACGCCGCGGGATCGAGCGCAGCGCATCGCCGGCGCCGCAACCGGTTTCGTCTACGTCGTTTCGCGACTCGGCGTCACCGGGGCCGGCAACTCACCCGATTTCGGGCCGCTCAAAGCCCAACTCGCGATGCTGCGCGAGCTCACGGCAAAGCCGTTAGCCGTCGGGTTCGGCTTGAGCCGCCCGGCGGATGTGCGCGAAGTCGCCGCTTACGCCGACGGCGTGATCGTCGGGAGCGCCATCATCGACTCGTATGCGGGTTTCGAAGATGGTGACGCGGCGCGCCACGCGATGGGGTTCGTCGCCCCGCTCATCGCGGCCACCCGACCGGCCTAGCGATGAACACGTTTGTTGCGGGAATGCCCTCAGCCGTAGAGGGCGCCTTCCGTCGCGACTTCGATGACGGAGCAGGTGCAAAAGCAGTAATGACTCCGTTAAACGCGCTGACGAAAACCATGCCGTTGGCGATCACTGTACCCTCTCTGCCCCAATTGGGCAGGCCGACGGTCCATAATTGCGCGCCGGTGGCCGCGTTAAACGCGAATTCCGTGTTGCCGGTATAGTTGCTGACGTACACGACGCCGTTCGCGATCGAAATCGGCGAGCGTGCATCATCAACCCCATCCGCGGTGCCGTCGGGTCCGAATTTTGCCGCCCAGACGGGGGTAGTATTCAACGTGCAGTTCGACGCCACGCTAAGCGCCGCCATGCCCGGCTGATAGATACCCTGGGTGGTCGGCAGTCCCACGTAGACGTAGCCGGTTACCGGATCGTAGGCCGGCACGCCGACGAAGTCCGCATTGTCGGTTGGGACCGACATCGGAATATACTGAACCGGACCGTTGCTGATAGTGCTTTCATCATAGAGCTCGAGCATTCCCGATTTATTCATGGCGGCAACGAGCGCGGGACAACCGGTGGGCTGGAAGAGCAGCGGCGTTGCGCCGAAGTCAAAGTCGTCATCACCGTGGACGGTTGGAATGTTCGACGGATAGTTGTTCGCGAGAATCGTGCTGAGGTTCGGAGAGAGCTCGATGACCTGCTCCGCGTACGAGGCGTGCTGCGAAGCGCCATGCGTGGTATCGGCGTTTCCCGTTGCGACGAACACATTGTTCGTTGCCGGGTCGATGGAGCCACCACCCGGTCCCCAGATGCCGGCGCCGCTTCGGCCCTGCATCGAATTGCCGCTCATCGTAAAGAACGTACCGGCAATGCTCGGCGCGCTTCCTTGGGTATTGATGGCGACGATGCGCCCGTGCCACGGTGAGAGATCGCACGTCGAACCCGTCACGGCATACAGCAAGCCGTTTGCCGAGTTGTATGTAAAACCGCCGTGCATGAAGTTATGATCGCGTGGACCGTAGTTAGCGATCATCAGCGGCCAGCCGGGGGCCATCCTTCCCGTCGCTAAATTGACCGCGCGCACTTTGTTATGTCCATCCGCAAAATAGAGCAGGTTCTTTCCGCGATCGATCGCGGGCGTCTCACCGATTGAGAACTCCGAGCTTTCGCCTCCGCAAGAGTAGGTGACCTGCGGAACCTTGAGTTGCCAGACGACTTTGCCGGTGTCCGCATTGATCGCGTACATCGTCGCTCCCCCTGCGGAACCAGCGTATAAAATGTTCGTTGGAACTCCTTTGACCTTAACGCCGTACGCGTAGACCGGTTCGTGAACCATCGCGGAGCCGACGTTGAAGCTCCAGACTTTCTGAAGCGTACCAACATTATTAACGCCGACAACCGATTCGTTTGGATTGTAACCCGAACGTTCCAGATCGAAGCCGAACGTATCCCAATCGGTCGTTCCCGAAGCCGCAGACCTCGCACCCGAATGGGCTAAACCTGTAGGGGGCAGTCTTTGGGCTTGAAGAGCCGTTGGCCCAACATTGCTCGTTGGGCCGCTGCAACTCGTCAACGCAACAATGAGCGCCGGCCAAAGCAACTTTGCCGAAGTCATATGATATCGCATAATTACCTCATATTCTTTGCTCATCGCAGCCGCTCGAGCTCTCTAGCAGCGGGCACGTTCGTTGGGGGTCTTCCCCAGGGCGTAAAAGGCGTCCAGCCGTGAATTGGTATCGGCGTGCTCCGAACGGCGTTCTTTCGTTTTTTCGATGCGGACGGAGCCGGTGCGAAGGCGGTAATCGTCCCGTCGCCCGCGCCCACGTAGACCATGCCGTTCGCAATTACGGTCCCGACGTTTCCCCAGCTCGGCAAACTCAGAGTCCACAGTCGAGTGCCGGTCGCTGCGTTGAACGCGAACTCGGTGTCGTCGGTATAGTTGCTGACGTACACGACGCCGTTCGCGATCGAGATCGGCGAACGAGGGGCTTGGTTACCGGTCTTGCTTCCGTCGGGCCCGAAAGCGGCACTCCAGACCGGGGTGGTATTCAACGTGCAGTTCGAGGCTATGCTGAACGCGCCCATGCCCGCCTGATAGACTCCCTGAGTCGAGGGCAACCCGACGTACACGTAGCCGGTCTCCGGGTCGTAGGCCGGTACACCGATGAAGCTTGCCTCGTCGGTTGGGATGGACATCGCGATATATTGAACCGGACCGGAACTGATCGTGCTCTCATCGTAGAGCTCGAACATTCCCGATTTATTTACTGCGGCGAGCAGCGGCGGACAGCCAGAGGGTTGGAAGAGCAGCGGTGTCGCGCCGAAGTCAAAGTCGTCGTCACCCGGGACAGACGGAATGTTCGCCGGGTAGTTGTTCGCGAGAATCGTGCTCAGCGTCGGAGAGAGCTCGATAACCTGCTCCGCGTACGAGGCGTGCTGCGAAGCGCCATGTTTGGTATCGGCGTTCCCCGTTGCAACGAATACGTTGTTTGTCGACGGGTCTATAGAGCCGCCGCCCGGCCCCCAGATTCCCGCGCCGCTCGCCCCCTGCGTCGGACCGCCGCTCATTGTAAAAAACGTACCGGCGATAGTCGGACCGGTCGTGTCTATGGCGACGATACGCCCGTGCCAGGGCGAGATGTCGCACGTCGAGCCGGTGACGGCGTAGAGCAAACCATTGGCCGGATTATAGGTTAGGCCGCCGTGCATGAAGTTATGATCGCCGTTCCGGTAGTTCGCGACCGTCAGCGGCCAGCCCGCGTGTTGTCGTCCCGTCGCTAAGTCATAGGCGTGTATTTGGTTGTGCCCGTCCGCGACGTAGACGAGGTTCTTTCCGCGATCGATCGCCGGCGTTTCGCCGATCGAGAATTGCGAGGGCGTGGTTCCGCCGCAACTGTAGAGAGCATGCGGAACGGTATGCTGCCAGACGACCGCGCCGGTATCGGCATTGATCGCGTAGATTATCGATCCCCAGGCCGAACCCGCGTATAAGACGTTGGTCGGCACTCTTTTCACCTTGACGCCGTACGCATAGACCGGCTCGTGAACCATCGTCGAGTCGACGTTGAACGCCCAGACCTTCTGGAGTGAGCCGACGTTGCTCACGCCGACCGATGACTCGTACGGATTGTAGCCGGTGCGCTGCAAATCGAACCCGAACGAATCCCAGTCCGTCGTACACCCGCTCGGGGCGCAAGCCGGACGGTTACCTTTGTGAGTTCCCTGAGCTTGGAGAGTGGTGGCTGGATTGATGCCGCTCGTTGCGCCGCTGCAACTCGCCAATGCGAAGAGGAGCGCTGTATAAAGCGGCCATGTCGAAATCGTACGATATCGCACAAATGCCTCGCGGAGCCCATGGCAATAGGGCTCGCTGGCGGCTTCTCGACCGGTGGCCATACTCCTCGGCCGACACGCCGCCTTCTTGCTCAGAGCAAGCTATGATGGTGCTTCAAGGGTGCGCTCCCCCGCACGCGAAGAAATCGGCGTGAGACGCCTCTTCTTATGCCTGGGCTTTGTGCTCGGCGCGGTCACCTTTCAAGCAAACCAAGCAGCCGCTCAGTCGGCCTCTGCTGCGCCGCCGGCCGATTACGCCTCGTTTACGAAGGGCCTGACGTCGCAGCGCGGTCTCTTCACGATCTGGCGCAAGACCGGCAAGGTTTACATCGAGCTGACTAAAGATCAGCTCGATACCGACTTCATTCAAACGGCGGTCCCCGAGAACGGCGACGGCGGCCTGGTCGTAACCCCCGGCCTACCGTACGTCCAGTTTCCGAGTGCGCGCATCGTTCGCTTCGCCCGCGCCGACGATAAGGTCGTCGTGACGTGGCCGAACACGTCGTTCATAGCGACCCCCGATACCCCGGCCGCGCGTGCGGTGGCCGCATCGTTCGCGCCATCGGTGATCGCGACCGCGCCGGTGGTCGCGCAAGATGCCGCAAGCGGACGTCTCATCTTCGACGCTTCCTATATGCTCGGCGACGTTCTGGATCTCACCGATGCCTTCCGTGCGGGGCTCAATACCGATGCGAAACCTGGCTCCGCCTATCGCCTCGACGACGCGCGCTCGTACTTCGGCACGACCAAGGCTTTTCGGGAAAACGTTATCGTCGAGGCCGATCAAACATTCACTTCGGCGCAGCCGCCCGACGTCTTCGACAACGTAATCGACGCGCGCGCGATTCAAGTGGACGTTAAATACAATATTGCGAAGGCGCCGGCGTTGGGGAGCTACACGCCGCGCCTTGCCGACGATCGCGTCGGGTACTATCCGAATATTCAGCTCGAGTACGATGCCGACAACGTTCACGAGCGTCAGGTACGCTACATCACGCGCTGGAATATCGCGCGCCATCCGATGGTCTACTACATCAGCAACACGGTGCCGGTGCAATACCGGGAACCGATCCGCGAAGCGCTGCTGACTTGGAA
Source organism: Vulcanimicrobiota bacterium (assembly GCA_963748875.1). Classification (GTDB taxonomy): domain Bacteria; phylum Vulcanimicrobiota; class Vulcanimicrobiia; order Vulcanimicrobiales; family Vulcanimicrobiaceae; genus Cybelea. The sequence goes on from CAVVKC010000001.1 coordinate 1,082,107, forward strand.
CCAAGCTTTCGCTCCAATCGGCTACCCCAACGCCGTCGTGGTAAAAGACCAGCCCGACGATCCGAACTGGGATCCCGATGACATTCGTTACAATACCGTGCACTGGCTCACCCTTGCCTACGGCGGGGGTTACGCGCAAGCCGGACTCGTCTGGGATCCGCGCACCGGCGAGCTGATCCACACCTCAATCGTCGTGGATGCGGACCTAATGCGCTTTGGCTACACGGAAGGCGTGTATATCGTCAATCCGGTTCGTGCGTCGGACGATACGCGAGGTTTCGCGGCGCGCGAAGCGGCCTACGCGGCCGGCGCCAAGGCGTCGGCGATGTTTGGTTTATCGGCGCTTTGGGCGACGGACCAAATAACGCCCGGTAAAATTCCGCCGCATTTCGCAGAAGATTTTCTCAAAAGTATCGTGCTGCACGAGTCGGGCCATAACTGGGGCTTGCAGCACAATTTCATCGCCTCGGAAGCTTACTCATCGGCGCAAGTTCGCTCGAAGAGCTTTACCGAACGCCATGGGCTAGCAAATTCGGTCATGGAGTACACGCCCACCAACGTTTGGCCGAAGGGCATGTCGACCGGCGATTACTTCCAGACCGTGCTCGGACCGTACGATTACTATGCGATCAAGTATGGCTACGCGACGATTCCCGGCGCTACGACGCCGGAGCAGGAACGGCCGACGCTGTTGCGATGGGCCTCGGCCTGGTCGAATCCGTGGTATCGGTTCGCGATGGACGAAGACGTCCACTGGTCTTCCGGACACGCGATCGACCCGCGCATCAACCAGTTCGACCTCACCAGCGATAATCTCAACTGGTGCGAGTCGCAGCTGCGCATCTCGCAGTCGATAATTCACGCTATGCCGCAACGCTTCGCGCAAAGCGGAGCCAGTCACGATTCGCTGCGCCAGGCATTCGAGCTTGCGCTCTTTCGGAGTCTCAGTTGTACGAACTTTGCTTGGCACTATATCGGCGGCGAAGAGCTCTCGCGCGCACACATCGGTGATCCCGGCTCGGTCCTTCCACTGGCTCCGGTTCCGCGCAGCGAATCGAAGCGCGCCTTTGCTTTTCTCGATCGGCATCTCTTTGCTCCATCAGCTTGGAACTTGTCTCCGTCGCTGCTGCGTCAGTTGGTCTACGCCGAGTGGGTTACCGACCTGCCGACGCCGGCTTGGGCTTACAATCCGCCGATGCGCCACGACGAACCGGTTGCCCAGATCGCCGAAATCATCCAACAGCAGACGCTTAACTCGATCTTCAGTCCGATCTTGCTCCAGCGTCTCGACGATCTATCGCTCAAGTACGGCACCGGCCGCACGATGAGCCTCAGCGACGCGTTCGCGTGGACCCAGAGCGCGGTCTTCGGAGACCTTCGCGGTAAAAACGTGAGCGGGATGGGCGAGGTGCATCGCAGCCTGCAGCAATGGTACGTACGTATGCTCGCGCAGATGCTGCTCGCGCCGAAGCCGGGAATGCCGTACGACGCGCAGTCGCTCGCGCGAGCCGAGCTTGTGGCCATTCGCGACGAAGCCCGAGCGGCACGGCAACGATCCGGGTTCGACGACTTAACGAGCGCGCACCTCGCTGCGCTCGAAGCTGTCGCCGATCAGGCCCTTTCCGCGCGCATGACGGTTCCGTTGCCGATGCCGACTAGCGCAACACCGGGACGCTGAGCCGAAGGCAACGCTTCGCCTAACGCTTGCGCGACGTCACCCGCAATGACGCCGGTGCGGCGCTTCGCGGCAGCGCGGCGCCCGGCCAGGCCGTGCCAGAAGGCGCCGGCTCTCGCCGCGTCGACCGGCGCCAGACCCTGCGACAGCAGGGTCGCAATGATGCCGGTGAGGACGTCACCGGTGCCTGCCGTTGCCAGCGCGTTGGTCCCGGTCGGGTTTATATGGACGACCGACCCGTCGCATATCAACGTATCCGAGCCTTTGAGCAGCGTCGTAATCCCGGTTCGATCCACGAACTCGCGAATGCGCTCGACGCGCGTGCCGGGCGCAACCGTTCCGCGTCCTGAGAGACGCGCGAACTCGCCTGCATGCGGAGTCACCACGCACGGCTTGCCGCGCAGCAGCTCGAGCCGCTTGCTGAGGTGAAAGAGCCCGCTTGCGTCAATGACGGTCGGAAGCTGATTGGCCTCGAGAAACCGCGCGAAGATTTCGCCGGTTCGTTCGTCTAGCCCTAACCCTGGCCCGATCGCGACCGCCCCGTTTCGTTTCGAGATCTCGACCAGCTCCTGCGCGACCGCTTCCGGCGGCGCATCGTCGGCCAGCTCGACGACGACCTGCTCGACCAGATGGGCACGCAGCGTGCGCGCCGCCGCGCGCGGTGTCGCAACGGTCACGTATCCGGCGCCCGAGCGGGCTGCGCCGAGAGCGCAAAGAACGGCGGCGCCGGGAAACTGCGCCGACCCGGCGATGATGAGGGGCGCTCCCGCGGTGTATTTCTCCGTATCGGCCGCCCGCAGCGGAAGCAGCCGCAGAAACTCCTCGTCGTCGAGGGTCGCAAACTCGCGGGGCTGCGCGGCCAGAATCGACTCGTCTATGCCGATTCTACCGCACCACAACTCGCCGACGTACTCGCGCGCCGGCTCGAGCAAGAGACCCGGTTTGGCGGCAGCCAGCGTGACGGTCACGCTCGCGCGCACCGCGTCGCCGCTCGCCGCGCCGGTCAACGCGTCGATTCCGCTTGGGATGTCGATCGCCAGCACCGGCCGGTCGCGAGCGTCTAAGGCGCGCGCGAGATGACGGTACGATTCGGGAAGCGGCAGGCGCGCGCCGGTTCCGAAGAGTCCGTCGACCCCGACTGCGTTGGCGAGCATCGCGTGCGCCGCTCGCTCGTCGGGGGGAGCGGCAGCACGCGTACGCCGCCGGCCGCCGCGCGCGCTTCGGCCGCGGCCCTAGCTTCCGAGCGGCGCCCGGCCGGATCGGCTGCGATGATGCACTCGTACGCGGGCGCGAGCTCGGCGAGGGCCGCGAACGCATCGCCGCCGTTGTTGCCGGGCCCGGCAAAGGCTACGATCGGCCGCTGCGGCGTCGAGAGCACCCGCAGCCGTTCGGCGATGCGCCTCCCCGCATTGCGCATCAGTTCGTCCTCGCCGACGCGCGCGATGCCTTCGGCGTCGGCCGTTCGCATCGCTTGCGGCGTTAGAACGTAAATCACGCTTCCAGAACGACCATCGCCGCGGCAACCGTCGCGGTGTGAGTGATGCTGAGGTGGATCGTCCGCACCCCGCGGCGGTGCATCAGCTGCGCGGCGCGGTCGCGCAGTTCGATTATCGGCTTTCCGCTGCGTTCGTGCGTAACGCCGACCCAGCGCCACGGTATTGCGTGTCCGAAGGCCTTACGCGTTGCCTCCTTCGCGGCAAAGAAACCGGCGAGCCGCTCGGGCCAGTTGCGCTTGCGCATCGCGTAGGCGATCTCGGTCTCGGTGTAGATCTTACGAGCGAACCACGCCAACTTGCGCTCGTCGAAGCGATAGCGCGCGACGTCTGCCATGTCGATGCCGACTCCGACGATCACGCACGACGAGTTCGACGCGCGTCAGCCGCCTCACTTTAAGAAATGTTATCGAGCCGACCGGCAAGTTTTGCCTTGGCTGGGAGCGAACGATTCCCCCACCGAGATGGATTCTAAGATTAGCATCGTGCCGATCAATACCGTCGATGCAGCATTCTTGGACCGTCTCGCGACCTGCCTCGAGGAGCGATTCTTAGCCGGCGCGCGCGTCGAACGCTCGCTCGTCGTGCCGCGCAGCACGCTCAACGCAACGCGCGGCCAGCTCTTCGTCGCGACGCTCAACGCCAAGCTGCAGCGGGCGCATCCAGATGCGGGCGGCGCTCTGCTGGCGATTACCGACTTCGATCTCTACAAGACTTCGCATCGCTTCGTCTTTGGAGACGCCGACGAAACGCAGGGAACGGCCGTCGTTTCGCTTGCACGGCTTCGCTCGGAGTTCTACGGCGAGCCTGCCGACGCAAATCTCCTCTTCCAGCGAACGCTGAAGGAATCGATTCACGAGCTCGGGCATGCTTTCGGACTCAAGCACTGCTTCAATGCTCGCTGCGCGATGTATTACTCGAACTCGATCTTCGAAACCGACAACAAGATGCCGCATTTCTGCGAAATTTGCGATCGGCGCCTCACGCGCGCCCGCAACGAGCAGCCGTAGCCCCTTCGACTCAGCTCAGGGCAGGCTCTTCGATTACGCTCAGGGCAGGCTCTCGCGAACGACCGTTGCGTCGGCTAGCGAGACGATCTCGCGGCGGCCGTCCTCACGGACGACGCGCAAACCTCCGCCCGGCTCCAGACCTTCGGCGATTGCGTCGAACGACTCCGGCGCGCCGTCGAGCCGGATCCGATATCGCTTTCCCGGCAACTCGGCGGCCTCATCCCATGCGGCCGCGACGCGCCAGGGTCGCTCGAGCGTGACGAGCGAGCGATCGTACTCGGTGAGGATCGCGCGCAACAGCGCGGCGCGGTCGATGACTGCTACATCGTCGCAGAATGCGGGGGGCGGAGCGATGCCGGGATCGGCACCCGGACGACGCACGTTGATTCCGACCCCGCACGCAACGCGCGCCGCTCGTCCACTGACCGACGACTGGCAGAGCACGCCCGCAAGTTTGCGATCGCGCAGCAAAAGATCGTTCGGCCACTGCAGCGTCGTTTTGATTGCGCAGCCGAGCAATGCGTTGCGCACGGCGAGCGCGACCCAGTACGGGACGACCCACAGCGCTTCGGTTTCGACCGCGCGAGGCAGGATTGCCGTGAAAAGGAGCGCCGAACTTGCCGGCGCGAGCCACGTGTGGCCCTTGCGTCCGGCGCCGCGACTTTGGTACTCGGCAACGAGGACGAGGCCGCCGTAACGTTCGTCGCCCAGCAGCGCCGCAGCATCGGCATTCGTACTTTCGGTCTCTTCCGCGTACGTAATCGAAGCAAACGGCGTCCCGGCGAGCGCCTCTGCGACCGCCTCGTACGGCCCCGCCTTCAATCCCATCTCGGTCTGCGTCATCCTGACCCTTCGACTCGGCGCTATAGTTTATCTTGAGCGAACGTCGAAGGGCGCCTCGCTCAGGACTGCGCTTCGCGCAGGCTTAAAGGAATCTTTGTAGGTCGAAGGATGACCTGCCGCCTCACCTAAAGGGACGGCTCATGGCCATTGAACGTACCCTCATCATCTGCAAACCTGATGCCGTTTCACGCGGTCTGATCGGCGAAATCACGACGCGCATCGAGCGGCGCGGCTACATCATCTCGGCGATGAAGATGATGCAGCTCGACGGCGACCGCGCGCGCGAGCACTATGCCGAGCATAAGGGCAAAGGATTCTTCGACGACCTCGTCAGCTTCATTACCAGCGGACCGATCGTGGTGCTGGCCGTCGAAGGCGAAAGAGCGATCGACGGCTGCCGGCAGCTCATCGGCGCAACCGATCCGCTCAACGCCGCGCCGGGCTCGCTTCGCGGCGACCTCGCCCAGGCGATCGGTCGCAATTTGATCCACGGAAGCGATGGCTCCGCCAGCGCCGGCCGCGAGCTCAAGCTGTTCTTTAACGACAGCGACTTCATGTCGCGACGACACGACCTCGAGCGCTGGATCAAGGAGTAGCGTGTCGCTCGAATCGCTGCGCGGCGGCGGCAATCCGCTGATCGAAGGCGTTCATGCACGCGAGGTCCTCGACTCGCGCGGTAACCCGACCGTCGCCGTGACCGTGGCGACCAGCTTCGGCGCCGTGGAGGAGGCGATGGTTCCCTCGGGCGCCTCGACCGGCGCGAACGAAGCCGTCGAGCTGCGCGACGGCGACACCAAACGCTACAATGGCAATGGTGTCCGCAAGGCCGTCGCCGCCGTCAACGAGATGCTCGGTCCGGCGATCGAAGGCCTCGACGCCACCGCTCAACGCGAGATCGACTCGAAACTCATCGAGCTCGACGGCACGCCGAACAAATCGAATCTCGGTGCGAACGCCATTCTCGGCGTCTCGCTGGCGGTCGCGCGCGCGGCCGCGGTCAGCCTCTCGCTGCCGCTCTACCGTTATCTCGGCGGACCCAGCGCAGCCACGCTTCCGGTTCCAATGATGAACGTGATCAACGGCGGGAAGCACGCCGAGGGTGCGCTCCAGTTTCAAGAGTGCATGATCGTTCCGTTCGGTGCAGGGAGCGAAACTGAAGCGGTACGCTGCGGATCGGAAGTCTTTCACGCGATCGGGCAAATTTTGCACGAACGCGGTATGCAAACGCTCGTCGGCGACGAAGGCGGCTATGCTCCGCCCCTCGAGACTCCGCAACAGGCGCTCGGCCTGGTCGTGGAGGCCATCGAACGTGCCGGCTACAAACCCGGCGCCGATGTCGCGATCGCGCTCGATCCCGCGTCGAGCGAGTTCTACCAAGACGGCAAATACTACCCGCTCTCGCGCGACCGCTCCGCAACGGTCGTCGACATGATTGCGCTCTACACCGAGCTTTGCGACCGCTATCCCATCGTCTCGATCGAAGACGGACTCGCCGAAAACGACTGGTCCGGCTGGGTGAAGCTCACCGAGGCGCTCGGTAAGCGAATCCAGCTGGTTGGCGACGATCTCTTCGTAACGAACATGCAGTTCCTCGAGCGTGGCATCACGCAGGGCGCGGCCAACGCAATTCTGATCAAGGTCAACCAGATCGGCACGTTGACGGAAACGCTCGATTGCATCGCGATGGCGCAAAAGGCCGGCTATGGAACGGTGATCTCGCACCGCTCCGGCGAAACCGAGGACACGACGATTGCGGATTTAGCCGTCGCTACGGATGCCGGCCAAATCAAGACCGGTTCGCTCTCGCGCAGCGACCGCACCGCAAAGTACAACCGCTTGATGGCGATCGAGGAGCAGCTTGGCCAGGCCGCGCGTTACGCCGGCGCAATGACCGGGGTAGTATCGCCCCTCCAGGTGAAACGGTAGGTCGAACCTTTCGTTGCGTTCATGACGAGCGCTGGACGGAAGCAGGCAATGCACGTGCCGCCCGGATTGCGCACGCTCGGATAGACGACCCCGAGCGATCCGGCCGCTAGGAGCTCCTCCGCGAGCTGTTGCGACGCGACGTAGCTATTGGGATCCAAGTATTTTGCAAAGCGTTTCGGGCCGCGCATGTCGTGGAACTCGGCGCTGAAGTCGGCGGTGTAGTCGTCGTAGGTAACGTCATCCTCGAGGACGCCGATCTCGAGCAAATCGATCGTCTTGTGAAAGGCGACTTCGGCCATCGCCGTCTCGATCTCGAATCCACAATACCACGCGCCGCGGTCGGGGCCGTTGAAGCGGCTGCCCAACGGATGCGGGTGCGTAAACGCCGCGTTGACAACTCGGTAGTACGGCACGCCGAAGACCAGCTCGTGCGTATCGATGCCGCTGGAGAATCCGGCTTCGGCAAGCGTCCGTTCGTTGGTCGCAATGTCCAGCTTGAAGATGTCGTCGAGATGTTTGTTGGAGTCGGCGATGAGCGCCAGGACGCTCTCGCCGTATTTCGACGCGATAAACCGATGCGTATCGTTACGCCGGACGAGCGAGCTGGGCGGAAAGCGTTTAGATGCCGCCACGCCGGGCGTCGAGAAGCCGGCGTACGACCTGAATAGCGGGGATGCCGCCGCGAATCATATACTCGAGCGGTGTGATGCCGCGAAAGATCGGATTGCGATTTGCAAGTGTGACCCATCGGTCGGCCAACGCTTTGCCGTGGAGAATGTTGAGCGCCTTGAAGATGCCGATCATATAAGAGATGCGCAGCATCGTATCGGAGTCGAGGCTGCGGCGCGGCGACTTCTTCATTGCGTAGTAGCTGCTGCTCGCCATGCCGCCCAGCAGCCGCATCGCATCCTCATCGCGGATCTGCCAGCAGCTTACGATGTTGAAGAAAGCCTTCAGCGCGGACGGCCCAAGCCGTTTGCGTTCCGCCGGCGACGTAATGTCGATCAGCTCGGGCGCGGCGTAGCGGGTTTCCGGATAGGTAAGAACGGTCAATGCTGCGAGGTCCTTTTATGGAGATTATACACTCCATTTTCGGAGAACGCAAGGCCAGTGAGGGCCGCCGCGCGCGATGCCTCGAAGATGCTCGCCCGCCGGGGCCTGTAGCTCAGCGGTAGAGCGGCCGGCTCATAACTGGTTGCGCGTAGGTTCGAATCCTACCAGGCCCAATACGAATCGTGGTTCGACCCGTACGAACCCGTACGAATCAGCGCCGTCTAGCTGCCTTCGCTGGTGCGGCGGCCCGATTCGACGATCCGGTCGAGTATATCCGCGGCATCCTTCAACATAGCCGGGGAAACGTGCGCATACACGTCGGCGGTTACTCCGATCGTCGAATGCCCGAGTGCGGTCGACACGGTCTTGAGATCGGCGCCCCCAGCGAGAAGCAGCGACGCAAACGAATGGCGCAGGTCATGGAGGCGAACCTTCGGGAGCTTTTTGCGGCGAACGAGATCGGCGAATGCCCAGCCGAACGAGTCGGGGTGCCACGGTTTGCCGTCGCGCTCGAAAAGAAGTGCATCAGAACCGGGGCGTCCGGTGCCTGCCGCTAGGAAGCGCTGCGCCTGTTCAAGTTTGTGTCTGCGCAAGCGCTCAACTGCAAACGGCGGCATGGTGATCGTGCGGCGCGAGCGCTTCGTCTTTGGTTCCTTGAAGCGTAGTTCGTAGCGGACGCGCTTGGCGGTGCGAATCGCAACCTTTTCTAGCGACCGTGCGACTCGTAACGTGCCGGCGTCGAGATCGATGTCGGACCAGCGGAGTGCAAGCAGTTCGCCCCTACGGCATCCACTGCCAATCGCCGTCGCGACAGCTGCTCCGAGATTCGTGCAATCGAACGCTGAGAGATATTGCTGAACCTGTACGGGATCAAGCGATCGCATTTCTTCGCGCACGACCCGCGGCGGATCGACAAAATCGCAGGGATTTGCGGCAACCAATCGCAGCTTCTTCGCCCGGTTGAGCGCAGTAGTAAGTGTGGCTCGGATGCTCTTCACGAAGCCCGGTGTGACCACGCCCTTGCGTTTGTCTTTACGGGGTTGCGTCAGCCAGGTCGCTTGCGCGTGTTCAATCAGCTCCGGTGAGCGTTCGAGGTCTGGGAGTAATACGTGCCCGAGCGACGGGCGAATCCATAAACGAACGTGTTTCTCACAGGTAGAGAGCGTGCTCGCGCTCATCGTGTTTGCGCTTGATTTGAGCCACCGATCCAAGAAATGGTCGAGCGTCATCGGGGCTTCCTTGACGACCTCGGCCTTGGCGACCGGGCGGTGCTGGTTCTGTTTCTGAACGACCCACCACGCCATAGCGTCGCCCTGGGTCTCAAAGCCACGCTCCCACTTCGCGCGGTAGTCGCCCCGTTTGCGATTGAAGGCCTGATACTTGACCGACCAGGTGCCACACGTTTTGCGCTCGCTGGTCTTCTTATCGACGTAGGTTTCTTGCCCAATCCAGGCCCCGAGCCTATATCTCTTCATCAGTCCTCCACACGTCTCGCTCGTCGTTCATTATGCGCAGGCCCGCGTCTCCGTTACGATCCGGCTACGAAGCATCGCGCGAACACTCGATGCGTGCCACGCCTTGCCACGGTGGGGCATAACGCCAATCTCGCCGAGGCGTTTTGCGATTTGACGGAAGCTGGCACCGTCGCGATCCAAACGGACGGCCTCTTCGAGTGCAGCCTGCTCGCGTTGCTCGGGAACCAGCGCGTCGCCGATGCGAACGTACCCAAACGGCGTCGCGCCGTAGGCAGTGCGACGCTGCCGCTTGTGGGCGAGCGCCATCGCGGTACGCTCAGCGATCGCTTCGCGCTCCCACTGCGAGACGCTGCCCATAATGTTCAAGATAAGGCGGCCCGAAGCGCTGGACGTGTCAAGGCTTTCCTCGACGCTGACAAGTGAGGCATCGGCCTTGGCAAAAACTTCGAGCAACTCGGCAAGGTCGCGCGTGCTGCGCGTCAAGCGGTCGAGCTTCAGTGCAACGACGCGGCCAATCGTTCCGGCGCGAAGGCCGGCAAGGACATTCAACATTCCTCGCCGTTGAAGGCTCTTGCCGCTTTCGCCAGCGTCGCGAATGACTTCTGATACGGGCCAACCCATCGCCGCGCAGTACGAGCCGATCCTCGCCTCCTGAGCGGCAAGGCTAACGCCCTCCACCGCTTGGTCCTGCGTGCTAACCCGAACGTAAGCGACGGTGCGGCGACTTTCTACAGTGGCGGTGGCGCGGCGCGCCCTCATGGTTCTCCTTCGACCTTGTACAGTTCCGACCAGTCGTGTACATTATACCACAAGACCGAAAGCCGGAAAAGCCAGAAGACCTGTAAGCGGGAAAGCCGCTCCGCCGTGGCATTTCCTGGGATGGCCGAAGAAGAGACCACGCGGAAGACCAGCTTTCACATAAGCCCGGCGGCGAAGCGAAAGCTGGAATCGCTCAAATCGGAGCTTCGCTTCGAGGACTACGTCGGGGCGACCGAGAGCGCGATCGTCGACGTGTTGATCGAGGGCGCCAAGCTGGCCGAACTCAAACGGCACTTTAAGAAGCGGCGCTAATGTGCAGCGGGGCACAATTGCGGGGCCATCGTACGGAAGGCGGCCAGGAGGGATGACGCGATCGAGATCAACTGGCTCGCCAGCCGCCAAGCGGTCGAGCGAGACCGGCCGGCAAAAATCCGCAGGCTATTTGAAGCAACTCGGCACCTGCTATTATGGAGCAAAGGCGGCGCACTGAGCTACTATGGGGATCGCAAATCATTGCGCCGTTTCTATCTATACCTTTGTCAGCGAGAAGCCATGTTTGAGCAATGGTTACACTTCGCCCCAACGTTATCGCCCGAACTCGGACTGAGCGCCGACACGATCCTGCGCGCTCATGAAGTCGTACGCTGCATTATGGGCGATCAGTGGATCGATGGACAGGAGCGAGCGCGCGTGAATAAGGCCCGCTCCGTAGCAGATACGCACCCGCTCGATTTGGATCTCCGTAGTCGGACACGCGAGTCCGTCCTCGAAGTGCTTCAACTAGCTTGTTACCTCTGCGCCTTTGACGGCGACCCGAAGCTCGGTGATTTGATCGTGAGCCTACGCGATGCGGACAAGTACGAGCCGACGATCGCCGAGCTCGACATCGCGTGGAAGTTCCGAAACGCGGGTGCTGCGGTGCGGCTTGCGGCGGCAACGCCGAGCGGTGAGGCCGACTTTGCCGCTACAATCGGATCGACAGAGTATCCCGTCGAGGTAACGACGTTTCCAGCCGATCCGATGCGCGGCCCTGTAGCATCCTTCCACAGCGCCGTCGCCCAGGCGTTAGAGCGAGCACATGCCAAAGCCCGCATCGCAGAGCCTGTGGCACTCGAGATCGAAGTGCTCGAGGTGACCGGAAGTATTCGCCCAGCCGTTCATGCCGCTGTTACCGAGCTCGTCGCCGCATTCTCAAGTGGCCGCGGGACAGAAACGGTAGGTCGCCGTTACGCGTTCGGTACGCTCCGACTGAGACCGGCGGCACCTGGAGAGTTGCCCTATGGAGGCGACTTTTGGACGCGTGTTTGCCGCACTGGCGTCGCAGCGATGGCGCGCTCGGGAGTTCTCGGCGATACGGAGTACAAGATTCAACGGGGCGGCAACCTCGTCTATTTGCGGGAGGAATCAGATGACCCCGATCCATTTGTGCGGCTTAGGCGAAAGCTAAAGACCAAGGCGGCCCAACTCCGAGGTTGCGTCAACGGCGTAATCGTTGTGGAAGCCGAACCGCTCGGCCCCGACGTCTTCAACTGCCGCCAACGGCTCGAAGAGATCGTCGATGACTTTGCGCGCAATCATAGCAGCGCCACCGCGATCGCTGTGATTCATCGGCCCAAGAAAGCGGATGGTACTCGCGGGATCAGCGGGCACTTTTTCTCCCTGGGTGACGGAGCCGTATCGACGACCTTCTGGCAAACGATCTGCGGGAACGATCGGGAGACAAGCGTCCTCGAAGAACTCCGCATGCTTGGCTCGAGCTAATCTCCCGGAAATGACCAAGGGGATTAACACCCTCCGCGATCACTTCGCGCGTATGCCCAACGGCCCGGACGATCGCCTCGAGCGCCTTTGCTCGATCGTTGTCGACGGCTGCCCCCTAGGTGATTATCCGACCGACGAGGAGCGCGACAACGAGCAGGAGCGGCGTTTTGAGGAGTTACAGTGGGCCGCGATCGCACTCGTAGGCTGCGACGCTGATTTAGAGATATCAGAACTGCGAACGCTTCCACCAGGCGGTGGGAGGCCAACAGCCGACTTTGAAGCCACAATGCGCCGAGGGCGCGTCGTTCGGCTTGAGTTAACGAGCATTGTCTTCGAGCTCGAAAAACAGCAGTGCGAGTACTTTGCTCGCATCGCGGGAGGTGCGAGGAAACTCCTTATCCTCGAAGATGAGTATCGGTACAAGGGCAGGTTCATCTATCGTGCCTACCACCCGGCCGGCATGACGATTGGACAATCAGAAGCCACCTCAGGCGCAAAGGAGTTAGCCGCTTTCATCATAAGCAACTCACGCCTCGCGGGCGTTTCGAACGACCTATTGCCAGCTGACGATCCTGAGAGCTATCCAACGCTGTACCAACTCGGGGTTCACGTCGTCCACGTTAGCTCCGAAGGCAAGACCCAGGTGATGTGGGAGCCGCTAATCGAGCCGCTCGATACGGACGGTGCTCTAGAAGTCTTTGATGGCATGTGTCGAAAGAAGGGTGCAAAGATCGCGGGATATTCAGATGACGGAGTCTTCCCCGTTTGGCTTGTGTTCACGACGGAGTCTCTGAAGCAAACCTATCTGGCCTTGGCAACTGTGCAGAGGCTCGCCAACGTCGATACTGTCGATCCCAGGCCATTCGTAAGAATACTCGTCGGATGCTATACCGCCGGCGTGACCTTCATCGAACCCTATCAAAAGCCGCGCTATACGAGCTTGAGCACGACGCCCTAAAAGTTAGCCGTGGGTTGGCAAAACAATCAACCGCCCGAGGAAGGCGCGATAACATTGAGATAAGAGCTCAAGGCCTCCCAAAACGAGCCCCTGCTGCTAGGCTGCTAGGCTAAAGCCGTTCAAAAGGATGCCCTGCTAGGAACGCCCAGGACCCACTTCACGGTGCGATTAATTTCTGTGTTCTGAGCGACGGCGATTCAGCCATTCATCATCTGCCGAGTAAGCACGAACAGGATCAGGCCGCGTCGGGCTCTGGCGCGAAAGCGAGCTTTTTGCGTTGATGCTCAGCTCCGTCGCAAAGGGATTTTTCCCCGCCGTCGAGTTCGGCAACTGCGCGGCGTAGTTCATTGACGATTCGATCAACGCGCGGGTCGTGCAGTTCGCCGTAGATTTTCACTAAGGCGTTGAGGTTCCACAGGGCGCAGCGCTTTTCGGCGTTGAAGCGCTTCCACAGCGTTTCGCCTTCGTTTCGCTCGTCTTGCGCCATCGATCGCGCGTTGTGCAGCTTATCGGCCGCACTCACCAGGTAGGATGAAGAGTCAGGGTTCTCGCGTAACCTCCGATGATAACGGCTCTTACGTTCATGCCAAGGCGCCTTTTGGGAGGCGTCAGTCTCGAGCGAGTCCGAACACTCGGCCACGATGTCCGCGACGTGGTCACCGAAACGAATCCGTATGTCGTCAAGACGCGCGTTCCCGCCCTGATCTTCGGCGGCGTCGTGCAGCAGCGCTCCAATGGCTTCATCCTCCGTACCGCCATTTTCGAGCACGAGACTCGCCACGGCGAACAAATGGCTAATGTACGGCGTTTGCGTGCCTTTACGCTTTTGCCCTCCATGAACAAGGGTCGCGTAGTGTAACGCTCTGTCGAAACGCTCCGTTATCATCAGCCTTTCTTTTCCTCTTGGTCCTTCAAAGATGTGCGCTGCCATCGCTTATTGCTTGCATTATCGCGTTTCGATCGCACGAGAATCTCCACGCCAAGCGACGACCTGCGGAGATACTTGTCGTGGTCCAACGGTCGACCCAACTCGTCCTTCCAGTCCGCTGGATCATCGCTAGAAGCCCATTGCTTTCCATCCCACAGAAACGCCTCGCGCGTTAGGGAATCGTGATCCGCGAAGAGGTCCGCCGAGCTCCGGTAAAGGTGCGGAACCTGCCCTCCGAAACTACGGTACACACGCCTAACGTCAGCACACAGTTCTAAGATCTCAGGTCTAAGCACGAGCGCCGCTGCAACCTCTGCGGTGCGGTAATGTTCGGCAAGGAGCTCGGCGGTTCGCTTTCCATCGGTTCCAAGGCTCACCACACCCCATATTGCACCGCTTCCGTCGGTAAAGCCGATACGGGTGCGTTCAATCTTGAAAGGCTTTCCCCAAATGCGGCCGACGTGGTAAGGTGACGCGAATCGATCATCTTTTCGCATGCCTTCTTCCGCGACGAGCGCCGCGGTGCGCTGTGATTCCGGGAGGCTGGCGAATGCCTCTATCCAGCACTCCTCGACGGACCGCTTGTCGCGAAAGTCCTCCGGGCGGGGGACGATCCAACCGCCGCCGCCCATATACGGAATATAGCGTACGATAGGGCAACCCCGAAGGTCCTTTCCGGCAACGAAGTAACACCTTTGCTTCCCATCAGATGCAGTCTCGTAATCTGCTGCCCAACTTACGACCACATCTTCGTATCCACCGCCCTTATGGAAAAGTGCATGACCATAGGGTGGAACGATCGAGTAATCCCCCACAAGCGTGTTCGTAGGATAACCGGAATCGGTCCCACCCGAGGAGACATGCACGTCACGGATTTCCTCGGCCAACGGATTGACTATGTACTCACCGCCGACAGTAATAACGATGAAGGGCTTGGTCCAGTCGAATCGTTCTCGGTACATCTCGCCTCCCTACGCTCTCAATTGTAGTAGTTGCGTTGGGACTGAGTAAACAGCAAAAGCAAGGCCGCGCCAGGGCGGCGAGCCCCGAACCCGGCTGGGTATGGCAAGAAACGTTCATGAGGCGCTTCGAGAGGCGCGGTAGCAGGCGGGCTGTCGTTTTGTAACCCGGGGCCTCCTCTCGGGGTCCTCGGGCAGCTCTCTCGCAGGACGAGACCGGTGCCCTTGCGTCGTGCTCCGCACAAGGCGCCCGAATCAATCGAACGAACTTCGCCGGAATGGCTCTCCCGCGGCCAGAGTTTACCGTTCCCGTCGTCTACCGCATGTGGCATCGATCCGCCGCGCGTGAGCTCAACGATGAGGGCAAGCTACTTTGAAAACTGTTTCGCCCGCTCCATTGTAGCCAGAAAGACTTCGCAGTTGGGTATTCTGATCGACTCCGTCGCCACGCCGGCCGCCCCGGAAGAGGGGCAGTTGGTCTCTGTGCGCGACCGGCACTGGATCGTCAAGAGCGTTCTTCCCAGCGCCTTACCGGCAGACATCATGTCGGCCGGCGATCAACGCCAGCACCTTGTGCAGCTTTCGTCCGTGGAGGATGATGGTCTCGGCGAAGAGCTCTCGGTCATCTGGGAGATCGAGCCTGCCGCAACCCTGCACGAGACTGGGAACTTTCCCGTGCCCGTGCCGGGTCATTTCGACGACCCGCAACGGCTCGACACGTTCTTAGACGCGGTCCGCTGGGGCGCCATCGCCTCCGCCGACGCGCGCGCGCTACAAGCGCCGTTCCGCTCCGGCATCACCATCGAGGATTACCAGCTCGATCCCGTCGTTCGCGCGCTGGGTATGGCGCGCGTCAACCTCTTGATCGCCGACGACGTTGGCCTCGGGAAGACCATCGAAGCGGGTCTCATCGCGCAAGAAATGATTCTACGCCATCGCGTTCGCAGCGTGCTGATTCTCTGCCCTCCGCACCTCTGCACGAAGTGGCAGTCGGAGATGCGTGATCGCTTCGGGCTGGAGTTTCGCATCGTCGACGCCGAGGCGGTGCGCCGCCTGCGCCGCGAGCGCGGCCGGAACACCAACATTTTCGGGAGCTTCCCGCGCCTCATCGCGAGCTACGACTGGCTGAAGCTCGATCGCGGCATGAGCCTCCTCCGCAAGTATCTTGGAAGCGACCAGCACGCGTATCCGCGGAAAATCGATCTGCTTGTCGTAGACGAAGTACATCAATGCGCGCCCGCCGGCAGCGGGAAGTACGCGATGCCGTCGTTGCGCACGCAACTTCTGCGCGAAATCGGGCCGCACGCTGAACACCGCTTGTTTCTCTCGGCAACGCCGCACAACGGCTATCCGTCCTCTTTTCTCGCCCTGCTCGAACTCCTCGATCCACAACGATTCAATCGCGGCGCGACTCCCGACGAAGCGAGCTTGCGCAACGCCGTGGTCCGCCGCATGAAGTCGGAGATTCGCGAACTCGGCGATGCGGCGGGTGAAAGGCGCTTTCCGTTTCCAGTTCGCCGCGTCGAAAAAATCGACGTTCACTATCCGGAATCCGAGCGAGCCGTTCACGCCGACCTCGCCGCCTACACCGCGTTGCGCCGCAAGAACGCCGACGCCAACGAGCAACTCGGTGCGGACCTCGTCACGCTCCTACTCAAGAAGCGCCTCTTTTCGTCGCCCGCGGCGTTCGCGCGCACGCTGGAACGCCACCTGCAGAGTCTCGGAAAGCGCGCCGTGCCGAAGGACGCCGTGCGTCTGCGCGCCGCGTACGATCTCGATGGCGACGACTTCGATACCGAGGACGCGCGCGAAGACGCGGCCGACGACGCCGTCGACGCCACCACGGTTGGACGCTCGGCGACGCCGGAAGAACGGACGCTCCTCGATCGTATGCGCCAATGGGCCAATGCAAACGCCCTACGCGCCGACCAAAAGGCGCGCGCACTCATCGCGCAACTCAAAGCCTGGGGCGACGAGCGCGTCATCGTCTTCACCGAGTACCGCGCGACGCAAGAGTGGCTGCGCGAGTTGCTCGCCGCGCAAGGGCTCGGCACGCACGGGCGCGTGCAACTGCTCTACGGTGGAATTGACGATAAGGAGCGCAAACGCATCACCGACGCGTTTCAAAGCGATCCGGCCAACGATCCAGTGCGCGTGCTCATCGCTACAGACACGGCCAGCGAGGGCATCGACTTGCAGCGCCACTGCCGCCGCATCGTGCATCTCGACATCCCGTTCAACCCCAATCGGCTCGAACAGCGCAACGGCCGCATCGATCGTCATGGGCAGCCCTCGCCCGAAGTGTTTATCTATCACTTTGCGTCGAAGGCGCTCGGCGCACCGGGGCCGCTCGACGGCGATCTCGACTTTCTCTTTCGCGCCGCGAAGAAAATGGAGATGATCCGTGACGACCTCGGAAACGCCGGCGCGGTCTTGGCCAAGCAAGTCGAAGATGCGCTGCTCGGGCGCGCCGTCGATCTCGACGCACCACTCGATCAGGGCCGCTCGGAAAGCCGCGCCGCGTTACGCGCCGAGATCAATCTACGCGAGCGCGTCAAAGAGATGCACGAACGGCTGCTCGAATCGCGCGACACGCTCAACGTCACGCCGCAAGCGATGAAACGCGTCGTCGCGGCTGGTTTCGACCTCGCCCGCCAGAAGCCGCTCGAACGCGTCGAGCTTCCGGCGGCGTATCGCGGCGGACCGAAGCTCGAAGCCTATAACGTGCCCGAGCTCACCGGCTCGTGGGCACGCGCTGGCGAGAACCTCGTCCATCCCATAACAAACGCGAGGCTGCCGATCACCTTCGATAACGCCGGGGCCGACGGACGCGAAGATGTCGTACTCGGGCACCTCGGACACCGGCTCGTCGCCCAAGCGACGCGCCTCTTACGCGCGCAGGTGTGGGCATTACCCGAGGATGCGAAGATCGCCCGCATCTCGGGGCGGCTCGTCGACGACGCCGACCTTGCCGAACCGGTCGCGATCCTTACGGCACGCATCGTGATCATCGGCGCCGAGGGGTATCGCCTCCACGAAGCGCTCTTCACCGCCGGCGGCCGCATCGCGCCGCGTTTCTCTCGGTACAACGTCGGCCAGATCGACGCCGCGTTGCATGCGGCCGGCCACAACGCGCTGCCACTACACCATCAGGAAGAGATCGTGGCGGCGTGGGACACGCTGCAGCCATCGTTGACGAACGCGATGGAGGCTCGCGCGAAGGATCTGCTCGGTTCGCTCAAGCGTTCGCTCGGCGAGCGTGCGAATGCCGACGTCAAGAACCTCACGGAAGTGCTGCGGCAACTGCAGACGTCGATCCAGCGCGAGCTCGCCGGCATCGATCGCGGTCAACCAGATCAGCTCGGTCTCTTCGACGAACGTTCGGAGAACGAGCGCAAGCAACGACAAAGCGACATCGACGCCATGCGGCGGCGCGGCGAGGAAATTCCTCAGGAGATCGAACGCGAGACCGAGCGACTGCGACGGCGCTACGCCGACCCGCGCGAGATCGTCTTCCCCGCGGCAGTAAGCATTCTCGTGCCGCGCCGCTTCGTTGACGGCAACCTCGGCATTGAGGCGGCGCGATGAGAACGCGCCGCGTCGAACAACACGCCGACTGGCTCGCGCTCGTCGAACCCGAG
Organism: Vulcanimicrobiota bacterium; assembly: GCA_963748875.1. Taxonomy (GTDB): domain Bacteria; phylum Vulcanimicrobiota; class Vulcanimicrobiia; order Vulcanimicrobiales; family Vulcanimicrobiaceae; genus Cybelea. Next base: position 1,100,588 of record CAVVKC010000001.1, read on the forward strand.
GGACAGTTCCTCACCGTTCCGGTGCTCAAGCATGCCTTCCCGAGCGGACTTGAGGGAATCCCGAAGGGACTGCGCCAGCGCCTGCGCGACGCCGCACCGAAGAATGACACCCATCAAGCGGAGCGCGACGCATGGATCGATCTCTTGCTGGGCGACGTCTTGACGTGGGAACAACAGTACGTTTCCGGCGACGCGGCGGCGCAGTATCGCTTAGAACTGCCGCTCTACGCCACGGCGCTCGCTGCCGACGCCGCGCTCATCGATCCGGCAACGCAGAAACCGCGCGTGCTGGTCTCGCGCTATGCGCGCGGCACCGACTTCGCCGCACGCATACGCGAGGAGCGCTGGAACGCCTCGCCGATCGATCGCCTCACATCCTTATGTCAGGCGAACGGCGCACGCATCGGCTTGCTCACCGACGGCGAGAATATCTGCATCGTGTGGGCACCTGCGAAGGGCATCGGTGGCTACGCGACGTTTGATACCGCGCTGTTCACCGAGGGGCAAGAACGCTCGATCCTGCAAGCCTTCATCTCGCTCTTCGGCGCGCGACGCTTCTTCGCCGTCGAGGAACGCGACCAGATCGAAGCGCTCTTTGAGCGATCCGCAGAGGCGCAGGCCGAGGTCACCAAGGATCTTGGCCGGCAGGTGCGCGACGCCGTGGAGCTGCTCATCTTGTCGATGTCCGAGAAGAATCTCTCGCGCGGTGGAGAGTTGCTGCGCGGCGTACCGCCGCAGCGAGTCTATGAAGCTGCGGTAACCGTGATGATGCGCCTCGTCTTCCTGCTCTTCGCCGAAGAGCGCGGACTACTGCCGCTCGACGACGACCTTTACGCGACATCGTACGCGGCGTCGACCCTACGCGCGCAGTTGGTGGAAGACGCCGAGTCCGACGGCGACGAGCCGTTGCGATTACGCGGCGCGGCCTGGTTCCGCCTGTTGGCGCTCGCGCGTCTCATCTACGCCGGCACGCACCACGACCGCTTGCATCAGATAGCCTACGGCGGCCGTCTCTTCGATCCGGAGCGCTTTCCATTTCTCGAAGGTTTCCCGATCGACGATCTCACGATGCTCGCGATCCTCGACGCCATTCAAACATTGCCGATCGCCGAGAGCGGATCGAAGGAACGGCGCCGCCTCTCGTTTCGAACGCTGGACGTCGAGCAGATCGGCCACGTCTACGAAGGCCTCCTCGACCACGGCGCTGACCGCATCGACGAGACGTACCTTGGCTTGCAAGCAAAAACCGACAACGACGAAGTCACGCTGCGCGAGATCGAGGATCGCGCCAAGGCTGCGGGGTCGAACGGACAGCCGATAGTCTCGTTCTTTGCCGAACAAACGGGACGCTCGTCCAACGCCGTCGAGAAAGACCTGGAGCGCGGCAAGGCACTCGCCGCCGGCAGCGATCCCGAGAAGCGCCGCCTTCTGCGCAGCGCCTGCGACAACGACGACGCGCTCATGCAGCGCGTAGCTCCTTACGCCTATCTGCTGCGCAACAACCTCCAGCAGCTTCCGTCCGTTTACGTTCCCCAAAGCCTCATAGTGCGCCGTACCCGCGCGCGTCGCGACTCCGGCACCGAGTACACACCGCGCGAACTCGCCGAGGAGATCGTGAAGTACGCGCTCGAACCGCTCTGCTACACGCCGCGCTTGGAGTCGTCGGAAGAGCTGCTCGGGCTGAAGATCTGCGATCCCGCCGTAGGCTCGGGCGCGTTCCTCGTGGCGGCGTGCCGTTATCTCGCCGATCGCGTCGTGGAAGCCTGGGTGGCCGAAGACTCCGAGAAGGCCAAGTCAAATCGCGACGACCTCACGCTAGAGGCGCGCCGCTTGGTTGTCGATCGCTGTATCTACGGCGTCGATAAGGACGCGATGGCCGTGGACATGGCCAAGCTCTCTCTGGCTGGTGACGATGGCCCGCGAGCGCCCCTTTAGCTTCCTTGACCACACGATTCGCCATGGCGACTCGCTGCTCGGTATTCACACGCTCGATCAGCTTCGCTACCTGCACATCGACCCTGAGGAAGGCAAACACGTTCACGGATCCTCGCAATACGACGAGGCCGCGAAAGGAATGACGAAACGAGTAGACGAGGCTGCTCGACTCTGCGCCGAGCTCGAGGCCATTCCCGTTAACACGATTCGCCAGGCGCGAGAGAAGCATGCACTCAACGAGCGAGCCATCGCGACGATGAGCGAGTTATCTAGCGTCGCTGACGCCATCGTCGGCATTGCTCTCGCCTACGCATCCGCGCCAAGGAAACAAATAGACGAGCAGTTCAAGAACCTCGGCCCAGAGCTGTTGGCCCCGGGTGGCGCAGAGCGCCTTCGCGAGTCAACGCCGATTAATCTACAGTCGGGACGCCCCGATGGCGCAGCACCTCGTGTCGCGTTTCATTGGCCGCTCGAGTTCCCTGAAGTATTTACCGGAATACGGGTTGGATTTGACCTTATAGTCGGTAATCCACCCTTCATTGGTGGCCAAAAACTTACGGGGATTTTCGGAACAAACTATCGCGACTATATCGTCGCCACGGTCGCTGGCGGCGTCCGTGGAAGTTCAGATCTCGTCGCATACTTTTTTGTGCGCGCTTCGCAAATCTCAACCGCGTTCGGTTTTTTGGCCAGCAAAACAATTACCGAGGGGGCAACACTACGCGTAGGCCTTAGTAGCATTTATTCTAGCGGTTGGCGAGTTCTGCGCGCCATTCGCGCCCGGAAATGGCCGGGAGCGGCCAACGTCTACATCTCCCAGATATGGGGCTCTTTGAGGCAGTCGCGCCAACCCGTTCTAGATGGCGTGAATGTCCCCAATATTGGGCCAAACCTTCGCGCTGGATTAACAGGCGAACTAAAACCATTCAAACTCGCGAACAACCGCGAGATCGCGTTTGAAGGTGTGATATTAGTAGGCATGGGCTTCGCGCTATCCCCGGAAGAGGCCAGTATTCTCATTGCCAAAGACCCTCGCAACGTAGATGTAGTTCGCCCGTTCCTAACAACCGATGACGTTTGCAAGAGAACTGATCAGTCTGCATCTAGGTTTGTTATTGACTTCAATGATAGGTCCGAGCAGGAGGCAAAGGCATTTGTGGACTGCTACGCTATCATTAAAAAACTCGTCATGCCTGAGCGTCAGGAAAAAAGACCGGACGGGTCATTTAAGCAACGTGCACCGCTCCCTCAGCGCTGGTGGCAGTTCGCTGAAAAACGCCCCGCGCTTCGCCGCGCCATTCTTGCGCTACGCAACGTCATCGTTATGCCAATCACCAGCAAAATTATGACGCCCTCAATTATTGCAAACTCATTTGTTTTCGATCAGACTCTGGTTGTGGTTGCTTCTGACGACCTAGCGTTGTTTGCAACAATGGCGTCCGACGTACATCGTTCGTGGGCACGCAGATTTGGTCAAACGCTTGTCACGCGACCGCGTTACACGCACGGCAACTGCTTTGAGACATTTCCATTTCCAAACATGAAGACGTACGCATCAATTGGGGAAAACTTGCACAACATTCGTCGCCGGGAAAGAACATCGGCCTCCATAGGAATGACAACTCTCTACAATCGCGTGCACGACGGCGATGATTACGGCGAGGCTATCAACCAGTTACGCGAACTCCACGAGCAGCTCGACCGCGCAGTCTGCGACGCCTATGGCTGGACAGATATCGATCTCGGTTACGGGTTCCACAAAACCGAGGAGGGGCAACGCTGGACGATGAGCGAGGACGCCCGCGAGGAAGTGCTCGCTCGATTGCTCGAGCTCAACCATCAGCGCCACGCCGAGGAGGTTGCTGCCGGAATCGTAGCCCAACCCGCAGGGAACGGGGCGCGCAAAGGTACCCGCAAGGCAAAACTCGGCACGGAAGGCGTCTCGCTCTTTCCCGATCTTCGCTGAGCAGACGGCCACCCTGTTGGCATGGTAGGGCGCTAGGCTTCGGACATGTCGAATGCAGAACTGCTTTTCGTGGCCGATCTCTCCTACTCGGTCCTCTTGGAGCTCCACGGTGACGCCGTACGCGAGGTCGTCTCGGCGTTCCCGGAGATCGCGCTCTCCCTGGCAAATCGCACCGAACAAGGGCTAGAGATCCCCCTAGCGACGCAGGCTCCGCCCGCTTTGAGCGCGTCGTCCCGACCAACCCTGGAGCGCAAGGTGGGCCGGTGGGTTCGATTCCCACTACCCGCTTGGGTGTTTGAGCACGAAAATCGCTTCCAAACATGCCCATCAGTCACAAATCAGTCACGGAGCTCTAAAAAAGGCTCTCCCGAGAACGCCATTCAGTTTAAACGACAGAGGAGGTCAGTTTCATGGCCATGTGCTTCAACACTCTCCTCGCACTCGCCGCACTTTGCACTCTCATCTCAGGCTGCTCGCCGGCCGCCGGCATTCCGGCGAGTTCTGCCGGCATCGCGCCGGCTGGCTACTCGACGGCTCACGTGCCGAAAGAACGCGTAACAATCACGGAGTTCGCAGATCTGCCTGAGGGCTACGCCTACGGGCCGACGGCGATTGCGTCCGGGCCTGACAAATCGCTTTGGGTTGCCGTGTGCCCCGGCTTCAGCGGCCAGGAGTGCGCGATCGTCCAAGTCGCGACGTCGGGCAAAGCGCTCCACACGTACTATTATTCCCCCGGCGGATCGGTGCTCGTTCATTTTAGCAACATCGCCGCAGCACCCGATGGCACGCTCTGGGTTACCGACATCGACCCTCGGGGCGAGCAAATCCTGCGGATGACGACCCGCGGTGTGTACACAGCGTTCCCACTAGACGACCGCAATCGCCTGTTTCAGATCGCCCTCGGCAGCGACGGCGCGCTTTGGTTCACCCAAACGGGCGAGGGCAACCATGGCGCGATTGGGCGTATCACCACTGAAGGCGCAATCACTAAGTACCGCGTCGCCGGTATGACCGACGGTATTGCTGCCGGTCCGGACAAAGCGTTGTGGTTTACGGAACCCGACGCCCCGGCGATTGGACGCATCACGACCACTGGCAAGATCACCCTGTTTTCTAAAGGCTTGAGCGTCGTCGCACGACCCACTTCGATTGCTGCGGGACCCGACGGCGCGCTTTGGTTCACCGAGCTAAAAAACTTCAAGACCGGCGCAATTGGAAGGATCACAACCACGGGCAACGTTACGGAGTACCGTGCTGGTATCACTCGGCACGAGATACCGAATGCAATAACTGCGGGACCCGACGGCGCGATGTGGTTTACCGAATACCACCCCGGCCGTGGCGGCGTGATTTTTAATGGCAAACTCGGCCGCATTGCGATGAGCGGTGATATCACCGAATACTCGCAGGGCTTAGCCGCACACTCCGGGCCAAGCGCGATCGCTCAGGGTCCCGACCGTGACATGTGGTTCGTGGATTCTTACGGCGACCGTACGGGGCGCGCCGCCCTTAGACCGCCGCGCTAGCGGGTGTGCTTATATGACGGATTGTGTCATATAAGCACGATAGGCGGAAACCGGAAAAGGGCGGATCCGGCTTTAGGACGGCTTCTCGAAGCCGCCGAGGACGCGGTCAAGTTTGTCGGCAGCCGACTGCTGCATCGCCGGCGTGACGTGACCGTAAACGTCCGCGGTGGTTCGGATTGTCGAGTGACCGAGCGCCCGCGAGACCGTCATCAGATCTACGCCTTGCTGAAGATTGAGGGTCGCGTAGGAGTGCCGCAGATCCTGAAATCGTACGCGCGGGAGCTTGTACCGCTTAACCAAGCGTATAAAGTGCCAACTGAAGGCGTCAGGCGCCCACGGCGCTCCCTCGCGATCGAAGACGAGCGTTTCGTTAGTCCGCCAAAGTCCCAGGGCCTCAAAGCGCGTCTGCTGTTCGCGACGGTGTCGCCGCAGCCGATCGACCGCGAATGCCGGCAGGCGATTCGACCGGCGAGACCGCGGTGTCTTGGGTTCCTTGAAACGGATCTCCACGGTCGCACGCTTCGTATCGGGATCGCGAGTGACGAAGCTCTCCATCGCCTGCGCGACGCGGATCGTCGCTTTATCGAGGTTAACGTCGCACCAGCGCAGCGCCAGCACCTCTCCGCGGCGCAAACCCGTCGCGATTGCCAGCATGACAGCCGCGCCAATGTCCGGATCTTCAGAGAAGACGCGCAAGTATGTCTGCGCGGGATCGACATCGAGCGCACGCATTTCTCGCGGCGAAAACTGCGGCGCGTCAACGTCGTGGCAAGGATTGGAGAGCAGGATGTGGTTCTTCTTAGCGCGGTTAAGCGCGGCTGAGAGTGTCGTCCAAATGTGTCGCACCGTCCGCGGCGCGATGGTGCCCTTGCCATTGGACTTGGGCGTCGCCGCCCAGATCTGCTTCGCTTCCTCAAGATGCGATGAATTTAGATAACGCAGCCTAATCCGGCCGAGCACCGGCACGATGAAGCGCCGAATATACGTTTCGTATTGGTGATAGGCGGCCATGCTAACTTCCTTCCTAGCTAGCCAATTAGCGAGATAGTCAGCAAGCGTCGTCTTTTCGTCGATGCCGGTTAAGCGTTGCTCGAGTTGCTGCTTGCGTTTGTCGAACCACTTTTCGGCGTCCTTACGCGTCGCGAAGCTTTTGCGGCGTTGCCGGCGCGGCTCGCCAGGATTCGTCGGTTCGTCATACGTGACCGTCCACGACGAGCTGCGGCGTTTGACGCCGGTCTTGCGATCGACGTAAGTCTGCTTTTTGAATGAACCTTTCACTTCGAGCCTCCATGCGAACGAGTGCGAAGTCGGTACGATTGGCGATTGGATACGTTTTGACGGCACTTATCGGAGTCGAATCGGTTGTCGCGGCGCTGCTTTATGAAAAACTTGCGGCAGGTATCATTCTCGCAGTAGCCCACAGCCTTCCACCAAAGCGGGTCACTCGCGAGCCGCGAAAACAGATAATAATATTCGAGGGCCCAAAAAGCGTCGCGGCTCTCACGCGCAACGAAGTTCTGCTCGCGATCCTCGAACACAATCGCCCCCATAGGCGCGATCAGGCTGTTCGCGTCGGCAGCGATTGGTTTGCCTTTGAGTTTGCGTTCGAGAAGATCCACAACGGTATTCGTGAAGACGATTAGATCGCCGGGCTCGACGGAATATTCAGGTTGCGGACCGTAGTCTTGTTGCCGATCAGCGACGGGGTGCACTTCATCAGCCCATTTGCGAGCGACTTCTAGCTGGGCAGCGTTCGTTGCGGCGGCTCTGACTCGATTGACCCAGCGACCCAAGTCGCCCCACGTTGGTGCAACGGCGAGCCCGATATATGGCCGATATGACGACTGTTGGGCCGGCGTTGTGCCGAAGTCGTCATCCCACGGATTGGCGCTGATCTTCGGCGGATAAGCATCCTCGAAGCCGGTCGCTTCAGTTGAGGTCGGCTCGTCCTCTCCCGAATTCCCACGTTTTTGTACCATGGACTTCTCCCTTTGGACTGTTATCATAAGACCAAAGGAGTCTGTCGCGCAACATCATGACAAAAAAAAGTGTGAAAAATAAGATTAAGGCGAGGCGGGAGGGCCAAGGCTTAACGCAGCGGCAGCTCGCGATCGCGGCCGGCATCGACCAAACCTATGTTTCGACGCTCGAATGCAACGACGACGTTGCTCCGCGCATCGATACCCTTGCGAGGATCGCAGCGGCGCTGGACTGCGGGATCGAGCAACTCGTACCGGACCGGCTGAAGCGGACGGCGCGGGCGTCGTGAAGCGGACGCTCACCGTCAGCATCCCTGAGTTGGCCGAGATCAGCGGAGCTTCTAAGTACTCCCTCCGGAAGGACGTTGACGCCGGCTACCTGCCCCGGTTTGGAACGGGGCGGAACGTGCGGATCCCGCTGCTCGCGGCATTGGCGCTCTTAGGTATCGACGGAGCAGAGGCTAAGGCCCGCAACGGCGCGACGCTCTCCGCTGAAAGCGAGGAGCAGCGAGCTGTGGCTAACGCGACCGAGCCGCTAACGATCGACCTCGAACGGCTCGTTGAGATCGCCTTGTCTCGGGCATTGGACGCTAAGCTCAGTCAGCCCACCAAACGCCAAGCGCGATAATGAACAAAATAATAAAGGCGACCGTCTGCAACAACGGTCGCCCGAAGGAACCTCTAAATGAACGAGACCCAGTTTCGCAATCTTCCCGCGCTGTTCCCTTTTCGCGAGCTCGCGATCTGTAACGCGCTAAGCACGCTGAAACTTACCGAGCCGGATCCGATCGCCCGGCGTGCCGTGCAAGCAATGTTTCGTCGCCGAAAACGGTCCGCGGCTCGGGCGATGATCGCATGGCTGAGCGCCGTAGCTGAGGAGCCTTCCCTACATTGGGACGACCTTGAAACGCGGAATGACGCCGCGGGCGACGCCGAATGACGCTCGACGACCAGGCTACTCTCGAAGGGACTGCGGCGATAGAGGCGACGCTCGCCTGGGCGTTCCCGGATGATGACGATGTCTTCGAAATCCGCCTGCTCAACACGTCGAAGCGGACGCAGTCCGGCTATTTTAAGCGTGGTCGGAGCGCAGTACGCGCAATCGAATATGCGGATCGATGCAAGCCTCCGGCCGTCTATTTTACCATTAATCCCTGCATAAGCGCCCTCATGGCGCGTGCGAGCAATCGAATCGAGTCGTATGCAAAAACGGTTACGTCGGACAGAGAGGTTCAACGCCGGCGCAATTTGTTAGTCGACGGTGATGCCAAAAGGCCCCCCGGCGTCTCATCTACGGATGCCCAGCACGAAGCAGCCGTTGCGCGTATTCGCGATGTTTACGAGTTCCTGCGGAAGCATGGCGTTAAGGATATGCTCGTTGGAGATTCGGGGAACGGCGGTCACTTGCTTGTGGCGATCGACCTGCCTAATGATGACGAATCTCGCCACCTATGCGAGCGCGTGCTTAAGGCCCTCGATTATCTTTTTTCAGACGAGCTCGTCAAAGTCGACGTTGCCGTTGCTAACGCTGCACGCATTTCCAAAGTTTACGGAACAATGGCACGCAAAGGTGACAGTACACCCCAGCATCCGCATCGCCGCTCGCGGATCCTTCACTTGCCCGAACACCGCGAAAATACCACGCGAGATGTTCTCGAGGCGATCGCAGCGATGCTGCCGGCCGGTTCGCAGTCCGAAGCACAAAGGACCAAAAACACGACGATGGCGTTCGACTTGGACGATTTCCTCCGCGAGCACCACATTGCGGTCAAAGGGGAAAAAGTTCGCGACGGCGTGCAATACCGATTCCTAGTTCATTGTCCCTTTGGTCCGCACCAGGGTCCTACGAAAACAGCGGTCATGCAATACCCAAGTGCGGCACTTGGTTTCAAGTGCCAAAGCGCGTCCTGCACTCAACGCGACTGGTTTAATTTTCGCTCGGCGGTCGATCCTAACTTCACGCCTTTTTCGCATAACGCTAGACACAAAAACGGAGCGCCTGCTGAGTGTCCTGGCGTTCTCGAAACGAGATGCGCCGCTAACATTCACGCCGCAGCCCCGGATTTCTTTTCCGCCGGACGCATCCCATTCGGGGCGCTGACGCTAGCTGATGGTGATGGCGGCGTCGGAAAATCGACTACTTTTTTAGGGATCGTGGCGCAATCGACGGTCGGTATTGATTTACTGACCGGCACGACGATCGAGCCGATGACTTGGTTAATTGTCGCGACTGAAGACTCCGAAGGTTTGATTAAATTGAAATTGGGGATCGCCGGCGCCGAGTTATCGCGTATACACTTCATCGGCTACGCAAAATATGATGCGACGCCCGAGCCGTTTATGCTTCCGGATCACGCCGCGCTATTAAGAGCTAAAGCGTTGGAATTAGGCGCGACAGGCTTGTATATTGATGCTTTCTTCTCACACATCGATCCAGAAGGCGAAGGGAAGATGGCGACAAAGGTCCGCCACGCGCTGACACCGGTAGATGCCGTCGTAAAGGAGCTGAATCTCGTGTGGATCGGAGTGCGGCACCCGACGAAAGGCCGTGGACGAGCTCGCGAACAAGCCGGCGGCTCAATCGAATTTGCGAATTTTGCGCGGAGCACAATACGATTCGGAGATAATCCAAAAAAGGAGCACGGCTTCGTCCTCGTTAGTGACAAACACAACTGGGCCGGAGCAACGCCGGCGCTCGAGTACGAACTCGCAATAGTGGAAACGGTCGACGATAACGGCAGGCCATGCTCGATTCCAAAGACGGTTATCGGGCAGTCCGATGGCACGATCACGGCAGACGACATCGCAATGTCGCAGATTCTGGATCCGGATGAGCGCAGCGCCGTCGAAGAACTGCTATGCGAACTTCTTGCCGGTGGTGAATGGCGTCCACGAGAGCAAATCTGGGCTGCCGCCGGCAACGCAAAAATTGCGCGATCGACCTTGTATCGCGCAGCGAGAAAGCTTGGCGTCAAGCATCGTCTTGAGGGTTTCCCCGCTAAGGCGCAATGGCGCCTAACTGCACAGATCCAACGGGCAATTGGCGATCCCGACGCGAGCGGGGCGAATGAGCAAGATTCCGGAGGGCCTGGCTCTCTGTGCGCTGACTGCGGGCACTATCCAAGCGTCGACGACGCGGCGCTCTGCGAGTTCTGCCTCGCAAAGCGGAATCTATAAGTCATCCCTGGTGTCCCTGGTGTCTCAGTTGTTTAAAAGAAAACTCGCTCCAGGGAGCTGCGCGTTGCAGAATGACGTGAGACGAGGTGAGACACCTGCAAAACTTGGCCATTTTGGCCACCAAAAACACTCTTTAGGTACCCCCAAAACGGAGCCCCTTCTGTCGCGAAACCGGGCATTTTTGAGGGTCAGTCCACCGTAAAAAAACGTTGTCACATATGGGCGTTTCGCTTCGCCTCCGGTCATTCTACGTTTCGCAGCCCCTCGCAAGTAAAAAATACGCCTTAGACAACAGGGACAACTGGGACAACTGGGACAACTGGGACAACTGGCCGGCTCGTTTTTTCACGCGCAGCAGCCGATCCGTTCGGGCGCGTGATCGTGCTCGGCATCACGCTCGAGCCGCTCGTCGGCCATTGCCTACGCGACCGAGGTCCGGCAGCCGCGATCCGCGAGCTACCAGGTGCCCTGGGCGGCGCAAACGCCGGTCCATCGCCACAGGGGCGCCGTAAAGCCGGGAAACGCGCAGAGCGGGGCCCGCCGCCGGGGATCGCGACGTTTTAAGGCCCTAGGAGCTCGTTTGCGGCGGGGGCCGGGTAAAGATGCCTGGCTTTGCCGAATCGCGAGGCCGACGCTATCCCAGGCGGCCTTGCCGAATCGCGCCGTCGCTTCCGGCGGAGCGCAAGATTTATTCAGTCGCCTCTCCGTCGAAGACACCGATTTCGTTCAGCTGATGCTGCCTTTTCCTTGGAAGGAAATGCGGCAGAAATAAAGATCCGGCCCGCCGTTGTTTTGCAGTCTTGCGGTTGTGGGCCATTTAAGCGGTTGCGGGCCATTTTGGGACGTTGTGGGCCATTTTAGAGATTGACTAACAACGTACATGGTTGGCCCACACCGCGTTGAGGGCCACTTTTCCAACGCTGAAATCACCGCGTGCACCGTGCGCCGAAATAAAGAACACATGGCAGTCCAAAACCTCATGCGGCGTGCCCAGGCGGCGATGCTCGGCGCCTTCGATCGGCGCGATACGGTGACGGCCGCGCAGCTGGACGCAGCCGTCCCCGGCTTCTCCGAAAAAACCAAAAAACGCGCAAGAGCCGGGCTCACCCGCGACGGCATTCTCGTCCGCGGCAAGCTTGGGATGCATGGCGAGGTTACATACACGCTCGCCCGAGCCGCGTCCCCGGCCTACCGCTGGCCACGATTTTCGACGATGCGTCAACCGGGACCGCGGATGGCCACCAACGATGACGCCACGTTACCGGCAGAGCGTGACTACGCGGACGACGACGATTATGACTACGTGGACGACGACGATGAGACCGGCGGTTACGAGAGGTCCGGCACAGCCGGCTGGGTCGTTCCGATCGGCATTTTCGCTTGCGGCCTCGCTGCCGTTGTTTTGGTGCGCCGCAGATTCGGCGCGTTCTCGATCGGAAAATCAGACGGCACGGCGAGGACAGCGCAGCTGCCGCCGTTCACGAGCATCGCGCCACGCGCCCGCCAAACTCCAGTTCGTCGGCAGCCCGCAACGCACCGATCGTCGCGCCGCGCCCGGACGATTCTGCAATCTACGGCCCCGATCCGGCGCCTGATGAAGTGTGGGAGCCCGCTCCTGCAGTTGGTCCGAACGTGTATGAGACATTCCCCGCGTTCCCCGGCCTGTTTGGCTTTTTTCCCGGCAGCGACACCTAAATGTACCGTGTCCATGTCCGCGAAATAGCTCACCGCTGGTTCAGACTTATGGTATCTTACGGCCATGGAGAAGGCAGTTGGGTATCTTCGTATCCGCACCGCTCGCAAAGGCGCCGGGAGCTTGGGTATCGACGCGAAGCGCGGCGACATTGCCGGGTTTTGCCGCGCAAACGGTTACCGAACGATTGCGGAGTTCATCGAGCTTGAGGGGGCCCGGTGCACGTACCGGCCCAGCCTGCACGATGCCCTTACTCGCGCCAAGGCCGCGCAAGCGTTGCTCGTCATTGCGCGGCTCGAGCATCTCTCGCGCAACCTCGCGTTCACGATGACTCTGCTCGAGAGCGGCGTCGATTTGCGGCATGCGACGTTCCGAGCGCGAATCGGGCCACCTTGCAGACAATCGCGCCGATCGTCGAGCAGGAGGCGCACGCGATCTCGGTGCGCATGAAGGCCGCGCTCGCGGCTGCAAAAGCCCGCGGCGTTCTCGTTGGCGCAAGCAATCCCAAATGTCGCAACCTGCCGCCCGACGCGGGACACCGCGGGGGGATATCATCGCGAGTCACGCGCCGGCGGTTGCGGGACTCATCTCTCGCGGCAGTTGCCGGCAAGATAAAGGCGCTGCGGGCCAAAGGCTACGGCTTCAAGCAGATCGCCCTCGTGCTCAACGATCGTGGCCACGTGACGGCCACCGGGCGACGCTGGGGGGTGTCAAGCGTGTGGCGTGCAGCGCGAAGGATCGGCGCGACCGAGAACCCACCGTCAAGAGCGCAGGCGGCACGACGACGCTGAAGCGAATGTCCAAAACCTACGCCAAGTGAACACAACAGCGAGGACCGCGGAATGAAACTTGCTGGCGTCAAGCCTCGATCGTTCCGACGAAACTGGGCGCCGACGATAACGAACACGCCCAATGAGACCGTGAGCTGCTAATTCACCACAGCAGCGGAGGAGTCGCGAAGCCGCGGCTCTTGCTAGTGCGGTGCGAACGGGTCGGGGAAGCAGAACTTTTTGTTCCTGCAGCGCGTACCGTTGTAAGCGGCAACGATATCCACTTGCGGGATGTGCGCGCCGTACGTTTTGTCGATCGTCGCGATGACATCGTAGGCGATCAGCGCATAGCCTGCGTTCGACGGATGAATGCCGTCGAAGCTGAGCAGCCCGTACAAGTAGCCGAGCGTGCAGCAAATACCCGGGTTTATCGAAGCCGCCTGGGCAAAGTAGCGATTTGATGGATCGCCGCTGGCAAGACCGTGGAAGATCGAAAACGCGTCCACCAAAGGTACGTGCTTGGCGCTCGCGGCGTTGTCAATGCCGGTATTGACGACGTTGTTGAGCGCCTGAACTTTCGCTGCGAACGCCGGCGTAATATAGTTCATGCCGAGGCCGCTTCCGGGAACGACCTTACAGTGCGGCTTCGGTTTGGGGCAATCGAGGTTCGGCGTTGTTCCCTGGGTATTGAAGTAGTTGATGATCAAGAAAACGCCTTGCAAAGTCAGGTAACCGCAAGGCGACGTTAGGGAGGTCGGCGTGCATCCGTTGGGCGTGTCGAGGCCGTACTTCTTAGCGAAGAAGGGCACAAAGTGCTGAAGGCCGGCCAATTTGAGCGTGCACCAGGCGAAGGTTTGAATCGCACACTCCTTGTTGTCCTTTGGCTTCCCAACGCGCTGGAAGAATCCGGTCTCCAAAATGTTCGGCAGATTTACTACGACGACACGGGCGCCGGAGTTCTCGAGTGTCGCAATTGTGGTGTCTAGATCGCTTACGACTTGGCCGACGGTGCGGTTTCCGCCAACGAAGCGACCGCCGCTTCCCATGTACTTGAGCACGTCGTTAGCGCCAAGCCAAACCGTTGCCAGCGTCGGATGAAGCGAGGCGGCCGCATTGACTTCGGTCAGGTGCCCTAGTCTCGTGAAGTTACGCAGCACCGGCCAAAAGGTGCCGCTCTCTTCGCTAACGACGTTGCTCAAAAGCCCGGGTATTCCGGGGAGCGGGCTGCACGTGTCGGTTTGCGGCTGACGGATCGTGTTTGCTTCGTGTTGCGTGAGCCCGGGAATACCTAAATTGCGGATGTGCGTCGAGGTTGGATTGAGGCGGACGCGGGCCGACCCGCGCAGCAGAAAGCCGGCCTTATTGAAGCCGTTAGCGTACGTACATGCATTGCTCCCCTTGAACTGGGCCGCAGGATCATCCATGCTGGGCGTCGGCACGATCTGGTTGTCGAGCCCCGGACCGCCGATCAAAGGAAGTGGACTCGTCGCCGGGTCGTACATTTCATTGATTGCAGTCTCGAGCGGTTTGCCCGACGCCTGTTCGTCGAGCAAAGCCCACCAGCCGTTTTCCTGGTTCGGGGGAATTTGGGGCGTCGGACCCGAGTAGTAGAGCGGATTGCGAACGCCCGTCTCGCCGATTATTCCATTCGATTGATAGCCGGCCGTCAAACTGTCACCCACTCCGACGATACGCGTCAAAAGCGACCTTTGCGGCGGTCGCGCCGCGCCGCCATTCGAGGGGAGTCCCGGCGCGGCACCGCCACCTCCGCCGCAGGCCGCGAGTGCGGCAAGCGCGACTAGCGCGATCGATTTCTTTACGGAGAATAATTCCATGCTCAAGCCTCTGAGATCACAACGGGGAATTGTTGGGCGAACCGATGCCGAACATCAGCTGTAACTGCGTCGCTTTGAGACCGCCGATAGCGAGTCAGCACGCGTTGCCGATCACCTGTTGGACGGTCAAACATTTGATCCCGGTGATGCCGTCGGGACCGAGGTTGGTTGGATTGCCACTGTTGAGGACCGCTTGTACGAACCCGTACTTCGAGACCCGTTGCGAAACACCTAGAAAGTAGGCGATCAGATGCTCGGGATAGGGATCTGTCGGCAGGCAGTCTCGCGCGCGCAGCTGACCTCGGCAAAATCGAAATTATCCGCAAACGGTACAATGTCTCACTCGTGCTTGTCGGATAAATCAAAGGAGATAACCTCCGCGCCATTGCGCTCAGCATATAATGACAGCAAACCTGAGGCAGTACCAACGTCAAGCACACGTTGAGCGGCGAAGTTAAATTTTCCAAGATATTCGTCAATGCCTTCGCGTAAGTCCCACTGTCCGCGAATCGTCCCATACCCTGGAATATCCATTGTGTGGTAAAATAAACACTCATCGAGTGAAGTGACGAGCCGCGGTTCCGCATACACTAAGTCTGCCATCAATGAATCTCCTTGAGCAGATGAGCCAGGTCTTTACAAGCAGCTGACCATTCTCGTGCAATAATCTGGTGACCTTGGCTTAGCCCGAGCAAAGAAAAAGCGTCAAGCCAGTGCATGGGATATCAAATAAACCTTTACGCGCTTCCGCCGCTAAAATGATAAAGTTCCAGGCAATTACTTTCTATATACGTGCAAAGCGCCGCTTCGGAATCGCTGCGCTCAAACGACAAACGGAGGTTTAAGAAACGTGACTACCAGCGACGACCTTAGCAATGTCAGCCACACACCCTCGGCGGCGCGAGTAATCGCAGGCCAATTTAAAAACGGCGACGCGACGTTCGAACGCAGGCTGGGCTGCCCCCCACAGGGGCTCGCTTTCGGTCTCCGATGGGGAGCGACGTTTAAATCTGGGCGCTTCGCAGGCTTCTCGGGCGCTAGGAGCCGTTTTCCTCGCGCCGGATGATTCAGTTATCGGGCGACGACCACAAAGGCGCCCTCACGCCCAAATTGACTAGTCACGAATCAGTCACGGACGAATCGAAACAAATGCCTTTGAGACGAACGAATCGAACCGAACCGAACCAGGTTCACGCACGAAACGTGCGCAACGCACCAAACGGAACCGAGACGAAACGAGAGCTCAGAGATTCGTTTCCACTCGCGACGGGAGTTACTGTGACCGCAACGCCTTGGGACATCCGCGACGAATTCGAACGATTGGTCGTCAACGATCTACACGGTCCAGCCTTCGGAGAACACGAAACGCTCGCCGCGCGACCGCTCATCCGCGACCGGTATCTTATCGGCATGCTCGGTCCGAACGACATGCGCGTCGTGCCGGAGCAGCAAGACAGCTCCGGCAATGCTGAGGGGCAGCCTGGATCAGAAGACGGCGAGAACGATCAGAGCGCGACGCAAGGCTTCTTCCCTTCCTCGCTCGGCTTGAGCTTCGTCGTTCGCGACGACGTCAAGGCCATCACCGTCGAAGCGTGGTGGGGCAACTACCGCAACGAGAAGCGCAAGACCGACGACGTGCGCGACATCGAAGGGTTCTACCTCGATAAGGATCGGGAAGGCGCCGAGTTCACGACCGTCTGGCAGCGCTATCCGAAAAAAGGAAGCGTGATTATTCAACTCGCCGCCGGCGAAATTCGCCCCGTCGTGCCCGTTGTCGATACGCCGCAGGTCGCCATCCGAGGCAAGGCCGTGCATCGGGACGGTCGTTGGTACGTTACGCTCTTTCTCGTGAACGAGCAGCTGTCGAGCAGCAGGAACAAGGACGAACGCTGGCTCTTCCAAGCCGGGCTTGCCGTCGAGGCTTCCGACGGGAGCGCCGCGTTTGTCCGCGATCGCGGCGTCGACGGAGGCCCGGGCGAAAATGGCGACGAGCGCCGCGCGCTGGACATGCTCTATCGCAACGAGATGGAGTTCGCCACGGGGCACGGAACGTCGGTTCGAGTCATCGCGCGGAAGGATGCGCGGCACGCGCCGACGCGCATCGAGACGTGCAACGTGCCGCGATACGAAGTCCCTAGTACCGAGCAGCCCAAACTCACGGACTATCCGCTTCTCGCCGGACTCGAACTCGACATGTCGACGCTGTCGCAAATGTCGGCTCCGCAGATCGAGGCCGCCCTTCGCCCGATCTCGCGCGCCTATCGCGCGTGGATCGGCGATCAACAGAAGCGCATCGGCAGAGAGCACGACCTCAGCGATTTCACCGACGAAGCGAAGGTGGCGATCGAGACGGCAAAGCGCGCCGCTGATCGTATCGATGCCGGCATCGACGTCCTCGCCGGCGACGCCGCCGCAGCCGAGGCCTTTCGCTTTGCCAACGAGGCGATGTGGCGCCAACGCGTGCGCTCGATCGCCATCGAGCGGCGCCGCGCCGCATCCGAGGCCGAGCACAAAGCATACGATATCGAGGCCTTTGCGGCTGAAGCCGACGTACCGGAGAATCGCAGCTGGCGCCTCTTCCAGCTTGCCTTCTTCTGCCTGAACGTCCCCGCGCTTGCCGACGTGCGCGATCCCGATCGCACGACCAATGCCACCGCCGACCTCCTGTTCTTCCCCACAGGCGGCGGTAAGACCGAGGCGTATCTCGGTCTCGTCGCCTTCACGTTTGCCATCCGTCGCCTCCAAGGGAGGCTGCAGAGCGACGACGGCCCGCTCGACGGCAGCGACGGCGTCGCCGTCATCATGCGCTACACGCTGCGCCTACTCACGTCGCAACAGTTTCAGCGCGCCTCCGCGCTCGTATGCGCAGCCGAGGTTCTACGGCGCGAGCGCATAACGCGCGATCCACGATGGGGCACGGTGCCCTTCCGTCTTGGGCTCTGGATAGGCCAAGCCACCACACCGAACCGCATCAAAGAGGCGCTCGGGGCGATCGAGACCGCCCGTCAGCGCGACGGCTCGACGGGCTCGTTCAGCAGCCCGCTGCAACTGACGTATTGCCCGTGGTGCGGCTCGCCCCTCGATGGTAGCAAAGACCTCAAAGCCGATACCGACCGTGGGCGCATCCTCACCGCGTGCTCGGATCCGTTCGGCCGATGCCCGTTCACACTAGCGCGAGCACCGGGCGAGGGGATCCCCGTCGTGACGGTCGACGACGAAATCTATCGCCTGGTACCGTCCTTCATTATCGCCACGATCGACAAGTTCGCACAGTTGCCGTGGCAGGGTCCGTTGCACACGCTCTTCGGCCGCGTTCGGCGCAAGTGCACGCGCCATGGATATCGCTCGATCGACCTCACGGCGGTCTGTAACGCCGACACGCACAAGCCGAAGGGCGCGCTTCAAGCAGCATCCACCGTGGCGTGCGATCGGCTGCGCCCCCCCGACCTCATCCTCCAAGACGAGTTGCATCTCATCTCCGGCCCGCTTGGAACGCTCGCCGGCCTCTACGAGATCGCGGTCGACGAGCTATCCTCAGCAGTTTTCGACGGCGTGAAGACACGCCCGAAGGTCATAGCCTCCACCGCGACGATCCGACGCGCGACGCATCAAACGAACCTGCTCTTTGCGCGCAGGCTCGCCGTCTTTCCGCCGCAACTGCTCGACGCCAGCGAAAACTTCTTCGCCGTGCAGCGCGAAGTCGACGAGCAGCATCCGGGCCGACGATACGTGGGCATCTGCGCGCGCGGGCAGCGCATGAAGGCCGCCGAAGCGCGCATCGCTATCTCGATCCTCGCCGCCGGGCAAAAGCTCTACGAGAAACATGGCGCGCTCGCCGATCCCTACACGACGATGATCGGCTACTTCAGTTCGCTTCGCGAACTCGCGGGCATGCGCCGCCTCATCGACGACGACGTCAAGCAGCGCATCTGGGCCGCGGAGCGCCGCGGCCTCGCCGGGCGCAAGCGCATCAACGTCGCCGAACTCACGAGCCGCGTGCGATCGGAACGTATTCCGAGGCTGCTTGACGGCCTCGGCCTCGCTCGGGTGCCCAGCGACTCCACGCATCCGGACGGCCCCTTCGACGTTGTGCTCGCGACGAACATGATCTCCGTCGGCGTCGACGTACAGCGTCTCGGCCTGATGCTCGTCGTCAGCCAACCGAAGTCCACGGCCGAGTACATTCAGTCGACGAGCCGCGTCGGTCGTAACAAGAACGGCCCGGGCATCATCTTCACGCTCTACAACTGGAGCCGCCCGCGCGATCTCTCGCACTACGAGCGCTTCACCTACGATCACGCGACGTTCTATCGGCAGGTCGAGCCGCTCTCGATCACCCCGTTTTCGCAGCGCGCCTTGGATCGCGGACTCACAGCCGTCTGCGTGGCGCTCGTACGCCATCTCCAAGCCGCAACCGATTATGAACCCAAAGTCAACCCCGAACCTGCGGCGCAGATCGCCCCGGTGGACACGAACGTTGGCAAAGCTGTCGTCGCGAGCATCTTCGAGCGCGTCCAAAAAGTTCTCGGCGTAGCGTCGAGCGCGAAACAGATCGAATCGCGAGCGCAACGGCTTTTCGATCTCTGGTTCAAGCGACAACGGTTCCAGCAACAACATTCGACGCCGCTCACATACAAAGGCCGCGGCAGCAGTGTCGCGTTGCTCAAACCGCCCTCCCTGGATTCGTGGGATACGTGGACGGCCCCAACGTCGATGCGCGAGACCGAGAATCAGATCAATCTCTTGCTGTCGAGCGCGGCCATCCCCGAGGCTCCGGCGCGCCGTCTCATCGCGAGGAGCGTCGCTAGCGTACCGACCATTGAATCAGAGGACGACGATGCCGAAGCGTAACCGCGATCTTGTCGGATCGGCGCGTACCAGTCAGCTCCTCCATACTTACGGCGTGGGATCCCTTATCGATCTCCCGCACGTCTCGGCCACAGTGCTCGGTCTGCAAGCGTGGGGAAATCCTACGGCCGACATCGACGAGCCACGTCTCCTCGCGAAGGTCCAGCGTGATCTCCATCCTGGCGTTGCACGGCTGGTCGCGATGCCGTGGATCGAGGGCGCTAACTTCGGCCTCGACGAGTCCACGACCGTCGGCGTGCCCGTGATGGCCTTCCCGCGCTGGCTCCGCTGCAGCGGCTGCAGTGTCATCGCCGACATCGACGGTGACATGTTCAAACTGAAGACCGACCCGTATCGGGTCGATCGGACCCGATACGTACACGAGGGCTGCCGCCCCGGACGCAACGCCCCAGACGCCATCCCCGTGCGCTTCGTGCTGGCCTGCACCAACGGTCATCTCGACGACTTCCCGTGGAACGAGCACGTCCACAAGTACCTCCCGTGCCCGGAGGGCGGCGGCACGTTGCTTCTTCGCGAACGCGGAACTGGAACGCGCTCCACCGACTTGCAAATCGAATGCTCGGCCTGCAAGAAAACGCGATCGCTCGGCGATGTCTTCGATGCCAAATCCGGAGAAGCGCCGAAGTGCCGCGGGTTTCATCCGCATCTTCGCACGTTCGAGGAGTGCCCGCTCCCCGCGCGTACGCTGCTTCTCGGCGCCTCGAATACCTGGTTTGCAGTCTTGCGCAGGGCGCTGTGGGTTCCGGAGGTGCATGCCGAGGATCCGCTAGCGCAAGCCGTCGAGACGCATTGGGCGCCGCTGAATATCCCCGAAATTGCCAACGCCGACGACTTGGTCGGAGCGCTGAAGTACAACCCGGCGATCGCCGACCTACGCGCCTTCGAAGTCGAACAGCTCTGGGCGGCCATCTGCGCTTATCGCAACCCGTCATCCGGACCTGGCAGCGACGAGGACCTCAAGATCGAGGAGTGGCGCCGGTTTACCGACGCGGAGAAGCCGCAAGCGGGCATCGACTTCACGATCGAGTCGGTCGAGACGCCGCCGCAGGTGGCCGAGCGTATCTCCAACGTCGTCGCGGCGACGCGCCTGCGGGAGACGGCGGCGATCATCGGCTTCGCACGCGTCGACGCTCCGGACCCCGCATTTACCGGCGAGGAGGAGGACGACGATATCAAAGTAGTTCGCTTGTCGACGCAGCCGATTCAATGGGTTCCGGCGACGACGGCCCGCGGCGAGGGCATCTTCCTGCGCTTCCCCGAGGAACGGCTGTGCGCGTGGGAGCTCGCCGCCGACGCAAACCCGCGCGTCGCCGCGTTACGCGAAGCGACGGCTCGCCGGCATTCGTCCAAGGCGTGGCCGGGCTCGCGCTACGTGCTGCTTCACTCGTTCGCGCACTTGCTCATCAACGAGCTCGCACTGGAGAGCGGCTACAACGCTGCGTCGCTACGAGAGCGCCTGTACTCCACGATCCCCGACACTGACGAAGCAATGGCCGGCGTGCTTATCTATACCGCGGCTTCAGACTCGGAGGGAACGCTCGGAGGACTCGTGGCGATGGCCGAACCAAAGATGCTCGGCCGCGTCATCGACACAGCGCTCCGGCGTGCGAAGTTCTGCAGCTCCGATCCACTCTGCGCCGAGCACATACCCACCCCGCAGGACCTCACGCAACACGCTGCAGCGTGCCATAGCTGCTTGTTCGTGCCCGAGACGAGCTGCGAACGCAACAATCGCCTGCTGAACCGCGCTACGCTCGTCGACACGCTCGGCAGCGCGGGTCTCGGATACTTCGAATGACGCTCGAAGGCCGAATTGCCCGGATCGTCTCCGAGCTCTCTCTCGACCACGTCCAAGTCTTCAGCCGTTGCCTCGACCGCACACCCTGCCTCGCCGATCTCACGCCCGCCATGCTCGGCCTGGACATTCCCGATCCCACGAGCGTGCGGCGCTTTACTGAGCTCGTCAACGACCCCGCTGCTACCTCCTACACGCCCACGGCACTTGCGCTTGCGCTGCGCAGTGCGGCGCAAACATTCCGTGACCGGGACGCCGACGAGCGCGTAGAGGTGGTCTGGACCGGCCCCGACTCGGCCACTTCCCCCTCTCGCCAGACTGCCGCCGTTTTGTTCGAAACGCTGAAGAGCGCCCGCGCGAGCCTCCTGCTGGTGTCCTATGCGGCAAACGACATCGGCGACGTCACCGAAGCGCTGACGTCGAAAGCCGCCGAGGGCGTCGAAATCCGCTGCGTCTTTGAGTCCAGCGGAGAAAGCGAAAACTTCAAGCAATCGCGGAAGAGCTTGATCGCGTTTGCCGAACAGGTGCCGCTCATCCGCTTCTACACGTGGCCGAAGGAGCGACGCCCGAAGCCATGGTCCTCGCTCCATGCCAAGGTCGTGATAGCCGACCGCCGGACGGCCTTTGTAACGAGCGCAAACCTCACCGAAAGCGCGATCACGGACAACGTCGAACTCGGCTTACTCCTTCGAGGTGGCGACGCGCCAGCCCGCATCCACGATCACGTCACCGCGCTCATCGAAGCGGGCGAGTTCGTGGCTATCGCCTAGGTATTCCGTTGGCGAAGACGTGGCGTCTGCGCCACGACCTCAGGTCAGAGCGAATCTGAGCAAAATGTTCACCGATACCGTCACAGCCACCGTAAGGCGGCTTTGCTATTTAGAGCGCTCGAAACCGCCGATCATAACTCGCGCGTCCAAACGGTCGATTCAGCATGGACTGGACCGGAAACCTCTGCCGTTTCAGCCCGCAGGAAGCTCCGACGTCTTATTGGAGCTGATCGACGGAGCCAAGGCCGACTTAATCGTCAAGGCCGTAGCGTTGAGAACTCGACCGCGTTCCGTACAATGATAAGGTCATAATCCAAGGCCCCCGACCAGTCTCGCGAACGCGAGAGCCTGGCGAGGGTGAACGAACGGGTCGTCGATTAAGGTGCGAGCCCGGCGTTCGTATTCAGCATGCAACGAACGGTCGGAATTCCAATATAGCAATCCGCAATCGTCTTCGCCGTGCAAAACGTCCGAACGGCTGGCGATGATACAGTCGAGCATGTAGAGGCCGGCAGCGACCTCTTTAACCTCCGCGTCGTTAAGCGGGATCAGACGAAACTGGCTCTCCGTTCCAGCGATCCGCTCGTGGCCAACCCCCTCGTCGCAAAAAGGACACGGGTAATCCTGACGAACTTCTCCCACTCGTGCGCCTCCTAAATAGGCGCGGTAGGTGCAGGGAGACTGGGCGTGCTTTTCCGTGGCAGGGGCTTCAACGTTAATGGACATAGTGTCATTTCCTATCGTATCAAGACGAGATTATCGGTTGCCTTGATGGAGCGCGTGGGATTCGGTTGTTCGCGTTCGGGCTTAGCGTGCAAGGACTCCACGAGGTAAAGTGGTTACCGCGTGACTTTCATCCATCGATCACTCCGAGTTGCTCGGTGCGGGCTTTCCGCACGTACACTTCGAGCAATGCTCCAAGCCCCACATTGTTCGCCGCAAAATCGCAGGCGAGATACGTCACTAATTCCCAGTGTAGTGCATAGTGGAGACCGTTTTCGTTGTCGCAGAGTTCGACCATCCGGTCGCGCACGGTATCTAACAGAGCTAATAGCAGCTCCCTCTCATGCTCGGTAAGGTGCGGTTCGCCCAGAGTGGTGACTCCGACGGCGTCATCATGGAGTTGGCGCACGAGGTAAGAGCGCCCGCGCTCATCGTAACATGTTCCGACGGGATCGCCGGGTTGCAAGTCTTCCTGTTTGGCTTTTTTGATCTCATCTCGAGTCATGGCGACTCGTTACGACCGGTTCTATCCCTTTGCTTCCTTGACTTCGGAAAACTTCTTCGGGTTAGGCGGTTCCCGACCGCGACCGGCGGTGCCCAGCGAGGTCCTTGACGCTTGGATCCAGTCTCGACAGAGATTTCTTGGCTTCGTTTTGCGAAACTACAAGCTCGCGCCTTGCTCGGCTGGGCGTAGGCGGACTCTTCGCCTTTCCTGGAGGTCTTGCAGATCTTTGAGTGTACGCGATAAATCGCGGCGCAGCCGGGGTTCATAGCGGTCGACAATACCGGCAGCGCTTAGCTGAAGGAGCAAAGCGTTGGTGCGTTCTCGTTCGAGGGTGGACATGTCACCTCGGTCCATGCGGTCCCACTGCCGGTTTACTCCGAGGTAGTACTCATACACCGTGGCGATAAGATTCGTGGACTCTACGTCACGATGGACGCCCATCGCATTGAAGGTAAATGGGTCCCCGGCCATTTCGAGTCGCTTTTCCGCCGCGCGTAGGAAGGCTAGGAGGCGGCCGACGGTGATCGTATCGCGTCCAAGCTCGTTTTTGGCCGCGAGGGTTGCCATCGGATCGCGATCTGTCCCACAAAATGCCTCACGTTGACTGTCCCTGAGGCACGTCATAAATGCGCCGAGGATTAGCGACACGGTCTCACTGTCGAGCTCGTGGTCTTGCGGAAAGAAAAGACGCCCTATGGCGCGACCGAAGGCCTTTCGTTCCTCCTGCTGCCGCAAGGTTGCGTTAAGGATAGCCACTGTCGGTAAATTGTCCCAGTGCCATTGTGAGAGACGCTCGGTCTCAAAACGCGTGACACGCCTAAGCCGCCAGAACAATTGGCCGACGCGCTCAGCCAACAGCGTCTCCACCGTGCCGCAGGCGCCGAGGTCCGCGATTACCGCCGTTACTAGGCTCTCGTATTCCGATGCGTCCTCGACGTTCTGCAAGACGACGGTCGACGAGGCCGACAAACCGTGCTGCAAAGCATTCTTCGAAGACGCCGCAATGCCCGTGTCAGTTCTCGGGCCGGTAGACTTGAGGGCATTCGTTCGATTTGACGCTATCTTTGCGATGCTTAGCACTTAGGATGCTCCATGGATCTTAGAGCAATCTAGGTTGGCTGAAATTTTGGGCATGCAAACATGATTCCTTTGGATGAACCGATGTGGCGCAGCTGACGCGAAACGGGCCATGGTTCGAACTGGAGCGCATCAGCTGCAATGCTATTGAGAGAGTGTAGCTGGCTACTGACACGGCTGACTAGACTGACATCGGCGCACCTGACGCTATCCTTATCCTTCATTCTCGGCCGTGTCGGCCGTGTCAGCCATGTCAGCAGAGTTATTCTAATCAGCCGTGCCGGTCGGCTCTCTCACGGTAAGATGGTAGCTTTTCCGCTCAATCAGGTGAGTTCCCATTTCTGCATAATGCGGGGTGAATCCGACAGACCTCCGAAGGTCTGCCAGCTGCATCCGGCGGCCCGTCCTCAAACCGAAGCCAGTTCGCGACTTCGAGAATGCGTGCCGCCGCACGAACCGACGCTACGTCCTTCAGCCCAGCCCATTGATTTCGGTAGATATCGCGCACGTGTATGCCATCAGTGATCACGCCGCTCTCGATTTTGTCAACTAGCCGCCGTGTGCCAACGCTTATATGTGCGCCGGAGTACACTTTCGACACGTGTTGTTCCAGGTACTTAGCCCACCGAATCGCGAGATCGAATGCTTCGACGCTCACGGGTCCCGCACTACGTTCATTGTTCAACACCTCTGTAAGATGAAAAATTAGCGCTAGTGTAGGCACCGTCTTGCGGTACTTGGAAAGGTGCGCTGCGAGTGCGGGGTCATGCAGGAGCGCCTCATCCGACCGGAGCCGTTTTTCCAGTCCTTCGTGCCAACCATCGAACTCGCACTGCGCTTGTGACGAAAAGCGCAGGAAAGCCACCTCGCCAGGCTCGACAGATGTCGCAAGGTCCACTTTCTCCAGCGAGTGCGCACGCCGAAACAGAGAGCAGACACGATCCTTTGCCTGCGTGTTTGCTTCGCGCTCTTCCGCATCGCGATCATACTCGGGAAGTGAGTCCGGCCAGACGAGCAATTGGAAGCGCGGAAGAAGCCCGTCCGCGCGCGAGCCCCTCGCCTCAATCACGTATCGCGCAAAGAGCGCGCTCTGTATCGTCCCGATAATACTGGTGCAAGCAGCTCGGACCATAACGGTTCCGCGTGCGATGCGATCGTATCGGTAGCGACCTTGGCCGCTCCAAGTTTCGAGAAAGTTGCCGCGCTCTCCGTGGTGCCCGGAATCATCCATGACTGCAATCCAGCCACTCAGCTCATCGCGAATGATCAGGACACCGTTTGAATTCTGCTCCAACAATACGCCAAGTTTTTCTCGGGACGTGTCGGACGTCCAGATGCAACGTTCTATAAACCGTGCATCAGCCAGTTTTGTTTGGGTGCTCTCAACCTCGGCGCGAAACTCATCTAGGTTTAGAATGTCGCGGTCCTTGATTGCGCTCATTGCACGTTCGAACCTACGTTTTGCCCCGGCTGCTTCGGATTCCAAGAGGCGGTGTTCTTGTTCGAAAATCTGGCGACGCTCTCTATTAACCAGGTCAATCTCATCGGCAATCTTAAAAAAGGGGAACAGCCCGGCGTTCATCGCTGGGCTTTTCTTTATGCCGGGCGGTCCAACGATCGCACCCCAAAAGTTCGGGACCTCATACCAGTCGCCTTGTCGTTTGGGGCGGATTGCAATCTGGCGCCCGAGCAGTGATCCAAGACTTGTGACTAAAGGGATGCCCACAAACTCCAACGGTGCACACATGCGAGTCGCGGCGTCATGAACATACTCACGCAGCGCTGGTGGGAACATATCGGGGTTCATCAGGGGCGCTACCGGAGCGACTTCATCGAGTGGGCGCAGTGGGAGCCACTCTCTATGCTGCGCGAGCGTCATGACGGCACACCCTTGGACGCCGCAAACAGGCGATATTTCTCCGCCGGGGTTCGCCCGCGCGCATCTGCGGGATATCGCGCGATCGAGTCGGCTATTCTCTTGACCTCGGCATCTGGAAGCGGAGGTTTGCATCGCTTCTCGTTGATAGCCCTGAGCGTAGCAGCCAGTTCATCGGCATCAAGGCCAGTGCGTCGAAGGCTCCCCGCGATGCTGGCAAGCATAACGTTACGCTCACCCTTGTTAATGGGCTTCGGCGATTCAGGGGTTCGCCTGCGGACTTCGCTTGTCGCAGGTAGCAGCGCATCAAGCTCTACAACATCGTAGCGTACTTCGGGTTCGACCCTAACGGAACGAACGCCGAAGGGCGCGCCGTCCATCGTGGCCTGTGGCTTGTAGTTGTGCGTGAGTGGCACACGTAGGACTTGGGTCAGATCGCAGCCACTCGGATCGGCATCGATCGCTTCGGCGAGCCGTTTGTTCATTTCCTCGGCACGTTTTGGATCGATGCTCTCGGTTAGCAGCCAGTACCCGTGATAGCGTTTCGGCGAGGTCTCAAAAACGAGCGATGGCGCGGGCCCTTTGGAAAGGTCGCCGTCATCAACATCGGACCAAAGACACGAGATCGGCGCGGCATGTTCCCGCCTGCGTTGTTTCGCGCTTAATAGGTGCGTGCAGAAGTAGACCTCACGGTTAGCACGATCCTGAGCGAGCGCGTAGCGCACTGCTGCCTCTGTCTCCGCTGGCCAAGAAAAAAATCGCTCGCGCACGGTTGCGAGCCCATCGCCATTTCGCGCGCCTGTGAAAATGCAAATGTAATGTGGGCCGCCGCGCGTATGACCGAAGAGGAGTCGAACGAACTCGTCTATACCGCCCTGGATCATGGTATCCACTCCGGCGGCGTTTGCGACGCCACGTGCCACCTTGCAACACAGTCGAAATGGCACCACCTGGGGTGCGCTTTTGACCCCGCTGGAGCAGCGGCGATTAATCGCCCCAGCGAATAGCATTACAGCACAGCCCGCACCACGAGGAATACCGGGCCCGAAATGCCTGACAACGGAGTTCGCGTTTCTTTGCGCGCAGAGCTTGCGCGACGGAGGATGAACGGCAGTCCCGGTGAACGTTGATTTCTCGGTCAGTTCCGGGCGCCGTTGCCAGCGGCGCCTTTTTCATTCCGTCACGTCCAGGCCGAGCTGCGCCAGCGCCGGCACTCGCAGAATTCGGATGATTCCGCGTCGCCCGCAGAGCACATGCGGTATCTTCCCCGCGCGGATGTCCTCGCGTGTCGCGTATTCTTTTCGCCCCGAGATGAGCAAATACTCGCGTAGAGACATCGTTAGTGATTCGCTGCCAATCTTGACCAAATCCGACGGTTTCATGTCGCTCTGCTTGAACAGGCGCGTGTCCGACCGCTCCTTGACTCTGGGGCTTTTTCAAAACCTCGGGAGCCGCTACGCGCTGATCTGCCCGCACCGGCCTCGTCTTAAGGCAAGCTGTGGCTGGACTAGGATCGCGACTCGTACTAACCCGTACGAATCAGCCGCCGTGAGCCGTGTTGAGCCTTATCCAACAGTTGGCGAGCGCTAGTTGATTTACGCACGAATCGCACTGGAATGCATCGAGCCACAGCGAGTCGAAACAACGATTTACAGATTCGAATCCTACCAGGCCCACTATAAACGCATTTTTGCGGACAAATCCGGACGAATCGGTCCTGCGCTACCTGTGGCGCTCGAGTAGCTCGTCGTACCGACCGACGCTTTCGCGTAGCATCGCCGGCGAAGTATGCAGGTAAAGATCAGCAGCGATCCCGACCTTAGAATAAACGGAAATGGTCGGCTTATTCGCGCGTCCGCGCGAGCGCGAAGAACCCGCGCGGAAGGCAGGTCTTGACAGGCTGACGCTGGTCGCCGAATCCCTTAAGACAAGGCGCTCAGGCTCCCGGCTCGCCAGCGCGACTTGGTCGACATAGCCATTGCGGGAGCGCACCAGCTAACATCGCCGCACACCAGACAATTTATTATTTTGTAGCGCGGATCCAATGCACGCGCAGCCTATTCGCTATCAATAGGAAGAGCCGATTCCGGCTGGCGCATAACCTGATCGATGGAAAGCGCCGACTGAATTAGCCTGAAGGGACGCGGCTTCTGTTTGAAGTTGAACATGTCGCCTATCGAGGTCGCGCGTTGATCGGTCGTACCGAGACTTCCGAGGTTAAACGTCTCTTCGACGAACTTCAAAATGCCGCCGAACTCGTACTGCGTATGCGAGATCGTACCGGCGCGAATGTACGGCGAAACGACGATCATCGGAACGCGGAATCCTAAGCCGCCCGCCTGGTCGAAGAATGCTGGCTTCTCGTGATCGTAAAATCCGCCCCAGTCGTCCCAAACGACGATGATTGCCGACGAGTTCCAATAGGAACTCTTGCCGATCGCATTGACCACCGCCGCCACCCAAGACGGGCCTTCATCCGGGGTGCCTTTGCCGCCGGGATGATCGGAGTGCGGTTGGTCGGGAATAACCCACGACACCGCCGGCAGCGCGTTATTCTCGACGTCTTTAATGACGTTCTTCTGCGGCATGGAAATGTTCGTCTTCCATTCTGGGCCGTTATAGACCGCGTCGATCGCGGCGAAGGCGTTCCAATGCGTACCCGCGGTGTTAGGAGTATACTGCGGCGCGTAATACTTCCACGAAACGGTTTGTTTGTCGAGCAAGTCGCGGAGCGTTCCGGTGGAATACGTCAAGCACGGAAACGGTCCGGGTGAGTAGATGGGGATGGGATAGGTCCCGTTCCATTGCGTCATCGGTGTCGTCGTACCCGGCTGAGCGTTGCATCCCCAAACGTTCGAGTTCGGCCAGTCGATCAGGCTGCCGCTCAAACTGCCGAACGTTACTGCCGTAGCGCCCGCGATGAGATCTTGATGCGCGGTGAAGCTCCCACTGCCTTGCGTCTGAAACATGTAGTCGGCCAAGCCGTACTGCTGCGCCAAGTCCCAATACGACTTAATTTGCGCTGGATTTACGTACTGGTAGGGATAAGCGCCGGCCTTGGGTCCACCGTTGATGCTGGACTCATTGAAACAGTCCATCTTGCCGCCGTCATAGTCAGTCCAGAACGTTGCATAGTTGTGTTTGACGTCGAGCGCACCGGCAAGGTTTTGCATCTTCAAGGCGATCTTCTTACTCTTGCCGTTGATGCATTCGTAGCCGTAAGTTGCACCGTCGGCATTCGGAAACGTCGCGAAGAGATCGTCGAAGCTTCGGTTTTCTTGCACGAGAACGACGATGTGCTGGATGTATTTGCCACTGCTGGCGTTGGCCCGCAACGGTGGCGTTTCTTGCAACGCGGGCAACGCGCCGCTGCCCCTGGAGCAGCCAGCAATCAAGGTTGCAGCGACCAAAATCCACGAAACGGGACGCGACGGTATCACGGCAGCTCCCCCTACGCGGCGCCTATGTACGTCATTTTATTCGTCGAGTTTGAGAGTCCCCGCTTGGCCTCTGATTCATTTACTGGTAATAGGACGCGAACCTGCTAATTGGCGATAGCTCAGTGAAGTTGAATGAAGCGTTTCTCTGATTCTCTATACAGTAAGCTCCGTCGCAAGCTGGCTGATACGCCTGTCCTAAGAATCCATACATGGCGCCATCACTGTCATCACCCGGCACACTACCGGGAGCATCTACTAGCGTTGGGTGCCTCAATCTTCCATCTCTGACGATTCCCTCGCACGGCGACCGCACTGGAGATAGCGCCGTCGTGGATTTACTGTTCTTCCCCACCGGCGGAGGTAAGACGAAGGCGTACCTTGGCCTGGTAGCATACACGTTTGCCATGCGTCGCCTGCAAGGCAAGATCGCTTCAGACGATGGCGAGCTCGACGGCGCTGAGGGCGTCGCGGTGTTCATGCGTTATACATTGCGACCCCTGACGTCGCAACAGTTTCAGCGCGCGGCGCCCCTCGTGTGCGCCTGCGAAGTTTATGCGGCGCGAGCGGCTTGCCGCAGAGCCGCGGTGGGGGGAGACGCCATTTCGCCTCGGACTCTGGATCGGTGCATCGACGACGCCGAATTGGAGCGACGATTCCTGGGATGCGATCGAGATGGCGCGCCAGCGTAACGGCTACACGGGCAGCTACGCCGACCCCTTACAACTGACGGCGTGCCCTTGGTGTGGGCGCGATTAGCGTGTCGATGCGCCGATCTCAAGTTCGCTGTCAGTTCCAGAAAAGGGTCTGACTTAGAGCCGTCCGACTTGCGATTTCGGCCGCTATGGCCGCTGGGTTCTCTTAACCGCTCGTCTCAATCCATTGGCTTCGTTTGGCGAAAACATGGTCAGGTGTTGCGGGCCGCTTCGTGCAGCTTGCATAGCGAGCAAGTCGCCAAAGGTTCTTGAGAGGTCGCGTCGAATTCTCGTCTCGTATCGCTCGCTGATCCCCGCGCGCTCCACGGCGAGCAGAAGACCTTTGGTGCGCTGCCTCGCGGTGCAACGATCAGCGTCGGCGAACATTCGATGCCGTTGACGGTCGGCGCCAGCCCAGTACCCATAAACCTGTTGGATGAAGTTCGCCGAGGACGTATTAAGCGGAAATCGTTTTGGTGACGTGTTCAGGCGAGCTTCCCCAGCTCGTACGAAATCGAGGACGGCCCTACGCTAAACGGCGGAGCCGATGCTTTGGCTGCGAGTATTTGGATCGGTTCCCCAGACCTTCCGAGGAATGCCAGACGCTCAGCATTGTCTAGAACCTCAAGGCACGCGTCCAGGATCGCTGCGACGGCTGGCTCCTCGATTACGTGATCGGCGGGAAGAAACAGGCTTCCGAAGGCGCCGAGAACGCGATCCCGATTCGCTTGACCTCGAACGCGCGCATCAAGGTCAGACAGAGAAGGCAGCAGGTCAAGCTGCCCTTGCGAAAGGCACTCCGTCTCGAAGCGCAAGACGCGTCGAAGTCGCCAAAAGAGCCTGCGCTATGCGCTCCGCCAAGAGCGTTTCAACCGCGCCAACCGGTGAAAGGCCTTCGAGAATTGCACCGAGCAAGTCTTCGTAGTCGGAGCGACGCTCGACGGCATCCAGCACGACAATAGCGGTTGACGCTAACCCGTGATGTGTAGCGTTTTGCGATGATCTCTTGATGCCGGCGGCGGTGCGCGGACCGGTCGATTTTTGAGCGTTCGATAAATTGGCTCGAATGCGAGCTAAGTTCATCATTGGGAGGCGGTTAACATGAGTTCAGCAGCGTCGACGGCGTCACTGGCGCACGTGCCGGCCCACTCTTGGAGCACGGCAGCCATGTCAGTGCGATGCGCGGCAACCTCTGCGCGCGCCAACTCCCGTCGGGGGCGCGATGGCGATGAGGGTCAGATACGTGGAATTCGCGACCCGTACTAACCCGTACGAATCAACCGCTATGAGCCGCGTCTAACGAGCAGCACGCGTGGACACTTTACGCATGAATCGCGGTCGGAAGCGTCAAGTCACGACGAGGCAAAACGACGGTTTACAGATTCGAATCCTACCGGGCCCACCACGAAACGCCAACCGACTCGGACTAAAATCTGCTGAACCGAGGGCATCGCTTACCAACCGGCGAGGATTGCGCCCGCCTTGAAGGTCGGCGCCCGAGAACATACCTATTGCACCCGCACGAAGACTATCCACAAGAGGTTCGCCGTGCTAAGGACGAGTGCCCATCGTCCAACGATAATCCCCCAATTCGCCGGGTTACGGCGCGCCATCACGAACGCCGCCGCGAGTATCGCAGCGCTGAGGCTGCCTAGCAGCCAAACGCCAAATGCCCCGACCGTGACGAGCGGATAGCGCGGTATTATAAAGCAATGCATCATCGATGGCGGCGTCTTGCCGACCATGATGGCGATGGCAAGTGAAAGGCCGATGGTGAGTACGAGTGCGCGTGCAAGCACCGATCGTTGCTTACGCACAGCAGGCACGAACAACCACAGGAGTCCAAGGGAGAATATTGGACAGACAATCGCCGAAATATAGAGAATCATGTTATGCACCCATATATTCGACCGTAGGCTTGTCGCTACAACAGATAGCCCAGCGACGCACCACCCATAGAAACAAAGATTTCGGCGGCAAGCGCCGATCCTTTCTCGCAACCGTTTTCGCGGTAGCTTCGCGTACGGCGTCGAGTTCGAGGACGCGGTCGATCGCGGGGAGCGTCCATGCGCTAGTGGTTGGCCGTGTGCCGTCTCACGCCTCTTGGCCGAGGTGTTGCGAAACCCATGGGCTGAAGGGGCCCGATCGCCACGCGGAAGGTGCGCCCTCCAACCGCGCCGTAGCCACCGGAACGCTACAATGCCGCCGCTCTTGGGAGGTCTGGAAATGGATTCCTCACGACTTCGTAGGTCGTTCGCGTACGCCGGTGCGATCGTTGCCAGCTTGACCCTGTCGGGAGCACTCTCGGCATGTTCCAGCTCGACGCAGTCGTTAACTCCGGCCGGAACCGTCGCGAATCCAACGAGCCAATCTGGCGCGAACGCCGCGGCAATTGAGCTATGGCATCGTTCGCTCGCGCGCAACCCGCTGCCGGGATCGGGATGCTTTCAGACGACGTATCCATCAACGCAGTGGCAGCGCGTCGCCTGTTCGACTCCGCCGCATCTCCTGTACCCGGTTCCGGCCTCGCGTCTTGCAAGAGAAGCATTAGCGCAGAACGTCGGCAACGGCGCCGACTTTACCGCGAACACGAGCCCGAACCTCATGTCCTCGGGCGTTGGCGCGTTTCCGCAAGTCGCCGGCGTGACCAGGGTGAAGAGCGTCGAGAATCCCTTGTTTGGCTGCTGTGGCGACAACGGCGTCAACAGCTATACGCTTCAGCTGAACTCGTACTTCTTCTCTACGACCGCGTGCGGCAACATCGCGAATTGCGCCGGGTGGGAACAGTTCGTGTACGAGAATCCGCCGGGCTCGAGCAAAGGTCAGCTGTTCATTCAGGATTGGCTGGTTCCGACCGGACGCTCCGGCTTAAGTGGCTGCCCGCCGGGCAAAGGCTGGCAGTTCGCCGGCGGCGGATGCGTGCAGAATAGCCCGAACGCGGTGAGCATTCCGAACGTCTCCATCAAGAGTCTTGCCAATTTCACCGAGACCGGCACGGCGGCCTCAAGTGGCGACAGCATCTTCCTTTCCGTCGGTGGCACAGAATACGGAATGAAGAACATTCAGGGCGACGGCATCACGGATCTCTCGGCGCACTGGGAGGGCGCCGAGTTCAACGTCATCGGTAACGCCGGTGGCGATATCGCAAGATTCAACAAGGGTGCTACGATCACGGTGAGCCTGCAGACGGACACCGGATTGACGACCGCGCCCACCTGCCCGGCAAACTCCGGAACGACCGGCGAGTCGAACAATCTCAAGTTCGTAACAGCTCCTGCGAACCCGCCAGAACTGCAGGATCCCTCGATCGAGTTCACGATGAGCAATGCGGCCGGCGGCGGCAAAGCCTCGTGCGACCAAGTGCAAGGCATCTAGCGAAGCGCAAGGCCTCCAGCGAAAAAAGCTTGACGCGACGGCGCGACGCTAATGCATGCGACTAACCCGTTTTGGCGTGCCGTCCTTTTGCTCTCGCTTGGTGCAGCTGTTGCCGGCTGCGCTCCCCACGTCGCATTTGCCCTCTCAAAAGATGACCAGGCTCGGTTCCAAGATCGCGTCCTTCGCATTCCGGCGCAGGGTCACGATCCAATGATCTTTGGCTTAGACAATTGCGTCGTATATAAGGCGAAGACTGCGCCGACGACATTGTCGGATGGTCCGTCGTCCTTGCCTCAGATTGGGGGCAGTCGAGCTATCCGAAGTGGGCGACCGTTTGCACGTCGCAGCACATGAGATACGATCGC
This sequence comes from Vulcanimicrobiota bacterium, assembly GCA_963748875.1. Taxonomy (GTDB): domain Bacteria; phylum Vulcanimicrobiota; class Vulcanimicrobiia; order Vulcanimicrobiales; family Vulcanimicrobiaceae; genus Cybelea. The sequence goes on from CAVVKC010000001.1 coordinate 1,134,956, forward strand.
AAATACATAGTCGTCGATTTTTGCGCACAAGCAATCGGCGCCGGAAGTGGCTGCGCGGGCGGTGACGGTACCTATCGGAGTCGTACGGGGGACGCTCAGGGTTGGCAGATCCAGGCCGGCAAAGACTGGACCGCCCTACCGAGATACTGAGGCCGGTCAGTCGGATAAACAGGCGATAATCGCGTCCACCACGCGTTTGGTCTCCTCGGGGTCGCGCACCGCAATGCAGTCGACTCCGGCTTCCTTAGCCGCATAATCGTTGCCGCCCGGAAAGATCGCATCGCCGATGAAGAGCATAGCTGCGAGTGGGATGTTGAGTATGTCGCGCAGCTTGCGAATGCCGTAGGCTTTATCAATGCCGGGGCGCGTGACGTCAATCGACGTTGTGCCTCCGAGGCGAACGGAAAAGTTAGGCAACATGACGTCGAGCATTGCTTGGATCTGCTTGCGCTTCGAAAAGTCGGGATCCCATTGCGCCTTTGCGTCGAGCGGCGCTTGCTGGCCGAGCGCGGAGTAAGTGATCTGCGTTCCGCGGTCCTCGATCCGCTCGCCCCACGTCTCCTTTGGCTGAAGGCCGCTCTGAGCGACTGCTTTTTCGAGCGAGTCTTCGATTTTCTGCTTCTCGGCGTCGGTCAAGTCTTCGGAGTAGAGCTTGCGCCACTCGCCGTCGTATGAAAAGAACTTCGTTCCCGACGTCGGCAGGATCGAGAGGTTCGCCAAGTTGCCGGCCGCCGGAAGACGACCGAGCACCTGGGTTTGAAACTGCGGATAATCTCCACCGGAGATGATGGCGACCTTGACGACGCCGAGCAGCCGCGTCAGCAGCCCCGCCATTTCGTCGTCCAGCGGGGACTTACTCTTCGCGAGCGTACCGTCTAGATCGAAGACGATAAGACTCTTCATCGGCGGGCCTTTCGTTTGTTCATCGGCGGCTTTAGTCGTACAAGCGACTCGAGGCTTCCTTTTTTTTGCCGAAGCTCATACGATGGGTACCATGCAGAACGCGCTCCGAGTCGCGGGCTGGTGCTTCGTCGCCATGGCGATCGTCGGCCTCGCTGCCACCGTCACGATGCGCCCGCTAATCTTCCCGTCGCTGGGTCCCACGGCGATGATGCAGTTCACCAATCCGCTCGATCGAAACTCCTCGCCCCGCCACGTGCTGATCGGCCACTTCGTCGGAGCGGCCGCGGGTTACGTCGCGCTGGCGCTGACGGGCCTGCTCGGCGTTCCGCTCAGCGCCGACGTCGGCATCCACCGCATCGTGGCCGCAGCCATTGCGTTGGCGCTCACGTCGTGTCTGTTGATTCTCTTGAAGGCCGAGCATCCGCCGGCCGGCGCGACAACGCTCATCGTGGCGCTCGGCATCCTGCCGAAGGTCGAAGATCTGCTCTTCCTGATGGCAGGCGTCGTGGCGCTAACGGCGCTTGCATTTTTGCTCAATCGCGCGAGTCGCATACCTTACCCGGTCTGGCAGAGTATCGGAGAGTAGCGCGGCGCCGCAATCCTCGTCGAATCGAGAGCCGAGGCTAGGTCGGCGATCAGGTCTTTGGCGTCTTCAATCCCGACCGAGAGCCGCAGCAAATCGTCGGTTATCCCGAGCTCGATGCGCTCTTGCGCGGTAAGCGACCCGTGCGTCATCGTCGCGGGATTGCAGATCAACGATTCCACGCCGCCCAGCGAGACGGCGAGGGCGAAGATCGCCGTGTTTGTCGCGATCGCGCGAGCGCGTTCAACGCCGCAGGCGGCGCGAAACGAAATGATGCCGCCGAAGCCGTGCATCTGACGCTTTGCCAGCTCGTGTTGCGGGTGCGCCGGCAAGCCGGGATAGTAAACGGTGTCTACATCGTCACGCCGCGATAAGAACTCGGCGACCGCTTGCGCGTTCTGCGAATGCTTGCTCATCCGCAGCGCGAGCGTCTTGGCGCCACGCAACGTAAGATAGGCGTCCCACGGCCCCGGCACCGCGCCGGCGGAGTTCTGGTGGAAGGCAATCGCATCGGCGATCGCGCGATCGTTGGTAACGACCGCGCCGCCAATCGTGTCGCTATGTCCGCCGATGTATTTGGTAGTGGAATGCACGACAAGATCGGCGCCGAGGCGCAGCGGCTGCTGAAGCAACGGCGAGGCAAACGTATTGTCGACCGCGACGAGGACGCCGGAAGGGCGTAACCGCGACAATGTTTCGATGTCGCAGAGCCGCAGGGTCGGATTGCTCGGCGTCTCGAGCCAAAGCAGGCGCGTCGCCGGTTTCGCCGCGGCCCACGTCGCGCGCGCGTCGCGCGTGTCGACGAACGCCACCTCGATTCCGTAACGTGCCAACGTTTGGGTGAAGAACCGATGCGTTCCGCCATAGATGTCGCGGGTTGCGATGACGTGATCTCCGCTTGAGAGCAGCGACGTCGCTGCCACCACAGCCGCCATGCCCGAGGCAAACGCGCTTGCAAACTCGGCGTTTTCGAGCGCGGCGAGCTGCCGCTCCAACGCCAGCCGCGTCGGGTTGCGCGTGCGCGAGTAGTCGAAGCCGTTGGTGACGCCGATCTCGGGCAGCGTGAAGGTTGCCGACTGGTAGACGGGCACGATCGTTGCTCCCGTCGCCGGACACGCATCCTGGCCGCTCCAGACCGCACGCGTCGAGAAGCCGAGCGAGGAAACGGGGCTCGATCGCCGGCCGCCGCCTGCCGTCATCTCGCGCACGTTCGGTTCGAGCAGTGCGCGCAGCGCGCGCGGCTCCGCCAGAAACGCATCGTGGCCGTGCGCGCTCGACAACTCGAAATAGCGCGCGTCGCATCCATGCAGCGCAAATCGGTCGGCTGCCGCGCGGACGTCGTGCGCGCGGAAGAGCGTGTCCGAAGAGATTCCGACGAAAACGAGCGCCGGCGCCGGCGCTTCGGTCGCCCGCTCGCGAATGTCGAAAGAATCCATCGCGTGAGTCAGCGCCGCGTAAGTGGCTGGATCCATGCGCGCCTCGAAGCGCTCGGCCTGATGCTCTAAGTAACCCTCGACGTCGAAGCGGGCCTTGCCGTTACGGTCGGGCCTGCGGTCGTGGCGAAGGTTGAAGAGCTCCTCGCTCTTATAAGAGATCATGGCGATCTTGCGCGCGAGTCGCAATCCCCGCGCGGAGTCGAGCTCGAGCGCTTCGCGTTGGAGGGCGTTGAGCGCGATGCCCATCGCGCTATGGTGGTCGTGCGCGCCGACCGCGACCGCGTATCCAATGCGTTCGGGTGCATCGAGCGCCCACTGCAAGGCGCGCATTCCACCCAGCGATCCGCCGACCGCCAACGCGATTCGCTCGATGCCCAGGTGCGAAAGTGCAAGCCGCTCGGCGCGTACGATGTCGGCGACGGTGACGCGTGGAAAGCGTTGCCCGTAAGGTCTGCCGTCAGGCGCGCGGGACGCCGCTCCGGTCGAGCCGTAACAACCTCCCAGCGCGTTGATGCCGATCACGCACCACTCGCGCGGATCGAAGAGCGCGCCGTCGCCGGCGATACCCGGCCACCATTCCGCAACGCGGCTCGATCCGGTCAGCGCGTGCTCGATCAGCACGACGTTGGAGCAGTCGTCGCGCGGCGTACCATAGATCGTCATGCGCTGTTCGACGGCCGGAAGCTGCGCGCCGCACTCGAGCTCGAGCGCACCGATCGCAATCGTTTCTTCGCGCATCATGCGTTTGCCAAGGCCGCAGCCGGAGCGGTGGTCACGGCGTCGTCCCAGAGCTGCAGATGCGGGACTTCTGCAACACGCGCGAGGTTTGCGAAGAAGGGTTCGACGTCGATCGCCGGGTCGAGCGCGAGTTGATGACTTCGCGCGATTGGATCGCGGCGGTGCCGCAGGCCGCGCAAGACCGCAACGACGTCGCCCATTACGGCCGAGCGCGTCGCCGCTGCTCCGGCGCCCGATCCACGCAAAACGAGCCGGCCCGCATCGCGCGCGACGATTTGCACGACGTTCTCCGCACCGGCCGTGCGCGCGAACTCGTGTTCCTCCGGAACCAGAACTGGAGCGACCTCGGCAACGAGCCCCCGTTTGTGTAGCGCCATCGCGGCGACCAGTCGAACGTGCAGCCCCAGCATGCGCGCACGTGCGACGTCGCGTTGCGTTATCGCCCCGATTCCGGTCCGTCGAATCCGCGGCGAGACTACCGCCAGACCAAACGCCAGTTGCGCGAGCAGCGCCAGCTTATGGGCGGCGTCGTGGCCGTCCACATCGTTCGTGGGATCGGCTTCGGCATAGCCGAGCCGTCGCGCGAGCGCGGTCGCTTCGTCGAAACTCGCGCCGCTTTCCATCGCACTAAGAATCGACGTACAGCTTCCGTTGAGCACGCCGGCAATGGAAAGAATCTCGTCTCCCGCGAGGGCCTCTTCGAGCGTGCGAACGATCGGGATCGCGCCGCCGACGGCAGCTTCGAAGCGCAGCTCGGCGCCCCGGCTGGCGGCGAGGGCGCGAAGCCGCGGACCCTGCGTTGCCAGCAGGTCTTTGTTGGCGGTTACGACGTGACAGCCGCGGTCGAGCGCGCGCTCGAGGAGCTCGGCGGCATCGGTCGTTCCACCAATCAGCTCGACTACGAGCCCCACGCTCGGATCCTCGACGATCGAGCGCGAATCATGGGTGAAGAGCCGTCGCTCGAGCGCCGCTGGACGCTGTTTGTGCGGATCGCGAATCGCGACGCCACGTAACTCGTAGCCGACGCCCGTGCGTCGCTCGATTGTGTCGCGCGCATGCGCAAGCGCGTCGGCGACGCTCGCGCCGATCGTTCCGCACCCTAGCAGCGCGACCCCAACGGTCAGTTTCATATTCTCGGCCTCCTGTTGCGATGGGAAAGCGAGGATAGAACGCGCCCCCCGCCGTGTCGGCGAGGGGCGCGTGAAGCATTCTTGTTCCTGGAGCTACCTATACGCGCTTCACGACGACCCCTCCGCATGCATCCGCATGCGGCCCATGGAGAACATCATATCGCTCGCGCGTCGGGACATGGCCCGAACAATAGCACGCACTGCGTCGCGCGTCAAGCTGGCTGGGTCGCGCCGTGTCGCGCCGCAAGGGATTCTCTTGCGGCGGATTCGAATGCTCGCTTTTATGCTGCTATTACCGCCCGTTGCCGCCATCATTGCGCAAGCTACGTCCACCGCGGTTCCAGCCACGCCGGCCATACCTGCGACTGCCTCGGACGATGCAGCAGTCACGGCACGGGCAAAGAGTTGGTTTAATCAGATTCAGATCGGCACGATCGATCGTTCTCAACTCGACGCCAAGATGAACGCCGCGCTCACCGATTCGACGGTCGCGAACGTTTCGGCGCAGATCGCGCCGCTCGGCAATCCTTCAGTCTTTACGCTAAGCAAAAAGGTGACGCAAGGCTCGGTAACCGCCTACGTCTTTGTAGTGCAGTTCCCGAAAGTTACGCTCTACGAAACTTTCGCACTCGACCCCGACGGCAAGATCGCGGGCCTCCTAATCACGCCTCAAAGCCCCTAACATTTTGTCATCCTGAGCGGAGCGAGCGTAGCGAGCGAAGTCGAAGGACGAAGCGAAGGACTGAGCGGAACGCGCCGTTTGTCATCCTGAGCGAAGGTGCGCGGCACTGGAGCCGAAGGACTGAGCGGACCCGGTGTCATCGCATCGATGCCGTGTCATCCTGAGTATGTCGAAGGATGACTCGCCTACACAAACAGTTTCGTCGCGTTTGTGATCGTAACGGCGATGCCCCACGCGAGGGGGATGCCGACCCACAGCCACGCCAGCACGAGAAACGTCGTGTTGCTATCGGCCGGCCGCATCTGTTCTTCGAGTTGATCCATCTTCTGCCTCAGTTAGTTACAGTCTTTGCTTCGAGATAGTGCTGATCGTCCACCGGACGAATCGCAAAATTGCAGATTAGCCCGACGACCAGCAGCGATGCCATCACATACATCGTAACGGAATAAGCGTCGGCCTGGGCGACGCCGCGATCTATTTGATACTGGCGAATGTAGTTTACGAGCACGGGTCCGGCAACGCCGGCAACCGACCACGCCGTCAAAAGTGCGCCGTGGATGGCGCCGACTTCGATCGTTCCAAAGAGATCGCGTAAGTAGGCCGGAATCGTCGAGAAACCGCCGCCGTACATTGTGAGAATCACGAGAACGGCCAGAACGAAGAGCACGATAGCGTGGATGTGCCCGAACGTCGGGATCAGGTAGTACAGCACCGTGCCCAAAATGAAGAAGATCGCGTAGGTCGTTTTGCGGCCGATAAAGTCGGAGAGCGACGCCCAGAAAATGCGGCCGCCCATATTGAAGAGGCTCATCAGCCCGACGAATCCGGCCGCGGCGATTGCGGTAACGCCGAACATGTCCTGAATCATTAACGACGCTTGACCGATCACGCCGATGCCGGCGGTAACGTTCAAACAGAGGACAAGCCACAGCAGGTAAAACTGCGGCGTTTTCAGCGCTTGATCGCGCGACACGTTCCTCGTCGTAATCATTGCCGATGCAGTCGGCGCCACATAGCCCACCGGCCTCCAGCCTTCTTGCGGAACGCGTACGATCAGCGAACCAGCGATCATCCAGATGAAGTACAGGATGCCGAGCACGATCATCGTCTGCGCGACGCCCGTGCCGGTCGCATCCGCGAAATGCTTCATAAGGAGAACCGAGAGCGGCGCACCGATCAACGCGCCGCCGCCGAAGCCCATGATCGCCGTACCGGTCGCCAAGCCGGGCCGATCGGGAAACCATTTGATGAGCGTCGAGACCGGCGAGATGTAGCCGATACCGAGGCCGCAGCCACCGATCACACCGTAGCCGAGGTAGACCAGCCAAAGCCAGTGCGCGTTGACGCCGATTCCCGCAACGATCAACCCGACGCTAAAGCAGAGCGCAGCCACGAACATCGCTGCGCGGGGCCCCGCGCGTTCGACCCACTTACCCCCGAATGCCGCGGAAAGGCCGAGCATCACGATCGCGAGGCTGAAGATCCAGCCCAGCTGCGGCACCGTCCAATCCACGCCCGGCGTTGGCGCGGTCACGCCGATTGCCTGGGCCATCGGCTTGGTGAAGACGCTGAAGGCGTACGCCTCCCCGATACAGAGATGGATGCACAGTGCGGCCGGCGGGACGAGCCAGCGATTGAAGCCCGGCTTTGCTATCGACAGCGAACGATCGAAGAATCCCATCCGGCCGCGTTCGACGCCGCGGCGGGCGCCTCTTGGTCGGTCATTGACACACCTTCGGCGCCGCGTTACCGTGTTGGAGCCACCTGCGGCGCCATCGTCTATCGGTTAGGACATCGCCCTTTCAAGGCGGAAAGACGGGTTCGATTCCCGTTGGCGCTAGGAAAAAGGCCCTTAGTTTAAAGGCTTTTTTATCGTCAATTCCTTATCTGGGCACCATTTGGGCACCACTTTCCCGATTTGGTGCCTAGGTAGCGAATCCGTTGCGAGACCCGGGATGCGCGCACCCGAGCTCGTCGGACGGCCGCAGTAACTCGAGGAAATCCGTCTCAGGCGTTACGCGTCACCCGACTCACGGCCGAGCAGACAGAAGCTAAACTTGCTGCGCTTCCTTAGGTCACGGAATCCACGTCGGTTCGGTGTCGTCACTCGTCTTCTTCCACGGCATGCTCATGGTGATCTTGTCGAGCGCGTACAACAGTAACTTAATGTCTTGGCGGTCCTCGTACGCCGGCCAGTCGAGCGTCGTCGTCACGCCGCACCGCTTTGCGGAGACAATGACGTGCTCTACATCAGTCACCAGGACGCGTGAGTCGTAATTCAACGCGTAGAAGTCATGCAGGCGCAGCGCAGCGACCGCGCGCTTCAGGATCGTGGCTGCACAATGATCTTCGTAAGTCCCCGGCATAGACACGTACAGTTCGCCGACGTACCAGCAATCGCGGTAGTCCGTAAAAAACACCTTGTACGTCGGGCATCGTCCGCCGCAGCCCGTGCGTGCGTACGATACTGACTGGATGTCGGCGTACGTCGGGATCTTGCCGGGTCCGCACGCGGCGTAGGCAGGAACGGCAGTTCCTGCCATGACCGCAGCGCTTGCCGCAAATGCTATCGTTCTGAATAATGCCATATGATTGCGAGCATTCGTCCTTGTGATGATGGATTCCACGTCGCTACGAAGCGGTTAAGAATCTGTCTGCGACGTACTGTCGAGCGCCTTGACCAAACTCGTAAGAAGTTTCGATGCGGCCCTTGGCGAGACCCCGCGTTAAACTCGATTAATGCCGGCTCGTTGCTGCTTCCAAACGCGACGAGAGCTTCTCGATCGCGATCCGTTTCTCGCGCTGCCCGTCCGGGCGTGCGTGAGCGTAGGTCCGCAAGAGCGTTTCGATCGTATGTCCCATGATCGCAGCGACGAGAGCCGGATCGGTACCCGTACCGAGCAGCTCGCTTGCGGCGTGGTGGCGTAAGTCGTGTAAGCGCGTCGTCGAGAGCTTCGCCTTGCGGGCGAGCCGTTGAAATGCATTCGTCGCTGCCATGGGTGTATAGCGGTGCCCCAGCTCATCGGTGAAGATCGCATCGGCAGCGTTCTTGTAGGCGCCGTGGGGCGCAGCCAGCTCGTCGGCACTCTGAAGCGCTCGCTGCCGCGCTAGCGCTCGCATGACGATCGGGGGGACGGGGATTTCGCGCGTTAGGCCGGTCTTGGTGCCTTTGCGTTTGACGCCTTTTCGGGTCTGGACGATCGCGCAATGAATCGAGAGCGTCTTCGCTTCCTCATTGTATGCCGACCAATCGAGAGCGACCGCTTCGCCCCGGCGCGGGCCGAGCCAGAGTGCGATCGTAATGAACGCATCCCAGCGCGTTCCCCGAATGATGTCCTGCAACGCGCGGAGCTCGTTGCCAGTCAGCATCTTAGCGGGGGTGTTACTCAGTTTAGGGCTAGCGACGTATTCGAACGGATTGCGCTGCACGATCTCCATTCGCTTGCCGAAACGATAGGCCGCATTGCCCAGCGCCATCGCGTGCTTTACCGTTTTTGCGCTCAGCGATCGGGGTTTATCATTTTCGTCCTTCTGGCCGCCGCGCTCGAGGAGTAACGCGATCCAGGCATTCACCTGCGCCGGTCTCCATTGCGCTGCCCGAACCGATACGAACCCGCGGAAGCGGCAATCGAGCATGTTGCGATACTCTTGCACCGTCTTCTCGGAGAGCCCGTTCTTTTCGCACTCGACGATGTAAAGCTCGATGAGGCCGACGACGGTTGCGTCCGACGTCGCGAGTTCGAAGCCCCGATCGCGCGCTTGAAGCATCGTGCGTTCGGCCTTCTGCGCCTCGGCCTTGGTGCGATAGGTTCCGCCGGCGATGCGAAGCCGCTTGCCCGCGCGATCAAATCCGTTGTCGATTTGCACCTGATAGCGGCCCGAAGGGCGTTTACGGATCATGGTATTTCTCCAATCGTTGCGCGGCGTCGTGACGTCGAGCTGAGGGGATTTAGCGTTTTGCGCCAGAGGTCGGGCGCGAATTGTTCATCCATGGTTTTGACGAAGCGATACGTCGCCGAGTCGATATGTCGCATCCAAGCATGAAGATAGATAGCCGCCGTCACTCGGCGGTCTCTTGGCGTTAGTATCTTCTCACGTAAGGCGTTCTTTGCTAATTGAACAGGGCGCGGTAAGCGAGTCGGGTGGCGAAAGAATCTTGGATCGCTTTGAGGGTATTCGGCGAAATTGTATTCGTCGAAGCGCGCCGGAACCGTCAATCTAGCATCCGAGGGAAACGCGCGAACGCCTAAAGCGATTCCCCATTTCAACCATCGGAAAACCTTGTAAGGGCCCGTTACTGTCGGAACCGAATCGCGCCCATCGACGCCCCTGATAGCAGGAGTGCAGAATGTCACGATCGGTGCGAGGAGTTCGTCGAAATGGCCCGCCCACATAATCAGTTCCAGCGCGTTAACGTCGTATAACGACGCGAGTTCGAGCAGCGTCTCAAAACGCGGGCGAATTTTGTTCCTTTCCCACGCGCCGACTTGCGACCAGTTCCCAGGCATGACGTGCGCTGCCACGGCCCGAGCGTTCATGCCGACGCGCTCTCGGGCAACGCGCAAAAGCCCGCCCAAAACGACTCGTTCCTCCTCATCGAGGAGAGCGTTTTGGGGTACTTTCGTGTCCTGTTTACCCCGGCCTGAAATACCCACGGGGAACATTGTTAAGCTAGGGTCAAATATTTCCCTGGGGCAAGCCCGGGTATCGAAGGAGAGTGCTTATGACCTGGCTTGAAGTGGAGAGACGTAGGCGCGATTTAACGCAAGCCAAGCTCGCAGACAAGATCGGTATGGGTCTAGCGAGCTATCAGGCAATCGAAAGTGGTCGGTTGCGGGCCTCGCCTGGACAACGCGCCAAGCTACGAGCACTGTTAAGAATTAGCGACAGCAAGCTCGACGAACTGCTGTCCCTCATTGAGCTGCCGGCGTAACCGTGAGCGACCAGCGCGACCGCGACGAGCTAGAGCGCAGGGTGGGGCGCCGCGTCCTTGAGCTCGTCGAGGCGATCTGCGCTGTCTCAGCGCCCAAGGCGTCGTCGTCACAGGAACCGATCGCTGCCGAGATTGGGTCGCCTCAGCTCATCTCGATCGCTGATACGGAAAGAATGCTCGACCTGTCGCGCGCGAGCGTGCAGCGATTGCTCCGCGAAGGCGTACTAACGTCGCTCAAAGTTCGCGGCCGGCGGCTGGATTGAGCTCGCATCAATTACGACTTTCATCACTCGCCAAAAGGAGAGGCCCGCCGACACGCGGGCCCCAGGTGTATCGAGACATGAGATACTGCCGATTTCAACGGGTAGCATTTCCGACCTTTCACGGGCCGACGCTCGCCGGACTCGCAAGCTTCGCGCCCACTGACGAGCTGCACGAAGCGCGAGTTCGCCGAGCGCTGCGGCAGCTAGCGACGATCGAGCCACTCTTAGGCGGCGATATTGCCGTTGACATCGAGCGGCGAGATTCGTTCCGCGTCCGCGACCTGCGGCGGATTGAGCCGGAGCCGCCAAAGCGCGAAGGCGCGTTGTGAGCGATTCGGCTTTCGAGCGTACAGCCTACGACGGCTCATCCGTACAACCCGCCGATCGGGAGTGGCGCGACCTGGCAGGCGAAAAAGAGCTACGGGTTTGGCTCCCTTATGCCGACCGCGGAATGTACGTTTTTCCCGTGTTCAGCATCGACGGCAATGGCCGGTGCATGTGCTACGAGCCGGATTGCACGCATCCTGGAAAGCATCCCCGCATCAAGGATTGGGAAAACGCCGCGTCATGCGATCCGGCGGTCATCATCAAATGGGCGAACCGCTGGCCTGGTAGTAATGTCGGCTGGGCGATTGGCCGCAATGGCCTGTGCGCGCTCGACCAAGATCCGCGCAACGGCGGCGACGAATCGTTCGCGCGTCTCGAGAAGGACCTCGGGCTGATCGATACTGTTCGGCAAAAGACGGGCGGCGGCGGCGAGCACCACTTCCTCCGCACTCCGTGCGACGTGCCGGTGCGTTGCCGCAGCGATGCGTTCGGTGGCGACTATAGGGGCGTTGATTTTAAAACCGTCGGCGGTTACGTGATCATCCCAAACTCCCGGCATATTTCGGGCGGCGTGTATGCGTGGGACCTCGGTGCTCCGGAAAGCTTCCAAGAACTGCCGCGCGCGTGGATCGATGCGCTGCTCGCACAACAGAACGGAGCGCGAGGCGAGCGCAAGACAATTCCCGGTATCGATGACGATAGCGGCGTCGAGGGAGGCGCGCGTCATCAATCACTCCTGACGTTTTCGGGTCGGTGCGCGCACGCCGGCATGAATGCCGAGCAAATCCTCGCGGCGTTGGTCGCGTACAGCAAGACAAGCTTCAACCCACCGCATTCAGACGCGGAGATAGCCGAGGAGCTTCGACGGATCGCAGAATCCGCTTTCGCAAAGTACGGCAAACCGACCACACCCAGCGTATCGACAGCGGGAGATGGCTGGGCAAGTATTGAGCGGACGGCGGCGCGGATTATCGAGAGCCCTCCCCCGCCGGCCTCATTCGACATCGATTTTCTGCTGCCGACCGAAGATGGCCCGGCCATTCTCTTCGGTCAGCCAGGAGCGATGAAGTCCTGGGTGGGCTTGCATATCGTCATGTGCATGCCTATCGAAGCGCCCGTCTTCGGACGCTTCCTCACCAAAGCTCGCCCCGAAAGCGTTTACGTCAACTTCGACGCGGGCCGCAGCACCTTCGAGCGTCGCGTGGTTCGCATGGGCAAGGCGCTTGATAATGTCATCGTTCTGACTCCAGACTGTAACGACAACGCCGAGATGATTGCGCTGTTTAAACGGCATGCGGGAGCATTCATCGTCATCGACGCCTTCGCCGACATGTACCACGTAGACCGAACTAAAGACGCGGCTGAAGCCGCGCGAGATTTTTTCCAAGACTTGCGGAACCTGTACGCAGAGTACGGATGCAACGGAATCATCATCGACCATCCGCATCGTCCCCGCGAGGGTAGTCCGGACGGTGATTATTACGGCAGCATCCAGAAGCTTGCTTCCGTCCGCTGCATGTGGATGATCGCGAAGTACGGCGACCCCAAAGAGAGCCTCGCCAAAATCAGCTGCCGGAAAATGAATGAGGCCGAATTATTCCCTGCGTTCGTAATCAAGGCAGACTTCGGCAATGGCGGTTTTGCGCTCACTTACGACGAGGGCCTTAGTAGCGCGGTGGCGCAAGCAAGCGTTCAAGTCGCCGACCCATCTGACAATCAACTGGTTCGCGCCGCGCTAGAAGGCATTGGTGACGGCCTCTCGCGCCGCCAACTAGAGCGTGTCACCGGACTGAGCCGAGAGCGCGTGCTCGCGACAGTAAAAGGGCCAGACTTCCGCCCATTGGGCACGACAAGGCGTCGTCGATACGCGCTCGAAAAATTCGTACGTTAGGCGTACGAATCGGCGTACAAATCGATTTTTCAATTCGTACGTCTTGAACGCTTTTTACTATAGGGGAATCCGTTCGAAACGTACAAATTATTGGCACGCCCACAATTCGTACGCCTGGCGTACGAATCGGCGTACGAATCGGACGAGATAGCTGAAGCGCTGACCAGTTTTCCGGCGGCCGAAGAGGATCGCCGCAACCCCCACTTTGCCACGCGCGTTTCGGCTCGTTGCGGACCGTTCGTTTGAGCGTGATTCGTGCGTGACGATGCTTCGGTTCGTTGCGATTCGTTCGTCTCAAAGGCATTTGTTCCGATTCGTCCGTGACTGATTAGTGATTGGTCAAAATTGGGCGTGAGAGCGCCTTTGTGGCCGTAGTCCAATAACTGCCATCATCCGGCGCGAGAAAAGCGGCTCCTAGCGCCCGTGAGGCTTGCGAGTCGCGTGATTACGGCGAGCGGGAACTCGACGCGCGAGGGCCGAGAGGTTAATGGCACCAGACTGTAAATTCCCTGCGGGGTGGTTTTTAGGGGGTCATAGCGGGCAAGCAAGCTTTATAGAATGCGGGGTTTTGGCTCACAAGGCGTCAGGAGGGTCCATGAAGTTTATGGCGCACGGCAACCGTTCGGCAACCGCCGGCCGCCCTTGTCGAGAGGGCTACTTGTAGGCGCAAAAGAAGTCAGCGGTCGCTCGGCAGTCTCGCCGCGGGGCTAACCTTTTTAAGAAGTTAGCGAGGATGCTTATGATCGCACCTCCCATAACGATCTCGGCGCAAATGGCGCTCGTCGCATCGGTTCATCGGCGATGAATGACTCCGACGAACCGACGCTGTTCCCCGACGAGTCCGGATCTCAACAACAGGTCGCTTCAAGTGCGACAGAGTTGTACGATCCGAGGAGCTGGCCTAGATGGCTTCGTTGGTGTTTAACGGCGCCGTTTTCTCTGTTAGCCGCGATAATTGCCTTTTTCGTATACAGCATTGTAAATAACTTTCTCGGCTCCGAACTGCCTTCGGCTGTTACGGGTTTGTTCGCGATCCTGATAGGTTCGTCGGCGTTCGTCTTCTGCGGTAGGTATATCGCCCCGAGTTTTAATCGCTATGTGGGGTATACCTTAGGCGTCGCGGTGCTTGCGGTCGCCGGATATTACGCCGGGATGGTAGTCAGCGCGGGGTCCGGGACACTTCCAAAGTGGTATGCGTTTATCATTCCACTCGCGGCTGCCGGTGGGGCGATCTATGCTTGTGCAAGCGACTTGTCTGATCCCACGCAGGAGTCCGCGCCAGATTCTTTCGCCTGGATGCCTAATTTACTACGCTGGCTGGCCTTCATTCCCGTCGCGCTGCTGCTCTCGCTGCTATCAATTTTCGCCTTCAGGACTCCCGCTCGGCTTTTTGAATGTTAACTCCGAGCTGATTCGACTTTTGAACACCCCGATAACAGCCGCTGTCTTCATCGCTGTCGCCGCCGCGATTGCACCGCGATACAAAAAAACAGTAAGCCTCACGCTGGGCGTACTGATCGCGCTTTTCCCGGTCTTCCTCCTGGTGACTGCATTTGATCGTCCATTGACAACGCAAATACTTTCGCGACTTCTACACCAAGACCCGAACGATCTACACTTCTATATGAGCGATTGGTATCAGATACTTTCGGCAACTAGCGCCCTCGCCGGAATCGTTATTGCGAATCTCGCTGTATTCGAAGCGGCAAAGGGCTCAAAAGGTCAGGCATGAACAACGCTCTCGGAAGGATTTTGGGGCTCGTAAAGACGACATCTAGCGGGATTTTTGGCGCGATTGCAATCGTAACCATGTTCTTAGTATGGGGCTACTTACACCAGCTTTTCAGTTTTGCCGATTGTCTAGGAACTAAGCCCGATATGAGTATTGGTTCCATCGTCGCGTCGGGTTTCGGTTTTACGATATGTTCGAAATAATGACCTTGCAGAACTGGATCCCGAAAGCGGCGTCGACATGACGGACGGTCAACCGATAGTGACCAAAGAACGCCCAGCGGGGCTCATATGGGATCTCATAGCCATCGCACTACTTGTCGTCGCAGCATGGCAACTGCACGGCGCGGGAGCACCACATCGTTATTCGTATTACCAATCGTTGCGAAACGTCGTCTCAATTGCTTGGGTACTTGCTGGTTTCCGCTTTTACTACTATCGGTGGTTTCTCGCAGTCGCGGTCAGCGCGATCGTGGTATGCCTTTTTAATCCCATATTGCCGGTCACAATGCACAAGTGGCAATGGCAACCCTATGATTTCTGGACGATGGTTCTTTCTATTGCGTCGGCTTGCGCGATCGGCTGGCTCTCCTACGCAGCTAGAACGTCTCGTAACGTCGCTGCCTCCGGATGAAAGGTCTACTACCATAGGCGCAACTCAATGGCTCCTCTTATGGCTTAAATGGTCAGCGTGGCTCACGTGTGCCTGGATAGCCACGTTGGTCATCAAGGATGTTCCGATGATTCAACAGGAGGGTTACGTTCGCTGGTTTGTGCTCGAAGCTACCCTTAACGGATTAGCTGGATTGCTTGAATTTATAACCTGCGCAGTCCTTTCAGGAGCGGCCATTTTGGTTGCGTTCCTAATTCGCCGTGGCGCGATTGTGGGGGTTTGGGGTGCAAGTGTTCGGTTTCGCGACGGTTTACGCTGGGCACTCGGTGCTGGCATATGTCTCGGCTTGGTGGATATGTTTGTAATCCGAAACCATGGGTAGCGTACAGATAACCGAGCGCGGTTATTACCGCACGGGGTTTCAAGTAGCTGTCCTGTTATTATCGACCTTCGGCTTGTATTTCGTTTACTGGTTAATTCGATCACGTGTAGAGGCCAAAAGACGCCTTCAACAACGCAACGAGCCCTGGCCGTTCTGGTTGCTCCTGCTGGTGCCTGTCGTATTCCTATATCCGATTTTTTCGACGTACGCACTTCTTCAGAAGTCGTGCCGCGTCCGTTTGCCGAATCATCGAATCCCTATACCCTTCGTAATCCTTGGCGTTGTACACTTATTCTTGCAAGGAATGTGGCGCTTTCAGCCGACATACGATTTGCTTGGCTTTCTCGGCGTGGTACCGATTGCGATCATGCAGCAGTACTCATTCGAGGCCGACGTGGAGAATCGCACCGTGCCCAAGGCTTTTTGTCGATTTTCCTGGATCGAGCTTGCCATCGTCGTAGTTGGTGGGACGCTGTTTATTCTAGCCTTCGGCGCGACGTTTCTGCCGGCGGGTGACGGGACAAAGCCAGTTGTGTTGCCAGGTTTGATTACAGCCGCGGTAAATCTTATCGCGCTTGCTATTTTTTGGATGATTGCGCACAAACGTCAGGGGCGTGGAACGGTGGCCGAGGTTGAAGGACTGCCCCAAGGTCAACCAGACAATCGACTCGATGACTTCCCACACACATAAATTGTGGCTTTCGAACCTTGCACGCTGCATTCGTCATGTGGTCAAACAACATACCCGCGTGTTTTTTGGCTTACTGTTAGCTGTTTGTGTGGCAGCCTGCCAAAATGAGAGCCTCGAACAACAGGTAGATGCGTCAATACTCGGAGCGGCACAGCATGGAACAGGCTGCGCGCAAGGTGACAATAAGATCAACGTGTCAGAGGCCGAGGGAGCTAATGGGTACAATCCCATGACCTCCGCCTTCGACTATGCTTTCGCCTCGGCAGCTTACTCGAACTGCGCAAAGCGTAGTGGCGACCTTGAGCAACGTACGCATCTCAATCTTCTCTCAGCTATTGCGAGTGATATGGCTGCGGTGCGTTTTGCAATGGCGCACGCCCAACCTGAGACGGAGGGGGCTTACGTGTCCGCGCAATTGGGGTTGGCAGAGGTGCAACGTGATACTGCGTACGCGAGCGCGGCTGATAAAGACTTGTTAGCGAGCCTGAGCGCGCTCATCAAAGAACGTCCGGAGAGGCAATAGCCTCGCTCATGATAGTCCCTTTCGTCTCTGGTCAGAGGAAGAACAAACGCTCCTGCTGCACTCCCTCCTAAGTGTGGCGCTCTTTGAGGGGCTACGGCTTAGGGTCCCGAGCGATTGGCATAATTGTTGCGCTCGCAATCGCAGCAATCGTACTGTATTTTCGATATCCAGCTCTGCACGTTGACGCAGTCGCGACGATTCTTGGCCTCGCAATCGGCATACCGGGCTTAGTAATTAGCATAAGGCTTGTCCTCGCAGCGAAATCGGCATCGGAGGCGGCACGTGAAGCCGCCGAAATGGCGTCGCGCGAGTTGGAATCACTCGACGCATATCGGCGGAGCAGTATCGCGATCGGCGACTTAGATCGTCTGAAGGCAGCCCTTCTCAAGCGGGAATGGAAAGAATCTCGGATCGAGCTGTCTTCGGTGCTTGGTCAGCTTCGCTCAATAATGAATGGCGGCCTTGCGCTCAAAGCGGAGGATGCGGAAGGCCTGGCGGCAGCAATAAGGTCGTTCGAAGCCGTCGAAGGCAGAATTGCTGAGGCAATTTTTAAAGATCAGGATCCGCAAAACGCGGTCGGCCTCTTTCGTTCCGTCGCAAAACAGATGGGGTTCTTAAGTTCATTCGCTGGAAAAGTACGCAGATTTTCAAAAAAGGGATGACTGAACGATGACTGATGATGAAATCGCTAGCTTAATCATTCGCTTGCACGAAAAGACGCTTGCGGGCGAACTGGCGTGGGAGGATACGGAGAACGAAAAGACATTTAAGGTTTCATTCGCTCGGTATAGCGTAGCTATAAATAAGGACGAGGGTTTCGACGAACAGATCGGCGAGGATTACACGCTCTATAAGATCTCAATAATCGATTCGATTGGTCGCGAGGTTGATTCGTTCACCCCTTGGGGATCTTACATGAAAAAAGTGCGCTCGGGCGAAACGATATTTCGCGAAACGTATGAAGCCGCACGCCGAAAGGCCCGCGGTCTAGATAAAGCGTTAACAAGCCTTTTGGACGAGCTCGGCCGCCCGACGTTAAATGAGAACGAGGAGCCACAAGACGAAATTCCGTTCTAGGCGGCATCGTGACACGCGCAGAATGCAGCGCAACTGAAGCATTACCGGGCCTTCGCGCTTAAACGGACGCGCCGCGATTATCACGCAATTCGTTGCGCTGCGAGCCAAACCGTCATCGGTCCCCAGCGCCGGCCTGTAGCTGTTAGATAGCCGTCGTCATTCAGTACGAGCGCGATTTGATGGTAGCCGAAGCCTTGCGCGCGAAGCGCCTTGATCTTAGGGGCGACCGCCTCGATCGCTTGATCCCGCAAATGACGTCGGGCGACCCGAGCTGATAACAAGCCTTTGCGCCAGACGTCGGCCGGAAGACCGTCCCGCGTGGCGGGATTCCCCAGCACGACGCCGCGAGCTTTGGCGGCCGCAAGCGCAGCCTTCGTTCGTTCAGAGATTGACCGAGCTTCCGCCTCCGCGACCGCAGCGAGGATGTGCAGCGTCAGCGGATTCGCCTGGGGCAGGTCAACGGCGACAAACTCGACGCCTGCGTTCATGAGGCGCGCGATAAACTCGACGTTACGAGCGAGCCGATCGAGCTTAGCGATCACAAGCAGCGCACGCGAGGATTTCGCTCGGGCGAGGGCGTCGCGCAAGCCCGGCCGATCGCTGTGCCGGCCGCTCTCGATCTCGACAAACTCCTCGACCACACGGTAGCCGTGGTCGCGACAGAAGGTCTCGACGGCGGCGCGCTGCGCCTCGATCCCCAACCCGCTCGCGCCTTGGCGCTGCGTCGAGACGCGCAAATAGGTAATCGCGTTCTTCATAAGTCAGGCTTAAACGTCCGTTTAAGGAAAATGTACGGGCTCCTCCTGAGCGATCATGATCGGAGCTGCTCTATCGGTCGCTCTCGATCTCGACGGATTCGTCGATCAAGTAATAGCCGTTTAGCCGACGGTAGTGCTCTACGATGACGCGTTGCGCGTCGATTTCCAGACTGTACCCCGCCGTGTCATTTGCTTGAGGTACCCTTTAAGCTCATGTCACACGTGACAAGCACGGGTCGCACCGGTGGCGATCGGCGTTGAAGGCGTCGGAGCCGACCCGCTTCGAGGTCGCGATCGGCGTTAGGCGTCGCTCTCGCGAGCGAAATCGAACGCGCCAGGGAGCGATTCGGGTTTTCCGATCGGGAATGCGCCGAATCTGCGCCGCATAAAACCAATGGCGCCAAGGCCGCAAATGCAGATAATAATCGGGACGAGCCAATCCCAAGTCCGGCTGACGGTGCGGGTGCTCTCGTAGTCGATCGCATCGTCGACGACGTCGCCGGCCATCGTGTTTCTTGGAGTCGAGTACGCGGCGGCGTTGTTGGCCATCTGCTGTCGCTGTTGGTCGGTCTTTGAAAATCGTCGGGAACGGTACTGAGCGGCCAGCGACCTGAGGTGACGTTGGTCTATCGTGTAGGTGACCTCGCCTTCCATTCCGCGCCGGCTGCGGACGAGAACGCCCCCTCGGGTAAGCTCTGCTCTCGCGCGGTTGGCCGTTTTTTGGGAGAAGCGTGCGGTCGCGACTCGCAGCTGCGCCGCCGTAATCGTATTAGCCTTATCGAACGCCGCGAGTATCGCTGCCTGAGCCTCTCGCAACAGGCTGCCATCTCTTGGCCACGCTCTGGAGGACATCTTCAGCAGGAATGTTGGCCAACAACACGTTGTTGCCCCATCGGTCCATTCGCATAAGAGCGAGATCTAAAGCATCGGTCGCGGCTCATTCGTCGTTTCCACCGAGGACGGAGCAACGTCAGGGCAACGCCACGATCCGCGAGACCTTCTGCGACTTGTCGCCGTCGGGCCCAACGACATTATCGACATAAACGCGGACATACGTTTTCCCGACGATTTGACGGCCAACGCGCACGGGCGGGGCATCGCTCGTAAAAGGCAAGAGCACTTCGCGGTCCCCGCTGAGACGGAGGTCGACCCTCCCAAATCCGTTTCGGGCGGGAATGAACTCTGTCAACACTCCCTCGTAGTAGCCTCCTGGAGTGCGGGACGTGCACAGCTTTCGTGCATCGTGCCGCACAGTAACCCGCGGCGAGATCGATGTAACATAGTATGACGAACGCTCTCCGTACGGAGGTGGACTCGGCGCGAGTTGAAGGGAAATGGTGACGTCCGCCGGCACGGCGAGACTCGTTAACATTCTCCCCACGTCTGGATAGAGCTTTTCGGTCTGTGCAACGTCGATTTGATAAGATCGGCACGGCTGAGAGCTGACGAATAGATCATCTGGACCGCTCGAATAGATCGACCCGTCAGTTCCCAAGATTACCTGTGCCGAGACCGTTCCGCTAGCGCCTACAAGCAGCGCGCCGTAGAGCGACATAAGCAAAAAGAGCCCGCGTCCGGTCAGCATCAGTTTCGCGCTGTTCACAAACACGGCTGAGCATTAGACGCCCATGGCAGCTGATCCCCGGGGCCTTAGGGGCTCAGCGGCTCGGCAGGCCGGTCATATCGATCCGCCGACTCCTAGCTCATCCGATCGACGCAAAATGGCTACTAGGGCCTAGAAACCGCTGCGATTCGGCCGGATCATCGATGCGGGCGGCACATTGAGCGCGACGAGTCTGCGTCACGTCTACAAGAACGAACGTGTCCCACGTCGGGCGCCATTTGGGCACCATCCGAGAGACCCGCGCTGCACGTTCCTGCACTACCAAAAAGCGAAAACCCAATAAAACCGCACTTTTGTGAAGCATGCTGATACAACCTGATACAACGAGGGCCGCATTCGATTCCCGTTGGCGCTACCAGAAATCTCCTTATCTTGTGCGGGTTTTTCGTGCTTTTGGCGGCCGTGAGTGCCTCAATTCTAACGGCCGTCTGATATGTTCAGCGGGCCGGTTCTCCGGCGGGTGGGATTGAATGATCCTACCAGTGCTCGGTGACACCGACGCCGTCTTGGGCCGGAGAGCCCGTCCGTTAGATTGGTGCCCGAGCTGCTTGTGCGGTAGGTGATGACCGGACGGAATCTAGGGCGTGCCGCGAAGGCAACAGCTCGCATGTGTCAGGCTGGTCGACGCTACCGTGGTAAGGAGGCGGCCGTGGATTTGCCCGTTCTTGGCATCGACGTTGGGAAGTTCGAGTTCTATTGTGCACTGAGCGTTACAGGCCAGGTGCGTACGAATCATTTCCCAAATTCTGCAGCAGGCTTCGAACGATTGCATCGCTGGCTTTCGAACCGTCATGTCAGTCGAGTGCATGCGTGCCTGGAATCGACCGGTGGTTGGAGCGAGGAGCTGGCGACGGATCTGCACGCGCACGGTCATATCGTGAGCATTGTGAACCCACTCGCGATCAAGTCCTTCGGCCAAAGCGAACTCTCTCGAACGAAGACCGACAAGGCTGATGCAGCGCTTATCGCACGCTTCTGCATGACCATGCATCCGACGCCGTGGGAACCGCCCAGTCCGTTTCAGCAGCGCTTGAAACGGCTGGCACGCCGGCGCGTAGCGCTTGATGAGATGCGGGTTCAGGAGTCGAATCGCCTTGGCGCACCTCGCTCGAGCGACGTGCGCTCGTCGATCGAGGCGACATTGTCTTTCCTTGATCGCCAGATCGATGAGATCGACGGACAAATCCGCTCGCTCATTGATGACGACCCGACCCTACGAGGCAAGCGTGAGCTGTTGACGTCGATCCCTGGCATTGGCGAACGCCTCGCCGTCACGATTCTTGGTGAACTGCCGAACATCAGCGAGTTTCGGAGTGCCAAGGCCTTATCGGCGTTCACTGGACTTTGCCCCCGTGAGTTTCGCTCGGGAAAGTCGATATCGGCTTCGTGGCTGTCAAAGGCTGGCAACGCTCATCTGCGGCGGATGCTGTATATGCCGGCTGTGGCGGCGATCCGCTGCAATCCCATCCTCAAAGATTTTGCCAGTCGGTTGCGATCTTCGGGCAAGCATGGCAAGCAGATCGTCGCCGCCGTCATGCGTCGCCTCTTGGTTTTGGCTTACGGCGTCCTTAAGTCCGAGCGCCCCTTTGACCCCGACATCGGGTGTGGGCGACGTCACAGCCATCCCCGTGTCGACAAGCAGCCATCTCGCAAAACGATCTTGGCTCTTGACGCCCCACACGGAATCCAACGGATTCCCCAAAACTCGCCGGGATTCGAAGGGACTAGGCGGCATCGAAAACGCGAAAACCCGTACAGGAAAGAACTCTCGGGTATTCAACGGGAGCGGCCGGGACCCCGATTGACGGGTTCGATTCCGGTTAGTGCGTCCCTTGCGATGCGCCCACTTCATTGCAGAGTTGATGAGCGAATGCGCGTGTGCGATCGTCGTAGGCGAAAGCGGACGTTCGCCTTCGCTCCCAAGACGCGCATAGAAACGCATCAATTACCGGAGCCGTAACCCTCATTCTCCTCGACCGTGCCATCGTCGTTATAGTCACGCACGATCGCAGACCACTTGCCAACCAACCAGTCAAAGTCCGCGGCACGTTCTCCCAACTCTTCGGAGGCTCTCGGAGAAATGAGGGCCCGCGCGAACGCAAGAGCATCTGCGTCCATTTGTAAAAATGTTACCTCACATCTTGTCAGCCTTGACGCCCGTACATAATATATTATATACTATATCCGGCATGCACGTAGACGAGCCGTCGTGTTAGCGACCACATCGATGGGAGACGTACTCCTCGACAGTCTTCGCCGCGAAATCGTTAGCGGGCGATTGAGCCCCGGCGAGTCGCTACGTCAGGACGAAATCGCTAGATCCTTTGGGGTCAGCCACGTTCCCGTTCGTGAAACATTCATCAGGCTCCAAGCAGAGGGTCTCGTCGAGATCCGCCCGCGTCGCGGGGCAATCGTTGCCGCTCTGTCCGCCGCCGAAGTCGAGGATCTCAACGACATGCGCTCCGCGTTGGAATGCTGCGCGCTCAGGATTGCGATTCCTAAAATTGGCGACGCCGATCTGCGCAAAGCTGCCCAGGTACTCGATCGGCTTGATAGGGATCGCAGCCGGTGGGCCGACTTCAACACCGACTTTCATTCCATCCTGTACAAACCGGCAGCACGGCCTCGTCTTCTAGGCGCAATCCTCACGTTGCAGAGAAACGTCGCACGTTACATCCATCGAGAAGTGGAAGTCACAAATAATTTCGCTGAATCACAGCGCCAGCACCGTAAGCTCCTCACGCTCATAAAAGGAGCAAGAGTCGCCGAAGCATGTGCGCTACTGCACGATCACATCGCCGAGCCGGGAAACGTACTCGTTTCCGAACTACGCAAGGCTGGATACCAGTAAACGCTCCTTCGGCGTCCGCGCGCACCCAGAGGAACCATGCAAAAACTATATATCACCGTCGCGGTATGTGCTTTGACCTGCTGGGCCATGACCGCGATTGCCCAAGCCTCGAACGGCGACTCGGATCTTGCTAGCGCAATTCAGCAGACGCGAAAGGCTCTCGGCGCGAGCACCTTGCGGAGCCGAGGCACGCTGCAGATAAAAGAAACGGTGACGAGCAACGGACTGAGCGGTATTGGAACCTCTGCAGGCTCCATCGGCGGCATACTTTTTGCCGAGCGCTTCTCGACTCCGCCGGTCGTATCGGCCGACGGATACGACGGTACCTCGATGTGGAATCAGGATCAAACGGGATTGGTTTGGGTAGACGACAGCGTCGGCGGAAGGTCTCAAGAGATCGATCAGGCGTACGCATTTAACCAGACGCTGTTTACACCGGGCGCCGGCGGGGCTTCGGTGTCGTGGAGCGGCGCAAGGAGCGATGGCGGGCACCGTTACGCCGTCGTGATCGTTACCCCGAAGGGCTCGCAACTTCCGATGCAGGTGTGGATAGATATGGCGAGTCATCTGCCGTCGCGCTACGTTATCGCCTTGGGCCCGATCGTCAATACGGTGACGGTCTCCGACTACCGATCGGTCGACGGCTATATGGTGGCTTACCGCCGAACGCAATCTAGTGCCGGCAACTCTACCGACGCTGCAGTCTCATCGGCGAAGATCGTCGATTCTGGCAACACAGGCTTAAGCCGGCCCGCCTCGAGCGTGCACGATTTTTCAATGAACGCCGGTCGCAGCTCCACGACAGTCCCATTCGAACTCATCAACAATCACGTCGACTTGGAGGTCATGCTCAACGGCAAGGGGCCGTACCGCTTCGCCTTCGACACGGGAGGCGTCAACGTTATCGATCCCGCCGTGGCGAGCGAGATAGGCGCAAAGGGAGCCGGCGCGGCTCAAATGGGGGGCGTGGGGGCGGCCACGCAGTCGATTAGCATCGGTACGGTGGACTCGCTGCAAATCGGCGACGCGCTCCTGCGCAATCAGGTGTTTGCAGTCGCTCCGGTGCGGCAATTGTTTGGCGTTACGGGAGAGAAGACCGACGGAGTGATCGGCTTCGAAGTTCTCGCGCGCTACGTCACGACGTTCGACTATGCCGGTCACACGATTACGCTGCAGATGCCGGGAGCGAGTCCGCCTGCCGGCGCCACGGTGATGTCGTTTTATTTCGGCGGTACGCAACCGCAGTTCAAATGTACGATCGACGGCATCGCATCCGATTGCGCGGTCGATACCGGATCGCACGCCACACTCGACTTGTTTTCGCCTTGGGTCGCAGCTCATCCGCAAGTTCTTCCCTCGACGCACAGCGCCGAGAGCGTCAACGGGTTCGGCGTCGGCGGCGGGAGCAAGGGTCTTCTAGGACGACTGGAAAGCCTGGGCTTTTCGCAGTTCATGTTGCACGACCTCGTCGCGGGCTACTCGACGGATAAAGGGGGCGGTTTCGCACTGCCGTTCGTAGCGGCCAACGTTGGCGGCGGCGTTTGGAAGCGCTTCACCGTCACCTTCGATTACGCCAAAGAGACAATGGCGCTGCAGCCCAACACGAGCTTTGCAGCGCGTGACGTCTACGAGCGCGCCGGCCTCTTCCTCATTTCGAACGGCGGAAAGATCGTCGTCTTTGACGTACGCCCCGGCACGCCGGCGGCGGAAGCGGGCATCGTGAAGGGCGACGTGATCGTTGGCTTTGACGGCAAGGCGCCGACGCTGTCGCAGGTCCGCAAAGCCATTGACGGGCCTGTAGGAACGGTTTTACGTCTGCAGGTTGTATCGAAAGACGGAGCCACAAAAACTGTCGCCGTGACGCTCCGCGACTGGGTGTAACGAAGGCGAGCGAAGTCATATAGCTGACCGCGACGAGTTTACGCCTGCGATCGCATAGCTACGCGCGTTTCTTGCAGTCGTTGCGGTAGGCCGTCTTCAACGACAGCCCGGGGGCTTATTTTGATCCCCAAATCATCGCATCGGCGCCAATAGCCAGCGTTCGCGTCGGTGCCGATGCACCTGGCGCAAACACTTCGACGCGATAAGATTCTCCGACGTAGACGTTTCCACCACTTCCGATTAGTAGCATCGCTGGCGGCTGGGCCGTCGTTATGGATCGAACGGGAGAGATTGATTTTGGCTGATAGAAAGAAACTAGCCTTGAATCTTGATTTGCAACCACGAGGTTGCCGCTCGCAGCGAATGCTACGGCTACTGGCGCGGATACTTGCTTGATCGCGAGAATCTGCCTCCCCATCGCGTTGTACGCACGGGCCGAACCTGAACGCCCCGCCGGGCGTCCGGAGTTGGCGACATACAAATTCCCCTGCTTATCGAAGTCATACCTTCAGGAACGTCTACGCCCCTCGTAATGACGACACTCGGGCTATTCGAGTTCGGCGGATAAACACTAACATTTTTCCGGTTTCCTACCGCCGCCCACCCGTCGAGTGCCCTGATGCCTAGGTCCCTTTTGTGGCCGGTGGCGAATGTGCAAAACTAACTGAGACTCGGGATGGGGGTCGAAGGAGATAGTCATGGCACGGATCCGGCGTCGAGATCGAACACCGCTGCCGAATAGAACGCTTACGATGCGTATTCGGTCAACAACCTCACAGCGAAGAGAGGCGCGGATGGTTCCATCGTGGTCCAGTTCGGTGGATGCGACGGAAAAATCCCGAATTGCTTGCCAATCACGCCTGGCTGGAACTACATGGTCCGTTTTTATCGTCCGCGAGCCGAGATCTTAAACGGTTCCTGGACTTTCCCTCAGGCCGAGCCAACTTAGATTTCACCGCATCGCCGCAACCGCACGTCACCACGCGTTGGAGGCGGCGGGCTGCGCGTTAGTGCACCGATTCCATCAACGGACCTAGAACTAGGTGGCATTGCCTGGCTAAGAAACCCGAGCACGTATCTAGTCGTGCGAGCAAAGGGAGAGTAACGTCGGTCTCAACAGCGGAGAAGCTAGCGCCTGTTCCTCTAACGAATATCTAACGGATTACGCAAAACTCGTCGGGATTCGAAGGGACTAGCCGGAACTCAAAAACGCGAAGACCCGTACGGGAAAGGACTTTCGGGTATTCGACGGGAGCGGCCGGGACCCCGATACACGGGTTCGATTCCCGTTGGCGTTACCAGAAGGAATAAAGTCGATATGGCACCGATCGTGCGCGACTACACCGTCATCCTGACTCTGGAACCGGAAGTAGGGGGATATAGCGTCACCGTGCCGGCGCTGCCGGAAGTTGCAACTCAAGGCGAGAGTGTGGAAGAGGCACTCGCCATGGCGCGCGAGGCCATCAACTTTCGCCAGAAGTTCGTCGCGATCAAGGCGACCCAATTCCTTCCGACGTCGAACCACTTGAAAAACGCATCCACGTCGAGATCGAAGCCGCGTAAAAATCCGTGAGACGACGGCTTCCGACCGTCACGGCGAAGGTGATGGTGCGCGTTCTGTCGCGCTCAGGTTTCGAAGAGCTACGCTAAAAGGGCTCGCATCGAATCTTCAGCAAAGAGAACCGCCGAGCGATCGTGCCTAACCACTCAGGCGATCTGAGGCCCGGCATGCTGAAGGCTATACTAAATGCGGCTGGCCTAAGCGTCGACGACCTGAGCGATCTGTTTTCGGCCTAGAACGGGTTCGATTCCCGGGAGAGGCCTCGTCCAAACTGCTCGAATGGTTAAAGCTTGCTCTTGACGATACCATTTAAGACGGCGTTATCCCAATAGCAGTCAAGACGCGCGATCTTCCCCTTGGGATCGTACCGGAGGATGTAGCAGTGGCCAACGTCCTCGCCGTCTTTAGCAATGCCAAGAGGATCCGCCGGTATCGGGCCGCTCATCATGGCTTGGACGATGACGGTGCTCCCCTCGGCGAGTATCATCTCGACGACTTCGACTCGAAAAAGCGGAACGGCCTTCGGAAAGGCCCTCCAGATGTTGTCGATGCCGCCCCGAATCGGCATAAGGCTGTTACGGCCGAGGGGAAGGTATCGTCCTAGTGCGCCGTCAGCGCACAGTGCGACCATGCCGTCGACATCATGCGCATCGTAGGCGGAGAAAAAATTTTGGGCGATCGCTTTGAGACCGTTTGCCTCAGCGTTCATAACCTGCTTCTGCGGTCGTGCGGCTCGCAATAAATATCCTGTTAAAACTTGCCATTGCTGTTCTTCCATTCGCCGCGAGGTGGAATCGCCTCGAGCGTATCCCAGTGTTCGGCGATCTTAGCTCCATCAATCCGGAACAGATCGTAGATGCCTGTGGGTACACCGCCGAAGGTAGCTTCGGAGGCGACGAGTACAAAGTTACCTTCGCCAAGCGTCTTGTGGACGTGCTGGTACACGACCGTCCGTCCTCTAGCGGCAAGTGCCTGTAGGCCCGCAATCAGGCCCGGGACGGTATCGGCGACCCAGGGGTTGTGCTGAATGTATTGCTTTTCTTTGAAGTAACCAAGAAAAGTCTCACGACGACCCGCGAGCAGATCATCCATGTAGCGTTGCATCAGCGCCTTATTTGCTTCGGTTTGATCGAGATCGGAGGCGGCGGTGGGACCATCGGTCATCGTGTGCCCGCTAGGACTGGGCTGGGTCGGCGTCTCCTGCAAGTTATCCCAGTGCTCGACAATCAACTCGTCCTCGAAGCGGAAGATGTCGAATCCAATACGAGGACCGAAGAAGTTGTACTTGCTGTGGGCGAAAACGTAATCGCCGTCCTCGAAGACGCGGATGGTATCGGCGGTCGCCGCCGGCGGCAGATTCTTGATAAGGGCGGTGACGCCCTTAAGTCCCGGGCCTACGCGCAGGTTGTGCTGGATGTACTTATCCGGGTTGATGTACGCTAAGGGTGCGCTAGCTTTTGTCTCGAGCGACTTTAGGAGATCGACGACCCGCTGTTTGCGCGTAGGGAGCATAATTTTCTCCATCTAAGCACCCGGCTGTTGTCTCTCACATCCCCCAAACAGATTAGCCCCGTTTAGGGTTCGTCGGCGGTAACGCACCACTGCTCGGCGATGGCGCCGTCCTTCATCCGCAGAAGGTGAGAGCAGATTCGGTTCTGCCGGCCCGCTCCCAACCCGGTGTACCTGCCGTAGATCGCGACGAAGTCACCCTCGGCAACCACGTCCTGCACTTCGAAGCGCGACGTGTCGGGAAGATTCCGGACAAGGTCGATAAGATCGTGGCGGCCTTTAGGGAACGGCGGGGCGCGCTGCGCGAAGCCCGGCGACCAGTACCGCACAGCCATCTCGTAGTCCCGGGCGTTGAAGAGTAGGTCGAACGCCTCCAGCGCTCGCTTCGTATTGAAATCCTCAAGCGCGTCGTTCACGCCGGTCTCCGAACCGCATGCCTGCAGTATGGTCCGCCTCCTGCTCGTGCGCATCCCTCGATCGGGTGATTATCGAAGAGTTAACTCACGTCGGGGGGTGCCTGCGCGATCGCGAGAAGCGCGCGGGTGAGCTGGACGCGCGAGTTAACGCCGAGCTTGCCGAAGACTGCGCGTAGGTGCGTCGCGATGGTGTTCGCAGATAGCGCCAGTTCGCGGGCCGCCGATCGGTTCGTATGCCCTTCCGCGATTAGCTTCGCGACGCGCTGTTCGGTTCGCGTGAGCGAGTTCCATCCGGTTAGCGGCTTCGCGGATGCCTTGCTACGGTTCTTACGGCCGCCGGCCTTGTGCAGCAGATGGGCGACGCGTTCGACGTCGCAGTGCGCGCCGAGCGCCGTCATGCGCTCCAAAGCGCGTTCGAGGACGGCGACGGCGGAAATGCGGTGCCCGCGCGAAAGCAGCTCCTCCCCGTAGTCTGCAAGAGCGTCGGCGAGCATGAAGCGGCGAGGGCTGTCCTCGAGGACCTGCGTCGCGCGCTGCAGCGCCTGCAGATCGCTATGCGCCAGCCCGCGTATGTGCTCGAGAATGCCGACGATCGTGGCGATGTTGGGGTTACGCTGCGCGAGGTCTTCCGCGATTTGCAGGGTCTCGGCTGCTAGTTGCGCATCGCCTCCACGTACTGCCGTGCGCGCAGCGACCACGAGCCAACCGGGTTGCCACCGCCACCTATGCCGAACGCGCTGCGCGCTCACGACCTCACGCACGTACGGCAAAGCCGCAGCGTAGTTGCTTTCATTCGCAAGAACGAATGCCTTCGCGACGGAGATCAGCAACGTCTGCATCTCATTGCCGGCCGATTCGGTCTCCTCGGCGATCGCGATGTGCTGCATCGCGCCCTTGAAATCGCCACGAAGTTGGCGCAACCGCGAGAGCACGAGCCGGCCTTCGACGCGGTAGGTATTCTCGTGCACCTCTTCGCTATCGTTGATCAGCGTCAGTGCGTCGGCCTCGCCATCATCGAAGTTCGCAGCGGTATAATCGTGCCAGAGCTGCGCGAACGCGACGTCGGCTGCGCGTGGGCCGTTTCCGCTCTCCAGATCGGAATGCGCCTGCTGCAGACGCTCGGCGCTTTCGTCGAACCGGTCAAGGAACTGCAGCAAGAGAATCTGTTGCACGAACGTGTTTGCCTTGTCTGCCGGCGACCGGATCTGGCGAAGATACGCCAGGGCTTCGTCGTAGCGTCCGTCGTTCATCGATGCCTCGGCGAGTGCACGTAGCGACGTACCTTCAGCAGACGAAACGCCGAGCGCGCGGCTCTGATCGAGGGCCGCCGTACCCGCCTCGTACGCTGCGCTGTAGTCGCTCCCACTCGAGAGAGCCAGGGCTCTGAACGCGTCGATCTCGGCGCGGATGCTAGGAGAAACCTCATCTTGGCGAACGAGTTCGGCGCGCCGAATGATCTCCTCGACGTGGCCCATGTACCAGAGCGGCCACGCAACGCGGGTCTGCAGCGACGCGTAGATGCTTGGTTCGCTCGTCTTCTCGGCGAGACGATCGGCGAACGTGACAACTTGGTTTCCGAGCCGGCACTGCGCCAGGACGTTGAGCACCGCTTCGCCGACTCCGAACCACGTCTCATCGCTCTCGGGTAACATCGCATGCGCGCGCAGCGCCAAACGGGCCGCAACACTCGGCATCGCCGTTGCGATCGATCGGGATGCTTCCACGAGCACCGCGATAGACGATGCGCCCGTATCGAGCCACGCCGCAATCGCGTGCGGTACCGCTTCGACCCTGGTCCCTCCGATGCAAGTGAGGTGTTTGAGGATCGCAGCATGGAGTTCGTTGCGAATCGGTAGCTCGATGCTCTCGTACACCGCGTTGCGAAGCAGGTCGTGCCGAAAGCCGATTACCGCTCCTTCACTCTGGAGCATGCCCTCGGAGAGCAAATCGTCGAGCGCACTGAGGAGCGTTGGCTGCTCGAGTTCGGATGTGGCGCGCAACTCTTCAACCGTGAACGGTCTGCCAAATACCGAACCGAGCCGGACGACGGTGCGGGCCGCGTCCGACAGTGAAGAAACGCGACCGGCGATCTGCTCGCGAAGACGTGACGGACCCTCGAGCAGCTCGACTGCGAAGAACGGATTTCCAGCGGCGCTTTTGAGCAGTTGCTGCTGGGCCGGCGTCGGCGCGTCGCCGAGCCGATCGGCGGCAATCCGTTCCATCGCCGTGTCGCTCAATGACTCGAGACGTATCTCGTGGATCTCGAAGACTTCCGATTCAGCGGACCCTGCAACGATCGTCGACGGACCCGGGTCGCGCGCCGCAATCGCCCAGACGACCGGCAGCCCCGCGAGACGCGGCGGCATGATTCGCAGACAGGAGAGCGTTAAACGGTCTGCCCACTGCACGTCGTCAAGTGCGATCAGCAGCGGTTTCTGCGAAGCGTGATCCTCGATAACTCCGATGATGCGATCGATGAGCCAAAGAGGATGGTCGCGGTACGGCGCCAGCGATTCAAACACTTTGCGCGACAGCACTGGCGATGGCCCCGATCGCAACGCAAGCAGTAATAGCGCAAGCGGGGCGATCTGGTGGCTTTCGTTCGCCTTGCTCCGGGAAACTGAGAAACCGGCGTCGATCGCGCGTTCGGCGATCGTGTCGAGCACCGCCGTCTTCCCGATCCCGGCGTCTCCTTTGATGACGATAGCGCCGGCACTACCCGCCTCGGCGACGCGCCGCAGAAGATCTTCGGCGAGGGCGAGTTCGCAGTCTCTTCCGTGCAGTATGACTCGAACGGCGGCGCTCGTAACGCTCATTTCGCGATTTCCCCGAGCACGCGACGGCTCGCCGTCAGGATCTCGTCGGAAAGGACGGGTTTGGCCTTTGCGACAGCTCGAGCGATAATGAGCGTGCCGATCTCTGCCGCAGCGATCGCGAGCGCGCGCTCGCGTGCGGTCGCATCGTCCGATTCGTCGAGCACTTCTTGGAGGGCCAGGGCGAGTTCCTCGAAGCCTTCCGCAAACGCGCGGCTCACGATCTTGCCTTGCCGCGCGATCTCGCTGCCCGATGCGGTCAGCGGGCACCCCCCGACAAGGTTATCGCGCGAGAGTTTCGATAGCGAGAAGTCGAGATAGTCGTCGATTGTGGGGTTCGTGACGCACGACCGCATGACGTTTACGATCTGCCGCGTACCTTCGGCGAGCGCTTCGGCAGCCAGCGCTTGCTTTGAGGGAAATCGGGCGTAGACGGCACCGTGCGTCAAGCCGGCAGCTTTTCCAATGTCGGCGACTCCAACCCCGTTGATTCCGTGCTGGCGGAAGAGCTTGCCGGCGGCGCTCACGAGGACTCGCCGGTTCTCCGAAACCTGCGCTTTGCTCACCTTCACCTAATCATTATACCCGTAACTAAACCTGTTGGGAAGGTCACCTAAATGGGGGATGCGCCTCACGAACGGCTTCGCCCAGAATGGGGACACCATGAAACCAAGTATCGTTTTTTGCCACGGAATTTGGGCCGACGGATCGTCCTTTGGCAAGGTGATCCCATTGCTTCAGGCCCAGGGGTACGAATGCATCGCCGCTCAGTACGGCCTCGACACGCCGGAGGGCGACGTTGCCACCGTCAAGCGCACGTTGGGACGAGTCGGGAGTCCGGCCATTCTCGTCGGTCACTCTTACGGCGGAAGTGTCATTACGGCTGCAGGCACCGATGACCGCGTCGTGGGACTCGTCTATATCGCCGCATTAGCTCCCGATGCCGATGAGACGTCGCAGAGCCAGCAAGGGCCGTTTCCCGTGACCGACGTGTTCAAGTATGTTGAAGTCGCGGACGGACGCCTCTGGATGCGACCAGAGGGCATCGTGTGTTTCGCGGGCGATCTGTCTGAACAAGAGCAGCGACTCCTATGGGCCACGCACTACGCGCCGGCGGCGGATCTGTTCGCTCGCAACGCGCCGGGTGTCGCTTGGAAGTTAAAGCCGAGCTCGTATATCGTGGCCACGCAGGATCGCACGGTGCACCCCGATCTCGAGCGCTTTGTCGCAAAACGAATGGGCGCAGCGACGACTGAGGTCGCCTCCAGCCACGTGGCGATGCTCTCTCATCCGCAGGAAGTCGTGGACGTCATTCTCAAGGCGGCGAACTCGGTGATGTCCGTTCCGGCCGCTAAGTAGCGGTGCGCCCCATCCAAACAATCGAAGAATCGCCGGCGTTCTGGCGAGTCGTCTTCGACTATCCGCCTTTTAACGTCATGGACGACACGATCTTCGACGGTCTCCAAGCTTTGCTTGCGCGGATGGACGCGAGTCTTGATCTGCGCGTCGTTGTTTTTGAAAGTGCGATACCGGATTTCTACCTCTCGCACTTCGATCTAACAGGCAAACTCGGAAATATTCTCACTGCCGTGGGCTCCTCGGGATTGCCAATACTGATCGATACGTTCGTTCGCCTTACGAAGAGCCCAGTGGTCAGCATTGCCAAAGTTAGGGGATGCGCCAGGGGCGCGTGTAGCGAGTTCGTGCTTGCCTGCGACATGCG
The DNA here is from genome assembly GCA_963748875.1 of Vulcanimicrobiota bacterium. GTDB lineage: Bacteria > Vulcanimicrobiota > Vulcanimicrobiia > Vulcanimicrobiales > Vulcanimicrobiaceae > Cybelea. The sequence goes on from CAVVKC010000001.1 coordinate 1,167,995, forward strand.
ATTCGGATCGCGTGAAAACATGAGGTTGGGCCAACCTGAAGTAGCGGTCGGCGTCCATCCCGGAGGTGGTGGGGCGGAGCGCCTCCCGCACCTGGTGGGACGCGGTCGCGCTTTAGAGATTGTGTTGAGCGGAAATGACTTCGACGGCGAGCTGGCGGAGCGGTACGGATATATCAATCGCGCATTCCCCGACGCCGAGCTCGATGGGTTCGTCGACGCACTTGCCCGACGCATCGCCTCCTTCGACCGGCCCGCGATCGCTGCCGCGAAGAATCTGATCAACGGAGTCTCGTTGCCGAGCGCGGACGAGCTCCTCGACGCCCTGAACTCCTTCGAGTCGGCTCTGACGTGGCCGCAAGCGCAGCGGCGATTCCAAGCCTTGTTCAAACGCGGGCTTCAAACGGATTCCGAGTATGAGAAGAACTGGTCGGTCGGTCTTGGCACGCTCCTCGAAAATGCTTAATCGGGTGACGCCTTGTTAACGACTTCCAGCAACGTCACCGCACTCACGCAATTCGTCGACGCGAAAGGCGCGAAATACGCCTATCGCCGGTTTGGAAAGGCGAGCGGCTTGCCGCTGCTGTGCCTGCAGCATTTTACGGGAAACCTGGACAACTGGGACCCGGCCGTAACCGACCCCCTCGCGGTCGAACACGACGTCGTTCTCTTCGACAGCGCAGGGATTGGCCGCTCGAATGGCAGCGTGCCGAACACCGTCGGCGCCATGGCGCAACACGCAATGGCGTTTCTCGATGCTTTGAACATTGCCACGTGCGACGTGCTGGGATACTCGCTCGGCGGAATGGTGGCGCAGGACATGGTCCGCAGTCGACCATCCGTCTTCCGGAAGATGATTCTCGTCGGGACGGCACCTCGCGGCGGCGAGGACGTCATGCATCTGGACAAGCCGAACCTCGCGAAGTGGCTCAACGATACGTCATTGCACGGATATCAGGTGCTTCAGAAAATATTCTTCGACCAGACGGATTCGAGTCAGGCTGCCGGCGGCGAGTTCACCGAACGGCTCGCGCGGCGCAAGGATGATCGCGACAAGCCATCCGGCCCTGAAGTCGCGCAGGCGCAAATGGCGGCGTTCCGTGATTGGGAGAAACCCAATGGGGAGCGATTCGCGGATTTGCGCGGCATCAAGCAGCCGGTCCTCGTGATCAACGGTAAGCACGATGAAATGATTCCGGTGCGCAACTCGTACTGGCTGAGTGAGAATCTTCCAAGCGCGGTGCTGCTGACGTACCCGGATTCGGGGCACGGATCTCTCTTCCAGTTCCATGACTCATTTACGCGCCAGAGTCTTGCGTTTCTCGTGTCTACATCGCAGTGGGCGCCATATTGAGCGTACGCAGCTACTCTCTTTCCCGAATCACAAATCGAGAGGAACAATTAGCATGACGTCGTCATCTGCGGAAAACAAGGCGATCCGCCATATAGAGCACAGTGGATATTCATGGGCATGGGTGTCACGACGCCAGACCTCCACTGGGAAGTGAAGGACATCCTCGTCACAGGCGATCGGGTCATCGTGCGAGGCGAAGCCACTGGCACACCGGCCGCTGAGTTTTGGGGAGCAAAGCCGACCGGCAAGAGCTTCAAGACCATGGCAATCGATATCTTTATCGTGCAGAATGGCAAGCTCGCGCGGGCCTATCATGTCGAAAACTGGATGACTGCACTCCAGCAGATCAAGGAGTAGACAGACAATGGCCGCATCAAAGACAACCGCGCTCCAGTACGACGTCTACGTCACCTCTGGAATTCCGATCGTGACGCCCGATCGACCCCCCGACGTGACGGAGACATTCTTCCAAGCGATGGCATCGACGCTTGTCTACGGTGAACAGAATGCCGTTCTCGTGGATGCCTTCATGACGGTCGATCAGGCCGGCGCGCTCGCGGATTGGATCGCCTCGAAGGGCAAGAACCTGGCAACTATATACATCACCCACGGGCACGGCGACCACTGGTTTGGCGTCGGCACGCTGCTCGAGCGTTTTCCGAAAGCGAGTGTCCTAGCGACGCGCGGCACGGTAGATGTGATGCGTCAGAACTCCTCACCAGAGGCGCTTCAGAACGCTTGGGAAGCGTCGTTCCCAGGGCAGATACCGAAGAACCTGGTGATCGCACAAGAGCTCTCAGACGACACGATCGACCTCGAGGGAGAGGCACTGCACGCTGTCGAGGTTGGCCATACGGACACGGATCACACGACGTGTCTGCATGTTCCCTCGATAGGTTTGGTTGTAGCCGGCGACGTCGCGTACAATGACGTCCATCTCTATCTCGCCGAATCCAACGCGCAGACACGTCAAGAATGGATCGCCGCTCTTGATCGTCTCGACTCGCTGCAGCCCCGCGCGGTCGTTGCATCGCATAAGCGTCCGGAGCGTGCGGATATGCCGCGGATCATCGAAGAAACACGGCAGTACATTCGAGACTTTGACCGGCTCGTGCAACAGACGCGGACCGCGCAGGAACTCTACGACGCGATGCTCGTGCTCTATCCGAACCGCATCAACCCGGGCTGGGCGCTCTGGAGTTCGGCGCGTGCCGCGAAGAAGGCTGAATAGTCTGGACGACGTGGGCCGCGATCAAGGGGCTGACGTTAGAAAGCACGTATCTGGCATTGACGGTCGGAGGCGCTGGTGGAGGAGCAACGGGTCATTGTGGTCACGGGAACCAGCAGCTGCTTTGGACGAAGGACCGTTGAACGTTTCGCGGGGGCTGGGTGGCGAGTTTTTGCTACGATGCGTGAGTCGACCGCGCGTCACGCTGAAGATGCTGCATCGCTCGTACGGCTCGGAGCACGCGTCGTCGAACTGGACGTGACGGGCCAAGGGTCAGTCGACCGAGCCGCCGTAGAGATTCTTGCTGAGGTCGAAGGCGTCGACGTGCTCGTGAATAACGCGGGCACCGGGTACGTCGGTCCGACGGAGGCCTTTACGATCGATGGAGTCAGGGCGCAATTCGAACTGAATGTGTTCGGGGCGTTACGGGCAAACGCTTTGGCCAGGGCCTGGCCGATCTTGCCGAAGCCGATAATTTGCGTAGCTCATAAGCGCGTTAGACTTGCGCTAGGCCGCCGTCGACGGCGACCTCGCTGCCGGTCATGAAGCTGCTGTCTGACGACGCGAGAAAGGCGGCCACCGCTCCGATCTCCGCCCTCGCCCAGTGCTTCTTCGCGAGTTCGGTCGCCGTCGGACCATTAAGCCCAGCGTTTACGCGCCGTCCAGAGCGACAAGTGTTCCATTACTTGCCGTCTTTCTCGCGCTTGCGAACCGCCTGGGACATGCGTTACGATCGCATCGTCCGCGCGGATAAGCGCGATTTGATGCGTTGCGAGGAGGTACGGGCATGAAAATACAACTTGGCGCGGTCTGGCATTTCAGTCTTGCGGTCAGAGACCCCGCGAAGAGCGCGCAGTTTTGGACCAAGAACTTCCTCTGCAGGAAATGTTCCGGTCCGATGAAACCATCGCGCTGACGAACGACGCCATGATCATCGCGTTCTTCAAAGGGACGCCACATCCGGACACGATTGACCATTTGTCGTTTCACGTCGACGGTATGCGCGCGCTGCGCGAAGCGCTCGAGACGTTGAAGAAAAACGGCGTAGAACTGGAAGATCCGGGCGACGAGATCGGCGCCACAGCGCCGGACTCGCCGCATATGGGCCTGTGGTTTCACGATCCGGACGGGTATCGCTGGGAGCTGTCGGTTCAGAATGATGCCAGCGAGCGCTAACCGCGCAGCGTTAACGAGGCGATATGCACTAAATGACAGCGGTGCCGGAAGATCCGTCGGTGCCTTGCCTGCCTTCAGGCTCGCGATCGCGGCGCGCGCCTGGTCCACGAGCACGCAAGTGATGTACACGCCGTGATGCAGTCGCTGTCGTTGCCTTGTCGATGGCCGTGTTGCTTGCGTTCGAACGATTCGAACGCAATTACGCGCGGATAAATTCATTCGCGGTCGATCGTTTACCGCCGCGAAGCCGAGCGTTGGTAAACAGGAACGTACGCTTGTGGTTCGTTCAATGGTCAAGACGTCGTTCCGCCGGCGGAATCACGAGGTCGGTCTCCGAGAGCACCGCTCATGACGGGATCGTCTTCCAGCCCGGCGCGGGCGCCCTCTCACTGAGCGCGCTCGCGGCGAGCGGGCGTTGCGTCGCCGACATGACGATCGACTGCGATTTGGGCAGACCCGATGCGAATACTGATTCGAAAGCTTGCTGATCGACGTAGAGGTCCGCTGCCGGTGCATAACGCATCGCTTCGCTACCGGGCGTGGACAACATTTGTGCGTTCTTGGGAGTCCCAGTGATCGGTCCAGCGTGTCGAGGCGCCTCGGACCCGGACGCGTTCTGGCGGTGGATCTGGGACAAAATCACGTACAAAAGTCAGGCGACGACGCAGCATGCGGCCAAGGCGCTGCACACCACGATTTGGCGCCACAATGTTAGTCAATCTCCCGGGCGTTCACATCCACCAGTTCACCGTTGATCCCGCTTCCGCGGGCGCTGCATAAAAAGGCGATCGAATCGGCAACCTCTTGGGGCGTGGCCGCTGCGGCGAACTCTTCCGGCGTGCGGTGCGATCGCGCCTCTTCGATCTGCACTCCGCCCAGTACGAGTGCGTTCGCGACAATCCCGTCGGCTTTATGTTCGCGCGCGATCGCACGCATGAGAATATTGACTGCGGCTTTGGCAACACCGAAGAGTCCGCGATCGGGCGCCGGATCGCGAGACGAGCCGGCAGTGACGGTGACAATACTGCCGCGTGAAAGCGCACCGGCACGGAACGGCTGCCGCAGCATCGCGCGTAGCGCCGGGAGAGCGAGGTTGTACGCCGTCTCGACGTATGCGCCGAGATTAGTGCGCAAATCGTCGACCATCGAATCGATCAGCGGCCCGATGCGCGGACTACTGCCCGCGAGCGAGGCGAGCGCGTCGATCCTTCCGAAGCGTTCGACGCAGACAGCAATTGCAGCCTCGGCGCTAGCGGGGTCGGCGAGATCCGCCTCATAGGGGAACGCGCGATCCCCCACGGCCGGAGCGTATCGAGCGATTGCCGCAATGGCTCGGTCGAGGCTGCGCGAAATCACGACGACCCGCGCTCCTTCACGCACCAACGTCGCCAGCGTTGCGCCGCCGACGCGCCCAGTCGCACCGGCAAGAACAATCGCGTCTCCTTCAAGAAGTCCCATCGTGCTGTCTCCCCTTTCAATAACGAGTCCGTCTTATCGACCCTCGGGTCCTTGGCGTCGACAGCGTTGTCGATGCCGCGCGTCTCGCGTCCGTCTACACGGCGGCTCGGCCGCCGTCTACCGGCAGCACGGCGCCGTGTACAAAGCTTGCGCCATCGGAAGCGAGATAGACGATCGCATCGGCGATCTCTTCGGGCGTCGCCGGATGGCCGGCCGGCGCCATGGCGGCAAGTTGCGAGAGGCCGTCCCCCATGCCGGCCGTTCCGTCGGTGCGCGTTGGCCCCGGACTCACGGCGTTCACGCGTACACCCTTCGGGCCAAATTCGGCAGCCCAGGCTTTTGTGAGTAAATTGAGCGCCGCCTTGCTCGAGCCGTACAGTGCCATCCCGGCCATGCCGAAGTCGCCGACCATACTGCTAACGTTAACAATCGCACCCTTACCCCGTTGCGCCATTTTAGGCGCCAGCTCGGCGACAAGAATGAACGGCGTCCTTACATTAATCGCGTAGACGTCGTGAAACGTGTCGAGGCTCGTTTCGGCCGTGGGTCCGAACGGGAAAACGCCAGCATTATTCACGAGGATATCGACGTGTCCGGCAATATCGAGTGCGCGTCGCGCCAGGTTTCGCGTAGTTTCGGGATCGTCCAGCTCCGCCTTCAAAAAGTCGGCTTCCCCGCCGCTGGCCCTGATTGCGGAAACGACCGCTTCACCACGGGCTACATCGCGCCCGGAGACCAATACGCGGGCTCCACGACGAGCCAATGCCGCCGCAGTCGCCTTCCCGATGCCGCTCGTCGCCCCAGTGACAAGGGCGGTTTTGCCAACGAGGTCTTGATAAGTCGTACTCATTCTTCTCTCCCAACTAGATTGGAGTGCCCAATCCAATCCTAGTTTCGACAAATTGGATTATCAACTCCAAAATGTGGTATGCTGGCCGCTATGAGTGTTAGGTCGGGCAACGGTCGTAAACTGACGCCCAAGGGGGTCGCCACGAGCGACCGCATCGTCGCCGCGGCGGCGGAGCTCATTGCGGAGCGAGGCGTCGCCGGAACGACGACCGAGGAGGTCCGCAACGCGGCCGGGGTCAGCTCATCGCAACTCTATCATTACTTCAAAGACAAAATGGCGCTCGTACGCGCCGTAATCGCCTACCAGACAGATGCGGTATTGGGCGCGCAGGACGAATTTCTGGAGAAGCCCGATAGTATGCAGGCCTTGCGTCGGTGGCGCGATCTCCTCGTGCGAACTCAGCGAGGACTGCGGTGCGAAGGAGGTTGTCCGCTCGGATCGCTTTCAAGTGAAATCGCGGAGATAGCGCCGGAATTCCGGATGGACCTCAACAGGGCGTTCGCGCGTTGGGAAGATGGAATCAGAAGCGGTCTGCGCGCGATGCACGCGCGCGGTGAACTCCGCAAGGATGCCGATCCAGACCGACTCGCCACCGCGCTTCTAGCCGCCGTCCAAGGGGGACTGCTGCTGGCGCAAATCCGGCGAACCACAAAACCGCTGGAGGCCGCCATCGACGCTATGTTAGACCACATCGAGTCCCTCAGGGTGCCGCTGCGGCGTTTTAGTCCCTCCTAGGACCTCTTCCAATCGCGAAACGCGCTGAGCAACCGACTACGCGCCTCGTCGTCGACCGACTCGACTGGAATCCCGCCCAGCGCAGAAAGCGTTGCACGCATCTGGTCGAGATAGGTCACGCAGTAGGGGCATTCGCGCAAGTGCGCTTCGAAGCGCTCGTGATCGCTGGGGGAGAGGACGGCTTCAAGATAGTCCGTGATAACTTCGATGAGTTCGTTGCAATCCATTAGGGTGCGCTCCTCGCGCCGCTTGGGAAATCGGACAAGTATCGCTCGAGTTCGCCGCGGATTTTCGACCGGCCGCGATGCAGGAGGACCCGCATGTTGGTCTCGGTGATGCCTAAAATGTTGCAAACTGACGCCGAGGAATGGCCGGCGACGTCGCGCAGCGTGACGACGGCGCGCTGGGCACGAGGCAGCGAGTCGAGGATCCGCGCAACTTGCGCCATGGTTTCGGCCTGTAACAGATGGGCTTCCGGATTCTCTCCCCAGGATTCCGGCGGCTGTGCCCAGTGCCCGGGCCATTGCGAGCCCGAAGGGAGAAAGCGGCCAGGGTCGACCGCCGGTTCCGTTCCCGAGGCCTCTTGCGCGGCCAGCGCGGAAAACGGACTCGAGCGCGCCTCGCGAACGGCGCGCGTTTTCGCTCGGTTCGCCACGATCGCGAAGATCCAACTCCGCAGGGAGCTTCGCCCTTCGAAGGTGGCAAGTCCCCGGAGCACACCCAGCCACGCCTCTTGGACGACCTCCTCGGCGGTCGCATGGTCGCGAACGAAACCAAGCGCAAACCGAATCATCGTGGCGTGGTAGGTGTCGACGACCAAAGTAAAGGCAGATTCGTCGCCGACCCGCAACCGCGCGACGAGCTCCATCTCCTCGGCATCGCGATTCGCCGGCTTCATGTAACGTTTACCCCCGGACCGAGACTCGATTAGTACGCATTCATTCCATCCTTAGGAGAAAGCCCATGCTCAAGCGGTACCTCAGGAATCCCATCGTCATCGCCCTCGGTTTCGTTGTGGTCTTTTTTCTCTGGCTTGCATTCAGGCCCGAGCTTCTCTTCGTTAATAAGAGCGTCGACGAACCTTTTCCAACTTCCACGGCATCGGCTGTAACGAATTTGCCGCTTCCGGGACAAGCACATTAAACACCACATCTTCGTCCACGAAAGGACTTAAATAAAATTATGAATCCCTCGCGCTCCATCGCGGCCCTCGCGCTTCTTGTCAGCCTGTCCGCTCCCGCGCTCGTATCGGCAGCGCCGGCCTCGCTCGAATCGGGTACCTTGGTTGCCGCCGCGCACGACACCGCCGGAACCGTCACGATCTACCGGCTCGACAGCGGCGACAGAGTCCTGCGCCTCACCGACTTCCACACCTCGAACGGGCCTGACGTTCACGTATATCTGAGCTCCGCGGCGAAGGTGAACTCAAACGGCGACGTCACCAGCGGAAAATACCTGGATCTCGGCACGCTCAAGGGGAACATCGGCAACCAGAACTATGAAATACCTGCCAACGTCGATCTCAACGAGTTTCACTCGGTCTCGATTTGGTGTGCGCGCTTCCATGTAAACTTTGGCGCCGCTCGGCTAAACTAGACAGCTCGCTGGATCGGGCGGCTCCGTTAACATCTGGTGTGGGTGATATGATGCAGCGATGAAGATCGGAATAATGGGCGCAGGCGGCCTCGGCGGATACATCGGGGCCCGTCTGGCGCAAGCCGGTCACGACGTCGCCTTCATCGCTAGGGGCGCACACTTATCGGCGATACGCGAAAACGGCTTGCGCGTGATAAGCGAGCTTGGCGACGCGCATCTCGCTCACGTCACGGCAACGAGTGATCCGGCGACAGTCGGTTACGTCGACTGCATCATCGTTGCGGTGAAGTTGTGGGATACGGAGGCGGCGGTCGACCGAGCAAGGCCGATGATCGGGCAAAGCACGACGATCGTCTCATTCCAAAACGGCATTGAGAAAGACGAGGTCTTGGCACGAATCGTCGGCTCGGAGCACGTGATCGGGGGAGTCAGTTACATGGCCGTCAAGATCGCGAGGCCCGGAATCATCGAGCAGACCGGCCGCATGGCGCGCGCCATCCTCGGGGAGTTGAACGGCGCGCGTACGGACCGAGTGACGTCACTCGCGCAGATGCTGACGAACGCGGGCATCGATACTCAAGTCAGCGACGACATCGGCCGAGCAACTTGGGAGAAGTTCGTCTTTCTAGTTGGCGTAGCTGGCACAACCTCTTTGCTTCGTTCGGATATCGGCCAAATCCGAGAAAACGCTGACGCTCGCTCATTGCTCGGAGAGACGATGCTCGAGGCGGTCACGGTCGGGCTGGCTGCCGGCGTCAACCTGGATCCCGAATTCGCTCAGGCTCAATTAGACTATTGCGATACGCTCCCGGCGCGAATGCGTGCTTCGATGGCAGTCGACCTGGAGCGGGCACGGCGGCTCGAGATGCCGTGGCTCAACGGTGCAGTCGTTAGACTAGCCGCCGAGTTGGGTGTCGATGCGCCCGTGAACGGAGTCATTGCGCGCGCGCTTTCCATCTACACCAACGGAACAAATATATAGTTCTGCTCTGCTAACGGCCGGTGTTCCCACGACCGTGACAGGCTGCGATCCGCAGGCACGCAGCCGCATAGCCTTAGGGCGACGGCGCCGGCCTCCCCGCGTACAAGAAAGCGTCTGCTCCTCTAACGGCCGTCTGATATGTTCATCCGGCCGGTTCTCCGGTGGTGGGATCGAAGGTCCCACTCGTGCTCGGTGACACCGACATTTTCTTGGGCCCGAGAGCCTGCATGTTAGATTGGTGCCCGAGCAGCTCGTGCGGTAGGTGATGACCGGACGGAATCCAGGGCGTGCCGCCAAGGCAACAGCTCGTATCTGTCAGACTGGTCGAGGCTACCGCGGTAAAGAGGTTGCCGTGGATTTGGCCGTTCTTGGCATCGATGTTGGGAAGTTCGAGTTCCATTGTGCGCTGCGCGTTGAGGATCAGGTTCATACGAATCATTTCCCTCATTCCGCGGCGGGTTTCGAGCGATTGCATCGCTGGCTTTCAAACCGCCATGTCAGTCGCGTGCACGCGTGTATGGAATCGACCGGTGGTTGGAGCGAGGAGCTCGCTACGGATCTGCACGCGCACGGTCATGTCGTGAGCATCGTGAACGCGCTTGCGATCAAGTCCTTCGGCCAAAGCGAACTCTCTCGAACGAAGACCGACAAGGCTGACGCAGCGCTGATCGCACGATACTGCGTAACGATGCACCCGGCGCTGTGGGAACCCCCTAGCCCAGTGCAGCAGCGCTTGAAACGGCTAGCGCGCCGGCGCGTAGCGCTCGACGAAATGCGGGTTCAGGAGTCAAATCGACTCGGCGCACCCGGCTCGGCTGATGTGCGCTCGTCGATCGAAGCTACCCTGTCTTTTCTTGACCGCCAGATCGACGAGATCGACTCACAAATCCGCGCGCTCATAGACGATGACCCGACCCTACGAGGCAAGCGTGAGCTATTGACCTCGATTCCGGGCATTGGAGAGCGGCTTGCCGTCACGATTCTCGGTGAACTGCCGAACCTCAGCGAGTTCCGGAGCGCCAAGGCGGTGGCCGCGTTCACCGGCCTTTGCCCGCGTGAGTTTCGTTCGGGAAAGTCGGTATCGGCTTCATGGCTGTCAAAGGCCGGCAACGTTCATCTGCGGCGCATGCTTTATATGCCGGCCCTCGCGGCGATCCGCTGCAATCCCATTCTCAGGGATTTTGCTAATCGGCTGCGTTCGTCGGGCAAGCGCGGCAAACAAATCGTGGCAGCCGTCATGCGTCGCCTCCTGGTTTTGGCTTACGGCGTCCTTAAGTCCGAGCGCCCGTTTGACCCGAGCATCGGGTGTGGGCGACGTCATGGACATCCCAAGCAGCCATCTCGCCGACACGTAACGCTTGACACCGCACACAGAATCTAACGGATTCCGCAAAACTCGCCGGGATTCGATGGGACTAGCCGGCACTCGAAAACGCGAAAACCCGTACAGGAAAGGACTCTCGGGTATTTAACGGGAGCGGCCGGGACCCCGAATCACGGGTTCGATTCCCGTTGGCGCTACCAAAGAAAGCTGGCATTTACGGGCTCTTTTCGTTCCAAGCGGCTGTCTTTGACTTACTCTTTGCAAAAGGCGGTCTGCACTTGCAGCCGGCACTCTGTGGCGTAAGGCATTTCGCAGAGCCGCTCCGGCGGGACCGAGCATCGCGGATGACGAACCGCAAACATCGGCGATTGTTCAGCTATTTGGAGGCACAGCGCGCGAGGATCTAGCTCGTTTCGCGCCTAAAGAAGGGAGTCTTTATGAGCTTTAGCCAACGCGCGATTGTCGCGCTTACGTTGATCGCTCTCTCCGCATGCGCAAACCCGCTCGACGCGACGAACGGGCCGAACGCCAACGCAGTCGTTCCGCTAGCGAACAGAGTGCAACCGAATGCGCAGGTGGAGATCACCGCTCGTAGGGGCGGCCTGCCGCTCGCGAATATCGAGATCACGATAACGCATGAGAAGTGGCCCAACGGCAAGCTGATCACCAAAGGCACGACAAACCGGCAAGGACGCGCGAGACTGTCGGGCGACTGGACGCATGACGAATGGATCTGCGCCGGAGGTAAATACACACAAGGTCACCATTCCGAGGAATCCAGCCTTTGCCTAAGGCCATTCCCCAAAACCCTCGTCCTCTACTTCAACTAAATATATCGCACGGTTTTATCGGTGCGGCGGGTTAAATGATCCGAACGAGCTTCGTCGTGCCGCAAACCCAAAGATTGCCGTCGGGTCCGACCGCAATGTCGCCCGGCGATTCTCCAGACGTCGTCGGAAAACTCGAAGCCGTGCCTTGCGGCGTAATTCGCTGGATAAGGTTGGCCTGCCGGTCGACAATCCACAGATTGCCGTCGGGCGCTGCCGTCATCGACGTCGGCGCATAGAGAGGCTTGAACAAACGCATCTTGCCGGACGCGTCGACAGAGCGAGTGCGCCCAGGTCGAAGCGCCGCGCAACCGGCAAAGGTGGCGGTTGCTTCTCTAACGGCCGTCTAACGGATTCCGCAAAACTCGCCGGGTTTCGAAGGGATTGGAAGGGACTCGAAAACGCGAAAACCCGTACAGGAAAGGACTCTTTGGTATTCGACGGGACTGGCCGGGACTCCGATTCAAGGGTTCGATTCCCGTTGGCGCTACCAAAAATAGAAGCCTTAATATACAAGGGATTCCGCCCCTCCAACGATTGTGTTCGGTCTCGAACCTAACAATCGTCTAACAGAATCGGAAGTGCCAGCTCGCCAGCCGTTCGAAGACGGCTGCTGCTTCAGCGTCTCGATCGAGATAGACGGGGAACAACGGCTCGAGGTCGATTGGCACCTTCATAATACCGCGCATTGGCCCTAAACTAAGGTCCAATCCTCGCTTAGAATGAGCCCATCCCATGAAGAACTTAATCACGACGCTCGTGCTGGCTGTAACGCTGCTTGCTGCGTCGGCCGCGCCCGCGCCGGTGTACACGCCTTACCCGGTCGCCCCGACGGCGCGCGACGGACGCAACGATTTCAATTTTGCGTATGGAACGTGGCGTACGCACTACCGCATACTCAAAGATCGGTTGGTCGGCAGCCACCAGTGGTACAAGTGCGACGGCACCTCGGTCTTTCGACCGTTTTGGGGCGGCAGCGGAAATCTCGAAGACGCCGAAATAAAATGCCCGAACCGGTCTATCGTCGGGATGACGCTTCGCCTCTACGATGCGCAAACGCACCAATGGACGCTTTGGTGGGGAACGAAAAAGCTCGGCATCCCGCCGCCCCCGCAAGTCGGGCATTTCGATGCAAACGGTGTCGGCGACTTCTACTCGTACGATAACTGGAAGGGCACGCCCGTTATTTGCCGTTTCCGCTGGACCAAAGTGAACGGCAATATCCACTTTGAACAAGCGTACTCTACCGACGGCGGAAAGTCGTGGGAAGTCAACTGGATTACCGACACGGAGCGCGTGTCATCTTCTAGCAAAGGCGCGTGGAACGCAACCGCGCCGCCCGGCGACGGACACAACGGTTTCGACTTTCTGATTGGCACTTGGCGTGCGCATTACATGCAGCTGCGCCATCCCTTAAGCGACAGTCACGATTGGTTCGCATGCGACGGTACGTCTTCCGTCCGGCCGTTCTGGGGTGGAAGCGCTGACATCGAGGACGACGATCTCCATTGTCCGGCGCAGCACATCGCGGGCGTGACGGTTCGCTTGTACGATCCGGTTATGCATCGGTGGTCTCTCTACTCAGGAACGCAGAAGCGGGGCTTGGCGCTCCCGCCGCAGGTCGGCAAATTCGGCGCAGACGGCGCCGGCGATTTCGTCGGCCTCGATACGTTCGAGGGCAAACCGATCGTCGTGCGTTACCGTTGGGCTCAGCACGACGGTAACCCGCGCTTCGAAGAAGCGTTCTCGGCGGACAAAGGTAAGACATGGCAGACCGTCTGGACGACCGACTACAAACGCGTTACGCAGCCGGCGCGTTGATTAGCGGCGCGTCTAACGGATTCCGCAAAACGCGTCGGACTTCGAAAACGCAAAATGGCGCTACCAAGAATTGCTGGTAACGCATCACGTCGGCGCGACGCCGCCGGACCGACGCGCGATCTCATCGCGCAACCCCTCGTTTGCGGCCACAATCCCTGCTCCTAATGCGGTCACCGCAGATACCAACTCCTCGCGCAATGCATCGATCGAAGCCACAACGTGGTCTTCAACGGTTCCTTTGCCATTTCGAGTTGCGAACACGTCGAGCGTCGTGCCCAGGCTGGCCGCGAGCTGCGATATCGCCGACGTCTCGTCAGGTGCGTACTTCTCGCCGGATCGACGCGGACCAAGCACGACGACGCCAAGCAACTGCCCACGCGCAGTCATTGGGAACGCCATGTCGCCGTGCAGGGAAGTTTCGAGGCCGAGCAGGTCGAGCGCGTGCGGATCCGCGCGTAGACGGAGAATCGCGGGATCGTTCTCGTCGTACCGGAGCACGATGTCGACCGACGTCGCATTCGTGTGGCGCTCGAGCGTCTCAGTGGCGCGGCGCACGAGGATGTCGGAATCGGTGATGTAGGGTGCCTCGCGCGTAAACGTGCGAATCGCGTCCTCATCTTCGTGGCGCCTGCGGAAGAAGACGCGATCGACGACACGATCCACGCGGCCGTGCACGAAGCGAATCGACAGGCCAAGCGCGAGCGCCACACCTCCGCTGACGAGCACGTTTGTGGCATGGCCGGCGGTGCCGAGCCAGTCGGTCAGCAACCATTCGACGAGCACGAACGCGCCGAGCAGTATGACGGAGGCGCCCGTAAAGACCGCCGCGCGATTGAAGACGAAACCGATATCGAAGAGGCGCCGGCTGAGGAGCGAATAGCTTAGGATTGCGGGCATCGCGAACCACCATAGTGCCGAAATGCTGGCGAACACCGCGATCGGCAGCCACTCGCCCGCGGCGAGCACGATGAAGATCCAAATCAAAGGCGGAAGCACCGCCGCGAGCGCCCACGTGAACCGCGTTCGCTCCGCCCCGCGCGATGCACCGAATGCCGCCAGCAGGGAGAGCATCACGGCAATGATCGCCCCACCCTCGAAAAGCCGGGCGAGAGGGTCTGCTCGAACCAAGAGACTCGGCGTAAAGGGACTCATCGAACCATTCCAGAGTTCGAAGCGCACGACGACTCCCCGAGCGGCCGCGATGACGGTCAATGCGATCGCGAGCGCGACCAGCGCGCGCCGCGCGGCCGAAACGGGCGTTGCATAGCAGCCGGCATATAAGGCCAAGAATGCAAAGCTGGGCACGAAGATTAGGCCCTTCACGAGTAGGCCGATATGATCGACGACGGGCCAAGGTGTGACAATGTCCCCCAATCCTTGGCTTATGACGAAGACTCCGAGAAGATAGAAAATCAACAGGCGCGCTTCGGCGCTTTCGGACCGCCACCACGCGATGAGAGCACAGCACAGCGCGATCCAGACCGAGCCGGCGTAAAACAGCCACGCGGTCCAATCGGGGCCGGCGGGGCGGTGCGTTACGACGGTGACGGTGCGTTCCACGCCATTGCGAACGATTGGCAGCACGAGTGGTTCTCCGACGCGGGGGCCGTAGAAGAGCCGGAAGCGCGCCGCTGGCGAAAGCCGGCGCCGATCGAGCAGGTCTCCGGTTCGGATTCCACTTTCGGCAGCCGCCCCTCCCGGGCGGACCGCGAGTCGATCGACAAACGCAACAGCCGTCGGCGTGCCGGAGATCCCAAGCGAACCGCCCACGGTCAGATCGGTAACGACGTTCGCAACGATCAATGCCAGTCCCAACGCGCAGAGCGCGAAGAGCCAAGGCCGCCACGTCATGGCGATACTCTTTCGCCGTTCGCGGTTACGGCCTTGCTACAATGCCTCGAGTTGACTCCGTGCCGGCACTCTCGTCCTCATTTGGTTGGGTTCCCTTGCTCTCGTCGAACGGCTGTCTAGCGGATTCTGCAAATTTCTCCAGGTTTCGCAGAGACTAGCCGGAGGCGTCGTGCGACCGTCACCGGAGGGCAAATCCGAGCGTTCTAGTTACAGCTCTTCACGGAATATCTGGTAATGAGATGCTTCTAACAAACCTACTGTTCCTTGTCGCTCAAGTTGGCCCAGCTGTGTCATCGTCAGCGGCGCCATCAACCACGGCCCTCAAAGAAATCGGACACGTTCGCACGTCGGCGTTGTGCACCGCGCTTCGCCATAACCTTTTCCCCGCCGTTGAGGGTCTGCATATCAATGACGCAATGATAAGCCGGGCCAAGCGATTCTGATAAGGACCGTCGAAGATGCTGCAGCATACGCAGCCAACGCGTCGCCGACCGATGCTTCGAGCGCCGGGGACCCTTTCGATGCAGCATCGTCTTCCTTAGCGATGGTGGTCTCACCGACCGTGATCGGCCCTGCCGCAAGCGAACTCTGCGTAACATAGGATTGCAACCTCTCTTTCAGCGGGGATTCCCCATTTGGCCCTCCTATTCGGGTTGCCTTTAGACCGATTGGCCTGGCCTCCGTCCGGCGGCGGAGCACCGGCGTGAACGTCGTGGCCCCACGGCGCCATTGCCGAACCATTGTCGCCTTCGACGGAAGACGTAGAGCTCGTATCGTCATGGAGATCGCAGGCAAGACAAGTCTCCGTGCCAAATTACCAACTAAGCCGATAGTTTGCATAAGCGAGGCTACTAGTGGAGCTAACGGCACGTTCGTGAAAGTTGAGGAGCGATTGACTCATGAAGATCTCAAACTGGAGTCAGTACGTATTAGGCTTCCTAGCGGGGGGCGCCATACTCGCCGGTTGCAGCAGCAACGGGTCAACGCCGGGATACATTTTGTCTGCGCGAGTCCCGGCGGATCGCACTACCTCGCAAGCAAACCCGATGCCGCGTGGCGTAAGCCCTTCGAAGACCAATCTCGGGTGGCTGTCCTATCAAGCAAGAACGGGTAAGCAGCTCCTGTTTGTCGCGGATCAGCCTTCTCAATCCGTATACATCTTTCCTCAGAGAGGAAAGAATCCAGCCCCGATCGGCGCGATAACGCAAGGGATTTCTGCTCCAACCGGGCTCTTCGTCGATCGGCATGGGACGCTGTACGTCTGTAATTTCGGCGCAGGGACTGTGACGGTCTATCCAAAGGGTAGCCTGTCCCCGAGCAAGACGCTCACCCAGGCTGGCAACGCTCCTATCGATGTCGTCGTCGGAAGGGACGGGACGGTGTATGTTTCCGACTTCAACGAAGGCGTCAACGGCCACGTCTTCGAGTATGCTAACGGTAGCACGACACCAACGACGACGATCTCCTTGACGGGCTATCCGGAAGGTTTGGCGCTCGACCACAGCAACAAACTGTACGTCGCGTATCAAAAGACGAACACCGCCGGGACCGTGTTGAAGTTCAAGCCGGGGTCTACGCGGGGTCACGACCTAGGTCTTGCGATTACCCTAGTTGGCGGCGCAACAGTCGACTCGCGGGACGATCTGCTTGTCGCTGACCAGAGCAATCCTGACCCACACGTCGATGTGTTTCCTCCGGGTGCCAAAACTCCGTCGCAAACGATCGGCGGTTTTGCGCTCGCCCTCGATATCGCACTCAACCACGACGATGGGCACCTCTACGTGACCCAGAACCAAAATCCGGCAGTGGTGTACGAAGTTTCGTACCCAAGCGGAACGATTCTGCGGCAGATCACCAAATCTCTCGTGGCGATTTACGGTGTTGCCACGAGTCCGGACGGGTCGCCGTAGACCGAACCGAAGCGCTTCCGCCTAGCAAGCAGAGTCCGGCGAGAACGAAGCGCCTGTTTCTCTAACGGCCATCTAACGGATTCCGCAAAACTCCGACTGGATTCGCCCCCTTGTCCGCCTGCTATCACGATGGTCTAAGGTGCAATGTCGCATTAGGAAAATCAATAAGCACTCGGTATAGCCTCAAAAAATTGTAACCGAGGATGCCGTCGAGCTTCTGTCCGAGGGCTGTCGATACGACGTCTAGCGCGCCCGTCACGGCAATGTCCACTTCGTAGGCGGTGTTCGAGCCAACGCGAAGCGATCGAACGCGGGCGCTCGACGCCTTGATGGACCCTCCACCGCCGGTCACGTCCGGAATTGCGGTAAGATGGACCTTGAGGCGTGACGCCAAGCTCGGAGAGACCGCCGTCGTTGAGGCGCCCGTGTCTAAGGCGAAATTGAAAGGACCGAGCTCGTCAATGTAGGCATCGAACAGAATGAGAGGTTTGCTTGAATGCGCCAATCTGAACGGCAAGGCTTGCCCAAATTGGTTGGAAGCTTCAGTAGAACCGGAGCCTGGGCTAGTTCAACCGTCTGGCACTGGTAGTCGAGCGTCAGTCGAAATTCACGTAGAAATTCGTATCCGAGAGCTCCATCGACCCGTTCGCCAATGGTTGCCGCAATCCGTAGTAACTCGTCGGTAATGCCGACTCGCACTCCATTCGCTCTTGCATGTCCGAGCGCGATAGAGTCAGCCGAGCCAATTCCCAGCGATACCTGTCCTGCGCCACCGTGGCCCTGTTGGGTGGCTAACGCGACAATTCCGACCTCGGAAGCAAGGCTGCGCGTCACGATACAGAGTGAGGCGCCAGTATCCAGAATGAACGCGAATGGCCCACGATCATTTACGAAAACTGGTAACACGATCAACGGCTGTGCACCGCCTGCAAGCCTGAACGTAATCGGCATCGGGTCTAGGGCGTTCATCGTGCCTTCGGGCTTTTGCGGCGCCGCACGGCCTTGCCGCTCATGTGTCTCTTGCGAAGCGATCGCACAATTTCGTCGTTCAATGCGAGGCGGATATCTCTAATTTGGGCGCTGCGCTGGGCTGCCTGCGTGAGGAGCTCTTCGTTCGCCTCGATCCCGGTACCGATTAAAAATGCCGCTGCCTCAGACCGGCTTCCGAACAGTCCCGACTCAACGAGACCGTCAAGCTGTCCGAGCGCTTCATCGCCGAGGCGAACCATGACGACGTTGCCGCGTGTCCCTTCTGAGCCCGTGAACCGGCAGAGCAGCTCCTGTAACTCCGGAATCGCCGACGCCGGCATTGCCGCAACGTAAGCCTTAGTGCGCCTTGCCATTTTAATTACGCGTATTATACTTACAAGTATTGCTGCCGTCAATCGCTGGACCCCGGGAAAGCGGGCGCCGGCGCAGAACCAAGCGCTCGATGTCTATCCCCCGATACAGAGCCCCGCAAATACTTCGCGCACTACCGGTTGCATGCGCGATCTTTCTCATCGCACGAGTGTGCTGTCTTGCCGACGATGCTGCAACCCTCGATTCGTGGAAAGATTCCTTCCATGCGGTTTGGCAGACAGACCATTGTGAGTCGGAGTGGCAGAGTTGGAACAAGTATTGGGGGCAGGTGCACGCATTCTATTTTGGCGCGCGGGGGTACGCCGGCTGGTTTTCGGATAGTCAAAAGATCCTCGTGCACGTCACCGACCCAAGCACAAACGCTGCGGTGGCCGCCCAGCTTTCGTCGCTCGGGCGTCGGATCGGTGGGGAATGGGCCAAACAGGACGATTGCCGTAAGGTCAGGACCAGCGACACGTGGATGGAGCGAGCCACGGAGGGTGGTAAGCCTGCGCTGCTCGCTTGGCAAGACCAACTCAACAAAGCCGCTGCTGCTGACTCCGGCAACGGAGCGCTCATTGAGGCCGCCGTGAAAGCGATTAATTCTCAACTGGACACAATCGGGGTCGCGCCGCAGACCGAATAGACCCGCTGACTGCAGGCGTCGATCCCACGCGCTCGCGCTAAATTGGCCGCACGCAGGCTCGGCCAGTGACTTGTAGAACTCTTCCTGGCTTTCTCAAGCCTCTTTGAAGGGAGGAGATTTATGACTTCCACACACGTCGAAATCGATAATATCGACCGCGTTAAAAAAGGATTCGAGGCATTCGCCGCTTCTAATATGGCGACCCTGAGCGAACTCTTTGATGCTGACGCCAAATGGCGCGGTGAGCCGATTGGAATACTTGCGGGAAATTACGACGGCCGCGATGCGATCTTCGCGATGTTCGCGCAGCTGGGCCAAGAAACGACCGGCACGTTCCGCACCATACCATCGACGATGGCAGCGTCCGGCGACAAAGTCTTCGTTCAATGCGACGTCACCGGCGATCGGAAAGGCCGCAAGCTGAAGGCGGCCGAGGTCCTAATCTTCACGCTAGCCGATGGACGCGTCCGCGAACTCCGCGTCTATCACGCAGAGCCTGCCCAAAGCGCGGCATTCTGGGCCTAAAGTCCTCAGTCGTGGCGCCGCTCGACGCTTCAGCGGCGCCCGAAGTCCTCGCGAGAGGGCGTTATCTAATCTCCGCGGTCGGTCACTACGCCGGAGGCTACTAACCACTAACGGCTAGAGCCTTATTCAAACGATTGGAGCGATACGTTAGCGAACGAAGCGCCGTACGCGGTATGCGCGATAATAGGGACGATGTGCCCAATATGCGCGACGCCCATATACGGCCGGATAGGGCGCATAGCCGTAGCCTCCGCCAACGTAGCCGGAGCCAACGCCAACGCCGTAGCCGTAGCCAACGCCAACGCCGTAGGGATAGCCGTAGCCGTAGCGATAGGGGTAGCCATTGCCGTAACGATAGCCATAGCCCCGATATCCGTTTCCGTAGTAGGGGTTTCCCGGGAGCAGCCGGCCCGTCGCTGCCGATCGAGCGGTTCCAACGAAGACGCGAGCCGCCGATGCCGGCGCCGCCGCGCCGAGTAACGATCCTGCGCCCAGAGCACAGGCCAGTAAGACGTTAAGGAATTTCATCACGCCTTATTTTACCTCGCTTAGGCCGAAGCTCTCGTTAGTAATGGTTAGAAGCCGCTTCGAAAAGCATGAGAGGGCAGTCGAGCAACAGTTGTTCCTCTTGCATCCACGGTACACCGGCTCGATTTGCAGTTGTTCGGCCAAATGCATGTACAAATCGGTGGCCGTGCTTACTTTCTTGCTTCGAGTGCGGTCGCGCTATTAGTATCGCTGCGCCTTCGTCATTTACTTGCGGCGGGTTCGAGTTCCGGTCACAGCTAGGCAGGGGGCTCTTCCTCGTCGTGCCATTTTCGTGCAAGGTGCGGGGGAGGTACGGGGTGCCACGATGTGGCGGCCCGAACCCAAGCGCTCGATGAAAAAGAAGGGTCGATGCTGGGCCTGATCGATCGCAATCAGTACGTGCCGCGCAGCCTCCGCGATCCGCTCGACGCGCAGGTCAAACGAGAGACCGGCTTTTCGCTGAGAGAAGCCACGAATCCGAATTCGCCGGTCGAGCCAAAGAAAATGGCGGCTCCCTAGCTTCGTGCGCATCGCTTCGACTAATCTGCGCGAGATCGGTGGCTGGGTCATGCTCAACGCCCTGTGGGTGCCGCTGACCGTTCAGGACACCGCGTTGATGGCGATCGCCGTGCCCGCGATGACGATTCGGCTTGCGCCGGAAAAGCACGTTGTCGTGCTCTCGGTCCTGGCCAGCGTCGTTGCGCTGGCGACTGCGGTCGTGCCGCTTTTGGCCGGCTGGCTTTCCGATGCGTTACGGCGACGGGGCGGTTCGCGGCGCGCCTTTGTCGGCGCAGGTGTCGTTCTCGATGTGTGCGCGTTGGCAGCGCTTTCGTACGCGCACACGCTGGAGTGGTTCGCGGCGCTGCTCGTGATTGCGACCATTGGATCGAATATTGCGTTGAGCGCCTACCAAGTGTTGCTGCCCGAATCGGTGCCGCGCCGGCAGTGGGGCGTTGTGTCCGGCATTCGCGGAGCGAGCACGCTGGTCGGGGCCGTGGTCGGTTTCGCCATCGCGGGGGCAATGCCCGATCCGTCGCTGACTTTTTTCGTGACGGCCGTTATCATGGCCATCGGCGGACTCACGCTCTTCGGAATCAGCGGCGGAACCTATGACGGAGAAGAGGGCGCGCGCGTGCGCGACTGGCACGATTTCCTGGTGGTCTTCGCCGCCCGCGCGCTCGTCTTTTTCGGATTGACGATGTTGCAGACGTTCGTCCTCTTCTTTTTTCGCGACGTTCAAAAAGTCGAAAATCCATCGGCGGGTACGGCGCTCTACGCATTTTCCACGATCGTCGGTGCGGTGCTTTCGAGCCTCTATCTCGGCTTGCTCTCGGATCGCGCGCCCCGCAAAATCGTCACCGCGATCGCGATCGGCGCGATGGCGGCAGCGACGATTGGCTTTGCATTGGCGCCGAAGCTGGCGTGGATGCTTCCCTTTGCCCTGCTTTTCGGAATCGGTTTCGGCGGCGTGATGTCGAGCGGATGGGCGCTCGCCATGGATGCGATTCCAAAGATGCGCGAC
The DNA here is from genome assembly GCA_963748875.1 of Vulcanimicrobiota bacterium. Taxonomy (GTDB): domain Bacteria; phylum Vulcanimicrobiota; class Vulcanimicrobiia; order Vulcanimicrobiales; family Vulcanimicrobiaceae; genus Cybelea. The sequence continues at coordinate 1,189,666 of CAVVKC010000001.1, forward strand.
GTTGGGCGCGATCTCGGTCTCTGGGGGATTGCAACGAGCCTTCCGAACATCGTGGCGCCGCTAGTTGGTGGGTGGCTGATCGGCCTCTTCGGCGGTACGCGCGCCGGATATCAGGCCGTCTTTGGGCTCTCCGGGTTCAGCTTTGCGCTGGCTGGGCTCGCGGTGCTGCGCGTGGGCCGCCGGCCGCTCTCGTCGTTATGGGCCTGGCCGCTGCGATTCGCCGCGGTAACCTCAAACTTTGTCTGGGATCATCTCGCCTATCGCGTGCGAAGTTGGGGAAGAGTCCCACGCCGGCGCGGCCCCACGCTGATCGTCGCGAATCATCAGCACGATTTCGAATCGCCGGCGATCGTTTCGACGACGACCGTGCAGAGCGGCTCATGGCGTCATCCAATCTTTACGGCGAGCTCGCGCCGCATGTACGAGCCGGGATTTCTCGCAGACCGCGTTCCCTGGCTGCGCTTCTTGCTGCGCCGCGTCAATGCAGGACAGCTTTTCATTACGCTGGGCATGTTGCCGCTCGAGAACGAACTCGGCTCGCGTGCGCTTGCCTCTTTCGCCTTTTCGGTGCAGCAGCGGCACGGATCAGTCCCGCTCGAGGTAGCGTTCGATGAACGGGTTGCCGAGGGATTTCCACGCGGAACGACGACCAGCGATCTTTGGCGTAACGACCTTTTTCTGCGCGCGCGCCAAGTCGTCAAGGTTTCGACGGCGCGCGAGCCTTATCGGCGCGAGATTCTCGACGAGACGCGCGCGAACGTCGAACTCGATTTGGCGCTGATGGAAAACGTCGTTCGCAGGGGCGGCACCTTTTACTTAACGCCGGAAGGAAAGTACTCGCTCGACGGACGGGTCGGCCCGATGCGAGGGGCGGTCGATCGTCTGGCACCCCTTGCGACGATCTACCTGGTCGGAGTCAGTTACGATCCATTCGTTGCGAGGCGCCTCTCGATGCTTTATCGCGTCGTTCGCTTCGACGAGCCGCCGCTAGTCGAGGCGCTAGCCGCGATTCGTCCCGTCGTGACCAGCCAGCTTCTCGGCGCATGGCTGCACGAACGCGAGGGTTCATTTACCGCAACCGAAGCCTGCGGCGCCGTCAGCGAGGCTCTCACAGCGCTGCCCCGCGCGCTGTTCGTCGATCCGGAGCTACGCCGCAATCCGAGCGCGATGGTGCGCGCCGCGTTACCGTTGATGGTGAAGTGGCAGATCTTGCAGCGTGACGGAGAGCGATATCGGCTGACGGCGCAGCGCCGGCATCCGCAGTTTCCGTTCGTCCAAGACATCGTTGCCTACCAATGGAGCTTTTTGCAACAAACGCTCGAGAACGCGGATTACGCGAAGCGCTTCGTTGCGTGAGGTCTCAGTATCGTTGCTCGAGCAAATCGCCCTCTTCGATGCGCAGGTTCGCGTCGCGCCAACGGACTGCGCGTCCGGTGAGCCCACAAGCCCATACGGCAATCCCAAACAGATCGCGCGGCAGCATGAGCCACGCAGAGGCCACCGGCACGCCGAGCGCGCGACTCGAAATGCGCCGCAAGGCGATACGCGCGAATACCGCAGCGAAGAGTGCCGCCAAGCGGTGTCCTCGCGGTGCGAGCAGGAACGCAAACAGCGCGAGCGGCAGCGGATAGGTAAGGAACATGCCGGCGTAGCCGGCCGGTCGCACCCCTCGAATAGTCCGATGCCAGCGCAACTCGTGGTTCCAGAGCTTCGCAAGACTCGAGTCAGAAACCATCGTCCGAACGACGTAACGTGGGATCACAACGCGCAGACCCCGGGCAGTAACGAAATTCCCGAGCATGAAATCGTCGGCGAGATGTGGTGCGAGCGCTTCGAAGCCGCCGATTTCGGAGAGCACCGTTGCGCGGAACGCATTCGTAGGCCCCAAGCAGTGCCGCGGCGGCCCAAAGAGCCGATTGACGAGCACCGATGGGATAAACTGCTCGTTCATGAACATCGCACCTAGCTTCGCCGTAAACGAGTCGTCGGGCACGCCGGCGAAAAGACAGGTCACCGCGCCGGCGGCGGGGTCTTGCAAAGGCGCCGTCACGCAGCGGACGTAAGCAGGATTCACTCGCGTGTCGCTGTCGGCCAGGATCAACACCTTGTGGCGAACGAGCCGCATCATCGAGAGCACGTTTGCAATCTTGGGGTTAGCCGCGCTGGGGATTTCGCCGACGTCGATCTCGATGTTTCGATCGGGAAACGCCAACGCGACACGCTGCGCAATCGCTAGTGCGGGATCGTCGGCGCGTGCAACGCCAAGGACGAGTTGACAGATGGGGTAGTCCTGCAAAGCAAACGAACGCAGGTTCTCCTCGAGACCCGGCTCGTCACCATGCAACGGCACGATCAAGCTGACCGGCGGCAAATCGCCGGCGGGCGGATCCGGTTCGCGTCGTCCGAAACGCGCCGAGCATACGATTGCGACGGCTGCATAACCGAGGGCCGCGATCGAGACGACGTCGAGACCCGCCGCCAGGAGACGAGCTAGCTTCACGCGACGCGGTTCGCTAGCCGCAGGGGGCGGCCTTTTCCGATAGGCGGTGGTTGCGGTGCGCGAGCCGAATCCCGCGTCCGGATGAAGCCCAACTGGACCTTGCGGGCAGCCGGGTATTGCGTGCGCCAGGTTTACCTTTTTTTCAAGATTCGCGTCCGCCACTGGGGTAATCTGCCGGCCGAGCGTGGGGCTACGGTGCTGATCACAAATCACCAGCACGAAATCGAAGGGGAAATGGTCACGGCGCGCACGTTTCTGCGGGACCCGTGGAAGCCGCTGGCCATGTGCAATTCCCGCCGCACTTTCGAGACGGGATTCATTGCGATGGAGTTGCCTTGGACGGCGTGGTTTACGCGCGGCTTAAATCTGAGCGGCTTATGGGCTGCCTTCGGCCTCCTGCCGATCGAGAACCATCTCTTCTCGCGGCCGCTTATCAGCCTGGCCGAGGAGCTGCGCGCAGCGCACGGCGATCTCGCGCTCGAAACGATCTTGCCATCCGAAACGCTCGAGCGGCTGGGGCTCGAGGGGTCCGTGCTCAGCGACTTATGGAAGGCCGCCGACTTCATGCGAGCACGCGCTTGGGTGAAAGTAGCGAATCTCAAGCAGCCTTACCGGCGCGAAGTGCTCGAGAACCTCCGCGCGGTGACCCAACGGGACGTCGCGGCAATCGTGGAGTGCGTGCGAGCCGGTGCGACGTTCTACGTCACGCCCGAAGGGGACTTCAGTCGCGATGGCCGCATGCATCCGATGCGTGGGGGAATCGTCGAGGCTCTCTCGCCATTTGCCGAGCTTTGGCTTTGCGCCGTCGCATACGACCCGTTCCGAGGCCGGCGGCTGTCGATGCTCTACCGTGTCCTTCGATACATGGGTGCTGCTGATATCGGGACGTCGCTCGCTAGCGCTCGGCCGATCACGACCTCGGCGCTCCTGGCCGAGTTTCTTCTCGGCGGTCCGGAAACGTTCGCGGTTCAGGATGCGGTGCGCGCCGTGCGCGAGCGGCTCGATTCGCTACCCGGGAACGTCTTCGTCGATCCCGAATTGCACCGCGCGCCGGACGCTGCGGTCGTCAGCGCACTTGCGACGCTGCGAAAACGCGGTACGCTAGCCGCGGACGATGAACGCTACCGCCTTACCGCGCACCGAACCGATGCACGGTTCCCGCACGTCCCCGATATGATTGCGTTCCAACGAAACATGCTCGAAGAGACGCTGGCGTCGGCCCAGCGGCTTGGACCAGCCTGACGCGTAATCTCAGGACGCTGCCCCTTCGATGCGGCGTTCGCCGGCCTGTACTCGCCGCGCCCGCAAGTAGCTGAAAAACTCCCCGCCTTCGCGCAACCGGCGGACCATCATCTGGCGGCTCGTGACCATCTCGGAAACGATCTTGGCGATCTTTTTCGGCCGGAAGTAGAACTCGCGATACATCCGCTCCACCGAGTCTTCGATCTCGGCGGTCGAGAGCGTCTCGTAGCGTAACGTTGACGTCTGGATGCCCGTTCCGGATACCAAGTCGTCGCGCGCGAACCAGCCGTTTGCCAGCGCTTGATCGTAGAGCTCCGTTCCCGGATAAGGCGTTGCAATCGAAACCTGAATAGTGTGGGGATCCAGTTCCTTCGCGAACTCGATTGTTTGGCGAACAGTTTCCGGAGTGTCGACCGGCAAGCCAATGATGAACGTGCCGTGAACTTTGATGCCGAGTTTGTGGCAGTCTTTCATGAACTTGCGCGCCATCTCTAGCTTCAGACCTTTTTTGATGCGGTAGAGAATCTCCTGGTTGCCGGACTCGAAGCCCACGAGTAAAACGCGTAAGCCGTTGTCGCGCAGGATCTTGAGCGTGTCATAGTCGACGTGCGCGCGGGCGTTGCAAGCCCAACTGAGGTTCAAGCGTTTCATGTGCTTGCTGAATTCAATGGCGTAACTCTTTTCGTTCGTCAGCGTGTCGTCGTCGAACATGTATTCCCGTACTTTGGAACCAAAGATCGCCTTCGCTTCGTCGAGGTCGCGACCGACCGCCTCGGGGCTCTTGTGGCGGAAGATGTGGCCGCCGATCGTTTGCGGCCAGAGACAGAACGTACACTTTGCCGTGCAGCCGCGGCCGGTATACCACGAGACGTACGGGTGTAGAAGGTAGCCGTTGTAGTACTTCGTGACATCGAGATGTTTAGCGTAGACGGGCAGCACGCTTGGCATCGCATCCCAATCGTGGATCTGAGGGCGTTCTTCCGTGCGTTTCAACTCACCGTCGGCGTCTCGATATGAAAGTCCTAGGATCTCATTCCAGGGCCGCCCTTCGGCAAGCTCCTTACACGTGTAGTCGAACTCGTTCCGGCAGACGAAATCAATGATCTCGTGCTCACGAAGCGTCTGCTCTGGAAGCACGGCAACGTGCGCACCGATGAAGCCTACCTTTATAGACGGGTATTGCGCCTTGAGCCGGCGAGCGCACTCGACGTCATTGGGGAGCGACGGCGTGCTGGTGTGCATGATCACCAGATCGTGGTCCTTGGCGATCGTTAGCACGTCCTCGATCGTCTGCCCATGCGGGGCCGCATCTACCAGCGTGCTGCCCGGCACGAGGGCGGCGGGCTGAGCCAGCCACGTCGGATACCAGAACGAGGTTACCTCTCGCTTTGCCTGGTACCGCGCGCCCGCTCCGCCGTCAAAGCCGTCGAAAGAAGGTGGGCTCAGGAACAGGGTTTTCAAGGACAAATTCCTTCTGCGGCTCAAAGTCGCAACGGTTACAATGAAGTGTGCTTGCGTCGAATGCCAGGGACTCCCTCGCGTCCGCACGCTATCCCTGCTCGAAGCAGGTGGACCGGGTCCGCGGCGCCCGGAGCCGACCTACGCTCTGCGTCTAACGGCATCCTCTCGGGTATGAGAAGATGCGCGTAAGCCATCAAGATCGTCGCCAAGCAACGTAGCGTTTCGATGATTGGTGTATCTGTTGCGAAAAAAGTAGCGCTAACGATTACGCGCTACGCGGAAGCGGATATTCTTTAAACCATGCATCCGTGGCGCCTGCAGCGCCTGCCCCTTGCGGCGGCGCTCGTTACCCTGGTAGTCCATCTCGCCGGCAATCCGCATTACGGCTTCTTCCGCGACGAACTGTACTTTATTATCTGTGGCTTTCATCCGGCGTGGGGATACGTCGACCAACCGCCGGTCGCGCCGCTTTTGGCGGCGGGCTCGCAGCTCTTCGGCCACTCGCTCTTCCTCCTGCGTCTGATTTGCGCGGTATTTGCCGCGGCATCAGTCTACACCACCTGCTTGTTGGCTGCCGAACTCGGCGGCGGCGCGTTTGCGCAGTTCTTCGCGGCACTGATTGCGGCGCTCACTCCGGTGCTCATGGATTTCGGAACGAAGCTGTCGGCCGACATCATCGGGTTGTGGCTGTGGCCGTTGGCGGCGCTCTACGTGCTGCGCATCGTCAAGGGTGCCGACCCGCGCTGGTGGCTGATCGTCGGCACGATCGTGGGTATCTGCGTGGAGAGTAAATACACCGTCATCTTCTTCGCCATCGGCATCGTCTTTGGTCTGCTCGTGCTTCCGCAACGGCGCGTTCTCTTTACGGGCTGGTTCGCGGCCGGCGTTTTCGTTGCCGCGCTCATCGCGCTGCCGAACTTTCTGTGGCAAGCCGCGCACGGCTTTCCGATGTGGACGTTGCTGCGCGCCGCAGCACAATATAAAGACGTCCCGCTCACGCCGTTGCAGTTCCTCGCTACGCAGCTGCTAATCACGTATCCGCTGCTCGCGCCGGTGTGGTTGATCGGCTTGGCAACGCTGCTGCGCCGCGCGGACGTTCGATTTTTGGGCATCGCGTATCTCGCACTGATCGTCCAGATGATCGTTCTGCACGCAAAGCATTATTATGCCGGCGACGTCTACCCGATACCGATTGCCGCCGGTGCGGTCACAATCGAAACATGGACGGCGCGCGCAACCCTCTGGCGCCCCGTGCTGACGATCTACGCGCTGGTTGCGGGCATTGCGCTCGTTCCGTTGCTGATGCCGGTTTTGCCCGAACGAACGATGTCCGCGTACGACCGCACGCTCCAAACCATACTCACGCAAGAAGTGGATCTGGCGGTGACCGAACACACGCGGATCGGCAACTTGCCTCCCGATTGGGCCGACATGCACGGCTGGCGGGAACTGGCGCAAAGTATCGCACGCGTCTACGACTCGCTGCCGCCGGCGGAGCGCGCTCAAACCGCAATCCTTGCAAGCAACTACGGCGAGGCCGCCGCACTCGATTTTTTTGGGCCGGCGTATGGCCTGCCGCCGACGCTGTCGGGCCACAATCAGTATTGGATATGGGGCCCGCGCGGTTATAGCGGTAACGTGCTCATCGACGTTCACGGAGATTGCGAAAGTAAGGCGCACCTCTTTCGAATGCATCGGATCGTCGCCCGATTCTCCAATCCGTGGGGACGGCCGTTCGAAAACGGTTTTCCGATCTCGCTCTGCCGCGGAATTACCATGCCGCTGAGCGTCTATTGGCCGAAGCTTCGCAGGTTTATATGATCCGGCTTGAGGCGCGTTTGTGCACTTTCAGTGGCCAGACGTCGCATCCCCGGCGGTGGTACATTAGAACCCTATCGTGAACCTAATACATCGACTCGGTGCATTACCCTCAAGGCCGTGGGCGGGTTCAGGTGGCGATCTGTTGTGCGACCATTGAAAGAGGACGTATGTCAAACACTAAAATAGTAATAAATTCTCTCGATTTTGTGCCCGACAAAATTCCTTTCGACACTCCGTATGGCCCACCGATATCGCTAGACCGCGCCCAGGCGATTATTCACGCAACGGTGGCAGAAGCGAAAAAGCGGAACTGGAAGATGAACGTTGCGGTGGTCGATTCCGGCGGCAACCTCGTCGCCTTTGCACGAATGGACGGCGCGATGCTTGCCTCCATTCAGATTGCCGAACACAAGGCTCGGGCGGCCGCGACCTTCCGGCGCGAGACCAAGGTCTTCGAAGACGGTGTTCAGCGTATGCAGCTCAACTATCTGCTCGCGTTCGATGGAATCATTGCATCTCGAGGCGGCATCCCGCTGGCCGAGCACGGGCTGATTATCGGTGCAATCGGTTGTTCGGGAGGCACGGATTCGCAGGACGAGATCGTCAGCAAGGCGGGCGCGGCGGTAGTGAACAGGCGTTGAGGACAATCAACGGTTTCCGAAACAAACACATTGACAGGAGAGTTCCATGACAGCAGCAGCCCCACTTACGAAGCGACAGATTCGCCTGGCCCGGCGGTCGCCCGCCTATTGGCGTGTCACGATCGACAACCCGCCGATCAACGTCATGGGCCCGGAAATGCTCCAGCAGTTCCAGGAAGTCATCGCCGCGCTCGAGGCCGATGACCTTGTCAGAGTCGTGGTGTTCGACAGCGCTGTCGATGACTATTTCCTGAATCACTCCGATTTCACAGCCAAGCCTGAGGATCTGACTGCAATGCCGCCGGGTCCGACAGGTCTGCCGCCTTGGCCGGATTTTCTCGTACGTTTGACACGATTGCCCGTCGTCTCGATTGCCCTCATCCGTGGCCGGGCGACCGGCAACGGCAGCGAGATCGCGCTGTCGTGCGACATGACTTTCGCCAGCCGCGAAAAGGCCGTCATCTCGCAATGGGAGGTGGGCGTCGGGATGGTCGCCGGCGGCGGCCCGATGGCCCGGCTGCCCCAACTCATTGGCCGAAATCGGGCCCTCGAGGTGCTACTGAGCTCGGAAGATATTAGGGCAGACCAGGCTGAGGCCTACGGCTACGTTAATCGCGCCCTGCCCGACGCCGAGTTAGACGCCTTTGTAGAGGCGCTCGCGACTCGAATCGCCGGATTCGACAAGTGGGCGATCGCCAACACCAAACGCCTCGTCAACACCAGTCTGCCGCCGGACGTCGAGCTCGGTGCAGGGTGGGATGCGTGCATCGCCTCGCTCGGGCGAGCCGCCGCCCAGGATGGGATTAAAGCGCTGATGGCGCGCGGCTTCCACAAGCCCGGGGATGTCGAAAATCGGCTCGGATACTATCTAGGCAAAATCGCGTCGAGCTAAGCTTGCCGAGGGAGACGTGATCAATCTCACCGATGCAACTCGTTGAACTGCGCGTGAGCGACGGACGTTATATGAAGACCGATGAGATTAGGATTGAGGATGAGCGTGGAGGGCGGAACGCCGTTGCCGACGACCGTGACGGTTGCGTTGACGGCAACCGGCGTACCCGGCGTCGGATCCTGCGACAGGAAGTGATAGTTCGGTTGTGGGCCAGCCGACACGTAATGCAAGGTTAGGCGATTCGAGGCGGCCAGGCTGCTCATCGCAGCCCAGTCGGTGACTTGAGAAAAGTCCGGAACCTTGATCGTACTTCCATCTAGACGCTTCGGAAGATCGACCGGAAGCACGGTGATCGCGTACGACGGCATCGACTTGACGGTGCGCGCAAAGGTTTCGGGCTCGACGGCGAGCTTCGGGTTATCGATCGCGTACGACGCGGACTGTTCGACCAAATCGTAGTCTTGGCTTACGGCAGCGTGAAGTTGCGCGAGGCGATCCGGATAGGGCGACACCATGACGAACTCGTCCTGGTGTTCGGGGAGTCCCATGTATTCCAAAACGTTCATGCGATCGATCACCTGCGACCGCAGACGCGCGCAGGCGATCAATACATCCCGCTGGTGTTCGAGATCGGCCGCATTCGGCGGATTTGGGCCATTGGCGAGAATCCACGGGAGTAAAAGCGCCTTGTACGGTTTCGGAGTCTGCAAAACGCTCTGCGACCACTGATCGGCGGCGGCGAAGAGATCGGCCGGCGATTGCGGCTTGATCTGCACGTTGCCGCCCTCATAATAAAGGAACGTCTCGGCCTGGGAATTCGTCTGCTTCATCGAGTTCTGAACCGAAACCGAAACGTCGGCGCTGAAGGGTCCGTACGATCCAGAGAGGGAGTTTTCGATGTCCTGTTTGTCCTGCTCGGTTTTGACGTCGATGCGGATCACGCCGAAGAACTCGCCCCCGGTCAGCATGCCGCCGACGAAGCAGTCTCCATAACGCTCTTCGAAGAGATCCAGCTGACCGTTTTGAACCAAGGCTGCCGCCGCCGGATCCAGAACCGGCTGATCGATTTGCGTGAAACCATTGACTTGCGAACACGTGAGCAATAGCGCGATCGAGTTCTGTTGAATCTTGCAGTCTTTCGAGAAATTGAAGCGGTCCGACGCGCTGAACAGGCCGACCCCTCCGGACGCGTCGGCCGAAATGCCGAGATGGTCCTCGAGATCGCTGGTCTGCTCGATCTTGATCATTTGAAAGCCGCCGGATCCCCCGGCCGCATCCTTTACCGGCGTCGGGTTTCCCACAGCACCCAGCTGCATTCGGCCACCGGTCGAACTCTTGACGCCGATTCCGTAGTCGTAACCGAATTGGTACTGAACGAACGTGTTATCCATGTCTTACCCCTCCCGACGCCGAGTATTAACCTTTCGACGCCGCACAGGTCGCCCATGCCGGCGCCGGTCGCCGCGATGTGTTAAGTCGAGGAGGGCTGCCGTACGTCGTTCATAACGCCGGTCCCGACGTCCCATCGGACCAGCGAGCGACGGGAACGAAGAACAGCGCCCACGGCTGGGGCCAGATAAGGTGATTGCTGTCGTACACGACCGGAGAGTCTTTTCGATCCGCGCCCCAGCTCTCTCCGCTGTCTGCGCCTAACGCTTTCGGAGTGTAGATCATGATGTGCGGGTACCACGCCTTGACGTGATCGTCGATGTATTGATCCTTCGACATCATGTAGCCTAGCGAACCATTTTCCGGGAGCGGCAGCTGCTTACCGGCAACTGCCGCATTCATGCGCTCGTGTATCTTCGCTTCGGTCGCGCCGGCCAGCGCCAGATTCGTCGAGAAGATGGTGTAGTGCAGCACGGTGCGCGAAGCCGGCGGGTTATAGCACACCGGCGGGAGCGCCTTCGGGTTCCAGAAATTGTCATCGTCGAAGGCTTTGGTCCAGGAGCGTTCCACCAAGCAGGTGAAGCCGTTCGTACCTTCCACGGCGGTTTTGTATCCGCTCGGGGTCAACACCAGGATCGTCGCGTGGCTCGAGATCGCTTTAGGGGCGGCGCTGCGTGCCAGAGCGATCTCCGCTTCGCGGTCCATTAGATATTGGCTGAGGGGGGCCATCTTCGGGTAGGAGGCTGCCGCGGTGAGCGCAGCGATAAGGACGGGGGACAGATAGAAAGCCTTCACAGCAATGGTCTCCTGTTAGACGTCGCAACGCTTGAAGTATTACTGCTGTGACGCGTCGCGCGTTCCGTAACTCCTTTGAGCGCGTGTCTATTGGCGGGCGAAGGGCCTAGCCCGTCTAGTCGTGGCCCGATTTGCGCAACTTGGAAACCAGAATGCGCCCCGGCTTGAGAATATGGTCATTCAGGAGCGCACATGCTTCTTCTATTTTTTTTCGTGAGATGAGCTCGAGCAATTTACGGTGTTCGCGCTGCGAGTCCGCAAAGTTATTCGTCACCTTGACTTCCTGATGAAGATATCGCTCGACGTTATGCTGCAACGAGAGAATCTCGGCGAGCAGTCGAGGTCGCTCTGCGGGCTTGTAGAGAATAGTGTGAAACGCCGTATTTTGCTCGCCCCAACGCTCTGGCTGGTCATCGATACGATCCAGCACTTGGGCCGCCTTCTGCAAATCGCCGTCAGTAAGGCTCGGCGCTGCGACGCGCAATGCACAACATTCCAAGGCCGCGCGCATCTCGTTAAGCTCTTCGAGCTCAGCCGCCGAAAGCGCCGCCACGATTGCCCCGCGACGTGGTCGAATCTCGACAAGTCGTTCGGCTTCGAGTTTAAGAAAGGCTTCACGAATCGGAACGTGGCTCACTCCGAATGACCGGGCAATCTCATCCTGACGCAAGGGCTCACCAGGCGCGAGGCGCCCGCGCACGATGTCGTCGCGCAGTCGCTCAACGACGAGATCGGGGGTTGACACAATCTCGCGCTTCGTGACGACCTTCGATTACGGGAATAAGAAGGTCCTGTTTCATATGCCGGGCTCGTATACGCCTCCACCCGATGCGACGGTCATACCGATTGCGCTGTACGGCACGCAGCCGCAATTTGCGTGCAGCATCGACAACGCACCGACGACATGTACGCTCGATACCGGTGCACGCGACTCGATCTCGCTCTTCACACCGTTCGTCGAAGCGCATCCAAGCGTCGTACCGGCAAGGCTTACTGCGCCGGGAGTCAATGGGTTCGGCGTCGGCGGCCCCAGCATTGGCCGGCTCGGGCGCGTGCAGACGCTTTCGTTCGGTGGCTTGATGCTTCGCGATCTCGTCGGAGATTATACTACGCAAAGTAAAGGCGGACTTGCGATGCCGTTCATCGGTGCCAACGTCGGCGGCGCAGTTTGGAAACGCTTCACCATGACGCTCGATTACCGTCAGCTCACCATGACGCTCATGCCGAACGCGGGCTTCGACATGCGCGATGATTGGGATCGCAGCGGAGTCTTCCTCATCAACAACGGTGTAATAACGATCCTCGACGTTCGCTTCGGAACGCCGGCGGCAAGTGCAGGTCTGGCCAAGGGCGATGTGATCGTATCGGTTAACGGCTCTTCGGGTCTCTCGCTGCGTCAGGTCCGCGAGCTCCTCTCGGAAGAACCTGGGACCGTCGAACATCTGGTGGTCAAGAGTAAAGACGGTGCGACGCACGACATCGACCTTACACTCGAGGATTACGTCTAGCCGTACTACCAAGGCCCTCCTGGCGCTGATGACAGGTGCTGTCGAGGCCCTGGCACATTCGCGTTACTGGGAGGCTTAGCTCCTCTAACGATACTCGGCGGAGGAGAGTCCCCCTAGCGCGAAGGCTCGCCGCATGGCGACACAGACAGAGTCTGGGGCGCCGTCCTCGGCGTGCCCTACAGGCACGGTCACGTTTCTGTTTTCGGATATCGAAGGCAGCACTGCACGGTGGGACGGCGACCGCGTAGCGATGGCCTCGGCGCTAGCGGATCACGATGCGCTGATGCGAGCAACGCTCGAAGCGCGCAGAGGCTACGTCTTTAAGACCATCGGCGACGCCTTTTGTGCGGCCTTCGCGACTGCGGCCGATGCAATCGCGGCCGCTCTGGACGCACAGCGCGTCCTAGCAGCCGAAGACTTTTCTGCCGTCGGCGGCCTGCGCATGCGGATGGCGCTGCACACCGGCGTCGCGCAAGAGCGTAACGGCGACTACTTCGGTCCCGCAGTCAACCGCGTAGCGCGATTGCTCGCAATCGGCCACGGCGGCCAGGTGCTCGTTTCGGGCACGGCGGCCGATTTGCTGCAGGGCGAGATGCCGCCGCAAAGCAGCTTGCGCGATCTGGGCGCGCACCGGCTCAAAGATCTCGCGCGTCCCGAACAAGTCTATCAACTCGTCGCACCGGATCTACCGGAGCGATTTCCCGCGCTGCGTTCGCTTGACCAACTGCCCAACAATCTGCCCCGCCGGCTCACCTCGTTCGTGGGACGCGAGGAGGTCGTGGCGGAGGTCGCGGCCTTGATCGAACGGTTTCCGCTGGTGACGCTGGTCGGCACGGGCGGTGCCGGCAAGACGCGCTGCGCCGTGCAAGTCGCCGCCGACGTGCTCGACGGTTCGGGTGACGGAGCCTGGTTAGCAGAGCTGGCCCCCATCACCGACCCGGCGCTCGTGAGCAGCGTCATCGCCCAGGCTCTGAACGTTCCGGAACGGCCTAACTGCCCGGTGCTCGATACGCTGCTGGCTTATCTCAAGCGCAAACGCCTGCTGCTCATCCTCGATAACTGCGAGCACGTGATCGACGAAGCCCGCAGCGTCGCTGGCGCGATTCTGCAGGGCTGTCCTGAAGTGCGCATCTTGGCAACGAGCCGCGAAGGCTTAAATATCGCCGGCGAAGAGACCTATCGCATGCCTTCGCTTGCCATCCCGTCAAACGCCGAGATACTTTCCACCGCTGAAGCGGCACGCTACAGCGCGGTGCAACTCTTTGTCGATCGCGCACTCTCGAGCGACAAACGTTTTGTCCTCACCGAGGGGAACGCGCCGCACGTCGCCGAGATCTGCCGGCGGCTCGACGGCATACCGCTGGCGATCGAACTGGCCGCCGCCCGGGTCAAGGTATTGTCACCGCAGCAACTCGCGCAGAAGCTCGACGAGCGTTTTCGCCTCCTCACCGGCGGCGACCGCAGCGCGCTACCGCGCCAGCAGACGATGCGCGCCCTGATCGACTGGAGCTACGATTTGCTCTCCGGCGACGAACGCGCGCTCTTTCGCAAGGTCGCGATCTTTGCCGGCGGCCTTACGCTCGAAACCGCGACGGCGGTCTGCAGCGGCGGGGCGATCGATGAGATGGCGATCCTCGATCTGCTCTCGTCGCTGGTCGATAAGTCGCTGGTGCACGCCGAGCTCGTGGGCAGCGGCACGCGCTACCGGCTTTTGGAGTCGACGCGGCAGTACGCGCGCGAGAAGCTGAGCGAGGCCGGCGAGTATGGAGCGGTTGCGCACGCGCATGCGAACGCATACGCGGCGCTGGCGGAGCAGCTCGATGATCTTCGCGAGACATTACCGGATCGCGCGTGGCTTTCGCGTGCCGAGCCGGAGTTAGAAAACTTCCGAGCGGCGCTGGCATGGGCGTTCCGGGCGCCCGGCGACGCACTGCTCGGGCAGCGATTGGCCGGGGGACTGCCCCGAGTATGGCTTGCGTTCGCAACGGCGGAGGGGCAGCGATGGGTGCACACCGCCCAGGAGCTCGTTACCAATGAAACACCGCTGCCGGTGCTCGCCGCGCTCGATCTCGCTGAAGCGATGCTCGCATCAGCGCTCGTTCAACACAAGGCAGCCCTGGCGGCGGCAGAGCGCGCGCTGGCGCGCTATCGCGAGCTGGGCGACCCGCGGCAAAGTGCGAGGGCTCAGCGCGCGGCAGGCCGCGGCCTCGTTCTTGTTGGGAAGTTTACCGATGGCGAGGACCTGCTCACGCAAGCGCTTGCGGGAGCGCAGGCGCTCGGGGCGCTCCGATTGACAATGATCGCGCTGAACGGTTTGGGCGAAGCGCGCAGCATTGCCGGCGATCTGGCTGGAGCGCGGCAACTTTATAGCGAGGCATTGGCCATCGCTCAGAGCAGTGGCTTCGAACAAAGTGTCGGCTTAAACGCGACATCGCTTGCCGAGACGGAATTTCGCGCCGGAAATGCCGAGGCCGCGCTGCGGCTGGCCGGGGACGCGCTCGCGGTGTTTCGCGGGCTCAATGCCAAGGGGAATGCCGCGCTCCAATTACTCAACGCGGCAGCGTATCTGGTGGCGTTGGAGCGTTACGATGAGGCCCGACTATCGGCACGACAAGCGCTACTAGAGATGCGAGATGCGCGATTCGACGTTTCGGCGACCTTTGCGCTGCAGCATTTAGCAGCAGTCGGCTCTTTGCGACCGAGCGTGCCATCGCACGACGAGCGCGCCCGCAGCGCGCGGCTTTTTGGCTACGTCGATGCGCGCCTCGCGGCTCTCGAAGCGCTGCGCGAGTATACCGAGCAGCAAGAGTACGACGCGATGCTTCCGGCATTGCGCGAAGCGCTCGGCGCCGACGAGCTTTCGAAACTCATGGCCGAGGGCAGCATGTGGAGCGAAGATCACGCCGTCGCCGAAGCGATGCTGATTTAGCCTACCGACCGCACACGGCTTCGCGATTGCCTACATCTCCCTGGATCGCCTGGCATCCGGGACGGGGGTCTTCGACTACGGTGCTTCGCACCTAAGCTCAAGATGACGAGGGTTTTACTTCGATGACGCCGAGTTGGGTTAGGATGATTGAGGCTTCTGGGTAGCAGTCGAACTTTTTTGATTTTGCCGTTTTCAAGCTCGAAGATGTCGACGCATCGGGCATCCATCTTCTTGCCTGTGGGTGAGATGGTCGCCGGCAACGCGGCGCGGATGATCTTAGCCTAGCTGAAAGTAGGACCGCGATGTCGACGCCCCACCCAACGTGGCTTCTCACTTTATCACAGCGCTGGATGCAAACGAATATCTGGGTCCGGGCGACCGCGTAGCGCCACTAGCGCGCCGCGCGGGCGCATCGAGGAAACCAACGGACGCCGAGCGTGGCAGGTCGTGGATGCTGCCGATGGAAGAGACCGACTCCATGACGCCTACGGCTACACCATAGCGTGTTCGGAAGGCGCGAGCGAAACGAACCGCTCGGGACGCTGCGCGACGCCGTCGAGGTCGTCGCAATCGTCGCTGCGGGACTCTGGGCGCTGTACGTTTTCGCCTACGAGCAGCGATTCAAACCAGCGAGCGAGCCGCCGTCGCTGCGGCTGACCGGATCTTTGTACAAACTCGGTACCCATCACGGGTTGGTTCAGGTCGCCGTTAAGGCAACTATCTACAACAACGGCAGCACTGATGCCACGCTCATTGCGACGGGATTTACCGCCAACGGTCTCCGCTACGCGCCGAACAGGACGCCCGCCGTGGATCGCTCCATCGGGGGGCTGACGGTGTATCAGCGGGACGCTCACGTGGCATCACGGACGCTGATTTACCGAACCGTCGAGATGACGCGTCTTGCCTCGCCGAAGTACTCGAGCAGCTTTACGCTACAACCCGGCCAAGGACTTCCGTATTCCGCGATCTTCGCGATCAAAGCGGGAGAATTCGACGCAGTCGCGCTGTACGGCAGCATCGCCTACTCGAAGCGCGACGTCGTCGGCGCCTTTCCGATGAAAGCCGAGCTCACGCCGACCAACGTGGTCTACTTCACTGCTACCAACGCAAACTCGGACTATACTTCCTCAGAGTTCACGCTCGACCAAATCTCGCTCTGGTAGGTCAAATCGCTCCAACGACCGCCAGCCAAAGAAAAGTCAGCGAAACCATCGTGAGGTGCATGTCAGCGATAATGATCTGTCTGCCGTACCGATCGTAGAATCGTTTCACCCCGGAGTATATTGGCGAGAGTGGCGTCAGCGTCGCTACCGCGAAGCCTGCGCCGTTCACGCAAAAGATGACCAGCGCTAGATACATCGAGGAGTACGGAGACCGAGCTATCGGAAACGCGAACACGACGAGCGCGCAGTAGAGCAGTGCAAGTCCGGTACTGATCGCGGCGGAGAAGTAGATCTCTTTTACCCGCATGAGCCCGAGACCATCGGTAGCCATCGATAAAAGCAGAGATCCTAAGAACAGCGACGCCGGCAGAAGAAAATAAAGAACCGGCATGAGCCGGCCCAGCCCATTCGCCTGGAGGAGTGGCAGTAGCGCAAACCAGGAAAGAAAGACGGTCCGATATTCGAGCGTCGAGGACAAGCTGAAGTGCACGCGCTGCACGAAGTCGCCGCTCGTGCGCACGTGCGGCAAGTACGAAATGAGAAAGGCGCTGCCGACCCAATACAGGTATGCGACTAGAAACATGACGATGGCGGTGTCGAGGGCGATCTTTTCGACTTCCGTCGTGTCGCGCGCGAGCGTCACCACGAGCACCACGGCCGTAAACGCGAAGCCGGCGAGGGTACCGACGATTGCCACGTGGAGGCTCGAAACTTGGTCCAGTGCCCACGGAAAATCGTCGCGGCGCGGAGAGCCGCGACCGCCCGCAACGAGCACCGCCGCCAATCCAATGATCGCCGCGGTCACGAAGCCCAGAACTGCCCACATTGCCGGTTGATCTCGCCGAGTTAGGCTACCACGCCCTTGGCAAATATGGCGCAAATAATACGGGTGATCGCTCGGTATGCACGCATCAGGACCACGACCTTTCGGAAACGGCACGCGGCACTCCGATTGTGGTTCGTGACACCCACCAGATCGGGGCGCTACTTGAACGTTAAATCCCGCGTCCCAGATTCCCGGTGCCCCTGGAAATCAGCCGTCAGACTCGGCGCGGCCCGGGAGATCCTCTCTATTGCATGAGTTCTTGCAGTGTGTTCGTTTTCGTATCGGTATAGAACAACGCCGTATCGCTATCACTCGTCCCGGACGCAACGAGTCCGAAGACGTGACCAATCGAGCTCTTGTCGATTGTTTTGGTGGCGAGTACCTTTCCCGTCGGTGTCAGCTCCACAAGTTTGTTTCCACCTTTGGTATTCGCAACGATGAGGTTTCCGTTCGGTAGAAGAGCTGAAGCTACGGGCGCATTGAGCGGGGAACCACTATAAACGAGCGTCGCGCACGTTCTTTGCGGGTGAGCACATTTGAATTTCTTCCCACCCGGTTGCACGACGATCTCGTCTTTCTGGAGTAGGCTGCTGGCGTTCGAAACGGCGATGACCGTGTTGTCGACTCCATCCACGACATACAGCGTGTCGTTGCAAAGACTACCGGTTCTTTGGCTATTGTATTGTATTCCGGATGGGCCCAAGACGCTCCAACCCGAGCCCTTATTTATCCCGAAACCGCTCATAACTTCGGTCGCTGTCGTTTTACCGCCGCTAACAGAAATGAATGCCAACTTGACAAGCGAGCCGGTCTTGGAATCGGAAACGTAGATGTCCTCAGGCGCGTAAGGTAGACCGCAGAATGCGTCGACGTCGGCGAATGGTGCCTCAATGTGCGAACCGAAAGTCTTCTTGAGCGATCCGGCTTGGTCAAACTGCGCGACGAGACCGCTGAGCATCCCCGTGCCGTAGACTGTATTTGTCTCAGTGACTGCATCGCCATCGCATCCATCTACTTTGGCGTTTTGCGTGAAGGTCACCGGCTTGGAGTGCGGCTTTGGATTGAGTACTTCGATCGTTGTACCTTTCCCAGCGGTGCCCGCAGAGTCTTCGAAGTTGCAAACGAGCACCTGTCCTTTCTGGAGCCCGAAGGACGATCGGACCAGCGAGAGTGCGCGCGGACCCATGTCGCCATTTTTACCATCGACTGTCGAGCCGATTTCAACGTCCTTCGTAAGTTTTTTCAAAATCGAGGTCGTGTCGTTTGGAACGATGGAACCGGCGCCTGGCGCAGAGACTTGCGACGTACTCCCGACTGCTCCGGTTGGAACCGCGGTGTTTCCCCCACACGCCGAAGTAGCAAAAAGCGTTCCGGCGATCAGCACAAGCACGCGATTGTTGAAAGTTGGCATCCTAAACCTCGCTCCTGACGCAGTGGTGACCGAGTCGGGTTCGGAGTGCTTCGTTCGTCGCCTGCAAGAGCCGTAGGTCTCGTGGAAGAGCGCCGCGCTCGCGACAAGCTTGACTGGGGGTAAGACCAAGCGTGAGTACGTCGCTCGCGCCGAGTGACGCGTGCAAGGTCGGCGGCACTACCCCGATAAAAGAAGCTCCCCCAATCGTTCGGTGAGCCGGAGCTTCGGCGACTGCGAGCCCACGGGCAGTTTCGACCCGCCGGCGGCGCGGTCTCGGTCGAGAAGATAACCTGCATTCGTTTCTACTTGAGAGGGAGTAACGTGAATACGACTGGTTTAGTGAAATACGCCGGTGCTCTGGTTGCACTCGCGATATGTGCGGCGTGCGGCGGCGGCTCTGGGGTCGCGCCGTCAAACGCTGCGCTCAATACCCGATACATCGGTAGAACGCTCTTCGTGAACGGAATGCCGGTAACGGCAGCGCGCGCGAATCTGAGCGCGCCGCCCCGCTACGCGACGATTCTTCCTGACCGGCATAGGCGGAAAGACCACGAGTACATCATCAACTTTTACGGCACGTTCGCCGGCATCTTTGATTATCCGAAGAGCGATCGGGAGCTCGGTGAGATCAATAACGTGGGCGGCCAAGGGTGCACGAACGTCCTCTTCGGCTATGGGAAGAAAACCTTCTGGATCGTCGCGGCCTACAACCAGATCACGGAGTACAGGGTTCCCCAGACGCCGATCAAGACGCTCACCGTTTCCGACGCTAGTATGCCATCGAGCTGCGCCATGGATACGAACGGCGACCTTGCAGTCGGGATCTTGTTTGGGCCGTCTACGGGCGACATCCTCATCTACCCGAACGCCAGCGGCTCGGGCACCTTCATCCGCACGCCGTTGGCCAGAGAGTACTTCGACGGCTACGACGCCAACGGAAATCTCTTCTTCGACGGCTTCACCAGCGGCTCTGCCTTCCAGCTCGACGAGCTCCCGAAGGGCAGCAACACAGTCAAAACGATCACGACGAGCAACGTCGTGCAGTTCCCGGGCTCCGTCCAGTGGGACGGCACGTACATGACCGTCTTCGATCAGATAGCGAACAAGATGTATCAGTATACGATCAGCGGAACGAATGCGACGTTGAAGGGCACCATATCGTTCTCGGGTTCCAGCGACTGCGCGCAGACCTGGATCGCGATCGGCGTTGTGTATTGCGGGGACGCGGGTAACGACAACGGCGAGGTCTTCAGCTACCCGGCTGGCGGTTCACCGATCGCGGTCTTTACTGGAAATTTCGACGAACCACTCGGCACGGTGGCAGCAAGGAGATAGTCTGCATTTCTTGTCTACGACGAGGAGTCACAAACGAAGAGCACCGGTTTATTCAATATGCTGGTGCTCTAGTGGCTCTCGGGATGGGTTAGCGAGACGGTTAGCCCACGCGAGCTCGCGCGACTCTCGTAACGCGCGCTAAGAAATCGCGGGTCTCGAGTCGCTCGCACACGGCGGGAAATCCGGCGGTAGGCCCTCGCCACTCCAATTCATCAACGTCCGCAAAGAGTTTCGCATCGGTTCGAAGCGTTGCGAGCACCTTGAATAACAGCGCGAGACGCTGTTGCTCACCGAGTACTTGCGATGGGAATAGGTCGATCGCGCCATAACGTGTGAGCAGAGCGGCCGCGCCCTTCGGCCCGATGCCCTTGATGCCGGGATAGCCATCGGCGGCATCTCCAACCAGCGCGAGATAGTCGGGTATGAGCTCGGGATTTACCCCAAACTTAGCTCGCACGCCGTCAGCGTCCCGGATGGCCTTGCTTCTTCGGTCGACTTGCACGATGCGATCCTCGCGCACGCATTGCGAGAGATCCTTATCCGGAGTCCAAATGCAGATTTGCTGTACCCGAGAATCCAGGGCGGCGATTGTGGCCGCCGAGGCCAGCGCATCATCGGCCTCCAGCTCGATCATCGCCCAAACCGGAACGCCCATCGCTTGCAGCGCGTCCTCGAGCGGCTCGAACTGCGCGCGAAGCGCGGGATCGATTCCATCCCCCGTTTTATAGCCGCTCCAAAGCCCGTTGCGGAAGGACTCGATAACGTGATCGGTGGCGACGCCTACATGCGTGGCACCCTCGCCGATCATTTGCAGTACGGTATTGAGCACTCCGACAACCGCCCCGAATCGTCGCTCCTTCCCATCGGTAGCGCGACGCAGTCCATAGAAATGGCGGAAGAGCTCGTAGGTTCCGTCGATCAGATGAACGATCACGTCGCGGGGCTAAATTTGCTGCGACTTGGCCGCGATCACTTCTCTTGGGGTCAAGTTCCGGAACCCGTGGGCCTGCAGGTACCTTATATACCCGCTGCCGATTCCAAGCGCCTTAAACGCAATATACTGACGAGCCTCCATATGCGAAAAACCCACCGCAGCCAGGTCGCGGATGTACGCGCTGTCGATTCCGAGTGCACGGAACGTGATGAGTCGGTTAAAATCGAGCTCGATGCCCGCGCGCTGAAGATCGTCGATATATGCCCGCGTAAGATCGATACTTGCAGCCGTTAGTTCCTTGCCCATCGGGTTGTCGCCGTCGATGGTAAAACCGCGCTTGAGTAGATAGTCGAAGAACGCTGCATTCGGTGTAAACGTGTAGGTGCCGCCGCCATTGCCGCTTGCGATCCAGCCTTCGAAAGCAAAGTCACCCGCTTCGCGATGCACCTCGAAGCCTACGTGCGACCCGTTTGAGGCGAGCGGAGCGGCGATACCGAGTTTATTGGCGTCGACATCACGATCTTCGGAATTCGAGTGGTCGCCCGTGGCATCGCTCCATGTCGTTCGCAGATGCACGTGACCGTTGATCGTCGAGATCGACCACGAGCCAGTCGCAACGCTCACTGCGACGGCGACCGCTAGAATCATTGGGGGGATATTCCAAGCGATTTGTACCGTATGAGCTGCTCGACGGTGATGTGCGCGAAGCCGTGACTCGCGAGCTTGCGGATGTAGCCGCCGTCAACACCGAGGGATTTAAGTTGAACGTATTCGCGGGTGGGGAGATGCGGATACCCGTTGTCCGCAAGGTCCTTGACATATGCGCCGTTGACACCGAGCGATTTGAGTTCCGTCAGCTCACGCACACCCAGCCCGGTGAGACCAGCAGCGGCCAGCCCGCTTATGTAGCCCGGATCGACGCCCAGCGACTTGAGCTCCACGAGCTCGCGCGGATCGATGTCGACAAGCCCGGCATTACGCATTGCTATGATATACTGGCCCGTCACGCCGAGGCTCTTGAGCTGTACGAGCTCACGAGGTGTGAGATTCTTGTATCCAGCGCGTTCCAAGCTCTCAATATACTCGCGGTCGACGCCTACTGACTTCAGCTCGATCACCTCGTTGATCGTGAGATTCCTGTACCCAAGCGCCGCGAGGTCGTCGAGATAGCTTGCATCTGCGACAAGCGATTTCGAGGTCGAGGCCGAGCCCGAACCTGAGCTCGAATCTGAGACCGAACCAGAACCTGATTCCGAATGGGTTACCGAGTCGGAGTCAGCGGCGTCCCGTGAGGTAGCCGTCTTAGCTAGGCTCTTAGGTTTCACTTTGTCTTTTGCGCTCGAGCTTGTCGTTGGCGTCGCGATGGTCGCGCGCGCCTTCACAATAGCGGGCGGCGATGTCGCCGCTGCCGCCTCGTGTGCAGGCGGCAGCGCTGCCATCGCCACGCGAGCGACGCGATGCGCTTGGGCGTGCGCGGCGCGCCGCACGACGCCGCGATCGATGGTATACGCAATGGTTGGTGAGACGAAACCGCCCGCGACGACGATGGCCGTAATAAGCGTTAACGAGAGCAGGGTGGGCACAACGGTGAGGCGCAGCCGAATGTCCCGTCCGCGCGCGAGCAACCGTTCGATGCGAATCGACATGCTCTTTCGGGTGACGAAGACGCCCGGCGCCGCGGGAGCGACGTACGGCCATCGCGTCAGCTCGACAATGCGAGCTAAGCAGCGCGCGTAGGGCACGTTTTCGGTCGATTGTTCGAGCACCCAATCGTCGCATGCGACTTCGCGTTCTAGATCCATTTGTCGCGTGATCCAATAGATGCCGGGGCTGAAGAAGAACAGGGCTTGCGCGATTCGCTCGAATAGGTTCACCCAATCATCTGAGCGGCGCACGTGCGCGAGCTCGTGAAGGAGGATGCGATCGAGATCGCTCGCGTCGAGCTCGTGCACGAGGTCGCTCGGCAGCAAGATCATTGCATCGAAGATACCGACCGCCACGGGAACGTTGATCTCGCTGCTGACGCAGACGCGTACGTCGCGATCGCCTTTCTCGGCCCGGTCGTAACGCGTGAGTGCGCGGCGCGAGTCGACTGCGAGCGGCAACGCATCGCGCTTAAGGCGCTCGAGATAGAAGAAACTCACGAGCAGCCGCGCGAGGATACCCAAGGCTACGATCAGCCACAAGATGCTTACGATGGTCGCGACTGTCGGCTGTACGTGGAACCTTGGGCGGCGCAGCTCGATAGGCGGTTGCGATGCCTGGCTGTGGGTAATGGGCGTCGCCGGTTTCATTGCGTTTAGACGTGGGAGAGACGCGGGGATTGCATGCACCGGTGCCGGTAGAATCGTCGCCTGCGTCGGCAACGCGACCGGCATGGCGCTTACGAGGGCACGACGACGCTCGCCACGAGCGCAAGGGTCCACACGACGTGGCGCGTCGTCGCATTGGAGCAGTGCGAGACTTTCAGCGCGAGCCAGACGATGCTGGCGATCAGCGCCGGCTGCCAGAGCGCATTGACGAGCGCCGTGACCAAAAACAGAATCGGCGTGGTCATTGGGCGCCCTCCTCGTAACCAGCTATTAGCTCTTTGATGCGGGCGAGTTCTTCGCCATCGGGTTTCTCTTCGGCGATCAATCGCATGGCAAGCGCTGTTTTGCTGTTTGCAAAAAATGATTGCACGACATCGCGAACCGCCGTGCGCGCCGCTTCTTCCCGTTCAAATGCAGGATAGTAGACGTGCGCGCGTCCTTCAAGCTCGCGTTTTACCGCGCCCTTTTGTTCGAGGATGCGCAACATCGTTAGCACCGTTGTGTAGGCCAACTTCCGCAGCGGCGCTGCAGCGAGGACGTCGGCCACCGTCGCTCGCCGTTTCTTCCAGAGAACCTGCATGATGCGCAACTCGCCTTTGGTAAGGGAACGGAGCTTGGGATGCGGCACGCTCAGACCTCGCTTCTACTAAGAGTTTAGTAGAAGCTTACTCCAAGCGCGCGGACTTGTCAACTAAGGCTTTAGTAGATGCCAACCAAAGCGCGGGGGGTCAGGACGACAAGCCTGTGGTCGCTCGGCCCTGTACGACTAGAACGCTGCGGTGCCGTTCGGCGTTCCCAGCCCAGTAGGCCCGCTCCAGCCAGGACCCGCAGTGCAGAGCGGTACGCCGCAACCGCCGTTGCTTCCGGCGGTGACATTAAATAACACGGACGCGTGCTCGTAGAGATTCGCCGGATCATTGGCGCCGGTTTTACCTGCAAGCGCGAAGACTGAAGCGATGATCGGTGCCGCAGCGGACGTCCCCCCGAAGACGAGCCAGCCGTGGCGATGGAACGTATCGTAGACCGCAACACCGGTGTCCGGATCCGCATCGGCCGAGACGTCTGCTTCCGCGCGCATCGCGCACCCGGTGTTCAGAGTAGACTGAAAGGTGGGCTTGGCGTACATTTTGCTGCATCCGCTTCCGGCGTTGGACCAGGCGGATTCCGTCAGCGGATTTGTGGAAGTTAAGGTAGTGCCGCCTACGCCGATTACGTTTGGCAGAATCGCCGGCCACTGAGCGTTGGCGTTGTAACCCTTGTCGCCGGTAGCGGCCGTGATGGCGACGCCGCCGGCGTTGAAATCACGGTCGTACGACTTCGTTACTTCGTCGGCGCTCCAGCTATTGCTCACGTACTGCGCGTGACTCGTTGCGAATTGTTCGGCGGCGGCGAGGTCGGCGACGCTCGCCGACGCCGCCTCGATCAGAAGGATCTTGCATCTAGGACAGATTGCCGACACCATGTCGACATCGAGCGATTCCTCCCCGGCCCATCCGATGTCCGTGCGCGACGTGTACTGCTGCTTGGTAAAGCATCCGTTAGAGACGGTGCACTCAGGCAAGTCATATTGCGAACGGTAGACGTTGAGATCGGAAGCCGCATTCGGATCGTCGTACGCGTCAACGATTGCAACGGTGCAGCCACCGCCGGTTTCGCTGGACGAAGTGAGCCCGTACGCCTGCTGAAGATCGCTGGGAGCATAACCGCCCGGCGTATTCCTTTGAATCGTTCCCGCGACGTCGGTGCGAAGCCACGCTTGACAGCGCGCGAACCCGCTTCCCACGTCGCCGCAAACGCGGGCCGCTCGACCTCGGCGGGGCCAGAGGCCCAGCTCCGCGGCCGTCGGAGAGTGCGTCGCGGTCGCCAGGTTCGGGTCGAACGTCGACATTTCTCGTTGAGCGTTTGCCGTGCATCCGGCGATTGCGGCTGCGGGGGGCAGCGAGGTCATTGACTCGGTACAGGCAGTTAATGCAACGAGCCCGGCTGCGGTAGCAATTGTTGAGAAGCGCATCAACCTCGGTCCCTTTCCCATCCGGCGATGCAACCAACATGGCATGCCCTCCACTGAGGAAGCTGAGAATCCGCAGAGCTGGTCGATCTTCCCGATGGTTCGTTATCTGAGGTTATCCTTTATTGCCGCGAATTGCGGGGGCGGCGGCGTTTTCGAGGCCGGCGGCGGGGGGGTTGCCGGTCCCTGGGCGGTGTCGTGTTTTGGCTCGGTAATGGCGTGGTAATGCCTGCCGGTGTATCTGGTAATCATGCTTACCCACGCGACGACGGCTAATTGAGGCTGCTACGCGAGGCACAGCCGTCCTACGCCGCTCAGATTTCCGGCTGGAGGAGCAGGAGATGACGTTTTCTCATGCGTTTGTCAGCGCGTTCCTTGATGCGCTTTTGGCCGCGTGCGGCGGCGACCAAGGTTTCTTGGCCTCGCGCGCTCCTCGTGAGCCTTTGATGAATCGCGTCTATCAGGGCGTCGCCCATACCGGGGCGAACCTTCGCCCTAGTGGCCAAAACCCCGAACTCACGCCCCGATCGTCGGAGTTCGGAGCCCTCCTACGCCGGCACCGGCTCGCGTCCGGACTTTCGCAGGAGGCCTTAGCCGAGCGTGCCCAGATGAGTTCCAACGGGATCGGCGCACTTGAGCGCGGCTACCGGCGAACACCGCAGCGGCAAACCCTGTCGCTCCTCGTCGGCGCACTGGGTCTTAAGGGCGCCGAGCGCGCCCAGTTTGAGTCAGCTGCGCGCTCCGTCGAACCCGCGTCAGTCGCTTTTGATCCAAACGTGCTCGGTGAAAAAGCGAGCGGAGCCGGCTTGCTGTTGGGCGCCGACTGATGAGAACGATTCCGGTTTTTGGGGGCGGCGTGCCGCGTGTGCTGCGGACGGTAGCCGTCACCGCGATCGCGTTTGCAGCACTCGGGCTCTTCCTCCAGATCTTCGTGGCCTTTGGCCCAAATTCGCCCGCAGTTCCCGATTTCTGGACAACGGCGAACGTCGTTCGTATACCCGACAAGCGCGCGCGCGCCGCCGGTATCTCATGGGGTGACCGCATCGACTACTCGGCGATGCCGGTGGGCGAGCGATACGGCAGTCCGAATGACGGACTGCGGGCGCCGCCGGCCGGCAAGCCGGTACACTATGTTGTCGAGCACCATGGTAGAAGACACGTCGTGACGCTGGCTGCGTTACGGGATAATCCCAGAACGTGGGGGCTTGTGCCACTTATCGCGCTGTTTCTGCTCGTGTTTGCCGCCTATGGCGCGACCTTTGTCGTTCTCGTCCTACTTGGATCGGCGCTCGCCCTGATTAAGCCGACGGGGCTTACGATAGCGTTCCTTCTTATCCTCGCACCGTACGGCGCCATAATACCGCAAGCATACTTTTTTCTACCGCCTTTGGGATACGCGGTGTGCATGGCCGTGTGCGATATCCTCGCGGCGCTAGGTCCAATCGGTTTCCTCGCGCTCGCACTTTATCTCGATCCAAGGCGACAAATTCGCTTGCGTCAGGTTATCGGAGTTGGAGCTCTACTCTTGGCCGTTATCGTCGTGCCGGTCGCAACCAGCGATGCATTCGAACTCATGATCGGGACTCGTCCTGCATGGCCAATCGCCGGCTGGCTAAGTTTTTCCGCCGTGTGGTTCTGCTACGTCGCCGGAATCGTTCTCTTGTTGCAACTGGCCGCGACGGAACCCCGCACCTTGCGGCAGCTTGCCGCATTGCTCGCAGCTATCGGAGCAGCGACGCTCTTCGGCTGGATAATGATCGAAAGTAACTCCTGGTATTTCGCGAACCTGCCGACGGCCGTCATAAACCGATGGCTGTTACCCGATCGATGGAACGTATTCCCGTTTTGGTGGTCAATTCCTTACCAACTGCTGATCCTCCTAAAGCCGCTGGGACTGTTAGTAGCGTTTTACCTGATCGTACGCTCGAAGATCGTGGATGCGGGACCCGTGCTCAGCCGCATGATCGTCTACGTCGTCGTCGTCCTGCTCGTTGTGACCGGATTTACATTCGTGAACCTCCTTTTCGCGCAAGTATTCCCCGGCTACGCACTGCTCGTTCCATTCGAAATTTTTGCGGCCCTCGCGATCGGCTACTGGGTGAGCGGACTGCGCGATCTCGCGGGCTGTCTATCACTCGCGAGCGTAGATGCCTGGAATGCGTGGGCGAAAGGAAACGCGCGAGAGGAACGCGACGCGTTAACGCACTCCTTACGGTTAGCCGAGCGAACGCGGCGACCGGGCGTCATCGCCGAAGTCCGCGCGCAGATTGCGTTTAGCGCGTGGCGGGACGGCGACGACCCCGAGTTCGAACGAAACGCCGACGCGCTAGTGCGCGTGCTGGGCGACCGCAACATGCGGGGGCTGCGCGGCTTCGCTCTTGCAGTGAGATCCGAGAATGATGAGCTTTGCTTCCAAGAACAGGATCTCATGGAATGGAAGGCGCGCGCCGCACTAATCCGCTGCGCCCGAACCGACGATGCGGCTCACGCGCAACAGCATGCGACCGACGCCCTTTTCAGCGCAGACGGTGCCGGTCTTCCCTCGTTGCAGATACTCGCATCGATAGCCGTCGCCGAAACCAACCCCGATCGGCGCGACGACTCGCTCGAGCGGGCCCATGCGATCGCGCGCGATGCCGGTTGGCCGGCGTTGAGCAAATCGATTTTGGCGCTGCGGGCAAACGCGCGCGACATCGGCATGCTTCAACCACTGGTCGAGGTGCGGCTCAGAAAAAGCCGGCCGGCACGCCCGGCGTTTGAAGTCTCGTTTTTTAATGCCGAACTCCGTCAGAACGGTACGCGCATACCGTTGGCGGAAAACGAGCTAGAATTGTTACTCGCCGTCGCGTCCGCACCGGCGGGTTTGAAGGACACCGATTTGATCGACGACCTCTGGCCGGAATCCGACGGTGATGCAGCACGCAATGCGTTTCGTGTCTGCCTTCACCGTCTGCGAAAAAAGTCCGGCGATGCGCGAATCGTGACGCGCGTTGGCAAAGGATACGTTGTGCATCCCTGGGCCGACGTCGATCTATGGCGGTTTCAGTCGCTCGTCGCGACGTGCCGCGAAAGCGGCGGCAGAAAACGGGTGACGGAGCTGCGCGAGCTCTGTGACGCACTGCGTGCCGGCGAACGACGTCGTGGAACTCTCGGCGAGTGGTTCTATCGCTTCGAGCAGATGTTGACGCGAAAGCTCGACGAGGCTGAACGGTTTCTCGATCGTGCGTCTACCCGAGGCGCGTGAGGTCCGTCGTTAAGCCGGCGCTCAGGCTTATACGATAAAGCTAGAGGTACATGACCGCCCTGCGCTTCGTTGGCATAACTAAGCGTTACGGAGTTCGGACTATACTGGACGATGTCTCGCTTTGCGTCGGGAGCGCGGGCATCGTTGCGTTAGCCGGTGTGAACGGCAGCGGAAAGAGCACGCTGTATCGAATCGCGGCCGGCTTCGTCCGCCAAGACGCCGGGCGCGTCTTCATGGACCGGGCGTCGGGAACACTCGACCTTTCGGCGCTGGCTCCTACGGAGCGGGTCCTCAGCGGCCTTCGATATGTCCCGCAGGATCGACGCGTCGTTTGTGATCTTTCCACCGTCGAGAACTTACGGCTGGCGGCAAACGCTTGCGATGACGTCTTTGAAGTCGTCGCGGAACTCCGGTTAGGAGCGCTCTTTAAAAAGCAGCCCAACCAAATGACGGCAGCGGAGCGCGGCTTTTTGCTCTTGACGATCGTGCGCGCTGCGCGTCCGGCGTTCGTTATTGTTGACGAGCCGTTTGCCGGGCTCGACCGTTTGCAGCGCTGGCATTGTATAGCCATCCTCCGGCACCTCAGCGAGAGCGGCATGGGCATCTTGCTCACCGACCACGACGGCCGGGCCCTGCTCGATGTCGCAACCACCGTTCATATCATCGAGCGCGGCCGCATCGTCTATTCAGACGACGCGAGGTCAGCAGCCGTATCGCCGGTGGCAAAGCGGCTTTATTTCCGCGCGCATGGCTAGGCCGCTGACGCGTTATGTCACGCTGACGTACGCGAAGTATTTCGTGCTACTCCTCGTGCCGTTCGCTCTCGTCGCCCTTCCTGTGGCGATTCACCCCCACAGTGTCTACCTCATGATCTTGCCGCTCGCCGGGGTGAACGTTGCTGCCTTTGCGGGCACGCTACTGTTGCTCTCCAGCAGAGGAGAACTCGAAACCTTGCAGGGCTATGGCGTTCCGGAAGGGTTGGTCGGGAAACCGCTCGCCTTTGCGACGTGCGTTCCTTTTGCGGCATTCTCGGCCGCGGCCATTCCACTATCCAGCCACCCCGGTAGCGCGCTACTCTTCGCGGCGATCGGACTAATCGCGACTATCTCCATCCCGCTCATCGTCGTTCGCCGACGTTGGAGCCAGCGCTAAGGTCCGTTTCCGGCGGCACCTATTCCAGCGGTACCGTTTTCAGTATCACGATCAATGGGCTTGAAACCGTAGCTTGTGCTTGAAGGGGCCCTCAGGGTGACACTTCCTTGGCACGAAGCTTCACAATACGTTTGATAAGCGTCACTGGTACGGGTTCCGAAAGCGGAAATCGTATGGTGCCTTTTCCGATTTCATATCGTTGCAGTTCGGACTTGAATGCGGTCAGGCCGGATTTCGTCGCCGCGTAAAGAGAGTAGTGATCTCTCCAACCCGCGAAGTGCACGAATACGGCACCGTGCAGCTTGTACCTCGGCATGTTGTAGGCGATCAGTTCTTCGGCATCAGGCACAGCAAGGCGAATCGCGTCGCGCACTTGCCGAAGGGCGCTTCGCGCCGGCTCCGGCTGTGAAGCGATGTACTCATCGACCGACTTATATGCAACCCTCGGCATCGACACCTCAGATAAAGCTTGACCGACTTTAGACGCGAGTTTTGCAGCCGGCAGCTTGGTTCCCCCTTTCTTGCTCTCGCGTAGCCCAAGCGAAACCCTTCATCTGCATTCCTCCTCGCTTCACGACAGACCACCGGCTGAAGCGTTCGGCGGTGAACGCAAAGCACTGTGCAGCCGGGATGCTAAGCGCGCGTGCGATCGGCGCCGTGCTGCGCAACCCATCGTTCAGTATCGAGAAGACAGGGCATGCTCCTCTGACGGCGATCTATCGGATGCGAAGTCGACGTCACGCCTTTCGACCCAGGCGGTAAAATTGCTGATAAGACGGGCGAGTGCTTCCGGGCGCTCGTTCGTCGTGAGGTGGCCGCCCGGCAGGCGAACGATCGTGAGTCCTCGTTTGCTCAAGCGCTGTTCCGAGAGCGTCACTTGACGATGCTCGAACGGATCTTCGTCGCTACCGCCGACGACGAACGGAATCTGGCCGCTATAGGCGTCGAAAATGCGCCCGAAATCGAGGCGGTTTCCTTGCGCGCGGTGCTCGTCAACGAAGCCTGCGGCGCGATACAGGTAAAAGAGTCCGTCGTTCCGCTTGAGCGCGGCGTAGAGATCGCGCGCTGCCTCTTCCCACGCGTTCGGGTACTTCGAACGGTAGCTCTTCGACCACATGACGCCGGCAATAGGTTTTAAGGTAGCGAACGGACCTTTGAAGAGCAGGGTGATGCCGTCGAGACGCTTGAGTACCGGCGTGGTGAACCACGGGTGTGTGTGCCCGTCGACGAAGAGGCCACCGTTGAAAATGAAGACGCCGTCAATTTTCGGTGCCGCGCTCGGGTGTTCGAGAATTCGGGCCAAGTGTTCGAGGACGACGAGCGACGAAAAGTCGAACGCCACCGCGATCGTAGACGACACGCCGAAGTGGCGCCAAATGGCTTCCACGAGATCCGTCCGTTCCGCGGTTGAGTACGGATAGTTGCGCGGCTTATCGGAGTCGCCCATCCCGACGTACTCGACGAAGATTTTCGGCATCGCGTTTGCATCGGGCAGGTGCGGCAGCACCTTGCCCCAACCGATCGACCCGTCGGGATAGCCAGGCAAGAACGTAACCGCATGCGTTGGGTCGCCGTCAATGCGAACCCATACTTTCAACCGTGATGCCGGATCGATGGTGCGCGTGCGCGGGTCGTAACCGAGGCGTTGACCGGACGCGAACCACGATTCCGTAAACGGCGTTTCGGTTTCGTCTCGCATGATGCTTTACTTAAATCGCAGCGTGGGCTGCTTGACGCGCAGGCGCATGACCGAGCCGGTAGGCGACCGTGAGGTGGATTAAAAGATAGATCGGGACCAGAACCGTCGGAACGATGACCGACGGCAGCTGCGTCATTGCGGCGAGGCCCGGCTCGCCGAAGAAGACGCGGAACGGCACGCCGTCTTGCGAAAGCGCGCCTAGCGTGAGCGCCGTGAACAAGTCGAGCGCGCCGAAGGCATTCCACCAGGCGACGGACGATTTGCTGAACGAACCGCGTGCGATCGAAAGCGCGAGCGGAATCGCAAGCAAGCCGGTTATGGTGTCACCGAGACCGGCAACCGGCCCGAACGGCGCCGCCAATTCGTGCGTGAAGTACCTTAGCACAAAGAACACGCCGACAACGCGCAGCACGTTGAGGCCGACGAGCGACTGCAGCGGAATCGAGAGCATTGCGCGCCGGAACTGTGGAGAGAAGAGCCAAGCGATCGAGAGCGCCGCGGCGGCGGCGGCGAAGATCGCCGGCGGCTGAATCACGATTCCGGGCGTGCCGGGCGTAAAGCGCCCCGCTGCCGCACCGGCAACGATCAAGGCGGTCCAGACGAGGATTCCGGCGATGGCCCAACGGCGAGCGTTCCACGAAACATCGGCTTGGGTGGTGAGAACGGTGACGATGATCGCGATCGAGGCTCCCAGGACGATGGCATTAATGAGTTCTAGCATGGTCTTATCACTATATGATAGACATCATATAGTGTCAAGGGGCATGTTTTTTGATATGATGAGCATCATGCCGTGGACAAAAGAGCATAAAAAGGAAACCCGCGAGCGAATCGTGCAAGCGGCCGCCGACGCGTTTCGGGAGCGCGGGATCGACGGTGTCGGTGTTGCAGGCATCATGAAGCGAGCGGGCCTGACCCATGGCGGCTTCTACGCGCACTTCAAGTCCAAGGACGACCTGGTGAAGGCGGCTTTCGGGCAGATGTCGCGCGAGATCGCCGATACGGTCGGGGCGACCGACTATCTCGCCGAGCTCCATATGCTGCACCCGGAGCGCGGTTGTCCGTTGCCGACGGTCGGCACCGAGCTGATGCGAAGCGGGGCGAAGATGCGGCGCAGCGTCGCCGGCGAGATCCGCGCGCGCCTCGCCCGTATCGCGGAACGCTTGGGAAGGCGGCGGGATAAGGAAACTGACGCCGCAGGAGCATTCGCGTGCATGGTCGGCGGCATGGTTATCGCGCGGGCTCTTCCCGAAAATGAAGGCAGGGCGTTTCTCGAACGCTGCCGCTCTTTTCTAAGCGGCGCGATCGGCGAAGAGATCCTTTAGACGCCTCGTCCTACAACGGTTATTGCCGGTGGAGGCGCTGGATCTCGAGCGGCTCACGCGCTTCCAAAGCGAGTTGGGCCGGGAGATGCAGACGGGCGACGCCGATGTATTTGTCCGCCATCCCGTAGTAAATGTCGAGCGTACCGTCGCCGCGGTCGTCGACGCCGGTCGGAAAAACGACGTTGTCGACGGTTCCGAACGTCTCCTCCGCGACTTCGGGTATCAAAATGGGTGACGACGAGCGGTACTCCATCAGCTGCTCGCCCTCGCGGTGAACCACGAGAACTCCAGCCACGTACTCGACGCGATTGCATTCCGACGTCGTACGAGCGAGGGTGCCGCTGACGCCATGGTAAATCATAAGAAAGCCGAGCGGCGTTCTCACGGGCGGGGTTCCGACGCCGATGCGCAGACTCTCCCACGATTGCTCGGGATCGATCAAAAGCGCGTGCTTGCGCATCACGCAAAGATTGCGAACGTCGTGTAAAGCCCATTCGAGTTCGCATCCGGAGACCCAGATGCTGGGAAGCGGATCGCGGATGCCTTTGGGCGCGGCCTGCGGACCGTCGTAGAAGGGACGGTGCAGCATTCCAAGGACCGTCGTTCCATCTTGTAACGGGATTGCATGTGGAAAGAACGCCGCATCCTTGTTATGATAATTGTTGAAAATGACGCCATATTTTGCTTGAACGTCGGGTTGAAAGGTGACGAGTCCCAACCGCTCCCACTCTAGCAAATCTTCAGAAATGGCGAGTGCGATGCGCGGACCTTTAGGACCCCACGCGACATACGTCATGACGTAAAGACCGAGCGGTTCGAGGAACGTTACGCGCGGATCTTCACAGCCGCCGGTCCCCTCCTCCGGGCGCAGCTCGTACGGCTCCTCCGGCTCCAGAGCGTAACCGAGACGCTCGACGCCGGCGGGATCTCCCTTACCGTCGAAGATTACGCGGGCGATTCCGACACGCGAATAATTGTTCTTGCCAACTAGCCGCGGAAAGAGATAGAGCTCGCCGTCGGGCCCGCGCGCCGCGCCGGGATTGAGCACACCCTCGACTTCGTCTTCACGCGACGGATCGGAGCGCATGATGATTCCGAGGCGCTCGACCTTGAATGGAGACTCATCCGATCGATTCATCTGTCGCTAGCTCTTCGGACTACGAAACGGACTATCCGTTAGGCCACCAGCAACATCCGCATCGTGAGCTACGCTCCGGGGCCGATCCGCGTGAGCGCCGCAACGAAGATCGGTTGCCACGAGGTGCCGCCATTGTTCGAAACGTCGATCTCGAAATGGTGCGCGTCGGTGCGAATGTCCGACCACACGCCGCGCTCGAGCACCCGTTTACCTCCGAACGTATCCTGGCCGAAGAGTTCGCCGCGACCGTGCGAAAACGTGCCGATCATCGGTGGACCGAACGTCCCGTCGCTCGCGTCGGCATAGGTTTGGCTCCATTCGTGTGTTTGGGGATCGTAGAGATAGAGCGTCAAGCCCGCGAATCCGCCGGTACCGCCGACCGAAATCTCTTCCAATAGCCCACGGCCATTCCAAACCTTCCTCAGAGTTACCGTGCCCGTTTGCTGTCCCCACGCGTTGCTCGAACCGCGACGATATTTGATGTGCGTTCGCCACGTGCCGTAGTTGAAATCGAAATCGTGCGAGAACGCAGTAGTCCCCGCTCCTTCGGACGCGGCGCTTGAGCTCATGCGCTCGAGATGCGCGCGGAAGTTCGGCTCCCACGTTCGGCCGCCGTCGCTCGAGAAGGCTTGCTCGAAGGCGTACGACGACGGCGCAATGTCGAAAAATGTTTGACGCACGAGCACGGTTCTGCCGTTAAACGTCTCGACGTCGTGGAAGACGCCGCGACCGTTTGCAAACCTTCCGAAAGCGGGTTGCCCGAGCGCACCCGAAGCACCGTACGCCTGGTTTTCGATCCACTGCTGCGCTCGCGGGTCGAACGTGCGCACGTCGAGCAACTCGATGTGGCTCGGTCCGTCGGCCTCCACCTCTTCGACGTTCGCTGCACCGCCGAGCAACGGGCGCACCGTCACGACGCCATCGTATGCAACCCACTGCGTCGAGCCCGATAAGGGGTGCAGCAGTCGCCGGATGTGAGTCTTCCAGGTTCCGAAGTTCCAATCGAAGTCTTGGCTGATTCCGGTCGAGGTCGTGCCGGCCGCAGCGGACAAGCGCACCGGCAACGCGAGAATGAGGGCGATCGTAAGGG
Organism: Vulcanimicrobiota bacterium; assembly: GCA_963748875.1. Classification (GTDB taxonomy): domain Bacteria; phylum Vulcanimicrobiota; class Vulcanimicrobiia; order Vulcanimicrobiales; family Vulcanimicrobiaceae; genus Cybelea. The sequence continues at coordinate 1,224,484 of CAVVKC010000001.1, forward strand.
CGATCGGCTTGAGCATACCCCTACTCTACGGCAGGAGTGGCTCCGTGTAACGTGCCACTACGGCGGAATATGGGGGAGCCGCTTTCGCTCGAGCCACTCTTTCCCGACCGCCGGTCAGGCGAGCAGCTCTGTGTGCAGTTGACGCGACGGTTGCGAGAAGCGATCGAGAGCGGCGCGTTTCCCGTCGGTACCCGGTTGCTCGGAACTCGACAACTGGCGAAACGCCTCGGACTCGGGCGCAATACGGTGGCGCTGGCTTTCGAACAGTTGACTGCCGAAGGCTATCTGGCAACGCGGACGGGCTCGGGAACGGTCGTCGCGGCCGCAGGACGCGCGTCCGCTCCCGCGCGCCCATTGGTAAAGCGCGAGCAGCCGGAGTCGGCGCGACGCACCGCAGCGTTGCGTGCCCGCTTCACGACCTCCGCCGGTGCCGGCCCGCTGCGGCCCGGAATGCCCGACCTCGCTGCGTTTCCGCACACCGCCTGGGAGCGTTGCGCGCGAAAAGCCCTGGATGCATACCGCGGCGATCTCGGGTACAGCCGCGCGTCGGGATTATCAGCGCTGCAGGATGCCATCGCTTTGCACGTGCGACAATTCCGCGGCGTGACCGCCAACGCCAAGCAGATCGTCGTCGTTGAAGGCGCGCAAGCGGCGTTACATCTCATCGCTTCCGTCCTCGCCCGCGCCGGGGATCGCGTCATCGTCGAAGATCCGTGCTACGCTCTCGCACGCGCAGCCTTCGAGACTCACGATCTGTCGCTCGTTCCGGTCCCGGTCGACGCTGACGGCCTGTGCGTTGACGCGATTCCGTGCGCTGCGCGCCTGGCTTACGTTACTCCCACGCATCAGTATCCGCTCGGCGGTGCGCTGCCGGTCGCGCGGCGCACCGTCCTTTTACAGTGGGCCGTCGAGTGCGGTGGCTACATCGTTGAAGACGATTACGATAGCGAGTTCACCTCAAAGGCGCAGCCGTTGCCGCCGCTCCAATGTCTCGATCGGGAAGAACGCGTGGTGTACGTCGGCAGCTTCAGCAAAACGCTGGCACCGGGCATTCGCGTGGGATACATCGTCGCACCACCGCACCTAGTCGATGCCTTTACCGTCGCGCGTGCCGTCGCCGGGCTCGGCATCGGCATCCACCTGCAAGCGACGCTCGCGGACTTCGTCGCGCACGGGCACTTCGCGCGGCATATCCGCCGCGCGAACGCGATTTACGATCGCCGCCGCACCATTCTCGTGGACGCGCTGCAACCGGCGCTGCGCGCCGGATTCCGGCTCGGCCCTTCGCTCACCGGGCTCCACGTTGCGCTGTCAGCCAAGCCCGGTTTCGACGACGTCGCCGCAGCCTCAACCGTTCGCGGCCAACGGCTCGTGGCATTGTCGGCGCTCTGCATTCGCCGGCGCGATTGTCGCGGTTTTCTCCTCGGTTTCACCAACGGCAGCGACGAGGAGATCGCTGCGGCCGCCGGAGCCGTCGTAAAGGCGATCGCCGTCGGGGCCAAGAGTAACTAGGGAGTGAGCTGCGGCTCCTCCAACCGAGAGTGGATGAGCGTACACAACCCTATCGTTTGGATCACGTCCGCCAACGTACTCTATTTGATTTCCTATTCGGTACGCGACATTCTCTGGCTGCGTATCTTGACCGTGGTCGCGGCGCTGCTTTTGATTCCTTACTACGAGATGCAGCCGAAGCCGCTGACCGATGCGATCTACTGGAACGTGGTCTTCATTGCCATCAACGTCTATTGGATCATCCGGCTCGGCATCGAGCGCAGGCCGGTGCATTTTACCGCCGATGAAGCCCGGCTCAAGGCAATCTCGTTTCCTTCGCTAACCGATCGCGAAGCCAAAAAGCTCTTTGCGATGGGCGAATGGGACGACGTCGCGCCCGGCCTTTCACTCATCCAACACGACAATCAAACGCAGCGGTTTTCGGTGATCCTTCGCGGGCTTGCCGACGTCACACACGACGGCACAAAAATCTCGGAACTCGGGCAAGGACAGTTCGTCGGCACCATCGATCTGCGAGCGACCGAACTCGCCGTGGACGTCCTCGTGCGCCAGGATGTGCGGGCGATGTGCTGGGCGCGCGACATCTTGCAGACCTTTGTTTCGAAGCGGCCCGACGTTGATCTGGCGCTGGAGAGAAGCGTGGGGTTGGAGGTGCAGAACCTGCTGGGCAGCACGCTGTCTAAACTCGACGGCTCTTAAGCGCCGGCGGTCGCGGAACCACTCGAAATCTAGATGGCGCTGCGACGACTCCTTTGATACGCGGCAGATTCCGGCACTCGGCGCGGCGAACCCTTACGGCCGAGCACGTTACGAAGTAGCTGCGCATGAGTTGGCGTGATAGATCGAGCTAGACGGCGACCTCCTTGTCCAGCACGAAGACCTTCACGGTGTCCCGAAGCAGCCCGTCGCTCTCCATCGCCTTGGCTGTCTCGGGCGAAGAGATTGCCGAGTGGGCCTTCGCCAAATCGCTGGTCTCAAAGCAGGCGACAACGTAGTTGTCTTCGCCCATGCCGTAGTTCACCGGCTTGGAAATGCCATACGCCGTTTTGAAGAGCTCGCCGTGAGTGCGGAAGCCTGCTTCCCACTTTGCCTGATCTTTGCACTTTGCGATAACCAGAATCTTTGTCATTTGCTTATGTCCTTTCAGTTGGAATGCTGGTCGATCTCAGCCGGGCGTTACGGTGCCATTCTGGTTCGCGTCCGTGCAGCTCGTAAGCACCGCATACCCGTCGTTGCAAGGCGCGCGCCCCCCTTTTCAAAGCGTCCGATCTCTGGGGCAGGTGGCGAAGGACGGAAAAGATCCAATAGCCCCGTTCTTTATCGGGAGCGCATACATGCGCTGAAGGTCTGCGCTCCACCTTCAAGCAGCCACCCGCGCGACCGTCCAGGGCTGGGTCGCTGATCCAGCGACACTTAATCAAGTTGAGCCGCTCGGCCGACTCACCGTAACGCCACTGCGGGAAAGTCTTCATGCATACCAAATGGCAGCCGTGTAGTCAGCGTTGCGTTAGAGTGCCAGCGCCAGATCGACAGCCTGTTCTTCGGTCATCGTGGCACCGCCAGTCATGAAAGTCACGACGGCGTTGGTTCCGAGAGTCTCGTTCATTACCGAGAGAACTCGTTGGTACTGCACCGTGGAGCTTGGGTGACGCATCGCTTTCAGCGCCGCGAGGCGAGCGTTGACAAAACCCAGGATCCGAGCGGCTCGAGCATAGGTCATGGACGCGCGTTCCGCCTCGGCTTGAGGCCGCAAGCCTGCGATCGCGGCAAGGTTCTCGAGGTTCCATGCGAGGAGAACGCCTTGTTGGCGCTCTCGCGCGAGAGCGAGCGATTCGCGCGCATACTCCCTGGCCTCGTCGTAGCGTGCCAGCACCACGAGATATCTCGACATGTTACCGAGCGTCGTGATGCTCCAGTGCGCGATCGTTGTGGCGGGCATTCCGCGCGAGGCGGCAAGCGCATCGTTAGCGCGTTTCAGCGCGGTCACGGCATCGCCCGCAAGAAATTCGCATTCAGCCAGTTCTTGTAGCGCGCCCCACGCGCCGCCTTTCGAATCCATACTTTCGTAGATTTGCAAGGCTTCAGCGAGGCGCTCGCGAGCCGGACCAAAGTCTCCGTCCAGGTAATCACCTAGGGCCTGGACGCGCAGCATCAAGGCGAGGGCTGTCCACATTTTCGTTTCCCGCGCAAGCGGTAAGGCTTCTTCGAGAAGCGTCTTCGCTTCCGCGCGCCGCCCGAGGTACGTCAACGCCACGGCCCCGCGGGCTGCGGCGCGCGCAATGCCGCGCGAGTCCTGAAGGACGCGGTAGCCCGCGAGTGCCTTCCCGCAGCTCGCGGTTACTGACTCGAGTTCCCGAAGCGCGTATGCGGTCTGGCCCCGCGCCAGGTCAAGATCGGCAAGCACGTCTAACGGGGTGCTTTCATCGGCCATTTCGAACGCCCGAGTGATCCAACGACGTCTTTCGGTGAGCGAGAAGAGGTTCCAATAGCTGAGCTCACAGGCAAGCCGTTGGGCCAACAGTACGTCATCGCCTTCAGTAAGCGTCCACTCGACAGCCGCGCGGAGATTCTCTACCTCGGGCCAGAACCGGTCAACCCAAAGTGGAGTGCTATGCGACTCTGACCCGCGCGACGCCCATCTCGTAAGCTGCAGTGACGCGCGCGCATGGCGGTGCGCTACAGCTTGCAGTTCGTCGCGCGTCGCGAGCTTCTCGCGCGCATACTGGCGAAACGACTCCAGCAGTCCGAACCGCGGCTCGCTTCCCTCAAGGTTGGCATACACTAGTGACTTGTCCACCAGCGACGAAAGCAGCTCTAGCACGCTGGCCTCTGAAACCGATTCTCCTGCGCATACAGTCGTTGCCGCGGCGAACGTACAACCGCCGGCGAAGATGGAGAGCCGCTCGAACGCACGCTGCTCCGGCGCCGATAGCAAATTGTAACTCCAATCAATCGCGGCGCGCATGGTTTGCTGCCGTGGAACTGACGTTCGCTGACCGATCGTGAGGATTCGGAACCGGTCGGCAAGGCCTGCGGCGAGTGCTTTTAGCGATAGCACATTGACGCGTCCCGCGGCGAGCTCGATCGCGAGTGGAATACCGTCTAGGTGCCGGCAGATTTCGACGACGGTGGACGAATTTTCGGCGGTGAGTGTAAAGTGGTGGTCGATGGATCGCGCTCGATCGGCAAAGAGCACAACGGAATACTTTTCGATCAGGGATGGGAGGCGATAGGCGCGTTCGCCGGCGCCGCGTAGCGGCTCACGGCTTGTGGCAAGAATGCGCAGATGAGGGCATCCCATCAGGAGCGCCTGGGCGACTTCAGCAGCGTCCGCGATAAGATGCTCACAGTTATCGAGAATCAAAAGCAGCGTCTTGTTCTTGAGATATGCGATCAGTGTTCAACCAACGGCCGATGTGGTACTTCTTGCACCCCGACCGCCGCGGCGATCGCCGCGACGAGCAGGCACCCATTCGCGATAGGTGCAAGCCCGACAAAGCAAACGGCGCTGCCGTTCGCGTCGCAAACCGCGGTCGCTGCCCGCAATGCGGTTTGCGTTTTACCGACGCCACCAGCACCTGTCAGCGTAACCAGCCTTTGCGCACGGACAGTCGCGAAGATTTGTTCGAGTTCTTCTTCCCGGCCGACAAAGGACGTGAGTGAGAGTGGAAACGCGGCTGCATCGCGCGCCGGCCATGGACCAACGGCGACGGATGCGGCCACACGACGCGGTAGCCTAGAACATCCAGCGGCCTCCTCGAAGTCGTCGCGTTGCTCGTCGCTCAAGGCTAGCGCACGCGCCAATAGTGCGATCGTTTCGCGCTGCGGCGAGCGCCGATAACCGCGCTCGAGCGCACCGATACCGTTCGTACTCATCCCGGCGCGCTCGGCGAGGGCCTCCTGCGAGAGCCCCGCGGCAAGGCGGTAGTGGCGCAAGAGCGTGCCGAAGTCCGATGAGCCGGTTGCGCGTGCCTCGGTCTCCATTCTCGATCACGCTCTTCGAGCCCGCACTGGTCGCCTCCTCAGGCGGTTAACGTCACACTTAGCGAGGAAAAGGCGGAGGTTTTTCTCGTCCTCGTGATGCACCAACTGCTAGCCTCCGGAAGGTAAACGATACGAACTGCGCAGCGCGCTTTTTGGCAAGCCGACTTCTGCCTTGGGAAGGACGTCCAAGAAGTTCGTTCGCGCCACCCGCTTGGCGGTATCCGGGTTGAGGGCGTCGAGGATCACATAAAAGCGCGTCATCGTCGAGACGTAGCTCGTCATGGACGCGATCACGTCGGATCCGATCATGAAGCGGTCTGGGAACTGCTCCATGAGCTCGAGCCAGTCACTTCTGGGTTGGCCGTTCAGTACGAGGTGATCGTCATAGACCACCCACGAAAGGTCGACGTAAAGCTTCTTATGTGCCGTCAGTAACCGGCGCAGATCGTGGACGTGCGTAGGAACGATCAGCCGGCGAGTGACACCGGCGTGGCACCAGACGAATTTCGTTTCTGGATGCTTGCGAAGCGCTTCCGTGATTTCACTTAGATAGATCGGATCTTGCGTCTCCCAAACCGACGTGACGTCGCTGTGCACTGAAACCGGCATGTCGAGGTCGGCCGCCAGCTCGTAAACTGCATCGAGGGCGACGTGGTTCGCGCGGCCGGGCTCTCCGTACATCAGAGCCGTGAGGTCGCCGTGCCGCGCGAAAATCTCCCCAATGCCCTGCCAGAAATTTGGGAACAGCGCGAGCATCCTCTTGACGTGGTCGACCGCGTTGCGGTCAGTTGGATCGAAGCCGCAAATAAACGGATGGAACCGTTGGCGCTCACCCTCGGGTAGCGACATGACCTGTTCGTAGACGAGGACGTCCGTAGCCGAATATGGGTAGACTCGTGAGTCGTCGTCGAGGTAGTACTTCGGTTCGACCGGGTCCCACGACGACCACTTCTTGCAGACCGCCATGCCGCTGACCATCGCGTGATCGACACCAGCCTCGTTCATCGCCTCGACCGCAGCCGGCAATCCGTCGGAAGTCTGGATGAAGTCGAAGAGATGAAAGTGTGCGTCCGCCATCAAGTGACGCGGCGCAATTGATGATGCCATGTCAGCTATTCTGGTGCATACTTTGTGATTGTCGCGGAGAGCTGGCCGAACAGCTGCGCTATATGACTCTCGCGTTCAACGGGACGGCTATTCGCGAAGATCGCGACGACGAGGCCCGAGTTCGGGAAAAAGATATGTGCTGCACGGAAGCCGAGTGTTTCGCCTTGATAGAACCAAGACGTGCCCATTTTCGGATCGTATCTTTCTGCCACGCCGAGGCCAAATCCAGCGGGGTCATCGGCCGTGGGCTTGGCAAGCGGCCTCGCAGTTTTGGTTGAGATCAGGCTCATCAGTTCCGCTTTCTGTTTTGCAGGCAGTAGCGTCGTGCCGGTATAGAGCGCGCGCGCCCAAGCGACGAGATCTGCGGGCGTCGAGACCATCGAGCCCGCGCCCTGTGCCCACGAAATGCTGTACCCGCTTACGTCCTTGCCGCGCAACGGCTGCAGCCCCTTGTCGTCCTGTTCGTAGTATCCCGCCACGACGCTGCGCGCAACGTCCGGCGGGTAGAGATGCGACGAGTAAAATGTGTGCTTTAGCCCGACGCTGTGGACGATGCGCGCGATTTCCGCCGAAAAACTCTTACTATCACTGAGCGCGGCGACGACTTCCTGCGCGATGAGGTACCCCGTATTGGAGTAGTAATACTTAGATCCCGGAGGATACTTGATCTTCGGGTAAATGCTGCGAATGAGTGCATCGGCAGATACGTCGGCCATTGGGTGATTTGCAAACGACGTTTCCCACGACGGTAGATTGTCGTAGGACTCAAGACCGCTGGTCATGTTGAGCAGCCGGCGTAGTGTCAGCTTGCCATAGGCTGGATATTGCGGCAAGTACTTGCCGATCGGTGCGTCGATCGCTAGCTTCCCTTTCGCTTCCAGTTGCAGGATCGCGACGGCCGTGAATGCCTTTGTGTTGCTGCCGATCTGATAAAGGCTCGCCGGACTCACCTTCGTGCCGCCGCCGTACGTCGTCGTGCCGCTCGTCACGGTAATAGTTGGCTGACCCTCGCGATAACTCACCGCCAGCGATAGCGACGAGAGGTGCTCCTTTGCTCCACGCGTCTTGAGGTACGTTGCGAGGTCGCTCTGCAAGGCGGAGATCAACTGGGAATTTGCCTGCGTCGCGGTTTTCGGCAATGTGCTCGCGGCCGAACGCACGCCAAACGCGAAAGTGGTCGCCGAAGCAACGAAGAGCAGGAAAGAGATTGCCCAGGGTTTGGGAAGTGGAACCACAGTTAGTACCTCCCCAGAGTCCACAACGCTTGGCGCGCGCAGAGCGTCATGCAATGCAGAAGATTGCGGTTCCTTCTGGGGCGACGAAACATCAGCCCCTCACGGAGCGTACAGCAGGCATGACAAGTTCGCCGCGCCGACCGGCGGTTTTCGCTCTGCTCGCCGTTCTTGCAGTGATTCCGCTTTCAGCGTGTTCATTCGACAATCGCCGGGTAAGCAGTGGCGTTCACCTGACCGCTGCGATGCCTCGTGTGGGACTGCTGGCCGTGTCGCAGGGCCATGGAACGATCCGCGTTGAGGCGTGGAACAAGCCGATCGTTTCGGTTGACGCAACCGAGTACGCCTCCGACGAAGCCGCGCTCCGGCAAATTCATACGAACGTTAAACGCACGCCGGACGGCTTGGCAATCTCGACAACCTACAGCGGCTCCGGTTCCTTCACGCGGGCAGGCGATGTCGACTTCGTAATCCACGCACCGGCGGACGCCGACCTCGAGCTCTCAAGCGGCGCGGGCGTGATCACAGTCAACGGTTTCCGCTCAAACGTTAAGGCCGGGACGGCGGCGGGAGAGATTGACGTGCAGATGGCCGCAGTCGCCGGTGCTCAACAGATCGCTCTACGGGCTTTGACCGGGCAGATCACGCTTCGGATCCCACAGACGAGCAGTGCAACCGTTGATTCCCGGGCGATGATAGGCTCGAGCACCAACGACTTCGAGGCGTCAAAGATTGGCAGCGGTGATGCAACGATCTCGATGCACGTGATAACCGGCGAGGTAGACCTTACATCCGGCGGCTGAACCAATAGCTGCGCGCGGGCCGAAAGTTTGGCGCCGCTAAAACTCGCCCTCGCCTATGGGTCTAATCTGTGCAGCAGGGCCGTTCGGGCGAGATTTGCCTTCACACTGGCCAGTACGCCGGCTGTCACCGCCTCATCGTGCGTTCCAGTAAAGGTTGGCAGACGCTCCGTCGCCGGCCCGTACGGCTGCGCAACGATGCGATAGTCGAAGGCGACGTTAGACGGTCCACGCTCTCGAATGGCCGGCGCCGTATTGTGCTCCCTCACGAGGAACGCGTCGGCCGTTTTCTGGGCCACGTAGAGCCCATTACAATCGCCTTGGGGTGTGAGAAACACTAGATATCGAAAACGTCCGTCGATCGTGCTTGCGAATCGAGGATCGAGCCGAACAACTGCGCGCCCTTCCACGAGCTGCGCTTCGCCGAAGTCCTCCATAGTTGGCGTACTCTGCTGTGGCGCGAAGGTGCCGACTTCGTCGCCGTGCGACGTCGTTCTGACCGTCATGGGCGAACCATGTTGGGTAACGCTGCCCGCCACGGTCAAGTTGCCATGATGGTCGAGCAACAGTACCTGCGTTCGGTTATCGGAGCCTCCAAATGCATCGATAAGTGGCCCGTTGCTCATGTACCTCGCAACGAGGAGTGCCGGAAACCGGCGAACGGCGCCGACCGCCGACACGGCGATGGCACCGAATCCCATTACGCCCACGGCGTTGTCAGCTTCACCGAAGACTCCAGCCCCAGACTTCGTGCAAAAGAGGTCCGGACAGCTTGGAATTGTTCTGCCGAACGCCTCTCCATAGACGCCCACGTTGTCACGCGATTGGCCGCGCACGCCGGAGTTCCCGTTTTGCGTTTTTGAGATATCGACGCCAAGCGTACCCTGTTGAAAAAAGCCGTTCGCCGAACTGTCGAACGACGTTACACCGGCGACACCAGTGCCGTAATCCGACTTGCCGACTACCCCGGCGTTTGTGTCCAATTGATTCGTCGATTGGTCCAGGCCCGTTAACGCGCCTTTATAGGTACTCAGCGGCGCGTTGGGGTTCATGTTGCTGTTGACGAGCTTGCGGCCCTCGATTGCATAATTGGTCTGCGCTACGCCGACGATTGCCTTGCCGCTCGATGAGTTCGCAACGCTTAAACATGGTTGATTGCTGGAGCACGCGTATGAAACGAGCTGTTCGATCGCTGCCGCGACGCGTGCGGGCGCAAAAAGCGCAAAGCCAGATGCGACGGTCCCGACGACCAAAAGACACAACGCTAAGGACCTCCGCAAATTGAAGTAGCGTGACATAGTACCCTCCAGGTTTGAAAAGCAGTTCGGTTACATGGATCGCAGAGTTAGGGCCATGGAAGCGCCCCAGGGGGCGTCGCGCAAGCTTCCATATCCCTTGCCCGAGAAGGTTTTTCCGCCGGGTTCGACCGTCGCTTTGTACGTCAGGTTGCCTCCTGCGCCACAGCCAGCCCGTCCACAGCCGCCGATCCCCGAACCGGAGTACGAGCCGCTGATCGTATTCGCGCCTGAGGTTATCACAAAGTTTCCCCCAAAGCCGTAACGCTTGTTGCAGGGCCAATTCGAGATCCAAAAGCCCCCGCCGCCGGTGAATGTTCCGCGGTATGGTCCAACCGTGTTACCGCTTGCGCTGATCTCGATAAAGCAGGTTGATCCGCTTCGGGCGCTTCCACTCGTCGAAGTCAGCCCTTCGATCTTCCGCCTACAGCCAGAGCGGCACCGGCGCAAATCCGTGAATCCGGGGGCGACGCTCTGAACTACTCCGGTCCCGTTTGGCGCTAAACCAGTGCCTTGCGCTGGAGTGACGTTCGCCGTGCTGTTACAGCCGGCGAGGATGGCAACCGCGACGCATGCACTCAATGCGTATCGGGTCGAAGTTGAAATTTGCATAGGTTTCAGCCTCACTTTTCCGAACCACTCTAGGTGCCTTAGATGGTTCGCCGACTCGTAAGCGGCCAGTTTCTTGTCGAACGATTCCGCCCCGCGTATACTGGAAAGGTGCTGCGGAAAGCCTTGAACTCTTGAGCGAGCAAGGCTCTCCATCGTTGGATCCACCTGTTTCGACCCGAGGCCGTGACGGAACGTTTCGCTTCAATACTAACGCTACTTTCGGGTCTACGGGAGTATCTAATGGTGCACAATTGGAGCGATCATGGATTTTGCACCGAGAAATGCGGCGGAATTCGACTTAGACCAATGTTTGCTGCTGGTCACGGACCGCTTTTTGTACGACGCCGCACACCTTACGGCGCTGAGACGCATGTGGTCTTATATCGTCACGTCGCAAAGCGGATTGGTTCATGTGATCGCGGACGTGAGCGATCCGTCGCACGTGGTCCATTTTGGCGCCACGGTTTTTGTGAGCGACGAAAGCGCCGATCGCTATCACCGTTGCATGAGCCCAAAGATCGCCTACGGCCTCCTCGAGGAATGGGACGCGGGGCGAAAACCATTTCTAACAAGAAGTGAAATTGCAAAAGCGAATGCAAGCACCGGCCTTAATCTTGTGGTTATTCATCACGGGCATGAAGATTCACTCGACGACGAAACCCTTGAACGGCTTCGTTTCGCCTCCAATGAGCGCGCCGTGAGGGACTTTCGTGGTTGGAATCTCCGTAGCTTCACCAACGAGGTCTTCACCTTTAATCCGGAACGCGACGGAAAGGAGATGGGCGAAGTCCTTGGGTTTCGCGTAGGCCAGTATACTGACGAGCAGCTTCACGAGGCGGGGATTCCCGTGGATAAGAGGCCTTACGTATGGATGGCCACTCGGCAAGACGTAGCGACCGGTCCTGTCGGATTGGCCCTCGGAATGCTCTTTCGTTCGTTCTCGCGCCCACAGTTTAGTTTTGCTGCCGCCGAGCAGGACCTCTTAGAACTCGCCCTCGACGGACATACTGATGTCGCGATCGCTGGTCTGATGAATTCCTCCCTAACAACCGTCAAGAAGCGCTTTCGCACGATCTATGAGAAGGTCCGCATTGCCAGCGCTGCGTGGGAAGAGCCGCTGCTTTCCGAACCGCTGACCGACGGTGCTCGCGGCGTGGAAACACGTCGGCACGTGCTGAGTTATCTGCGGAGTCATCCCGAAGAGTTGCGCCCATTCTGTCGCGAGCTGCGGGGTCACGAGCTTTCAGTGTAAACGCGCACGAAGCGAAGGACCGAACATCTCGTTTTGGGTCGCAGATGGAATTAAGTCGCGCCACGGGGAACCTCTCCAGAAGCTGATCCCTTCATGATCGAGGAGCTAGGCCGATGAGGAACTTGAATCTTGGCGGCTACGTACTAGCATGCTGCGTGGCTGCGGCAATACTTGCGGGCTGCGGCGGATCGGCACCGCCGATCGCTGCGCCGGGCGCGACGACGCAGAGCCGCGCTGCCGCCACGCACGCCGATAACGGAGGGTCGTGGATGGCTCCCGACGCCACAAAACAAGACCTCTTGTACGTTTCAGACTGGGGAACGGGCGACGTTTACGCATACTCATACCCCAAGAGGAAACTTCAGGGAAAGCTGACAGGCTTAATGCCTACGGGCTTATGCGTTGACAAAAAAGGCGATGTGTTCGTGGATAACTCGCGTGAGATCCTGGAGTACGCCCACGGTGGGACGAGCCCGATTGCTACCTTAGATGACTCCGGCTCTTACCCGACCGTTTGCTCGATCGATCGGGTGACGGGAGACCTTGCAGTCGCGAACCGTGGAGACAAGAAGGGAATCTCGATTTTCACCCACGCTCGGGGTAGGCCGACGATCTATGTTGATCCCAAAATTGAGGTCGTCTATTTCTGTGGTTACGACAACCACGGGAATCTGTACCTTGACGGTTTCGGGCCTCGCGGAAGCCGGTTCGCCTTCGCCGAGCTTCCTCACGGTAGTCATGCATTCACCGAAATCACGCTCGATCAAACCATTCGCTGGCCCGGCGGCGTTCAGTGGGATGGAAGGTACATTGCAGTAGCGGATATCGGCATCAAAAATCGTGGATCGGTAATCTACCATTTCGCAATCAATGGCGACCACGGAACAAAGGTTGGCTCTACCCCTCTTGGCAGCTCGCGCGAGGTTCTTCAGTTCTGGATCGATCCTCCCAACGTCATCGGTCCGGATAACGGGGGCGACTATGGGAGCGCGGTTAAATTCTGGGCGTATCCCGCGGGCGGCGCGCCTAAGCGGTCCTTGCAAGGATTCGACTCTCCCTGGGGCGCGACGGTAAGTAAAGCTAGGTAGTTACGAAGCCGAGCTACCCGCGCCTGTCATGAGTCGGCCATCCCGCCCGGATGCCGTGCTATTCGGACGCGAGCGCGAGCTTCGCCTCATTGAGGAACGGCTCGATAGCGTACGCGATGGCGGCAGCGCTTTGCTCGTCCGAGGCGAGGCCGGAGTCGGGAAAACGGCGATTTTAGAGGCTGCAAAGTTGCGAGCGGCCTCGCGAGGAATGGCGTTGCTGGCCGTGACCGGCGTAGGGTCGGAAACGAATTTGCCGTTCGCGGGCCTTTACGAGCTCCTGCGACCGATAGTCGAGCGAAGCGAGCGATTACCCGGCCCGCAACAAGCTGCACTTCGTGCAGCCTTCGGGCTTGCAGACGTTCCTGCCGCCGAGCTTTTTCTAGTTGCATTAGGCGCACTCGACCTTCTGAGCGACTTCGCGTCGGAGCGCGCGCTACTGTTGGTTGTTGACGATGCCCAATGGTTAGATCGGTCGACCACCAGCGTTCTTGCATTTATCGCGCGCCGGTTGCAGTCTGAGCCGATCGTGTTGCTTGTCGCGAGCCGGGATCTTCCCGAAACGCTTTTCGCCGACATCGTACCAGAGCTCCGAGTCGAAGGTCTAGACGAGATTGCATCGCGCGAGTTACTCCAGGCGCACAGCCCCAATCTTTCGGGCCAAATTCGCGATCGCGTACTGCGTGAATCGGCCGGCAATCCTTTAGCGCTTGTGGAGCTGCCAAAGGCTATTGCACTTGAAACCTCGAGCAGCGGATTGTTTCCGGAACATCTGCCGCTCACGACCCGACTAGAACGCGCCTTCGCTTCTCGCATTTTGGAATTGCCGCTCAAGACGCGAGAAGTGCTGCTTATCGCTGCGACCGACGAAGGATCGAACCTCGCCGAGATATTGAGCGCGGCGAAGTTGTTCGGCGGCGAGGAGCTATCCCTCGAGGTGTTAGCGCCCGCGGTCATGGCGAGATTGATTTACGATGATGCGGTGAACGTGCAATTCCGACATCCACTCGTTCGGTCTGCTGTGAGCGGCACATCTAACATTGTCGAACGTGCCGCTGCGCACACTGCGCTTGCAACCGTACTGAAGGACGATCCCGACCGCAGCGTGTGGCATCGAGCAGCCGCCACCGTCGGAGCCGACGAAGGCGTAGCGCAGGCTCTCGAATCGGCGGGTACGCGCGCCTTGCAGCGCGGTGACGTGCGTGTCGCGATTCGGGCTCTCGATCGGGCCGCGGAACTGAGCGCCGATACAGCGAGGCGAGCACGATCCCTATTGACGGCATCGGAACTGGCATTCGAAATAGGCTGGAACGACCTTGTCGTAAGCCTCCTTCAAAAGGCGGAAGCGCTGGAACTTTCACCGCGCGATCGTATCTGGTTGACGTGGTTTCGCGAGGCGGCACGGCGGAGTATTTCTGGCGCGGAAGCCTTGAAAGAGATCGCAGACAGCGTCAAAACCGATGACGACGTTGACGTCGCGTTGGACCTGCTCTCGGGTCCAGCGACGAAGGGCTGGTGGGCCGAGCCCGACGAGGAAGTCTGCCGGCACGTCGTCGGAGCTGTTGAGCGCGTGCGAGCATCCTCGGAAGACGATCCGCGATTCGTCCTCATCGTCGCCATGACCGATCCGATCGATCGTGGAGCATTCGTAATCGAGCGACTGCGTCGCTTCGCGGCGAATCTTCACGATGATGCGCGGACCGCACACTTATTAGGGCTGGCGGCAATTCAAATCGGCGATTTCGATTTGGCCGAACGCTTTCTAAGCAGTGCCATCGCCGGCCTACGGGGCGATGGCAGATTGGCTCTGTTGGCGCACATGTTGGTTCTCCGGGCCTGGAGCGCAATCTTTTGTGGCAATCGAAACGTAGCTGTCGCGGATGCTGAGGAGGGCAGGCGCCTCGCGGAAGAAACGGAGCAACCGACGTACGTTTCTCTTGCGCAAGCTGCCGCGGCCATGTCTGCGGCTTTGCGCGGCGACTATGAATCTGCCGAGGCGTTAGCGAACGACGCCGAACGAATCGCTCAGCCTCTCGGCATTCTGCTCGCCGAAGTACAAATGGCGAGGGGCATAAATGCGCTTGGGGCGGCACGCTACGACGACGCGTACCGTCACCTTCGCCGGATGTTCGACCCGCTGGATAGCGCCTACCATCCCATGCGCCACTGTTACTCGATCGGCGATCTCGCCGAAGCAGCGGTGCAAAGCGGACACCGCGACGACGCCCTGGCGTTGCTCGCAGAAATGGAGGCACTTGCACGTCGCACGCCATCGCCGCAGTTTCAACTGGCCATGCTCTACGCGCGCGCCATTCTCGCGGACGTTACGGAAGCGCCCCAGCTTTTTGAATCGGCGCTCGCGGCTGCAGCCGGACACTCGTCTTTTACGATGGCGCGGCTGCGATTGGCTTTCGGCGGGTGGCTTCGCCGGGCCCGGCGTGTGAAAGAGGCGCGTCCGTTCTTGCAGGCTGCGATGGAAGCTTTTGATGCGCTGGGCGCCTTACCGTGGAGCGAACGAGCTCGTCGAGAGCTCCGCGCAGCCGGCGCCTCGATTGAGCGGCGAGCCCCCGCGCGCCAAGAAGAACTGACGCCACAAGAGTTACAGATCGCGCTAATGGCCGCGGAAGGGTTAACAAACCGCGAAATCGGCCAAAAGCTGTACTTGTCGCATCGAACCGTCAGCTCGCACCTATATCGAATCTATCCAAAGCTCGATATCACGTCGCGGTTTCAGCTCCGCGATGCGCTGGCAAGCGAGGGAGCGCGTCAGATGCAGTAATGTGACTGATGCTGGGGTATGCTGCCGGCTCCTACCATGCCCCTATGGATATGCCCCCGCAAGCCGTCGGTTCTCAGTCCGAGTTTGCGTCGTTTCTAAAAACGCGTCGGCGGGGCATCCCGCCCGACAGCATGATGCTTGGACCGTGGGAACGTCTGCCCGTCCGGCGTGGACGCCGTGTAACTCAGGAAGAAATCGCCGAAGCCATCGGCATAAGTCGTAATTGGTATCGTCGTCTCGAGAGTGGCGAGGCGCCCCGCGCATCGGCAAAACTGTTGGACCGTATCGCTAGGGCGCTTCAGTTCACACCCGAAGAGCGAATGGACCTTTTCGTGTTGGGAATTCCCGAGCTCGCGCAGCTGCGGGCAATCTAATCTGAAGTCGCTAAGTCACTTCGAAGATCGCTTCGAGTTCGACCGGTGCGTTAAAGGGAAGGCTTGCGACGCCGTATACTAGTCGGACCGGATTCTTGGCGCTCCCGAACACATCGCGGAACAACTCGGAAGCTGCGTCAGCGACTTTCGGCTGTTCGACGTGATCTCCGGAGGTCGCGAGCATAATGCCGAGCCGCACGACGCGTTTAACGCGATTGAGCGACCCGAGATGCTCCTTAGCAGTTACCAGGGCGTTCAGCGCGGCGAGGCGCGTCGCCGCCCGGCCCTGCGTCGAGTCGAACTCGGCGCCGATGCGTCCGCGGTATTTTACATCGCGACCGAGGACGGGCAATGCACCGGTTAAAAAGAGTAGATTTCCTACTTGTACGGCTTCGACGTACTCGCCAAAGGGTGTCACCGGCGGAGGAAGCTCGAGCCCCAGTGACATCAGCCCCTTGTCCGCATCGTTTGAGCTTGCCATGCCCGCATCATAGCATTCGGCGATACGCGTTTCAGCAACTTAAAAGTGCGCAGACACGCGATCTCGCACCGACGGTTCGCGTCTGCACACTATTAGTGGCCAGACACCGGATGCGGGTCGTGCTAGGCTCGCTAAAACTCGTCCGATTTAGGAGATGCCTCAATGAACGAAAAGCCGACCATCGTAATCGTGCACGGTGCTTTCGCCGACGCTTCCAGTTGGAACGGCGTTATCGAACGTCTGCACGAGCAAGACTATCATGTCGTCGCTCCGCCCAATCCGCTACGCGGCGTGAGCTCCGATTCCGCCTATATTGCAAGCTTCGTCAATCAGATCGACGGTCCCGTTCTACTCGTCGCCCATTCATATGGCGGGGCGGTGACGAGTAATGCCGCCGCCAAAGCATCAAACGTCGTCGGCCTGGTGTACGTCGCAGCGCTGATTCCCGAGGAAGGCGAGCGCCTCGCCGACGTGCACTCGAAAGACAGCATGCTCAATCCGGTGCTTATCGAACGTCAGTATCCAACCGGCTCGGATGGACAGACGGCACCCGAGTACACAATCGATCCAGCTCACTTCCGGATGGCGTTTGCTGCCGATGTGCCTGAAGACCGCGCTAGGCTAATGGCCGCCGAGCAGCGGCCCATTGCTGGAAATGCGTTTGCCGATACTTCCGGCCCGGTCGCCTGGAAAACGCTGCCATCCTGGGCAATAATCGCCACCGAAGATGTGGGTGCCGGTACCGACATCGTTCGCTCGATGGCCGAACGGGCTCGCGCGAAGGTCACCGAGCTGCGGGGCTCACACGCAATCATGGTCTCGCAGCCACAGGCCGTGACCAGCGTGATCTTGGAGGCAGCAAGCTTCGTCTCCCGGGCCGTTCAGACCGTTTAGTGGCTGACAAAGTTGTGATCGTAACCGGTGCCTCGCAAGGTATTGGCGCCGGCCTAGTGCGGGGGTTTAGAGACCGGAACTATAGTGTTGTTGCCACCTCGCGATCGATTAAACCGTTGAACGATCCAGCCATCGTGACCGTCGCCGGCGATATTTCGAGTCCCGATGTTGGAGAACGAGTTGTCGGTGAAGCCGTCAAGCGGTTTGGCAGAGTAGACTGCCTCGTCAACAACGCCGGCATATTCATCGGTAAGCCTTTTACGGACTACACCGAGGTCGATTTCGCAAACGCGATTGGCACCAACCTCGGCGGCTTCTTTCGGGTTACGCAGGCGGCACTGGTTCAAATGGCGCGTCAAAGGTCGGGGCACGTCGTCAACATTACCGCCAGCTTGGTCGATCATCCAAACTCGCAGATTCCGGCCTTCCTCGCCTCGCTGACGAAAGGCGGCCTTACCTATGCGACAAGAGCTCTCGCGAACGAATATGCTTCGCGTGGCGTTCGCGTGAACGCGGTCGCGCCGGGACACGTCAAGACACCGATGCACCCGGCCGAGACCCACGAAGCGCTTGCGAAATTTCATCCTCTCGGCCGGATGGCTGAGGTTAGCGATATCGTCGAAGCCGTGCTCTTCCTCGAGTCTGCGGAACTCGTGACCGGGGAAATTCTGCACGTCGACGGCGGCCAAAGCGTGGGTCACTAGCTAATGCGACAAACATTCAAATTGATTACGCTCGCGATGATTGCCGTGCTTGCTGCAGCGGCGCTCAATGCAAAAGGCTCTGGTCAAGGCACCGGCCACCCGAGTGGTGTCAGGAACATCGTACTCGTTCACGGCGCGTTTGCCGACGGGTCTAGCTGGTCGAAGGTCATTCCGTTGTTACAGACGAGGGGATTTACCGTTACGGCGGTCCAGAATCCATTGACGTCGCTCAAGGATGACGTTGCCGCCACCAAGCGTGCCATCGACAATCAAGATGGGCGCGTCTTGCTCGTCGGTCATTCCTGGGCGGGTGCCGTGATTACTCAAATAGGGATGGATCGAAAAGTAGCGGGACTGGTCTTCGTCGCCGCAGCCGCACCGAATGCCGGACAGTCGTTTAGTGAGATGGCACAAGGATACCCTACACCCCCCGGCATTGCTCGATTAAAAGCCGACGCCGCCGGCTTCCTGGCGCTGCCGCCGTCCGCAATCGCCACGGATTTCGCGCAGGACTTACCGTCTAGCGAGACCGCCGTAATGGCGGTAACTCAAGGCCCGATCGCGGCTGCCTGTTTTAGCACCAAGGTCACGAACGCGGCATGGAAGACAAGACCTTCATGGTATATCGTTGCAAAACGCGATCGCATGATCGATCCGAACCTCGAGCGGACCCTCGCCAGGAAAATCAAGGCACGGACGCTTGAGCTCGACTCCAGTCACGCGATGATGCTCTCGCGACCGCAACAGGTCGCGGCGTTCATCGCGAGCGCCGCCTCAAGCCTGTGAGTCCGCATCTGCACACTGTTAGTTGCCAGACGATGGACGCGCATCGTGATAGGCTTGGCAAATGAAAAGAAGCTTCTTCATCGCGGCAGCCGCCAGCGCCATTCCCATTAGTTGGCCTCTGCTGGCTAGAGCCGGAGATCTAACGAGACGCACACGGATTGAAACGAATCTGGAAGCGTCCGGGTGGCGCGAGCCTACGTGGCATTGCGGTAGTGCCGTTGTATGGCTCGACGTTGCGAGCGGCGTTTACTATCACAAGGGCGATCGTTGCTACGGGCGCACGAAACGCGGCGCGTACGCGTGCGAAAAGGAAGCGATTCAGGCCGGAAATCACGCAAGCCGCAGTACCGTATAACGAAGGAGAAGATGATTTATGTCTCATCATTACTCGGGTCCTAATTTCGCGTTTCCTAATGGAGACGCCCGCTTGAACTGCACCGATCTGTTTGCGTTCCCGAAACCTGGGGACGGCGGCAAAACCATCCTGATTATGAACTCTCACCCATCCTTCGGCGTGAACCCACAGGGCCCCACTACTACGGATCCGTTCGCGAATACCGCATTGTATGAGGTCATGATTGACACGGATGGTGATAACGTTGTGAATGTCGCATATAGCGTGCGTTTTGCGGGCGCACAGGGAGGGGCGCTGACCTCAACCGTCCGTCGCATTGACGGCACGCGCTCTGAGCGAACGGGTGACGACGGCGTGGTTATTGTCGAAGGGGCGCCGGTTTCGACGGGGCGCGAGCCAAGGGTGACGAACGCGGGCGACTATCGCTTCTTTGCGGGTTGGCGCAGCGATCCGTTTTTCTTCGATGCACAGGGCGCTCTCAACGGTTTGAAATTTACCGGCCACGATTTCTTCGCCGACAAAAACGTCGCTTCCATCGTGCTGGAAGTGCCCAATGCTCAGCTGGGTTCTGCGAATCTTAAGTTGTGGGGCCGAACTGTGGATGGTGCATCCGGGAAATGGGTTCAGGCGGACCGAAACGCTCGGGCCTCGCAGGAGCCGTTCCTTGCCGGCGACGAGAAAAGTGCTTACATCACGGGAGAGCCGGCGAACGACGCACGGTTCATCGCCGTCTTCGCGCATTCGCTGCAGCACGCGGGTGGCTACACGCCGGACGGAGCGACGCATGCCGCGGCGACCCTGCTGCCTGACGTGTTGCCTTACCAGCCGGGGCGCCAAGCATCGTACCCGAGCAACGGTCGGGCGCTCACCGACGACGCCGTCGCTCATTTCCTTACGGTGCTAACGAACGGGAAGGTAACGGGAGATGGGCTCGCGCCCCATACCGATCTTCTCGCCGAGTTCCCATACGTAGGACCGCCGCACAACGTAACGTGAAAACGCTCGATCGATCGCTTACCAGGAAATAACGATCTTGCCGTTGCCAGCCGGGCCGCCTCCCCGCGTAAACTGAACGTCGGTAGCCGACTTCTCGACAAAAGAGGAGCCGCCGCCGCCGCCACCGCCGGAGCCGAAGCCATTTCGGAGAGCGCAACAACCACCGGTACCGCCGCCCCCGCCACCGTAGTAGCCGCCGCCGCCGCCGCCGCCGCGGCCGCCGCAAACGCCGCCGCCCGCGCCGCCGTTGAGGAGCGTTCCGGCGCTTCCGGGGGGGCCCGCGCAACGCCCGCTACCACCTAAGGCACGTCCGCCGGTGCCGCCGGGTCCGCCGGATTTTTGGGACCCGCCTGCACCGCCGCCCGCAGGCGCGCGACAGTCTCTACCGGGCCCACCGTGGCCACCGATTATGCCGCCGCCTTTCCCACCTGCGCCGCCGGGACAGGTGCTGCCGGATGCGCGCCCAGCGCCAAGCTCGCCGCTCCCGCCTCCGCCGCCGGCGACGATGATGCGATCCGTCTTCGCGCCATTTCCCGTGCGTACGTCAGAGCTTCCGCCCCCGCCGAAGGCAAAGCCGCCGGCGTTCCCGCCGCCGTTGAAGCCTCCGCGGGCACCGTTGCCCTGCGAACCGACCGTGACCAGCAACGTCTGCCCCGGCGAAACGGGAACCGTCGCTTTTATGGCCGCTCCCAAACCGCCCCGGCGTCCGCTGGGCGGCACTTCGCCGGCGCCGCGAGCACCGGAAGCGGTAATCGTTACCCGAGTGACGCCCGCCGGTACCGTGAACGTTTGGCCTGTTTGGCCGATAAAAGGGAACGCTTGCGAGCCGTGCGCGGCTCGCGCCGTCGACGGCAAAAGCACGTTGTTGCTGGCGCACGCGGCCAGCACCGCGATGCTAAGCCATATAGTCGTGAGCTTGCGTAAATAAAGCATGGGGCGCCCTCCGTCGATCCAAGTAGCAGAGCGTGCCCGCAATCACTCCCGCCGCGATCGCTTTCGATCAGGCACAAGAGAACGTATACCGCATTCTAGCACTAACCAAGCATCACGCGCTCTAGCGTGCAACCGAGGACCAGTAGCCTAATTCTGACGTTCGGCGCGCGACGCCGGCGCAACTCGCGGACTTGAGTTGGTCCTGTAGTGCGAAGAGTTGTCCCAAGGTGACCATGAATCTCTCGGCCAGGAATGGTGCCTCGGAACGAACGAATGTCGATTCTTGCGAACGTGCCTGCGCAGGATTTGCGCTTGCTGCGACGGCGCCCAAGCGGTGACGGTCCCGTCGGCGGCGCTCACATACACCATCCCGTTTGCGATGACGGTGCCGACGTTGCCCCAGCTCGAAAGCGGGGCGGTCCACAGCAGGGTGCCCGATGCGGCGCTGAACGCGTATTCGGTGTCCGTGGGTTTGTCCCCGAGGATCACCGCTGCGTAGTTCTGCGACAAATCCTTCGGGCGAAAGTGCCGTTGGCGAGCGCCCGGACTTGGAAGCAGCGAGTTTGCGTGCCTGCTGCATGCGATGACCAGCGACAGCAGCGCGAGTGACAAAAATGAAAAGAGATACGCACGTTTAGGGACGTTCGCCATCCGACAAACGTAGCTCAGGCGCCGCTCAGGTTCCAGAGCAATGCGACCTACAATATGGGGCTTCTGATGCGCTGGGACTCGCGGCCGACATGGCCGCAACCGGCACGATGGGACGCGTGTCTTGGGCAGCACACCAACTCGAGGAGGCTTGAAATGGATTTGACCAAAGAGTATCCGCGCAGCGTTCGTCAGCAGTGGCAAGGCGTCGTGCAGCTCGGTCGTGCGATCGACAAGGGCAAGGCGACAGCTCATGGCAACGTCGGTGAGTACCACTATAACTGTCCGATGGATCAGGCCGTGTTCGCTTTTCTCGGCATGGATCATGAACGGCTTCTGGACGTCATACGCAACGCAAATAATGACACGGAGATCGAAACGTTTACTCGGCCGTTCGTCGCGGCGAAATCGCCCGAAGAGATCGAACAGTGGAACCACGAATGGCTATTGCATGAGCCCGAAGGCGCGTCGCGCGACGCTTTTCTCAACTTGCGCGGGCAGATAGCGCCGGAGCGAACCGATGTAATGACCTGGCCAGACCTGCTCGATCTCGATGAAAAGCGACAGGTTCCGCGACGCACGGTGCGCGCAGTTTAGCCGACAGCCTGGCCGGGAGCGCTCGTGTACCGGTTTATTCCGCTCGGGGTGGCGTTGTCGCTCAGCGTTCTGATATTCTGCGCGCCGGTCGGTGCGGCTCCGTCGCCCCCTTCTGTGGATGCTGCCACCGCGCATTTGGATGGCGACATCCGAGCGGCGCTTCGCCGCTACAATATTCCAGGCGCGACGGTCGCCGTCATCGCCGGAGGCCAGGTGATCTACGCGCGAGCGTTTGGTTTTAGAGACTTAGGGAAGCACGTTCCCGCAAGCGTCGACACGCATTACGAGATCGGCTCGATTACGAAGCAGTTTACGGCTGCCGCAATCGTACAATTAAGCCAATCCGGAAAGCTCGATCTCGACGCTAAAGTGGGTACGTACGTTGCGGGCGTCCCTCATGCGAACGAAATAACGTTGCGTCAGCTGCTCACTCAGACCAGCGGGCTACCCGAGTATCTTGACGGTCCGGATATCGATGACGTAGCAAAGAAACCGGCCACGTTCGGGCAGATCATGCAACGAATTGTCGGCAAACCGCTTGCGTTCGCTCCGGGAAGCCGGTGGCAGTACAGCAATACGAACTATCTCGTTCTCGGGCAGATCATCGAGACCGTTTCAGGCGAGCGCTATAAGGACTACATTCAGCGACACTTGCTCGATCCACTCGGAATGTCTGCGACGTTTATTATTTCCGACGAGCCGCACGTTCCCCAAATGGCGATCGGGTATAAACGAGTGAATGGAGATTTTCAGCCCGCACTCGGCACGATCGGGCAATCGTTTGCGTCATCTGCCGGCGACCTCGTTTCGACGGTCGAGGATTTGGAGAAGTGGAACGGCGCATTACGCGCAGGGCGAGTAGTGTCGCCGGCGAGTTACGCGTTGATGACGACGCCGCCGATTACGCCGAGCGGCGGGGATACCGGCTACGGCTTCGGGTTGTTCGTCGATTCAGTCGACGGGCAGCCAAGGATCGGTCATACGGGCGGGGATCCGGGCTTTACCGCGGCCGATGAGTACTTCCCCGAGCAACACGTGCAGGTCATCGCGCTCACGAACGACGGCGATGACAACGGTCATCCCGAGGCCGGAGAGATTCTGACGAACGTCGTTTTCGAAAGCCTCTTTCCGGAGATTGCCGCGGCCGCATTACGACCGAGCCCGGGCGAGGATCCGCGCGTCACCGCGCGTGTGACGACCTTTTTTGAGCAGATGCAATCGGGCCACGAGGACTATGCCTCGCTCGCGCCGCGCCTCGCTGACAAATTTAGAACGCGATTTGCCTCAAGTCTTGCGTCGGAGTTTGCCCCATATGGAACTCCAACGGCGGTCATTTTTCGGGGCAAACGCACGGCCTCCGGCCAGCATTGGTTCGACTATGTAATTCATTTCGGACCGGGCGTTTCCCTGAAGATTGGCGTTTCGTACAATAACGCGAACCAAATTGCAGGGCTATCGTTTGGTTGACACCTAAGGCACCACGCCGAGGGAAACGCTACGCAGGCGCAAGCTCGAGAGTTGAGTCGCGCTTACGCCTGCAGCGCGATGCGGTCTAGGCGGGGAGGTGCTTCACGTGCGCCCAGGACGTTATGCGCCAGCCATTCGCCGTCTTCTTGAGCGTCACGACAAGGGCTGAACCCTGCTCCCTTACCGTCGCACCTTTTTGATTGTAGTGGTAGTCGAATGGAGTACTGATGTACGCGTTACTCCCGGTCACGAACACGTGCCACGGCATGCCGATGCCGCCGTTTGCGTCGGTGATTTGAGCCGTCTTGTCGTAGGCATCTCGCGCGTTCCACCAATCGGCGCAACCCGACGAAATGTACGGATCGAAAGTGTCGATCATGAAGGCCGGGGAAGCGCACAGCGCCACAAACCCGCTCATGTTGTTTTTGTTCATCGCGTCTATGGCAAGCTTGACGGTATTAATGGCATCGCTCGAGGGCGACGCCGAAGAGATTGCGGGCGTTGCGGAAAACGCCAGGGTCGCGGTCAGGGCCCAGCCTGCAAATCTTTGAATTCTCATGCTCCCTCCCTTGAAGCTGCAACAGCGCATATAGAGGAAGCGTACGCGGACGCTTTGCGCTCAGCAACCATGCATTAGGGTCCCCCTCGCAAGTGGAGGCTGCTTGCGGGCCTCACAGGCCGCCGGTTTCTTGTCAACTAATGAATTCGTTGCCGGATACGAAATCGTTACACCGCCGATAATTTTGCTCCCCTGAGCCTGGCGTTAAATTCGGTCAGCACTGCCGTAACGCCGCAACGATCAATCTTGCGCAAGACTATCGTGATTCAGACTTTCCTTACCGGGCCGGCGTACCTTGTAATTAGCTGACCTCGGAGAGGCTATCATGAGAACTCGATTTCTGGTCTCGATCTCGCTGGTGCTCGGCGTCGGCGCGGCAGGGTGCTCGTCGAACGGTAGCAGCTTCACTGCAAATCCAGCGCCGCCCACGCAGGCGACTGCGAACGTGCACGCAATCGGAACGAGCTCGGTGAACTGGTCCGAGTTCGGTTTTATTCCTGCCGGCGGCAGGTTTAATCCCCACGAGCGGATGCTGTCGCCACGCAACGCGCACCGGCTACACAAACTGTGGTCGCACTTTACCGGCTGCTCAGGGTCGATCTGCGGCGGCTCGTCAGCGGCGGTGGTCAACGGGATGGTCTTCGTCGGCTCCTACGACGGCAACGTGTACGCGCTCAACGCCGGCACCGGGGCCAAGCTGTGGTCCTTCCTCACCGGCGGCGAAGTGTTCTCGACGCCGGCGGTCGCCAAAGGGTTGGTCTACGTCGGCTCCAACGACCAAAACGTGTACGCGCTCAACGCGGCTACGGGGACCAAGCTGTGGTCGTTTACGACGGGCTTCGACGTCACGTCGTCGCCGGCGGTCGTCAAAGGGGTGGTCTACGTCGGCTCCGAGGACGGCAAGGTGTACGCGCTCAAAGCCGCCACCGGGGCCAAGCTGTGGTCCTTCGCGACCCGCCTCGTCGTTGATTCGTCGCCGGCGGTTGCGAACGGGATGGTTTACGTCGGCTCCGAGGACGGCAACGTGTACGCTCTCAACGCCGCCACCGGGGCCAAGCTGTGGTCTTACACGGCGGGCAACGAAGTGTATTCGTCGCCGGCGGTAGTAAACGGAGTGGTTTACGTCGGCGCCGAGGACAGCAAGGTTTACGCCCTCAACGCCGCTACGGGTGCCAAGATGTGGTCCTTCACTGCCGGCGATCTCGTGAACTCGTCACCGGCCGTCTCCAACGGCGTGGTCTACGTCGGTTCCATCGACGACAACGTGTACGCTCTCAACGCCGCTACCGGGGCCAAGCAATGGTCCTACACGACTGGCAACCTCGTGTTGTCGTCGCCCGCGGTAGCAAACCGTGTGGTTTACGTCGGCTCTGAGGACGGCAACGTGGACGCGCTTAACGCCGCAACCGGGGCGAAGCTGTGGTCGTACCACACCGGCAACCAAGTCTTCGCGTCGCCGACGGTGGTCAACGGAGTGGTCTACGTCGGCTCCGGAGACGGAAACATGTACGCCTTCGGGCTATAACGCACTTCGATTGACCGGCGTCCGGCGAATCGCGCTGCCAAAGCGGTTGCTTCAACTTTCAGACGGTACGGCGGCGTCACTTTCGATCAAGCGTTCCGATCTAAGGTCCGACCAGAACGCGTGCGGAATCGTCGTTTTGAGCGACGTGTAGTCCGCGAGCACTTGCAGCGGATTCGAGCAGCCGACGACCAATGCGGCCGCGACGTCCGGCGCAATCGAAAACTGCAGTGCGGCCGTGCGAAGGTCGACGCCGTGTCGCGCCGCTACCGCACGCAGCGCAGCGCGCTTCGCGATGGCCTCAGCTGGAATCTTGTAGTTCTCCTTGCCGTAATTGAAGCGCGCGCTGCCGCTGATGAAACCGGCGTTGAGCGAAGAGCCGAAGACAAAGCTCAGTCCGCGCTCGCGAGCCTTTGGAAAGACCTGGTGCAGCGCATTTTCATGATCGATCAACGAATACTGACGCGCCAGGAGGCACACGTTCGCGTCGGCGACATCCATCAGCTTGAGAATGGGTTCAGGTGAGTTGACGCCAAGGCCCCAGGCTTTGATCACGCCTTCGTCGCGCATCCTACTCAGGGCTGGAAACGCGCCATTGCGCGCGATCTCAAATTGTTCTTCCCACGGCCCCGGCAGCCACGGATTATCCGGTGAGAGATCGTGACGAAGACGACGTCGAGGGCGTCCACACCTAACCTCTGCAGGCTGTCTTCGATCGAGCGCTTGACGCCGTCGGAGCTATAATCGTAACGGAGATTGTTCGGCGAGGGGGTGAACGGGAAATACTCTTTCGCATTGTTGTCGCGCGACGCCGTAAGTAGTTTACCGACCTTCGAGGACAGGACGTACTCAGCGCGCGTTTGTTCGTGCAGAAAGTTCCCCAGGCGCCGCTCCGCGAGCCCCAGTCCATACCATGGCGAAGTGTCGTAATAGCGCACTCCGGCGTTCCATGCGGCTTCGATTGTAGCGTACGCGACCTCATCGGTGACGTAGGTGAACTCGTTGCCGAATGGCACGCCGCCGAGACCAAAGAGTCTCTGAAAGATATCGGACGCGTTCATGGACACGCTTATCCTCGCATAGGCCGGAGCCTAACGCGCAACGGCCGGAACCGCTGGAGTCCTGTGCGCCCTCCATTCGCGGAGGAACCCCCAACCTAGGCCTGAAGCTGCGAAAAAGGTGTGATGGCGGATCGGAGCACAGGAATGACTCGACGGTTGCTACTCAGCGTTGCCTTACCACTGTTCGTCATTGCCGTAACGCTGTTTCTTGTCGGTCTCCGCTTTACAGACCAACGCGAACAGCAGCAGGCTACATCGAACGATCAGGCTCGAAGGAATGCGGAAGTCGCGGCCTCGAGTGGATTCGACTTTCTCGTGCAGGGGCGGTCGGTCGTGGCGAGGTTGATCCCTGCGTCCTCCGTGGTTCGTCGTGGGGACTCTCTAAGCGTCACGCTACGGCTTGAACCGAGCTCGTCGCGCAGCACGGCCGGCCTGGGAAACGAATACGACGGAGTCCTTACTCCGACGCTATCGGTCGGCGACTGCACGGTAACGCCGGCGATGGCAAGTTCAAAGTCGACGAAGGAGTTGCTTCCGGCGTTCGTCTGGCAATGGAGCGCGGACGATTGCAAGAGCGTCGGAAACAAGGCGGTGCAGGTGCTCCTTGCGTTTCGCCCTTATCGAGCTGATAACGGATCTGACCCGGTCGCCTACCGCGACCTCCAATTTGTCCGTTTCGACGATCCATTTTCCTGGGACCAAACCCTCAAGATCCTCGGCGTCGTTGCCGGCTTATTATCCGGACTCTCAGCGCTGGCTGCGGTGTTTATTCGGAACGTATCGGCGCCGGCAACACGGTGACGGTCTACGCCGCGGGCAGTACTACACATTCAAGCGAAGATCCAGGAATTGGCGAACGTACCAGAGCGCGATACGGTCGTGAAAGCCGGTAGCGACGTCCTCGAAGGCGTGATCGGCCCAAGGCAGCTCGATGTAGGTAACGCTGACGCCATAGCGCCAAAGTTCGTCGCGCAGGAGATGTTCGAAATCAAGCGGGACGACGTGATCGCGTCCTGCCGCTATCATGAGAATTGGCGGCATACCGGGATGTACCACGTACCGCGGTGATCCGCTCCGATAACATGCGGGCTGCTGCTCCGGAGCTCCGCCGCAGAGGTCGAGCAGGACGTGACGCACGTTGATCAAGTCGGGTTGGGGTGGATACTCATAAGCGAGTCGAAGATCCACGGGGCTTTCGTAGGTTATCACGGCGTTGATGCGGTGCGGCCGCAGGGCTGCCGCGATGATTGCCAGCTGTGCGCCGGACGAGTGTCCTAGCACGGCGATGCGCCCGGACGGCAGTGAATCGATCCGGCGGAGGATGGCGTCGCGTTGCATGGGCCAGCGCGAGCCAGGCGCGTGCGGATAGTTCAGCGCAATGACCCGATAGCCCCAAGAAGCGATGATCGCATTAAATTTCGCGTCGTTTCTTGGCGAACCGTGCTCCCACGCGCCGCCGTAAATCACGAGAACGAGAGGGGCGCCTGGGCGAACGGCGATCGTGTTGGCGCGTTCGGAAAGCGGCATCAATAAAACCGACAACGGGACGTGGGGACCCCGGACCGCATAAGCAATAGGCGGCACCAGCGTACACAACAGCGCCACGAGCGCGGTAATGACGGCCGCAAGTCGCATGGAACTGTGTGAGCGCAGCGCGATGAAAAGGGCGATAGCGCTCAGAACCATCAAGACCGGCCAGAGTTCGGTGCCGGCGACGGTCAGAACGAACAGTGGAACGATCGGGCCTGGAATCACGATCCAAACCGAAAGGAAAAATGCTAGTAATGCCAGCGCGAGCGGCATTGTACACGTGTCATCTCGAAAGCGACGATGTTCCTGCTCCAAGATGCGGGCACTCTTGTGTCGGCGAGAATGCGAGGTACGGCCCTCTGACGGATTTGTTAGGATTGGACGGGATTCGCGAGGACCAGACGGGATTGCGGTGGCATAAGTTCAACGTGCAGGCAGAGTATTTCGTGTGTTGAGATCGATATCGTCGGGCGAGCTCGAGCGGCGTCTTAACGATGCGGCTGTGCCGTTCTTGCTCGACGTGCGCGAGCCGGAGGAAATTGCGGACGGTTTGATCGTGGGCTCCGTCAATATTCCGATGGATGAGGTCGAGCAGCGGCTGAGCGAACTTCCAACCGATCGCGATATTGTCGTGATTTGCCATGTCGGCGCTCGCAGCGGATATATTACAAACAGGCTTAACGCCCTTGGTTACACGCGGGCAGTGAATCTCAGCGGCGGAATGGCGGCGTGGCTTACTGAGAAGCGACAGTCTTAGACGCGGTCTGCGCCGCATCTCAAGCCTAGCGAGGATATGAAGAAAAGGAGCGTGATTCAAATCGCGCTCCTCCTCGGCCTTGCTGCGAGGTATATGTTTTGCTAGGAGTAAATGGGCTCGTGGCGCGGGACTTCGCGGCCTTCGTCTAGGTCGAGCAGATCTGCCCAAGACACGACGTCAGACCGATCGGGAGCGATCTCGGTGCGCACTTCCTCGAAATGCTTTAACGATTCCCCGGTCGGCACTGCGGAGAGCCACTTCTTGTTGAAGGCCTCAATATTTCGAGGATCTTTCCTGGCAACGAATGTCTTAGCGTAAGCTTCGATCCCGGAATCGTCTCGCGCGGTCTTTACGACGTTGAGGAATTCATTCGCATCCATGCCAAGGTACTCGAAGAGGCCCTGGTCCATGGGGCAGTCGTACTTGTACTCACCGAGGCGCCCGTGCACTGCGGCCTTTGCCTTGTCGGTCGCTCGAGCGAGTTGCACGATGCCAAGCATCGTTTCTTTGACGCTGCGCGGCGCGGTCTTAGTTAGGTCCATCATAAATGCTCAACTTTCATTTGAGGTTTGTTCTTTCCACTCGAGGCGAACCCAAAAGACCAGCAAAGGTTACACGTTAAATCAAATCACCGGCGAGCAGGTGTTCTCAGCGCTGTAGCGGTGCATTGAGTTCCATTCGAAACAACGCATTTGTAGCAAAAACGCCAACGTATAGCTCCAGGTCCCATTCTTGACCGAACGAATGTCCGTATGAAGCGCACGCTTGCTGGAGGCAGATCGCCACTGACGATCGCCTAATCTCACGCATCAGCTTCAAAGCTTTCTTGGTGAAACATCGCACTAACCATCGCCGTAGTTTCGGCATGAAGCCCACGTTGGTACTCGTCTGCTGCTTTCTCGCGACCAGCGCTCTAGCGCGCGCCTCCACAGTTGCCCCAGGGGTGTATGAGCGCGCCGGGCACGATCTTTACATAGGAGTTGAACACGAGCTTCCCGATCCGCCGCAAAACGAGTTCTTCGATCCACGCACGCAGCGCGTAGGTCCGCTAACTCAGAGCGGAAACCTGTTCCGGCGCCTCAGCGTGCGTGAGGAGCGCCGCATCGTTAACGCGCCTGAAGGCCGCCTAGGCGTCTCTCTTTATTACAGCGACGAAGTACCTCGTGCAACGGTCATTCTAGTTCACGGCAATGACCCGGAAACCCGTCAGATGGGATTTATTATCCCATACTTTGTCTCTAATGGCGTTAACGTCATCAGCTACGACCAACGTGGAACCGGAGAATCATCCGGCAGTTGGCAATTAAATGGCCCGGCACAGCGCGCGCCCGACGTGGTTGCCATCTACGACGCATTTCGCTCCGACCGTCTCGTCGATTCGCGCCGAATCGGTATTTGGGGATTCAGTAATGGCGGCTGGACGGCTCCGATCGTGACAGTGCGGCGACCTCTCGCCTTCATGATTTTGAAGAGCGCCCCGGCGGAGTCGCTGCTAAGCAATATTGACTTCGAGGTGGTCCAAGAGATGCAGCGCCATGGCATGGTTGCTGAGAAGACGCAACAGGCACTCGCTGCTTGGCACGCGTTCGAAGCGGCACTCGCCGGCAGGGGGCCATGGAGCGACGTTCAGCTCGCGTACGCGAACGCAAAAAAGCAATCGTGGTTTGAATACTCGTTGTTGCTGGACATACCGCTGCCGCCGTCGGCAGCCATGAGGGCAGGGCTGCTGAACTTTATCACGTACGATCCGGCGGCGACGCTGCAACGTGTCGTCACGCCGACACTCGCCGTCTACGGTGAGCTCGACCACAACGTGGACGTTGGCGATTCATCCGCCTTACTAAGGCAATATTTTGCGAAGTTGGGAATGCGTGACTTCACGATGCGAATCTACCCGCACGCCGGCCATCAACTCATCCTCTCGAAGACAGGTTACAATGGCGATCCTATACCGCCGGCCCGGTACGTGCCGGGGTACCCGCAAATTATGCTAACGTGGCTGGCGCAGCGTAGCTTCACAAAGGCGAGCGGCCGATGAGCAGCTTCTTCAAAAAATAGCGCCGATGCCCGGGTGGGCACTCGTCCAAAATGCCAAATACTTCGTAACCGAACTTTTCATAGAAACTCTTGCCCTGAAAATCGAACGTGTCCAAATGACACAACGTAGCGCCGTGGTTTTGGGCCTCCTTCTCAAGGCAGCGGACGAGCGTCGTGCCGAGCCCGCGATGCCGATGCCGCTCGTCCACCCATAACGTGTCGGTGTATAGGATGCACCAGCAATAGAGTACCGTCGTGATTCCTGCGATCAGTGTACCGCTATTATCGCGTATGCCGTACTGCATGCGGACGAACGGCTCGCGCTGTGTAAAGGGGACGACGGAAGAGTTGAAGCGCAACTTTGCCGGCTCCGCCGTCAGTGTCTACAACCACGGAAGCACCAAGTCCGTGGGCTTTCATTACGAACGGCATCGAGAAGGCGGGCCCGACCTATGGCGGATTTACTGCTTCAGACTACTACTTCCAAAAGAATCAAACTCTCAACGTGGTCGGGTATGAGAAGGGAAAGATGTCGCCATTCTCCACGATAACGGGCATCAAAGACCCTCGAGGGATCGCGTCAACACCGCCAGTCATGAAATAAGCGAGGTCCCCTTGACTCTACCCTCAGGGGAGGCCTCACAATTGGGGAATGCCGGTCAAACTGTCGATCGGGGACTTCTCGCGGATGACGTTCCTCAGCATCAAGGCGCTGCGCTACTATCACGACGTTGGCCTGCTTGCACCGGCTGATGTCGACCGCGAGACTGGCTACCGGTCGTACGAGTTATCTCAAGTCGCGACGGCGCAAGTCATTCGACGGTTTCGCAACCTCGGAATGGCGGTCGAGCAAATCAAGGCGATTCTCGCAGCACGAAGCGTTGCCGAGCGAAACAGCCTCGTCGTCACTCACCTCAAGCAGATGGAGTTCGAGCTTGAGCGCACGCAGGGGATCGTCGCTTCGCTGCGCGCGGTGCTCGAAGACAGACCGGCGGCGATCGCGATCGAATATCGGTCCGTCCCAGCGCTCCAGGTCGCAGCAATTACTAAGACGGTCGAAATCGCGAAAATCCAACCATGGTGGTTAGATGCACTCGCTGAGATCCGCGCAGCCTTACGCAGCCAGGGCGTAACACCGGCCGGAC
This sequence comes from Vulcanimicrobiota bacterium, assembly GCA_963748875.1. Classification (GTDB taxonomy): domain Bacteria; phylum Vulcanimicrobiota; class Vulcanimicrobiia; order Vulcanimicrobiales; family Vulcanimicrobiaceae; genus Cybelea. The sequence goes on from CAVVKC010000001.1 coordinate 1,256,988, forward strand.
CACAGGGCGGCCTGTTTCCGACCGAGCTCTTCACCGAGGAAGTTGGCGAAGTTACGCTCTTCGTGCCGGTGTCGAGCACGCCGTTCCCGTCGGGAAACGTCGTTATCCGCGAGCTGCCGCCAGCCGAACTCGCGGTCGCGGTGCATCGCGGCTCGTTGCACCAAGTGGATCGCACTTATAGCCTTCTGGGAAGTCACGTGCTTGAAAGCACCATCGCGATCGACGGACCGATTCGAGAAAACTTCATCGTAACGGGCGACGATACCAACGACGAGAACCAGCAAGTGACCGAAATCGGCTGGCCGATTTTCCGAACCGCCCGGATGTGAGCGGGTCGCGCAGTTCGTGGCGCGGTCGATCCGCCGCCATCCTCATCGCGATCCTCACCGTGCCGAGCGGAGCCAGCGCCGCGGACGCCACCTCGGCCGCGCAGCAACTCATGAGCGCGCTGCGGTGGCGCAGCATCGGTCCATACATCGGAGGCCGTTCCGTTGCTGTTACCGGCGTTCCGAGCAACCCGGATCTTTTTTATTTCGGCGGCGTTCAAGGCGGCGTCTGGAAGAGCACGACCTACGGACAGTATTGGACCAACATTACTGACGGCAAGATTCCCGGCGTCGCCGATCCGATCGGCGCACTCGCGGTCGCGCTCTCAAATCCAAACGTGATTTACGCCGGAACCGGCGAGGCCGACGTTCGAGGCGACTTCGATACCGGCGACGGTATTTATAAAACGACCGATGCCGGAAAGACCTGGTCGTACGCCGGCTTGCGAGAAAGCCACACGACGACCAAAATCGCAATAGACCCCCGCGATCCCAACGTCGCCTACGCCGCGTCGCTGGGACACGTTTTTAAGCCCGGCGCCGAGCGTGGCGTCTTCAAGACGTACGATGGCGGTAAGACGTGGCGCAAGGTGCTCTTCGTTGACGAGAGCACCGGTTGCGTTGATCTTGCGATGGATTCCCGCAACGCAAAGGTGCTGTACGCCGCGATGTGGCAAGTGCAGCGGCTGCCCTGGAAGCTCACGAGCGGCGGTCCGGGCAGCGGGCTCTATAAGACGATCGACGCTGGCGTGCATTGGACGAAGATCTCGGCAAACCCCGGATTTCCGGGGGGAACGCTCGGAAAGATCGGCGTCGCGGTCGCTGCGAGCAATCCGAAGATCGTTTACGCGATCGTACAGGCGCGCGCGGGCGGCGTTTTCCGATCGAACGACGCCGGCGCGACGTGGAAGCGGGTCAACGCGGACATGAACCTGCGCCAGCGGGCGTTCTACTACATGGCGGTTTTCGTCGATCCGAGCAATCCAGATGTCGTATACGTTCCAAACGTCGACGGTGTCTATAAAAGTTCCGACGGTGGCAGCACTTGGACGCCGCTGACGTTGCCCCATCCCGACAATCACATCGTCTGGATCAACCCGCGCAATCCGAAGGTTTTGCTCGTTGGAAATGACGGCGGCGCGACGGTTTCCGTTGACGGCGGCGAACGTTGGAGCACCGAACTCGACCAGCCGACCGGGCAATACTATCACGTCGCGCTGGACGGCGAATTCCCGTTCCACGTCTTCGGCGCGGCGCAGGATGAAGGCGCATTCGAAGGCCCGAGTGCGTCAGCTTTCGGCATCGGCCCCGCCGAGTGGCACACCGTCGCGTGGGGTGAGAGCACGTTTGTTGCACCACAGCCCGTCAGTCCTTGGATCACGTACGGGGCCGGCTACTACAGCGCGTTTCTGAGCTTAGACCGCGTCACAGGCGACGCGAAAAACCTCAGCCCCTACCCACGCTATATGCACGGTGCGTCGGCACACGAAACGAAATATCGCTTCGGATGGACGCATCCGACCTTCTTCTCGCCCGCCGATCCGCGCGAGCTACTCGACGCAGCGCAGGTCGTGTTCTCGAGCATGGACGATGGACAGACGTGGAGCGTCATCAGTCCGGATCTCACGCGCAACGATCCATTAACGCAAGGCGCCAGCGGGGGTCCGGTCGATCGGGACCAAACTGGCGTCGAAACGTTCCCGGACATCGCGTCGCTCGCCGTCTCCCCGCTCGATAAGAATCTGCTTTGGGCTGGTTCGGCGGATGGGTTGGTGCACGTTTCGAAGGATCACGGCGCTCATTGGATGCTCGTCACGCCGCCCGAGCTTCCGCAAATGGCGCAGATCAGCTCGATCGAGCCATCGCACGTCGCTAAGGGAACGGCGTACCTCAGCGCCGACCGCTATATGTGGGACGATTTCCATCCTTACCTCTACAAAACGACTGACGACGGCGCTCACTGGACTGCTTTGACTAGCGGATTGCCCGCCGATCAATACGTCCACGTCGTTCGCGAAGATTCGCGTGAGCCGCGCGTACTCTTCGCCGGTGCTCGCAGCACCGTATACGTCACTCTCGACGGCGGCGAGCGGTGGCAGCCGCTCACGCTGAACTTGCCGGGCGCACAGGTGCGGGACCTCGCGATTGACGCGCGTGAGGGTGAACTGGTCGCGGCGACCCACGGGCGAGCGTTCTGGATTCTCGACAACCTCGCGCTCATCGAGCAGCTCGCGCGCGAGTCCGCGCAGTCGGTAGCCGATGCGCAGCTGTTTGCTCCCGAACCTGCGTGGCTGACGCATTCGTATGGCGCGGCAAACACGTTCGGCTTCGCAACCACGAACTTCGGTCAGAACAAGGAATATGGCGCGACCGTATACTTCAGTCTACCGCCGAGCTACAGCGGCAGTACTCCCGTAACGCTGACATTCGAGGACCGTAACCGTGCGACCGTGCGCAGCTTCGCCCTGCACCTCAAAGGAGTGTCCGAGAGGCAACTTAACGCGCAACAAGAAGCCGACCTCGACACCACGAAAAAACGGGCGCGCGATCTCAACGAGCTAACGACGGTGAGGAGCGGCACGAACGCATTCACATGGGATCTGCGGGGTCCTCCGGCGTACGATCCGCCTGGATTCCGCGACCTTACCTCCGATGATTGGTCGGACGCGTCCGATGCTGCCACCGTCCCACCCGGCCAGTACACGGTTCTGCTGCAGTATGGCACAACGAGGATAACGGCACCGCTGAGCGTGCAGCTCGATCCAAACGTGCATCGGTCACCTGGCGACTTAGAAGCCCGTTACGCGCTCGAAAGTCGCATTCTAAAAACGATCGACTCGCTCGACCGAGCAATCGCGGCCGCCGTGGCCGATGGCCTGAAGATGCCTCCCGCGGCACGTGCGCCACTCGAGGGCGAGATCGCGAACCTGGTGCTTTTTGACCTGCGCTCGAGCGAAGGCGACGTCATGCATCCGACGAAGATTCGCGAGCAGCTCGGCTTTTTGCTGAACTCCCTCGAAGGTGCCTATGCCCGGCCAACTGCCGCGGAGTACGGGGCATACGACGAGCTCAGGTCGCTCGCGGAGACCGGTGAGGCTCGGCTGCGGGCTTTCACCGGCGAGAGAAAATAACGATGCAGCGAGCCATGTCACTCCTGTTTTGCTGGTTGGCGCTGCTAACGTGCGAGTTCGCGCCGGCGCTTGCGGCGCAGACGGTATTCACGCTCCCGACAGATATTCGCTGGATTCCGCTTAGGGGAAATGGCGTTCCGCCGGGAGCCTTTGAGGTGTATCTCAGAGGAAAGGCGTCGGATAGGTGCGGGCAGGTCATCGCGGACAAGTTCCCAGACGGGTTCGTCTATCCGTGGCACGTCAATGACGTCGCTGGAATATACACGATCCTTAAGGGCACGCTCGTCATCGGTTTTAATAAGCATCATCTCGCTTCGGCAGAGAAGACGCTACCGGCCGGATCCGTGGTACAGGGGCTTGCGACGGAGCCGCACTACGGCCGTGCCGTGGGTGAAACGATCTTCGACATTTATCTGCTTTGCCCGCCGCGACGCTCTTAGAGTTGTTGAGCCGGAGTCGTTGCGATTCCCTGGTTATAACTCGACGGGGACATGCCGTTGGTGATGGTGTTGATCAAGGTCAGGCCGTCGGGGCGGTAACGATACTCGTCAATCTTTCCCTGCGAATAGTCCGCCAAGTACAACCGCGACGAATCCTTATTGAACGAAAAGAAGATTGAAGTGCCCGGCAGCTTGAGTTGGTGGATCGGTGTCCGCGTCCCGACGTCGTAGACGTTGAGGGTTTGAGCCTGCACGTCGATTGCGAGCAAGTGCCCTGCGCTGTCGAACCCGATGCCGCCGGCCGCGCCGAGCTTGATGTGCGTCTCGGTCGCCTTGTCCTTGCCGCCCTTGAACTCGACGACGCTAGCGGTGCCGGCCACCATGTGGGCGTCGTATGAGGCAAACACGTTGCCGCTTTTGTCCAACGCCACGCCGATAACGTGGAGGAAGTGCTTATCATTCAGCGTCCGAGTCGGATTGCTCGCGCCGGGCGCGTAGGCCACAAGGTTGCCGTTGGCCCCGATCGGTCCCGAGATGCCCGCAACATAGGCCGTGCCGTCGGGCCCGATCGCAACGTCGTACGGAAACTGATTAGGGTCGTTCAGCGTAGCGCTTGGCGAGGTCGAACCGTTACGATAAACTAGAACGTTTTGGGCGTCATTGTTGGCTACGAATACGTCGCCCGCCGTATTGACGCCCATGCCCGTCGGGTCGGAAAAATCCCCCGAAAGACTCCCCGCGACCGGATTATTAGGCCCGGTTCCCTTGAGATAATAGTCGACGGAGTTTCCTCCAGACGCGCTGTAGATCAGTCCTGAACCGGCATCGGCTTGCGGATGGAAAGAGCTGGGGAGCGCCGCTCCCGACGAAGTAGCTGACGTTAGCGACCCGCTTTCGCTGCAACCGGAGAGCAAAGCAACCGAGATGGCCGCGCAAAATGAAAGAGTAATAAAACGCATGCGCGCCATTTTCGAAGTTGCCGAATCGCCGCCTGCCAACGAAGCGCAAGGTGCCCGGCTGCACCTCGCGAATGAAACGCAGCCAGAGTGCCAGCCTTCATCCAAGGGTTCAATTTTAGTATGAGAAACTCATCGGTCCGCGCTGCAAGCGGCCGCATCGCTTTAGCGTTATCACTCTTGTTTTCGGCGGGGTGTGCAACCGGGCGCACCGGGTTCACCCCCTCGGGCAATGTGCTGCAGGGACAGGCGCGGGTTGTTTCGAGCGTTGTCAGTGCCGGCGCGTTGTCGTACGTAGTTGACCAGATATACACTCCCTCCGAAAGCGGCCTCGAGGGCGTTACTCCGGGTCCGCGAGGACTTATTTGGTTCACCGCGGGCGCGCTGGTCGGAAAGTCCTCAATTGCGGACGATATGACCGAGTTTCCGATACCCACGTACGGTAATGCGACCTCTATCGTCGAGGGACCGGATCAAAATCTGTGGGTCACGCTCTATCCTGGTGCGATTGGAAGAATTGCGACCGACGGTCACTTCACCGCATTTCCTATAGACCATAAATTAGGTGGAACGCGTAGCAACCCATATTCGATTACAAATGGTCCCGACAAGGCGCTTTGGTTTGTGACCACCTACCCCACGAGTCACATCGTACGAACGACCTTGGCAGGCGAAATGACGGGATTTCGAATTGCCGACGGCTCGCGACTTCAAAGGCTCACATTCGGCAGCGATGGGGACCTTTGGTTTACGGATTCAGGAACTAACAAGATCGGCCGCATGAGCGCGACTGGCGCCGTCAAAGAGTTTCCCGTGCCCACGGCAAACGCCGGATTGTCTGGAATCTGCCAGGGCCCCGACGGAAAGCTATGGTTTCTCGAGGGGAGCGCCAACAAAGTCGGCAGCGTAACCTCCTCAGGATCGTTCCATGAGTACAGTATCCCGACGCCCTATAGTGGAGCGAACGCCATTGCGGCCGGCCCCGATGGAGCTCTATGGTTTACGGAAGAATCGGTAGGCAAAATAGGGCGCATCACGACTTCGGGGAGCATCGTCGAATTGAAGTTGCCGGGCGCGTACCCACGCCCGTTTGATATTGCGGTGGGAAGCGATAAAAACGTCTGGTTCACCGAGTTTGAGTCAGCCGGCATCATGGGGCGCGTCGACCTAAATGAAGTGAAGGGCTCCGATCCAACTTACTCAGAGATCTCGCTGTCGCTGGGCAAAAGTCATCTAGAGCTCGGCATTTCCAAAAAGCTTCCGCTATCGATCACCGTTTACGATCTTGCTCATCACGTCGTCAAGGGACGCTATCCAAACCCGATTCATCTAACGACCACCGACCCCAAGCAGGCAGCGCTCTCTGAAACAACAGTAACGTCGTCCGCTTCAAAGGCGAGCGTCCTGTTCTCTGGGCACTATACTGACGCCACTATCGGCGCAAATGCGAACGGCGGCGGGACTATTGACCCGGCCAGCGTGCTGCCATCGACACAGCCCGGAAAGAGGCTGCCGTCTGCGGGTTACGGGCTAACTCCAGGTCCAAAAAGCACTCTTTGGATATGCTTGGGGAACGGCTCGATTGCAAGCTATTCGAAGAGCGGCACGCTCAATGTCCACCATGCGACGACGTCATTCAAAGAAGAGGGCTGTTCGATGCTCGAGGGCCCCGACGGTAACGTGTGGTTCACGGACTACTCGAAAGACAGGATCGGGATGATAACGCCGCTGGGACACGTCACGTTTTTCGCACTAGGCAACAATGCCGGGCCGTTTTCCATGGCGCTCGGCTCGGACGCAGCGCTGTGGTTTACGGAGAATACTGCCGGCAAGATCGGAAGACTCACGACCAGCGGCCAACTCACTACATTTGACGCGGGCTCGGAGCCGCTATACATCGTTTCCGGTCCTGATGGGGACTTATGGTATAGCGACATTGGCGGCAACATTTACAAGCTGACGACGACCGGTAAAAGAAGCCGCGTGCGGAGCGTTTACCGATTGGGGGGCGGTCTTTTGGCTGCCAATCATAACCTCTGGTTTTATGATGCACTCAACATCCAGCTCGAAGAGATGTCGACGACAGGCGCAATTCTCGAAAAGTATCCCGTATCAAATAGTTGCCTGCCATTCTCGTTAACGAGCGGACCGCAGGACAGCCTATGGTACGTCGATCCAGTAAACCACTGCGTCGCTCGGATGACGCTTTCGGGAAAGTTCTTCGTCGCCCCGACCTATAGTCAGAAGCGCAGTCCGCAAAACATCGCGGGAATCGTCGTTGGCCCAAACGGCTATCTTTGGTTTACTGGAGCGGGCAGTAGAACTCTGGGCTGGATCGATCCGACCACGATATAAGCGGGTGTGACCCCGATGGCGCGGGAATACTGCTGCTCCCAGATCGACTCATGTAAAGGAGCAGCATTTGTGAACGGATCTTTGAGGTTTTTTCCGCTGGTAGTGGCGTTGGCGATCGCCGGCTGTAACGCAGGCGCCTCGTCGAATGTTCCAACGGCCGGCTCCTCGTCGCAAAGCGGGATCTCTGCCGCCGGGCACCACGTGCCCGAGTGGCAAGCCAAGCACGAAGCCCGCAGCGTCTGCAAAAAACTTGCCGGCGGCGTGCAGTGCCACGTATTAGTTGTGACCAAGGGCATAAGGCCAAACTGCTCGCCGTCCGGCGGCAGCTGCGGCTGGCGGCCAGTCGACTTACAGACTCGCTATAACCTTACGGGATCGTTGGGCAAAGGATCGAGTACGATCGTCGCGCTCATCGAACTCGGCGACTTGCCTAGCGCCCAGACGGACCTGGGAACCTACCGCAGCACGTTCGGATTAGGAACGGCAACATTCGCAAAATATAACGAGCAAGGAAAACAATCCGGTTACCCTGAGAGCTGCGCAGACTTCGGTTGGTGTGTCGAGACCGACCTCGACATCCAAATGGTCTCTGCCAGTTGTCCGCTGTGCACGATCTACCTGATCGAAGGCGGCAACTGCGGCGGCGTTGTCTGCGGCTTGGAGAATGCCGAAGCGACGGCCGTTAAGCTCGGTGCCACGATCCTCAGCAACAGTTGGGGATGCAGCAGCGCTAACTACGGCGAGAACTGCGGCGACCCGAACTTCCCGAACTTCTTCAACTCGCCGGGCATCGCATATTTGGCCTCATCCGGCGACTCCGGATATCCACAGATCGAATGGCCGGCCGCGCTGGCAAACGTGCTCGCAGTCGGCGGCACCCAGTTGGCGCAGTCCGGCGGGACCTTCAGCGAAAGCGCCTGGGACGGCGCCGGAGCCGGTTGCGCGACCACTACCCCCAAGCCATCCTGGCAGCACGATCCGGACTGCACCGGCAAAACGATCGCGGATATTTCCGCCGAGGCTGGTTGCAGCCCAGGCGTTGCCGAGTATATCAGCAGTTACGGCGGTTGGACCGATGTCTGCGGGACGAGCGTCGCGGCACCGCTGACGGCCGGAATCGTCGGGCTTGTCGGCAACGCGAGCAAACTCTCCACCGGCGGCGAAACGTTCTGGGATCTGAGCCGGAGAAAGCACCGCAGGCAGCTGCATCAAATCACTTCCGGCAGCGACGGTGTTTGCGGCGACTATCTCTGTGAGGCCGGCCTATCAAAGCAAAATGGCGGCTACAAAAAGTACAGCGGTCCGACCGGATGGGGAACTCCGGACGGCATTAAGGCGTACTAATTTCGCCGAGAAGCGAAACGGAAAGAAAGGCGAGCGCATCGAGCGCTCGCCTTTTTTATGACAAACGCTTTTTGACGCCGTCGACGAGAACTCCAACGATGTTTGCGACAATGGGTTCGAACGAGGCCCGTGGCGTTTCGTGGCGCCAGTTCATCGCACTCCCGACGAGCGCCGAGGCGATCAGCATCGCGCTGCAATGTCCGAACTCGCCGGAAAGAAAGTCGCTCAGCTCGCCTTCCATGCTTCGCTGGAGCTGCGGCTCAAAATCGCGATCGATTTTGCACCGCCGATGTAAACCCACAAAGGCGAAGGTGTTTTTGCCTACGGCCACGAGCAACGATCGCGTCTCAGGGATGCTCAGCGGATCGCCCTGCGACAGATAGCCGGCGAAGTCTTCGCGAATCATCGCGTCGAGCAGCGCGAACTTATCGGTGAAATGGGCATAGAACGTGGCGCGATTCACCGTCGCCCGTTCGGCGATATCTTGCACGGTGATAGATTCGAAGTTCTTCTCTGCGAGCAGCGACGCGAGAGCGTCGCGAATGAGCTTACGCGTCCGGGTGACCCGCGGATCGACGCGCAAGGGCCGCTGGGCTACGGCGCTAACCATCACTTTTTGGAGCTCGTCGGATAAGCAACGTTTTCGCCATTTTGTCGGTTGACCGGCATTCCCGACGGCCGTATTATACGCAACATAAGCCGATTATACGACGACTGTCGCGTACCGGCAAGACGCAAATAAGGAGAATCCATGACCGCCCAACTGCAAGAAAAAAGCATTTACGCCCTCGACCGGGCCCACACGACGGTGGAATTCGTCGTACGGCACCTGATGATCACCAAGGTCCGCGGCCGCTTCACGACCTTCGACGGGCAAATCGAGCTAGCGCCCGGCAGTGACCTGCCCACCTCAATTACGGCCACCATTGACGCTGCCTCGGTCGACACCCGCGAAGAGCAGCGCGACGCGCACCTGCGTTCGGCCGACTTCTTCGAGGTTGAGAAGTTCCCGCATCTGATGTTTGAGAGCACGCGAATCGAAGGAACGCCCGACGATTTTACCCTCGACGGAAAGCTGACGATCCGCGGCGTCACGCGCGAGGTTCGGCTGACCGGCAGTTTCGAAGGACGCGCGGCCGATCCGTGGGGAGGCATTCGCGTCGGGTATGAAGCGCATGGCACGATCAACCGCAAGGATTACGGCCTGGCTTGGAACGCGGCGCTTGAAACCGGCGGCGTCGTCGTCGGCGACGAGGTTCGAATCGAGCTAAACGTGGAAGCCGTGCTGGCGCAAAACAACTAGACGCCGGGCTCTTGGTACTCTTCGTCCGGCTCGAAAAGGAGTTCGTCAACTCTCCCGCCTGGGTCGAGCCGGTACCAGATCAGTGCGGAGCGCGCGCCTTTCGCGAGCCGGAATCGTGAGGTCGTCAGGGCATGGTTTTCTAGCGAAGGCCTGCGCTTTACGAGCGTCAGCGTCCCACCGGGCCACAGCGGCGAAATCATCCGCCCGATCGTTGGGGCTTGCGTCTTAAGATAGTCGGCGACGTCGGACGTAACCAGCGCACGAGCATTTCCGCCTGCATTCAGTACGTCGAGAAGCGTCGCTAGCGATTTTGCAATCCGTGGTTGCGTGTCCGGTATCTCGGACAGTTTTTGCGGAAGCAATGGCTCGTCGGCAAGACCGGCAACGATCGACGCCATATACTCGGGTCGCGCGTTAGCCGCATCGAGGTTTGTAAGTACGACGACCGTTAACGAATCGTCCGGATAGCGTTGAATTGAGCATGTGAATCCCTGCCACGCTCCGTCGTGCTCGATAAGCTGGTGACCGTTTTGGGTTGTAATCTCCCAACCGAAGCCGTAGTTTGCAGGGTTCGGCCTTCCATCGCGCAGCTTGTATACCGTCCAGATTTTATCGAGGCTGCTTTGGCTGAGAAGCCTGGTTGTGTACAGAGTTTGATCCCATTTTGCGAGGTCCACGACGTTGAAGTACAGCGCACCATCCGCAGTCGAGTTAAACGTCGGTGACACCCAATCTTGATTCTTTAGGCTTCCATCCCATTGATATCCGGCAGCTCGGTTCGGAACGATGTCCGCCTCGCTGATCAGCCGCGTGGACGACATTCCAAGTGGTTTGAAAATATGCTCGGCGAGGTAATCCGCATAGAACGTGCCGGTTACTTTATGGATCAGCATTCCGAGCAGCACGTAGTTGGTGTTCCGGTAATCCCACTTTACGCCGGGAGGACTCTCGATTGGGAGCGTCTCGATCTTGCGCAGAAGCTGTTCCTCGGTGAAATCGAGCCGCAGATAGAACGGTCCCTTGGGACCGGTTCGTTCGTCCGACTCGTACTCTGCCAGGCCGGACGTGTGAGAAAGCAGGTTCTTTACAAGGATCGGCTTCCAGGTCGCGGGAGCATGCGGAAAGTACTTACTGATGCTATCGTTGAGCGACACCCGACCCTGTTCGACCAGCATCATGATCGCCGCCGAAACGAACTGCTTCCCCACCGAGCCGGATTGGAATATCGTTTCCGGCTTCACGGGCACGTTCAGCTCGACGTTTGCGAGACCGTACCCTTTTTCGAGCAGCACCTCTCCACGACTGTAGATCCCGACAGCCGCGCCCGGGACGTGCGTGCGCGACATTTCGGTTGCCATGAAGCGATCGATGGACGCGATCTCGTCGTTCGTCAGCGGCGGTCGTGGAGTTCCGGTCGGCAACGCCGCGGCGCAGCACGCAAAAATCGCAAGGAATAAAGCTTGTTGGCCGATTCGCATTAGTGTGAGACGTTTCTGACGCCGAGACGGCCGACCTGGGCTCGCGAGCCAGGCCGGCCGCAACCAGGGACGCGTCTGCGCAACCCCTAAACCAGCTTTCGCCAATTCCCATTTTACTTCGATCAATAAGGAGCATTTGTGAGCGGAACAATGAAACTGGCGGCGCCGCTGCTCGTGGCGCTGGCCGTAGCTGCCTGTAGCTCAGGCGGCTCTTCATCGGTGCCTGGGATGACGGGCTCGAGCGGGCAAGCGGGTCGATCGCTCCCAGTCGGGACGCGGCTGCATCCGTCATGGGAGGTGAAAGGTATTGCAACGGCGGCCTGTCCGCAGGTCGTGGGAGTCACGACGTGTACGGCGCTGACGGTCAACGGCAGCAAGAGCCTGACAACCCCCAGCGGCTGGGCGCCGAGTGACCTTCAGAAAGCTTATAAGCTGCCGTCGTCTACGAAAGGGTCTGGCCAGATCGTCGCGATCGTAGACGCCTACGACAACCCAAACATCAGCTCGGACCTTAACGCGTATCGTAGCCAGTTCGGGCTCGGGACGGCAACTTTCACTAAGTACAACCAAGAAGGACAGACGAGCAACTATCCTTCGGGGAGCGAGGGCTGGGGAACCGAGGAGGACCTCGACGTCGACATGGCTTCGGCAGCCTGTCCGAAGTGCACGATCTACCTCATCGAGGCGAACTCCAATAGCACGAGCGACCTCGAAGCCGCCGAGAACGAAGCGGTGACTCTCGGCGCCCACATTATCAGCAATAGCTATATCTGCTACGCCTCGAGCTGCGGCTACTCGGAGTCGGATTACGATCAACCCGGCATTGTGTATCTGGCGGCGTCCGGCGACAGTGCCTATAACCTCAACGGTCCGCCGGAGTGGTTCGGTAGCGTAGTTTCGGTCGGAGGCACGCAGCTCCATACAAGCAGTTCAGGCTATACTGAAAGCGTATGGCCCGATGCCGGCGGCGGCTGTTCGAATAATGGCAGCGGCACCGGACAGGCGAAGCCGAGCTGGCAGAAGGACCCCGGTTGCGCGTATCGCACCGACGCGGATGTATCGTCGGAAGCCGGCTGCTCTCCCGGCGTCGCGGAATACGATACCTATGGCGCCGGCGGATGGATTCAGGAGTGCGGCACGAGCGCCGCATCGCCGTTGAACGCGGCCGTTTTCGCGCTCGCCGGGAACGCAAGCTCCGTGAATGCCGCGCAGAAGTTCTGGATGCTCAGCAAGAAAAAGCAGCGTCGGCACCTTCACTATATCAAAACTGGAAGCAACGGCTCGTGCGGCGGGTCATACCTTTGCACCGCCGGTACCAAGCAGTTTGGAAAATATGCTGGTCCGACGGGCTGGGGCTCGCCGAAAGGTGTCGGCGCCTACTAGCAATCTCGGAGGCCATCAAATACCAAACGAGGCGGCGCGTTCGTGCCGCCTCGTTTCTCACTGCGAGTCCGGAATCCGGTAGTCGAGGCGCTGGTGTAAGAAGAACTTTCGTCCGTAGGGGGCTTTGATCGGGACGAAAGGCCGCGCTCGCTGCGTGAAGTCGAAGCAGTCCGCGCTCGGTGAGGTTGCGCGGCGGTCCGCAGCGCTGAGCCTTCCCAGACCAAAGAGATCTTCAGCAAAGCGTACAACGCTCGCCGTTTCGTACTGCACGTGCGAGACGTAGTTCTTCTTTGCGTACGGTGAGATCACCAGAAGCGGAACGCGGAAGCCAAGTCCGTCAAAATCTCTGTACGGCGGAGGAACCGGATCGTAAAGCCCTCCCCAGTCGTCCCATTGGATGAAAATCGCCGTCGAATCCCAGTACTTGCTCGTACCGATCGCATTTACCAGCACGGCCACCCACGACGGTCCGTACGCCCCGCCGCAGTTCGGATGGTCGGAGTTGATGCAAATCGGCGTGATCCACGTGAAGTTCGCGAGCTTCCCAGACGTCACGTCGGTGAGAAACGTTCGCTGCGGCGTAAGTACGTTCGCCCAGTCCGGTCCGTCATAGATGTGTTTCACGGCCTGATACGCAGACCAAACGGCACCCGAGCCGCTTGAGGGAGCGCCGTCCTTACTCGTATAGAAACGCCACGAAAGTCCGGCGCGGTCGAACTCGTCGCCGAGCGTCTGATAATCGAAGCATGGAACCTGTCCCGGACCATATTTGCGATCGCTGTCAATGGTCTTGACGAAGTCGCTCGGGCCCGGCGCGCACCCCCACGGGCCGTACGGAAGGTCCGCGCTAGATTGCGCTTGCGCCGCGATGACGTACTGGTGCGCGACGAAGCTTTCGTCGAGTTGCGACTGAAACATACGATCCGCGAGCACCCATTGGTGCGCCATATCGAAATATGGCTTGGATTCTTGATGCGGCACATAGACGTACTGTCCGAGTCGCGGCCCGTCGAAGAGCTGCTCGCCGTCGAATCCGTTCATCCGGCATTTCGTTCCCGGTAACTTTCCCTGTCCGTTGCACGCCTCGAACATCGCATTTGCTGAATGATCGATGTCGTACTTATGGGCCAAACCGACCGGGCGCAGTGTGATGGTTCGACCCTTTGAGTCAACGCCGGTTGAAACCGTATACGCGCCGGGAAAGCCCTGGAAGAGATTGTTGAAGCTACGGTTCTCTTGAACGATGTAGACGACGTGAGTGATCTTTGCGCGCAAAATGCGAGTCTCGGCGGACTGCGACGGCGGTAACTCGGTCCGAGCGCCGAACGAACAGCCGCTCAGCGAAAGAGCGGCGATTGAAAGCAGAGCAGCACGACTTGCCAAGACGGGGAAGCAACGTCTCATTGTCGCTAAGGCTATGCCATCGTTCGCCGGGTTCCTCGTTCCATCGGCCTGCGCCGTTACGGGGCGGCGCCTACAACGTCTCCCCTTTTTGAGTCCGCTTGAGCGCGCAGGATCTCGGCAAGAGTGGCGACTGCGCGCTTTGCCTCGGGAACCGGCGTGGACGCATATCCGACCACGATACCATTGAGGAACGGCTCGCTTAAAAAATAGCTGGAAAGAGGAGGAACGACCACGCCGCGTTCGGCCGCACTGCGCGATATTTCGATCGCCGGAATAGACTTGGGCAAATGAACGATGAAGTGCAGGCCGGCGCGAGTGTCGCTGACGCGGACGAGATCTCCCAGCAAGCGCTCGAGCTCCGATGCGACGGCGAGGCGCCGCTCGTTATACACCTTCCGCATCTTCGTCACGTGGCGGCCGAAGTGTCCGCCCTGCATCATTCGTGCAATGGCAAGTTGAAGAATCGTGCTCGGCTGAGCGCCGGTAACCTGTTGCGCGGCGACAAAAGCCGAACGCAAGCTTTCCGGCACGACGATGTAAGCAAGACGAAGCGCGGGCGAGAGGACCTTGCTAAAGGTCCCGACGTACAGCACGCGGTCGCCTGTATCTAGACTGTGTAAAGCGGGCTGCGGATTGCCGGTGTAGTTGAACTCGCTATCGTAGTCGTCTTCGATTACCCAAGATTCGTTCTTGCGCGCCCAGTCGAGAAGCGCCAGCCGGCGTTCCAGCGAAAGTACGGCGCCGGTCGGGTACTGATGCGACGGCGTGGTATGAATCAGCGCCGCACGGCGCTTTGCAAAACGCGCAACGTTGACGCCTGCGTCGTCGACCGGCGCTGCGATGAGCCGTAATCGTTCGGCCGCAAAGACCGCGCGAACGCTCGGATATCCGGGCTCCTCGACGATTACGGCATCGCCTCTTTTTAGAAGTACTCGCGCGATGAGCGCCATTCCGGCCTGTGCTCCGCCGACGATCAGCACTTGGCCGGCAGTGCATGCCAGACCCCGGGTTTGGTGCAAGCGCTTCGCGATCGCTTCGCGCAGGCGCTCGTCTCCCAGCGGCTCGGGATAATCGAGCGCGCGAGGCGTCCAGGCGGAGACGGCAAGTTCGCGCCGAAGCTGCGCGGCCGGAAAGAGATCGAGCGCGGGTATGCCCGGGCGAAATGGAATCGCTCGATTCGAATTTACTGCTCAGGAATTGACTGCGCAGAAAGGCCGCAGCGGCTTCGGTAGGGACGAGATCGGCGGCGCCGGCTCGAGCCCGGTGGTCGACGGCGCGCCGATGCAGCGTCGGCGCCACGAAAGTTCCGGCGCCGCGAACGGTGACGAGGTATCCTTCGGCCTGCAATTGGTCGAGCGCCCCGACGATCGTGTTTCTCGAAAGTCCTAAGTGCGTCTGCAGATCCCGGCTGGAAAGAATGCGCTCGCCGGCCTCAAGCTGACCCGCGAGTATCGCATCGCGCAGTGCGCCCTCGAGTTGTCGCTGCAACGAAACCCGCGAGCTGCGATCGAGAACGATTCCCTTCGGCTCCATCGTGGAGCCTAGATTGGTTCGAATTTTACCAGTTCCCTGGTGCCACGACCTAAAATGTTAGCGGAGTGGTACCGTCGTTTTGCGTCGATGCGGAGCTTTAACGGCCGGTCAACGACGGTTACTATGGATGGTAGTTTTGATGCGGCAAAATATCGCTGCCCTCGGACGGTATCCCGATCGCGGATCGTACGATTTCGATACGATCGCCGCGGTCTTGGATGAATGCCTGGAGTGTTGCGTCGGCTTTGTCGCAGCCGGCAGACCGATCGTCATTCCCACGGTTCATGGACGCATCGACCGAACGCTCTATCTGCACGGGTTTGCCTTGAGCCGGTGGATGAACGGCCTGATCGATTCGGTACCGGTTTGCGTCACGGTCAGCATCGCCGACGCGCTCGTGCTGGCCCGTTCGGCGTACCAGCATTCGGTGAACTACCGCTCCGTTGTGGCTTTCGGGCACGCATCCGAAGTCCGCGACGATGCGGAAAAGCTCGCCGCACTGCACGCGATGATGGAACGCGTCTGTCCGGGTCGTTGGGACGACGTTCGTCCACCGGCACCCAACGAACTGCGGGGCACGCTCGTGTTGCGCATTCCGATCGAAGAGGCGTCCGCAAAAACGCGCGCCGGACCGCCTGTTGACTTCGACCACGATCGAGAGCGCGACGTCTGGGCGGGTTGCATCCCGTTCCAAATCGTCCGAGCCGCACCCGTTGCCGACCCCCTATTGAGAGACGGAATATCGCTTCCCGACTACCTCCGAACGGCGTTCTAACGGATTTCGATCGGCACGAATGCCCGGGGCTGCGCAGAGAAGTCGAAACAATCGACAGGAGAGCGCGCCCGTTCGTCGCTGCCGGTCAACTGGGGCAGTCCGAACTCGTCCTCAACGAAGCGAGGGATACTCGCGGTTTCGAACTGGACGTGCGTGACGTAACCCTGTTTAGCGTAGGGTGAAACAACGAGAAACGGAACGCGGAAGCCGAGACCCTCGCGGTCGAGGTTAGGCGGCCTGACGTGGTCGGCCCAACCCCCGAAGCCGCTCCACGTGATGAAGATAGCGGTGGAATTCCAGAACTGACTCTCGCCGATCGCGTTGACGAGTGACGCGACCCACGCCGGTCCGCTCGCAGAGCGGGCTCCCGAAAGATCGGAGTTGCGAAGCTCCGGCGTTACCCACGTCACGGCGCCAAGACGGCCGTTTGCGACGTCCGTCAAGAATTGCGTCGGCGGAGCGGTCCCGGCCGAGGCCCCTTTGACCCAGCCGAAGGCGTCCCACGTCGGCTCCGAAGTCCCCGCGGCGTAATAGGCCCACGTCAGCCCGGCTTCTCCCAGCTCCGTCGCGAGCGTCTTGTAAGTCTCGCATGCCGGTTGCGGCGGCCCGCCAAACTGCCGAACCTTGGCGCGATAGACGCACCCATTCGCCGGGGTCTTTCCAAACGGCTGATCGAGAGCGTTATTTGCTTGCGCCGCGATGTGATATTGGTGCGACTCGAACGTTGGGTTCCCGGTTGACGAAAACATATCGTCGCCAAGCACGTAGCTCTCTGCGATCGTACGGTATATCTTCGTTTGAGCCGTCGGTACGGTACGATACTGGGGTCGCGCGAAGCCCGGGCATACCGCTTTTTCGTGCGAGAAATTTCCCGTCTTTAGGTCGCGTTTGAAATCTTCGAAGGTGTCGGAGATAGTACAATTTGCTTGGAGCGGGATCGCTCGCGCCTTGGGCGAGCATTTCGCCGAATCGGTGCCGGGATACGAGCAAAAGAGATTATCGAAACTGCGGGCTTCCTGCACGATGATGACGACGTGCTGTATCGTTCGTGACTCGGTCCTTTGCAAGCCGCGCGACGCCGTCATTGCCGCGTTGCTCGCCATTCCACCCGGCGCAACTCCGGCATTGGACGCAACACAGCCGCTTAATGCGGCAACGATGCAGAGGCAAAGAATGCGGCGGTTGAATCGTGTGTCAGCCATGGAGTCCTCCAACCCGTCTCGTCGCTCGAGGCTCTAGAAAAATGCGTGCGCGCTGCTAACTAATCTTGCAACGTTCGCGCTAAAATTTCAAGCCTCACCGTCGATTCATAACCTAGATCAACTCCGCTACGCGCAGCGGAGCCGCAGCAAACCTTCCAGCGATACATGGATAACGGGACCGCCGAGTGATGCCGCGCTCGATACGCTGCAAAACTCGACGTATTTACAGGTTCGGCTTCGGTTCGCGCTGTAAGATTACGGAATGCCGGGCGCTAGCGAATTCCAGCTCCTCGATAATCGGCCTTTCGGTTTGGGCCAAAGGATGAGCTCGCCCAACTCGCGGCCAAGCGGCACTGTCACGTTTCTGTTTTCGGATATCGAAGGCAGCGTGCAGCGTTGGGAGCGCGATGGCGACGCAATGGCGGCGGCGCTGGCGCGTCACAACGAGTTGGTTCGCGCCGGAATTGAAGCGCACGGCGGATACGTCTTCAAAACGATGGGCGACGCGTTTTTCGCCGCGTTTGTCTCTGCACCTGAGGCGATCGCAGCAGCGCTGCACGCACAGCGCGCGTTGGCTGCGGAGGACTTTTCGGCGGTCGGCGGGATTCGCGTGCGCATGGCGCTCCACGCAGGCTACGCGGAAGAGCACGGTGGCGATTACGTCGGCCCGGCTCTCAATCGCGTCGCGCGCTTGGTTGCCATCGGCTATGGCGGCCAGATCCTGATCTCGGCCGCCGCCGTGGAGCTGTTGCGCGATGCCGTTCCGGACAGCGTCGAGCTTCGCGATCTCGGCTCGCACCGGCTGCGCGATCTCGCGCGACCGGAGCGCATCTATCAAGTCTGCGCGTCCGACCTGCTCGACGAGTTTCCGCCGGTGCGCTCGTTGGAGTATCTTCCGAATAACCTGCCGCAGCAGCTCACCTCGTTTGTGGGCCGCGCCAGCGCGATCGAAGAGATCAAGACGCTGCTCAACGAGCATCGGCTTGCGACGCTGGTCGGAACGGGCGGCTCCGGCAAGACGCGTTGTGCAATCCAAGCCGGAGCCGAGCTGCTCGACCGCTATGCGGACGGCGTGTGGATGGTCGAGTTCGCTCCGATCTCGGATCCGGCTCTCGTCACTACGACAATCGCGCAGGTCTTGGGCGTGCGCGAGGTCCGCAACGAAGAGCTCTTGACGACGCTGCTCGGCGATCTCGAGCAGCGACAGATCCTGCTCGTTCTCGACAACTGCGAGCACCTCGTCGATGAGGCGCGCCGAGTTGCCGGCGCGATCCTGGGCGGCTGCGCCGGCGTTCGCGTTCTTGCAACGAGTCGCGAGCAGCTGGGGATCGCGGGCGAGCGCGTCTTTCGCATGCCCTCGTTGGAAGTGAGCGATGCGGTCGAACTCTTTGTGGACCGCGCGCGTGCGTCGGACGATCGTTTCGCGCTCACCGATGAGAACGCGCCCTTAATCGCCGAGATCTGCCGCCGTCTTGACGGCATTCCGCTGGCAGTCGAACTCGCCGCCGCGCGAGTCAAGCTGCTCTCCCCAAAGCAGCTGACGGAAAAGCTGACCGAGCGGTTTCGCGTGCTTACTAGCGGTGACAAGAGCGCATTGCCGCGCCATCAAACACTGCGCGCAACGATCGATTGGAGCTTCGACCTGCTCGACGAGGACGCACGTGCGCTTTTCCGAAAGCTCGCAATCTTCGTCGGCGGATGGACGTGGGCGGCAGCCGCAGCGATTTGCGTAGATGACTCGGACGAATGGGAGGTGCTTGCCGCGCTTTCGTCGCTGGTGGACAAATCGCTGGTCGCCGTCGAGCCTGAAGACGAAGAGCGTCGCTACGACATGCTGGTCTCGATCCGCGAGTACGCGCGAGAGCGTCTCGCTGAAGCCAACGAGCGCGAAGTGGCCGCCACTAAACACGCGCACTTTTATTCCGCATTCGTGCACGATCTTGTACCTCTCGCTCAACAGCTCGAGGACGTACAATGGCGGCAACTGGTCGCGAACGAGCTCGACAACGTGCGCGCCGCCATAGACTGGACGATCGTTCGTAAGCACGATCCGGGGCTAGGTCTCCAGCTGCTTTCCGAGATCGAATGGCCCGAGCTGATCGTAACGCCGCACGAAGCGCTGCGCTGGTTCGAATCGGCCCTCGAGTTGGAAGCGGCGATGCCGAGCGAACTCGTCCACGCGCGGCTCCTGCGTCATTGCCTGAAGCTGGAGTGGCTCGTCGGCCGGCCGATCCCGCAGCGCGAAAAGATCGCACGCGCGGCGGTCGAAACCGCGCGGCGCGCCGGCGATCCGAACGAGATCGCGCGTGCATTAGGCAATCTCGCCGCCACCTACGGTGCCGCCGGCCGTTTCGACGAAGCCGAGCGCGCGTTCGCCGAGGCCTACGCCGAGCCGGAACGGCTCTCGCGCATCACGGTCAACAGTATGCTCCGCATGTGGGCGGTGAATAGTCTTCAACGCGGCGACGTCGTGGTCGCCCGGCGCCGCTTTTCAGAAGTCGCCCGTTTGGAGCGTCCGGGAAGCGAGGCGCACGCCAGTGCGCTGCTCAATCTCGGAGAGCTCGAGTACGCGGCGGGCAACGTCGAAGCGGCGCGAACCGCGGCCCGGCAAGCGAAGGATACGTACGCTGCGCTAAACTCAATTTACACCGTTCTCGTGCTGTCGAATCTTGCTGCCTATGCGATGGCCGACGGCGACCTCGACGAGGCGCGCACGCGCTTACACGAGGCGCTGGAGTTGCAACCAAAGTCCGGGCGGGGCTGGCTGGCCGGCGTGATCGAAGCGCACGCGCTGTTCGCTGCGCTCTTAGCCGATTACGAACGCGCGGCGTTGCTAGCCGGTTTCTCCGACGCCCTCTATCGCGCGCGCGGCGAAATGCGCCAGCATACCGAGCGCACCGGATACGAACGCCTGATGGAGCGACTCGCCGGGGCTTACTCTGCGGACGATATTGCGAGCCGAATGGACACCGGCGGCCGGCTAAGTGAAAAAGAGGCGCTGGCCCTTGCTGCGGCGATACATCAGTAATATGCCGAACATAAAAGAGGAAATCTCCAACTTACTCCACGCGCACGCTCATGCCATTGACGAGCTTCACCAGAAACTCGCGGCGCTGCCCAAATGCGACAAGCAGCGCCTGGAACAAGCTGTTGCCAAACTTAAAGCCGCGCATGCTGCTTTCGAAGACGATGCGCAGGGATGCGTCATCCACTCCTAAGCGCTTTTTCGATCGCATCGCCGATCGGAACGCCAAGCCCGGTACACGGATTCCAGCCTGCAGTGCAGCTGTAACGATCGTTTCCTCCCGCGAGCACGTCACGTAAGAGCGCGTTTGCCGGCCTGCCGTAGAGCAGCGGCGCGAAAAAGCCGAGCGGTTTTCCAAGCCGCTGATTTAGGCGTGCCGCCAGCGCAGCCCACATTGGCGCGGCCGCGCTCGTACCGCCCATCGCAAGCTGTGAACCGTCGAAGAAGACTGCATAACCGGGCGTAACCTGCGCGGCGACGTCGGGAACGCCGCGTCCCGCCGCCACGTGATACGCGCTAGCCTCCGCAGCTACCGTACTCTGCCATGACGGCGTGTTAAAGAACTCGCTGAACCCGCCGCCGCTCTGGTTCCATCCGCTCTCTGCCGAGGATTCGGCGCCCGAAGGGATCGCCGTGCCGCCGCACGCGTGCGCGAACGGGCTCGCTGCCGGCGCCAACACGTGCGCTTTGCCGTCCTCGTCGACTTCCGCGCCGCGATCGCCCGACGCGCAGAAGATCGTCACCCCGAGCAGGGCGGCGGCGGTAAAAAGCTCGTCGAGAATCGTCAAGGCAATCGGCGTCCATAAGTGCTCCGGAAACCCGAAGCTGATCGAAAGCACCGACGGGCGATGCTCGTCGTCGAAGATCGCCGAGCGGATTGCATCGAGCACTCCGCGCTCGTCGTCCGGCGTAGCGTAGACGACGATCTGCGCTCCGGGCGCAAGTGCACCGACGATCTGTGTATCGATCGCCGACTCGACGTCTTTCATCGTTTTGATTTGATGGGTCAGCTCCGCGTTGTCGACGCGCTTCACGACCGGAGTTTTGGCGGCAACGCCCTGCGCTTGCATGCATTTCGCGAAGTCGCCGGCGTTAAAGACGCCGCGCATTTGCAGCACGCCGACGGTTATTCCCGTGCCGTCCCCGTCGGGAAAACTGTAGCGCCCCGCAATTTCCGCTGCGCTCAGCGGCGTCACGTCGCTGTGCAGCACCCCGACCGCGTGCGATCGCGGCCACTGATGAATGCCAAAGGGTCCTCGCAGAATTGCGGCGATCTCCGCGGGGGCGTAGAGGCCGCCGGAGCGATGCCTGAAACGGCGCTTATCGTCGAGCTGGTAGATCCCCGCAGTCGCGCCGAAATTCTCGACGAACTTGTGGATTGGTCCGCTGAGTACGACCGAACGCCAGTGCTGTGCAACGATCTCGATGCCGTGGCCCCCACAATAGCGGCGGAGTAGATTGACGTCGGCCGGATCGGCGTCGGTCGCTTGTATCAGAGCTGCCCGATCGGCGTACGTTCGCTTCGAAGGTAGTGTCGCGCCCAACGCTTGCGCCTTAGCAACGTCCAACTCGCCGCCGCGTCGCGGGCGCAGCCAGGCCGTAAGCCATACGGCGCCGTCCATCGTTTCGGCGACGGGGCTCGCTCCCGGCCATACCTGCCGTTGCGTTCCTTGGATAAGAACCCGGCCTGCTTTTGAAGGCGGCACACAGCTTTATTTCGAGCACTCGCCCCCACGCGCCTCGGAAATGCACAGAGGAGCCGGTGTCGAATCGCGCGGGGTGAGTTCAATCGAAGCCGGCGTCATCACGTTTGCGTGCCTCTTCGGCGGCGCGTTGCTCGGGATGCGGCTACGCATCACTTTGCCTGGACACCATTTAAGCGACGATTCGCGGCAGCTCCTTGCGATGGGCCTGGGCATCGTCGGGACGATGGCCGGGCTGGTCTTAGGCTTGCTGGTTGCCTCGGCCACCTCCGTCTACAACGCGCAGCGCAGCGAGCTTCTCGATGTAACGTCGAAAGTCGTGATACTCGACCGAATTCTGGCGCACTACGGCCCCGCAGCAGCTCCGCCCCGCGCCGCCTTGCGCGTAGCCGTTGCGCGCACGCTGACGCGAATCTGGCCGCAAGAAGACGCTCCCAAACTGGATCCCTCCGCGGTCGGCGGAGAAGCGATCCTCGATCGGATCGAGAATTTGTCGCCCAAGACCGACTCGCAGCGTTCTCTCAAAGCGGAAGCTATTGGGCTGGCAATAAATTTGGGTCAGGTGCGTTGGCTGATGTATACGCAAAGCGGGTCTTCGGTCTCGGTGCCGTTGCTCGTCGTCTTGATCTTCTGGTTCACCATTACGTTCGTGGGTTTCGGCCTCTTCTCGCCGGCGAACTCAACGGTCGTCACGGCGTTGGGGTTATGTGCCTTGGCAGTCTCGGGCGCAATCTTTGTGACGCTTGCAATGTACACACCCTTTGAAGGCCTCGTAAGAATCTCGAGCGCGCCGATTCGCGACGCTCTTGCCCACCTCGGACGCTGATGAAGCCGGGCGAGTTGCGCGATCGCGCCGACCGCCTCAAGCTTTTCGACATCCGCAAGAGTCCGGACGATCGTAAAATTCCTGGCTCGGTGCGGGCCGAAGGCGAGGCGCTCGAAAGCGGCGACGATCTGCCGTTCGGCAAGGACGAAGAGGTCGTGCTCTACTGCGGCAGCGGTACCTCGTGCGGCCGGATCGCTAAGACGTTGTGCGACCGGGGTTATCACACGGTCGCGCTCGAGGGCGGCTACAGAGCCTGGGTTGAAGCGGGATTACCCACCGAAGAACGCTAGAACAAGCGCGGCGTGGGTGCGGGGATAGCACCTTCTAGTTCGAGCAAAGCACGCTTTAACGGCAAGCCGCCGCCGTAGCCGGTTAGATCGCCGTTCGATCCGATGACGCGGTGGCAGGGGATCACGATTGGAATGGGATTTGTGCCGTTGGCGTAACCGACGGCGCGCGCGCCGTTCGCCAGGCCGAGCGCTGTTGCAATTGCGCCGTACGAGGTCGTTACTCCGTACGGCACCTCCAAGAGTCTGGTCCACACTTGCTGCTCGAACGGCGAGCCCTCGGCCCGCAGCGGCAAATCAAAAACGCGGCGCTTTCCTTCAAAGTATTCGCTCAGCTGCGCTCGAGCTGCGTGCATTCCTTGCGCGGCCGCCGGTGAAAGCGCAGTCGAAGAGCCAGCTGCAGGTCTTCGATTCGGAAGCAAGATCTCGACCAGAACCCCCTCGTGGTTCACTGCCAACTGCAGGGCACCGACGGGCGTTTCGAGCGACGAACGAAAGACTGCGTCAACCATCGGTAACCACAACGTTGTGCGCGATGGAATTGGTTGCGGCTCCGGTCGTTGCACAGGACAGGCCGGAGCTCGCGTCACAGTTTTACGGTGCTTATGCCCGAACGCCAGCCGACACGCCACCACTTGCACCTCGAGCAAACGCCGCTCGAGCGCGCGCGCCTCTGGGTAGAAATAGCCGCCTTTATCGCCGCGGGAGCTTGGGCTATCTATACATTCGTCTTTCAAACTCGAATCGCGCCGCTGTTCCTCCCGCCGCACGAGAACATTTCGTTCAATACGCAGCGCGTCGCCGAAACGCCGGCCGATTACCTCGAACGCGTAGAGGTGACGCTCCGCAACGACGGCAACGTCGACATTGACACGGCTGCCCTTGCAATCACCGTGTTCGGCGCGAACCCCGGAAAAGATCTCGCGCTAGACTCGAGCGCCGCAAAAAACTTGATGATCTATCGACAAATCCCCGATAGCGCGTGGAAGCCAGTGGGGGCGTTCGGCATGCTCCTCGATGGAGCGGTCGACGGGCGGCCCCGGCATCTGATCATGCGTCCGGGAGACACTGTGCCGTTTCAGCAGCTTGTCGTCGTACCTCGAAAGTACCGCGTGCTGCAGCTGAAGATTCACACAATCTATGCCCGATACCCGATCAGCCCGCGTCTTCCCGCGAAGCTTCAGAACGAGAATGGGGCGGTGACGCTGAAGAGCAACGGCGCTGCGGTCGACCTCGAAGCCTATTCCGGCGTGTAGCTTTTGCACGCTACTCACGCCAAGCCGCCTCGACGGCTCGGCGAAGTGACGACTCGGGTAGAGTCCATGCGTCTACGAACGACTTCAGAATTCCGGCCGTGAAGCCCCAGATGTGGCGCGCCTCGTAGTCGAACGCATACATCGTCTTGCCGCGCCGTCCGCTCAGCTGCACATCCTCGTAGATGGCGCCGGCGGCGACGATCGCAGCTAAGGGTACCTCGAAGACGCCGGCGATCTCCTCACCATCGAGCGTAAAGTGCGTTGCCGCATCGAGCACCCCAACGATCGGGATGATATGCACGCGATTCGAGGCTTGTTTGCGTTCCGGCAACCGCCCAACGACGGTGACGCGCTCGGCCGCAACGCCGACCTCCTCGAAGAGTTCTCGCAACGCCGTCCTCACCGGATCGCCCGCGTCGTTCGGCTCCGCGCCTCCTCCCGGGAGGCCGATCTGTCCCGGGTTGCGACGCATATGTTGCGCGCGTTCGACGAAGACTACGCCGTGAGGGGCGTTCGCGAAAATCGGTAACAGCACTGCACCGCGCCACCAACGATCCTCATCCACGATGGAAAAGCTTCGCAGCCGGCGGTGAAAGCACCGCCGCAAGTTCCGTGCGGTTACGCGCGCCTTCCTTGGCAATACGCATAGAGCGCGTCGTAGATAGGAAACTCCGCGTCGAGCAACGCATGGTCGTCCGGGTACGTGCCTGGCGAAAGCGCGCGATAACCCGACGCAATTGCGAAAAGACCCGCCGATTCCGGAGTCAGGCTGCGATCGAGGGTGTCGGCGCCCCGCACGATACGCGCGAGTTCCAGGAGTGCCGGATCGCTTAAATCGTAGCTGCGAATGAAGGCGTCGAAGCTGCACTCCGGACCGCGATGTCCCAACTCCACGCCGGGAACGTCGAACGGTTTGGCGCCCGTGGCTTCGGCCACCCTTACCACGTCCTCGGGCTGCACGAAGAGAAACTCGGCGTGGGGATCTATGAAGCGGCGGACCAGCCACGGGCAGGCGATGCGATCGACGCGAGCGTTCACGCGGGTAACGAACTTCATATGGCCGGCTCCCCTAAGCGCTAAAAATGATATAGCTATTACACACAGTAATAGCTATATCGTCAAGGAGGAATATGGTCTGGCAGCTGCTCGTGACGAGCCTATCCGGGAACCACGGAGCTCTCCGGTTACGCTTCTGGCGTGCGCTAAAGGCGTTGGGGGCGGGCGTGTTGCGTGACGGGGTCTATATCGCGCCCGACATCGAAGTCGTCTCACGGACCTTTGCCGAGCAGGCGGCCGAGATCGTGGCATCCGGCGGATCGGCTTTTGTCTTGACCGTCCCGAACTTGCCGCGGGACGTCGAGGTTTCGGTCACCGCAATGTTCGACCGTTCTGCGCAGTACCATGAGTTTGGCGATTCCATCGATACCTTTCTGCGCGAACTGCGATCGATGACCGAGGGTGAGGCGCGTCGCGCGCTGCGGCAACTCACTCGCGAGTTTTCGCTGATCGAAGCGATCGATTTTTTCCCGCGGGACGCGCGAGATTCAGCCGTTGCCGCGCTCCGCGAAGCCGAGGGCACGCTAACACGGACCTTTTCCCCTGACGAGCCGACCGCCGTTCACGCAAGCGTTCCGCGCCGCGACCGCGCAGAGTTTCAAGGGAAGACATGGGCGACGCGCGCGCATCTTTGGGTCGATCGAGTCGCAAGCGCGTGGCTCATTCGTAGCTTCATCGATCCCGGCGCGTTCTTTATATGGTTGCAGAGTGCCGCCGATTGCCCCGCGAGCGCAATCGGCTTTGATTTCGACGGCGCGCCGTTTACGCACGTCGAGGATTACGTCACGTTCGAAGTTTTGCTCCGCGGCTTCGGGCTCGAAGAGAACCCAGGGCTTGTGCGACTGGGCTCCCTCGTCCATCAACTCGACGTCGGGTCCGGCAACGTCCCCGAGGCTGCTGGTTTCGAAGCGATCCTGACCGGCGCCCGCGAGCGCTGTCGCGACGACGACGCGTTCCTCGCAGAGATGAGTCGCACGCTCGACGATCTCTATCGCGCATTCTTTCGCCCGGTGGTCAAACCATGAAGTCGTGGTACGCAGGCAGTCTGAGTCAGCGCGCATCGCTCGGAGCATTCGTTTGGTATTTCTTTCGCCTGGGGCTTACCGGTTTCGGCGGTCCGGTAGCCCTGGCGAACTACATGCGGCGCGATCTAGTGGAAAAGTACGGCTGGATCGGCGCCGACGAGTATGACGAAGGGCTTGCGATCGCGACGGCGTGTCCGGGACCGCTCGCATATCAGCTGGGCGTCTATTGCGGGTACATCACCCACGGCGTCCTCGGGGCATTGAGCGTTGCCGTCGCGTTTGCGGGGGCGCCGTTCACGATCGTCGTCGCCGTCGCGGCCCTCTACGTTCGGTTTGGCTCCACTTGGCAGCTGCGAGCGATCTTTTATGGGGTGGGGCCGGTCGTCATTGCGATCATCGTGCGATCGTGTTGGGACCTCGGCCGCAAGACGCTGCGCGGCGAGTGGATGGCCTACGCGTTTGCGATCGCCGCCTGCGCGATCACGATCGTCGTGCAACAGGAGTTGATCGCGCTCTTTTTGCTCGCCGGCGCGCTAGGCATCATTGTTTTCTACCGGCCGCCACTGGCTCGCGCGGAGTCCGCCGCTGCGCGCGGCCCCGACGTACGGCTGCGATCGATCGCGCCGATCGTGGTGGGCGCATATCCGAGCGTTGCCGTGCCAAAGCTATTTTGGTTCTTCTTCAAGACCGGGCTGCTCGTCTTCGGCAGCGGACTCGTGGTCGTTCCGTTTCTAAAGGCCTACGTCGTTGACCAATATCACTGGATTTCGAATCAGGCGTTCCTGGATGCGGTTGCCGTCGGAATCGTTTCGCCCGGCCCGGTCGTCATCACGGCCACGTTCGTCGGTTTTCTCAACGGCAGTCTGGCGGGCGCGTTCGCTGCCACGGTCGGCATCTTTACGCCGTCGCTGATTTTCGTGCTGCTCGGCACGCCGCTGCTACGGCGCTATCGCAGTAGCGGACGGCTGCAGGGCTTCGTGCGCGGCATCACGGTGGCGGTCGTCGGCGTATTGCTCGGGACGTCATACTTGGTAGCTCGCAGCACGATCCACGACGTCTTCGGTTTGGTCGTACTGGTCGCCGCGCTTGCCGTTCTTTACTCAAAGTGGAAGGTACCGGAGCCCGCGCTGGTCGGGGGTGGGGCTCTCTGCGGGTTAGCGGTCGGGCTGTTTACACGATGACGCCCGGGATGGCGGCTGCGGCACCGCTTGTCAATTCGTGGCCGACCGCGCGCGTTTCCGCGGCTTCCTGTGCGGATATGGCGCAATAGGCTTGCTCCTGCCTGCGCCTGCAGAGCGCGCGATGATATGATGCACTTAAGTCCGCTACAGAATCGGAGGAGCTATGCGTTGGTATTCGGTCGCACTCGGAGTCCTAGCCGCTCTGCTCGCCGGCTGCGCCGGCGCGGGGCCGGCGTTGCAGCCGTCCGTCACGCCGCCAAACGGCAGACTCGTTTCGCACCTGCCCGCGGGAAAGTCGTGGATCCTTCCCGAGGCAAAAAATGACGATCTCCTGTACGTCTCCGATTTGGAAGCGCAAGTCGTATTCATCTATACCTACAAGCACGGCCACAAGCTTGTCGGAGAGCTGACCGGCTTCTTCAATCCCGAAGGCTTGTGTGTTGATAATACGGGCAACGTTTACGTCACCAACGACACGAGCGAGGGCGTGCATCAAATCTCCGAGTACGCTCACGGGGGGACCACCCAGATCCGCAACCTGATTGATTCCAACGGCAGGGCGAACGGCTGTTCCGTGGATCCAAAGACGGGAGATCTCGCGGTCGCCGATTTTTGGGGCGCGACCGAAAGGATCGGCAACGTCGAAGTCTACCGGCACGCAAGTGGTTCGCCAACGGTGTACTCGAATCCGAATATCTACTATTACTACTACTGCGCGTACGACGGCAACGGGAACCTATTCGTCGACGGCGAGACCCTGGGCAGCGTCTTCGGGCTCGGCGAGTTATCCAAGCGCGGCAAGACCCTCAACTTCATCAACATAGACGAGACGATTTACTTGCCGGGCGGCGTACAGTGGGACGGCAAGTACCTTGCCGTCGGCGATCAGGTCGCCGTCAAACACAACTTTACGAGCACGATCTACCAGTTTTCTATCAGCGGAAGCATCGCCACGACCGTCAACACGATGGTCCTCACCGGATCGTCGGAGGTCTCGCAGTTCTGGCTTCCCCGGGTCGACAGCGGACCCAAGCACCGTTCCGCCACTCAGTTGATTGGCCCCAATCAGAACGGCGGCGATACGCTGTTTTGGAGTTATCCATCCGGCAGCAGCCCGATCAACAGCATTTCCGGCGAGAACGATCCGACCGGCGCGACGCTCAGCCTCGCAAAGAAGTAACGACAGGGCCGCCGATCGAGCGCCTTCCAGCACGTGCAGGCAGGCTAGGGAGCGTAGGTCATGCGCCATGAACCAAAAGCCCCTGGTTGCTAATTAGCGCAGTGACTACAATCAGACATGGGCTTTACGCGCGCCCTTATTATGGCTGGGGGAAAGTCCGAACGAATGCGAGCCGGCGGGGGAGGCCCACACAAGGCGCTCGCGCGGGTTGGCGGCCTCACGCTGCTCGAGTGGAACGCGCGCCAACTGGTGCGCCACGGCTTTCGCGACATCGTCGTTGCGGTGAGCTCCAAAGAGCGCGACGTCTCCGATTTCGTTCGTGCTTCGGTCGCGCCCGTCGCCGCGCGAGCCGGCGCAAAGGTAGCGCTATACGAAGAAGATACGCCGCTGGGGAATGTGGGCGCGGCGCGAGAGATCGTCGGCAGCGCGGACGGCGTACTGATGTTCTACGTCGACAACCTCGCATCGATCGATCCGCTGCGACTCGTCGATTTTCACGAAAGCGGCCGTTTTGCCGCGACGATAGCGACGCACGTCGAGCCGGTTCAAATACCCTTCGGCCGGCTTTGGCTAACCGAGAATCAGGTTACGACCTATGCTGAAAAGCCGATCCTTCACGTGCAAGTATCGAGCGGCACCTGCGTGCTTTCGAAAAAGGCCTGCGGTCTCATACCTGAAGGGAAGCCGACCGGGATCAGCGAGCTCTTTGCAATCCTCGCCGAACGAGGTGAAGCGGTGGGCGCGTTCCAGCACGACGAGCGTTGGATCGACATCAACGATCCCGTCGCACTCGAGAAAGCGCGCATCCTCTTCGAAGGGGATTTCGGCGCCGCTAGCGGCGACGGCGCAGCGTGAAGCGCGTGCGTGTGCTCTCGGTGGTGAACTCGCTCTACTTCGGTGGCGCGGAATGCCGGCTTCTGAGCCTTTCTAAAGGTATCGACACAGATCGTTTCGATCAAACCGTCCTTACGCTCAAGCGCATCGACCCGGAACGCGAGCGCGCATTCGGAAGCCTGCGTCCGCACTTCGCGGCGGCGAACA
The DNA here is from genome assembly GCA_963748875.1 of Vulcanimicrobiota bacterium. Lineage (GTDB taxonomy): Bacteria > Vulcanimicrobiota > Vulcanimicrobiia > Vulcanimicrobiales > Vulcanimicrobiaceae > Cybelea. Next base: position 1,287,198 of record CAVVKC010000001.1, read on the forward strand.
TCGAGGTGCAGAACCTAAACGAAGCGGCGCCGAGAACGGGCAGCGCGCACGGCACGGCTGCGAAAGTTGCTCGTTCGATGCCGCGACTCTCGCGAACGCTCGTAAAATTGGTGCGCTACATTCGCGCGAATCAAATCGACGTGGTCGATACGCATTGCGGCACGGCGAATAAAATTGGCGTCGCCGCAGCCGTTCTCGCGAACCGTCCGGTGCTCGCCACGACGTACGGCTTGGAAGTATTTCGTCCTTTATGGCTGTGGCGCTTCTCGGAATCAGTCACGCTGACTGCGGCTTCGGCCATTGTCACCGACTCCGCGGCTGTTGCGGCGCAGATCCGGCGCGCTCTGCTGCGACCGCGAAAGATCGCGGTGATCCCAAATGGAATCGAACCGCCGAGAGCCGAGCGCAGCCGTAACGAGATGCGCGCGGAGTTGGGCATTCCAGCGGATCCCCGAATTCGCGTCATTGGCCAAGTAGCTTCGTTGACGCCGCGAAAGGGACAACTCGTGCTGCTCGAGGCCGCTCATCAGTTACGTGAGGTCGATCCTCACGTTCACTTTTTGATCTGCGGGTATCCGCGCGATCCGCTCGATTATGCGCGGTCGCTCCACACGCGTGCAGCCGAACTCGGGCTCGCGGCGCGCGTGCACTTCGTCGGATATGCCGGCCCGATCGGTGATATCTTTCGGGCGATCGACATTCAAGTTCACGCCTCGACCGAAGAATCGCTTCCGCAAGCGATTATCGAAGGCATGGCGTTGGGAAAACCCGCAGTCGTAACCGCGATCGCCGGTATCCCGTCGATGGTCTCCGACGGCAAAACCGGCCTCGTCGTTCCACCCGGTGACGCCGGAGCGCTGGCTGCCGCCCTTGGGTACTTGCTGCACGACCAGTTCGCCGTCGAGCGTTTGGGCATCGCGGCACGGCAGCGCTACCTGGAGCGGTATACCGACAAGCAGATGGTGCGCAGTCTCGAGAGCCTTTTCGTCGATGTTATGCAGCCTCGGCCAGCGTAAACCGCTTGCGCGGAGATCGCGCGTTCTCGTAACCGGCGGCGGCGGCTTTATCGGATCGGCCCTCGTCGAGGCTTTGGCTGCTCGCGACGTTCCGCTCCACGTGCTGGCCGGACCGCCGGAAGACACTGTCCGGGAGCCGCCGCCGAACGTAACGGCGTATCGGGCGGAGATCACCGACTTCAACGCCATCTGCGCGGCGGTGGCCGGATGCGATGTCGTCGTGCATATGGCGGGCCCACCGTCGGTGCGAGCCTCATTTGAGGCGCCCGAACGTTATGCGCGCATCCACGTCGCCGGCACTGCCACGGTGCTCGACGCGTGCTGGAAAGCAAACGTCAAGCGAATAGTCTACATTTCGTCGGCCGAGGTCTACGGCCGGGCCGCAACCCAGCCCGTCGCGGAGACGCAAACACCCGACCCGCGTTCTCCTTATGCCGCCGCAAAACTCGGAGCGGAGCATATGGTTCGCGCTTTTGCGAATTCGTTTGGAATTAGCGCCTGTATAATACGGCCATTCTCCGTTTACGGCCCGGGGCAGCAGAGCTATGCGTTGGTTCCGACCATCGTTCGCCAGGCGCTAACGGCCGACGCAATCGTGCTCTCCGATCTGACACCGGTGCGCGATTACTGTTACGTGAGCGACCTGGTCAACGCAATTCTACTGGCCTGCGATCTCGAGACTTCCGGTCTCGCCGTATTCAATATCGGATCGGGCCGCGGCACCAGCGTCTTGCATCTAGCCGAAGCGATCCTGGCGCGGGTCCGCCGTCAGATTCCGATTCTTACGACGGCCGGAGAGGGCCGTCCCGAGAAGGCGGAGATATACGTGTTGGTTGCCGACATCGGTCGCGCGAACGAGATCTTGGGCTGGATGCCGCTAACGCCGCTGAGCGTGGGGCTGCAGAGCGTCGTCACCAAGATGGTCGAGTGATGACGCGCGCACTGATTACTGGCTCGCAGGGCTTCGTGGGCCGCTATCTCGTCGCCGCTTTGCTCGCGTCCGATCCAAAGATTCGAATCCTTGGAGTCGGCCGATCGCAGCCTTGTAGCACGTTCACTCATCGGATAACGTTGTCGTCGGCGCCGATCCCCGCTCCGTTGCCCGCGAGCCTCGGGCGTCTTTCGAGCGATGGACGCTATGAGTACGTAAGCGGCAATATCCGAGACCGCACCGCCATGCGCGCGATTCTGCGGGAGTTTCGTCCCGACGTCATCTTCCATCTCGCCTCGGGATTGCGCGATGATGCGCCGCATCATTTGTTCGGCACGAGCGTCGAAGGCACGATAGGCTTTCTGGAGAGCGTCCGTGATGCTGCCTTGAACCTACGCGCGCTCGTCATTGGGTCGAGCGGTTCCGTTTACGGCGTACCGGCACATCTTCCGATCGCCGAAGGCGATTCGTGCGAGCCCCGCGATTTCTACGCGGTCAGCAAGCTTGCGGAGGAACAGGTCTCGCGCATCCTGGCACGCGAACGAGGGTTGCCACTCATCGTCGGCCGCATCTTTAACATCGTCGGTCCCGGTCAGGATGAACGTCACGTCGCTGGGCGATTCGCAGCCCAGCTTGCCGCGGTTGCTGCCGGCGCGACGACTGCGCGCGTAAGAGTCGGCGATCTTTCGACGACTCGCGACTTCATTGACGTTCGCGACGTCGCCGAAGCATTGATTGTGCTCGCCCGATCCGGCGAGCGTGGAAACGTCTATAACGTTGCGAGCGGTGTCGAAACGGCGGTTTCGACGGTTCTGGAAGTGCTGATTCGCGAGGCGGGCCTGCACGATACAGTCGAAGTCGAATCGGCATACACCCGCGTCTCCGACACCCCGCGCGTCGTTGCCGATATCACGCGATTGCGCGCCGCCGGATACCAGCCTGAAATCCCATTGGAAAAGAGCCTTGCGGACGTCCTCCAATACTATGGCCTAACGATGGCGTTGGTGCCGCAAGCATCCTAGATCGCGGCGATAACGTCGGCGGCAAGCCCGTCAATGCCATTGCTGCTTCGTACCCAAGGATGTTTCGCGAGCACGCTCGCGCACGCTGCGAGCTGGTTTGCCAACACGGCGTGCGCCGCCGAACGCTCGTACTCGACGAAACGTTGAAGCGTCTGCGCAAGCGGTTCGGCGAGCTTGCCGCGCCGCGCCAACCTCCGGCGAATCCCGTGGCGGATCGCAAACGGCTGCTCGAGCGTTTCATCGGGTGCCAGGAACTTCAGATAGCTGTCGTTCGGCAACGACAGGAAGAAGATAGTGGAGGTGGAGTGGCCGGCGGTCGCGGCCACGAACGGGGCGACCGCGCCCGCGTACCACGGCGTCGGGCGCCGGCCGAGTGCCTTGATAATCTCATCGCGTCCGCCATTGGAAAAGCACCGCATCGCGCGATTTGCGATGGCGCGCAGTTCGACCGCACGCGAAGGCCCGGCGCGCTGCCGGCGCAGCACGCCGGCCGGCTGGTAATGCAGACGCAAGTACTTTAGTGGAATCGCATGATGCGAGCCGATGAAGTCGGCCGACGGAAACTCAGCGTCGCGTCGCGTCGAAGCGTATTGCGGAATCAGATCGTTCGTTCCGAGGTGCAGCCGATCGAACCAGCCTAAGTGGTTGACGCCGGCGTAGTCAAACTGAACCTCACCGACGGGCGTCTCCAAGGCCTCGCAGACGGATCGAAGCGTGACCCACGGCAGCTCACAGATGCCGGCAACGTCGAGAGACGGAAACGCCGCATTCGCGCATCGAACCAGCAAACTGAGTGGCGCCGTCATCAGCAGCACCTTCGCATGCGGGCTGCGTTGCGCGATCGATCGGAGCGCTTTCGAGAGATGCGGCCACGACCGCCAGGCCGCAGCCAGGCCGCCGGGGCCAAGCCCCTCGTCGCCGCACACGTCATGGCGTAATGGAAAAAGCTCGTCACGGGCACGACCTTCGTAGCCGCCATAACGCGCTTGCATGAGCACCAACGACGCATCTTGCACGGCGTTCAGATCGGTCGAGCACTGCACCGAAAGAGCGCCGCCCGTAAGAACCTCGATCGCTCGCCGTACCGCGCGAAGGTGATTCTCTGACCGCCCGATCAAGGTGACGGCGAGCCGGCCGGCGAGCGCGAGAAATTCGGGGGTCAGAAAGAGCGCCGGAGTGCTGGCGGCGCTTCCCCCGACGATCGCGATCTTCATGATACACCGCGCCGGGCTTGATAGAACGCGGCCGCACCGGCCAAGCAGACTTCCTCGCCGTCATTCCAAACGCAGACGAGGTCGTCGCCGACCGCCGCAAAGGCCCGCGCGCTCAAGAGTTCCGACATATGTGTGCGCAGCGCTTCCTTATATGTTTTGCCGAGCCGTTGAGCGAAGCCGCCGATCACGACGATGCAATCGAGTCCGAGCGACGAGGTAAGGACCGACAATACTTGGGCCAGCGGGCGCGCCGCCCGTTCGATCACGGAGAGCGCCCAACGATCGCCCGCGAGCGCCGCGGGAACGAGATGCTCCTCGTTCGTGATGAGCTCCGGGTCGACGTTCGTCTGCGCGATCGCCGAGATACCAAAGCGGTCGCTTTCAGAACGAGCGAGACGTCGAGCCAATGACTCGGTTCCGCGCCCGGACGATATCGCACCAAGGTGACCGCGTCCTCCGCAGTCGCACTGCCGAGCATCAGGCGCCGGATCCACGACGATATGGCCGATCTCACCCGCATACTCCGCCGAGTCGAAGACGCATTCGGAGTGCCGGCGATCGAAGAGCTTGCCGCCGATGCCGCTGCTCACAGTGACGACGAAGAAACGCTGCGCGTCGAGGCGTTCGCCGAGGTACCATGCAGCGGCCGACACGTCGTTCAGCAGATAAATCTTTCGACCCGTTTGCGCGGCCAGCGAGCCCGCGATATCCGGGATCGACTGATAGCGGCCCGTGACGGTCGGCGCGGCGACCAGACGGCAACCGTCCACGACTGGGCCAGGCAGTGCGATTGCGATTGCATCGCCGGTTCGCGCTTCGTTCTCCACCTCGCGAACGTAACGCACGATAGACTCGACGATCGATTCCCAAACGATCGGGCACTCGAAGTAGGCTTGCGAATTCGGTATGGGTCGGCGCGAATACATGTGCAGCATTCCTGCATCGTCTGCGACGGCGAAGCGAAGGTAGGTGCCCCCGGCATCCGCGACGATGACCGGCATCGAGCTCTTAGCTCGCCGCTAGAACGCTCGAATGAGGCTGCCGCATTACTGCGTTCAAGGCGACGCGGCAATCGTTCGCGTCAACATGCTGCAGGAACGCGCAGGTTCCGATTTTCTGTGGGATCGGAAAATTCAGGTGACCGCCGCGATGGCCTTTGACTTCAACCAAGGCTTCCATTAAAAGGGGCACGGTGCACAACTCGTCGGTTATTGCTAGCCCTGCCGTATCGTACAAGGCGATCAGGCGCTCGAAGAGCGATTGCTCGCAGATCCCGCGGTGCACCGCGATCGCCGTTGATAGCAGCATGTCGATCGCTACGGCCTCGCCGTGCGCCAGTCGGTAATCGCTTCGCAGCTCGAGCGTGGGGCTGAACGAGTGCCCGAAGTCCACCGCCCGTTTGAGGTCGTCTTCATAAAGATTTGGAGCCAGCTGCGTCATCATCGCGTACTGCGAGCGTTCCAAAATCTCCCGCGCGACCGCTGCCGGCGTTTGAAAAGAGCTTTCGAGCAAGCGTTCGAGATATTGTTCGAGCAGGCAAAAGAGAACGCGGTCAGCGATTAGGCCGATCTTAATCATCTCGGCAACGCCGCCGGCAAGATCTCGACGCGGCGCGGTTTGTAGGAACGTGGAATCGTTGAGGACGCCGATCGGCGGATAAAAGGTGCCCAGAACGTTCTTCCTTTTGCCGAAATTCACGGCTTGCTTGATGCCGACTGCAACGTCAACCATGCCGAGCAGGGTCGTTGGAATCCGCACGAAGTCGACGCCCCGCCGATAGAGCGCCGCGGCCATGCCGACGATATCGAGCACGACGCCGCCGCCCACGCCGATCATGACGCCGTTTCGCGGAAGGCCGGCGGAAATCGCGGCTTCGCAGACACGCTCGACCTGGTAGAAGTTCTTGTTCGCCTCACCCGCCTTGAGAATGACGGTCTTGAAAACGTTGAGGTGTCGTTCCAAATAGGCGCGAATCGTCGCACCGTACAGGACGTAAACCACCTCGTCAAACGCAAGCAACAGTGGACGCCGCCCGACCAGATCGGCGAGCGCCGTCACGTCCGTGTCGAAGACGTGAGATGTCAGTTGCGTAACGTCGTATGCAATATCGCGAGAGGCGTCCATCATAAACGACGTCGATCGATCGGAAACGGACGTTTGCACGCCCATAAGTAAACCTTTCCTCAGGGAGCGCCAACTATATTAAAACGATACACCTTTGCGAGCGAGCCTCTCATGGTCTATTCGAACCCCAGTTTTTGGGGCTTTCGACCGTGTCCCGGGACCGCCAGCCCGTAATCGGGGACGATACGACGAAGGAGAGCGCCGAAGAAAAGACTGAATTTGTGCGGATGCTGCCCTCTAATTGGAACCGGCGCGAGACGATTGGTCGCGCTCCTCGCCACGACTTCGATCCTGCTCTTTGAAGGCTTCGTCGGCGTACCGCCTGCGACGGGCGCGCGGTTGCATCCCGAGGCCGCTCGGGTCGCGGTCTCGACGAAGGGCGATTTTCTCGGTTGTCCCTATCCCAGCGGTAACGTTTGGCAGACGAACGTCGCCGCCGAGTCGCCCGATCCGCGCAGCGCGGCGTGGCTCGGGGCCATGGTTGCGGCCGGCGGAGACGGGGGATTCGAGGTGACCATCCCGACCGACGAGTTCATCAACGATGCGAACAACTCGACGCCGCGCGTTCCGGTTCGGGCGAAAGTCCACTGGCACCAGCCGGTCTCGCCGATTCCATGGCAACCGAACTTCTACATCGAGCCGCTATCCGACGCTCACTCGCTCGTACTGGAGACGAAAAGCTGTCAATACTATGAGGGTTACGAAACGACGTACGACGCACGCGGTGAGCTGTCGGTCTACAGCAATCTGCACGTCGATCTCACCAGGCCCTTCGTTCGTTCAAAAACCAATGCGTCGACTGCCAGCGGAATACCGATCGGTCTTATGGCGATCCGGCCCGAAGAGCTCGCCGCCGGCGTCGTCGGTCATGCGATTGGCTGGAACGCCGTCGCGGACACGCTCTCCGAGACCGAGTGCGTCTCGCGGGCTGCGATTGAGCATTGCACCGACGGCTTGAGATATCGAGGACCTTCGGGCGAAACCCCGATGCCGTACGGTGCTCACGCTCGCCTCAAGAGCTCGTTTAACATTGACGGCTTTAGTCGCGAGGCCAAGATCGTCGCGAAGGCGATGAAGAAATACGGGCTCTACGTCTACGATACGGGCTGCTGCAACAACGTGGTCCCGCTCGTGAACGACCGCTACGGCGCGCCGGCCTGGACGCGCGACGACGCTCGCGATCTGCGAAGCATTTCGCCAACCGGCCTCGAGATCGTACCAACTCCGTAGGGTTCAACGCTTCGAAAAGGAGCACCAATGCGTTTTGCAACTGCCGCGCTTTAGTCAGCCTCTCCGGCGCGAGTTGTGCAAGGTCGCTGCCCGCAGCGGCGGTCTTGGCGATACCGCACGCGTCTACGACGGCTTTGCCTTTCAATGGACGGACTTCTATCACGTCCTCGGAGGACTTCGTCGTTCGCCAAATGCGCGCGTTCTTAAGACTGCCGCTCTCGCCCGACTGAGGCAATGCGGCCGAGACCGAAGAACCTCGCGACGCTCGCCGACCTCTCGGGCCAGGCTGTCACAATGCTCCCGGCCCCGTTGTTAAAAGCAAGTATGCCGAAATGGAGGTGAGATGAACGTTCGTCTCACTTAAGGAGGCCCCCATGAAGATCGCCTTTACTTGCGTGGCCACTGCGCTCTCGCTTGCGTTCTCCACCGCAGCGTTCGGACAAGTCCCTTCGCCAAACCCCTACCCGACCATGGCGCCGATCGCGAAGTACCTGATGCCCAGCGCTGCCGCCGAAATCACCTTGGCTCGCTCGGCAGGACCGTCATCGATCTCCGCTCATGCCGAAGTGCTCGTCCTCACGAAGCAAGGCTACGTCGTCGGGGCCAAGGGCACCAACGGCTGGGTCTGCGTTGTCGGACGTTCGTGGACGGCGGGTTTCGATGATCCCGAGTTCTGGCACTGGCACGGTCTCGGGCCAGCATGTCTCAATCCGCCGGCGGTGCGAAGTGTACTCCCGTTTTACCTTGCACTGACGAAGTGGGCGATCGCCGGCGATACACGCGAAGAGATCGCGGCGAAAGCGAAAGCCGCGTATGCCGACCGCCAATTCACCGATCCCGCTCCCGCCTCGTTGGCGCTCATGCTATCGAAAAATGGCTACGTGCTCGGAGCCGATGGGCCGTGGCGTCCGCATGTCATGCCGTTCATCGCGTACGACCAACTGGCCACGTGGGCCGCAGGCTTCAAGGGGTCGCCGATCTTCGCGCCTCCTCCATCGGCCGGTTTTCGCCCGTACCAGCCGGTGACGATCGCTATTCCGGTGTCCCACTGGTCCGACGGTTCGCCCGCTCCAAAGTGATGTGAAATGACGAGCGGGACTATTTATCCATGCGGTGGTGGCAGACTTCGTAGCGATTGCCCAAAGGGTCCTCGAAGAACACTGCGTAGAACGTCGGGTGATGCTGGTCGAAGTATTGGGGACCTTCAATATTTTGAGCCCCATGCATCCGAACGACGTCCGCGACTTCGTCAACAAAGGCAGTGCTTGGGGCGGCAAAGGCAATACGCGTAGCTGTCGGGCGTGCGTTGGGATCGGCAAAAATATTGAAGAAATCCGCCCGGACGTCGCCGTAGCGCCGAGTATAGCCGTATCGAACAACTCGTGGCGTCGTTGGTTCAGTACCGAAGAGCGCCATGAGGGCATCGTAGAACGGACGGACGGCATCAGCATCGCTAACGCGCAGATCGATGTGACTGAACAGCGGAAACGCATACGTTTCAAAATAGCGCAAGCGCGCCTCACGTAAATCCTCGTTTTGCTCCATCTGATCCACTGGTATCTCCTTTGCGTTAATGAAGTGCGCTCGTCTGCGCCTTTGGGTGGTTTTCGCAGGCGCCCCTAGTTTAATCTTAGCGCCCAGGTTGCAATCTCGAAAGCCGCCTCGCGCCGCCCTTCAGGCGAAGCTTTGCTTTGGTGGCATTGCAGCGGGGATGTAGCTCAGCAGCTGGAGCACCTGCTTCACATGTAAGGGTCGGGCTTCGAGTCCCCCATCTCCACGATTGAAAACACCTGATTCTAAAGGCCTTTTCTCCTTGTGCTTCCCCGCCGATGCGAGGCGATTGGACAAATTTAAATTTCAGGTTAGTGGTCAGGCCTAGATTCCGTGATCCAAATAGCGCTCGCACTCGGTCCGCCGAGCGCCTGCGAAATCGTCAATAGTGCTCGGTCACTCACATCGGTCTGTCTGGTTTCCACGCCCCGGTCAAAGCCCAGGTTTGTCGACTATCTCTTCATCAGTTTTTACGACGACGACCGCTTCAGCCCAACGGAAGCAATGCTGCTGACGACGCGAGCCAAGCCGCTTATAATGCTCCAAAGCATCGATCTCCCTCGTCCACAATACCACATCTTAAGTTTAACGCTTGTGGAGCTCCGAAGGCCTCCGAACGAATTCCATTGAAGCACACTTCCCGCATCTAGGAGGCGCAGCCCATGAAGGAAAATACCCTCGATCGCACGTCGCTCCCCATCGCAGAGCCGTCCTACCCTCCCGTCACCGAACTCGACGCTCGAAACGCGACTCCACCCCCGCGATTCGAAGTTAAGGCACCGCCTCAGGCACCCAATGTACTCATTATCTTGTTTGATGACATGGGATTCGGACAGCCCAGCAACTTTGGCGGACCCATCAATATGCCAACGCTCGAACGTTTGGGCAACAACGGTCTAAAGTATAATCATTTTCACACGGCCGCGCTCTGTTCGCCGACTCGAGCTGCGTTGCTCACGGGCCGAAACCACCACACGTGCAATTTCGGATCCGTGGCGGAAACGTCAACTGCATTTCCCGGTAACACGAGCGTGCGACCTAATAGCGTAGCACCACTGGCCGAAATGCTGAGGCTTAACGGCTATAGCACAGCCGCGTTCGGTAAGTCACACGAAACGACGACGTGGGAGCTGAGCCCGTCCGGCCCGACGGACCGCTGCCCGCACCGTTCCGGATTTGACAGATTTTACGGCTTCATCGGTGGAGAAACCAACCAGTGGATTCCGTCGATTCTTGACGGCTCGATCAGAGTTACACCACCTGAGGACCCTGATCACCACTTCACGACGGACATGACGAACCAGGCGATCAACTGGATCAGGTATCAGAAAGCGCTAACTCCAGACAAGCCTTTCTTTGTCTACTTCTCGACGCCGGCGACGCACGCGCCGCTCCACGTGGCAAAAAAGTGGATTGACAAGTATAAGGGCAAATTCGATATGGGCTGGGATAGGTTGCGCAAACAAACGTTGGCGCGACAGAAGGAGCTCGGTGTGGTTCCGCCCGGCGCGAAACTGGCGCCCAAGCCCGAAGCAATCAAGGATTGGGACGCGCTCAGCGACGACGAAAAAAAGGTCTTCACTCGGCAAATGGAAGTGTTTGCCGCATACGGCGAATTCTCCGATCATGAGGTCGGGCGGCTTATTGATGCCATTGGCGACGTTGGTCAGTTGGACAACACGCTTATTTTCTACATCGCCGGCGACAACGGTGCCGCCGCTGAAGCGGGCCTTGAAGGCGTGTTCAACTGGCTAGGTGCCCTCAACCGCATTCCGCAGACAATCGCGGATCAATTGGAACATTTAGATGACTTGGGAGGACCCTATTCCTACGGATACTACGCCGCGGGATGAACGGTCGCTGGTAATACGCCGTTCACTTGGATGAAGCAGGTCGCGTGGAACTTTGGCGGCACAATCAACGCACTCGCTGTTCACTGGCCACAGAGGATCAATGCCAAAGGTGAGGTACGCTCGCAGTTTCATCACGTCATCGATGTTGCGCCGACTATCCTCGAGGCGGCAGACCTGCCCGAACCTAGATCCGTCAACGGTACTGTGCAAACGCCAATTCAAGGTGTCAGCATGATGTACACGTTTGAAGACAGTGAGGCGAAGAGCCGCCATACGACCCAGTACTTCGAAATGGTTGGAAACCGCGGGATCTACCACGACGGCTGGTTGCTGGGAACGACCCATCAGGCTCCATGGGAAGCGGCTCCGCGGCATAAGCTTCCCGAGGACGCGTGGGAGCTCTACTATGCTCCCGACGACTTTAGCCTCACGAACGACTTGGCGGCGCAACATCTCGACAAGGTCAAGGAGTTGCAAGAACTCTTCCTCCAGGAGGCGATCAAGAACAAAGTGCTACCGATCGACGACCGGAGGTACGAACGATTCAATGCGGCTATTGCGGGGCGTCCGGACTTGATGGGCGATCGCCATTCGCTCACCGTTTACGAAGGCATGACCGGGATGATGGAGTCGGCTTTTCTCAACGTAAAGAATCGGTCGCACTCGATCACTGCTGAAGTTGAGATCCCCGAGACGCGTGCGCAAGGGGTCATCCTCTGCCAGGGCGGGCGCTTCGGCGGATGGAGCCTATATATGAAGGACGGTCAAGCGAAGTTCTGCTACAATTTTGCCGGGCTCAAGAAGTACACGATCGCCGCAGCGGAGACGGTGCCGGCCGGTAATGCGACAATTCGTTACGAGTTCGCGTACGACGGTGGAAAGCCGGGTTCCGGAGGCATGGGCACTATCTTTGTGAATGGAACGAAGGTGGCCGAGGGACGGATCGACCACACCGTCCCGTTCATGTTTTCCGGCGACGAAACCGTCGACGTCGGCGTGGACGATGCCGCACCAGTAACGGAGGACTATGAGCCGGGCCGCGGCAGCAGGTTCACGGGAAAGATTCGTAAGATAACGATCAATCTTGAGGAAATTCAGCATGCGGAGCGAGCGGAGATCGAAAAGGGCGTCAACGACGTCGCGGCTGAGAAGGTGCTTATAGGGTAAGCGTTCTCGTGAGGCATCCTGCAGCGGCACCGTACTGCACAAACGTCGTTTTCGCCGGGGGCGTCAGAGCTTATGCACGAAAAATGGGCTATTTCTTGCGTTTCCTACGCGAGGCTGCTTCTCCAGGCTCGTAGCGCGGCCTACGGGGTCGCCTTACTGCTCGACCGCGACGCCGGATGTGTTCGCAGGATTCTGGATGACGTTGCGCTGTTTTCCGCTCGGGAGCGCGTATTCATAGGTGTTGCCTGTGAACGAATCGGTGACAAAAGCGCGCGTGGCGCGGCGCGCAAGCGCAACGTCCCACGGATCGGTTTGATTTCGGGCGAATTCGTACTTGGGTGAGCTCGAACCCTGAGCGAAGACCTTCACCGCTTTCCCGTCCGTATCGGCGACCACGAGATCGTCGGCCGCATCGAACTCGATCCCGCCCGCCCCGTTGAGCGTCACCGGCAGGGTCTTTCCGCGAGCGCTTCCGGGAGGATATTCGTTGACGTGTCCTACGGAATGCAGGTCGAAAAAGGTGACGTAAAGGTTATTATGCGAGTCGAGGCCGACGTCTTCGACCACGCTGAAGTCCCGATCATCGATTCGCCGCGTTGGCCGTGTCTCGCCGGGCGGAAATTCGAGGACGTTTCCGTTTCCCAGGTGGTTGTTGTATTCGTTGCTAAGATACACCGTCCCGTCGTTTCCGACGGCGGTCTGAAGTGCAATGCCATCAGGATCGGTAAGCGTTTCGAACGGCATCGTGGAGCCTCGCCGAAAGACGAAGACGACATTCGGCCCCTGGTCGACCACGTAGACATTTCGCTGGCCATCAACGGCGACGCCCTGCGGATTCGCAAATCCGGCTAGCGTCCCGACGAGCCTCAGCGTTCGGGAATCGTAAATCTGTACGTTACCGAGTGAGTATCGCGCGACATAGAGAAGCTTGGCTCCGGTCGCGCTCCGCGAAACCCAGCTGTGGCTGCCGGTCGCGGGCCGATTTAACGCCTGCGGAGCCGACATCGCGCCCCCGCATCCTGCGAGGAGCCCGATTGCAGCCGCTCCAACTATGCACTGAAATCGATCGTAGCGCACCATGGCCTCCTCGTGTCTCGACAAGTTCGACTGCGTGCGGTGCTACGATACTGCTATTTTATAAAGAAACCATGAAGGTAGGGTCGCCCGAGTTCCCCGGGTCCAGCAGCATAAATGGAGCGAAAAGGGGCGCCCGCGTAAAGTGGCGGAGCAAGAGATTCCGTGGGCAGGGCTTACGACAATCTTACGACCAATCGCGCGGAACCTGGCGGAAAAGGCGAACGCTCGCGAACGAAACTTCGACCTCGAAAAACCTGACGCGGGAAGAAAAAAATGGGCTATTTCTTGCGTTTCGTACGCACTCGTCGCTTCAAGCGGCGTTTGCTTCGCATGTAAGAGATCGGGGGTTCGAGTCCCCCCTCTCCATAATCGAAAACGCCAGCTACTGTATGGCGTTTTTGTTTTTGCGGCGTTACGAGCGGTTGGCGAGATTTACGACAGCTGTACGACAATTGCAATCGCCGTGCCAGGAGGCGCTCGAGCTTTACTCGTGCGTAGCTCGCCTTAGGAACTAGAGACCAGTTCCGCGCCCTTGGCGGTATCTTCCGATGAGCGCTTCTGGGAGGCAACACAGGACAAGCGCACCGGCCAGAACGATGGCGCCAATTAAGTTCCAACCATCTTTACCGAGCGGAATTACCCTGAGACCGTACAACAGCGCCACGATGGCCATTACCAGGAAGAACGGCCCAGTCGCGTAACAGTGCACTCGGGCGCAGCGGAGCGCGTTCGCTACGCATGAGGCGCCCATGATCGACAAAGCCGCGACCCACACAACCGTTCTTCCAGCTTGTCCAATCGGAATGAACCCGCTCACTAACAGGGCGATAATCGGGAGCCAGAACAGCAGCGCGGTCTGCCACGCGCTCGAGAGAATGTCGCGTGATGCGTTATTCGTCGATTTTGACTTACTATCGAGATGATTCGGGATGTTAAGCATTGTCGGTACGCTTTTTTCGAGACGTGCTGTGATGCCGCGGCGAATTGCGGCGCGAATCATCGCAATGGGAGGCTTACCGTAGGATTCCGATCCGACCCGGTACATTCGACAAGTGAGTCCGTACTCGCCACTGGAGTTCGCGGAAGGTTCGATGTCTTCGCCGTCTATGCGAACCGATGGGGAGCCTAGAAACCGCAGCTCTTGTGCAAGAGCCGGTGAGTCCACGTCGATGAACTCGATGGTTGCGTCTACGGCCTCCAACTGCACGGCTTGCCGAACAAGTTCGCGAGTGCTCTCGGCGTTTGGACATCCCTCGAAGGTCAATACCTCAATGCGCACGCTTTTCCTTAAGCTCGCAAGAGCTGCTCAACATGCTGATAGAGGACGTTTGGGTCGAGGTGCGGCGCAGTCGTTACCCCCGAAAGTTGGTGCATCCAGTAATCCGGCGCGGGTGGAAGCGTACCGCTCCACGATCGTCCGCGTGCGTAAAGCAGGTAGACATCCCAGGCCGATCCAGGCGTACGCAGCACCTTTCCGTAGGCGTCCCCCAGCCAGCCGCCGCCGTCCCAATACTGACGCGCGCGCCGGTCAGTAACCAGCGACATTCCGTCGGGGACATCGTGCCGTTGAGCGCCAAGTTGAGGTACCCAGACGAAGTAGGGGGCAAGCGACGTGTTCGGTTCGCGCGCCAGAATCGTTTTTTGAACTTCGAGAGACCCCCGAAGACAGAACCCTCAAGTCGGACTGACGAGCGCGACGATGCGCACCCTATCGGTGTCACGGTTGAAAGCCGCGCGAAACGGTTCACCGTCCCTTTCGATATCGTCGAACTGTGCGGTCGATGATGCATGCGCGCAGCCGCTTATGGCCAGGCAGGCGGCCGATGCAAGAAACCCCTTACGACGCATGAATCGTCACTCGTTTAGAAATCCATAGATGGAATATGCCGCAGAAATGATCCATAGCGTTGCGGCCAACCATGTCACGACGCGAGCAACGTGGACCGCGCGCGAAATCGGTAGAGCGACGCTATCAGCGCAGGGCGGCCGGCGGTAACTGCTCCAAAAGCTGAAGCCAAGCATGAGGACAGAGCCTGCCAGTAGCCACGGAGTAAACGGGCGCAACCCCGAGACCGTTGCGAGACCGCTCGCGCCGAGCACGGCAAGAAAGACCGGGGCTAGCGCCGGTCCAACGCAACAAGCGCTTGCGACTCCAGCGGTGAGGGCTGCCCCCGTCCCGAGCCCGGCCGCACTGATCGCCGAGACTTCGTTCGCGCGACTCACGTCTCTCGTCCGATCCGCATGCAACTCGCAACGTGCGCGGCATTATCCGCGGCGATATCCTGAGCGAGATCGATGAGCGCACGGATCCGCTCGTCATCGACGCGATACTCGATCGTACGCCCTCGCCGCTCGGTCGCGACGTATCCACACCATTTGAGACACGCCAAATGGTTGCTAATGCGGCTCTGCGGCAATTCCAGGTGCGCGACAATATCGCCGACCGCACGAGGCGCCTCCAGCAAGTATCGAAGAATTCGTAGCCGGGTCGGGTCGCCAAGCCCCCGCACGAACTTCGCGAGGAGCTCATCCCCGAGGGCCTTGCGAGCCGGAACCAGGACCACGGCGCGTGGAGCAGCTGCTGTCATGTTCGTCTATTATATCAGGATAACCTGATGTATCTTACAAGCGAGCCTGAAGCGCGCGCTTTGGTGGCCGGTTATTCGTTGTCGGGGATGCGGTAGTCGGTATCCTGACGCAAGAAGAACTTCTCGCCCTTCGGCGCCTTGATCGGCACGAACGCGCGCGGCGTCTGCGAGAAATCTAGGCAATCTTTCGCGGGCGAGCTCGCGCGCTTGTCGGCGGCCGCGAGTTGATTGAGGCCGAAGAGGTCTTCGGCAAAGCGTAGCACGCTGGCGGTCTCGTACTGCACGTGTGAAACGTAGTCTTTCTTTGCATACGGCGAGATGACGAGCAGCGGAACGCGAAAGCCGGTGCCGTCGTAGTCCTTATGCGGCGGAGGCACGTGGTCGTAGAGCCCGCCCCAATCGTCCCACTGGACGAAGATGATGGTTGAGCCCCAGAACTTGCTCTTACCGATCGCGTTGACGAGCGCGGCGACCCACGACGGTCCGTATCCGCTGCCGCACATCATGTGATCGGAGTTGGCGCAGAAGGGCGTGATCCAGGTAAAGCTCGCGAGTTTCCCGGCTGCCACGTCAATAAGAAACTGCTTCGGCGGCGTGACGATGTCTTTGCTCCAGTCGGGTCCGTGAAAGATGTGCTTGACGGCCTGGTAACCCGACCAGAAACCACTCGGAGCATCGGTGTAGAAGCTCGTATAGAAACGCCAAGGGAGTTTCGCGGCATCGAGCTCGTCGCCGAGCGTTTCGTAGTTGAAGCACGGCCGCTGGCTCTTGCCGTACGTTCGCTGCGGCGTGATCGTCTGCACCTCGTCGCCCGGCTGACCCGCGCAACCCCACAACCCGGTCGGAACGTTGGCGCTCGAATCGGCCTGCGCGGCGATGATGTATTGATGCGCGACGAAGCTCTCGTCGAGCTGCGACTGGAAGGTCTTGTCGGCCAAGACCCATTCGTGCGCCATCGCCCAGTACGGCTTGGTCTCTTGGTGCGGAACGTAGACGTACTGCGGATTGGGAGGCCCGCCGCGCGAGAACTCCTTGTCGAAACCGTCCATCCGGCACTTCGTGCCTGGAAGCTTGCCGGTTCCGTCGCAGGCGGCAATCATGCCGGAAGCCGAGTGATCGATCTCGTAGACGCGCGTCAAACTCGTCGGCTGGAGCGCGATCGTCTGACCCTTCGAGTTCTTGCCGCTCGAGACCGTATCCGCGCCCGGATAACCTTCGAAGAGGTTATCGAAGCTACGGTTCTCCTGCACGATGTAGACGACGTGCGCGATCTTTCCGGCCCCGCTCGCGTCAACTGCTCGCAGCGCCGCACCACTGCTCATGTACGGCACCGTCTCCGTATCACCGTGACCGCATGCGGCCGGCGCCAAGGCCGCACAGAGTAGAACAACGGGTAGCGCGCTCAAACGCCGCATGTCATTCCTATTCGTAGTCGGGCGCGAAGTAGTTCTCGGGGTCGTGGTTGTGCATGAAGAACTTCGGCCCGAGCGGCGCCGCGATCGGCACGAATGTATGCGGCTGCTGCGCGAAGTCGAAGCAATCTTTGGCCGGTGAGAGTGCGCGTTTGTCGGCGGGCGCGAGCTGGCCGAGCCCGAACAGGTCTTCGGCAAAGCGCAGCACGCTCGCCGTTTCGTACTGCTCGTGCGAGACGCGATTCTCGCGTGCGTACGGCGAGAGCATCAGCAGCGGCACGCGGAACCCCAAACTGTCACGATCTTCGTATGGCGGCGGGACGTGATCGTAGAGGCCGCCCCAATCGTCCCACTGCACGAAGATTGCGGTCGAGTCCCAGAACTTGCTCTTGCCGAGCGTGTTGACGAGCGCCGCAACCCACGACGGGCCGTAACCACCGTCGCAGTTCACGTGATCGGAGTCGTTGCAGACAGGCGTGATCCACGTGAAGTTGGCGAGCTTGCCGGCGCGCACGTCGGTGATGAATTTCCAGTTCGGCGAGATGACGTTCTTCCAATCCTTTCCGTAGCGGATATGCTTGATCGCCATGAATGCCGACCACTCGGCTCCGTCACCGCTCGACGCGCTCCCGTACGTTGCGGCGTAGAAACGCCACGAAAGCCCGGCCTTATCGAGCTCGTCGGCGAGCGTTTGGTAGTCGTAGCACGGCGCGATCTTCGGACCGTTCGGGTCACGGTCTTTTGTGATCGTAAGCACGTAGTCGCCGCTGCCGCCGCATCCCCACGTACCGTACGGCAGATCGTCGCTCCACGCTGCTTGCGCGGCGATGACGTACTGATGCGCGACGAAGCTTTCGTCGAGCTGCGACTGGAACATCCGATCGGCGAGAACGCCTTCGTGTGCCATGTCGAAGTACGGCTTCGACTCACGGTGCGGCACGTAGACGTACTCCGGGTTCGGCGGACCGCCGATTGAGAACTCGTTGTTGAACCCGTTCATCTGGCAGTCGGTCCCAGGCAGGCTGCCGGTCCCGTTGCACGCCGCGAACATCGCCTGCACGGAGTGGTCGATCTCGTAGGCCGTTTTCATCGAGCGAGATTGCAGCTCGATCGTTTGGCCGTTCGAGTTCTGGCCGCTCGAGACCGTGTCCGCGCCCGGATAGCCGTGGAACATGTTGTCGAAGCTGCGATTCTCCTGAATGATGTAGACGACGTGCTTGATCTTTCCCGCGCCGGTACCACCCAACGCGCGCAGCGCGTTGGCGCTCTGCATGTACGGCATCGTTGCCTGGGAACAGCCGCAGAGAGCGACGGCGAGGGCGGCCGCGATCGCAACCGGCCTGAGGCGGATCACTGCGTGTCGGGAATTCGTGGATCAACCGGCTGATTTAAGAAGAAGTTCGCGTCCTTCGGCGCTTTGATCGGCACGAACTTTCGCGGTGCCTGTGAGAAGTCGAGGCAGTCGGCGGCAGGTGAGGTCGCCCGCTTATCGGCTGCCGTGAGCTGGGCGAGGCCGAAGAGATCCTCAGCGTAGCGCAGCACGCTTGCGGTCTCATAGTGCACGTGAGAGACGTAGTTCTTCTTCGCGTACGCGGAGATCACGATTAAGCCCACGCGGAAACCCAAGCTATCGTAATCTTTGAACTTCGGAGCGACCGGATCGTACATGCCGCCCCAGTCGTCCCATTGCACGAAGACGACGGTCGAATCCCAGAACTTGCTCTCACCGACCGCGTTGACGACCGAGGCCACCCACGACGGCCCGAATCCGCCCCCGCACGACAAGTGATCGGAATCCTCGCAGGTCGGCGTGATCCACGTGAAGCTCGCGAGTTTTCCCGCCTTGACGTCTTTCAGAAAGCGTTTCTGCGGTGTGACGATATCTTTCTTCCAGTCGGGTCCGTTAAAGATGTGGTTGACGGCCTGATATCCCGACCAGAACCCGCTGAACGGCTCGGTGTATTGACTCGTATAGAATCGCCACTTCAGTTTGGCGTTGTCCAACTCGTCGCCGAGCGTCGTATAATCGAAGCACGGGCGCTGCGAACTGCCGTAGCCGCGGAGATTATTGATCGTAGCAACGACCGCGTACTTTCCGGCGCCGCAGCCCCAGGTCCCCGAGTCGGGGACGTCAACGCTCGACATCGCCTGAGCCGCGATGATGTATTGGTGTGCGACGAAGCTCTCGTCGAGCTGTGATTGAAACATCCGGTCAGCCAAGACGAACTCGTGCGCCATATCCCAATACGGCTTCGACTCGGCGTGTGGTACGTAACCGAACTGTCCGTTCTGAGGGCCGCCGAACACCTGCTCGCGATTGAAGCCGTCCATCCTGCATTTCGTTCCGGGGAGCTTGCCCTTCCCATCGCAGGCCTGGAACATTGCGCTCGCGGAGTGATCGATGTCGTAGGGCGTCTTTAACGAGATCGGCTTCAGCGCGATCGCCTGGCCGTTCGACATCTTGCCTTGCGAAACGGTATAAGCGCCGGGATACCCCTCGAACATGTCGTTGAAGCTGCGGTTCTCTTGAACGATGTAGACGACGTGTTGGATTTTTCCGGAACCGCTCCCGGAGAGCGATCGCGGCATTGCGTTCGTTTCGGCGCTGGGCAGCGTCGAGGGAGTCGTTGAGGCAGCGCATGCCGCCAATGCAAAAACAGCAGCCGGTAGTGATGCGACGTACCAACGTCGCTGTACTATGCGAGCCAAATGCTCCACGAGCATCGCCTTCCTTCCGTAGCGAAACGGGCGTCTCAACAAGACGGGCTGGCGCTCGGCCGCCGACCCATACTCGCAGGTGGCTAGTTCGGGCGAACGTAACCCCTACCATCCCAGACAACGCCAAAGAGCAGAAGAGAGTTCAGTGAACCCCTTAAAACTTGCGGCGCAGCTGGTTGCAGTCTTCCTGGTGGCCGCGTGTAATGCCGGCGGTTCTTCGAATATTCCGGCGCTCGCTCCGAAAGCTCAGATACCGGCGCGTACGATCCCGCAGTGGCAGGCTACCCGAGCCGCGCAGGCTGCGTGTCCGCTGCAGCCGCCCCCGCGTGCGCACTGCGATGCGCTGCTGATGAATGGCAAGCACGAGTCGATCGCGGGCTGGCAACCGGCCGATTTTCTCGCGGCGTACAAACTTCCGGCGGCGAGCGCAGGATCGGGAGAACTCGTTGCCGTCGTGGACGCATACGATAATCCGAATGCGGCCGCCGACCTGGCGAAATACCGCGCCGCATTTCACCTCGGCTCGGCGAAGTTCGCGAAATACAACGAAGAGGGGCTAAAGAAAGACTACCCCGCGACCAGTAGCGGCTGGGGGCTCGAAGAGGATCTCGACATCGAGATGGTTGCGGCCGTCTGCCCGAAGTGCACGATTGACCTCTTTGAGGCGAAGAGTGACTTTCCGAACGATCTGCAGATTGCCGAGCTGAGCGCGGTGCGGCTCGGAGCCCACATCGTCAGCAACAGCTGGGGCTGCGGCCCCGGCTCGAACGGTTGCGTCAACCCCGAAGACTTCGCGAAGAGCGACGTAACGTTCGTCGCTTCCGCCGGTGACTATGGTTATGGAACGCAAGCGCCGGCCTCGCTCGACACGGTCGTTGCGGTCGGCGGGACCGTGCTCGCGAAGAGCGGCTCGCAGTATAGTGAGAGCGCCTGGAGAGATTCGGGCGCCGGCTGCAGCGATGAGGTCAAGCCGGCGTGGCAGGGCGATCCAAGTTGTCCCTACCGCACCATGAACGACGTTGCGGCGGTCGCAAGGGACGCGGCCGAATACGACAGCTTCCGCCATCACGGGTGGATCCGTGTGAGCGGAACGAGCGTCTCCGCGCCGCTGATCGCGGGCATCTTCGGCGTGGCCGGCGACGCAGGCGGGAACGACGGCGGCGAACGGTTCTGGGATCTAAGCAAAAGGCACCAAAGAAAATACTTTCATAAGGTCGCGAGCGGGCTCGTTTCGGGCTGTCCCGCGAGTCTACGCGGCACCTATCTGTGCAGCGCGGGAACGGGGCAGTACCGCGACTACTCGGCCCCAGCGGGCTGGGGAACGCCCGACGGCATCAATGCGTTCTAGGGATAGAAAGGAGCTCTCCCGTGAACGTACCTATGAAACTCACCGCGCCGATAATTGCGGCGCTTGCCGTGGCGGCGTGTAACGCCGGCGGCTCTTCGAATCTGCCGGCAACCGCAGGCCTAACGCCCGTGCAAAGTACTTCGGTCCCATCTTGGAAGGCGACCGGAGAGGCCAAACAAGTCTGTCCGGACGTGCCGCCCGGTTTCGCGCAGTGCGACTTGCTGCTCATGGGCAGCAAGATTTCACCCGACGTTGCCGGATTCGGTCCGCCAGATCTTCAGGCGGCCTACAATCTTCCGTCGTCAACCAAAGGCGCGGGCCAGATCGTCGCGATCGTGGATGCGTATGACAATCCAAACGCCGCCACCGACCTCGCCAAATACCGCGCCGAGTTCAACCTCGGCAAAGCGAAGTTCGTGAAATACAACGAGCAGGGAGAGAAGGGCAACTACCCCATTTCATGTCCGGCCTCGCAAACCGGCTGGTGCCTTGAAGACGATCTCGACATCGAGATGGTCGCGGCGGTCTGTCCGAAATGCACGACCTATCTGATCGAAGCGAACACCGCCAACACGCGGAGCCTCCAAACGGCTGAAGCCGAAGCGGTGAAGCTCGGCGCGCACATCGTCAGCAACAGCTGGGGCTGTCTCGGCCACAACGACTGCGTCAATCCTAAATTCTTCAATAAGCCCGGCGTTGTCTATCTCGCTTCAGCCGGCGATTACGGTTACGGCACGCAGGCGCCCGCGGCGCTCGCGAGCGTCATTTCGGCCGGCGGTACGCTGCTGCACAAAACCGGCTCGTCGTATACCGAATCGGTTTGGCCCGACAGCGGAGTGGGCTGCGCGTCGGGCGTCACCAAGCCCTCGTGGCAACACGACCCCAACTGCAGCTTCCGTACGATGAACGACGTCGCGGCGGTCGCGCAGGGCGTTGCGGAGTACGACACGTTCGGCCCGTACAAGGGTTGGTTCACCGTCATGGGCACGAGCATCTCGTCGCCGGTGTTGGCCAGCATCTTCGCATTGGCGGGTAACGCCGATACGCAGAACGCCGGCGAAGGCTTCTGGACGCTCAAGAAAAGGGCGCTCAAGAGCGATCTTCACGAGATCGCTAGCGGCAGCGTAAATGGCTGTCCGGCGAGCTTGCAGGGCAGTTATCTCTGCGAGGCCGGAACCAAGCAGTACAAAAGCTACTCGGCTCCCGACGGCTGGGGAACGCCGAACGGAATCGGCGCCTTTTAGATCGGCTAAGGCGGGCGCGTGAAAGTGCCCGCCTCTATTCGTAGTCGGGAATGCGGTCGTCGCGCCCCTGCCGCAGGAAAAAGTTTCGTCCCTCGGGCGCCCGAATCCGCACGAACGCACGCGGGTGCTGCCTAAAGTCGAAGCAGTCGGCGTCCGGCGAGGATGCCCGGCGGTCGGCGGCCGCGAGTTGACCGAGACCGAAGAGGTCTTCGGCGAAGCGCAGCACGCTCGCCGTTTCGTACTGCACGTGCGAGACGTAGTTCTTTTTCGCGTACGGCGAGATCACGAGCAGCGGAACGCGAAAGCCGAGGCCGTCGTAATCTTTAAAGGGTGGCGGGATGGGATCGTAGAGGCCGCCCCAGTCGTCCCAGATCACGAAGATTGCCGTGGAGTTCCAGAACTTGCTCTTGCCGATCGTGTTGACGAGCGTTGCAACCCACGACGGGCCGTGCCCGCCGCCGCAGTTGACGTGATCTGAGTTCGCGCAGATCGGCGTGATCCACGTAAAGTTTGCGAGCTTGCCGGCCGGCACGTCGAGCAGAAACTGCTTTTGCGGATAAATCACGTCTTTGGCCCAGTCGGGCCCGTAGTAGATGTGTTTGACGGCTTGATAACTCGACCAGACCGCGCCGTTGCCGCTTGACGGGGTATTGTACTGACTCGAGTAAAAGCGCCACGAAAGCTTCGCGCCGTCGAGTTCGTCGCCGAGCGTCTGATAGTCGAAACACGGTAGTTCGGAGGGACCGTTAGTGCGATCGGCGTTGATCGTGCCGACGAAGTTGCTCGGTCCCGGCGGACAGCCCCACGCACCGTTCGGCAGATTCACGGCCGATTGCGCCTGCGCGGCGATAATATATTGGTGCGCGACAAAGCTCTCGTCGAGCTGCGATTGGAACATATGGTCGGCGAGCGTCCCCTCGTGCGCCATATCCCAGTACGGTTTCGTCTCGCTGCGCGGAGCGTAGACGAACTGCGGGTGCTTCAATCTCGTTTCGTCGGCAAACTCTTTGTCGAAGGCGTCCATCCGGCACTTCGTCCCCGGCAGGCTTCCCTTTCCGTCGCACGCCGCGAACATCGCGATCGTGGAATGGTCGATCGTGTATTGCTTTTGCAGGCTGACTGGCTGCAGCGCAATCGTCCCGCCCTTAGAGTCCTTGCCGCTCGTAACGGTGTAGGCGCCGGGATAGCCCATGAAGAGATTGTTGAAGCTGCGATTCTCTTGCACGATGAACACGACGTGCTCGATCTTGCCGGCACCGGTCTGCGAAAGCGCGCCCAGCGCGACGTTGCTGCGCGTCGGCATGAACACATTGTCACGCTGACCCTTCGACAAAGCCTGTCCTGAGCGAGCGTAGCGAGTCGAAGGGCTCAGGGCTGCGCTTCGCGCAGGCCATACTGTCGAACCGCCGCAGCCGGCGACCAGCGCGAGCGCGGCGAGGCAGCTGACGGCGTGTAACGTTTTCGTCATTGCGAGGGCGCCGTGCTCACGGTCACACCGTGTACGCCGTCTCCGCGGACTCCTCATCGGTGAAATAGCCGCGCGATCGACCAGGCGTGGAGCAGACCGGTTCGCTTGGCTTCAGGGCCACCCAAGCGACCGTTCGCAGCGGCGCCGAGGCACGGCCGGCAAACACGGCCACGGGAGGGGCAACGACAAATCTCATAGCCGAAGGGCCTTCATATCGAGGTTATTGGCGCCCTCGTCGGGAACCCATCGCCTCCCCCGAAGTATCTTTCCAAGAAGGAGCATGTGTGAACGGATCCTTAAAGTTTGCGACGCCGCTCGTATTGGCGTTCGCATTTGCGGGTTGTAACGCCGGCGGTATGTCCAGCGTTCCGGCCCAGGGCGGCCAATCGGTCGCTCCGTCGAATCAGATTTCCCCTGCGGAGTCGTTGCAAGGTCGCCGGGCCTGTCCCGGTAGCCGTACCGGCGGCCAAATGCAGTGCGACGCGATCGTCGAGCGGGATGGGGTCATCAGCCCCGATGTTGCCGGCTGGCAACCGACGAACTTCCAAGCGCGTTACAAACTTCCAATAACAAAGGGCGCGGGACAGATCGTTGCGATCGTTGATGCGTTCGATAATCCTAACGTCACCACCGACCTCGCCGCATACCGGAGCGAGTTTGGTCTGGGCACGGCAAAATTCACGAAGTACAATCAAACTGGCAAGGTGGGCAGCTATCCGGTAGGCAATACCGGCTGGGGAGTTGAGATCGATCTCGACGTCGAGATGGTCTCGGCGAGTTGTCCGCTCTGCACGATCTATTTAATCGAAGCGAACGACAACTACACCAACAATCTGTTTGCCGCGGAGCAAGAGGCCGTCAAGCTCGGCGCTACCATCGTCACCAACAGCTGGGGCGGCGGCGGCGGCAGCGGCTCGGGCGGCGCCTTCGACGCCCCCGGCATAACCTATCTCGCCAGCGCAGGTGACGGCGGATACGGCACGCAGGACCCGGCCGATTACAGCACCGTCGTTTCGGTCGGCGGAACCATGCTCTCCCACGCCGGGTCACCGCCGGTCTACGCGGAGGCCGTCTGGCCGTTGTCCGGCGGCGGATGCTCGGTCATCTCGAAGCCGTCCTGGCAGCACGATCCAAAGTGCAGCAAACGCACTGAAAACGACACCGCTGCGGTCGCCGCGGGCGTTGCGTTGTACGACACCTATAACGAGGGCGGCTGGGGCACCGTGGGCGGCACGAGCGTTTCGTCGCCGTTAGTTGCCGGCATGTACGGTCTTAAGGGCAACTCGACGAGCCAAGATGGCGGCAAGAACATCTGGTCTCTCTCGAACAAGAAGAAGAAGAAGGACTTCAACTACATCTCGACCGGCAAGCTGAATGGTTGTCCGACGAGTTTGCAGGGTACTTATCTCTGCCAGGCCGGAACGAAACAGTACGGACGTTACTCCGGACCTGACGGCTGGGGAACGCCGAAAGGCGTCGGTGGTCTCTAGCGCGCTAATCCAGGTACTCAAGTGGACGACGGCTATTGCAGGTGCAATGGCCGTCGTCGCTTGTTCTACAAGTAGCGCGCCCGTGTCACCCTTGGACTCCGAACGTGTCACCCTGAGCCTGTCGAAGGGTGGCTTCGATTCGCGACACGCTCGGAACGCGTCAACGCCAATTCAGCACGTCGTCTTCATCGTTCAAGAGAACCGATCGTTTAACAATCTCTTCCTCGGCTATCCCGGCGCAACAACACAGAACTACGGCTACGACGAGAAGGGAAACAAGATCGCGTTGCGCGCGCAGACGCTCAAAACGCATTGGGATCTGCCGCACTCTTCGCTCTCGTTCTTCATTGATTGCGACGGTCAGTCAGGTCTTCCGGGCACCAACTGCAAGATGGACGGCTGGAACAATACGCGTGGCAGCATCATGGCGCCGCCCAACGCTCCATACTCTTACGCGCCGCGCCGAGAGATCAAGCCGTATTGGGCGATGGCCAATCAATACGTTCTGGCCGACCAGATGTTTGCTTCGAATCTCGACGCCAGCTACGTCTCGCATCAATATGCGGTCGCTGCATATGCGAGCCGTTCGGTCGACGGCCCGAGCAATTACTGGGGCTGCGAGGGAGGCTCGGGTGATGAGGTTCAGACGCTGACCGACGCGCGCACGCTCTCCGGCGATTACGTCAAAACCTGCATGAAGAATCCGACGATCGGGATTAACGCCGACCACGCCGGATTGAGCTGGCGGTTCTACGCCGGCGATATCTACGGCGACGGCGGGCTGTGGTCGTCGTACCAGTCCGACGACAAAGTCTATAACGGGCCCGACTGGAAGAGCGACGTCATCAGTCCGCCCGCGCAAGTCTTGACCGACATCGAGGTCGGAAAGCTTGCGAACATCACGTGGATCACGCCGATCTACGAAACCTCCGATCACGCCGGGATGTGGGATAATCTCGGGCCAGCCTGGGTCGCGAGCATCGTTGACGCGGTCGGCAAGAGCAAGTTTTGGAAGTCAACGGCGATCTTCATCATGTGGGACGATTGGGGCGGATGGTTCGATCCGGTTCAGCCGGTCTACGAAGACTACGACGGCCTCGGTTTTCGGGTCCCGCTGATAATGATCTCGCCCTACGCGAAACAAACCTCAGTGACGCACGTTCAGTACGAGACGGCGAGCGTGCTGCGATTCATCGAGGACAACTTCGGTTTGCCGCAGATGGCGGCGAGCGACGCGCGCGCGAACGACCCGGCGAACGATCCGGCTACGTTCGATTACGGCCAGTCGCCCCGCAAGTTCGAAAAGATCCGCGGCGCGAAATCGACGGAGTACTGGCTGCAGCTCGAGAGCGCGACACGCCGGCGCCCGCTGCCGGCCGGCATCATCGGCGATGACTAAACAACTCGTCGCACTCGCACTCGCTTGCGCGGTCGCCGGTTGCGCTGGCTCTACCGCGCCACCCTTCAGCGGAGTTTATCCCGAGCAAAGTCGAGGGGCTCAGGGTGTCACGCCATCGAGCGCGCGCGTCGGTCGGACAACAACGCCGATCAAGCACGTCGTTTACATCATTCAGGAAAACCGCTCGTTCAACGATATGTTCTACGGTTTTCCCGGTGCGACGACGGCCAAATACGGATTCAACAGCCAGGGCAAAAAGATCGAGCTCACGCCTCAGTCTCTGGCGACCTCGTGGGACCTCGGCCACGCGTCGCAGGCGTTCTTCGCGGCATGCGACGGACAGGGAGCGCTTCCGGGAACCGATTGTAAAATGGACGGCTGGAACAACGAAAACTCGTCCGGCTATGGCCCGTCGAATCCGCAGTATACCTACGTAAAGGAAAGCCAGATCGCACCCTACTGGGCGATGGCCCAGCAGTACGTTCTCGCAGACAATATGTTTGCCTCGAATCTAGACGGCAGTTTCATCGCGCATCAGTACGTCGTCGCAGGTTTCGCTAGCTCCGCGGTTGATTTTCCGGACGGAGCGTGGGGTTGCGAGGGCGGAAAGACCGACACCGTCCGCACGATCACGATGCAGCGAACCTACGGCTCGCCGATCGAAACCTGTTTCGAAAATCCGACACTCGCCGCTGAAGCCGATGCCGCAGGCGTGAAATGGCGCTTCTATTCCGACGCGACCAACGAAAGCGGCGGCTTGTGGTCGTCATATCAAGCCGACAAGCCAATCTACGACGGCCCGGATTGGAACACCAACGTCATCAATCCGCCTTCACAGTTCCTCACCGACATCGGCAAGGGCGAGCTCGCCCAGATCACCTGGATCACGCCGACCTGGCCGACCTCTGATCACCCCGGCGGCCGGGCGAGCGAAGGGCCGTCGTGGGTTGCCAGTATCGTTGACGCGGTCGGCAAGAGCAAGTTCTGGAAGTCGACCGCAATCTTCATTCAATGGGACGACTGGGGCGGCTTCTTCGATCCGGTCAAGCCTGTATTCGAAGATTACGACGGTTCGGGCTTTCGCGTCGGGCTCATCATGATCTCGCCCTATGCGAAGAAAGGCTCGGTAACGCATGTTCAATACGAGACCGCGAGCGTGCTACGTTTCATCGAGGACAACTTCGGCTTGGCGCAAATGGCTGCGAGCGATAAGCGCGCGAGCGATCCGGCCAACGATTCTGCCTCCTTCGACTTCACTCAGAAACCGCGTAGGTTCAAGGGGATCGCGGGCTCGAAGCCGTCGTCGTATTGGAGCCGTCTCGACCGTTCGTGGGCCCGACGGGGCCGTCCGGCGAGCGCGCTTGGAGACGACTAAAAGAGTCGCCGTCCTGGCACTCGCGTGCGCCGCAATCGGCTGCAGCCGGTCTACGAAGATTACGACGGGCTTGGATTCCGCGTGCCGCTGATCGTGATTTCGCCGTACGCGAAGAAGGGTCGAATGACGCACGTCCGATACGAAACGGCAAGCGTGCTCCACTATATCGAAGACAACTTTGGCCTTGGGCAGCTTGCGGCCAGCGATACGCGAGCGAACGATCCGGCCAACGATTCCGACGTCTTCGATTACACTTAGCCTCCGCGCAAATTTAAAGCGATCGCCGGCAGCAAGGCCGCCTCGTACTGGTGTCAATTGGAACAAACATCGCCGTGCGCAGCAAACATCATCGGTGACGATTAAACCGCTTTTTGCGCTCGCCGCCCTCGCACTAATCGCAGGCTGTAGCGGCGCCGCGCTGTCGCCCGCACCGGTCACTCTGCGCCCTTCGACTTCGCTCAGGATAAACTCCGTCGAAGGGCGCCGCAGTCCCAGTGTCATCCTGAGCTTGTCGAAGGATGACTCATCAACAACACCCATCAAACACGTGGTATTCATCATTCAGGAGAACCGCAGCTTCAACAATCTCTTCATGGGTTATCCCGGCGCGACGACGGCCTCGTACGGCTACGACACGCGCGGACACAAGGTCCAGCTCCACGCGCAGAGCCTCTCGACCGGGTGGGACCTCAACCATTTGGCGGCCGCGTTCTTCGCGGACTGCGACGGAAACGGAAAGCTTCCGGGCACGAACTGCAAGATGGACGGCTGGAACAAGAAGCGCGAGGCGAACGACCCGCCCAACGCCGCCTACGCCTATGTGCCGCGTAAAGAGATCGAGCCGTACTGGACGATGGCGCGGCAGTACGTGCTCGCCGATCGCATGTTTACGTCGAATCTCGACGCGAGCTTCTCCGCGCATCAATACGCGGTGGCGGCGTATGCCAGCCGCTCGGTCGACGGACCGTATGCCGACTGGGGCTGCGAGGGCGGGAAGAGCGATACGATTGAAACGTTGACCGAGCAGCGCACGAAGGGCAAGTCAATCGTCGTCTGCTTCGACAATCCGACGATCGCCGACGAGGCCGATGCAGCCCGCGTGAGCTGGCGCTTCTACGCGAGCGGCATCTACGACGACGGCGGCACCTGGTCGTCATACCAAGCCGACCGCAAGATCTTCAAAGGACCGGATTGGAGCGCCGACGTGGTCAGCCCGGCGACGCGTTTCTTCAAGGACGTCGGGCACGGCAAGCTCGCGGCGATCACTTGGATCACGCCGCCGAGCTGGGATAGCTCCGATCATCCGGGGCTTCTCGGCAGCAAAGGCCCCGCGTGGGTGACCTCGCTCGTCAACGCGGTCGGTGAAAGCAAGTTTTGGAAATCGACGGCGATCTTCGTAATGTGGGACGACTGGGGAGGTTGGTTCGACCCGGTGCCGCCGGTCTACGAAGATTACGACGGGCTCGGCTTTCGTGTGCCGCTGTTAATCATCTCGCCGTACGCGCGCAAAGGTCGCGTCACGCACGTCCAGTACGAAACGGCGAGCGTGCTGCGCTTTATTGAAGATGACTTCGGCCTCGCGCAGCTGGCTGCCAGCGACGCGCGCGCGAACGATCCCGCAAACGATCTCGACGCGTTCGATTTCAGTCAGTCACCGCGTAAGTTCAGCAAGATTGTTGGAGGCAAAGACGCATCGTATTGGATTCGCGCGCAAAAAGCGACGCGATCCCGAACGTCGCCGCCCGCGAACTTCGGGGACTAAGAGAAAATGTCTAAGTTGATCTACATGACCAATACGTCGCTCGACGGCTACGTGGAGGACGGAACGGGTGCCTTCGATTGGGTCAATCCCGAACAAATCTTCGCGTTCATCACTGAGCTGTTGCGACCGATCGGAACCTATCTTTATGGACGGCGACTCTACGAGACGATGGCCTACTGGGCTGCGCCGGTGGAGGACTATCCACCCGAACAGCGTGACTTCGCACGGGTCTGGCAGAAAGCCGAGAAGATCGTCTTTTCACGAACGCTGACAGGCGCTACGACACGCAACACGCGTGTCGAGCGGGACTTCGACCTCGAGGCTATTCGGAAGCTCAAGCGGCAATCGGAGCAGGACATCAACATCGGCGGCGCCGAGCTTGCGGGTCTTGCGTTCGAAGCCGATCTCATCGACGAGTGTCACCTGTTTCTCAACCCGGTGATCGTCGGCGGCGGAAAGCCGGCATTTCGAGCCGCCTTACGGCGAAATCTGGAACTCCTTGAGACGCGCCGTTTCGGCACCGGAGTAATCCATGTGCGCTATCGCATTCGAGGCGATACTCTTTGACCTCACTTCGAATGCCTGAATCGGTCCAGAAAAAAAGGCTCGGCAACTGCCGAGCCTCTTTCGTTAACGGGCTTCTGGTCGAGAAGCGCTGTTACTGAATGATGACGCCGATCGCGACTGGCCCGACGCACGAGTTGGCGCTGTTGCAGGCCGTGAGGTTGGCGATGCGTGCAACGTTACCGTGGCTCGAGCGCAGGCGTCCCTTGATGGAAAGCGTCAGCTCGGTCGGGTTTCCTGGGTTCGGGCTAAACTTCGAGACGACTTTACCCCGCTTGTGATGACGGGCTTTCGTAACCGGTGCCGCCCACGTCCAGGTACCTGGGTAGAGATCGCTGCAACCCGAGGTGCCCGAGTACACGATGCACCACTGTTGCTGAAAAGGTGAAGCTTTCGATACGGTCACGCACTCGTAATACGACGAGGGGCATGATGCGTTGGCGACCGCGCCTACCGCGTGGAGCATGGGGGTTCCCGCATGACGGCCCATCGCTGATTGCGAGCCGCCGGGGACGGCTTGCGACATGCTGCCGCTCGAACATGCTGAAAGGATCAGGCTCGCCGCGAGCGCGCTACTCGCACAGAGAAGCGAAAAACGCACGTTTAAACTCCTTCATAGCTGAGCTGTTGAGATGGGCATCGTAGCGCGATGCCCGTGCCCGTCAATGCGGCCCAAAGTCATCTTTTCCTGCCAGGAGAACCGACTTTTCTCGAACGAGCCGTAGAGGGAGCGAATCCGGTCGCGGCCAAGCGCGCTTAGCCGTGATCGTCAAGAAAGTCATCGCATATCTTTCCGTTTGCGTGCTTGCCGCGTGCTCGCCCGCTCGCCCTCCGACCTTACCGCCCATTACATCGTACCCCGCCGCATTCAAGCCCGCTGCGCCATGGGTCAAAAGTCCCATCAAACACGTCGTCTTCGTCATTCAAGAGAACCGCTCGTTCAATAATCTCTTCATGGGATATCCGGGCGCGCTAACGCAACGCTACGGCTACGACGAGCGTCACCGCAAGATCGCGCTGCACGCGCAGATGCTCGGCTCCTCTTGGGACATCGCGCATTCGTCGCAATCATTTAAGGCCGACTGCGACGGTCAAGGAACCCTTCCGGGGACGCAGTGCAGGATGGACGGCTGGAATCACCAGCAAGCCGGTATCGGCCACCCGAAAGACTTCGCGTACGCGTACGTGCCGCGCAACGAGATCGTGCCGTACTGGCAGATGGCCAAGCAGTACGTGCTTGCCGATAAAATGTTCTCTTCGAATCTCGACGGCAGTTTCGTCGCCCACCAATACGCGGTTGCCGCTTATGCGAATCATTCCGTTAATACGCCCGCGAGCGCGTGGGGGTGCGAAGGTGGAAAGACCGATACGATTCCAACGCTCACGAAGCGGCGCACGATCGGGCCTAGGATTCCGGTTTGTTTTGAGAACCCCACGCTTGGGGCCGTCGCCGACCAGGCCGGCCTGAGCTGGCGGTTTTACGCCGGCGCGGTCTACGACAGCGGCGGTCTGTGGTCGTCGTACCAAGCCGATCGTGGAGTCTACGGCGGTTCGGACTGGAGCGCCGACGTCATCAATCCGCCCGCGCAGTTTCTTACCGACGTCGGCAACGGCGAGCTCGCGAACGTCACCTGGATTACGCCGACCTTTGCAACCTCCGATCATCCCGGCCTAGCTTCGACCCAAGGTCCGGCCTGGGTGGCGAGTATCGTTGACGCGGTCGGTGAAAGCAAGTTTTGGAAGTCGACCGCGATCTTCGTGATGTGGGACGATTGGGGTGGATGGTTCGATCCGGTGCAGCCGGTGCTCGAAGATTACGACGGTCTTGGTTTCCGCGTGCCGCTAATCGCGGTCTCGGCGTATGCAAAGCAAGGGTACGTCACGCACATCCAGTACGAAACCTCGAGCGTGCTGCGTTTCATCGAGGACAACTTCGGCTTGTCGCCGCTCGCGCGCAGCGACGCGCGCGCAAAGGACCCCGCGACCGACGCGTTCGATTACGGCCGGCGGCCGCGCGCCTTCAAGAAGATCGCCGGCTCGAAGCCGTCGTCGTATTGGATGGAACTGCAACGGTCCGAGCGCGCGCGCGACGGCGCGAGTATCATCGGTGACGATTAGGGTCCGGGAACGATCCCGATTTTTATCGGTCCGTAACAAGTGCTGGGGTGAGAGTACTCGCAAGCCGATGAGATCAGCGTGAACTTCGGACGCCTTGCGCGCCGAATGGGCTTCACTTCGGTGATGTAGAGCCACGTCGGGTTGCCGGGGCTCGGAGAGAACGATTGCGGCAGCTTCTTGTTCGCAGACCTACCGGTCTTCGTGTCGACGATCTCACTTGTCGCAACCATCTCGTACTGCGCTCCGTAGCAGCTGACGTTACCGCACCAACCCCAGTACGGTCCGGTCGTTTTGGGCGAAATCGTAATGCAGAACGCGAACTGGTCGGGCGAGCAGAGATTGTTAGGGACCGCGGCGTGCTTGGATATCACGTAGTGGGTTCCGCTGGCAGCAGCCTGCGGTCCGGCGCCGCACCCCGCCAACGCAACGCCCACTGCGAGTGCGAGATAAACGCTACAACGCACCTTGGCCTGCTTTTTACATCGGCTCCTTGACGCCCTTCGGACCGCCGGAGTGAGTCTCGCGGTTGAAACCATCCATGCGGCGCGTACCCGGCAGCGCGCCGCCGCCGTCACAATCGGCGAACATCGCCTCGATCGAGTGATCGAGGACGTAATCATCCGAAAGTCTTACCGGCGTCAGCGGCTCTGCCCCTTGGAGTCCTTGCCGCGCGAAATCGTATTGGCGCTGGGATAGCCCTGAAAGAGATTATCGAAGCTGCGGTTTTCCTGCAGCGATGTAGACCACGTGCGCGATCTTGCCCGCGCCGGTTCGATCGAGCGCCCGCAACGCGGTCTCCCTCTGCATGTACGGCAACGACGTGTCACCCTGAGCCTCCCCCGTGTCACCCTGAGCCTGTCGAAGGGTCGTCGTGCAGCCGCTCGCGCAAATCGCGAGCCCCAGCAGCGCTACTCGTAGTCGGGGGCAAAATAGTCGCCGGGTAACGGGTTCATGAAGAAGCCAGGGCCGTGCGGCGCCCCGATCTTCACGAACGGCCGCGGCCGCTGCGAGAAATCGAAGCAATCGCCGGCGGGCGAGTTGGCGCGCTTGTCGGCTGCGGCAAGATGCCCGAGGCCGAAGAGATCTTCGGCGAAACGTAAAACGCTAGCCGTTTCATACTGCACATGCGAGATGTGGTTCTGTTTCGCGTACGGCGAGATCACGAGCAATGGAACTCTAAAGCCGAGACCGTCAAAATCCTTGTACGGTGGGGGGACGTGATCGTAGAGTCCGCCCCAATCGTCCCACTGCACGAAGATCGCCGTCGAATCCCAGAACTTGCTCTTGCCGATCGTGTTGACGAGCGCAGCTACCCACGACGGACCGTAGCCGCCGCCGCAACCGACGTGATCGGAGTCGGAGCAGACCGGTGTGATCCACGTAAAGTTGGCAAGGTGTCCGCGGCGCACGTCGGTGATGAACTTCCAGTTCGGCGAGACGACGTTCTTCCAGTCGCCCCCGTAGCGAATGTGTTTGATGGCTTGGTAGGCCGACCAGGTGCTCCCGTCACCGCTTGACTTGCTGCCGATCCCGCTGGCGTAAAATCGCCACGAGAGCTTCGCGGCGTCGAGCTCGTCGCCCAACGTTTGATAGTCGAAGCAAGGTTGGACCTTCGGACCCAGCGTACGGTCTTGCGTCAGCGTCGGGACGGTGTTGATCTTTGAACGGCTACAGCCCCAGAGCTGCGGCGGCAGGTTGACGCTCGACGCAGCTTGGGCCGCGATGACGTATTGATGCGCGACGAAACTCTCGTCGAGCTGCGATTGGAACATCCGGTCTGCCAGAACCCACTCGTGCGCCATGTCGAAGTACGGCTTCGAGTCGCGGTGCGGAACGTAGACGTATTGCGGCTTCGGCGGACCGCCGAACGACGGCTCGAGATTGAAGCCGTCCATGCGGCAACGCGTGCCGGGCAGCTTACCCTTTCCGTTGCAGGCTTCGAACATTGACTGGGCATCGTGGTCGATCGAGTATTCGGTTGCGAGGCGGACCGGCTGCAGCGCGATCGTATCGCCAAGCGAGTTCCTTCCGCTCGAGACGGTGTCGGCGCCCGGATATCCCTGAAAGAGATTATCGAAGCTGCGGTTCTCCTGCACGATGTAGACGACGTGCTCGATCTTCCCGGCGCCGGTCGCATCGAGCGCCCGCAACGCAGTCGCGCTCCGCACATACGGCAACATCCCTCCCTCACCCGCGCAGCCGCTTAACAGCAGCGCGACCGCGAACAACCTACTCGTAGTCGGGTGCAAAATAATCGTCGGGCAACTGCTTCATGAAGAATCTCGGCGGCTCCGGAGCCCTGATCGCCACGAACGGCCGCGGCTTTTGCGAGAAGTCGAAGCAATCTCTCGCCGGTGAGGTCGCGCGTTGGTCGGCCGCGGCGAGCTGCGCGAGACCGAAAAGATCCTCCGCAAAGCGCAGCACGCTTGCGGTTTCGTACTGCACGTGCGAGACGCGGTTTTTGCGCGCGTAGGGCGAGATGACGAGCAGCGGAACGCGAAAGCCCAAACTATCGGCGCCTTTGAACGGCGGCGGCACCGGATCGTAGAGACCGCCCCAATCGTCCCACTGCACGAAAATCGCGGTCGAGTCCCAGAACTTGCTCTTGCCGATGGTGTTTACCAGCGCCGAAACCCACGAGGGGCCGTAACCGCCGCCGAAATCGGTGTGATCGGAATCGTCACCGACAGGGGTGATCCAGGTGAAGCTCGCCAATTTTCCGGCGCGCACGTCGGTAATGAACTTCCAGTTCGGAGAGATGACGTTCTTCCAATCAGGCCCGTAGACGATGTGTCTGACGGCCTGATAACTCGACCACATCGCTCCGCCGCCGCTCCCCCTGCTTCCGTACTGGCTCGCATAGAATCGCCACGAGAGTTTCGCGGTGTCGAGCTCGTCGCCAAGCGTTTGGTAATCGTAACAGGCTTGAATGCTCGGTCCCATCACGTTGCGGTCTTTGGTGATGGTGTGAATCTTGTCGCCCTTGCCGCCCTGGCAGCCCCATGGCCCGCTCGGCAGATTGACGGTCGAGGCGGCTTGCGCCGCGATGACGTATTGGTGCGCGATAAAACTCTCGTCAAGCTGCGACTGGAACATCTGGTCGGCAAGCACCCATTGGTGCGCCATGTCCCAATACGGTTTCGTCTCCGACTGCGGCACATAGGCGTACTGGCCGTTTTTCGGACCCAGAAACTGACCCTCTTGGTCGAAGCCGTCCATCCGGCAGTCGGTCCCGGGTAACTTTCCGGTGCCGTCGCAGGCCGCAAACATTGCTTGCGCCGAGTGATCCATCTCGTACGCAGTTTTGAGACTCACCGGCTGCAGCTTGACGGTTTTTCCCTTGGAGTTCTTCCCGCTCGAGACCGTCTCAGCGCCGGGATAACCCATGAAGAGATTGTTGAAGCTGCGGTTCTCCTGCACGATGTAGACGACGTGCGTGATCTTCCTGGCGCCGGTCGCATCGAGCGCCTGCAGCGCCGTCGGAGCCTGCATGTACGGCAACGTCCCTGTTTCACGAACGGCGCAGGCCGGCAACAATGCAAGGGGCAGTAACGCGGCGGCAACGCGCATACACGGCAGTAGAGCCAACGTCATCCGAAAACGGAACGAAGATAGGCGCTGAGAAGTCTCCGCACATAGGCAGAATTCCACCGCCTCCACGCGTCGCCCCTTCCGAGTAGAAGAGGCTGGCCGGGCACGTACAGGCTGGCGGCTGTTCGCTCTACTGCTCGCCTAGTGCGAGTTCCGGGACGGTTTCCGCTTCCGTCGTCTGCGCGGGAACCAGCGCGCCGGCTGATAAACCTCCCCGAACGTGACGAGTAAGACGGGCTTTTTGCTCGCCGCCGCCTGCGCACTGGCTGCTTGCAATGCCGGCGGCTCCTCGGCTGCGCTTCCGCGATCGATGAGCGCAGAGCGCGACGTACAGCGCGGCCCAATCCGTCACGTCGTCTTTGTCATACAAGAGAATCGCTCGTTCAACAACCTATTCCTCGGTTATCCGGGCGCGGTGACGGCGAGCTACGGTTACGACACGCAAGGCAAAAAGGTCCGCGTGCGGCCGCGCACGCTTTGGAGCTCGTGGGATCCCGGCCATAGCTCCAGCGACTTCTTCGCCGCTTGCGACGGACAAGGTAAGCTTCCCGGCACCGAATGCAAAATGGACGGGTGGACGACACAGCCAAACCCGCCGAACGCCCCGCAACACCTTGCATATTCGTACGTGCCTCAAACGCAGATCGCGCCCGATTGGGCGATCGCCAAGCAGTACGCGTTGGCCGACGACATGTTCGCCTCAAATTTGGATGGAAGCTTCATCTCGCATCAATACGCGGTCGCCGCGTACGCAAGCCACGGCGTGGATTTCCCGAGCACGTCCTGGGGATGCGAGGGCGGCAAGACCGACACGTTGCAGACGTTGACCAAAAAACGCGCGCAGGGCGCACCGATCGTCGCGTGCTTCGATAACCCGACGCTCGCGACCGAGGCCGATGCCGCCGGTGTAAGCTGGCGGTTTTACACGAGCACGCCACAAGGCGATGGCGGTCTGTGGTCTTCGTACCAGGCCGACCGCAAGATCTTCTATGGTCCTGATTGGAGCGCCGACGTAATCAGCCCGCCAGCGCAGTTTCTGACCGATGTCGGCAACGGTGAGCTTGCCGCGGTAACCTGGATCACGCCGACCTTCGAGACGTCCGACCACCCGAGTACGGACGCCAAGCACGGCCCGGCCTGGGTCGCCAGCATCGTTGACGCGATTGGAACGAGTAAGTTCTGGAAATCAACCGCAATCTTCATCATGTGGGACGACTGGGGCGGGTGGTTCGACCCCGTCCCCCCGGTCTACGAGGATTATGACGGCTTGGGCTTCCGCGTGCCGCTGCTGATCGTTTCGCCGTACACCGCGCACGGCAAGGTCACGCACGTCCAGTACGAGACGGCGAGCGTGCTGCGCTTTATTGAGGATAACTTCGACTTAGCGCCACTCGCCAAGAGCGACGCGCGCGCGAACGATCCCGCGGCTGACCCGCTGGCATTCGTCTATCATCAGCCCCCGCGCGCGTTCAAGAAGATCGGCGGAGCGAAGCCGTCCTCGTTTTGGATGCAGCTCGAGCGCAGACCGTCGAAGCCGCACGTGCCGGCTCTGCCCGGCGAGGACTAGCTACTCGTAGTCGGGAGCGAAATAGTCCTTGGGAAGCGGCCGCATGAAGAACCGAGCCGGCTTGGGTGCGCGTATCTTTACGAAGGGGCGCGGCTTTTGCGAGGAGCCAAAGCAATCTGCGCCGGCGAGTTCGCGCGCGTGTCGGCCGCCGCGAACTGCGACATGCCCTAAAGATCCCTTCTCGGGTAAATCGACTGGCGCTGACTTTTTTGAGGGGTTATCTGGCGGTCAGCGGCTGGCTGGGCTGACGACGGCGCCGACCGGTATCTGGAGGCCGCCTACCTTGGCCGTGGGGTCGCCGCCTGCAGAAAAGCGCCAGATATCGGCGCTGCTTGGGCCGCCGCAGTAGCGGTAGTCGCCGCCCGCCGTCTGCGCCTTCCCAACCCAGGCCTGCGCGACGTCGCAGGCGCCGGTCAGCCGCGTCGTGCCGGCGATCTTCGCGGTCGTCCCCGAGACGTGCAGCTCGTAGAAGCACGAGCTCGCCTTTTGCCTGCACTTTTGGTCGCCGAGCACGAGCCTCGAATCGTGCCAGGCGACCGTCCCCGGAAAGTAGAGCGTGCCGCCCGAGATCGCCACCGACGACATCGCGGTACGGTCGTGCGGAAGAACCGAGAGCAGATACTTTCGCGTCTTTTTTGTCAGGCCACTGACGTAGAGATCGCCCTTACCATCGTATGCCGCGAAGTAGGACGCGATTCCGTGCGGGTTCGAGTAGGCGGCCGGCGAGCCGCGCGCATCCTTGTAAACGAGAACCGAACCGCCGCCGCTGAAATCCGCGAAGTTCGCGACCGCGAGATCTCCGCTCGCCGGGTCAACCGCGCATCCAATTGGAAATCCGAGCGGATCGCTGAGCAGCTTACTCGGTTGCGTTGCACCGTGCGCGTACTTGTAGATGGTCTCATTGCCGGTGCTGGTGATCCAAACGTTGCCCTTGGCGTCGCCGCACTCGCCCTGCGGCTCGTTGAAACCGGTCAGCTTGCCGACCGGCTGCAGCGACGGAAATGCATAGACCTTGACGTTGAAGGTTCCCAAATCGGAGACGTAGAGCAGCGCCGACGATTTCGCCGCGGGCGCCATCCACGACGCGCCGCGGTCGGGCGCGAACGCGCGATCGCTCGCAGCGGTCGCGACGCGCGATTGCGCTTCGATCGAGCTGCTCGGTTCGGACTGCGGGCCGCCGCAGGCGGCAACGCCAATCGCCGCAGCGACGCTCGCGAACGCGAAGGGCTTTTTCAACAGTAGTACTCGCATTTCGTGCTGACCGTCGCTCCGACCGGATCTGAATAGCTCGGCAGGGTAACGTACGCCGTCGGATTGGCCGTCGGCGCGTAGGTCCAGCGGTCGTTCGTCTTTGGAAGCGAGTTGCAGTACGCGTAATCGCCACCGACAACGTACTTGTGGTGCTCGGCTGCGATCTCGCCTTGAACCATGTCGCAGACGTTGCCCCCTGCGTCGTTTTTGTAGACCGTCGGCGTTCCGAGCGCGCCGCTCGCCGACACCGGGTAACTGCACGTCATTGCGGTATCGTCGCAGAGCTGATCGAAGACGACCCAGTTGCCGCTGCTCTTATCCCACTGGACGGCGCCGGGAAAGTAGATCGTCCCGCCGGTCAGGTTGACGGTGCTGCACGTTGCGTAGTTGCAACTCGAGAGCACGAAGTTACCGGACGAATCGCGACCGCTAACCCACAGAGTCTCGTCCGGGCTGAATCCGGCAAAATAGTAGGAGTACGCGCTTGGGTTGGTAAGCACTTTCGGCAGCCCCGTGCCTGGAAAAATGAGCACTTGCCCGGCGCCGCTGAAGCCGAAGGCGTTCGTAACAGCGAGGTCGCCGCTGACCGGATCGACCGCGCAGCCGATAGGGTAACCGTCCGGATCGCTGTAGTTCTTCAGCAACTTTCCGCTCCGCGCAAACTTGAGCACTTGGGTACCATCGGTATTCGCGACGTAGACGTTGCCGCGGGGGTCCGAGCACAAGCCTTGCGGCTCGTAAAAGCCGGTCAGCGTTCCCTTGAGCGTCATATCCGGCAGCGAGTAGACATACACGTCGCCGTGTTCGGAGTCGCTTGCGAACATCAGCCTTGGCCTTCGCTTTGCATCCGGCGCGATCCACGACTTGCGGAGATCGCGGTGAAGCGGACCGTATGGGTGCACGGCGGCGAACGCGTCGAGGCCTCCGCGAAGGTGAAGCGGATCAGCACCGAAGCGGGCCGCGTTGGTCACCGATGCCGGCGCGAGCGCGGATTGCGACCCGCCGCTGCAGCCGGCGATCGATGCGGCAAGCGCTACTACCCCGATTTCTCTCATTTCGTGCTGATCGCTACTCCGCCGGGAACTGCGTACGGGCTTGAGAACGTCGCGTAGTTCGTCGGAGCGCCGCCCGCCGGATAAGCCCAGCGCGCGATCGCGGCCGAGCTCGAAGCGCACGAGGCATCGCTGCCGACGACGAAGTTCAGGTTGTTCGCGGCAATCACGCCTTGCGCCATTCCGCATACCCCGCCTCCGTTATAGTTGTCGTACGTCGTCGCGGTTCCAAGCACGCCGCTCGCCGAGACCGGATAGCTGCACGTCGTTGAGGTGGCGTCGCAGGTCTGATCGAAGAGAACCCAGTTGCCGCGCTTGCCATCCCATTGCACCGGGCCCGGAAAGTATATCGTGCCGCCGCTCAGGTTAATCGTGCTGCACGTTGACGGGCCGCACGCCGAGGCGATGTAGTCGCCGTAGAGGGTGCGGCCGCTCGTCCAGAGCGCGCTGTTCGGGCCGTATCCTACGAAAGAATAGAAGTACTGCGCCGGATTGCTGAAGACCGCCGGCGTGTGCGAACCCTTGCCGAAGACGAGAACTTGACCGCTGCCGGAGATTCCGAACATGTCCGAGACCGCGAGGCTGCCGGTCGCCGGATCAACGGCGCATCCGACCGGATAGCCGTACGAATCGCCGTACGTGTTCACAATCGACCCCGCGCGCGAGATCTCGAAGATCTGCTGGGTGCCGGTGTTCGCGACGTAGACGTTGCCGCTGGTATCCGAGCACATGCCCTGCGGTTGGCTGAAGCCGGTCAGCGTACCCTTCAACGTGAACTTCGGCAACGAGAAGACGGAGATGTCTCCCGAGCCCAAGTCGGTCACAAAGGCGAGTCGGGTTTCCCGCTTCGAGTCCGGCGAGATCCAGGACTTGCGACGGTCGGGATGCGCCGGCCCCGGCTGCCGCACCGTGATGAACGCGTCGAGCGCGTCGCGGCGAAGCGGACTCGCGCCGCTACGCGCAGCGTTGG
Source organism: Vulcanimicrobiota bacterium (assembly GCA_963748875.1). Taxonomy (GTDB): domain Bacteria; phylum Vulcanimicrobiota; class Vulcanimicrobiia; order Vulcanimicrobiales; family Vulcanimicrobiaceae; genus Cybelea. The sequence continues at coordinate 1,328,300 of CAVVKC010000001.1, forward strand.
TCGTGGATGCCGGCGAGAGCGCGGGCGGCTGCGTTGCGCCGCTGCACGCGGCAAGTAGTGTGCCGCCTACTATGCTGAGCGTGTAGGCGACCGATTTGGAAATGCTCAATTACGAGGCTCCTTTTTGTGTTTCGGCAAAAAGATACGGGCCCGCCGAAGCGAGCCCGTTTCCTTCTTGACCGATTGCGGTTGTCCGCTTACTTGTCGCTGACTGCCGCTCCGTCCGGAAGTGCGTAGGCGGACGTGTAGCTGACCGAGTTGGTCGGAGTGCCACCCGCGGTGTATCCCCAACGACCCGACGAGCTCTGGGCTCCACAATACTCGTAGTCGCTGCCGACAACGAACTTGTGTAAGTCTCCGGCGATCGCGCCTTGGATCAGGTCGCAAACCGCGCCGCCAGATGGGTTGGAATAGTTCGTCGCCGTTCCGAGCACGCCGCTAGCCGAGACCGGATAGCTGCATGCCGCTGTGGTGTCGCCGCAGAGCTGATCGAAGACGACCCACTGGCTGCGCGTGCCATCCCATTGCACCGCGCCCGGGAAGTAGATCGTTCCGCCGCTCAGCGGGATCGTGCTGCAGCTCGAGGCGCCGCAGCCGGAGAGCATGTAGGTGCCGTAGGAGTCGCGACCGGAAACCCAGAGGCTGCTTCCCGGGCCGTAGCCGTCGAAGTAGTAGTAGTACTGGCCCGGGTTGCTCACGGTCGTCGGGGTCGCCGACGGGTTCGCACCCGCCCAGATGACAACTTGCCCGGGTCCGGAGACGCCGAAGATGTTCGCAACGGCGAGGTTTCCGGTCGCCGGATCAATGGCGCATCCGACCGGATAGCCGAACGTATCGGTGAACGTATTCACGATCGAGCCGGTGCGCGAGATCTCTAAGACCTGGAACGTGCCGGTGTTGTCGACGAACACGTTGCCTTTGGTATCCGAGCACATACCCTGCGGCTCGCTGAAGCCGGTCAGCGTTCCCTTCAACTTCATGCCGGGCAGAGCGTACATGTAAACGTCTTCGGTGCCCGAGTCGGAGATGAAGAGGATGCGGGTGTCCCGCTTCTTGGCGTCGGGCGAGACCCAAGATTTTTGGTGATCCGGGTGGGCCCGTCCCGGCTGCTTCACGCTGTTGAACGCGCCGAGCGCGTTGTGGTGAAGCGGGCTGGCGCCGCTATGTTGAGCATTGGTCATAGTGGAGGTCGGCGAGAGAGCCGACGACTGTGTTCCACCACTGCAACCGGCGACTAATGCGGCAGCCGCTACTACGCCGAGCGCGTATGCGGCTGACCTCGAAATTCTCATTCGAAACGCTCCTTTGTCTTTTATGAAAAGTGCCTCTTGCGAGGCTTGACCACGGGAAGCCGGGGGTGTTACGCCCCGGGCGCGTCACAACTGCGACTCTTCGTTCGGCTTCCCCTGCAGGAGAATTTGATAATCTTTCGGTCGCCTAGCTGCCTCGGGCAAGCGCCGCTCCGGTCTTAGGCGCTCCTACATATCGGTGTCGACCGGCAAGTATGAGGGCTTGCGCGCAAGGAAATACGCGGTCGGATATTTCGACGCGATCGGAGCGAAGGCGAGCGGTTTCTGAGTGTAATCGAAACATTCTCCGATGCTGACGGCGCGCTTGTCGCTGCGCTTGAGCGTACCCAGATGCCAGTTGTTCTCGATGTAGCGCAGTATGCTGCCGAACTCGTACTGGGTCGTCGAGATGTAGCCCGGTTTGGCATAGGCGGAGACGACGATCACCGGAACCCGGAAGCCTAGACCGCCGTACCCATACTGCGGCGGCTTGAGGTTGTCGTAGAGGCCGCCCCAATCGTCCCAGACGATAACGATGGCGGTCGATTTCCAATACGCGCTCTTGCCGATCGCGTTGACGATGCCGGCAACCCACGACGGACCGGTGTCGGAGTCGGTGCCGGGATGGTCGGAATCGTTCTCATCGGGAATCACCCAGGAGATCGCTGCGAGGCGCTTCGCTCTGACGTCGTCAAGGATTCTGGTCTGCGGGCTCGCGATGTGGCCGTCGCTCCATTGCCGGCTATAGCGCACGGCTTTGATAGCGTCGAAAGCGCTGAACTGCTTTCCATAAAGACTGCAGCAGATCGGCGGCACGTAATAGCGCCACGAGATCTTCCGCGCGTCGAGCAGGTCGCGCACCGTTGGATAGGTCAAGCAAGGAAAGGGTCCCGCTCCCGACCGGTAGACGTCGTCTCTGGTGATCAGCGACGTGTGCGTTCCAGCCGGAGCGTCGCAGCCCCAGACGCACGTCGAACCGACGCACGACGGCAAATCGATCAGCGCCCCCGCCGGCCCGATTCGCGTGTCGGCCGCGATTAGATCCTGGTGCGCGGTGAAGCTGTTGCTGCCTTGCGTCGTAAACAGGTGCTCCGCGAGTGCGTACTGCCGAGCCATCTGCCAATACGGCTTGATGTCTGCCGGATCGGTGTACTGGTACGGGTACATGCACTCGTATCCGCCAGTTCGGAAGATGACGTCGTCGAATCCGTCCATCGCGACGCCGTCGCGCGCCGCAGCGAAGGCTTTATACGTGTGCGTGAGATCGTGCGGGGTGCCGTGCAGTTTGGTAACCAATCCAACTTTTGCAAGCGGAATAGTCTCCTCTTTGCCGATGCCGCAGTGAGCGTTCGGCTTTGCCTTGCCCTTGGTCGTGCCGTCGGCGCCTGGAAACGTAGCGAAGAAATCGTTGAAGGTGCGGTTCTCTTGGATGACCAGCACGACGTGTGCAATCGGCGACGTCTTTTTTGTGTCACCCTGACCCTTCGACAGGCTCAGGGTGACACTATTTGGGCGCAGCGTGCCGCGCGAATTGCGCAGCGCCACTATTGTGTCACCCTGAGCCTGTCGAAGAGGGACGACGGAACCACCGCAGCCGGCCGTCGCCAGAGCCAATGTGAGCGCTAGCCGTGCACCGGCGCGCATCGCTAGCCTTCGGCGATGCTGGTGACCGCGCTGACGAGCGAATCCTTTCCTTTTGTCGCGGTCTGGAAAGCCATCTTCACGTAGTCGACGACCTCTGGGAAGCGCCGCGCGTATCCACTTAAGAAGCGCCACGAGAAAAGGCGTTTGGGGGAGAGGTACTCGGCTTCGTAGAGCAGCAGCAGATTCGCCAGCACGAAGTGGCGCATCGCGCTCCCGCGCTTGATGTGAACGCGCCAGCGTTTCGAGATGTCCACGTTCGTAAAGACGTCGTTGCGCAGCGAGCCGGAGAGCACCGCCGGGTTCACCGTGATGACGCTGTCGTAAACCTGCGGCATCTGCGGGCTGCGTTCGATTGAGGCTCGCCCGAAATCGACGCACCAGTATTCGGTCTGCGGCTTATCAATCGTGAAGACCCAGCGGGTCTTGCGTACCAGCGGACGCAGCAGCTGGATCGCGCGGAAAAACTTCGCAAAGTATTTCGAAAAGTCGTCGAAGGCGACTTCCTTCGTATCCTCGCTGCGATAGGTTTTCTCGAGTCGTTCGCTCACACTCTCGGCACGCTGCTCGGCGTAGGCGACCATGTCGTCAACGACGTTTTCAGTCAGCTCAAATCCCGATGCGGAAGACCAGCGGCTGCCGACCGGCATCACGACGAGCGACGTTTGCGGAGTACGCGAGGCCGTCGCTTCGAAATAGGCGCGCATCTCGGGCGCCGCGACCAAGAACCGGTTCTCGTCGCGCACCTCGCGGTGCAGGTGGCAGATGCCGCTCGCAAACGGAATCGCGTAGCGCGGGCGCAGCTGTTGCGCGGCCGCTACGAACGCTTCCATGTAGGTTCGCGAATCAACCGGAAGGCGGTCGGACGGATCTTCGAACGTGTAGCGCGTCGGATACGACCAGGCCGGCGAATGACTGCGCAGCATAAAATCAGGTTTGGGATACTTCGCGCGAAACGCGCGCCAGCTCGACGGCAGCGGCTTGGCGTCGTTGAGATCCATCAGGACGACGCCGTCGGCTTCGATCACCGCGATGCTGTCGTCTTGAAAACTGATTTGATAGCTCGTTAGCCAAAAATCGTCGCCGAGACGCAGGCGCTCTCCGTGGCGCAGCTCGACGATGCGCTCGAACCCGATCTGCTCGAGCTGTTGCCTCAGTCCCGAGATCGGAAACTTCGGAACGACCGCGGTGGTTTGCTTCGAAAACTTCTTGAGCGTCTTGGGATCGAAGTGATCGAAGTGCCAGTGCGTGATGTAGACGTAATCGGCGCCGAAAATGTCGTCGCCGAACTGCGGCGGCGGAGCGTGCCACCACGACGACCAATAGGTTGGTTCGTTAAGCCAAGGATCTATGACCAGCCGCTTGCCGCCTGCGGTCACGTCCAGGCAAGCATGACTAACGATGCGGAACTCCATACGGCCCCCTTCTGCGCCGTTTCCTAGCCTGCCCTTCGTCGAAGGGGCTACTCCGTGTCGACCGGGAGATACGAGGGCGGTTTGCTCATAAAATACTCCCTCGAGCGATCGGCGGGAATTTTTATGAACCTGCGCGGCTTCCGCGAAAAGTCGAAGCAGTCGATGATGCTCGTCGCGCGCGCGTCGGTCGTGCCGAGGCTTCCCAGCGCGAAGACATTCTCGATGAACTTGAGGATGCTGCCGAACTCATACTGCGTGTGCGAGATGTAACCGGGTTTGGACGGATAGGCTTGGCGTGCGTATGGGGAGACGACCATCATCGGAACGCGAAAGCCGAGGCCGCCCCAATGATCGAAGAACGGCGGCGGGGTGTTGTCGTAAAAGCCGCCCCAATCGTCCCAGAGAATCACGATTGCAGTTGATTTCCAATACGCGCTGGTGCCGATCGCGTTGACGATGGTTGCGACCCACGACGGTCCGGTCGCCGAGTGATTTCCGGGATGGTCGGAGTTGCTCTCGTCGGGAACGATCCACGAGACCGCCGGCAACGTACCGCCGGCAACGTCGTAGAAGAACTGATTCGTCTCGTTGATATTCTTGCTCCACTCCGAGCCCTCGCGAACGGCTTTGATCGCGTCGAAGCCGTTCCAATACGCGCCCGAACCGTGCGGCTCGCGTGGCGAGTAGTATTTCCACGGTACGCTCTTCGCATCGAGCAGATCGCGCATCGTCCGGTATGTGAAGCACGGGAAGGGTCCCTTGCCGTGATCATCGTAGATCTTATGGTTCTTGTAGACGACCAGCGACGTCCGCGTTCCCGACGTCGCATCGCACCCCCATGGATGGCCGGTCGGAAAATCGACGATGCTTTCCGTATCCTTGGGTTGATCGATGATCGTGCTGCCGGCGATGAGATCTTGGTGCGACGTGAAACTTCCGCTGCCTTGCGTTTGGAACATTTGGTCGGCGAGGACGTAGTCTTCGGCGATTTTCCAATAGGGCTTGATCTGCGCCGGATCAACGAACTGATAGACCTTGGTTCCAACTTTGCCTGGGCAGTTTTGGCTGCCGCCCTCGAGGCCGAAGCCGTCCATCTTTCCGTGATTGTAGTCAACCGGAACGATATGATACGAATGGCCGAAGTCGCAACGCTCGGCCAGGTCGACTTTTGCAAGCCGAACCCAACTATCGCCGCTCGGGCAGCCATGAGACGAAGCAGTTCGGCTCCTCGACCTCCGCATCAACTGGAGTGAACCGCCTTCCATGCAGCCGCCGATCGCGCCGTCGGCGCCGGGAAACGTCGCAAAGAAATCGTCGAAGCTGCGGTTCTCTTGGATCACCACTACGACGTGCGCAATGTCGCCCGAGCCGCTGCTTCCAAAGGGCGGGAATCGCTGCGGCAGCAGGGCGCCGCTCTGCGTCGAGCCACCGGAGCACGACGTCAGCATTATCGCCACCGCCAGCGCTCCGGCGACTCTCATTCGGTATCTACCGGCAGATTCGAGGCCGGCCGGTGCAGGAAGTAGCTGCGCGAATACTGCGACGGAATTTTCGTGAACCGGCGCCGCGGCTGCGTGAAGTCGAAGCAGTCGATGATGCTTGTTGCCCGGACGTCGGTCGTTCCCAAACTTCCCAAGTCGAACACCGTTTCGATGAACTTTAGGATGCTTCCAAACTCGTATTGCGTGCTCGAGATGTAGCCTCCTTGCGAGCTCCCGCCTCGTCGAGCGTATGGAGCCACGATCAGCATCGGCACGCGGAAGCCTAAGCCGCCCCATTGGTCTTGGAACGGTGGCGGCACGTGATCGTAGAATCCGCCCCAATCGTCCCAGACGATAATGACCGCCGTCGTGTTCCAGTACGGACTCTGACCCACCGCGTTGACGATGCTTGCGACCCATGACGGTCCGGTGTCCGAGACGGTGCCGGGATGGTCGGAGTCGAGCAGGTCGGGAACGATCCACGACATAGCCGGGAGCCGCTGATTCGTGACGTCGTAGAAAAAGTTCCGTGTGGGCGCGACGTTGGTACGCCACTGCGGCCCGTCGCGGACCGCTTCGATCGCATCGAAAGCGTTCCAGACCGCGCCCGTTCCGCCTTGCGAGGGCGGCGAATAGTATGTCCAAGAGGTGCCGTTGGCGTCGAGCAGATCGCGCAGCGTTTGGTAGCGCATGCACGGGAACGGACCCTTGCGATACTGATACTTGAGGCGGGTTTGTTTGGCTTGCAGGAACGACGTAACGGTGCCGTCCTTCCCGTTGCATCCCCACGGTTTGCGCGAGGGGAAATCTACAAGGGTCTTCGTTCGAGCCTTGTCGAGAAACGTCGCGCCGGCGATCAAGTCTTGATGGTTGGTAAAGCTTCCGCTGCCTTGCGTCGTGAACATGTGATCGGCCAGCACGTACTGCTGCGCGATGCTCCAATACGGCGCGATCTGTTGCGGCATGACGTACTGGTACGTCTTGGTGCCGGTCGGACCCGGGCACGGCTTCCCGCCGCCCTCGGTATTGAACCCGTCCATCGCGCCCCCGTCGTAATCTTTGAGATACCCCTTGTATCCATGACCGAAATCGCAGCGCTCGACGAGATTCGTTGGCCGCAGCGGTATCACGATGTGACCGCCGCTCGGCAATTTCAGCAGCCCTTGCGTCGTACCGTCGGCGCCCGGAAAGGTCGCGAAGAGATTGTCGAAGGTGCGGTTCTCCTGAATGACGAGCACGATGTGTTTGATCGCGCCGGCGCGGTTACCCGAGTCCGGACGCAGCGATAGTTGATGGCTCGACGGCGTCTCGGGCGTCGCGCCTTGGCCGCAACCGGTGCACGCGCAGAGCACGAGAAACGTGCAGAGCGCAGCGCAGCTACTGCGAGCGCCGGCCGGGAGAGGCATAGCCTGGTCTCTCCGCGCCCGCTCGGGCGGTTCCCTTCAGGCGACGTGCAGGACGGCTGCGCCGCGCAGCTCGTCGTGCTTGAGCATCTTCAGCGCGCGGTTCGCTTCCTCGAGCTGCATCCCGACGGTGTAAGTTCTGATCGGAATCTCACCGGCTAGGCGAAGGAACGCTTCGCCGTCGGCGCGCGTGTTTGCGGTCACGCTGCGGATCTCGCGCTCGTCGAAGAGATCGCGCTCGTAGTCGAGCGGCGGGATCGCCGAGAGATAGATGCCGGCGATCGCGAGAATCCCGCCGCGGTCGAGCGATTGCATGATCGGCGGCACCAGATCGCCCGCAGGAGCAAACAAGATCGCCGCGTCGAGCGGCGCCGGTGGAGGATCGCAAGCCTCGCCGATCCAATCGGCGCCAAGCTCCTCGGCGAGCTCGCGATGAATCCCGCCGCGGCTCATGACGAAGACGCGGCACTCCCAATGCTTGAGCACTTGAATCGCGAGGTGCGCCGAAGCGCCGAATCCGTAGAGCCCAACGGTCGCTCCCGGAACGACCCCGGCGCGGACGATCGCGCGATATCCAATGATGCCGGCGCAGAGCAACGGAGCCGCGTGTTCGTCGTCGATCTTCTCAGGCAATGCGTAGGCGAAGTCTTCGCGGACGACCGCGTACTCGGCGTAACCACCGTCGCAATCCCATCCGGTGAAGCGCGCCTGCAGACAGAGGTTCTCTCTCTCCCTGCGGCAGTAACGGCAGACGCCGTCGGTCTGCCGCAGCCACGCGATGCCGACGCGATCGCCGGCTTTAAATCGCTCGGACGGGGAGCCGAGCTCTTCGACGACGCCGACGACCTCGTGTCCGGGCACGATGCCTGGATGTGTTGGCGGCAGGTCGCCTTCGGCCAGGTGAAGGTCGGTGCGGCAGACGCCGCACGTGACGACCCGCACCAAAATTTCGCCGGGTCCGGGAACGGGTCGCGGCTTCTCCACAAGACGCAGCGGATTGGTCTCGATCGGCGCGGGCTTCTCTAGGCTAATCGCACGCATTGGGGGTATATCAAGAGATGGCTTTCCCGGTCCAGATATCCTACCGCGGGGTAGAGGCGACCGAGCAGCTCGAGCGCCTCATTCACTCCGAGGCGGCGAAGCTGGAGAAGTTTTTCGACGGCATCGTAAGCTGCCGCGTGCTCGTCGAGCATCAGGACGGGCATCATCATTCCGGCTCGGCCGTGCACGTGCGTCTCAACATCGTCGTTCCGGGTAACGATTTGGCGGTTGACACCGAGCCCACGGTTCGCGAGGCATTCCGCGCCGCAAAGCGACGTATCCAAGAGTACGCGCGCCGCAAATCCGGCGGCCCGCACCATCGTTCGAGCATACGTTAGCGATGCCCGCGCTCCCGGACGCCGGGGTCGAGCGCTTCGTGTTGCTTCTCGGGCTCTCGCTCTTTTTCGGCTTTGCGTTCGAGGGCTTCTATTCCGACGAGCTGCCGCGCAGGCCAGGCGGGGTTCGCACCTTTCCGCTCTTGGCGCTTGCCGGCGCCGCCCTCTTTCTGGTGGAGCCCCACTACGGTGCGGCCTTCATCGCGGGCCTTCTCGTCGTCGGAGCGTGGATCTATGCCTACGTTCGCCGGCAGAGCAAAGACGCGTCCGACGTGAGCGAGGGGCCGTTAATCGTCCCCGCCTGCAATCTGCTTGCCTACGCGCTCGGTGCACTCGTGCTGACACAAGCGCTCTGGCTCTGCGTTGCGGTCGCGGTTGCGGCGGTGCTATTGCTCGGAAGCCGCCGCACGCTCCACGCATGGGCGGCGCAGGTTCCCAGGCAAGAGATCGCCACGGCGGGGCAGTTCCTGGTGCTCGTCGGCGTGATCTTGCCGCTGCTGCAAGGCCGGCCAACGATCCCGTACACGCAGATCACGCCGTTCGAGGTGTGGCTTGCAGTCGTCGCGGTTTCGACGATTTCGTACGCCAGCTATTTACTGCAGCGTGTCGTCTTCCCCAAAGGCGGAACGCTGCTCACGGCCGTTCTCGGCGGTCTCTACTCGTCCACCGCAACGACCGTCGTGCTGGCGCGCCGTGCGGTGGAAGAAGGGATGACGGCGGAGCTCGAAGCCGGCATCGTCGCCGCGACGGCCATGATGTATCTGCGCGTTCTCGTCGTCTGCGCGATCTTCAATCTCGCGCTCGCGCGTACGCTGGCTCTTCCGCTGCTCGCGCTCGGCGCAGTGGCAGCGATCATCGCGGCGGTGCGATCGCGTTCGGCGAAGCGCTCGACGCGCTCCGGAACGTTCTCCAATCCGCTCCAGCTCTCAACGGCGCTCGTCTTCGCGCTGCTCTTCGTCGTCGTCTCGATGCTCGCGACCTTCGCGCAGAGTCATCTCGGCCGTGCCGGCATCTTCGAGCTGGCGGGAATCGTCGGCGTGACCGACATCGATCCGTTCGTCTTGAGCTTGGCGCAAGGGGGCGCGGCGGGTGTGGACACGGCGACGGCGGCGAGCGCAATTCTCATTGCGACTTCGTCGAACAACGTGCTCAAAGCAATCTATGCGATGATCTTCTCGCGCAGACGGGGCATCGTGCCGGCAATCATGCTGGCGTCGCTCGCGGCTCTCGGCCTCGTCGCTGCGCTCTTCGTCCGCTAACGTTACGGCGCCAGGAAAAGATGCTCCGCTTTCGCGCCGCAGTTCGTCAAGCCGGCCAGGCACTTGAGCGAGAGCTTCACTTTCGCGTTGCCGGGCATCGGTAGATCCCAAAGGTCGAGCGCACCGTTACCCGCGTCGAGCGTGTAGTAGCCGGAGCGAAACGTGTCGGCAGCAAGCGCGCCAACGATTGTGTTCGTGTGCGCGTTCGGAAAGAGTCCCTGCAGTGGATTGAATGGCTGTGGGAACTGGCCGGTCACGGTAACCGGGGGTGATGGCGGAGCGCCGGGGACCGGTGAGTGCAGTGCGCCGTGATACTCTCCGAGCAGCAGCGACGGCGCGCTCCGGGCATTTGGCGGCCACTCGCTCGAGTCGACGAAATCGGCCTGTGCCAAGTTGACGCCGAGCGACCCCGGCGGCTTTGCGTAGGGAAAACCGATCTTGAACAAACGTCCTCGCGGCGGTACCGCGCTGGTATTTGCATAAACGTAGAGCGTTGCGTTGATGTCGAAGCGTCCTTGAATCAGCGACGTGAAACCGGCCGTCTTCGAGCCGGGAGCGCCAAACGGAATGAAGATTGACGCGACGCTCGACTTCGTGACCGGTGCGCGCAGTTCGGTAATGCCGGGCCCGAGCGCGGTGAACAGCCAGAGGTTCTCGTTGGGATCGTACTCGAGATCAACCAGACCGGCGTTGCCCGAAGGGCCGACTGCCGTAATCGCGGGGGTCAGCGTCAGGCGAAGCTTCGCACGCGACGCTGCGAACGAAACGATCGGCGCGTCAAAGAGACGCAACTCTTTCGGGCTGGCGACGGCCACGTTGCCGTGCTGGTCGGCGGCGATCACCGGCGCAACTCCCAGACCCGGCCACTCGGCGAGCGTGCGAAACGGCTTGGAGCCTTGCGTGAGCGGGAGCCGATACTCATCGAAGACGCCGTTGTGGTCAACGTAGAGCAACTTCGGCGCGGGCGTTGCGTTCGGCGGTATCGGCGGTCCGGACGCACCCATCGGCGCCGGGCCGCTGGCTCCGCACCCCGAGACGGCGACGGTGATGCCGGCCGCGACCATCAGCGAGAGAAAGAGTAACGTAAACTTCATTCGTCAAGGCTCCCGAAGACGCGTGGCGTGCCGCTCTTGGGATCGAAGAGAAACAGCGAGAGCCGGCTCTGGCGTTGAAACGGCAAGACGTTGTCGAGATCGAAGCTGTTGATCTGCGACGGCGTAAGCTCGCCGAGCGGGCTGCTCGATTTGCCGGCGTAACCGCCGACGTCGGGCGCGCTCTTGCCAAGCGAGACCGTGGCCAGCGTTCCGAAGCGCGCGCTACCCAGTTGTTTAAAACTCGCACCCGTCGAGGCTTTGAAGGTGCCGAAGGATGCCTGCGGCGTGCTCGGGGAGGCTCCGTAGAGCGAGACCGCAGCATTCGCGGAGGCCGCGGGTTCTTCGAACGTGAGCACCCGGTAGTGCGGATTATTGCCGACAACGATCAGCGTATAGCGCTTTCCCGGACTGAGCGCCGTCGTCTTGAGCGGACCCACAGAATATCCCAACGTATTGCGAGCGACGAGCTCATGCGTGCCTGCCGCGACCGGCAAGAACGAGGTCATCGAACCATAATCGAAGATCGAGACAACCGTCCGCGAGTCGACCTGCAGATAGACGTTGCTGCCGAGAAGCGTTTCTAAGGATGGCGCGCCATCGAGGTAGCGCACTTTCGCGGGTTGGGCGGCCGGCATCGTGCTCGAGGAGCCCGAGCCACCGCACCCTGCGAAGGCGAATACTAAAACGGTGACGGTAAAGAGTCTCTGCATATTTTCCGATTCAGATGCGCGATACGCGCGCCGCATTGCTGCGGCGCGCGTACGGCAGGTGCTTCCAACTATTGGAGGCAGGGTTTGTGCGTGGCGGACCCGTTGAGCGCCTGGAGAATCGCGGTATGGATTCCCATGTTCAACGGAGCGTATTCGAGTGATTTGACGATCGCGTTCGCCGCCGGCGATGCGATGTATTTGATGAGTGTGGTTTTGTCGGCAACGTGAACGCCGTTGTTGTTTCCGTAGAAGAGCAGGTAGCTGACGCCGACGATCGGGTACGAACCTGCTTGCTGGTGCGGGAAGTTCCAGTTGCTGGGGTCGATGTACAACTGGCAGTACTTACGGTTCCCACCCATCGGGTTGCCGTCGCTGCCGCCGCCGTAGGTGATGTTCGCCCGGGTGACCTTCGCGAGCGCCTTCGTGACGGCGCCGCTGTTGGTGGGCGAGACGAATGCCGTGCCGGCGTCATCTTGGAGCAATGCCTGCATGACCTTCGTGCCGGTTGCAGATTTCGCCCACGCGCCCTCGACATAACCGGTTCCAAACGCCGTTGATTGGATTGCGGCAAGAACGCCCGGGTTACCACTTTCGCCAATGAAGTCGCTGCCGCTGGCCTGCGGGCCGGTCGGGCCGTTCCAGGTCTGGCTGGGGATGTTGGGCCACGCGGCGGAGCGGCTCGGCGAGCCGTACGGCGGCGCGTTGTACGGTGAGCCGAACGCACCGTTGCACGCCGCGTTGAGATGGAACGTGAAGAGGTAGCTGGTTCCGCTACCGTCGGAACGATAGTAGAACGTAATCGGCTCCGACTTGCCGCCGGTTACCGACGAGCCGCCGTTGTCGGCGGTGATCGCCGCGTCGTTCCAGTTGCCGATCGTGCCATTGGTGATCGCGCAGTAGGTCCAGCGCGAGAGCTTGATCGGTTCGTGACCCTTGAAGTCGGGTTGGCGGTAGCCGTAGACGATCGGGCCGCCGATGGACGGGAGTTCGAAGGGTTGGCCGTATGAGGGCTTCGTGATGATGCGGCCGGTGTTATAGGTGGTGCCCGTAACACAGCATTCAGTCGACGCCATCGCAACGTCGCTGGCGGCGAAATCGAGCGGATCTTGGCGCGCGCCAAAACCGACCGGGCTCGCACCCAGCGCTGCACAAGCCTGCGTTGCAGTGCCGTTGTTGGCTTCGAACTCTTTGCGACCGAAGCCGCTGCCGGTTAGACAGTAATAGATGGTTCCCGTGCCGCCGTAGCTGGCGAAGAGAGAACCGGTTCCCGGACCCGGCCGGGAACCGCTGAGGCCCGAGCCAACCGGCTGCGAGCCGAGGTTATACGCGAAGGCGGGAAACGTCGCGCCGCCCGCCTCGAGATCGGCGCCCGTGTCAAGCGGACGAATGTGATGGTTCGCCGCCGAGGCGGGTACGTTCGGTACCGCCGAGACGCCCGTGCCTTGGGAGCTTCCGCTGCAAGCGCTGAACACCAGCGCCGGCACGGCTGCCAAGGCCACGGTAGCGAGAATGTTTCTCATTGTGTTTGCTTTCCTTTTTGGTCAGGTATTGGTGAATGACCGATTGTGGGGGCTATCGTGAGTGACCGGGGATACCCGAGCGGGCCTGGGCCTGCCCGGAATTCTGTGCTTTGGTAATGGCGAGGCCGATCGGAGCGTTCAAGCCCGTTGCAGCGCCCGAGATCGTCACTAGCGGTTTGACCGTTCCGTTTCCGTTGGCTGCGAACGTATCAACAGCGTTATTGAAGTCGTCGGCGACGAAGAGCGACGAGCCGTAGAGCGCGATCGTGGAGAAGAACGGCGTCAGCGGATTGCTGTACGAAGCGCACGCGGCGTTCGCCGTAAAGACCGTATCGAGCGTCAGCACTCGCAACGGCTTGACATCCGTGCTGCCGCCGCCGGCGCCGGCGGCAAAGACGCTCACGCGACCCTGGCACTCCGGATAGCTGCGCGAGTTGAGCTCCTCCAAGACGTTGCCGATCACGATCTCCGAACTGCTGTCAATCGCGACGTTTCGCGTGAAGCCCGGCGACAGCCCCGTCTCGGTGTTCCACGGAAGCGTGCGGGACGGATTGGTGGCGGGGTTGTCGTTATCCGAAGCCGGCGCGACGTAGAGACCGTAGACATAATTGGGTGACTGGAAAAGCGATCCGTTGACGTAGAAGTTGCCGGTCGCATCGAGCGCCAGACCGGTCGGCCCGGAGTAGCGCAGCAGCGGAGCGTTGAATGCCCAGGCGTTCGCCGGCGCCGCCGCGCCCTTACTTCCCGGCGCGTAGATAAGGACCGCGTTGTTACCGCCGTTGCCGTCAACGGTCGTCGCACCGTAGGTCACCAAGTCGCCGGCCGCATCGAACGTAATATATGTTGGGAAGAGCAAGCTCTTCGTGCTCGTGTCGTCTGTCAGAACTGCGGCGGGCCGCTGATTGCCGCTCGCATCGGGCGAATAGATCGCGATTTCGTTCCCGGCCTCGGGCGTGTGGGTCTGCAACGAGAACCCCAATTGATCGATCAAGTAGCCGACGTACAGATTGCCGTTCGCGTCAACGGCGATGCTGCGCGCGTAGAGCTTGGAGTCGAGCTGCAGCGTGCGAATCGGCGCCGCGTTTCCCTTCGATTGGCCGTCGTACTCGGTAACCGTCGCTCCCTGACCGTCGTTTGCCCCAAGGTTCAGCACGTAGATGTCGCCGACGGGCGGTGGCGGCGTCTTGCCGTGCATCGTAAACTTCGCGGCCTGGCTGATGGATGGCCCGTCCACGGTCGCCTGAACCGCGACGGACGAGGCTTGCGGGCTGCCGTTGTAGTTCAAGGTGATGCCGGAGGTCGGCTTGGCGATGGAAACCGACGAGCCCGATCTTGCGCCGGTGTGCAGCGTGAACGCGTGAGCGGAATCGCCTTGGATAGCAAGCGCAATCGCGGCCGCATAGTTGCTCGGGCCAACGATCTGGGCGCCGCTCGCATCGAATGCGCTTAACGCGACCGCAGCCTTCATGGGTTGGCCGCGTTTGGCGTCACTCGGCGAAAGCGCGAGCTTGAGCGACGCGATGATGCCGTCCAGGGTGAGCGAGAGCTGATTGCTGATCGCAACGCCGCTGTTGCTTCCGGAAATCTTCGCTTCGACGTTCCCGAATGAAAGCACCGGGCCGGTTGCGTTCGTGCTCGCGTACGTCGTCACGCCGAATACGTCCTCGCCGGGCGAACCCGATGCCGTCGCGCTGCAGGTAGTCCCGCCGGCTCCGGTTTTGCATCCGCCCGAATGCGGGAGCGTGTTGATCGTCGTCGGATTGACGCCGGTCACGCCTTGGCCGTTTACCGACGAAAGCCCGATGACCAGCGACTGTGTGTTAACGGAGACGTAGTCGGGACGCACTCCACGTCGCTTGCTGACCGCTGGAATGGTCACGGTCACTTTGACGTTGACGAGTTTGGTCGGCGACTGCGTCGGGCCACCGCCGGGCGAGTTCACGACCGAGCCGTTCGGCAATCCCCCGCCGCCACCGCAGGCACTCAGCACGAACCCCGCCACGACTATTGTCATCCTGAGCAATGTCATCCTGAGCGGAGCGCCGTAGGCGCGGAGCCGAAGGGCGAAGGATGAACGACGTAACGTCATCGATAGGTCCCCGTGCGCACGTCGGAGGTAGTAACGTCGGCTTGCCCGCGCGGTCCGGTGATCGGCGGGACTTGCGCCAGGTTGTTGGGATACGAGGATTCGTAAA
This sequence comes from Vulcanimicrobiota bacterium, assembly GCA_963748875.1. Lineage (GTDB taxonomy): Bacteria > Vulcanimicrobiota > Vulcanimicrobiia > Vulcanimicrobiales > Vulcanimicrobiaceae > Cybelea. The sequence goes on from CAVVKC010000001.1 coordinate 1,343,683, forward strand.
CCGGCCAATCGGCGCCGACGGCGTAGATGGAGTAGCTCCCTTCCGGGCAGAGGGTCGCGCTTTTCTGACCCGACTGCGTCAGCGGTCCCAAATCGTCGGCCAAGGACAACGTTTGCGCGCCGCTCTTATGCGTCACGACGGTGTAGTATGCGTTGCTGGTGTGCGCGAGCACGCACGCGCTGCCGGCTTTGCCGCTGCTATGCAGTGCGAAGACGACCACCAGCGCTTCGCTGACGCCGGCCGGCACCGTGACCGCGATCGTGCCGCCGCCTTTGTGATCGGATCGCAACGCCGGCATTGGGGTGAACGCCGGCAGCGGCGTGAGGCTGGTCAGCTGTGCGCCGCCCGCGAGGACTCCCGGCGGCGGAGTCGGTGTGCCGTTGGGGCCCGGACTGGGCGTCGGATTCTGTGGCGTGTCGAATGCCGGCGGCACCGCCGCATAGAGATGATACGTACCGATTACCGGTGTCACCGCAAAATCGGTGAAACCCAACGAATAGCCTTCCCATCCTTGTGCGACCAGCTGTGGGCCCGCGGCCGGAAAGGCCGGCGGGCCTCCGTACCAGCTCGCAAGATCTGCGATGTTGCCGTAGATCGGCAGATTGAAGGCTTGGAAGAGCGGGGTGAAGCCGTTGCCCGGTCCCGCGTCGGAGTTGCAAGGGCACAAGCCGTAACCGAAGGCGCCGGTGGTGGGTTGTTTGGGCCCACGCTGCGCGCCGCTCAACCATAGCGATTGATTGAGCGTTCCCCACGTGACGTGGTTGGTGCCCAAATCGGAACCTGCGCTTTGCACGCCCTGGCCAGTCTCGGTTGAGATGGTCACGGAAAAGCCGCTCGGTCCGATGATCATCGGCACGTTGTAGAGCGTGCCGGAGAGGCCGTCTTTTTGGCGCAGCGTTTCAACCGTGTTGAGCCCGAGCGCGACGCTCGTTCCGCCGTTGTACGACATCGTCGCAACGCCGACCGCGAACTGCAGTCTGCTGCTCGCAGCCGGATCCACCGAGGTCACCGGCGGCTCCGACGAACTGCCGTTACCGCATGCGACCAGCACGGCAATCATTGCGCCGAGAAAGAGGGGGCCCGCGCCGCGCAGTAGGCGCGAAGTGCCGTACATTTTCATAACGTCACCTGGTAGTAAAGGCGGAACGCAATCGGCGTCAGGTTGGGATAGGTCAGGTACGGCGAGCTCGAGTGGGCCGAAACGTCCGGTGGCGCATACGGTGCGGTCGAATAGGTGCAGGGCGCGTTCCCGCTGGCCAATCCACTGCTCACCGGCGCACCGTAGCAGCCGTTGTAAACCGGGACGTTGTAGACTTCGTTGAACAAGTTGACGACCGAGAGGCCGAAGACCGACTGCGCGAGGCCATGCACCATCGGCCGGTACTCGATGGTGATGTTGGCGTTGACGCGCGGCGTCGTATAGAAGCCGCCGGGCAACCCGCGCTCGGATATCCCGCGCGTTGCGGCGATGTTGGGTTTCGTACAGGTCCCCGGATCGAGCGGATCTATGTAGCCGGGCGTCTGCGAGTAGATCGTGCTCAAGCTCGTGTTGGGAACGACCACCGGAATGCCGTTGCAGTAGACGGCGGTGTAGTAGCCCTGACCGTACGGAAAGCCGGAGTTGGCGAAGATGATCGGATTGATCCGCCATCCGTGACTGGTCTTCCAGTTGAACGCGGCGTTGATCTGGAATGGCGACAGGTCGGGCGAGCGATAGATTTCGCCTGCGGCAAGCGCCGCCGGCTGTAAGAACGTGCCCGGTGGTTCGTTGCCGAACTGGCTGATGTAGGTCGCACCGAGCTGCATCGAGAGCCCCAACGCTACGTCTTTGGTGTAGAGCGTCTCGATGCCGGTAGCTTTTTGAATCCCCTGATTGGAGAAGGCAACATCGCCGAAGACCGGCGAGCCGGTTTGAAAGTTGAAGCCGACGATCTGGGCGGTTTGCTCGATGACGTTGTAGCCGCGCCGGTAGAACGGCGTGATCTTGAAGGCCGCACCGTCGCGAAACTCGTGTGCCCATGAAATATCAATGTTGGTGAAGGTCGCTCCGACCAGCGGCGCCTCCAGCGTCGAGCTGCCGAAGCGGTAGTCGCGCGTTAGCCAATAGAGCTGATCGGCGTAGTTGCTGCATAACCCGTTAGCTCGCGGCCCGCAATACATGGCGGGCGCGCCGGTCGAGTTGTCGTACGACGGAATCCTCTCAAAGGCTGCGTACGGAGCGCGGCTCACGTCGGCGCCCAGCAGGCTGGGCAGCGGCATCGAGAGCGTATGGCCAAAGCCGACCCGGATCGTATCGCGCTGATCGGGCAAGTACGATGCATCGAAATGCGGCTCGTAGAGTCGCTGGTGCTCGACGGCGGGAACCGACGCCGGCGCTCCGACCTGCGTCGGGATCTGGAAGTTGTAGCCATCGAGCCGCACGCCTGCCTCGGCTTTCCAGCGGTCGGACATGTCCATCGTGTCTTGCAAATACAGGCCGTACTGCTGCTGCGCGACCGTTTCGACGTCTTCTTCAAACGGGAACCGCACGCCGCCGGGGAACCACGCGCTGAGATACCCGCAACCGGCACCCGCAGCAATCTGTGCGCAAAATGCCGGCGAGAAGAAGTCCTTTTCCAGACCCTGCGCCGCCGCCGGGTTGTTGTTGGGCAACAGTCCGGTGTACGTGTAGGGCAGCGGCAGCGGCTGCAGCGGGTGCGTGATCGGGTATGTAATGATGAAGCCCGGAGTCGTGAACGCCGTGTACGACGTGAAGTCGTAGCGGTTGCCGTACGGGACGACCCACTCGTAGATCGAGCCGTACTTCAACAGGTTCTTACTTCCAAGTTGGGTCGTGCCGTCAATCTGGCCCGCGGTTCGCGTGCCGCCGAACGGCACCGCAAAAATCCCTTGGGCCGGCATGTCTTGCGATTGTTGGCTGAAGGTCCGCCAATAGCGCGCCGTGAGCAGTGATGACGAACCTACATTGACGTTGTACTCGCCCTTGTAGGCCAAAAATGGGCTCGAGCGCGAGTCGGCCTGCGAGACAAAGGCATATGTATTAGGCTGACCGGGAAAGAGCGGGATCAAGTTGTCACACGCGTAGTTCTGGGGCGGCTGATTGACCGGGCCGTTGGGACCGGTCACCGGAAAGGGCGCGCACTTGCCGGCGGCCGTACCTCCCGAGATGTACGGCAGAAATTGAAAGCCGCCATAGTCGAGGGTCTGTGTGATGGACTGATCTTGGATGAAAAACTGCAAGCGCTGGTTGTTGTTGTGCCCGAAGCGGTAGATCAAGTTGTCGACGAAATCGTTCGACGAAAGAAACTGCGGCGAGTAGTAGACCAAGTTCGGGTCGATCGTGCTGCCCAGCGTGGCGGCGTTGGTCCCAAGCGTACCCAACGCGTTGGCTGCGGTACCTGGAATCCCGTACTGAAAGGCGTTGCGAATTCCAATGAAGCCCGCATAGTTGGAAATCCGTTGGGATGGATCGGCCCAGCCCCATTCCAAGCCCAGCTGATGGCCGTAGGGGAAGAGCCCGGCCTCGACGTCGCCGTGAAAGTAGCTCGGGAACGTGCCGTTCTTGGCCGTGAACAGCACCAGGCCGGTGCCGGTATCGCCATGCGTCGCGTCGCCGGCGCCCGGAACGAGCTGCACGCTGCCCACTCCGTTGAGCAGGTTGAAATTCGAAACGTTCTGCAGTGTGTTCTGCAGATTGGGCGTCGGCGTCGTGTAGTCGATCCCCTCGAACTCGTAGGCTGCCTCAAACGCGAAGCCGCCGCGAATCGAGACGGTTCCCGTCTTGTCGATCGTAACGCTCGGGATGCTTCGCAACAGGTCGTTCTCGTTAGCGTTGAACGCCTTGCCCGTCACCGTCAGGATCTGCGAGCCGGTCACCGTATAGGTATCGATCGTCATCCCGCGCTGAAAAGCGCTGCCCGCCGAGCGCGAGTGGGTGGAGGCGATCACCTTGAGCGTCTTGGAGAGCACGACCTTGACGCTCTGCTGCGAGCCGTTAACCACCACGATCACGGTCGAATACGGCAGGTAGGCGGCGTGGGTGACTGAGATCGAGTAGTCATCCGGCAGAACGCTTAGAAAGCGAAAGTTGCCCTGCGCGTCGCTGACCGTCCTATAGGTCCCGCTCGGAGAGGCTGCCACGACCTGCGCGCCCGCGATCGGCGCGTGGGTTTTGTCGTCAATGACGTTCCCGGTAATGATACCGCCGCTTGCAGCGACAGCCCGACCGTGCGGCGCGACCATGTAACAAAATCCTATGAATAGGACGCGCTTGCGGACACGGAACAGGCGTTTGAGCAACGATTAACCTCCAGTAGCAACGAGAGGCCAACGGATTGCGCGAGCTCTCTTCAAAAGAGATGCTAGGCCATGGAATCGCGCGTTGCATCCTGGGAATTGGCGAAACGTTAAGGCATCGGCAACGCTGTTTTATCTTGCGATAAGAAATTTCGACGAGTCTTAATCTTGGGCGTGCTTCCCTGAATCGGCGATTTGCCAACGTGAACGCAGCCCGAGCCGCCCTAGAATCGAGCTCACGTGGCGCTCGACGGTATGTTCGCTGATCTGCAACGCGGCGGCGACCTCGCGATTGCGCGCGCCGCGTCGGATTAGCTGGGCGACCTGCTCTTCGCGGCCCGTTAGCGCCGATCCCGAGCGCCCGCGCGTGCGGCGCTCGCCGCCGGGCTCCTGCGAAACGAGCAGTCCCATCGCTTCGTTCGTCCAACGGCGCAGGCCCATCGCGGTGAAGGCCCGGGCCGCGTCACCCGCGCAGTCGATCCACCCGCCGCGCTCGCCGGAGCGTAGAAGAAAGTGGGCGCGGGCCAAAAACCGATGCCCGCGCAGATAGGGTCGCTCCGGCGCTGCAACCGCGCTCAGCGCATCCACACCGAACCGCGCTTCATCGAGATCCCCGTAACGCGCCGCGATCGAAAAGAGCTCGGGCGTGCTCGAAGGGCCGTCGGCTTGCAGGAGCGACCGGCGCAGCGCAATTGCGGCCGGCTCTCCGGGGGCCGGCGCGCCGGCCGCGATCAAACCCGCCAATGTTGCGGCGATCGCCGTCTCGGGACGCTCGCAACGAAGCGCGATCTCGACCATCTCGGTCGAGCTCCATTCGGCCAGCTTCGCATCGTCGCCGAGTTCGACGGCCAACTGCGCACCGGTTGCGGCGAAGAGGGCGAGATCTTCCACCGATCCGGCCGCGGCGCGTCCGCGCGAGAGCAGCTCGGCGGCGCGATCGAGATCGCCGGCATCCAATGCCAGACTCGCCCCGGCGGCAAGTGCGCGCAATAACCAACTCGCGAAGTGATGGCTTTGGGCGAGGGCGATTGCACCTTCAATCGCCGTGCGCGCGACGTCAATCTCGCCGAAGAGCAACGCATGGTGTGCCAGGCGTTCGCGGGCTGCGACGGCTAAATCGAAGCGCCGCTGCGCGATCGCGCGGTCGTGCGCGACGCGAAATGAATCGCATGCGCCGGCGCCGTCGGAGGCCCACGCAAGCACCGTACCGGCGACGAGATAGTCGTAAGCTCCGGGCTCCAAACGCATGGCGGCGTGATATGCGGCAACCTCGGCGGCGCTTTTGGATGCGAGCAGCTCGGGTGCAACGTAACGCGCGAGCGCGCGATCGTCCCCGGCGAGCGCGAAAATGGCGGCGCGTAAAGACGACGCTCCATGCTCCATTGCAAGCATGGCAGACGCCTCTGCAAGCCGGCATCGTGCAATAAGCCCTTCGATCTTCTGGTCATCGAAGATCATCAGGCCTATGCTAGCAAGCGATCATTAAATGCCTATTATGGGAGTAGCCTAAACACCGTGCCGTAGTACGCGGAGGAGCCGCCCCAGAAGGTCGTTCCGAAGAGCACGCCGCCCGCCTCGAGCAGGCCCGCTTCCGGATTGGCGCCGTCGGGTTTGCCGCCGAACCGATAGACGACGTGCTCGGTTCCGAACTGGTCGATCTTAAAGATCGTGCCGCACCGGTAATAGCCGGCAGCGCGCGCGACTCCCGGTGAGATGCACTGATTCGTTTTCTTCGGGTTATCGCCGCCGCCGAGCGTGGTTCCGTACAGCGCATCCTTAGCTGGAATCAAATTCCCGTCCGGAAATGCGCCATCGTCTCCGGATCCAAAACTATGAAGGATGCGTTCCGATCCCTCCGTCGTCATTTCGAAGACGACGCCTTGGTTGGATTTTCCGCCGTGAAGCGTCGTGCCATAGAGAATGCCGCCGGAATAGAGCAGGCTTCCCGTCGGATTGTGACCGTCACCGCGCTCGACGCCGAACGCGTGCAAGACTTTCTCTTGACCGGTCGCGTTGATGCGATAGACCGCGCCGCCGGTTTTCATTTTTCCGCCGGCACGCGTCGTGCCGTAGAGATAGTTCTTTACGAGGATCAACCCGGTGCTCGGATGTCCGGCATCGGTGGGGGCTCCTTCAAAGCTGTGCAGGACGTGCTCGTCGCCGGAGAGCGTCAGCGAGAAGACGGTGCCCCGCTCGTGCTTGCCTCCCTCGAGCGTCGTGCCGTAGAGCAATCCGTCAACGGCGATGAGTTTGGACTCTGGTCGCGCGCCGTTGCCTTTTTTCCCAAAACTGTAAACGACGCGCTCGTTGCCGGAAGGCGTCACCGAGAAGACGGCGCCGCCGCCATGCGTTCCGCCCGCTACCGTCGTACCGTAGAGTGTGCCGTGGACCGCGATCAAACCAGCTTGCGGATACGCGCCGTCGGGGTAGTTGTGAAATTCGTGGAGCACGCGGAGTCTTCCGAACGGGCTGATCGCAAATACGGTGCCGAAGCCGGCGCCGTACGACGAGGCCGTTCCGTAGAGCGTGCCGTTAACGTTGATCAGCTCCGACTGCGGCTCTCCGCCCGACTCTCTACCGTTAAAGCTGTAGAGCGAGAGATACCCGGCGGAATCCGGTCGTTGCGACGACTCGCCCGGGTTCGATGGAGCCGGCGGAAGCGTTGGGCCTGCGCCCGGACGCGAACACGCGGCTAGGACGGCGCAACAAATGACGGCAGCAGCGAACCTCATGACTGCACCTCCGATCGCCGCTCATGCGGCGGAGGTCAACCTTCGGTTCGCTGCGCGGCTGTCCTAGTTGCCGTCTTTAGGAGCGTAGCTCGAGCGCTGCGTCGGCGACGGGGTCGGCGTTCTGCCGCCGCCGGGCGGCGTGGCTTGCGGGCCATGCGTCGCGTGTTTGGCGACCACGATCACGTCGTGCATGCCATCGTGGTAATGGTAGGCGCAGCCAAACAAATACATCCCCTCTTTTACGAGCGTCATCTTGACCGCTTTTCCGGGTTGGATCGGTCCGCTCGCGTAACCGGCTTCAAACTTTCCCTCGCCGTGCGCTTTGATCGACATGTTGGGACTCTTTGGAAAGACCGCCGGCGGTCCTTTAACCTCTTTTACGTAGTCGAGCGTGTGCGGAATGTGCTTTGAGAGATTGTGAATCGTGATCACCGTTTTTGGCGGAAATCCCAGCGACTGCGAGTATTTTTCCTGAGTGAATCCCCCCAGTTGAGCCTTCCACTTCACCGACTTGATCGTGCCGAGCCCTTCGGTTGGAAGCTCTTCGCCGATCGAATCCTTCGGCAGCGTTGCATACATGGCGAGATCGCCGACGCCCGGCAACTTAAACATGTTGTTGCCCATCGGCATCACCCCGCCGTTTGTGCTATGGCCGCCGCAGGCGCTAATGATGAGTCCCGCAAGCGCAAGGGCGACCGCTATAAACTTTCTCATCATGCGCGCACTTTAGCTCCGGCGAGTGAAGAAAGTCTGAAACTACAGCGTTTTTATCGCAACCGAACCCGCACGGTGGTTTGCGCGGTTTGCAGGCTGACCGGGTCGGTCGCGGTGACCGCCAAAGCAAGGCTACGCATGCCGGGCATCGTCCGCGTCAGCCGAACCACGAGGCTAAAATTTCCCCCGGCCCTGCGTTGGTGGTCCCGCTGAAGAGACCCGTTGTGGAGGGCGCGGCGCCGACGGCGACCCGAATTCGCCCGTTCGCGACGGTGCTCCCCGAAACGGTGAAGCTGGTGCTGACCGTGGCGTTCGAAACCGGCTGACGGACCGTCAGCGGGATCTGGACCTGTCGCCGCACTGAGAACGACCACGACCGGTCGAACGTCACGCCCCCCGGCGCGCGGCCGGTCACGCGCGCGGTATGCCCGCCGAAATCGAATGGCGCCGGCGGCCTGAACGAAAACCCGGTGGACGACACGCCGCTTTGATTCGTTCGGTTGGCGCCGTCGATCAGGACGCGCACGCTGCCGGCGTCAACGTTCCGTGAGAACTGGGCCGAGATGACGATGAAGCGATCGCGCGTTTCGCTCCCCGGCGGCGGCTGCTGGTTGCGCAGGCGCACTTCGGGTCCGACCGGTGGCGGCGGCCGAACCGGCGGAGGCGGCCGTATCAGCGGCGGCGGTCGAACCGGTGGCGGACCTCCGGCCTGTCCCGGCATCGCGATCGAGACGACGCGCGTCGCATTGTCGTATCCAACCTGTGCGCCGAGCGATTGCGCAATGAAGCGGAGCGGCACGTAGGTAGTAGCACCGACGATGAACGGCGCGACGTCGAGAGTTTGTGGCTGGCCGTTAATTGTCGCTTGCGTCGAGCCGATGCGCAGTTGGATCGTCGTGCTTCCTTTCGTCGCATTAATCGTTCCCGCCGAGTAGACCACACCCGCGCCGAAGCGCTCGAAAATGCCGCGCATCGGAACGAAGACGCGGCCTTGTTGTTCGATCGGTCCGGGACTCAACGCCAGCGGCTGACCGTTAACGGTAATGCTTATCTGTTGCGCGGCCGCCGGAACAGAGAATATCCCGACGGCGAGCGCAACGATCGTAAGTATGGCCGGTGGGCGACGTGAGATTAAAAGCACGATGCGATCCTCCTACCCCGGAAAGGCTCTTTTATATCCGGCCCAGCGGGCTCCCGCCAGGAGGCGTGCCAGAACCGCCGGCGGAAAAGCGCGCGCTGGAGGTGTCCCGTGGTTCGACTACTTTGCGCTGCTTTCGTTGCCGTTGTTCTCGCTGGATGCGCCGCCGGCCGATCCGTGTTGCCCGGCGTCGCTCCCGGGACACTCGATGCGTGGCGCTCGAGTCACGCCGGGCACTTCACGCGGCTTACGAGCCAGCCTCCGACCGGAATGGTGATGGCGTGGTTGATGACCGACGGCTCGATCCTCACGCAAAGTTCCGCGTCGTGGAATAATTTCTATCGTTACGTCCCCGATGCGAACGGCAACTACAGCGATGGAACGTGGAACCAAGTCGCGACGCTTCCCGCGGGTTACGCTCCGCTCTACTTTGCAGCCGATATGCTCGCCGACGGCCGATTGGCGATCAGCGGCGGCGAGTACAACGCCGGCGGCAACTATCATCTGCAGCTCGTCAATCTCGGCGCGGTCTACGATCCGGTAAAGAACGCGTGGACTGCGATCGGACATCCGCATCGCTGGAAGTGGATCGGCGATTCACCCTCGAGCCTGCTGCCCAACGGCAGACTGCTCGTTGGCGACAAACTTCATACGTGGGACGCAACCTTGGATCCGAAGTCGCTACAGTGGAAGAGTGTCGGTCACTCCGGTAAGGCGGATTACAATGCCGAGGAGGGGTGGTCGCTACTCGCAAACGGCACCATTCTGACTGCCGACGTCAAGAATGCGCCGCATTCGGAGATCTACAATCCGGCGACCGCAACGTGGACGAGCGCGGAATCGACGATCGTGGACTTGCACTCGCCCTCGCCGTATCATTACTGTCTGACGTACGGACCGACGCCGAAGGAGTGCTATCTGCCCCCCGGAGAGATCGGTCCGGCGATTCTGCGCCCCGATGGCAGCGTCTTCTACACCGGATCGTACACGGCAAGTTATGGTGCGGGGCACACGGCGATCTACTATTCGACCGGAAGCAAGGCCGGCACGTGGGCGGTCGGACCCGACTTTCCAAACGGCGACAACGCGGGAGATTCTTTCGCGGTCCTCGAGCCGAGCGGCGACGTCTTGGTTTTCGGCATCAGTGGAACTCTTTATGAATGGAACGGCTCGACGCTCTCGCAAGTCAACGGCGCGTCGGTAGCGGGGTCGCCGATTCTACTACCGACCGGTCAGGTCATGATGCTCGGGTATTCGGGCGTCGTGCTCTACACGCCGCCGGGATCGCCGCAAGCGAGGTGGGCTCCGAAGATCAAATCCTATCCGTCCAGCATCGCGGCGAGTCAGACGTATAAAATCGAAGGTACGCAGTTCAACGGGCTCGGTCAAGCGATATCGTACGGCGACGAAAACCAGAACGCGACCAACTATCCATTGGTGCGTATTACGAACAAGGCAAACGGGCACGTTTACTACGCGCGCACGCACGACCACAGCACGATGGGCGTTGCCACCGGCAAGAAACGCGTTTGGACCTACTTTGACGTGCCGAGCGAGATCGGTTCGGGTGCGAGCACGCTCGAAGTCGTCGCCAACGGTATCGCGTCGCAACCGGTCAACGTCACTGTTTCCGCGAATAACCGCCGCTCGTCGTCGCTTCGCCGATAGCGGGAAAAAGCAAGCCGACCTCAAAAGGCTCCCACTTTCCCAGACTACTTTTCGCTTTGGAGGGTCTCGTGTTGCAGTTGCGCACCAAATCGGCACTCATAGCGCTCGCCGTCGCGGCGTCGGCGAGCCTAGCGGCATGTTCGGGCGGAAGGTCCGTTCTGCCCGGCATCGCACCTCAATCGCTCGACGCGATGCGCTCCGGCCACGCCGGCAGGTTTACTCACCTTACAAGCCAGCCACCGGACTTCATGCAGCTTGAATGGTTGATGACCGATGGTTCCATTCTCGCGCAGAGCGGATATAACTGGAACGATTTCTATCGATACGTCCCCGACGCGGAGGGCAGCTATAGCGACGGCACGTGGACGCAAGTCGCTACGCTCCAATCTGGTTACGGCCCCGACGCCGCCGCCGCCGACGTGCTGGCGGACGGTCGCTTCGTTATTGATGGTGGCGAGTACAACCAACCGGGCAACGGCTATCAGCTGCAGCTGACCAATCAGGGTGCGATCTACGACCCGGTCAAGAACACGTGGACCGCGCTCAAACATCCGAGACGCTGGAACAATATCGGTGACTCTCCCTCGAGCGTATTGCCGAACGGTATGATGCTCGTCGGCGATAAGCTCCACGAGTGGGACGCGGCCTTGGATCCCAAGACGCTATCGTGGAAGAAGTTTGGCCACGCTGGGAAATCCGATTTTAATGCAGAGGAAGGCTGGACGCTTCTCGCCGACGGAACGATTCTCACCGCCGACGTGAAGAACGCGCCGAACGCGGAGATCTACAATCCTGCGACGCAAACGTGGAAGAGTGCCGGCTCAACGATCGTCGATCTGCACTCTCCTTCGCCGTACCATAGCTGTCTGCCCTACGGACCAGGGCCGAAAAATTGCTACTTGCCGCCGGGTGAGATCGGTCCGTCGATTCTGCGCCCCGACGGAAGCGTCTTTTACACCGGATCGTACACCGGCGGCTACGGAGCCGGACACACCGCTATTTATTACTCGACCGGAAGCAAAGCCGGTACCTGGGCTAAAGGGCCGGACTTTCCGAATCGCGACAACGCCGGCGATTCCTTTGCCGCGCTCGAGCCAAGCGGTAACGTCTTGGTCTTCGGCACGAGCGGCACGCTGTACGAGTGGAATGGTTCGGCGCTCACTGCAGTCAACGGTGCCTACGAAGCCGGACCGCCGCTCCTGCTTCCAACCGGACAGATCATGATGCTCGGCAACGCGGTCGTGCTCTACACGCCGCCGGGCTCGCCGAAAGCGAGCTGGGCTCCGACCATCAAGAACTTTTCCAAGAGCCTTAGCGCGGGACAAACCTACAAGATCACCGGCACGCAGTTCAACGGGCTCAGTCAGGCAATGGCGTTCGGCGACGAGTTCCAGAACGCAACGAACTATCCGCTGATACGGATCACGAACACCGCGAGCGGTCACGTTGTCTACGCGCGCACCCACAACCACAGCACGATGGGCGTCGCCACCGGCTCCAAGATCGTGTCGACCGAGTTCGACGTTCCGAGCACGATCGGCAACGGCGCAAGCACGCTTGAAGTCGTCGCGAACGGAATCGCTTCCAAACCGGTTCACGTCAGCGTCTCGGGCGGCCACAAGCGCTAGAGTAAAACGACGAGCTCGCGGCGGTGCCGCGAGCTCGCTCCCTCATCTCCTCCTCAACGAGGAGCTATTGCGTCGGCGGAGGAGGTTGACCGCCGGTGATTGCGGTCGCGTAGAAGTTTCCACCCTCCCAGTAACCGTGCGCTACGATCTGCCGTCCGACTGCGACGCGTCCGCTGTTCTGGTTGTTCAAGGCCGCCGAGTCATCAATCACGACTTGTTTGCTCGTCTGCTGCAACGTGACGAGATGGCCCTTGACGAAAACGATCGTTCCGGCGACGACCTCGTGTTTGTAAGCCGTGGTCGGACAGTTTCCGTTCGGCGTCCAGACGTCGCCCTGCCAGCTTCCGCATGCGCTATCGGCGTACGGCGCAGCTGCGGGTGGCGGCGGCGCGCCTTGCGCGCAGGCAATCGAACCAGCCGCGAGCATCCCGCCGGCCGCTGTAAGAATTGCGATAAGAGCTTTCATCATAGCCCTGGTATTTCCAAATCCGGCGCTTCTTAAGCGCGACCGGACGCTTGATCGCCAAGCGCGAAGAACGTTCAGGATGACGCGAGCGGGGTCCAGAATACGCGCGTCATGACTCAGAAATATCGGTACGGTGAGATGACCTGGCCGGAGGTTAAAGAGGCGGCGGCGCGACCGTGCGTCGCAATCATTCCGATCGCGACGCTCGAAGACCATGGCCTTCACCTTCCAATAGATACCGACTTGCTGCTCTGCGCGAGCGTCTGCGAACTCGCGGCCGCGCGCGCGGCCGGCCGAATCGTGCTCGTTCCGGCGATAAATCATGGATACAGTCCGCACCACATGGACTTTCCCGGCGCGATCACGATTGGTCCGCACACGCTGATCGAGTACGGGCTCGACGTCTGCAAGAGTCTCGCCCACCACGGTTTCCAACGCATTCTCATCGTCAACGGTCACGGAAGCAACGCACCGTTCATTGATATCATCGCGCGTCTCTGTGTCGTCCATACCGACGCGCTTGCCGCTGCGGTTAGCTACTGGGCCGCGCCCGGCGTGCGCGAGGCGGCCGAATCGTTTCGCGAATCGGAACCGGTCGGCGGGATGAATCACGCTTGCGAGTTCGAGACCTCCCTCTACCTCGCGCTTCGCCCCGATCTCGTGGACATGCAGAAGGCGGTGCGCGAGCTCGCGCATCGCCCGTCGAAGAGCTACTGGACCGATCTCGTAGCCGGCGATGGTCCGCTCGGCATGATGGAGCACTGGAGCCAGCTCTCCACCAGCGGCGTCATGGGCGATCCGACCAAGGCGACTGCGGAGAAAGGACGCGTTCTGCTCGAAGCCGCTGCTAACGGGATCGTCGAGCTCGCCGACGAGCTGCTCGCGCGCGAGCGCCGGCCGCGCACCGACCATCATATTTGATAGGCAATTGACGGGGGCCCATGCGTGCGCGTGCTAGACTCCACGGGAAATGGCCCCCCGATTGACGGCGGCGTGCCCGTTTCGTGCGGCCCTCTTGCTCGTGGTCGCGATCGGGCTATCATCCGGCACGGTGCAGGCCGCGGTGAGCCAAACCTTTTCGTTTACCGTGGCGCGCGCGCCGCATCCACTGGCGCTCGATCCAACGCTCGCCGATCCGGCCTGGGCCGCGGGTCTAGTGCCCAACGGAAACGGTCCGTGGCAGAACGTAACGACGCGATCGCCCGCGACGTATGCGACGACGGCCTATCTGCTGTACGACGATAAGAATCTCTACGTTGGCTTCAAAGCCGAACAACCCGGAGTTCCGCTCGTCGCAACGCAAACGACGAACGACGTCGGCTTTGGGACCGACGACTTCGTCGGCATCGGTGTGGATACGAGCGGTTCGGGCAGCCAGGTCTACTACTTCGAAACGACGCCGCGCGGAACTCGCTTCGAACAGGCTAACGAGAACACGCGTTTCCGACCGCGCTGGAGCGCCGCGGGAACGAGCGTCAGCGGCGCCTGGAGCGCCGTCATGATCATTCCGCTCGACGTCCTGCGCGTGCCTCGGGGCGGAAAGCAAACCTGGCGACTTCAGTTCGTGCGCGGTATCGCTTCGCGCGGCGAGCACATTACGTGGGTTTGGGACCCGATCATGCAAGACGCCGCAAGCGGCAACTGGCCGCTCTTCTCTCCCGACCCGCGCTTTTGGCCCGCGGCGCAGCTCAATCTGGCGGCTTCAGCGGCGGCACGCCCCAAGCCGCGCGCCGATATCTATGCCCTGGGAAGCATCGGCCAAGATCGCAATCTCGTCCAACAAGCCAACGGCACGTTCTTGCCGATGAACGTGCGATGGTACGGCGGCGACCTCAGCTATCCGCTGACGCCGACGGTCCGCTTCGTTGGCACGCTCAACCCCGATTTCTCAAACGTGGAGATCGATCAGCAGACCATCGCTCCGCAAGAGTTCCAGCGCCAGCTCGTCGAGTACCGCCCGTTCTTTGCCCAGGGCGCTGCCTACATCAACGCCAACTCGAGCGTCCGCGCGCCGGCCGGAACGAATACGCAGCCGCCCTTTCTCGTCTTTTATTCGCCATCAGTCGGACCGTTCGACAGCGGCGGCAAAGTGGAAGGAACGTTCGGCGACAACGCCTTCGGCGCGCTGACCTTCCACGGCTACGACGTTCCCACGAACAACACGTTCAGCGATTCCGCCTACGGTTTTCAACACGCCCTTCCGGGTGGTGCGTTCACGTACTGGAGCGACGGCGTTTTTGCCAATCACAGCATCGCCGGCTGGGATAACACGATCGAGAATGGCGTCGAGGTGCGCAACCTTCAGAGCGGAATGATCGAATTTGCAAACTTTTCGTTCGAAAACGGCTCCTGGGTACCACAGGGCCATGCCGATCTCGCGGAGTTCTTCGTTGATCGGCATAAGGGCAACTTCGAGATCAACGGCGGCTATCTCGACATCTCGCCGAACTACAATCCGATCGACGGCTTCACGGCGAACTCCGACATTCGTGGTCCACAATTCTTTGCTGATTACGCAGGCGCGACGCCGGGAATCAAGAACTACACGCTCTTCTTTACCGCCGATCGCTTTATCGACGATTCGGGCGCGGTGCATCAGGCCGACGTCCAATACTTCGTAACCGCGGTTTTCAAGAATCAACTTTCGCTCGACGGCGCGGGCGTCGCGGTCGGTCAGCTTCGCTCGTATTCGATTCCGGCTGGGCCGGGCTGCACGGGGCAGATTCTCTTTACCTCGAGCTTCACCGGCTATCCGTGCTATCTTGATGGTTTCACCCAACCGTTCAATCTCTATCAGATTCCGGTCGGATACCGTGACGGCACGCCGACGCCGCTCGACGTGGCCTACAACTGGGGTCCGTTTGGCGATAACTACGTGCATCTCTTTACGATCGTCACCAGCCGCCCGCTCTTTCGAAACATGACGCTCGGCTTGGAGTACGACGGCACGTACCAGCGAGCGTTCTCCAACGGCGTGCTCGATTCGCAGTGGCTGCGGCGCGTCTCGCTGGGATACAACTTCAGCAGTGAAAGCTCGCTGACCGTCGGACTGCGCGACATCAACGGATTCGGCGGCTTCGCGACGCAGATCGGAAATAATCTCGCGGTCGGGTTCCACCAGCGGTTCGCATCCGGCAACGAGCTCTACGTCAACTACGGCAGCCCCGCGGCCGGAGCGACGCTCGATCGCTTGATCGTCAAGTTCGTCTTCCACGCCGGCGCCGACGCGGGAACGTGAGCTACTCGAGCAGCCGAACCTGTCCGCTGCCGAGCTCGTAGACGCCGCCGACGACGAGGACGCGTCCGGAGTTGACGTCCTTCGAGAGCTCCGGCGGCATTGTTTTGAGTGCTGTGACCGCGGCCCGCACGTTCGCTTCAACCGCCGCCATTTGCGAGCCGTGCGCGCGCACCACGTTGCTGATGCCGGGGGCGAGAAACCGTTGGATGGTCGAGAGGTGCGGCGGCAAGGGCGTCTTCGTTTCGATCGCGGAGTAGACAGCGGCCACTGCGCCGCAATTTTCATGCCCCAAGACCATGACGAGCCGCGTCCCCAGATGCTCGACCGCGTATTCGATCGAACCGCTGACGAGATCGTCGGGGTAGTTTCCGGCAACCCTGGTGACGAAGAGATCGCCGAGCCCCTGGACGAAGACGAGATTCGGCACGACGCGCGAATCGGCGCAGCTCAGAATCGCCGCGAAGGGCGCTTGGCTCTGTTTGAGAAGCTCGCGCTTTTCGGCGATACGGTCCGTCAGCGTCGGAAAATCGTTATGGACGAAACGGTTGTTTCCGGCCATCAACCGCCCGAGCAGGTGTTCCGGCGAGGGCGCGGGGCCTGACGATCCGGGAGCACCCGAGCCGCGCGCGACCTCGGGAAGCGCGCTGACTGCTGCGATCGAGCCCGCCAAGAAGGCGGCGCGGTTGAAAGCGATTCGTTCCTGTGACATATCAATTCTTGTTCGGCATCATGAACATGCGCCCATGCGGGTAGTCGAAGACGAGATCGAAGTGCTTGAGAAAATCGTAGCCGAGCAGCATGTAGTCCGCCCTAAAACTCTCCAGGCACACCGGCTGCCCTTTATAAACGATCGGGCCGATCGTCAGACTCTCGAGATTGCCGCAGACTGGGCTGCCGATTCGCAAGTCGTGACTCTTGGCAAAGTCGAAGCTCAAGAAGGCGACGCCCGGATTTCCGGTGTCGAGAAACGCGATAACCGGAAGCGACCCGTTGAGCGTTATCGGTATTCCCGGTATTCGATGGGATAGGTCAACGAGCACCTGCAGCCCGCGAGACGCCGAAAGGTCTTCCGCCGGATCGAGAATCGTCATGGTCGAGTCGTAGACGTTTAGCTTGACGACCGCTCCGGCGAAGAGATCGTAGCCGATCAAGCCGTCGTACCCGGCGCGATCGAGTCCGCGATAATCGTGGCTCTCAAAGTCTTCGCTTGCCACGAGGACGTTGTGAAGGGTAGAACCGCCGAACGAAATCGCGTTCACGCGGCGCGTGTGTATCTTAACGTTGCCGTAGAGCGTAAACGCCTCGCCGCTCCCTGCGAGCGCCGAAGCCTTGGCGCGGTCGGCGAACTGATCGTCCATGACGATTGCCGATGCACCCGTATCGAGGATGAACCGTCCCACAACGCCGTTGACGGTCGCATTGATCAAAACACGGTTCCGTGTCAAAGTGACCGGGAAGGGCTGACTCGCGAAGGTCCACGACGCCTTCGCGGCCGGCGGATGCAGATCGGCCGGCGTAACCGAAACGTTCGGCTCGAACTTGTCGTACGTGTAAAGCGCTCGGTCCTTTCCGATCCGATATGACGAAATCATCTTCTTGCCCGGCACGACGTCGGCATACGAAAGGATGTGGGTCGTCGTTTCTAACGATCCACCCGGGTCGATCGTCGCTTGAAGGTACGCACCCGTTGCCGGATCGACGTAGAGATCGATCGGGTCGCCGTTGGTGAGCGTCACGCGCACGACGCCGGCCGGCTTTCCGTCAACCCTCCGCTCTCCGACGTACGTAGCGCCCAGCTCGGTCGTGCCTTCCTGTCGCAGCATCGTCAGCGATGCGAGATACTTCGCGTAATCGCCGTAGATGGGAGTCGTAAAGCCGTTGAAGTTAGACTGCCAGAAGAGGCGACCCGTGAATCCGTTATGCTCGGTCACGCCGCCGCGCGCAATGTCGGTGTAGGTGTCGTGATAGAGGATCCCGTCAGATAGGAGCACCAGCTTCTGGGTTTGCGCGCCTTTCTCGTCGGCGACGCTTCCGGTGATTCGCATGCTCCGGAAGGTTCCGTCGCCGAGGTGCCAGCCGACGTACGCGCGATGTTTGGCAAGCAGCGCTGCTGCAGCGGAGTCCTGAGGCGGAAACTGCGCTCGTGCCGGCGCCAGCATCCACGCTACGGCGGCTGCTGCGGCAAAGATCTTCTTCACGTATCCTTCCCGGTTTTTTCGTCATCATACTGTAAGATGCCGCCGTCGAGCATGCGCACGCCGGGCGTGAGCCGATGCGCTTGGGGCGGCCCCGCATGCATCAGGTGCCGAACGTCAACGTGATACAGCAAGACGAGCGCGTCCGCGATGAGCCGCCGGTGACAGCGCCACCACAGAGTCTCGGAGCACATAATCGCCGTCGCCTGCTGGGCGCCTTCCTTTAATAGAGCATCGAGCGCGAGGCTGAAAGGCGGGGTCTGCATGTAGTCGGCGTAGCCCCGGAAGGAAGGATGGCGCAGGCCGGCGTTCGGCGAGTCCGGCCGGCTCCGCCGAAATCCGCCTAAGCCACTGCACCATTGGTAGCTCGCTCCCGCGAGGTCGGGCACCCACTGCGCCATCGCGTCGGCCCAGACGTGCGGATGCGCGCGGCTCTTCGGAACGCTGCGAACGTCAACGACGGCTCGCACGCCCGCGCCGCGAAGGAGCGCGGCAATATCCACGGCGCCGGCCGTGCCGTGGCCAAACGTGTGCACTACCAAGGGGCTCGACCTTGGCCCAACGGAAGGAGGATGCGTGTCCGTCACCTTCGATCCATTCGCCCTCGAGCGGTATTTCGCTCGATACGAGTTCAGCACGCGCTATCTGCTCTGTTCGAGCGATGCGCAGACGCTGCCGGTTCGCGACTTGCTCGCGCTCGAACCAGGCTCGATGCAGCGGCTTGGCGATGTAAGCCTCGGCTACACCGAATCGCGCGGCAGTCCCGCGCTGCGGCAAAGCATCGCGTCGTTCTACGAGCACGGCGACGCGGAGTCGATTCTCGTACACGCCGGTTCCGAAGAGGCGATCTTCGCGTTCGCAAACGTGGTACTGGCGCGCGGCGATCAATTCATCGCTCAATTCCCGTGCTATCAGTCGCACTATTCGGTCGCGCAGGCGATCGGCGCCGAGCTTTTGCGCTGGCACTCCGACTTGGCGCGCGAAGGTATGCCCGACCTGAAGGAGCTCGAACGGCTGGTAACGCCGGCGACTCGCGCGATCGTCCTGACGACGCCGAACAATCCGACCGGCTATCCTTTCGATCGGAGCGAGATGGACGCCGTCGTGAAGGTAGCCCGCAAGTACGGGCTCTGGCTCTTTAGCGATGAGGTCTACCGCGGCCTCGAACGCGAAGCCGAGCCAATTCCGGCGGTTTGCGATCTCTACGAGCGCGGCGTTTCGCTCGGCGGCCTTTCGAAGGCGTACGGTCTCGCGGGGCTGCGCATCGGCTGGATCGCAACCACCGACGCGACGCTCTACGAGAAGATGGCGGCCTTCAAAGATTACCTCTCGATCTGCAACAGCGCGCCGAGCGAGTTTCTTGCCGAGCTCGCGCTTGCCAATCGGGAATACCTCCTGGAGCGCGTGCGGAAGATCGTCGCGCGCAACTTGGACTCCCTCGATGAATTCTTCACGCGGCACGCTGGTCTCTTCAACTGGACTCGACCGCGCGCAGGGACAACCGCTTTTCCGCGGTATTTGGGCGGCAGCAGTGAAGCCTTTTGTCTCCGCGCGGTCGAGCAGGCCGGCGTGCTGCTCTTGCCGAGCACGATCTACGACGCCGGCGACGAGCACGTTCGCTTCGGCTACGGTCGCGCGAACCTGCCCGAAGCGCTCACCGCACTCGAAACGTTCGTCGGAGGACGCCCAGCGTGAAAATACTTATCGTAGGTGCGAGCGGCACGATCGGCAAGGCGGTTGTGGGCGAGCTTTCGCAGCGTCACGAGATCGTAACGGCGGGGCGCTCGAGCGGTGACGTTCGCGTCAACATCGCGGATCCCGCGAGCGTGCGCGAGCTCTACACTCGTGTCGGCAAGATCGACGCGGTAGCCTGCGCGGCGGGCAACGTGCACTTCGGCCCGCTCGAAACGATGACGGCGGAGCAGTTTGACGTCGGTTTGCGCGACAAGCTGATGGGCCAAGTGAATCTCGTTCTCGCGGGTCGCGAGTTCGTCGAGCCGGGCGGCTCGTTCACGTTGATCGCCGGAATTCTGTCGCAAGAGCCGATCCGTTACGGCGCCGCGGCGGCGATGGTCAACGGCGCGATCGAGAGCTTCGTGCGCTCCGCGGCAATCGAGCTCTCGAACCGCCGGATCAACGCGGTCAGTCCGACGGTGCTCGAGGAATCGATGGAAGCGTTCGGACCGTACTTCCGCGGCTTCGAACCGATCCCGGCGCGTCGGGTCGCGCTCGCCTATTCCAAGAGCATCGAGGGATCGCATTCCGGTCAGGTCTACCGAGTGCCGTAAGCGATGAGTCGTGGAGCGTGGTGGGCGGCCGCCGTCGTCGCCGTTGTTGTCGCCGTCGTTCACTTCGCCGTCGCCGCGCAATACGACGCGTTCCGCAACGAGCTATACTTCATCGTTACCGGACGTCACCCGGCCTTCGGATACGTGGATCAGCCGCCCCTCGTGCCGCTGCTTGCGGCGTCAACGCAACTCGCCGGCGTAAATATCTGGCTGCTGCGGCTGCCGGCCGTGCTCGCCGCGATCGCACTCATACCGCTCACCGTGCTCTTCGCGCAGTTGCTGGGTGCGACCACGCGCGGAGCCTGGCTTGCCGCGGTCGCCGCCGCGAGCGCGACGCTCGTGACCGCAATGACGGCGACGCTGTCAACCGCAACGTTCGAGCCGATCGCGTTCACCGCGCTCGCCTACCTGATCACGCGCGCATTCGTGCGCGCCGAGCCGCGCGCGTTCTGGTGGGCGGGCGCGATCGCCGGCGTGGCGTTTGAAGCGAGGTACGGCGTGCTGTTTTGGGCGATCGGTCTTGCGATCGGCGTCGCTCTGACCGGACCGCGCGCGGCGTTTGCGTCGCGCGACCTCTGGATCGGCGTGCTGATTGCCGCCGTTCTGGCATTACCGAACGTTCTCTGGCAAGCCGCCAACGGTTTCCCGTTCCTCGAACTGGTTCACAACGACAATCCGGGCAACTTTACCGGCTCGCCCATCGGCTTCACGCTCAATCAAATTCTCTCGGTGAACTTCTTGCTGGCTCCCCTTTGGCTGGCCGGAATCATCGTGCCGTTTTTCTCGGCCCGACTCGCGCGCTTCAGATTTCTCTCGATCGGGTTCGTCGTGACGGCAATCTTCATTCTGATCACGCACGGTAAGATGTACTATCTGGCCGGAGCCTACCCAACGATGTTCGCGCTCGGTGCCGCGGCCTACACGACGTTGCCTCGGCTTCTCATCGCGTTCTGGGCGGTGCTGGCCGCCGCGAACGGCGCGCTCTCGCTCCCGCTCGTGCTGCCGGTACTTTCGCCCGATCGTTTGCAGCAGATGATCGACCACATGTCCCCGCGGCCGCAACCGATCGAAGCCGCGGGCATCGGGGCACCGCTCATGCAGATGCTCTCCGACGAGTTCGGCTGGCGCGAGCTCACGCGCGACGTTGAGACCGCGTACGCCGCGTTACCGCCGGCCGATCGCGCGCGAGCCGCGATCTTTGCGTCGAACTATGGCGAGGCCGCAGCAATCGACGTCTACGGCACCGGCCTTCCGCCCGCACTCAGCGGCAACAACCAATACTATTTGTGGGGACCGCGCGGTAACGACGGCTCGATCGTGCTCGCCGTCAACGTCGACCCGGCGAAGTGGGCGACCATTTGTGACTCGGCGCAAGTCGTCGCGCACTTCGGCACCTCGCCGTACGCGATGCCGTACGAGCGCAATCGCCCAATCGTGCTCTGCCGCGGCATGCACCCGCCGCTGCCGCAGCTCTGGCCAACGTTCAAACATTACGGCATCGAGAATCTGGGCAGCCGCGCGCCGTAGCGGCAGCTGCTACGAGGGAAGCGCGACGACTCCGATCGTGTTGCCTTGTGGATCCTTGAAGAGCCCGATAACCGGCCCGTTGGGAACGTGATCGGGTCCTAACATCCGCATTCCGCCGAGCTTTTCGACCTTCTCAAGTGCGGCGCCAACGTCGTCAACGGCAATGTAGAAGGTCACGTGACCGGCGTAACCTGGCGGCAGGACGCCGAACCCGCCGTTGATGCCGGCCTTCGGCGGCTGCTCGCCGTCGGGCATGACCAGGTAGTAGTTCGGAACGCCGGCCCCACCCGCAACCGGCTGCTCGGGAATGGTCCAATCGAACGCCTCGCGGTAAAAGGCGCCCAAGGCGGCCGGGTCTTTGCCGATGATCTCAAAGTGAACGACCGGATGTGGCATGACGTCCTTTCTAACTCTTGTTTTCGGTAGGGTTTTGCATCCAAGCTACAGTCGTTGCGATTCCTTGCGGCATCGGGGTTTTCGCGTAGACCCCCAGACGTTGCTGCAAAGCTCCGTCGTCGAGCACGAAACTGCTATCGAACAGGTAGTACATCTCTGCTACTTCGCGCATCATCGGCGACCCAAGTCCCATGATTTGCAGCATCAGCCTCGGTATCGAACGATACTTCGGCCGTCTTCCTATGGCTGCGAAGACGTCGTTGACGAAGGCGCGCGCCTCTACGCTACGGCCACCGAGATTCCAACAGCGGCCGTAAGCGTCGTCGAGCGCGGCAAGGCGAAGTATCGGATCGGCAACGTCGGGCACGTAAACAAACTCTCGCTGCGCGCTTAGCGGTCCAATGAACGACGCGGTCTTGCCTGAGAGCGCCTCACGCATGAAGACGTTGGCGTAGCCGAGGTCCGCGCGGGGTCCGTAGAAATCGGGCAGGTGAACGACCATCGTCGCGAAGCCGTTGCCATTTTGCTCGAGGACGGCGAGCTCCTGTTCCAATCGAAAGCGACCCTTGCGCGTGTTCGGCGAGTGGGGGTGGCTCTCGGGAACGGGCCGCGTCTGCGGCAACCCGTAGCTATAGACGGGCGCGACGTGCACGAACCGCTTGACGCCCGCAGCTCGCGCGGCATCGAGCGCGTTTCGTATCATCACCGGATGCCGGTAAAACTCGGTGTAGGGCGCTCCCGCGAGATAGAAGATGGTCTGGACGCCTTGCGCCGCGGCGGCAACGCCTTCCCCGGAAAAGAAGTCTGCCTCGAGCGCCTGCGAATGCGGAAAGTCGCGTTGCAGCCGCGCGACATCGCGACCGACTGTCCGGTACGCAATTGCCCGCTGCTCGAGAGCCGGAGCCAACGCTTGCCCCACCGCGCCGGCCGCGCCGAAGAGCGCGACGAATCCCAAGTCGTTCTCCATGAATCACCTTCCTAAGGTGGGCTGCCCTCTCTGACAGTGGAGCGAAGCATGGTTCGCAACTCGGGCGTGTCAGGGTGCCGGTGCACCGCTATCGCGTGCTGGCTTGCGGCCTCGACCAGCTCGTCGTCGCTATCGGCCGATATTGCAATCGTGCAGTTGCTCTCGCTCGGATACTCGCGGCAGTCGATAAATTTACGAGTCATAATCTCCTCCTTTTTGTCCGCGGCGTATTCGCAGTAAACTACCTCGTGTCCCGGGTTTTCGCATTGTTCGCGCTCTAGGCGTGCGCGCAACCTTTACTTTGTCTTCCTCGTAGTCAGCGGCCTCGAGCTGAAGACGACGATGAATTGCCCGTTGACATTTTCGGCCTGGTGCTCGACATCTGCGTCCTTGCTAGAGACGGTGAACGGCGGCGGTGTGCCGGCAAAGGCGCTCGCCGGTCCATTGATAGTCAGGCAACTTTCACCAGACCCCACGTGGCAACCCGGTAACGTTCCGACCGGCGGATTCTGAATCGTGAAATACTCCAGGTAAGCGTAGCACGTCCGGGCCTGTATGCACGGAACGGAAATATTTCCGTTCTGCCAGTCACCCTCGGCATACACCGAAACCGGTGTGGGTTTGGCTGGGGGAGCCGGAACATATGAAGTCATGCGAAAGTGAATGGGATTACCGTCTGCACAACTGGCGAAGACCTTCAGCGCGGCTAGCGCAAGAAGAACCACAAGGCCACCAATGACGAAACGATGCGCGGTGATACTGTTCATATACTGACCTCCGCAAAAGTGAGTGTAGCTGAAAAACTATCAGGGGATTCGCTATCGAGCCGCCGTTGACCCATCCGGAGCTGCTCCCGCATCGTTTTGACGTTAGCTCCGCTTAATCGACGCCTGCTCGTGCGGAGCCGGGGACTCAATTTGCATCCCAAGTCTCGGCGTCGACCGGGTATCCCAGCATGTTACGCGCGAACCCGGTGACGCGTCCGTTGGCGACGTCGAAGTAGCGCAGGTAATCCAACGGTATTACCGGCAGCTCGCGATAGACAATCTGTTGCATCGTGAGAAAATCCGCGGCGCGACGCCGGTCGTCCGGGGTAACGGCTTGATCGTCGAACGCGGCATCGAATTGCCGGTTGCAAAAATGCATGATGTTGTTACCGTTCGGTCCGATCTGGCTGCACGCGAATGTGACGCTCTGCTCCGGATCGGCGCCGCCGATCCATCCTTGCGCCGCGATGTTGAAGTGGCCCGTTCGAAGCGGGCCGCTCGGTCCGTTGAAACTGCTCGCTGGAAAGGTCTTGATGATCGCTCGGATTCCGATTACGTTCAGTTCCTGCTGAACGATCGTCGGCGTTCCGCCCTGCAAGCCCGCCTGCGCAACGATCAGCACCTCGAGAGGCCGCCCGTTTTTTACGCGGGTTCCACCGCTTTCTCTCCAGCCGGCCGCGTCGAGCTCGGACTCCGCGGCCCTCTGATTTTGCGCGATCTCGGATAGGGCTTCATCGTGCCACTCGAGCACCGGCGGCAAGAACGCCGCACCGCGCGGCAGGAGGTTATGGAAAGTCCGCTCGATCAGCGGGACGTCGAACGCATCGGCAATCGCGCGGCGCACCCGGACGTCGTCGGTCGGGGGCTCCGTTGTCTGCATGGACAAGTAGTCCATTCCGTTGATGGGAGTCGGAGTGACGTGCAGGGCTGGCGCAGAGCCGACTTGCGGAACCTCGAGCGCCGTAATACGCGCGAAATCGGCCTCGCCCGTGCGGACGGCAAGCACGACGGCGTTGAGGTCGGGAATCATCCTCAGCTCGATCCGCGCCAACTTCGGCCGCGGCGAAAAATATGGGTTCGGCTCGAGTACGATCCGATCGCCGCGCTTCCACTGCGTTACGCGAAATGGTCCGGTTCCAAAGGCGTGTTCCTCCCAGGGAGCGCGCTGCAGCGGCGTGCCCGCAAACGCGTGCGCCGGGAGAATTCCAAACGCGAAGTCGGATTGGGCGAATAACTCGCGAACCGCCGCGTTCCAGGGCGAGCGCAAGCGTATCACGACCGTGCGCGCGTCGGGGGTGGTCAATGAAGCGATGCGGCGATATGCATCTTGACTCAAGACTGGATTGCGCGGATCCATGATCGCTCGATAGGTGAATGCCACGTCGCGCGACGTGAGCCTCTGCCCGTCGGCGAAACGGACCTCCGGCCGCAAGTGATAGACGATCGTTCGGCCGTCCGGAGAGATATCGCCATTCGCACGCGACGGGACCCGCGTCACCAAGACGGGCACCAATTTGTTGTCGCGCGATAATCCCACCAGTGTTTGAACGAAGAGCAGGTCGAATCCAATTGTGTCCTGATCGTGCGCCAGCAGTGGGTTCAGCGACGACGGTTCGGACCAGTCGGCGATGTGCAGGTCGTGCGGCGCGGCACGGCGCGCGCCCCCGGCGTGCGAACACGCCGGGGCCGCAAGCGCCAAAACCAAGCTCAAGAACCGCGCGGCTCGAAGGTTCACGGCGGCCCCTTCATGTATGCGCGTGAAGAGCGTACTGCAGCCAGCGCTTCATCCACGCTCATTCGCGCGCCCTCTTCGCGCAAGGCGAGGCGTTGCGCCTCCGGGGTCGCCGCATTGACCGATTCTGAGGCGATATCGTACGCGATGCTGTCGCGAAGTTCGCGACCGCTTTCATTAAAGAGCCGATCGGCGAGTCCAAGCAGTCGCGCGGCGAGATGAATCTCGCCCTCTCGCGCCTCAACGGCGGCGATTCCGTGGAGAGCCCGTGCCACATAGTCCTTTAGCCGCAGCTCGGTCGCGGCGTCGAGCGTTTTCAAAAACTCCTCGAGCGCTTCTCGCAAACGCGCTTCCCTTAACGTGACGGTGGCTAAACCGTGCCGCGCATAGCAAACTCCGCACCGGTCCTGCTCCGCACTCTTATCGGCAAAGGCGCGTTCGAAGAGCTGCCGCGATTGCGGCAGATCGTTCAAACCAAGCTGCACCCATCCCATCGCCATCCTGAGGTCTCCGAGAATTTGACGTTCGTTCAACCGAACCGCTCGGGCAATCGCGCCGTCGAGAAGATTGAAAGCGTCGCGAAAATCGCCGCGCTGGCGAGCCAGCATGCCGAGATTTCCGATGCAGGTCATCTCGAAATGAGCGTCGCCCTGCGTACTGAACTCAGCGAGCGATTCGCGATAAAGCGCTTCGGCGGCGTTCAGCTGGCCCTGGCAGTGGCGAGCGACGGCGGTGCGAAAGAGCGCCGTAGCAACCCCGGTACTGTCGCCTAGGGTGCGATACAGCTGAAGCGCTTCGTCCGACAGGCGCAGCGATTCGGTGAGCTCGTCCTGGAGCGTGGCAAAGCTCGCAGCGAGACAAAGCACCGCCGCGCGATCTGCGGCATCGCTCGAGCCCCCATCGAGCGCTCTGGACATCCAGTACCGAGCCTCAGTAACGTTGCCGCGAACGCGCCAGTAAGGCGCGAGCTTCACGGTCAGCCGCATCGCGCCGGACGCGTCGTGCGCGAGCATCCACTCGAGCGCGGCTCGGACGTTCGGTGCGTCGCTGTCGAGCAGCGCGTACGACGATGCCTTGCCCTCGGCGGACCGCGATGCCGTCGCAGAGACGAGCTCCGCATAATAGAGCGCGTGATTACGTTCGGTCTCTTTAGCCATACCGCTCGCGCGGAGCTGCTCGCCGGCATACTCGCGTACGATCCCGAGCAGCCAGTAGCGTTCCGCGGCGCCCGCATCATCGACCGATATCAGCGACTTGTCGACGAGCGAATCGGCGACGTCGTCGAGATTCGCGATCGCAGGTGCGACCGCGGCCATTGCGGCTGCGGCACAGCCGCCGTGAAATACCGACAACTCGGCTAAGAGCGATTGTTCTTCGGGCTCGAGCAGCCGGTAGCTCCATTCGATAGTCTCTCGAAGCGCGCGGTGGTGCGAACTCTCGGTCAAGTCTCTACTCGTCAGATTCAAGCCGGAGCCCAGCCTGCGCGCGAGTTGTTTGAGCGGCATTGATGCAAGGCGCGCGCAGGCAAGCTCGATTGCCAGCGGGACGCCTTCAAGCCGCTCGCATAAGGAGATGACCTCGGCGCGCTCCTCCTCGCCAAAAATCATCGCCGGCGCGGCGCGGCGCGCTCGTTCGAGGAAGAGGCGCGTCGGTTCGGCGAGCGGCCCGAGCCTATAAATCTGCTCGCCCGCTAGGTGCAGCGGTTCGCGGCTTGTCGCAAGCACCGTCACCGCAGGACACATGCCGAGCAGCGCTTTGACGAAGCGCGCCGCTCCCGCCAAAAGATGTTCCGCGTTGTCGATGACGAGCAGAATCGTCTTCTCGCCCAAATGTGAGAGCAGAGTCGTTTCGATCGCTTCATTTGGCAGTTCTCGAACACCGAATGTCGTTGCAACGGTCTGAGGTATCAAGTCGGGGTTGCGAATCGCAGTAAGGTCGACGAACCATACCCCGTCGGGATAGCGGTCGGCGAGATCCGCGGCGAGCTGAAGGGTGAGCCGCGTTTTCCCGATACCTCCTGGCCCGGCGATCGTCAGCAATCTGGCCCGCGCGATCAACTCGCCGGCGCGCTCGAGCTCCGCCTCGCGCCCGACGAAGCTCGACAGTTGCGAAGGCAAGTTGTTCGGTCGAGAATCGAGCGACGCGAGCGCCGGAAAAGTCGGGCGCAGACCCGGCGCAACTACCTGAAAGGCCGTCTCGAGTTGGCTAAGATCCTTGAGCCGAGCGGGTCCCAGATCGAGCAGCGTCACGTCGGGCGGCAACGAGTCGCGTAAGAGTGCCGCGGCGGCGGCCGATAAGAGAATTTGTTCGCCGTATGCAATCGACATCAAGCGAGCGACGCGATTCACCGTGGTGCCGAAGTAGTCGCGGTCTCGCCGCGTGCATTCGCCGCTGTGAATTCCCATTCTGATGCGAAGCTCGCCAACTTCGCCCGGCCACGAGTGCGCGCGAAGGGCGCGTTGCGCCTCGATCGCGGCGGCCAAGGCTTCGCCGGGATGTTCGAAGGCAGAACAAAATCCGTCGCCGGCCGTTTTGAATACGACGCCGGCATGGCGCTCGATGCTCTCTCGAAGGATTCGGTCGTGCTCCGGCAGCGCGACGTGCATCGGTTCTGGGCAGCGCTCCCAGAGTTTCGTGCTGCCCTCGATGTCGCTGAAAAGAAACGTTACGACGCCCTTTGGAAGCGCTTCAGCCACGGTTGCCTCTCTTCGAGCAGGACGGGGCCGGCAACTCCTACATCAGAGAGCGTCTCTGCCCGCCCGCCGCGCGAGGCGCATACTTCAACGACGTTGCAGTATTGAAGAGCACGATCGGAGCGGGAAGCTCGATCCCGCTCGTTCCTAAGCTGCGCAGCGCGGCGAGCGTCGCGCCGCCCTCCTCGGTGGCGTCTATGCCTTCGTGGCGATGGAGGTCGTGCATCGCGTCTGCGGCCGCTTCATCGGAGACCGCAAGTGCGTGTCCGTGCGATTCGCGCAAGGCGCGCAGCGTAAGACGATCGCCGATCCCGCCCGGGACGCGAAGCCCCCACATTTTCGTCGCGCCACCTTCAACGCGGGCGGCCGTCGATTCACCACGCGCGAACGCGCGAACGATTGGCGCGCAACCCTCGGCCTGCACCGCGACCATCACGGGACGTCGCGCATCAATCCAGCCGAGGCGTTCGAGCTCCTCGAAGGCCTTCCACATCGCGACCAGCCCGGTGCCGCCGCCGGTTGGATAGACGATCGTCCCGGGCACGGCGCCGAGCCGTTCGACCAACTCGTATCCCATCGTCTTTTTTCCCTCAATGCGGTACGGTTCGCGGAAGGTCGCGACGTTGAACGCGCCCCGTTCGCGCGCGTACTCCGCCGCGATGCGGCCGGCATCGTCGATCAGGCCGTCTACGAGAATGACCTCGGCTTCGTAGGCGCGCATCTCTTCGATTAGCAGCGCCGGCGTATCGCGCGGAACGTAGACGCGCACCGGTAACCCCGCGCGCGCGCCGTAGGCCGCTAGCGCGCCGCCCGCGTTGCCGGCGCTCGGAGCGACGAGCGATTGCGCCCCCAGGCGTTTTGCGACCGTTACCGCCGCCGACATCCCGCGCGCCTTGAACGAGCCGGTCGGATTTGCCGACTCATCCTTGACGTAGAGGTCGTCGAGCCCAAGCTCGCGCTGCAAATGCTCCAGTCGAATCAGCGGCGTCGCGCCTTCGCCCAGCGAAATCGGTTCCTCGCCTTGCGCCACCGGCAACATCTCGCGGTAGCGCCACATCGTCCACGGCCGCGCGGCGACCGCTGCGCGCGATAGCTCGGTGACGGAATAACGCACGAGCAGCGGGGCCGCGTCGTGCGGGCAGAGCGTTGCCAACGCGTCTGGCGAGCAGCGATGCGCCGCATCGCGCGAGCATTCCAAGTATGTAGGTAGCATCAGCCCACGAACTCCTCGGAAGGCCGCCGGCTTCCAACGAGAATCAGCACGACCGCGGCGAGGACGGCCGCACCGCCGGCCAGGATGTTCCAGGTAACGGGCTCACGCAAGATAAGCGCGCCGAGGATCACCGCAACGACCGGGTTGACGTACCCGACGGTCGCGGTCGTCGCGGTCGGGAGCGTCCGCAGCACATAGGCGTAGGCGCTGTAACCGAGCATCGCGCCCGCAGTGATAAGCCAAATCATCCCCCAAATGGACTCGGCCGAAATCGCCGCAATCTTGAAGTGCGAAACTTCGCCGGTGAGCAGAGCGACGACGATGCAGAGAATGCCGCCGGCGGTCATCTCCAACGACGCGGTCATCGGTCCGTGATCCTTCCCTTGGGCGTAAATCGTACCGGCCGCCCAAGAGATGGACGCGAGCATCATGATGCTCGCGAAAAGGAGGTCGGCATGTCCGGCGCCGTGCCCGACGAGCGTTGCGATCCCCGCGCTTCCGAGAACGAGGCCGCCGACCGCAGCGAGCGGCGGCGCGGTGCGCGTACGCAACGCATCAATGAGCAGCATCCAAATCGGCGTCGTCGCGAGCAAGAGCGCCGAGGTTCCCGCTTCAACGCGTGTCTCGGCAACGCACAGAAGGCCGTTGCCGACGACCAAGAGCAAGAACGCCGTTATGACGATCTGCCCGATTGCCTTACCGTTGGGGAGCGGCGGCTTCTCTTTCGACGTGAACCATTGCCAAGCAAAGAGCAATCCGCCGGCAGTCAGGTAGCGAACGCCCGTCATAAGGTAGGGTGGAATCGTGGTGACCGCGACGCGGATGCCCAGATACGTCGATCCCCAAACGATGTACACGACGACCAGCGCGATCCACGGAAGCCAGCGGCTCCAGCGGCTCAAACCGGCCGCTCGCCGAGGATCGTCGCTCGGCGCATGCGCCGGTGCGCCGGAAAGTAATCCGCGAGCGCGCAGTGTTGGGTCCAGCGGTTATCCCAAAAGGCAACCGTCCCCGCCGTCCAGCGCCAGCGGACCTGGAACTCCGGTTGCGCCATATGCTCGAAGAGAAGGCCCAAGAGTGCCTCGCTCTCGCGCGGCGCAACGGCTTCGATATGCGACGTAAAATCTTGATTTACGAAGAGTGCTTTACGCCCGGTTACAGGGTTCGTTCGCGCGACCGGATGCGAAACGGGCGGGTGCGCCGCGTAGATCTCGTCGCGGCGATCTTCCATTCCTAGCGCGGTAAAACGCTCGGGCGTGAAGTTCTTCGCAAACGAGTGGACGGCGCGCAGTCCCGAGACGAGCTGCTTGAGCGGCTCCGAGAGGCTTTCATACGCGAGATACATGTTCGCCCAGAGCGTATCGCCTCCGAGCTGCGGAACCTCTTCGGCACACAGCACGGCAGCTTGCGGCGGAGTTGCAAGGTAGGTAACGTCGTTGTGCCAGCGGTCGCTATTCGCGCGATGGGTCGCGTCGTGCTCCAAGAGCATAATCTCGGGCGCTAGCTCGTGCCCCGGATAGAACGGGTGAAGGTAGAGGCGGCCGAAGCGCGCCGCAAAATCGCGCTGCTGTCCCGGCGTCAGCGATTGCTTTGGGAAGAACAGGACGAGATGCTCGTCGAGCGCGTAGCGAATCGCCGCGAGTTCGTCGTCCTCGAGCGGCCGGCTCAGGTCGACCTGGTCGACGATCGCGCCGATCGCAGGTGTCAGGGGTTCGGTTCGTAGCCGGACGAGAGGCATTGCGCTCTTTGCGATTCGTCGCGGCCGCGGTGGGTCCGCCCGGACCCTCGGCGAAAAACCACGATGATGAGCACGCTTTTAGGACGTTTGCTTTTGGTCGCGACCGGCGCCGCAGCGGCTGCGGTCGGGACCGCCCCTAGCGTATTGCCGAACGGGTGGGCGCTCCGCGCTACATCCGACCCGGTCGTGCAAACCGGCACGATGCCGCAGGGCGCCGCGATTTCTTCGGACGGCTCGACGCTGGCCGTCCTTGAGTCGGGGTTCAATCCTCCGGCGCTGGCGCTCTACGCGACGCCGTCAATGCGGTTGTTGAAAAGAATCTCGGTGACCGGAGCTCTTGGAAAGCCCGTTTGGACCGATCGCGGTATCCTGGTCGCGGGCGCTAATGCCGACGCCCTCTTCGTTGCCGACCCGCAGAGCGGTCAGGTCCGCAAGATCGCGCTCCCCAAAAACAGCTATCCGATCGCGGTTGCGGCTCGAAATGGAACGGTCGCGGTGGCAACCGACGGCGACGGCGCCGTCCGGATCGGCAAGCTCGACTCGCTGCGCGAAGCGCGCGCCGTTCGCGTCGGAACTCAGCTCGGCAATCTCGCGTTTTCAAACGACGGCACCAAGCTCTTCGTGGCGGTGCGCTCGTCAAGTTACGTCGCCGAAGTGGACGCGCGCACCAAAACGGTGCGGCGCATTTCCACCGATCTCCATCCGAGTGACGTGCTCGCCGTCGGAAACAGACTTTACGTGGCGCAATCCGACGCCGATACGGTCGGCGAGTACGATGTCGAAAGTGGAAAGCGGCTCGCCGACACGTTCGTGGGCACGATGCCGCACACCATCGGTTCTTCACCCAATGCGCTCGCCGCGCAGGGCGGCTCGGTCTTCGTCAGCCTCGGTGCGGCCAACGAGATCGCGGTGCTGCGTGACGGTCGCGTGAGCGCCCGATTACCAGCGGGATGGTACCCGACCGATGCGATTCCGAACGGTAACCGGCTCTACGTCATCAATGGTAAAGGAGAAGGTACTAAAGCAAACCCCAACTTCGACGTGATGAGCCGCGGCTACCACGATTACATCGCCGCAATTCAGTTCGGCTCGATACGCGAACTCAAGCTCGATGGCGGCGCAACGCCCCCCAATCCCCAAGGCGCGATAAACGCCGGCGCCTCGCCTTCGCAAACGGTCGTTCGCCAAGGCGGCCCGATCCGGCACGTTTTCTTCATTCTCAAAGAGAACCGCACGTACGATCAGATTCTTGGCGACATGTCTGAAGGGAACGGCGACCCGAAGTTGGTATATTTCGGCGCGCGCGTGACGCCGAATCAGCACGCACTGGCGCAGCGCTTCGGGCTCTTCGACAATTTCTTTGCTAGCGGCGAGGTGAGCGACGCAGGTCATAACTGGGCCGACGGAGCCTTCGTCAACGATTATGCCGAGCGCATGTGGCCGCCGGCCTACGGCAACCGAAACGATAACGATCAAGTGCTGACGGGGATCGGTGCTTCCGTTCCGGCCCACGGATACATGTGGGACGCCGCGCGCAGAGCGGGCGTTACGTTTCGCGATTACGGCGAGATGGCGCTGATGCCGGCCATAGATGGTCACCCCGCCTCGACCGCTCCCAGCATCGGCGACCGTTACGACCGGCATTACGTCGGCTGGAATCTCGACTACAGCGATATCGACCGCTACAAAGAATGGAAACGCGAGTTCGACCGGTTCGTCGCGAGCAACTCGGTTCCGCAACTCGAGTATATGTGGCTTCCCAACGATCACACCGCCGGAACGCGCGCCGGAAGCCTCACGCCGGCCGCGTACATTGCGTCGAACGATTACGCGGTCGGGCTGATCGTCGCGGCGATCTCGCACTCGAAGGTCTGGCGGTCGTCGGCGATCTTCATCACCGAAGACGACGCGCAGGACGGAGCCGATCACGTCAGCGATCAGCGAACCACGCTCTATATCGCGTCGCCGTATGCAAAGGGCCGCCTCGTGCACGAGCACTATTCGACCGTGAGCGTGCTGCGCACGATGGAGCTGCTTCTAGGGATGCAGCCGCTCTCGAACTACGACGCGACCGCCTTGCCGCTCTACGCCGCCTTTACATCAACACCGAATGTCGCGCCGTTCGACGTTACTTCGCCGAAGATCGATCTCACCACGCGAAACTCAAAGGTTGCCTACAATGCAGCGCTGGCTGCGCGGCTCGACTTCAGCCGGCCCGATGCCGTCCCGCCCGGCATCCTGACCGACATGCTGCAACACGCTCGCTATAGCACTTCGGTTAGGCGGTAAACGAGGCGATCTCGTTCTCATCGCGCAGCGACGTCCACCACGAAGAGCCGTCGTAGACGAGCGAACGCGCTTCATCCGGCAGCGAACGAATGGCTTGGAACGCGGGCGCGCTCTGCGAAATATCGAGCGTGCCGAAGCTCAAGTGCTCGAGCTCGTCATCGCCTGAGATCATGTAGAAGCGTCCTTGCGGTCCGAAACCAAGCCCTGCGCAGCGGGTCGGCAGCGCGATCTCGCGTTCTACCGTGGCATCCGGCTTGAGCACGAGGATGCGCCGGAAGGTCATCTGTCCGAGATAGATCCGATCTCCGGCGGCGGCCATGAAAGATCCGGTGAGGTCGGGGCACGGCGTCTTGCTGCCGAGATCGAATCCGCTATCCGGCACCAGCCGATAAAGGTAGCGATCGTCCTCTTCACCATGCGATATGACGGCGCGCAGTTCGTTGCCGAACGCGCTTAGCCCGAACGGCTTGCCGGGCGCCTCGAATTCGTGGCGCACGCTCCAGGTCTTCGGATCGATAGCATAGATGCGGTCGGTATCCCACGAGCCCATCCAGAGAAGGCCGCCTAGATATGCCAGCGGATGGGGACGAGTTGCCGGCGACGGCCGGCGGTTAAGTTCTTGTGCTGTTTGCATGCGGCTAGAAAGGCGCTCGTATTGCCAAGGGTTGCGCCGGGCGAGGCGTGCTACGAAGCTTTAGAACGCACCGAGCCCGTTAGGGGTGGTGCCCATCCGGCTCAGTGGATGATATCATTCCGCCCACAGCAGCCGGTAGACTCCGAGCGAGACGAGCCAGCTTGCGACGAAGAGTCCGATGATGATGAAGCCGAGCATGCCGAAGTTGTCGTTTGCCGCTCGCACCGCGTCCCAGACTCCGCCGTTGAGCCGAAGCTGGTCGACGATGACGCCGCCGGCTTCGATGGCGCCGACGATCACCGCGACGAGCACCGAGACCGAGGTGATGACCAGGTTGTAGTACAGCTTGCGCATCGGCTTGACGAAGGCCCAGCCGTACGCGCCGGCCATCACGATGCCGTCGGTTGTATCAATGAGTGACATGCCGGCCGTAAAGAGCAGCGGAAAGAGCAAGATCGCGAAGACCGGAAGTCCTTTGCCGGCCTCGACTGCCGCGATTCCCAAGAGTGCGACCTCGCTCGCCGTATCGAATCCAAGTCCAAAGAGCACGCCGATCGGATACATCTTCCAGCTGCGGTCGACGACCTTGAGCAGCGGTCGAAAGAAGCGCCCGACGAGCCCGCGCCGGTCGAGCATCGTGTCAACGCGTTCGTCCTCTATCTGCTCGCCGCGGCGCGCCCGCGCGAATGCCGCAACAATGTCCACGAGCACGGTAAGGTTGATCGCCGCAACGAACAGAAGAAAGGCCGCCGAGACCGAGGTACCGACGAGCTCCCCGGCTCGTTGCAGTGACGGAAGTTCGTGCTTAACCATGGCAGCCGCGACCGCGATTGCGAGCGTTAATGCGACGACTACCGTCGAATGACCGAGCGAGAAGAAGAAACCGACTCCGATCGGACGCTGACGCTCCTGCACGAGCTTTCGCGTGACGTTATCGATCGCGCAAATATGGTCGGCGTCGACTGCGTGTCGTAACCCAAACGTGAACGCGAGCAGCGCCGTGCCGAGCAGAACCGGATGCGGTAAGAAAGCGAAGAACGCGAGACCCCACGCCAGCAGATTGATGCCGATGAGAAAGACGTAGATGCCGACGACGCGAGCGCGCATCGTCATACACCCATCGCCGCGAGCGCGCGTCGCGCCTCGGCGGCATAAACCGGGTGAAACTGTGGATCGGCTGCGAGCGCTTCGCGCAACCGGTAACGAGCTTCAGGAATGTGTCCGGTATGCATTGCGATGATACCGGCGTGATACTGCAGTTCGGGATCCTGCGTCTCGTATCGCACCGCCCGCTGCGCATACACCCGCGCTGCGTTCCATCGTCTCATCGCCGCCAAGACCCACGCCATCGTGTCGTCGGCGTAAATCTCGTCGCCGCGCTTTGCTGCGTCGGAGCGCGCGGCGGCTAATGCGTCGTTGAGATGCTCGCGGTGTTCCGCGTAGTAGATCGCTAGCAGCCGGTCGTTGATTCCTTGGGAGTTGAAGAGCCGCTGCTCGGCACGAATCAAGGCATCGGTCCGGCGCGCGCTATCGGCGTCGCCGAGCGCGCGCTGCGCGTCGGCGACGTAACCGAGCGCCTGCGGAAGCGGATACAAATCAGCGCTGCGTTGCGCCGACGCAAGTGCGCGTGGCCAATCTCCGCGGGCCCGAAAGAGTTTCGCTTGAAAGAGAAGCGCCATCGCGCTATCGGGATAGACGCGCAGCGCTTCATCGAACTCCGCGCTCGCGTCGGCCGAATCGCCGGCCTCGAAGGCGAGCTGCCCGTCACGCACGTGATACCACGAGCGCGTGTAGGCCGGCACGCCGATCATCCCGTCGATCAGCGCCGTCGCCTGCGCCATCTGCGCGCGCGCCCACGCGAGGCTGCCGGTCAGTTCGTCGTACCGGGCGCGAATGGACATCCAAGTCGGATTGAGGCTCTGATCCTTAGGCCGCGATAGAATGCGTGCGGCCTGCTCGTAACGGCCCAACTCCATCAGGATCGAGGCCGTCTGCGCGCGGGCATCGTCGTTAAAGGGAGCGGCTTGCACGGCCGCCTGCTCGGCCACGAGCGCCGGCTCAAAGCGGTGAACGGCGAGATCGCTCGACGCGAGGACGCTCAAAGCTTGGATATTGCCGCCCGGCTGCAATCGAAGCGATTGCTTCGCCATTTCTGCCGCGCGCGTAACGTCGTTGAGGTCGCCGGTCTCTCGAAAGCGCTGCAGATACTCGCCGCCCAACATCCGGCGCGTGATTTGATCGGTCGAATCGAGGCGCGCTTGGCTTTCGTAGAACGCGATAGTCGCGTCGCGCTGGAGGTAATCGGTCGAAATCGGCGCGGAGAAAGGCGCGTCCGGCTGCGCGCGATGCGCCCAGAGCCACGGCCACGCCGCTCCCATGGCGATTGCCGCCGTGAAGGCGACAATCGCCCCAGGGTTTCTCACGATTAGAGCGGTGCCTGGATGTACGGGAACGTCGTCGTGTTCATCTTGTCGTATGCGACGTTGTCCGTGGTGAGACAGGGAGCTTCTTTGCCGTCGTCAGGAATAAGGCCGAGTGCTGACAGGGTGTTTCCGAAGATCGCGCCGAGCGAGATGTCAATGATGTCGTCATCGAGCGCGCGGCCACCGAACTTGCTGCCGGTCGCACCGCCCGTTTCGTAACCGAGGTAGGCGGCCGTCGTAACGTTTTGGGAAAGGTCGGCCTTCATGACGTTGGGGTAGAGCACGGCTTGCAGCGTCTCGGACCATTTCTTACTGCGGAACGCCTGCGAGAATGACTTGATCTGACCTTGTAAGACCGGATCGTCGTACGGTTCCGAACGGTTAGTTTTATTGTGATCTTCGAAGAGTTCGAAGGCTTCTTTTACCGCAGGACGCGACAAGAGCTCGATTTGCTTGTACGAGACTTGCTTGCCTTTAGCTTGGTCGGGCGCGAGTTGAGAGCCAACTGGAGTTAAGTGCGCGCCGTTCGAGCTGCAGCCTCCGACAATCGCGCCGGCCAGCGCGAGCGCCAGTAGGCAGAGTATGTAACGTGGGTTCATGTCGAGTCTCCTATTCCGGCTTGCCGTTGGGCGTGGCGGTCGTGGCCCAAAGGGCGACGACTCCGGGCGACCCGCCGGGCGGCGCGAGCAACTTCTTGGGCATCTCGATGACGATCGAGAGAACGTCGTACGGCGCGAGGTAGTCGTGCGGCTTCTTGATGACGCAGTGGTTCGAGCCCGCCGTTCCGTAGCCGACGCCGTTGAGAACGATCGGTTGCGATGCCGATGCGAACCGGAACGATGTTGCGGTCGCCGGCGGCGTGTGCGGATGGTTCATATAGTTGCGATCCGGCACGATCTTAAAAAACTGTGCGAGGTCGAAGAAGAACGGATCGCGGCGCGGCCCGACGAAGACATCGATGCGGTTTTTGAGCTTGGCCACCGACCCAAACCCGAACGTCCCCGTCTCTGGAACGAGCGTGTTGGTCGTTCCGACCTCATTAGGGGCTGCCGGCCCGTAAAGGGTGACGTGTTGGTTCGTGCCGGCCGAATCGGCGGTGAACTGGATCACCGTATCTTCCTTGATCGAATTTGAACCAACCCCGCTGGTAGCGATCTTGAACTGATAGAGCACGTTGGGATCGAGCGCGATGCCTCCAGTCATTCCTTTGGGAATGAGCGGACGAACATCCATCGCAAGCGCGACCCGCGACGCGTCGTGCGGATCGGGGAAGAGATAGACGTCGGTGATGTCCGCGAGCGGATTTTTCACGACGGTGGGCGAGTCTTGATGATCTGATCCGCGCGCCGCTCTGAATGAGTAGAGCGAGATCGCGAATGCGAGCAAAAAGACGGCCGCCATCGTTGCAGTGGATCGAAGCAGTCTCATGTGGTCTCCTTTATGACGAGTGCGCGGTCCGCGGACCGCGAGAGAGCAAGGCAGGGAAGAAAGCGAATGCGCCGATGCAGAGGAGCGCCGCCGCGGCGGCGACCGGCTCGGAGACGGGGAGCCCCTCGCCGATCGCGCCTTGCGCGAGCATGATCGCGCCGATTATCGAGATCACGCCGGCCGTTAGGAATGGAGCGAACTGCGCTGCGCGCGCGAACTGCGAACGCCGCCCCAGCCACGCAGCGCCGCGGACTACGGCGAATCCCAGACCGCTGAGAACGGCAGCTAGGCCAAGGCTGAAAACGACGATCAGCAGCAGACCGTATCCGACCCGATGTAGATGCAAGGCTGTAAGCAGCACGACGATCGCCGCCGGGCACGGCGCGATGCCGCCGCTCATCGCTGCGAAAACGGCGCTTCCAAAGCGCAACGGTGTGGAGCCCGGAATCGCGTGCGAGTGGCCGTGCCCATCGTCGTCATGACGGTGCGCGGTTCCCTGCTCGTGCGCACGTGCG
The DNA here is from genome assembly GCA_963748875.1 of Vulcanimicrobiota bacterium. Classification (GTDB taxonomy): domain Bacteria; phylum Vulcanimicrobiota; class Vulcanimicrobiia; order Vulcanimicrobiales; family Vulcanimicrobiaceae; genus Cybelea. The sequence continues at coordinate 1,382,368 of CAVVKC010000001.1, forward strand.
TGATCGCGATCGGCGTTTGCCCGTAGTAGTGCAAGCGCGAGGCCGCGCGCGCCGATGAATGCCACGGCGACGCCGAAAAGCAGCGTGATCCACGTGAAGAGCCGCTCGGTCGCAAAGCCGGTGGCAAAAGACAGAACGACGGCGAGCAACAGCACTGCGATCGTGTGCGCGAAGGTCAGCGCGGCCGCGAGTATTATCGCTTGTTTGAACGTCGCTCGCGCGCCGACCAGCGTGAATGCGAGCAACGCCTTCCCGTGACCCGGTTCGAGCCCGTGCAGCGCGCCCAGCCCAAAGGCGGCGAGAATCGTCAGCAGCACCCAGACCGGCGTCTGCGCGTTGCGAGCGACGAGGTCGGAAAGAGCCGACGCCTTTACCATCGAGGGGGCGCTCCATGCCGTCGTGTCGTCGCCGCCGATTCGCGCGTTCAGGATGCGCCCGCCGCGTATTTCGAACGTGGCGCGATCGTTGTGTCGCGGCGAGCCGATCAACGCGCTCGGGTACGAGCGCAGCTCGTCGGTCGGATCCGTTACTCCTGGCAAGACGATGTCTTTCCAGCCGATGCGGCGATCGGCGTAGACGAGATCGTTAACCGCGATCGTCGCACTTGCGGGAAGAGGAGCGACGTAATCGCCGGTCCAGTAAAGGATCGGCAAGCCGCCCGCTCCTGGGCGCGTTCGCGCCGAGAACGTTTGAATACGCAGTCGAAGCGCGCCGCCGCCGGCCTTTACGGAGAGGCCGCCGGCAACGAGCGCGCTCTCGTCGCGCGCCCAGTCGCGCATGCGCGCCGGCGTCCAGACACCCGCTGCGTGCATGATTTGGAACGTCGGAATCTCGGCAATGTCGAGCACGTAATGGACGCGCAGCTCTGTCGTGCCGGCTCGAATCCGCGCGAGATGATTGATCGTGAAATTCCCAAGCGGATGTGCGCCGGCGCTGCCGATCGCCAGCATTGACAAACACGACGCGTACAAAGCAATTCTTGCCGCCCGACTCATCAACGACTCCCTTCTTGATTTTCGCATTAACGGACGAGCGTCAAGTTTGGATTGCGTCGGAGAAAAAAATTCGCCTGAACGGAAAAAAGGGCGTTTCGACCGCGCCGGAAGAAAAATGTTACATGGATCCGCTCGACCTTCGATTGGAGCCGCCACGGAGCTGTTACGTTGAGCTCGACGGCCTGATGCTGATGCCGCGTACGATCGACAAGCTGCGCGCGCAGCTTCCGGGAGGGCACCCGGGCCCGTACTTTATTAACGGCCGCATCAAAGGGATCTCGGGCTATCTGCTCGATCGACTCGGAATTGGCGAGGCCGACCTGCTCGACGCGGTCGCGCAGGCCGCGAGCGAGGACGAGGTCGCGGCTTGGCTTCGAGAGCGAACGGATCCGTCGCAGTATCCGGCGCTTAACTCAACCTTAAAGCGCATCAAACCGAAACACGCCGAAGACGAAGTGTATTTTCGGACCGAGTACGAAGCAACGCTGCGGCAGCATCCCGATTTGGAGTTCATCGTTGATATAGTGGATGCCGACGACCGCAGGCTCTTCGCCGCGCGATAATCGCGAAGGAGGAAGAATCGTGGCAGGTCTTATTTGGCGCATCGCGCTCGTTTTTTCAGTGGTTACTCTCGTCACGTCACCCGTACGCGGAGCGGCGGCACCGTTCGACGAGCTCGACCGTTTCGCCGGAACCTGGCAGAGTCACGGCACGTTCGTTGATGGCCCGTACTCTAAGGCGAGCACCTCAACGGCAACGACGACCTGCGCCTGGTCTAGCGGACGCACGTTCATGATCTGCCAGCAGAGCGTTTCGACGGACGGCAAGGTCAGCGACGACCTCGGCATCTACACCTACGACGAAGCTGCCGGTTCGTATCGCTTCTACAGCGTCCAGACCGCTCGCACGACGGCTTCGACGATCACCGTCGCCGGAAACACGATAACCTACCCATTTTCCTTTACCGACAAAGGGAAGAATGTGACAATACGGACGCTCAACGTATGGGACAGCCCCAGCCTTTACCGCTGGCGGACCGAGTACTCAACCGACGGCGGAGCGAGCTGGAAACTGATGGGCTCCGGCTCGTCGCAACGGCAGTAGCCGGCTTACGTTACGGCGTTCGCCAGCGCCTCGAGCGCGCCGTCCATTGCGTCAACCCGCGTATCCATACCGGTCACGCCGTAGCGCGCGGCGATCTCCGACATCGGCTCGTACGCAACGTTGACGCCGCCGGCGTCCTCCCAAACGAGCAGCTTGAGGGGAAGTTCGAGCGCCACGAGTGGGAAGGCGTCCATCATGGGCGTCCCGCCCTTGGGATTTCCAAAAACGAGCAGCGTCGTTGGTCGCAGGGTCAAACCGACGCCGGCAGCCGCTGCCGATTGGTCAATCGCCGCGAAGACCGTGTTACCCGCGTCCGCGATTGCCTTCTTGAGGATCTCCAGCGTTTGAGGGTACGAGTGCCGGCTGCGCTTGGTAATGATAGCGACCACAGCCTCTGGCATTCGCGATCCGAACCGCGCGATCTTCGTGGCGCAAGTGCCTCACATGTGCATTGCGGCTTGCGAGCCCGTCTGCATGAACTCAATGTGGGAGATCACACCGCTCCAGTCAGTCGGCGAAATGCGCAGGTCGCTTTGGAAGGGGCACTGCAGCTCGAACAGGAGCACGAGCGTCCCTGCAATGATGATCGTCACAGCCGACGTCATGATCAAGTGGACCGTTTTGTTTTCGAGGCCGAAAAGCCAGCAGAAGCCGATGATGCAGGCTCCGCCGACCATCAGAACGAGCCACTCGAATGACGCTATGCCCGAATCGTTCTCGGAGAGTCTGCGCTGGCGATAGTCGTGCAGTGCACTGAGCTGCTGCATGGTGGCGCTTTGCGCATTGGCCTCCTTGAAATTCGCCGGATCGAAATCTGCAACGTCCCCAATCGCGCCCATTACGATCAAATCGGCCTCTTTGTCGAAGGTACGGCTCCGCATTGCCGGCCATTCCCGTCGAAGCATCGCATCGGCGTAGAGCAGCATGTCGTGACGCACTCCACTGCGCGGCGCTGCCGGAAGTCCGGCGGAGGTGTGCCAGGCATCGGTTGCCGCGGCCGATTCCTGTGCGACGATTTGGCGCGAGTCGGCGAAGTGCTGCCAGGCGATTACGGTCATGAAGCCCAAAAGGACGCCGTAAAGCGCTCCGACGATCGACACGATGAAACCCCCTACTTCATTGTGTCTTACGAACTCGACCTCAGCGAAACGTTGGTGCACGTACCACTGTCCGGTACACGCAATCGCCACGGCGGTCGAAGTCGTCCAGAGCAGCAGCAGCACCGCGTTCATCCGGTAGAACACGTCTGGACTGTGACTGGCGATCGCGGCTGCGGCCGAGCAGCTGACCAGCGCGTAAGCGCCGGCTAGGGCCGGCCAGCTCCACCGTAGGCGGGTTCGAGTTGTGGTCAGAATCATGCTAGGCGCGGACCCCATCCCTGAAAGAGAGAGCGGTCTGGTTCTGGCGGCTTCGCCGTTCGTCTATCTTGGCTGGCAAGCATGCGCTTTTTCCTTTTTGAGGCTTGTGGGTTGCCCTTGCAGCGGGGCAAGGAGAGGATGCCTCAATAGCAAAGGCGCCGGAACCGATATCCGCATAAGTTAGCCGTATAAATGCCCGAGCTGGCAAACGTGGCAGGCTACCGGTCGTTTGGCGCGCTTCTGCGCGAATTTCGCTTAGCCGCCGGGCTATCGCAAGAGGTTCTTGCAGAGCGCGCGGCGATGAGTGCCGACGGCATCAGCGCCCTCGAGCGCGGGGTCAACAAGGCGCCGCAACGCGAGACGCTGGCGCTACTGCTGAGTGCGCTTCAGCTCGAGCCGCAAGAGCGCGAAGCGATCGAAGCCGCGGCCATGCGTCCCTCGCGACCACGCGTGTCGCGGACGCGAACGAGCAAGAAGCACAACCTCCCGAAGTTTCTCATGCCGCTCTTCGGCCGCGAGACGGAGCTCGCCGAGGTCGAGCGTCTCGTGGAAAACTCGCACATCGTTACGGTCATCGGCGCCGGCGGCGTCGGAAAGACGCGCCTCGCCGTCGAAACCGGATCGTCCCCCGCGTTGACCGACTGCGAGGACGGCGTGTGGTTCGTGGATCTCGCGCCGGCTCACGATGCCGGCGGCGTAGCATCGGCGATCTCGGCCACACTCGGCATTCGCGAGCGTCCGGATACGACGCTGCTCGACTCGATCGCCTACGCACTCGTGCGAAAGAGCGCCTTGCTGATCCTCGACAATTGCGAGCAAGTGGCGGAGGCTGCCGCAGAGGCCGTTCAAACTATTTTGGCGGGCTGTCCCGACGTTCGCATCCTCGCGACGAGCCGCCAGCCGCTGGAAGTACCGGGGGAACAGACGTATCGCGCCGCTTCGTTGAGCTTGGAAGCCTCCGTTGCACTCTTCAATGAGAGCGCGCGGCGCGCCGACCCATCGTTCGCGTCCGACGATGACCGATCGACCATCGAGCGCGTCTGTCAACGGCTTGACGGAATCGCGCTGGCGATCGAGCTAGCCGCGGCGCGCGTACGATTGCTCAGCGTGGCCCAGATCGAGGAACGGCTCTCAGAGCGTTTCGCAGTGCTAACCGGAGGCGGGCGGTTGGCACGCCATCAAACGATGCGCGCGCTCGTGGATTGGAGCTACGACTTGCTCTCGAAAGAAGAGCAGACGCTCTTTGTTCGGCTCGCCGTCTTCCCGGCCGAGTTCTCGCTCGAGGCGGTACTCGCGATTTGCTCCGGCGGCGGGGTCGCCGAACCGCATGTTCTCGAGCTGCTTGGATCTCTGGTGGACAAGTCGTTGGTTAACAGCGAACGTCGAGGTAAGGCACGGCGCTTCCGCTTACTCGAGACGATGCGCGCGTACGCTCTCGAAAAACTCGGCGGCGACGTCGACGCGTTAAGTCACAAGCACGCGCAGTTTTACCTAAGGCTGGTCAACGTAACGGATCGGCACGTTTCGAACTGGGTCGAAATCATCGAGGCCGAATACGACAACCTTCGCCGCGCTCTCGAATGGGCGATCGACGAGGGAGCCGACATCGAATTGGGCGTCCGCCTCCTGGCCGGAATGCAGGAGTTTCTGCTGATCCGTGGCTTCGGCCCCGATGCGGCCCGTCGCGCCGAGCGCGCTCTTGCCGGCCCGACGCCGCTGCCGAAGCCGTTGCAGGTTATGGCCTGGGAAACGATCACTGCGATGCGTGGAGATTTGCTCTTGCCATCGCAAGCGCTCGGACCCGCCGGACGATTGCTGACACTCTGCGAAGAGCTTGGGGACTATGCGGGAATGGCGCGAGCATTACGAGCTCGCGGTGTCGCGTCTTTGCGGGCCGGCCTCTTCGAACGGGCCGAAGAAGACTTAAACCGAGCGCTCGAGATCTGCAAGCGATTCGGCGAGCGGCGCGAGGTGGCGCGAACGCTAGCTTCGATCGCGGTCGCATATGAAATGACCGGCCGCCTCGAGGAAGCGAGACGGACGGCCCTTGATGTGCTCGAGATAGCGCGGCAGGAAGGCGACGAGCGAGTTGTCTGGGTCAGCATGACGAATCTCGCCGAGACCGAATTTGCACTCGGCGAGATCGAGGCAGCGGTTCAACGGTTGGACGATCTCCTCGCGAGCCGAATGGCGCACAAGAACGTGCGTCTCCGAGCGAACACTCGGTCGAACCTGTCGGCATATTTGCTCGCTCTCCATCGTGACGAAGAGGCTCGAGCAATGGCTCGTGCCGCAGTCATCGACGCGCGTGAAGCCGGTGACGCCGGAATTATGGCGTGCGCGATCGGGCACTTGGCGACGATGCTGGCGCACGGCGATCCAAGAAATGCGGCGAAGCTTCTCGGCTACGTCGAGAGTGTTTTTGCCGGCGGATACAACCGCGAGCATACCGAGCGATACACCTACGAACTTCTCATAACGGCGCTGCATCGTTCGTTGAGCGACGAGGAGATTGCGGCTGCTCAGCGGGAGGGCGCCGCCATGAGCGAGCTGCAAGCGATGCGGCTTGCAACGCGGGGTCGTGCTCCGGCTTTTACTCCCTGAGCGCGCCTTTTCGCTCGCGGGCAAAGGGCGTTCTTATGGACCGTTGTCCTTCCGTTTCTTGTGTTGCGCGATCTCGTAGTCAACGTGGGCCTGTAGGGTATCGAGCGTCATCGAGCCGCTTCCGATGACCCACGAATGGAACCTGCGAACGTCGAACGCCGCGCCGAGTTCGTCCCTCGCGTGCCGGCGAATTTGCAGCATCGTAAGCTCGCCGGTCTTATATGCCAGCGCTTGCCCCGGAATATCGGTCGAGTAACGCAGCGATTCGGTCTCGATCTGCGGTTCGCTCAGGGTAAGGTTCTCGCGCATGAACTGCATGGCGCGTTGGCGGCTCCATCCGAGCGCGTTCATCCCCGTGTCAACGACCAGGCGGGTCGAGACCATCAAGTCTTGCATGATCCGGCCGGCTTTATCGTACGGCGTTTCGTAGACCCCCATGTCCCAGCAAAGCTGCGAGGCGTACTCTCCCCAGCCTTCCACGAATCCCGTCTCGCTGAAGTCGTACCGCCGCACGTTTGGGAGCGCCGTATTCTCTTGCTGGAGTGCGATCTGAAAGTGATGTCCGGGGATCAGCTCGTGGCAGATGAGCGCGCCCGCGCCGAGCGCCGAGGTTCGATCCGGGTGCCACGCGTTATAAAGGTAGACACCTTTCGGCCGCGCCGCAGTCGGCTGGTCGTAGTAGCCAAAGGTCTGCGACTCCGCAAGCTCTTTCGGCAGCGGCGCGACCCCGTACGGGGCTGTCGGAAGTTGCAGGAAGTAACGCGGTACGGCTGACGCGGCGCGCTTGACGTAGACCTCGAGACGATCTCCGAACTGCTGCGTCGTCTTTACGTAAAATCTCGGATCGCGCGCGAGAAACGCCTTGAACTCCCGAAGGTCGCCGTGAAAGCCGACTTCGCTTCGGATCGCATCGAGCTTCGCATTGAGCTGCGCGACCGCGTCCAGGCCCATCGCGTGCAGCTTTTCAGGCTCGATCGTTAGCGTGGTGTTCGAGACGACGAGATAGCGGTAGTACTCCGCGCCGCCGGGATACTCCGAAAGGCCGACGCCCGCCGGAGCGCCTTCGCGATACGGACCTTTGAGGTAGGCCGCGACCGACTCAAAAGCTGGAAGGACCTCGCCGGTAACGATCGTTTCGGCTGCATTGCGAAGGGCGCTGCGCTGCGCGGGCGCGAGCGCCTCGAGCCGCGCGTCACTCGGTACGAGCGCGGCGCCCGCGGTGGGTTTCGCGTAACCTGCGAAGACCGCTTCGGCCGCGTCGGTCTCTACGTTGGGGAGAATGATGCCGCGCTGGTGTTGTCCTTCCAGAAAGCCGCGCATCGAGCCGACGAAAGCGGCGTATTGGCGCAGCAGCGATTCGTAGCGCTGCGCATCGGAGACATCCGCGAAGCGGAAGTTGGCAAAGATCGATGAGATGTAAGCGATCTGCAAGCCGCCCGCGTAGGGAGTCGCCTGTTGACGCAGCCAGAAGTAGGTGCGGTACGCGGCGTCATTGGTTGCGAGATAGCTCAAAGTGCGATACGTGAGCCAGCGATCGTGGTCGAGCTTCGGGGCGTCGATGCTTTTGAGTGCGTCGAGAATCCCTTGCGCGAAGCCGGCATCGGCCTCGGCGTTTGCATACGTGAGCGGCTTGATCGTCTCGATCGGCATGCCCAGCTGCGCGCGAAGAAAGTAATTGCTCTCGATTTGATGCTGCCAATAGCGATCGGCGAGCGCGTCGAGCGCGCTCGCGTCGTTACTCTGCGGCGGCATCGGCGTTGCCGCAATGAGCAGCCCGACCAGAAGCACGATAGAACATCGCTTCGAGATCCTCATCCGATCTGCGCGTCGTTAACCGACCGGCGCGCTTAGTTTCAGAGAAACCAAGCGTCTCATCGGTCGTGACTTCTTGCCGCTGCCGCGTGTACCTTTCTGCCAAAAATCGGCGAAAGGCCGTTACGAGCAAGTGACGGCTTTAACCGCGTCAGAAGGGTAGCGGCCATCCCTAATAGCTTGGAGGTTCGATTAATGCCCTTTACCCACGTTCGGTATGCGTCGCTTGCGCTCGTTGCGGCCCTCGCCGCCTGTGCGGGATCGAGCTCTACGACGCCGGCGCTGCCTGCGAACGCCTTGGAACGCGTGACGGCCAACGGAGAGCACACCGTTCGCGTCGGTGCTGAGGTCATTCGTTTTGGCGGCCCCGCCGGCCACACCGCAGTGCGCCGCGGCTGGACCTCACCGGCGGCGAGCGGTGCCGTGCTCTACGGCGCCTCGTACGACGGCGGGTTCATAAACATCTACCCTTTGAACGGCGCCAATCAGGCGCCGATCGGACAACTGACGAGCGGACTCGTCAGCCCGCAGGGCGTCATTGTTGATAGCCGTCATCGGCTCTGGGTTGCAAATACCAATGCATTCAACATCGTAGCGTTCCAGCGCGGCGCAACCACGCCGTTTCGAACGTTGAACGACCCCGGTTACTATCCCACGTCAATCGCCGTGGATACCCACGGCACCGTCTTCGCGGCAAACGCCGAAGGCACCGCCGGTCCTCCCGGCAACGTGACGTTCTGGAAAGCGGGACACACGAAAGCGAGCGGCAAGCTCACGTTCAGCAACTTCCAGATCGTGACGAACATCGGCGTCGACTCGAGCGATAACGTCTACGTTTCATACGTACCGAAGAGCGGCCCGCCGTCAGTCGTTGAGTTCCCGGCAGGATCGCGGACCGGTCAGCAGCTCAGCATTGGAGACGCCAACCTCGGCGATATCACCTTCGACTCGGCTAAGAACCTGGTGATGGAAACCCTCTCGAATACGCTGGGCGTCTGGGCGCCTCCGTATACGAGCGGTCCAACGCGCACGATCCCAGCGTTCGGCAACGAGCCCACCTTCAACAAGCGCGAAAATAAGGTCTGGATTGCGTACGCGAACAACTCGGAGCCGAAGATCGAAGCCTATAACTACGTCACCGGAAAGCTGACCGACACGATCACGAACGGCTGGACCGCCACCGGCATTCCATACGGCGTCGCAATCGATCCGCCGGCGCCCCTCTAAAAAGCGAGTAAGCATGATGACGTCAAACGTCCCTAACGTTAGAAACGCGGCGATCGCCTTGATTTCCGCTGCCGCAATAGCCGGCTGTGCCGGCTCGGCTTCGGTCGCCGGGCCCAGCGTACCGGCAACTTCGGTTACCTCACTCGGCGCGCGTCGCGGCTGGCTTTCTCCGGGAGCCACGGGCGAAAGACTCGTCTTCGTCTCGGATAACGCCGCGAACGCCATCATGATCTACCCGCAAGGCAAGAAGAATCCGTCGCCGATCGGCGAGATCACCGACGGGATCTCGGCTCCGCTGGGCAACTTCGTGGACAAAAACGGCACGCTCTACGTTGCGAACTCGGGAAACGGCACCGTGACGGAGTATCCGCTCGGCTCGACGACACCCAGCGCCACGCTCTCCAACTACATCAGCGGACCGATTAGCGTTGCGGTAGACCGCGAAGGCACAGTCGCCGTCGGCGAGTTCGCATCCGGGATGATCTTAGAGTTTCCCGCCGGCAGCTCGTCTCCGACCGTGACGCTCTCGCTGCTCAGCCGCCCCGAAGCACTCGCATTCGACCGTTCCCGGCATCTGTATGCGGCATGGAACGAAGACGCCGGCAGCGGCTTGACCGGCCAAGTGAGCAAGTGCCAACGGCTTCAGGCGGTTTGCGTCGATCAGGGAATGAGCGAGGGCGAGAGCGGCGGCCTAGCAATCGATCGAGCGGGCGATCTCATCCTAGGCGATCAAACGAACCATGCGATCAACATCTACGCACCGGGCGCCACCTCGCCGACGCGCACGATAAATACCAGCACTCACGATCCCTACAAATTTGAATTGAATAGCGGGCAAACGAGCCTCTACGTCGCGGACTACCAAAACAACCAAGTCGTGAAGTACGACTACGCGACCGGAGTGCAAACCGGGGTGATCTCGGCTGGGCTGCAGTCAGTGTGGGGCGTCTCGCTTTATCCTCCGGAGAGCTACGCGCCCTAGCCAGACCATAGCCACAGGCCTGGCCATCGCGGCGACGAAACCCGTGCCGCGATGGCCCGCTCCGATCCAACACGTTCGCGTTACTGCGCAACACGCCATCTGTTACGCAACCTCCGGCACCCGTGCCGGCTGCGGCGCAATCCGCTCGCCTGCGACGCTTTCGCCGGCCGGAGTAACGATGACGCGCTTGGCATAATCGGCAGGCGCGTAGACGCCGCGCTGCGCGCGATGGATGCGCAGGATTCGTCTGACGGTCATTGGCGCAGCGCGCGCCAAGCAGCGATTCTTTTGCGCGTGGATCTGCAACGGCACGAGCCGCACGCCGTCGCTGCCGATCTCGGTCTCTCGATTCGCCAGTTCCATCGGTCGCGTCGCGCTGCCCACGACCGTTTCTTCGTGCTGTATCGCACGGCGACGCACCCGCTTTCGACGATCGAGGTGGACGAGGATTTCACGCGCCGGCTGCTGACCGGCGCGGCACGTTTAATCGATTCATGCGAAGTCTCCAGCGCAAGCGCAATCTTGAACGACGTAGCGAACAGTGGCGCCGACGCCGCGGTCCGCTGCGAAGCGCTCGTTTTGCTCGCGGAGGCGAACGCGTGGGCGCACCGCCTCGACCGCGCTCGGGTGCACGTCAATGCAGCCGAAGCGATCCTTGCCGCCGCGACGACCTCGGACGCACAGCGCGCAGTGCTCCTAGACGCGAGCGAAGCGGTTTCGCTGTTGCTCCTATGGTTCGCGCAGGGCCCGTCGGCCATCTCTCGCGTCGCAATGAGGCGTAACGGGGGTTCTAGGCAAACCGCTGGGCGTGCCGCGCTCGTTCGCGCTGCGGCGGCGCTGCGAAGCGGTGACGCCGTGCAGGCAACTCTGCTCCTGCAAGGTTTTAACGGCAAGGCGACGTCGCCTGAAGGCACCGTTGATCTTCTTGCACTGCGAGCGGAGATCGCCGACTTTACCGCCGAGAATCCGTTGCTGAGCGAGGAGCTTTTTACGCGAGCTGCAGACGCCGCGCGCATCCACGGTCTTCGTGGTCGCGAGCTTTACGCTACGCATCAACTCTGGCTCACGCGTTGGGCGCATTCGCGCAGTCCGCAAGACCGCAGCACGTACCGAGGCTTAGTTGATGAGATCGACCGCTCCCTATCGCCGCGCCTTCGTTCTTACCTCACGTTCTCGGCCGCGGACGTTGAGCTCGCAATCGGTAATCCGGAGCGCGCCCACGCGGCGGCGGTTGCAGCCGGATCGGTCTCGACGAACGGATACGAAAGCTTTTCGGCTCACGGGCTCGCCGCGGGAGCATTGCTTCGTCTTGGGCGCACCGCCGAGGCCGGCGTGCAGGCGAGGCTCGCTGCCGAAGCCGCGAGGACGGAAGGTCACGCGCGCGTGGTTTCATTGGCGCAGCGAATCAGCGCTCAAGCCTATCTCGCTCAAGGCGACCGGCGCGCCGCCCGCGGGGCGATTGAAGAGGCAATCGAGTGCGCACGACAGTTCTCGACGCCGCACGTGCTTGCGCAAACGCAACGAGTTCTTGCTCGGATTATCGGCCGTTAGTTCGCAGCTGCAGGGTCGATCGCGATTCCCTCGACGTCGCCGCTTGGCGTCAATCCGTTGCTATAACTGTAGAGGTATGTAACGCCCTTCGTTCCTGCATACCGGTAGACGTCAACCTGGCCATACTCGACGTCGGCGGCTTCGAATGTGCCGAGCTTTGCGTCGAGCTTACCGAAGACCGTCTCTCCCTTAAGGGCAAACGGTCCGTGCGCCGTACACTTTGCCGGACAGCCGGTATAGACCCAAAGCGCCGGCGCAAAAGTGTCGAGCGCTAGTAGCTCGTTCTTCGCGTCAACCTCGAGGCCGCCTGGCGTCGAATTGCGATAGGCGGCAATGCGAACCCCTTTGCCTTTGCCGTTCTTCCACAAGACTAGTGACGCGCCGCTGCCGGGTCCCGACCCCGACGCTTGCGGATAGCCCGACGAGTAGACGTTGCCTTGCGCGTCCTCGGCGACGGAGAAGAGCTCGCCCCCGATCGCGTGACTCGATAGAACGGCAGAGCAGCCGCCGGCGAGCGTGCAGACCGATACGTTGCCGTATGGCTTGCCCGTCGCTTGGATATTCGCGACATAGATCGTGCCCGCGGTCGCATCGCTCGTCGCCGCATCCGACGGTTGGCCGTCGTTATCGGTGAAGCTTCCGATCTTGGGGCCGCACATTTGGGGCCCCCGAAATACCGTAACGGTTCGCCCGCCGCCGTCGGGATCGATGAGATTCCCTGATTTGTCGGTCGCTACGTCAACGACGTACGTGCCGGGTATCGCGCAAACCGGCGGTATGTTCTTTCGAGTCGCCCATGCGTAGCCGAGAATTTCGCTCGTGAAATACTCGGCAATATAGACGCCCTTTCTTAAGGCCGCCGGCGCCTGCCGGTACCACGGCGGTCGTGCCATTGTCGTAGCTGGGGTCACGACCGCCGTCGAACCGCCCGCACATCCCGCGATCAAGATTGCCGGTACGATTGCAAAGAATATGCGTTTCACAACGCACGCAATTACGCGGTCGACTCGACCGCCCTTGCACACGAACGCAGTCAGCGGTGCAATTGGCAAAAAGGTACTGCCTCGCGCAAGCTGCTCGGCGGTCGCTCGCCAAGTAATCATGAAGCACCGCACTCACGCGACCTAAGGTCATTCTCCCCGTTGACGCGCACGTAACGCGGCTAAGGCGAGGCAAACACCGATGGCGAGACGGCTGCATTCGGCTTGTAGTTGCTGAACGAGAGCGTGCCGTCTACGCTGTAGCCCGGGAAGCGTGCCGAAATGTTTGCCGTTGTCGGTAGCTGGAACGTTCCAACTGCGGCGTAGGTCTGATCGAGATCCAACTTTCCGCCGTTGGTATAGAGCCATTCGGCGTGCCGGATGAGTGCTGTAGCGTCGTCGACCGTTACCGCCAGCTTCTCGACGCGACTGCCGGATTTCTTCGGAACGAGCGAATAGCTCGAAAGCGTTCCGGTATCGCCAAGCGGCGTTACCGTATAGTCGGCAGCGAGCTCCTCGTAGCTCGGCGTGGACGAGGCAAGATCTTTGAAGCGGCTCAGCGCACCGGAGACGTTCTGGAACTCAATCTTGCGCTTTGGCTTGAGGTAATAAACCGTGCCGTTAAAGGTGCGGTGCACCGGCACCAAAGCGTGGAGCGTCGCGGATAATTCCGCGGACGCCGTATACGATTGGAGCGTGGGGTTGGGGTTTGCGGCACGGCGGAGCAAGTCGAGCGATGCCGTTTGCGCCGGTGTCGCGCCCAGCGGCGCGAGGGCGACGAGCAAGGTCACAAATGCCAAAAACCTCATACGCCTATCGAAGAAACCCCTCCTGAGCACCTCTGGTGGATTCGGCATGTTAGATGAGAAATCCTGAAAAGCCAGCCGGAAGTCTCGACGGCCAGTCGGAAGTCTAAGTCGCGTGCATCTCTGGGCGGTCGCTACGACCGCGTTTCTCGCAAGTGCCGTTGAGGCGATCGAAGCGGTAACGATCGTTCTTGCGGTCGGCTATGCGCAAGGCTGGCGAATCGCACTGCGGGGCGCCGTCTGTGCAAGCATCGCTCTCGCTGCAATGGTCGGAATCGGCGGCCCCGCGATCTTGCATTTCGTTCCGATCAGAGTCATCCGGATCGCGATGGGTCTCTTTTTGCTTTGGTTCGGCTACGGCTGGCTGCGCAAGGCCATCTTACGGTATGCGGGTCGGATCGCGCTGCGCGACGAGCGTGCTGTCTTTGAGCGTCAGCTCGCAACATTGCGCGACGTGCGCGAGCAGCGCGCTGGGTTTGCGGTCGCGTTCAACGGCGTCTTCCTCGAAGGGCTCGAAGTCGCCATCATCGTCGTGACGGTCGGCTCGGCGTCGAGCGACGCGCTCGAGGCCGCGGCAGCCGGCGCGCTGGCAGCCTTCGCCCTGGTTGGGATCGCCGCGGTCTTGGTGCGGCAGCCGCTCGCGCGCATCCCAGAGAACGCGTTGAAGTTCGTCGTGGGCGTCATGCTCGTCACGTTCGGGACATTCTGGCTCGGCGAAGGCTTGGGCATAACGTGGCACTTCGGGGATGCAACGCTGCCGATTCTGGCCGCCGGCTATGCGGGCCTAGCCCTCCTGATGAGCCGATTTCTAAGATCCACCGTAACGCCGCAAACGTAGATGCGGATGCAGCGGCTTCCGAGCTATCATGTTCCGGCGAGCAGGCTCGGCATGGGCTCGAGCCTTGGAAATTCGTCTCTCTGGGTCAACACGAAGCACACCGGCGACATCGAGCGGATATTCTGCATCGCGGCGGGCAAGACGCTGGTCGGTTCATTCTCGGTGCGTTACGGTTTGCTCGGGCGTCCGTTGCGCGACCTTCGGCTTGGACGCGAGCCCGACGCCGGCGAGAGATCGTACACGCCGATCGAAGCGACAAGCGATGTGGTCACGTTCGACATTCATCCCGCGTATCAACGGCGCCGCTTCGGTTTGGCGGACGCGCTCAACGTCCGGGAAACGGTCTTTCTCTCCCTGCTTGCGCGTGAAGAAGCGCAGAGCGATCCGCCGATTCTGTACTACCTCGTCGAAATCGAGAACGGGAGCGCCCGCGATTGCGATGTCCGCGTAATCGGGTCGGCTCGCTTGCGTGGCGAGGCCGCGGAAAGCGTGGTCGCAGAATACGATGAGTCGCTCCCCGGACTCATCGCAACGAATAGGGACGCGTTAAAACCGACGCGCATTCTCGCTTGCACGGACCAGCCGGTCGCTTACGAAACGAGTTTCGACTTTGGCCACGTGTACGACGTCGCGCGGTTACGCGCGCTGTCGAATTCATGCGAGGCCGGCGGCGACATCCTCGGCAGTCTGCAGCTCGATTTCCATCTCCAAGCCGGAGAGCGAAAGCTATTCGCGTTCAAAATCGGCGTCTACGAAGGAAACGCTGACGAAGCGCGAGCGGCATTTAAAGCCACAATATCCGGTTTGGATGCCCTCGACCTGACGATTGCACATCTTGAAGATTCGATCCACCGCAGCGAGGTGATAACACCCGATCCGGTAGTTAATGACGGCGCGCTGTGGAGCAAGGTCAACATGCGACGCGTCATGGCGAAGTATCCGACTGGCTGGCTTTTCACCAATGACCCCGGCGTCACGTCGAACGTCGTTTGCCGTGACTGCGCTTGGTTCATCGTCGGCAACGACTATTTCATGCCGGAATTCTCGCGGTCGCTTTTGGACAAATGGGCGACGCTGCAGTACCCGGACGGAAAACTTCCTGAGTTCGTCAATGCGCTGACGGACCAGACCGAAGACGATGGCCTGAACATCAACGACGATACGCCGCTGTACCTGATGGCGGCCAACCACTATTACCGCGCCACCGCAGACCTGGACTGGCTGCGCCAGAAGTATGCATCGCTGGCCAAGGCGGGCAGGCACATCGTTTCGCAAATGGACGCGCGCGATTTGGTCTGTTGCAGTGCGAACGATCCGCGCGGCGACGTCTGGGCAATTGCGAGCTGGCGCAACATTATTCCGAATTACAGCATTAACGGAGCCGTTACCGAGATCAACGCGGAATGCGTCGCAGCGCTGCGCTTTCTCGCGCACCTTGCCGCATGCATGCCCGGGAGCGATGCGGATCCGGAATACTTCATGAGCTATTCCAATCGCATTCGCGACGCTATGGCGAAGCATCTCATCAATCCGGACACCGGCATGTTCTATCTGAACATCGGTGTGGAAGGCGATGCCCACACCGATCTGACCGGAGACGAAGTATTTCCGGTGATGTTCCGTGCATGCGACGAGGAAACGGCGTTCCGCATTATCAGTCGGCTAAACTCCCCGGATTTTTGGACGCCGGCGGGCCTAAGAACCGCTTCGAATTTAGATCCGCGCTACGATCCGGCGGCATTTTCGGGACTCATCGGAGGAGTTTGGCCCGGTCTGACGTGGTGGTACGCATTTGCGGCCGCACCATACCATCCGGAGTTCATGGTCAAGGCGCTGCGTTCGTCGTTCGAACATTACGCGGAAGATCCGCGTCGTTACAATACGGTCCCGGGACAGTTCAGCGAATGGTTTGACGGTGAGTCGCTAGTCAATCGAGGTATGCGTCTATCGCCCTGGGAACCCCCTCGTTTCTTATGGGCGGCAATCGAGGGTGTTTGCGGCTTGACGCTTACCGGGGATTTGCCGAAAATACAACCGCTGGTACCGTCGGATTGGAAGTGGCTGGCGCTGCGCCGCGTACCCTACCATGGCGAGGAGATCAGCTACTTCGCCGTCCTGGCACGCAACGCGCTCCATCTCTACACGACGTGCGAGATCGATAGCGATCATTCGCACTCAGTCTATATAACCGACGTATCGGACAATATCCCGATCTTTTCACGGACCGCTCGCGTCGTTGCGTTCCAGCGCGAACACGAAACCATATTGCTCGTCGGGAACGTTAGCACGACGTCGATCAACGTTCCGGTGGACCTTTCGTCGATTCTGACGGGCGAAGCGAAGTATCACCTACGCATCTACAACTCCGAACGCGACGATTGGGAGACCGATGCCGTGTTCGCCCGCGACGAAGTCACGAGCGTCACGACCACCATCGAAAGTCAAGGCTACCGCCTCATGCAATTTACGCGTGTGGACGAGTGATTTCGCTAGTTGCTGGAAACCGGGCGGGACGTGATCTCCGAATACCTAGAACGGAAAGTCGCTTTTCGTTAGGCCCACGTTCGCTTTTATGTCGCTGATCGATTCGTCGAGTACGATCTGTGATCCTGAGTACATGATCTGCCGGATCGGCCAATGCGTCTCCTTCGAAAGATACAAGACCTGCTCGGTGATGTCGTGATTTGACGTCGGATCGGCGACGTTGAGGTCCAAACGGTCAGTTTCGATCCCTCCGATTTTACCGCCACTGGTCTGCGTGAGGTTTCCAGGGATGGTCCCATAATTGTCGATGATGCGCGGCAGCAGACCATCGGGGATCGTGACGCCACGCAGCGAAACGGCGCGCGGATCGTGCAGGTCGACCTTCAGATGGATTCCGGAAAGGATGCCACCCAAATGGCCGCTCACCTGGTCGCCGCCAACCCATACGCCGCCCGATCCTTTGCCATCGCCGTCGAGGATCAGCGTTTTAACGTAGTGTGGATTCATAAACGAATATTGATAGACGCGATCCTGCGTTTGCGTTCCCTTTGCTTCGTGAACGTGCAGAATGCACGTGTAGTCGCTGACGCCGGCATACGTCCGGTCGAAGGCCACGATCGCGAGCGCCTGGTTGGCCGCGCTTGCTGCGACGCAACTGGTGCCGACGAGCGCGCCGACCAGCGATAACGAAGCCTTAAAATCCACGAGTACCTCCTCTTTCATCCATTAGCAGCGGCGAGGGCCAGATTATTCCTAAAAATTGTGAAGAAACCCTAAATTCAGTTCGGTGGGTCTCGGCAAATCAACAGCTTTCGAACGGTCGGGTTGCGTGCCATCACCGGATTAGGCAGCGGCATCGTGGTTAGATTGACGGAGGAGCCCTTCGAGATATCGTCACGGATGTATGCCAGGTAAACGAAGCGAGGAACCTCGCCGTCGTTGAAATATCCAGCTAGCGCGCCTGCAGAAGCTCGCGATATCGAAAGCACGTCACGATATGGTCGTTAACCATCCCTGCGGCCTGCATGTGTGCGTAGCAAATCGTCGTTCCGAAAAACGTGAACCCTGCCTTCTTCATCGCTTTGCTTATCGCGTCGGATTCTGGCGTTGACGCAGGAATCTGCGAGATATTCCGCCAGCGATTAACGATGGGGTTTCCGCCAACGAACCTCCACATGAAATCGTCAAGCGTGTCGCCGCTCTCGCGAAGAGCGACATAAGCGCGCGCATTTTTTATCGCCCCCTCAATCTTCCTGCGATTTCGAATAATCGCGACGTTGCGCATAAGCGACTCAACCTTACGGCCGTCGAAGCGTGCGATTCGAACCGGGTCGAAATCGGCAAACGCTTCGCGATATGCCTCACGACGCCGCAGGATTATCATCCAGCTCAAGCCGGCCTGCGCCCCTTCCAAGAGCGTAAGCCCGAAGAGGCCTCCGGCTAGTCTGAACGTGGAGACGGAATTAGTTAGCGGTCTCGCCGCCGTCTACATTGAGAATATGCCCGGTGTTCCTGCACGACGCGCACTTCGTGCTTCATGTGCAGCTAGTGTCCTGTAGATTCGGGGAAGGTTGCGCCGAACATCGGCAACCCGCTAACAGACGTTTCGTGCGTAGCTTCGTCCTCGATGACGTCCCAGTGTTCGGCAAGACGTCCATCTTCGATGCGTACGATGTCGAGCGTAATCCAGTTTGCGGCTTGGCCGATGCCGCTGAACCGGCCGTGCAGCATCAGCATGTCGCCCTCAGCGAGAATCAAGCCATTTTCGTATTTCAGCGTGGGCGGTAAACTTTTGACCAGACCAAATAAGCCCGCACGCCCCGGCGGGATATGCGCGCTATGCTGGATGTAGTTCGGCGACCAGAACCTTTCGGCCGTGACGTAGTCCCGTTTATTGAACAGCGTGTCAAAGGCTTCGAGCACCAGTGCCTTATTGTTCGTTTCTGTGGTGGTTTCGGTCATCGTTCACCTGTGAGGTTTTTCAGTGTTACGGCGTGGTACGCCGCGGGTTTGATAATAAGACGACCGGTCGTCTTATGTCAAGACCTGAGACTCGAAACCGATCGAATCGGAAAAGGTCGCCTTAGGCTCGAGTCTTGCGCTGCCTCAACGTCGAGGCGGTGCCTGGCTGTAGCACGCTGCCGAAAGCAACCGCAAAAAAATCATCGATCGGCGCACGGCTCGCGGCAAGCTTCATGGCGCCCGTCATGCCGCCCCAGCTCTCGATAAGGAAGCGAGATGTCGTTTCGGCATCGATCGAGGTCGAGATCGTGCGGTCGGCCTGGCCTTCGCGAATGGCTTCGGCAATCAGTGCGGTCCACCGAGCGATCTGCTTACGGAGATCTGTCCGCAAAAGGGGTGTCGAATCCGAAACCTCATGCATGAACTTCGGGACCAGACAGCCGTTTTCAAAGCCGAACTTCTTATATCGCGAAGCGATGTTCTGGAAGTGTCGATGCAGGCGCTCCAGTGGAGCGATGGACTTGTCGGCAAGTATTTCGAGCCCCGCATCGGCCCAATAATTATTTAAAACCTCGCGCGCCAGTAGTTCTTTGGCCTTGAAATAGTTATAGAATGATCCCTTCGGGACGCCGGCTGCATCGACAATCTCCTGGACGCCACACGCGTTGTACCCAAGCGCATGAAAACGCTCCGCCGCTGCGGCTACAATCTTTTCGCGGACGCTCGGTTTTGCCACGCGGAGCTTTTTCCGATTCTCATCTTAGTGATACTATGACCGGTCGTATTGTTTGTCAAGATTAGGGCGCGTTGCCTGGGCGAAGCCTAGCGTAGGTCATCGTCCAGACGACCGTAGTCGTATCTTAAAGCTGGGCTGAATTTGAAGGGTAGCGCGCTGGAAACAGACGCTCGACGGTGCTCCAAAGCCGGCCTGTGATGATTCGAAACCCGAAGGCATTGATGGTAAACGTTGCGACCGCCGCTGCCGCCTGAATCGTAGAAGTCACTCGGTAGATCTCGCCAAGCGCGAACGCAACCCCAGCGCCCGCAAGGACGCTGGTTACGAATGAAATGACGACGTACGTTGGCATGAGTCGCTGCCACCAGCCCCGGCTCGATCCCATTTCAGCGTAGATGCCGGCAAAGTCATCGTGAATCGATCTCACGAGCGAGTCGCGAATGCCTGGTGCAATTTCTGTGTACCGATGCCGAATGCGGGCGATACCGAAACAGATAATCATGTCTTCGACGGTGGCCTGCAACACGCGCACGAATGTAAAGACGCCTAGCACCCATAGCGAAGTCAATGCCGCTAACACAAAAACTACGAAGCCGCCGCCGAAATGCGTTGCGGTCCCGAAGAAGCCGATCGCTATAAGCGAAGCCGACACGACCGTGAAAAACATTGTCGAGCGTCCCTGCATATCTTGTAGGCACAACTGGCGTGAACCCACAAGAGTGGAATGCTCGGTCGTCAAGATCGTTAGATCGCCTGTCCCTGGGGTGCTGCTAAACATTTAATGTGCATATCCTTCGAGAAACTCGGGACGACAGTGGGGCTCGGCTTTGGCCAAACCGCAGATTTGGCAAGCGGCTCCGCATGTGACGGTAATATTCGGGCTCACGCTTGATGATCCCAGCGCCCCATTACGCATCCTCTAAGCCCACCGGACCGGGAGTTCCGAGGCCGCAGGCGGACTGACCATCGCTGCCGCACCGATCACGGCTTTAACACTAGGCCTTATGGACAGGCAGCCCTTCGCCACTCGTTTCTTCAAAGACCGACGCTGGACTCAGGGTCCCAATGCTAGGCGCTAAGGCGACGCTGTCGGTCGATGGACACTCGCTGCTTTGCTTCGACACGGACAACTACCACAATTAGGAAGGCGGCAGTTGTGAGTGGCGCTTTAAGGCTTCCTGTCGCACACTTCTGCTAGGAGGACCCAACTATGAATGGATCTACGAAACCGAGCATCGTCTTCTGCCACGGAATCTGGGCAGACGGCTCGTGCTTCAGCAAGGTAATCGGACCTCTCCAAGCCGCCGGCTATGAATGTATCTCGGCCCAGTACCCGCTCAACACAACTGCAGACGACATCGCAATCGTCAAGAAGACCCTGAGCCGCGTCAGCAGTCCCGCGATCCTCGTCGGACATTCGTACGGGGGCCAGGTCATCACCGGAGCCGGCACCGACGATCGCGTTCGCGGGCTCGTGTACATCTGCGCACTCGGTCCCGACGAAGGCGAGACCGCGCAAGACCAACTCGGTAAGTTTCCGACGACCCCCGTCTTCAAGCAGATCGAAGTGGCCGATGGTCGCATCTGGATGAAGCCCCCGGGCATCGCGGACTTCTGTGGCGATCTTCCCGAAGCGGAGCAGAAAGTCGTCTGGGCGACGAACTATCCGCCCGCGGCGGACCTGTTCAACGCCCCCATGGGTACTCCGGCATGGAAGACGAAGCCGAGTTGGTTCATCGTCGGCAAAAACGACAGGGCCGTGCCTCCGGACCTCGAGCGATTTGTGTCAAAACGCATGAGCGCGCACACGATCGAGCTAGACTCGAGCCACTGCCCGATGCTCTCGCAACCGCAAGCCGTCGTCGACATGATCTTTAAGGCGGCAGAAACGACTACACCCTCTCCTGTTGGGCGTTGAGGACTCGCTTGTGCCCGTGTCGACGTCACGACGAACGATCGAGGTATCGCACGTCATAATCGAGTCGGTGAAGCCTTTTGCCGACGTTCGAGCGTCACTCGCGGCCCTGATCCCGCCGATCGATCCCGAGATTCCGGCGCTGCTTGCCGACGGCATCACCGATCGATTGAAGCAGCATCTCGAAGCAGCGCCGGAACTCTCGATCCTTCTCATCCGCGATCATGGTGGGCTACTCGGTATCTACGCCCTTGTGCGAAAAGCGGTGCAATACGAAATCGGCAATCCGTTCACTGCGTCGACTATGACGCGCCATAGCCTGGCTGCCGCGCTGTATGCGCCCTTGCGAGTCGTGCTTTACGAAAAGGACGACGGCGGCTCGCGCTTCGAGTACGATCTGCCGTCGTCGCTCTTCGGTCAATTCGGCGACGAGCGCATCACCGAGGTCGCGCGTGGGCTCGACGTCGCACTGGGTCGCGCGCTATCGGCCGCTGCCGGTTGAGCAAGATACTCTTCGAGAAGCTCGTACAGGTCTTCCGCAGCGCCGCTGCGACCTAAAGCGGCGGCTCGCTCAGGCGAAAGGTGTTCGTGAATTGCTTTTATCGCAAGCTCACGAGACGTGACGTCATCTTCCAGAGTAGCCGGGTTTCTGAGCTGATCGGACGCGCCGACTAGCCGGGCCGCGAGATCGAGGCGGCCGGAGGTTGCGGCAAAAAACGCGGCGTACCGCCCAAGATCCGCGATGCCGGTCGTTAGCCAAAGGTCGCGTATATCGACTGCAGCTTCTAGCGCCTCACGAAGCTCGTCTTCTGCGGCCCGGGCGTTGCCGGAGGACATGTAGCAAACCGCGAGATTCCCGCAGACGAGGATAGCGAGGTGCTTTGCGTTAGAGTGGCGCTCCAATCCCGGCTTAGCGTTGTTCAATATATCGATGGCATTTTCCACGCGCCCCTGGCCCGACTCAATCAAGGCGAGCAAAACCTGGAGATCAACTTCAAACGGCTCACCGGCAGGCACCTCTAACCGATCGAGTAATGCTCTCGCGCCGCGAAAGTTTTTAAGTATGGAACGCACGTATGCGCCGTGTGAAGCGAAAGAAAAGCCCGTTCGGGTGCGACGGCTGTTGTCGTCGAGGAGGGCCTCCCCTTCGGTGAGATGGCGTTCCGCTGACGCCGCATCACCGCGCATGCATTCAGCCGAAGCGCATCGTGCGTGAAGGTCGGCCGCACGAGCGCGATGGCCGGACGCAACCAGGAGCGGTATAGCCCGCTCGGACAGCGTGAGCAATTCGGAGCCGTTTAGGAACCCGGCCACGGCATGAATGAGCCGGCCAACGACTTCAGGGTGATCGCTCTCGTTTACTCGGTCGAGCAGACCGAACGCAAGGGTACGGAACTCCAGCTCGCGACCCACCCCGAACCACACGTTACGGAAGCCGATTAGGACGTCGGCCGCAGAGACCACCGCCGCCGGGTGTTCTATCATTGACTCGGCCCAACGAATGGCAAAGCGAACGTTGTCCAACTCGATACGCTCATCGGCCAGCATGTGCGGTGGCGGGTCAGCGTCGAGAATGGCCGCCTTTTTCTTGAGCCATTCAATGAAACGGCCCATCGTGCTTTCCAGTTCACCGCTCTCCCGTAAACGGTCCCAAGCAAACGTCCTAATTGCTTCGAGGAAGCGATACCGAATCGAGGTGTCCACGTGATCGGCATTGATCAACGACTTACGAACCAGCTGCGACAATGCCTCGGCCACCAAGTCTGCGGTCAGCGGTTCATCAGAGCAAATATTTTGCGCGGCCCCCAGGGTAAAACCACCCATAAAGACGCTCAAGCGCCGGAACAGCGTCTTTTCGACCTGGCTCAACATATCGTAGCTCCAGGCAATTGTCGCACCCATCGTTTGATGCCGATCGGCGGCGTCGCCGCCGCGGGTGAAGCCGATTCCACCCCGCAAACGAGTGCGGAGTGCGTCAAGCCCGAGCGTCGAGACGCGCGAGGCGATGATCTCGATTGCGAGCGGGATGCCGTCTAGCTCTTTGCAGATCTCCCCCACAAGCGCGAGGCGCTGCGCATCGGGTTGCCATCTCGGGTCCGCCTCCCGCGCCCGCTCGACGAAGAGATCGGATGCGGTTTTCGCGTCCATGGACGGAAGACGATAAGCCAGTTCCCCTGGAACCGCCAAGGCTTCGCGGCTCGTCGTCATCACGGTTAAGGTGGTGGAGCGCCCGAGAAGTTTTTCAACAACAGAGGCGGCCTCAACTACGACGTGCTCGCAATTGTCGATCACGAGCAGCACGCGACGCGAACGGAGGCGATGCGCGATCTCGGTTAGACCGTCGTCGCCGCGCAGCTGAACGTTGAGTCGTGCGGCAATCTGGGATCGGACGAGATTTCCGCCGCGCAGCGGCAATAAATCAACGAACCACACCTCATCATACAAATGCTCCACCCGTCGCGCCGCTTCGATCGCGATTCTCGTCTTTCCGACGCCGCCCGATCCCGTAATCGTTAGCAGCCTCTGCGCGGCGAGCAGGTTTTGAAGTTCGTAGATTTCGCTGCGCTCGATGAAGGAAGTCAACGATGCCGGGAAGACTGAATCATCGTGGCGCTGACGCCGGCGGGCCTGTGCCGCGGCGGCCTCAAACTCCCTTCGCGTCAACTCCGGCATGCCCAACGCATCCGAAATGGCGTCGACGGTGTCGCGGTGCGGCGCGCGGCGAATGCCCTGCTCAAGCGCCGCGATTGCACCGACGCTTAAGCCGGCTCGTTCTGCCAGGCCCTCCTGGGAGTACCCAGCTGCTCGCCGATACTGCCTGAGCAGCTCACCGAATGTTGTCTCGGCCATAGTGGAAGGCACGATTTCCGCACGCCGACGACGGTGCCTTGCGCAACGGGCGATCCGGGGGCTTTTTCGCTGATTTCGTAAGAGGCCTTTGCGCTTCGCCTCGCACAAGCGCTCATCGGGCGCCACGCAAGGATTACTCGGCTTTTTATCCGCAGATCATAGTCGGAGCTTCCGCCGGCTGACCGGTATCTTTCGCGGCTCGAGCGATTGCTATACGATTTGTCGTTAAGCGTCTCTCGTGGAAGCCCAAGCGCCAAACTTCGCACAGTGTAAGGGATATCATCCAGTCGGCGACTCGAAGCTTGATCCCTTCCGTGGAATGTAAATTCCGCCAATTCCGGTCCCGGTGCCACAGGACGGAGACTCAAAAAGTCTTATAAGATAATGCTTTTTGAGTGGTTTAGATGGGGGACTCGTTGCGGTCTCAGGCTTTTCGAAGGCGATTTTTCGTCCGCTAGCGTTCGCGCTTTCCGCCAGTTTCCGCGCGAATTGTCGTAAGATTGTCGTACGCTGCCACACGCCTGCTGGCTTCAAGGCAGTCGGTCCGTGCGAAGGCGAACCGACCGAAACAGCCGCAGCCCCTAGCTTAAGCTTCGCGCGCTACAACGGCATTTGCTTCACGGATTGCGCGGCCTTCGTCACCGTCTCGTTCGAGAGATTCGTTTGCGACCTTCGCCCAGAGCTCTTTTAGCTCGGCCGTGCTCGCTTTGTGCGTGTGCCTTTCGGCATCGTCTGAAGTCCATGGCATATTTCCATCCTACCCCCGAGTGAGGTCGTGCGTACCGATTCAGGCTGCCGGTTCACAAGCTACGAGACTAATCCCAAGGGCTTCTCAATGTGCGCATCGGTGTGACCGGATTTTCGAAACGGCGCCCACGGCGAGTCCGCGGCCAGAAACGCCGACGCCTGACGCGTGAAGTCTCCTTGACACTCCATGTTACGATGTTGCTGCTATGAAAACCGCCGTTCGGTTCAGCCCCTTTCTTTCGCGTTGAGATAGAACCCGGAACCGGGCGTTAGTCGTCGGATACCGGGCCTCGCCCCGGTATTTTTGCTTTTTGTAGCGGAGAATGCAACGTGCCACTTGCCTCTCAATTGGATAAGCGCTGGAAAGCCCTCATCATACTCTGTACGGGAATGTTGATGATCGTGCTCGACAGCACAGTCGTCACCGTCGCGCTCCCGTCGATTCAACGTGATCTTGGCTTTAGCACTGCCAACCTTGCCTGGCCGGTCAACGCGTATTTGATCGCTTTCGGCGGAACGCTGTTACTTGCCGGCCGACTAGGCGATTTGATCGGTACCAAACGAGTGTTCATGACCGGCCTCCTCGTTTTTACGCTGGCATCGCTGCTGTGCAGCTTGGCCGGCTCTCAATGGGTGTTGATCGCCGCGCGGTTTGTCCAAGGGTTGGGTGGAGCGATGGCGGCTGCCGTGATACTCGCGATGATCTACACGACGTTTATCGATGCAAACGAGCGGGCTAAAGCACTCTCCGTGTTCAGCTTCACGGCGTCCGCTGGCGGATCGGTAGGGTTGCTCGTAGGGGGCGGCATTACTCAGGCGCTGAACTGGCACTGGATCTTCGCGGTGAACATTCCGATCGGCATCGTGGCCTACGCGTCCGCGCGGCGAATCATTTCGGATTCACCTGGTATAGGCTTACGCGAGGGCGCCGACAGTACCGGCGCGGCGCTCCTGACGACAGCTCTCATGCTCGCGGTCTATGCCGTCGTTGAATTTCCGCAAACCGGTATATCGTTGCGAATGGTTATCGCAGCGAGCCTAAGCATGGCGCTTCTAGCAGCCTTTGTCGTTCGAGAGAGCGGCCTCGAAAAACCGTTGCTGCCCGCCAGCGTTTTTCGAAAACCGAACGTCACGTGGAGCAACGCGTTACAGATCGTTATCGTAACCGGTTTATACCCATTTTTTTTCCTATATGCGCTTTATCTGCGCGGCGAGATGCACTACGACGCGATCGAAACGGGGCTGGCGTTTCTTCCGCTAACGCTCGCGATCGGGATACTCTCCGTGGGACCGTCAGCATGGCTGATGCAGCGTCTTGGGCCGAAGCTCCCACTCGTTGCAGGTCTAATCGTTTCGGCGGCCGGCCTCGCGATTTTCGCCCTGGCACCGTTGCATGCACCCTATGTGAGCGTAATCTTCCCGGGAATGACGCTGGTGGGCGCCGGTCTCGGAGTGGCGTTCCCATGCATCTTGGAGTTCGCGATGTCGAGTGCAACGCCAAAAGATTCGGGCTTGATTTCAGGCCTCGTCAATACGACGGCGGAGGTGGGTGGCGCACTCGGTCTTGCCATAGTTACGGCAATTGCAGCATCTCGGACAAACTACATCCTGACAAAGGTCAACTCAATGCCCGCAGCACTCGTCGCAGGTTACCAACTTGCTTTCGCAATCTGTACGATTTGCCTCATCGGCGGCGCCGTCATCGCGATGGTTGCTCTTCATTCGGGAAAAGCGAAATCGCTTCAAGGAAAACGGGAACGCGAGGTCGCGTAGGAGGTCAATTCGATCCAGGCTGCCTTAAAGCGATCAAGAGTGTCGTCGCGAATCATCACGTCGAGTACACGATTTAGCCGATCACGCAGGTCGTGGTTTCCTTTTCGTACGGTAATCGCGTAGTACGCGCGCGTATTGGGCAACGTCCGGTCGAACGCTTGGCCCGGCAGGCTCTCCGAAAAATACTTCGCTATAGGCGAGTCGTCATAGGCGAATCGTCCGGCCCCCGTAATGCGGGAAGGACTCTCCTAAAACGAGCAGGGACCGATGCGCCTATCCGGCGTAAGCATTTCCTTTTCATATAACCATTAACCATTAAGCTGTTCCCATCAAGGAGGGAGAGATATGCCAAAAACTATTGTGATCGTGGGGTACGGCCCAGGCACTGCAGCCTCCGTAGCCGAGAAATTCGGCAAAGAGGGTTTCTCCGTGGCCCTCATTGGGCGCAACGAAGAGCGGCTCGCCGCGGGAGTTTCCGCCCTTAAGGCACGGGGTGTCACTGCGCTCGGGTTTCCGGGCGATGCCTCGGACCCCGCGTCGATTCGCTCGGCGATCCGGGCTGTACATTCCCAACTTGGGCCGATCACGGTGATGCAATGGAACGCATACGGAGGCGAGGAAGCGGGAGATCTGCTCGCGGCCGATCCTGCCTCACTGCACCGCGTGTTCGACGTAGCAATATTTGGCCTTCTGGCCGCTACTAGCGAAGCGCTTTCCGATCTCAAGAAAAGCGGCGGCGGAGCCATACTCGTAGCGAACGGCGCGTTCGGCGAAGTGTCGCCTGAGGCAGACGAGTCCGCCACCAACTTCCACGCAATGGGCGTTGCGCTTGCGAATGCGGCAAAAAACAAGCTGGTCGGGCTCCTTGCGCAGCGACTAAAGGGGGATGGGGTTTACGTGGGCCAGATCATGGTCGACGGCACTATTAAAGGTACGCCGACGGGCAGCGGCAACGCCATCAACCCCGCGGTCATCGCTGGCAAATATTGGGAGCTTTATCGATCTCGCGGAGAGACGCGGGCTGTCGTTAAGCCAGCGTGAGCGAACACGTCAGTATCTCGCCCGGCGAAGCCGCGGATCGGCTCGCCATCCGCGAATCGATCGAGGCCTACGCGTTTTTAAACCGCTGCTTCGGCAGGCGGAACTGCCTGACGTCACGTTCCACAGTCTTCGCCATACCGCCAACTCTCTGCTTATCGAGGCGGGAGAAGATCCGCTCGCGATCGCGGGCAGTTTGGGGCATTCAGACCTTCGCCGCGCTCGAACTCAATGGTCGTACGATTGTCGTAAATGCGGCTCGTCGCTTCGCATTGCTGCGGAAACAAAAACGCCAAAGCTCTTTACAGAGTAAGGCGTTTCCGATGGTGGAGATGGGGGGACTCGACCCCCCGACTCCTTACATGCGAAGTAAACGCCGCCCTAAACGGACGGTAGGCGACGTCTGAACCTGACGCCCTTCGCGCCATCGCTCTGGACCGCGAGTACGCCTGTGCGCTTCGCGGGGACATGGTTTCCGCACGTCATGACGGCGATCCGGCTCGAAAGCGGTGGCTTGCTCCTGCACTCGCCTTGTCAGCCGTCCGACGGTCTGATTGCAAGCATCGCCAGAACCGGAGACGTCTCGGACATTGTTGCGCCAAACTGGTTTCACGATCTCTATCTCGCGCAATACCGGAGACTCTACCCGAATGCGACGTTTTGGGCTCCGGCGCTGTTACGGCGGCAGCATCCGTCGCTCATTGACCGCGTTCTTGATGCGACTGCGCGTCCGCCGTGGCTTGACGAGATGCCGCATCTGACTCTCTCGGGGCTGTTGACGTTCAATGAGTCGCTATTCTACCACCGCCCCTCTCAAACGTTAATCGTCGCGGATCTGCTGATGAACGCGTCTGCCGCGCCGGACTCGCCGCCATTCACGAAGCTGGGGTACCGGTTTTTCGGATTGAACGGCGGTCTCAAAATATTCCCGATCCTCCGGTGGTTCGGTATTATAAAGCGACCCGCACTGAGAATCGCCGCTCGGTGGATCCTCGACCAAAATCCTGAGCGATGCATCGTGGCGCACGGCACACCCATAAAGGAACATGCGGCTGCTGCGCTTCGCGAGGCTTTCTGGTCGCTGAGGTAAGGCGGCTGCGTTAAGCGTGGATTGTTGGTTTGTGGCGAGCTTCTGAGCACCACGCCGTTACCCGGTCGCGTATCTGATCGCGAATGATTCGCGCCTGCGCGAGTCGCTCGTCTCGCGAGCCTCGAAGAGCAGCCGGGTCGGCGAAGCTCCAGTGGAGGCGCTTCGTTACGCCGGGAAAGATCGGGCAGCGCTCGGCGCTGGTCTCGTCACAGACCGTCACGACATACGCGAAGAGCTTGCCGGTCTTAAACAGTTCGAACACGCTCTTGGTTTGGTTGCGCGAGATGTCAATGCCGACCTCGTGCATAACCTCGACGGCCAGCGGGTCTAGTTCGCCGGGTTCGAGTCCCGCGCTGGCGGCCTCAAACTCGCTGGGGCAGATGCTTTTGAGAAATGCCTCCGCCATTTGGCTGCGCGCTGCGTTACGAACGCAGACAAACAGGACGCTCGGCTTATGCGACGGCATCCGACCCTCCCCCATGGCGAACAAGAACCGCTTCGGCATCGCGCCGTTCGAGCGGCGCAATCCATTCGA
The DNA here is from genome assembly GCA_963748875.1 of Vulcanimicrobiota bacterium. GTDB lineage: Bacteria > Vulcanimicrobiota > Vulcanimicrobiia > Vulcanimicrobiales > Vulcanimicrobiaceae > Cybelea. The sequence goes on from CAVVKC010000001.1 coordinate 1,411,755, forward strand.
AGGCTAGGGTCGCGCAGACGGCCCCCAGCAGCTGAGCCAGAATGAATTCGGGAGTATCCTGTGGGCGAATGCCCGCGAACGTGTCCGAGAGCGAACGCGCGATCGTTACCGCCGGATTGGCGAACGAGGTTGACGACGTAAACCAGTACGCGGCGACGATATAGCTCGCGACGGCGAACGGAGTAAGGGCCGAACGGAAACGGACGCATCCCCAAATCACGAGGAGCAAGCCGAACGTCGCGACGAATTCGGCGAACCACTGAGCCGGACCGACGCGAGCATGATGCGACACAAAGAAGATTGGAAGGCCGAACATCGCATTCGCCGCCGCGACTCCGGCAATCGCGCCGGCTAGCTGCGCGCCAACATATACCGGCACCTCGTTCCACGGCAGGCCACCGCGCATCGCGTCAGCGAGCGACACCGCTGGGTTGAAATGCCCGCCGGAGATCGGGCCAAGCGCGGCGATGAGGCACATGAGGACTCCGCCGGTCGCAAGCGTATTGGCGAGCAAAGCGATGGCAAGATTGCCACCCGCGAGCCGCTGCGCCATGATCCCGGAGCCGACAACGCCGGCGAGCAGGAACGCCGAGCCCAACGCTTCGGCTACGCTTCGCCTGAGCAACGTCATCCGGAGACGCCGCACGATCGCATTCCGTCGTCCACCGAGCAGCATGTCGTATCGGCGCCATCGCGCTCTTCCGATTCATCGTGGACTGTGTAGATTTCCCAACGACGACCCTCCGGATCGATTGCCCATACTTTGGTTTGCCTGGCGTAGCAGCACGTTTCTTCGCGCTCGATGGAGGAGGCGAGACTGGCTCGCTCGAGTCGCGCGATCGCTCGTTCCACGTCCTCCGCGCTCTCGACGAATACGCCGAAATGCGCATCTCGGGTCGGTGAAACCCTATCGGTTAGGTCGAGGGCGAGCTCCAGCCCGGGCTGATCGGTGATGAACAACGCGTAGTCGCCGCGAAGCTTCGTTGGTTTCGCGTCCAGCAAGGTCGAGTAGAACTCCACGCTCTTGGCGAGATCGGTGGTAGCGAGATTAAGGTGCGTCTTCATGCAAGCGCTTTCTGTCGGAAGACGGAGGTGAGCGCATCGCCGAGCCGCTCGTACGCGTCCGGCGCAAGGCGGTAATAGACCCATGTGCCACGGCGTTCGCATGTGACGAGTTCCGCTTCGCGTAGGATGCGGAGGTGATGCGAAACGGTTGGTTGATTGAGCGGCAAACCGTCAGTAAAATCGCAGACGCACACTTCGGTGCCGACGCGGGCAAGCGTGGCGAGGATCGTCAGGCGATGAGGGTCGCCGACAGCCTTGAAGAGCGCTGCCTCGGTTTCGAGGTCTAGGTCGGGCACTTTAACCGGCGCGCAGCACCTTTGCATTGACATATTTCGATGCTACTCGAGGAATCGATGGATGTCAATACAACCTTTCTCACGAGCGAGAGGGGAGCAATGAATCTGACTCTGTTCGGTGCGACGGCCGTTAGCGTGATGATGATCTGCTACGCTCTGGAATCGCGCCACCGTGGGTACACGCTGGCGTTTGCGTTCGCGTGTCTTGCCGCGTCGGCGTACGGGTGGCTCGCGGGCACTTGGCCGTTCGGAGTCGTGGAAGCGCTATGGGCCCTCGTCGCTTTTCGAAAATGGTGGACTCGGCGATCAGTCGTCGGCATCTCCCAAAGAGAGTAATAGCTTGCGCAGCAGATCGGCGAGTTGTAGTTGCTCTCGCTCGCTCAAGACGGCAAGCAGCCGCTCCTCGTTGGCGACGTGTCCGCTGGTTGCCGCGTCAACAAGCGCTTTTCCCTTTGCCGTAAGCCGGACGAGCGTGCCGCGACGGTCCTGCGGGTCGGGCCGTCGCGACACCAGGCCGGCGTTTTCCAAGCGATCGATGCGATTGGTCATCGCCCCTGATGTCAGCATCATTTCTCGATATAGTTGCGTCGGTGACAGCTGATACGGTCGGCCCGAGCGCCGGAGAGAAGCCAAGACGTCGAACGACTCCCCCTGAAGTCCGGAGAGTCCGTGCGTGTCGTCTAAGCGAGGGCGAAGCGCAGCCGCAGCCCGCTGGATTCGGCCGACCAACCCCATGGCTCTCGTATTGAGATCCGGCCGTTCGCGCTTCCATTGCGCCAGTATTCGATCGATCCGGTCCTGCATATCTCGACGTTAAGACACTTGACAGCCGCGTTCCTCCCTGGTATCTTGATATCAAGATGATTAACATCAAGATACAATCACTCGACCACATCGTTCTTAACGTTGCGGACGCTGAACGGAGCGTTGCGTTCTACGCCGGCATTCTCGGACTTCACCCCGAACGAACGGACGAGTTCCGCTCGGGACGCGTGCCTTTTCCGTCGGTGAGGATCGATGCCGGAACCATCCTCGATTTCCTGGACCCCGGACACCGCGATCCCACGCCTCCGAATCGAAATCTCAATCACATCGCGTTCGCGCTCGGGAACGCGCCGCTGGAAATAGCCGAGTTTCTCAAAGAGCGTAACATAGCGATCGTACGTGAGATGACGGGCAACTTTGGCGCCCAAGGCGATACGGCGCATTCTTTCCATGTGTTCGACCCGGACGGCAACCTGCTGGAGTTGCAATCGTATGAATAGCGTTTGGTCTACGATGCTAGTGTGCCGGATACGTCTGCCCCGTCGGCTTGACAGGCGTGATCTCGTCCAGACCGGTTAGCCGATTTCCGGCGTACGTTTTCCCGGGGATTATCCAGTTTGCGTCGTTTGAGGCCGCTGCGAGCAGCGCGGCCGAGTCCGACGCTGCCTTGTTGGCGCGGTTGCCGCCCGAACACGCGGGGAGCACAAGCATAGCCGAGGCGCTCGCGAGTCCGCGTAATGACGTCATCTGAGCCTCCTTAGTGTACTCCAGCTTGTCGACCACCATCAGCGCGTCGACCAGCGACGGTGACCTAGATTTTACCCGGTGCCGGCGACTTCATGCTCCTGACCAGCCGAAAGCGGAGGCTGGAGTCGGAAATGGCGTGACTGCTTGAATGGAGTCGCCAAGACGCATCGAAACCGCGGTATCAAAGTAACCGTCATTAGTTCGAGAGTGAGGCGTATATGTCGATTCTATCCCACGTAAAGGAAATTCAGGCGAAGGTACGCGAGGCGATGGAGAACGGCCCGGTCACGCCGTACTACACGCTGCCGCTCGACAAAGTCTATGAAGTGCTCAACGCAGCGCTGGCTTCGGAGATCATTTGCGTGCTTCGCTATAAGCAGCACTATTACATGACCACTTCGATACATCAGGAGCAGTTGCAGGGGCTCTTCAAAGAACACTGGCAGGATGAAGAGAAGCATCTGGAGCTGATCGCCGATCGGATCAAGCAACTCGGTGGTGTGCCAAACCTCGATCCCAACGGCATCACCAAACGGGCCTTTTCATCCTTCGAGAGCGGCCACACGCTGGCGGATCTGCTCCGGGAGGATCTGCTCGCCGAGCGCGTGGTCATAAAAATCTATGGCGACATCGTCAAGTTTTTCGGCAAAGAAGATCCGGTGAGCCGGCGCATGTTCGAGGGGATCTTGAAGGATGAAGAAGATCACGCCGACGAGATTGCCGACTTGCTCTACACCGTCGATCCCAAAACGGGAAAGACTGCCGAGCAGTTCACCGGCGACTCGGTTAGCAAACCGTTTAAAGGTTAACGCAACGTCGGGCGAGCTCGTGAGGAGAGATTATGGATCGGCGCACCTTTTCGATGTCCCTTGCCGCCGGGGTTGCGGGTTCGTTGCTCACCGGAAAAGCTCGAGCCGCCGCCGGCGTTCGCAACGTTGTGTTGGTTCACGGCCTCTACGCCGACGGATCTAGCTGGTCGGAATGCATCGTGCGCCTTCAGGCTGTCGGGATGAACGTGACGTCGGTTCAAAATTCGCTGACGTCGTTCGCCGACGACGTCGCGGCCACGCGGCGGGCCCTCGCCTTGCAGGGTGCCCCAACGGTGCTCGTGGCTCATTCGTACGGAGGTATGGTAGCAACTGAGGCCGGCGTGGCACCGAACGTAACGGCCCTCGTCTACATCGCCGCTCGCGCGCCCGACGCGGATGAAGACTACGCGGCGCTCGCGAAACGATTCGCGACTCCGCCGGCGAGCGCCGGCCTCGTTACGTCCGACGGCTTTTCGCGGTTGAACGAGGATGCGTTCCTAAACGATTTCGCAAACGGTGTCGATCCCGTGAAAGCGCACGAGCTCTATGCCGTTCAAGCGCCGAGTGTCGTCACGCTCTCTGCCACCGCCAGGACGACGGTCGCGGCCTGGCGGGTCAAACCTTCCTGGTACGCTGTGTCGAAGCAAGATCGGACGATCAATCCAGACTTAGAGCGCTTCATGGCGGCTCGCATGAAGGCTACGACCATCGAGCTCGACTCCGGTCACCTGTCTCTGGTTAGCCACGCGCCAGAAGTCACCGCGCTGATTTTACAAGCCGCCGGAAGCTCGTAAAAATACTTTGCGCCACCGATACCTCGTCGTCGTGCATGGAAGCCCGCGATAATGGCCGCGTTGTTTAAGCCGGGGATCGCTCAATGGATGCGGTGAAGTTGTCCCAAATGAAAGTCGTTCTGATCGATCACCGCAGCGCGCGATTCTTCGAGCCCGCGTCGGGAGGCCGCCTCACGGAAAGCGAGCATCTCGAGCCCCTAGACCCGCACGGGTTCCAACGACACCTAGAACACCGTAAGGAAGCTGACTATAAGGGCCAGCGCGTCCCCGAAGCAAGCGAGTTCTACGAGCGCGTTGCGCAACGGCTAGGCAACGCGCCCTCGATCCTCCTCCTCGGCGACGCGACGGGAAAGAGCAGCGCCATGCGATACCTGCTGGAGTATCTTAAAGAACGGCACAAGGAAATCGCCAATCGCGTCGTTGCGACGCAAGACGTGGACCTGTCAGCGATCTCGCTCGGGGAGATTGAGCAAATCGCCCGAACCCACGACGGCGGCGCTGGCTAGAACCCAGCTTCTCATAATGACTTCCCGACGAGTTGCTGGCCGCCGTCGATGTCGAATGTTGCGCCCGTAATCGCGTCGTTACTCATCAATTGCACGGCCAGCGCGGCGACGTCAGCAGGCTCGACAACGCGCTTGATCGGCAACGATTCACGCAGTTGTTCGCGCCTAGCATCGATTTGATCGCCAAGAAGCGCCGCTGAGAGCGGCGTGTCGACGAACCCGGGTGCGATGACGTTGACGCGCGTAGGGGCGAGCTCGACGGCGAGATTTGCGGCGAGCGCCGGAAGAGCAGCGGTAAGAGTCGTGGCAATTGCGAGTCCGACGCCGGGCCGGCGGGCGCCGGTCCCACCGATGAAGAGCAGCGATCCTCCGGGGCGGATTTTTCCCCGCGAAAACAGCGCCGTGCCGAGCGTTACCGACAGACGCTGATCGAAATGCCGTCGTGCGTCGTCCAGATTCATCGAGGACAACGGCATGTAGACCGGACCGCCGGCTGTTAGCATGACGTGATCGACGGGGCTCGGCAAGTCTTTGAAAAACTGCTCAAGCCGGCCTAAGTCGCCCACGTCGAAGACGGCCGTTTGACGTGCCTGCAGTTCCCGCGCGACACTTTCGAGTCGTTCTTGCGTGCGCGCAACGAGCACCAGATCTGCACCGGCCGCACGCGCTTTGCGGCCCGTTTCGAGCCCAATGCCGGAAGTGCCGCCGATAACGACGACGGTTTGTCCTTGGAGCTCGTTCACGATACGCTTTGGGCCGAAAACGTTTGAAGCGCCTGAGGCCGATAGGTGCCGAAACTCCAGATGTGCCCTTCCGGATCGCGCACGCCGAATTCGTGCGAACCGTACTCCGTGTCTTCGAGCTCGCGAATGATTTCAGCGCCTGCGGCTTTGGCGCGGGCGTAGCTGGTGTCAATATCGGCGTCGCTGTCGAGCGCGATATAGATTCCCTCGGTCACGCCTCCCAGGTTCTTCGGATTCGTACCGTACGGATCGTTCTTAACGCTGCCCAGCATGATCAAGTTGCCGGCCAGTTGCAGCTGCGCGTGAGCGATGGTGTCGCCATCGCCGGCATAGACCTCTCTCTCTTCGAAACCCAAGACCGATTTGAGCCAAGCGATTGCGGCCTTTCCGTCATTGTATCGAACGCTCGGATAAATGGTTTGCACTGTAGTCCTCTCTCTTGTCGTACTCATGGCACATAGCATAGGATATCGCAGCAGCCGCGTCTTGGAAAATTGTTCAGGGTTCGGCCAGATTGGGCGACTCGGGATACCGGGTGGCCGATACGAATTCACCCGGCGTGAGCCGCGCGAACTCCGCAAAATCTCGGTACATGTGCGCCTGATCGTAATAGGCGAGCTCGGCCGCCACGGCAGCGATTTTCTCGCTGCGATGGAGGAGCGACAGGGCGTTATGGAAACGAACGATCCGTGCAAAGCGTTTGGGCGTTAGTCCCGTGCGCTCGCGAAAGCGCCGCGCAAATTCGGGCCGCGATACTCCCAGCCGAGCGCCGAGCCGGTCGAGCGACACCGCGCCTCGCGCCTCGCGAATCGTGGCTGACGTCCATTGCACCAAGGCGTCGCGGGCGACGGGCGTGAGCGGCAGCAGCCAATCCAGCGCAGCGAAAACGACAGAGGCCGCATTCCGCCGTTCGTTTGCCAATGAGACCTGCGCCGCGGTCGCGCAGCGTTCTCCAAATTCCGCTGCGGCTCGCCCGATTACGTCGCGGAGATCGACCGTTATGTCGACGAGATGCTCCATATTGGAATGCAACAGCGCGCACGCTCCAGCCGGCGCAAAGCTAATGCCGAGCACACGGCAGCGCCCTGGGACTCACGACGACTGACGGTTCCGTTCGGCATCCATTGATGCATACGGCCGGAAAGGCTGTAAGCGCCGGGTCGCTTCCATCACGGTGAGGCTCGTCGAGCATCACGATCAATTCCGCCGTCCCATCCGGAAATACGCGCTCCTTTGGACGGGTTAGGTGGCCGTCGAAATACCAAATGCGCTCAACGGTGCCGCGCAGGGGCGAATCCGTAGGAGGCGTCCATCGCGCCACGGTCCAGCGCCCCAGCGATGAGTCTTGGCTTTCGACCGTCAGGCCGTACAGGGAATGAGCTTCTAGATCAATCGGCGCCATCTTCCGTGTTCTGTGGTTGCTAGCATTCTTATTGAGTGCCCGTTGGCCCAAACCGTTCGGTCTTGATGCGTGACGCGTCGTAGCCCGTCTGCGTGAGCAATTCCGCGGCCGCTTCGACGAATGCGGTTGGTCCGCAGACGTACGCGATTGGATTTCGAGACGGAGCGAACGCGTTGGCGGAAACGAGCGCCGCGTCAATACGTTGTGGTTTCGACGGCCAATCTGCCGGAGCCATTCTCGTATAGGCAAACGTCACGGTAACTCCACCCTTATCGGAATCGAGCTGACGCAATTCGTCCGCATAGTAGATCGTCTCCGGTGCGCGAACAGAATAGATGAGGTGGAACGGTGCGCGAGCGGCTGCATGCCCGCGAGTACGAATCATCGCCATGAGCGGTACGATCCCCGATCCGCCGGCGATGAGCTGCACCGGCTCGGGCTGCTCCGGTTTCCAGATGAACCATCCGCCAATCGGGCCAAGAATTTCCAGCGGATTGCCGGGAGCGATTGTTTGTACGAGATAAGGCGAAACTTCGCCGTCGGACATCAGCTCAATCGTCAGTTCCAGCCGTTCGCCGTTCGGAGCGCTCGCGATCGAGTAGGATCGCACGGCGGTATAACCGTCGGCTGCTCGCAGACGCACGTCAACGTGCTGACCCGCGTCGTGACCCGGCCAGTCTGGGACATCGAGCACCAGCGTGCTCGCTGTTTCCGTTTCCCTCCGCCGCTCGACGACCGTTGCGACGTACCAGCTTAGTCGCCCGTGTACCGCTGTTCCCGCCATGGATCTCCGTAGATGTTGTAACCGCGTTCCTCCCAAAACCCGGGCTCGTCCTGTGGCATAAGAGTAAGTCCGTGGACCCATTTCGCGCTCTTCCAAAAGTACAGATGCGGAACGAGCAGCCGCGCCGGTCCGCCGTGCTGGGGCTCGAGGTCCTTGCCTCCGAAGCGAAATGCAATCCAAGCTTTGCCGCCTTGCAAGTCCGGGAGGGGGAGGTTGGTGCTATAACCGCCGTAGGAGTGCGCCATGGCGAAGCCTGCAGAGGTTTGAACACCGCTCAGCAGCGTGTCGATCGAAACACCTTCCCAATGCGTGCCGAGCTTCGACCAGCGCGTCACGCAATGAATGTCTGTAGTGATCTGGTCGGTGGGTAGCGCCCGAAATTGCGACCAGGTCCACGTTCGCATCACTCCGGTTTCGTTGGCGATCGAAAATTCCCAGGAACTCAGTGAAATTTGCGGCGTAGGCCCAGCGGACAAGACGGGAAAGTCGTCCGTGACGTATTGGCCCGGCGGGAGAGTACCGCTATCGCGGTGTCGTTTGCCGACAAATCCTGGCGAAGTGGGCGACGATTTATCCATATCGGTCAGGTCGGGTTTGCGGACGACGTTTCTCGACTAGGTGCCTCTGACTGTGTCGCACGACGCGTTGCCGCTGTTGGTGCTGCTCATGGTGAAATCAATGGAGGGAAACTGTCGCTTCGCCGGCTTTAGGGGCGCGTTCACGAAGAAGAGGTTGTTCGATTCGCCGGTCGTTCCGCTGTCGGCTGGACACGTCGGTTTTCTCCTCAAGCCGGTGTCGGTCTGCAGGTTCACGGTGATCTTCGACCCCGCATTGAAGTCCGCTCTAGAGCCGCCGCCACCACCGATAACGTTGAACTCGGCGCCCTTCCAGTTCGGAGCGAGATCGACGATACCGTCGCCCTGAACGTTCTTCATGCCGTACTCCGTGCCACCCACTGAAAGGAAAATGCTATCACCGCTTGTGGACGCAGTGCCGGTTTCGATCAGTTGCTTCAGATCCGTGATGGAGACGTTGGGAATGTTAACTCCAAATGGGCTATTCTGCACGCATCCAATGCCAACGAACTGCCAACCTTTGCCCGGCGGGCAGCCGGTCAAGCCGGATTGTACGGTCGCAACCAGCCAATCCTGAATGAACAGCGATGCTTGACCCGTGCCCGTCGGATTTGCGAAGACGAACTGCTCCCAGCCGACACAATTTTTAATACTGCCACAGGCGGAACTCTGGAAGAAGTACGAGTTCAGCTGGATCGTATAGTCGTTTAGACCGTTGCCGGAGCCGCCTTCGCTTTGCACGCTTTTTACGCCTCGGACTTTCGGAAACGCGCCGATCGCGGTGGAGATGAGATTTGGGCTCGTGTCGGCCGTAAAGTCGAGGCCGTCACCGACAGCCTGTCCCAACCTTGGGAGGCGCGACGGTGGAACAGGGAACCAAATTTGCGGCGGCGTGGCGCAAGCGATGCGACTCCATTCCGCGGCTGGATACGTCGCCTTAAAGCAGCCGGCACCCGGTAATCGGTCTTGCGCGAGCGAACGGTGCCAGGAATCCACAGAGCCGGCCGTCTTACCAGCAGGGCTCGCCGCGGTTCCGGACGGCTGAAACGGTTGCGCGGAACTGGAACACGCCGATAACGCAGCGGATAGAACCGCGATCGAAGCTAGTCGTGAAAAATTCAACTCATTAACCTTTCAATGGATTGCCTGGGGAATTTACGGATTACGACGAACGCGCGTGGCCGACCTTTCGCTAGAACGACCAGCGGACTACGCGTTAAGCGCGGCTTTCAAGTCGCGCAGGGCGGTTCGCGACGCGGAACTCCCGCCGAGCTTGAGATTCAGGTCGAGCGCTCGCAGATGCAGCAGTGGGCCGGCGGTGCCGCGTGAAAACTCGACAGCCTCCTCGCTGCATTCGCGTGCCTCGTGTTGGCGTTTGAGCGTGGAAAGGGCGGTCGCTTCAGCGAGCTTCGCGCGTCCCAGCAGACGCGGCCAGTTGCCGACGCGATCGCTCAACGCGTGCGCCATCCCAGCCGCACGATCCGCCTGCCCAATCAGGACCAGGGCCTCAGCTTCCGAGATCGCCAGCGCCTGTGTAATCGAAAAGGCATCGCAGGGCACTCCGCGCGCTAGGCTTATCCATCGCAGGGCCTCCTTGCCATCTCGCCGATGGATATCAATGCGAGCAAGGTTCGAAAGCACGATCACGCGGTCGAGAGCGCTTCCGAATAAGTCGATCAGGGCCCATGCCTCCAATGCGAATCGCTTCGCCTCTTCCAAGCGGCCCAACGTCAAGAGGTGTGCTGCCATCATTTGCATTCCGACCCGTAGACTCCGTACGTCGCCGGTGCGGCTGCTCGTCTCGACGAGTCTGCTCATTTCACTTAAGGCGATTGAGACTTGATCGGCCCGGACCGCCCGGATGCCGGAAGCGCGAATCGCGACCTCGACGGCTAAACGCGTACCCGCGAACCGCATAGGAGCAACAATCGCCGCCGCTTCGTCAATCGTTGCCAATGCACGCGTCCCGTCGTCGCGCTCGAACTGGATCGAAGCCTCAGCGACGAGAGCCTTTACCAGCGTTTCCGCGTATCTACGGTCGCACGCGTAATCACGGCGCAGACATTCGATCAAGATCCCGCGAGCCGACGCGGCGGCCGGCGCTCCTTGGCAGTGCGCCGCTTCGAAGTCTACAAGATCGCAGTTCGCTTCGAGCATCTGCCTGAGCCCGTCGTCGGTAACGTCGGCAAGCAAAGCCCGTGCCCCTGCCGTCGTATTCTGCACTTTGGCGAACATGCCGAGCTGAATCTCCACTTCGGCGCGTATGCAGAGGGCTCGAATGGCCTGCGAGGCGTCATCGCTGTCGCGCGCGAGAGCGCCGGCCGCGGCGTGGGCGCGCTCGAACTGTCCACCGTCGCGCAGCGCGTCGATCGCGACAAAGCGAGTTCCATGCGGAAGGGGCCCACCCAGACCTCGTTCGTCGTTCGTTCGGAGCGAAAAATAATTTTCCAACCCTTCCGCAAACCGTTCGCGCGCCTCGCGCAGGTCGCGATAGAACTGGCTGCGCGACAAACTCATGTCTCTAGCGATGGCGGCGTGCTTTTCACGTTCGATGTCGCTTCTACGCAGTACGGAAAACCGGCGCCGCTGCTGCTCTGATTCCAAGCTGAACTCGTCCAAGAGGGACGCGACGATACCCGGCAGCTGGTCGGCAAGTGCAGTACGCTGTCGCGAAGCCTCTTCGACGAGCGGGTGTCGCGCCAGGGCGCGGCGGTTGCGAACGTTGCGCAGGAGCGTTATCGCCGCCCGCAAGCGAGTCTCGTGTTTCCGCATCGTTCACGCGCCCTTCCATAGAGAGACCAGCCGACCCGCCCAAGTGCGGGACTAAGATGAGACTTGTCCGGCTGGAAGGGACGCGTCCTACGTTAAACGAGATGAAAAACCGTTCGGCCACCTTCGCCTTTCAGGAGACTTAAAGCAACTATGCGTCCCCCAGTATTCACCGCAACCGCGCTCGGCGCGGGAGTCAGCATCGTTTTACTCGCAGCTTGCTCCGGTTATCAACCAACAGCCGGCTCGGGCGCGACGACTCAAGCGCTCCCGCAGCGCCAGCCATTCGGGCGCTACGAGCCGATGATCGCAAACAACGGCGCGCGTTCCGTGCTTCCCGCGGGGTTCAAACCGAATACCACGCGGGCAAGCTGGATGAAGCTGCCGCCGGTCGAGGGTGACGCGAGTCGAGGCGACCACATTGCGGTTGCTCAGTTCGGCGGCTCGGGCGTCCTATGGTTTCCCCTTAACGATAAAACGGATAAGCCGCCCGCGATTTGCCAACCCGCCTCGTCCACGAACGGTATCGCGATCGATCGCTACGGAAATCTGTGGGTGCCCGATGGGCGCGCCAATACAACGACCGAATACGCACCGAATTGCGGCAGCGCGAAGTTGACGATCCAAGATCCGACCGGCGAGCCGGCCGACGTCGGATTCGCCGGCAAGAATCGCGTCTTTATTCTGAACCTCAACAACCTAAGCGGAGCGCCTACGGTCGAAGTCTACAACAGCACCAGCGGGAAGCAGCTCGGGACGTTAAGCGATCCGTCGTTCGCCGTTCTTTTTGGCGTTGGCACCGATCGTAAAGGGAACGTCTTCGTCTCAAACCTCACCAAGTCCAACGTTGGCAATGTCATCGAGTTCCCGAAGGGTAAAATGCCCGGCTCGCAGCTCTCCGGGGTGAGCCTTGGCCTACCCGGCGCCCCGACGTTCGATGGCCAGAACAACCTGATCATTGCCGATTGGCTTGCGAAAACCATTGACGTCTTTTCGCCGCCGTACCAGACAACACCAACGACCTCGCCTCTGATGGGCTCGTCAATCTGGTGCAAGCTCAACCAACGGGAAAAGAACCTCTACTGCGGCGATGCGGATAACGGATCGATCGACGTATATGCGTATCCCGGAAACACATACAAATTTAGTTACACCGCGGGCCTCTCGGCCAGTGCACTCGTTACCGGCGTCGCGCCGGCACCGGCGGCTGCCTACGGACCGTAGTCAGCGCTCGACCAGCTTCATCATTTCGGGCGTGTAGCGCTCGCCGGCGGTCTGCGCAGCGATTCCGTCGAGCCGCGCGAGCTGTTGCTCGGTCAGCCGGAGATCGAGCGCGCCGGCGTTTTCCTCGAGGTAGCGCACGCGTTTGGTACCGGGAATCGGCACCACGTCGCTGCCGCGCGAGAGGACCCACGCCAGTGCCACTTGGGCCGGCGCCGCAGCGCACTCGGCCGCTACCTCGCGGACGAGCTCGACGATCTGTGCGTTAAGCCGAACGCTCTCCTTTGAGAAGCGCGGATTCGTGCGCCGAAAATCGTTCTCTGCGAGCGCGTCCACGTTAACGGCGCCGGTCAGAAAACCGCGTCCGAGCGGGCTGTAGGGTACCAAACCAATGCCGAGCTCGCGCGCGGCCGGCAGAATCTTCTCTTCAACGCCGCGCTCCCACAGCGAGTATTCGCTCTGTAACGCGCTGATGGGATGCACTGCATTCGCGCGCCGCAGCGTGTGGGCCGAGACTTCCGAGAGTCCCAAAAAGCGCACCTTGCCCTCGTCTATGAGCTCTTTCATTGCGCCGACCGTCTCTTCGATCGGCACCGACGGGTCGCGGCGGTGCTGATAGTAGAGGTCGATCACGTCAATGCCGAGTCGTGCGAGCGACTCGTTTGCGACGCGCTTTACATTCTGCGGCGTCCCGTCCACACCGCGGATCCCGTTGCTGAAGCGAAAGCCGAACTTCGTCGCGACGACGACTCCCGCGCGCCTGCCGCGCAGCGCGCGACCAACGAGCTCCTCGTTCGTGTACGGTCCGTAGACTTCGGCCGTGTCGAGGAAGTTGATGCCGAGCTCAAATGCCCGATGGATCGTGGCAATGGCTTCGGATTCGTCTGGTGTGCCGTAGGCGAACGTCATTCCCATGCAGCCGAGTCCGAGAGCGGAGACCGTAAGACCCTGCGTTCCGAGTTTGCGCTGTTCCATAGGTGCTTTTAGACGCGCTCAAGGAGCCTGGGGTTGCGCTTGCAGGCAGGCGCTACGCATGCGGGCAGCTGGCAACGGGGCGGGGCTTGACGGCCGAATCCCAGAGTCGCTTTGTCCAGCAGTCTCCCAACAGCGAGCAGTAGCAGAGGGTAACGTCAATGTGCCGAACGTCGGCGATGACGCGGCGCGCGATAAATTTACCCTCAACGCGCACGAGTTGAAGCTTCGAGCCCGCAGGCACCACGTCGCCGGCGACGATCGTTGTGATTGTGACGTTCGTCGTGCCATGGGTGCCCGATTTCGCGGCGTCGGCGGTCGCTTCGGCCCGTTCGGGATCGATCGCGACGCCAAGCGCCGGCTCGATGGTCGGGCCCATCGGCTGAGTGATGACCTTTCCGTCGCGAGTTACAGCTGAATCCAAAATGAGCGCGGGACCGATGCCCGGATTGTTGACGTCCAGCTCGAAGAACTTGTCGCTCGAGCTCGACGTATTGAACGTCAGATAGGGCCAGACGGTCGCGCTGAACTGCTTGCGGATGACGTACGTTTGATAGGCCGACGAAGCGGCGGCGACACCGCTGATCAGCAGAGCGCCGAGGGCAACGAGCAAGTCGAACCGGAAGCGTTTTTCGTCCACGCCGAGACCCTTCGCTCGCCGGAATTGAAGGCCTTCGCCTAGTGCAGGGTGATGCTTACGTCCTTTGGGGCGCCGGCGTGGAGCACGCGCAGACGTACCTTCGTGCCGGCCGGTTTCGTGACGATATCGAGGAGGTCGGCGCGCGAATAGTTCGACGCGTCTTTCCCGTTCACCGCAACGATGCGGTCCCCGGCAACGATTCCAACCTGGGCTGCGGCCGAGTTCGGCTTGACGAGGAGCACGTCGAAGGCACCGGGTTCATTCTTTTCAAAGGCGATCCCCGAGCGATTTTTCAGGAGCGGCGTTTCGCGGTTTTCGGGATCGAGATAGACTCGCTGCGCGGCGTAGTCGAAAGTCGGGATGAATCGGGAGAGGATGCTAAGGCCCATGTTCCCGGCCTGCGTCCAGGCCGCAAACGCACCGCTCTTCATCTGCGTGAAGTAGGCCTCTATATCGTGCAGATCGCGATCGCCGATCGTAAAGCGCCGCAACGTCTCCAGATGCCCGGTGTTGCTGCCGCCGGTGCCGCTTCCGATAACCCGAGCGCCGCCCGAGTAACGCGCGGCAAGTCCCGTTTGCTTAAGGAAATGGCCAAACAGGATGACGTCGCCGGCGTTCCCGGTATCCACACCGAAAAGCCCACGATGGCCGTCGGCGGCTGCGTTCACCATCGGCTCGTCGGGATCGCTCTCGAACGTAAATGAAACCGCGGCTCCGCCGCCGCGATAGTGAAAAGCGGCTAGCGGCGTGAACGTCACCGTGCGATCGCCGTAATCCAGCCGCGTCGCGTAACGCTCGAAAAACTCCAAGCCGATAATGCCCGCAAGCGGCGTCCGCTTACCGCGCTCGTAGAATGAGTATGGATACGGAATGATCAGAAACGGCTGATCGAGCAGCTCCGCTGCGCCGATGCGCACGCTTTTCACGCGCGTGTATGCCGTCGAGATCGTGCCGGCACCCGAGCCGCCGCTTTTTCCGGCACCGCTACTCAACAGTCCCAAGCTTTCTGCGGCGAGCTTCGTGAGGATCGCGTGACCTCCGGTATCGAGAATGAACGGCATCGAAGGACGACCGTTGATCGATGCCCAGACGATCAGTTGGCGTCCTTCGAGCGTCATCGGCACGGTCGCCGACGTAGCGCCGCCGAGCATCCGCGCGTCCTTAGACGCGATCGGCCTCGCGAAGTCGCCGCTCGCTGCACGTGGCCGAAGTACATAGCGGCTCACCGCGAACGCGTAATCGTCGGCAGGATCGGCTGTCGTACCGGATGAGATCGAGAACGGCAGCACGACACCGTCAACCGTGCGATAATCCGCGTAGGTCACGACGGATCTTTCGAGCGGCGCGCGCAGACTGACGCTCGTGAGCAGATGCGTCTGCGCGTCGATCGTGAGATCGGCCGCGATGCCGCCGCGCGGCTCCACCCGAATCGCGGTTTCCGAGCGATTCCCCTCGACCTGCGTTCCGAGGCACGTTACCGTCGCGCCGGAACGCTGGTCGAAGTAACCGCGGCGAGCGAGGTAGGCGTTCGTCACCGCTTCCCGCCGAGCGTACGGAGAGTCGTGCGGGTGGACGCCGCCCGAGATGTCGTGCGCCCAAACGGTCGTGCCGTCGTAAATCTCGGCGCTGGGTCCCATTACCGCGATACGGAATCGCCGCGCGTATCGTCCACCGGTCAGGTCGTCGTCGAACTGCGCCGTGCCGTGCAGCCCCGCGACCGTCGCCGATCCGGACGCCGCAAGCTCGCCAATCTCGTTCCATTCAGCGCCGCCCATCGCCGTACGCATCTGCGCCAGGACGAGCCGCGCGTCACAGGTCGGTGGTGATGCGAGCGCGCCGCCGCTGCGCGACGAAAATGCGGCGACGAAAAACAGGAGAAAACAGCCAACGAACTTCACGCTGTCGTGAAAATCGTTGCCGGTGCGCCTTTCTCCTTGCGGCGCATCGCTAGGTCGTCCATATTTGTCTACAGAAACGCGGCAGTGACCCGTTTAGTGGCGTCGAACGGCCCTCGCGTGGCACATTCCACACGGAAAAAAATTGTCGTAATGTACGGTCTGCTGCTCGGCGCGAATGCGATCGCCTGGAGCTCGGCCTTTTTCGTGTTCGCACCGCCGCATGCGCTCCTTTTAGGCACGGCGACGCTCGCGTTCACATTCGGTTTGCGCCACGCGGTGGACGCCGATCATATCTCGGCCATCGACAATGTCACACGTAAGTTAATGCAGGACGGCAAGCAGCCGGTCGCGGTCGGGTTCTTCTTTTCACTGGGACATTCTTCGGTCGTTGTCGCACTGACCGTCGCGATCGTGCTTGGCGCCACGGCCGTTCGTGAGCACCTGCCGAACCTCGAGGCGCTCGGTGGCGTCGTCGGGACGAGCGTCTCAGCCGTTTTTCTCTTTCTCATTGCAAGCATCAACGCGTTCGTGCTGCTCGACATCGTGCGCGCGTTTCGATCCTTGCGAAGCGGTGAGACGTACTCCGAGCGATCGCTGAACGCGTCGCTCGAGGGTCGCGGACTGCTCGGCCGCATATTCAAGCCCCTGCTGCGGCTCGTCTCGCGAAGCCGCGATATGTTCTTTATCGGCGTCCTCTTTGGCCTCGGGTTCGATACCGCAACCGAGGTCGGTCTGCTTGGCATCGCCGCGATCGAGGCGGGAAAAGGGTTGCCGATATGGGCGATTCTGATATTTCCGGCGCTGTTCGCGGCTGGCATGTCGCTGATCGACGCGACCGACGGCATCTTAATGTTGGGCGCGTACGGCTGGGCGTTTCTCAACCCGGAGCGCAAACTCTATTACAATATGACGATTACCGCGGTCTCGGTCCTGGTCGCGGTCTACGTCGGCACCGTCGAGCTCCTTGGCATCGCCGGCCGCGGATCGCCGGCCGGTTGGCTGGGATTTGCCATCGTCGGAATATTCGCGGTTGTCTGCGTCGTTGCGCTGGCGTTCAATGCACTATCAAACGGCAGGATGCCATCCGCGAGCAGCCAGGCCTCGAGATGTTTGACGTACGGAATCCCGAACGAGTCCGTCAGCGCGCGGACGTACGACTCGTAACCGATTCGATCGCTCACTGCTACGAACTCAGCCAAGGTCTGGCGATGACGGTTCATGTAACCGTTCTGCAGGCGTAGGCCGCCGTGCAGCGCTTCCAAGAGTATATCGCTCGCCGGACGATCGACTTCGTCGCGCAGCCGCTGCTCGAACCAGTGGTCGAGGTCGAGCGGCAATCGCACCGATCTGACCGGCCCCAGCTTTGCCGAACCTTTAGGTCGCGCCATCGTGCCCGGCTCGATCGTGCTCGTGACCGTGGTCGAGATCCGAGCCGTCGTGCGTATGGGCGTGCTCGTGGACCGTGCCGTCGTGATGAACGTGGCGGTGTGAATGCTCGTGAGTGTGGCCCGGATAGGCGTCGTCATGGGTATGCACGGTTCCGTTATCGTGCTCGTGGGGCAAGCTTTTTTCCATGATTTCCAGACCTCCCGAGGGAGTCACCATTATACCCCATCTTCGGAACCGCTCCAACCGAACGCACAGGGAACGGATCGCCGATCGGCTCGATCACGACTCCGCTCGGCATCGCTTCGGAGCCACTGGTTACGAAATAACGCAGTCTCTCCGGTTACTAAGAAGGCGCGCGGTTCAAACCGCGCGCCTTTCTGCCATTTTCGTGCCCATGAGGCAAGAACCGGCAGGGGTTGCTGCGTCAGGGTGGCCAAGCAGCGCGCTCTCCAACCTTCTCCAAGGAGATTATCCATGTTGCAAACTTTCTCACGACGCGCACTCATTGCGGGCGCTGTAGTTGCATGTGCGGCCGGATGCTCCAGCAACTCATCAGCGCCGAGCCAAGGTTCTGCGTTGATGCCGAGCGCGAGTCTCCTAGGCAAAAATATGCGCGTGCTGCCGGGCCCGGCGGTCGCCGGCCCGATCATCGTGCCGGCCATTCCGCGGAAGCCGAACGCTCCCGCGGGCTGGCCCGATAGGAGGAGACACCATAAGCGAAAGAAGTCGATTCTGTTCGTCGCGGACGCTTCGAGCGGCGTGCTCATGTACAACCCCAACACCGTAAATGGCTCGCCGATCGGCTCGATCACGACAGGCGTCGATGCGCCCAGCCAGGTCGCGGTTGATAAGAGCGGCACGCTCTACGTAACTAACGCCGGGAACAACACGCTCACGGTCTATCCCAAAGGACAGAGCTCCCCGAGTTTGACGATCAGCAATGGAATCAGCGGACCGTACGGCGTTGGAGTCGATTCGAAAGGGAACGTCTTCGTCAGCAACCTCAACAACGGCACGATCACCGGTTACGCGACCGGTTCGACGACGCCGTACGAGACGATCAATTTCGCACCCTACGGCCAACCAGTCGGCGTCGGAATCGACGCAAGCGACAACGTCTGGGTGGCAAGCGACACGCACAATACCGTCTTCGAGATTCCGGCAGGCTCTACTCACGTGAAGAGCGAGACCCTCCTGAGCTTGAACGGACCAATCGGCGTGTCGTTCGGCAACAATGACATTATTTATATTTCGAACTTCTCGAATTCGAACGTGACGGTCTATAAGTATGGTGCTACGAGTCCGTTCGAGACGATTACGGCTGGAATCGAAATGTTCGGCCCGACGCTCAACGGATTCACTGCGAGCGACATGTTCTTCCAATCGAATGAGAACGACAATGTGGTTGGTTACAAGAAAGGTGCAACTTCGCCGTTCTCGACCCTCAGCGGCGCGACGACTCCGCTTGGTATCGCTTCGGAGCCGCTCGTCAGTAAATAATGGCTCGCCGGCGGATTATCTCGGCAGCCGGCGAAAAATGAGTTGAGGAAAGGAGACGATCCATGAGCATTTCGCACTTACGGCGCCCGATAGGTGTTTTTGTAACAAGCGCCGTTTTGGCTGGGTGCAGCGCCATCGGCTCCGCTCCACCGCTTTCAAATCCGGCTCAGCGCAATGTCGAGCGCGTTTCGACGCCTCCGTTGGCGGAACCTAAACTGCGTGGAGCTCTCGTGTACGTTTCCGACAACCTCGGCAACTTCATCGACGTATTTGGTCGCGACGGAAAGCTCGCCGGGAGAATAACCGCCGGCCTCAACCGCCCGGCCGACCTTTTCGTGGATGCCGATCACAATCTATGGGTCGGCAATAGTGGCGATGGGGACGTCCTCAAATTTAAACGAGGCGCGATGGAGGGTGCGTCGGTCTATCGTGACGTGTCCAATGCGTGGGACCCCGCGACCTGCACGAACGGAACGCTCTACGCAACGAACTTCAGCGGCGTGATTACCATCTTCGCTCGCGGGCATCACCACCCGACCGGTTTTCGCAGCGAGAATGACGGAGCTGCCATTTCCGTCGCCTGCGACGCGGCGGGCAACGTGTTTGCGACGGCGACAGTTCTTAGCCCGCCAGGCTACGTCATCGAGTTCCCGGCCGGCAGCACGCAGGCCAAACTGCTTCCTATAAATCTGCCCAATCCAGTTGACGCAAAGCCCGACCTGGCCGGGAAGTTGCTGGTCCTCGACTCTGCCGGCGGCGGCTACAACACCGTTACCGAGTACACCGAGGCTGGTTCACCGACTGGAAGGTCGATGCCGACTGACGCCAATTGGAATGAAATGGCGATCACTTCAAAAGGTAAGGCGATCTTTGGGGCCGACCAGACCGAGTCCGAAGGCGTGTTGCGCGCTTTTCCCAGCGGTAAGTTGCTTCAAACGTATGGCGACAGCCGGTTCTCGCAGATCGGCGGCATCGCGTTCGATCCGGGCTAGCGACACACTACAGCTTACACCTCCTTCGCTAAGGATTACTGCGTACACCTTGGTATCCGCGCGCTAGGCGGCGGATCGTACGGATTGCGCGGAACGTAAATCCCGTCGGACCCGCGGCCGTCGACCGTCACGTTGTAGGTCGGTTCGGCACCGCACCACGATACGAAGTCAAAGCGATCGCCCTGCCGGCTCAGCTTCGTCACCGTTAGTCTGCTCGAAGCGAACGGCACGCCGGGGAGGATTTGCTTTGCGGGACCGCCGCGAATTAGAAACGCCGACCCGCCCTTTCCTTGGAGCAGGAGCGTTCCGACGCCGTTGCGGTTGATTGCGATACCGCTCCCCTCATCGACGCCGATGCCCAAAACGACGGCAGGACGGCGACGAACCTTTCCGTCGGCGATTTGCCGCGCCATGAAAACAGCGGTTCGGCCAAAACGATTGCGTGTGACGAAATGCATGTCGGTGACGGTATCGTCGAGTGGCGCGAAATGGAGAAAATCGTAGGTAAAGCTGATGAGACGCTCGTACGGATCCTGCACGGCATTGTGCGATGTGGCATCGCGCCGATCGTCGTGCAGCGCATCGAAGACGAATTTGCCGAGAATCGCTTCGCCCGCGCTCGTACCGCCAACCACTCCGCCGGTGTCGTATACGCTCTGCACGGCCGATTGTATCGGCGTGCCCTTCCAGATTACGTAGTCGGCTTGGTCCCCGCCGGCAAAGAAGACCGCCGAAGAGCGCCCGACGATCGCCGCGGCATCACGCAGTGTTTGCGCCGACGAGCACGTCGGTACGAGCAGCGTTCGAACTGAATGATACGGCGCCAGACGGTAGATATAGCGATCGTAGTCGGCATTACCAGTCGCGCGCAGCACGACAAGGTCGCCGCCGCGGCGATCGTGCGATCCGACGATCGTGTCGTGAATCCAGACAAACTCGCCGTTGACGTCGGTTCCGCCGCCGCCGAGGACGAGACCCGGACCGTGAAGCGCGATGCGACGCGGCCTTTGGGCGCCGATCGGCTTGTAAAAAATCGCCTTGCAACGCGTCGCCCGTCTCGGCACCGCTGCGTCGGAGGCATTTCGACCGGCCGGCACGCTGCCGCCGCAGCCCGCGACCATCGCCAAGCCGAGGAGCATCGCGAGCGGGAGACCAAATCTCGAGCACACGCCCGAGCCTTCTTGACCTCCCGCCGCGACCCCGCTGCCTACTAGATCCTAACCTGTGCGTTAAAGAACACGTTGATCGGCGGTGCCGATCCGCCAATCGCACCGTTGTTGAGATTGCTTGGGAGATAGCTCTGGGTAAAGGGCGTTCGTCCTCGGTTGGCGGCGACGTCGTTGATGCTGGTGCCGTTGTAGAAGTTGCTGGGATAAAGGGTGCCGTTGAGCGAGCCGCCTTCAGGGGTATAGCCGCAGACAACGTTGCTCGGCGGATTCGCAGCCGTCCAGGGTGCAGCCGTGCCGCCGAAGCAGGCATGAAACAGGTTGACACCCATCGCCGTCAGCCGGATTCGTGGACTGACGTCGTAGGAGACCGCGAGGTTTCCGAAGATCGAGTTGGGTTGCTCGTAATTATCGAAGAGAAACGCGCCGGTCTGTGGGTTGGGAACGTACAGAAAGCTGAACGGACCCAGACCAGGTGCGGTGAGCGAGAGATAGTTACACTGCAGCGGATTGGTCTTCGGAGAGACCTTGGTGATGCCGGCGGCAGCCGAGTTTTGCATGCACGTGCGGGGATCGACCCCTTCGGTGTCGAGTGGGCTTCCGTAGAAGCCGCCGCTTTGGAAGTTGAAGCTTGGCGTGATCGCCAGTTTGTCGTGCCGCCAGTTGACGATCAGCGATGAGATGTAGGGTGAAATGTACGAGTTCACCGCACCGTTGAGATTCGGCGCGACCGCGAGGTTGTATGGATTGTACCAGCCGTTCGGATTGAGCTGGCTTTGCAAGGGCGCATCGTAGTAGGGGTTGCGAATCGTATCGAAGCCCTTGGCCTTCGTGTTGTCCGGCGTCGAGCATGAGACGGGCTGACGGTCCTGGTAACACGGACTGCCGCCGCCGGCTTTGGTCAACGCATTGTACTGCGCGATCGCCTGATTGAGCGCGACCGTGGTATTCGGTACGATGCCGCCGGTGCTCAGCGGCACGTTCTGGAACTGAACTTTGGAGTTGGTATAGGTGAATGCGAGCTGGCCCGAGAGTCCGTTGCGTGTGAAGTCGCCCTTGCTAACCTGGAACTCTACCCCGTCAATGCGGTTCACCCCGACCGGAATTTGTGTCACGGAGCCGCCTGGAATGAACGTCTCCTGTTGCCAGTCCGAGACCCGCGTGTAGAACGGCGTGAGCTTGAAGCTCAGATCCGTTCCCCGTAAGTGGTGCTCCAATGAGATGTCGTACTGCGCAGACGAGATTCCGGGAATCGGATGGAAGGGCGAGTAGAAGCCCAGGTTCATCGCATTATTCCACGTCGAACGTTCGTCGCCCGAGAGGCTGAGGTACTGCACGGAAGACGAGAGGGGCGGCTGCGCGTAACGGCCGGCCGAGGCGCGAACGACGGTGTCGGGCGATGCCGTGTACGTCATCGAGAAACGCGGCTGCCAGTAGTTCAAGGGAAACGAACCGGGCGAGCTGGCCGTAAAGTTCGGCGCCTGTACGCCGTCTTGCACGGTGCCGTTGGGATGCACCCAGCCGGTATGCGGTCCGCTGGGGTGCAACGCCGTGGCGGCCGCGTTACAGTCGCCGTTGACGTACTGGGCCGAAGCCGGCGGCGGTTGGCCCGCCGCCAGCGGCTGCGAGAGCACTTGGCTCGTCGCCGCAAAAACGCACGTGTAGTTGGCCGTCATATTGGCATAGAACTGCGTGGAGGCCGTCAGCGAATCGGGCAAGACGTACGTGAAGTCGTCGTACCGGATCGCGAGATTGAAGAGGAACTTGTCGTCAGGGCGGAACTGGTCGGACAGCGCGCCGTTGACGAAGCGCGGCCGTACGTTGTTGAACGCGCCGTCGGCGTTGCCGTTCCAGAGAGTGTCCCACGTGGCTCCGGCCTTCGCGGCCGGCGAGTCGGCGCGCGCAAACCCGGTAGGACCGGTAGATGCGTCGGCCGTCCATGTCGGCGAAAGCATACCTTTACCTACGTCGTAGTAGCTCTCTCCGCCGGGTAACGCCAGGCAGATTTGCGGCCGGCCCGTGGCTGGGTCGTAACAGGTATACTTTCCGTTGCGCAGCGCCATGTAGCCGATTGGCGACGTGCCGCCGTTGGCGGTCGAGTTGTTGAAGCGCGTTACGCCCGCAGTCGAGTAGTTGCCGTCGAGCGAAAGCAGATTCTTATCGTTGATCTGGTCTTGGAAATCGAGCGCTCCGCCGGCGGTGTGAGTCATGAGCTGATATTGGGCCGCTCCCGGAAAGGACGGCACAATTTGGCCGGCAGCCGCAAAGGTCGGTGAGGTTAGAAACCAGTCGGAGTAGAACGAATAGCCGTACAAGCGCAGGTATGCTGACTGGCTCAGCGCATAGGTGTACTGCAGTTTCGCGACTCCCGTATTGTTCTGGTTGCCGTTGATCGAGTTATCGTAGAGCGGAACCGGACCGTTGAACGGGTGGGCCGGCACGTTCGGCACGTAGTACGGCGAGGGCGGCTTAATCTTGCCGGCGTTTGTCGCAATCGGCGAGCCGAACGGTAAGTTGTAAGTGACCGCGTCCGAGTAGGCCAGATACGTCGGCGCACAGCCCAGGGTGGGATTGCTCACCGGCGTCTTGCCGCAGACGACGCCGTACGGCGCCAGCGACGCGATCTGCCCGGAACTAGTGCAGCCGTTTACCGTCAGGCCCGGGCCGATCGTTTCCGGACCGCAGGTCGGGGGTGCGTAATGCGTGCCGTAAAGCGAGTAGAAGAACTGACTCACACCCGGACCCAAGTCGCTTGGGCTGTTGTAACCGTAATTGTAAAGCGACGAGGCGCTCCAGAGAACTTGGACGTCATCGCGCAAGCCGTTGTGCTTAGGAATGCCCATGTGTAAGTTCACGACGTTTTCGCGATCGGCAACCTGCGACGGGCTGCCGCCCACGCCGCTGTAATACTGCCAACATCCGGCCGGCGGCGGCGTCTTCCAAGCAGCGGTGACGAGCGAACACATTGGCTTGACGCCGTTGCAGAGTGATAGGTTGTAGCAGATCGGTGCGGCGACTCCTAGTGCCTGATCGCTCCCGAACCCGTAACCGATGCCGAATCCCTCGGGATTCCCCGAGAAGATACCGCCCGGCGTGCCGTAGCCCGCGCCATTGCTGTTGTCGAGGATGCGAAAGTCTTGGTTGTAACCTAGGAGTCCGACATAGTAGCTGAAGGTGCGGTCTGGCGTCGAGCCGCCGATTTCGACCTGGGCTTGGTGGTAAAACGTCGGCGTACCGACGCCGAGATTCGCCACAGCAAATCCCGGAAAGGTTCCAGTTTTGATCACCTGGTTGATGAAGCCGGCAGTGCCGGCACTTGCGACGGAGGTCGGGCCGCCGCCGGTGTAGACCTGAAGCTCCTGTAGACCGAGGGTGGATTCGGTCGAGGAGTTGTAGTTGTCGAATGCGCGGTTGACCGGGATGCCGTCGTATTCGAAACCGGTGTAGTTCGAATTCTGTCCGCGAACGTAAGCAGCATTAGCAGTCCAGCCGATGCCACCCTGTGACGTTTGGACACCGGGAACCGATGCCATCGCCGAGTAGGTGCTGTTGAGATTGCCGGAGCCGCCGAGCGCTGCCGCGGCAGTCGCTTGGGCGGAATTGACGCTGTAGAGATCGCTGCCGACGCCCGGCTTCACCAGCGACGAGCCGGCTTGCGAGACGACGTGTCCGATAGTCTTGAGCGCCTTTTGCATCGTGTAGTCGACCTGTTCTGTTTGGTCGGCAAAAATGTTCACGCCGGGGAGCGAGGCGTTTTCGTACCCCGCTTTGGTCAGGCTAAGGGTGTAGGAATCGGGTGCCAGCGAGAGGAGAACGAAACGTCCTCCCGCATCAGTCGTAGCCGTCTTGCTCTGCGAAGCGGAGACGGCCTGCACTTGCACGCCAGCGATCGGAGCACCGCTCGGATCTTTGATCGTGCCGGCGAGGTTGCCGGTGACGCCTGCCAGTGCCCATGTTTCCTGGAAGACGAAGGTCATCAGCAACAAAGAGACTATGGCCGCCCGACGGAGGGTACATCGTGTAATCATCGTGTGTACATCTCTTCTGTCGTTAAGCTTTGAGTGTGGCGTCGAATTGACGCGCATGCTAATGAGCTTACCGAGTTTGAAAACCGCGACCTTTTAAGGTACATTGAATCCGCAGCCGCTTTTGCGGACTTTCGCATCACCGGCTTTTAGAGTACTTCACGAAACTTCAAACGAACGGTCGCGATTGTTTTACCGTCGCGTAAGAAAATCGCCGGTTTAAAGAGTCACAACTTGGGTTCGCCGATCATTATGAACAGCGACGGCTCAATATTTACTGTAGTGGCAAACCAACAACGATGAACGTGCAAGCGAACCTCTCGCCAATCTACGCGTTTGGCTCCTTTCGACTCGATCCGCTGCGCGGCAAGCTATACCATGAAGCCGACGTAGTGCTGCTCTCCGAGCGGCTCACGCGGCTGCTGATAATGCTGATCCGTTCTAACGGCACCGTCGTGGATAAGGAGGCGATCGCGGCGCAAATCTGGCCGGAAGCTCCCGTAACCGATGGAAACCTTTCGCAGCACGTCTATATGTTGCGGCGACTGCTAAAACAGAACGCTAGGGATCGTGACTATATCGTGACGGTGCGGGGATCGGGTTTCCGCTTTGTGGCGCCGGTCAGCGTGGCGCCGCCCGCACGCGACGAGCGAGCCCCGGCGATCGACGAATTTGCTAGTCGATGCCCGCGCAGCGAACCGGACGTGATTCATCACTACTGCCGCGGCTGTTATCTGCTGGAAAGACGCACTGCCGGCGCCTTGGCGGATGCGTCCCAGCAGTTCGAGGCGGCGCTGCGCGAGCATCCGGAGTACGTACCGGCGCTGATTGGGCTGGCGCGCTCGTACGCGTTGATGACCCAGTACGGTTACGCGCCGGGGTCGTTCACGTACCCGAAAGCCAAGGCTGCCATCCTGCGCGCGCTCGAGATCGACTCGTCGTCGGCAGAGGCCCGCGCGACGCTCGGGCACATTCTGCTTTTTTGCGATTGGAGCTTTGCTGAAGCGGAGCGTGAGATACAGACCGCGATCCGGCTGAACCCGAAGTGTACCTCCGTTTACGTCAGTGCGGCCTGGTTTTACGCCTGCAAAGGTTCGCGGGAGAAATCTCTGCGCCAGATTAAGTGCGCACTCTTTATCGA
Organism: Vulcanimicrobiota bacterium; assembly: GCA_963748875.1. GTDB lineage: Bacteria > Vulcanimicrobiota > Vulcanimicrobiia > Vulcanimicrobiales > Vulcanimicrobiaceae > Cybelea. Next base: position 1,437,954 of record CAVVKC010000001.1, read on the forward strand.
GCCCTCCTCGCCGGTGCTGCAGCTGTGCCTCGCGCGGATATTCTTACACACCGGTGAAAGCCAACGCGCAATCGACGCGTTTGCGAGCCTCCTCGAAAGCGTGCCGGAACTCTCGATTGCCAGGCTGCACCGAGCGCAAGCCTTCGTTCTCAACGGACAGCCGGCTAAGGCCATCGCCGACTTGCTCGTATTGCCGGTCGATCGCGCGGAGGATCTCGCATTTCGTTTGCCGTTGCTCGGCCGTGCTTACGCCGATTGCGGCGAGACCAAACGCGCTGAGGACATCTACGCGTCCCTGCTCGAAGCGTCGCGGACCGAGTACGTGACCGGCGTCAACCTCGCGATAGTAGCGACCGGCCTTCGCAGGCTTGAGGAAGCCTTGACGCACTTGGAGCGCTCTTTGGTGGACCGCGATCCGGCGCTTCTGTTGCTAGGCGGACTGCGGTGGTTCGAGCCAATCGCACAGCGCGCCCGGTTCAAAGCGTTGCTGCGAGCCGCCGGCTGGCCGGTCCCTAGGAGCATCTCCGAAAGCGTGAGATTAGCCTTCGCGATAAGAGCGTGACGACACAACCGCGTCAGCTCGTGCAACCGCTCTGTCAGCGGCCGATGAAAGCGGGCGTTCCGCAGAACGTCTGAAGACCGGAGTCTAGCAGCGACGCGTTTCCGGCCCACGGCCCGAACTGGTACGCGGTATTAGCCTCGTTTGGAGTCGCCAGCATCCCCCACTCGCCCCAGTAACTGCCGGCGGAGCCAAAGCAATACGGGTTCAGGTGCCAAAACACGACGGGGTTCCAAAGCCCAGGCCATGCCCATCTCGGTCTTGCGTATTGATCGGGAAGCGCAACGGAGTTGGTCTGCGCCGACTTCCCCACCGCATGCTCGATCGGCAAGTCAACCGGCACCGTTCGCCGGGTGATCGGCGGCGCTGGATGGTAAACGGGAGGCGCCACGTGATATACCGGAGGCGCTACGTGAAACACCGGCGGCACCACGTGAAACGCGGTAGGTGCAGCGTGATACACGGTCGGCGCGGCGTGATACACGGGGAGCGGGGCCGGGCGGACCGGAGGCGCGTGCAGGGCAACGACGAGGACGAGAACGCGGGTCACGAGAGCCGTAAACTTCGCGCTATTGGCTTCCGGTAACTGCCAAGCGGCGCTGGGTCTCTCGGCTGGTTTGATACGGGAGTCGCGGTGCCGCTCGTCGCAGTCGAGCCTATTGATCTGATCGCTGACGGAAGGTACCGCTATGATGTTGGCTCAGAGCGCGATCGTCGCATTGCTGCTCGCGGTCGCGCAGCCCACGCAAACCGCAACCGGCATTCCGCTGGATGCGCCCTGGAAAGTAACGATCTACGATCTCGCTCGCTCGAAGTTCCATCATCCGGCCTGGGGCTGGCAGCATTCGGAACGTAACTACCGGATCGCGCTGGAACTCGCGCAAGGCGACGGCTTGCACGTCGATACCGACGTGCTCTTCGCCGCGGCGTTCCTGCACGACATGTCGGCCTTCATGCCATGCGAGGATACGAAGCTCGAGCACGGCGAGTGCGCCGCGCGCCAGAGCGGCGCGATCTTAAAAGCGGCCGGGTTCCCGATGGAGAAACTTCCGGCAGTTCAAGCGGCCGAGCGCGGCCACATGTACTACAGCGACCCCGGCACGCAGCCGGAAGCGATCGTCCTCCACGACGCCGATTCGCTGGACTTCTTGGGCGATATCGGCGCCGCGCGGATGATCTCGCTGACCGGCGAGAGCGCCGAAAGCTTCGCTCGCGCGGTTAAAGCGTTGCGCTCCTTCGTGCACGACATTCCTCCGCGACTCATAACGAAGACTGCGCAAAAAATGGGCGCGCAGCGTGCTGCCGAACTCGAGCGGTTCTTAGACGCCCTGCAGTCCGAGACGTTTGACGGACAGGCGATGTAACCGCGTCCGCTACGTGAATCGCGGTAGTTTTCGGTGGACGCTCGAACTCGAATATGGCCCGACCTTTCTCAGAAGTTCGCCGAAGGGCTCGGCCCGCGATATCGGTTCGAACCATCGCAAGCTCTTCAAGAATGGAAGTGTAACCTCGCGTTGCTCGTACGCGGCCTTCAGATAGGACATCGCTTCGTCCAAATAGCCCAAGCCGGTCGCAACGATCGCGAGATTCCACGAGACGACGTACTCGGTCCGTGCGATCGACCGCAGCGTATTGTAAATTCTGCGCGCGCGTTCCCGATCGCCGAGATCGGCGCACGCGCGGCCGAGCATCGGCAAGCGAAAACTCGGATCCTCGGATCGCTCTTGGGGCAGCAGCTCTAAATCGCTGAGTGCCTTCTCGGGATCTCCACCCAGAAGATACGCTTGAGCCCGATAGCGACGTGCGATGTAGAATGCCGGATCCGTCTCAAGCAGACTCGACATTAGCGCGATCGCCTTAGGATACTCCCGAGAGTGCACGAGCACGCGCGCAACCAACAACTGCAGCGGCAGCGAGGCCGGCTCCATGGTCAGGGCAGACTGCGCTTGCGCGAGGGCATCTTCGTAGCGGCCGGCGCAAACGTACAACCACGCCGCGTTGTTTCGAACGAACGTCGAGCCTGGGTTCAGGCGAATCGCCAAATCGATCTCGACCTGGGCCCGTTTCCAATCCCAATCGCAAAAGGACAATATTCCCGAATACACGGCATGCGCGATCGAACAGTTGGGATCCACCTTGAGTGCTTGCGCAATCGCCTGCTTGGCAAGCGGATACGAGAGACTTGGGGAGACATGCCAGTACACGGCCAGCAGGGAATGGGCTCGAGCGAAGCCGATGAGCGCGGGCAGATAGTTGGAATCGGCGGCCAGGGCCGCTTCGAAGCACTCGATCGCGCGTCGGATAGCCGGCGCGGTTCGCTGTTCGAGAAAAAAGCTGCCCTGGCAATAGTTGCGGTACGGCTCGACGCCGCTGTGCAGTAACGCCTCCGCGGGCGTCGCCTCGTCTATCGGTGCAGTCGCCTCGTGCACCGCTTCGATGACGGGCAATGCGAAGCGGTAGCCGCTGCCCGAAACGGAGAGAATGTAGGAGTGGTCGCGTGCGCGTTCGCCGAGCAGGCGGCGAAGCATGTAGACGTGCTGTGCAAGATTCCCGTCGCTTACGGCCTCGTGCGGCCAGACGCTGGCGGCCAGGGCCTCCTTGGTGACGAGTGCGCCGTGCGCGGCGACGAGCTCGGTAAGAAGATAGGACAAGCGATTGGGGACCGTAGTGACCCTGTTGCCTCGAAAGAGCAACTGCCTCGACGGATCGAAACGGCAGTCGCCAAAGGAATACGTCGGCCTCACTAGGTTGCGAGCCCTCGCAGCATCGAGTGGTAATCGCGCAGTTCGCTCATGCGCTCTTGAAAAGCGCGCCGGCCGGCAGCGGTGATACGATACGGGCGGCGACCGCGTTCCTCGGCGGCGCGGCCCTCGATGAATCCGAGCCCTTCGAGCCGGGCAATCGCGCCGTAAAGCGTTCCCGGACCCAAGCGTCTGCCGGTACGTGCCTCAACGTCCTGAATGATCGCATACCCGTGCTTTGACCCTGCGCAGAGCGAGGCAAGTATCAAGAGGGCCGGGTCATTACGCTCCACGTAGTATATCGTATCGCGTATTGTTACAGCGAGCAATCAGAACGCCCGCGATCGATGACGGTCGCCCTGCAATTAATTGAAAACAATTGATACGCCGCCATCAAAAATCTATCAAGCCCGCAGTATTTAGAGGTAATGGCGGGAAGCGCCTTAGCATGAGATTTATCGCCACCATGCTCGCCGTCGCCCTCTCCGCCATGTTTCGTGGCGGTCCTGCGCACCTAGGGGTCTACAATTCGAGCGCGCCGATGCTGACGTCGGTAAAGTGGCGATTTCAGACGCATGCAAAGATCTTTTCATCCCCGACCGTGAGCGGCAACTCCGTCTACGTCGGTGTGTCCGACGGTCATCTCTACGCCATCCGCATGGCCGACGGATCGTCGGTCTGGAGCTTCGCTACGAAAGGGGCGGTCAACTCGACTCCGGCCGTAGCGGATGGGGCAGTGATCGTCTCGAGCCGCGATGGTAACGTCTACGCGGTTGACGCAAAGACGGGGCAGAAGCGGTGGAGCTTTGCAACCGGCGGAGAGCGTCGCTTCACCGCTCCCGGGATTCACGGAATCTCGCCCAAGACCGAGATGATGCCCGACCCATACGACGTCTTTCTTTCGTCGCCGACCGTGGCCGGCGGCGTCGCGTACGTCGGCAGCGGCGATCACGACGTTTACGCCATTGACGCCGCCTCCGGCAAACTCCGCTGGAAGTTTGCGACCGGCAACGTAGTCCACGCCTCTCCCGCAGTCGTTGGCGGAACGGTCTATATCGGCAGCTGGGACCGCTACCTCTACGCCCTCGATGCCCGGTCGGGTGCGCTCAAGTGGAAGTTCGAGACGGGCGACGACCGCGACATCTACAATCAAGTCGGAATCGCAAGCTCGGCGGCCGTTGCCGGCGACATGGTCTACTTCGGCTGTCGCGACAGCAAGCTCTACGCCTTGGATGCGCGGACCGGACGCCTGGTCTGGAAGCACGACGAACACGGGAGCTGGGTCATCTCATCGCCCGCAGTCGACGGTGGGTCGGTCTACTACACGACCTCCGACTCGAAGTGGTTCAGGGCTTTGGACGCAAAAACGGGAAGCGCAAGATTCTCCGTACCATACGGAGCATTCGCGTACTCCTCTCCTGCGCTGGCGGATCACGTCGCGTATTTCGGAACTTTTGACGGACGGCTCTACGCGGTCGATACGCGATCTGGAGAGGTCGTTGCGCGATTTGAGACGGATGGCGCGACGCGCAACCTTTCGGCGCATCTCGATCGGAACGGAAATCTCGATGTCGCGACTTTTTATTCCGAGTCTACGCTCGACGGCACCATCGTTGCGTTGGACCGTATCTATGCGCTAGGATCGATCGTCGGTTCCCCCGTTCTTGCCAACGGCATCGTTTTCGTTTCTAGCACCGATGGTACGCTCTACGCGATCGCGTGAGGCCGTCGAATAAGGGCGCGGTGCACGGCCCACAGGGCCGCGACGCCGGCCGCGTTGACCGCTACGCCGAGCAACCCGGTCTCCGGAGCGAAGACGGCGGTATTCAAGATCCCGAGCGCGCCGACGTGGCTTCCGTAGCCAAACAGAACGTAGGCCAAACCGTTCCAAATACCATGACTGACGCTGCTGACCAGAAGCGACCGCGAGATCGAACGCAGCAATCCCCAAATAAGACCCAGCGCCACGGCGTTGCACATGAACGCCGGCACCTGCACGAGCGGCGGATTGAATCCGGTCGGCAAAAGTACCGCCGACCAATGCCAGAGCGCGAATGCAACGCTCGTCAAAGCCAAGACGGCGATCGGCTTTGCGCCGGCGCGCAGGAGCGACGCCCACAGCCAGCCGCGAAAGAAGCCTTCTTCGGTTACGAGCGCGACCGGTACCGTTGCCGCGGTGACGATCAGCACGTTTTCCCAGGCGGCGCGGTGAGAATGGGCAGCCGGCGCCGCGTGCAACGCACCGCTCGCGGCGGCGGCCGCGGCGATCGCTGCCATCGCGACGACGGGATAGAGTATCGCGACGGCGTAGGAACGCCACGCCTGCGACGCCCGAAGTCTAAAGCCCAGCTCCTGGAGCGAGAATCGCTGCGCATATCCGAAGATGATCAGTAACGCGAGCAACGGTAGCGAGCTGAACGCCGACAAGCCCGTCGCATCCATTGTCGACGTAACGGCTATTGCGGCGAGCGTACCGCCAAAAGGCCATAACCAGGATTTGTTCACCGCCCTCTTTACGCCGGCGTGAGGTTGCAAGTTTCATGAATCGCTGCGACTTTCTCAATGCATTTTGCGCCATTGCGGCAGCCCCGATGGCCTTCGACGGAGCCAAAAGCGTCGCAGGGCTGAACGTTCCCGACACGGCGCTATCGAGAGAGGCGGCCGCGACCGCACGAGCGTGCGAACCGATTGAGATCTTCAATCATTCGCTGCGCACCTTTTTCTTCGCCGAACTGATTGCTCGAGCCAAGAATCTTCCGCACGACGTCGAGACGGTCTTCGTCGCGTCGATCCTCCACGATACCGGACTTTCGCCGGCATACATGAGTCAGGACCGGCGATTCGAAGTCGACAGCGCGAACGTCGCACGCGAAATCGCTGGGCGACATGGCGTTGGGAAATCGCGAGTGGACGCGATTTGGGATGCAGTCAGCCTCCACGATCAAGGCGGAATCGCCCGATGGAAATCAACCGAAGTCTTGCTCGTCAACGCTGGAGTCGTCGCTGATTTCGGCGGCTCGCTCGACCTGATGAACCGCGACGACGTCGTCGCGGTTTTGACCGCCGCACCGCGCACCGGGTTCATTCCCGTTTTTCTCGCTGCCGTCGCTGCGGTTGCGAAGCGAAAGCCTCAAGCGACCGGGAACTCCTTCGTAACGGACGTCGGATATCGCATGGTTCCGGGCTTCCATCTGGAGAACTTCTGCGACGACGTGAAGACCGATCCGTTCGCCGGATACCTCCGGCCGTTACGGCCCGACGGCTCGCAGAATCTCTTTGAATCGCGGCCGCGCGGCGATCCGAGCGAACCAGGGAAGGCTCTTTAAAAAGAGCAGACTCGGCTCCCGCTCCGCAAATGCCCGCTCGAGGTGTGCCATGGCTTCGTCGCAGCGATCGAGCGCCACCGCCACGAGCGCGAGATTCCACGAGACGAGATACTGGGTCTCGGCGATGCCTCGCAGGGTGAGGTAGATCTGCTCGGCGCGGTCCCTCTCCGCGCACTCCGCGAAGGCTCGAGCAAGAAGGGGCAGGCGTATAGACGGATCCTCGGCGTTTTCTTGTGGGACTAGAAGCAAATCCGCAAGAGCTTCCGCCGATTGGCCGTTGAGCAGCAAGGCTTGGGCGCGGTAACGCCGGGCGACGTGGAATCCGCCGTCGCTCTCAACGATGCTCGAAAGACAGCTGATTCCCCGGCGAAATTGCCCGGCGTGCACCAGCGAGACGCCAAGGAGCAGTTGCCGGGATAACGAGGATGGTTCCAGCATCATCGCACGCTTCGCATCGAAGAGCGCGCGATCGTATTCGCCGGCGCATATGTAGTAGTAGACGGCGTTGTTCCGAACGACCGACGAATTCGGATTGACGCGAAGGGCGATGGTGAGTTCGGACTTCGCCTCCGCCCAGTTCCATTCGGCGAAGACGAGGAGGTTGGCGAGCACCGCGTGTGCGGTTCCCGAGGATGGCGCAAGCGCGAGCGCCCGCCAAACGGCCTGCTTCGCTTTTGCGAGCGCGCCGGCGGCTGGAACGTGCCAATACTCCGCCAGCAGCGAGTAGGCTCTCGCGAGACCGATGAGCGCCGGCACGTTCTTCGGAGCGTCGCGAAGAGCCGACTCGAGCATCTCGATCGCTTTCCGTATTGCGGGAGCGGTCCGGCGTTCGAGAAAATAGCTCGCCCGGCCGAACTCGGAGAACGATTCCAGATCGGCGTCGTTCTCGGCTAGGCTCGCGTCGGTAAACTCGGGCGCGCGCTCAACCTCGACCGGGACGGTTAGTCGATAGCCCCTTCGGCTGGCGGTCATGATCAGCGCGCGATCGTGGGCGTGCTCGCCGAGGAGCCGGCGCAAGCAGTAGACGTGTTGCGCGATGTTGCCCTCACTGACCGCCGTATCCGGCCAAACTCGCAAGGCAATCGTCTCCCGCTGCACGAGGTCGCCTTTTGCCTCGATGAGGATCGAGAGAACCTGGAAAATTCGCTCGGGCATCGGAATGACTTGCGAGCCGTGAAAGAGCAACCGGCGCCGAGGATCGAGTCGAAATGGTCCAAAAACGTAGTTTTCGCCGGCTCCGGGCGCATCGGTCGCGTCGAGGATGTTGGCGAGCACGGCGCAAGCGTATCACGCTGCTTGAAGAAAAATCATAAACAGTTATAAAAACTCGCGTCAACGGCGAGGGGGCACGAGCGACCGTCGCGTTGTGCTCGCGCCCCTCGGCGTTCCGACGTCCGGTGCAGACCTGTCGGTTAGATCCGTAGCTGGGCGTTGAAGTAGAGGTTGATGGGCGGCGGCCCTCCGCCGATCGAACCGTTAATGAGCGTTGACGGAGTGTAACTCTGGGTGTAGAGCGGATGGACCTTATTGGCCGGGAAGTCAAACATGCTGGTGCCGTTGTAGAAGTTGCTGGGGTAGACGGTCGTGTTAAGCGACGCGCCCGCTCCCGCATATCCGCAGACGGCGTATCCGGGCGGATTCGCGGCCGTCCATGGTTCCGACGAACCGCCGAAGCACGTGTGGAATAGGTTGGCGCCAAGCAGGGTCAGTCGAATCTTGGGGCTGACGTCGTACGAGAGCTGGAGATTACCGACGATCACCGACGGATTCTGATACGCACCAAGCGAGGCAAACGTTCCGGTCTGCGGATTGGGGATGTAGAGGTAGCCAAAGGGTCCGGTACCGATGAGGTTGGCATCGAGATAGTTGCACTGCAGCGGATTGGTCTTTGGCGAGACTTTGGTGATTCCCGTGGAAGCCGAGTTCAGCGTACAGGCCCTCGGATCGAGCCCTTGGATGTCGAGCGGGCTGCCGTAGTATCCGCCGGTTTGGAATGCGAAGCTCGGCGTGATTGCCAGCTTGTCGTGCCGCCAGTTCAGAATCAGCGACGCAACCTCGGGCGAGATATAACTGGTGTTCAAAGAATTCAGGTTTGGAGCGATCGCGGTCGTGTATGGGTTGTACCACCCGTTCGGATTGAGCAGCGGCTGCGGCGCGTCTCTGTAATATGGGTTCTCGATAACGTCGTAGGTTGTGCTTCCTACGGCGATTGACTTAGCATTGCAAGATACGGGCTGCTGGAAGCGATAGCAGGCGGCGCCGCCGCCGGCCTTAGTTAGAGTGTTGTACTGTTGGATCGCTTGATTCAGCGCAATCGTCGTGTTCGGGACGATGCCACCGGTTGAGAGCGATACATTTTGGAACTGGACCTTCGAGTCGGTGTAGGTGAACGCGAACTGACCGGAGAGTCCATTTCGCGTAAAGTCGCCTTTATTGAACTGAAGCTCCACGCCGAGGTCACGATTAGCGCCGACCGGCACCTGCGTTACGAAGCCGGATCCGATGAAGGTCTGCTGCTGCCACTCGCCTACCCACGTGAAGAACGGCGTGAGCTTGAAGCTCATATCCGTTCCGGCGAAGTGATGCTCCAGCGACACGTCATACTGATCCGAAGAAATCCCCGGGATCGCATGGAACGGCGAGAAAAACCCAAGGTTCATGGTGTTGTTCCATACCGACCGGTCGTCGCCGGTGAGGCTGAGGTACTGAACCGAGGCCGAGATCGGCGGTTGGGTGAAGCGGCCCGCGGATCCGCGGATGACCGTATCGGGCGAAAGCGTGTAGGTTGCCGAGAAGCGTGGCTGCCAGTAGTCCAGCGAGTATGAAGAGGGCGAGCTCGCCGTGAAGTTCGGGGCGGCGAGGCCATCCTGAGTCTTTCCGTTGGGATGTACCCATCCTGTGTGCGGCCCGTTAGGAAAGAGCGCCGCGGCTGCGGCGTTACAATCGCCGTTGACGTACTGCGCTGCGGCAGGCGGCTGAGCGCCCGGCGCAAGCGGTACGGTAAGCACCTGATTGGTGGTCGCAAATATGCACGTGAAGTTTGCCGTCATGTTGGCGTAAAATGCGTCTGCGACGTTGGCCGATTGCGGCATATCGTAGGTAAAATTATCGTACCGAATTGAAGCGTTTACCAAGAGTTTGTCGTTCGGCCGGTATTGATCGCCGAGCGACGCGTTGGTAAAGCGTGGTCCGACGGTGTTGTACGATCCGGTTGCGTTACCCGCCCACAGTGAATCCCACGACGCGCCGGCACGCGCAGCCGCCGATCCCGGCGGCGCGAACGCATTCGGCCAGTTGGTTGGGCCGGCTGCGGCGTTGCTCACCCACGTCGGCGCCACCAAGCTCTTGGTGGCGACGTCGTAGTAGCCGTTGCTCAAGCAAATCTCCGCTTTGCCGGTCGTCGGGTCGTAGCACGTAAAGCCTTTGCCGGTCTTAGCCATATAACCGATCGGCGAGCAGCCGGCGCCGCTCAGGCAGGCCGCGTACGCCGAATTGTTGCTGAAGCGGGTGACGCTCGCGGTCGTGTAGTTTCCACTGAGATCGATCAAGTTCTGATCGTTGATTTGGTCGTTGAAATTGAGTGCGCCGCCGCTGGTATGGGTTATCAAGAGATACTGGGCCGCGCTTGGCGAGAAGACCGCCTGATCGGTGGCGCCATAGAGCGGTCCGTTTTGCAGCCAGTTCGAGTAGAAGGTGTACCCGTAGGCGCGGAGGTACGCCGACTGACTCAGCGCGTAGGTATACTGCAATTTTGTTATGCCGGTATTGTTCAAAATGGTGTTGATGTCGTTGTCGAAAAGCGGAATCGGACCGTTAAACGCATGCGACGGCGTGTCGGGGGCAAAGTACAGACCCGGCGCCCTGAACGAACCGGAGCTGCGTGCGATAGGCGTGCCGAACGCCACGTTGTACGCGATGTTGTCACCATATCCGAGATAAAAGCCGGTCGGCGTGCTCGAGCCGTTGGTCGTGAGCGTGCAGGCGCTCGTCGAAAGATTCGCCCACGGGACGATCATCCGTTGTCCGCACGTCGGTGGCGCATACGGGCCATGAAAGAGCCCCCACGAGAACTGCTGATAGCTGGTGCCGATGTCGTTGGGCGACTGGTAAAAGTAGTTGTTGAGCGCGGAACCGCTCCACAGGAGCTGTACGTCGTCGCGAAGGCCGTTGCGTTTCGGAATGCCCAAGTGGAAATTGATGACGTTTTCGCGGTTGCTGATCTGCTGGGGTGCACCGGTGAGTCCGCTGAAATAGGTCCAGCAGCCGGCTCCTTGACCCAAAGCGTTGTTGTCGGGCGGAGCAAGAATCGGACACGACGGCTTCACGCCTTGGCAGTTCGGAGTCGTGCAAACGTAGGCAATGCCGAAACTGACGGCGGCCGGTCCGGCGTAGATGCCGCCCGGCGTCATATAGCCTGCACCGTTGCTGTTGTCGAGAAAATTGTACGTTTGATTGTAACCGTTCAGCCCGACGTAGTAGCTGAAGGTCCGGTCGGGTGTCGAGCCGCCGGCCTCGACCTGCGCTTGGTGATAGAACGCAGGCGCTCCGATCCCGAGATTCGCCGATGCAAAACCCGGAAACGTGCCGGTCTTGATGACCTGGTTGATGAACCCGGCCGTGCCGGACGACGCAATAGTCGCGGGTCCGCCGCCGGTGTAGACCTGCAGCTCTTGCAGACCGAGGCTCGACTCAGTCGAGGCGTTGTAGTTGTCAAACGCGCGGTTGACCGGAATGCCGTCGTACTCGAAGCCGGTGTAGAACGAGTTCTGACCGCGAACGTACGCGGCGTTGTAATTCCAGCCGAGACCGCCCATTGAGGTTTGAACGCCGGGTACCGACGCCATCGCGGAGTAGGTATTATTGAGGTTGCCGCCTCCGCCCAAAGCGGCCGCGGCCGAGGCTTGGGCGGCGTTGACGCTGTACAGATCGCTGCCGACGCCGGATTTTACCAGCGACGAGCCGGCTTGCGACGTAACGGTCGCAATCGTCTTCAGTGCTTTGGACATCGTATACGCGACGTTTTGCGTCTGGTCGGCAAAGATCGTTACGCCCGGGAACGAGACACTCTGATAACCCTGCAGGTTTAGGCTTATCGTATACGTGTCCGGAGCGAGCGACAGAATCACAAAGTGACCCGCAGCATCGGTCGTCGCGGATCGAGTCTCCGAGGGCCCAGCGGCCCGCACGTGCACGCCCGCCACGGGCGCACCGTTCGCATCTTTGATCGTACCGGACAGGTTACCCGTAACGCCTGCCAGTGTCCACGTTTCCTGGCAGAGAATCAGCACGAATAACGTCGTTAGTGCAATCAGCGAACGCAACCACGAAACTCGTTTCATGCGTGTGGTTCCTCCTCTGAAAATCGTCGTATTCATTGCGCAAATCTTATCGCGCATTAACGTCGAATTCAGCGGCATACACTCGCCTCCTATAAACCTGAGCAAAGTGTCGCATCCGTGTCATTTTTTAGAATCGCGTCGCGAAACTAATCAAAAAATATCAAATGTTCGCACGCATTATACGTAGGGCCACGTGAAAATTCCGTGATGACTGGCGCGGTAGAAATCTCTTATACTTTGAGCGTGGCCATAGCGCTCTACCCCTCGTTCGAATTCGACAGCGACAATCGCGTGCAGCTCCAGATGGAGGCCGACGTTCGCCGAATATTGAGGCGCGCAAACGATCCTCTTCGGCTCGCCGGCTTCCCATTGGCTCAACGCCTCTGTGCGGTAACCGGTATTTCCAGCCCGCGAGATGCGCTTGGACACGTCATCGATGCGGCATTCAAAGGAATCTGGCCCGAAGCGCGGCTTCGCGATCTGCTGCTGACGGCGGATCTCGACGGACGCGTTTCGAGAACCGACACCGCAGAGCGTTTGCAGGTATCCATGCGGCATCTTCAGCGCCGGCGAGCGCGGGCCGTATCGGTACTCGCATCGCACATTTGCAAACTCGTCGTCGCGCCGGGCAGCGATCCGCACGACGAAAACGATAGCCCGGCCGTAGACTCGCTCGAAGCGATCGCCGAGCTGGTTTCGGAGCTCGAGCCCGCTGTCGCGGCCACGATATTGCGGCTCAATGGTGCCCGTCTGGGTGAGAAGGCCGCCATGCTGGCGATGAGAGCCTCGGTCGAGGCCGGCAACGACGTCGAAGCACAGAGCCAGCAGGTCGCTTTCTCTCCGCTCGTGGCAACGTTGCGAGCGCAGTCTAAAACGATCAATGCCAAGGAGGCTGAGGCCGAGCGAGAGCTATTGCCGATTTTCGCCAGCGCCGGGCGCGACCTGACACAGAGCTCAGAAATCCGATTTGAACTGGAATGGCTGGCGTTTTTGCGAGCGCGCTATCGCGGTTGCGCGCGTCAACTCGAGCTCGTGGCAACCAATCTCAATCGTATCGCCCGCAATTCGCCGGCGTGGAAGGCACGGGCGACCCTCGCCCAGGCCGAAGCGAAGCTTCGCTCCGGTCGTATCCAGGACGCGGTAGCGCTGCTGGATCAAGGTGAGCGTCTAAGCGTCCAGACTTTCGCGCTCCGGCAGCTTGCCTCCAGCAGCCTTTTGCGCGGCGAGATCGCTTTGCATCGCGGAGAGGACACGGAAGCGGAACGACTCGCCACCGGGGCAAACGCGATTCTCCGAAAGCGCCACTGCGACGCGTATCGCAGTCAAGTCACACTGTCGCGCGCAAGCTTGCGTCTCGGAAAACGATGGGCGTGCACGGAGGATCTGACGAATCTCGCACCGGCGGCCTGGGATCGCGTCTCGCTGGACATTGAAACGGCCCGTCATCTCAACGCTGCCGGCTCTGCAGATTGCGCCCGCCACGCCGCGCGCGAAAGCTACGCTGCCGCGTTGACCTTCAGGTACGAAGGACTCGCCGCTCGGGCGGCGGCGGCGATCGGGAGCACGTTCGGCGGAAGCCGCCTCGAGCGGCGGGATTGGTACCTGCGGGCTCTATCCCATTTGCTGGTGACGCGCGACCGGTCCATTGGGTGCGACCTCTTTGCGCCGGAGGAAGAATCTGCCGGCGAAGGTTTTGCGGCCTCCGAGGAGGCCGTTGCTAGCGCGCTTTACGACGCGATGCAGCAGGCGATTCCGTTTCTGCGCGCGCTTTCCAAGGTCGAACGAGTGTCCGCCATCGGCTTCTTGCGACATCTCACAGCGTACGTCTTAGGCCGGGAGGATTTTTCCGAACGGCTGAGTCGGGCGATCGAGGTCGCAGCCTTACGATCCGGCTGCTTTGCTCGGTACGTCGCGTATTTCTCCGACGATGCAAACGACGTAGTCGAGACTGCCTATGGTGCGATCGCCTTTGGTCAAAAGCGTCTAGAAACGCATCAACGGTTAGCGTATGCGATGCGGTGCTTCGTGTCGGCAGTGCCCCGGCGCGACGATCTTAGACGATTTTACGTCGGATAAAAAGTCAGGTCGAAGTGCTCGACGAAATCGGGAAACTCGAGCAGAAATTCATCGTCGCGCGGATAGTACCGGGCCCGCTCGATGGGTTCGCCGGCAAAGCGCGCAACGGCTTCACGCGATTCCCAGAATGAGAGTGTCAGTACGTCCACGTAGCCGTCGCGTGGCGCCGTGAGCAGGTACGCTCCCCGATTGCCGGCGGTGTTCGCGTAGTCCGAGAGACCGGTTTCTGCTTCGTACTGCCGGTATTCATCGAGGTTGCTCGAGCGTACGCGCCCGCGCCAGATTCGAGCGATCGTGGCGCCGGTTACACGGTGGCAGATTTCGTAACGGTTTCCGTCGAGGTCCTCAAAGAACGCAGCAAAGTAACCTTCTGCATATTCCGGACAGAGATGCGGCGCCTCGAAGCGAGTTGCACCGGCATCGGCAGCAATGCGTGCTATTCGTTCGACCTCCTCTCTCGAACCGGCTCGCAGTGCGACGCGCGTCTTACACTGAGCGGCCTCCCGATCGGCGGTTAGCGCGAGAAACGGCGCGTCGGGACTGGGCGATTCATAAACGATCCATTGCGAACCGGCATCTACGCGCGTCAGTCCGAGTGCCGCACAAAATGGATCGTAAAACGCTCTGGCCGCGTAGAGGTTGCTCACGCGCACGTCGAGATGATCGAAGAACGCGCCACCCACGAGCCGGCTGCCGTCAGCTTGCCGGTCCTCGCCACGCCGAGTGAAACTGTTGCGGGTAAGTTCCATTTGAAACCAGGATAAAGGAGCTGGAGGTTTTTGGGCTTGGGGAAAGTTGCCGTAGATGATTTCGAGCGTCGATCTCTGTTCAGGCGACGGTTGGTCCGTTCGCGACTGTCACTGCGATGCCGGCCCGCGCGACCGACCGTTTGTGGAGCAACGCCCCTATGTATCCGTGGCTCTGGTGAGCTGCGGCACCTTTACTTACCGATCGACCTACGGCACTTCGTTCCTTACGCCGGGGTCTATTCTACTCTGCGATGCAGCGACCGATTTTGAATGCCGTCACGAGTATGGGACCGGCGATCGCTGCGTCGACTTTCGATTCGACGGGGCTTTCATCGAAGGCCTAGCCGCGGCGCACTCGCTGCTGAGCCTCCCCTTTTCCGTCTACCGAATTCCGATGCTCGCCGACAGGCTTGCGCTTAGCTCGGAAATACTCGCCCAGGCGCGGCATCCCGACGCATTGCGCTTGGAAGAGCTCGCCCTGCACCTTGCCGAGCTCTCGCTCCGCGCAAACGCTTCAGCCGCAAAGCTCCCCTGTGTCAGCTATGGCGACGTCGAACGGGCATCGGCGGTCGCGCAATTCATCGAGGAGCGCTATACCGAACCGTTATCTTTGGCACAATTGGCGGCAGTCGCCGGATTGAGTAAATATCACCTGGTGCGAAGCTTTCGCAAAACGGCCGGCGTAACGCCGTATCAGTACGTGTTGCACGTTCGCATGATCGAAGCGGCGCGCCGGTTGCGATCGACCATGCTGCCCGTCACCGACGTGGCCACCGGCTGCGGCTTTGGCGACCTCTCCGAGTTCAACCGCCGGTTCCGGCGTTTCTTTGAGGTGAGCCCGGCCGCATATCGCAAGAACGGCTATAGGCGCGCTTCGGCGGGTTCGGGCGAATCCGAAAGCCGGCCGTCCAGCAAGCCGATCGTCCGGCCGGCGTAACGCGCGAAGCGGCGATCGTGCGTGACCATCACGATCGTCGCGCCTTCCGCGTGCAAATCCGCCAGCATCTCCATGACGGATTCTCCGTTGACCGTATCGAGATTGCCGGTCGGTTCGTCGGCCAAGAGGACGGACGGATACCCTGCGAGCGCGCGCGCGACGGCAACTCGCTGCTGCTGACCGCCGGATAGTTGCGCGGGAAAATGCCGCGCTCGATGCTCCAAACCTACCCGCTCGAGTACTTCGTCGGCACGGCGCCGGCGCTCGCCAGGCGTTACGCCGCGATAGATGAGCGGAAGTTCGACGTTGCTTCGGACGTCGAGATCGCCGATTAGATTGAAGCTTTGGAAGATGAACCCGATCGCGCGATTTCGAACTGCTGCGCGTTCGTCGATCGATAATCCGGCGATGGAACGTCCATTTAGCGTGTAGGTTCCGGAACTCGGGGAGTCCAGCAGCCCGAGAATCGAGAGAAGCGTCGATTTTCCACACCCCGAGGGACCTTCGATCGAGATGTATTCGCCGGGCTCGACGGTCATATTAATATCGAGAAGCGCGCGCGTCTCGAGCTGATCGGTGTAGTAGCTTTTGCAGATTCCCTGAAGATGAAGCATCGGTAAGACTCTTCCTAGCGTAAGTAGAGCGACGACCGCCCGGCATAACCTGAGGTGTCCGAAACGATAACGGTATCGCCGGCACGCAGTCCCGAGAGCACCGCAACCCGATCGACCGATCCGCGTCCGAGCCGAACCTGAACGAGTTCGGCTTGGGCGCCGCCGGGTGCGACTCGGTAAAGCTCGACGGTCGAATCGTCCGCAGCCCCCGCCGGGCGCTGGATTGAAACGGTATCGGCGATGCGCGAGACGACGATCGTTGCGTTGACGTTGAGCGACGGCCGTGCTCCTGCCGGCAAGGCGCGACCGAGTGCGACGTCAACCGCGACGCTTCCGCTATTCGCGGTAGGAGCGATACGCTCGATCCGTCCGCTGACGGTTCCGTTTCCCGTGTCGACGTTGCAAGCCATGCCGACGAAGATCTCGTGCGCTTGAGTCTCGGGCACTTCCAAAACGGCCTTGAGCGCGCTGGCGTCGGCGATGGTTGCGATCTGGGCGCCGGCATCGAGCCGCGCGCCCGAATCGACGGCGATGCTTTGAACGATGCCGGGAGTGACCGCGCGCACGATCAGCGCCGAAGCCTCCTCGAGCTTTGCGCTCAACAACGCGCGCGCGTCGTCGACTTGGGCCTGGGCTGCCGCAACTCGAGCTCCTTGATCGGCGGCATCAACGCCGATTTGCGATCGGCTGATCGCGGCTTCTCGCAGGGACTCGTTGCGCTTGATCATCGCGATTTGGTAAGTGGAGTCAGCCACGTAGCCGCTGCGGTGCAGCTCCTCGAGCGAGCCGAAGTTTGTGGAGTCAACTTCCATTTGGGCTTGCGCGGTCGCCCACGCCGCCTTCTGCGCCAGCGCCGAGGCCTGCGATTGGGCTTGCGCGCTGTGGAGCTGTGCCTGAGCAACTTGCAATGCTGAGGACGCCTGAACCAGCGATGCGCGCGTCTCGGGGTCCTGCATGCGGGCGATTATGTCACCGGGAGCGACGACGCTCCCCGGTCTGACCTCGAGGCTTTCGACAACACCTGGTTCGACGGCATCCACAACGTGAACGCTTTCGGCCGCTAAAACGCCCGCCGCCGCAATCGAGATCGTCAACGCGCCACGCTGCGCCGTATCAACGACCATGGTCGAGCGATCGACGGCGGCTCCCGACCCGGCCGTTCGCGTCAGCGTGACGGTCGCAACGATTGCCGCGAGAACGAGCCCCGCAACGATTCCAAACCAAAGATGGCGTCGCGCCGGCGGCGTGATCGCTCGGCGAACGTCCATCGTATTCATTCGCATCGCAGGGCGACCGCGGGATCGATGCGTGTGGCCCTAATCGCCGGAATCGCTGCGGCGGCCACGGCGCTGGCCAGCAGGAGCGCGACGACAAGCGCGAACGTGATCGGGTCGAATGGCGAAAGAAAGTAGAGCTGCGACGCGACGGCTCGTCCTCCGATTGCCGCAATTACCAAGCCAATGGCTATCCCCGCCCCCGTGATCGCGAGCGAACGACCGAGGACGTCGAGAACGATGTGACGCGCCGCCGCTCCAAGTGCAATTCGAACGCCGAACTCGCGGTAGCGCTGCGTGACGCTATACGAAACGACCCCAAAGATTCCGGAAAGCGCGAGCAGCATCGCGATACACGCCAACGCCCCCAGCAAACTGCCGACGGAGCGAGCGTGCGCCGTGGCCGCAGCGACGAGATCGCCATACGACTGCAACGTCGGCGCGGCCATCTGTGGATCGGTCGCTTCCGTCGCTCGCGAAAGCTCTGCGCTGAGCGCACCGGCGTTTAGGTTGCGGGCGCGAAGAATCACCGAGAAAAAATCGATCGGCGTCTGCGCGACCGGCACGTAATAGGTAGGGCGAGTCTCCCTCGTGAAGCTGTCGCGAGTATCTCGAACGATGCCGACAACCGTTCGCGTCGCGCGGCTCGTCTTATTGACGCCGGCGGTAATCAGCTGCATCCCGATTGCGTTGCCGCCGGGCGCGTAGAGCCGCTCGAAAGTCTCGTTAACGACCGCTACCGGCAGCGACTGCGGGGTGTCATCCCCGTTAAAGGCTCGGCCGCGCAGCAGTGGAGTGCCCATCGTGCTGAAGTAATTCGGAGAGATGACGTTCAGCAACGCTATTGGGTTGGCTCCCGGTGCGAAATGACGGCCGACGATCTCGAGGTCGAAGAAGAAATGAATGTTCGAAAGCGGATAGTTGAGGCCAAGCGCCGCCGAATCCACGCCGGGCAGGCCTCGCAGTTGCGCCGACAAGCGCTCCTGGAACGCCGTGCGGGCGGAAAGCGTCGGATAACGGAAGGCCGGAAGGTTGACTTGTGAGCTGACCCAGAGACCCTCTTGGCGGATTCCGATGTCGCTACGGGTCATCAAAAAATAACTACGCAGCATCAATCCCGAGAGCGCAACTAAGGCGAGCGCAAGTGACACCTCGACGACGACGAGCGCCGACCGAGCCGTATTATTCGCTGCCGAATCGGTCGTTCGGGCCGCCGCCTTGAGGGCCACCGAAAGATCGGGACGCGCGATCGAGCGCATTGGCCAAAACCCGGCCAAGATCGTTGCCGCGGCGACAACTGCCATCGCATAAGCCAGCGCCCAACCGTCCAACGCGATCGTTTGCGAACGCGGAAACGCCGCAAGCGCCGGACGCAAGACGGCGAGCGATGCATACGCCAGACCGACGCCCGCGATGCCGCCCACGGTTGCCAGGAGGCAGGTTTCAGTCAACAGTTGCGCGCTAAGCCGCCGGCTCGAAGCTCCCAAGGCCGAGCGCAGTACGAACTCGCGCTCGCGACTCGAGGCGGTCGCAAGGAGCATGTTCGACACGTTTGCGCAGGTGATGATGAGAATTCCGATCGCTGCACCTAGCACGGTCCACAGGGCGGCTTTAAAATCGCCGAATACCACGTCGTTGAGCGCGCGAAGGTAAAAGACGATCCCCGTTTCTACGGGATATGAGCGCTGCAAGCGCCGCGAGGTCAGCCGCAGGTCAGCGTTGGCCGCGTCGATCGTGACGCCCGAGCGCAGCCGGGCAATCGTTCCAAGGTACTGGGCACCCCGCGCGCTGGGCGGGGCGGCGTCGGGTTGCACTTCAATGAAGTCCGGCGCATTCAAAAGACCTGAATCGGGGAGCGGAACTCTGAACCCTGGCGGAGTGACGCCCACGATTTGATATGTGGCTCCATCGAGCACCGCCGGCTTGCCCACGACATCACGGGCAGCGCCGAAGTAAGAGCGCCAAAGGGGATCGGAGATAACGACGCTATGCGTGCCGCGCGCCTCGTCGGCTTTGGTGAAAAACCGGCCGAGCTCGGGCGCAATACCCAGCGCTGCGAAGACCGGAGGCGTGACGTCTAAACCGTTGATGGCGACGGGCTTTTCGGTGCCCGTCAGCGTCGCCTGATCGCGAACGACGCCGCCTACGTCGGCAAGCGCGCCCTGCTTTCCAAAATCCTCGAGCTCGGGGACGGAGAGATCGGCTCCGAGTGCGGCCGTTTTCGTGTTGACGTAGCGGAAGACCACCAGCCGTCCGGGGTCGTCATAGGGGAGCGGTTTGAGGAGCACCGCGTTAAGAACGGTAAAAACGGCGACGTTTGCACCGATGCCGAGCGCAAACGTTATCACGACGACGCCGACGAAGAGCGGCAAGCGAAACAGGCGTTGCACGGCGTAGCTGAGGTCGTTTGCCAAGAGGCCGGTCCGCATACGCAAACCGTTCCCGGCGATGTCGAGTGCCGCCGCAAGCGAATGGGCGCGCGACTCCTCCACGTCGCTCAGTATCTGCTCGCGAAACGTCTTGCGGAAATCAGCCGGATAGGCGAACAGCGCGATGCTTAGGAGAAATCGCTCCAGTGCACTCATGCTCATCCCGTCGCGGTCAACAGCTTGTGCGAACGCGCAAGGCGAACCAATTCGCTCATGCGGACGGCTTCGGCTTGGGCAATCCGTCTACCGAGCGGCGACAAACGATAGAGTCGCCGGCGCGGGTCGTCGCCATTGCTGCCTTCGACCTCGACGAGCCATCCGTCCACGAGCATTTGGCGAATGAGAGGGTAGAGCGTTCCGGGCGTCAGCCGAATCATTCCCTCGGTCTCGGCTTCGATTGCTTTGGCGATCGCGTATCCGTGCCGCTCCTCGCCGGCCAGGGCGAGTAGCACGTGAAACGTCTTCGGGTTGAGCGGTAGAACGGCTCGAACCTCGCTTTTCTGCATATGCCGACTCCTCAATATATTGCGATTGCAATATATATAGCAGAAAGCGGACTAGGGAATCAAGGCCCCGCGACCGAGCCGAGCCGGATTAGACGCTGCGTTTGTTCGCGAGCGCCTTCGCTACCTTCAGCGCGATCGCGCCGCCGGGGACAATCACGTTAAGCGTTTCCGCGCCAAGGTCAAAGAGCGTTTCGGGCGTCATCAGTTTGGCGACCACGGCCATTGCCGCCGAAGGCCGCGTCTGCAGCTCTCCGGTGATGGCATCGACAGCCAGGTCGACCGATTTACTCTTTGTCGTCCAAACGCACTTGAAGCAATAGGTGGGTCGAAGGTGGAGATCGATACACTCAACGTTGACGTGCTCTTTTTCGATGTTGTCGGCGTCGACCGGACGAAGATCCTCTCCCAGCAGTGCTCGAATGACCGCCGACGCCCGGATCGCCGGCGCGACGATATGCGCGCCGGCAGGTGCGAACTCTTCGAGGTTGACCGGTATCGCGCGCGCCTCGAGATAAGGCTGAGCCTTCATTGGTTGATTGCTCAGTCCGTCGAGCCAGAGTTCTCGCTGCTCTTTTCGCTCGCAGTGTTCGACAACGGGCAGCTCTATTGCGCCGGCCGCGAGCGCATAATCAGTCGTGCCCACGCTAACCCTAGTCACGTGATGTCCCTTGATCGGTATTTTATACGATTCGTGCCGATCGTACAGAAAATGCAGATCGGCTTTTGCGTGCCACACCGGAAGGTACCTGATCCCTTCATCGGAGATCGCAATATCTTCCGTTCTAGGTCTAGAGAGAAGCCGAGATAGGGTCCCAAAGGCGGAAACCTTGTGCGCGCTCGCGCGACCGCGGGCTTCCTCCAACGTAATCACCGGCTCGAAATAAAAAGCGCCCTTTTCGGCAATCACAATTTCCATGCCATATGCTCCACAGCCGGTCTTCTCGGAACCCCTTCACACTTCTTTCATCGTCGTCGCGTACCGTGTGTACGGCCCCCAATATCGAATGACTCAATCGAGAAAGTACACGACTAATGTTCAGAAATTCTTCGCAAAATTGTGGCAGCGGCCGCGGTCATAGCGCTGGCCGCGTGCGGTGGCGGCGGCTCCGGCGGCTCCGGTGGGGGAGCGTATGGAGGGCCGCCGCCGACGAACCCGCAGAAGTCAAATACGCCGATTCAGCAAACCGTCGCAGGGATGCCTGCGTTCGTCAATCCGGCAAACAATCACACGCTCTATTTCTTGGACGTGGATACGCCGACCGGCGGAGCATGCACGGGCGGCTGCCTCAGCGTTTGGTTGGTGATCGCGCCGAATTCGGGGGCGCAAGCCAAGGACAGTTTCACGATCGTCACGCGCTCCGACGGCACCGGCAAGCAGTGGGACTACAAGAACCATCCGCTCTACATGTACTCGGGCGACTCAGGCCCCGATCAAGCTAATGGCAACGGCATACCGTTTGCCGGCGGTCACTGGCACGTCGCGCGCCCGACGGGGTGATTAGCCGGCGCTATTCCGGATCGCCGTGCTGCGGCGTGACGGGCCGGCTCTCGAAGTATTCGGCCGAATATTTCGACGCGATCTTCTTGAACGGGCGCGGTTGCTGCGAGTAGTCAAACAGGTTGCCGATACTTGTGGCGCGGATGTCGCTCGTTCGAAGCGAGCCGAGATGCCAGTTCTGCTCGATGTATTTGAGGATGCTGCCAAACTCGTACTGGGTATGCGCCACGTAGCCGCCCTGACTCGAGTTGCCACTGATCGCGTAAGGCGATATCACGATCGCCGGGACGCGGAAGCCAAGACCGCCGTGATTGTCTTGAAACGGCGGCGGCGCGTTGTCATAAAAGCCGCCCCAGTCGTCCCAGAGCACGACGATGACGCTCGACTTCCAATACTTGCTCGTACCGATCGCATTGACGACGCTCGCCACCCACGAGGGACCGTTGTCGGCGCTCTCGCCCGGATGGTCCGAGTTGTCGTCGGAGGGAATTACCCATGCGACGGCCGGAAGCGCGCTATGCTTGATGTCGCGCAAGATGTTCGTCTCCGGCATCGAGACGTTCGTTCCCCATTCCGAGCCGTAGCGCACCGGATGGATCACGTCGAACGCGTTGAGCAAGTCGCCGTCGCAATCGGGGCAGCCGTCGCTTCGGGCACAGCCGTCAGAGTTGCTGAAGCAGGGCGTGTAGTACTTCCAGGATAGGCCGGCCGCATCGAGCAGGTCGCGGAGTGTCGCGTATCCACCCGAGGAATAGTTTGGAAACTTGTTCGAGCACGGGAAGGGACCGTTCAGGCCGACGTAACCCCGCAGAGAGATGGTCTTCGTCACGACGTGGGGTGGCGCGTCGCAGCCCCACGGCCAGCCGTCGGGCGAATCGATCAGGCTCTTGGAGTCGCCGATTTCGGTGCCGCCGCGAATGAGGTCTTGGTGTGCGGTGAAGCTGCCGCTGCCCTGCGTTTGGAACATATGGTCGGCTAAAATCCAGCGCTGCGCCATGTCCCAGTACGGCTTGACCAGGCTGCGCTGGACGTACTGGTAGACAAGCGTGCCGGCGGGTCTGCCGTCCTTACTGCACGCACTGACGGGAACGAGATTGAAGCCGTCCATCTTGCCGTCGTCGTAGGAGGTTTCGAAGGACGCGTGGCAGTGCGCCACGTCTTCCTCCATGGTCAGCGAGTGCTGCGTGAGCGTCACCCACTTGTCGACGTAACCGTTACCTTGTTTTACTTTTTCCTTGCCGCGCGTCGCGCCGTCGGCTCCTGGAAAGAGCGCGAAGAGGTTATCGAAGCTGCGATTCTCTTGGACGATCAGCACCACATGTGCGATCGGACTCTTCGACCGCGCACTTAACGGCGCGGAGCCTCTCCTGAGCGAACTCGAAGGGCTCGAGCTGAGACCGTTGCGTGGCGGCGCAAAAGAACCTATTGCGCAACCCGCGAGTGCGAGGCTCAGAACGGTCGGAGCGAAGGCGAGCGCCGCGAGCGCGCGCATACTTGCTATTCGGTATCGACCGGCAAGCCCGAAGGCTTCTGACGGCGGAAGTACTGCTCGTCGTAAGGCGACGAGATCTTGGTGAACCGACGCGGAGACTGTTTGAGGTTAAACATGTTCGCGATGCTCGTCGAGCTTTGGTCGGTCGTTCCAAGCCGCCCGAGCCTCCAGTTGTCTTCAACGAAGCGAATGATGCTGCCGAAACCGTAAACGGTGTTGGAGATGTAGCCGCCGCGGCTGCCGCTGCCCGCCTTTACGTACGGCGAGATAACGAGCATCGGAACGCGGAAGCCGGCGCCGCCCTGATCGTCTTGAAACGGCGGTGCGACCGGGTCGTAGAACCCTCCCCAATCGTCCCACACGACGATGACGGCCGTCGAGTTCCAGTACTGACTCTTGCCGATGGCATTGACGACGCTCGCTACCCACGACGGGCCGGTATCTTTCGAGGAGTACCCCGGATGATCGGAGTTCTGTGCGTCGGGAACGACCCACGACATCGCCGGCAGCGCGCCGCTGGTGATGTCGAAGAGAATGTTTTTCTCCGGCGACGAGACGTTCGAACCGCAAACGCCTTGACCGTTGCAAATCGAGGCGATTACGAGGTAAGCGTTCCAAATTGCGCCGACCTGCGCTTTAATCGGCGGGGGCGTGTAGTATTTCCACGAAACGCCTTTTGCGTTCATGAGATCGGCGAGCGTCACGTACTGACTGGGGTATGGAAAAGCCGTCGTGCACGGAAATGGCCCTTTGCGTTTTTGGTACTGCCCGCTCGTCGTTATCAGCGAGGTTTTTGCGCCAGGAGGTGAGAGGCATCCCCAGACCGCGACTGACGTCGGATCGTCGATAAGGCTATGAGTCGCATCGATGGACGTGCCGCCGCGAATCAGGTCCTGATGCGCGATGAAACTGCCGCTCCCTTGCGTTTGAAAAAGCTCGTCGGCTAGGCCCCACTGCGACGCAATCTGACGGTATGGCGCGACCTTCGCAGGGTTGACGTACTGATACGGCGCCGCGTTTTCCGGTTTTCCGGTGGTCCCGTACTTGATGAGGTTGAAGCCGTCCATCGCGCCGTTCTGCCAGGCGGTTTGATAGGCTACGTATTCGTGGTTCAGGTTGCCCTTTGCCAAGAGATTCGTTTCCGCGAGCGGGACCTGTTGCTTTACGTAGCTGGTGCCCACCTTCACCAGCTCTTCGCCGGTCGTCGAGCTGATGGCGCCCGGAAAGCCCGCGAAAAGGTTGTTGAACGTGCGGTTCTCTTGGATCATGAGAACGACGTGCTTGATCGGATCGCCTCTGGGGTGCCTGGGCGGCGGCGCCGAGGCATTCGTCGGGACCGGCGGTGCATCGCCCCCGCCACCCCCGCAGCCGCTCACCGCGAGGCTTGCCCCGCAAATGATGAGTGCGAGGCAGAACGCTCGCAACGCTACGCCGTGGTTTTTTCTTGCGAGGACGCAGCGACTCGCTGCGCGATCTCGGCGACGTCGTAGTTGAATCGCTTGGCCACCTCGCTGGTTGATGCAACGATTGTCGAGAGCACGTCGGGCTCGAACGAGGGCTTGTAGTAATCGGGAAAGGAGAGTTTCTGACCGTAAGCGGTGCGCGTCGCGTCGAAGGTCGCGGGGTCGAGACCCGCATGAGCGATAATCCGATCGATCGTCGCGAGCGAATCGCCGCAGAGATCCTCGTATCGCACGATGCAGACGCTGCGGGCCAGCTCAGGGTCCTCGTCGAGCTGCTTGGCGACGAAACCGTACACGTACGCCCAATACCGCGCCCGCGATTCCGCCCAGCGCCCGTCGTTAAAGAGACGGCGTATTTCCTGAAGCGTCTGAGGACTCCCGACGTTTGCCATCACCTGCTTTGGACCGAACTCGTGGTGCCCGGTCAGCTCGATGATCTCAATCTGACGCGGGTCGCTGTTCTCGAGCTCCGCCCAGATGCGGTCTTGCTTGATCAGCGACGCGACGTGGTCGATCGGATTACGCACGTAGAGCAAAAAGCGGGCGTCCGGAAAGAGCTTTCGCAGATACTGCATGCGCACTACGCACATGATCGCCTTGCTGACGTAGCGGCTGCGGCCCCGCACCAACGCGAGCTTACGCAGGTGCTCTTCGTAAAAGCGCTCGAAAGCCGGATTCGAGGTCGTGGCGTCGAGCACGCTGTAGTTCGACTCATCGTGGATATGCGGAAAGAAGTGCTCCCATAGGATCTCCTCTCCCATCTCGGCGCTATCGCGCGTCACCTCGATGCGGTCGCGGTGAATGCGCGGGACCGGTTTGCGCATCGCATCGACCGGAATCTTCGGAAAGACCTTATTCCACACGTACGGCATATAGGGCATCAGAAAGTCGGCGTACTTGTGGGTTACGACGTCGGGGTGCTCGCTGAGCATTTGAAGGGTGATCGTGGTGCCGGCCCGCGGCAGCCCGCAAATGTAGAGCGGGCGGTCGACTCGCTGCGACGCGAGGCTCTTAGCGAGCATTCGCGACTCGAGATTTCCGAGCCCAACGAAGAGCGGCGCTGCAGCGTGGACGCCGCGGACGCTCCAATAGAAGGGCCCCGGCACGGAGAATTTCTGCGGTGTCTTACTATCGGTCGTTGCCATGACGGCGCTACACTTTCTCGAAGAGTGCCCCTATGACCGTCAAGCCTGGCCCAAATGCCATGCTCAGGACCTTGGAGCCGCGTGGGATTGCCGGAGACTCGACGATGAGCTGCCAAATGTGGGGCGCGGTCGCCGACGCCATGTTCCCGTGCTCGTAGAGAACCTGACGACTCAGGGCGACCTGCGACTCTTCGATTCCGAGCTTGCCGCGGATCTGATTGAGGATCGCCGGTCCGCCGGGGTGGATCGCAAAGATCATCGTCGACTTCTCGCGCTCGAAATCCAGACCGACTTGCGCACAGATCGATCGTACGAAGTCGGCGATCGAGTCGCGGATCATGAACGGTACGCGCTTGGAGAGCGACATGTCGAACTGCAGGGGGCCCGGACGCAAGGTCATTTCGGGAAGCGAATCGGGGAGCATGTGCTCTTCGATCGCGAGGACCTTCAGACCGCTGCGGTCTTGCTTCGCAAATTCGGGCTGCGGATACGCCGCGTATTTGATGAAGCCGTCCGCGAAGAGCGTCGAGGTGACGAAGTTGTCGGCCTCGTCGCCGAGCAGATCGAAATGGAGTGAGAGAAACTCCGTATGCACCAGATCCACGCGCTGCTTTGGAGTCGGCAGCGAGACGTAGGACGATCCGACCAAGCCGAGCGCCGTGCGGATCGCTGGAAACGCGCCGTAGCATCCCATGTGGTAGGAGTGCGTAACTCCGACGTCGAGCCAGCCGCGCCGCGACAAAAAGCTCTGCACCGGGCTCGGCGAGACGTATCCCGAGCAGCTCACGTGCACGATGTCATCGGGGGGCGCAGCCTGGCGATCGCGATAGAAGCGCTCGAACACGCCGCATGCGATCTCTTCGAAGAGAGTCATCCGTTCGTCGAGCGTCTCACCGGTCGGACTTCGTAAGTCGCCGTAGTGCCGGACCGGGTCGGAATCGCTCGCGGGATTGCTCTTGACGAAGCACGAGGTCAGCACGCTGACTTGCCGGCGCGCGATATATTCGGAAGACGTGCCGTAGCGGCCCATTCGCTCGCGCAACGCTTCACCGACCTGCTCGCGTTCTTTCGGATCAGTGACTTGTCGCGCCGCACACTGCGCGAGGGTCATGAAGTGCGCTTGAATCACCTTGAGCTCGTCTTGCGCGACGGGGGCGGTGACCTGGATGCGCTCGAAGTCGGATAGCACGACCGGCACGGCCTGCAGGCGCGGTTTTGCGACGATGGCACCCAGCGGTCTCTCTAAAATGCGCATGATTGTTCCGGCTGTACCTTCGCCGTCTGCTCCTTTCTTCCATTCGACCGAGCGCGTATCGCGCAATCGTTGATAAACATCGGTAATCCTGGTCACTTTTACTCGTTATCGACCGGCTCGTTCGACGGTCGTTGATGCAAGAAGAACGATTTCGAATACTCCGTTTTAATTGGAACGAACTGTCGGGGTTTCTGAGTGAAATCGAAGAAATCGTTAGTGAAGTCGGCCGAGCTCCGATCGGTGGTTCCCAAACGTCCCAGGTTCCAGTTGTCCTCCAAGAACCGGACGACGCTTCCGAGCTCGTACTGCTGATGCGAAATGTAATCGGCCTTCGCGTACGGCGAAACGGCGAGTAGCGGAATGCGGAATCCCAAGCCGCCGTAACGGCGCGGACCGGGCGGCGCGACATGATCGTACCAGCCGCCCCAATCGTCCCAGAGGACAATGACGGCGGTGGTGTTCCACGCCGAACTCTCTCCGATCGCATTGACGACTTGCGCGACCCACGACGGGCCGGTATCGGAGTTGTCGCCCGGATGATCTGAGTTGACGTAATCGGGAACCACCCACGAGACCGCCGGAAGCGTGTCGCGGTTAATGTCGGTAAAGATGTCCGTTTCGGGTGAGACTACGTTCGTTGTCCACTCCGCACCGTGACGAACGGCGGCGATCGCGTCGAACGCATTCCAGAGATTGCCGGCGAAGTTTCCGGTCGCGGGCGTATAGTAGCGCCACGAAACGCTGGCGCTATCGAGAAGATCGCGCAGCGTCGCGTACGCGAGGCAAGGAAACGGGCCGGCGCGATACATGTACTGGTCCCCGGCGGTGATCAGCGACGTCGCCGTACCGGGCGGCGAATCGCATCCCCACGGCTGCGCGCTCGGAAAATCGATCAGGCTTCTAGAGCCGCCGAGCTCGGTGCCGCCCCGGATCAGATCCTGGTGCGCGGTAAAACTACCGCTGCCCTGGGTTTGAAACGTATGGTCCGAGAGTACGTACTTTCTCGCCAAATCCCAGTACGGCACGATTTGCGCGGGATCCACGTACTCGTAAACGTACGTCCCCGAAGTCTTGCCGATCGGCACGGTATCGAAACCGTTCATCTTCCCTCGATTCCAGTCACGCCTCCAAAACGTATAGCCGTTGTTGGGAGAAATAGGACTCTCGAGGTCGGCCTTTCGCAACGGGATGCTCCCGCCGTTATGCGTCTTACCACGGGTCGCTCCGTCGGCCCCCGGGTAGGTTGCAAAGAGGTTATCGAAGGTGCGGTTCTCTTGAATCAGGATCACGACGTGCGTGAAGTACTTACCCTTCTTCGCCGGTGCCGGGGGGACGAGCGGTCCGGCGGGAGACGAGTTGGAGCCGCCGCCCCCGCAGCCGCCGAGCAACGACGAGAGGCCGGCCAAAAAAAGAACGGCGAGCGGAAAAGCCCGCGTGCGGAGTCTGGAACCCGGCATAAGCATAAAGGTATCGTCCTTACCCGGGCGCCATCCCTTCCATGTGCGGCTCGTGCAAGCGGGACCCGAGAGCATCGAGCAGGCCGGGCAGGCGCTGCGCAGCGGAGGCGTGATCGCGTTCCCAACCGAGACCGTCTATGGCTTGGGAGCGCTCGCTTTCGATCCCGTTGCGGTTGCGCGAATCTTTGAAATTAAAAGACGTCCGCATTTCGATCCGCTGATCGTCCACGTGCTCGACCGCCAGATGCTCGGGCGCGTCGTCGCCGAGGTTCCACACGTCGCCGAACGCCTGATCGAACGTTTCTGGCCGGGTCCGTTAACGCTCGTGCTGCGCAAGCAGGCGGAGGTTCCGGAGATAGTTACCGCTGGATTGCCGAGCGTCGCGGTACGAATGCCGTCACACGAGTTTGCGCGCTCGCTCCTCAAAGAGGTCGGGGCGCCGCTCGCTGCGCCGAGCGCGAATCCGTTCGGCGGCTTGAGCCCGACGCGGGCCGAGCACGTGGCGGCGGGTCTGGGCGAGCGGGTGGATCTGATTGTTGACGGGGGTCCCAGCGAGCACGGTCTCGAGTCAACGATCGTTGCCCTCGAGCCTGAGGCGGTGCTCCTACGGCCTGGGGCGATTCAAGTAGAAGCGATCGAGGAGGTAATAGGCCGGCTAACGCGCGTCCGCGGCGGCCCTGCCCAAGCCCCCGGAGGGTTTCCTCACCACTACTCCCCGCGGACGCCGCTGCGGGTGATCGATCCGCGGCTGGTCCCGGCGCACGAACGGCGGCTCGCCGGAGCGATCGCGTTGCGCGAAGGCTTCGAGGGGTACGCGGCGGTCCGGATTCTCTCTCGCGGCGGCGATCTGCGCGAGGCGGCGGCCCGTTTCTTTGAGGCACTTCATCATCTCGATTCACTCGGTCTCGAGCGAATCGACGCACAGCCGTTACCTGAGAATGGCCTGGGACTGGCGATGATGGATCGGCTTGCCCGCGCGGCGGCGAGCCGAAACAGTTGACGCTTGCTATGCGTTATAGCCATAAGAACCGAAGAAGGGATCATGATGCCAACCTCTGGCCTATTGGGACGCGCGACAGCGATATCTACGCTGACCGCGGTATTTTGCTTGGGCGCGACGCCCACCGATCTTCCGTATCAAGTTGCGGGCGACGTCGCTCAGAGCTATCAACTCTTAACCAACACCTATTACGATCCGGTCGATCCGCAGACGCTGCTTGCGGCGGCCGGCAACGCTCTCGCCGATGCTGCTCGCAAGCACGGAGTTACGATGACGCCTCCCAAACTTCGAGTGGAGGGCGATCGCGACGCAACGCTCGCCGAGCTCGACGGTGCGATCGTCACCGCGGCACAAACCGCGCACGCGTCACCAAACGATTTTGCGTACGCGGCGATAGTCGCAATGGCCAAAGCGACGAACGATCGTTACACGCAGTTCTTCACGCCCGATGAGTTCAAGGCATTCAACGAAGCGCTGGATCCACAGCGCATCGGAGGCATCGGCGTGATGATCGAGCCCGATCCCGCATCGCAGTCCGTGCGCATCACCTACGTGCTGCCGAGTACGCCCGCGGAACGCGCCGGGCTCCAAGTCGGCGACGTCGTAACCGCCGTGGACAACCTCCCGACCAAGGGTCTCAGCGTGGACGTCGTTAGCGGGCGTCTGCGCGGGAAAGCCGGCACGAGCGTTTCGGTTGCAGTGCAGCGGTCGAGCGCGCCGGCCGTTTTCACGATTACGCGCGAGGACGTGCAGCCGCCGACGGTCGTTTTCAAGATGCTTCCAAATGGAATCGGCTACGTATGGGTGATGGAGTTCGGCCGCGGCACGCCCGCCGAATTCGATACGGCGGTCGCGCGTCTGACGCAAATGGGCGCGAAGGCGCTCGTGCTCGATCTACGCAACGACGGCGGCGGCTACGTGAACTCGGCGCTTGACATCAGCTCGCGCTTCATCGCGAACAAAGCGCTGCTCACCGTCGAAGAGCGCGGAAAGCGCGCCACAACGATCGATTCCGACCCAGACCCCTCGATCTCGCTTCCAGTGACGGTACTCGTGAACCAGTACACCGCATCGGCTTCGGAGATTACGGCCGGTGCGCTGCAAGATGACGGCATCGGCGCGCTCGTCGGCGCGAAGACGTTCGGGAAGGGCGTCATGCAAACGCTGACGCCGCTGCCGGACGGCGCCGCGATCAAGATCACGACCGCGCACTATCTCACCCCGAACCATCACGACATCAATCTTCGCGGCATCGATCCCGACGTTCGCGTCGATGAAAACCGCGATGCCCGTTTTGGCGACGTCGCCACCGATGCGCAGCTTCGCGCGGCGA
Organism: Vulcanimicrobiota bacterium; assembly: GCA_963748875.1. Taxonomy (GTDB): domain Bacteria; phylum Vulcanimicrobiota; class Vulcanimicrobiia; order Vulcanimicrobiales; family Vulcanimicrobiaceae; genus Cybelea. Next base: position 1,469,147 of record CAVVKC010000001.1, read on the forward strand.
TCGCACTCTTGCAGAAGAAGATCGCGGCCGTCAAGAACTAAGCCTAAGGGGAAGCTTTGATTTAGATGCAGCTCTAGGAGCCGATGGCCGAAGTTTACTACGGTAAACGAGGCCGAAGGCGACAACGAGATGCGCTAAATCAGAGCTTCCATTAGCGGCGGCGGCGAACGAGCTGCACAACTTTGCCGTTGCGGGCGAACGAGACCTCGTCCATTAAACGACGCATTAGGAATATGCCGAAGCCGCGCCCGCGATCGTCGGGCTCGACGCTGTCGCAATCGTGAGGGGTGGCAAAGTCGCTGCCGCTGTCGCGGATCTCGATCTTGAGAACGTCCTCGCCGAAGTAGCAGCGGACGACGATCCGGCGGGCAGGCTTTCCGCGGCCATGTTCCACCGCGTTGCTGAGCGCTTCGCCCGCGGCGAGCCGAATGTCCGAGATCGCTTCCTCTGAAAAGCCGCACTCGGCGGCAAAACCGGCAATGCCCCGCCGCGCCTGCGCGACGTTTCGGATGTCACTCCCGTAGGCGGCGCGGTATTGTCGGGTCAAGGTTAGCGCTCTCAAGATAGTCGGGTCCCCCACAGACTTTCCCGGAGCCCGAGCATTGCTAAACCTTATTCATAGCTGACCGGCACTTCCGACCCGCCAAGAGAACCAAGCCAGCTAAAGCGAAGTGAAGGTGCCGTGGGCGATTAGCTCAGCTGGGAGAGCGCCTCCCTTACAAGGAGGATGTCGGCGGTTCGAGCCCGTCATCGCCCATTTTCCTCACCGCGTCATCGCCCATATTTCGCTTACTTCCCTTGGCGGTTTTTATCACAAGCTGGTGCTGGTGCTGGTGCTCGGACTCGTGCTATTGCTTACGCTGGCGCTCGAGTTGGAAACAAAATGACACGAGTCGCTCCACGTCGTCAGTTGACAGGCGTGTTGCAGCAGCGCGCTGACCGACTGCCTTGAGAATCCGAAGAGGAACACGAGTATCAAGATCGCGAGGAGCGCGAAGCCGGCAACGCCTTTCATCGAAGGCAGTGGTTCGACAAGGACCTACCTCTCCTGCCACCGGAGCCACTGAATAAAGCCTTAACGATTCTTCATCGACCGTAAGCAGGGGAGCCCTTGCAGGTGCGAAGCGACTTTAGTAGCACGATAGCACTCCCCTCAAGCAAAGGAGCGGCTCTATGAAAATCGCTCGGCCGGCATTTTACGCCGTAAGTCTATCGGTGCTTGTCGGCGCGTTGGCCGGCTGCGGCAGCCAGCCGCAACCGATGTCGTTTTCCCCTGGCGTCTTCGGCCAGCTTGCGGCAGAAAGGACCGCACCGTTGCACGTCGATCACCGTAAGTCATGGGTCTCGCCGGAGGTCGCCCGCTTGCCTCGGATTCTTTTTGTTTCCGACGATTCAACCAACGACGTGCTGCTGTTTTCAATGCCGGACCTCACGCTGCGAGGTACGCTGACCGGCTTCGACGTGCCGCAAGGCCTATGCTCGGATACCAGCGGTAATATTTGGGTGACCAACATGGGAACGCTCACGATCGTCGAGCTCGCGCGCTCCGGCACCGTCATCAAGGTCCTCACTGATCCTGACGGATACCCGGTTGCCTGCGCGGTAGATCCGACGAGTGGCGATCTTGCCGTTGCTAACATATATAACAAATCTTTGAGCGGCTCCGGCGAAGTTGAAATTTATAAAGCCGGCGGCGGCACACCGACCTCGTTGGCAAATCCGGATCAGTACTATTACAATCAGGTTGGCTACGTGACCGGCGACGGGAGCGGCAAAAATCACGCACGCGGCAACGTACCCTCAGGCAACTTATTTGTCGACGGCCGAACGTACAGCGGAAGTTTCATACTCTCCGAGCTCCCCCTTGGAACGTCGGCGTTCCGTACGATCAACCTCTCCGGCGGAACCATTTATTTCCCGGGGATGGTGCAATGGTACACACCCGGCAACTACCTTGCCGTCGGCGATCAGCTTTGCGGTGACGTGCCTGCTTCGTGTATCTACCACGTGAAGATTTCCGGCAAGACGGGAAAAATCAAAGCCCACTCGAGCCTTTTGAACTATTTAGGTGGCTCGGTCTGCGATTTCGTTCAGGGCGTGATCGGAGCAAACGGTCTGAAGTACGTCGCTGGAGGCGATTCCGAAACCTGCGGATACGCTAACAGCAGCGTGAACCGCTGGGCATACCCGGCCGGCGGCACACCGACGAACTTCAACGATTCAGTCGTCACCGAACCTGTCGGAGCGGCAATTAGCACGAAGTAGCTCGCCGGGTCGCGGCCGCGGGCGGGACGAAATCGACCAAGACTGTGGATGACGAGGCGCGGGCGCCGGCGTCGTCGGAGTTCGGGACCCTTCTGCGACGCTACCGGCTTGCCGCCGGACTCTCGCAAGAAGCCCTCGCCGAACGGGCGCGCCTGAGCACCAACGGCATCGGTGCCCTGGAGCGCGGCTATCGCCGCTCGCCGCAACGCGAAACGATCGAGCTGCTGATCGATGCGCTGGGGCTAGGCGACGATCGACGCGCGGAGTTCCAAGCCGCTGCGGCGCGCTCGATCTCGCCGCGCGGCTTCCGCCCTGCGGGCACAAGCAGCGCGCGACCGGACGCGGCGGTTGGAAACATGCCGTTCGCACTACCCGCGCTCGTTGGGCGAGAGGCCGAGCTCGATGAGCTGGCGCGATTCGTGCGCGAGTCTCGGCTCGTTACGATCACGGGTGCCGGCGGCGTCGGCAAGACGCAAATGGCATTGCACGTGCCCGGCGCGCTAGACAATGGCTCCGGCGATCACGCCGTCTGCTTCGTTGCGCTCGCGCCGCTCGGTGATGCTTCATTGGTAGCGCCGGCGGTCGCATCGGCGCTTGGTCTACAAGAAGTGCCGAGTCGCCCGCTGCTCGAGACGCTGATTGCGTACCTCAAGAGCAAGAGACTGTTGCTGATTCTCGATAACTGCGAACACGTCATCACCGAGGCCGCTGCCGTCGCGGGCGCGCTTCTGGCGGCTTGCCCGAGCGTTCGGATTTTGGCTACGAGCCGGGAACCGCTGCGGGTCGCCGGCGAGCGCACCTATCGGTTGCCCTCATTGAGCATTCCGTCGGCGATGATACTTTTCGTTGAGCGCGCCCGTTCCGCCGATCACCGCTTCGCGCTGAGCGACGCGAGCGAACCGCTCGTTGCAAAAATTTGCCGGCATTTGGACGGCATCCCCCTGGCGATTGAGCTCGCCGCCGCGCGCGTGAACGTGCTCTCTATCGGCGCGCTTGCAGAGCGACTCGAAAATCGGTTCGGGATTCTGAGCGGCGGTGCACGCACCGCGCTGGCGCGCCAGCAGACGATGCGCGCCGCAATCGATTGGAGCTACGACTTGCTCTCTTCGCAGGAGCAACGGTTGTTCGAGCGCCTGTCGGTCTTCGCCGGCGGTTGTACGCTGGCGACGGCGTCGAAGGTTTGCGCGAGCCGCGAGATCGTCGAGGCCGATGTTCTCGATTTGCTGGCATCGCTTGTGGACAAATCGCTAGTGGTCGCCGATTTCGAAGGGATCGAGCCACGCTATCGGCTCTTGGAATCATTCCGCCAATACGCGCGCGAGATATTGGAGGCGCGCGGTGAGGCGGAAGCGACGCTGCGCAGTTATGCGCGCGCCTCGCTCGAGCTGGCAGAGCAACTCGAGGCCGCTTGTGACAACGAGCCCGACGAAGTCTGGCGTGCGCTGGCGCAAGAGGAGCTCGATAACTGGCACGCGGCGCTGAAGTGGTCCCTGACCGATCGCCACGACGTCCTTCTAGGGCAACGGCTGGTCGGCGAGTTGCACGTGGTCTGGGCATGGTTCGCGCCGGTCGAAGGCCGGCGCTACACGGTCGCCGCGCGCGCTCTGGTTGACGAGCAAACTCCGGCGAGGGTTCTCGCGCGGCTCGCTTACGCCGAAGCGATCGTCGCTCTGCAGCTTCGCGAGTACAAAGAGCAGCTTTCGAGCAGCGACAGTTCGATCGAATACAGCCGCGCCGTAGGAGACGCTCTTGGAATCGCTCGCGCGCAGGGTCTTGCGGGTCAAGCGCTCGCGTCTCTCGGACGAGTTGCCGAGGCGCGCGCCTTACTTCCGGAAGCGCTGGCAACCGCTCGTAGATTAGGAAATCGCCGGCTGGTCGCGTCTATACTACGCAATCTCGGATATGCCAGCGCAATCGACGGTGACCTCGTCGCGGCCCGGAGTTACGTTTCCGAAGCCGTGCCGCTCTACGAGGCGCTCGGCGCCGAGCTCGGCGCGGCTCTCGCGATGGACGATCTCGGCGAGTGCGAGTTTCAAGCCGGTAATGCGGAGGCTGCGCTCACGCTTGCAACCACCGCGCTTGCGACGATGCGCCGCACCAATCATCGGCGCTTCGTGGCATTCATTCTCAGCAGCATCGCTATGTATCTTATCGCGTTATCGCGCTTTGACGAAGCCGAGGAACGCGCACGCGAGTCGCTGGATCTCGCGCGCGAGTTAGAGCAGGACGCTCTGGTCGCCTGGACGCTACAGCATCTCGGGGCGATCGCGGCGCTCCGCTCGCCGGCCGACGCGGAACAGGCGGCGGTGGAGTACGCTAACGCGGCGCGGACGTTGGGTTTCGTCGATGCTCGCCTTGCGGCGATCGGATCGGCGCGAATGTACATTCACGAGCTGGAGTATCGCCGGGCGCTGGTCGAGCTTCGAGGCGCCCTCGGAGCCGATCGGGTCGCTGCCCTTATGGCCGAAGGGGCGGCAATGAGCGCGGAACAGGTCGTAGGGCAGATGTGCGAGTTAGTTGTGCAGGTGTGTCTTACTGCGGGGGAGGGTGCCACGTCATCATAGCTCCACGAGACCTTCTTTTATTAGGAGTGGAGAAAAATGATGAAGTTAGTAGCAGGTCTGCTCGCCGGCGCCGCCCTGGTAGCCGGCTGCAGCGGCCAAAATGCGGGCTCGCAGTTCGCGCCCGCACTACCTGGACAATCGGGGGGAATCCCCAGTCAATCCCGGAGTATGCCTACCCATACCGGGGCCATTTCGTCGGATATGCCGCAGGTTACGGTCATCAACGGCTGGACGAGCGAGACTCAGGTCATCGAATGGTCGACCGGCTGCACGTTTCCGCTTTCACCGCATCAGTTCTCATTGCAGCCCGGGCAATCGCAGCAAATGGTTGCCGAGAATTTAACGTGCCTGCTCGATAGGGCGACGAAGACGTTCGTTGACGCCGATCCGTTCGCTCAGAGTCAGGGCTGCGTGCTCGGCATCCGCTTTGTCCGCAATGGAAATTGGCGATTCAGCCTCGTTCGGAAACTCACCGGCCAGTTCTCTCGATGCAAGTTGGAGTCGTCGTCTAATCAGGCAACGCTCATCTTCAACGCCGTTAGCTCGAAGGGGAGCTGACGGATGACCGATGTGCAGGTCATGTCTGTACGCCGCGCCTTCGATGCGTTGGGGAAGCCACCGAGTCGCAGTACGCGTGCCGTGGCGCACGCCATCGCCGTCGAATCCGTGCGAAGGATGATCGTCTGAGCCGGCAGGTCCAAGCTCCGCCTCGCCCAAGAGTACCGAACGATGAAGACGGTCCAGGCGCAGGCGGTCACCGTCGAGCGCGACGGCGAGATCGCCGTGATTACGATGAACCGGCCCGAGAAGCGCAATGCGCTCTCGCTGCAAATGATGCGCGAGCTCGATGGCGCGCTGGCGGCGGTGGCCGAAGCCGCCGATGCGCGCGCGATCGTCGTACGGGGTGAGGGTGCGGCGTTTTGCGCGGGGCACGATCTCCGCGAGCTTTCCGGGCGAGACGTCGATGCTTACCGCGAGATCTTCGATGCTTGCATCGATCTTATGAAGCGGATCGCGACGATTCCGCTTCCGGTCATCGCCGAGGTTGCAAAGGTCGCAACCGCCGCCGGTTGTCAGCTGGTCGCCGCTTGCGATCTCGCCCTTGCGTCGACCGAAGCGACGTTTGCGACGCCGGGCGTACGCATCGGTCTCTTTTGCAGCACCCCGATGGTCGCGCTGACCCGAGCGATCGGGCGCAAGCGCGCCATGGAGATGCTGCTGACCGGCGAACCGATCGACGCGCCCACGGCCCTGGCATGGGGCCTCGTTAATCGCGTCGTCGAGCCGCATCGTCTCCACGAGGAAACGCTCGCGCTGGCGCGGCGAATTGCGTCGTCGAGCCGCGGCATCGTCGCAATCGGCAAGGCCGCGTTCTACACACAGATCGACCTGGATCAAACACGTGCTTACGACTATACCAAGGCCGTAATGGTCTCGAACGCGCTCGAACCGGATGCGAGCGAAGGCATCGCCGCGTTTCTCGAGCGGCGTTCGCCCAAGTGGCACGAGTAGATCGAGCTTCTCAGGGCAGGGGATAAGTGGGCACCGTTGAACCGGACGGACCGCGGCGTTCGAGCGTGGGCATCGAGCATCGCTTGAAGTCAAAAAGCGTCGCCCACACCCGGTATGCGTGGCCCGACAAAAAAGGGACTCGCGCATACGCGACGGCACGGGGGCTCGCCCATGGCGAGCCCTCTTGTATTGCGAAAAGGTCTAGGAAATCGGTCAACTCGAACTGCGCCTAACGTGACTCTCTATACCTCCCGCACGCGTTACGCCGCTTTGATCTTAATCGTTGCTCTGCTCGCTTCGCTCGCAGTCGCGTACTTCCGAGTACGAACCGAATCGGTCGCGAATCGCGTCGAGCTGGCAATGGATTTCACCGACTTCGACGCGCTTGCGCGCTCGTACGATTACAATCCCGCCGCGTTCCTGATCGCCCTGCGACGAGCGGGGTTGACGTCGCTGGCGCTGACCGAAGAACTGGGTGCAAACGTTGGTACCGACGGAAAGGCCTTCGTAACGACCGGGGCGGCGCTGAAGAACCAAGCCCGCGTGTCGCCGATCAGCGACCCGCTGCTCGCGACCCTCGTTCGTACGCACCGCATCGTCGACGGCGCCGTCTACCTGCTCGTCTTCGACCCCTTCACCTACGATCGGTACCGCGCCGCGCTTGGGCTGCACTTCATGCCGCGGAGCGTGCACGTTCTGCGCGCGACGCGACCGTGGCTGATCGAGGTACGCACCCAGATCGATTACTTCAACACGCTCGGGCTCGGCATCCCGACCGATCAGATCGAGCTGGCGCGACGTCTAGCGCTGCTCGTCGTTCCACGCTTTCAGAACGACGAACGCTTCGAGGCCCCGCAAATCAACGCGGTCTTCCGTAACGTGCTTCGGTACGATCCGAAGGTCTCGACGGTGATCTTTTTTGGTCTCGCCAATCAGGTGCTCGGTTATCCCGATCACCTGCAGGATACCGCCGACGCATTTAAGCGACACACGTACAACTTCGGGTCGATCGAAACGTACGATCCTAGCCAGGTGCAGAAAGGAAGCGAGACGCTTGCGAGGATGATCCCCGGTCGCGTCGTCCGCGTGCAGGCGATCGCAAAGGCCGAACTCGACAAGATCAAGCTCGACGAGGCCGTTGCTCGTTACGTTCTGGGCGTGCGCGAGCGTAACGTGCGCGTCGTCTATCTGCGCCCGTGGGCGCATCAAGACGGCAAGCTCTCGATCGAGGCGACGAATATCGAGATGGTCAAAGCAATCGGTGACGAGCTGCGCACCCGCGGCTTTCGCTTGGGACGCGCGACGCCGATCCCTCAATATCACGGCAACAATCGCGCGCTCGTCGGGCTGGCGGCGCTCGCGGTGCCGTCGATCTTCGTGCTGCTGCTCGAGTTATTTGGATGGTACCGGCGCCGCCTCGCCGTCGCGGCCTACGCGCTCACGGTCCTGGTCTATCTTGCCGGCGTTCTTTCGCAGCACGATGCGTTCGCGCGTTCGGCGATTGCGCTCGCCGGTGCGCTGCTCTTCGCGACCGCGGCGCTGCTGATTTTGATACCGGCTTGGAACGAAGAGCCGGCCGCAAGTCCGTCCACGCAACTCGCGCGCAGCCTGGGGTGGACGCTTGCGGCGACCGGCGTCGCGCTGCTCGGCGCCCTGGTCGTCGTCGGCGTCATGAGCTCGCCACTTGCGATGGTGGAGGTCGAACGCTTCCGCGGCGTGCGGCTGGTGCTGGGGCTGCCGCCGCTGATCTCGCTCGCGCTCTACCTTTTCGACCGGCGCTTCGGTGCCGGAGCGCAACGCGCGCGCGACGTGTTTCTCTCGCCGGTCCTGACGTACCAGCTGTTTGCCGGCATCGCAATCGTGGCGCTCGGGGCGCTGATGCTCGTTCGCAGCGGGAACGAGAGCGATGTCGCGCCTTCGGCCTTCGAGCTCTCGCTGCGTCACCTGCTCACCCACGTGCTCAGCGTGCGGCCACGCTTTAAAGAGTTTCTCGTCGGCGTTCCCTTCTTGATGCTGCTGCCCGCGTTGCTGCCGCCCCACCGGCGCGCGATCGGTTGGCTACTGGCGCTCGGAATCGGCGTCGGCATCGGCGACGTCATTGATACGTTCTCTCATCTGCACACGCCGCTCGCGATTTCGATCCTACGGGTGGTCAACGGCGTCGTGATCGGCGCGATCGTCGGCGCGATCGCTATCTGGATCTATCGCCGCTTACCGCCGGTGCGCAACGCCCTGAAGCGGGGAACCTCTTCAGGGGTTCGGTGAGGTGCGCGTGCTGCTTTCCGGTTACTACGGGTTTGGAAATCTCGGCGACGAGGCACTTCTCGAGGTAATTGCCGAGCGCATTCGCCGGCGATTTCCGTCGGCGCAGCTCGAAGTGCTCTCCGCGACGCCGGCGGCAACCGCGGCGAAATTTGGGGTTGCGGCCGAGCCGCGCTGGGACTGGGGCGCGATTCGCAGCGCAATCGCGCGGGCCGACGTCGTGCTCTCCGGCGGCGGGGGATTGCTGCAGAATGCAACGAGCCTTCGCAGCCTGCTCTACTACGCGGAGATTCTGCGCGAGGCAATCCGGGCGCGGCGCAAGACGATGCTCTTCGCGCAATCGATCGGGCCGCTCGATTTCTGGGGCCGGCTCGTCGTTCGCCGTTTCTGCAAAGGCCTCGATCGCGCAACGGTGCGCGACGAGCGATCCCGCCGGCTCTTATCCGAACTCGTTCCGCAAACGCCGGTCGAGCAGACCGCCGACCCGGTCTTCTTATACGATTCCCCCGAAGCCGTCGCCGATCTGTCGGCCGACGGACTGGGCCCCGAAAGCGGAGCCTATGCGGTCGTCAGCGTGCGCAAGAGCGTGACCTTTCGCGACGGGCCGGCGATTGTAGCGCGCGTCGTCGACCGGCTCGCGCAGCGTTACGAGATTCGCACCGCGTTCCTGCCGCTGGGGGGTGCCCCCGATGCGGCGGCCTCGACCGACGTCATTCGCGCCTGCAAGTCGAGTCCGGTGCTCTTACCGGAGTGCTCGCTTGCGCGAGCGGCCTCGATTCTACGCGGTGCGCGTCTCGTCATCGGCATGCGCCTGCACTCGCTCATTCTCGCGGCTCGCTACGCCGTGCCGTTCCTCGCCATCGCCTACGATCCTAAAGTCCGCGCGCTCTGCGAGGATCTGCAGTACCCGGTAGAACCGCTCTGGCGTTTGGGCGAGCGGCGGCCGAGCGACGAGGAGGTGGACGAGCTCGTCGACCGGCTGGTGCGAGAGCACGATGCGCTCTCGGCGGACCTGGAGTCTCGCCGGGAAGCCCTTCAGGCGGCCGCCGAGCGAAACTTCGACGTGCTTGGCGAGCTTTTAGGCTAGCGTATACGCCAGATGGATTATCGTTCGACCCTCAATCTTCCGAAGACCGACTTTCCGATGAAGGCCGAGCTGCCCAAGCGCGAGCCCGATCGGCTCGCGTGGTGGCGCGAGCGGCAAACCTACGAGCGTCGCTTAGAGCGCAACGCGCCGAATGGTCCCTGGATCTTGCACGACGGACCGCCGTACGCCAACGGCGACCTGCATATGGGCACCTTGTTCAATATGGTGCTCAAGGACATGTTCGTGAAGATCGCGCTGCTCGATGGGAAGTACGCGAAGTTCGTGCCGGGCTGGGACATGCACGGGCTCCCGATCGAGTACGAAACGCTCTTACACCTCGGAATCAAGGATTTCCACACCGTGGATCCGCTCGAGCTGCGGGCACGCTGCAGAGAGCGCGCGATCTTTTGGCTCGAGCAGCAGCGCGAACAGCGCGTGCGAATGGGGAACTTTGGATACTTCGATCGTCCCTACCGGACGATCGACCCGTCGTTTGAAGCGACGATCGTCAACGCACTCGCCGAGCTTGTCGAGCGGCAGCAGATCTACCGAGGCTTGCGTTCGACGCTCTGGTGTTTCCACGACGAAACCGCGCTGGCCGAAGCCGAGATCGAGTACGAGCAGCGCGTCTCGCCCTCGATCTACGTCCGCTTTACGGCAACGCCCGAACAGCGCGAGCGAATCCTCAATGTAATGAACGCGGCGTCGTTTGAGGGAGCGGTTTCGCTGCTCATTTGGACGACGACGCCCTGGACGCTGCCGGCGAACGTCGCGATCGCGGTGCGCCCGGATGCCGAGTACGGACTCTACAAAATCGGCGACGAGGCCGTGATCGTCGCGCAAGCGCTGGCGGAACAATCCCTCGGCGAACGGTTTGCGCAGGCAACGCTGATCGGCGGCGCGCGCGGCGCGAAGCTGGACGATCTCGCGGTGCGCCATCCGTTCATGGACCGGGACTCGGTCATCGTACTTGCCGAGTACGTCGATCTCGAAACCGGAACGGGGGCGGTGCATACCGCGCCGGGCCACGGCGCCGACGACTTCGACACAGGAATGAAATACGGACTGCCGATACTCAATCCGGTCGACGCGTCGGGGCACTTTACGGCCGAAGCGGGACCATACGCCGGGCTGCGCATTTTCGCGGCGAATCCAAAGATCGTCGAGGATCTCCGGGCGAGCGGGGCGCTTTGGAGCGCGGGCGAGTACGAGCACTCTTATCCGCACTGCTGGCGTTGTCACAATCCCGTGATCTTTCGCGCGACGGCGCAATGGTTTCTCGCGATGGATCAAAACTTGCTGCGTCATCGCACGATCGATGCAACCGACGGCGTCGAGTACACGCCCCCATGGGGGCGCGAGCGCCAGCGCCAGATGATCGAAACGCACCCGGAGTGGTGCCTCTCGCGGCAGCGTACCTGGGGTACGCCGATTCCTTCGCTGATCTGCTTGGATTGCAACGAAGTTCTGCTCGACGCGCGCGTCGCGCGCTTGGCAGCAAAACGCTTCGGCGAGGTCGGCGCGGATGCGTGGTGGAGCGATCCGGTGGAGACGTACGTGCCGCACGATCTGCACTGTCCGAACTGCTGTGGCAGCCGATTCGAGAAAGAGCGCAACATCGTCGACATCTGGTTCGAGTCGGGCGTGACCCATTTGGCCGTCCTCGGCCGCGAGGGAATGCCGTGGCCGTCCGACCTCGTGCTCGAAGGGGGCGATCAGTTTCGTGGATGGTTTCGAAGCTCGCTGATTACCGGGGTCGCGCTCAAAGGTCGCGCCCCGTACCGCCGTGTCATGAAAAACGGTTGGGTGAACGACGAGCAGGGGCGTCCGATGTCGAAGTCGACCGGCACCGGCATCGCCGCAAAAGAAGCGATGGCGAAGTGGGGCGCCGACATCTTACGTTTGTGGGCCGCGTCGGTCGAACCGATCGACGACGTGCGCTTCGGTCCGAACGTCGTCGATCAAGTCGGTCGCGTCTACCGCAACCTGCGCAATCGAATGCGCTTCATGATCTCGAACCTGAACGATCTCGTCGTGTCCGACCAGGTTCCACGCGAGTCAATGGAGCCGATCGACCGGCTCGCTTGCAGCATGACCGACGCATTTGTTACGGGGGTTAAGAACGCGTACGATTGTTTTGAGATCCACGATGCGTACCTGCAGACCGTTGATTTCGAGAGCGCGATCTCGGGACTCTACTTCGACGCGCTCAAGGATCCGCTCTACTCGCGTGCGGTAGGCGATCCGCGGCGGCGCAGCGCGCAGTCGGCACTCCTTTACATACTGAGGCGTTTTCTCACCGTGCTCGCGCCGGTGCTGTCATTTACTGCAGAAGAAGCCTGGCAAGCCGTGCCGGCGGTGCTGCGCGGCGATGCCGAGAGCATCTTCGACGCGTCCTTCGATGCCGCACGCCAGCGCGGCTCGGCGGTCGAGAACGATCTGCGGCTCTGGCAGCAGCTTCGCGCGCTGCGGGGGCGTGTCGCTGCCGTGGCATCACCGCGAGACTTCGAGGCGCAGCTCGTTCTGGAGGTGACGCCGGATCTTTACAGGCGCCTGAGCGCGCTCGGCGATAACCTGCGCGAGGCGCTCGTCGTTTCGCAGCTTCACCTCGTGGCGAGCGAGCAAAGCGACGGCGCGACGGAGGACGGCATCTTCGAGTTCGTGCTGCTGCCCGCCGACGGTGAAAAATGCGTCCGGTGTTGGAAGTATCGTCAGCTGGGGACCGATCCGGAGCACCCCGCAATCTGCGCCGAATGCGTGCAGGTCGTCCGCGCTTTAGGCAGTTAGGCGCCGCTAAGCCAAACAGTTTTGAAGGCTTGCCACCTTCCGGCCTCGATGGCGGCTCGTGCGTCACGCATCAGCGCGTTGACGAGATAGAGATTGTGATACGAGAGCAGCCGCGGCCCGAGCATCTCCTTGGCGCGAAAGCAGTGCGAAAGGTAGGCGCGCGTGTAGGTCGCGCAGGTCGAGCAATCGCAGCGCGGATCGAGCGGCGACGCATCGTTCACGAAGGATGCATTGAAAAGATTCAGCTCGCCGTCGTGCGTCATCGCGCGGCCGTTACGCCCGCACCGGGTCGGATAGACGGAATCGAAGAGATCGACGCCGCAATCGATCGCCTCGATCAGATCGCGAACGGTGCCGACGCCCATCAGGTAGCGTGACTTGTGCTCTGGGAGCATTGCGGCGGTGGAGCGGGCGGCAGCGTACATCTCCTCGCGCGTTTCGCCGACCGAGAGCCCGCCAATCGCGTATCCGGGGAAATCGAGCTCGAGGATCTCGCCCGCGCTGCGCGCGCGCAGCTCGAGGTCGAGGCCGCCCTGGACGATCGCGAAGAGCAGGGTTCCGGGGCGGCTGGGTGCGGCGGCCGAGCGGCGCGCCCACGCACTCGTCAGCCGAACCGACTCTTCGAGCTCTTCGCGCGATGCGGGAAGCTTCACGCAAACGTCAAGCACCATTGCGACATCGCTGCCGATGCGCTGCTGAAATGCAACGACGTTCTCCGGCGTGAAGCGGTGCTCGCTGCCGTCGAGGTGCGACGCGAACGTAACGCCGTCGTCGTCGAGACGACGGCGGCTCTCGAGACTGAAGACTTGAAATCCACCTGAATCGGTGAGAATCGGGCGATCCCAAGCCATGAAACGATGGAGCCCACCGGCCGACTCGATCGGCCCAACACCGGGTCGTAACCAGAGATGGTACGTGTTTGCAAGGACGATCTGGGTCTGCGCTTCGCGCAGCTCCGCGGGTGTCACGCCTTTGACGGTCGCCGCCGTGCCGACCGGCATAAAGCAGGGAGTCTCAACCTCACCGTGCGCCAACTGCAGCCGCCCCTGCCGCGCGTTGCCATCGCGTGCCAGAAGCGTGAAAGGGCGCGACACGGGTTACGTTGAGACCAAAGCGCGAGCTCGCTCGTATGCCGGCGGGGGCGGCGATTCGAACTCCATTTGCTCGCCGGTGCGCGGGTGGCGAAAGGCTAGTCGCCCGGCGTGCAAAGCTTGACCGGGTAGATCGAATCGTCTTTCCTTTTTGCCGTAGATTGGATCGTTGAGAATCGGATAGCCGGCAGCCGCAAGATGCACGCGAATTTGGTGCGTGCGTCCGGTCTCCAAACGAAAGACGAGCTCGGCGTGTTTGGAAAAAGTCTCGCGAATCGCGTAGTGCGTGATCGCCGGCTTTCCGTCGGTGACGATCGCGAACTTCAGGCGATTGTGCGGATCGCGTCCGATCCTACCTTCGATCGAGCCGCGCGGATTCGGCAGCACGCCGCAGACCAGACCGACGTACTCGCGCTCGATGCGCCGAGCCTTCATCGCTGCGCCGAGCTTGCGCAGACTCTCTTCCTGCTTGGCGACTACGAGCAAACCGGAGGTGTCACGGTCGAGCCGGTGCACGAGTCCGGGGCGCAACGCGTCGCCGGGGAGCGAACCTTCGACGTGCGCGAGCACGGCGTTGACCAGCGTACCACTCTTCGCGCCGTGCGCCGGATGCGTGACCATTCCGGCCGGTTTGTCGATTACCAGCAGATCGGCGTCTTCGTAGACGATACCGAACTCGATCCATTCGGGGAGCGCAACGAGCGGCGGCGCGAGCGCGATCTCGTACTCGACGGCGTCGCCCGCTTCAAGAAGACGACTCGGCTTGGCCGGCTCGCCGTTGACGCAGACGCCGCCCTCCCGGGCGCTCCGCGCGGCTTGCGACCGTGGGGCGCCCGAAAGCGCGGCGACGAGGACGTCGGTGCGTGTTCCCGCTTGCTCAGCGGTTACGATGTGTAACAAGGCTCGAGAGCAAGAGCAACCCGACGCCGATGGTGATGCACGAGTCTCCGACGTTGAAGATGTTCGGCCAGATCCGGTAAAAGTCGATGAAGTCGATGACGTATCCGTAGTGAAGCCGGTCAACGATGTTCCCGATCGCTCCACCGACGATCATCCCGAACGCGATTCGCACGGTCAGCGAACGGCTCGCCGCATCGCGGAAGCTAAACCAGAACAGCACCAGCACGACGATCGCCATCGCGATCAGCAGCACCGCATTGTTGCCGAAGAGGCCGAAGGCGCCGTGAACGTTGCGCTCGTACGTCCAGCGCAGGAAGCCGGGTATGATCGTGCGGCAGCCAGGGTAATCGGGAATGCAATATTTGACGATCAGCCGTTTTGTGACCTGATCGGCCCAAAGGACGAGAACCGCGACGCCCGCGATGACGAGCGCGTTGGCTACGCTAGAGGCTTGGTTGCGGGACAAATTGATAGAACCATCCTGCGACGTTAAGGAATGCGTCGTTGACTAGAACCAATCCGACGACAATGAGGAATGCTCCGGCGCCGAACTCGATCGACCTCAGCGCGGGCTTGATGCGGTTGAGCAGCGGAAGAATCGCGCCGATCGCGACGGCGGTAGCCAGAAACGGCACGGCGAGACCGAGACAGTAGAACGCAAGCAGCAGCGCGGCTTGTCCGCTGTGCTGCTGTGAAGCGATCGCGAGAATGCCGGCGAGAATCGGGCCGATGCACGGCGACCAGCCGGCAGCAAACGCCATTCCGACCAGCCATGAGGTCCAAAACGTTGCGCGGCTGTGACGAAGGTGAAGACGCGCGTCCATCATGAGCCACGGAACCTGAATCATCCCCATCATATTGAGGCCGAGGACGACGACGAGCACGCCGCCGATCTGAGCGATCAGGCCGCGGTTCGCATCGAGCGCCCCGCCGATCGCGCTGGCGCTCAACCCAAGCACGATGAAGACGAGGCTGAACCCGGCCACGAAAGCCAACGCGTGCGCGAGCGTTTGAACCCGCGCCGCGGCGGTCTTCTCGGCCTTGAGATCCTCGACGCTCTCCCCGGTGATCAGCGAAAGGTACGCCGGCACCAGCGGGAGGACGCACGGCGATACGAAGGAAACGAGGCCCGCTAGGAAGGCGATGCCGGCGGTAATATGTGTCGTCGCCATGCGCCCATAGGAGTTTGTCGGACTTAGGCGCATTCCCGTCTGCGAAACGGCAAATGGCCCAACTCCGAGAAACTCCACAGAGTTAGCAATGCAGCACTGGTTTACATATCCGACAAATATCGACCCCGTGGCGATCCATCTCGGACCGCTGCGCGTGCATTGGTACGGTATTGCTTATCTGGTAGCGTTCGTTTGCGTCTACCTTTGGATGAGCCGTCCTGCAGGCCGCCGCCGGCTGGGCCTAACGAGAGAGCAGATCCAGGATTTCCTCTTCTACGCGTTGATCGGCGTGCTGGTCGGCGGCCGGACCTTCTTCGTGATCAACGATATGATCAGCATGCGAGACGCGTCGTTTTACTTCTCCAACCCGATCAACTTCGTCGCCGTTTGGAACGGCGGAATGGCCTTCCACGGCGGGTTGGTCGGCGTAGTGATCGCGATGTGGCTCTTCGTTCGCAAGCATCCGGGGCTTAAGTATATGGTCGTCGGCGACGAGGTCGTGATGATGTTGCCCATTGGGATCACCCTGGTGCGCCTCGTCAACTTCATCAACGATGAGCTGTGGGGCGACGTCTGCGCTCCCGACCGCCCGTGGTGCATGATCTTTCCTACCGCACCGACCCTCAACGGAGTGCCGGTCTACCGCCACCCGTCGCAGATTTACGAAGCGATTCTCGACATCCTGACGCTGCCGATACTCCTGATCGTCTACCGCCTCAAGCCGAAGGACGGCGTCGTCGCTTGGACCTGGTTCACCCTCTACGGCATCACTCGGACGATCGCGGAGATGTGGCGGCAGACCGCGTTCAGCTGGATGGGCCTAACCGGCGGGCAGCTCTACGCGCTCCCGATGGTCATCATCGGCATCATCGGCATCGCTTACTGTGCGACGCGTCCCGGCCCGCGCACCGAGGTAGGGCCGTCCGCGGCGCAGCCGGCGCGTAGTTCACCCTGAGCCCCTCGTCCTTCGATGAAGCCTGTCCTGAGCGAAGTCGAAGGGCTCAGGATGACACGCTAGGGATAAACTCCGGCGGAGGGAGCGAGGGCATCGCCGAGCGCTACGCTGCGTTGCGACGCACAATTGACGACGAGGCCCGGCAATGCGGACGCGATCCGGCCGGTATCACGCTTGTCGGCATCGGTAAACGGCACTCAGTCGAAGCGGTCGCCGCAGCCATCGAGGCCGGGCTCGCCGACCTCGGCGAGAGCTACCTGCAAGAGGCGCTGCGCAAGTTTCCCTCCCTTCCACCGGTCCGAAAGCACTTCGTAGGCCATCTGCAAACGAACAAAGCCAAGGCGATCGCGGCCACGTTCGACGTCGTTCAGAGCGTCGATCGCGAGCACGCCGGCGTGGCGCTCTCGAACGGAGCGCTGGCGGCGGGCAAAGAGCTGCCGGTTCTGATGCAGCTCAATGTCTCGCCGGTGGAGCGATTCGGCTGTCCACCCGAGCGGGCCGATCGGCTCGCCGAAACGCTTCGCGGGCAGCCGGGCTTGCGTTTCGACGGCGTGATGGCAATTGGCCCGCTCAGCGGCGACCGCGACGCAATCTTGCGCGCATTTGAGCTAGCAGCCATGACGTTTGCCCGCATAGGTGGAAGTACGCTCTCAATTGGCATGTCGGGTGACTGGCGCGAAGCGGTGAGGGCAGGTTCTACGATGGTGCGCATCGGCGAAGCCCTCTTTGGTTCGCGAGAGGCAAAGGAGTTTGCATAAATGAGCATGTTCAGCAAGATCGGGTCGTTTTTTTCGATCCGCGATGACGAGGAAGAGTTCGAGCTCGACGACACATCGTCGCCGCGCGTCGTTCCACTCTCGACTGCCGGAAGACGCGGCAGCCAGGTGAGCGTCTATTCGCCACGCAGCTATCAAGACGTCGTCGAGATTGCCGATTCGCTGCGGAGTCGCCAAGTCGTCATCATCAACTTGCAAAACGCCGATCGAACGCTTCTGCAGCGGGTCGTGGATTTCAGCTCGGGGGTCGCGTACACGATCGACGGGAAGATTCAAAAACTCGCCGAGTCGATCTATCTCGTCGTTCCGGCCGGCGTTGTCGTCAACGCCGCCGGGCTGCGCGATTCGATCGCGGCGGACGGCACTTTCGATTTCATGACAAATAGAGCGTAGCAACCGTAGGATACGAGGCATGGAGAAGATCACACCGGTCGACATACAGCACAAGAGCTTCAAAAAGGCGTTGCAGGGATACGACCGCAGCGACGTGGATGCGTTTCTCGACGAGATCATCGAAACGCTCGAGGACGAAGCGCAGCACCGGGCCGCGCTCGAAGCCGAGATTGCCGATCTCAAGGAGCGCGTGAGCCACTTCAAAGCGATGGAGGAATCGCTGCAGAATACGCTCGTGCTCGCACAGCGGACCGCCGACGAGGTCAAGGCCTCCGCCCATAAAGAAGCCGATTTAATTCGCGAACAAGCGCGGCTGGCGGGCGAGCGCGAGATCGCCGGCTACAACGACGCGATCTCCGACGTTCGCCGCGAGCGTCAGCGCTCGATCGATGCGGCTGAAAAGGCGCGCAGCGAGCTGCGCAGTCTGCTGATGACGCACCTGGCGTTATTGGAACGAGCCGACGTCGCGCCGGTCAACGGCGAGACGCAGGGCGGGGCACCGGCCGGCCAACGCGAGGAAGCGGCCAAAGAGCCGCCTCCGAAAAAAGACGATACGACCCGAATAACGGTTTACTAACCCTTCGACGCCGCTCAGGGTGACAACGTCGAGAATTGCCGTGTTGCCCGGAGACGGGATCGGCCCCGAGGTAACGCACGCTGCCGTCGGAGTGTTGCGCGCAGCGCGTCCCGGACTCGAGTGCGAAGAAGGCACCGTCGGGGCAGCGGCGCTCGCGCGCGGTTTAGCGCCGCTCCCGCAAGCGACGCGCGAGCTCTGCGATCGCAGCGACGCGATTCTGTTCGGAAGCGTCGGCCTTCCTCAATACGACGGCAAGCCGTTGCCGGAGCGCCCCGAGTACGCGCTCTTTCTCCTGCGGCGTGATTACGAGCTCTTCGCTAATCTGCGGCCGGTGCGCGTCTTCGCGGGACTGGAAGAAGGCTCTCCGCTGCGCCCCGAGCTGGTACGCGGTCTCGACCTGCTGATGGTGCGCGAACTGACCGGCGGCATTTACTACGGCCGGCCGAAGGAGCAGCGTACCGTCGACGGCGTCGATGAAGCAGTCGACACGATGATTTACCGTGCGCCCGAGATCGAGCGGATCGCGCGCGTCGCCTTCGAGCTCGCGCGCGCGCGGCGTAAGCGGCTCACGTCGGTGGACAAGCAGAACATCCTGGAGACCTCCCGGCTCTGGCGGCGCGTTGTGAACGAGGTTGCGCGCGAGTATCCCGACGTTGCGCTCGAGCATCTTTTGGTCGACACCGCTGCGATGCAGCTCGTCCAGCGCCCGGCCGACTTCGACGTGATCGTTACGGAGAACATGTTCGGCGACATTCTCTCGGACGAAGCGGCGATACTGACCGGCTCGATCGGAACGCTGCCGAGCGCGAGCTTAGGAACGAAAGGATCGGCTGGGCGGAAATTCGGTCTCTACGAACCGATTGGCGGGACGGCGCCCGATCTCGCCGGCCGCAACGCGGCGAATCCAACGGCGGCGATTCTCTCGGGTGCGATGCTGCTGCGCCACTCGCTCGACGATGACGAGGGCGCGACGCAGATCGAGCGGGCCGTCGAGCGTGCCTACGCCGATGGTTTGCGCACCGCCGAGCTCGCGCGCGCGCCGGGCGAGGCGCTCTCGACGCAGGCCTTCGCCCGGGCGGTGATCGACCGGCTGTAGGGTCACTGCACCTTCAAGGCATTAACGACGCGGCTCAGCCAGGAACCCAACAGCGTGAAGTATCCGGTCACGTCCGGCTTCTCGGCGGCGATCTGGCGAGGATCCGCGTCGTTCATTTGCTCGCGTGCGGGGGGAGTCATCATCAGGTGGTTCGCGTTTGGGACGACGACGTATTCTAGACGCGGATGCGTGGAAGCTATCGCGCGCAGGCGCGCAACCGTTGCGGAGACCGGAATCCAAGGATCTTGGCCGCCCAATATAAAGAGCATCGGGATCTTAACTTGCTCGACCGCCGCGAAAAAATTTACGTCCATCTGCTCGCGCCACGGCGAGTTCGCAGGATCGTCCGGCAGCGACGAGGCTTTGGGCAAGTACATGAGATCGAACCATGGCCGGCTCTCGATCTTCGTAAGCGCCGCGACCGCCTCGGCGCGAGAGTTCGCGCCGGTAAAATAACCATTTACCTGACGGCGCGCCGCGAGCATATCGTCAACGTCGGTTTGACTGTAGCCGAGCACGCTCAGGCGGTTCGACATCGCAAACTCCATTTGGAGCTCTGCCGTAACCAACGGTGCCGAGACCGCTACCGCGAACGCCGCGCGTGGATCGCGCGCGGCGGCCAGGGTAGCCAACCATCCGCCCTGACTGATTCCCCAATAGCCTACCCGGACAGGATCGATTAGCGGTAGAGTGCGGATAGCTCGAGCGCCGGCGATGCCGTCGTCAACCAGCGTTCGGTACGGCACGTCGGCTTTGCCGGTTGACGCTCCCGTTCCGCGGCGATCGAAGAGCAGCACCGCGATTCCGATCTGCGGCAGGCCATCGCGTAAGTGCGCGTACAGCGGCGTGCTCGCAAGCGGCTCGGAGGCGCCGTGAAAGACCACGACGGCAGGCACCTTGGCCGACCGTTCGGGCAGATAGAGCGTGCCGTGAAGTTTTGCGTCTCCGTCGGCAAAGGTTACGTCGCGACTGACGACGGCCGTCGTCGGCTGAGAAAACCACGGCGTGCCGGCAGGCGCGCTGCTCCCTACTGCAAGCAAGGCGGTGCCGGCTACGGCCATCGCTGGATGCATCCGAGCGGTTAAACCTTCGTCGTTTCGGTCGCGACTTTGCGGCCGATGAAGTCAATGAAGCGAACCTCGAGCACCGCGTGTGCGTGAGGATGCGCGGCGCCCCACGCGGATCGCCAACGTTCTACGGCCGCGCGTTTCATCGCGGCGATTTCGTCGTCTTCCATCTCGATATACTGTTGAAGGTCGAGGCTGACGATCAGAGTCGTTGCCGGCCGAACTTCAAAGCCCGCCAGAACGGGATACCGTTGTTTGAGCGGTGTGACCGCGGCGAGCTCCGCGTCTTCGGCCTGCTGCTGCGGCGAGGGCGCGCTGCAGGCGGCGAGGAGCGCGCTTAGCAGCGCGTTGCGCAGAATTTGACGAACCCGGCGCACCTCGGTCATCCTGAGGAAACGATTCGGCTACCCGCACCGGCTACCATGCGTTGGTGGACGGCATTGCATTGGCCGCGAGCGCGATGGTCGCGGCACGCACCAGACTCGAGATCGCAACCGAGAACTTGCGAACGTTTCTACCGACGGTTTCCGGCCGGTCACCGCGCGCGGCTTCTTGACCGCGCTCGGCGTGCAGATCGCGCGCGAGCGATCCCCGGAAAGCGGTCTTCCGCACGCCGGCAAGCTTGCTTCGGGGCTGCACCCTTCAAACGGAGTTGACGCGATCGCCGAGATGATCGACGTGCTCGCGGCCGAGCGTTCCTTCGAGAGTGCGCAGAAGGCGGTCATCGCGATTGACCTTTCCCGTCAGAAAGCGGCGGAAGCCGCGCGCATTTCATAAATGGATCGCGCGCTCTTCGCGGCCGCCACCGGGATGGCGGCTCAGCAGCGAAATCTCGATACGATTGCCGACAACCTGGCTAACGCCGGTGTCGTCGGCTTCAAGGGGTCGGCACAGAGCTTCGCCGAGCTGGTCGCGCCGGGACGAGGCGGCTTAGGAACGGTGGCGCTCGGCGCACACGTTTTCTTCGCGCAAGGAAAGCTCGCGCGCAGCGCGGGCCCGTTCGATCTTGCAATCGACGGTCCGGGCTTCTTCACGCTCACCGATGCGCGCGGTCATCGCTACTTTACGCGCGACGGCGAGTTTTCGCGCGCAGCCGACGGTACGCTGCGCAACGCGCGCGATCTTCGTTTGGCGAATTTGCGAGTTCCGTCCGATGCGCTCTCCGCGACGGTTGCCGCCGACGGCACTGTGACCGCCACGTTTGCAAGCGGTCCGCGCAGCATCGGCCGCGTACGCATCGCGGAGTTCGCGTCGCCCGGCCGGTTGCGAGCGCTCGACGGTGCGCTCTTCGAAGCAACGGCGGGTTCGGGCGAACCGCGCGACATCGCGCCAGGCTCTGACGGCGGACCGAAGCTGCGCTTCGGCATGCTCGAGGAATCGAACGTCACGATCATTGACGCGATGATGCAGATCCTTACCGCGCAGCGGGCCTACGAGGCGAACGCGAAGGGCGTACAAGCCGCCGACGAAATGCTGCGCATCGCCAACAACCTCCAGCGTGGATAGCCTCACCGCGCGGCGCGCCGGCGAGACGATCGAGGCGCTGCTGCTCGCACCGATTCTTCGGCCGTTGATCGGGGGCGCCGGCGCACTCGGCGATTACGAACTCGATCTGCTCGCCCGCGAGGTCGCGCGCCACGACGGGCGCGAGTTCGCCGCGCTCATCGCGTCGAGGCTAGAAGACGCCCCGTGATCGAGCCGGAGTCGCGCGAGCTGCACGTGCAAAGCCTGCTGCCGCTAGTGCGAAGGCTCGCTCGCCGGCTCCAGCGTCTCGTTCCGAACCTCGACATCGACGACTTGGTCGGCGACGGCTGCGTCGGACTGATTCGCGCCATCGATTCTTTCGATCCAATGCGCGGTCCGCAGCTTGCCGAGTATGCGCGCCGGCTCGTGGTCGGTTCGATGCTCAACGGTATCCGGCGAATGGATCCCGTCTCGGAGCGAGCGCGTCGAATCGTTCGCGACGGCGAGAACGAGCGCTACGCCTTGGCCGCTGCTCGCGGCAACATTCCGACGGCCGCCGAGATGGAAGTCCGCCGCCCCGGATACTCGCGAGCGTTAGCGGCGGCACACCGCGGGCAGCCGCTCTCGTTGGACGCTCCGCTGCCGAAGGGCGAAGCGTTGGCATACGATTGGAGTGACGATCCTGCGCGCATCATCGAACGCCGCGCACAGCGCGCCGAGCTTGCGGCGTTGATCGGGGGCTTGCCGCCTCGGCAGCGCGACGTTCTGCTGCTGCATTACTTCAACGAAACGTCGTTGCGCTCGGTCGGAAGGCGCCTCGCGATCTCGCCGCAACGCGCCTCGCAACTCCACCTCAGCGCGATTGCGCGGCTGAAGCGCGACGTTCATGCTTCGGCGCATTGAACTCGAAGAGACCGGTGCTTCGATTCCCTTGCAGGTCGGCGCGAGCCGCTCGGAGGCAGTCGTCCCGGTCGTTGCCGAGGCCGAACTCGAGACCGCGCTACTACCGCACGATCAGCCGCGTTGGGTTAAGGATGCGGTCGCGGTCTCGCAACGAGCGCGCGAGCTCATTGCAAAGCTACGACCTGCGGCGGTGCACGTTCTCTGCTTCTGGGATCACCGCATGCGTGCGATCGTAGTCGGGGATCGGCGCGTCCAGGTGGACGCGAGCGGCTGTTACCGTGCCGATTTCTGAGGGGGTTCTTAAACATTGAAGGGCAGTAAGTGTGCCAGCACGGCGACGGCAACCGTCGCCGTGCCGGCGATAACGAAGTAGATCAGCGCTCGCGTCACCAGCAATACGTCGCGAGCGTCGCCAAGGTGCTCGTGCATTTCGAAGCTCTCCTCTCACGTCTATCGTTACTCTCGCAGGCAAGCCTGATAAGGGGCCCAGAGGAGGCTGTGATTCCTCTGAATTTTCTCGGAAGCTCCGATTTGGCGCATCTCGTTGTCGCGTCGTCCATCGACTTCGCTCGCTCCGCTCGCTGCGCTCAGGATGACGAGAGCGGAAGTAAACTCGGGCCGCCGCTTCTAGAGCTGCGTCCAAATCAGAGCTTCCTTAAGTTAGGACCCCGTGAAGAGATTTTTTCCCGTCATTAGCGCTGGAATCGGCAGCTTCATAATCGAGAGGAGGGTCGGCGCAACGTCTCCCAGCTTGCCGCCGCTTGCGAACGTTCCGTGAAGATCTTTCGCGATCAAGACGAATGGTACGCGGTTGGTAGTGTGCGCGGTAATCGGATTGTTCTGCGCGTCGAGTTCCTCTTCGGCATTGCCGTGATCGGCGGTAATCGCAAGCAGACCGCCGGCGTGCAGCGTTGCATCGGTGAGGAGCGCCAAGCATTCGTCGATCACTTCGACCGCCTCAATCGTCGGTCGCCACTTGCCGGTATGTCCTACCATGTCGGCGTTAGCGTAGTTCATCACGATCGCGTCGAACGTTGCGTCCGCAATCGCTTTACGAGCCGCGTCGGTGATCTCGCGAGCGCGCATCGCCGGAGCGAGATCGTAGGTCGGTACCGAGCGATCCGAAGGAATCAAGATCCGGTCCTCGCCGTCGAACTGGTCTTCCCGGCCGCCATTGAAGAAGTAGGTGACGTGCGCGTACTTCTCCGTCTCGGCGAGCCGCAGCTGGCGCAGACCATCGCGCGCTAGAATCTCGCCGAATGTATCCTGCTGCGGCCGCGGGCCGAAGAGCACCGGGTTCGTGTACGTCTCGTCGTACTTCGTCATCGTAGCGAAGAACGGATCGCGATACGTTCTCGGCGTGAAGGCGCTAAACCCGTCGTCGAAATAGATCGTCGTGCCGGCGTTGAAGGCGGTTGTGAGCTGGCGCGCGCGATCGGGGCGAAAATTGAAGAAGATGAAAGCGTCGCCGTCTTCGATGGCGCGCGGCTGCCCGACGATTGCCGGCATGACGAACTCGTCGTCCTCGCCCCGCGCGTAAGCTTCGCGGACCGCGCTTGCCGCGTCGCTCGCCTGTCGCTCGGCGCGTCCGTTGGCGAGCAAGTCGTAGGCGAGCTGGGTGCGCTCCCAGCGCCGGTCGCGGTCCATTGCATAGTATCGTCCGGTGACGCTCACGATCGAGCCGGCGAACTGCGCACTCGCGAGCTTCGCCTCGAGTTGCGCGACGTAGTGCAGCGCCGAACGCGGCGGCGTATCCCGCCCGTCGAGAAAAGCGTGAACGGCAAGCGGGCAGCCGGCCGCGGCAGCGGCATCAATCAATGCGAAGAGGTGCGCAATCGAGCTGTGAACGCATCCGTCCGAAAGCAGGCCCATCAGGTGGATTCTGCCGCCGCTGCGCTTGGCGTGCTCGAAGGCTCGCCGCAACGTATCGTCGCTCGCGAATTCGCCGTCGGCAATCGCGGCGTCAATGATCGTGACGCCTTGCGGCACGACGCGCCCGCTGCCGAGGTTCATGTGTCCAACCTCGCTATTGCCCATGATGCCGGCCGGCAGTCCGACCGCTTCGCCCGAAGCCTCCAACGTCGTGTGGGGATAGCGATGCAACAGGGCGCGCCAGTTCGGAAGGTTTGCGGCTGCGATCGCATTGCCGTGCGTTGCGTCGCGGCAACCCCAGCCGTCGAGCACCGCAAGAACTACCGGGCGATACTTCAACGCGGTGTAGCGTTAGCGATCAAGGCGGCAAAGCCGTTGGGGTCGAGCGAGGCGCCGCCGACGAGCCCGCCGTTGATGTTCGGCCGAGCGATGTACGAAATGACGTTTGCCGCGGTCATGCTCCCGCCGTAGAGGATCGGCGTTGTTTCGAGACCGTTCAGACACGAGCGGATCGTCGCCATCACGCGATCGGCCTCGGCAGAATCGCAGTTTTCGCCGGTGCCGATCGCCCAAATCGGTTCGTACGCGATGACGACCGCGGCCAGCGCGCTGCGTGGAACTCCGTCGAATGCGCCGCGCGTCTGCGCGACGACGCGCTCGTCGGTCAGGCCGGCTTTGCGCTCCTCGAGCGTCTCCCCTACCGCGACGATCGGAGTCAGTCCCTGCTCGAGCGCGGTACGCACCTTCAGATTCACCGTCGCGTCCGTTTCACCGCAGTACGCGCGTCGCTCCGAGTGGCCGAGGATCACGTGCGTGACGCCGAACTCACGAAGCATCGGGGCGCTGATCTCGCCGGTAAACGCGCCTTGAAGCTGCCAGTGCATCGTTTGGGCTCCGAGCCGCACACGCGTGCCGCGCAGTTGTGCCGCAGCCGATGGAATCGAGGTAAAGGGCGGCGCGATGACGATCTCGATCGCCGGCGAGAGCGTCGAGGTGAGCGGGAGGAAAACGTCGAGATAGGCGGCCGTTTCGGCCGCGGTCTTGTTCATCTTCCAGTTGCCGGCAAGGATCGTTTTAATGCTCAAGCGCGGCCACTCCGGGAAGCGTCTTTCCTTCCAAGTACTCGAGCGTCGCGCCGCCGCCGGTCGAGACGAAGGTCGTCTTTGCGGCGAAGCCGAGCATGTGTGCCGCAGCGGCCGCATCGCCTCCGCCGACGACGCTGACCGCCCCCGCTTCGGTCGCGCGGGCGATGGCCTCTCCGACGACTTCCGTCCCATGCCGGTACGCCGCGCGTTCGTAGACGCCCATCGGTCCGTTGAAGACGATCGTCTTGGCACGCTCGATCGTCCGCGCGTACGCCTGCGCGGTTTCGGGGCCGATATCGAGGATCATTTGGGCGCCGACGCGATCGATCGGAACGGCGTGCGCGCCGGACTCGTCGTCGAGGGCGGGCGCGACGACGGCATCCGTTGGAAGCTGTAGATCCACGTTGCACGCTTCGATCGTCGACAGAATTCGCTTTGCGGGCTCGAGATCGGCGTCGCGCAACGAAGCGCCGACATCGACGCCGTTGGCCGCAAGCAGCGTGTTCGCCATCCCGCCGCCGACGCAAAACGCATCGACGGACTCGGCTAAGCGCGACAAGACGCCGATCTTGTCTTTGATCTTTGCACCGCCGATCGCGCAGACGAACGGCTTTGCGGGCCGATCGACGAGGCGCGAGAGCGCCGAGAGCTCGGCCTCCATCAGGAAACCGGCCGCGTTGGGCAGCAGATGCGCGACGCCCTCGGTCGACGCGTGCGCGCGGTGGGCGGTCGCAAACGCGTCGTTGACGTAGAGGTCGCCGAGCGCCGCCAGCCGTCTGGCGAACTCCGGGTCGTTGCGCTCCTCTTCGGGGTGAAAGCGGACGTTCTCCAGCAGCAGCACGTCGCCGTCGTGCAAGCCTGCGACGGCGTTCTGCGCGGCGTCGCCGACCGAGTCGTCGGCGAAACGCACGCCGATGCCGAGTCGATCGGAGAGCGCTTGTGCGACGGGGCGCAAGGAGAGGCGCGGGTCGGGTTTTCCGTCTGGGCGACCAAGGTGCGAGAGGACGATCGTACGCGCACCCCGTTCGTGCAGCCAGCGCAGCGTCGGCAACGCCGCATCCACTCGCGCGTAATCGAGGATTTGGCCGTCCGACATCGGTACGTTGAGATCCTCGCGTACCAACACGCGCTTACCTCGAACGTCGAGGTCAGTCAATCGCCGAAACGGCACGCGGACGCCTGTCGAGTCTTAGACCTTCGCCGGAATCGCCGTGGACACCATTGCGGCAAGCTCGGCGAGCCGGCACGAGTAACCCCATTCGTTATCGTACCAGGCGGCGATCTGCACGAGATCGCCGTTGGCGTTGGTCAGTTTTGAGTCGATGATCGAGCTGTGTGGATTCTTCTTGAAGTCGCTGGAAACGAGCTCGTCTTCGGTGTACGAAACGTACTTGCTCAGCGCACCTTGTGCGGCGCCGCGCAGAATCTCGTTGAGCTCGGCGCGCGTCGTTGGTTTACGGGTCTGCGCCACCAAGTAGATCATCGAGACGGTTGGCGTCGGGACTCGAAGTGCAAAACCATCGAAGGTTCCCTCAACCTCGGGGATCGTCAGAAAGAGTGCTTTCGCGGCCCCCGTCGACGTCGGCACGATGTTGGTCGCGGCGTTACGCGCGCGACGCGGGTCCTTATGCGGTCCGTCGAGGACGTTCTGGTCGTTGGTGTAGGAGTGTATCGTCGTCATGAAGCCTCTGACCCATCCCAGCGCATCCACGACCGGCTTTACGGCGGTCGCCAGACAGTTGGTCGTGCACGAGGCATTCGAGATCACGTTGTGCTTTGCAGGGTCGTACCGCGCGTCGTTGACGCCCAACACGATCGTGATATCTTCGCCCTTGGCCGGCGCCGATATAATGACTTTTTTCGCACCGCCGCTATCAATGTGGGCGCGCGCTTTGGCGGCATCGGTAAAGAGCCCGGTCGACTCGATGACGACGTCGACTCCCAGGTCCTTCCACGGCAGCTTGCCGGGATCGCGTTCGGCGAAGACTTGGATCGACCGGCGATCGATCGTCAGTCTGGCGCCGTCGGCGCCGACGGACCCGGGATAGATGCCGTAGTTGCTGTCGTACTTGAAGAGGTGGGCGCACTGCTGCGCGTCGATCAAATCGTTGATCGCCGCGATTTCGATATCGGGATGGCGCTCCACGATTGCTTTGGTGAAATTTCGTCCGATGCGGCCGAAGCCGTTAATGCCGATGCGCATGGAGCGCGTTTACCGGACGGCTTTCGCGCTCACCTGCCCGCCGCGCAGATGGTCGGCGAACCGGACGAGTGCCCCCAGGCGGCTGCTCACGGTCGGTTTGGCGATCGGCGGATTACAGCGGCGCCCGAGCTCGGCGAGCGACTCATCGGGATACTTTAGTCGGAGCTCGGCGATCTCGCGTAGCGCCGGCGTGAGACGCGCCAACCCATGGGCGTTGCGGACGTACTCGATGACGCTGCGTTGCGCGGCCGCGGCCTGGGCCGTACGTTCCAAGTTTGCCGCTTCGGTGTTGACGAGGCGATGGATGCGATTCTTCGTTTCCCGCAGTGCTCGAACGTCTTCGAGCGCGAGGACCGCACCGAACGCTCCGACGCGGGTCAGCAGCTCGACGATTGCGTCGAAATCTTTGTAGTAGAGGACGACTCGCGTTTTGCGGCGCGTTAGCTTCGGTGGAACGCCCGCGCTGCGCAGCATCCACTTCAAGCGCTGCGCGACCTCTTCGCCGCGGGTGACGAACTCGAGATGATAGCCGCGCGCGCCGGCGGCGAGCGATCCGCAGGCTAGAAATGCCGCGCGCACCTCGATCAGGCGATCGCACTTGTGCACGGGCTTGGGGGGCGCCGTCCGCAGCCGCTCGGGAAGCTCGATTGCAAAGGTCGGCAGACGCTGCAGCCGCGTCGGCGCTCGTGTTTCGATCGGATACGATTTGCGTTCGTCGAGCAGCGACCAAAAAAGCCGTGCGACGGCGTTGCGATGCGTGACGAACTCGTCGCGTGCGCTTCCGTAGAGCGCGAGGCCGGCAAGCAGCGCCTCGCGGCAGTGACTTGCGGCCGGAACGTCGCGCGTGAGCGCGTCTTTGGTGTCGGCCGAGGTCATAGCCATTCCGCATCGTCCTTGCGCGTCTCGAGTATCTCGTAGAGATCGGCGGCTCTGATGCTTGGGGTTACGCGCAGCGGAACCTCGCGAACGCGAACCGTGACGAACTTCGTCGCGTAGTGAATCTCGAGCTCGTCACCCGGCTTCACTTGATAGCCGGGTTTGAGCGGTTTGCCGCCCTTGGTGATCCGCCCATGCTCCAACGCCTCATGCGCCTCGCTGCGTCGCTTCGCCAGCCGCGAGACCTTCATGAACTTATCGAGCCGCACGCTCCGTTGATTCGCCGTCCGTCCGGCCGACTCAACGCGTTGCCGTCGTCCTGAGCCATTCGGCTCGCTACGCTCGCTCAGGGCAGGCCCCTTCGACTCGCTACGCTCGCTCAGGACAGGCTCCGTCGAAGGAAGGGTACGCACTAGGTCTTGACAGTATCGCGATATATCGGATACTATCCGGTGCATGGATATCGGTTTTTGGGGCGATCCGCGCGCCGGAGGATGGTGGCGGCGCGGGGAGCGGCACGGGCGACGTGGGATGCGGCGATTTCGCCGGGGTGTTCTGAAGCTCGCCATGTTGAAGCTTTTGGCCGAGGTACCGCGCCACGGCTACGACCTGATACGCGCGATTCGCGAGAAGGGCTGGGGTGGCGGCGCGGGCTCCGTCTATCCGATCCTGGCCGCTCTCGAGGCCGCCGGGCTGATCGTCGGACGCGAAGAGGGCGACCGCCGGATCTACGCGATTACCGAGAAGGGCCGTGGCTTGCTTGGCGAGCACGCCGCCGAGCTGGAGCGCTTCCTCAACGACGAGGAAGAAGACGACGACGGGGATGCGTCGGCGGGCTCGGCCGATCGGCTGCGAGCGTCGGCCGGCAGGCTGATGCAGTCGGTTGCGCAGCTCGGGCCGTCGTCGAAGCCGGAAACCGTCGACCGCGTTTGTGAGTTGCTGGACGAAGCGCGCAAAGAGATCTATAAGCTGCTAGCCGAGGAGTAACATGGCGCAGGCTCAGGCGGTGCGCCGCTACGGAGTCAACGTGTTCGAGGAGGGAAAGCCGATGTGGCGGATCCTCCTCGTCTTTCTCATTCCGTTCATGCTGAGCAACGTGCTGCAATCGGCATCGCAGACGATGGCCAGCATCTGGATCGGGCGGCTGATTTCGACGCAGGCGCTTGGTGCGGTCTCGGCCGTCTTTCCGATCATCTTTCTCTTGTTCTCGTTCGTCTTCGGCGTTTCGAGCGGAGCCAGCGTGCTGGTCGGACAGGCATTCGGCGCCGGCGATCAGCACAAGGTCAAAAAAATAGCCGGTACCGTGCTCGGTGCGGCGCTCTATCTCGGCATCATCGTAGCGGTGGTGGGGGCCCTTGGATCGACCACGGTTCTCGGCTGGCTAGCGACGCCGCCCGACATCATCGCGCAAGCCGATGCGTACGCTCGCGTCATCTTCCTCACGATGCCGCTCTTTTTCGTCTACTTTGTCTACGCGACGATTCTGCGCGGCACCGGCGATTCCACGACGCCTTTCTATGCATTGATCGTTTCCGCCGTGCTCGCGATCGCGATCACACCGCTGCTCATCGTCGGCGCCTTTGGGCTGCCCAAGCTCGGCGTCGTCAGCGCCGCGGTCGCCGGGTTGATCGCGAACACCGCAGCGTTGGGGTGGTTGCTCTACTATCTCGGCCGTCGCGACCATCCCCTGAAGTTCGATGCGGAGACGCTGCGCGACATGCGCATTGACTGGAAGATTCTGGCGGGCGTCGTTCGCATCGGCGTGCCGACCGGCTTGCAGGTGATGATGGTCTCGCTGGCCGAGATCGCGGTGATCTCGTTCGTCAATCGTTTTGGATCGAGCGCTACAGCCGCCTACGGCGCGGTCAACCAGGTCGTCGGCTACGTCCAATTCCCGGCGATCTCGATCGGCATCGCGGCTTCGATTTTCGGCGCGCAGTGCATCGGGGCGCGACGCGAGGATAAGCTCGGGACCGTTATTCGCTCGGCCGTCGGGTTGAACTACGTCATCGGCGGCATCATCATCGGACTCTGCTACATCTTCGCATGGGCAATTTTGGGATGGTTCATCACCGACGTCAATACGCTGCGGATCGCGCACCAGCTGCTGATGCTTACCCTATGGAGCTATCTGCTCTTTGGGAACTCGGCAGTGCTCAGCGGCGTCATGCGCGGCAGCGGCACGGTGCTTTGGCCGACGATCAACAGCATCTTTGCAATCTGGGGCGTCGAGGTGCCGGCCGCTTTCATCCTGATGCACCGGTTCGGCCTGCCCGGCGTTTGGCTCGGGTATCCGATCGCATACTGCGTCGTTCTTACGCTGCAGTTCTGCTACTACGCGTTCGTCTGGAAGAAGAAGACGCACGAGCGCCTAGTCTAGAAACCCCCTAGCCGTTTGAGCACCACGATTCCGTCGCGGTCGCTCGTCACGACGTAGGTACGCTGCGCGAGCGCTCGCCGTACGGCCGGCTCGTCGACGTCGTGCCATCTCTGCGAATAGTGCGTCCGGTCGTAGACGAACCATCGCTGACCCTTAAAATCGATGGACGCATTGCCGTCGAGGCCTAAATGCGCGAAGATCTCATCTTCGGCCCCCACATCCGCCTGCCTCGGAAGCTGCCGCAATGTATCCTCCAGCAGCGCATCGTGCGCGTTTGGGCGCCGGTAGAGATAGTACCAGTATTCCATCGGGCTCGCAAAAATTCCGACCCAGACCGACGCGGCTGCGGCTGCTACGACGGCTCCGGCGGCGAGCCGCGGCCGGTACGCGTTCAATCGAGCCGCGCCGTCAACGAATGCAGCTAGTGCGTAGCCCGTCAACAGCGCGCTGTAGTGCGCGCCAGGCATAATCGTGACCGGTTGATGAGCGGCGAGCACTTCGACAAATCCCGGAATCAGGAAGAGTCCATAGCGGGAAATGCAGGGCAGGAACGCGAGCGGAGCCAGAATTATCAAGACGTACCTGACGCGCGGGAGCAGCAAGGTCCAACCGAGACTCTGCCCTCCCGCTCGAGCGCCGCTCCAGTTGAAAAACTGCAGCGACTCGTAAGGAACGTGCGGGTTCAAGGCCGGACGCACGACTCCGAAGTAGACGAGCGAGAATGCAATAGCTGCGCCTGAGACGGTCAATCCGATGCGCTTTGCTTGGGAATCGCCGCGTGCCGTTGCCGCGAAGAGCAAACCGTTTACCGCGAGAACGACAAACTGGTCCTCGCGCGTGCACGCAAGCAGTAGGGCCGTAACGATGCTCGCGGTCCAGCGGCGTCGATCCAGCGAATAGACGAGCATGGCAGAGAGCAGCGGCACGAAGGCCATCTCGTGAAAATCTCCGACCCCGTTTGCCCACAGGACCGGGTACAGCGCCGCGACGGTAACTAAGGCGAAGGCCGGAGCCGGGCGCAGCCTCGTTCGTGCCAGTGCCCAAATTGGGAACACTACTGCTGCGACGAGGATCGCTTGAAAAAACTCGAGACCGATTGGGCCGAACGCGCGCACGAAAGGCCATGCCATCCCGAGGATCGGAGACCAATGAATGAGGAGATGGTTGACGCCGCCTTCGGCAGTACTCGAAAAGCCGCGGCCGAGGCCGGCGACAATCTGGGTGAAGATACCGAGATCGACGTCGTTCCGAAAGATTGTGTAGCGCCAGTGGGCGATGGCGCAAAACGTCGCGGCCAACGTGAGAAAAAGCACCGAGACCAGCGCGTTCCACATTAGCGCTCTAGGCTGCTTCATGCGTTGCGCCGGTCTCAATGGTCGGAGCTAGAACCGGTTTTGTAATCTAGACGACGACGTCACCTGTACGTCCATGGCCGTAAGTACCTTCCTTGAGGGCACCGGCCCCCCTGTTCGCTACTTGCCGCCTGCGGGTCGACTGATCGATTGGCCAATCGGCGAAGCCGGGACGATGTCCGAAGGAAGTCTGCGTTTGGGGTTGCCGCCGTTTGTGTAGTTCCAGACGTTCAGTTGGTTCTGACAATCGAGATTGCCGGCCACGACGGCATTCTGTTTGCGTGTCGTTCCGCCGATGAATGGCTGCGACGTGTCCATATAGTCCGTGCTTCCAAAGCAGCTGTCGGTGAGCAGCGTCGTGCGCACTGTCGTTACCGTGGAGCCCGAAACGGTGACGCGATTGATCGCCGTCGTGAACCCGCTCTGATAGCCTTGATCGGTGGCAGCGATGTAGGAACCGTCCCACTGGACTGCGGCCGGGAAACCGATGGTGAGTCCGGTGAGCAGCGTAAACTTGCTGCTGCCCGCGGGCAGTTCTACGAACGTGTTTCCGAGCGAGGTATTCGTGCCTTCGACGTAGAGGTTTCCGTTGGGGTCGTAACCTCCGGGCCAAGCTTGCGAGAGGTTCGAATCGGCGTAGTTCGTCTGAGTTCCGCTCAAGCCGCCGGTGAAAACGTCGATGCCGCCGGGGCTGTAGCTTGGGCCGTAAAAGTCCGAGACGGCGACATTGCCCGTTGTCGGGTCGACCGAACAGCCGATCGGGTAACCGTAATCGTCCGCGGCGGTAGCGATCGGCGACGTTCCGCCGTGCGCGAATTCGTATATTTTTGCGGCCGCGAGGTCTGCGATGTAGACGTTGCCGTTCCGGTCGACGCACTGGCCGTACGGTGCTGAAAAACCCGTGATCTGGCCGTACAGTTTGCCGGCCCGCGCGCGATAATCATAGATGTCTACCGTGCCCGACGATCCGTCGGAGACGTAGAGCAACCACTGCTTGCCGGCATCGGGCAGAATCCACGATTTGCCGTGGTTGAGATGCCGCACCGGCACCTTGTGCATGCGATTGGTGAGCGCGAACATGTGCGCGTCGAACCGCGGCTCGAGTGAAATGCGGTGCGACGCAGCGGGAACCGCACCGCCGAGAGACTGCGAGTTGCCGGCATTA
Organism: Vulcanimicrobiota bacterium; assembly: GCA_963748875.1. Taxonomy (GTDB): domain Bacteria; phylum Vulcanimicrobiota; class Vulcanimicrobiia; order Vulcanimicrobiales; family Vulcanimicrobiaceae; genus Cybelea. Next base: position 1,502,951 of record CAVVKC010000001.1, read on the forward strand.
CAGCCTGCGAGCAGCACGCCGGCTGCAACGGCGCCCGCTACATAACGAACCAATGGCGTTAGGGCCACAACAATGCTCCTTCGATCAACAGAGAAGTCGGCTTCAACAGAGAAGCTGGAGCGCCACCGGTTCGTTCCCGGCTAAAACAGTCCTCGCATAAGTGATCGAGTTATGCGGCTTGCGTCAACGAGGAACATAAGCGAAGGCTTGTCAAAGTTGATGCGCACGCGCAAGAGTCGTGCGCGCATGATGCGCCACGACTCTTGCTGAAATGCGACGTGTGAAAACGAGACGGAATTAGTTGCCGCGCGACGGCGGGCTGATCGACTGGCCGTATGGAGCCACCGGCGCCATCGGCGACGGCAGCGAGCGTTTGGGATTGCCGCCGTTGGTGTAGTTGAAAGCGTTTTCACGGTTGGGGCAGTTCAGATTTCCGGCAACGACTGCGTTCTTTTGGCGGGTCGTGCCGCCGATGAACGGCTGAACGGCAACCATCCAGTTGTAATGCGGGGCGCAGTCGTCGGTAAGCACCGTCGTGCGCACGATCGTCACTGCCGAGCCGGATACGGTGAAACGATGGATTGCCGTGACGTAGTTGTACTGATAATTTTGATCGGTGGCGGCGAGATACGATCCGTCCCAGGCGACGCTGCCGGGAAAGCCGACCGTGAGGCCCGTCAGTTGCGTAAATTCCGTTTTCCCCGCGGGGAGCTCCGTCAAATACTTCACTCCCGAATAATCCATCGTTTGCACGAAGAGATTTCCTTTGGGATCGTAACCGGGCGGAAAGAAACGGTAGAGGGTCGAGTTTGTAAGGTTGTTCTGGCTTCCGCTCAGGCCACCGGCGAAGACGTCAAGACCGCCGGCGCCGCTGCCGCTCCCGGATTCGCTGAAGTTACTGACGGCGACGTTGCCCGTCGTTGGGTCGACCGAACAGCCGATTGGGCTGCCGTAGTCGTCGGTCGCCGTCGCGATCGGCGACGTGCCGCCATGAGCGAACTCGTAAATCTTCGCGGTAGCGTTGTCGACCACGTACACGTCCCCGGCGCGGTCGAGGCACTGACCGTACGGGAAAATGAAGCCGGTGATCTGCCCATAGAGTTTCCCGACCCTCACGCGATAGTCGTAGATGTCGATCGTGCCGCTCGAACCATCGGAGACGTAAAGCAGCCATTGCTTGCCGGCGTCCGGAAGAATCCAGGATTTGCCGCGACTGAGATGCCTCACCGGCACCAAACCTAACGGATTGGTCATCGCTATCACGTGCGCGTCAGAGAGCGTGCCGGCGGACGGCGTCGCCCCACCTCCACACCCATTGAGCAGAGCAACCGCGGCAACGGCACCAAGGGCATACCTGGAAAGCGCACAAATTGACATGTGAAGCTCCTTTCGCTAAGCAGCACGGATGAAACCGAGTAACCCATTGCACGTTGCGGCGGCGTTACCTTTACTCGCCAACGCGCGCGCGTTGCGCGCTAAGGTTTAGACGTCACCCGCAAGCAGCGATTGGTTTACGGCCGCGAAGGAGTACGCGTCCCGCTGCGCCGTTAGAACCCATACGAGGTCGAATCGATCCTCGGGCCACGTGCCGGGAGCGCTGGTGCTTAGCGCGGCGGCGAGCAGGGGAATGTGTTTGTGCTCCCACGCAACGAGCACGACGCCCGAGCGCGACTGTATCTCGGTTGCTAGTTGCGCCTCTTGCCCGATCGTGTACGATGCGTTGATTTCCGTGCCGAGCCGTTGCGCTAAGGGTGTGACGGTCTCTTGCGGACGCCGGCTCTTCGTCTCGTCGTTATCGTCGGAGATGGCCGACGCATAGATAACGCCGGGCGTTTCGACCGGCGGCTTCGGTGCGCAGAAGAATGGTACCAACGCTCCGGAGCGTTGCCAGCCTCGCACCGTTAGCGAATGGCGCTTCTTTTTGCCGTTTGGCTTGATCCCGTATGGCGGCGGTCCGGGCGGATCGTCGGGCTGCTTTTCGGCGTGACGTATAAACATGATTTTTGACGGCGGCATGATCAGGAGGGGCGGCGCTGTTTGTCTTTCGGGGTCACGCACGTGCCGGTCGCGCGGCAGACCACGATCGGCGGATCGAGCACGTCGGCGGCACTCTCGCCGATCTCGGGACGCGCGGCGATGAACTTTCGTGCTTCGAACTCCATGCGACGCGAGGTCTTTCCGACGTGCACGATGCGACCCTCGGCTTCGATGTAATCGCCGGCGTACGTGGGTGCGAGAAAACGGACCTCCTGGTAGGCGGCGAAGAGCCCTTCATCGCCATCCATCCGGATCAGCATCTCGGTGGCGACATCGCCGAAGAGCGCCAAGATCCGCGCTCCGTCGACGAGCCCGCCGCCGTAGTGACCGTCCTGCGCGCTCATGCGCACTCGCAGGCTCGCAGTCAAGCCTTCGCCAGTTGCCATAGCTCCTCGAGTTCTTCGAGCGAAAGATCGGAGAGAGTCTTGCCGTCCGCAACGGTCCGCGCTTCCATGAAGGAGAAGCGCCGGTAGAACTTCTCGTTCGCTTCGCGCATCGCCGTTTCGGCGTCGATGCCGAGCGCGCGCGAAAGGTTGACGAGCGTGAAGAAGACGTCGCCCAGCTCTTCGCGCACGCGCGGATCGTCTTGCCGTTCGCGCCGCGCCTCGGCCAACTCACCCAGCTCTTCCGAGAGTTTCTCCAGAATGCCCCCAACGCCGGGCCAGTCAAAGCCGACGCGCGCGGCCTTTTCCTGCATTCGCTGACCGCGCTGCAGGGCGCCGAGATGCTTGGGGATTCCGTCGAGGCGGTTTTCGCGGCTGCGTCCGGTTTTCTCGAGCGCCTTAAGCCGCTCCCAGTTTCGCCATTGAGCGTCAACGTCTTCAATGACCGCATCGCCGAAGACGTGCGGGTGGCGCCGGACCATCTTGTTCGAAAGGGCGTCTACGACGTCGGCGATGCTGAACTTTCCGACTTCCGTTGCGAGCTGCGCGTGAAAGAGCACTTGAAGCAGCAAGTCGCCGAGCTCCTCGCACAGACCATCCAGCTGCGAGATTTCGATTGCGTCCACCACTTCGTACGTCTCTTCGATCAGGTAGGGAACGAGCGTGCGATGAGTCTGCTCGCGATCCCACGGGCAGCCCATGCGCAACCGAGCCATGATCTCGACCAAGTCGTCCCACGTGTAATGCGCCGATTGGGGCGGCAACGGAACGAGCGGCATCGTAATCGACGCGGAGAGCGTCGCGCGCGGCACGCCGGGCACGATCGCGGTGCGAATTCGCCGCGCTTCGAGCGCACGCAGCAGCAGCGGTAAGCCGGGAAAGTCGGAGAGCGGGTTTCCGAGAACGCCCAGGCCGAGTGAAGCGCTGCCGTCATCGGCGAGCCGCTGGACGAAACGCTCGATTTCTTCGCCGCTTCCTCGAACGAAGAGCGCCGGATCAGCGACCATTCCGCGCACGATTTCGACGCCGTTGCGCTCGAGGTAACTGGTGAGGTCCGGCGGTGCGAGAAGCGCGACGGCTCTGCCGGTCGCGCGCATGGCTTCGAGGCTGCCGATGGTCAAGAGTCCGGGATCGCCCGGACCTAGACCCGCGATGCGAACCACCGTTTCGGGAGTTTGCAAACTCCTAGGTGATTCGCATCGCGTCCGAGGACTTACTTCGTCGCTGCCGCTGACGGCGAAGCGGCCGGCGGCGGGGCGGCGGCCGGCGGCGCCGGCGGCGACGCGAAGACGCCCGCAAACTGCGGATCGTTCACGACGATCGTGGCCTTTTGAATCAGGCCTTGCAGGAAGGGCTGGGTAAGCGGTGCCTCTTGCTGTTCGCGCAGCTGATCCGTGATCTGCGGCGTCGCGCTCGCCAGCGTCGCCTTCTCTCCCGGCGTGCGTGACTCGACTTGAATGATGTGATAACCGAACGGCGACTTGATCGGCGGGCTGATCTGGCCGATCGGCGCGGAGAACGCGTACTTATCGAAGGCCGGTACCATCTGGCCGCGGCGGAAACTGCCGAGGTCGCCGCCCTTGTCCTTGCTACCAGGATCGGTCGAGTACTTCTTGGCGAGGTCCCCGAAGTTCTGACCCGCCTTCAAGTCCGCCTCGATCTGGTTCGCCAGCGCCAGACTTGGCACCAGGATGTGGCGCGCCGTCACTTGTTCGGGCTTGTCGAACGTGGCGTGGTTCTTTTTGAAGTAATCCGCGATCTGAGCCGGCGTGATATTCACTTCCTTGGTGAGGGCCTGATCCATGATCAGTTGCTCGCGCAACGCGGAGCGTACGTCGGCTTCCGTCAGACCGCGCGCTTTGAGCATCTCGTCCCACGAACCGCTCGGGAAGTTCGCCTTGATCTGAGTCTCGCGAGCATCGAGCTGGGCGTCGGTGACGTTGATGTTATTGTTTTTGGCATACTGCTCGATCAGCGTCTCTTGGACTAGCTGCTGCAGGACGCTGCGCGCCATCGGACTGCTCTCGAGCCGGTTATCGAAGGTGGATCGGCTGATCGGTTGGCCGTTCACCGTGGCGATCGCGCTGCCGCTCGAGCACGCTGCGACTGCAGTGCCCATGAGAAGAGCGGCGAGGCCCACAGTGATGCGTTGGGCTTTCGACATCTTTGCTCCGTTAGGATAGGTTGGAGTGCGTAGTAAGCGGGGCACGAGGCCCCGCGTCAACGCGCCGAGGTTCGAGCGGAATGGGTGAGCTCCTCTAAAGCAGCCCCCGGGAACCTACATGGCTTCGAGGAGCTTCCTCAGGAGCGGCATCCACGACCCGGCGGCAGGCAGGTCCACGAGAATCCGCCCCTCGCCGAAACGGAACCGGTTCTTCGTCAGCTGTTGGAACGCCGGAAGAGCTTGCGGGTCGAGCTGGAAACCCGATCCGACGCCGAGCGTCAGCCGTCGCTCCTCGACGACCACGCGCGTTACGCGCTTGCGCAGCGCGATCGCACGTAGTTTCGTCAGCTCCACTAGGTTCTCGAGAGGCTTGGGGAAGGCGCCGAAGCGGTCCCGTACCCCCGCGGCAACCTCCCCGACCTCTTCTTCGGTGCGCGCCTTAGCAAGCTGCTGATAGACCGCGATTTTCAGCGAGACTTGCGCGATGTAGTCGTTGGGAATGAAGGCGTCGATCTTCACGTCGATCACTGCCTCGGCACGCACCTCCGGCGCAGCCGGGCCGCCGCGCCGCCGCGCGATTGCTTCTGCGAGCAGCTCGCAATAGGCGTCGAACCCGACCGAGGCGATGAAGCCCGACTGGGCCGCGCCGAGCAGGTTGCCTGCGCCGCGAATCTCCAGATCGCGCATCGCGATCTGCAATCCCGAACCGAGCTGTGCGAACTCGCGGATCGCCTCGAGCCGCGCCTTCGCCTCCTCCGTCAACGCTTTGTGCCCTTGGTAGAGCAGGTAACAATAGGCTTGATGATTCGAGCGCCCGACTCGCCCCCGCAGCTGATAGAGCTGCGCGAGGCCGAAGCGATCGGCGTCGTTGACGATCATCGTATTGACGTTTGGAATGTCGATGCCGTTCTCGATGATCGTCGTTGCGACGAGCACGTCGAGCTCGCCGTCGATGAAGCGCTGCATCACCGGTTCGATCTCGGCCTCGCGCATCTGCCCGTGGCCGACGCCGATGCGCGCGCGGGGCACGAGCTGCTCGAGCGCGTTGCGTACCGCGTAGATTGACTCGATGCGGTTATGCAGATAGTACACTTGGCCGCCGCGATCGAGTTCCGCACCGATCGCGCGCTGCACGACCGAGTCGCTCGCCGGAACGACCAGCGTTTTGATCGACATCCGATTTTTCGGCGCGGTCTGAATCAACGAGAGGTCCCGCACACCCATCAACGACATATGGAGCGTTCGCGGAATCGGAGTGGCCGAAAGCGTCAGAACGTCGACGCTCGCGCGATACTCCTTGAGGCGCTCTTTGTGCATGACGCCGAAGCGCTGCTCCTCGTCGATCACGATCAGCCCCAGATCCGCGAAAGCAACGTCTTTTTGTAACAGGCGGTGCGTCCCGATCACGACGTCCACCTTGCCTTCGGCGAGATCGCCGAGGATGCGCTTTTGGTCGGCCTTCGGCGTGAACCGCGAAAGTTCTTCGACTCGTACGGGGAAGGCGCCGAACCGAGCGCTGAAGGTGCGAAAGTGCTGGTCGGCGAGCAGAGTCGTCGGTACGAGCACGGCGACTTGCTTTTTATCCGCGATCGCCTTGAACGCGGCGCGCATTGCCACTTCGGTCTTACCGTAACCGACGTCGCCGCAGATCAAGCGGTCCATCGGCCGAGCCGACTCCATGTCGGATTTGGTCGCGCCAAAGGCCTTCTGCTGATCGGGCGTCGGCTCGTACGGGAAAGCCTCCTCCATCTCTGCTTGCCACGTCGTATCCGGACCGAAAGCGAAACCATGCGACATCTCGCGCTCGGCGTAGAGCGCAACGAGTTGATCGGCGATCTTTTCGAGCGCCTCGGAGACGCGCGTCTTGGTGCGCGCCCAATCCGCGCCGCCCATTTTTGAAAGCCGCGGCGACTGACCTTCGGCCGCCGAGTACTTCGCGATCTGATGCATCTGCGTAACCGGCACGAGCATCCGATCGCTGCCGGCGTAACGCAGATCGAGATAATCTTGCGTCGCTCCGAGAATCGTTTCAGCTCGCAGCCCGAGATATTGTCCGATTCCGTGGACCGCGTGAACGACGTAGTCGCCGACTCGCAAGTCGGCAAGCGTAACCGGAACGCCTTCCTTGACGGCGCGCATCTTGACGCGCTTGGGAGGCGCTCCGAAGATCTCACGATCGCCGAGGACGCGCAGTCGAAGGTTTGGAATTCGAAATCCGGCTTCGATCGAGCCGTGGTCCACGACCACGCTGCCCCGCCCGCGCGGTCCGATCGCAATTCCCGCGGCGTGCAAGAGATCGAGCGTCCGCGATACGGCTGCGCTGACGATATAGATCGTCTCGCCGCTGGCGTTCCAATCGCGCATCGCGTCGGCGAAGAGCGAGATCTGACGGTTGAAATGCTCGACCGGGAGGCACTCGAAGACGAACGAATCGAGCGGCGGCGCCACCCAGCCCAGGGACGAAGGGGCTTCGATCGCGCCCGGAAGAACGAGCGTCGCGTGCTGCGCGATTTGCACGCCGAGATCCGCGAGCGTCGCGGGCGGGGGACCGGTTTGCACGAGTTTTCCGTCGCCGTCTTCATGGGCGAGCAGCGTGTGGCGTTCGCGCGCGCGCTCTTCGTCGAGCGCCGCGGCAACCGCGGCGATCGTAGCCGGCTCCTCGAGCACGACCGACGCCTCCGGCGGCAGGTAGTCGAAAATCGTCGCCTCCGCATCGCCTGCATCGCTCCACGGTGCAACCGCGAGCGAGTCGACCGCAGCACTGCTGCGCTGCGATTCGATCGCAAACGCGCGCATAGACTCGATTCGGTCGCCAAAAAACTCGATGCGAACCGGCGCTTCCGCCGTCGCCGCAAAAACGTCAACGATCCCGCCACGCACCGCGTATTCGCCGACCGCGCTGACGACGTCGCAGCGCGCATACCCCAGCCCAAAGAGCTGCTGCTGCAAACGCTCCCATCCGGCGTCGTCGCCGGCGCGCAACTCGAAGCGCCGCGTTTCGAAATCCGCGCGCGCCATCATATGCTGGCGCACGGCGGCGATCGGCGCCAAGACGATGCGCGACGCGCCCCGAGCGAGGTCCTCCAGAAGCGTGATTCGGGCGCTGCGCTCGGACGGGCTTTCGATCGCGCCGACCGCCTCCTCGCGCGAACGGAGCAGCGCGATCAAATCACCTCGTTCGGCTAGGTAGTAGAGCAGATCCGCGAAGATGCGTTCGGCCGCATCCGGCGTCGGAACGACGACGAGCAGCGTACCGCCGAGCGCACGTTGCAGCGCGGCGACGAGCGCCGGCCGCGCCGCCGCGATGGTTTCGTGCAGCACGCATCCGCCTGGCTTAGCGGGCAGCCGGCGCAGCGTCCGCAGCCGCTCGACCGTGCTCTGCCAAGCGCGGCTAGATTCGGTGAGGGTCGCGAGCAGGGTCGTGGCGTTTCCGCCGGCGGCCGTAATGGAGTCGAGCGTTTCAACGGTCATGCGAGTCGCTCATTATAACAGCCCCAGCAGGGGGAGCACCGCGAGCGCGCCGAGTGCGACGGAGAGCGGCGCGTTCGGCGTACCGACGGCATCGGGAACGTATCGGAGCAGCGACGTGAATGAGAGCAAGATCGCGACCGCGGCGGCCCGCGTTCGCGGCGCAATCGCCGCGACCGCTATCAGCCAGAGCCCGTACCACGGATAGGGGTTGGGGACGAGCACCCATCCGGCCAGCGCTAACCAAACCCACCCCTCAGTGCGAGTTGCTCGCAGAAGGGCGACGCCGCGAAGGGCCAGCGTGGCGCCCACTCCGAGCGCGAGCCCGAGAGCCGGAACGGGGCCAAGCGGCGCAAGCACGGCTTGCAGCGATGCCTGCGGGGCGTATTGACCGTGCGGTGCGAGTTGGGTCGCAATCGCGCGAACAAGCGGAAAGGAGAGCGTCGCGGCGACTGCGAGTCCGACGGCCGCCCCGATGCGCGCGCGGCGATCGTAGACGGCGAGTGCAACCGCTCCGGCCGCGGCCGGCAACTTGATCAGCGCGGAGAGCGCGACGATTGCGGCGCCGATTCCCGGCCGGCGCCGGCGCACCAGCGCGAAGCCGGCAAACACGAACGCCAGCGCGAGCGCGTCGTTATGACCCTCGGCGGCGCACCAAATCGCGACCGGATTGAGACCGATCGTTGCGGCCGCGCGCAGACGAGCTCGACCGTCGCCGGAGAATGCCGCGTACGCGAGCGGAACGCACAGCAAAAATGCTGCCGACGCAATCGCGCGCATTCCTTCGAGTTGCACCGGCGTTCCGAACGGCGCGAGCGCAACGACGACCAGTTGCGCGAGCGCGACAAAGGCCGGACCGTAGACGCAAACCGGAAAGCTGCCGCTCCACTGCCACGCCGCATCGCGCAGCAACGCATCGTTGCCGGTATGCGCGACACGCAAGTAGGGATCGAGACCGATCCGCGCGAGCTCGCCGTACGCCGCATACGCGTAGACGTCGCTCGAAAAGAGGACGGGCACGCACCACGCCGCTGCGACCGCGACCGCGCTAATGGCCATCACCTGCAAGAGCGTGAATCGCGCAGCGCGTTGGAGCCCCCAGCAATAGGCGACGCCTGCCGCAGCGATCGAAAGCATCAACAAGCCGAGCAAAAGGGCGCCGTGTGCGCCCCAGTTCGTAACGACGACGAGGGGCTGCGAAGGCGAAGGGCTCAGAACGACCCCGCGCTGAGTGCCGCTGCGGCAATACCGATGAGCAGCCACCACGCGCCGCCGACTTTCGGATAGAAGACCAGATAATCGGCGACTTGATGGAGTGCCAGCGCAACCGTTGCGGCAAACGCGGCGACCACCCATGGCGATGCCGCGCGTAAGCGCCGCAGCGGTCGAAACTCCGTCAGGCTCGCGAGGATCGCGGCGAGCACCGCGAGCGTTGCCGCAAAAAGGAAAATTCCGCCTTCAGCCAGCGATTGCAGATACCAGCTGTTGGCGTGGGTGCGCACGCCGAAGAGACCGTAGGCCGGCAGCGAGAGCTCGAAGTTGCCGGCGCCGACACCGAGGATCGGCCGGTCGAGCCACATCTTCCAGGCCGCGCGCCATAGCTCGTCGCGGTTTCCGACCCCGCCTGCGTAGAGGCTCCCCTCGAGAGAGGCGCGCAACACCGCCGGCGAATGCGCGTAAATCGCCCACCAGACGGCTCCCAGCGCTCCCGCAACGAGTCCGAGGAGACCCGGACGCAGCGCCGGCCAGGTTCGCTTACCTCCGACCAGCGCCAGCACCACGACCACGACCGCAAGGCCGCCCCAGCCGGCTCTCGAGAACGTCAATACGTCGGCGAAGACGGTGAGCGCGAGCGCGGCGTCGAGCAGCGGCGAGCGCCGGACGAAAGCCCACGCACCGAGCGTCGCGACCGCAATCTCGCAGTAGCCGGCGAGCTGATTCGGGCCTTCGAGTAGACCGGCGATTCGCGGGACGATTGCGCTTCCAATGTAGAGCCCGGACGGCGCTCCAATAACTTCTTGCGCGAGCGCGGAGAGCGCGACGAAGATCGCGGCGATCGAGGCCGCACCGACGAGCGGCGCGTCCTGCGGATCGAGCGCGTAACAAAGGAATGCCGCGACAAAGATCGCCGCGTACTCGACGACCTTGAGCGCTTCGCGAACGACGGCACCGCGGTGCGCGGCATCGAGCAGCGTCAGCGCGGTGACGACGAAGAGCAGTGCGAGCGCTCCGAGCAACAACGGAGCCGGACGCTTTCGAAGTAGCCGCGCCGCGTCGCGATACGTCGCGAGTCCAACCAGCACGCCCACCAGCACCGCTTTGGGGAGCGTAATCGTCGTGCCGAGCACGTCGTGGGCGAACGCAATCGGCGTCGCCAGCACCAGCGCGGTCAATCCGTAGACCGGACGTCGCGCGGTCAGTGCCGCTGCAGCGACGAACGCGAGGACGAAGAGCGCGGCCGACCGAGGATCGAGCGCGACCGGAAACGCGAAACGATCGACGACCGCGCGGTAGGTCAGAAGTTCCTCAAGATCGCTCGATCTCGCTGATCAGGTAGAGCGGACGACCCTTGACTTCGTCGTAGACGCGACCCAGATACTCGCCGAGAATTCCGAGGCTCATTAGCTGAACGCCGCCGAGAAAGAGCACCGCGACGATCGTCGAGGCCCAGCCGGGCGTATATGCAGGCGGGTTGAGGCTGAAGAGTTTGAAACCGATGACGACTAGGGCGTAAATAAAGGCGATCGCGCTGACGGTGAAGCCGAAGTACGATGCGAAGCGCAGTGGAATATCGGAGAACGAGGTGATCCCGTCCATCGCGAATCGCATCATCTTCGTAAGCGGATATTTGGTCGAACCGGCGTAGCGGACGTCGCGGTCGTACTCGATCGCCGTTTGGTTGAAGCCGACCCAGCTCACCATTCCGCGCAAGAACCGATTGCGTTCCGGCGAGCGTCGCAGGGCGTCGACGACGCGCCGGCTCATCAAACGGAAATCGCCGGCATCGAGTGGGATCGCGATCCTCGTGAGACGTTTGATGATGCGGTAAAAGAGTCGCGCGGTGAAGAGCTTGAACCGGCTCTCGCCGGGGCGCGTGCGGCGGACGGCGTAGACGACGTCGAAGCCTTCGCGCCAACGACGGAGAAACGTCTCGATCAACTCGGGCGGGTCTTGAAGGTCGCCATCCATGAGAATGACGGCGTCACCGGCGGCAATCTCGAGACCGGCCGTAGCAGCGAGTTGATGCCCGAAGTTGCGGGAAAGGTTGATCAGCACGACGTGCGCCCGCCGCTCCATCTCGCGGCGGATCGCCGCTGCGGTGCCGTCGGTGCTGCCGTCGTTGACGAGGACGATCTCGTAGTCGTACTCGGAGCGCAGACGCTCGACGACGCCGCCGATTCTCTCGAGCAGCTGCGGGACGATTCCGGCCTCATTGTAGAGTGGGACGACGACGCTGAGCGTCGGACGCGTACGATCCTTCATTGCGCTAAAGGATTTTCAACCTCAAAGCGGCAGAACCAAGCCGGAATGCGCAAGGTCCTCGCGGCCATTTTTGGCGCGGCAACGTTGGCGGCACTCGTCGCGTGCAGCCGTGCAAGCAACGCGACGGGTCCCCAGCAGCCCCCGCCCGCAGCGCCGGCGCCTCTCCGTAGTTCCGCTCCCGGCCCGTCGCAGCGGCCGGCTCCGCCATCAAAACCAGCGCAACCGCAAAGCACCCCGCCGAGCCGATCGGGATCGCCGGCGCCCAAACGAGGGCCGACCATGCAGCCGGCCGAGCAGCGGATGAAGGTGCCGCGGCTATCATCGCAAGCCCCGCCCCGAATTCTCGACGTCGCCATGAGCGAAACGACGGTGCAGGCCGGCGATCGAGTCTCCGGCAGCGTCGTCACCAGCTCGAACGTGGCGAGCGTCGAGGCGCGCATCGGCGGTTATGCCGTAAGCCTGGTGAAGGTCGGCGTCGGGCGATTCGCGCTCACCTACACGGTCGGCCCGCTGCCGTTTTTCGTGCGCGGCAACTTTACGATGCGGGTCATTGCCCGCAATCAAGGCGGCGAGGTGACCACGCGCACGATTCCGCTGACGGTTCGATAAGCAAGGAACCTAGTTCGGCGGCGGCCCACAGCCGGGCGGGGGACGGGGGGCCCTTGGGTTACCCGGCGGCTGCGGCGCCGGCAAACAGGTCGGCAGGTTCGGGAACGGTGCCGGGTTGTAGGGCGTCGGCATGATCTGTGGTTGCTGTTGGTTGACCGCTCCCGGCGCCGAGTCTTGCCAGCCGGTGACCGTATCGTGCATGGTGAGCACGTCGGCGTCGCGGACGACCAGATTGCGCGGCGCCCGCGCCAGACCGTTCTGCGCGATCTCTTGGGACTGCAGCGAGCCGCGGTCGTAGAGATAGCGGAAGATGGTGCCCGAGTTGATGCGACGAGTGATCCGATAGTGCAACGCGTCAATCCGATCCATCGGAATTGCTTGCGCGTTCCAGCTGCTCTGATCCGTAGTGATATATACCGATGCGGTAAAGGGCGTGTACGGAGGCACCTGCACGATGAACGTCACGAGCACGGGCCTGCCGGAAAAATGCTGCACCGCAACGGTCTCGGGTTCGCCGGGTGCGGGCGTTTGCGCGTAAGCGAGCAGATCGGGATTGGGGATCGGCGACGAGAGCGCGACCGCGAATCGTGCAACGTCGTCGAAGCTTCCCTGCGGCGGAAGCGGGTCGCGCGAAAGGTCCAGCTCCGTAACGGTCCCGGTCGAATCGAAGGTCGCGCGCGCCCAAATACGCGGAGCGGGGTGGATCGCCGTCGCGGCGCCGGTCTTCGCATCGCGAATCACGATATCGTGCGCGACACGAAAGCCGTCACCGGTCGTGAAGAAGACGTAACCCTCCTGATATGCCAGCAGCTGACCGCTGACCACCACCGATGGACCCGCAGCGACGAGTGCGATCGCAAGCGCCGCAATCGCGACGGAGAGCAGGCTGCGTTTCATATCGGCAGCAGCTGAATCACGAAGGACGGTTGCCAGAACGACGTGCGGTACGGGTTTCCATACCAGTAGAAGGTTCGCGAGACGTCCAGCAGCGCATGCGCCCAAACCTTGAAGCGGACGTCACCGGTGGCGTCGTACGGCGCCTGCCCCAAATACGACGTATAGAGCGGCTGGCCGATGATGTTGTTCGGGGGCGGCGCGAACGTGCCCGGGACTGGAATCGGGAAATCGGTGTGATGCCGCACCAGCAATGAAAAATTGAATTCGGGATTTGGTACCACGTTCATGCCGAAGCTCGTCGTGCGCAACGTCGAGGTGCCGCGAAACGACGTGAAGCTCAGGGGGCAAAACGAGGTGCCGATCGGTTGGCACGGCAGATAGCCGCCGTTGATGTAATGGTCGCCGACGTTGAGTATTTGATAGCCGACGTACGTATTCAGCGACCGAGAGAACTGCCGGCTGATGCTGAAGTTCTCCGAATCGGTGCTGATCCAGTGCGGCAGCGAGTTCCACTGGTACTGCTTGTTGTAGCTCGCGTTGAAATAGTACGTCTCGTACGGGCTAGCCGATTGGTTTAGCTTGATGGACTCCGTGAAGAGATTGAAGCCGAGAACGGTGTTCCAAATCGTCGTGTAGACAGGGCAATAGTACGTGAAGAACTTCGAGGGCTGAACCGCGCAGCGTGCGCCGTAGGCTTGTAGCCCCGGGGTAGGAATCGGCGCGAATCGCGAGCCGCCCCCTGGCCAGACGCTGGGGAAGCCGTTGAGATATTGATTGCCGCCGACGGTGTCGTGGTTGAAGCCGTAGCCTTCGTAAATCTGCTCGGAGATAGGCAAGCCGGGAATCTTGTTCTGAAAGCTCGTCGCGGTAATTTGTACCTGCGACGGGTGGTCGAGGCTGCCGGCGACCGGCTTAGGCACTTCGAGCGACCCCGGACCGAGCGTGTTGAAGTTGGTCAGCTGCGACGTAGCAGTAACGTAGGAATGTGGAAAAGCGTACGTCGCGCTGATGTAGGTTGTCTGTTGTGCCGCCTGCGGCAAGTTGAGCCAGTTCTGCTGTGTGTAGTACTGGGTGAACGACTGGATTTGAAAGCGGCTGCCCAGCTTTTCGTAGAGCGCCAAGTTCCACCACTTCTCCGCTCGCGTCGCCGGATTCACCGAGAAGACCGCGTACTCGTGATCGCCGACGAGATGCTGCTCGACGGAGAGATACGTCTTATACGTGGGATCGTAGCGCAAGTGAACGGCAGTGAGCGAGTTGGTGTTCCCGGCCACGTTCCAGGTAAGGTCAACGCTCGCGCCGGAGAGGGTGTTCTGGGCGAAGTATTGATTTGGCGAGAAGTTGACGACGTACGACCCCAGCGGCGCGCCGGCGCCTAAGAAGTACGTTCGGGCGTTGACGAATCGCACGTACGTCTTGGTGCCGACGATCGCGCCGGTCGCGGTGATGCTCGGGCGTTCCCCGATGCTCGGAAAGTAGAAGGCGTCGCCCGGCATCACGCGGCCTTTGACGGGATGGACCAGATCGCCGTTCAGAAAGGTCCAACGGTCCGGTTCGCTCGTGACCGGAACGAAATAGATGCGCCGGAAGTCGAGGAAATCGGAGATCGCCGCGCCGCTGACCGTTCCGGTCGCGTCGTGCAGCGTTACGTTGCCCGCGACCATGAAGCGGTTGAGCTTCAGATCCATCGAGAACGAGTCGCCGGTAACCGTGAACCCGTCGCTCGTCCGCACGCGCACGTCCCCGTCACCTTCGATTAAAAAACGATTGTAAAAGAAATCCAGCCGTTTTGCGCTCAAATAGAGCAGGCTCTTCGCCGGCTCCGGAGTGCTCTGCGGGGTCGGCGCCACGCTCGGTGCGGGCGAGGGCGTGGCAGCGCGAGCGGCGCCGCACGCGAAGCTAAGAATCAGCGTCGTTAGCGCCGCCGCCAGCGCGATTCGTGGCACGGTCGCAACGCTTATTCCACCGGATGCTGCTCTCCTATCGGGGCTGAGCAAGAGTAAGAACCGATGCGTAAAGGGAATGAGGCGAACCGATGACGCGTGTGGTCGCTATAGTGATCGATTCCGGCGGCGTTGGCGCGCTGCCCGATGCCGATGAATACGGCGACTCAGCCGCAACGAACACGCTCGGTAACGTTGCGCGGCGCCTCGGTTCCTTGCGTCTTCCAAATTTCGAACGGCTAGGGCTTGGTTCGCTTACCGAAATCGCCGGCGTTTCACCGGTGCCGCAGCCTCGTGCGCGAGTCGCGCGACTGCGCGAGCGCAGCCGGGGCAAGGACACGATTACCGGTCACTGGGAAATGATGGGGATAGTGACGGCCGTGCCGTTCCCCACGTACCCGAACGGATTTCCAGCCGAGATCGTGGACGCGTTCGCGCACATCACCGGTCTGCCGCCCCTCGGCAACAAGCCGGCATCCGGAACCGAGATTATCGAAGAGCTGGGAGCCGCGCACATTGAGAGCGGCCGTCCGATCCTCTATACTTCGGCGGATTCGGTCTTTCAAATCGCGGCGCACGAGGACGTTGTGCCGCTGGCAACGCTCTACGAGTGGAGCCTGCAGGCCCGAGGGATGCTCCGGCCGCCCCACAACGTCAACCGGGTCATCGCTCGGCCGTTTGTCGGAAAACCGGGGGCTTTCAGGCGGACGCCGAATCGTCGGGACTATGCAATCGAGCCGCCCCCAAACCTGCTGGACGAGCTGGGAATGGGGAACGTCGGGGTACACGCAGTAGGAAAGATCGGCGACATTTACTGCGGTCGGGGCGTATCTACGTCGGTTCGCGTCACCGACAATCGTGATGCGATGGAGAGAACGTTACAGTTGCTGGACAACGTCGACCACGGCTTTATCTTCACGAATCTCAACGATTTCGATTCGAAATACGGTCATCGCCGGGACGCCCGCGGATATGGCCGAGCCCTTGAAGAACTTGATGGAATGCTGCCGGCGCTCGAGGCACGCTTGCGCCCCCGGGACGAGTTTATCGTTACCGCCGATCACGGTTGCGATCCCACCGCACCTGGGACCGACCACACGCGCGAGTACGTCCCCTTCATCCATCTCAGCCCGGCAGCCGGCGGCGTAGTCGGCGATCTCGAAGGGCTCGACGTGGTCGGCCGAACCGTTAGGCGGGCGCTCCTAACGTGAGACTCTCCAGCGCGGTTCCGATCGGGGTCAGGGCGCCGGCGCGGCGCGAAGTCCCGGAGTTCTGGTTAACGAGCAAACGCGCGATCGACATCGTCGTCGGCGGCTCGCTTCTGATCTTGACCGCGCCGATCGTCTTCATTGCGGCGCTCGGAATCGCGTGCGTGACCGGCGGAACGCCGTTCTTCGCCCAGGAACGCGTCGGCATTCACGGGCGTCGCTTCAAGATGTACAAGCTTCGCACCATGGTGACCGGCGCAGACGCCATGCGACAGAGCGTAATGCACCTCAACGAGGTTGATGGGCCGGTCTTCAAGATTCGCAACGATCCGCGCCTTCATCCGCTCGGGCGTTTCCTGCGCCGGTCGAGCATCGACGAGCTGCCCAATCTGATCAACGTCGTGCTCGGGGAGATGTCGCTCGTCGGTCCGCGCCCGCCGCTTCCAAGCGAGGTCGAGCATTACGATGCGTTCGCCCGGCGGCGGTTGAGCGTCCCCCAGGGCGTGACGTGTCTTTGGCAGATTAACGGACGCAGCGACGTATCATTCGAGCACTGGATGGAGCTCGATAACCGATATGTTGACGAGTGGACGCCGCTGGGTGATCTGCTGATCGTCGCGAAGACGGTCCCCGCAGTTTTGCGGAAGGACGGAGCGCATTAGGTCCTCCCCGCACCTCAGAGTCGTCCCCCACGTTCGCCCGCGTCATCGCGTTTCGATTGCGGGGTCGACGTTCTTCATTATCGGCGCCACGTTCGCGTCCACCCTGCTCGGCTTTTCGCGCGAGGTCGTTAGCGCTCGCTACTACGGCACCCGCTGGGAGATGGATACCTTCCTGGCGGCCGCGACCATACCCACGATTCTCTTTGGAGTCTTCAACGGCGCGCTGGTGAGCGCGCTGGTTCCAACGTTCTCGGAGTATCTGGCTCATGGGGAAGAAGATGAAGCGTGGCGTCTCGCCAGCACGGTCCTCAACGTGCTCGCGATACTCTTAACGACCTGCGCTCTGATAGGGTTCTTCACCGCGCGCTGGTACGTGCCGCTCATTGCGCACGGCTTTAAGGCGCCGCAGATGGGCGTCGCGATCCGAATGACGCGTTGGCTGATGCCGAGCATCGTGGCGGTCAGTCTCAGCGGCGTGCTTTCCGCGATGCTCAACGCGTATCACCGCTTCCGTGCCACCGCGCTGGTTGGGGTCGCGGTAAACGTCGTCACGATCGCGTGCGTCGTGCTCTTGACGCACAACATGGCCAACATGGGGATTTATGCGTTGGTCTTGGGAACGACCTTAGGTCTGATCGCGCAGATGCTCGTGCAGCTTCCGTCCTTTCTTTCCATCGGCAAGTACCGCCTGATCATTGACCTGCGCCATCAGGGATTGCCGAAGATTTGGGTTCTGCTCGGGCCGATCATCGTCGGCTCGGCGGCGGGTCAGCTCGCACTCTTCTTCGATCGCTTCTTTGCATCAACCCTCGCGCCGGGCTACATCGCCGGTATGAACTACGCGACCAAGCTCGTTAACTTCCCTCAGCAGATATTCGCGGCCGCAATCGCGACCGTTATTTTTCCGTTGCTCGCGGCCCAGTTCGCACGCGAGAACCGCCGCGGCGTGGCGCGTAGCGTCGTGACCGGTCTGAGGCTCGTGAACTTCATCACGATACCGTCGGTCTGCGCGCTGATCGTGCTCTCACATCCGATGGTCCAAGCGCTCTTCGAGCGCGGGACGTTTCAGGCGAGCGCAACCGATGTGACCTCCGGGCTGCTGCCCTATGCAGCGTTCGGTCTGGTCGCGCTCGCAGCCAACGTCGTCCTAACGCGCTGCTGCTTTGCGTGTCGCGAAACGCTCTGGCCGGTCACGATTTCGGTCATTACCGTGATCGTTAACGTGCTCTTGTCGCTGGTGTGGCTGCCGAGCTTGGGAGCACGCGGTCTCTTGCTTGCAAACTCGCTCAGTCAAAGCATGCAAGCCATTCTCTTGTTAGTGGTAATCGCGCGTTTGGTCTCCGGCATCGACTGGGGCGCACTGCTGCTCTCGTCCGGCAAGGTTGCGCTTAGCTCGTTAGCGATGCTTTTGGCCCTGGGTTGGATTGGGGCGCTCGGCGTAACGCCGGAAGCGACGCTCGCTTCACGGGCATGGTTCCTCCTGGGGCAGATCGCAATCGGGGGTACGGTCTTTGTTGCGGTCGCGCGGATGCTGGGCGTCGAAGAGCTAGAGCTCGCTTGGCGAACGATCGTCGCCAAGTTCGAGCGGAATGTCCCCAGTCCGCCGGAGAACCGAGAGGCGCCGATCGCCTAGCGCGATGACTGCAATTAACTTCTTTAGCGCAGGCGAGCTTTTTCTGGAGAGGAAACCTACCAGCGCCATGCTCTCGGTCCTGATGCCCGCTTATAACGAGGCGACTTCGATAGCCGAAAACGTTTGCGAAACCGTCGAAACGATGCACGCGCTCGGCCTCGACTTCGAGATCGTCGTCATCGACGACGGCAGCCTGGACGGAACGCACGCGGCCGCCAGCGACGCCTTGCGGGCCTGGCCCGATCACGTGCGCGTGGTGCGATGCGGGCGCAACGAAGGCAAAGGCAACGCGCTGATCTGCGGCGCGTGCTACGCCAAGGGCGAGTACATTGCGTTTCTCGACGCCGACATGGATCTGCATCCCGAGCAGCTGGCGCGCTTCTTCGGGATCATGCAGGAGCGCGGCGCGGATGCGGTCATTGGCTCGAAGTTCCATCCTGACTCAAAGGTGGACTATCCGCCGGAGCGCCGCGTTTACAGCTTTTTCTACTACCTGCTCGTGCGTTCGCTCTTCGGGTTGCCGGTGCGCGACACGCAGACCGGCATCAAGCTCTTCAGGCGCAACGTTCTCGATCGGGTGCTGCCGCGAATTTTGGTGAAGCGGTTCGCGTTCGACTTGGAGCTGCTAGCCAACATCCATCACTTCGGGTACCGGATCGTCGAAGCTCCGGTGACGCTGAACTTCAAGCGGATCTGCAGCCGTCTGCGCCTTGGTGCCGTCTGGAACGTCTTTGTCGATACGCTGGCGATCTTTTATCGGATGCGGATCTTGCGCTACTACGATCGGCCCGAGCGCTCTGCGGTGAGTTTCGATCGTGCCGCTGGTTCGCACGAAATCGTCGTTCCTATCGCCGTCAGAGAGTAAGCGCGCTTGGGTTCAGGTACCGCACTGGTGCTGCTGCTACCAGGGCTTGGCGATGCTCTAGCCGCGGGTCCCATTCTACGAGGCTTGACCCGCGACGGCTGGAAGATCGATGCGTTGACGATGCACGCGCCGGTCAGCGAGTACCTTCGCGAGCTCGGCATCGTGCGCGAGATCACCGAACTGCCGCTTCGGCCGACTGCATCGGACGCGCTCCGCGCCGTTATCGCGCTGCGTCCCCGGCGTTACGACGCGAGCATTCTGCCCTTTCCGGCGACTCGCTGGCAGTACGCGCTCATCGCTCGCGGGGCCGGCGCTCGAGGGTTTTGGACGCACGATTACGGGGGTGCAGCGAGCGCGATCGCGCGAACGGCACGCAGCACGCGCGTTACTCTGCGGGGCGGTCACCGCCTGGCCGAAAACCTGCGGCTCGCGCGGGCGATTGCTTTGCATGGCGGCGACGACGATCTCGAATATTGGATCCCGTCGTCATGGCGCGCGCAACGGATTCCCGGCGTGCTCGGCATTCATCCCGGTTCGATGGCATGGAAGGGGAACGAGGCGAAGCGTTGGCCGTACGAACGATTCGCAGCATTGGCGCGTCTGCAGGCAAAGCGCGGGCGGCTCGTACGATTCTTCCTCGGGCCGCACGAGATGAAGGAAGCCGAACGCGCCGCGCGAGATTTTGACGGGAGCGAAGGGATCAGCGTAGTCCGCGAGCCGCTCTCGCAGGCTGCCCGGCGGCTCGCCGAGTGCGAGGTCTTTGTCGGTAACGATGCGGGCTTCAGTCATCTTGCTTCGGGTCTGGGCGTCAAGACGCTGGCGTTGTACGGCATGACGAGTGAGGTTCGGGGTGCGCCGATCGGTCAAGCGGTCGCGTTGCGGCCGTCGCTTTGCCCGGCTTGTCATGACGAGGGCTCGAGCGGATTCGAGTGCATCCGGCGCATCGAGTACCGTTGCATCCTGCGTGACATCGAACTCGATGAGGTGCAGCTGCGCGTCGAGGAACTGTTCGACTCGGCCCGAGTCGAGCAGCACCTCGCCTTGGAAGGTCCATTCAGGCTCTATGGAAAGGCTTACTCGTGAAAGAGCAGACCGTCGAGGGTAGCGCCCCCGGCGTCGAAACGCGCCAGGCCATTGCCGCCTTGCAGAAGGCGCTCCTGCCCGCGCTGTTCGTAGCGCTCGCTCTGCTCGTTACGACCGGGTACGGCGGCGGCGTGCAGCTCAACGATGGACTGCCCGCGCTGCACATCGACCCCTTACAGTTTTTGGGACAGCTGCTCCACACGTGGAATCCGGCTCTCGCGCTCGGCTTTCACACGGGTTTCTTCGTGCCGTATCAGATGCCGTATTCGTGGTTTTACGGCCTCGCGCAGATACTCCACGTTCCACAGGATCTCGCCCAGCACGCCGCCGTCTTTTTCGTCTACCTCTGCTGCCTGTGGTCAATGTATTACTGTCTTCGCAGCGTCGCGCCGTGGCTCGACGAGGTCGCGCGGATCGCCGGATCGGTCGCATATCTCTTTAACATGTACGTAGCGCTAAACTCGCAAGCGCAGATCGTTTGGCTGCTCACCTACGCGACGCTTCCGGCCATGGTCGGCGTTACGGCTCGCGCCTTGCGCGGCGAGATAAATATTTGGCGAGCCGCGCTGGCGATTGCGCTGCTGGTGCTAGCGGGCGGCGGAGTAAATCCGCCGCTGCTCGCCATCAACGTCATCGTGCTGGCGATCTTCGTCGTCATAACGCTGGCCTTGGATCCCAAGCCGGGTGCCGCGCTCAACCGGGCGCTGCCGCTGATCGCCGTAACTTCGATCGCAGCATTTGCGATCAACTTGTACTGGCTCGTCCCCTTCGTCGACTACTTCCGAGGAGTTTGGCTCAACGGGGTTTTGAGCGAGGCGCCCTCCATGCACAACGCGTCGACCTCGTTTGCCAACGTCTTGCGCGGCCTCGGTCACTGGGCGACTTTCGTTTCGTTTGCCGGGCGGGCATACTTTCCGTGGGCATTTGCCTACGCGTCGGGAGTCTTCGGCGCGTTGCTCTGGTTCGTTCCGGTCGTCGCCCTAGGCGGCATCGCCTTCAGGCGAAACCAGCGCCCCGTGACGCTCTTTTTCCTGCTCGTCACGATCGTCTCCGTGCCGATCGTCGTCGGCTACTATCACGGCGCACTTGGCGATGCGGTAACGGCGCCGATCTACGATCAGTTCTACCGCAGTTTCCCCGGATTTCAAATGTTCCGTTTCTCGTACAAATGGGTGGCGGGAGTCGAATTCGGACTATGCGGTCTCTACGCGCTGGGCGGCTTCGCTGCAATCGCGACGCTGAGCGAGCACACGTCGAGACTGGCCGTGCAGGGACGCGAGCGTTGGGGCTGGCTCGTCGTAGCGGCGAGGACGCTGGTCGTGGCGGTGCCGATTCTCGCTTTCGTTCCGGTAGTGATCAATAAGATGAACTATCCGGGCGCGGCGCTTCCACCATGGGAGTATCGGGAAAACGCGCTCGTCGGCGCGAATCAAGGCCAGCGCGTCGCCCTCTTTCCGACGCAGTTTTTGGAGCAGTTCGATTGGGGCAGTCCGCAGTTCTACATTGAGAACTCATTGATCGATCGCCCGATGATCTACGGACTCTTGGGCAGCGAGCCTTCCGCGGGGTCGGACGTTTGGGTCCGCCGCGCATATCGGGCGGCGCGTGAGGGCCTGCCGTTTTCGGCGGATATGCTTCGCGTGATGGGCGTCGACACGATTCTGCAACGCGACGACTTTCTTCCCGCAATCGACTTCAGTTCGCCGGGAGAGTGGCGCTTTAATAGCACCACCCTCACGCACGATTTGCTTACGCGCGTGATCGGCGCGGCGCCCGCGGATTCCGACGGCCCCCTTCGCATCTACCGCGTGCGCGGCGCGTTGCCGCTCTTTTACGGGGTGACGCATCCGGTCGTGAGCACGCTTCCGACCTTTTCTGACGGTTTTCTCGGCGACGTCGCGGCGATGGCTCGAGGACGCGCTCAGTTTAGCCCGCCGAGCCGCTCGGCCGGCGACTTCGCGAGCGCGATGCAAGCGCTCTCGCCGATTCTGCCGGCTAATGCCGATGGTCTCGAGGATCTCGCCGTCAATCAGGCGCTGACCGACGGCATCCGCGTGCAGCCGTCGTCGGCGGACGCGCAGTGGCTAACCCCGTTCGAAGTAAAGACCGCGGGAACGTACGCTGCCTTCGCGCTCGATCAAGGGCTTCTCTACGACCGTCCGCCGCCGAAGGCACTGGAGATCGACGGCAATATTCTTCCGATGATACGGTCGGGCGGTGCCTGGACGCGCTTCGCGGGCATGGTCTTGTCGCCCGGCAAGCATTGGGTTTCGGACGGCTACGTGGATCCCGATATGGCCGTCGCGCTGGTAAACCTCGACGACCTGCAATCGTGGGAGAAGCGAATTGCGGCGCTACAGCGTCAACTGCCGAACAATCTCTCGACGACGAAGCTGGTCTACGCTCCCAAGGCGCGGTTTACCGTCGCTTCGCCCGGAAGGTATCGCGTCACCGCGACCGCGGTCGGCCAATACGGGCCGGACGGCGTCGTTCGCACGCGACTCGTACGCGGCTCCGCATACCGCGGTGCGTTTCCAGCCAATCTCGGCGAGGCGCTGCCATACGTCTTCGGCGACGGCATCGTCGCCACGTCGCAGACCATGATGCCCGCGAGATGGTACAGTGAGGATCCGACCGCCTACGAGTGGCAACGCGGAGATCCGGTTTCATGGTTTCTCTTCGCGCGTGACGCGCACGTGCGCGTCTTCGTTCCGGGATCGAACGGAGTTCGCGCGCAGGTTGCGATGCGAGTGAGTCGCTTGCAAGTCTCGGGACTCATGAACGTCGTCGTTAGCCCAGGAGCAGCAAGAAGCGTCATTCTCCCCGGACCCTCAGCGACCGACCAGCAGTATGACAGCGTCGATAATCTCGACGGTCCCGCACCCGTTCCGGTGCGCTTCGAGCTCGATCTGCATCCCGGCTGGAACGACGTTGCGTTCGAATTCCATTCGAGCAACGGCGATGGCAACGACCTGGGTTCGCGCGAGATCTCGGCGGCCGTCGCAGCCGACTTGACGTTCGTCCGCACGCGGCCCGCTCCGGTAACGCAATCGCCTCGGACCGATCCTTCCTTTACGACGGTTGCGCTCGACAAGCCACCTGCCGCGCTTGCGGGCGATCCCGAAATCTTAGGGAACATCGCAAGCGCGCCGAGCCGAGAGGCCGGCCTCGTCGTCGCGCTTTCGCATAAAGGAAGCGTCCTCTATCGGGTCTTTCCATTCGCGAGCGGCGGTGCGTTCGACGTCTACTTCATGCATGCGTTCCCGAACAACTGGAACGACGCCTCGCTGCGCATCGTCGGACTTTGGCTATTCGCGCGCGGGAGTCAACCGAAGTATGCCGGACTCTACTACCGGCTTCACGGGCTGCCGAGTCAAAACTTGCGAAGGCCCGAATCGCTTGCAGCGCCTCCGCTCCTGGTCGACCATAAACCGATCGGCGCCGGACCGCTCTTCCTCTCACGCGGCCGGCACGTCGTCGCGAGCGCCGATCGTCAGGTCAAAATCGGCCTGCTGCGGATCGTGCCCCTCAAACTCCGGCCGACGGCCGACTTTGGGCTGACGTGGCAACGGCACTCACCTACGTCGATTACCGTGACCGCGCCAAATGCATCGAACGCATTCATTCTCGTCTTCAACGAAGCGTACCATCCCGAGTGGAGAGCCACCTTAGATGGCCAAGCGCTACCGCACGTCATCGTCAATGGCGTTGCAAATGGTTGGATCGTTCCCAGCATTCCCGCAGGCGGCAGCATCGCGTTGACGTTCGCCGGACAGCCGTACTACGTTATCGCGGCGGCGATTTCGGCGATAGCGTTGATCATTTTGATCGTGCTCGCCTGGTCTCCGGAGCTATGGCCGATGACTGCGACAAAGCGGTGAAACCGTCGCTCGTCGGTTGGGCGCTTCGAGGCGCCGTTGGTTTTGCAATCGTCACCTGCGTCGTGGCGCTCTTGCTGGCAGCATACCTTTCCGGCGACGCGTCAGAACGCTTCGCGACCACGGCCTATCTAGCCGCGGTCTTTGCCGCCGTGGCACTGGCAATCACGCAGTTTGTACCGGGGACGGATCGACAGGAACGGCCCGCGCGTTCGATGCCTGCATTCCCAACGCTCCTGGGGTCGGCGCTCGGCATCCTGGTCTTCATCAGCGTCGTTGCTGCGCTCGTTTCACAACCCGGTGGCGAGCTGATAGCGCTTGTCGCCGGCTTTGGGTTGGTTGTCCTTGCCGCGCTCGTGCGCCGGGGTACCTTCGGTCCGCTCAATGCAAGGCTCGCCGCACTTCGTCCGCGCAGCTTGCGGGTCGCCGCGACGCATGGCCTCGCTGCATCTTTCGGCGCGCTCGCAGTGGCGCCGCTGCTTCCGGATGATGCCGCCGGGATTGCCGCGGCGTTTGGCTATCGGCTCTTCTTCGTTGCCGCGCTTCTGCTGTTGTGGTCGCTGCTCGCGCCGACGAACGCCGGTGCGTTCGCGCGGGAGAGGTACGCGCGCGCGATTGGTTACGTCGATCGATTGGCGCGTGACCTTCTCTTCGAACGATTGGCGACGTATGCTGCGGCCTTGGCTGCAGTGGCGTTTGTTTCGGCAAGCCTTCTACGAGGAGCCTTCGCGGAACCACTCGCGACCATTGGTTATCTGGCGAGCATTGCTTGTGCGATCGGCGTTGCCATGGAGTGCCGGCGATTGCGCGCATAACGCGCGTCGTGCCGATCGCGGCCGCGATCCTCTTTGCGGCCTTCGTCATTGCGAAGGGCATCCCGACGCTTCGTCACGACTGGAACTGGCCGATCGATCGCGCGGCGATACCGTCGTTTGCGAGGGAAGCTTTCGATGGGTGGCTCCCGGCGGGTTTGGGAATGCCCAATCCGCATCCGACGACCTACTTGATCTCAGTGCCGATCGCGAGCGCGATGTGGCTGTTCGGCCCGCTCGCGACGTTGGCTTTGCTCGCCGCCGCGATCGCGTATCTTTGCATGCGCGTCTTTGCGGCTTTGCCTTCGGGCTGGAGAGGCGGGACGGCAGCGACAATCGGGATCGGCCTCTTTGCGGTCTTCAACCCGTGGGTTTACAACGAAGTCGTTGCGGGGCATCTCGTGATGGTGTTGGCATACGCCGGGCTGATCGGTCTTTTCGCCGAGATGCTGCGCGGCCGGGGAGCTTCGACGGTACGGCTCGCGTTGTGGGTCGCGCTCATTTCGGCCCAGCTGCAGTTTTTTATTCTCGCAATGCTCGCCCTGGCCGCGTTCGCGATCGTGACGCAAAAATGGCTGCCGCTGCTCTTCGGAACGATCTTCGCATTGCCCTCAGTGATCGGTTTAGCCGCCGAGCGAGGGACGTTGGTGCGGATACCGTACGAGATGACGTGGCAAGCGAATCAATCCGTCCCACCGCTTGCTCTCCTCGGGCTGGGCGGATACTTCCCCGGCTATGCGGATCGCTTGGGGATCGCCGCCGCGGTTGCGGTCTGGATCGTCCTCGCAATTGCCGTCGCCGGCGCGATCGTCGCATACCGAACGCGAGCCGCCGTTTGGGCACTGGCCGCTGCCGCGTTACTCTACGTCGCGATTCTCGGCGTGCACGGACCGGTGGCCGGTCCGTACGGTTGGATCGTGCGAAACGTGCCCGAGAGCGGCGTCTTTCGCGAGCTCTACGACTTAGCGGGCGTGATGGCGGCGCTGATCGTGCTCCTAGCGTGCGCCGCAATCGCGCGCGTTCGGTGGCTCGGTTACGTGGTACTCGCCGTGGGGATCGCGCTGCCGATAACCTGGCTGTTGCGGCCGCCGAGCGAGTTGTGGATAGGGTCTAGTCAGTATCGGCACCCGGCAGTCGCCGCGCTTGCGCACACGCGGATCGCGCTGTTGCCGGCCTTTCAGCCAGTCGGCCTGCGCGGCGGCGGCGGCAACGGAGCGGACCCTGACGCGTTCGTCTATCCGGGTTACGTGGCGGCGCTCAACGAGTACTTCCCGACCTATCCCGTAGATATGGCGCTGGCGCGATACGAGCAGTCCGGCGATGCGACTGCGCTTCGCGCTTTGGGCGTCGGCGAGATCGTCCCAAGACCTTGGCTCGTTTCGCGAACCCGCGGCGGAATCGGAGTCGCCGCGTTTTCGCTGCAACCGAAGTCAGCACGCCGGTCGCCGGTGACGCTGCTTCGTTTGGATGGCGCGACGCCGCTGTTCTCGGAATGCAGCGCGCCGAACATCGTCGGTCGCGCGGATCCGCTGGGCGCGTGCGACGTCTTTTTCGGCGATGCTGCGCCGTATCCACCGGTTTATCCGATCGTCGCGTCCGGCGACTCGATCGATCCGGGGAATGCTTGGATCGACGCGCGTCTTGCATTCGCGGAGTCACCCGGGCTGGCGCAAGCAATCGGCGGCGTGCTGACGCAATCGCGCGTTCCGTTTTCGATCGAGCCTGGATCGTGGCTGCTCGCATACGTGCGTGGCGAGCTGCTCGGGTCGAATGGAGGACGACTGGCACGCAGTCCCGGATCGTTCGTATGGGTGCGCGTACCGCTGGGGGTTGCATCCGTTCAGTGCGTCGGGCTCTGCGAGCTGATCGCGAAAACGCCGGTCATGCCCGCCCTTACGACAGCCGCCGAGCCGGCCCGCACGCGAGCCTTGCGGTTTACGCAGCTGACGCCGTGGCTGTACCT
This sequence comes from Vulcanimicrobiota bacterium, assembly GCA_963748875.1. Lineage (GTDB taxonomy): Bacteria > Vulcanimicrobiota > Vulcanimicrobiia > Vulcanimicrobiales > Vulcanimicrobiaceae > Cybelea. The sequence continues at coordinate 1,530,039 of CAVVKC010000001.1, forward strand.
CGTCGAGAAGCCTGCGAGTTCGGCGCGGCTGCTTCGCTTTAACGAACGGTACGATTCGGGCTGGACCGCTTTTGCGGCTCGCCGTATGCTGCGGCACGTCAGAGTTGATATGTCGGTAAACGGCTGGCTGCTCGAATCGCCCTCGGATAACGTCGTCCTCGTGCAAGTCACGGCGCTCTTGCAGCTGATTGCCGAAATTCTCGGCGTGCTCTGCGTGCTCTGGCTGCTGAAGGCGCTCGCGCTCGGTCCGACGAAGCGCGCCCGGTGACCGTGACGACGCTCGTTCCTTTCGTCGATTTAAAGGCGCAATTTCGCGCGATACGTGCGGAGGTCGTACCTCGCATGATGGAGGTCATGGAGGAAGCGACCTTCATTCTCGGGCCCGACGTCGCCGCGTTTGAGGAGAACTTTTCGACATACGTCGGCGCGCGCTACTGCGTCGGGCTGGAGTCGGGTACGGCCGCGCTGCAGTTCGCGCTGGAGGCGTTAGGAATCGGAAACGGCGACGACGTGATCGTTCCCGCTAACTCGTACATCGCGTCGGCGCTTGCGGTCTCGGCGGCCGGCGCGCGTCCGGTGCTCGTTGACGCGGACGCCAACTATTTAATCGATATGGAGCGTTGCGAGGCCGTCGTGACGTCGCGTACGAAAGCGATCATGCCGGTGCATCTGTACGGTCAAGCCGTGCCGATGGACGCGGTTGGAGAGTTCGCGCGGCGGCACGGACTCTACGTGATCGAAGATGCGAGTCAAGCGCACGGCGCGCGCTGGAACGGCCGCTGCGTCGGCAGCTTCGGTGACGCCGGATGTTTCAGTTTCTATCCCGGCAAGAATCTCGGTGCCTACGGCGACGGAGGCGCGATAGTCACCAACGACGCCGAGCTCGCACAACGGTTGCGGTTGCTGCGCGACTTCGGACAGCGCAAGAAATACGAGCACCTCATCAAGGGAGGGAACTGCCGCCTGGACTCCATTCAGGCTGCCGTGCTCGACGTGAAGCTGCGTCATCTCGACGAATGGAATGAAGCGCGCCGCCGTCACGCCGCCGCATACGATGCTCGACTTTCGAAGATCGGCATCAGGCCGCCGCCCTGCCTGAGCGCAGAGGGGCACGTCTATCATCTCTACGTTATCGAAGTCGAACATCGCGACGCAGTCGCGGCGGCGCTGCACGAACGCGGCGTCGCAACGGGGATCCATTATCCAATCCCGATACATCTGCAGCCGGCCTATGCCGACATGCAGCTGGGACGCGGAGCGTTTCCGCGAACCGAACGCAGCGCCGGCCGCATCCTCTCGCTTCCTATGTTCCCGGAGCTGACGGAAGAACAGATCGAGGCCGTTAGCGGCGCTCTCGCGAGCTCGCAGCGGCTCGTCGTCGCGTAGTCCCAAAATTCGTTAGCGATATGGAACGCAGCCCGCTCGGGGTGGCGGTGGTTGGAGCCGGGTACTGGGGCCCCAATCTGGTGCGTAACTTTCACGCTTCGGAAGAGTGGTCGGTTCGCTGCGTCGTTGAGCCGGATCCTCAGCGACGCGATCGGCTCTTGCGGCTATATCCAACCGTCGAGGGGCACGCAGAGATCGAAGCCGCACTCGCCGATACGCGCGTTGACGCCGTCGCGCTGGCTACTCCGCCGCGAACGCATCACGCGCTTGCGATACGCGCGATCGACGCGGGCAAGCACGTGCTGGTGGAAAAGCCGCTCGCGGAGCGCTACCGGGATGCCGAGGATCTCTGCGAGCGGGCGCGCCACGCGGGTGTGCGTCTGATGGCCGATCACACCTTTCTCTACACCGGCTCCGTCGAGAAGCTCCGTGCGCTGCGTGAAGACGGCGAATTCGGCAAGATCTACTACATAGACTCGGTCCGCGTCAATCTCGGACTCTTTCAGCAGAGCAACGTCGTCTGGGATCTGGCGCCGCACGACGTCTCGATCATCAACTACGTTTTAGACGAGATGCCGGTATCGGTTGCGCTGCAGCTAGGCGCCTGCGTCCACGGGCGCGTTCCGGACGTCGCGTATCTGACGATGTGGTATCCGAGCGGCTCGCTCGCCCACGTGCACTTGAGCTGGCTCTCGCCGGTGAAGGTTCGCCGGACGATGATCTCGGGCAGCCGCAAGATGGCGGTATGGGACGACGTCGAGCCGACCGAAAAGATCTACATCTACGATAAAGGCGTCGTGCTCGATCCGTCGAGTTCGACGCTGCAGCAGCAAATGGTCTCGTATCGCTTGGGCGACCTGCACGTTCCGCTGGTGGACAATCGCGAGGCGCTCGGGAAACTGGTCACGGACTTTGCGGCCGCAATTCGCAACGGCTCCGCGACGCGCTCGGACGGTGATTTCGGTGCCGGCGTCGTGCGAGTGATCGAGGCCGGACTGCGTTCGGCGGAGTTGGATGGGGCGAAGGTCCAGGTGTGACGACCGACTCGGCGCCGATCCGTTTCTCGCTGCTCCTTCCAGTCTTTAACGAGGCGGGCCGCCTGCCGGCGCTGCTCGAGTCGATTCGGCGTCAACGTTATCCGAGCGAGTGCGTCGAGCTTCTCATCGCCGACGGCGGATCGAGCGACGACACCGTTGCGATCGCGAAGCGATACGGCGCGCAAGTCTTTCACAATCCGATTCGCCGCGCCGAGCCCGGCGCCGGCATGCTCTTGGAAAAGGCGAGCGGTGACGTTGCGATGTGGCTTGCAGCGGACAACGTTTTCGCCGGCGAACGCTTTCTCGAACGGATGGCTCGGCCGTTCGCCGACTCGCGAATCACCGCGGCCTTCCCAAGCCTCGTCAGCACTGCGCGTGACGGCGGAACGGCCCGCTACTTCAACGCCTTCACCGATCCGTTCAATCATTTCATCTACGGCGGGGCCACCTCGCCCGCCTCATACCACCGTACCTATCGCGTGAAGCGCCGAACCGACGAATACGTCGTCTACGATTTCGCGTCGGGACCGCGACCGTTGATCGCACTCGCGCAGGCCTTCACGACGCGCCTCCCTTATCGTAAACCGGCCGGCACCGACGAAGACGACGTCGCGCCGGTCGGAATGCTGCTCGCCCGCGGCGCCGAAATCGCATTCGTCGAAAGCGCGGCGCTCGAGCATCATACGGTGCGCGACATCGGAGATGCGCTGCGCAAGTTCGGCTCGCGCTTCCACGAACGGATGACGAACCCGGAATATCCCGTCTGGGGAAGGCTGCAGGCGTCGCGCCGCTCGCAGCGTTTACGCGCCTACCTTTGGCCGTTCTACTCGGTCAGCGTCGTGCTGCCCACGATCGCAGCAGCTACCGGTTTGATACGCGACCGGCGCAGGGAATGGATCTATCATCCTTTTTTGAGCGCCGCCTTCGGCTTAGAGTTTTGGAGACAGGCGGGTATCGTCGCGTCGAAGCGTCTGAAGCGAAGTCGAGGCAGTTGAAACTCGGAGCGCGCGGCAACGCTACAAACCGCTTCGTCTTTTGAGCACGACGATTCCCGCTCCCTCGTACACTCTGGCGTACGTGTCGTTGTTGACTAGCTGCGCGACCTTAGGCTCGTCGTTTGCTCTCCAATACGTGGGATCGGTGAACGCGTCGAACACCAAGTAGTCCTGATCGCTCATCGCTATCGTGGCATGAGGGTACATGCCAAGATGTCCGATGACCCATCCGCCGGTTCCAATGCTGGCGGTTCGTGGCAGCGTCGCCAACACGCGCTCACGGGTTCGATCGGCGAGCGTTACCTGTCTGTACAGCGCGAACCCGGGACCTATGGGACTGAAGTAACCGGATGTCCAGATGGACGCGGCAAGAGCAAAAAGTAAGCCACCCTGCGCGGCGAGCGTTGAACGTTGATAAACTTTCGAGGCGCCATCGACAAAGGCACACAATACGTAAGGGCACCAAGTCGCAGTGTAATGCATTGCTAGTGACATCGTGATGGCTTCGTGTGAGACCAGTACCTCGGCCAAGCCAGGTATCGCAAACAGCATGTAGCGCGATCCCAATGGAAGAAACGCGAGCGGTAGCAGAATCGCGAAGAGATACTGAGGTCGCAAGACTGAGAGCGGACCTGCGAAGCCGTTGGGTGTTGCTGGGAACCGCCACCACTCGTAGTAGTGCAGTGAGAAGTAGGAAAAGTGTGGATCGATTAGTGGTCGTAGTACGCCGAAATAAAGGATCGCGGCGATCGCCCCGATCGCCGCAATCCAAAGGCCACACGATCGCATCTGCCGATCCTGTCGTCCAAGCGCCGCAACCACCAGACCGATAAATACCAAGGCAACAAACTGATCCTCTTTAACGGTTGCCAGTATGGCTGCTGCAGCGATTGCGACTCGCCATGACCGGCGATCGATCGCCCAAACCAACGTTGCCGCGAGCGGAGGGGTGAAGGCGAGCTCATGGAAATCTCCAACCGCCTCGGCGCTCAACGGCGGATACGTCGCCGCTATCAGCGTCGTCGCGAAGGCTAGCCATTTGGGGAACCGCGTCACTGCCAAGCCCCACAGCGGGATAATTGTTGCCGCGATAAGCAGAGACTGCAGAAGCACCAGACCGGGTGCACCGTTGAGGCTCCTTACAAACGGGAACCCAACCACCAGAATCGGCGAAAAGTGGACCAGCAGGTGATTGACGGATCCTTCCAACGTGGCGGAAAATCCAGTAAACGTGCCGTTGATGACCTGCGTGAAAATTAGGTCATCAACACCAGCTCTGAAAATGGCATAGCGCCACATTCCAAGATGGATATAGACTCCCGCTAAAGTCAGGTACAGAACCGCGACGGCAAGAGGCCAGCCGATGCGTAAGGTTGACCGGTCAACGTGCAGCCCGCCCACTAAATCGTTTGCGTGAGCGCCGTTCCTAAGCGAATGGCGCCGTCGCGGTCCTCGAATACCTCGTTCCAGTAGCGCATCATCGTCAAGCCGTCCTCGTGACGGCCGAGCAGGTCTGGTATCGGGTTGCCCTCGATGGTATCTATCAGCAGCGATGCGAAGTTGATGCCGGCGGCGGTCGTCAACGCGAGCGTGCCGGAGAAACGCGGATTCATCTCGACGATCGTGAAGCTTTGATCCGCACGCAGCATCCCCTGAACGTTGGCCGGTCCTTGTAGACCGCTCTTTTCGACGACGGTCTTTGCGATCCGTTCGATCGCCGGATGATGGTAGGTGCGCCCCTTAACCGAAACGCCCGCCTTGATCGCGATCCGCTCTCGCGGGACCGCCGCGACGACGCGCCCGGGCGCGGCGGCAAAGCAGTCAACCGTGAATTCGGTGCCGTCGACCGCTTCTTGAACGATCAAGCCGTCTCGCCCGCCGGCCGTTTCGTGGAGCGAATAGAGGCTCTCAACGCGCGACGTGCCGACCGACCCCGAACCGCGGCGCGGCTTCAGGTAGACCGGAAAGCGCTCGACCGCGATCGTTTGGGAGTAGGCTCTCGTTGGGGGCCCCGGCACGCCAATCTCGCGCAAGAACTCAGCGAAAACGAGTTTGTCTGCGGTCCGTTCGACGATTCGGCGCGCCGGTAACGCGAGCCGGCAACCGATCGATTCGAAGAGTTCGCGCGCGTCGTCGAGCGGAAGAAACTCGTTCTCTACAACGATCGGAACGATCAGGTCGAGTTCCATTCGCCGGGCGGATTCGAAACATCGGCGAGCAAAATCTTGCGCGCCTCCGGGTGGAAGCGTAACGAACTCGTCGACGAAGGCTCGCGTCGCGCAGAGCGGATTCATGTCGCCGCCGGCGATAAAGTCCGCGCGCCCGTCGTCGTGCAACGCTTTGATGACCGACTGCGCGGTGACGGTTCCCGCGGCCGTAATCATCACGCGCCGCACGGGCTTCCCGTTCTTAGGGGGCATCGTGCGGTATCCACGGCGTCGTCAAGTCCTTCGGACCGATCGGACCCGGATGATGAAAGGTGAAGAAGCGATTGTCCGGTCCGACGTAGACGGTCGCATGCGTAAGCGGATCTCGACCGTAAAACACGACCGTGTGGGTTGCGCGATCGTAGAGACCCCGCCAGTGGTAACCGGCGGGCAAGTGCGCGTAGTCGAACTGAGTTGCCGGCCTGCAGCTCGCAAGCGCAAGGTACGCGCCGGCGAGGCAGAGCCAAATAGGCGCCCTAATAGGCGCGAACGTTACGCAGGCCGGCCGCTCTAAAAGCGGCAACGATCTTCTCCGCGTCCGATCCGGCGTCGGGGTAGAGCACGACCGCGCGCCCGTCCGCGACCGCATCGGTGAAGTTATCGACCTCGTCGTCCGGAATCGCGAATGAGGCAAAGTAGCGCTTTGACGGCTCGGGCTCGGCGAAAGATTCGAGCGTCGCTTGCCGTCCTCCGACTCCGGGGACGTTGGTGCCGGTCTCGTCAAAGACCCCGACGCCCTGCGTCATGTCGTCGGAGAGCGAGTTCGATTCCATATCTTCGATGACGTCGACGAACTCGAGCTGCGACTCGTCGGGATCTTCGGCCCGTCCCGCGACGACCTTGACCTTGCTCAAGTCGATTTGCTGTGCCGAGAGCGCACCCTCGAGCGTTTTCGCGTTCGCTTCGGGAAAAATGCCGACGACCAAACCTGCTGCCACGCGGACTCCTTTAGTAGCCTAAATCAGCCTTTATATAGCCTAATGGCGTGCGCAAGCCGTTCGACGCCGACCCGGATATTCTTTTCGGAGGCGTTGGAGAAGTTGAGCCGCATTCCGTCGTGCACGTCGCGTCCGGGATAGAAGTAGACTCCCGGCACAAAGACCACTTTCGATTCGGCCGAGATGTGCAGCAGCTCGGTCGTATCGACCTCCGGGACGGTGACCCAAAGAAACATACCGCCTGCCGGCCGCGTAAAGCGTGCTCCTTCGGGCATGAACTCGGCGAGGGCTTCGGCCATGACCACCCGGCGGTGCGCATAGGTCTGTGCGATCTTGCGCACGTGGGCATCGAAGGCATCGCCGTCGGAGGCGTATTCGTGGAAGACGTATTGCGCGAAGGTGCCGCTGTGCAAGTCGGCCCCTTGTTTGGCAAGCACGATTTTCTCGCGAATCTCCTCGTCGGGAATGACGAGCCACGCGACGCGCATGCCCGGCGCCATGATCTTGCTGCCGGTTCCTGAGTAGATGACCGGTGCCGTCGACTGGTACGAGATGAGCGATGGCAAATCGTTCCCTTCGAAGCGCAACTCGCAGTAGGGATCGTCTTCGACGATCGGCAGACCGAAGTGCTCGCAGATCCGCACGACGATTTCACGCCGCCGCCCCGAGAGCGTGCGACCGGTCGGATTTTGAAAGTTCGGTACGAGGTAGAGAAACTTCGGAAACGGATCCGCGCGCTCGAGCACTCGCTCGAGCGAGTCGGGAATCAGCCCGTCTTCGTCCGTATCGACGGTTAGATAGCGCGTCTGATACGCGTCGAACGCTTGAATCGCACCGAGATACGAAGGGTCTTCGAGCACGACGTGGTCTCCGGGATCGAGGAAGATCTTGCCGACCAAGTCGAGACCTTGCTGCGACCCGTTGACGATCTGAACGCTCTCGGCTTCGAAAATGCGCCCGAAACGCCGCGTAAGGCGTTCCGCTACCCAAATGCGCATTTCGGGAATGCCTTCCGTTACGCTGTACTGAAGCGCGGCCGCGCCGAGCCGCTCCATCACCGCGCTCGCGGCTCGCGCGATTCCTGTCGTCGGAAAGAGTTCGGGAGCCGGAAGACCGCCGCCGAACGAGATCACGTCGGGTTGTTGCGTTACCTTGAGCATCTCGCGAATAGTTGACGCGCGCAGGTGTGCGGTGCGCTGCGCGAACTGCGCGGCTCGCGAGACGGTCGTCATCCGGAATCTTTAGCCGGTGGGCATCGGGGGTCCGCTTATCGGAGGACGTGGGGGCGGCGCGACGGCGACCGGGTGTGCGAACCCGTCACCGGCAAACGAAAGCATCGTTGCGCCCAAGCCGATCAGCCCCACCAGGATGAGAACGAGCGTGCCGACGACCGGGACGAGCTCGGCCGCCGTAATGAGAGCGATCCCGGCCAGGAACGCGATCAGCGGTGAGGGGGTCCGGGCGGGACTGAGCAGCTCGCAGAGCCGTCGCCCAATGAGCAGCGCGAGCGCGGCGGTGCCGAGGAAGACCCCGGCCAGCACGAATACCAGCTCGAGCGGGATCAACGGGATCAGCAGAATTGTGATCGCGAGCAGGACGGCAAGTGGAATGACGGCCACGCTGCCAAGCACGCCCGCGACGACGCTCAGCCCGGGATGACCCTCCAAGCGGTCCAACACCATGCGAGTGCGCAAGGGGAAGATCAAAAAGACGAGCAGCGCCAGCAGATTCCAGGAGACCCGCCAAAGCAGGCGGTGGTCGGGAACGAAGGGGCCGAAGGGGGATTCGCTCGGCGCCCAGGGCACGACCGCCTGGGTCACGGCGCCCCCGATCTGATTGACCTGCCCCGTCACCACCCCGCCCGGCCGCGGGTCGTACGTTCCGCCGATCACGTTGACGTCGCCCTCGACGATGCCCGCGTTGGTGGCGTCGCCGAAGATGACGTTCAGATCGCCGTCAACGACTTGTCCCGGCTCGACCACCACCGAGCCGAAGTAGGTCCCGCCATGGTAGATGGCCTGAGTCTCAGCCTTTGCCGGGGTCGCACCGAGCGCGAAAGCCGCTAAGACGAGCGCGAGAAAAGCGAGGAGCCGCATCAGGAGCGCGGCCCCCGCGCGAGATAGAACGCGAGCATCGGACGCACCCGGCGATATCCGTAAAAGATTGCGCCCAGCAGGAGGAGGTCGAGCAGCAAGACGCCGGTGACCGTTGCCGCTGCGAGCGGAGTCGCCGGAGCGAGTGCCCGCGCGACCGCACCGAGCGCAGCGAGATCCCGTTGCCCGGCCGCGACGAACGCGGTCGCGAGACCGGCGAGCTCGTGCCATCGCGTCGCGGCGATTGCGGCGAGCACCCACGCGACACCTACATAAAGAAGAAGCACGCCGAGGATCGGCAGCCGCCGGGGAACCTTCGGCGGCGCCACGTGCGTGGCGGAGACGACCGAAGCGGTAAAATCCGGCGCGACCTTCGGAGGCCGCGTCGTCGAGAGCAGCGCGTCCACGACGCGCAGCTCGTGAAGCAAGGCAGTGCAGCCCTTGCAGGCGTGCAAATGCGCGGCGATAGCCCGCGCCTGCCGCCGCGGCAGCGCGCCTTCGAGGTATGCGTCGAGCAGCGGTTCACACGAGGAGCAGCGCATTTGCTCCTCGCTTTTGTGGGACGGCGGGCAGCGCTTCCACGGCTCGCTGCTCGCGTTCGCGGATTTTCTTGGTAAGCGCGATTTTGCCGCGATGGATGAGCGTCTTCACGTTACCGAGCGAAAGCCCGAGCGTGCTCGCGATCGTCTGATACTCCATGCTATCGAAATATCGAAGCGCTAAGACGGTTCGGGTGCGTTCGGGCAACTCGGCGAGCGCCGCTCGCAACTCGCGCTCGGCCTCTTTGCGGAGAACTCCGCCGGCGGGATCGGCCTGCGGCGAGGGGTCTGGAAGCGCGCTCTCGAGCGATTGGTCTGGCGCGAGTTCCTGCATTTGCGGCGCGCGCAGCGACTTTGCCAAATAGGTTCGAACGACGTTCCGTGCGATTTGATAGATCCAGGTCGAAAACTTTCCGAGCTGAGGGTTGAACGTTCCCAAATGCGCGTAAGCGCGCAGGAAGGTTTCCTGCGATAGGTCCGCAGTTTCCGACGAGTTTCGTACGGTTGCGCCGATGAAGTTTGCGATGCCGCGTTTATAGCGATCCACGAGCACGCCGAAGGCCTCCCTTTCCCCGGAGCGCACCCGATGCACCAGAGCTTCGTCGCTCTGATCATGGAATGCCATTCTCCCTCGATTCGGTTCTTCTGGCGGCTCTTACCTCGGCCGGCTTGCGTTTGTTGCAACCGCAAGGCTCGGATTGGCCGCGTCGCGGCGAGAGAGAATCGGCGGTCGTCCGGCGAGCGGCCACTCGATTCCTAAGTCGGCGTCGTCCCAGGCAACTCCGAGCTCGCTGGCCGGATCGTACGGTGCGCTCTGCTTGTACGCCAAGACCGTCTCATTTTCCAAGGCGAGGAAGCCATGGAGAAAGCCGCGCGGGACGTAGATTTGCTTTCCCTCGGCGGCCTCTAGGCGTCGCCCCCACCAGCGGCGATAGGTCGGGCTCGCAGGGCGCAGATCGACGATAACGTCGAAAGCACTTCCGCGAACCACGCCCACGATCTTTGCCAGCCGAGGATCGCCGTGCAGTCCGCGCAAGACGTCGCGATGCGAAAGGGAAAGGTTATCTTGGACGAAGGTTTCCTTAATGCCGCATTCGCGATAACGATCGAGCGAGTACGTCTCTTTGAAGAAGCCCCGTTCGTCAATGAAGATGCGCGGCGTGAGCATCAACGCCCCTGCGAGAGGTAATTGCTCGACCTGCATGAGAACGACAATACCATGAACGGCAGCGTGAGTCCGCCAGGCACGTTCGTGCTCAGGCGGGGGCTCGAACGTCTCCGTGACAGCGCGATGTTAAAGCAGAGCCTACTCGTCTTTACGGCGGGCATGGTGCTGAACGTCTGCGGTTTCATCGCCCACGCGGTCGCGAGCCGGCAGCTCGGTGTTACCGCCTACGGCGGTCTTTACGCGCTGATCAACGCGGCGCTCATCGCTGCGCTGCCTGCTGCTTTCGTCGCACCGGTCGTCGCCCAGCTCGCCGCGGAGTTTCGCGCGCTTCACGACGAAGGACACTTGCGCGGCTTAAGCGACAGCGTGGCCGACGGGTTTACGCGACTCGGGCTTCTCTACATGGTGGTTGCCGCATTCGCCGCGATTCCGTTTGCGCGCTTCTTGCACGTTCCGGTCTGGTCGGCACAATTCGTCGGTTTGCTGGCGGGCGTCTCGCTCTTCGTCAGCGCGCTGCGCGCCCTCGCGCAAGGCACCCAAGACTTCGTCGGATACTCGCTCTCAAACTCGATCGAAGGGATCGCCAAGGTCTGCGGGATCGGAGTGCTCATCGCCGTCGGGCTGAAGCTCGGCGGAGGCATCATCGGATTTTTCTTGGGCCCGCTCAGCGCGGCTATCTATCTCGGGACACGACTTAGGCAACGATACGCCGGTGTAGAGTCGCGTCACATTCGGTACGACTGGTCGCGCATCGTAAACGCGGGCGCCGGAGCCGCCGCAGCGAGCATTTCGCTCGCACTGATGGGCTCTGCCGACGTCGTTTTGGTAAAGCATTTCTTCGATCCGCACGCCGCCGGGCTCTACGCGGCCGCGTCGCTCGGCGGGAAGATGCTGCTCTATCTGGTCGGCTTCATCCCGACAGTGCTGCTGCCGCAAGCCGCCGATCGTCACGCACGCGGCGTCACAACGCGCGATGTTCTCATCGGAAGCTTGACGATGTTCAGCGTCGTAGCGTTCTGCGGGCTCTTCGTCTTTCGGTACTTCGGTGTCAGCGTGCTCCACGCGCTCGTTGGGCACGCATACGATGCGGCCGCGCCGCTGCTGGTTACGTACGGCAGCGCGATGGTGCTTCTGGCATTGACCAACTCGCTGACGTACTACGGGATCGCAACCCACCGCCTCGCGTTCACGGCTCCGCTCTTGGTGTGCACGCTGGGAACGCTGGCCGCGATCGCGACGATCCATCCAACCTTGGAGACGGTCGTCAGAATCATGGTCGTCGGCAACGCAGTCGCCGCGCTGGCCGTTGCGGTTTCGCTGACGTTCCAGCGAAACACCAGCGGGCGCCGGTCGACGGTGTGAAGCGGGTTCTGTTGATCGGTGGTTCGGGGCAGCTCGGAACGGCGATTCGGCAACGATGGAGCGACTGCGCGATCGAGGCGCCCGCTCGCGAGGAACTCGAGCTAGCCGACCGCGCCGCAATGCGTGGCGCGATCGAACGGTTTCGCCCCGACGTTCTCGTAAACGCGGCCGCATTTCACGACGTGGATCGCTGCGAAGACGAACCGGAGCGGGCCTTCGCCATCAACGCGCTCGCAGTCGGGGCGGCGGCCGACCTCGCGCGCGAGAGCGGCGCGGTCTTTGTCACGGTCAGCACCGACTACGTTTTCGATGGTGAAACGACCGCTCCGTACCGTGAAGATAACGCGCCGCATCCGATCTCGGTCTACGGCGTCTCGAAATTGGCCGGCGAATACCTGGTCGAGTCTCTGCGCATGCGCGCTTTCGTCGTCCGCACGTGCGGCGTCTACGGACACTCGACCAACGGACCCGGCCACAAATCGTTCATCGAGCGCGTGCTCGCGCAGCGCCGCGGCGACCCGCCGCTGCGCGTCGTCAGCGACCTCGTCGCTTCCCCGACGTTCGCCGGCGATCTCGCCGACGCGCTTGCTCGATTAATCGGGACCGGCGCTTACGGCCTCTACCACGCCGTCAACGCCGGCGCGGTAAGCTGGTATGACTTTGCCACCGAGGCGATCGCTCAGGCCGGCAGCGAGGCGAGGGTCGAGCCGATTGCGGCCTCGCAGCGGCAGGCCCGGGCCGCCCGACCGCGCTTCTCGGCGTTGGAGAATGCCAACCTCGGTAGGCTAGGCGTTTCGATCCCTGCGTGGCGCAGCGGAATTGCCGCCTATCTCGCGCTCCGGTAATATAGACGGCACCTATGGAACTGCGCATCGATCGTCAGCGCGTCGAACGCTGCCGGCGACTGGCGGCCGGAATCGCGGACCCGGTCGAAGCGTTTATTGCGGCACATTCGACCGTTTCCGTGGAACGCAGCGTGCTGCGGCTGCTTGGAGTGGACGGCATTACGAACGAGGAAATTCCGGTGCCGAACGCCGTCGTCGACTCCATGGCGCCGGAAAAGCGCGGGCACGGCGTCGGGCTCGCGTTCGGTAAGGCGCTCGCCGAAACCGGACTCACGCCGCAGGCGCTCGCAGAAACGATCGCATCGGGTCGCAACTCGCTTGAAGAGTACGGCGCGACGCCTGCCGATGCGGCCCGCGGCGCGTTGCGGCCATACGTTGCGGCCGCGCTGACCCGCGTAACCGGGCAGCGCGACGAGCGCGCGGCGCGCTTGGCACGCCTCCCGCAGCTGCCGCCGCCGTTGCTCTACGTCATCGTCGCGAGCGGAAATATCTACGAAGATCGGACCGCCGCCGTTGCGGCGGCGGAGGCAGGCGCGCAGATCGTCGCCGTGATTCGCTCGACCGGTCAATCGCTGCTCGACTTCGTCCCATACGGTCCGACGACCGAAGGATTCGGCGGTACCTACGCAACTCAAGCCAACTTCGCGATCATGCGCGCCGCGCTCGACGAGGTCGGCGAGAAGCTCGGCCGTTACATCATGTTGACCAACTATGCGAGCGGTCTCTGCATGCCGGAGATTGCCGTGATGGCGGCCTTCGAGCGTCTCGACATGCTGCTCAATGATTCGATGTACGGAATTCTCTTTCGCGACATCAACATGAAGCGCACCTTCGTCGATCAGCACTTCAGCCGGATGCTCAACGCCTACTCGGGAATCATCATCAACACCGGCGAGGACAACTATCTAACGACCGCCGATGCGGTCGATCAGGCCCCGGCAGTCCTGGCCTCCCAGTTCATCAACGAGGAGTTCGCGCATCGCGCCGGGCTGCCGGATCGGCAGATCGGATTGGGCGACGCGTATGAGATCGATCCCGATCTCGAGGACAGTTTTCTCTATCAGGTGGCCCAGGCGCAGCTCGCCCGCGAAATCTTCCCCACTGCCTCGCTCAAGTACATGCCGCCGACCAAACACATGACCGGCGACGTCTTCAAAGGGCATCTGATCGACGCGATGTTCAACCTTACCTCGGTGATGACCGGACAGAGCATTCACCTCTGCGGTATGCTCACGGAGGCGATTCATACGCCGTTCTTGGGCGATCGCGCGCTCGCGCTCGAAAATGCCCGCTACATTATGAATACGGCGCGACACTTCGGAGAAGAGATCGTTCCGCGCCCCGGCGGCACGATCGAGCGGCGAGCCCAGGCAGTGCTGAGCGGTTGCGAGGCGTTGCTCGAGCGAGTCGCGGCGACAGGCTTGATGAAAGCGATCGAGTCCGCTTCTTTCGCCGACGTGTCGCGAACGCCCGACGGCGGACGCGGCGTCGAAGGCGTCTTCGCGCGTGCCGGCGATTATTACAATCCGTTCGAGGAGGCGCTCAGGGGTGTAGTCCTGAGCGGAGCGCCATAGGCGCCGTCGGCGAAGCGTGAGCCGCATCGTCAAACCATACGGCGACACCGAGAACGACGGCAAAGTGCAGCTCTCGTTTACGCTGCCCGTCGAGTGGAGCGAAGGCGCCGACGAAGCGGCGCGCCAGCTCGCGGGGAAGATGGGTTTCACCGACGTGCAGGTCGTGGATGGGCGCCGGATCGCCTCCGGCTTCTCGTTCTTCGTGCTCTATGCGAGCACGCCCGAGGCCATTGACGTCGAGAGCATCGCCGCCCCGTCGGCCCGCGCGCACTTGATGTCCATGGACGAGATCGACGCGTTCGTCACCGAGCGAATCGGCCGCAAGATCCGGGTTGCGGGTGCGTGCATCGGAACCGACGCGCACACCGTCGGCATTGATGCGATCCTCAACATGAAGGGATATAAGGGTGATTATGGGCTCGAACGCTACCACACGTTCGAGACCTTCAACCTTGGCAGCCAGGTCGCCGTGGAAGAGCTCGTGCGCTTCACGCAAGAGCATCGGATTGATGCGTTGCTGGCATCGCAAGTCGTCACTCAAAAGGGCAGCGACGTCAAAAACTTCACCGCGCTCGGCGAGCTGCTCGAAGCGCAAGGACTGCGCGATCGCGTCGTATTGATCTGCGGCGGGCCGCGAGTGACGAATCGTTTAGCCAGCGAGCTGGGATACGACGCCGGTTTCGGACGCGGTACGCTCCCGAGCGAAGTCGCCGCCTTCGTTGCAGTTACGCTCGCGCAGCGCCAGCGCGAAGCCGCGCGCTAAGGGATCGCGAGAGGTTTGGGAAAGACCGCGCTCGTCACCGGAATCACCGGCCAGGACGGATCCTATCTCGCAGAGCTTCTCTTGGAGAAAGGCTATCGAGTCATCGGCATGACGCGGCGAACGAGCACCGAGGTGCACGAGCGGATCGAGCACATCGTGGATCAGGTAGAGATTCTCTCCGGAGATCTGCTCGATCAAAGCTCGATCACGTCGATTGTAAGCCAGGTCGAGCCCGACGAAATTTACAATCTCGCGGCGCAATCTTTCGTGCCGGCCTCGTGGAGCCAGCCGGTCCTAACGGGCGAGTTTACCGCGCTCGGCGTGACGCGCGTCCTCGAAGCGATCCGGCAAGTGAATCCGGCGATTCGATTCTATCAAGCCTCGAGTTCCGAGATGTTCGGCAACGCGGTCGAGTCGCCGCAGAACGAGAAGACGGCTTTCTATCCGCGCAGTCCCTACGGCGTCGCAAAGGTTTACGGTCACTGGATCACGGTCAACTATCGCGAATCGTACGGTCTCTACGCCTGTAGCGGCATTGGTTTTAACCACGAGTCCGCGCGCCGGGGGAAGGAGTTCGTGACGCGCAAGATCTCCGACGGCGTCGCGCGCATCAAGCTCGGGTTGGCGAAGGACCTGCACCTCGGAAATCTTGACGCCCATCGCGATTGGGGCTTTGCCGGCGACTACGTGCGCGCGATGTGGCTGATGCTCCAGCAAGAGAAACCCGACGACTATGTGATCGCGACCGGTCAGACGCACAGCGTGCGCGACTTCCTGCGAATCGCCTTCGATGTCGCGGGGCTGGGATCGTTCGAGCCGTACGTCGTGATCGATCCCCGCTTCGTGCGGCCGGCCGAGGTCGACCGTCTGATCGGCGACGCGTCGAAAGCGCGCAGCATCCTGAAATGGAAACCCGAAGTAAGCTTCGAGCAACTCGTAACGATGATGGTCGCGTCCGACATCAAGCGATGCGAGCGCTCGTAACCGGGGCCGGAGGGTTCGTTGGTCCTTATCTCGTCGACGCGCTCCGAGCGCGGGCGAATGCCGAAGTCTGTGAAGTCGAACTTGGCGGCTTACCCGAGCTGCGGGCGGCGCTCGACGCGTTTCGTCCGGCGGTCGTCTTCCATTTGGCCGCGCAGACCTTCGTTCCCGATGCATTACGCGCGCCCATCAATACCTACGAGGTCAACGTGATGGGAACCGCGCGGCTCGCGGAGGCGGTTCGCACCTACGCGGGAGAGCCGCGACCGCGCATCGTCTTTGCGAGCTCGGCTGAAGTCTACGGCGCTCGCGATCCCAGCGAGTATCCGTTACGCGAAACGCTCGATCTGCGGCCTCGCAATCCCTACGGCGCCAGCAAAGCCGCGGCCGAAGCTATCCTCATGGGCGAGGCGCGCAGCTTTGAAACCGATGTCGTTATCGCCCGCGGATTCAATCACATCGGTCCCGGACAGAAGGAACATTTCGTGGTCGCCTCACTCGCGGCGCAACTCGCGCGCATCGCTGCGGGCGGCGCGCCGCAGCTCTTGGTTGGTAATCTCGATACGGCGCGGGACTTTCTCGACGTGCGCGACGTCGTCGCGGCCTACGTCGAGCTCGCGTGCCACGGCGAACGAGGCGAAGTCTATAACGTGTGCAGCGGAAGTGCCGTGACCATTCGCGACGTTCTGCGCGAGCTGATCGCAATCGCACGCGTTGCAGTCGAGGTCCGCGAGGATCCGGCTCGCATGCGATCCAGCGACGTCCCGATCTCGGTTGGAAGCGCAGAGAAGCTCCACGCGCGCACCGGTTGGGCGCCGCAGATTCCTTTGCCCCGCTCGCTGCGCGACGTTTACGCCGCCGCACGGCTGCTCGCATGACGTTCCAGGCCTTCGTCTTCAAGAACCGCGGGCTTTTGTTGAGCTTGCCGGCCGGACTCCTCGCGCTCTGCGGGCGGCCCAGCGCATCGAGCATCGCGCTCGGCCTTCCGCTTGCCTTCGCCGGCGAGCTGATTCGCTGCTGGGCGGTTGGCTATTCGGGCGTCACGACGCGCAACGATGCCGTGACGGCTCCCAAACTCGTGACGGGAGGCCCGTACGCGTACGTTCGCAATCCGCTCTATCTCGGGAACTTCCTCACCGCCGCCGGATTCGCGATCGCCTTCACCGGAAAAAACTCTCGCCTCACACGCCGCGCGCTGGTGGGCGGTTCGCTCGGCGCGATGGCCGCAACCTACGCGACGATCGTCCCGCACGAAGAAGAGTTTCTGCAGTCGTCTTTCGGCGAAGCATTCGAGCGCTATTGCGCCTGCGTTCCACGGGTCGTTCCGAGAGTCGTCCCGCTCGCAAATGCCGAGGGTGAGTGGCACGCCGACGCAATCCTTCGCGCCGAGAGCAGGACGTTCGCGCTCTTTGGCGCGATGCTGGGCGCCCTCGTGGTGCGAGCGCGGCGCACGTAGCACGCGACGTGGCGATTCGCCGGCGGCTCGTCTACGCGCTGATCGCGACGGCGCTCGTCGCGTTGCTGGAGTTTTGGGGGGGTGCCGCATCGCGCAGCTTAGCGCTGACCAGCGACGCCGTACACGTTTGCACGGACGTTCTCGCGCTCGCCCTCGCGTTGCTGGCTGCAATCGGTGCGGCGCGTCCGGCCGACCCGCGGCGCACGTTCGGCTACGGCCGCATCGAAGTGCTCGGCGCGTTGGTAAACGGCACGCTGTTGCTGGTCGCAACCGTCGCCATCACGTACGAGGCCGCGCGTCGCTTCGCAAACCCGGTCGAACCGGGCGCTGCGTTGATGACGTTGATCGCCGCCGTGGGTCTGACGGTCAATGGCGGCGTCGGCTTGCTTCTCCGTTCTGGCAAACGCGATCTCAACGTTCGGGCCGCGCTCTTCCACGTTATCGGCGACGCGCTCGGCGCCGCGGCGGTCATTCTCGGCGGCATCGCCATCGGCTTGACGCATCTCGCCTGGATCGATCCGCTGCTCTCGCTCTTTGTCGCCGCGATCATCGTTGTCGGCGTCATGCGCGTGATGCGCGACGCTACCAACGTGCTGCTTGAGAGCGTTCCAAGTGACGTCGACTCCGGCCACCTTGCCGAACACATTGCCGAGCTTAGCGGCGTGACCGGCGTTCACGACCTGCACGTCTGGTCGATCGGAAGCGGCTCGCACGCGCTCTCGGCCCATGTGCTGCTCGACGACCGGCGGCTCAGCGAAGCCGCCGACGTGCTGCGTGAGATCGACGAGTGCGCCAAGACGCACTTCGGCATCGACCACGTAACCGTGCAGTTTGAATGTGAGAATTGTCCGATCCCCGTTCGGCATTGAGGGACAGCACTCGGTACGTCGCGCAGGCGGCGTGTGAATGCGCGCGGAGCCACGGAGGGCGAGAGCGCGCAGAGTCGAGTGCGGGCGAGCGCGGGATGCGCGAGCCAAACGTCCGCCCGAGCGACGTGCCGAGTGCCGTCCCTCCAGTGCCGGACCGCCTAGGCCTTTGAAACCTCACCGAGAAATTGCGGCGTCATGAGAGAGATGAATTCGAAGGCCGTTGTAATCGGAATGGCTCGGACGCCGTTCGGCAAGCTCGGGGGAGCGCTCGCGCCGCTTACCGCCACCACGCTCGGCGCGGTGGCGCTGACCGGCGCGATCGATCGCTCGAAGATCGATCCCTCCGATATCGAGCACGTCACGTTCGGGGAAGTTTTGCAGGCCGGCGTCGGACAGAATCCCGCCCGGCAAGTCCTCTTCAAGTCGGGCCTCGCCAAAACCGTGACCGCCGATACCGTCAACAAGGTCTGTGCGTCAGGCCTGCTCGCGATCGTCAACGCGATGCGTTCGATCAATGCGGGCGCCAATACGGTCGTCGCCGCCGGCGGGATGGAGTCGATGTCGAATGCGCCGTACCTATTGCGCGACGCGCGCTGGGGTTATCGTTTCGGCGACGGGGCGCTCGTTGACGCAATGATCTACGATGGACTTTGGGATCAGTATTTTCCGATGACGATGGCGACGCAGGGAAGCAAGGTCGCCAACGAGCTGGGACTGACGCGCGAAGAGCAGGACCGCTTTGCCTACGAGAGCCATCGTCGTGCCGGCGCCGCACACGCTGCGGGCCACTTCGCCGACGAGATCGTTCCGGTCAGAGTCGCGAGCAAAGCGAAGGATAGAGTCGTCGTCGAGCGGCTGCCTCAACAAGGCCGCGTGCGCGTCCCCGTCTCGGTCGGGGCCGCCGGGAGCGTCTGGGAGCACGAGCCATCAGACGAGTTCACGCTCGATTACGCGGCGTACGCGCCGTTTATCACCGGCGACCATCCACACGCCGTCGTCGATCGCGACGAAGCCGTTCGCGCCGACGCGAGCATCGAAGCAATGGCAAAGCTGCGTCCGCTCGAACGCAACGGCACCGTAACCGCCGGCAACGCACCCGGCGTCAACGACGGCGCCGCCGCAATGATTCTCAGCGACGCGCAATACGCCGCGGAGCACGGACACGAACCGCTAGCGACGATCGTCGAGCACGCGACGGTCGCTTGGGATTCACCCTACATTAGCCTCACGCCGGCGATGGCGGCGCGCAAGCTGATGGATCGCGCCGGTCTGCAACCCAGCGACATCGCGGTCTGGGAGATAAACGAAGCTTTCTCGACCGTCGCAATCACGTCGGCCCGGCGAATCGGACTCGACGAAGCCACGATCAATCAATTCGGCGGTGCGGTCGCGATGGGTCACCCGATCGGCGCTTCCGGGGCGCGCCTTGCGGGCACGGTCATCAATCAGCTTCGCAAGCGCGGCGGAGGCCTCGGCATCGTCGCGATTTGTTCTGGCGGCGGCCAAGGCGATGCACTGCTCATAGCGGTCTGATTTTGTCCATGTCGTTGTCGCCTCAGGTCCTTCGACTTCGCTCAGGATGACAAAGCTATGGAAGTAAGCTTCACCCGTCGGCTCCTAGACCTGAACAAAATCAGTTCCGCTATGGATTGTTCATGTTAGCGACGACGCGCGGGCAGTTTGCGTTAACCGACGAGCAGCGCGCGATCGGCTCGCTGGCGGCCGAGATCGCGCAGCGCGAGATCGCTCCGTTCGTGGCGCAATGGGATCGCGATCACGTCTTTCCGCGCGAGCTTTACCGCAAGCTCACCACTGCCGGAATCATGGGGATCCTGGTCCCCGAAGAGTTCGGCGGTGCCGGCGCGGACTATCTCTCGTACGCGCTGGCGATCGAGGAGCTGGCGCGGGTTGACGCGGGGACGGCGGTGACGGTCTCGGTGCACTCGATGATCTGCTCGGCGATTGGTAAGCTCGGCACGCAGCGTCAGAAAGAGCGATGGTTGCCGGTGCTTGCAAGCGGCGACGCGATCGCCGGTTTCGCGCTGACCGAGTCGGATGCCGGATCCGATGCGGCCGCGATTCGCTCAACGGCGAGTCGCACCGCCGGCGGATACGTTATTCGTGGAAGAAAGCAGTGGTGTACGAGCGGGAGCTACGCCGCCGTCATCATGGGAATGTTTCGCACCGGCGGCCCTGGCGCGCGCGGCGTCAGCGCTTTTCTGATCGAGCCGAACCTTCCCGGCATCACTGTCGAGCGCGTGACCGAAAAGCTCGGCATCCATACCAGCAACACCTGCGATTTAGCCTTCGACGGCGTCGAGCTTGGAGAAGACGCGCTCTTGGGCGAAGAAGGCGCCGGCTTCGGCAACGCGATGACGGCGCTAACCGCCGGACGCATCGGGATCGCCGCGCAGGCGATAGGAATTCTGGCGGCCTGTCTGGACGAGTCGGTGAAGTTTGCGAAGGAACGCGTTGCCTTCGGCAAGCCGATCGGCGCATTCGAAGGCGTTTCGTTCAAGGTCGCGCAGATGGCGATGGATCTCGACGCCGCTCGCTTACTCAACTATCGCGCCGCCGCGATGGCCGACGCGGGTGAGAGTTTCGCGCTTGCTGCAAGTAAGGCAAAACTCTTCGCTTCGACCGCTGCGCGAAAGCACGCGGCCGAGGCGCTGCAGATCCACGGCGGCTACGGATACACGAGCGAGTTCCCGGTCGAGCGTCACTATCGCGACGCAAAGATCACCGAGATCTACGAAGGTACTTCGGAGATCCAGCAGCTGATCATCGCGCGCTCGCTGCTCGGCAGACTCGAGTAAGCGCTACCGCCCCGCCACGCTGAAGGTCACGCCGAATGGCTCGTGCAGGCCGCGGGTAATCGTTCCCATCGGATGACCACCGGCCGGGTACCTCCAGTACTGCACGGCCGTCGGATTGCCGGCGTGGTCGGGCGCGATGACCGATCGCTCTCCCGAGCCGAAGGTTCTGATCCAGAAGAATCCCATCGGCCACCGCGACGTCAGCGCTGTGTAGCCCGCAAAGGTCGCCCGGTTACCGCTCACTTCGTATTTCCACAGCGCTCCCGTGTTTCCGATTGCGACGTACTTGCCGTCCCAGCGAATGCCGCCGAGATATGGAGGCTTGAAGAGCGGCGGCATAACGATGTTCTTGAACTCTTTGCCGCCTTTTGGAAGCTCACCGAGCGCGAAGACGTCGCCGAGATACGCGTCCCAGCCGTCGGCGTAGAGGTTTCCTTTTTCGTCGTACGTACAGCCGTAGTAAAACCAGATGCTTGGCCCGGTGACCTCCTCGGGTTCGTCGCTTCCGTTGCGAAAGATCAGGACCTCGCCTTTGAGCCAGTTGTAACCCCAGTCCGTAATCGCCAGGTTGCCCGTTGTCGGGTCAACCGAACAGTCGTAGGGGTCTGCGCTATCCTCGACGTCGAGCACTCTCACCGGTTTTACGACGGCATGCGGAAACTCGAAAATCTGGCCCTTTCCCCAGCCGATGATCCATACGTTGCCGCTGGCGTCGGAACAGGTTCCGTAAGGTTCTTTGATGTTCGCGAGCGTTCCGACGAGTTTGCGCGACTTGTACGCGTAGACGCCGACGCTGTTGGTGTCGGTATTGGTGACGTAGATGAGGTCCTCGTGCTTCGCCTCCGGCAACATCCACGAGCCGCTCGTCTCACGGCGGGCGCCGTCGGCCCGGGGTGCGCCGCGCGTGACATTCTGCTGCGTAGGGGATGGCAGAGCGTTCTGCGCGGCCGGTCCGCCGCAACCGCCAACTAAAAACGCGGCAACGCAGACGGCTATGGCGTCCGGTGTCGCTTTTGAAATCGTCCTCATATGAGTGCTCCAACGAAAGACGAAAAAGGCATTTGCCTTCGCGTAAGTATTCTACGCCGCGAATCGCACTTTGTACAACGGTGCGGCACGCAAAATTGTGACGGCGCCGAGGGTCAAGAGCCGGTCGTGCGCGAACCTCCTGGCCCGCTATGAATCTCATGGAGTATCAAGGCAAGGAGCTTTTAAGGCGGGCCGGCATTCCGGTGCCGCGCGGCCGGTTCGCGGCGACGCCGGATGCCGTGGCTGAGTTTCTCGACGACGTGCCGGGCGAGTGGGTCATCAAGGCGCAAGTTTTGATGGGTGGCCGCGGCAAGGCAGGCAAAATAAAAACGGCAGCCGGAGCGTCGCAAGGACGCAGCGTTGCGGCGGAGATCATGGCTACGCCGATGCCGCCTAACCGTCAGAATCCGCTCGGCGAACCGGTGCGATCGCTGCTCGTGGAAGAGCGGCTCGCGATCGCACAGGAGGCGTACTGCGCGATTACGATCGACCGCGCCGCCCGAAAGCCGGTCATCGTCGTCAGCCGCTTTGGCGGAATGGAGATCGAAGAGGTCGCCGAGCGGCACCCGGAATCGATCGCGAAGTTTTACGTCGACTCCGCGATCGGCTACTCGCCATTCATCGGACGCGAACTCGCATTCGGTGCTCAACTCGAGCCCGGTTATCGCAAGCAGTTTCCCGCGATCGCGGGCGCGCTCTACGATCTTTTCTTTCGATACGGCGCCAAGCTGATCGAGATCAATCCGCTCGCGCTAACTTCGGACGGGCGCGTCGTCGCGTCGGATGCAAAGATCGAGCTCGACGACGACGCGCTCTTTCGCAACCCGGAGTTCGGCGAGTGGCGTGCGACGCTGCCGCTTGACGAAGACGAGTTGCTCGCGGCGCAGGCCGGCGTCGGCATCCGAAACTTCCGGCGTTTCCCCGGCAACGTCGGGACGATGGCAAACGGTGCCGGGCTTGCGATGGCGACGATGGACGCGGTCGCAAACGCCGGCGGTCAGGTCGCGGATTTTCTCGACGTCGGCGGCGGAGCCAACGCGCAGCGCGTTCGGAACTGTTACGAGCTGGTCGTGAACAATACCGGCGCAAACGTTTTCTTCGTTAATATCTTCGGCGGCATTACGCGCGGCGACGAGGTCGCGCGCGGAATCGTCACCGCGATCAACGAGACTACATCGCGAAAGATTCCGCTCGTCATCCGGCTGACCGGCACGAACGAGGAAGAAGGACGCCGCATTCTCGCGCAGGCGGGGATGAGACCGGTCGAAACGATGGACGAAGGCGCGCGCGAAGCCGTGCGCCTGTCGCGGGAGGCATAAGCGCGGTGTCGATTTTCGTAGACAAGAACAGCCGAATTATCGTGCAGGGAATCACCGGCGCCGAGGGCTCGTATCACACGGATCGCATGCTCAAGTACGGAACGAATCTCGTCGGCGGCGTCACGCCGGGCAAGGGCGGCCAGACGACGCCGCAGGGGCTACCGGTCTTCGACACCGTCAGGGAGGCCGTGGACGCGACCGGCGCCACGCACACGTGCATCTTCGTTCCGCCGCCGTTTGCCGCCGACGCGCTCTACGAAGCCTACGATGCCGGCATCACGTTTGCGGTCTGCATCACCGAAGGCGTTCCGGTTCACGATACGCTCAAAGTCGTCGGCACTACGCCCGGCATGCGGATCATCGGTCCGAACTGTCCCGGGCTCGCCTCGCCGGGAAAATCGCTGGTCGGCATCATGCCGGGCCACGTCTTTAAAGAGGGAGCGATAGGGGTCATCTCGAGATCCGGCACGCTGACGTACGAAGTCGTCGATCTCTTGACCCGCGCGGGGCTTGGTCAATCAACCTGCATCGGGGTCGGCGGTGACCCCATCATCGGGACGACCTTCGTCGAATGTCTGCGCGAGTTCAAGAACGATCCTCAGACGCAGGCGCTCGTGATTTGCGGCGAAATCGGCGGATCGGACGAGGAGGAAGCCGCCGCCTTCGTTGCCGAGCACATGCCGGAGATGCCGGTCGTCGCCTTTATCGGGGGGCGCAACGCGCCGCCGGGCAAGTCGCTCGGCCACGCGGGCGCCATCATCTCGGGGCGCTTCGGCACGCCGGAGAGCAAGATCGCGGCATTCCAGGCTGCCGGCGTGCCGGTCGCCGAGCGCCCGTCGGAGATCCCCGCATTGCTGGCCGCGCGATTGGCGGTCCGCGCCTAAGGAAGCAAGCCGCTCCGGCGCGCTCTCCTTTAAGCAGAGTTAAAGGAACCGCCCCAAGCCTGAGCAAACCCTTGGAGCAGTGGGTCACTCTGTGAAGTTCCTGAGGCCATAGAGCCTGCGGGGCGCAGAACGGCTCGCGTTTTGACAACTTAAATAGATAGAGGGTAAACGAACATGAGTTCAAGTCGAACCCTCCGTCAAGCGGTCACAGCCGTAGCATTAGCGTTGGCGTTTCTCAGCCAGGGAACATGGGCACTGGCCGGAGTCAGCGGTAACATTACGGGTGTCATCAAAGATTCAAACGGGGCGCCGGTTGCCGGCGTTCAAGTGCAGGCAGTCTCTGCCTCGATGAATCGGACCGCGACGACGGATGCGGGAGGTCACTTCGTGTTCCTCTCGCTCAACCCGGATACTTATACGATCAATTTAAACAAGGAAGGGTATCAGGGGATCTCCTTCCCGGGCGTCGTGGTCTTCGCCGACCAGACGCAAAACGTGGCCTACACGTTGCAGCGGGCGTTGCGCACGATCGCGCACGTCACGTCGAGTGCCGGCACCTCGCTCGTAAAATCGGGCGTCGGCAGCGACCTGTATAGCGTCAACGCGTCGCAGGCCTCGGCGGCTGCTGCATTGGGCGGCGGCGGTAACCTCAACAACACCTACTCGGCGATGGCATCGGTTCCGGGCGTGCAAACGTCGCAGGGCGGCATGGGCTGGGATTTCAACGCTGCCTACGTTCGCGGCCAGAACTCGTACTACACCGGGTACGAGTACGACGGTATTCCGGTCAACCGCTCGTTCGACAACTACAACTCCTCGACGGAGTCGTCGCTGGGCTTGCAGGAGCTGCAGGTCTACACCGGCGGCGGTCCGTCCTCGGTCGGCTCGGCCGGCACGGCCGGTTTCATCAACCAGGTCATCAAGACGGGCACCTTCCCGGGCTTCGCGACGGCGAACCTCGGACTCGGGACGCCGACGTTCTACCATCAGGCGCAGGTCGAGGTCGGCGGTTCAACGCCGGATCGGACCTTCAGCTACTACGTCGGCCTGCTCGGCTACAACCAAACCTACCGGTTCATTGATAACTCAAACGGCGCCGGGTACGCTACGCCGGGCGGGAGCTTATCGGGTAATACCGATGGATTCGGTATCGGCTACGGCTTCGGCAGCGACCAGATTCTGGCGGCCGGCTACACGTGTCTCATCGGCACCTGTCAAGGCGTCAAGCCGATGTGTCCGTTAGTCGGTGCGCCCTGGTCGAATCAGCCGGTCGCGGCGATCGGCAAACAGGGCTGCTGGCAATACTACAGCAACACTTCGGCCAATCCGTTCATGATCAGCGATCGCGAAAGCGTGATCAACCTGCACATGGGCATTCCCAAGCAGAACGGGTTGCGCGACGACCTGCAGCTGATGTGGAGCGGTTCGGCGCTCAACAACTACGGGTATAGCTCGCTGAGCGACATCGGTCCGGGTGTCGACCAAGCGATTTACTCGCTGTACGGCACGAACTACCGGCCGCCGACCTGCGGTCATGAAAACGTGGTGGTCTGGGGTCCGTCATCGGCTCCGGTCAACGTGCTGGGAGCCACCGGCTGCTCGGGCCAGGGCCAGATCATCCCGCTCAAAGGCGCGGGGATCACGTGCGGGGTTTCGCCGCCCACCAGCACAACCTTAGGCTGCGCGCCGACCTATCTGGCGTATTCCGACGCGATCACCTACAACGTGCCGTTTGGCACGCAGATCGCGCACAGCTTCTCGCAGTTCGTCCGGCCGGGGATTTACTTCGCGCCCGGAGCGCCACCGCACTCCTTCCAAGGGCAGGTGCCGAACAACGACAACTCGATCGACGTCAACCAGAACAACGCCGGCATCACCAAGCTCCAGTACACCTACGCGCTAAGCCAATCGGCCTATCTGCGCGCTTACGGGTACACTTTCTACTCCAACTGGTATCTCACGTCGCCAAGCTGGGGCGCCGGCGGCACGAACCTGCCGGTCTTCCCGAACTCGGCTGAGTATCAGTTGATCACGCATACCTCGGGTGGTGCGCTGGACTTCCAAGACCAGATCAACGACCAGAACTTGATCAGCCTCGACGGCAACTACACGACCGCCGGAGTGATCCGGTTCAACAACGCGACTGCCGCCGGCGGCACCTCGCCGATTGGCTTCATGGCCAAGACCGGCAACAACTTCACGTGCTACGATCCATCCACCGGCGCCAAGCAAGTCTGCTTGGAGTTGGGCGCGAACCAGAGCTACTACAACGTCGCTACCGGCGGCAACGTGAGCCCGACCTGGGTGAGCAATGCCGTCGCCGGTCCGACCGGTTTTGGCGGCGGAGTAAAATCGCCGGCAGCCCGAGCCGGTGCAACCTGGGATAGCCTCTGGGATGGCAACGCCAACGGCTCGTACAACTCGGTAAAGCCGCGCTTTACCAACGCGTCGCTGCAAGACCAGTTCCGTCCCAGCGACAAGTTCCTGATCAACGCATCCATTCGGTACGACAACTTCACGTACGACCTGCCGGAGTCGGCGACGAACGCGACCCAGTTCTACGCCAACATGACCGCCAACTACACGTGCGTGCAGGCGGCGACCAGCCTGGTCTTCACGACGCCGCTGGGGCCCGGTGCGGTTCCGCCGGCGCCGGCGCAGTACGTCGTGGGTGACTGTAACCAAGGCGTCTCGGCGCTGACGAAAACGACCGCAAAGGGCTGGGTGCATCCTAACGGCACGGTGCAGGACGGCGTGCAGGCGCCCAATTTCACCGCTAGCTCACCGAGCTCGTACGTGCTCAACTACTGGCAGCCGCGGTTCTCGGCGACCTACACGCAATCGCCCGACGTGGTCTGGCGCGTGTCGGCGGGCCGCTTCACGCAGCCGCCGATCTCGGCCTCGGTCCAGTATTTGGCACTGGCCGGCGACGACCGCTCGGTGTGGAACAACACGATGAACCTCGGGTTCTTCTCGCCGTTCCACCCGATTCCGGGCATCTCGTCAGGGCAGTACGACCTCTCCTACGAGCAGCACTTCCGTGGGACCGACATGAGCTTCAAGCTCACGCCGTTCTACACGTGGGTGAGCGACTGGCAACAGCAGACCTTCATCGGCGCGGGTTTCGTCACGCAAGTGCCGGTCGGCGTCAATCGCAACGAAGGCTTCGAGTTCCAGTTCAACAAGGGTGATTTCACCCGCAACGGTCTCTCGGGGATCGTCGCGCTGACCTACACCAGCTCGAAGGTCCAGTTCCAGAACATCCCGCTCCAGACGGGCGGTACGATTCCCAACGCGACCAATGTGCTCAATCAAGCGATCACGGCGTACAACGGCTTAACCAAGGCCGGCGGCGGCTCACCGTGCTATCAGGGTATTAACGGGGTTCCGTGCAACACGCCCAACGCAAAGGGCCAAGACACGATTTTCAACCCGTACTACAACCTGTCACCGCAAGGTCTGCTCTCACCGAGCGCCTGGTACAATCCGTACTCGACGGCGATCGCACCCAACCTCAACGGAGCCGTCTCCAGCTACATCTCGCCGTGGGTCTCATCGTTGATTCTCAACTGGCGCCACGACAAACTGGCGGTCACGCCGAGCCTCAACTTCCAGACCGGCGGCTACTACGGCAGCCCGTTGGATACGATGGGCTTGGATCCGCGCAGCTGCCTGCAAAACTCGGCAGCCACGGGGATCACCAAGCTCTCGCCCAAAACCAACCCGTTGCAGTGCAACTACCTCACTACGACATCTGCAGGGCTGGGGGCGTTCGGCTTCCTCTACATACCCAATCCGCAGACCCAGTCGTTCCTCTTCGACAACTTTCAGCAGCCCAGCTCGATCGTTGGAAACCTCCAGCTTTCCTACGACGTGAGCCCGCGGATTCGGCTGACGGTGCTGGGAACGAGCCTCTTCCACACCTGCTTCGGTGGAACGGCAGCCGCCTGGACGGCGGCCAATCCACCCGGCGCCGCAATCTGCGGCTACGCTCCCGCCGGCGGTTTGCTCAACAACACGCTCTATCCGAGCAACTTCTACAACGGCACGAGCATCAACGACTTCAAAGCCAACGGTGCCCGTACGCCATTCCAGCAGAGCTACACGCCAGGCGGCCTGAACAACGGAGCGATCGGCGGCGGAGCGCCACCGATCAATGTCTTCTTCAACGCGCAAGTCAAAATCTAACGATTTAGGTTTCGCGCTAGAGTAGACAACCCAAGCGGGGCCCCTCCGGGCCCCGCTTCTTATGTCTCTAGGGAAGGCGCCGGCGCGCAATTCGAGAAATTTTGCGGCATGCGGAGGTTCATTCTCCTGGTGTCCTGCGCCCTGGCGTGCGCCGCTTTGCAGCCGCTCGCGGCTCGGTCGGACGGAACTGCGGCAACACCCGCGGGAACGCCGCCCCCTGAAATTTACCACGTCGTCACGAGCGCGCTCTGCGCTCGAATTCACGAGCGCGTCCGGCCCGCCGTCGCGATGATTTTGGAGAACGATCAGAAGATCTCCAAGAGTCCGCCGCTCTTCAAAAAGTACGAGCGCGGAACGTTCGCTTCACAAGACAAGGGGATCTCCCAATTTGGAACCGGCGCGCCGGCGGCCGGCGATTCGATGTACAACCAAACGCCCGAGACCAGCATGGCGCTGCAGCAGATGTCCTACCTCGTGATTCCGATCGCGCGCAACCTAATCGCGGCGCAGACCCTGCTCGACGACGAAAAGATGCTCGCTCCGACGGGGAATCCGAACGACGATGCGCGGCTGGCGAAAATCAAGTCGCAACTCTTGGAGACCGTCGCCTACCAGAGCGCTTCGCTTGACATCATCAACGGTTTCGTCCAAACCCTGCAAATGGGCGAGCTGCAGCATGCCGGTGAGGAGTACCTGGGAGCGATTCAAACCGGCGACCTGACGTCAAAGCCGGTGAAAGAGCAACCGAACCAGTGGCAAGATCCCGACGCTCCCGGGCTGCCCCCCAATCCGTACTCGCTCGACCCAAGCCAGATTCCGGGCCTAATCGTCGGCTACAACCCGTTGGGAAAAATCGTCGAGGGGCTGGATTGGCTGCGCGACGAGACCGGAAAGCGTGAGGATACCGCCGCTAAGACCATCAACGAGGCGCTGAGCGGATGCGGTAAGTGACGCGCCATCTTCGAGGAGTTGATTAATGATGCTGCTAAGATTCAGCGCCCTCGCCGTCGCGGTTGCGCTCAGTGCGCTTCCTATCGTCGCCGGAGCCTACACTACGATTGGCCAGCTCGTGTACAATTTCACCTACAGTGCCAATCAAGACATTACGTCGCGGGATTCAAGCGATAATGCCGAGTCCTACGCGAGCACTCCGCAAGCCTCAAAAGCAGGCCCCGGTCCAAACATATCGGGTGGGACCAACGGGATGAGCCATTACGGCGGAACGCTGACGGACAAGGGGACGATCACGGTTGATATCGTGAAAAAGCAGCCCGACGGCGCGATGGTCGTCATGATCAGCGAGCAGGGCCAGAACGTGCGACGGGCACCGCCGGCCGAATGCGTCGTGTACGGCAATACCCACGTCATCTGCGATCCCAACAAGACCGTCTACACCGAGGAGTATACGCTGCTGCGTTTCCTCGGCGCGAACTTCGTCGACCCTAGCCAGTTGGACTCGGCCAAGCACTGGCAGGTCGTGCAGAACAACGGCGACGGCTCGGACATCAACGCCGACTACACGATCAACAGCAACAATAACGGCACGATGCACATCGGCGAGAAGCGCAAAGTTCGATTAGAAGGCGCCGGTCACTTGACCACCAATATCGAGACGAGCATCGGCTACGACTTCTCGCGTTTAGTTCCGACCTCGGTCGAAGAGTACGCCACTCAACGGACGGACGCCGGGATCAAAGGGAACTCGACGACGACCTACCAGACGACGCTCAATCTCGTTACCGACTCGATGGCGAAGACATGAACCGCACACTAAGGCTAGCAGCGGTCCTCGTTGCGCTGAGCGCCGTTCCGATTACCGTTCGAGCCGTCGCGCAGAAGGGCGAGCTGGTCTACGATTTTACCTACAGTGCTAACCAGAACATTACGTCCCGCGACGCAGTGGACAATGCCGAACCCATTAATACGTTGACGGGCACCCTGCAAGGCGGCACGAATGGAATGAGCCACTACGGAGGGACGCTGACCGACAAGGGAACCATAACGGTCGATCTCGTCAAAGAGCAGCCCGATGGTGCAATGGTCGTGATGATCAGCGAGCAGGGTCAAAACGTGAGGCGAGCTCCACCGGCCGAATGCGTCGTCTACGGCAATACCCACGTGATCTGCGACTCCAGCAAGACCGTCTACACCGAGGAATACACGCTGTTGCGTTTCCTCGGGGGGAACTTCGTCGATCCCAGCCAGCTCGACGCGGCCAAGCACTGGCAGATCGTGCAGAACAACGGCGACGGCACGGACGTCAGTGCCGACTACACCATCAACAGCAACAATAACGGCGTGATGAAGATCGGCGAGTCGCGCAAAGTTAAGGATCAGGGGGCTGGGCACCTGACCACGAACATCGAAACCAGCATCGGCTATGACTTCTCGCGCTTGGTTCCGACCTCGGTTGAGGAGTACGCTACTCAGCGGACGGATGCGGGGATCAAAGGGAACTCGACGACCACCTACCAGACGACGCTCAATCTCCTTACCGATACGATCGCGAAGCCGTGATTTACGGTACTCTAAGGATGCAGCGCTTCTAGTTGCGCTGAGCGCCGTTCCGATTGCCGTTCGAGCCGTCGCGCAGAAGGGCGAGCTAGTCTACGATTTCACCTATAGCGCCCGTCAAGATATCGTCGCACGCGACGCGTGGGACAATGCGGAGGCCGTGACGACCTCGGCTGATAATAAGGGCGGCGCGACCTCGATATCGGGCGGCACCAACGGAATAAGCCATTATGGCGGAACGCTGACCGACAAGGGAACCATAACGGTCGATCTTGTCAAAGAGCAGCCGGATGGGGCGATGGTCGTGATGGTCAGCGAGCAGGGTCAAAACGTGAGGCGAGCACCACCGGCCGAATGCGTCGTCTACGGCAATACCCACGTGATCTGCGACTCCAGCAAGACCGTCTACACCGAGGAATACACGCTGTTGCGTTTCCTGGGCGGGAACTTCGTCGATCCCAGCCAGCTCGACGCGGCCAAGCACTGGCAGATCGTGCAGAATAACGGCGACGGCACGGACGTCAGTGCCGACTACACCATCAACAACAACAATAACGGCGTGATGAAGATCGGCGAGTCGCGCAAAGTTAAGGATCAGGGGGCCGGGCACCTAACCACGAACATCGAAACCAACATCGGCTATGACTTCTCGCGCTTGGTTCCGACCTCGGTTGAGGAGTACGCTACCCAGCGCACCGATGCGGGGCTCAAAGGCAACTCGACGACCACGTACCAGACGACCCTCAATCTCATTACCGACACGATAGCGAAGCCGTAAGGTAAAAGCGCCAATGATTCCGACCAGATCGAGACTCACTTCGGTCGCGGTCGTTTTTGCGCTGTGCGCTCTTCCGACCGCCGGCCGAGCTGTCACCGCGACCAGCGAGCTGGTCTACGATTTCACGTATAGTACTAATCAAAGCATTACCGCGCGCGATTCGGTGAACAACGTTGAGCCGATTCTGGTAGGGTCGGGCGGGACCAGCGGCATGAGCCACTATGGGGGCACGCTTACCGAGAAGGGCACGCTCACCGTGGATTTCGTAAAACGGCAGCCCGACGGCGCGGTCGTCGTCATGATTAGCGAGCAAGGCCAAAACATCAGGCGGGCGCCGCCTGCCGAATGCGTCGTTTACGGCAACACCCACGTCATCTGCGATTCCAGCAAGACCGTCTACACCGAAGAGTACACGCTGCTGCGTTTCCTCGGTGCGAACTTCGTCGATCCCAGTCAGCCGCATTGGCAGATCGTGCAGAACAGCGGAGATGGAGAGCAGGTCAGTGCGGACTACACGATTGATGGCCACAACAACGGCACGATGCAGATCGGCGAGCAGCGCAAGATCAAGGATGAGGGCGCCGGTCACCTCACCACGAACATCGAGACGAAGATTCGGTACGACTCCGCGCGCTTGATTCCAATCTCCGTCGACGAGTACGCCACGCAGCACGCGGACTCGGGGATAAAAGGCACCTCGACGACGACCTATCAGACGACGCTCGACCTTGCAAGCGGCACGGTAGCCAAGCCATAGCGCAGTTCGGTTACCAGTGCGAGGATTGCGAAGTTGCGATCTTTCCGGTCAGCACCCGAGCCGAGCTCGCATGGCTCAGGGATCGGCTACACGTGGTGCGTGAGGTCGCGCGCCACTCGAGCAACGGCCTCGACTCGTGGATGATGGAAGGCCTGACGTTTCTAGACGAACATCAAGGCCACAGCCTCGTTTTAGTCTCCCGCCGCTAAAGGAAGGCTACGATTTAGAAAACCCGTGATTTAGTCCAGATCGAGGAAGCGAAGGCCGCAGTTTACTGCGGTAAATAAGGCCCGAGCTGACAAAGATATGGGCTAAATCGCGGGTTTTATTCTGGGATTCGGAGGTGCTCGCCAGGCTGGAGCGTCCCGCCTTGAAGGTGGTTCGCATCGCTGATGCGGTCGACGACCTCCTGCATATCGGCGCTCGCTCTTGAATGGGCCGCGGCGATCGACCAGAGGGTGTCTCCGGGGTGAACCGTCACCGTGACGTACCGCTGAGTCGTTGCGGCGTAAAGGCGCACGTTCGAGAGCGTTGGCAACGCTACCATGAGCCCCAGACCGGCCAGGGCAATCGCCGGCATCAGCGTGAATCTCTTCCTTCTCGTCAGCATGTTCACTCCCATATCTAGTGCCAAACGCCTGTTCGTCCCCAATATTTTAGCATGGCGGCGCCGACGGTTGTCAAGACTAGTCGAACGTATGTTTGCCATCAGCCACAATTTATGATAGGGTTATACCCGCCATGGGTGCCATATGGTTGGCATTCTGGTCTGGAGGATTATGCGCAAGGGAAGTGTGGAGAAGCCGGCCACGGAGCGGCAGCGGCGCATTCTTGAGGTCATTGGGGCCTTTACCGCCGAGCACGGCTATCCACCGTCGGTGCGGGAGATCGGCGAGCGGGTCGGTCTCTCCTCGTCCTCAACGATCCATGCTCATTTGAAAGCCCTCGAGCGGCGAGGTCTGCTCTCGCGCGACCCCACCAAGCCGCGCGCGCTTCGTCCCGCAAATCTGCCGTCGTTGCCGGAGTCGCTCGTTTTCCCGGTCCTTGGGCGCGTCGCGGCCGGCGTACCGATCACCGCGCAGGAGGATATTGAGGGCGAGTTCGTCCTGCCGGCCGGCTTCGTGACGCGCGGCTCGGATGGCTTCATGCTGAGGGTGCAGGGCGACTCGATGGTTGAAGCAGCGATCCTCGACGGCGATCTGATCCTGGTGCGTCCGCAGCGAACGGCCGAAAATGGCGAGATCATCGTGGCGATGCTCGACGGCGAAGCGACCGTCAAGCGGTTTTACCGCGAAGCCGAACGAGTGCGGCTGCAGCCGGAGAATCGAGCGATGACGCCAATCTACGCGAGCGATGTCGAGATCGTCGGTCGCGTCGAAGCCGTCGTCCGCCGCCTCTAAAGTTCGTCAAGCTTTCGTCGCCTTCGAAGGCCGGGCGGTGCCGGTCATGCGCCGGCTCGGCGAGCTGCCGTTCATCGTGGCGGTTCGCGAGGCGCTGCCTTGGAGCTTCATAGGGCTCGCCGCGGCATTCGCGGTCATTCTTGCGGTCGAGCTCGCCGGCGGCACGTCACGCGGCCTCCCCTTAGGACTCCGTCTCGCCGCGGCTCTGCTCCCAGCCTTCGGCGTTATGGCGATGGCGTTAGCCGTCGTTCTGCCGCTGCGACTCGCCAAGGCGTCGCACTACCGCGTCGCGCCGCTGCTGTTAGGAAGCGTCGGCAGCTTCGCGATCGCTCTGCCGCGCCCGTTTGGCCCCGATCCGATTACCTATCTCCGGCTCTTGGGCGCCGCGGGACTCTTTATCGCGATATTGGCCTGCGGCGTGACGGCCGCCTGGAC
The DNA here is from genome assembly GCA_963748875.1 of Vulcanimicrobiota bacterium. GTDB lineage: Bacteria > Vulcanimicrobiota > Vulcanimicrobiia > Vulcanimicrobiales > Vulcanimicrobiaceae > Cybelea. The sequence continues at coordinate 1,564,372 of CAVVKC010000001.1, forward strand.
CCTCTTTGCGCGACGCCGTTTGCGCGGGGGCTGGGCTGAATATGCCGGCGCGACGCTGGGGATCTGCACGTTCGCCGCACTGTTGGCGCTGCACATCTCGCTGCCCGCAGCGATCGCCGCCGCGATGCATCCGATCGCGCGATTGGGCGATACCTATCTCGCGCTGATTGCGATCGTTGCGATAGAGACGATCCTTTGGACCGCCGGGATCCACGGGCCCGCGATGCTTGCGGCAATCGTGACGCCGGTCTACCTCACGATGCAGATGCAGAACACGCACGCCTTCATCGCGCACGCACCGTTGCCGTACGTGGTCGTCGTCTCGCTCTTCCTGTTCGTATTCCCCGGCGGGGCCGGCGCTACGCTGCCGCTCGCCGCGCTGCTCGCGATCTCGCGCGTTCCACGCCTGCGCCGAGTCGGACGCGCGACGTTTGTGCCCTCGCTCTTCAATCTGAACGAACCGTTGCTTTTCGCAGCGCCGGTGGTCTTCAACCCGCACCTGATGCTACCGTTTGTCGGTGCGCCGCTTGTGCTCGCGACGGTGACGTACGCGGCGGTCGCGACCGGTCTCGTCGCGCGCGCGGCCTTCTACATACCGTCGTCGGTGCCGACGCTCATCTCAACCTACGCCGCAACCCAGGATTTACGCGCGATTGCACTGGCCGCGTTCAACATCGTTCTAGCGACGTTGATTTGGTATCCGTTCGTGCGCGCCTACGAGCGCCATTTATCGAAGGAATGATCGCCGAGCTCTGCGAGCGGTTCGGCATCGAGGGCCGGCTTCGCGAAGCCGCACTCGCTGCCTACGAGCGCGTCCGCGCGTTCGACTACGACGCGCAACGGCGCGTGCACGTCAACGTGCTGCAGGCGTTCATCGACGAAGGAATCGTGGAGAGCGATCTCGCCGGAACGACCGGGTACGGTTACGACGATGACGGCCGCGCGCGCTACGAGTCGCTCTTGGCTCGCGTCTTGGGCGCGGAACGCGCGCTTGCGCGTCTTTCGATCGTGAGCGGAACGCATGCAATCGTAGCTGCGATTGCGGCCTGCACGCCGGTTGGGAAAACGCTGCTTTCGATCTCGGGCCGGCCGTACGACACGCTTGCCAACGCGATCTGCGACGCACCGCACGCGCTCGTCAGTCAAGGCCTTGACTATCGCGAGATCGCACTAGAAGACAGCGGCGGCATCGATCTTGGAGCGCTTGAAACGGCGCTGGCGGAGCGTCCCGACGCGACGATCTTCATACAGCGGTCGCGCGGCTACGCGCCGCGCCGCTCGCTCTCGGTTGCGCAGTGCGAGCGAGCGATTACGGCCGTCAAACGCGTCGCGCCCAAGGCTCTCGTTCTGGTCGACAACTGCTACGGCGAGCTGGTCGAGGAACGCGAACCGACGCACGCCGGCGCGGATCTGGTGATGGGTTCGCTGATTAAAAATCTCGGCGGATCGTTCGCGCTGGCCGGCGCTTACGTTGCCGGAGAGGCGCGGCTCGTCGAGCGCGTCGCCGCGCGCCTTTATGCGCCGGGCTTAGGCGGCGCGGTCGGACCGACGCTCGATACCAGCCGCGGGCTCTTCCAAGGGCTCTTCATCGCCCCGTCGATCGTCGAGCAGTCGCTGCGCGGTCTCGATTTTACCGCCGCACTTTTTGAGGCGCTCGGCTACGGGGTCGATCCAAAATCCGGCGAGCGGCGCACCGATATCGTCCAAGCGATTCGTCTCGGCTCGCCCGAGCTGCTGCGACGCTTTGCCGCGGGGCTTCAGCGAGCGATGCCGGTCAACGCGCGTTTTCGGCCCGAACCGGGAAAGGTGCCGGGGTATCGGGAGCCGGTCCTCATGTCATCGGGCGCGTTCGTGAGCGGCGCGACGATCGAGCTCTCTTGCGATGCGCCGATGCGGCCGCCGTTCGAGGTCTACCTTCAGGGCGGCGTCTCACTGGCGCACGCATATCTCGGCTCCCTCTTCGCAGCGCGCGAATGCGGTGCCGCGAGATAGGCGCCAGGAGGCGGGCGCAGCGCCTAGAGAAGGGCTGGCGGCCATGTACCTGCTCGAAGTGCTGAGCGGCCCGCTCGACGGAAAGACCTGGCCCTTCGAGCGGGAGATTACGATCGGCCGGGATGACGCCTTCGCAAAAGCCTGCTTGGCGCTCGATCGATACGTCTCGCGTAAGCACGCCAGGCTGCAGATCGAGTCCGGCGCTATTCGGCTCGTTGACCTGCGCAGCCGTAACGGAACGCGCCTCGAAGGCAAGCCTGTCGTCGGCGAAGTGGCTCTTCCGGTCGGCATGCCGTTCGTGGTCGGTCGCACCATTCTCCGGGTGACGCGCGCGTAAAAATTAAAATGGAAAGTGCGGTTACCGTCGAGCGGGCGCGCGCATTCTTCGGCGCGCTGCCCCGCCCGCTCGGCTTCGTGCCGACGATGGGGGCGCTCCACGAGGGACATCTCACGCTCGTCCGGCAAGCGCGCCTGCGGTCGGCCGCCGTCGGCGCCTCGATTTTCGTTAATCCGCTGCAGTTCGGCCCCGGCGAAGACCTGGCAGGGTATCCGCGCGATGCCGAGCGGGACCGCGAAAAACTGGACGCGGCCGGCGTTGACGTGCTCTTCGCACCCAATCCGGATGCGATGTACCCGCCGGACTTCACCAGCTTCGTTGACGTTGGTCCGCTCGGCGGGGTGCTGGAAGGAGCGGTTCGACCCGGTCACTTCCGCGGCGTCGCGACGGTGATGGCGAAGCTGCTCAACGTCGTGCGGCCGGATCTGCTTTTCCTCGGACAAAAAGACGCACAGCAAGCGGTCGTTCTGGGCAAGATGATCCGCGATCTCGATTTTCCGGTTGGCGTCGAGATCGTGCCGACCGTACGCGAGAGCGACGGTTTGGCCATGTCGAGCCGGAACCGTTATCTCGATCCGGCACAGCGCGCGCAAGCGCCGAGCCTTCACGCGGCACTCCTCGCGATGCGCGAGGCGCTCGAGCGTGGCAGCGATAAGAGCGAGGCCATCGCAGCCGGCACCTCCGCACTGAGCGGCGGCGCGAAGCTGGACTATCTCGAGCTGGTCGACGGCGAAACCTTCGCTCCGCTCGAGCGATTGCGACCGCGGGCCTTCATCGTCGGCGCGGCTCGTTTCGGAACGACCCGCTTGATCGATAATTTATGGCTGGCATCGTGACGGGCGCGCGGATTTTTCTGGGCGTGAGCGGCGGTATCGCGGCCTACAAGGCCGTGGCGCTTACGAGCACGCTGGTGCAGCGCGGCGCGAGCGTTGACGTTGTCATGACCAACGAAGCCGAACGTTTCATCACGCCGTTGACCTTTGCGTCGCTGACGGCGCGTCCGGTCTACACTTCGCTTTGGGATGCTCCGGAGCGCATTCCCCACATTCGTTTGGTGCGCGAGGCCGACGTCGTGCTCGTCGTCCCGGCGACCGCGAATCTGATCGCCAAGCTCGCGCACGGCATCGCCGACGATTTGCTGACGACCGCGCTGCTCGCGGCACGGATTCCGCGGATCATCGCTCCGGCGATGAACGAAGCGATGTATGAGGATCCCGCGACGCAATCCAACCTCAAGACGTTGCGGGAGCGCGGCTACGAGGTCGTCGATCCCGATCGCGGCTTCCTGGCCGAGCGCGAGAGCGGCATCGGACGGTTGGCCGAGCAGGAACGCATCATCGAGAGCCTTGAGCGCGCTCTCGCGCGTCGCCGCTCGCTGCGAGGAAAACGCATTGCAATAACCGGGGGACCGACGCGCGAGGCTTTCGACCCGGTGCGCTTCGTGAGCAACGCGTCGACCGGCGCGACCGCGATCGCACTGGCGCGCGAAGCGGCACTGCGCGGTGGGGCGGTGACGCTGCTGCTGGGGCCGACGTTGCTCGAGCCGCCTGCCGGCATCGACGTGGTACGCGTTACGACGGCCGCGCAGCTCTATGGTGCTGCGCTGGAGCACGCCGTCGGCGCCGCTCTGGTGATCGCAGCGGCCGCCGTCGCCGACTGGCGCCCCGCGGAGCAAGTCGCCTCAAAAGTGCATAAAACCGGCAAAGAACTGACCGCGAGGCTGGTGCCGAATCCCGACGTGCTGGCGGCGCTGGGTGAACGGAAGGGTGCGAGTTTTCTGGTTGGCTTTGCGGCCGAAACCGAAGACCACGAAGCGCGCGCGCGTGAGAAGCTTCGGCGCAAACACCTCGACGCGATCGCGGTTAACGACGTTGGGGACGAGCGAGGGTTCGGTACCGGTGAGAACGCACTCGTATTGTTATGGGGCGAGCAAGGACGTCGCGATCTCGGTACGGCCGAGAAGGACGCGCTCGCGCGGCGCTTGCTTGACGCGGTCGAGGAGTTGATGCGCTGAGATGCTGCTAACCATTGACGTCGGGAATACCGAGACGAAACTCGGCTGTTTCGCGGACCGCGTGCTGCAGCAAACGTGGCGCGTAACCACCGAGCTGCGTCGCACGCCCGACGAATACGGCGTCTTCTTCGCGCAGCTCTTCGCAACCAGCGATCTGCTGCGTAGCGCGGTCGATGCGGTGGCGATTGCGAGCGTCGTTCCGCAGCTCGATCCGGTGCTCGAAACGGCCTGCAAGCGGTTCTTTAGCGTATCGCCGCGTTTCTTGAAACCGCAAGCCCAGAGTCTCATGCGGGTCGCGACCGAGAATCCGTCCGAAGTCGGCGCAGATCTCGTGGCGGCCGCGGTCGGCGGACGCGAACGCTTCGGCGCGCCGCTCATCGTCGTGAGCTTCGGGACTGCGACGGTGTTCATCGCGATCTCGCCCGAAGGCGAGTACCTCGGGGTCGCGATCGCGCCGGGCATCGCCGTCTCGATCGACGCGCTGATCGGACGGACCGCAAAGTTGCCGCAGATCGCGCTCGAGACGCCTGCGCACGCGATCGGCGTGAATACCAACGAGGCGCTGCAGAGCGGCATCGTCTACGGTTACGTCGGACAGACCGAGGCAATCGTGGCGCGGATGCGCGCCGAGATAGGCGTCGACGCAAAGGTGATTGCAACCGGCGGCCTGGCCGAGGTCGTAGCCAAGCAGACGCCGGTCTTCGACGCCGTTGACCCCCATCTCAGCTTGGTGGGATTGGAGCTCTTCCACCGTAAATGCTAGCCGTATGCGCCCTGCGCCGTTAATGATCGGACCGATCGAGGTCTGGCCGCCGCTGATTCTCGCGCCGATGTCGGGCGTGACGAATCGCACGATGCGCGCACTCTATCGCCCGTTTGGTCTCGGTCTGACCGTCACCGAATTCGTTTCCTCGAACGCGCTCAAGTACGGCAGCCGGCGCACGATGGAGATGATCGACCAGCACGGCCTGGAGAAGCCGGTCTCAACCCAGCTTTGGGGCGACGATCCGCAGACGATGGCGCTGGCGGCGAAAGTCGTGCGCGAGTGCGGCGCCGACGTCGTAGACATCAACTTTGGTTGCCCTGCGCCGAAGGTCACGAAGACCAACGGCGGGTCGGCATGTCTGCGCGATCCGGATCGCTGCGAAGCGATCATGCGCGCCGTCGTCGGCGCCGTCGATTGCCCCGTCACGATGAAGATGCGCTTGGGATGGAGCGACGATGCGCTCGTCTACCTCGAGGTGGCACGGCGCGCGCAAGCGGCCGGCGTGCAGGCGGTGACGTTGCACGCCCGCACCGCGAAACAGTTCTATAAGGGCAACGCCGACTGGGAACACATCGCCCGACTCAAAGGCGGCGTCGAGATTCCGGTAATCGGTAACGGCGACCTCGACGATCCGTATTTGGCTATGCACCGGATGCGCGAGACCGGCGTTGACGCGATCATGCTCGGCCGCGCGACGCTCGGCAATCCTTGGCTGATCTCGCAGATTCGCGATCTCATGGAGGGGCGCGAGGCCAGTCCGCTTCCGCCGGCCGCCGACCGCTTGCGATTTGCGATCGTGCACTATCGCACGATGGTTGACGAGCTCGGCGAAGCGCGAGCGGTGCCACAGATGCGCAAGCACATCGCGCTCTATCTGAAAGGGATTTCCGGCGCGGCGGTGCTCCGCGAGCGCATCATGCGCATCGAAAGCGCCGCCGATGCGATCGAGACGATCGAAGCCACGATCTCTCGCCTCGAAAGCTCGCCGTTGGTCGCGGCATGAAAACAAGGCGTCGCGCGTGATCGAGGAGCGCGCGGATCTCTACGGCGCGGCGACGCCGCAAGCGCTTGCGCAGGAGACGTACGAGAACTACAAGGAGTTCGTTAACCCGCCGCTCGCGCGCGTGATGAAGCTCTCGGGCTCGCCGGTCGAAGTGCGCGCGCAGGGATGCACGATCTGGGACCACACCGGTAAGGCCTATCTCGATTTTGCCGGCGGCTACGGCGTCTTTACCCTGGGCTATTCACACCCGCGGGTCGTCGAAGCGGTGCGCGCGCAGCTCGAGCTGATCGCGCTCTCCGGGAAGACGATGTTCAACGTGATGCTCGGGCGCGCCGCGCGCCGGCTCGCCGAGCTTGCCCCGGGTGATCTGCAAATCTCCTTTTGGTGCAATAGCGGAACGGAGGCAATCGAGGGCGCGATCAAGCTCGCGCGAGCCGCGACCGGTCGCGCCAAGATCGTTGCAACGAGCAACGCCTTTCACGGAAAGACGCTCGGCGCGCTCTCGGTGAGCGGGCGTGAAACCTTCAAATCGCCGTTTCGCCCGTTGCTGGCCGATTCGCTCAGCGTGCCGTACGGGCACACCGGCAACCTAGAAGAAACCGTTCGCGACGCGGCCGCGTTCGTCGTCGAGCCGGTCCAGGGTGAGGGCGGCGTGCACGTTCCGCCCGATGGGTATCTGCAAGACGTGCGCGCAATCTGCGATCGAAGCGGAGCACTTCTAATTGCCGACGAGGTTCAGACCGGGCTCGGTCGCTGTGGGTATCGTTTTGCCTGCAATCGCGACGGCGTGGTTCCGGACGTCATGACGCTAGCCAAGGGACTCTCGGGCGGGGTCGTGCCGGTCGGCGCCTTTATTGCGCGCCCCAGTATCTGGAATCGCGCATTCGGTCAGGCGCCGCTCTTGCACACGTCGACGTTCGGTGGCGGCGAGCTGGCCTGTGCCGCGGCGCTGGCGGCGATGGAGGTGCTCGAGGACGAGGGATTATCGCAGCGCGCGCAGATACGCGGCCGGCAACTTCTCGACGGCGCGCGCGCGATCGCCGGCGAGTATCCGGCGGTGGTGCGCGAAGCGCGCGGTCTGGGCCTACTAGTCGGAGTCGAGCTGACGAACGAGGGGTACGGCGGTTGGATCATCCCCGAGATGCTCAAGCATGGCGTTACCGCGGCGTGGACGCTCAACGCGCAGCGCGTGATCCGGCTCGAACCGCCACTGATCGTGACCGAGGCCGAGATCGACCTTGCATTGACCGCATTGCGCGCCGGCGTCGCCGCCGCCTACGAAAAGCTGGGCGCGCTCTAAGCGTTCGCGATGCCGTATGTCGAGAGTAGAATCGCGATACAAGCCCCCGCGCGCCGCGTCTACGAACTGGCGAAAAATCAGGACCGGTTTCCAGAGTTCATGCCCGACGTAGAGACGGTGACGATTCTCGAGCGCAATCCCGGCGGCGTCGTCTCGCGCTGGAAGACGCTCGTCGAGGAGGCGCCGATCGAATGGACGGAAGAAGATCGCTTCGACGATGCGGCACTGCGAATCGACTACAAGCTGCTCGAAGGCGATCTCGACAAGTTCGAAGGGGCCTGGACCTTCGAATACCGCGACGGCGCGACCCACGTCGTGCTAGGCGTGGATTACGATTTCGGCGTGCCGACGCTCGCCGAGCTGATCGGACCGACGCTGGAAAGAAAGGTGCGCGAAAACAGCGAGATGATGCTCGCGGCACTCAAACGCCAAGCCGAGGCGGTTACGACGTGAACAAGTTCTGCTTTGTGATACATCCGCTCTCGTTCGACGACATCGCTCGCTACGAGCCGGGAGCCAAGGGCAAGGGCGAGCCGATCCTTCGCAAGATAATGGAGTGGATGCCTTCGTACGCGGCCGTGCACGTGACCGGCGTCCGCACGCCCGACGGGCGCGAAACCGAAGGGTGGTTCGTCGCGGCGCCGCTCTTGCCGCAACAGCTCGTCGAATTTCCGCGCGAAGAGGTCTATCGCCGCGTCGTCCGGGCTATCGAGATCGGTGCCGAGCTGGGCGCGCGGGTCGCCGGTTTGGGCGCCTTTACGGCCGTCGTTGGCGATGCGGGCGTCACCATCAACGAACGTTCGCCGATTCCAGTTACGACCGGCAACTCACTGACGATCGCCGCCGGCGTCGCGAGCCTTTTCCGCGGCGCGCAAGAGATGGGTATCGATCCGTCCGCTTCGACCGCAGTCGTCATCGGCGCGACCGGCTCGATCGGAAGCGCCTGCGCGCGCCTGATCGCACCGCGAGTGAAACGTCTGGTGCTCGTCGCCCGCAACGAAACCCGTTTGCGAAAGTTTCACGAGGAGAATTCAAGCGAGCTCGGGTGCGCGAGCGAGTACACGACCGACACCGCCGCGGCCGTCCGCCGCGCGCAGCTCGTTCTCACCGCGACGACCTCGACTCAGGACGTCATCGAGCCCGAAGATCTTCAGCCCGGCGCGGTCGTCTGCGAGCTGTCGCTGCCGCACGACGTGAGCCGGCGCGTCGCGCAAGAACGGCCCGACATCTTAGTGAGCGAAGGCGGAAATATGGTCGTTCCCGGAGAGCCGCGCTTCGAGCGCGTGCGCGAGCAGGGCACCGAGTTCGACTTGAATCTGCCGCCACGCACCGCCCTTGCCTGCATGAGCGAGACGATGATTCTCGCGCTCGAAAATCGGCTCGAGCCCTATACGCTCGGACGCGGCATCGAGCTCAAGAAGATCATCGAGATTGATGCGATGGCGGAACGCTGCGGCTTTACGCTAGCCGACATGCGCGCTTTCGACGCCGCGATCACCCCCGAGAAGATCGCCGCCACCCGCGAAGCCGCCCTTCGACAGGCTCGGGGCAAGCTGCACATTTCAATATGAAGCGCGTCGTTTCGGTCTCGCTCGGTTCGAGCGGTCGCGACCATCAGGCGCGCGTGACGCTCATGGGCGAAGAGTTCGACGTTTCGCGCGTCGGAACGGACGGCAAGCTCGACGCGGCAATCGCGAAAGTGCAGGCGCTCGACGGTCACGTCGACGCAATCGGCCTTGGCGGAATCGACGTCTATCTCTACGCCGGCCGCCACCGTTACGCTCTACGCGACGGGCTGCGATTGCTCGCAGCGGCCAAAACGACGCCCGTCGTGGACGGAAGCGGCTTGAAGAACACGCTGGAGCGCGAAGCGGTTCGCTTCATGCAAGACGAGCTCGCCATCGACCTGCGCGGACGGCACGTGCTGATGGTCAGCGCCTTGGATCGCTTCGGCATGGCGCAAGCGCTCGTGGACGCCGGCGCCGACGTGCTCTTCGGAGATTTCATCTTCGCACTCGACAAGGACATGCCGGTCCGCGATCTTCACGAGTTCGAGCGCATGGCCGAGAAGTATCTTCCTGACGCCTGCAAGCTGCCATTCCAGTTCTTCTACCCGACCGGAAAGAAGCAAGAGAAGCCGCCCGAGCCTAAGTATCCGCAGTATTACGAGCAGGCGGAGATCATTGCCGGCGACTTCCATTTCATGCGCCAGTTCATGCCCGCGCGGCTCGATGGTAAGACCATCCTCACCAACACCGTCACCCAGGCAAACGTTGACGAGCTTGCCGAACGCGGCGTCGAGACGCTGATCACGACGACGCCGGATCTCGGCGGGCGCTCCTTTGGAACCAACGTGCTCGAGGCCGCCCTCCTAGCGCTTCTCGGGAAGGCATGGAGCGACGTCGTTCCCGCCGACTACGAGCGTCTCTTAAAGGAACTGCAATTGAAGCCGCGCGTCGTGCGCCTCCGTGAATTGCGGTCCTGAGCCTGTCATCCGCTAGCGTGATGAGCCGAAGGCCTGGGTATAAAGCTCCGGCTGCAGCGGCAGAGGAGGCCTGGCCGGGGCCTCAGAACAAACCGCGCCAGCGTTGAAGGACGCCATCCAATCTCTGGGGTTGCTCGGTATGGTTTTGCCCCGTAAGGATCAGTAGTTGAACGACAAAGAGATCATACTCACCGCGGAGGGCCTGGCGAAGCTGGAGCAGGAGCTCGACGAGCTCAAGAGCGTCCATCGGCGCGAGGTCAACGACCGCATTCGCCAAGCCAAAGAGTACGGCGACTTGAGCGAAAACGCGGAGTATGAAGATGCCAAGCAGGAGCAGGCCTTCATCGAAGGCCGCATCCTCAAGCTGGAAGCGATGATTCGCAACGCTCGCATCATCGACGAATCCGAGTACGCGGCCGATGAGGTCCACCTCGGCGCGGTCGTCAAAGTCAAAGATCTCAAGAACAACGACAGCTACGAGTTCTCGATCGTGGGATCGGCCGAGGCCGACCCGCCGAATCGCCGGATCTCGAACGAATCGCCGCTCGGAAGCGCGCTGATGGGGCACAAGAAAGGTACGACCGTTGACGTCGCCACGCCGCGCGGGGTCGTCAAGTACAAGATCGAATCGATCAAGAGCAACTCACCGAAGAAGGCTGCCAAGAAGGCTTCGTAACTATTGGACGAGCTCGGCAAGACCGAAGCGGCACTCGTAGCGGCCAGACGTGAGAATCTGGCCGCTTTGCGTTCGCGGGGGAGCGATCCGTTCGGCGCGCGCCGTTTCGACGTGGACGCGACGGCCGCCGAGCTGAGCGAACGCTACGGTTTTCTCGTGCCCGGACAAGACGCCGGCGCCGAAGCGTGGAGCCTCGCCGGCCGCGTGCTCTCGAAACGCACGATGGGCAAGTCGAGCTTCGCCGATCTTGCCGACCGCAGCGGAAAGCTGCAGATCTACGTGCGGAAGGAAGAAGTTGGGGAGTCGGCCTTTTGCGACTGGGCCGATCTCGATCGCGGCGATCTCATCGGCGTGCGCGGTTACATGTTCCGCTCGAAGATGGGCGAGCTGACGCTTCACGTAACCTCGTTCTCGGCGCTCGGTAAGGCGCTGATGCCGCTGCCCGACAAGTGGCACGGGCTGCAAGACGTCGAAAAGCGCTATCGCCAGCGCTACGTAGACCTGATCGTCAATCCGGACGTGCGCGATACGATGATCATGCGCAGCCGCCTGATCTCGGAGATGCGCCGGTTCATCGACGGCTACGGTTTCTACGAAGTCGAGACGCCGACGCTGCTGCACGTTGCCGGGGGCGCTGCGGCGCGTCCGTTCGTCACCCATTGCAACGCTCTCGACGAGATCATGCAGTTGCGGATCGCAACCGAGCTGAACCTGAAGCGCCTGATCGTCGCGGGGCTCGAGCGCGTCTACGAGATCGGCCGTATCTTTCGTAACGAGGGCATCGACACGACCCACAACCCGGAGTTCACGATGCTCGAGTTGTACGCCGCCTACTGGGACGTCTCCGACATGATGGAGTTCAACGAAGCGCTCGTCGCGCATCTAGTCTCGGTCGCGACCGACGGCAACACCGAGCTACCCTATGGCGACGGCACGATCTCGTTCGCGCCTCCCTTCGAGCGCATCGAGTATCTCGAGGCGATCGCGCGTTACAGCGATGGGAAGTACACGCGCGAGCGGCTGCTCGACGCGCACGGCGCGCAGGCGATTCTACGAGAGCTCGGCGTACCGGCCTCGCCGAGTCACGGACACGCGCTCGACAAGATCTTCGAGCGCGTGCTCGAGCCGCACTTGCTCGCGCCTACCTTCGTCACGGGTTATCCGGTTCTGATCTCGCCGCTGGCCAAGCGGCGGGCGGACGATCCGGATCTGGCCGATCGCTACGAGCTTTTCTGCGCGCGCATGGAAATTTCTAACGCTTTCACCGAGCTCAACGATCCCGACGATCAGCGCGCGCGCTTCGAAGCGCAAGTCGCCGAACGGGCCGGCGGCAACGAAGAGATTCCGGAGCCCGACTGGGACTACGTGCGGGCGCTCGAATACGGCATGCCTCCGACCGCTGGAATCGGCGTCGGCGTCGATCGCCTCATCATGCTGCTGACCGGGCAGCGATCGATCCGCGACGTGATCCTCTTCCCGCTGCAGCGTCAACACGGATAACGGCCTTTCGGTGACACGCGCGGTTGCGTTGCTGACGCTCGCGTTCGCGGTGGTTGCAGGATCTGCGGCGGTTCAATCGAGTCAGCACTACTACTATCTCAAGCCTGGCGCGGTCGATCTGACCGTGCTCTTACCGCCTCCGCCCGACGTTGCATCGGCGCAAGCGCGTTCCGATGAGGCCCAAGTTGCGGCCGCCGTCGCCGGCCGCAGCAGCGCGCAGCTTTTCGAAGCCGAAGATGCCTCGGCGCGGACCGTCTTTTTCTATGTGCCCTCGGTCGGCGCCGGGTTTACACCAGCGCGGCTTCCAATTACCGCGGCCTTCTTTTCGCGCATCGGCTCCGACGTGAAAGGGCTCGTCAACGAGGCGAAGACGTACTGGGAGCGGCCGCGCCCCGACGGCGCGCGCAAACCGCGAGGCTCATATCCGAGCGGGCACGCCGCATTTGCCGCTGCCAGTGCGATCGTGCTCGCGCAGCTGCTTCCGGCCAAGCGCGACGCGATCTTCACACAAGCCCGAACGTTCGCTGAGAATCGAATCCTGTTGGGATTGCACTATCCGAGCGACATCGCATCGGGGTGGACGGCAGGAACGCTCGCGATCTACGTGATGATGCACGATGATAGCTCGTTCCAACGCGACTTTGCCGCGGCGAAGGCCGAGTTGCGGCGAGCGAGCTTCTGACGAATCTTCGCCTGACCGTCGAGTACGACGGCACCGATTTTTGCGGATTCCAATGGCAGCCGGAGTCGCGCACCGTCGCGGGCGTGCTGGCAGGCGCGCTCGGGCAGCTCTTTGGCGAACCCGTCAAAGTAACGGGCGCCGGGCGCACCGACACCGGCGTTCATGCCAGCGGACAAGTTGTCTCGTTCAAAACCGGGGCGAGCTTTCCGTTCGAGCGGCTGCTGGTCGCGCTGCGCGGATCGCTGCCGCCGGACTGCTCGGCTCGGGACGCCGCGCTCGTTGACGACGACTTCTCGGCTCGCTTCTCGGCCTGCGAGCGCACCTACGTCTATGCCATCCTCAACCGTCTGCAACCGAGCGCGTTGCTCGCGCGCTATGCCTATCACCATCCGCAAGCGCTCGATCTGACGGCGATGCGGGCCGCCGCCGCCGCGCTGGTGGGCGAACGTGACTTCCGGTCGTTCTGCGCCGCGCCGCCGGAGAGCACCATTCGAAGCCTCCACCGGCTGGCGATCGAGCCGCATGGGGAGCTGATCCGGATCGAGGTAGCGGCCGACGGCTTCCTCCGCCACATGGTACGAACGATCGTGGGGACCTTGACGGAGATTGGGACAGGGCGACGGGACCCTGCCGAAATTGGTTCGATTCTGGCCGCCCGCGACCGGGCGGCAGCCGGCGGCCTGGCGCCGGCCCAAGGCCTCTACTTGGCCGGCGTCCGGTATACGGGCGGCTACGACTCGTTCGCCGAGCCCCCGCTCCTAGGCCGCTAGTCGACCACTGCTTGACTGAGCGCGGGCTTTCCCGTAGGATACGTTGGTTGTGCGCACCTATCAGCAGAAGACGGCTGAGACGGAGCACCGCTGGTACGTTGTCGACGCGTCGGGAGAACGCCTCGGCACGCTTGCGGTGCGCATCGCGCGCGCGCTCTCGGGCAAGCATAAGCCGACCTGGACGCCGCACATCGACGACGGCGATCACGTCGTCGTGATCAACGCCGAGAAGATCGAACTGGGCGGAAATAAGTGGACGCAGAAGCTTTACTACCGCCACAGCAACTACCCCGGCGGCCTGAAGGTAGAGACCGCGCGCGACATCGCCGAGAAACATCCCGGACGACTGATCGAGAAGGCCGTTCGCGGGATGCTTCCGACCAACCGCATGCGCGACGCGCAGCTTCGCCGCTTGAGCGTCTATGTGGGCGCCACGCATCCGCACGAGGCGCAGCAGCCCGCGCCGCTCTCGACCGTATCGTAGGAGCTCTTTTGGAAGAAACGCTCGACGTCATTCAATCGACCGGCCGCAGAAAACGGGCGGTCGCGAGGGTGAAGCTCTCGCTCGGTCAGGGCGTCATCACGGTCAACGGAAAACCAGTCGACGAATACTTCCCGCGTCCGCAGCTGCTGCAGATCGTGCGCCAGCCGCTCGAAGCGACGCAGAGCACCGCGCGCTTTGACGTGCGGGTCAAGGCCGAGGGCGGAGGCGTGACCGGCCAGGCCGGCGCGATTCGCCACGGCATCGCGCGCGCGTTGTTGGCGATCGACGAATCGTTTAAGGAGACGTTACGCAAGAACGGCTTCCTGACGCGCGACCCGCGCGAAAAGGAATCGAAGAAGTACGGTCGCAAGCGCGCTCGCAAGCGATTCCAGTACAGCAAACGCTAGGGACCTTTCTCAAGATCGCCGCGATCGCGCTGGGCGCGATCGCTTTGCTGGTGCAACCGCAGGCGGCCTGGATCGAGCGCGCCTACGCCAACGGCGTCTATCCGCATTGGGAGCGCGTTGCGTTCTCGATCACGCATTTGCTGCCGTGGTCGCTCGGCGATCTGGCCGCGCTCGCAGGCATCGCGGCGATCGTTTGGCAGATCGTCGTCTTCGCGCGACTTCGCACCCGCCGCTGGAAAGACGTAACGGCGCTGCTTCTGAACTGTGCCGCGATCGTCGGGCTATACGCGCTGTGGTTCGAGCTGAGTTGGGGTTGGAACTACGCTCGCGCGCCGATTGAGAGCAGGGTGCGCTTCGAACCATCCCGCGTGACGCCGGGCAGCGCCGCTGCGCTGCGCCAACGCGCGATGGCCGAGATGAACGCGCTGGCAGCGCCGGCTCACGCCCGCGCCGGGGTCCCGCTCGACTTGGACGAGCTGCGCGCCGCCTGGCTTCCGGCCGTACAACGCGCCGGCGACGATTGGACGCCTTCGGTCGGTAACGCGAAGCCGACGATTGCGGATCCCTTCATGCTGGCGAGCGGGACGAGCGGTTTCATCAATCCGCTGACCCTCAACGTCGCGCTCGCATCGGATCTGCTCTGGTTCGAGCGGCCTTTCGACATCGCGCACGAATGGAGCCACGACGCTGCTTACGCTCGGGAAGACGAAGCAAACTATTTAGCGATCGTTACCACTTTGCGCTCGGCCGATCCGGTGATGCAATACGCCGGATGGTTCGAGCTTTTTCTCTACCTGCCGCAGAAGCGCCACTACGCGCATCGCGAGTTCGTTCCGCTCGTTTGGCAGGACTTTGCAGCGTTGCGCAAACGTGACGCGCGCCATATCAATGCGAGACTCGCGCACTGGTCCTGGCGCACCTACAACGTCTATTTGAAGAGCAACCGCATCAGTTCGGGAATTGAAAACTACGACGAGGTCACGCGCCTGATGCTCGGCGCACCGCTCGACGCTCAAGGCCTGCCGATCGCCCGATAAAAAAGGGGATCCGACGATCGGATCCCCTTTGGCTTGAGCTGAAGTTACTGCTTAGGCGGCTTGCCGTTGTTGCCGTTTGCCGGCGGTTTGCCTTGACCGCTCGGGTGTTGACCCTGCGGGTGGCTTTGTCCGCTCTGCATTCCGCCCTGATGCGTGCCTTGACCCTGATGCGTGCCTTGGCTCTGCATGTTCTGGTGCTGATTTGGACGCGTCGTGTGGTTAGGCGGTTGCTGCTGGTTCGGCCGGGCGGGATTGTTGCGTGGGTTGCTGTGCTGCGACTGGCTTGCGGGCCGGGTCGCGGAGCTCATTTTGTTATTCTGCCCGGGGCGATTAGATGCCGATGCGTGCGCCGGGTTTGCGGACTTGTTTTGATTCGTGGCATTCATCTTGTTGTTTGCCGCGGGTTGGTTTTGTGTCGTTGGCGCTTTGTTGTTCGCGGTGTTGCTGCCGCGTGTGGGAATCTTCGCCGCGGCCTGCTTGTCGGCCGTCGTGACCGGCGCGAAGTTCTGCGGTTTGTTACTGTCGTTGAACGCTCGCTGCGAGGACGTTACGGCCGGCCTGCCCTTGTTGACCGAGGCGAGCTGGTTACGATCTCGGCCGGCGATATTGGCTTGGTCCTTCTGCGCCGTCGTCGGCGCTTTGCCGGTCTTGCGCGAGTTGATTTGCGCTTGAGTGGGTCTGGCGTCGACTCCACCTTTGCCGCCGTTGAAGCTGACGTTCTTGCAGTTGTTGCAGACGTTCTTGTTGATGACGGTCTTGTTGTAGGTGTTGTGAATGTTCGTGGTATTGACTCTGGTGACGGCCGTGTTGTAGGCGAAGTTGCCGCCGTTCCACGCGCCTCCGTAGAAGCCGGTGCCGGGGAACCCAAAACCATAGTTGATGCCGCCGTAGAAGCCGACGGTGGCGCCCCAGTAGCCGGTGTTCCAGCCATAGCCGCCGCCGCTATAGCCCCAGAAGCCGGGCGTCCAGTACAAGCCGGCTGAGGGCGGGGCGACCCAAGTGCCGGGAACCCAGAAGTAGCCGGCCTGGCCCCATGCCCAGTAACCCGGGGTCCACATGTAGTTCGGATACGGTGCCGGGGGTTGCGAGACATATGGCAGCGGCGGCGGGGGTTGTCCGACCGTGAAGCCGACGCCGACGCTGAACTGCGCCGGCGCTGCCACCGGCAGCGCGGCGATTAGAATGGTTACGATGATTGCGGAAAGCGATCTGGTGATGTTCACTGTTCCTCCTTTTCCGGAGACCATTATAGCCGACTCAAGCCGGCTTGCGAGGGGCGCTTGCTAGCGGTTTCACAGGATTCTTACCCGGCAATCAGCGCCTGCTAACTCGATCCTCACCACACTCTCACCGTCACATCTCGTCCACGCTCGGTAAGTCTGCCGGTCACAGAGCCTTGGTAGAGTCTCCTTATGTTCGACGTCGGCGAGTCTTTGCGAGACGCTTTCTCCAGCGCTGAGAGCCGTTTGCATGAAGCGCAAGCCGCGGTCGCTCGCGCAAATTCTGGTGGAGAAGCCGGTCGCTCAGCCGATGCGGCGATGGCGCGGACCGCACAGGGGGCGATCTTTACCGAGGTGCTGCTCGCGGCCGAGCGGGCGCGGCTCGAGGAGATCAAGGCGGTGACAAAGTGAAGATCGATTTGCTCGATTCGGCCGCGGGAGGAATGGACGCGCAGCGTGCGGCGCTCGACGTCGCGGCCCGTAACGTTGCCGCCGCCGAGGCGGCCGGCCCCAACGGCGAGTACGCACGATTGATTCCAGTCTTTCGAATCGTTGACTCCGACGGAGGCGAGGCGCGCGTCGAGTTCGCCGGCACGCGCAGCGAGCTGGGAACCAACGTTGATATTCTCACCGAGATGATCGCCGTGATGAATGCTTCGCGAGCGTACGAGTCCGACGCGTCTATTTTCGAAACCGGCAAGAGGCTCGCCGAGAAGACGATCGATCTGGAGCGGCTGTGAGAGTCGAACCACTTCTACCCGATGCGCCGGCACCACCGGACCGCACCGGCGACAGCTTCGGATTTTCACAGGCGCTCGACGCCCTGGGCGACGCTTTGAGCGGCGCCTCGAGCGCGGAAGACAATTTTGCGTACGGCAGAGGAACGCTGCACGACGCGATCTACGAACGCGCGCAAGCCGACGTCGCACTCTCGGTCGCGACCGCGACCGCCCAGCGCGTCGCACAAGCCGTGCAATCAATTCTGAACATGCAAGTGTAGGTTCGTCATGGTGCAATCGGCGGCACAACTGTTCGTCAGGTGGGGAGCCATGCCGAAAGCGATGCGGCTTGTCGTCGCCGCATCCGCGCTGGGAGCGCTCGCATTGGCCATCGTCGCGGCGATCGTCGCACATCCGGTGCGCACGCCGCTCTTTGCGGCGCCGCTCCATCCCGATCAAATCGGGGAGGTCGAAGAACGTCTGGCCGCCTGGCGCGTCCCATTTACACCGACGAGCGAGAACGTCGTGGTGGACGCCGTGCGCCGCAGCGATCTCTTGTTGCGGCTCTCACTCGCCGGCGTGCCGCATCCCCATCTCGTCAGTACCGGCGAGGCGCTGACGAATATCGGCGTGCTGACGCCGCAGGCCGTCATCGAGGCGCAGACTCGGGCCGGACTCTCGGGCGATATCGAAGCCGGATTACGTGGCATTGACGGCGTGGACGACGCGCGGGTCATCGTAGCGCCCGCGAAGGCTCCGGAGTTCGCCGATGAATCAACGCACGACGCCAGCGCTTCGGTGCGGCTTGCGCTGCGCGCCGGCGCCCGGCTCTCGCGGGAAGCCGTCGCCGGCATCCGTGCGTTCGTTGCGGCGAGCGTACCCGAGCTGGAACCGGCCCGCGTGACGATTCTCGACGATCGCGGCGTCGCGCTCGGAGACGACGCAGCGGAAGGCGACGAAGCCTCCGACTTGCAGCATTCGCTGCAATCCGCACTCGATTCGGCTTTCGGCACCGGCGCGGCGATCGTCCGCGTTCGCGCGGAGTACGATGCCGCGCGAACCTCAGAGCGGGTCGTGCGCCGCGCGCCGGTCGGCGTAGCGCCGATCGTGCGCGCGCAGCACAACGAGAGCTACGATGGCGGCGGCAAACGTTATCGAGGGCTGGAAGCGAGGGAAGACCGCGGCAGCGAGACGCGCGAATCGCTCGCACTCGTTCCGGCCGGCGTGCTCAAGCGTCTTTCGACCGCCGTCTTTGTGGATCAAGATCGCGCGCTCGATCTTGCGAAAGTTCGCGAGCTCGCCGGTGCGACGCTCGGTTACGACGCCCGCCGCGGCGACACGCTGGCGGTCGAGGCGCTCGACTTTCATCGCGAGCTGGTAGCGAAGAAGGATGTATGGTGGCTGCTGTACGGCGCGATCGTGCCGCTGGCACCGGCGCTCGTTCTGGCGATCGGATTGGTGGCCTGCGTGCGCGTCGCGGCGCCGGCGTTCGCATCGCTGGCGCAGACGCTCGTCGAGCGCGCTGTCGTTGAACGCACCTCGAAAGCGGCCTCGGGTTTTCCGCCGGCGCGAGTCCGCAGCATGCTCGAACGGGAGCCTCCCCACGCGGCGGCCGCGATTATCAGCGCGCTTCCTGCCGCAACGGCTACCGCGGTCTTGGAGCTCTATCCACCCCACGAGCGCGAGGCGATCGTCGACCGCATGCAGCGCCGTCACTCATCGTTGATCCCGGACGCCCACGAGCTGCTGCGTCGCCATGTCTGACGAGTTCGTTCCGCTCGCGCTCTTCCTTCGACCTGCACTCAGCGAGCCGGCGAGTGAACCGGCGTCGCCGGCGGAATCGCCGCCGCCGGCGATCGCGCTCGATCCGCCGGAACATGAAGAGGCGATCCGCGCGTCGCGCCGTTTTCGCGCCGCGCTCGCCGATGCGCTCGACGCCGCTCTCCAAGAGCTGTTGCGCGCGATCGCGAGTGAAGTGCTGGCGCGCGAGCTGCGGCTGGGCGGCGCTGATGTTGCGGCCATCGTTGCGACCGCTCTCGATCGTTTCGCCGGCGAGCGCATCATTTCGGTTCGCGTTCATCCGCAGGACTGCGCCGCGCTCGGGGCGGTACCGATCGAGCGCATCGCCGACGACTCGCTGGTGCCGGGCGACATTCGCATCGAGTTGCAATGGGGTACGATCGATCTCACGCTGGATGCTCGGCTCGATGCCGCACTGGCCGCATGGGCGGCCTGACCGGGGCGACGACGCGCCCGCTCGGAACCTGCGCGTTCGGTCGGGCGATCGACGCACGCGGCGTGCCGCTCGACCGGGGACCGCTGCTGCGCGGCCGCATGGCGCGGGTAGAGCTGCGTTCGCCGCGCCCCGATGCTCGCGTGCCGCTTGAGACTCCGCTTTGGACCGGCATTCGCGTTATTGACGGTCTGCTCACGATCGGCCGGGGCGCGCGGATCGGAATCTTCGGCGCGCCCGGCGCCGGCAAGACGACGCTGATCGAGTCGACCGTTGCGGGTTGCGCCGCCGACGCGGTCGTCGTCGCCCTCGTCGGAGAACGTGGGCGCGAAGCGCAGCGTTGGATAGAACGGCGCCACGACTGGATGACCGTCGTCTGCGCCACCAGCGATCGACCGCCCCAGGAACGCGTTTTGGCCGCGCACGTCGCAGCGGCACAAGCGGGTGTGCTGCGCGAACGCGGCTTGCACGTGTTGCTCGTCATCGACAGCCTGGCCCGCTTCTCGGGAGCGTTGCGAGAGATTGCAATCGCAGCCGGCGAGAGTGCCGGGCGCGGCGGCTTTCCCCCGAGCGTCTTCGCTCAAATGGCGCGACTCGTGGAAGTCGCGGGCGCGACCGCGCGTGGTTCCATCACGCTGATCGCGACCGTGATCAACGACGGGGATGACCGCGATCCGGTCAGCGAAGCGGCGCGATCCCTGCTCGACGGCCACGTCGCCCTTTCACCACGGCTGGCCGCGGCGGGACGATTCCCGGCTGTCGACGTGCCGGCAAGCGCGAGTCGCACGATGGACGCGGTCGCGAATGCATCTCATCTGCGCGCCGCGCGTCGAGTTCGGCGAGCGCTGGCGTTGCTCGAGCGCATCGAAGACGCGCGTTCGCTCGGCATCGAGCCGGCCGACCGCACCGCGCGGGCGGCAATCGTCAACGAGAATCGCATTGAGACGTTCCTTCGCCAGGGAGGGACTGCGTCGGCGTGCGATGCGACGCTCGCAGAGCTGGCTGGCCTCGCGGCCCTTTTAGATGACGTTGATGAAGATCGTTAGCGAATTCGCCACCGTCATGCGGCGCATTGATGAAATCGCGGCGGGTCCAAGTTTCGACGCGACGGCGTTCGGCGCCGCCGTTGCAGCGACCCCAGCGGTTTCGCGCGCCGCGATCGATCGCTACGTTCGCGCGAACGCGCGGGCCTCGGGCGTCGATCCCGAGCTAATTGAGGCGATTATCGCAAACGAGTCGGGATTCAATCCGAACGCCACGTCGCGAGCGGGTGCCCGCGGTTTGATGCAACTGATGCCTGAGACCTCCGCGAGCCTTGGCGTTCTCGATCCGTACGATCCCGCGCAAAACGTCCGCGCCGGCACCCGCTATTTGCGCGCCCTGCTCGACCGGTTCGGCGGCGTCGAGCTGGCGGTGGCGGCGTATAACGCGGGAGCGGGCGCCGTCGAACGCTACGGCGGCGTCCCTCCGTACGCCGAGACTCAAAACTACGTCCGCAACGTTTTGTCGCGCTACCGCGCGCTGCGCTCGAAACAAACAGCCGCCGTTCTCAAGCCGGAAACGTTGCGATGAGCGACCGATCAAAGGTTGCTGCGATGATCGTCCGATGATGACCGCGCAGCTCGAAGTCAGCATTCTCGCGGCACCCGTCGCAGCGATTGACCCACGCGCGCTTTCGCAGGCCTGGTACTCGGCATTGCGACTTGGGCTGCAAGCGCCGCCGCCCCTTGTCATTCGAACGCACGTGGACCGTGCCCAAACTCTTGCCGACCGCTCGACGTCGCCGGCGCCAGCCCAGGCTTTGCGCTCCCAGCAGTGCGACCGGCCTCGCGCCGGGGCGCAACGACCGCAACGCCGCATCGTTTCGGGCGGCGAGTCATGGAATAACGCCTTGCGCTACCGTGCGGCGCGTACGCTCCTGGCAGAGCGGATCGAGCGCGCGTTCGCCGGTTCGAACGCTCACCCGAAACGTGCGACGTTCTCGATGGGCCGCGGAACGGCGCGTGTCGTGGTCATCCTTCAAACGAAGGGAAAGCGGACTATGCTGCTGGCGCTCTGCCGGCCGGAGCTGCGGAGCGTGGTCGGCCGCGCTTTGGCGCAGGCACGTTGCGCGCTAGCGGCGCGCGGCTTGCGCATCGAACCGGCAGGAGGCTGCGAATGTTTCTAAGTTCGAGCCTGAGCGCTGCGCTCGACCACATCGCCGAACGCACCGCCGACGTGCGTCGAGCGTTCACGCCCGGGGCCGTTCCACAACACGACGACGTCGCGACGCCCGGAACCTCTTCGGACGTTACCGTAGACCCGCTCGCGGTCGTTGCTCCGGACGGCGCCTACTTTGAGACGAACGACGATGAAGGCCGAAGAAGCTATACGCGCGACGGCGCTTTCACCATCCATGCCGGCAAATTGACCGACGCGGGCGGCCGGGCCATCCTCGGGACGCGCGCGCCGGGCGGCGCGCTTGGCGAACTGACGATCGATCGCGTTGATGACGCGCTGGGAAGAATTCGCGACCTTCACATCGAGCGCGACGGGAGTCTCGTTTACGGGCGCGAGGTGGTAGATCCGCGCAGCGGCACAAAGGAGCCGCAACGCGTCGTCGTCGGCCGCATCGCTCTCGTTCGATTTCCGGCTGGAACGAAACTCGAGACGAACGACGGAACGTATTGCGTTCCGCCCGCGGGCGTCATTCCGGCCAGCGGCTTGCCGGCCGACGGAACGTTTGCATCGCTCTTGCCGATGCATCGCGAGCGCAGTCGCATTGACGTGGACGAGAGTCTGATCCGTCTCAAAGACGCCTATCTGGCCTTCGATGCGCTGCGGGCGGCCGAGACCGCTAAGGCTCATGTGGGCAAGACGACGATGGATCTTCTGAAGTGAGATGGCTAAGTTTTTCAGATGCATTCGAAGATCGAACCGTGACGACCGGGGCAAAGCGATTGCGGCAAGTCCGCTTTGAAGCGCGTTCCTCATTGCCGATCGGCGCGGCGTGTGTGGTCGCAAACGGCGTCCGCGAGACGCTGGGCTCGCTACTGGGCGAAGCGGTCGCGCTTCGCCTCTTGGCGCCTTCGATTCCAACACCGCAAGCCTGGCCGATTTTACTGCGCGAAGCGCTCCTTTACCGTCTTCGCGGCAACGTAACCGACGCTGCGATCGTGCTGCGAACGCCCGACGCGGTCGCGCTGGCCGCAGCGCTTTTCGGAGAATCTCGCGTAGCCGGTCTGGACCGCGCGCTCTCCCCGATCGAATGCGATCTTCTGGATCGGGCGGTCAACGCGGTGGCGGGAAACCTGGCCGTTGTTTGCGGTACGCCGGAAGGCCGCTTCGTCGAACGCGTGGCCGAGATCCGGGGATTCGTTACCTATTTCGAACTCTCGATCGAAGAGCCGGTCGTATCTCGGATCGGCATCGCTCTTTCGCGCGATCCGTTGCCGGAGGCGCGCGGCGCTTTCGAGGCCGGGCACTTGGCCGCAGTAAAAGTCGCGGCGGTCGTCTCGCTCGAGTTAGGGAAGGCCGAAGCCGCCGCGGTCGCGCGTCTGGCTGGCGGGGCAATCGTCCCGATAGACCCGTCCGAGCTTCACCGCTGCACTATGAGCGTGGCGGGACGAAGCGTCGCTCGCGGCACGTGCGGCATCCGCAACGGACGCTTCGCATTCTCCGTAAATGCGATGCGCGCGGTGATGTGAGCGAAAACATCGGCTTGCTTCTGCATGTGCCGCTCCACCTCACCGTCGAGTTGGGCAGCGCTAAGATGTCGGTCGCCGAGATTTTGAAGCTGGGTACGGGTTCGATCGTCGAGTTGGATCGCGCCGTCAGTCATCCGGTGGATTTGCTCGCGAACGATAGGCCGATCGCACGCGGCGAAATCGTGGCGATCGACGAAAGCTTCGCGCTGCGCATCACCGAGCTGCTTGCGCTCTGATGACCTCGCAGGCCATTCTCGACGCTACGGCAAGGCACGCAACGATGCCGCTTGACGTGCTGGTGGCGTTGACGCTGCTCTCGCTAGTGCCGCTGCTTCTGGTCATGTGCAGGTCGTTCGTGCGGATCGTCGTCGTGCTCTCGCTGGTTCGATCCGCAATCGGCGCCTCGGCTCTTCCCCCCAACGCCGTGCTCACCGGGCTCGCGCTCGTCCTAACGATGGTCGTCATGGCTCCGACGGCGCAGCGAATTGACCGCGATGCCGTGCAGCCATACGCGCGAGGCGCGATCGCGCCGTCGCAAGCGATTACGCGAGCGATCGTGCCGTTGCGTTCCTTCATGCTGCGGCAGACGCGGGCAGCCGACGTCGCGGTTTTCGAACGTATCGCACGCCGGCGTCCCGAACCCGCGCGTCAGGCACCGATAACGGTCGTCGTGCCGGCCTTCGTGGTCGGCGAACTCCGCAGCGCCTTTGCGATCGGCTTCGCGCTGTATCTGCCCTTCGTTGCCATCGATTTGGCGGTAGCGGCCATGCTGATGGGCCTCGGAATGATGATGTTGAGCCCACCCGTCGTCTCCTTGCCGGTTAAGCTCTTGCTCTTCGTCATGGTGGACGGCTGGGCGATGCTCTGCGGAGGCGTTGCCGGAAGCTTCCGATAAGGATGACCCCGTGCGCATCGACGCCGCGCTTGCGACTCAACGGCCGTTTTTCTCATTCGAGTTCTTTCCTCCGAAGGATGACGAGGGCTCGCGCCGTCTTTTTGCGACCATCGAGGCACTGCAGCCGCTGCGACCGGCCTTCGTCTCGATAACCTACGGCGCCGGCGGCTCGACCCGGGCGCGCACTGTCGAGCTCGCAAAGGAGATACAGCAGCGAATCGGCCTGACGGTCGTCGCGCACGTCACGTGTATAGGCGCCGACCGCGCCGAGCTGCGAACGTTATTCGACGATCTAGCGCGTGCCGGCATCGAGAACGTCCTTGCATTGCGCGGCGATCCTCCCGCCGGCGTACAGTTCACGCCGACGGCGGGCGGTTTCGCGCACGCCAACGAGCTGATCGGCATGCTTCGGCGGAACTACGGATTCTGCATCGGTGCGGCGTGCTATCCCGAGAAACACCCGGAAGCACCATCGTTCGAGGACGATCTGCGCAGCTTGAGACTGAAAGCCGAAGCCGGCGCCGACTTTCTGGTGTCGCAGCTCTTCTTCGATAACGCAAACTTCTTTAAATTCGAACGGCGTGCCCGGGCCGCCGGCGTCGAGCTTCCGATTCTTCCGGGCCTGATGCCGATCACGAACTTCACGCAGATCCAACGGTTCGTCGCAATCTGCGGCGCGAGCATTCCGCCCAAGTTGCGAGTCGAGATGGAGGCGCGCAAAGACGACGTCAATGCCGTCGAAGATCTGGGAGTCGCCTATGCCTCGATGCAGGCCCTCGGTTTGCTGCAAGCCGGCGCTCCGGGCATTCATTTTTACACCTTGAATCGCTCGCCCGCAACGCGCGCGATCGTCTCGTCGCTGCTGGCCGCGAGCGCGTGGCGTCCGGCCTTTCAAACTCCCAGCCCAACAACAATCCGGTAAACTCCGCGTAACCGCGGATCGCTACCGTTGAGGCGTGGACGCCCTCGACGGTTTGCTGCACGACGCGCTGATCACGACGGCCACCATCGCCCTGCCGGTGCTCGGCATCGCAGCTCTCGTCGGTACTGCGATCGCGGTCGTCCAAGCCGCGACGCAGATCCAGGAACAGACCCTCACCCTACTGCCGAAGATTCTCGCCGTCGGGCTGATGGCGGCGATATTCGGCGACCCCGCTATGCATCTGCTCGCCGCGCTCTTCGATCGCGCCGTCGCAGCGATTCCTTCGCTCGATGCCGGATGGTAAGCGGCCTGCTCGTCTTTGCTCGTTGTGCCGGCTTCGTCTTTCGCGCACCCGGGTTCTCGCATCCGAGCGTGCCCGCATCGCTTCGAGCGGGCTTGGCGGCCGCGCTTACATGTGCTCTCGTCCAAGGCCGCAAT
The DNA here is from genome assembly GCA_963748875.1 of Vulcanimicrobiota bacterium. GTDB lineage: Bacteria > Vulcanimicrobiota > Vulcanimicrobiia > Vulcanimicrobiales > Vulcanimicrobiaceae > Cybelea. The sequence goes on from CAVVKC010000001.1 coordinate 1,589,938, forward strand.
GGAACGTCGCGGGATCCGACCGGAATCGAGTTCGCGATCGCGCTGCTGGTCGAATTCGGCGTCGGAAGCGCGATCGGTATGACGGCATCGCTGGTCTATGACGGCGCCTACGCAGGCGGCAGAGTCGTCGACGATTACGTCGGCGTGAAGGCGATCGCACCGAGCCTGCAACTCGTTGCGCCGAGCGGATTCGGGCGCGTTTGGTCGCTTGGCTTTACCGGCGCTTTCTTTCTCTCCGGTGCCGATCGGCTCGTTCTGCTCGGCTTCGCGCAAAGCTTCTCACGCATTCCCGTCGACTCGCCGTTGCACGCGCACGGATGGAGCAACTGGGCCGCGACCTTTGCCGCAACGATCGTTGTAACGGCGCTGCAAGTCGCCGCTCCGGCAGTCGCCTGCGCGTTTGTCGTGCAGATCGCGGTGGGAGCGCTTTCGCGCGTAATCCCGCGCTTCGGCAGCTTCACGCTGGCTTTTCCGCTTGCGTTCGCCGCCGCGCTTGTGGCGACGCTCATCGCGATGCCGGTTGTTTCAGAACATGCTCCGGCACCACTGCTCGCGGTCCCCAAACCTTAGGAGCCGGTGAGCGACGTCTCCGAAAAGCCCTTTGAGGCGACGCCGCACCGCATCGCGAAGGCGCGACGTGAGGGTAACGTCGCACGCTCGAGCGAGTTGGCGGCAAATCTTTCGTTCGCGGCCGGGGGAGTGACGACGCTCGCAATCGCGCCGCTCTTCGGAGCCGTTGCCTGCGATGCGCTGGCCGTCGCGGGATCGCAGCATGCGGCGCCGCCGGTGGCGGTTGTGGCGGTCGCCCTGCTCCCGGCCGGTGCGGCGGCCTGCGCCGGTGCGCTTGGCAATCTCGTTCAGAACGGGGTTGTAGCGTTCGCGATTTCTGCAAAGCTCGAGCGCATCAATCCGCTCGAGGGAATCAAGCGCATTCTCTCACGCGAAACGCTCGCGCACTCGCTGCGCGCCTCCCTGGCATTTGGATGCGCGGTGATGGCGATGGCGCCGTTCGTTGGCCTGGCCGCCTCTGCGATGCTGGGTTCGGCTGCGCTGCCCCAAGTTGCCGCCGCGGCATGGATGGCGGCGCGCGAAGTCTGCGTCGCTGCTTGCGCGGTTGGTTTCTGCTTTGCGATTGCCGAGTACGCAGCGGCGCGCAAGATTTGGCTGCGCAAACTGCGGATGAGCTTCGACGAGCGTAAGCGCGAGGTTAAGGAAGAGGAAGGAGATGCTGCCGCGCGCGGGCGGCGCCGTGCGCTGCACCGGGCGTTACTGCGCGGCGGAGTTCGCCGCCTCAAGGACGCGGCGTTCGTGGTTGCGAATCCGCAGCACGTCGCGGTGGCGTTGGAGTACCGGCCGCCGCAGGTGCCCGTGCCGCGCGTGCTCGTTCGCGCCGTCGATACGGCCGCGGCGCGCGTACGCGCTATCGCTGCGAGCTATCGGATTCCGATCGTCGAAAACGTTTGGCTGGCCCGCGCTCTCTATCGCGACGGACGCATCGGCGAGCCGATTCCGCACGTTCATTACGTCGCCGTTGCAGAAATCGTCGCTGCGTTGCTCCGCGCCAACGAGATCGGTTAGCCCGATGGAGCGGTCGTCGAAGCGGGCCGTTTACGCGTTCGCCGCGCTCCTGTTGACGGTCGTCGGGATTCTCATCGTACCGCTGCCGCCGTGGCTGCTCGACGTACTGCTCGGCATCAACGTCTTTGGGTCCGCGCTGATCCTGTTGCTCTCGGTGACCGTCGAAGATCCCTTGGAGTTTTCGGCCTTCGCGCCCGCGCTGCTGGTTGCAACCCTGTTTCGCCTCTCACTCGACGTTTCGGCGACCCGGTTGATTCTCACCGCGGGGGCGACCCCAGGCGCCGTGGGTGCAATTATTCCCGCTTTCGGCGAGTTCGTCGTTCACGGAAATTTGGTCGTCGGCCTGATCGTCTTCACGATCTTGGTGACGATTCAGTTCGTCGTCATCGCGAGCGGTTCGCAGCGCGTTGCCGAGGTTGCGGCACGCTTCACGCTCGATGCCATGCCGGGGAAACAGATGGCGATCGACGCGGACGTGCACGCGGGGGTCCTCGACCCGGATGGCGCTCGGCGCAAACGCGACGTTGTGCAGCGCGAGGCCGACTTCTACGGCGCGATGGACGGCGCTGGAAAGTTCGTTAAAGGCGATGCGGTCGCAGCGCTCGTCATCGTTGCGCTGAATCTCACCGGCGGCGTCGTGGTCGGCGTAGCATATCACGGGCTGCCGCCGCTCGACGCGCTCAATACGTTTGCGCTGCTCTCGATCGGCAACGCGCTCGTAACCACCCTTCCGGCGTTTTTAATTTCAACTGCGATGGGCATGATGGTAACGCGCGTGGCCTCCGACGGCGCGCTTGGGGCAGATCTCGCCGCGCAGCTCTGTGCGCGTCCCGATGCATTGCGCAATGCCGGCGCTTTGCTGCTCGCGCTGGCACTCGTCCCTGCATTGCCAAGAGCGCTCTTTGCAATCCTGGGAACAGGCGCATTTGTTCTGGCGCACGCGGCCCAGCGCCAGCGCAACCGGCGCGAAGTGGAGGCCGCAGAGGCACGCGACCGGATCAAACGCAACGCGATGCGGCGCCCCGAACTGGCCCTCGGCCTAGTCGGCGTGGACGCCGTCTCAATCGAGATCGGAGCCGATCTCGCACAATTTCCGCTCGCCGACGCATTGCTCAACCGGATTGGTGAAGTCCGGCGCGCGCTGGCCGCCGACATCGGCGTCGTTCTTCCGGGGGTCAGACTGCGCGACGACCTCACCCGGGATCCGCGCACCTACGGCATCCGTGTGCGAGATCGCGTGGCGGGAACGGGCCGGCTCGATCTCGCGCGGCTGCTGGCGGTTGCGGACGAGGCCGTGCTCGCGCGCTTGCGCGCCCGTATCGAGCGCGAGCCGGTCTACGGTCTGCCCGCGGCGTGGATCGAAGCGGAGGAGCGCGAGCGCGCGCTCAATGCGGGCGCGCTGGTCTTCGACCCTATCTCGGTGCTCGGATCGCATCTCGCCGAGATCGCGCGCACGAACGCGGCGGAGTTGGTCGGACGCCAGGAGCTGCAATCGCTGCTCGAACACTTGCGCGCGGTCGTGCCGGCCTTGGTCAAGGAAGTCGGCGGTGACGCATTGCCCTTCGGAGCGCTGCACCGCGCTTTCAGCTTGCTGTTGCGCGAAGGAGCCTGGCCGCGCGACCCGATCGCAGTACTGGAAGGGATGCTGGAAGCGAACACGCGCGACCCGCAGGAACTCGCCGAAGCGGCGAGGCGTGCGATCGTTCCCGATCTCTTGCGGCGGCGCGGTGTTGCGAAGTTGGAACCGGCAATCTTCGAACCCGATTTTGAGCGAAGACTCGCCGCGGCCTGGTGCCGGTACGGAAACGAAGGGCTCGAGCCTGCAACGGCGCTGGCGCTACGGGCGCGCATTGAGGAGTACGCCGGCAGGATAGCGCGCGAACGTGCGGCGGTGGTGTGCACCTCCGCGCTGCGCCCGGCACTTGCCGATTTCTTGCTGCGCTCGGGAATTCGCGTGAGCGTTTACGCGTACGGCGAGCTCCCCAACGAGGTGACGCTGGCGCCGGCCGAGGTTCTCGATGACGAAGAACCGAAGGCCGTTGCCTCATGCATCTGACGACGCTCGACTGGATCATCGTCGTCGTTTCTTTGGGCGTGAGTTTCGTGCCGGCGATCGTGCTGGCGCGACGCGCCGGCAAGAATATTACGGAGTTTTTCGCGGCGGGGCGTCAGGCGCCATGGTGGCTGATCGGCATTTCGCTCGTCGCGACGACCTTCTCGACCGACACGCCAAATCTCGTAACGAATTTGGTGCGCGACGGCGGCGTCGCGGAAAATTGGATCTGGTGGTCGTTCTTGCTCACCGGCATGGCAACGGTCTTCTTTTACGCGCGGCTCTGGCGCCGTTCGCGCGTGCTGACCGACCTCGAGTTCTACGAGTTGCGTTACGCCGGTCGCGCCGCATCGTTCGTGCGCGGATTCCGCGCGATCTATCTCGGTCTGTTCTTCAACTGCTGGATCATCGCAACGGTCAACCTGGCGCTGGTGAAGATCGCCGGCGTGCTCTTCGGCTGGCCGCGCGCCGAGACGCTCGCGATCTCGGTCGTCGTCCCGATCATCTTTGCCGCGACCGCGGGTCTCTGGGGCGTGATGGTCACCGACCTGATTCAGTTTTGCATCACGATGAGCTCGGCGTTCGCGGCCGCCTACTTCGCGGTCCACGCGCCCGGCGTCGGCGGTTTGCACGGACTGATCGCGCATTTCAAGCATAGCGGCGCCGGCGCGCTCTCACTTCTGCCCAATTTTAAAGACTGGCACACCGCGCTCGGCGTTTTCGTGATCCCGCTCACGGTCTTGTGGTGGTCGGTCTGGTATCCGGGCGCCGAGCCGGGCGGCGGAAGCTATGTCGCGCAGCGCATGCTCGCGGCGCGCACCGAATCCGACGCGCTCTTCGGTACCTTTATGTTTCAGGTGATGCACTACGCGCTGCGGCCCTGGCCCTGGATCATCGTCGCGCTCGCCTCGACGATCGTCTATCCTTCGCTGCACGACATCCAGTTGCGCTTTCCGGGGGTCGCGCCGGGGCTGATCGGCAACGACATCGCTTATCCCGCGATGCTCGTCTACTTGCCGGCGGGCTTTGCCGGTTTTATGGTCGCGGGGATTTTCGCGGCGTATCGCTCGACGATCGAGACGCACCTCAACTGGGGCACGTCGTATCTCGTCCACGATTTCTACCAGCGCTTCATTCGCCCGGGCTCGTCGCAGCGCGAACTCGTCTTCGCGGGGCGCATCGTCACGGCGCTGCTGATGCTGCTCGGCGTGCTCTTCACGTTCGCGCTCGATAACGCCCACAACGCGTTCAATCTCTTGCTCTCGATCGGCGCCGGTACCGGGCTGATCTACTTACTGCGCTGGTTCTGGTGGCGGATCAATGCCTGGAGCGAGGTCGCCGCGATGCTCGCGTCGTTCGTCGTCGCGCTCTCGTTCTTCGCGTCCGCAAGGCTCGGTCACGCCGCCGATACGACCGTCGCGCTCCTGACGACGATCGGCGTGACGACGATCGTCTGGGTTGCCGTCACCTACTTGACGCCGCCGGTCGAGATGAGCGTGCTCGCCGAGTTTTACGCCAAGGTACGGCCTGCCGGGCCGGGTTGGGCGCGCGTTCGAGACGCCTGCGCGTTGCCGGCCTCGCCCGATTCGATCCCGCTAGCATTGCTGGGCTGGGTGCTTGGCTTGGCGTCCGTCTACGGCGCCTTGTTCGCCGCCGGGGGCTTCGTCTACGGGCGGGTGGACCAAGGCGTAACCTGGAGCGTCGTGGCCGCGGCGGCGATCCTGGGGCTGCTCGCGACCGGGCGCCGCCTCTGGGCGGCGGCAGGCCCGGCGCCCGCGGAAAGCTAAGCTCCACCGGCCCCAATGAACTGGAAGACGCTCAAGGCGCCGTTCAAGGCGCTGGTCATTCTCGCCGTTTGTGCGATTTCGTTGTGGGCCGTGATCCCCGTGCAGAAGACGATTCATCTCGGACTCGATCTGCAGGGCGGTGCGCGGCTCTTGCTTCAGCTTTCACCGACCGCCTCAGTGCCGCAGATCACCCCACAGGTGCAGGCGCAGACGCGTGAGGTGATCGATCGCCGCATCAACGGTTTGGGCGTCGCGGAACCCTCGATCAGCAACGTCGGGTCCGATCGCATCCTGGTTGAGCTTCCCAACGTGAAGGATCCCGATCAAGCCGAAAAGCTCCTCAAAGAGGCCGCGGTGCTCGAGTACAAGATCGTGCCGTTCGACGTCATGCAGAAGGCCGAATCGTACGTCGCGATGCTGCAGCAGCCGAATCTCTCGGCTAAGGACCGCGCTGCGGCCGAGCTCTACGTATCGAAGACGGCCTACGAAAAGAGCGGTAAGGTGGTCTACTCGGGCAGCGAGCTCAAGGCGGCACAGGCGGGTTACGATCAAGCCGGTCGGCCCAACATCCTTTTTCAGACCAAGGATCCCGCCAAGTTCGGTAGGCTTACTACGGCCAATCTCCAGAAGCCGCTGGGTATTTTCCTCGACCATCGCTATCTCTCGGCGCCGATCATCCAGAGCCCGATCTACGACAGCGGACAGATCACCGGCACCTTCACGGAAGAAATGACCGTTACGCTCGCCAACGAGCTCAACGCCGGCGCCCTCCCCGTCAGCATCAGCATCATCGAGAAGGAAACGATCGGGCCGACGCTCGGCAAGATCGACCTCATTCAATCCATGCGGGCGGCCGCGCTCGGGCTGGGCTTGGTCCTGATCTTCATGATCGCGGTTTATCGTCTGCCCGGTCTCCTCGCCGACATCGCGCTCGCGGTTTACGTGCTCGCGATGATGGCGATCTTGGCGCTCTCGCACGCGACGCTGACGCTTCCCGGCATCGCGGGCTTCGTGCTCTCGATCGGTATGGCGGTCGACGCGAACGTTCTGATTTTCGAGCGCATCAAGGAAGAGCTGTGGAACGGCAAGACGATGCGCGCCGCGGTGCGGGTCGGATTCCAGCGCGCCTTCTCCGCCGTCTTCGACAGCCACTTCACCACGATCGTCGGCGCCGGCGTGCTCTATATGCTCGGCACCGGCACGGTGAAGGGTTTCGCGTTCACGCTCTTCTGGGGCACCGTCGTCTCGCTGGTCACCGCGGTCTTCATCACGCGCTTCCTCGTTGACGTGCTGGTCGACAACGATATCTTGACTGCGCCCGAGTTCTACGGCGTCAAGCGTTCGGAGCTCGGAATCTTCGCGAAGTCCGCAACGGCGGAGACGTAGCCAATGCTTTTTAGACGGCTGAATTGGAATATTGTCGGCTGGTTCAAGACCGTCTCGACGATCTCGTCGCTGATCATCGCCATCGGTTTTGGCGCGATGATTTATCACGGGTTCGCCGGCGGCAACGGCTTCCACGCAAACCGAATGCTGCGCCTCGGCCTTTCGTTCACCGGCGGCACCGACATCACGGTGAAGTTCACGCAGCCAACCACCGCCGACAAAGTAAAACAGGCGCTCTCGGGGCTCGGCATGACCGAGGAGTCGGTCACCACCGCCGGCACCGACGGCAAAGGCTTCGTCATTCAAACCCAGACCGCGTTCGCCAACGACTCGGCGCCGATCTGGAACGCGCTCAACTCGGTCGCGCCGGTCGACCGCGCCAGCTCGCAAATCACCGCCGTCGGCCCGTCGCTAGGCCGCGAGTATTTGACCAAAGCGCTCTGGGCGCTGGTCATCGCGTTGAGCATCCAGTTTATCTACATCGCATTCCGGTTCGGCTGGAACTACATCTTTGGCTTGGTGACGGTCATCGCGCTGGTCCGCGACGCGGCCATGATGATCGGCATCTACGCGCTCGCCGACCGGCGCGCCGACGACGCGTTTCTGGCGGCGGTGCTCACCGTCATCGGCTACTCGGTCATGGATACGATCGTAATTCTCGATCGGATCCGCGAGAACACCAAGTTGATGGCCGGTGCGGCCTACGACACGATCGTCAACGAATCGATCAAGCAGACGATGACGCGCTCGTTCAATACGCTGGCGACGGTGGTCATTACGCTGGTTGCGCTGCTTGCGCTGGGCGGCGCCAGCCTGAAGAACTTCGCGTTCGCGCTGCTGGTCGGCATCGTCTCGGGCGGCTACCATTCGATCTTTTTCTCGGCGCCGCTCGTGCTGGTCTTCCGTAAGCGCCAGCTCGAAGCAGCGGCAAAGCGTCGCCGTGCCGGTCTAGGGGCCGATCGTACCGTGACGTCGCGCTCGCGCTCGGAATCGACTGCCCTGCAGAGCCGCGGTGGCGTGGCGCGCGAAGACATCGTCGCGGCCCGTCGCGAGCGTCGCGCAAAGGCGAAGGCCGCGCGCACCACCGGCCCGGTGGCGCCGCAGCGTTATCGCAAGAAGCGCGACGACGCGCAGAGCGGCGTTGCCGTCGAGGAGCCCTACGCAGGCGAAGAAGAGTCGATCGATCCGCTCGACGCGCAGCAAGCCGGCTTACACGACGCGGCGATGGAGCAGGGCCACGAAGAAATCGCGCTCAACCTCGACGACCTCCCTTCGACAGAGAGCCTGGTTGAGCGTCGCGAAGAAGGCACCCGCTAAGGGACTGCCGCCGCCCACGTCCTCGGAGGCCGCCTTCGAAGCGGCCTTCTTAGGTCTTTCTTCGACAACGCCGCAGCCGCAAACTCTCGCGAACGCGCCAGACGATGCCGTGAACGCATTTGTCGAGCGTGCGTTCGCAAACAGCGACGAGTATCTGCGCGATCAGTACTCGACGATCGCCGACGCCTGGCACTTCCACACCAAGATTGCCGGCGTTTCGTTCGAAGGACGGCAAGATGTCATCGCCGGCTTGCGTGCCGGTGCGCCGCTCGAGTTATTCCGCCAGCCCGACAATCCCCACGATCCCAACGCGATCGCGGTGCATTACGGTAACCTTCAGCTAGGATTCTTCAACCGGCGGCTGGCGGCGCACATCGCGCCGCTGATCGACGCGGGGGCGCGCTATCGAGCCCGCATCGCGTCGCTCACCGGTGCTTCGGCGCCGGCACAGGCGCAGGAGAAGTTTCGCGGCGTGAACGTTCTGGTCGAGCGCGAAGCCGGCAGCGCGATCGCGCGTCGCACCGAGCCGGCGCGCGGAAAGCCGGACGGCGATGCGGATTCGATCGCGGAGCGCGTTCGCCGCGCATTGATCGGCGACTCGGAGCCGCGCGAAGCGCAGCAGGCCGTGCTCGACCGCCTCGACGCCGGAAAGAACACGCTCGCCGTGCTCGGTACCGGACGCGGAAAGTCGTTCTGCTTTCAGTTCGCCGCGGCGATGCGCGCGTTCGCCGGCGCCGGCAAGACGCTCGTCGTCTATCCGCTGCGCGCGCTCGCAAACGATCAGTACGAAGCCCTGCGGCGCACGCTCGATCCGCTCGGCCTGCGTTGCTTTCGGGCGAACGGTTCGATCGAGAACAACGAGCGAGAGGAACTCTTTGCGGCGCTGCGCGACGGCGAGTGGGATCTTGTGCTCGCGACGCCGGAGTTTCTCGAGTTTCATCGCGACGCGTTACGTGGGCCGAGCCTGCCGTCGTTTGCCGTCATCGACGAAGCGCACCATCTGCACGAGTCCCGCCACCGCCCGGCCTACGCCCGCCTATCCGCGACTATCGGCGCGCTAGGAGATCCGCAAGTACTAGCGCTCACCGCGACCGCCGCGGACGAGGCCTTCCGGCGCATCGTCGAAGACCTGCGAATCGAAGCCTGGGTGGTCGATCCGACGGTGCGCGAGAATCTTGCGGTCGTCGACGCGCGTGAAACGCGCGACAAACATCGGTATTTGGTCGAGCTCTTCGGCGGCCGCTCGCAGGCGGAGCGCGAGAAGGGCATCGTTTACTGTAACTCGCGCAGCGAGGTCACGGCGGTCGCTCGCAGGCTGCGGCGCGAGTTTGGCGATGAGGTAATGTTCTATCACGCGAAGATGCCCAACGCCGATCGGCTCCAGGTCGAACGGCTCTTTCGCGAAGGGCGGCTGCGGGTCATCGTCGCGACGTCGGCGTTCGGCGAGGGCATCGATCTGCCCGACGTTGCCAACGTCGTGCTGTACCATCTGAATTTCGACTTTGCAGAGTTCAATCAGCAAGCCGGCCGCGCCGGTCGCGACGGCGCCGCCGCGAGCATCCACCTCCTCTACGGCAAAAAGGATCGCTCGCTCAACGAGTATCTCATCGATCTGGACGCCCCGACGCTGGCGGTGCTGCGCGAGATCTACCGCGGCATGAAAAACCTCGCGCGCCCTTCGACCGGGCCGGCTGTGCTGCGCGCCGGGGAATCCGAAATCGCGGAGATCCTCGCGATCGATCGCGTTCGCGATCGCACGGTCACGGCGGCGCTGCGGATCTTCGCCGACTCGGATTTGGTCGAAGCGGGCGAAGACGATGACGGTCGCTACGTGCGGTTTCTGCCCGTTAGCGGACGAGTCGAGATGGAACGTAACGAGCGTTACGCCGAAGGCGAGGCAACTCGCGAGGCGTTCGCGCGTTTTGCCGAGGTCGCGCTCAACGCACCCGCTGGGACGCTCGAGCGCATCATTAACCGCCCGATCTATCCCTTGGACGTCGAGCTGCGACGCTAGCGACGCCCGCGAGAATCGCCTCGACGACTGCGCTCTTTTTTATCGGTAGACATTCGCGCCGCCAGCATAACACTACGGACCAGCGCGCTCAAGCGGCGCGGCACGCCGTTGCGGCTTCGCCGAGCGAAGGTTTCACCGCGAACGCCCCGGAATGCGGCGACTATGGCCGTACGCTCGATCGCTTTTACGATGTATCCCGTCACCGACGTGCCGCGCGCGGTGAAGTTTTACGAAGAGGGTCTGGGCCTCGAGAAGCAAGGACTGGAGGCGGAGTTTTGGGTCGAGTTCGACGTTGACGGAACGACGTTCGGCGTGGGGAACTTCGAACAAGTCGGCAAGCCGGGGACGGCGCAATCCTTGGCGCTCGAGATTGAGGACCTGGATGCGTTCCGAGCGCGCCTAAGCCAACGAGGGATCGAATCGACGGAGCCGCACGACTTAAAGAACTGCCGGATCTCGGTCGTTCACGATCCCGACGGGAATCAAGTCTGGCTCCATCAGCGCAAAGCACCCTAGACGATCGCGCACGTAAATGATCGAGCGCTACTTCAGAAGTTGCGCGAAATCCAGGTCAAACGCGATCGGCGGCGTGCCGTCGGTCCAAATCGTGCCTTGATATGGATCGATGAGGACGACGTACGACGTCCCGGCGCGACGCAGACGTTCGAGCTTAGCGCGCAGCCTCAGCGGCTGGTCGGTGTGCGAACAGAGCTCGACGGCCACCGCCGGTGCTCCGGGAAAGAAGCCGTCGCGCTGTTCTGCGCTTAGACTAGCCCACATCTCCTTCGTGACGAGCGCTGCGTCCGGAGCGACGATGGATTTATTCGGTAAGCGGAATCCGCCGTTGGAATCGAAGGCGACGTAATCGTTCACCTCGGCCCATTTGTGTATCATCGATGTCAGAGCAGCATTGCGCTTGGACGTTTCAATGCCCGTCGGCGGCGTCATAATCAACGCGCCGCTCGCATCGCGCTCGATCCGCCAGCCGGGGTTCTCGGCCGAAATCCGCAGGACGTCAGCATCGCTGGCGACGAGCGGAACACGTGCTATCACGCCGCCAGCATACCACCACGCCCGAGCGCGCTCAAGCGATGACGCGCGTCATCTCGGGTTCGTCGACGTTGCGATAGAAATCGTTGTCGGTCTCGCTGACGCCGTCGGCAGCCCACGGGTCGACCTGTCCGCGCGTCGTGGGAAGGTGAACGGTCGGTCCCGCCGCATCGCTGTAATCGGCACCGCCGAACGGTTCGAAAGCGCCGCTCTCGCGATGCGCGATAACGAGATCGCGCACGGCGTCGCCGGCCGCGCGCGCATCCTCGCGAAGCTTCGCGTCCAACCGTCCGTCGCTTGCCAGCCTGTCGTAGAAAGCGATCGCGGGACGATCGGCCTGCCATGGCATGTCCTTCGTGGCTTCGGGAAAGCGCACCATTCCTTCGATCGCCCGCGCGTCCTCGCGAACCGCGCTGCGGACGCCGGGTGTGCGTGCCTCTGCAGCGACGTCGTCGTTGAGGCGCTTGATCGAAAGTTCGGCCTGCCGCACCTTTGACGGATCGAGATCGAGTACGTCGAAGGCCGCTGCGCCACCGAAGCTCCCCAAGGAGCCGGCATCGTATTTCGTGCGCATCACCTCATTCGTAACGGCTTTTGCCATCCCGGCAGGATCGTTTTCGTGCGATGCGATCGCATGCGCCACGTCGCTGGGGACGCCGGGGGCGAGCATCGTCTCGGGGCTCGCGGCGAGATAGTGCACGCCGGCGTGCGAGAGCGCGTCGGCAAAGCCCATCGTATCCATCAAGCACTGGTTCGCTACCACGCCGTCAACGCGCCGTCCGGCGTCTTCGGGATGGCCTTGCGCGTGAAGCGTTACACCGTCCGCAATTGCCTTGGCGATATCGGGCATGGACATGCAGCTTCCGTCGCCGGTCTCCAAGCCGCCGCCGTCGCCGCCGCCGTGATCGACGAGATCGATCCAGGTTTGCTTCGCACCGCTCGCCTGCGCGTTGTCGAGCGTGCGTGCGACGAAACGCGCGAGATTTGCCTCGCTGCTCATCTCGTGCGCCTTGCCGAGATGCACGCGGGCTACGTCGCCGTCGGCGATTGTGTACTGTTCGGTGTGGAGCGGCCCCGAGACGATCGCGTCGCCGTCGGCACGAAGCCGAGTCGTGTCTTCGACCGTAAACTCGATGCGGGAATCGCGAGCGCTCGCGCGCAGCGCCTGCGAAAGCGTTGATTCCTGCACGGCGTCGAGATTGTTGTCTCCATCGCGGCAGATGCCGAACTCGAGCGAGCGGCGCGAGGGTGTGGTCGTAACGTTCTGCAGCATGAAGCCTCCTGACGTAAGGTGTCGGGAGGCTTACTGCGACGGGACGTTCGAACGACTAGGCTACGGGCGGAGCTTTTACGCCGGCGGTTGCGTAGAGCGCCCGAGTGTCGTACATCACGCCGCCCTTGATCGTGGTGCCGACGTTGCGAAGCTGTGAGATCTGCTCGAGCGGGTCGCCGTGGACAACGATCGCGTCGGCCGTCTTCCCGGGGCGCAGCGAACCGAGCGAGTCGTCCATCCCCATCACGCGCGCCGGCACGATCGTTGCCGCCTGCAGCACTTGCGCGTTTGGGATGCCGGCTTGCGAGTAGAGCTCTAGCTCGTGGATCAGGTCGAAGCCCGGCAGCACATCGTCCGTTCCCGCGACGATGCGAATGCCGTTGGAGTGAAGAAGCGCAACCATGTCGAGGTAGGCTTTAGCGGAGGCGCGATATTTTGCATCGAGTCCGGGGCCGAGCGGAAGTCCTCCGGTGGTCAGCGTCCTGCTCACTTGAACCGGCAGCCAATCGGCGACTTCCGCGAAACCTGTCGACGCCATGTCTCCGCTGCGGGTCATCGTATCGGTGTAGAAGATGCCGACGGTGGGATCGCTCACGATATCCTTTGCTTTAAGCAAGGCGATGAAGTCTTTGACTGCTTGGCTCTGCAAATCGATCGTGCCGGCACGTTCCGCCGTAGCGGTGAGCCGTACCGGCGTCTGCGTCTGATTCATCGTGTCGGGCATGAAGTTTAAGAAGAGAAAGTTGACGTGCTGGATCTCATCGAAGCCTGCGTGGACCGCATCTTGCGCGAGCATGCCCGCCGGTATGTGCCCGCTAACGCGCAGGCCGAGTCCGTGCGCCTCCTTCACGATCGCCGGCACCAGCTTGGGGTCCATCGAGCTGTAGATTTTGATCTGTACGGCGCCGAGCTTTTTCCACATGTGCACCTGGGCGGTCGCCTGATCCGGGGTTGCGGTCGTCGTTCCAATCGGGGCCGTATATTTTCCGGTGCCGTCCATCAGACCGGCGATGATCACGCGCGGGCCGACCAGCTCGCCGCTTTCGAACTGAGCCTGCGTCTTCGAGATGTACTCGGGATTGTTACCGGGGTCGCGAATCGTTGTAACGCCCTCCGCCAGCAGCCGCGGTCCAAACTCGGCGAAGGTGTGCATGTGCATGTTCCACAAGCCCGGCAACAGCGTTTTCCCGGCGCCGTCAATGCGGCGTGCATCGCTCGGTACGCTCACCTCGGAACCGCCGACGGCGGCAACCCGCTCGCCATGGAGTAGCACCGTTGCGTTCGGTTTCGTCTCGCCGCGTTCGGAATCGAAGAGCGATACGTTGGTGATCGCGATCGCCGTTCCGGCTCGCTGTGGGAGGCTGCTCGCGATCTGCCGGCCGAGATTGGTCACCCGCTCGTGCTGCGCTGCGATGAGCTGCGGCAGCGTGGAGTTCCAACTCTGCCGAATAACGGCGCCCCAGGTGTCGCCGGCCATGAAAAGCTCGCCGCTTTCGTCGAGCCACACGTATCCAGGCGAGAAATCCAAACCCGTCGCTTCGTACATCGTGACGCGTTTGCTCTGCGAGCCGTTGCTGACGGTCAGCGCCTTAACGCTCGAGACTTGAGTAACGCCGCTCGGCCAAAGGCCCAGCGACGCGTTGCCGGCGCGCAGCGCGGCGCGCACCATGATCGCCCCTTCCTCGGGGCTTCCGTCCATGCTTACGTAGAAGCGCGGCGTCGAGTTCGGCCGCGTCTCACGCTCCGCGGAGTTCCTCCAGGAAGCCGTGCCGTTACGGGTCATGAAACGCTCGTCAACGGTTACCTTGAGATAGTTGTATCCGGTCGTACGCAAGTGCGAGATCAGACCAGCGTGGTCGAGCGCGATCGTGCTGCGCGTTTTCGGACCCCGGCCGCGATCCACGAACTCGAACCGCACGTCCAGCGAACCGTCCGGCATCCGGACCGTCGTCTGGGAGCCCTTCACGACGCCCGAGGTGACATAGTCGTACTGCACCGCCGTGCCGTAGAGCTTGGCCGCCGCAAGCGCCGGCGATGCCCAAAGCCAGGCCCCAGCCGATCCGACCGTCACGAGCCAGTTGCGGCGGCGCATCGGCAACTCGCCGGTCAGGCACGAGTGCGCGCTGCCTGCAACCGGGAGCCCAAACAAGGTCGCGTAGCGCCGAGGACGGCAGGGACACATAGGGGCCGCCTTTCTTTTTGTCGTGGTTCGCGCGACGCGGCCCGCCCGCCTAGCCCGTTCTACCGGGGCAGGAGCCTCGGGTGGAGCATGGTAACTCGGGCGGTTGCGCTTGGAGACTCTGTGCGATATTTGCGGCGGCAAGCTCACCGATGCGGGGAGCGTTCCCGGCTATCAAGAGCCGAACGTCTACGCGCTCTTGGATTGCCGCGCGTGCCATACAATGGTGGCGAATCCGCGGAGAGTTGATCCGCGGGTTTACAATGCCATCTACGCCGTGCCTGGGGGCGCACCGGGTTACGATCGCTACTTCCAATACGCCCGCCGGATCGTGCGCGTTCGGGATCCATTGCGTTACTTGGCCGGACGCGTTGACGCCGTTTGGGGGGTCCGTCAAGCGCTCGATAAATATCGGGCGGCATCGGTGCTCGAAGCAGGCTGCGGTCTCGGTTATTTTACCTACGCGCTAAAGCGAGCCGGTTACCAGGTCGTCGGGATTGACGTCTCACACGAGGCGGTGAATCAGGCCACGCGAGCCTACGGGCCGCTCTATAAGACCGAATCGATCGAATCCTATGCCCGAACTTCGGAGCTGACCTTCGACGCGGTCGTGATGGTCGAGGTCATCGAGCATCTCGAAGATCCCATCACCGCGATCGAAGATGCAGTGCGTCTGCTATCTCCCGGCGGCTGTCTGGTGTTGACCACGCCGAACCGTACGTACTACGGATACGATGAGGCTTGGAGCACCGACCTCCCGCCGGTCCATTTGTGGTGGTTCTCGCAGGATTCGATCGAGACGATTGCAGCGCGCGTCGGATGCATTGCCGAGTTCGTAGACTTCTCGGAATACAACGCGCGGTTTCCGGTTCTCCACGCCTTTCGTAGCGCGCACGCCGCGATGCTCGACGCAACGGGGCAGGTCCTGCGGCGTGAAAGCCTGCCGATGTCGCTCGCGCGCCGAGCCGGTCTGTTACACGAGGGCTATTGGCTCGCATCGCGCGCGGCGGGTTTGGTGACTCGTCAGCGTTCCACCAGCCGCCCGACGATGGTCGCGGTTCTTACGAAAAGCATATCCGCCGGCGGCGCGCGTTGATAGGATGACGCAGTTGAGATAATGCTGCGATGAAGCATCGAACAAGCGTTCGGAATGTAGCGCTGCCTTTAGGGGTAACTACGGGGTCGTGACGCGCGATCACGACGTCTTAGTACTTGGCGCCGGTTTGGCCGGCATGCGGGCGGCGCTCGAGGCTGCCCGTTGCGGCGCCGACGTGGCGATCGTCACGAAAGTCCATCCGATTCGCAGTCACTCCAGCGCGGCGCAGGGCGGCATCAACGCTGCGATCGGCGAGCTTGACAGCTGGGAGTCGCACGCCTTCGACACTATCAAAGGCAGCGACTATCTGGCCGATCAGGATGCGGTCGAAGTCATGTGCCGCGAGGCGCCGACCGATATCATCGAGTTCGAGCACATGGGCGTGATTTTTTATCGCGGTCCCGACGGGAAACTCGGAACCCGCGCCTTCGGCGGCGCGTCCCAAGCCCGCACCTACTTCGTCGGCGACATCACCGGGCAAGCCTTGCTCGTCACGCTCTACGACCAAATTCTCAAAGCCGGTGTCAAAGTTTACGAAGAGTGGTTTGCGACCAAGCTCTACATGGACGGGGGCGCGTGCCGAGGGTTGGTCGCGCTCGAAATGATTACCGGCGAGCTGCATTTGCTTCGCTCGAAGGCCGTGGTGGTGGCCAGCGGCGGTCTCGGACGGCTCTACGAGCCGAGCACGAACGCGCTGATTTGCACCGGCGACGGATACTCGCTCGCCTATCGCGCCGGCGCGCCGCTCATGGACATGGCGATGGTGCAGTACCATCCGACGACGCTCGCGGGCAGCGGTTTCCTGATGACTGAAGCGGCTCGCGGTGAGGGAGCGTATCTGCTCAACTCGCTCGGCGAGCGCTTCATGAAGAAGTATGCGCCGAACAAGATGGAGCTGGCGGCCCGCGACGTCACGTCACGCGCCGAGGCCACCGAGATCGCCGAAGGCCGCGGCATTGATGGAAACGTGCTGCTCGACCTGCGCCACCTTGGCCCCGACGTCATCCTGAAGAAACTGCCGCAAATCCACGAGATGGCGCTCGATTATCTTGACATTGACATGATCAAGGAGCCCGTCCCGGTGCGCCCGGGAATGCACTACCAGATGGGCGGGATCAAAACCGACGTTGAAGGCGCAACCATCATCGCCGGGTTGTATGCCGCCGGCGAAGTCGCGTGCGTCAGCGTCCACGGAGGCAACCGGCTCGGCGCGAACTCGCTGCTCGACACGATTATCTTTGGCCGCCGTTCAGGGCGCGCCTCAGCCGGCTACGCGAAGGGCACGCTGCCCAGCACGGGCGGCGAAGAGCTCTTGCGCAGCGAGCAGCAGCGACTCGAAGGTTTGCTCGCGCGTCCGTATAGCGGCGAAACCTGCGCTGGACTTCGACTCGAACTGGCCACGATGATGGATGAAAAAGTCGGCCTCTATCGCAGCGACGCCGGCTTGCACGAAGCCCTTGCGAAGCTCCTGGAGTTCCGCAATCGCTACGAAAACGTCGCGGTCGGCGACAAGGGTCGCGTCTTCAATCAAGCCCTCACGTTTGTGCTGGAGCTCGGGTTCTTGTTGGATTGCGGCGAGACGATCATTCGTGACGCCGTCGTTCGCAAGGAGAGCCGCGGCGCCCATACCCACGTCGACTATCCCGATCGCAACGATACCGATTGGTTGAAACACACGCTGCTCACGCATCGCGGCGACAGGCAGGAACCGGAAGTCTCTCACGTTCCCGTTACGATCACTCGCTGGAAACCCGAGGTGCGGACCTACTGATGCAGTTTACGATCGAAGTCGGCCGATACAATTCGGAAGGAAACTACGACGCGGGTGCCGTTCCCGGGCAGCCCTACCCCGCGCCCTGGGACGCCTCGCCGATTCGTCGCTATCAGACGTACGCGGTCGATCTGCCCGAACACGCCGTCGTCTTAGATGCACTGATCGAAATTCGCGAATATCAGGACCCCTCGCTGGCGGTGCGCTGCGCCTGCCGCAGCGCGATTTGCGGTTCCTGCGCGATGTGGATCAACGGCCACGCGACCCTCGCCTGTAAGAGCAGGCTCGCGGAGTTCACCGAAGATGGAAAGACGCGGGTTGAATCGCCGCCCTCCATGCCGATCATTCGCGACCTGGTCTGCGATATGAAGCCGTTTTGGGATAAGCATCTTGCGGTGAAGCCGTGGCTGGAGAACAAGCAGCCGGTGCCGCCGCCCGATCAAGAGTATCGCGTGCCCAACGCGTCGATGGAAGAGCTGGTCCAAGAAGTCAGCTGCATTAGCTGCAGCGCCTGTCTGATGGATTGCGAGTCCTTCGCCGTGAACCCGGACTTTCTCGGACCGCAAGCGCTGGCACAGGCCTACCGCTACGTCGGCGATCCGCGCGACGCGAAGACGCAGGAGCGCTTAGCCGAGCTCAGCAAGCCGGGCGGTATCTGGGACTGCACGCACTGTTTCGAGTGCGTGCAGCAGTGTCCCAAGGGTGTCGCGCCGCTCGATCAGATTCTCAAGCTTCGCAAGCTCGCGGTGGATGCCGGCTACACTGACAATGCAGGCACGCGGCACGCCGACGCATTCGCCGACTCGGTCAAGCATAGCGGACGGCTCAACGAGCTTACGCTGATGCCGAAATCGACGGGACTCCTCAACATCGCCGGACAGCTGAAGACGCTTCCGAGCGCGATCAATATGGCGCGTGCCGGCAAGCTTCCGCCGATTATCCATAAGGCGATTCCTGGCGTGGAGCGCATCAAGAAAATTTTTCAACGGGTCGGAGGACGGTTTAAGTGAAGGTCGCGTTCTGGCCGGGCTGCGTGTCGAAAGGCGCGTGCCCCGAGTTGTACGTTTCTACTCAGGCGATTGCGGAGCCGCTCGGACTCGAGCTGCACGAGCTCGTTTCGGCGCCGTGCACCGGTGCCGGCGTTTTGAGTGAGCAGAATCCCGAGCTCGGTGACGCGCTCAACGGCTTGACGCTGGCGATGGCTGAAACCGAAGGCGCCGACCTGATGACGATTTGCAGCACGTGTCAAGGCGTCCTCGCGACCACCAACCACAATTTGAAGAAGGATCCCGCGCGACTCGAGCGCGCGAATGCGACGATTTCCGACCAGGGCTTTCGTTACGGCGGCACCACCACTGTAAAGCACCTGCTTTGGATGCTCTTTGAAGATATCGGCGTCGATCGCCTCGAGCGCGCGATTAAGCGCAAGTTGACAGGCCTCAAGATCGCGCCCTTCTACGGCTGTTACATTCTGCGTCCGAGCGAGGCGCTCGGCTTACTCGAACGCCCCGAACGCAAGGGATACCTCGAACGGTTGATCGCGATGCTCGGGGCCGAACCCGTTGAGTATCGCGGCGCGACGAAGTGCTGCGGATTTCCGATGCTTACGTTCAACCGCGATAAGTCGCTGGCGATGGGCGGCAACCATATCCTCGAGGCGAAGGAGAAGGGGGCGGACCTACTGGTGACGCCCTGTCCGCTCTGCCATCTAAATCTCGACGGCCAACAGCCCGACGCGGCCCGCGTGCTCAAGAAAGACATTGACGTTCCGATCTTCCATCTGCCGCAACTCTTAGGATTGGCCTTCGGCTTCGAGCCGTCGCAGCTGCGGCTCAACCACCACGTCGTCTCGACGAAAGGCGCGCTCGAAAAAGTCGAGCTAAAAGTTTAAGGGGTTCCCGATCGCCCGCAAGCGCATACTGCTCGGGCTCGGGGTACTCTTTAATGTTTTGCTGCCCTGGGCGCTCTATCGGCTCAGTAAACCGCATGTCGGCGAGAGCCACGCGCTCATGATCTCGGTTGGGGCGCCGATGCTGTGGAGCCTCGTGCAGTTCGCGCGAAACCGGCGAGTCGACGTATTTTCGGTGGTTGTGATAAGCGGGATTGGGCTTTCGCTCGGGGCGATCGCCCTCGGGGGCTCGCCGAAACTCTTACTCTTTCGCGAATCCATGATCACTGGATTGACGGGACTCGTCTTCATCGGCTCTGCGATCGTTCGCCGGCCGCTCTTTTATTCGATCACGCAGCCCATGATCCGCTCGTTTCTGAGCTCGGAGTCGGCAACGGCTGCCTTCCTTCCGAGTGGGATGGCCGCTCGCGCTCTGGCCGAGTGGGAAACATATTTCGAGAAGGCGTGGTTTCGTCGCGTGATGGGCGTGATGACGGTCGCCGTTGGTCTGATCTTCGTCGCAGAGACCGCGATTCGGAGCGTGCTGATCTTTACGCTGCCAAGCGAAAGAGTTTTGCTCATCAGCCCGTTCGTCCAGTATGCCGCAGCTGGATTGCTGATCCTCTGGACGTACCTGTATGTCGTTCCCGCCGTACGCCGAGAGCGCGAGCAAGGCTAGTCAAGGACCGTGCAAGAGCCCCTTTCTGCCATCTCAGGTCGCAAGCTTCTTAACCGGCAGGAGGAGGACTCTGGAACGCAATAAACGCTGCGCACTCATTTGCACACTGCTTTTAGCCACGGAGGATAAATCGTTGCGACCGATCGCATCCTTAGCATACCGCTTAGCGGTTTTCTCCTCGCTTGGAATGCTGGCCGCCGGCTGCTCCACGACCGGCACGTCCAGCGTTGCTATCGCCCCGAACACGACTCAGAGCGCCGCGCGAGGGAACGTCGTCGCCGACCGTCGTGCCTCTGAAGGGTTGTTACGCCCCCCGGCGCGCGCGGCACATACGCGAGCCGGCTGGATCTCGCCCGACAAAAGAAGGCACAGAAAACCCGCCCTGATCTATTGGGGCAGTTACTTTAACAACACCATCGACATTTTCTCGGCGAAGGGAACGAACCCGCCGATGAAGGGGCAGATAACGAGCGGTCTTTCCAACCCCGAGCGACTCTTTGTCGACAAAACCTTGAGCGTTTACGCTACCAATCTCGGTAATAACACGATCACCGCCTACAAACGTGGCGCCACTACGCCGTTTCTGACGATCAGCAACGGGGTCAATACGCCGACCGGCCTTACCGTTGACGCCGCGGGAACCGTTTACTGCGCAAACGTCGGCAACAATACGGTCACCGTGTATCCCAAAGGGCAAACCTCGCCGTCGCACACGATCTCGATGTCAAGCTCGCCACAATATCTGGCAATCGACAGCTCCGACAACCTCTACGTGTCAACCGGAATCGGTGTGACGGAGTTTGCGCCTGGATCGGGGACCGGCAAGAATCTCGGTCTGACCATCGGCTCGCCCGGAGCGTTGGAAGTAGACAAAGCCGGAAATATCATCGTCATCGATAGCAGTGCCAATACGATTGACGTTTTCCCGGCCGGGCAAACCGCGCCGTCGAAGCAGATTGCAGTCACGGCCGGCGCGCCCTTCGCGCTCTCGCTCAACAAAGCCGAAACCGCAGTTTACGCGAGCGTCGAGGTTAGCGGCGGATTCATCGTGCAGGACGTCGCTTACCCCAACGGCACGACCATGGTTAATAAGATCACCACTATTACCGACGGCGACTGGCCGATCGCCGTGAGCGCAGACGCCGTGCTTTAAATCCGTCGCTACGTTGCGGGTGTGGGCGACGTGTCGGGGCAGTCGTGAAGTAACGTCATGCCGTCAGGCGTGCTGTGCGCGATGACGTATTGGACGAGCGGTGGCTCGCCGGGCGTCTTACCGGACGGCGGCGCCTGAAAACGCGTGGGAAAGCTCGGATCCTTCAAGTTTTGATCCGACCACGGGTTTGCGGCTTCGTTGGAATAGTACCAGGGATAGTCGAGCATGAGCGACTGCGATGAACCGTTACTGAAGTGGACCGCCATACGAATGTCGACCCAGAAGCCATGCGTGCTCGGGTCGTAATGCGAACCGTGAGGGTTCGAGAAGGTGACGAACCCACACGGTTCGTCAGCGTTGATTGCACCATTACCGCGGCCGCGTGCGCCGGTTCCGGCGCCCGCGCCGCTGCTTGAAAGCGCGGGTCCCGAACCTGCGCTAGCGCCCCCAACGTCCCAGACGGGGCGCGAATCGTACGCGACGCGAGCCGGCAGCGCTATCGGCGCGGCACGGTGCTGGGGCCCTCCGCCCGGTCGGCCTTTGTACGCGCGAGCAATTAGCAGACGCTGCACCGCTACCACCGAGCGTGAGCGTACCATCGGTCGCGGCGTGGAGATCGCGACCGGCGCCGGCGTGCGCCGCACCGTAACTGCGACGATCCGCGCGTGCGTCACGATTTCTGGCCGGGGCGGCTGCAGGACGGCGTAAGGAATCGCGCCAGCGACTACCTCGTGCAACGCGAGTGAGAGCGCGAAGGCGAGTATCAGCCTGCGCGCGCTCGAGCGTCCAAAGAAAACGCCGAGCCCCTCGCGTGAGAACGGCTCGGCGTTACGTCGGTAGTTGTTACTCAGGGTTCGTGTTGTAAGTCTGTACGTACCACTGTTTGAACTGGTCGTAGGTCGGATAGTAGCCGTATTTGTGATAGAACCAGTCGCGGTACGCGTCTTGGCGGCGATCGACCTCTTGCTCTTCGGCTCGCTTCGCACGAACTTTGTGGTTGTAGTTGACGACGAGCGGAACCGAGGCAGCGGCTGCCGCGCTAACGGCAATGATCGTGTTCGTGCTTCCGCTTCCGTCGGCGAACGCGGGAGCAGCGAGGCTTACGGCAAGCGCTGCCGTCAGCGCGGCAGCCAGAGCTTGCGGTTTCTTCATGTTCGGTCCTTTCTGCAGGCCATTCGACCCCCCGGCTCCAACCCGGACCCTGGTGGAGATCGAAGCCTTAATTCGAGCGATCCCGGATTTTCCGATTCCCGGGATCCTTTTCCGTGACATTACCCCGTTGCTGAAAGATAAGCAAGGCTTTCGGAGCGCAATCGACCGTTTTGTGGAGCAATTTAAGGGCCGCGGCATCGATTACGTGGTCGGCATTGAGTCGCGCGGCTATATCTTTGGCGCGCCGATAGCCTATGCGATTGGAGCCGGGTTCATACCGGTGCGCAAGCCCGGAAAACTGCCGTACGAGAAACTCAGCGAAGAGTACGCACTCGAGTACGGCACGAATTCGCTCGAGATCCACTCCGACGCGGTCGTGCGCGGCGAGCGCGTCTTGGTGGTCGACGATCTGCTCGCCACCGGCGGAACGGCAGCCGCCACGGGGCGCCTTCTCGAGCGTCTCGGTGCGCGCGTCGAGGCCTTTGCTTTCCTGGTAGAGCTCAAAGCGCTCGACGGACGCGCGAAACTCGGTAATGCCGAGGTCGTCGCATACGTCGAGTACTAAACGCGCGTGAAGCTCGCATTTTTGCTTAGCGCGCTCGTCGCCGTGCTGCTCGCCGTTCCAGCGGCGAGTTTGGCGCGAACGCATGCAACCCCGACGCCCTCGCCGTCCCCGCCAATCGCGGACCCTGCGATCACGCAGATTGCCCGGCAGCAGTTCGTGCAGTGGCAGGCCGGCGTAGTAAACAAGAGTCTCTACGCCGCTCCGGTGCTCCCGCAGCTGACCGACGAGAAGATCAACAACACGTCGACACAACTGGCGAAGCTCGGGGCTCTAACCAGCATGGTCTACGTCGGCCGCTGGATCAACCCGGACTTCGCGCCCGGAACGAACGGCTACATCTATCAGATGCGCTGCGTCGAGGGCAACGTCTACCTGTGGCTAGCGCTGGATGCCCAGGGCAAGCTCGCCACGGTCCTCTTCAAAAATCGCTTTGACGTGGAAAACGTCACGCCCACCCCGTCGGGAACGCCGGCGGGACCCACGCAGCGGGGGCGCGCAGCACCTTAAAGATTTAGTTCCCCAACGCGTGCACGCGTTGGGGAACTTGATATAATACCGGGTACCCATGACCATCGTCGAGCTCATCGAGCGCGTCCGGCGCTACGACCCCTCCGCCGACGCGGAGTGGCTTATGCGCGTCTACGAGCTCGCCGATGCCGCTCACCGGGGCCAGCGCCGGGCTTCGGGCGAGGGATACATCGAGCACCCGTTAGCGGTTGCGGGAATCCTGGCGGAGCTCGAAGTCGATCACCAAACGATCGCGGCCGCACTACTCCACGACGTTGTCGAGGACACGTCGATCACCAGCGAGCAGGTCACGGAGCAGTTCGGCGCCGAGGTCGCGCGGCTCGTCGAGGGCGTAACCAAACTCACGCGAATTCCCTATCAATCGAAGGAAGACGCTCAAGTCGAGAATCTGCGAAAGATGTTCCTGGCGATGGCCAGAGACATTCGCGTTATCATTATCAAACTGGCCGACCGGCTCCACAACATGCGGACTCTCGCGAGCCTGCCGCCGGCCAAGCAACAAGCGATCGCGCGAGAAACGCTCGACATCTACGCACCTATCGCGCATCGCCTCGGAATCTGGAAGATCAAGTGGGAGATCGAGGATGAGTGTTTGCGCTACCTCGATCGGTCGTCGTACGCCGAGATAGTCGAGCGCGTCGCGAAGACTCGTCGCGAGCGCGAGGCCGACGTCGAAAAGGCGATCGCGCGCCTTCGCGACGAGTTCAAGGATCTAAAGATCAATGCCGAGATTCAAGGGCGTCCGAAACACTTTTACTCGATCTATTCTAAGATCAGCAAGGGCCGCGATTTCTCGACGATCTACGATTTGACGGCGATTCGGATCATCGTCGATACGGTCAAGGATTGCTACGGGGCGCTCGGCGCCGTCCACGCGATGTGGACGCCGCTGCCGGGGCGGTTCAAAGATTACATAGCGATGCCCAAGCCCAACATGTATCAATCGCTCCACACGACCGTTGTCGGACCGAGCGGCGATCCGCTCGAGATTCAGATACGCACCTGGGAGATGCACCGCACGAGCGAATACGGCATCGCGGCGCACTGGCGCTACAAGGAGGGCGGCAAGGCCGACCAGTTCGAGAACAAGCTCTCCTGGCTGCGCGCGCTGCTCGAGTGGCAGAAAGATATGCGCGACTCGCGCGTCTTCATGGAAAACCTCAAGCTCGACCTCTTCGACTCGCAGGTCTTCGTCTTTTCGCCGCGCGGCGACGTTTATTCGATCCCGGCCGGCGGCACGCCGCTCGATTTTGCATATCAGGTGCACACCGACGTCGGCAATCACTGCGTAGGGGCGAAGGTAAACGGGCGGATCGTTCCGCTCGACTACGCGATGCAGAACGGCGATATTTGCGAAATCTTGGTCAACAAGTCGAGCGGGCGGCCGTCGCTGGATTGGCTTTCGCTCGTGAAGACCTCGAGCGCGAAACACAAAATCAAACAGTGGTTCCGCAAGGAGCGGCGCGAGGAGAACGTGCTGGTCGGGCAGGAGGCGCTCGAACAGGAACTCGTGCGCGCGGGCCTTCGAACCGACGTCGCGCGCGGCGCGTTGCTCGAACGGATCGCGGCTCGCCTGAACTACGCTACGCCGACCGACCTTTACGCTGCCATCGGATTCGGCGATGCGTCGGCGCAGGCCGTAGCTAACCGGGTTCGCGAGGAGTTTAAGCACGATAACGTCGTCGACCTCACCAAGATCGGGCGCAAGCCCGCGGCGCGCAAGAGCCCGCGGCGCTCGAGCGGAGTACGCATCGCCGGAGTCGACGACGTGCTGGTACGCCTCTCGAAGTGCTGCTCGCCGGTACCCGGCGATCCGATCATCGGCTACGTCACGATCGGGCGCGGAGTCAGCATCCATCGCGCGGATTGCCCCAACGTCGCGTACATGAATGCGACGCCGGAACGCATTTTACAGGCGCAATGGATTGACGACGCGGGACTGACGCACGGCGTCGACGTCGAGGTCGAAGCCGACGATCGTTCGCAGCTACTCCAAGACATCATGGCGGTCTTCGCGGCGTTGAAGACGCAGGTTAGCTCGGTAAACGCGCGCGTCCGTAAAGACGGCGTAGCCGTCGCGAGTCTGACCGTGCAGATTCGAGATCTCGACCATCTGCACAAGCTGCTGCGAAAGCTCGAGACGCTAAAAAACGTTCGCCGCGTCTATCGCGTAACGAAGCGCGAGCGCACGGCGCTCTAGGAGGCGTGTCGACCGCTCAACTGATTCTCCCGGCGGTAGCCGCGTTTGCGGCCGGCGCGATGAACAGCGTCGCCGGCGGCGGAAGCTTTCTGTCCTTTCCCTCGCTGCTCTTTGCGGGCGTTCCCGCGATTTCGGCTAACGCGACGAACAGCGCGGCAATGTGGGTCGGCACGATCGGCAGCGCGCGCGGATACCGTGAAGAGGTAGCCGAGCATCGCGCACTCTTGCTCCCCCTGATTCTCGCGAGCATCGTTGGTTCGCTGATCGGCGCATGTCTGCTGCTCGTCACTCCGCAGGCGCTCTTCGAGCGCTTGATTCCGTGGCTGCTGCTCTTCGCGACGCTGGTCTTCGCGGCGAGCCCCTATCTCAGACGACCGTCGAGTGCGCAGCCGGGCCACGCTCCGTGGCAGCTCGCCGCGCAGTTCGCCGTTGCGATTTACGGCGGCTACTTCGGAGCGGGAATGGGCATCCTG
This sequence comes from Vulcanimicrobiota bacterium, assembly GCA_963748875.1. Lineage (GTDB taxonomy): Bacteria > Vulcanimicrobiota > Vulcanimicrobiia > Vulcanimicrobiales > Vulcanimicrobiaceae > Cybelea. The sequence goes on from CAVVKC010000001.1 coordinate 1,616,080, forward strand.
ATGCTCGCGGTGCTCGCTTTTTCCGGTCTGCCGAACCTCAACGCGCAGAATGCGATTAAAAACGTGCTTTCCGTTTCGATCAATGGCGTCGCGTTGATACCGTTCGTCATCGCGCGTATCGTCGATTGGCGATTCGCGGTTCCGATGGCGGCGATTGCTCTGCTCGGCGGATACTTCGGCGCGCGATTCTTTCGACGCGTGCCGCAGCCGATCTCGCGTGCCCTCGTGATCGCGATCGGTTGTGTGATGACTATAGTATTGTTTGTAAAAAGTCATGCGTAAAAGCTGACGCGGGTTTCTTGTTCGCACAGGGCGAGCAAAGAGCCGATTCGAAGGGTGCCGGAGACTTTGAATCGCTACGATTCAAGCAACGTTAATAGCCAGAGCAATGAGGGTTTACCATGTCTTTTAGTAATCGCGCCACGATTCTATTGATCGGAACGCTGCTGGCAGCATCGGCGTGCAGCAGAAGCGGAACGATGCTTCCGGCCGCGCCGGGAGGTGCTAATCCCGCGTCGCGAAGTTCCGGATTCGATTCCGCGATCGACTCGGGGATCAAACCCGCGACCGATGAGACGTCAATTCTTAAAAAACTAAACAAACTCGTCTTGATCGGCTCGACAGTCGATCCAAAAAATGGCGATAAAGGCGCTCGCGCCGTCTCCGTCGTTGAGACGAAGTATGGTTTCTTCCAAAAGGGGCAGGTGCTCGTCTGCAACTTTGAAGACAAGACCAGCAACGCCGGCGCAGGAACGACGATCGACGTATTCGATCCCAAGCCCGGATCGAAGCCCGTTACCTTTGCCGAGAGCAGCAAGATCGAAGGCTGCGCGGGAACCGCGCTCACCTCCATCAACGGGGTCTATGCGACGGGGGCCACTAGCGGTCTGCTGGTCGCTGTCTCGAGCAAAGGAAAGATCGGGGATACGTTAGGCTCGCCCTACAAAGAACCGTTCTCCGACGTGGACGCGTCGAATCCAAATCTGTATGCCGCCGAGTACATCTTCGGCACCGACGCCAACAGCGGCGGGATCGTCAGCTTCAGCATCAATAACTACGGCAACCCGACTCCGCTTCAAGTTGTGTCGGGTTTCGCGGTCAACCACAAAAACGGCTGGAGCACGCTCGGCCCATCGGGCATACAGTACTGGCCCAAGACCGATACGCTTTACGTCGCCGACGGCGTCGACAACACCATTGTCTCATTCAACAATGCTAGCGAGCTGCTGGTGAAGGACGAAATCGTCGTGAAAAAAGGCGGCAAGACCTTCAGTTGCAAGTTTCCCCGCACTTCCTGCGGCAAGCTGATCTATAGCGGCAATCCGCTTGACGGCCCGGTAGCGATGACCCTTCTGCCAAACGGCAACCTCATTGCAGCCAACACCGTCGGCGGAAACAGGCTCGTCGAACTGACGCCCGACGGTAAAGTACTTGACACGAAGATCGTGGGAAAGAAAGGAAAGCCCGCCGGCGTCTTCGGGCTTGCGGCGGTCGGCTCCAGCGACAGTAATACAACGCTCTTCTTTACCGATACGAACTCGAACGGTCTGTACGAGCTCGAGCAGTAGCATCGCGCCCACACGCCGCAATCGACGAGGGGCCTCCAAGTTCGGAGGTCCCTCGCTTTTTACATGTCGGTATCCGGCGCTTTGAGCGAGGATCTTTTATGCAGAAAGTACGACTCGCCGAGACTCGATTGAATCGGAACGAACTTGATCGGATACTGTGAGTAGTTAAAGCAGTCGACGATGCTCGCGGCGCGCACGTCGGTCGTTCCAAGCGATCCAAGGTTCCAGTTTTGCTCGATGTACTTCAGAATGCTCCCAAACTCGTACTGGGTTGTCGAGATGTGACCGGCCCGCGCATAGGGTGAGACGATAATCGCCGGCACTCGCAGCCCAAGTCCACCGTATCCGTATTTCTTTGCGGAGAGTTTGCCCATGTTATCGTAGAGGCCGCCCCAGTCGTCCCAGACGATTACGATCGCGGTAGATTTCCAGTACGAGCTCTCGCCGACGGCATTCACGATGCTCGCGACCCATTGCGGTCCGGTGTCGGGCGACTGGCCGGGGTGGTCGGATTCGGGCAGATCGGGTATCACCCACGAGACCGCCGGCAGTTTCCCGCCGGAGATGTCGTTGAGGATCGCCGACTCCGGCGTTATGACATTGTTCTTCCACTCGGGCCCGTTGCGAACCGCTGCGATCACGTCAAATGCGCTCAACAGTTTTCCGTACAGCTTCTGGAAGGGCGGCTGATAGTATTTCCAGGAGAGGCCTTTCGCGTCGAGCAGATCGCGCAGCGTCGGGTACGAAAGGCTAAAGTCCGTCGTGCACGGAAACGGCCCGGCCCCCTTTAGATAGACGTCCTTCTTGGTGATGAGCGATGTATGCGTGCCTTGCACCGCGTCGCATCCCCAAAAGCAGGTCGCACAGGACGGAAGATCGACCATCGCCTTGCCCTTCTCGACGATCGTTCCTCCGCTGATAAGGTCCTGATGCGCGGTGAAGCTGCTGCTGCCTTGGGTCGTGAACATATGCTCGGCCAGCGTGTACTGCGTTGCCATGTCCCAGTAGGGTTTGATCTGCGACGGGTCGGTGTACTGATACGGATACGTGCACTCGGGCTTACCGTTACCGCCGTACTGAACCTTGTCGAAGCCGTCGAGCTTGCCACCGTCGTACGCAATCTTATAACCGGGATACGTGTGGTCGAGATCGCTCGGCACGGCCAGCGGAACTTTGCTCAGCTCGATGATGCCCGCTTTGATCGGCGGCTTGCAGTTCGGTTCCTTGGCGGTCTTGCCGATAGTCGTGCCGTCCGCTCCCGGGAAGGTCGCGAAGAAATCGTTGAACGTGCGATTCTCTTGAACGACGATCACCACGTGCTGGATCGGACTCGTCGAGCTGCCCGATCCGGGGTGGCGGCTGAGCGGAAGGCTTGCCGGCGAGCCGCCGCCTCCGTTACAGCCGACCAGCAGCAAAAGAGTCGAGGCAAGTCTCAGGACCGACGCGAGACGTAGAAGTTTCACGATGAGCTACTCCGTGTCGACGGGCAGATTTAGCGCCGAGGGCCGCGCGTGAAGAAAATACGACTTCGGATATTTCGCTTCGATCCGACGAAACGCGCGCGGTCTCTGTAAGAAGTTAAAAGCGTCGTCGAGGCTAGTCGCGCGTGCATCGGTATAGCCTTGTGCGACCGAACCGATGCTGCCGATGGGAAGACCGTACGTCTCCTCGATGAATCTCAGGATGCTGCCGAACTCGTACTGTACGTGCGAGACGTATCCGTGCTTGGCGTATGGCGAAATAATGATGCACGGAACGCGGATGCCGAGTCCGCGGTAGTCCAACTGCGGCGGCGGGGCGTTATCGTAGAATCCACCCCAGTCGTCCCAGAGCAAGATAATCGCGCTCGAGTTCCAATAGGAGCTCTCGCCGATCGCATTGACGACCGTGGAGACCCACGATGGTCCCGTGTCGCTAAGGTACTGAGGATGGTCGGACTCCTGAGCTAAGGGCGTCACCCAGCTCACCGAGGCGAGCCGACCGTCACTAAGGTCGGTCAAAATGTTGACTGGGGGAGCGCTGATTTTGCTCGGCCAGTCGGGACCGTGACGCACGTAATTGATCGCCTCGAACGGCTCCCACAATCCGGCATGGAGCACTTTCGAAGCATACATTCGCCACGAGATCGCGGCGTTGTCGAGGACCTCGGCGATGGTATTGAACTGAGCGAAGCATGGCTTCGGGCCTTGGTGGTGGTGCACCCGTCGGTACGGCTTGGCCTTCACGTACGAGGTATCCGTTCCTGGCGGCGCGTCGCAGTCGCCCGAGGCGCTGGGAAAGTCCACTTCCGCGTGATTGGGCAGCTTGATGTCGTCGGTGCCGGCGACGAGCATGAGGTGAGCGGTAAAACTTCCGCCGAACTCGGTTGGAAACATCTCGTCGGCGAGAACGTAACGTTGCGCCATCTGCCAGTATGGTTGAACCTGTTTGCGCTCGACGTAGCCGTAGGCTGCGTCCTTGGCGTACTTATTTCCATAGGCCGTGAAACCGTCCATATTGCCGTTGTTCCAGTCGACCAGCGACGATTCCCAATCGTGCTTTAGATCGGGATTGTTCTCGAACGTCATCTGGTGCAGGGCGACGACCGTGTCGCCCGCGGGACACTGGCCGGAGCTGGTCTCGAATCTGCTTCCACCCGGATGCGGCGACGCGCAGCCCGTCAGCGGCGCGTTTGCGCCGGGATAGCCGGCGAAGAAGTTCTCGAAGCTGCGATTCTCTTGGATGATGACGATAACGTGTGTGATCGGGCTGGTTGCCGAACGGCCACTCGCCTGCCGAACCGGGCGACTGCTCGCGTCGCGCGGTGCCGGTACGCTCACGTTAGTTCCGTTCGACGAACAGCCGGTCGCGAGAACGAACCCGATGACTGCGAGGATGAGCATAAGCCGGCGCATCATATGTAGGATGCTGCGGTTCAAAAAGGGTGTCGTGGACTCCTCGATGGGGATTTTCGGCGCCGGCTCGAAATAGGGCCGTCTACCTGCTGCCCACCGCGATAGATGAGGTGGGCCGCCCGCCGTGGCGGGCGTCCACAGTACGGAGAAACGAATGACTGAGTACGAAGTAACCTACATTCTGCGTCCTACGCTCGAAGAGAGCGAGGTCGAGCAGCGCGCTAGTGCCATCGCGGAGATCGTTAGGGGTCAAGGCGGCGAAGTAGTCGGAGTCGAGCGGCTCGGCAAAAAGCGCCTCGCGTATGAAATCAACGACGTCCGCGAAGGGAACTACGTCGTGATGCAGTTCAAGAGCGAGCCGGCGGTCTCTAAGGAACTCGAGCGGCAGCTCAAGCTTCACGAAGACGTTTTGCGCGGGCTGGTCGTCCGGCTCGACGCCAAGATGCTGACGCATATGGCGGCGCTTGCGGCTGCGGCTCCACCGGCTCCCATCCCGCAATGAAATTGCGAGCCTTTCGGCAACATCTGTGCCATACTGTTGACACTCTGAGGCGATAGTCTCGGACCGTGAACGCATGCGGCGAAAGAGGGTAGGCAATGGCAGGTTCTTATAATCGCGTCATCCTGGTCGGCAATCTCACGCGCGACCCGGAGATTCGGTACACGCAATCCGGCAAGGGCGTCACGAAGTTCACGCTCGCCGTAAACAATCCGCGTAACAAGGAAGAGACAACCTTCGTCGACATCGTCGCATGGGATCGGCTCGGCGAGACCTGCAACACGTATCTGAAGAAGGGCTCGAACTGCCTGGTCGAGGGCCGGCTTGTAATTCGGAGTTACGACGACAAGGACGGCAACAAACGCAAGGCCACCGAAGTCGTTATTGACAACATGCAGATGCTTGGCTCGCCACGCGATCGCACGAGCGGTGGAGGCGACGACGCCAATACCGGCTACAATGGCGGCGGCACTCCGGTCGGAGCGCGCGCAGCGGGCTCAGGCGACGGAATCGGAGACGAGCTCGAGGACGAAATTCCGTTCTGACGCTCGTTAGCCGGCGGAACGCCTAAGGCTTTGGGTTTGGAAACTCGACCCGGAATTGCTTTTCGATGCTGCCATGCTGCGGCGGCCAGATGCCGGGGATCGTGGTGCCGTTCATCGCAGCAGCAATACGAGCGATCTCAGCTGCGCTAATTCCCTCGCCCGCCGTCGCGCTCATAACCTGTTCGCCGTTTTGCCACGTGAACTTGTCGTGCCGAACCACGAATATGTGCCCGTCGCGCACTCCGCGGTCCTCGAACCAATATTTCGACGGCGGTCCCTCGCGAGGGTCGAAGCGCTGGGCCATCAATGCAAAAGTACGGCTGCCGGCTCGACGGTAGATGAACCACACCGAAGGGCTGCCGACGCTCCAGCGATGCGTGGCTTTCGAGTAGACGCCGGTCGGCGCCGTCACGATAGCATCCAAAACGGCATCGGCCGGCACTCCCGCCGGCGGCACGATCGGGAAGGAGACGCGCGACTGCGCTGCGGCGAGGGTCCCCGTCTGCGAGCGCATCGCCGACTCGATCGAGGCCGGCGCGGGCGGGGGCGGCGTCCAATGCAGGATCGCCTCCACTTGTTGCTCGATGGTCTGCGTCAGACCCGGTGCAACCTTCGGGAGAGCGAGCACGATGATCGCGGTCACCGCTGAGGCGGGAAGATACCAGAACCAGCGGCGGCGCGGTCTCTCTCGTGACGTCGCTTGTGCGACTCTGTGCTGGATATCGCGCAAGGGAACCGGCGGTATCTCGATGCTCGAAAGCATCGCTTTGAAAGCGTCGGAGATGCGTGCCTCACTGAACATCGGAGAATACCTCGCGATCGGAACGACGCTCTGCCGTCCCCGAAAGTGTTTTGCGGAGTGCCGCGCGGGCTCGCATCAGGTGAAAACGAACGCTCGAGGCGGCCAAGCCCGTCGCTCCCGCGATTTCCGCGCTGTTGTAGCCGGCATAGTAATGCAGCAAAACCACCGCACGCTGGAGCGGTGAAAGCGATGCAAGGGCTCCGTAGAGATCGAGCCCGTCGCTGGGATCTAGGCCGTCTCGGAGAGTGGCGGCTTCGTCGAGGCTCTGAGTACGCCGGCGTATACGCGCGGTCCCCAGCGCCCGACTTACGACGATCCTATAGCTCCACGCGGGGAATGCATCTAAGCTCTTGAGCGAACGCAAGGAGGCGGCAATTGCAGCGCACGCTTCCTGCGCAGCGTCTTCGGCGAGGCCCCGGTCGCGCAGAATGCTCAGGGCCAGACGATATGCCTCCGGCCAAACCAGGGCGATCAGCGGCTCGAGGGCCGCGCCGCCCTGACTTCGTGCCCGCTCGAGCGTTTCGCGCTCGACTCTCAGCGGCATCCGGTGGGCTCTTCCAGGCCGGTCATACCATAATAGACGCTCCGGACGGGCAAAGTGTTGGCAAAGAGCCTAGGTATTCGGATCGCGCACTTTTGGCCCAAACGCTTTAACCGGTTGGATAAAGGCGCGCGGGCGCACCCGTGCAACGAAGAGCCTTAATGTAACTCGCCGGACTCAAAGGAGAACGAGTGACGATGAACTCGACGGACATGCCGACCAACGCCGAGCTGCGCGATTTCCTGATGCTGCCCTACTCCGAGCTCGAGGAGCTGAATCTCCGCGCGAAGGCGCAGCGCCAAGAGCGCGTTCCGATTCGCGCGCTGCAAGAAGAGCGTCTGAGCTACCTCGCGGAGGAGCCGCGGATCAAGGCGCTGACGGTGCTCTTCAGCGATCTCGAAGGGCGCTTGCACATGCTCGACTACGACAAGAAGTTCTTGTTGCGTGCGCACGACAACCTTACGTTCGACGGCTCGTCGATTCGCGGTTTTACGCCGCAGCGCGAGAGCGACTTGCGGCTGTCGCTCGATTGGAGCGCTTTCTACTGGGGACCGGCCGATATCTTCGGTGCCGGCAAGATCCTCGTCTTCGGCGACGTCTTCGACCGCGACGGTAAACCATTTGCCGGCGACATTCGCGGAGCTCTTAAGAAGCTCGCCAACGAGTGTTATGCAAAGGAAGGCTACACGCTCAACGCTGCCAACGAGATCGAAGGCTTCCTCTTCAAGGGCCTTGACGCCGAACGCCGCTTTCACGAGACCGGCAAGTTCGAATACGTGAACACCGGCGGTTACTACCATTCGCTGCCGGGCGATCCGCTGCGCAACTTCATAGATACCGTCGCCGAAGTTCAGCGCGCAATGGGATTCCAGAACGAAAAAGACCATCCGGAGGTTGCGCCGTCGCAGTTCGAGATCAACTACAGCTACGGCGAAGTCGTTGCCGCCGCGGACCAGATCCAGCTCTACAAGCTGATCTGCCGCCAGGTCGCCACCAAGCTCGGCATGACGGCGAGCTTTTTACCGAAGCCGGTCGACGGAGTCAATGGCAGCGGCATGCACACCAACGTCTCGGTAAGCAAGAACGGAAAGAACCTGTTCTGGGATCCGAAGGGTCATGAGCAACTCAGCGGCTTTGGTTGGAAGTTCGTGGATCGCATCCTCACCCACGGCATGGATATTTGTTTGATGCTCAACTCGAGCGTCAACGCCTATCGGAGGCTCGACCCGCACTTCGAAGCACCGAATCAGCTTAAGGCTTCGGCGATCGACCGCGGCTCGATGGTGCGTATTCCAATCGGCAACGAGCGCAGCATGCGCACCGAGGTCCGCTCGGTCGCGCCCGATGCCAATCCCTATATGGTGATGCTCGCGGTCTTCAAGACCGGGCTTGAGGGAAGCACCAGCAACCTCAAAAACCTGCGGCAAGCCGATCGCTATCTACCGGACAATATCTACGATGCGCTTGCGGCATTTCGCGGTTCGGAGTGGGCGAGCAAGCTCTTAGGAGAAGAGGTAAAGGCGCGATACGCCGATCTCAAACAGGCGAGTGCCGACCGTTGCTCGCGCCTCCTCGGCACCTTCGTAAAAGCCCAAGAAGTGCAGTACCACCACGAAGTCTACAACCAATACCTCTGGAATCTATTCTAAAATATATTCGCGTCGATTGTGCCGAGCGGTCCCGCGACGGAACTACCCGGCACAATCGGCATTTCCTAAAAATGCTGCGCGATGTACTCAATCCAGTAGTGGAATACGTCGGCGACTCGCACCGGATCGGTGGGGAAGTGTCCTGAGATAGGCCAGACGCGAAGCGTCGCGTCTTTATGATTGTCGCGCAGTGCGCGCCAGTACATGGACGAGGTCGCAAACGGGTCGCGATTGTCGCCGACGTCCGAGAGGATCAGCACCGGCGTCGTGACGTCGGCCGCATACGAGATCGGCGAGACCTTCCTCCACTCGGCGGCATTGCTACCGACGAACGGCGAACCGTGCAAGAGGTCGACGTCGGCAAGGCTGTCGTCGGCGGTGCCGTAGTCGGTGATCCAATCGTTGACCGAGGCGCCCGATACCGCAGCCTTCCAGATATGATACTTCGAGATCATCCAGGCAGTCATGATTCCGCCGTACGACCATCCGCTGACGGCGATCCGCGAATCGTCGACGATCCCGCGCGCGCGTGCCGCGTCAATCGCCGCCATGATGTCTTTGCCGGGCCCGGCTTCGGGATCGTAAAGAATTGCCCGCTGATATTTTAGGCCGAGGTTTGGACTTCCGCGATAGTTCGGGCGCAGAACCAGCCAGCCGCGCGCCGCCATCGCTTGTGCCCAGAAATCGAACTCGAGCATCGACGGATCGTCGGGTCCGCCGTGAATGTATACAACCAGCGGATACTTTCGAGCGGCTGAATAACCCGGCGGCAGATAGAGGACGCCGTCTCCCGTCACGCCGGCGCTCGTTGGAAACGTAATCCGCTCGGCCTGCGCCCAACTAACATTCGCCGATGCCGCGTTGAAATCGGTTAACTTTGTAGCGCCGGCGCCGGGCGAGAGTTTGAAAAGCTCCGGCGGTTGCGCGGTCGAGGTAGCCACAAAAACCAGCGTGCCGTCAGTGGCGAGCGCGTCGCCGAGCGCCGGAGTGGACGCGCCGCCGGTCGTCGTCAAAGGAGTGCCCGGCACGAGGTTCCCGACGTCAATGCGCTCGTACGCGCCGCGCAACGGAACTCGATAGAACGCGTTGGTGGTGCGATCCGGGGCAGTCACGATCAAGCTGTTCGAATCGGCCGACCAGACGAAGTCGCCGATCGGACGATCGACGGCACCCGAGAGCCGCGATCCGGCTCCGCCTGCCGGGGTTGTCACATAAAGTTCGCTAAGATTTATTTGCGGGTCGCCGTTTGAATAGATGTACGCGATGTGCGTGCCGTCCGGCGAAAAACGTGGCGTCCCTTCCCACATCGCACGTCCGGTTAGCGCGCGAACCTTCTTGCCGGCGACGTCAGCTACCGCGACTTGCGAATAGCTCTGGTCATTGAGGATCGCGTTGCGGCAGAGCGCGAACGCGATCGTCTTGCCGTCGGGGGACCACGAAAGTGTCGAACCGTCACCGACGCTCTGCGGGCCGGACGTCAGTTGCGTCGTGACGCCGTCACCGAGCGAAAGCGTGAAAAGATGGACGGGTTGCGGCGATTCGCGCGCCGTGATCGGCTCGGTCGTGAAGACGAAGCTGTCGCGAAACCGGTCGGCGCCCGAGCGCTGCGGTTCCGGATCGCCCGCGGCGTATGCGAAGGCGCTACCATCGGGACGCCATGAATATTCCTGGACGTCTGCGCTCTTGTCGGTTACCGCCTGCGCTGCGCCTCCGTCTGCCGGCATGACGAAGAGCGCGGTGTGCGTCGCGTTACCGGCGCGCTCGTCCGCGAGAAAGGCGAGCTGCTTGCTATCGGGCGAGAAGGCCGGGTCTGAGAGACCTTCGCGGTTCGTGACGATTTCGCGCGATGTACCGTCACCGAGATCGACGAGCACGAGCTCGCTGTTGCGCTTGTCTTCATCCCACTGGGCGCGTGAGACCACCAGCGCTGCATACTTTCCATCGGGGGCAACCGCGGGCGATTGAAGCGAAACGAGCTGCATGTAATCGCCCTCGCTCACCACCGGCAGCGACGCGGCTCCGGCGGATGACCACGCAAGACCGAAGACCAGCGCCAGACCGCTGCCGTAAAGCGGCCTCATCCTTGAAAGTGCGCGGCGATGTAGTCGATCCAGTAGTGATAGACGTCGGCGGCGCGGACGGGGTCGTGCGGGAAGTGTCCGTTGACCGGCCAAACGCGGAGTGTCGCATCCTTATGGTTGTCGCGCAACGCTCGCCAGTACATGGATGACGTCGCGAAACTGTCGCGATTGTCGCCGACGTCGGAGAGAATCAGCACCGGCGTCGTCACGGCGCCGACGTACGAGATAGCCGAGTTACGGCGCCACTCGGCGGCGTTGCTGCCCACGAACGGTGAGCCGTGGAAGAGATCCGTGTCGGAAAGGCTGTCGTCGGCGGTGCCGTAGTCGGTGATCCAATCGTTAACCGAAGCGCCCGATACGGCGGCCCTCCAAATGTGATACTTCGAGATCATCCAGGCGGTCATGATTCCGCCGTACGACCATCCGCTGACGGCAATTCGCGAGTCGTCGACGATGCCGCGGGCGCGGACTGAGTTCACGGCGGCCATGATGTCTTTGCCGGGGCCCTCTTCGGGGTCGTAAAGCACGGCGCGCTGGTACGCAAGCCCAAGATCGTCGCTTCCGCGATAGTTCGGCTGCAGCACGAGCCAGCCGCGCGCTGCCATCACCTGCGTCCAAAAACTGAACGCGAGCGTCGAAGATGCGGTAGGACCTCCGTGAATAAGCACCACGAGCGGATATTTCTTGGCGGATGAAAACCCCGGCGGGAGATAAAGCACGCCGTCGGCCGTAACTCCGGCCGGCGTTCGAAACGTGATGCGTTGCGCCGAGGCCAAATCGAGGCTCGCGATCCCGGCATTGAAATCGGTCAGCTTCCTGGTCGCACCGTCGGCGGAGCGTAAGAACAGCTCGGGCGGCTGCTTCACCGCGCTTCCTACAAAAACGAGCGAGCCGTCGGGTCCGATTGCATCGGCCACGCCGGATTGGACGTTGTAGCCGCCGGTATCGAGCCGCTCCGCTCGGCCCGTCAGTGAAACCCGATAGAGCGCGATTGACGCGCGATCGGGTGTGACGAGGAAAAGACTCTTCGAATCGGTGGTCCACGCCGCATTAGCGACGGGACGATCGATCGAGCTTGAGACTGGGCTGCCGGCGCCGCCCTGCGACGTCGTCACGCACAGCTCGGCGAGATGGATCTGCGGGTCGCCGTTCGAGCATGTGTACGCGAGGTGCGCTCCGTCGGGCGAGAATCTCGGGTCGGCCTCCCACGCCTTATTGCCGGTGATTGCCCGAACGGCGCGCGTCGCGACGTCAACCAGCGCGACTTGCGAATAGCTCTCGTCGTTCAGGATGGCGTTCGGAACGAGCGTAAAGGCAATCGTCTTTCCGTCGGGAGACCACGACAGGGTCGATTCCGCCTCGCCCGTCGCGACGCTTTGCGACCCGGAAGTGAGTTGAGTCGGCGCGCCGCCTTCTAGCGAGATCGTGAAGAGATGCACCGGCTTGGGAGACTCTCGGGCAACGATCGGCTCCGTGGTGAAGATGAAGCTGTCGCGGAAGCGGTCGGAACCCGCGAGTTGCGGATCGGGATCGGCGGCGGCGTAAGCAAACGTGCGTCCATCGGGACTCCACGCGAACTGTTCGACGTCAACCTTGCCGCTGGTCACTTGACGCGTGACACCGCCCGCGGCCGGCATGACGAAGAGCTGCGTATGCGAGTCTTTCGGCGTGCCGTCGTCGGCGAGGAAGGCGATCTGCGTTCCGTCGGGTGAGAAGGCTGCATCCGAGAGACCGTCACGATGGGATAGCAGCGTTTGCTGCGCGCCGGTCGTCAGGTCCACCATGACCAGATCCGTCGAGCGCTTATCGTCGTTCCAAAGAATCCGGGTGATTTTCACGATAGCGTGTTTGCCGTCGGGCGAAATTGCGGCCGAATCGAAGCTAACGAGACGTTGATAGTCGGACTCGTCGATCAGATTGGCGGGAACCGCGCCCGTCAGGCTCCATGGCAGGCTCAATGCCAAAACGAGCGCGCAGCAACGTCCGAACATCGGTTTACGAATCCTGGCTCGAACGAATCGTTGCCAGCGGAACCGCGATGACGCTCCCCGAGTCGCTGCCGATAATGAGCGTCCTGCCGACGACGATCGGCGACCCGACGTTGAAGGGTGTGTGCATGTTCTTGACTCCTATGACACGGCCCGTCTTTGCATCGAGGGCCCAAAGATAGCCGCCGAGATCGCCAAAGTAGACGATTCCACCGACCTCGACGATGCCGCCCTTCACCGCGCCGCGCGTCGGCGTCTCCCAGACGAGCGTACCGCTCGTCGCGTCGAGCGCGTGCATCCAGGGCGCGATTGCACTGCCGAGATAGAGCAGGCCGCCGGATAGCAACGGGATCGCCGCCTCGTTACGTATCGGCAGCGAACCGCTCTCGAGCGCAACGTCCCAGAGCGGAGCGCCGTCGTCGACGCGAAGCGCGTAGACGCGCTGGGCCGTGAGATTGCCGATTACCGTGGACGTGTCGGGCCAGACCGGTGAAACGTAGTCGCAGTAAATTCGGTCGCCGTCGCTAACCGGCGGACAGTCGCCGATCCCCGAGGCTCCCTTTGAGAAGGCGCTGCGCCAGACGACCCCGCCGCCGTCGGCGTGCAGACGCCAGACGGCGTTGCTCCCGACTCCGCTCGTTACGAAATCGCCACGGCCGACGGGTAACACCGCCGTCATCGACGCCATCGACCCGAGCCAACGAGCGTAATGTTTTTTCCCGGTCGCCGGATCCAAGCCGTTGATGTATCCCGCGCCGTCGTGATTCACGAGGATGCCGTCAATGATCGCGGGGGTCGGCATCGCCGACCCGCTCAGCGGCGTCTGCCAGCGTATCGCTCCGCTGGAACGCTCAAAAGCAATCAGGGCGCTTGGCCCTTGCCCAACCATGACCGGCTCGGAGGGCGAAGAGCTCCGGCTGGTCGGATCGCCTTCGCCGACGATCACGACGTCGCCATAGACGAGCGGATCGCTCATCAGCGGATTCGGAACGTGTGCTTTCCAGAGCACTTGACCGCTCGTGACGTCGATCGCATAGAGCGAGCCATCGTTATTTCCGACGTACAGCGTTCCGTCCATGATGGCCGGGCTCGCCGAAATTTGACCGCCGGTTTCAATCCGCCACGTGGCTTCGAGCCTGCCTCCAACGACCGCGTTGTTATGCGGCCCCATGCGGAACTGCGTCCAAGCCGGAGCGACAATCGCCATCATCACGGCAAGAAAGCCGGCGAGGGTGGTCATGGGATACACTTCGACTAGAGCGTTAGCTCCATCCCGTCGTACGCGATCTCGCCCCCGAACTCGCGCACGCTGGCGTGTGCCCGCGAGTTCGGGTCGAGCATCGGATTTGAGTTGTTGAGGTGCGTGAAAACGGCCCGCGCGCCCGTGCCTCGAAGCTGGGCGAGGGTTCCGTCAGAGCCGCCGACCGGTTGGTGGCCAAGGTCGCGCGCGCGTTTGGGGAGCAGGCTCGCGTCAATGAGCTCGTCGTCGTCATAGAACGACCCGTCCAAGAACGCGACGGCGGCACGCCCGACTGCGTCGCGGAGCGGATCGTCGAGCGCGCTAAAGACCGGTGCGAAGAGCAAACCCCGCTCGCTACCGCGATCGGCGACTTCATAGGCGACGACGGCCCCACGCGCGATGCGCCGGCCATCGTAACCGGGAGTCGTTCCGGGGACCGCTAGAGCCCGCACGCGCAGAACGTTACCCACGATATCGTCGCCGTCTGCGGCAACACAGGGCGAGTCGAGCGGTACCTCGAGCCAGCGATGCGGCGGTCTCGTAAACGGCGCGAAGGCCGGCTGCGCGATCGCAACCTCTCGGACGACTGCGCTCGACCTCACCAGAAAGCCCACTGCGCCACCTTGGCGGAGAACGGCCAATCCGCCGATATGGTCGACGTTCGCATCGGTGAAGAGCATTGCGGCGATCGGCGTGCCGCGCGGATGCGAAGGGTACAACGGCGCGAACGCTTCGATCTGCGTTGCTACGTCGGGAGAGCAGTTGAGGAGCAGCCAGCGCGAGCCGTCGGCGCTGACGGCGAGGCTCGACTGCGTTCGGCGCGGCGCGCGCCCCAACCGCGCGGCTTGACAATTCGTGCAGGCGCAGTTCCATTGCGGTACGCCGCCGCCGGCAGCGGAACCCAGAACGCGAACGATCACGCGCGGCGATAGACCGGTTCGACGTCTTCCGCTCCTTCGCGCAGCGCGGTGACGATTGCGTGATCGGGACTGAGCGAACAGGCAGGGTCGGTCACACCTGCATCGCCCGCGAGCAGAAACGCCTGGCAGCGGCAGCCTCCCCAGTCCAGCTCGCGGCGCTCGCAAGAACGGCAGGGCTCGGGCATCCAGCTGGTCCCGCGATAACGCGTGAACGCCTCCGAGTCGCGCCAGATCTCGCCGAGGTCGCGATCGCGCACGTTGTCGAAGTGCAACCCGCGGATCGCAGAGGCGGCCGGACAGGGAAGAACGTTGCCGTTGGGCGTCACCGTCATGAACTCGGTGCCCCAACCGTTCATGCACGGCTTCGGATACTCGCCGAAGTAGTCGGGAAGAACGTAGACGATCTCCATTGTGCCGCGCAGCCGTTCCCGGGCAGCAGCGACAATCGCTTCGCCATGGCGAACCTGCTGGAGCGTCGGCATCAGCGCGGTGCGATTGCGATAGGCCCAGCCGTAGAATTGGACGTTTGCCAACTCTAAGCGCTCGATGCCAAAATTCTCGGCGAACGCAATCACGTCGGCGATCTTATCGTGATTGAGCCGGTGAATCACGCAGTTTAGCGTTAGTGCGACGTCACGTTCGCGCACGCGCTTGAGCGCGTCGAGTTTCTTTTCGTGTACCGCGGTACCGGCAATACGGTCCGCGAGCTCGCGCTCGGGGGCTTGAATGCTGATCTGGACGTGATCGAGTCCGCTTTCGAGCAATCGATCGAGCGCCGCATCGTCAAGGAACGTTCCCTGCGTGATGAGGTTCGTGTAGAGGCCTGCTTGCGACGCGGCCCCAATGAGCGTTGCCAGGTCTCGTCGCAGCGTCGGCTCGCCGCCGGAGAAATGCGCCTGAACCACGCCCAGACCGGCCGCATCGCTCAGGACGCTGCACCACTGCTGCGTCGTCAGCTCGTCGCGATACTTATCGAACGAGAGGGGGTTGTAGCAGTAAGGACACTGCAAATTGCAGCGGTACGTGAGCTCGCAGAGCAGCGACAGCGGTCTCATCCCGCGCCCTCCGCAGCGGAGTCGAGGGACCGCAGGAACCCGCGCTCCGCGAGCCGGTCGAAGAGCTCGTCAATATCCTCTCGCGCGCGCTCGGGAACGACGTCGAACTGCTCGGCGACCGCGGCGACGATTTCCGCGATGGTTCGTTTGCCGTCGATCAGCTCCAACGCGACGGCAGCGGGACGATTGAGAACGAGCGCGGCCTCGGGAACGAGCAGCATCGCGCCTCCGTCGGGCTCGTGGCGAAGCTTGACGCCCTTGCCGAATCGCGGCCGAGTCTGTGCGTTCATTTGAAGACGCCGCAGGCCAGCGCCGTACTGTCGAGGATGCACCACAGCACGTCGCACTTGAAGCGCAACGCCTCGACGCAACGTTCTTCGATCTCCGGCGTCGTGGCCTCTTGGAGCACCCACGCCAGCGCGGATCCGGCATCGCGCTTCGCTAATACGATCCGCCGTTCGAAATAGGCGAGGCCGGCGGGATCGATCCACGGATATTTTTCCACGATCGCGGCGACCCGCCGCTCCATCACGGGCGGCCCAAAGAGTTCCGTGAGCGAGGATGCCACCGACTCGATCCATGGGCGCGTCCGTGAAAACGTTACGTATGCGTCGACTGCGAAACGCGTTCCCGGCGCGACGCCTCGCTCGGAACGCACGTAGTCCTCGTCGAGCCCGACGGCCCGCGCCAATCCGAGCCAAGAAGCCGTTCCGCCCTCGCCGGCGTCCCTACCGTCGTGATCGACAATGCGTGAAATCCATTCCCGCCGATGCGCCGCCGACGGCAGGTTGGAGAGAATCGCCGCATCCTTCACCGGTATCTGCTTTTGGTAGTAGTAGCGATTGCCGACCCAAGCTTGCACCGCGGCGCGATCGAGCGTTCCC
This sequence comes from Vulcanimicrobiota bacterium, assembly GCA_963748875.1. Lineage (GTDB taxonomy): Bacteria > Vulcanimicrobiota > Vulcanimicrobiia > Vulcanimicrobiales > Vulcanimicrobiaceae > Cybelea. The sequence goes on from CAVVKC010000001.1 coordinate 1,632,746, forward strand.
GCGACGAGCCGCTGATGGAAGGGATGTCTGTCGTGATAACGCTCGTCGCCGACCGCGCGCAGCCGCGCGACGAGCGTTGAGTCCGTGACGGCTACGTTGGCGCTTTAGGCTTTCGGAGTGTGGGCGGGCGCCGTCAGGTACGCGGTCACTTCGGCGCCAAGCGGGTGTTCTTGAAAGTCGGGGCGTTCCCAACGTGCGCGTAACTTCTTCATGCGGTACTCCTCAAATGCAGTATTCTTGGGGGGTTAAACCCCCGCGACCATTATACCCTACGAACGTGCGTTCGCATAAGAGAGCCGCCGGCGCATTAGCTCGCTGGGTATCCGGATGCGATCGGCCAGCCGCAGGAAGGCGAGCGCCTTCACGTGCCACCAGGTCACGTCGATCTCGAACCACCGCAACCCGTGACGGGCGGAGAACGGAAAAGCGTGATGGTTGTTGTGCCATCCTTCGCCCCACGAGAGCATCGCAACCCACCAGCAGTTCGTCGAGCGATCGACCGTGCGGTAAGTGCGGTAACCAAGCGTATGGGCTGCGCTGTTGACCAGCCACGTCGTGTGGTAACAGAAGACCAGGCGGACGAAGACGCCCCAGACTACCCACGCCCAGCCGCCGAGTAAGAAGAGCGCGACGGCGAGAACGATTTGAAGGGGCAGCGCCAGGTACGTCAACGCACGATAGAATGGATCGGCGTAAAGGTCGGGAGCGTACCGCTCGATCTCACGCTCGGCCGGGTATGCGAGGTTGTGCCGGTAGAGCCAATCGACGTGCGCCCACTTGAAGCCCAGACCGATGCTATGCGGGTCACCGTCATGGTCGGCATGAGCGTGATGCTTGCGATGCACGGCGACCCAGCGGATCGGATCGCCCTGCAGCGCCAAGGTGCCAAAGACCGCAAAGAGATATTCGAGTGGTTTCTTTAGCCGCAGGCTTCGATGCGTGAGCACGCGGTGATAGCACAGCGTAACGCCCAAGACGCCAGTGCAGTAAGCGATGACGGCGAACACCGCCAGATCGGAAAGACGGAAGAACGCCGGTAAGAATGCAGCGAGCGCGCCGACATGAATCGCCGCGAGCCCGGCGCCCGTGCCATACCTAGCCAATCGTTCCATGCTGCTCCGTTCGCGAACCCCTAAAAAAAGGATGGTGCCGGTTTTGTTCGGGTAAGGAAAAGAGCCTGCCGAGGCAGGCTCTTTTTGATTCCTGGCCGCTTGCCGAACGGGCCGAGGCTAGTAAGCCCGGCGAGTGGCAAAGCAGTCGCGGCAATAGACCGGCTTGTCGCCGCGCGGTTGAAACGGTACCTCGGCGACGCCGCCGCATTGGCTGCAAGTCGCCTTGAACATCTCACGCGCGCCGCCGCGGCCGCCGCCGCCGCCGCCGCCGTTGGAAGAGCGTCCGGATTTGCGAGCCGAACGGCATTCCGTGCAGCGGCTGGGCTTATTGGTAAAGCCCTTCATCGCGAAAAACTCTTGTTCGCCGGAGGTGAATGGAAACTGCCTTCCGCAGTCAACGCAAGTGAGCGTTTCGTCTGTATACATTTAAACGAGCGAATCTCCTAGAATTATTGGTAGTCATTGTTCTCCCGATCCGACTCGCTCAGTGCCTTGGAACCGCGCGGGCTTCGAAACCTGGGTAACCCGACTACTATACACTATTCCCGGGCCAGCGTCACGGAGGACTCGGAGCAACCTGCCCGAACATACGTTCCGAAATCCGGCGTAACAGACCGGTGGTGGCTCGAATCTGTCGCGTCACCTGGCTAGGGTTTCGCCCACGGCACGGGCGGGGCCGCCAACCACCTAGTCGAGAGGACATCTATGCCAACCAAGACCAAGATCAAGCGCGCCCCGAAGGAGCGGCGCACCAAGCGCAAGCCGTGCAGTTTCTGCATGGACCGAGCCATCGCCGTCAGCTATCGCGACGTAGGCAGGCTCAAGAAATTCGTCTCCGAGCGAGGGAAGATCGTTCCGCGACGCATCTCGGGTAACTGCGCGAAGCATCAGCGCATGCTGACGACCGCCGTCAAACGTGCCCGCCTCATCGCCTTCCTTCCGTTCGGTTCGGAGTAGCGCGAAAGTGAAGCTCGTACTCTATAGTGACGTCAAGGCGCTGGGGAAGCGCGGCGATATCGTCGACGTTGCCGACGGCTACGCTCGAAACTTCTTGCTCCCGCGCAAGCTTGCCGGCGAGGCTGACAAGGGCGCGCTAGCACAGCTCGAGGCGCAACAGAAGGCGCATCAGCGGCGCGAAGCCCAAGAGCTGGCTGAGGCACAGGCTTTGGCGGCCCGGCTCGAGTCGGCGCGCCTCACGATCAAAGCCAAAGCCGGCGGGAACGGAAAGCTTTTCGGCGCGGTGACCAATGCCGACGTCGCCGCCGCGATCGCAGGTACGCTCTCGATCGCCATCGACAAACATAAGATCGAGCTCGAAAATCAGATCAAGGCACTTGGGTCGTACCCGGTCGAGATCAAACTGCACAAGAACGTAATAGCAAAAGCGGCCGTCGAGGTCGTGTCCGCGTAGGTTCCAAGGTGCAAGTCTACGCGACGCGTTTTCGGCGCAAGTTTGGCGTGGACGACGAGCTGAGCCGCTACGTCAGCGCGCTCTACGAAATGCTCGCGTCCGTCCTGGGTCACGACAAACTCGTTTTACGAGCCGGAAAAGTCAACGCCTTGAAAATGATGCGGTCGCAGAATCTTCCGGATCGGCTGTGCGGCCTGCAGCGGCTCGTTCTGGAGGATCCGACGCTCGACCGCGCGACGACGCGCGCGCAACAACGCAAGGCCCTCGCGGAGATCGAAGAAGCAATGGCCGACGTCATTGCCCAACGCCACGCGGAAGATTCAATCGAGCGGCGCGTGAACGAGAAAATGGCCGAGCGCCATCAGGAGTACGTGAAGGACCTCAAGCTCGAGGCGCTTCGAGAGACGAGCGGCCCCGAAACGCCGTCGTCGCAGGCAAAGCTGGAGGAACTGCAGACGCTTTCGCAGCGAAGCCTCTCGGCATCGGCGCTCCAACAGCTTCGTCCGCAGGCGCTGCACGAGGTCGTCGGGCAGGAGGCAGCGATCAAAGCCCTGCTCGCCAAGATCAGCTCTCCATATCCGCAGCACACGATTCTGTACGGACCGCCTGGCGTCGGTAAAACGACCGTTGCGCGGCTCGTGCTGGAAGTCGCGAAGTCGCGGCCGTACACGCCTTTTGCCAAGGATGCGCCCTTCGTCGAGGCGAGCGGACCGACGTTGCGCTGGGATCCGCGCGAGACGATCAATCCGCTGCTCGGCAGCGTTCACGACCCGATCTTTCAAGGAAGCCGCCGGGAGTTCGCGGAGACTGGGGTTCCCGAACCGAAGCTCGGTCTCGTAACGCGCGCGCACGGCGGCGTCCTTTTCATTGACGAAATCGGCGAAATGGATTCTTCCCTCCAATCAAGGCTTCTCAAGGTCTTGGAGGATAAACGCGTAACGTTCGAGTCGTCGTACTACGACGAAAGCGCGCCGAACGTTCCCGAGTATGTCAAGCGGCTCTTTCGAGAGGGTGCTCCGGCCGATTTCATCCTCATCGGTGCGACAACGCGAGAACCCGAGGAGATCGATCCTGCGATCCGCTCGCGCTGCGCCGAGATCTTCTTTTCACCGCTCACGCAGCATCAAATAATCTCGATCGTGCAGGGTGCGGTCAAACGACTCGGCGCGAGAACTGCACGCGGCGTTTCCAAACTAATCGCATCCTACACGATCGAAGGACGCAAGGCGGTCCAAATCGTCGCCGATGCCTATGGGCAAGCGCTGTACCGGATTCATCCCCGCCGGCACTTGCAGAAGAGCAAGAAGCCCTCGATCGTCGAGGAGGACGTGCGCGCGGTGGTTCAGACCAGCCGGCTCGTGCAGCACACGCTGGTGAAGGGACGCGCGAGGCGCGAAGTCGGCAAGAGCTTCGGACTCGGTGTTTTACGCCATCTCGGCAGCATCATTGAAATCGAGGCGGTCGCCTTCCCCGCCGCGCAGAACGGGAAGGGCACCATCCGTTTCAACGAAACGGCCGGCTCGATGGCCAAAGATTCGGTCTTTAACGCGGCCAGCGTGCTGCGATCCATCACCGGTATAGACATTGCCGAGTTCGATCTCCATATCAACGTGGTCGGTGGGGGAAATATTGACGGTCCGTCGGCAGGTCTTGCTATATTCCTCGCGCTTTACTCGGCTGTAACCAAGACGCCGCTTCCGCAGGACGTTGCCGTTACCGGTGAGCTGTCAATCCAGGGGAAGGTTCGCGCCGTCGGCGGCATCGTCGAGAAACTCTACGCCGCGCGTCAGGCTGGTATGCGCAGCGTGCTCGTGCCCAGAGAGAACGCGCGCGAAGTGGATGCCACGCTGCCGGGCCTTGAGGTCATTTCAGTTGCCAACGTCGAGCAAGTGCTCAACGGCATACCGAGCGGGCGACGTCGTCGAGCTTCGTAGGCCTCGGACTCTGCACTGTGCCACCACGTGTGGCACTCGGCTCGCGTAAAATTTTCTCGGCTATGCACAAGCAACCCACAAGGCGTTCACCGACGCAGCGCCGGACAGCGGCTCGACGCTCATGACCGCTCTGCCGATTCCGACCTCGATAGATCGCATTCCGCCAAACAATCTCGAAGCAGAGATGGCGGTGATCGGTTCGGTGCTGGTCGATCGCGAGATGCTCGCCGCGGTGGGCGAGATCGTGCGTCCAAGCGACTTTTACGCCCACGTCCACGAAACGATTTTCGCCGTGCTCTTCGACCTTTACGAGCGCGGCGAGCCTCTCGACAAGATCACGGTTGGCGAGGAGCTGCGGCGGCGTGGCGTTCTCGAGCGCGTCGGCGGTCTTTCGTACATCAGCGCGCTAATGGAGACAGTGCAGTCCGCAGGGTCGGCTCGCTACTACGCGACCATCGTCCGCGAGAAGTCCGTGCTACGCTCGCTCATTCATGCCGGTACGGAGATCACGCAGCTCGGGTACGAAGGCGAAGAAGACGTGGCTACCGCGCTGGACCGTTCCGAGCAGATCGTTTATAAGATCGGCGAACGTCGCGGGATCACCGAGTTCATGCCGGTCCACCGGCTGATGAAGACGGTCTTTGACAACATCGACCGCCGTTATCACTCGCGCGGCGACCGGACCGGTCTCACGTCGGGGTTTCGCGACATTGACGCGATGACGACCGGCTTTCAGCCTGGGAATTTCGTAATCGTCGCGGGCCGGCCAGGAATGGGCAAGAGCTCATTTGCGCTCAACATGGCGGTCGCGGCGGCACGTGAAGAAGGCGCGCCGATCGCGTTCTTTTCGCTGGAGATGTCCAATAGCGAGCTTATCGAACGCTTGATCTGCTCCGAGGCGCGCATCTCGATGAACGACATGCGGCGCGGGGCCATTAAACCGCACCAGTGGGAAGAGATCTCGCGAGCGATGGGCGTCATCAACGATCTTCCGATTTATCTCGACGATGTGGGCGCGCTTACAATTAGCGACGTGCGCAGCCGCTGCCGCCGGCTGAAATCGACGGTTGGTCTCGGTGCGATCTTCATCGACTATCTCCAGCTCCTCCGGCCGGGCGTGCTTGCGCGTGGAGCCAATCGCAACGAAGAGCTCTCCGAGATTTGCCGCTCGCTGAAGATTACGGCGAAGGACCTCGAAGTGCCGATCGTTGCGCTCGCGCAGCTCAATCGCGGCGTAGAACTACGCAGCGAGAAACGGCCGATGCTCGCTGACCTGCGCGACAGCGGCAGTCTGGAAGCGGAAGCAGACGTCGTCGCATTTATCTACCGCGACGGTTACTACAACCCCGAAACGCCCGAGCCGGATCTCACCGAGTTCATTATCGCCAAACATCGCAACGGTCCGACGGGCTCCGTGAAACTGCGCTTCCAGCGAGAGTACACGCTTTTCTTGCCTTACGGCGACGAATCACACTTCCCCGTCGCCTAGCCCTTCGGCTTCGCTCAGGATGACACGTGGCCGTGTTGTTCCGCTCACGATGACCCGACCGTAGTAAACTGCGGCCCTCGCTTCCTCGATCTGGGCTAAATCAGCGCCTAGGCGCGTTAGCAGGAGGCGCTGGGGCCGTGGGGTTAACGTGTTAACCATGGTTAGCGTTATCCATGGCTAACACCGGGGCTCGCGAGATTCTTTCCGTCGGATCCGACCGTTCGTCGGCCCGGGCTCGCGAGGATTACGTCAAGGCCATCTATCAGCTGAGCGCAGACGGCCCGGTGCGGGCGGCCGCCTTAGCGCGCTATCTCAAGGTCAGCAGAGTCTCGGTCAGCAAAGCGAAGCGAGCGCTCGAAGCCGACGGGCTGCTCGAGCGCGGGAAGGTAGCGTCGCACCCTTTACGCTTGAGCGGTCGCGGATTTCGGCTTGCCGTCGCAATGGTTCGACGTCATCGCGTCCTCGAAACGTTCTTCCATCGAGCCTTGCACATGCCGCTCGAGCGCGTTCACGCCGAGGCCGAACGGATCGAGCACGCGATTTCGGACGACGTGGCGCTGCGAATCGCCGCCTTATTGCATCATCCGCAATCGGATCCGCACGGTCATCCGATACCCTACGGCGACGCCACGCCGGTACCCAAGCCGCTGCCGACGCTCGCGAGTCTGCCGATCGGGAGCAAGGCTCGCGTGGTGAGCCTCGACGATCGGAACGACGACGCCGTAGCGGCACTTGCGACTGCTGGGGTACTTCCCGGATCGACGCTGCGCGTCGAACGCAAAGAGCGAGGCTGGGTCTTCGTGCGTCGAGGAAATCGTACGCTCGCGCTGCTACGTTCGCATGCCGCAATGGTGCGCATTGGAACGTAGCTACGGCGCCGGGGCCAGCAGCGAGCGCGTGGTCGCGGCGGCACACGAAGTGCTTGCCGGAAATCGTAAGGGTTGGCGCGCGCTGCTTCCTTTCACCGGTCCCGCCTTCGTCGCGTCAGTCGCTTACGTGGATCCCGGAAATTTCGCGACCAACATTCAAGGCGGTGCTGGGTTCGGCTACCGGCTGCTTTGGGTCGTCGTGCTGGCCAATCTGATCGCGATGCTCTTTCAAGGCTTGTCGGCGAAGCTCGGCATCGCTACCGGAAAGAATCTCGCCGAACTATCGCGCGAAAGCCTCCCCAAACCGGTTGCGCTGGGGATGTGGGTCGTCAGCGAGTTCGGCGCGATGGCGACCGACCTGGCCGAGTTTCTCGGCGCGATCATCGGGCTCTACTTGCTCTTCCACGTTCCGATGCTGATCGGCGCCGTCATCACCGGGATCGTGACGTACCTCATTCTCGCGCTCCATCGGTACGGCTTCCGGACGATGGAGACTCTGATCGGATCGCTCGTGGGCGTGATTGCCCTCTGCTACATCGTTGAAACGCTCCTTACCAAGCCGAACTGGCACCAAGTCCTGTATCACGCCCTGGTGCCGTGGATTGGAGGACCGTCGAGCCTTTTGCTCGCGGTCGGCATCGTCGGTGCGACCGTGATGCCGCACGCGATCTACCTGCACTCCGCGCTTACGCAAGACCGCATCGTGCCCCGAGACCGCAGCCAGCTCGGGAGGATCGTTCGATTTTCGTATGCCGATGTCGTCATCGCCTTGACGATTGCGGGTCTCGTAAACTGTGCCATGATGTACATGGCGGCGGCGGTGTTCTACTCAACCGGCCACTCCGCGGTTGCCGATATTGCGACCGCGTACCGGACCCTTACGCCGTTGCTGGGGAACCTCGCTGCCGTCGTCTTTCTCATCTCGCTTATGGCGTCCGGAATTTCGAGCTCGGTTGTCGGAACGATGGCCGGCCAAGTGATCATGCAAAGCTTCGTCGGTTTCAGCGTGCCGCTCTGGGTTCGGAGGCTCATCACGATGCTGCCGGCGGTCGCCGTCGTCGCGCTCGGTCTGAACGTTACGCAGACGCTCGTCCTCAGCCAGGTGATTCTCAGCTTCGTCCTTCCCGTACCGGTGATTGCTCTGGTGCTGCTGACGGCGCGCGAAAAGACGATGGGACCGCTGGTGAACCGGCGCTGGGTGACGCTGCTGGCGGTCACGGCAGCGGTCGCCATCGTGGCTCTCAATGCGATCTTGATCTGGACGACCGTTCGCACGGTCTAGATTACGGTCCGTTGGTCCTCGACCGTGCCGATGCTTTGCGCGAGATATAAGCGCGAGAGTTTGACGTATTCGTCCGAAGATATCTCGATCCACTCCGCCGCCTGGCCTTCGAGCGCTTTTTTGACCGTTGCCGGCGCTCCGGCCGCGACCACCCGTGGCGGAATCGCCACGCCTTGCCCGACGACGCTGCCCGCAGCGATTAGGGCTCCCTCGCCGATCGTCGAGCCGTTCAGCAGCGTTGCGTTGCTTCCGATCAAGGCGTGCGCCTCGATCCGGCAATCTTCCATCACGGCGCAGTGCCCGACGGTTACGTCGTCACCAAGCAGCGTTTCGCCGCCTTCGCTAACGTGCACGACGGCGTTATCTTGGATCGAGGTCCGCGCTCCAACCCGGATCGGCCCGTTGTCGCCGCGCAGAACCGCACCGAACCAGATGCTCGACTGAGGCCCGACTTCGATGTCGCCGATCAAGACGGCATTGGGGGCGACGAAGGCCGATGGATGAAGCTTCGGCCGCTTGCCACGGTATTCGATGATCATGGGCGATGCTTCGCAGGCGGCTCCGTCGAACCTCGCTGCCATGCACCGGCACCGCACGCCGCTGCGCGGCGTCAAGGCGACCCCACGTCCGAAACCGGACGATCCCAACTATACCGCCGTCAACTACGACTACGCGGGACGAGTCGGCCACGTGCACGAGGTGGTCGAGATCGGCGGACGCTCGCTGGCGAAGGTCGGATTCGACGACCGAAGGATCGTCTATTATTTCTTGGACGACCTCGAGCTCGACGAGAGTGCGAAACGTGGCACCTTTCACGACGACGAAGCGCCGAAGTAATTGGGAAAAAGGGCTTGAAGGGGCGCGACGGAAAGACCCGCGCCCCGGGCCCTCTGTTCGCCGGCCCGAGATGCCGACGTAGCTCAACGGTAGAGCAATCGCTTCGTAAGCGATAGGTTATCGGTTCAAATCCGATCGTCGGCTAAGATTGTGCCGCGCCGAGGCGCTATCCGGCTAGCCCAGCGGCAACTGCATGAAGGTCGGAAATTCGTAGGTCACCGTGGTAAAGGGTTCGCACTCTTCGAATCCGAGCGAGCGGTAAAGAAGATACGCGGGCACGAGTTGCTCCTTGTTGGTATCGAGCACGATGCGGCCGAAGCGCTGCGCTCGCGCGAACTCGATCGCCGCCGTAACGAGCAATCGCGCTGCACCGAGCCCGCGCCGGTGCGGCCGGACGAAGAGGCGCAGCATGAGCGCCGTCTCCGCGTCGAACGCCTTTACTGCAACGCAGCCGATGACGTCACCCTCGCTCGTTGCCAAGAACGCCGCATTGCGCGCAACGTACGTTTCGTCGAGCGCCACGACGTCGGGCACGACTCCGTGCCGGAGTTCCTCTGATAGATCCGCTTCGTACTCCACGAACAGATCGTGCAGCTTCTGGAAGTCGGATCGGTCGTGCGCCCGGCGGAGCTCTACGAACACGCCGTTTCGTTCGGAACGTCATGGCTCGCGCCATCTTTGGCCGCCTGAGCGAGCGAGCGGCGGAGGTAGCCGCGGCGCGCGCTGAAGAAATGAAGGAGCGTGAAGCTCTCCAGCCTTTTGCGGGGAACTCTTGCGACGTCCGCGCTCGCTGCGACGCTAGCGGCCTGCGATCGGACGCAAATGCTCGCCGCGGCTCCGCCGGCGCCGGCCGGGCAGCTTCGATCCTGGATGGCTTCCGATGCCGGTCAGCAGCCGCTGGTCTACGCCGGCGGCGACGTCGCTTCGTACGTCTTCTCTTTGCGGTCCGGCAAGCTTGTGGGGACCATCGCCGAAACGTCGTTCGGAACGTGCTCCGACAGTAACGGCGACGTCTTCTTCACGCAGGTAAAAAGAGTCGTTGAGTACGCGCACGGCGGATTGACGCCGATCGCGAGCTTTGCGATTCCGGGCACGGCCTACTCTTGCTCGGTCGATCCCACCAGTGGAGATCTCGCCGCAGTCGTATTCTGCCTTAAGAAGTGCGGCGACGAGGTCGTCGTCCTGCAACCCGCGGGGCCTCGTCGAATCTATCGTGACAGGCGGTTGGATTCGCTGCTCTTCTGTGCATACGACGCGAGCGGGAACCTGTTCGTCGATGGCTACAACGGCACGCAGTTCGGACTGACGGAACTGCCCAAGGGGGCCCGGCACTTCGCGAGCGTCACGCTGAACAAGACGATTCGGTTCGGCGCGCAGGTTCAGTGGGACGGGCAAGATCTTGCGGTCCAAACCAGCGAGTTTCCGCGGATCTATCAAGTGAGCGTGTCAGGATCGGCCGCAAAGATCGTCCACACGATCAAGCTTTCCGGCGTCGGCAATCGCGCGACGCAAGCGTGGATCCAAGACGGAAAGATCGCCGTACCTACCGGACAGCAAAGCAAACGCCCCGACGAGATTTTCTTTTGGGATTATCCGGCCGGCGGTAAGCCGATCAAGGAGTTCGAGCACTTTATCGGGCGTGGCCATCAAATGATCGACGGGGTCACGTTCAGCCGCGCGCCGGGCTATTAAGGAGCCCTAGAGCCGCTTGTGCAGGTTGTATTGGGCTTTAATCGTCGTATAGCCGTGACGCTGATAGAAATCGTGAGCGCGCTCACGTACGACGTTGGAATGCACGCGTAATTTCGCGCATCCGTGCCGGCGCGCCCAATCTTCGGCTGCGCCAAGCAGTTGCGTCCCAATCCCGCAGCTGCGCGCCTCTTCCTCGACGACTAAGCCTTCCAGTTCGGCTTCGAAACCTTCGACGAACGGCTCGTTGATGCTGAGCGCGACCCAACCGAGAACGCCCCGCGGAGTCTCGGCGACGAGTATTTCGCGACGATCGCCGCGCTTGCGCAGGCGCTCGCGCAAATCGTTCGCTGCAACTCCGTAGCCGAGCTGACTCATGAGCGCCGAAATGCGCTCGGCGTCCTCGGCGCGCGCCGCGCGAATCTGGAGATCCTTCATCCGCCCAAGCCTACGGTAGGAGGGTCTCGGTCCGCACCGCAATGCTGCGGACCGCCGCGTCGCTGAACGGGAGCGGCCACAACCGGCCATCGATCCATGCCTGCGCCTGATCGGTATAATGCTCCGACCCCGGTTCTCCGGACTCGCCTTGCGGCAGCGTGATGCCGCCCGCGTCCCAGTTGCCGACCTCCCAAACGGCGCGAAAACTCTGCGAGTAACCCTGATACTGGACGTGCAGAGTGAACGCGTCGCCGTTTCCGGGCAGTGTCGTTCCGTCGAGAAAGTTGATGCCGAGCGACGAGAGCGCGTGCAAGACCGGCACGGCTCCGGCGATTCGCCAGGGCGCCGGCGACGGCAGCATGACCGCGCGAATCGCGTCGCGCGACGGCGGCGTTTCGAGTAGCGTCGGCATTCGGCCGTTGTGCCGCTCGGTCAGATCCAAGCGCAGTCCCTCGACGACCGTGGCAATCGAAGAGTCGCCGCTCACTTCGCCGTCCCACGCTGCGAGCGCAGCATTAAGACTCGGATCGCCGCCCGTCACGAACGGCGCAACGTCGTGCGCGAGCTCCCGCTCAGGCAATGAGAGCGTGTCCATCTGCATTTGCGTGAAATATCCGACGTCGTAAAGTCGGTGCGCGCGCAGCAACTCGGCGATGCGATAGGCGCGATAGGGCGGAGCGAACTGCGGGCTCAGTTGCAGCGGATAACCGCTAGGATACATTCTGTTGTTTGCAGTCCAGACGATCGCGTTGCGCGACGCTGCGACCTTAGGCAATCGCGCGTAAGAGATTGCGGCATATGTTTTCGTTAAGTCTGCAGCCGGATGAATCCAGCGGGCACGCGCCGGATCGTTTGGGATCTGGCCGGCCAGCACGTATGCGGCGCGCCCGCTCGTATCGGCCAGCACGAAGTTCTGCGTTGGGCCGGGGAATTTCGACAGAGCGGCGCTCGCCGACTCGATCGAGCTGGCGCGATCGAGATTGACGAACGTTTGAATCGGCGAGGCGGGGTCGTCGTACGCGTTCCAATGAACGAGCACAAAATCGCCGCGCGTCGTCGAGATGCCGAACTCGCGCGCGGTCCGATAGAATCGCTTGCTCCTGGTACCCTTAAAGCGAATCCCGAAACGTTCGGTTTGCCATCCTTTCGGATCGAGTTGGTCGGGTGCACGGAAGACGGAGAGCGAGGTCACGGTACCATCGGTCGCTCCCCACGCTACCGACTCATTATGTCCCAGCACGACGGCCGGGCAGCCCGGCAGCGTGGCGCCCGCAACGTGATAGCCCGGTGCGCGCAGATCGATCAAATACCAGACGCCCGGCATGTGCAGCGCGAGATGCGGGTCGTTCGCCAATAGCGCTCGCCCGTGCACCGACCGGTTTGCGCCGATGGCCCACTCGTTGCTGCCGATCGGCGGACGCGCGCTGCTTAGCTCCCGCAGCAGAGCCACGATGTGGCGCTTACAGTTTGCGCCGGCGCTCATCCCCGCGAGTCCGGCCATCACCGGCGCGTCGTAACATGGATCGGTGAGCGGAAAGCGCGCGTTGAGCAGCGCCGGACCGCCGCGGCGGAAAGCGGCGTCGCGAGAAGCGATCGAGTTCCAGTCGTCGATTAGATCGAGCACCGTCACCATCGCGACGGCCAGCGTATCCCGCGGCGTCCATGCCGCCGGGTGATAGTTGAGAATTCGGAACTCGACCGGCAACGGCTCGCGCTCCATCGCAGCATTTATTCCGTCGCTGAACGCGCCGAGTAGTTCGCGGGAGTGCAGATCGAGGCGCGTCCATTGGGTCTCGACCATCGCGCGCACCGGTATCGCCCGCTCCCTTTCGTCGGTCGCTAAAGCGCCGGAGCCATAGACTTCGGCGAGCTCACCGAGGACGAAGCGCCGCAGCAGATCCATCTGAAAAAGACGGTCGGAGCCTTCGGCGTAGCCTTGTGAAAAGAAGAGGTCGTGGTCGTTGCCGGCGATGACGTGCGGAACGCCGCGGTCGTCGCGCAGAATGGTAACCGGTCCGCGTAAATGGAGGCCGGAGATCGTGCCGGTATCTCGAGCGTGTAAACGCATTCCAAGCGCCACGTTGCCGGCATAGAGCACCATCAAGAAGACGACTGCCGCGAGCCCCGCGACGAGTAGGCGGAGGAAGATTCTCACGGGTGTAGCTTAGACGTCAACAAAGACATCGTCGCCCTCGACCTGCACCTCAAACGTCATCACCGGCACCACGGCGGGGAGCGTCAGCGCGTCACCGGTTCGCACGTCGAAGGTCGCGCCGTGGCGCGGGCAGACCACGCGCTCACCTTCTAGCTCACCCTGATCGAGCGGTCCACCGTCGTGCGTACAGACGTCCTCGATCGCGTAGAGTTTGCCGTCCACGTTGCAGAGCAGGACTTCGAGCGAGTCCGCGACGACGCGCCGCGTCGTGCCGGGCTCGATCTCGGAAACCTTTGCTACTCGGTGTCTGGCCACCCAAGCCGAGTTCTACACGACGTCTCAATCCTTTTCCACGCGTGCCAAAACTCTTGATCCGCCTGCCGTGCGTCGAGGGCGAGCTCGTAGAGCACGACGTACGCGCGGCGCGTCAGCAGCCCGACATCGGTGCTGGTATCGATATCGCTTTCCGAGAAAACCGAGTGCCGCAACACCACATCCAGAAAATCGTTGGCAAAGTGCTCGATTTCTGAAGCGCTGTTCACCGTCTCGGGTATTTGGAGTTTTCGGGCGATTCGTTCCAGCTGACCGCGCGGATCCTGCATGAGCAGATCGTAATCAACGACGACGAGCGGCTTCTCTGATAGCAGGTGCAGGAAGGGAACGTCGTAGACCAGCCAGAGCCGTTGGGCGGTTTCGAGGTCCATCTCTTGGCGAGCGTAGAGCGAGGCAGCGACGCTGAAAGGATTCCGAATCACCAAGACATAGGCGTCTTCCACTCTGGTCTCGCGCAAAATGCGACGCCAAAACGGCAATAGACGTATTGTGCGAGGATCCTTAAATCCCCAAAGCGGCTGTGAAAGAAAGCGGCGCTCGAGATAACGAATCGCCTCCCGCTGCAACCCTCCGAGGCGCCATCGTTCGAACTCACGGGGGTCAATCGGCGCGGCGTCGTCCCATCGCAGCCGCAGCGCCGCCAACACCCGCTCGTTGATGTCGACGATCTGCTTATCTTCCCAATACCCGGTGGGGTTCTCGGGCTGTGCCGGCAGAAGGTCGTCGCCGAGGTAGACAGAGAGCGCCTGAAGGCCGCGCGCAACGGCGCTCGTGCCGCTTCGATGCATGCCAAGTACGGCTATTGCTTTACTCATGGCCAGGCGACGGTTCGGCTCGCCCGCCTTATGCCCTGCGCGAAGCGCAAAGCCGCATTTTGAAAATCATGTCGAACGCACTCACTCGTCGAAGTCGAGAAGACGCGGCCCCGGACCTTCTTCAGCGAGCTCGTCGTAGGGGTTCTGCAGCCAGCACTTATTTAGCGAGAGGCAACCGCAGCCGATGCACTGTCCCAGCCGATCGCGCAGCGCCGTCAGACGCGCGATTCGGTCGTCGAGATCGCGCTTCCAGCGATTTGAGAGCGCCGCCCAGCTTCTCGCGGAGACCGCACGATCCGCCGGTAACGTATCGAGGACCTCGCGAATCTCGCCAAGCGAGATACCGGCGCGCTGACCGATCTTAATCACGGCGATCCGTCGCAGCTCGGCTCGCGCAAAACGTCGCTGATTCCCTTCGCTGCGGTCGCTCCGAATTAGGCCCTTCGATTCCCAAAAATGAATCGTCGAAACGGGTAGCCCGCTGCGTTCGGCAATCTCTCCGACGGCAAGGTATTCCATCTCTTGACCTCAACTATACTTTAGGTTGTAGACTCGTTCTCGTTATGGAATGGTTTCAAGCGGGACACGTCGCGATCGTCACGGGGGGATCGCGCGGATTGGGAAAGGCGCTCGCTCGCGAGATGCTCGGCAAGGGACTCACGGTCATCACCGACGGTCGCGATCCAGTCGAGCTCGAGCGCGCGCGCCGAGAGCTCTCCGAGATCGGCAACGTCGTGGCGGTCGTGGGCGACGTCGCCGATCTCGACCACGTTCACGCGCTGGTTGCGGCCGCCGCGCGCTCCGGGCGCCTCGATCTGCTCGTGAACAATGCCTCAACGCTGGGTCTAGTCCCGCTGCCGACGGTCGTCGAACTTGGACGCGAAACGTTTCAGGCGCTCTTCGACGTCAACGTTTTCGCCCCGATTCACCTGATCCAACATGCGCTGCCCCACTTGCAGCGCGTTGAGGGCGGTACGATCGTGAACGTCAGCTCCGACGCGGGTGTGGAAGCCTACCCGGCATGGGGAGGGTACGGCGCGACGAAAGCGGCGCTCGAGCAGGTTTCGCGCGTGCTGGCCGCCGAGCTGGAGGGCACGTCCACGCGAGTCCTCGTCTTCGATCCCGGCGACATGAACACCGAGATGCACCGCAACGCGGTGCCCGATGCGGATCCGAGGGAACTTCGCGATCCGGTAGACTCCGCTCACGCGCTGCTCGCAGCGATCGGGGCCATGAAGGGCGGATTCGAGCGCGTGCGCGCCGCCGATTTAATGCCGGCGTGACGGCTGCTGCGAGGTTTGGGGCCGGCTTAATCGAGGCGACCGAGCCGCCCGAACAGCGCGGCATCGCGCGCGACGCCGTCCGGATGCTCGTCACCGATCGCTCGACGCGCACGCATTCGCACGCCCATTTTTACGACTTGCCGTCGCGCTTGCGACCCGGCGATCTGCTTGTTGTCAACGACTCGGCCACCTTACCTGCAGCAGTTCTCGCACGACGGAGCGACGGCGGTAGCCTGCGCTTACACGTGAGCACGATGATTGACGCGCGCCTCTGGACGGTCGAGCCGCGCGCGTCCGTTGCGGTGGGAGAAATCCTGGATCTTCCGGGTAGAGCGGCGGCGACGATGATCACACCCGTCGAGGCGCCGCGCCCTCGCCTCTGGTACGCCTCATTCCGGCTGCCGATGCCGATGTATGCATATCTTGCCGAGTACGGAGCACCAATCGCGTACGCATATCTCGATCGCGGCTTTCCTCTGCGAGATTATCAGACGTTTTTTGCTCGCAATATAGGTTCGTCCGAGATGCCGTCTGCCGCGCGCCCGTTCACCAAACCGGTTGTCGAGCAGCTACGCGGTCGCGGCGTTGAAATCGTGACCGTCACGTTACACTGCGGCGTCGCAAGTTTCGAGGCGCCGGAACGTCCCGGCACGGAACGCTTTACCGTCTCACGCGAGGCCGCCGATCGAGTGAATTCAGCTCGGCGCGAAGGGCGGCGCGTCGTCGCAGTCGGGACCACCGTGGTCCGTGCACTCGAAAGCGCGGTGAGCGACAGAGGTCTAATCGCGTCGAGCGGTTGGACCGACCTTGTCATTGGGGAAACATATCGGCTCAAAGTGGCCGATGCCCTACTCTCGGGGTTTCACGATGCGACCGCCACGCATCTTTCGATGCTGCGCGCATTTATGGACGCCGAGCTTTTGGACGCTGCATATTCCGAAGCTCTCGAGCGAGGCTACGCCTGCCACGAGTTCGGCGACACCCACCTGATCGAGTGAATCCCACGGCACTGTTGCCGTTGCTGCCGATGGAGCACGCTGCGGGCGTGAACGGACCGAACGAGTGCCGTCGTCTAGGCGGCGAAGGTTGACCCGCCGGTATGGGGTTGGATACTCTAAATGGCAGGGTGAATATAGCACTTCGACCGGTCACACTGGATGACAGACTCTTCATTGAGTCCCTCTATTTTGAGACACAGCGACCGATTATCGAGGAGCTTTTCGGCTGGCGCGGCGACGACTTCGAGCGGCAACGATTCGCCGAATGGTACGACGCAGCTAATACGGCCATTATAACGGTGGATGATCAGCGTGCCGGCTGGCTTACAGTCAGTCGGCGACCCGATGCCATCCACCTCGATCAAATCTACGTGTCGATGGTCTGGCAGAATCACGGCATCGGTTCGTTCCTTATACGGCAGCTTATTGAGGAGGCGCAGGCGACTAAGGTTCCCTTGAAGCTCAGCACCGCAAAGATCAATCCCGCCAGGAGTCTCTACGAACGGCTCGGCTTCCGTGTCGTCGGCGAGAGCGGGTTCAAAGTCTGCATGGAGAGAGCAACCGCCCTGGCATTGGAAATTCGTCGCCCTAGCCATAAACTGGTCCCATCGTTCATGCGAATGCGCGATGCCCACTTGGCAATCGGCGAGAACGAATGGAACATCAGGGGCGAGGAGATTGCGCATACCGACCCGCACGCTTACGTGGAACTCATGAACGAACGTGCGCGAGGGGCGAACATCGCAGAGGGCTTTGTGAGGGCCGATGAGTTCTGGATCGTCGGAAGCAGCGAGGTCGTCGGATCGCTAAGCGTACGGCACGAGCTGACCGAGCAATTGCGTGGACTTGGCGGCCACGTCGGCTACGCGACGCACCCCGCACATCGCAGGCGCGGCATTGCCACCTTTGCTCTTCAGAGCGGCTTAAAATTCTTGGCCGCCTTGGCATCGCGGAAGCGCTTGTGACGTCCCGCGCCGATAACATCGCATCCATCGGGGTGATCGAGAAATGCGGCGGCCGCCGGATCGAGGATGCCGTCTTCCCAGGTCGCCCTGAACTGACGCGGAGGCGCTACGTTTTCCCGTTGAAATCGGTGAAGTGTGAGCGGGCGCGTTAGCCAAAAAACAATTCGTGGCGAAGCAGTAAACGTCAGGCCCACGTCTGATGAAGACCTTGAGTTCTTGGCGTCTTGGTTCGCGGACCCGCAGTTCGTCATCTGGTGGGGCGGCAAGCCAAAAACTATCGCGCGATCAAGGCCTTCGAGAAGGCCGGATTCGTCCTAGAACGCGACGATGGCCGGCACGTCATTCTTGCCTTTGCACGAAGTACTAACTCTCAGCCGGTGAAGGCTGGGACGTAAGATGGGAGGCATCATGTCGAAAAACGCCGGCATCATCGGGGTCTCGGATCACGGCGGGTGGGCGGTGCTGGTGACGGTAGCGCGGGACGGGACGCTTCTCGATCGCCGCCGCGTAGAGCTTGTGGACGATTCCCTGCCGGCGATTCCCCATCACCATGAGGCTCAGAGACTCCCGATTAACGAAGGCGTGGCCTTGGTCGAGCGCGTGCGCGTCTCGGCGGGGCGACACGCAGCACTTGCATTGGAAGCCGTCACGTTGGCCGTGCCGGCTATCCTCGGCGTCGCCCTTCGTAACCGCCCGCAGCTTCCGCCGACAATTGCCGAGCGAATCAAAGACTACCGTGCGCGGAACGTCGCCGACTGGGTGATGTACCGTGAGGCGCTGGCCGCCGCTGCCGCCGCGCGCGGTTGGCCCGTCTACTGGTACGATTCGAAGAATGTATTTGACGCAGCAAGCCACGCGTTACGCGTCAAGAACTTCGACGATCACTTTTTCAATATGCGAAGCGCCATCGGGCCGCCATGGAACGCGGATCACAAGCTCGCAATGGCGGCGGCTATAGTCGCAGCGAAAACCCTTGAGGATTGAACGACGCGTGAGAAGGCGCCGTTCGAGGTTTACGTGAGAGGTTGCCGGCTATTTAGCCGACGGCGCCTTCCATTTCCATCTTGACGAGACGGTTGAGCTCGACCGCGTATTCCATCGGCAGTTCTTTGACGAAGAAGTCGAAGAAGCCGTTGACGATCATCGCGACGGCGTCGGCCTCTGAGAGTCCCCGGCTCATCGCGTAGAAGAGCTGCTCCTCGCCGATCTTGCTGACGCTGGCCTCGTGCTCGACGGTCGAGCGCTGCTCGTGGATCTTCATCGTCGGCTTGGTATCGCTCGACGACTGCTCGTCCATGATGAGCGCGTCGCAGCGCACGCGAGTCTTGGCTCCGACCGCGCCGGCATGAACCTCGACCAAACCGCGGTAGGTGGTCTTTCCGCCGTGCGCGCTGACGCTTTTGTTCGTCACGACCGAGGTCGTGCGCGGCGCGACGTGGATGACCTTCGCTCCCGCGTCTTGGTGCTGTCCTTCACCCGCAAACGCCATCGAAAGAACTTCGCCGCGCGCGCCCTCACCCATCAAATAGATCGAGGGATACTTCATCGTCAGGCGCGAGCCGATGTTGCCGTCGACCCATTCGACGGTTGCATTCGCGTACGCGACGGCGCGCTTGGTGACGAGGTTGAAGATGTTGCGGTACCAGTTCTGGATGGTCGTGTACCGAATCGACGCCCCTTCCATCGCGATCAACTCGACCACCGCCGAATGCAGCGACGACGTCGAAAACTTCGGCGCGGTGCAGCCCTCGATGTAGTGCACCTTAGCGCCCTTATCCGCGATGATGAGCGTGCGCTCGAACTGACCCATGTTCTCGGCGTTGATCCGGAAGTAAGCCTGCAGCGGCATCGCGACCGTCACGCCGGGCGGCACGTAAATGAACGACCCACCCGACCACACCGAAGAATTCAATGCGGCGAACTTGTTGTCGCCAGACGGAATCACGGTCGCCAAATACTTACGGACGATCTCGGGGTATTTCTTGACCGCGGTGTCCATGTCGCAGAAGAGCACGCCTTGCTCGTCGAGCGCCTTGGTCGTGTTGTGATAGACGACCTCGGACTCATACTGGGCCGAGACACCCGACAAAAACTTACGCTCGGCCTCCGGGATGCCAAGGCGATCGAACGTTCGCTTGATATCGTCAGGAACGTCGTCCCACGACCGCTCGGTCTGATCGGTCGATTTCACGAAATAGTGAATGTCGGCGAAATCGATCTCGCTCAGGAGGGCGGTGTCGCCCCACGTCGGCATCGGCTTGCGGACGAACAGGTCGTAAGCCTTGAGCCGGAACTCGCGCATCCAAGCGGGCTCGTCCTTCATCGCGCTGATGCGCTCGACGATCTCGCGCGTCAGCCCCTTATCGGATTTGAAAACGTAGTTTTCGGGGTCGTGGAAGCCGTGCCGGTACTCCTCGATGAGGTCTTGGGGCGCGACCGGGGTCTCGAGCTTCAAAGCCATGTCTAAGTCAGCGTACCCCCTGCGAGCGCATATAGTCAATATAATAAAGTAGGAGCTTCACATTCTCTAGCAACCAGCTGTGGGCGAGCTGTGGGGAAGGACTTTACAGCGGGGATATCAGGGGGTATGATTCCATGCGGTTTCCCAAAATTAGAGGAGCCAAAAACCTCTCGGTTCTGAGCGGGCGCTTCGGGCGCCGCGCCGCGGGCTGAAGGAACGGTTTGGGGGAGGGCGCGCCCATTCGCGCCATCGCGGCGAGTCGCTCGCGCACCGCTCAAAAGCGCCGGCAAGAGCTCGCCGATAGGTCGGGGACGTGTCTGCACCGCAGCCGCCAGCCGACGAAGTCCGGAGGTGGGATTCCTCAAGGGTCAAGGAGACCTGAACAATTGAAGGCACTCGGCAGGCACATCGTGTGCGAGCTCTCGGGCTGTCGCCCCTCCTTGCTTTCCGACATTAACGGCATCGCGGCGATGATGATCGAAGCCGCCAGAGCTGCTGGCGCTACTATTATGGAGAGCGCGTTTCACCGTTTCGAGCCGCAGGGGGTCTCCGGAACGGTCATTCTAGCCGAGTCCCATATCTCGATCCACACGTGGCCCGAGAAGGGCTATGCGGCCATGGATTTTTACACGTGCGGCGACCATACGGACCCTTGGCTCGCTTGCGAACATGCAGCACGTACGCTTCAAGCCGCCAGCGTGCTCGCGACCGAGTTCAAACGAGGAATTGAGAAGAGCGACGGTGAGTTCACCCACGTGCTCAGCCGCAATCACGACGTGCGCGTGCTAAGCGCGTAAGCGCAATTCCTTAACCGGTATCATAATCAATTATCAGCTTTCTAGCGCCTGATTCGGGCAGGCTTGTTTCGGCTGTCGTCCAATTCGTTTGCTAGAACGATCACTGTAGTTTCGAGTGAGGTAGAGAGTAATTCCGATGCGTTTATCACTAATTCGAGCCAGCGTGCTTGCAACGGCGGCCGCGATCGCACTAGCAGCTTGCTCCGGTCACAGCGCGATTCCATCGACACAGAGCGCTATCGCACCGCAGAGCGCTCTGGCTCCGGCGACCCTTGGCGACAACATGTCGCTCCTTGGCGACGATATGTCGCCGCTTGGATTGACGACCTGCGCAAAGAGCCCGCCGCAGTTTGAATGGATATTCAAGGGCGCTTGCACCGGGTTCAACCTTAAGTCATCGGGCGGCACTTTCAGTCTAGAAAAATATGCGAACATCACGGTGACGGGCTCGATCGGTAAGAACACCGCGAAGGGCGAGGTGCATGTCGTCCTCGTTGACGCAGTGAACAAGAACGGCGACATCCTGAAAAACAAGGGCAAGAGCTTCCCGCCCTACAAGGCGCGAGGGACGACCGTCATATACGCCGAGGCCTCCAACCAGACCACGCAAACCATCAAGCCGATTCCGGAAAGAGGTAAGGCCGTTATCGAGTACGTGATCACCGACGCTAAGGGCTTTCCCGGAAAGACTTGCGGTGCGGCGGTCTACGGAAAGCAGAGGAACGGAAAGCAAGGTTGGACGGCGTTTACCGGCACTTATGGGGTGAAGGGCAAGACCGTCACGATCGCCGTGTTCCTAGCGCCGCAGGGTTTCGAGCTGCCGCCTAAGGGCTCGCCGATCTACTTCGGGATCAACTGCTTCTAGCAGCCGGCGCGTCCGAGTATATGCACGAGAACCCCGCCGCGCGGCGGGGTTCTCGTTTTGTCCCGCCAATGAGTAGCCCCCCATGCCGAAGACGCGAATGTGGCAGTGGTACGTCGAAGAGTTTGCGCCGGCCGAGCAGCACCACCACGCGCTCGATCAGCTTTATTATTCGGGCCGGTCGGAGTTCCAGCAAATTGCCGTAGTCCGCTCGCCGGTCTTCGGGAAGATGCTCGTCATCGACGGCGATACGCAGAGCGCCCAAGCTGACGAGAGAATCTATCACGAAGCCTTGGTGCATCCGGCGCTTGCCGCGGCTTCTGACCGCAGTGAGGTGCTGATCCTCGGCGGCGGCGAAGGTGCGACGCTGCGCGAGGTGTTGCGCTGCCCCGACGTCACCCGCTGCACGATGGTCGACATCGACGCACTGGTGATCGAGCTTTCGAAGAAATATCTGCCCGAGTGGTCGGCCGGCGCCTTCGACGATCCGCGCGCGCGACCGATTGTCGGCGACGCGTTACAATTCATGCGTGAGGATTCCCAGCGCTACGGCGTTATTATCTCGGATCTTACCGAGCCGCTGGAGGATTCACCCAGCAATCCGCTCTTTAACGACGCGGTCTTCGGGCTGATCAAGTCGCGGCTCGCCGAAGGCGGCGTCTACGTGTTGCAAGCCAGCACCGGAGCGGTCGTCAACGCGGCGCTTCACTGCAAGATGGCACGCACGCTGCGCGGGCATTACGCGCACGTCGTTTCCTTCGCCACGCATGTGCCCGCCTTCGATACCGAGTGGGCCTTTCTCGCGTGCAGCGATCGCATTGACCTTGCAAAGCTCGATCCGCAACAGATCGAGGTCTACTCGGCGCGATTGCGCGGCGAGAGCTTCTTTTACGACTCGATCACCCACCGCCGGCTGTTTGCGCTGCCGCTCTACCTGCGACGGATGCTCGCGACCGGCGGGGATACGTTTTGACGGAGCGGAAAAGCGAGGATTTCATGAGCATTGACTATTCGCACGCGCCACATGCCTGGGAGAAAGAGAAGAGCAACTTCGTCGCGCTGCTCGACCTCAAGCTCGAGACGGTGGAACGCGGCAGAGCGGTGATGCGGATGCCGTATCGTGCCGAAATCACCAACGGAACCGGCGCCGTTCACGGCGGCGCGATCGTGAGCCTCTGCGACACGGTCTTTTACGTCGCGCTGGCCTCGATCTACGGACGCGACCAAGATACGACGACCGTCGCGCTCCAATGCAATTTCCTCGCGCCGGCCAAGGCGCCGCACGATCTCGTCGCCGAGGCAAAAGTCTTGCGCGCCGGCCGTCGCATCGTGTATGGCGAAGTCTACGTTCGCAGCGGTGACAAGATCGTCGCGCACGCGACGCTCGACTTCCTCAACACGTACCCCGAAGAAAAGCCCCGCAAGTAATGCGACGGACTGCACTCCACGACGAGCACGCACGCGCCGGCGCCCGAATGGTTCCCTTCGCCGATTTCGAGATGCCTGTGCAGTACTCTAGCATCTTGAAAGAGCACGATGCGGTTCGCCATCGGGCCGGACTCTTCGATCTCTCGCACATGGGGCAGTTCCTGCTGACGGGCGAGTCGGTCGCGCAATGGGCCGACACGCTCACCATCAACGCCGTCGCCACGATGAAACCTCTTCAGGCGAGATACAATATCTTTTGCAACGATGCCGGAGGGGCGCACGACGATACGATCTTCTATCGTCTCGGCGGCCGCTGGCTGCTGGTGGTCAACGCGTCGAACGCGCAGAAGATGTGGCAGCTTCTCAACGACCGGTGCCCGGCGGACGTAACGCTGGAGAACCGGCATGGACGCGCGGCGCTGATTGCGATCCAAGGACCACGCTCGGTCGAGATGCTTGAGCCGCATGTTGACGTCGAGATCGGCTCCCTACGCTACTACTTCTGCACGGAGGGCCGCGTCAACGGAGTTCCGGCGGTGATTGCGCGCACTGGGTATACGGGCGAGGACGGTTTCGAGCTTTTCGTGGACGGCGCCGATGCGCCGGGGCTTTGGAACGACCTGCTGCTTGCGCACCAAACCGATGGGCTCGAACCGTGCGGCCTTGGATCGCGCGACGTACTGCGCCTCGAGGCCGGCATGCCGCTCTACGGGCACGAGCTTACCGAGACGATTACGCCCGTACAGGCCGGCTTGAAGTGGGCGCTCAAGCTCGAGAAGCCCGAGTTCGTCGGCAAGGAGGCACTTGCGGAGCAGCTCGGCGCCGACTCCTACCCGCGAATCGTCGGACTGGTGATGGAAGGACGCGCGCCGGCGCGTGAAAACTACCCGGTTTGGTTTGAGGGGCAGGTCGTCGGAACGGTACGAAGCGGATCGATTGCTCCGTCGCTCGAGAATAAGAACATCGCGACGGCGCTCGTGGAACCCAAGGCCGCATCGGTAGGGACACGCCTCGAAGTCGAGATCCGTGGAAAGAACCATGACGCGACGGTCGTCCCGATGCCGTTTTACAAACGCGCAAAATAATTTAAAGGAGAAGAAGTGACGCAGCCGGTGGATCTGCTTTTCAGCAAGGAACACGAATGGGTAAAGCTCGACGGCAACTCGGCGACGATCGGAATCACGGATTACGCACAGAATGCGCTCGGCGATATCGTCTACGTCGAGCTGCCGAAGGTCGGCGCAACGATCGAGCAGTTCGCTAATGTCGGTGTCATCGAATCGGTCAAAGCGGTCTCCGATCTCTTCACGCCGATGTCGGGCGAGGTCCTCGAAGTCAATGAAGGGCTGGAGAGCGACCCGGCCGCCGTAAATCGCGAGCCGTACGGCGCCGGATGGCTGCTTAAGCTGCGGCTCTCGGATGCCGCCGAGGCAAAGACGCTGCTCTCACCGGCTGAGTACGAGAAGATCGCCGCCGATTAAGTTCGGGACCAAAGTCCTAACTGCCGTGGGTCAAGCGCACTCTTAGAAGTCTTGCTGAAGGGAGCGCCCGCGAGCGTCGCTGAAGAGCGAGCGGTTGAAAGGAGCTGCAATTGATACGTATTGTAGCGGCGGTCGCTTTTTTTGCACTCGCACTATCCGCGGGTGCAGCATGTAGAGCCGCCGAACCTGCGCAGCCGGCACTGCCGCCCCAACCGGCGACACATCCTACCGGCATTCCCGCCGATGCAGTACTTGTTTCGCCGTGCATCGCAACGATGGGCGAGCACTGGGTGAATCTGAAAGACGCACCGCTGGGACCAATTTATGGAGTTTGGCAAGGCAAACCGGTCTTTACGGAGATCATGGTCTCGGTAGAGAAGTTGAAGCAGGGTTTCAGCTACGCTAACATCCACGCGCTTCCCGGCTATGCGATCGATCACATCGACTTTAAGTACGAGCCGCAGGGGCACGCGGGCTTTCCCGTGCCGCATTACGACGTGCATGCATACTACGTCACGCCGGCAGTGCAGGCGACGATCTGTCCGAACGGCATTCCCGATCCGGCAATGAAAGCGACGAACGAGCCCTAGCGAGCCTTACTCCGTGTCGACCGGCTGATCGGAAGGAGGCTGACGTTCGAAGAAGGCTCGCGAATACTTAACGCTAATCGGGACGAATTTCCGAGGCCGTTGCTCGAAATCGAAGCAGTCTCCGATACTTCGTGCCCGCACGTCGGCGACTCCCAGGCGTCCGAGTTTCCAGTTGTCTTCGATGAACTTGAGGATGCTCGCGAACTCGTATTGGGTATGTGAGACGCGGCCTTTTCGCGCGTACGGCGAGACGACCAGCATCGGAACGCGGAACCCCAGGCCACCTCCTTTGTCGCGGAACGGAGGCGGAACGTTATCGTAAAAGCCGCCCCAGTCATCCCACACGATGACGATCGCGGAAGTCTTCCAATAGCGGCCCTCGCCGATCGCATTCACGACGCTTGCCACCCAAGATGGCCCTCGATCGGAGTGGTCGCCGGGGTGATCCGAGTTGGGCAATGTCGGAACGATCCAGGAGACCGCCGGCAGCTTACCGTCAGATATCGCCTTGAAGATCGCGCTGCTCGATGACGTCACATTCGTCTTCCACTCCGGTCCGTAGCGCACTGCCCTGATGGAGTCGAACGCATTCCAAACGGCACCCGTCGAACCGGTCACCCGCGGCGAATAGTAGTTCCACGAAACGTTCTTGGCATCGAGCAGGTCGCGCATCGTGCGGTACGTTAGACACGGAAAGGGTCCGGCACGAGGCAAGAACTGCTGCGACGTCGTTAGGAGTGACGTCGTCACGCCTTGCGGCGAGTCGCATCCCCAGGGCTGCTGCGACGGAAAGTCTATGAGGCTGTCGTTGGCATCAATCGCCGTGTTGCCTCGAATCAAATCTTGGTGTGCGGTGTAGCTGCCGCTGCCTTGCGTCTGGAACATGTGATCCGCGAGCACGTACGCTTTGGCCATATCCCAGTAGGGTGCAATCTGTTTTGGGTCGACGTACCGGTACGGGATCGCGCCGGCATTACCGCCTTTTCCGTTGTTCTCCAGGTTGAACCCGTCCATTTTCCCGTCGTCGTAGTCTCTGAGAAAAACCAGCCAGTTGTGGTTGAGATCGATCGGAAAAGCGAGGTCGCTTTTCTTGAGGTGCACCGTTTTCCCGTTGGACATCTTGCCTTCGGTGGCCCCATCAGCGCCGGGAAAAGTCGCAAACAGGTTGTCGAAGCTGCGATTCTCCTGGATCACGACGATGACATGCTCGATGCGTTCGGACTCCGGCGCCGCATAGCGCGCGGGCGAATCGGGGGGAGAAATTCCAAACGAAACGCTTGTCGTTCGCGCGCTGCAGGCGGCGACGAAGACCGCCCCCGCGAGCGCTACCTTATGCGAAAAAGCCACCGCGTGTATACTATAGCTTCCGACGCAGAGGTTCGCAACCGCCGGGGCGGCGAACAGCCCCGGCGATGTACGCCCCGCATACCGAACGCGACGTCGAGTGCATGCTCGAGGCAATCGGCGCTCGGTCGCTCGACGAGCTTTTGCGCGTTCCCGACGCGATCGCGCTCAAAGCGCGTCTCGAAGTCGTTCCCGCCCTTCCGGAATACTTGATCGCGCGCCGTTTCGAGCAGCTTGCCGAAAAGAATGCCGGTAGCGAGTATCGATCGTTTCTCGGTGCGGGCGCGTACCGGCATTACGCGCCGCCGGCGATTGCCGCACTCGCGATGCGCGGCGAGTTTCTTACCGCTTATACGCCGTACCAAGCAGAAGTCTCGCAGGGATACCTGCAAGCCATCTACGAGTGGCAGACGTACATTTGTCTGCTCACCGGGATGGAACTCGCGAACGCTTCGGTCTATGACGGGGCAACGGCGCTGGCCGAGTCCGCGATCATGGCGCTGGGCGCGACCGGTCGCCAGAAGATTCTCGTTTCGCGCGCCGTGCATCCCAACTATCGCGCCGTGTTGCGCACCTATTGCGACGGACTCGACGTGGCGGTGGACGAAATCCCCTTCACCGCAGACGGCGCGACCGACGACGCCGCGCTTCGCGATGCCGTCTCCGGCAACGAGTATGCCGCGGTCGCCCTGCAATCGCCGAACTTCTTCGGCAACGTCGACACCCTGTCGGCGCCGGCCCTCGCGGCCATCAAAGGGAGCGGCGCCATTCCCGTCGCCGTCGTCGCCGAAGCGCTTTCGCTTGCGGCGCTCGCTCCGCCGTCGTCGTGGGGCGCCCAGATCGTTGCGGGAGAGGCACAGAGTTTCGGTATCGCGCAGGCTTACGGCGGGCCGTACGCGGGCTTCATCGCTTCGGCGCAGGAACATATGCGCCGCATTCCTGGACGTCTGGTAGGCAAGACCACCGACAGTTCAGGTCGCGCCGCGTACGTTCTGACGCTGCAGGCTCGCGAGCAGCATATTCGGCGCGAACGCGCGACGTCGAATATCTGCACGAATCAGGCGCATTGCGCGTTGATCGCGACGATCTATCTCGCGTTGATGGGGAAGACCGGGCTTCGCGCCGCCGCCGCGCTCAATCTGGGGCGCTCGCGCGAGCTCGCGAGCGCCGTTGCGCGTGTCGACGGGGTGCGGCTCAAGCATTCGGCGCCGTTTTTCAACGAGTTCGTTGCCGACGTCGGCCGGCCGGCCGGCGAGGTCCTCGCGGCCTTACAAGGGCAGAAGATTCTAGGCGGCGTCGATCTGGGCCGGTTCTATCCAGAACTAGGCTCCTGCATTCTCATGACCGCGACCGAGCTGACCACGACCGGCGACATCGCGGCTTTGGCGGGTGCGCTTGCGGAGGCCTTGCATGTCCCCGCCGCCGTCTAACAGCCCGAGCGCATCGAAGGCCGCCGGCGTGCCCCTGATCTTCGACCAGGGACAAGAGGGACGCGCGAACCGTTACCTCGACGCGGGAAGACCGCTCGAAACATTTTTGCCGAAAGACGTGCTT
Source organism: Vulcanimicrobiota bacterium (assembly GCA_963748875.1). Lineage (GTDB taxonomy): Bacteria > Vulcanimicrobiota > Vulcanimicrobiia > Vulcanimicrobiales > Vulcanimicrobiaceae > Cybelea. Next base: position 1,660,873 of record CAVVKC010000001.1, read on the forward strand.
CGCGACGAACTGCCGCTACCCGATAACAGCGAGCTCGACGTGGTGCGTCATTACACGCGCCTCTCGCAACGAACTTTCGGAATCGACCTGGGCTTCTATCCGCTCGGCTCCTGCACGATGAAATATAATCCGCGCGTCAACGATGCGATCGCGGCGCGCCGCGAGTTTGCCGAGCTCCATCCGTTCACGCCCGACCAGCTCGCGCAAGGTGCGCTGGAAGTGATGTACGAGCTCGAGCGATCCTTGAGCTCGCTCTTCGGCATGGCGGCGTTCTCGCTCAACCCTTCGGCCGGCGCACACGCCGAGCTCGGGGCGCTCCTGATAGCTAAGAAATACTTCAAAGAGCGCGGCGAAGAGCGGCGTGTGAACGTTATCGTGCCTGATACCGCGCACGGCACGAACCCCGCATCCGCGACGATGTGCGGGTTTAAAGTAATCTCGTTGCCGAGCAACGAGCGCGGCCGCGTGAGCGTTGACGAGATCCGCAAAGTGCTTGGGGCGCAGACTGCGGTCTGCATGATGACCAACCCGAATACACTCGGTCTCTTCGAGGACGAGATCGCCGAGATCGCGCGCGCGGTGCACGAAGCCGGCGGCCTCATGTACTATGACGGCGCCAACGCCAATGCGATCATGGGCTACACGCGGCCCGGCGACATGGGCTTCGACCTCATGCACCTCAACACGCACAAAACGTTTACGATCCCGCACGGGGGCGGCGGCGCGGGGCATGGCCCGCTCGGCGTTGCGGCCCATCTCGTCGACTATCTGCCGACGCCGGTGGTCGTTCGCGATGAGTCGTTATTCAGGCTCGACTTCGATCGGCCGAAGTCGATCGGTCCGATGCGCTCGTTCTGGTCGAACTTTGCCCACGCCGTGCGCGCGCTCGCGTACCTCTACGCAAACGGAGAAGCCGGACTGAAGCGCGTGTCGCAGCTCGCCGTTCTCAATGCCAACTATCTGCGCGTTAAGATAGCCGAGTTTCTCGAAACGCCGTATCCGGAAAACTGCCGTCACGAGTTCGTCGCGTCGGCGCAGCTGCTCAAAAAGGAGTACGGCGTGCGCGCGCTCGATCTCGCCAAAGCTCTGCTCGATTTCGGGTACATGGCACCGACGATCTACTTTCCGTTGATCGTGCCGGAGTGCTTGATGATCGAGCCGACGGAGACCGAATCGAAAGAGACGCTCGACGCGTTCGTGGAGGCGCTGCGTGAGATTGTGAACCGGGCGCATAGCGATCCGCAATCCCTCTTCGAGGCCCCGGTTACGACCGTCGTTGGACGCGTCGACGAGACCCGCGCCGCGCGTCAACCCGACCTGCGCTGGCGTCCCTGAGCTCCTGACGCCTTAAGCCTCGGTCAAGAGGTCGAAGGCCGGGGAGGGGCCTTCGCGCCGCCGAAGAAAAGTAACTTTAGTCAATAACTAGAGTTAACTTTAAGGAGTGAGTGCTCGTGCTTCGACGGCTCATTGCGGAACTTTGCGCGTGCGGCCCCAATAGTTTGGAGATCGGTTCGGTCATGGCGGCGCGTTGGGACGAGTGGGCGCCGGGCCGGCCGCTCGTTTCGCGGCCGGGCGGCTATACCAGGACCTGCGCGTACCGGGACCCACGTTTCGAGGTGCTCCTGCTCAACTGGGCTCCCGGTTCCGCATCCGCGGTTCACGATCATGGAGATCAGCATTGCTGGATGCTGGTCCTGGACGGCACTCTCGAGGTAGACGACTATGTCCGCCTCGACTCCGGTGAAACGCCGGGATACGCGCACGTCGAACGGTGTGGGTCGCGACGGCTCGAGCCTGGCGGCATGGATCTACGCTCGGGCCGCTTCGACCTGCACCGTGTCGGCGCAACCGCAAAGTCTGCCGCCGTTTCCCTTCACGTCTATTCCGGACCCTTGCGTAAATTTCTGGTCTACGACGAGGCCAAGCGTCGCTGCAAAACCGCGGGCGCGTTCTACGATGAGGTCCTTCGGCTCGATTCCGAGAGCGTTTATCGATGATCGAGTTCGACGTCACGATCGTCGGCGGCGGTTTTAGCGGATCCGCCGTCGCCGCGAACCTAGCTCGGCGCGCACCGTCCGATTTTTCGGTAGCAGTCTTCGATCCGGACGATCTAGGGCGCGGCGCCGCATACGGCACTCGCCATCGCGAACACGTTCTTAACACTCGTGCTAAGATGATGAGCTTTTACTCCGACCAGCCCGACGATTTCGTACGCTGGCTCGGCATGCGGGGAGGTCCAAACGATTTTCTTTCGCGCCGCCTCTACGGCGAATACGTTGGCGAAGTCGCACACCGGGACTTAAAAGCGATCCGCTTCACGCACGTCCGCGATCGCATCAGAAACGTGCGACGCAGCAACCGCGAGGGCTTCGTCGTCGAGTCTCGCGTGGGCGCCTCCTTTGAGGCGCGAGCCATCGTGTTGGCGACCGGCAATCCCGCGCCCAACGACGAATTTCTTCCAGACGAGGTTCGTCTTCATCCAGGTTACATAGACGACCCGTGGCGCTTCGACTATCGAGTCGTCGGCGGCGAAGTGCTGATCGTCGGATCGGGGCTTACGGCTCTCGACGTCTTGATCGCGCTCAGAGCTTGCGGCCACCGCGGAAGGGTGCACGTTCTCTCTCGCCGTGGCCGCTTTCCGCAAGTGCACGAGGACGTCACGCCGTACGATGTGATTCCCGCCCTCGACACGCACGGCGCGCACTCGCTTTTGCGAAGCTTCCGCCGTCATCTCGACGAGGCGGCACGCCGGGGATTCGATTGGCGAGCCGTCATCGACTCACTTCGGCCCGAGACTGAAGCGATCTGGAAGCGGCTGCCTCCGGTGGAGCAACGCCGTTTCGAGCGGCACCTGCGCGTTCACTGGGAACGCCATCGCCACCGAGTGCCGCCACAAGTTGACGCGGTTCGCCGAGCCTATCGGCGTACCGGTCGCCTTCATCACCACACCGGAAGGCTGTTGCGGATGGAACGCGGGACGGCAGAGATCGTGCCCCATCACGGCGCAAGCGTGGAACTCCGTCCCGATTGGATCGTGAATGCCTCCGGCCTCGGACGCGTGTCGGCGATGCGGCGGGATCCGTTGCTCGGCGCGATGCTTTCCGGCGGGATGGTGTGTGCCGATAGCGGCGGGCTCGGTCTACGGGCGTCGCCCGATCTTTCAGCGATCGACGCGTTCGGCTACCCGGTCCCTGGGCTGTGGATCGTTGGGCCGCCGGCCCGCGGTTCCCGTTTCGAGGCGACCGCGGTTCCGGAACTTCGCGCCATGGCCGAGCTGGTCAGCTCAGAGATTTTGCATGCCTATAGGGCAACCGAGCAAGCAAAAAGCAGTGCCGATTCGCGCAGGCCTTCTTGGGGTCGAGGGCTATAATAGTGGTAATCGGGGGCCCCGCAAGCGGCCCCCTTACCCATCCCTGAGTGGAGCGTCATGCGAATCAAATACGAGGTGTCGGCGGGCGGCCTGCTGCTGCGCCGCCGCGATTCGAGCTACGATGCCCTTCTGATTGGACGCGGCACCCCGCCCCGCATTTGGACGCTGCCGAAGGGACACGTCGAGGCGCGCGAGTCTACCGAGCAAGCCGCGTTGCGCGAAGTCCACGAAGAGACAGGCTGCTGGGCAGAAATCATCACGCGGCTCAACGAGATCTCGTATTGGTTCTACGTCGGCCGGGCGAAGCACCGCAAGGCGGTGACGTTCTTTCTCATGCGTTATCTTTCGGGCGATCCGGCTAGCCACGACCACGAAGTTGACGACGCGGCCTGGTTCGATCTGGCGCAGGCCCGAAAGACGCTAAAGTACGTCAACGAGAAGCGCCTCGTCGATCTCGCGCACGAGTTCTTAGCCGCTCACCCCGACGCACTCGGCGAGCCCGACATCATCGCCCGCGCAGCGGAGCCCGTATCGTCCTGACGACCGAGACGCACACGTTTTGCGTGCGGCTCGACGCCTTCGACGGCCCGCTCGACCTTCTGCTCGGTTTGATCAAGGAGCAGCAGCTCGACGTTGCCACGGTCCCGCTTGCCATCGTCGCGGAACAGTATCTTGAGTACGTGCGCGCGATGCAGGCGCGGGACGTAGAACTTGCTGCCGAGTATTTGGTGATTGCGGCGACGCTGCTCTTCCTCAAGTCGAAGGCGCTCTTGCCGCCGATTCCGCAGGAGCTGGTCGAAGATGAAGGCGAGACGCCTGAGGAGGTCGAGGAACGGCTGCGCCGCCGCCTGATCGCCTACTCGAAGTACCGCGAGCTCGGCGAGGAGCTACGCGGTCAACAGAATGAAGCAAGCGCGTTTTTCCACCGCGAGCCCGGCGATCCGGCCGGCGAGATCGTTCAGCGCTACGACATCGATCCGGAAAAACTCAAGCGCGCCTTCATCAAGATGCTCGCCCAGGCGCGCCCGGCGAAACGTTCCATCGCTGGAGAACGCGTCTCGCTGCTCGCCTCGATGGATTACATCATGCGGCGAATCAAGGAACGTGGCGAGGCGTATTTTTCGGAGCTGTGCCATGAGCTTGGCATGACTCGCGACGTCGTCATCGTCACCTTTCTCGCCATTCTCGAACTCGTCCGGCGACATCGTCTCGCCTTCGAGCAGCCGGCGGCGTTCGACGATATCCGGCTCTTCCCAGCCTCCAAACCGGCGGCATGAGCGTACTCGACGAAGCGATTCTGCGGCTCCAGCGACCGGTCGAAGCGCTGCTCTTCGTCGCCAGCGAGGCGCTTTCGATTCAGCGGCTCGCCAAGCTGCTGCGCGCAGAGGAGCGCGAGATCGCGTCGGTGCTGCAGCAAATAGAAGCCGATTACAGCGAACGCGGGATCGTCTTACGCGAGGTTGCCGGAGGCTATCGTTTCGCGACGTCGCCGCTTGCGCGCGACGTGATCGAAGCCTATCTGCTGCCGCCCAAAACGTCTCTCTCGACACCAGCGTTGGAGGCGCTCGCGATCGTTGCCCATCTCCAGCCCGTCACTCGCAGCGAGATCGAAGCGATTCGCGGTGTCAACTCGGACAGCGTCGTCAGCACGCTGCTCGACCGGGAGTTGATCGCTGAAGCGGGTCGGAAAGACGTGGTCGGACGCCCGATGCTGTATAAAACGACGCCGTTCTTCTTGGAATCGTTCGGAATGCGTTCGCTCGACGATCTGCCTGACCTCGAACTCGATCCGGGGCAGCCTCTGGCGTTCGATTTGGGAGGCGGCAAAGTTTCGTAGATGAGGATCGGGCTGCACGTGCACGTCGCGGGCGGCTACGTCAAAGCCGTGGAACACGCCAAGTCGGCCGGCGCTTCGGCGATGCAGGTCTTTTCGACGAACCCTCGCAGCTACCGCACCGCCGCAATCGACGGCGGGGCGCTCGACGCTTTTGCGGAGCTTCGGCGCGAGGCCGGACTCGATCCGTGCGCCGTTCACACACCCTATCTCGTTAATCTTGCTAGCGCGGACCCCAAGATCGCGCAAGGCTCGCTGCGCCTGCTCCAAAATGACTTGGCGGTTGCGGCACGCGGCGGGATGCGCTTCGTCAACACCCATCTCGGTTCGTACGGAACGCGCGATCGTGCGGAGGCGTTCGACGCGATTTGTAGCGCGCTCACAAGTGCGCTCGCCGGCATAGAGCCCGGCGTCTTTCTCGTGCTCGAGAACTCGGCGGGTGCCGGGAATTTAGTGGGCGGAACGCTCGAAGAACTCGGCGCCTTTATCAGGCGCCTCGATCATCCACAGCTTGGCATTTGCCTCGACACCGCACACGCGTGGGCCTCGGGTTACCCGATCGACACCAAGGACGGCGTCGATCGCTTTCTGGACGTTGCCGAACGGGAGATCGGCATCGACCGCATTCTGCTCTTCCATTTCAACGACACCGAAGTGCCGCTCGGGGCGAGCCGCGATCGGCATTGGCACATCGGTGACGGCCGGATCGGATTCGAAGGCTTTCGTGCCTTGCTCGCTTACCCCGAGTTGCGCGAGAAGGCCGCCATTCTGGAGACGCCGGGCAGCGATGCCGACGATCTGCGCAACATGCAGACCATCCTGGCGATCCAGAAAGGCGCGCTCAACTCGCTATAAGATGCGCAGGTGCGGCAGGCGCACGTACGAGTCCAGGAAGAGGGCCGAATCGGCGCGCTGGATCCTGAGCTTGAGATCAACGTCGCTGATGTCGGCGACTAGCGGAGCGTTGCGGATTGGGTCTCTAAACATTGTAACCTCTTGACGGATGTGGTAACCTTCAATTATTATATGGTGGTGACAGTAACTTGTCAAGGGTTTTTGACGGTTAACCGGCCGGGCGTACCATGGAAATGACCAAGCCCGCGTCCAATGTCGCGCCGGGCGGCCTCGAGCTGATTCGGCGGTTCGTAAACACGATCGATCTGCCGAATGGTCCCGACGAGTTAGATTCGCTCGAGAAGGCGCGGGCCTGGTGCCTGAGCCATGGGCTGGCGCCCGTGAGGGACGCGGGCCATCTCGCTCAGCTGCACGACTTCCGCGAAACGCTGCGCGATCTGCTCTTCGCCAATAACCGGGAGGGCGATGCGTCGGCGGCCTGGGAGCGCATACCCCCCTTCTTGGCAAGCACGCGGCTGAGTCTGGCCGTCAATCCGGCACGTGGCTTGGAGCTAAAACCCGAAGACAAGGGACCGATTGCCTCGTTGCTCGCGATTCTCTACGAGTCGCAACTGCTCGGCACGTGGCCCCGGCTACGCGCCTGCCGCAAACCGAGCTGCCGCTTCGCATACTACGACTACACGAAAAACGCGTCGCGAGCGTGGTGCAGCATGGCGACGTGCGGCAATCAAGCTAAAGCGCAACGCCGCCGCCAGCGTGAACGCGCCGGATAACGTTGGCCCTGTCCTGAGCGGAGTCGAAGGGTTCGTCGCGCACTTCGACGTGGACGCGTTCTACGCCAGCGTCGCCGTCCGGGACGATCCGCGGCTGCGGGGTAAGCCGGTGGCGATCGCCGGGCGCAGCCGCCGTGCGGTCGTGCTCACCGCTTCGTACGAGGCGCGGCCGTATGGCGTTCGCTCGGCGATGCCGCTCTACAAAGCCCGCATCGCTTGTCCCGATCTCGTCGTCGTGCCGCCGGAAATGCAAAAGTACCGCGCTATCTCGCGAGAGATCTTCGCAATCATGCGTAAGCGTGGTAATCCGGTTGAGGGCCTGTCGCTCGACGAAGCCTTCGTCGCGATTGGTGAAACGCCGTTCCAAGAGGCTCGCACATTTGCCGCCAGCCTTCGAAAAGAAATCCTCGACGTAACCGGACTCACGGCGAGCGCAGGCGTTGCGACCGGAAAGATGATCGCTAAGATCGCCTCCGACACGTGCAAGCCCGACGGGCTCTTGGCGATCGCACCGGGTGAAGAGGCGGCGTTTCTATCGCCGTTGCCGGTCGGCCGGCTCTGGGGCATCGGACCGAAAATGCAAGCCCGTTTGAGCGTCTACGGCGTCGCCACGATCGCCGATCTTGCCGGTCTCGGTGACGCGCAACTGCGCGAGTTCTTCGGATCTTGGTGGCGCGAGGTACGCGATCTCGCGCGCGGAATCGATCGCCGCCCGGTAGAGCCTGAGCGCGAAACGAAATCCATCTCCACCGAGGAAACGTTTGAATACGACGTGCGCGACGAAAATCAACTAATCGATGTTTTGCGCGGCCAAGCGCGTGAACTGGCGGCTGAACTCGAACGCGAGCGCACTGTAGCGCAAACGGTCGGTGTGAAGATCAAACGCGGCGATTTCAGAATCGTCGGGCGCCAGACGCACCTTGCCGAGCCGACGCGCGACGCGCGACGGATCTTTCGCGCCGCGGTCCACTGTTTGCGGCGCGCCGGCCTCGAAGGAGCACCGGTGCGGCTGCTAGGAACGCGGGTCGCCTCACTCGTAGAAGGCGATTCGCTCCAAACGAGCCTATTCTAAATTGAGAGTTGCAATGAGCTTCCGGCGCTCGATCCATTGCATCGCCGTAGCGCTGCTCGGCGGCTGCAGCACGGCTCAGCTCCCCGTTACCGCGCCGGCGACGGTAATGCAATCTGGCATAGCGACCAAACATCGTTCGTGGATGGCTGCCGGCGCCAAGAAGCTCGACCTTCTCTACGTCTCGGACTACGAAACCAACGACGTCTACGCGTACTCCTATCCGCAGGGAAAGCTGCGCGGTGTGCTCGCGGGCATACTCGAGAATTTCGTGCTCCCGACCGGGCTGTGCTCGGACGGCACCGGAAACGTGTTCGTACCGGATAGTGCAAACTCAACGGTGCTCGAATACGCCCACGGCAGCACGAAGCTCGCAAGAACACTGATCGATGCGAACGAGCTTCCGTACAGCTGCGCGGTCGACGGTACGACCGGCAATCTCGTGGTCGTCAATCTGGAATCGGCCAGCGGCGCCGGCGGCGTTTCGATTTACTCACGCGCTCGCGGGCTTCCGCAGATCTACCACTACGGGTTTCTCTACAAATGGGACTTTGCGGCATACGACGACAAGGGGAACCTCTTCGTCGACGCTAGTTACGATTTGCCGAGCGAGGCCTTAGCGCTCGTCGAAATGCGCAAGGGGGAAAAAACGTTCGAGACGATCACGCTCGATCAAACCTTCGGCGCGGCCGGCGGCGTGGCGTGGGACGGCACCCACTTGGCGGTGGGCGATGCAAAATCTTCGAAAATCTACCGATTCGTCATAGCGGGAAACTACGGCACGGAAGTCGGAACGACGCAACTACGGCGTGCACGCGGCGTCGCGCAGTTCTCCATTGATGAAAAGAGCATTCTTGCGGCGGATTTTCACGATCGCAGCGTCGCGTTTTGGAAGTATCCGGCCGGCGGCATGCCGGTGAAGTCGCTTGAGGGATTCGGCGAGCCCTTTGGGGTTACGCTCAGCAAAGCCGCGCTCGATCGGCGCGTGCAGACTCATATGTGATCGGTCGCCCAGCAAAAATTCTCGCGGCGATCCGAGGCGATCGCATTTATCAGCAGCTCGCCGTGCGAGCGTAACGGTGCCATCATCAGGATCGCTCGATTTCGCGCGCGGCCGCGCAACCTCTCGAGCGAGACGCGGGCGTCTTTGGGCGGCAGCCAGCCCACGACGCGCCGCAAGTCGCCGGCGGCTGCACGCAACAGCGCGGGAATCGACGCGGCGGCCGCGTCGTCGGCGAAGCCGTATTCTTCGAGTATGTATTCGTCCGATTGGGTCGCGCGCACGCCGAAGACGTACGCCGCGACGCGCCGGCGCCGGCGGAGCACGAGATTCGCTTCGTCGCCGGGCGGTCGCTCGGAGCCGTGTCGCATCCGCAACCGAATCCAGTCCCAGGTCGTGGCGCTGCGAGAGAAACCCGCGTTTCGCCGGTTTTCGACCAGGTCGAAAACGTGACGCACGCCGCTCCAGTCCTGCTCGGTGAGAGGCGACGGTTGCAGGCGCGTAGCCGGAAGCGCGTCGGCGCGCAACGAGAACGAACGCGCTGGAAACGCATGGAAGCCCAACTCAGCGTAAAACTCGGGTCGGATGTCTGAAAAGAGATAGGCCACGTCGTATCCGTCGCCGCGCGCTTGATCGAGCGCCATCGCAAGCATAACGCTCGCATAGCCGCGACCGCGATACTCGTTGGGCGTAAAGACCGCGCCAAAGCCGATCGCCTCGAGGCGTCGCGAGCCGTCGCGCAGCCTTCGCTCGTACCGCTTGAACGACGCGACGCACCGGTTGCCTTCGTAGAGTCCGATCGTTCGGTAGTAACGACGCCCGTACGGACTGCGCGCGATTTCGAGCGTCTGCTCGACGTACTGGTCGAAGGTTCGGCGGCCGGCCCAAAGGGGCGCGGTCAAGGGCAGGATTTCGGCGGCGTAGACCCGGGCCGGCATCTCACGCAGGCGCATCGCCACGATCTCAGCGCAACTCCGCGAGAAACTCGGGCGCCGTCACGCCCCGGGTCGGCTTTCCGGAGGCGGTGACGAACACGCTCTTGCGCGCACGCCGCAGCGCGTAGTCAAAGGCGCGCCGCTCGCGTTCGAAGTAACGCTGTGGTGCTTTCGAGCGAAACATATAGTAGGTAAACTTCGCCGTGCGCGAGGCTCGCGCTTCGCCCACGTTCTCCTTCGGGATCATGCCGAGCCGAGGGCTAAAGAGAAAGGCCTCGGGCGAGTACCAACGCGGAAAGGCGCCGGGGCGAACGTCCGCAACGACGACGTGGTCGAACTCCCGTCCGCGCGATGCCTCGACGCTAAGGATCTGCACGAACCCCTCGGTTCGGCTTAGGACGGCACAGCTTTCAAGGTCGCTGGCGATTCGTTGCTCCGCGTGTTCGAGAGCGTCACCGAGCGTTGCGCCCGGATCGCTCAGCACGAACTCGCCGAGCCGCTCCAGAAGCCGCTGCAATGCGATTTGCTGTGCGAGCGCCTTGGCCGAACCCGGTTCTCCCTCGCGCGCGAGACCCTCGCGCCAGACGCTGCGCGCAAACTCTTCGAATGGCACCGCGTTCATCGTCTCGACCCATCTCTCGCGCGAGCGCCGAAAATGGCCGAGACGCGCGGCCGCATCGCCGCTCAGCGCCTCGTCGCGATCGCCGCGAAGAACGTTCCAGCCGAGTTGGAGATCGCGTTGTGGATTCCACCGGCTTGCGCGCACCGTAGGCGCGGGTTCCTCGTCGAACTCGAACAGTGGACGTTGCGGATCGGGCGGTTCCCCGCAAAGAATCGCAAGCGACGCGTCGGAGAGAGCGAGCGCGGGGTTTGCCAGCGCTCGCAATAGCCAGTCGTGGCGAAAAGGATCCCAAACGCTCCACAGCAACGCGAGCGCATCGAGCGCGCGTCGGTCGCTAAAAACGTTCAGATCGCCGGCAACGACCGCCGGAATGTTGCAATCGAGAAGGGCTGCTTCGTAGTTCGCGATGCTTTGAACCGAGCGGAAGAGCACCGCGATCTTTTCGGGCCGGAAGCCTTGCGCGAGCCAGTCGCCGACGCGTTGCGCGATAGACGCTGCCTCGTCGCGCGGCGTTGAGAGTCGCTCGATCTCTCGGCGCGGCACGCGGTGGCGCTCGCGCAACTCCCATTTCGACTGCGCGAGAGCGAACGTCGCTTCGGGTTGCGTCATGCGCAGTGACGAGATTGCCGAACCCGGATCGCCGCAAAGCGTGACGCCGATCAACTGCTCGCCGAAGATCGCGCTCAGCAGTTGAAGCTGCGCGCCGGTCAGCTCTTGCGCGTCGTCAACGAAGGCGTAACGGTGCCGCTCGCGCAAACGCGCCGCGCTCTCGGCGTTCCCGCGCAGGCACTGCGCGGCTTCGATGACGGTATCGCGCCCGGTCATGCGACGGCTCGTCCGGACGAGTTGCACGTAGCCCTCGTAGAGCTTCGTGATGATCTTGGCGAGGTCGATTTCGCGACGGCGCTGGCGCAGCAGCTCTTGCGGCGAAGCGTCGAGTGAGTCGTGAAACGTCGCTTTGGTCGCGGCGAGCATCGCTGGATCGGCGAGGTTGGGCGGGATGGCGTAGAACTCGGTCGCACCCGTCATCGCGCGCGAGAGAAAGAGGCCTGGCTCGATATCGGCATCGCGCAAGCGGCGGATTAAACGATAGACCGACTGGAGAAACCGCTCGGGAGAACGCAGTCCGGGAACCTCCGGATCGAGTTGGTCGCGCGCGAACTCCTCCCACTGCAGTTCGAAGAGCGGCGAGCAGGTCTGTGCGAATGCCAGCTGCGCGTCAACGTCGTCAACGAGCGTGACTTCTTGCCCGTGCGAGCGAAGCAGCGCGACGGCGTATTCGGCGATCGCGCGATCGGAGCGAAAGAGCAGCGGCTCCGCCGCCGGGTCGACCGTTTGCAGGCGCACGATCCGCTCGGCAAGTGCGGTGCTCTTGCCCGTCCCGCTAGGACCCAGGATTGCGAGGCACTCGGTATAGGGCGCCTCGACCGCACCGCGCTGCTCGGCGGTGAGTTCGAGAACGATCAACTGCCGAAGCGCCGCGCTTGCGGTGGCGGCTTCGCCGCGCAAGCCGTCGCGTACGCGCAGTACGTGCAGGCGGCGGGATCCGTAGCGGTTTCAAAGTGACGTATCTCACCAGACGCGAGCTCGTCGCTTAGCTCGATCATGCGGGCGCGCGACCGTTCGAGCTCCGCTAAACCGATCGTTCGGCCGACGTGCACAACGATCGGATGCACGTCGAGAAGCGCATCCTTGAGCGGAATCAGCACCAGGCGAGTGACTCGGTCGCCGGCGAGCGTGCGCGCCCAGTAGTAGAAAGGGAGCTGAAAATCGCGAAACCGACGTACCTGCTCGCAGTACTCGGCGGCGCTCGCCGCAATGTTTCCGGTCTTGTAATCGACGACGCCGATGCCTCCCGAACGCACCTCACGGTCGAGCCGATCGATGTAGCCGACAAACGGCCGGCCCTCCAAATCGAGCTCCGCGGGAACCTCTCGTCCGAGCACCTCGAAGGGAGCTTCTTTCTCCTGCGCGAGGAGCCAATCCACGTACCGTTGCGCGGTGCGTTGCGCGCGCCGCACCTGAAGCTCGAATTCGACCGGCGTTTCGAAGCCGTCCCGATTACGTTCGAACGCCCACGTAATGCACTCGCGGATTCGGCGCCGCATCGCCGCGACCTCGGAACTGCTCGGGCGAGGAAACTCGCCGTGAAAGTCCTCCAGCGCGAGGTGAAACGCGCTGCCGTAAGCAGCCGCGCCGGAGCCGCGGTCTTCGACCGCACCGCACGCATACTTGTAGAACCACTTGCGTCTGCAATCGGCGTACGTATTGAGCGCCGAAGCGCTGAAGTGCTTTTTCCAGCCCGCGACGCCGGCGGGCTCGTCGGGAACGACCGGCTCGCCGAGCTCGATCGCGGCTTCGATCCTGCTCCCGTCTTCCCGGCCCGATTCGGTTTGGCCGGCCTCCGGCGTAAGTTCGAAGGCGTCAACGATCCCTTGATGGACCACGTCTTCATCGGACTCCGGGGGGATTGTTGCGACCCGTCGCGCGCGGCGCGCAAAGCGAAGGAGGCTATCACGTTCGTCCGCAGGCAACGCGAGCCGGCCGCGATCGATTGCATCCAAGAGCGTTCCCGCCCGCGCGGCGAGCGTCGCATAGGCGGCCGCGACGTCGTGGGAGACGCCGGAAAACTCGGAGCGTATGAGTCGCAGGAGAATCGTTTGCGAACCGGTGCGATGCCATCTAACGGCATCGTCGACGAAAGAGCGTACGCGCGCGGACCCGAGGAGCACTTCCTCTAGAAGTTACGGATTCCACCAGGCGCCCCTGCAGCCAACGTATAACCGCCTTCCGATGCGGCGCATTATCGTTGGCATTAGCGGCGCCAGCGGCAGCCTCTACGGCTATATGGTGCTGCAGGCGCTGCGCGCAATCGGTGGCATCGAGACGCACCTGGTGCTGACCACGGCCGCCCGGCGGACGATCGAGCTCGAAACCGATATGGCGGGCGACGACTTCGAAGGGCTCGCCGACGTCGCACATCGCGACGACGATTTAGCTGCGGCGATCTCGAGCGGTTCGTTCATCACCGACGGCATGTTGGTGATACCGTGCTCGATGAAGAGTGCCAGCGGAATCGCCTACTCGAACAACTCGAATCTGCTCGTTCGTGCCGCGGACGTTTGCCTGAAGGAGAAGCGCCGCCTCGTCCTCGTCATTCGCGAAACCCCGCTCCACCTCGGCCACTTGCGTACGCTCGCTCAGCTTGCCGAGATCGGCGCGGTGATTCTGCCGCCGATCCCGGCAATGTACGCCAATCCGCAGAGCGTTGACGACATCATCGCGCACACCGTCGGCAAGGCCCTCGATCAGTTCGGCATCGCGAACGAGCTCTTCAAGCGCTGGCGCTCGCCTTAGCCCGGCCGCGCGTCGCTACTGCGCACCAGTCGCTCGGCGAGCGGCACGTCGCTCGGTCGATCGACGTTGACGCCGGTCTCCGGATAGGGTGAGATCAGCGCGCGGACCGGCGCACCGAGAATCTTCGCGGCGCGTGTTTCGGCCTGCGCGACAGAGAGCCGGCCGAGCGCAAAGCGCGCGAGCATGTCCCAGCCGAAGAGTGATGCGAGCCGCAGCGGATGCTTGCGCGCGGCGCCGAGCCGCTCGATGAAACGTTCGAGCGTCGGCAGCGCCCGCGGCTTTATCGCGGCGAGGCCGCCGCCACAATAGGTTCCGTCGCGCATCTTCGCCCACGTGTGCGGAACCTCCGGGAAGCGCCGCAGGTGGACGTGCTTTTCGACGCATCCGTAGACGACATCGGCGGCCAGCGCGTTCACGCCGCTGACGAAATCGTCGATGGCGGCCGGCGTGAGAACGGGCAGATCTGAAGCGGCGATCAGCAGGTCGGCGTGCGGATCGAACCCCGCTGCACCGTTACGCAGACTCTCGGTGATGTGTACGCCGTCGGGGCGAAGCTCGTCGGCCAGAGTCAAATCGCGATGAGCTCGCATCGCCGGCGGCGCCACGACGACGATTCGCGCGATCCGGCTCGAGGCGCGGAGCGCTGCGAGCACCCGGCCGATCAGCGTTACCCCGTCGATTTCAACGAACGCCTTGTTGGGAGCGCCCGGCTGCAGCAGCGCGACCGCATCTTGCGGTCCTCCCGCCAGCACCACTGCGTCGATCGCGCCACCTGTCAAGAGCGCCAGTCCGGCGTGGCGGCGAACGCGGTCGTATAGCGCTCGTACGTTGACGCTAGCGCGAGGTTATCGCGGATGCGCTCGACTCTCTCCAGATCGGGGCAAATTGTAAAGACGCACGACCCCGACCCCGCCAAGAGCGCGTTCGTCGCGCCGGCGCTCTGAAGCGCCGCGAGGGCGACCGCGACTTCGGGTGTCTTGGCCGTGATGAGGTCGTGAAAGTCGTTTTGCATCATAGATTCGACCGCTGCGAAATCGGAGCGCTGCAGCGCCTCGAGCAATGCGACCGAAACGCATCCCCTTCGAGGTCGCTGCGGACGTTCGCGTTTGTCGAGGTCGCCGTAAGCGCCGGCCGTTGAAATAGCCACCGGCGGTTTGACGATCAGCGCGTGCCAGCGCGGTATCGCTCCGGCGGCCGTGATGCGTTCGCCGGTCCCCTCGACGAGCGCGGCGGTGCCGGCCAGAAAGAACGGCACGTCGGATCCCAGGCCTCGCGCGACGCTCAGCCAATCCGCGCGCGGCACCGATCCGAACGCCCCCGCCATCGCCGCGCGCAGGACCGCGGCGGCGTCGCTCGATCCGCCTCCCAAGCCGGCTTCTACCGGGATTCGCTTGTGCAGCTCCATGCGAATCGCCGGCAGCGTTTCGAGCGTACGCAGCGCTGCGAGCGCCAGATTGCGGTCGCCCACCAGATCGGCGCGATCGCAAGCGAAGCTGAAGCGCGCGTTCGGTTCAATCGTCAGTTCGTCGGAGAGCTCGAGAGGCACCATCACGCTGCGGATGCCGTGGTATCCGTCGCTACGCCTGGCGAGCACCTCGAGGGTAAGGTTGACCTTGGCTGGTGCCCGCAGGGTGAGCATTCCGAGCATCCGTTTGCCGCGCCGCGAGAAGGGCCTTTGCGTTCCGCGCCGCAGTACCGCCCTAAGGAACCTATAGAGTGGGTTTAAGTTACGACGCGCAACGCAACGAGTTCTGCGCCTACGTCCTGCACGAATCGGAGACACCCTACGGTCTCCTCCTTGGGAACTACAAAGCGTTTGCGCAATCGACCGCCAAAGGCGGCGTTCGCGGCCTTTGGGACGCCGACACGGATCAAATCATCTTCGGAACGCACCACGTCGCATACCGTCTCTTAGAGAAGACGTTCTTTCCGCATCAGATCGAGCGCGAGCTAACCTTTCTGCCCTACGCGCAAATCTCGGAGTTTACGTGCGACCACCGGATTCACGTCACCGAGGCGTTCTTCGTCCCGCACGGACCCGGCTTCGATCGCGCGGTCTCGTTCGTGGTGGACGTGACGCTATACAATGCCGGTGCCGAAGCGATCGAGGTGGCCGTCTTTCCGTGGGCGATGTTGGTCGGACAGCGCTTCTACGGGGAGGCCGAGCACGAGGTGCGCGCCTGGAACGACGGGCGTTTCATCTGCTCGAGGAATCTCGAGACCGGCGGCGAGCGGTGGTGGGGCGGTTCCCGGACGCCGGCCGCGCTCGCGCTCTCGCTTCGCGAGCAAGTCCTGCTTCGGTCGATGGATCGCGGAACGCTCGCTCGAGATAAATCGGTGCAAGCGCTCGGTGACGTGACGCCCGAGGAGGCGGAACTGGTGAGCCGCCGTATCTTCGGCGCCCTCGAGTATCGCATTGCGGTCGCTGCCGGCGCGCGCGAGTCGTTGCGCCTGGCGGTCGTCTACCACAAGGACGGAACTGAACGTTCCCGGCCGGTGCTCGAATCGCTGTTGCGCGATCAGCGCGCGCTTCACTCCACGCAAGGCTATTTCACCGAACGTCTGGCCGACGCGCGTTTCCTGATGCCCTCGCCTGAGATCAGTCGCGGGGTCGCGTGGGCCAAGGCCAACATGCTGCGAATCGTCAAGGAGTATCCGCACGGTTGGGGTGCCACGAACTCGCCTCCATCCGATATCCTCGTTTCACGCGATACGTCTTGGATCGTGCACGGCTTCGATTATTTTTGGCCGGAATTCAGCCGCAACGCGCTCGAGGTCTTCAATCGCGCCGCCGAAGAGAGCGGGCTGATGATCGAATACATCCGAGGCGTGAGCGGCTACAAGACCGCTTACGACTTGAACATCAACGATGACACACCGCTGCATCTGATCGCGATGCTGCACCACTACAACGCGACGCTGGATGACGGCTGGGTGCGCGAGCGCATCGCTCTGGTCGTAAAACTCACCGACTACATGCTCGCTCAGCGCGACGACCACGGATTGATCAATAGCCGCGCCCAGGGCGTCGACCTATATGGCATCTCGTCGTGGCGCAACATCATACCGTACTACACGCTCGACGGTGCGGTCACGGAGATCAACGCCGAAGCCGTCTACGCGCTCGAGGCCGCGGCGATGCTCTGCGCCGTCGTCGGCGATAACGACCATTGGGAGCGATACGGAAGCGAAGCTGAGCGGTTGCGCCAGGCGATGATGGATTATCTCTACAACGACGACACCGGCGCCTTCGTGCTGAATTACGATCAAGACGGCAAGTACCAAGACGACTTCACGGCCGACGAGATCTTCCCGGTGCTCTTTGGAATTGCCGATCCGGCGCAGCGACGCGCGATCCTCGAGCGGCTCCAAGAGGCCGACTTCGTCACGCCGGTCGGGCTGCGCACGATCTCGACCGCCGACGCGTGGTACTTCCCATCGTACGGTTCGGGATTGTTGGGCGGCATCTGGCCGGATTTGACGCTGTGGTGCGCGGTTGCGCTCGCGCGCAACGGCATGACCGACGAGGCGGTGCGTTTCCTCAACGTTTCCTACTCGGCAATGGAAGGGGGGAGCCCGCGCAACACCGTGCCGGGCGAGTTCGCGGAGTGGTTCGATGGCGGATCGTTGAGCAATCGCGGAATGTATCTTTCGCCTTGGACCGGCGCGAAGTACTTGTGGGCGGTGGCGGAGACGGTCGGCGGCCTGAATGGCTACCGCACGAGCGGCCGGCCGCACCTTGTGCCGCTGCGCCCGAAAGATTGGCAGTGGGTGGCGGCCGCTCGAGTGCATTGGGGAGGACGCCGTTGCACGTACGTCGTCGATCTGCGAAATAATGCCATCTATGGCGACATGCCGGAGCTTTCGGCCGAAGAACCGTTTACGTGCATTCACGCCGGACGCGACGTCAGCGACGAGACCGCAACCTCTCCGGCCGAGGTTGGCGCAATCGCCTTTGAGGACGAGGCCGGCGCGGTCCGCATCTTTCTGCTGAATCAACTCGATCGAGCGCGCAACGTACTGCTCGAGTTTCGCGGCCATACGGTCCGTGTGGCGATGGCCGCGGGCGAGCTGCGAGAAGTCCATCTGATCGGCAAGCCGAGCTTCCGGCGTGCGCGTGCCGCCAAACTCGACGTCGTTCCGCCGCTGGCGCGAGTATAGCGCGATGAACTCCTCGACGCGTTTTGTGACGATCGTCCTAGCGGCGGGCGCCGCCGTGCTGCTGCTCGCAATGGCCGTCGGCGAGCGCATGGGTAGTCGCGTAATCGGCCAAGCGACCGAGCAAACGTTGCAATCGGTTTCGCCGCAAGCGGTCACCCCGGCGCTGGATGCGACCCCGCAGCCCTACGGACCTGACTGGAAGCGGTCGCAGGCGCTCTCGGCCGCCGGCGATCCCCGCTTCCCCGACCCACGCGTTCCCCCGCAGCCGCTGCCGACACCGCTGCCGACAGCGACGCCGAAGCCGGCGGCGGCTGAAGCTCCAGGGCCGCCCACGCCGACCCCCAACCCGAACATTCCGATCTGGCGGCAGCGGCCGCTCCCGACCTCGACGCCGTTCGTGCAAATCACGCCGGCTCACTACCCTTCGTCCACGCCGCTTGAGGAAGGCACGGCCGGAGCGAGCCCGAGTCCGCCATGACCGTGTTCCCAATGTCCTCATTGGGAGCGCCTGTTATGATAGAGACATGGAAAGCACTGGAACGGTAACGGTCAAGCGTGGGCTCGCGCAGATGCTCAAGGGTGGCGTCATCATGGATGTGGTGACGGCCGAACACGCCGCGATCGCGCAAGATGCGGGCGCGGTCGCCGTGATGGCGCTCGAGCGGATTCCGGCCGACATCCGCGCCGCCGGCGGCGTCGCGCGGATGAGCGCGATCGATCTGATCCGGGGCATCATGGATGCCGTGACCGTCCCGGTTATGGCCAAGGTTCGGATCGGGCATTTTGCCGAGGCTCAGGTCTTGCAGCAGCTCGGCGTCGATTACATCGACGAATCGGAAGTTTTGACCCCCGCCGACGACAAGTATCACGTCGACAAACACGCCTTCACGACGCCGTTCGTTTGCGGTGCTCGCGACCTGGGTGAGGCGTTGCGCCGAATCGCCGAAGGCGCGGCCATGATTCGTAGCAAGGGCGAGGCTGGAAGCGGTAACATCGTCGAGGCGGTTCGCCATATGCGCGCGATCGGCGATGCGATTCGCGAGCTGAGCGTCGCTCCGAAAGAAGAGCTAGTCGCGCGGGCGCGCGATCTCGGCGCTCCGCTCGATCTCGTCGCGCACGTTGCGAAGGATGGGAAGCTGCCCGTCGTGCTTTTCTGCGCGGGCGGCGTCGCAACGCCCGCCGACGCCGCACTCATGATGCAGCTCGGGGCGGAAGGCATATTCGTGGGCAGCGGCATCTTCAAATCGAAGGATCCCGCCCGTTTCGCCCGTGCGATCGTGGATGCGACGACCCATTTCAACGAACCGAGCGTCGTGCTCGAAGCGTGCCGATCGCTCGGCGTTTCGGAGGCGATGCACGGGCTCGATATCCGGCTTCTGGATGAAACCGAACTCCTCGCTCCACGTGGCAACTAAGGGCCTGGATGACAAAGGTAGGCGTATTGGCGCTGCAGGGTGACGTCGTCGAGCATCTGGCGGCGCTCGAACGCGTCGGCGCAGGCGCAATCGCGGTAAAGAGCGTGGCCGATCTCGCACGCGCTGACGCGCTCGTTATACCCGGCGGCGAATCGACAACCGTGATGAAACTGCTCGAGCGCGCAGCGCTTTGCAGGCCGATCGTCGAGCGCGTAAGCGACGGCATGCCGCTTTGGGGGACTTGCATGGGCATGATCGTTGCAGCTCGCGATATCGCCGACCTCGACCAACCGACGCTGGGATTGATCGACATCACCGTTCGCCGCAACGCGTTCGGACGGCAGAACGAATCGGCGGAAGTCAACCTACGCATCGACGCGCTTGGAGAGCCGCCGTTTCCGGCGATCTTCATTCGCGCGCCGTGGATCGAGCGCTATGGACCGAAGGTCGAGCTGCTCGCCGAGCGAGACGGACGCGGCGTCATGGTACGCGAGGGGAACGTGCTGGCGACCTCGTTCCACCCCGAACTCGTTTGCGACCCGCGCGTGCACCGGTATTTCCTCGACATGGTCGTTTCGCGAGAGGGGGCCCGCGCCGCGTAGTGGCGCCGGGGCCAGGCGCGAAGTACCTCGCGCTTCAAGGGAAGGCTCCAACGGCGGCGTAATTCTTGACTCGAGATGTCTACTCGGCCCGCCTCCGATTTAGAAGGAGCCGGATTTCAAGGGCAGATTCCGCCCGTCGAGCCGCTGCTCAGCGAGGTGATTGCGACGCTCGCGCTGGCTGCCCACGCGTATCTCACCGGTCAGGAGGGTGGCGAACCCGATCACTCGTCCGCAGAAATCGCCATTGACGTGGCGACCGCCGCGTTCGAGCGCGTCAAAGAAAGACTTCGGCCCGAACAACGGTTAGCGATAACGCAGATGCTAACCGAGACTCGACTGACGTTCGTTCGGAAGCGAGGCACCTAAAGAAGATGCCTCGTTTTATAATGCTCGGCACTACGCGCCTCGCTTGGCGCTCCGCTCCGCTTTCGGCACTTGCTTCGCAGCGCCGAAATCTGCGCTGCGCGCCCCCACGCCGACGCCGCGGCGTGGGCCCCCACCTGGACCATGCAGCATGAGTGAAGTCCTAGTGTTGAACTCGACCTATGAAGCGCTCAACGTCACGAGCTTTCAGCGCGCGGTCAAGCTGTTATTCGCCGGCAAGGCAGAGATGCTGCACGGCCGCGAGCGCATGCTCGCATCGCCGACCTTCGAGATGCGCATGCCCTCGATCATTCGCATGCTCTACTATATTCGGCGGCCCATGCAGAAAGTCGCTCTGACGAAGAAGAACGTGCTGATCCGCGACGATCATGCTTGCCAGTACTGCGGAACGCACGGCGAGCGCCTGATGACGGTGGATCACGTGATCCCGAAGAGCCGCGGCGGAGAATCCACCTGGGAAAATTTAGTTTGCGCGTGTATGCGCTGCAACAACCGAAAGAACAATCGTGTCCCGCACGAAGCCAACATGACGCTGCTGCGCAAGCCGCGGCAGCCCAAGTACATTCCGTGGATTCAGATCAAGCGAAACACGCTCCCTGACGAATGGGGCAAGTTCCTCTTCCTCTACAACGTTTCGATCGACGAACGCATCGAGGCGTAGCCTGCCTGTCGCTGCGTAATGGCGCTGCAAAACCGGGTCACGCCCTTCGGTGAGATCGTCGCCTTGCCCGGGCGCGGCCGCATGATGGGTAATCGCGGAATCCTTCATAACGACGAGCGACGTGTCGTGCGCAACTTTGCGGTGAAGCGCTGGATTGCGTGCGTATTGGAGTTTCGCGGCCGGCATCGCGCGGTCATGACGCCTCACCGTTACACCGAGCTCTTCTTTCTCGACGAGGCAGCGGCACTGAGCGCCGGACACCGCCCGTGCGCCGAGTGCCGCCGCGAAGATTACCGCCGATTTCAATCGTTGTGGCAAGTTGCGTATGGCGGTTCCGCGGACGCCGATACCATGGACGTCAAGCTGCACGGCGACAGGCTTTCGGGGAAGTCCAAACGCACGTACCGCGCCGATTTTGCAAATCTACCCGACGGTTCTTACGTTGCTCTGGATGGAAAGGCGTGGCTCGTTTGGGGAACGCACCTCCACGAGTGGTCCGATTCCGGCTACATAGCGCGACAGCGGCGTCCGGCGCGCGGCAGGGCTGAAGTTTTAACGCCCCCTGCCATTGTGACCATCTTGGCGGCGGGCTATCGTCCGGCAATCCATCCGACGGCAGTTCACAGCGTTACGGCGTAGACGGTACGGTACCCAGCGCTCCGCACCCCGAGCTCCGGCCGCGCGCGTACGGAGCTTAAGATGCGGGCTTTTCCGAAACGATCGTCAGCGTCTGCGAGTTGAGGCTGTAGTTTCCGGCACTCACGATGTCGTTGGGGTAAGCACAGATCACGCTATTGTTCGGGCCGTAAATCACGACGAGATTTGGAGGTCCGCACTGAGTCTGCGTGAGGCGGTAGCTTGTGAGAAGCTTGGCGCCGGGACTCTCCGATTGTATCTGATAGGACGTGTACGTCGCGTCGTTGGCTGCGACGATGGAGCCGTATACCGCAGCCGATGTCGCACCGATCGCGAATGCGCCCCAGAAGCCGCCGCCCCAGTAGTACGGCGCTGGATACCACGCGTAACCGCCGTTCCAACCCCACGCAGCGTACCCGTGGTAAACCGGATTGGTCACGGTCGCGCCGTGGTAGACGTAGCCGTTATTCGCGTAGGTGCTCGAGTGATAGGTTTGGCCCCAGGCGTTAGTGGCGCTGCCCGATCCGGAGTATGTATGGTTGTGGGTGTTGCCGCTCCCCGACGTGTTGTACGAGCCGTACGGATTGCTGCCGCTTCCGCTATGGTTATAGTTGCCGCTGTACGCGTTCCCGCTCGTGCTGCTGCTGTGGCTGCCGTACCCATTCGACCCGCTGCTGCTGTGATGGTAGTTGCCGTTACTGGACGCGCCGCCGCTACTGGTGCGGTTGTAGTTTCCGTTCGTGGCGGTAGTGGTCCGATTGTAGCCGTTGCCGGTATTCGTCCCGGTCGTGGTGCGGTTAGTCCCGTGCGGTCCGGTGCTCGAGTGGCTGTAGCTTTGCGGGCGTGAGCCCCCCGGTTCGCCGTGAAAGTCGAATCCGCCGGATGGTCGCGCGAACCCGCCGCGGCCCGCAGCGGCGGCGATTGGAACCAGGACCAGGAGTACTGCAACGGCTGCGGCACATTTGAGGCTCATTTTTGCACCTCATCCACTACGCCCGTAAGCGTGACGTACGTTCCCCTTTTTGTCTTGATGGCGAGGAGCACGCCGCGCGGAGGAAGCTGCGCAGAGGAATGGGCAAGCTGCAGGGTCGTGCGGCTCGGGTTGAGCCAAACCGTTCCGGATTGCAACGGAATATGCATCCGCTGGCCACTCTGAAGGAGCGTCGCGTCGTACGGCAGGCACCGCAAAAGCTCTCCGATCTTTGTGCACGCCGCCTTTCCCAGCACGAGCGTCCCTTGCCCGTCGCTTGACGTTATCGCCATACTTTCGTCTCGGATAAAGATTTTAACGTTTGAATAGGTCTTTACCGACCCGTCGTACAGTTGGATCCGAGCGGTCCCGGTCGCACTTGCCGGCGCGGCTGGCGCCAGGAGCGCCGCGCCGAAGATTAGGGCCAAAGGGATACGCTTGGCAGCCAAAACTTTCATGCTCATGGATTGTACGCCCAAGTGGGCGCAGCCTCGTATCCCGAAAGCACAATTCTACTCTTGCCGGCTAGAACCGTGGCCCGCGCGAGGGAAGGTCTATCACAAAAGCGCATTCTGCGGATTGCGTTGGACCAGCACCGGACGCCCTACTTTCAAGCGCTGCTCGACTACGTGGACTCGGGCGTCTTGCCGTTCCACACGCCCGGACATATCCAGGGCAATGGCATGGATTTGGCTTTTCGTGAGTTCGTTGGCGATAATATCTGCGCGATCGACCTGACGCCGATGCCCGGCATTGACGATTTGCTTCAGCCCACCGAGTCGATCAAGGAGGCACAGCAGCTCGCGGCCGAGGCTTGGGGCGCCGACCACACCTTCTTTCTCATCAACGGTTCGACCAGCGGTAACCAATGCATGATGATGGCGGCCGTAAACCCCGGCGAAAAGATTGCGGTGCCGCGCAACTCACACAAATCAATGCTTGGCGGCCTGATAATGAGCGGGGCCGAGCCAATTTACATGCAGCCGGAGGTCGACGAAGCGCTGCGCATGGACCATTGCGTCACTCCGGAGACGGTGGCACGGACGCTGAAGCAGCATCCGGATCTCGCCGCGGTCTATCTCGTCTCGCCCACCTATTACGGCGTCGCCGCCGATCTCGAGTCGATCGAGCGGATCGCGCACGGCGCCGGCAAGCCGTTGTTGGTCGACGAAGCGTGGGGTCCGCACTTTCACTTTCATCCGGCGCTGCCGCTCTCGGCGACGAGCGCCGGCGCAGACCTCTGCATCAACTCGACCCACAAGATGCTCTCGGCCTTTTCACAGTGCGCGATGCTGCATCAAAAAGGCCAGCGCGTGCGGCTCGACCGGCTCGCCTCGGTCCTCAAAATGTTTCTCTCGACGTCGCCGAACTTGCCGATGGTCGCCTCGCTCGACGTGGCCCGCAAGCAGATGGCGACCGTCGGCGAGCAGTTGCTTACGCGCACGATCGAACTGGCTGGTGAGACGCGCGCGAGGCTCAACGAGATTCCGGGTCTCTACTGTTTCGGCGAAGAGTTGCGGGGCCGTCCCGGCGTCTTTGCCCTCGACCCCACGAAAATCACGGTTACCGTCACGGGCCTCGGCTACACCGGCTATGAAGCGTCGGAGATTTTGAGGCGGCGGCACAACATTCAAGTCGAGCTGGCCGATCTATTCAACGTCGTCGCGCTCTTTACGATCGGTACGACGCGCGAGGCCGCGGAACGTTTCGTCACGGCTTGGCGCGAAATGGCGCGCGACCAGCGCAAACTCGACATGTTTGCCCCGTCGGGAGTCTTGGAGCGGCGCTTGCGGCGCGGCAACTTTCGGCTGCCGCCGGTCCCGCCGATGCGCATGCGCCCGCGCGACGCCTTTCTCGCCGACGCGGAGTTCGTCAAGTTTCGCGAATCGGCGGGACGCGTCTGTGCCGAGACGTTGACGCCGTACCCGCCGGGCATACCGGTGATCGCGCCGGGCGAAGAGATCACCACCGAGATCGTCGATTACGTGCGTCTGGAGCTGAAGGCGGGCGTGCGGATCCAAGGACCGTACGACGACGAGCTGCGAGTCATACGCGTCGTGAAGGAGTGAACCCTCGGCCCGGGAAATCGCGATTACGTGCCCTTGGGGGAATCGGCACGGAAGGCAGGATCTGTATTGGCGGTCAGAGTTCATTCCGTTTCCCCAAGTTGGGAGTTCTCCCAACTTCTCGACATCTTCCCACTCGCGATCCGGCAAGCGCTCGTCCGTCTCAATAACATCGAAGAGATCATCGAAGTCGTGCTCGATCTCGGGCGACCGCCCGAGGCTCGTTTCGAGCACGATTTCAACTATCTCACCGACGCGCCGGTAAGTCATGAAGACATCGCGCACGTCTGCTCGCGCGTCTCGCCGTTCGGCGCCGATAACCGCGCAGGCATCGAGCAAACGCTGCATCGCATCAGCGCGATCCGCAACCGCACGGGAAAGATCGTCGGTCTCACTTGCCGCGTCGGAAGAGCGGTCTATGGAACGATCGACATCCTTCTCGACGTTTTGCGCAGCGGGAAATCGATCTGTCTACTCGGCCGCCCCGGCGTCGGGAAGACGACGATGCTGCGGGAGTGCGCGCGCGTGCTCTCCGAGGAGCGCAAGCGTGTGGTCATCGTCGATACGTCCAACGAGATCGCGGGAGATAGCGACATACCCCACCCCGGCATCGGCCTGGCGCGCCGCATGCAGGTTGCGGACCCTGCGCTCCAACACGCGGTCATGATCGAAGCGGTCGAAAACCACATGCCCGAAGTGATCGTCATCGACGAAATTGGGACCGAAGCCGAAGCCGCGGCAGCGCGCACGATCGCCGAGCGCGGCGTGACGCTGATCGGAACCGCCCACGGCCAGACGCTGGAGAACCTGCTGATGAATCCGACCCTCTCGGATCTCGTCGGCGGGGTCGGTGCGGTGACGCTCTCGGACGAGGAAGCGCGAAGGCGGGGCACCCGTAAGACGGTGCTCGAGCGCAAAGCGCCGCCGACCTTCGATGTCGTGATCGAAATCCACGACCGCGACCGCCTGGCCATCCACAAGAACGTCGCCGACGTCATTGATGCGTTGCTGCGCGGCTACCAGCCGCAGCCGGAGATCCGGCAGCGCGAGCCCAGCGGCGCGGTTACCGTCGTCCAGGAAGCGGATACGGAATCCATGCCGCGGCTCTCCGAAACCTACGACCACGACCGCGATTCGGAGGAGCGCGACCGGCCGCTTTCGATTTTTCCGTACGGCGTCTCGCGCAACAAGATTGAACGCGCGATCGCGAATCTGCACGTCAATGCTTCGATGGCGCGAAATTGGGACGACGCGGACGTCGTGCTCACGCTCAAGACGCTCGAACGAAAAGAGCAGCCGAAGCTCAAGCAGATCGCCTCCGACAACGTGCCGATCTACTCGATTAAGACGAACACGACCACCCAGATCCAAGCCGCGCTGCGTGACGTCTTCAATCTCGGCTCGATCGACAACGAAGAGCTGGCGCTGCGCGAAACCGAAGAGGCAATCTATCAAGTCCTGCTGACGAATCAGGCGATCGAGCTCTCACCGCAGACGTCGTACATTCGCCGTATGCAGCATCAGCTCGCGGAACGGTATCGCCTGCAGTCGCGCAGCACGGGGATGGAGCCGAATCGCCGCGTTAGAATCTACAAAAACACCGACGCTCCCTAACCCAATGGGGCATGGGTTGGCAGAGAACGCGATGTTTGTTGTGGTTGAGGGCATAGAGGGAAGCGGCAAGAGTACGCTGCTGGCGGGGCTTGCGGCCCGCTTAAGACGCGAGGGCCGGGATGTCGTCGAGACGCGGGAGCCGGGGGGCACCCCGGTGGGAGACGCGGTCCGCGAGATCTTTTTGAACCGGGCGGTCGCGATTTCTGCGCTGACGGAGAGTCTGCTCGTCAATGCGGCGCGCGCGCAGCACGTCTCGGCGGTGATTCGTCCGGCCTTGGCGTCAGGGAAGATCGTGCTGAGCGACCGGTTCACCGACTCAACGATTGCCTATCAAGGACACGGGCGCGGCGTTGACGGCGACGTCCTCCGCGCGCTCCGCGATATTGCGACCGGAGGGCTCGAGCCCGATCTCGTGCTGCTGCTCGATTTGCCGCTGACCGTCGCGCGGTCGCGTTTGAACGAGCGCTCGCGCGCGCGGGACAGAATCGAGACCGAGGACGACGCGTTCCACGAGCGAGTCCGCCGCGGCTTCCTGCAGCTCGCGGAGTCGTCGCGGCATCGCGTGCTCGATGCAACGCTTCCTCCGGAGAGTCTCGTCGAGTCGGCTCTGCAAGAGATTCTTGGCATGCGGGTTCGGTGAGCGAGCTTCACTTCGACGTGTTCGGGGCGAAGGGCCCAAAGCAATACTTTGCGGCGTTGACGCCGCAGACGCTCGCGCATGCCTATGTTTTTACCGGTCCAGCCGGCGTCGGTAAGAAAACGTTCGCGCGAAGACTGGCGCAGTCGCTGCTCTGTCTCGCGCCCAAGGACGGCGTCCTCGGATACGATGAGACGTGTTCGGCCTGCGCGCTCTTTCGCGGCGAAGGCGCGCACCATCCCGATTTTCTCGAGCACGCGGGCGCTCTCAAAATCGGCGATCCCGACGCGCGAGCCGGATTTTACGAGAGCGATCAGCTCTCGTCGCGAGACCTCATCCACCAGTTTTCGATGCAGTCCTACAGCGGCGGACTGCGGGTGCTGTCGCTCACTGACGTTAGCTTCGCAACCCACGAAGCGGCCAACGCGTTGCTCAAGTTCTTGGAAGAGCCTCCGCGCGGGGTCGTCATGATCCTCACCACGGCGACGCCCGGACGGCTCTTGTCAACGATCCGCTCGCGCGCGATCGAGGTTCGTTTTTCATTGCTCGCAACCAGCGAGGTGCGCGAGATCCTCGGGCGCTTAGGTTACGGGCGCGACGACGCCGAGCGGGCTGCGTCGTTGAGCGGCGGTAGCCTTACGCGCGCGGTTTCAACGCTCGAGGGCGAGGAAGAGTCGTTGCGCGCTCACGTCGTTCGCTGGTTCTTTGAAAGCATCGCGGGAGACTCGCCGCGCGACTCGTGGGCAACGCGTGAGACGCTCGACGATGGGCTGGAGACGATCAAGACGCTGGTGCGCGACTGGATCGTGGCGAGCGGCCACGAGGGTGTCGCGCTGGTCTCGGTAGATCAGGCCGAGCGCTTAGGCGGGCTCAAGAAGCTGGATCGGCCGGAAGCCGTCGCGTTGCTCGGAAAGCTCGATGAGGCACAGCACCTCGCCCGGACCAACGTCAGTGCGGCGCTAGTCGGAGAGTTCGTTCGAATGGCCCTTACCAGTACCCGGTGAACGCGACGTCGTCGTACTGTTTGGCGAACGGGAAAGCGAGGTAGGCGAGCGCCAACGCGCGCGCGCCGGCGGTCACGAAGCTCCACAATGTTGCCGAAAGATGAACGAGCAGGTACGGCAGCGCTAGCGGCACCGCGACGTACCAGATCGCGAAAAAGATGATCGCGAGAATCAGCGAGCCGAGCGGCTGCGCGCGAACGGCGCGAAACGAGGCCGAGAGCGCAAGTGAGCCCGGCATCCCGCCGATCGCCGACGCGGGGATCGTATAGATCAAGAAGAACGCGGCGACGGCCCCGAGCACGAGACCAAACGTGCCTAGAAACGACCCGATGTAACTCGCCGCCCAGACGATAAACTGAAAGCCGATTGCGGCGATGGCAATCGAACCGAACTTGATGCGGCCTTCCTCCCATGCCTCATCGAACGTGCCGCGTCGCTTACGCCAAATATTGCTCGCTTGAATGATCGTGACGCCGAACGCCCAAAGGTAAACCAGCTGGACCAGGAGTTGAAAGATGCCGCTGCCTGCGCCGCCGACGGCATTGGTAAACAAGTACGCGAGCTGCGTGAAGAGCAACTCAACGACCGCGGCGAGCAGCGGCATGACGAAGATCGACGGGTGCCGCACCAGCAGCGGTACGGCCTGCGCGTACATCGCGAGATCGACGGTCGGCCGCCGGCGCATCACGCTAGAAACGAGCCCCCTCGAGCGCGTGCCGGCACGAGCAATCCGCGTCGGCCGGAATCTTTGCAACGATAAGGCCGATCGCGTTGCGAACGCGCTCGTTGTTGCGGGTGAAAACTTCGATCACCTCGTGGTGGGATACCGGCGTCATGCCTTCGATCCCCACGTCGTAGTCCGTGATGAGCGAGATGTTCGCGTAACACATTTCGAGCTCGCGCGCCAAATACGCCTCGGGATACTGGGTCATGTTGATGACCTCCCAGCCCTGACTTTGGAACCAC
Organism: Vulcanimicrobiota bacterium; assembly: GCA_963748875.1. Classification (GTDB taxonomy): domain Bacteria; phylum Vulcanimicrobiota; class Vulcanimicrobiia; order Vulcanimicrobiales; family Vulcanimicrobiaceae; genus Cybelea. Next base: position 1,689,804 of record CAVVKC010000001.1, read on the forward strand.
TTCGATTCCGAGCGCGTTGAGAAGCGCGGTCCCTGGATCACGACGACCGTGCCACGTTCGTGCGTCTCGATGTCGAGCGAACGGAGCGCCTCGATCGCGATCGGCCGCAGCGTCGGGCAATACGGCTCGGCGAAGCTCACGTGCGTCGTGATCGGACCGTCGTAGAAGGTATCCTTCCTCCCGGTCGTTCGATCGACGAGCTGATCGCTCACGACCATCGAACCCGGGCGAACGGCTTTGGCGAGCGACCCGGCGGCAGTCGGTCCGATGATCCACTTGACGCCCAGCTCCTTCATCGCATATAAGTTCGCGCGATAGTTGATCGCTTGCGGCGGAAAGCGATGGTCTTTGCCGTGCCGCGGAAGAAAGGCAACGCGTCGCCCGGCGATCTCGCCGAGCGCAACCTTATCGCTCGGCGTACCGTACGGCGTTTCGACCCACGCCTCGTGCTCATTTTCGATCAACGAATAGAAACCAGACCCGCCGAAGACGCCGATCTCGGCGGTTAAGTTTGCCATAGTCGCTTAGCTCTAGACGCCGTTGTCATACTCCTTCGAATACTCGGTCTCGCCGTCGCGGGTTTCAGTGTGATTGACTGCGCGCTGGGGCGTATCGATGGTGTCGACCGCAGGTCTGACCAACCCCGCGGTTCCGGGTTCGATTCCCGGGCGCTCCAGCCGCACGGCTCGGCCGTTGCGAAGATATCGGCGAGGTGATATGCTGGCGTTGGTCAGGCCTGCGGTCACAGCAAAGATACGCAAGGCGCCGCAGTAATGCGGCGCCTTGTTTAATCGCGCGGCAACGTTAACGATTGAAGTCCGAGGGTTTGAGGTCCTCCAAAAACTTTTTGAAGCGCGCCATCTCGGTATCGTTGATCGGTTTCCTTTCGGCAGTTGCTTCTTCGAGGACGATCTTGTCGGAGACGAAGATCGGCGCCGGGACGCGTAGCGCGAGGGCGATTCCGTCAGACGGACGCGCATCGATCTCTTGAATCTCGCCGTTGGTGCGCACGATGAGCTTCGCAAAGAACGTCGAGTCTTTGATGTCGTGAATGACGACCTGCTCGAGATTCGCATTGAGCGTCTCGAGAATGCTGCGCATGAGGTCGTGCGAGAGCGGGCGGGGCACCGGTGCGCCTTCCAGTGCAAGCGCAATCGCCGTCGCTTCGAAGGGGCCGATCAGAATCGGCAGATAGTGCGAGCCGTCCATGTCCTTGAGGATGACAACCGGGTCGTGGGTCAGGAGGTCGATGCCGAGCTTGTCGACCTTCATTTGGCGCATATGCGACCTATCCGACATGCACGCCGGATTTTCTTGCCGGCTGCGCGAACGGCCCGCTCGACCATGCCACTTTCATGCGGAATCGTTGGCCTGCCAAATGTCGGCAAAACGACCATCTTTAACGCGCTTACGCGTTCGGCCCAAGCCTTCGCGGCAAACTACCCGTTCGCAACGATCGAGCCGAACGTCGGCGAGGTTGCAGTGCCCGACGCGCGCTTGCCCGTGCTGTCGCGCCTCGTCAACGCGCGGCGCATCCTCCCGGCGACCGTTCGCTTTGTCGATATTGCGGGCTTGGCGCGCGGAGCGAGCAGCGGCGAGGGGCTGGGCAACGCCTTTCTCAGCCACATTCGGGAGACCGACGCGATTGCAATGGTCGTGCGTTGTTTCGAGAACGAGGACGTGACGCATGTCGAGGGCGGGACCGATCCACGGCGAGACTATGAGATCGTTGCAATCGAATTAGCACTTGCCGACCTCGCAACGATGCGCAAGCGCATCGCTAAGCTCGAGAAAGAAATCCGAGCGAAGCCCGCGATGCGCTCGGACCTGGAGGCGGCCCAGCGTCTCTGCGAGGCCCTCGAGGAGGCGCGCCCGGCTCGCAGCTTCCCGCCCGGCAGCGCGGAGGCGCGAGTGGCCGCCGATTCCTTTCTGCTGACCTCTAAGCCCATGCTCTACGTCGCCAACGTCGACGAGGCGCAAGCCGGTGCTGGGGAACGGATCCATGCCGTTGAGGAGATCGCGCGCGAAGGCGGCGGAAGAGCCGTCGTCCTTAGCGGCAAGCTCGAAGCCGAACTGGCGGCCCTCAGCGAGCCTGAGGCGGCCGAGTTCCGTCGCGAGCTTGGACTCGAGCGCAGCGGTCTGGACGACCTCTCCGCGGCGGCATACGACCTGCTTGGCCTAATGACGTTCCTAACGGCTGGGGAAAAGGAAGCTCGGGCTTGGCCGATCCCAAAGGGGACGAAGGCGCCTCGTGCGGCCGGAACGATCCACAGCGATTTGGAGCGCGGCTTCATTCGGGCCGAGGTCGTCTCGTACGACGATTACGTGGAATACCAAACCATGGAAGCGATGCGAGCCGCCGGTCGAGTGCGAAGCGAGGGGCGCGAGTACGTAATGCAAGAAGGCGACGTCGTAAACTTTCGATTCAACGTTTAGCCAAGGGGCTGCGCGGCGGCGCGGGCAAAGATAGCGTATGACCACCGCTCTTCGTGAGACCTCGGTGCGCGACGTTTCGGTTTTTGGTGACGCGATCGCGTATTTCAACGAGGCCGCCGACCTGCTCGAGCTCGACGCCGGAATGCGGCAGATTCTCACCCACCCGTCGCGTCAAATCATCTTCTCGATTCCGTTTCAGCGCGACTCCGGAGAGTTCGAGGTCTATACCGGCTATCGCGTCCAGTACAACTTCGCGCGAGGTCCGGCCAAGGGCGGTATCCGCTTTCACCCGCGCGTGACGCTCGACGAGGTGACGGCGCTCGCCTTCTGGATGACGTGGAAGTGCGCTGTCGTCGACCTGCCGTTCGGCGGTGGAAAGGGCGGAGTCACGTGCGATCCAACGACGCTATCCTCGAACGAACTCGAGCGCATCACCCGCCGCTACGCTGCCGAGCTCGTCGAAGTAGTTGGGCCCGACAAAGACGTTCCCGCGCCGGACGTCAACACGACGCCCCAAGTCATGGCTTGGTTCATGGACACGTACTCGATGCACGTTCGCCAGAATATGCCGGGCGTCGTAACGGGTAAGCCGCTCGAAATCGGCGGATCGCGCGGCCGCGTCGAGGCAACCGGCCGCGGTGTGACCATCTGCGCGCTCGACGAGATGGCCGAGATGGAGTTGCGTCCCGACAGGGCGACCATCGCCATCCAGGGTTTCGGCAACGTTGGGATGCACGCGGCAAAGCTCTTCGAGGAACGCGGTTGTAAAATCGTTGGAATCTCCGATGTTACCGGAGCCTACTATAACCCCGGCGGCATCTACGTCAACGGCGCAGTGGATCACGCTGCCAGGTTCGGAACTCTCGAAGGCTTCAAAGGCGGCGAGAAGATCACCAACGCCGAGTTGCTGACGAGCGAGTGCGACGTGCTCGTACCGGCAGCGCTCGAGAAAGTCTTTACGGCTGAGACGGCGTCGAAGGTTAAGGCGAAGCTGGTCGTCGAGGGGGCGAATGGTCCGACGACGCCCGAAGCCGACCGCGTCTTCCGCGAGCGCGGCATCGTGGTCATTCCAGACATCATGGCGAACGCCGGTGGGGTGACGGTTTCGTACTTTGAATGGGCTCAAGACCGGATGGGTTACTTCTGGAAGGAGTCCGAGGTAAACGAGCGTCTCGAAGATTTCCTGCTCACGAATCTCCACCAGATACGCTCGATCTCGAATTCGCGTAAGGCGACGCTGCGAACGGCCGCCTATACGCTGGCAATCGACCGGGTTGTCAAGGCCTCGACGCTCCGCGGCATCTACGCCTAGGACCCCCTAATCCGTTGGCGCTCTAATTCGCGCTTTTCTCGGTTCCGATCAAACGTGCGATCCGCACGCAGGCCTCGGTATACGAGCGCAGTCTTGCGATGACGAATCGCTTTTGCTGGGTGGCGCCATCGTCGAGCTCTGCTTCAAGCGCAGTGGTCGCCGCCGATAAGGCCTCGCCGGACCGCGCGCGACGCGACTCGCGCAAGGCTTGCGACAGCTCCGTCATTTCGGCGTCGAGCACAGCGTTGAAGCGTCCGAGTCCGGCGATGTCAACCGAACCCTCGGTCTCGAGCGCCGTTTCGAGCGCGAAGCTGGCGAGAGCAAAACGCTGCGTCGCGGCCAATATGCGCAGCGCCCGCGCCGCTCCGATCGTGTGATGACCGCGCGGCTCGTTGCGGGTACGATCGATCGACGTCTCTACCGCAGTTCGAAGCTTCCAAACCTCGCTGCGCGCGTCATCGATTCGCTTTCGCGCGTCCACCGACGGTACGGCGTAAGCTAGCAGAATCGCATCGGCTAAGCCGCGCTGCGCGTCCAAAAAGTCTGCGAGCAACGCACGCGTGCGTTTGCGCTCCCAGGTGGGCAGCACGAGATATCCAACCATCGCGAGCGCGCCGCCCGCCAACGTGTCGAGAAGCCGCTCGTCAATCGTGGTCGTTCCGGGAAGTCCGCGCATTGCGAGAACTATGACGACGAAGGACGTGATTGCGACCGTAAAGACGGCATAGTTCGGATTGAACGTGAGATACGCCGCGGCGGCGGCCAGCAATAGGCCGGCTATTTCCAATGCCGGCCGGCCGTGGAGCAGCGCTAAGGCAAGAGTTGCGACGACGGCGCCCACCAGCGTTCCGGCGATCCGCGCCGCGCCGCGGACGAAGGTGGTCTGAAAATCGGGCTTCAACACGAGGGCAGCCGTTAGCGGAATCCAGTAACCGCGATGTGCTTCAAATTGCCGGCCGATGATCATCGCGATCGCCAGCACCAGCGCGAAGCGCAGCGAATCCCGGCTCAGCCAGTCAATACGATTATGTACGTACGGCCCGGGCCGCGGCTGCGAGAGCAGCGCGAACCGAGGAAGTCTGCCGCGCGCGAGCATTGACGCCGCTTCGGTCGCGTCGCGTAGATGCGCCGCTAAGTCCGATGCAGCCGCAAGCTCGAGCGCGTCATCGGCTCGAAGATCGATCGGCTTTTCGATATCGCTGCTCCCCGTCAGCACGTCCGCAACTTCGGAGAGCCGATCGGCGACCGAGCGCAAGAGAGCGACCGATGCCGGGCCTCCGCCGTGAGCGGTCATGGCGGTGAGCGCGCCTAAACGGCGCCGGATGATTTCCGAGTCTTCGAGTAACCGGTTAAATCGCGCCAGCTCGGCAGCGCGTGCGAACGGCTGCGGATCCGCAAGCACCTGCCGCGCCGTTGCAAGCGGCGTGATCGGAGGCAGCGCCGGCGAACCGTCCGCGATGCCGCGCGCGTACGCGGCGAGCATGCGATAGACGTCCGCCAGCGCCGCGCGTTCGACTGTACCCCGCGCCGTCGGCCAAGCGATCAGCAGAAGAGCGGCTTGGATCAAGCCGCCGGCAAAGACCAGCAACGATTGCTCCGCGGCCGTCGCCGCCGGCAGCGGTTGACTCGAAAAGAGCACGAAGGCCACGAGCGAGTTCAACCCGACCGTCGAGGCGGCGGGCCCTATTTGGCCGATCGTTGCGAACGCGTAGGCGACCAGCGCAGTCGCCGCCACCAGTGCGGGCGTCGAGTGCGCCGCAATCGCTCCGACGAAGCTGGCCGCCGACATTCCGAGCGCGGCCAGTAAGATCGCTGCCAGCCGCGTACGATAGATGCCCTGCAACGACGTGAAACCGGTGATGAAGGCGCCGATCGCTGCAGGAACTCCGGCCGCCGGATGGCCCAGTGCCGCGGCGATGATGAGCGGGATCGCTACGCCGACGGTGCAGCGTAAAGCATATCCCGGTTCAAAGGACGATCGGTCGAACGTACCGACGGTAGCCGCGAGTTCACGCAACCACGTCAGCAAGGGATGATTCGCGAAGCCGCCGCTCTCGTTAGTGCGGTGCGAACGGGTCGGGGAAGCAGAACTTTTTGTTGCTGCAGCGCGTACCGTTGTAAGCGGCAACGATATCCACTTGCGGGATGTGCGCGCCATACGCTTTGTCGATCGTCGCGATGAAGTCGTAGGCGATCAGCGCATAGCCTGTGTTCGACGGATGAATTCCGTCGAAGCTGAGTAGGCCGTGCAAGTAGCCGAGCGTACAGCAAACACCCGGGTTTATCGAAGCCGCCTGAGCAAAGTAGCGGTTTGATGGATCGCCGCTGGCAAGACCGTGGAAGATCGAAAAGGCGTCTACCAGGGGTACGTGCTTGGCGCTCGCGGCGTTGTCAATGCCGGTATTGACGACGTTGTTGAGCGCCTGAACTTTCGCCGCGAACGCCGGCGTAATATAGTTCATTCCGAGGCCGCTTCCGGGAACGACCTTACAGTGCGGCGCCGGTTTGGGGCAATCGAGGTTCGGCGTTGTTCCCTGGGTATTGAAGTAGTTGATGATCAAAAAAACGCCTTGCAAAGTCAGGTAACCGCAAGGCGACGTTAGGGAGGTCGGCGTGCATCCGTTGGGCGTGTCGAGGCCGTACTTCTTAGCGAAGAAGGGAACAAAGCTCTGAAGTCCGGCCAATTCGAGCGTGCACCAGGCGTAAGTTTGAATCGCGCACGCCTTATTGTTTTTGGGCTTGCCGACACGCTGAAAGAAGCCGGTCTCCAAAATGTTCGGCAGATTTACTACGACTACGCGGGCGCCGGAGTTCTCGAGCGTCATAATCGTGGTGCTTAGATCGCTCACGACTTGGCCGACGGTGCGGTTTCCGCCAACGAAGCGACCCCCGCTTCCCATGTACTTGAGCACGTCGTTCGCGCCAAGCCAAACCGTTGCCAGCGTCGGATGAAGCGACGCGGCCGCATTGACTTCGGTCAGGTGCCCTAGTCTCGTGAAGTTTCGCAGTACCGGCCAAAAGGTGCCGCTCTCTTCGCTGACGACGTTGCTCAAAAGCCCGGGTATTCCGGGGAGCGGGCTGCAGGTGTCGGTTTGCGGCTGACGGATCGTGTTTGCTTCGTGTTGCGTGAGGCCGGGAATACCTAAATTGCGGATGTGCGTCGAGGTTGGATTGAGGCGGACGCGGGCCGACCCGCGCAGCAGAAAGCCGGCCTTATTGAACCCGTTAGCGTACGTACACGCATCGCTCCCCTTGAACTGGGCCGCAGGATTGTAGGTATTGTTGGTCGGCACGATCTGATTGTCGAGCCCTGGGCCGCCGATCAAAGGAAGTGGACTCGTCGCCGGGTCGTACATTTCATTGATTGCAGTCTCGAGCGGTTTGCCCGATGCCTGTTCGTCGAGCAAAGCCCACCAGCCGTTTTCCTGGTTCGGGGGAATTTGATGAGCCCGGCCTAGGCCATTGTTCCAGATCGGATTGCGAACGTCCGTCTCGCCGATTATTCCATTCGATTGATATCCGGCCGTCAAACTATCGCCGACTCCGACGATACGCGTCAAAAGCGAGCTTTGCAGCGGTCGCGCTCCGCCGCCATTCGAGGGGAGTCCCGGCGCGGTACCGCCGCCTCCGCCGCACGCCGCAAGGGCGGCAAGCGCGACCAGTGCGATCGATTTCTTTACGGATAATAGTTCCATGCTCAAGCCTCTGCGATCATAACGGGAAATTGTTGGGTGAACCGATGCCGAACATCAGCTGCAGCTGCGTTGCTTTGAGACCGCCGATCGCGAGTCCGCACGCGTTGCCGATCGCCTGTTGAACGGTCAAACATTTGATCCCGGTGATGCCGTCGGGACCGAGATTGGTTGGATTGCCGCTGTTGAGGACCGCTTGTACGAACCCGTACTTCGAGACCCGTTGCGAAATACCCAAAAAGTAGGCGATCAGATGCTCGGGATAGGGATCGGTCGGCAGGTAGTCGCGCGCGCTTTGCGGCTCGAAGAAGAGCGTCGTACCGTGCACGGGCGTGTATTCGACGTAGAGAACTTGCGGCAGCTGCATCGAGTTGCCGACGTTGGCGCCGGCGGTATGAACGAGCCACTGCGGCGCGATCGTGAACGTGCCGAACATCTTCGGCGTTTTCAAGAACGGCAGGGTAATGGCGACCGCGTAGTATTGGGCCGTGCGTACCGGAATGTTTTCGACCGGCCCGTCGGGCAGGTTGAAAGTGAACGGAACGACGTCGTTGTTATTCGGCGAAAAGCCGATCTGGCCGCCACGCGCAACGTACGTCGGTGTGATGATGACCGGCATCGGGCCCGGCAACTTGTCTGATTTGATCAGGAACATCTTTTGAAGCATGAAGACGCCGAAGGTGTCTTTCGTGCGGACGTTGATGTTGCGGCCGGTGCCCGGGCCGCAGGCATTGCCGCCGGACAGATCCGCGCAGCCGACCGGGTTTTGGAAACCTGCAAGATAGACCGGTGCGGTGCCGCTGTTAAAACCGTAGGGCCAATGCTGGATCTGAAACATGCTTGCGAGGATCTTCGTCGACCAGTTGACTTTGTAGCCGAGCACCGCGTCCATGCCGCCCATCAGCCAGCCCTGCTTTCCGTAATTCCCGATGTTTCCGTACGGAGCGGCCATCGAGAAATCGAGCATCCAGATGATTCGATCGCCCGGAAGTTCGATCGTCCGCAACGGCGGCTGACTCACAGGCGGCGCTTGCGCGACGGTCGAGCCCTGCTTTTGCGGCTTCGGCTGGCTCATTACGCTCTTGATCGCGTCGTTTGCTCCGGGAACGATCGACTTTTGGAAAACGTCGGCGGTGCCGTCGGCTGCAGCAGGTAACGCCCAACTTCCGATTGAGAACGCCGCTGCAACGGCTGCTATCCTGCGAAAGATCGGTCCCGGCATGCAAGCTCTCCCCCAAAGGTCTCTCAGTGTTCAGCTTCGACGCCGCTCAGGATGTCACTGAGAGCGACCGATAACGAAGGTTATAAATTTATCAGCTACTGTTGGGAGAAGTTGCGCCTAACGAATCGAAATCCTTTCGGTCTACACGCCGGCGTGTGGTGCCATCGGTTGATCCAAAGCGATTTCACCGCGCGTCTGACCGTCGCCGGCGGGTCGCCCGCGCAATTCGAACGACTTGATGATGACGTAGAGCACCGGCGTGATGCCGAGATTCAAAACGGTCGACATGAGCATGCCGCCAAACACGACCGTTCCGAGCGAATGCCGTGCGGCCTCGCCGGCTCCGGACGCGAAGACGAGGGGAATAACCGCGATCACGAAAGCGATGGACGTCATTAAAATTGGGCGTAACCGCGTCTGCGCGGCGCGCATTGCCGCCTGTACGATGGTTGCGCCGGCGCGTAGTTGCTGGTTTCCGAACTCGACGATCAAAATCGCGCTCTTGCTTGCCAAGCCGATGAGCATAACGTATCCGACCTGCGCGTAGACGTCTTGCGAAAGGGTTGGATCGAAGAGGAAAGGGATCGGAAAGTGACGCAGGTTTATGAACAGCAGCGCACCCAACAGCGCAGTCGGTACCGCGAGCAGCACGATGAGCGGATCGATATAGCTTTCGTACTGAGCCGACAGTACGAAGAAGACGAAGACCAGCGCCAAAATGAAGATCTCGATCGTAAGCGGGCCAGCCGCGATTTGATCGAGCTGCAAGCCCGTCCACTCGTAGTTGACGCCCTTCGGCATCACCTTGCGCCGCGATTTGCGACATCGCCTGGATCGCGGTTCCGGTGCTGACGCCCGGCGCGTTGCTGCCATTGAGCTCGATGTTGCGGTACAGATTGTAATGCGTGATGATCGGCGGTCCGAGAACCCGTTTGATCGTCATTAACGACGAAAGCGGCGTCACCACGCTGCCGGTCGCGTTCGCCGCGCTCGTTGCTACGCCCGGCTCAGCCGTAGAGACCGCGTTCGGCAGAAACCGAAACACCTGGCGCCGAGGCGGAGTGCACGTACAGCTGTCCGAGCGAGGAAACGTTGTTACGGTACGGCGAGTCGGCTTGCACGATGACCTGCCACGACCGGTTCAGGAACGTAAAGTTGTTGACGAAGAGCGAGCCGAGATTGACTTCCATCGTCGTAAAGACGTCGGAGAGCGAAACGCCAATAGACTTGGCTTTGTTGCGGTCGATATCCGATTCGATCTGCGGCGCGTTGATCCGGAACTGGGTGAAGACGTTCGCCAGGCGTGGGTCCTTCGCCGCGGCGCCCATCACCCCGAAGGCGGTGTTCATCAAGGCCGGCAGGCCGACGTTCCCGCGGTCTTCCAGCTCGAACTGAAAACCGCCGAAGTTGCCGACGCCGTTGATTGCGGGCGGATTGAACGCAAAGATCTGCGCCTGCGGAATCTGCGTGTAGAATGCGTAATTCAAGCCGCTGTTCGACGGCGAATACGCTGTGCGACGTACATGCGTCCGGGTGCGCAAAGAGGAAGATGAGCTGGCACCAGGCCGGTGCTTTTGCGCTCACCCCACGGCTTGAGCAGCGCGAACATGATCCCGCGGTTGGGTGCCGATCCCGAGAAACCGAATCCGCCGACGTCAAAGAGATGCAGCACCTCGGGCTGCGCCCGGATAATCGCTTCGGCCTGGCGCGAAACGCTTTGCTCGTGGTCGAGCGAGGTTCCCTCCGGCGCCTGCACCAACATGATGAAATAGCCGAGGTCCTCGTCGGGCAAAAAGCCCTGCGGCGTCTTGCCGGCCAGGAACAGCGTTAATAGCAACGCGCCGACGAAAACGCCGGCAACGGCCCAGCGTCTCCGGAACATTTGGGGAAGCGTCCGGCCATACCAATCCCGGAATCGCTTGAAGTTCGCATTGAAGATGCGGAAGAAGAGTGCCTTCGACTCGTACTCACCGCTGAGCAGCCGCGCCGACAGGACGGGAGCGAGCGTCAGCGCCATGAAGAGCGAGATGGTGATCGAGGCTGCGATCGTCAGCGCGAACTGCTTGTAGATCTGACCGGTCGTGCCCGGCAGGAAGCCGACCGGAACGAAGACCGCCAGCAGCACGAGCGACGACGCGACGACGGCGCTCTGGATCTCGCGCATCGCTTCGGCGGCGCTCGCGACGCCGCTCTGCTTGCCCTTGTTCAATTCCATGTGGCGCGCGATGTTTTCGATGACCACGATCGCATCGTCAACTACGAGTCCGGTGGCGAGCGTCAATCCGAAGAGCGTGATCGTGTTGATCGAGAAATGGAAGAGCTGCATCACGAAAAACGTTCCGATCAGCGAGACCGGTATGGTTGCGGCGGGAATCAGGACCGATTTCGGATGCTGCAGAAAGACGAAGATAACGAGGATGACCAGCACGATCGAAAGCAGCAGCGTCAGGATGACTTCCTTGACCGACTCGTTCACGAAGGTCGTCACGTCGAAGGCGGTCGTCCAGTGCATTCCGGTCGGGAACTGGGGCGCGAGTTGGGTCATGTGGGCAGTGACGCTGCGCGAGACGTCGAGGGCGTTGGCGGTCGGGTATTGCTGGACGCCCAACCCGACGACGTTGCTGTTGCCGTCGAAGCGCAGGTCGGTCGTATAGCTCTGCGCGCCCAGCTCGATGCGAGCCACATCGGAGAGGCGCACGTAGCCGCCGTTCGGGTTCGCTCGCAGAATAATGTTGGCGAACTGCGACGGATCGGAGAGCTGGGTAAGCGCGTTGACCGTAAAGCTGTACGGCTGGTTCTTGGGCTCCGGCGGGGTGCCGATACTGCCGGCCGCAACCTCGGCGTTCTGCTCCTGCAGGGCGCTGACCACGTCGCTTGCATCGAGGCCTTGTTGCGCCAGTTTGATCGGGTTCAGCCAGATCCGCATCGCATACTGGCGTTGACCGAAGATGATGACCTGCGAAACGCCCTGACACGCGCGTCAGATCGTTAACGATGTTGATCTGCGCGTAGTTGCTCATCGTCAGCGTGTCGAGACTCTTGCTGGTGGACGTGAGCGCGATGCCCATCACGAACGTTCCGGAGTTCTTTGCCACCTGTATACCGAGCTGCTGTACCGTCGCCGGCAGCAGCCCGAGCGTGGACTGAACCGCGTTTTGCACGTCGGCGGCGGCGATATCGAGGTCGACGCCCAGGTTGAAGGTCAGCGTAATCGTCGAGACGCCCTGCGCGCTGGTCGAGCTGAGGTAGCGCAGACCCTGCACGGTATTGACCGCTTGCTCGAGCGGTGTCGTCACCTGGGCCTCGACGGCCTGGGGGCTCGCTCCGGTGTAGATTGCCGTCACCGTGACGACCGGCGGAGCGATCTGCGGATACTGCGCGATCGGGAGCGCCGGGATCACGACGAGCCCGGCGATCATGATCAGCAGGGAGCAGACCACCGCGAGGACGGGCCGGCTGAGGAAGACCTTCGTCACGTTAGCTTTTCCAACCTAAGCACTCTACCGGCGGTTGCGCCGGCCTACGTCAGCCTCGAAGAAAAATTCAAAAGGCCTGCTCGGCGTGATACGAGCTGCGCGAGAGCGGGCTCGAGACGACCTGATGGAAGCCCTTCGAGCGCGCCAGCTCGCCGAGGCGGTCGAACTGTGCCGGCGTCACGAACTGGGAGACGGGCAGGTGCTTTTTGCTCGGCTGTAGGTACTGGCCCATCGTGAAGATGTCGACGCCGGCCGCGCGCGCGTCGTCCATCGCAGCCTCGATCTCGGATTCGATCTCGCCTAAGCCGAGCATCAGCGAGGTTTTCGTATAGCGCTGCGGGGCGCGACGCTTGACGTGCGCGAGAACCGCCAGCGACTGATCGTATGCCGCTCGCTTGTCGCGTACCGACGGCGTGAGCCGGCGCACCGTCTCCAAGTTGTGCGCGAAAACGTCCGGCTTGGCGTCGACGACGATGTCCACCGCCCGAAGATCGCCACGGTAATCGCCGCTAAGGATCTCGACGCGCGATCCGGTAACGCGCTGGTGTATCGCGCGTACCGTGTTGGCAAAGATCAGCGCTCCGCCGTCGGGCAGGTCGTCGCGATCGACCGCGGTCACCACGAGATACTTCCAACCCAAATCGCGCACGGCTTGTGCGACCCGCAGCGGCTCGAGCCAATCGACTTCGCCGCGCGGGTTCCCGGTCTTGACGTTACAGAAGCGGCAGCCGCGCGTGCAGGTGTCGCCCAGAATCATGATCGTTGCGGTTCCCGCGCCCCAGCACTCCGCGACGTTCGGGCAAGCCGCTTCTTTACAGACCGTGTGCAGCCCCAAAGCATTGACCTCGGCCTTGACGCGCTCGTACTCTTCGCCCGATCGGCAGCGAAACGCGCAGCCACTCGGGCTTCTTACACGTTGCGCTGATTCGCGTCAGACTCAGGTCTGATCTCGACGGCCATCGCTATCGGTCACTCGACGGCCACGCAGCTACCCCGCGAACTCGACGTCGAACGTTCGCGCCATCTCGTCGAGAAGTATCCGCTTTGCCTCCTCCAATCCGATCGTTCGCCCGGTCTCGGCGCAGAGCGAGGTAATGCCGCGATCGGCCAAGCCGCATGGGTTGATGAGCCGGTCGTAATCTAACTCGTTGCAGACGTTCAGCGCGATGCCGTGGAGCGAAACCATTGCCTGAACTGCAAGGCCGATCGCGCAGACTTGGTTGCGTCCGACCCAGACGCCGGCGTGACCGCTCCAGCGCTCGCCGCGAACGCCGAAGCGAGCGCAAACGCTGATAACCGCGGCTTCCAGCGTGCGCACCAACGGGACGACTTCACGAAAACGTTCGAGCCTTCGAATCGGGTAGACGACGAGTTGCCCCGGTCCGTGGTACGTAACGTCGCCGCCGCGTTCGATCGATACGAGATCAACCCCGCGCCGCGCAAGCTCTTCCGCCGAGAAAAAGACGTTCTCGCGCTTCGCCTGGCGCCCCATCGTGACGACCGGCGTATGCTCGACGACGATCCAGGTATCGGGCTCGCGACCCTCGCGCACGTCCTCGTGCACCCGATGCTGCAGCTCCCACACTTCTCGATACGGGCGTCTCCCCAAATCGAGTAGACGGGCGTTCGTCAAGCGCTGACCGGCGTTTTGGGCTTGGGATTGATGAGGTGAATCGCCTTGCCGTGCGCGGCTTCGGCGGCATCCATGATGCCTTCGGTCAACGTCGGATGAGGATGGACCGAAAGCCCGACGTCCTCGAGCGTCGCGCCCATCTCGAGCGCGATCACCCCTTCCCCGATGAGAGATTCCGCCTGCGGCGCGACGATGTGCATGCCGAGCAGAAGGTCGGTCTTCGCATCGGCTACCAGTTTTATCAAACCTTCGCTCTCGTTCATCGTGCGGGCGCGGCCGCTGGCAGCGAGCGGGAACTTACCGACGCGCACCTCATAGCCCGCGCCTTTTGCCTCTTCCTCGGAAAGGCCGACGGTCGCAACCTCGGGGTCGGTGTAGATCGCATTCGGAACGGCAACCGGATCGAAGGCAGCAGATCGGTCACCGTTGATGACCTCGGCGGCGATGACGCCCTGCTTCATCGCACGATGCGCAAGCAGCGGCGCGCCGGTAACGTCGCCGACCGCGAAGATGTTCGAGACTTTCGTGCGCTGCTGCCGGTCAACGGCGATGAAGCCTCGCTCGTCGACGTCGAGCCCGGCGCTTGCGCAGCTCGAGATGATCGGTAACCGGGCGGCGTCCCACCGCCACGAGCACCATGTCGAACTCGCGGGTCTCGTCCTTCCCGCCGGTTCCCTCACCGTTGAGCGTAGCGCGCACGGTCTTGCCGTGTTTTTCGAGCGCGCCGACTTTGGTGTTGAGCATGATCTCGATGCCCTGCTTTTTCAAGATGCGGCCGAGCGTCTTACCGATCTCGACATCGGTCCCGCTGAGAATCTGCGGCATCATTTCGACGACCAGCACGTGCGCGCCGATGCGGCCGTAAACCGTCGCAAACTCCAAGCCGATGACCCCGCCGCCGATCACGAGCAGCTGCTTTGGAATGCGGCTGAGCCGAACCGCGTCGTCTGAGTTGATGATCGTCTCACCGTCGCGTGGCCATGCCTTCACGTCGACCGGCGCCGAGCCGGTCGCAATGACGACGTTGTTTGCAGTAATCCGTTCGGTGCCGCCGTCCGACAGCTTAACCTCGATCTCGGTGGGAGACGTAAACGATGCCTCGCCGCGGAGAAATTCGACGCCGTTCGCTTTGAAGAGCGTCTTGACGCCGTTGACGTTCGCGTTGACGACGTCGCTCGTAAACTTTGCAACGGTTTCGCGCTCGACTTCGGCTTTGGGCACCTTGAGGCCGATCGAGCCGGCGCGCTCGATGTGGCGAATCACCTCACCGACGTGAAGCAGCGCCTTCGTCGGAATGCATCCCCAGTTGAGGCAGACGCCGCCGACCTCGTCGCGATCGACGCAGATGACTTTCTTGCCCAGCTGCGCGAGCCTGATCGCGACGTGATAGCCGCCGGGACCGGCGCCGATGACGACCGTGTCGACCTGGTGTTCTGCCGAAGCGCTCATGCGTCCACGTTTCGCACCGGACAAGAGCGTTCCCCAGGCCTTGGGCGAAATGGCGTCATCCAGTGTCTAGAATTGGATGGGCCGGGCTGCTGCCGGAACTCGACCGCGACTCGATCGTGCCGCTCTACCGCCAGATCTACGAGCACCTGCGCGAGGCGATCCTGACCGGAACGCTCCCCGAGTCTACCCGCCTGCCGCCCGAACGCACGATGGCCGAGCGGCTAGGCGTCAACCGCAGCACGATCGTTCACGCCTACCGTGAGCTCGTCGGTGACGGACTGATCGAGCAGCGGGTAGGCTCGGGCTCGCGCGTCGTTCCGCAACTGCGCGGCGGTCAGCCGGAACGGTCGGCCGCCGTTCCTTGGTGGGTGACATTGCCGCCCTGGCGGGTCGGCGAGTTTCCCAACGTCTTGGGCGAGCTGGCCGCCAAGCCCGAGCCGGGGCGCATATCCTTCGTACAGGGCGTCGCGCCGGGCGAGCCCTCGCCGCTCGGCGAGCTCGCCAAATCGTTCGGGCGTGTGGCACGCGACCCGCGGTTCGTGCTCTCGTACGGCGATTCGGAGGGCTACGAGCCGTTGCGCGCTGCGATCGCTGCGCGCATGAGGGCTCGCGGTGCCGCCTCGATCACGCCGGCGAGCATCATCGTACTTACGGGATCGACGCAAGGAATTGCAATCGTCGCGCAAAGCTTGGCCGAGCCGGGCGACGAGATCATCGTCGAGTCGCCCTCCTATCCTGGAGCGCTGCAGGTCTTTCAAATCAACGGGCTGCGCGCGATCTCAGTGCCGGTCGACGATGACGGAATGCGCGTCGATCACGTAGAGGCGGTGCTGCGCACGCGCCGTCCGCGCTTCATCTACACGATGCCGTCGTTGCACAATCCCACCAACGCGACGATGAACGCCGACCGGCGCGAGCGACTGGCGACGATCGCCCGGCGCGCCGGCGTTCCGATCGTCGAGGACGATCCGTACGGGCCGCTGGCGCCAGCGGGCGCACCGCTCGTCGCGCTCGCTCCCGACCATGTCGTCTACATCTCGACCTTCTCGAAGACGATCGCGCCGAGTCTGCGCGTCGGGTGGCTTGCCGCACCGCGCACGATTCTCGAACGTCTGTTGCTGCGCAAACAAGCGTATGACATGGCGACGAGCCTTTACGTGCAGGCGGCAATCGCCGACTATCTCGAGCGCGGGTACGACGTGCACGTCGGTCAGTTGCGCAAAGAGCTGCTTGCGCGCCGCGCGATTGCCGACGAAGCGATCGCGGAGTACTGGCCGTCGGGCCTGAAGGTGAGTCGTCCCGCCGGCGGATTCTATCTCTGGACGTCGACGCCGCGCGAGCTGCGGGCGCGCGCGTTGCTCGACGCCTCGGAACGCTTGGGCGCGTCGTTTCTCTTTGGCGAGGCGTTCTTTGCCAACTCCGGCGGCGACCACTACTTCCGCCTCGCTCTAACGGCGGTGACGCGGCAAGAAATTCCGGAAGGAATTCGCCGCATCGGTCAAGCCATCTCGACGCTGAGTTCGTGAACGCGATTCAGCGGCGCCTTCTGCAATGGTACCGCCGTCAGGGACGCTCCGAACTGCCTTGGCGCACCGCGCGCGATCCGTATCGTACCGTCGTCAGCGAGTTTATGCTCGCGCAAACGCAAGTCGAACGCGTCGTGCCCAAGTTCGAGGCATTCGTTGCTCGGTTCCCCGGCTTCGCCCCGCTCGCGCGCGCCACGGCCGCCGACGTGCTGCGCGAGTGGAAGGGGCTCGGGTATAACTCACGCGCGGTGCGCTTGCGGCGTCTCGCGCGACGTCGTCGTCGAACGCTACGGCGGAAAGCTGCCGGCGGAGCGCGAGCAGCTGCGAGTGCTGCCGGGGATCGGCCCGTATACGGCGGCGGCGATCCGCGCCTTTGCCTTCGATATAGACGACGCCCCGGTCGATACCAACGTGCGGCGGATCGTCAACCGGCTCTTTTTCGGGCTCGAGTATCCCCACCGGGCGGCGCCGCGCGAGCTCGACGCTCGCGCTCGCGAACTCGTTCCACGCGGCCGCGCACACGATTGGAACTCGGCCCTGATGGATCTCGGCTCGAGCGTCTGCACTGCGCGCGCTCCCAAATGTTTGCTCTGTCCGTTGCGCTCCGAGTGTGCGTCGGCGCCCGTGGATGCCGCACTGCTCGAGCGGCTGCGCGCGGCGGCCGGCGCAAACCGGTCGCCCCGGAACGGCATCCCATTCGAACGCACGGCGCGTTACGCGCGCGGGCGCATCCTCGATCGGCTGCGCGATCTGCCGCCCGGGCGGCGGATCTCGCTGTTCGACCTGCACTACTCCATCAATCGCGCCGTCCCGGGGCGCAGCATGGAGGAAGTTAGCAAGTTAGTCGACGCACTCACGCCGACGGGCTGGTGACGCGCGACGGGACCGGCGTCGCGCTGCCAGAATAGCACGCCACTAATGCCGCGCATTCCCTTTCCGAAGAAGAAGGTTCCGCGTCGCGTAGCGATCGAGGAGCTCGCCATTCTCGAGCGGATTTATCCGCACCCGGTGACCGCGCTTGAGTACGGGAGTGAGTTCCAGCTGCTCGTCGCGGTGATTCTCTCGGCACAGACCACCGACGTGCGCGTGAACATGACGACGCCCGCGCTTTTTGCTAAGTATCCAACGCCTGAAAAACTCGCTCGAGCGCGACAACCTGACGTCGAGAAGATCATCAGATCGACCGGCTTCTTTCGTATGAAAGCGAAGAATATTATCGCGTGCGCGCGCGACCTCGTCGAACGCTTCGGTGGACGCGTGCCGCGCGGTCGCGAGGAGCTGGAATCGCTCGCCGGAGTCGGACGCAAAACGGCCAGCGTCGTAATGGCGGCCGCTTTTCAGGAGGAGGCGCTGGCGGTAGATACCCACGTCTTTCGCGTCTCGCATCGTCTCGGCTTGACGCTCGGCACGACGCCGCGCCAAGTGGAGGAGGATCTGACCGCACTGGTTCCACCGCCGAAATGGGGCGACGCAACGCACTGGCTGATCATGCACGGCCGTCAAATCTGCAAGGCTCCGACGCCCCAATGCCCGCAGTGCCCGGTGAACGAACTTTGCCCCACGCCCCGCATCATCGCGACCCTTCGACTCCGCTCAGGATGACCCGGCTCTTTTTCGTGCTGGCGCTCGCGGCGTCGACGATGCCCGTTCGGGCGGCCGCGGAGCTCACACTCGATAGCGTTTACACGAAGGAACCGCCGTGGGGGCGCATGGTCGATCGCGTCTCGTGGTCTCCCACCGGGCGGCAGTTCTTGTACGTGCGGCGCAGCCAAGATCCAACCGAAGCTCTTCCGCTGATGATCTGCGACGCCGCAAACGGCGTCTCGCATGTCTGGCTCGCGGCGGGTGCCTTCGGCGGCAAAGCGACGCCGCAGGTGCTCGACTGGTCGCCCGATGGAGCGCGCGTCGTATTGCTGGCGCGCGGGGCGCTCTATTGGGCGGCGATTGCCGGCCCTCGACCGCAACGAATCGCCGCCGATGTAGACGATGCGCTTTGGTCGCCGCGAGGAGACTCCGTCGCCTATTCGCACAATGCCGATCTTTACGTCGCGACCGTTCGAAATCGTCCGACGATTCGTCGCATAACGCGCGGCGGCGTACCCGACGACTTGCTTAACGGCACTCTCGATTGGGTCTATCCCGAAGAGCTCGGCATCGAGCACGGATTTCGCTGGTCACCCGACGGTTCGCGGATCGCGTATCTCACGATGGACGAGCGGCGCGTTACCAACTTTCCGATCGTGGACTTTCTCACCGTCAACAACGAAGTCGACCACGAGCGCTACCCGCTGGCCGGTCAAGCGAATCCGCGCGTGACGCTGCGGGCGGTCAACGTAGCAACGGGCGCCGATCGTCTGGTCTACGACGCGTCGCGCCGCGATGAATATGTCGCGAACTTCGATTGGATTCCTCATTCGACTCGGCTCGAAGCCGAGATCCTCGATCGAGCGCAGCACGCCATGCGTCTTGACGTCTGGTCGAACGCACAGGGCGCGCCCGCGCGAATCTACTACCAAGCCTCGGCGAGTTGGGTGGACGCGCAGCCGTTGCCGTTCTGGCTGACCGACGGGCGATCGGTCTGGCTTCTGGACCGGCAAAGCACGGCCGGGCTCTACCTGCGCGCTCGCGACGGCTCGCTGCGACTGCTTACCGGCGCGTATCGCGTCACCGGCCTGTACGGCGTTGCGAAGAACGCGACCATCTACTTCGGGGCTGCGTACCCTACGCGGCGAGATCGGTCGCTGCTCGCGATTTCCCTCAACGCTGCCGAGTCCGGCGTGCGGAACCTAACGCCTGCAGCCGGCTCGCACGAAACGGTCATCGCACCGACCTACGATCGCTTCGTGGACGCCTACAGCCGGCTCAACGATCCGCCGCGAGCGGATCTCGTTAACGTCGCGTCGCTCGCCGTCAAGGCGCTGGCGCCCGAAAGCCTTGCATTAAAGGCTCAACTCCTGCCTACGCAGATGCTCGAGATACCTTCTGCGTATGGACCGCTCGATGCGATCCTGATCGAGCCGCCCGGGTTCGTAGCGACAAAACAGTATCCGGTCGTCGTGTATGTTTACGGAGGGCCCGACGCGCCTACCACGGCGGATCGATTCGGCGGCCTCTACGATCAGTTGCTGGCCCGCGAAGGGATCATCGTCTTTTCAATAGACGGACCCGCTTCGCAGGAGAATAGCGACGCGCACGTGCGGTTACTCTTCCACAATTTTGGTCCCGGATCGCTGCTCGGCCAGGAGATCGGCGCGCGCTACCTCGCGTCGCTGCCGTACGTTGATCCCGCGCGAATCGGAATCTGGGGCTGGAGCTTCGGCGGTTATGAGACCTGTTACGCGCTCACTCATAGTCGCCTCTTCAAAGCCGGCGCGGCGGTTGCGCCGGTCACCGACTGGCATCTCTACGATTCGATTTATACCGAGCGCTACATGGGCTTACCCAACAAAAACGCGCAAGCCTACGCGCACAGCTCGGTTCTCAACGCAGCCGATCGCCTCAACGGGCCGCTGTTGATCCAACACGGAACCTCCGACGACAACGTTCACATCGCGAACAGCATGGAGCTCGTGGAGCGCTTCATTTTAGCTCGCGAATCGCGGGTGCTCTTTTACCCCTATCCACGCAAAACCCACTCGATCCGCGGCCTGCCGCAGCAGCGCTCCGTGTTCGCGCACATGCTCGAGTTTTGGAAGATCGTCTTGCAGCCGGGTTAGAAATCGTTATCGGGATCCTCGTACGAGATCGGCTGGCTTAGGAAATATTGAGGGCCGAACGTAGTTGGGATCGGCGCGAAGTGCCGCGGTTTTTTCAAGAAGTCGAAGCAGTCGGCGAGGTTGTCGGAGCGCAGATCGGTCGTTCCGAGCGTTCCAAGATCGAAGACTTGTTCGGTGAACTTCAAGATGCTGCCGAACTCGTGCTGATGATGCGAGACGAACCCTTTCTTGGCGTAGGGACCGATCGCGATCAACGGCACTCGAAAGCCGAGTTCGTAGGCATTGTATTGTGGGGGCTTCACGTGATCGTACCAGCCCCCCCAGTCGTCCCACGTTACGAAGATGACCGTGCTGCCCCAATACTTGCTCTCTCCGATCGCGTTCACAACCGACGCCACCCAATGCGGCCCGGTTCCGTTCGTCGCTCCGGCGTGGTCCGACGCTGCCGCGGTCGGCGTTACCCAAACGACGTTGGCAAGAGTGTTGTCTTTAATATCGCTAAAGATTTGTGCCGGCGGCGCGACGACGTGGGTCTTGAAGGTCGGGTTGTCACGAATGTGCTTGACCGCGTCGGGCCCGTTCCAAAGTCCCGCGCCCGAATGGGCCTGATACCAGCGCCAAGTCAAGCCCTTTTGCGCCGCCAAGTCGGCGAGCGTCGGCCGCTCGAAGCAGGGAAAGATTTGTTGATCCTCCGTCCCGTTGGCGTCGATCAAGAAGACCAGCGAACCGGCCGGCGAATCGCAACCGCCGGTAAAGTGCTGACCGGGCGTTAGTGGGTTCTCCGAAGCGCGCAGCCGCGAGCCTTTCATAATCGTGGACGTCCCGCTAAAGATGTACTGATGCGCCGGGAAGCTTGGCCCGGCTTGCGTCGAGAACATGCGGTCGGCGAACGCGTAGTTCTCGGCCAGCGCAAAGTACGGCTTCACCTCGTCCGGAGGCACGTACGCATACATGCGTCGATCCTGCGGGGGACAGTCGCGCTTACCGCCGCAGTGGGAGCGTTCGAGATTGAAGCCGTCCATCTCCCCGCCGTCGTACGCGGTATTAAAAGCCGAGTGCTGATGACTGACGTCGAAGCGGGCGGTGAGCTTGACCGGTTCCAAAGCCACACGCCGGCCTGCGGTATTAATGCCAAAGTCCACCGTGTCGGCTCCGCGCAATCCATGGAAAAGATTATCGGTCGTGCGGTTCTCCTGAAAAATTATGATGACGTGATGGACTTTGCCTTTGCCGAGCAGCGGTTGCAACCGGCCTTCACTCTGGGTCGGGCTTTGCACCGCGTCTTCGGCCGGCGCGGGCGGCATCGCTTCAGCGGCTCCCTGCGAGGCGCTCCGGGCGCTCGGTGTTTGCGCGCACCCAAAAAGCCCCACGATCAGGACGCTGAGTAGAAGCCGAAGCGTCTTCACCGATGCTACCTGCTAGACTTTGGCTCGTCCGACCAGCGCGCGCGCGATCACGAGCCGCTGTATCTGCTGCGTGCCCTCATAGATCTGCGTGATCTTCGCGTCGCGCATCATCCGCTCTACCGGATAATCTACTGAATATCCGAAGCCTCCGAGCACTTGCACCGCGTCGGTAGTGACCGACATCGCGACATCTCCGCACTTCAGCTTCGCCATCGCGGCCCATAGCGTAACGTCGGGTGCGCCCGCATCGCAACGCCGAGCTGCCTCGTAAAGCAGCAGACGGGCCGACTCCACTTCGGTCTTCATGTCCGCAAGCATGAATCCGACGCCTTGGTGCTGGCCGATCGGTTTTCCGAACGCAACGCGCTCCTTCGAATACCCGGTCGCATACTCGAGCGCGCCGGCCGCGATTCCCAGTGCCTGGGCGGCGATCCCGGGCCGCGACTTATCGAGCACCTTCATCGCGATCTTGAAGCCTTCGCCCTCCTCACCGAGACGATTGGCGGCCGGCACCTCGCAGTCGGTAAAGACCAGCTCGACCGTCGGCGAGCCGCGAATCCCCATCTTTTTCTCGACGTTACCGACACTGAAGCCGGGCGTCCCTTTTTCAACGACGAACGCGGTGACGCCGCGCGAACCGGCGGCGGGATCGGTAACGGCAAATACGCAGACGACGTCGGCGACGCTGCCGTTCGTAATCCAAATCTTCTGACCGTTGAGAACGTACGCGTCGCCGCGCTTCTCCGCACGGGTGCGCATCGAACCAAGCGCGTCGGATCCGCTCGAAGCTTCCGTCAACGCGTAGGCAACCAGGTGCTCGCCCGACGCAATCTTCGGCAACAACCGTCGTTTCTGTTCGTCGCTTCCGCCGATAACGATCGGGAGCATGCCGAGCTCCTGCACTGCGACGATCAGCGCGCTCGACGCACACGCCTTGGCGATCTCTTCGACGACCTTTACGTACGTGAGAAAAGTTCCACCGAGCCCGCCGTACTCAGCCGGAATCGGGATGCCGAGCAGGTCGTTTTGCGCGAATAGCTCTTTAACGTCCCACGGAAACTCGCCGGTCGAGTCAATCTCGGCGGCGCGCGGCGCGACCTTCTCGGCGACCAGCTCGCGGACCATCGCGAGGATCATCGCTTCTTCGTCGTTGGTTTCTAATTGTATCGGTGCCGTAGCCACAATGACGAACGTTCCACGGAGGCAGGCTTCGTTCCGTCGGCGCATTAGGGCGGCATGGAGAAGGTTTACATCTCCACTGCCGAGGCGGTCGCCGACATTCCGTCAGGAGCCTCGATTGCCGTGGGCGGCTTTGGCTTGAGCGGAATTCCACACAATCTGATCGAGGCGTTGCTCGAGCAGGGCGCCACCGATCTGATCACCGTCTCGAATAACTGCGGCGTGGACGGCTGGGGGCTGGGAGTGCTTCTCGACCACAAACGGATACGCCGAACGACGGGATCGTACGTCGGCGAGAATCGGGAGTTCGAACGCCAATATCTTTGCGGGGAGCTCGAGGTCGAGCTGGTACCCCAAGGGACGCTCGCCGAGCGCCTGCGCGCCGGCGGCTGCGGCATCCCGGCCTTCTACACCCCCGCGGGTGACGGCACGCTGGTGGCCGACGGCGGCTTGCCGTGGCGCTACCGTCCCGACGGCAGCGTGGCCGTGGCCTCACCGAAGAAAGAAACCCGTGTGTTCGACGGTCGCGAGTACGTGCTGGAGGCCGGCATCGTCTGCGACTACGCGCTCGTGCGCGCTTCGGTCGGCGATCGCACCGGAAACTTAATCTTTAACAAGGCGACTCGAAACTTCAACCCGCTCTGCGCGATGGCGGGTAAGATCACGATCGCAGAAGTCGAGGAGCTCGTCGAGCCTGGCGCGATCGACCCTCAGAACGTGCACTTGCCGGGCGTCTTCGTGCAGCGGATCGTTCACGTCGGGCCGCAAGGGAAGCGAATCGAGCGCGTTACTACGCGTCCTTCGACAGGCTCAGGATGACAAAAGCATGGCACTAACACGAACTCAGCTGGCGGCGCGCGTGGCGCAAGAACTTCGCGACGGTCAGTACGTCAATCTCGGCATCGGATTGCCCACGCTCGTTCCGAACTACGTTGCGCCGGACGTGACCGTCACGTTGCAGAGCGAGAACGGAATTCTCGGAATGGGACCGTACCCGTACGAGGACGACGTTGATCCCGATTTGATCAATGCCGGCAAGGAGACGGTGACCGTGCTTCCGGGCGCATCGTTCTTCGACTCCGCGCTCTCGTTCGGGATGATTCGCGGCGGCCATATCGACCTGGCGGTACTCGGCGCCATGCAAGTCTCCGAGCGCGGCGACCTTGCCAACTGGATGATTCCGGGAAAGATGGTTAAGGGTATGGGAGGCGCGATGGATTTAGTGCACGGCGCCAAGCGCGTGATCGTCATGATGGAACACGTTGCGAAGGGAAACGCGCACAAGATCCTCCACCATTGCTCGCTTCCCTTGACCGGAAAACGCGTGGTTGGGCGTATCATCACCGACCTGGGCACGATTGACATAAGTCCGGATGGGCTGATTCTGCGCGAACTCGCGCCCGGCGTAACCGTCGAAGAGATCCAAGCGGCCACCGAGCCGAAACTTCACGTGCCGGTCGAACCAATGGTTATGGAGATTCCGCAGTAGAATGTAACCGGTCGCCTGCCACGAAGTGCTGGTCAAGCACTTTTCCCACGAGGAGTTATATGCGTTTCTTACTTGTCATAATGGCCTCCATGCTCTCGTTTGCCATCGTAACGCCGAGCGTCGCGTTCGCGCAGCAGAGCCCAACCCCGAGCCAAGTTCAGACCGCGGTCCGCGGCGCGCTCCAGGCCGCGCAGCTCACCCCGCACCAGAAAATGCAGATCAAACCGATGATCGAGCAGTATCAGCAGCAGACGGCCAACGCCGACGCCGCGACCAAGAAGTCGGCGAAGGAGCAACTCCTAAAAGGCATCTACGGCGTGATGACGCCCGACCAGCAAGCGAAGTTCAAAGCCTCGCTCAAATCCTCGCTCGGCGGCGGGGCCTCGCCGTAGCTAGGCCGACAAGCCTGCGAACTGGGTCCGGTAGAGGCGAGCGTAAAGGCCGCCGCGCGCTAAAAGCGTAGCGTGGCGGCCTGACTCGACGATGCGGCCGTCGTCGATCACGAAGATGACGTCGGCCGCCAGCACCGTCGAGAGTCGATGGGCGATGACCAAACTCGTGCGCCCGCGCATGACGACTTCGAGCGCGCGCTGAATGGCGGCTTCGTTTTCGTAGTCGAGCGAGCTGGTCGCTTCGTCGAGAATCAGAATGCGCGGGTCCTTGAGCAATACGCGTGCGATTGCGAGGCGCTGGCGTTCGCCGCCCGAGAGTTTGTGTCCGCGCTCGCCCACGACGGTATCGTAACCGTTCGGAAGCGCCGCGACAAACTCGGCGATGTTCCCAGCGCGAGCCGCAGCCTCGAGCTCCGCGTCGGTAGCGTCGGGCTTTCCGTATCTAAGGTTGGCCGCGATGGTGTCGTGAAACAGGTACGTTTCCTGCGTGACGATGCCGATGTCGCGGCGCAGCGAATCGAGCGTGACCTCGCGCAGATCGTGCCCGTCCACGAGCACGCGTCCGCCCTGCGGATCGTAAAAGCGCGGGACGAGCTGCGTGATCGTCGTCTTGCCCGCACCCGAAGGACCGACGAACGCGGCGACTTCGCCCGGCCGAACGTGAAAGGAGACGCCGTTGAGCACGTCGCGGTTTCCCTCGTACGCGAAGACGACGTTCTCGAACCTGATGTCGCCTTCGACGGCAGGCAACGCGACGGCTCCAGGCGGGTCGTACTGCTCGGTCGTCATGTCGAGATAATCGAAGATGCGCTCGAAGACCGCGAGCGCACTGACGATCTGCACTTGGATGCCCGCCAGCGATGCGGCGGGTCCGTAGAGACGCCCTTGAATGAACGAAACGAAGGCCACGATGACGCCGACTTGCAGGCTCCCAAAAATCGCGAACCAGCCGCCGCCGAACCACACCAGCGCCGGCCCCACAACGACCATCGCCGTTACCGACGCGATGAACCAGCGGCCGACCATCGCTAAGTCGATCTCGAGTTGCATCAGCCGCGTCCCGACCTGATAAAATCGCGAGCGCTCGTAGGCTTCGCGCGCGAACGACTTGATGAGCGTGATTCCGGAGATCGAAAGCGTCTCTTGCGTGATTGATTCGATCTCGTCGCGCTTCTCGCGCGTCTTCTTACGGATCTGGTACATTCGGCGCCCGACCGGACCGAGCGGAAAGACCATCAACGGAACGATCGCGACCGAGATCAGTGCCAACCGCCAGTTCCAAAGAAACATCGCCACGGCCGTGGTCGCGATGATGACGACGTTCGTCACGATGGTCGTGAGCGTGCCGGTCACGACGTTATCCACGTTGTCGACGTCGTTGCTCACTCGATTCATGATCTCGCCGGTCTTCGTGCCGGTGAAGAAGTGCAAGGGCATCCGGTGGAGATGCGCGACGAGGCTCGTGCGGATGTCGCGCATGATGCCTTCGCCGACGAGCGAGTTCAGATAGCCCTGCAGCACGCCGATCGCCGCGGCGAGCAGCGCCGAAGCGAGGATCATTCCCACGTCAATCGCGAGCTCGCCGAGATTCTTTTGCGGGATCGTTACGTCAATGATCCGCGCGACAATGAAGCCGGGCACGAGGCCGAGGCCCGCGACCGCGACGATGCAGACTAGTACGGTCGCCTGTTGGCGCCAATAAGGCGCGAAGAGCGCGCCGAGCCGCTTCCAGTCGACGCGCCGCCTCACCGTTGGTTTCTCGGGCTGATAGATGTTCGACCACATCAGCCCGTGCCCGGCCATCATGACTTAGTGCGGAACCGTCACCTGATGGAGCGAGACCTTATTGCCTTCGAGATCTTCGAACGACGCGATCTTGCAGACCGGGGTCGCATACGGATCCTCTACGGCAAGGCCTTTCCCGCGCAGATCGGCGATCGTCTTGTCAATGTCATCCACCTCGAAGACTACGCCGGACGCGCTACCCGGGTCACGACCTGCCCACTCTTGCGTGAGAACGCTGAAGTAGCCGCTACCTACGTTGGCTTCGTTGTATTTCTCAACGCCTTCCTCTTCGTACGGACCGCTAAACTTCAATCCAAGTTTATCTTCGTACCATTTGCGCAACCCGGCGACGTCTTTGGCCGGATACGCCGTAAACGCAATTTCTTTGATCACAAATTTCTCCTGATTCGGTAAAGGGCGAGACCCTTTCGACAACCCCCAGATGGCATCTTAGGTTCCGCACCAAACGCCAGCCTAGATCCCGTTCCCCGCGATGAATAAGTGCTTGCCTCTTGCGGAAAACGAAGGCCGGCAGGCTGCGCGAGGCACTTGACGTTATGCCGAGGAGGCTCCGACCGACGAGCCCTTCGACTCGCTTCGCTCGCTCAGGACAGGCTTCGCCGTAGATGGCGAGAGCGAGGAGACCGTCAAGCAGGAGCGTAGCCAGGATGGCAAAGCGACGAGCGGTTCCGAGACGTCACGTCGAGCGCCGAAGCGCTAAACTTAAGCCTTGCCGTTACGCATCGAGGCAAGCTCTTTGAAGAGCTTTTTTTCTTTGTCGGACAGATTCTGCGGAAGCTGGCCGATCAGGCGCACGTATTGGTCGCCGTTGCCTTTGCCTTTGACCTGCGGCAGCCCGCGCCCGGAAAGGCGAAGCAGGCGATTGTTCTGGGTGCCGGCCGGTATCGTCATCGCGACCTGGCCGCTCAGCGTCGGAACGTCCACCTCTCCGCCGAGCACCAGGTTGTAGATGCTCACCGGCAGGTCAACGTAGAGGTCGTCGCCCTTGCGCCTGTAGGTTGGGTCTTCATCGAGCTTGACGATCAGATAGAGGTCGCCGTTGGGGCCGCCGTTGACGCCCGCTCCGCCTTGACCGGCCAGACGTATCCGCTGGCCGTCACCGATACCCTTGGGAATCGTAACCTCAAAGCGTTTGCTCAGCAGTACTCGTCCGGTTCCGTGGCAGCGCGGACAGAGGCGGCCGGCCTGCGTTCCCGTTCCGTGACAGACCGGGCAGACGTCGTCGATTTGCAGCGCGACCGATTTCGTGCCGCCCTGATAAATATCTCGCAATCCGAGGTCGATCGTCGTCTCCAGGTCCTGTCCGCGACGGGCGATGCCCGGACCTTGCGCCGTTTGGCGGCGACCGACACCGGAGAAGAAGACGTCGAAAAAGTCCGAGAAACCGCTCGGTCCGCCCGGGCCGCCGCCAAGATCGAACTCGAATTCTTGACCGTCATGCGTGCGGTAACGGCGTTGCTGCTCGGCTTGCTGCGCGGCTTGCTGCCAATTCGGACCGAGAACGTCGTATTTCTTGCGCTTCTCGGGGTCGCCTAAGACTTCGTAAGCCTCGGAGATCTCCTTGAACTTCTCCTCGGCTTCTTTAGGGTTCTTTAGATTTGCATCGGGGTGCCACTTGCGCGCGAGCTTCCGATAGGCGGACTTGATGTCTTTCTCGGCCGCGTTCTTCGGAACGCCCAAGACTGTATAGTAGTCTTTAAAGTTCAATTCAAATTCATCAGTGGCAAGCGCCGCAGGCGCGCAGTCCTGAGCGAGCGCAGCGAGTCGAAGGGGTCATTCGTCAGAGCGTTTCGCTACGATTACCTTTGCCGGGCGCAGCAAGTCGTCGCCGAGCATGTAACCCGTCTCGGTGACCTCGACGACCGTATCTTCGGCTACCTCGCCGGCAGGTGCGGTGCCAACGGCCTCCGCGACTCGCGGGTTAAACGGCTCGCCCCGAACCTCGAGCGGCTTCACGCCTTCGTTTGCCATAACGGCTTCGAAGCCGCGCAACGTTTGCTCGAGTCCGCCGCGCAGCGCCTCGCCGCCGGCGTTCGATTGTAAGGCGCGCTTGAGATTGTCGAGCACCGGCAACAGACGCTCGAGCAGCATGCGACGCCGCGACGATACCATCGAGTCTACGTCGCGTTGAGTTCGCTTCTTATAGTTGTCGAAGTCGGCGACGGCCAACAGGAACTTTCCGTAGTTCTCGTCGGCGCGCGCGTTGGCCGCGGCGAGCTGCTCTTCGAGCGAAGGCGTCGCCGCGGCTTGATCTTCGATTTCGGCCTCACCGGCCTCGGTCTTTAGGACCGATTGGTCGTCGAACATTAGTGTATGTTGCGCTCGGCGACCTTAGTTTGCTTCCTTGAACTCGGCGTCAATGACGTCTTCCCCGCCGGCACCCGCGGCCGCGCCGTTTCCGCTTGGCGCACCGTCGCCGGTAGGAGCTTCTTCACCCTGCGGGCCGGCGGCTTTATAGAGAAGCTCGGCCATTTTGTAGCTCGCCTGCTGCAGAGCTTCGATTGCCGGTTTGATTTCAGCAACCGTGCCGTTTTCACTGACCCGCTTGAGTTCGGTGAGCGCTTGCTCGACCTCGGTGCGCGCGCCGGCATCGAGCTTGTCACCGACTTCCTTGAGCGACTTCTCCGTCGAGTAGATCAAGCTGGATCCGTTGTTGCGCACCTCAGCCTCGTCGCGTTTGGCTTTGTCGGCTTCCGACTGCAGCTCGGCATCGTGAACCATCCGGTCGACTTCCTCTTTCGTAAGATTGGTCGAAGCGGTGATTGTGATCGCCTGTTCCTTACCGGTGCCGAGGTCCTTTGCGCTGACGTTGACGATGCCGTTGGCGTCGATGTTGAAGGCAACTTCGATCTGCGGCACGCCCCGCGGCGCAGCCGGAATCCCCTCGAGTCTGAAGCGTCCTAGCGTCTTGTTATCGCCCGCCATCTGGCGCTCGCCTTGCAGCACGTGAATATCCACCGACGTTTGACCGTCTTCAGCGGTGGTGAAGATCTGCGACTTCTTCGTCGGGATCGTCGTGTTTCGATCGATCAGCTTCGTCATGACGCCGCCGAGCGTCTCGAGACCAAGCGAGAGTGGCGTCACGTCGAGCAAGACGACGTCGCGGACTTCGCCCGAGAGCACGCCGGCCTGAATCGCCGCACCGACCGCGACGACTTCGTCGGGATTAACGGTGAAGTTCGGTTCTTTGCCGGTCAGCTTACGGACGAGCTCTTGAATGACCGGCATGCGCGTCGCGCCGCCAACCATGATGACCTCGTCGATCTTCGAAACGTCGAGTTTCGCGTCGGCGATGGCATTACGGAACGGGCCGACGCAACGATCGGTCAGATCGCTCGTGAGCTCCTCGAACTTCGCGCGCGTCAGCGTGTAATCGAGGTGCTTGGGCCCTTCCTGATCGGCGGTGATGAACGGCAGATTGATACTCGTCTGGACAACCGACGAGAGTTCGATCTTTGCTTTCTCGGCAGCTTCGGTGAGTCGTTGCATCGCCTGCTTATCCTTGGCGAGGTCGATGCCTTGATCGCGCCGGAACTGCTCGACCAGCCACTCTACGACGCGATGGTCGTAATCGTCACCGCCGAGATGCGTGTCGCCGTTGGTAGCCTTGACTTCGAAGACGCCGTCGCCGACCTCGAGAATCGAAACGTCATACGTTCCGCCGCCGAGGTCCCAGACGAGGATCGTCTCGTTGCCTTTCTTTTCGAGACCGTAGGCGAGGGCGGCGGCCGTCGGCTCGTTGATGATGCGCAGCACGTCGAGACCCGCGATCTTTCCCGCGTCCTTGGTCGCTTGGCGTTGCGAATCGTTAAAATAAGCGGGAACGGTGATGACCGCTTTGGTCACGCGTTCGCCGAGATAGTTGCTTGCGTCGTTGACGAGCTTTTGCAGGATCATCGCCGAGATCTCTTGCGGCGTGTAGTCTTTGCCGTCGATCTTGACGTGATAGTCAGGTTCGCCCATGTGGCGCTTGATCGAGCTAATGGTGCGATCGGGATTGGTGATCGCTTGTCGCTTCGCAAGCTGCCCCACGAGACGTTCGCCCGTTTTCGTAAACGCGACGACCGAAGGCGTGGTGCGGGACCCTTCCGCGTTGGGGATGACGACGGGCTGCGAGCCCTCCATGACGGCGACGACCGAGTTGGTCGTGCCGAGGTCGATGCCGACCGTTTTAGCCATAAAACCTTGTACCTCGTTCTCTTAAGATTGATCCGACCGATCTGGACCAGCGATGCCGAACGATCGCGCATAGGGCCGAGGTGAAAGCCCAAGCGCCGGGTCGCCGGCGTTGCCTTGCCGCTTACGACAAGTCGGAAGGGGATACCGCACCATCATACCTGATGCGCGATAGAGTTGCTTCGCAAAGCCAAACACGAAAGGTAGGCCCGTAGTTGCAGGGCCGACCTCTAAAGGGCCTGGATTTTGTCCATCTCTTGGTCTGGCCAAAATCGAGGCCCTTTTGTCGATGGCCTAGGGCTGGTTGTCCTCGGGCTGCTGCGGCTGCTGCTGTTGCTGTGGCTGCTGCTGTTGCTGTGAGATTGGCTGCTCGGCCGGAGTCTCGCCAAGCTTGATCGCGACGAACTTCTTAACGCCCTGGGACCATACGTTGAGCCGAATGGTATCACCCGGCTTTTTCGAGGCAATGTAGTCGTGTAGGTCCTTCATGCTGCCGTAGTTCTTCCCATCGGCCTGAAGGATCACGTCGCCCGGCTGAATGCCGGCCTGGTCGGCGGGTGAGCCCGAGAAGACTTGCTGCACGGCAACGCCATCGCCGCCGTTGTAACCGATCTGGTTCTTGACGCCGGCGCTGAGGTTGGCCATGTAGATTCCAAGGAAGCCCGTGTCGGTACCCTGATGAACGCCGGGGTTCTTTTCGAGCTCGGCGACTACGGTGCGAACGGTGTTCGAAGGTATCGCAAAGCCGATCCCTTGGGCGTAGGCGGACTTGACCGTCGACTGGTTCATTCCGATCACCTGTCCGTCAATATCAATGAGCGGACCACCCGAGTTGCCGGGGTTGATCGGGGCCGAGGTTTGCAAGAGTCCCTTGAAGTCGATTTCGCCACCGTTTTCGGTTGGAATCGGCTCGTGGCGATCGAAGCCTGAAACGACGCCGACCGTGACCGTCTGCTGAAGCTGAAGCGGCTCGCCGATTGCGATCGCCCACTGCCCTTGCTCGAGTTTGCTCGAGTCCGCCAGCTCGACCGGCGGCGGAAGCTTCGAGTAGTGGTCCACTCGGAGGATGCCGACGTCGGCTGCCAGATTGTAAGCAATGATGTGCGCCGGAACGTGATCGCCGTTCGCAAAGACGACGGTCAGCTTGGTGGCCTTTCCACCGTTAGGTGGTTGCAGAACGTGCGCGTTGGTTACGATGTCGCCTTGACCGTCGATCACGAAACCCGAGCCGGACGCTTCGCCGCGATACGGCTGAACGATTCCGGGGCCCTGGCCTCCGAAGAACTGTTGAAAGAAGGGATCGGCCGGAACCACTTCCTGGCCGTTGACTTCTTCGGTGATCGCGACGACCGACGACTTCGTCCGCTTGACCGCGCTGACGATGCGATCTTGGTCGCTGACCCCGCTCAGGGGTACGGCCGCGACCGCCGGTGGCGTGCGATCGGGACCCGTCGCGCCGCCGAAGTGACCGCTCGCGTAGAGCATCATAAGGAAACTGCCGACAACAGCGCCCGCGAGCCCAATAATAAGCGTGGGGAGTATACGATTCTTTATCATCTCAAACTTTTATTCCGTAGTCCGTAAGGTGTTCTCTTCCAGCCATCTACCCCGGTAACGAAAAAAAGTCGCAAACGGTCTCAATTCACATGCGGCTCACATCTGGCTTGCTTGGTTTAAAAATCCAGGAGGCGCTCGCAGCGCGAAGCGGCCACGGCGGCGCCGGATGTTCCTCGAGAGGGTTCCGGCAACTCGGGCCAGAGTGCATCAGGGAGCCGGCGCAGGAGCGCCTCGCGGACGCACTCCAAGCGTTCGTCGCGAAGCTGAAACATCCGCATTTGAATGATGAGACGCGCTCGCCGAAGCGCCCGGCGTGAGAAGATTTCGTCCGGCGAGAGCGTTGCCGGCGTGGGGTTCGCGGTAGGGTGGGTGCGGGGCGACTGACTCGCCGGAGCCGCGGCGAGCAGAATCGTGAGCAGAGCAAAGAGCGGCATTATGGGCTACCTCCACCACGCAATTCACCTCGAACCCGCGGGGGAGCAAGGATTGGGGTCAAAAGCACCGCTCGTGAGCACAGATACCCTGATGGTTCCCCCGCCGCCTTCGGCCGCTTATGTCCGGATCGTCCCGCTCGGCGGCTGCGGCGAGATCGGGCGGAACATGACCGTAATCGAGACGAACGACGACATGGTCGTCGTTGACTGCGGCCTGATGTTCCCCGACGACGAGATGTACGGCGTCGACATCGTCATCAACGACTTCACCTACGTCCGCGAGCGCGCCGCGAAGCTTCGGGCGCTGCTGGTCACGCATGGGCACGAAGACCACATCGGCGGCATCCCATATTTCGCCAAGGAGTTTCCGCAAACGCCGATCGTCGGCACGCCGCTGACGATTGCGCTCATCAAGGCAAAGTCGCGCGAGCAGCACCTGGGCGAAGCCGACTTCACCCAAGTCGAGTCCGGAAGCCGCGTGCGCTATGGCTCGATCGAAGCGGAGTTCGTTCACGTCAATCACTCGGTCGCGGGCGCCTGCGCGATCGCGCTTCGGACTCCGGTTGGGACGATCTTCCACACCGGCGATTTCAAGTTCGACCAGACTCCGATCGACGGTAAACCCGCCGACTTCGCGCGAATCGCGAGCATCGGCGACGAGGGCGTGCTTTGCATGCTGTCGGACTCCACGAACGCCGAACGCCCCGGCCACACGCTCTCGGAACGGATCGTCGGCGAAGCCTTTACGTCGATTTTCTCGCATGCGAAGGGACGGATCGTCGTCGCGTCCTTCGCATCGAACGTTCCGCGAATTCAACAGACCGTCGACCACGCGGTGCGCTTCAATCGCAAGATCGCGTTCTTAGGGCGCTCGATGCGCAACGTCGTCCACACTGCCGGTGAGCTGAAACACCTGCGAATTCCACCAAGCACGGTCGTCCGCATCGAGGAGATCGACGACTTTCCGCCCGAGCAGATAGTCGTGATGACGACCGGTTCGCAGGGCGAGCCAATGAGCGGCTTGGCCCGGATGTCGGTTCGCGATCATCCGCAGTTCCGGATCGCACCCGGCGACACCGTCGTCATCAGCGCGACCCCGATCCCCGGCAACGAGAAGAGCGTGCACAAGACGATCAATAATCTATGCAAGCTCGGAGCGACGGTTATCCATGGGACCGACGGACGTTCCCACGTCTCGGGTCACGCATCGCAAGAGGAGCTTCTATTGATGCTCAACCTTGCGCGGCCGGAGTTTCTCGTTCCGGTGCACGGCGAGTATCGAATGCTCGACGCGCACAAGCAGCTTGCGGTTCGAACGGGCGTCGAACCCGGCAATGTCTTTGTCGCAGAGGACGGCGACGTGCTGGAGTTCACGCATGAGTATGGCGACAAGGTCGGCAAGACCTATGGCGGTCACGTCTTCGTTGACGGTTCGGGAATCGGCGACGTCGGAATGGCGGTGCTGCGTGACCGTAAGGCGCTCTCGAACGACGGAATCATCATGGTCGTCGTCGCGATCGATAGCGAAGAGGCTCGCGTCATAGCGGGACCCGATCTCATCTCGCGCGGCGTCTTCTACCTCCCAGAAGCCGACGGCGTGCTCGACGAGCTTCGCGCCGAGGTGCGTGCCGCGATCGAGGGAATCTCAGTCGACGCCATTCGCGACGTTGACGCGGTAAAGGAACACGTACGCAGGGCTTTGGCGAGCGCCGTTTACGCTCGCAGCAAGCGCCGCCCAATGGTCATCCCAGTCGTAATGGAAGTCTAACGCACTGTCACCCTGAGCGAAGGTGCGAAGCACCCCTTCGACTCGCTGACGCTCGCTCGGGACAGACTCCGTCGAAGGACGCGCTTGCCCTCTGTCATCCTGAGCGAAGGTGCGAAGCACCGGAGTCGAAGGACGCGCTCGCCTTGTAAGCCCTGAGCGAAGCGCCGCAGCGCGCAGTCGAAGGGCGGTGCATGGGACAACCCTTGCCGCCCGGCCGGCTTCGCGCAGACGCTCCACGTAATGAAGCTCTACTACGTCTACATGCTGATTTGCGCCGATCGCTGATTCTATATCGGAATCACCAACGATCTTGAAACGCGCGTGGCTCAGCACGGGTTTGGCTACGATAGACATTGCTATACGTTTAAGCGCAGACCGGTAAAGCTGGTCTACTCGTCAGAGTTCCACCATGTCGAGGAAGCGATTGCTTTGGAAAAGCAGCTCAAGGGCTGGTCGCGCGCGAAGAAAGCAGCACTGGCCAGTAACAATTGGCCTCTCGTTCACGAGCTCGCGAAACGCACGCGATGCTAGACGCCCTCCGCCCTTCGACTCCAGTGCTTCGCACCTTCGCTCAGGGCTTACAAGGCGAGCGCGTCCTTCGACTCCGGTGCTTCGCACCTTCGCTCAGGATGACAGAGGGCAAGCGCGTCCTTCGACGGAGTCTGTCCCGAGCGAGCGTCAGCGAGTCGAAGGGGTGCTTCGTACCTTCGCTCAGGGTGACAAGGCGGGTTTGACGCGGGCGATGACGGCGTCGGTGAATTCAGTAGTCGTTGCGTGGCCGCCGAGGTCGGCCGTTGCGACGCCCTCGCTCAGTGTCGCGAGCGCGCCGTCGTAGATTGCGCGCGAAGCGTTGCGCGCAGGAGCATCATCAATATATGAGAGCACGGCGGCGGCGGCGAGAATCATTGCCAACGGATTCGCGACGTTCTTGCCGTGGAGGCGGGGCGCGGTGCCGTGCGGCGCCTCGGCCATCACGACCGACGGTTTCAGGCTTTCCGGCTCTCCCGAGCCTGTCGAAGGAAACGCCAACACGAGGGATTCCGCGCCGGCGATCGAGCCGAAGAGCTGCATCACTAAATCTGAGAGGCAATCGCCGTCGCGATTCAGCGACGGAATCACTAGCGGCGCGTCCCCGGCGGCCGAGAGCAGCAGCGCGTACGTGGCATCAATGAGCTGCGGATCGTAGGGGACCTTCGGGTGACGCCGTGCCGCGGCGTCCATCTCCTCCTTGAGCATCCCTTCGTAGATCGGGCTCACCGTAAACTTCGGTCCGCCGAAGACAGTCGCTCCCGAACGCTGCGCGTGCTGGAAGGCGTACTCCGAGACGTAGCGGCAGACGCGGCGCGAGATGGTTTCGGTGCGCGACGCGGTTTGGTCGAGCCCTTCACCGCTGCGCCACTCCTTTGCACCGTATGCATCGCCGACGGCCATTCGAACGACCGAGATCGGAGCGTGAATGCCGCCGACGGGCAGAACGCGCGGCAGCTTCCGGCCCGTGCGAACGATGACGCTCGCGCCGATGGCGTCGCGAAGGATCCGGTTTGGCGAGCCGACGTCATCTTTTGCTTCGGGGGTTATCGTCGCTGCTTTGAGTCCGATGCGATGGCGCTTGAGTGCCTCGGCGGCGTCGCGCACGACGCTGTTTGCAGTGGCGCGGCGATTGGCGAGGGAGAGATCGTATTTTTCGAATACCAGCTGCAAGCCGACGACCAAGGGGTCGAGCACGCGCAGAGCTTCGAGCAACAACTCTTGTCCGGTTTGATCGCCCTCGAGGACGACAAGCGTCGGCGCCGTCAAAATGAACTCCCGCTAAGACGAAGAAGAGATAGATTTCATGGCACGCACCCGCCGTCGGGCGTTTGCGAGGACGCGCCTCAACCTCGAGATCGTTGGTATCGCCGCGGTCGCACTCGCCGTCTTCTGCGGTGTCGCGCTCGCGTTTCCGCACCATGCCGGTGCCGTCGGCGGCTGGACTGCTGCGGAGCTGCGCCGACTCTTTGGAGGTTCGGCGCCCCTTTTCCCGGTGCTCGTCGCGCTCTTCGGGGCGATAGTGTTCTTGGAAGTAAACGTGCCGCGCATCATCGCCGGGCTAGGCAGCAGCGCGCTGGCGTACTTTTTGATCGTCACCGCGATGTTTGGAGCCGGAGGTCCCAAGCAGGGCGGCGTCATCGGCTCGAACATTTGGTGGGCGCTCCATGCGCTCGTCGGCAACGCCGGCGCGTGGATCTTACTCTCGGTCGCGCTGCTATCGTTGACGCTCTGGCTCACGAACACCAGTATGAAGCAGCTGATCGGAAGAGTGATCGTCTTTTTCGGCGGCCTACGTCCCCCGGCGGTTCCCAGGCTTCCGAGCCTCAGGGTAGAGCTGCCGCAAGGTCATGACTCGCTGCGCGAGGCATTCGCGCTGCCGCTTCAGCCGATGAACGCGGTGCCCGTGATCGTAAGCGAGCCGATCGTAATGAGCGAAGTCGAAGCGGAGATCGAGCCCGTCGAGCCGGTTGCGCCTCCGAGGCCTCCTTCGCCCTTCGACTCCGCTCAGGGTGACAGGCTTAGGATGGCACGGACTGCGCCTACGGCTGATTCCGACAGCGACGTCGACGTACCGCTTCCCTACCGGTTGCCGGATCTTTCGCTCTTCGATCTGCCGCCAAGCCAGCACGTTGACGAGTCGAACCGCGCGCACGTTCTCGAAGACACGCTCGCGAGTTTTGGCGTCGGCGCAAAGGTTTCACACATCGAGCGGGGTCCCTCGATTACGCGTTACGAGCTCAAACCCGAGCGCGGCGTCAAGATCTCGCGGATTGCGTCGCTTGCCGACGATCTCGCACTCGCGCTGGCGGCGACCAGCGTCCGGATCGAGGCGCCGATTCCCGGAAAGTCTGCAGTCGGCATCGAGGTTCCGAACCAAACGGTCGCCGTAGTAGCGATTCGCGAGATCCTCGACGCATTTCCGAATCGCGGGCAGGTTCCGCCACTCTGGATGGCCTTCGGCAAGGACATCACCGGGAAGCCCGTCTTCGGCGATCTTTGCAGGATGCCGCACATTTTGGTCGCCGGGGCAACCGGATCCGGAAAATCGGTCTGTCTTAATTTGATCATTGCGTCGCTGTTGGTCAGCGCGACGCCGGATCAGGTGCAGATGTTGATGATCGATCCCAAGCGCGTCGAGCTCACGGTCTTCAACGGAATTCCCCACTTGATCAAAGACGTGATCGCCGACCCGCGACTCGCCGCGGGCGCGCTCTTCGAAATGACTAAAGAGATGGACGCGCGCTACGAGCGCTTCGCCAAGGCATCGGTTCGCAAGATCGAGGAGTACAATCTCAAGTATCCCGAGGAACGGCTACCTTACGTGGTCATCGTCATTGACGAGCTGGCCGACCTGATGCTCGTCGCGCCGGCGAGAGTCGAAACGACGATCATGCGCCTCGCCCAGCTTGGCCGCGCGACCGGCATCCATCTCGTCGTCGCGACGCAACGCCCTTCAGTGGACGTCATCACCGGCCTGATCAAAGCGAACGTCCCGTCGCGCATCGCCTTCGCGGTCAGCTCGCAGGCCGATTCGCGGGTCATTCTCGACATGAACGGGGCGGAGCGGCTGCTCGGACGCGGTGACATGCTCTATCTGCCGATCGACGCACCTAAGCCGATACGCGCGCAGGGAGCGCTTGTGACGGCGGCTGAGGTGAGCAGACTGGTCGAGTTTTGGGCACGCCAGGCGAGGCCCGACAATTTGCTCGACGTCGAAGTGGTGCCGGTTGGAGAAGAAGAGCGCCGCGATGCCGATCCGCTCTGCTACGAAGCGGCGAAGTTTATCATTGAAGCCAACTACGCGTCAACCGCTGCGCTTCAGTCGCAGTTCTCGATCGGCCACCCGCGCGCCGTGCGGCTCATGAAACAGCTGGAGGAGTTCAAAGTCGTCGGACGGCACGAGGGAACGAAGCCGCGAAAAATTCTGATCGGGCTACCTGACCTGGAAATCATGGCCTCGCGGCTCGGCAAAGACCAAAACTCGCAGCAAGACCTCTTCACCAGTGCGGATTAGAGCGCTTCTCGTCGCGATCGTCGCGTTCGCATGCTTCGTGGCGCTGGGGCGCTACGTGCTGGCAAACGGCGAACCGGCGGCGCTCTGGGCGTGGCAGCAGTCGCTACTGAACCACGCGACGCTGCTGGCGTGGTGGCTTACGTGGTCCTGCTTCCCTTACGTAATGATTCCGATCGCGGTCGCCCTGCTTATCGTCGCATGGGTGGCGCCGGCGTGGCGCACGCGAATCCTCTTTAGTATTGTAATGCTGCTTTTATGCTGGCGCGGCGCGGATCTCTTCCAGCATCTTTTCGCGCGGCCCCGGCGGCTCGATTGGGTAGTAAAGCACGAGACGTCGTTCTCGTATCCGAGCTCCCACGCGGCGATCGCAACCGGTTTCTACGCGCTCTGGGGCGTGATGCTATATATGTCGGAGCTGCCGCGCACCACAAAAGCCATCGGGTTCGCCCTGCTGCTCTTTGCAATCGCGATTTGCTGGTCACGGCTCGCTCTGGGCGCCCATTATCTGACCGACCTCGCCGGCGGCGCGCTGCTTGCCGTTGCCCTAGTGTCGGCCGGTCTGGCCGTCTTTCCAAACGCGACCGAGCCGCCGGCCGTTGCGGGGCGCCGGTCGGGCGCAGCAGAATAGAACCGCCCCATGGCATTCGCCGATCCTCTCCTCGTCAAGATCGAGCGCAAGCTCGATGAGAACGTCCCGCTCTCGATGGAAGACGGTCTTGCGCTGTACCGTACCTGGGATATCCACAATCTCGGTCGCATCGCGCGCAAGGTGAAGGAACGTAAGAGCGGCAAGAAAGTTTTCTACGTTCTCAACCGCTACATCAACTCGACGAACGTCTGTTTTGCCGCGTGCACGTTCTGTTCGTTCGCGGCCGACGAGTTCAAGGAGCCCGAGCGCGTCTTCCGCATGACGCCCGATCAGGTTTTCGCCAAGGCGATCGAGACGGGAACGAACTTCAATCAAATCCACATCGTCGGGGGGCACGATCCGCGTCAGCTTTCGCTCGACTACTGGTTGCCGCTGATGCGGCGTTTTAAGGCAGCGTTACCGCACGTACAGCTTTCGCTCTTTACCGCCGCCGAGATCGAGTACATGGCCAAGCGCCACCGTCTGTCGTTCCCGGCAATCGTTGCTGCCTTAAAAGAGGCGGGTCTTGATAACGTCAATGGCGGCGCGGCCGAGATTTTCGGCGAGCCGACCCGTGGCAAGATTTGTCCGAACAAAGTTTCAGCCGACAACTGGCTGGCGATCCACGAAGAGCTGCACCGCCAAGGCGTCGCGAGCAACGCGACCATGCTATACGGCCATATCGAGTCGCTCGAGGAGCGCGTCGACCACCTGATTCGGCTGCGCGAATCGCAAGAACGGTCGCCCGGCTACAACGCCTTCATTCCGCTGGCCTTTCACCCAGACGGCAACGAGCTCTCGTCCTGCGGCTGGACGACCGGCCTCGACGACATCCGGACGTTCGCCGTCGCGCGTTTGATGCTGCATAACTTCGATCACGTCAAGGCCTACTGGATGATTCAAGGCCTGAAGGTTTGTCAAGTTGCGCTGCAATTCGGCGCCGACGATATGGACGGCACTCACGGCTCGACCGACGAGGAGATGATCTACCATTCGGCCGGGACAAGCTCCGGGCAGTTTGTCGACGACCGCGAGTTCCGGCGCTTGATCGAGGAGGCCGGCTACACTGCAGTGCGGCGCAACTCTACCTACGACGAGTTCGCGTGGGACTGGGCGCCTCCGTCCCCCAGTGTCGCCCTGAGCCTGTCGAAGGGTGACCTTATCGAAGCATGACTTTGCGTTGCGGAAGAATCAAATACACCAACGACCTGCCGATCTACGCGGCGTTCGATCGGGGCGCGATCGAGTATCCCGGCTCGCTGCACGCCGACACGCCCGCGCGCTTGAACGCAATGTTGTTGCACGGCGAGCTCGACATGAGTCCGATCAGCGCCTTCACCTGGGCGGCGAACCCCGACAAGCTCGTGCTCTTGCCGGACCTCTGCATCGGCGCGCGCGACGAGGTCGTCTCCGTGGTCCTGGTCTCGGCGGTGTCTCCCGCGCGTTTCGAAGCGACTCCGATCTACGTCTCGTCGGAGTCTGCGAGCGGGCGCTATTTGCTGCGTATCCTGCTCGAGCGGCGCTTTGGTATATATCCCACGTACATTGACGAGCCGCGACCATTTGAGCGAGCGTTGTCGGGCGAGCCGACGTTGTTGATCGGCGACTCGGCGATCGATGCGATGGAACGATTTCCGCCCGAAACGGTCTACGATTTGGGACGGCTATGGCATGAATGGACCGGCCACCAGACCGTCTTTGCGGTCTGGGCCGCGCGGCGCGACACCTACGAGAAGAACGCACTGGCGATCGGCGACTGCATGCACGCATTGACCGATTCGTACACCTGGTCGCGCGCGCACACCGAAGAGGTCGTCGCGCTGGCGCAAGATAGGATTTCGCGACCGCGCGGATTTTACGAGCGCTACTATGGGAAGCTCAATTTCACGCTCCACATCGCCGCGCAGAACGGGTTGGCTGCGTACTGTCGCGAGCTGGTCGCGATCGGTGCGATCGGCAAGGTTCCGTTGTTGCCGGAGGTCGTTAGTGCCGTCGCTAGCTGATCTTCTCGATCGCGCGGCGTCGGGCCGGCGGCTCAACTTTGAAGAAGGCATCCGCCTTTACAACGAGGCCGACATCCACGAACTCGGCGCGGCGGCCCACACCCGCCGCCTGACGATGCACCCGCGCGACGTCGTCACGTACGTGATCGACACGACCATCAACTACACCAACGTTTGCA
This sequence comes from Vulcanimicrobiota bacterium, assembly GCA_963748875.1. Taxonomy (GTDB): domain Bacteria; phylum Vulcanimicrobiota; class Vulcanimicrobiia; order Vulcanimicrobiales; family Vulcanimicrobiaceae; genus Cybelea. The sequence continues at coordinate 1,731,328 of CAVVKC010000001.1, forward strand.
ACGTTCACTGCAGTTTCTGCGCTTTCTTCCGCCCCGAGCACCACAAAGAAGGCTACACGATGTCGCACGAGACGGTGCTCGAGCGCGTCAAGTACGCGGTCGATCAGGGCGCGACCCAAATAATGATTCAAGGCGGCGTCAATCCGGAGCTGGGCATCGAGTGGTTCGAAACGCTCTTCGAACGCGTCCGGCGCGAGTATCCCGACGCCGATCTGCACTCGCTCTCAGTCTCTGAGATCGTCGGTCTGGCGCACGTCGAGGGAATCTCGACGCGCGACGTGCTCGCCAGGCTCAAAGAGGCCGGCATGAAATCGCTGCCGGGCGCAGGCGCCGAAATTCTCGTCGAACGCGTCCGCAAGCGCATCTCGGCGCGCAAGGTCAAGCCGCACGAGTGGCTGGGGGTGATGCGCGAGGCGCAACTGCTGGGCATGCCGACGACCGCGACGATGATGTTCGGATCGATCGAGACGCCGGCGGAGCGGATCGAGCATCTGCACGTGCTCCGCGACCTGCAAGACGAGACCGGCGGCTTTACGGCCTTCATTCCGTGGTACTACGTTCCGTTCAAGACGCCGCTGCGCGGTAAAGAGGCGACCGGGTTGGAGTATCTGCGCGTGCTCGCGATCTCGCGGCTCTATCTCGACAACTTCCCGCACTTGCAGGCATCGTGGCTGACGCCAGGTCTGAAGATGGGCCAACTCGCGCTCTTCTACGGCTGTGACGACATGGGCGGCACGATCATTGAGGAGCGGGTCGTGCACGATGCCGGCAGCACGAACGAAGCCACGCGCCGGGACATCGAGAACATCATAAGGAGCGCCGGATTCAAGCCCGCCGTGCGCGACACGTATTGGAACGCCCGCGAACTCGCGCCCGCACTTCTGTCATCCTGAGACCTTCGACTCGCCTCCCTCGCTAGGGCAAGCTGCGCGCCGAGGAAAGCAAGCCTAGGCGTGTAAAGTTCTTTCCCGAGGTACCTAGATTGAGGAAGCTGACATTCTTCTTAAGCATTGCCGTTCTGATGGCGACGGCATGCGGCCAACGGTCGAGCAGTCCAAGTCTTTCGCAAGAATTCATCCCGCAAATTTCGCGCTCTTTTGGCGCATCCGGGATCGCGACCACGCGGTACGGTGCGGCGGCCCCATCCCTGCTCGGCGGTGGCAAGATCACGCACGTTATCATCATCGTTCAAGAAAACCGATCGTTTGACAACCTGTTCCACAAGTTTCCCCACGCTGACTCGGCCGATTACGGCGAGACGTCGAAGGGCGGCAGGGTGAAGCTGTTCCCCGAGCGGCTGACCGAGCCAATGGACATCAGTCATACTCATGACTCCTTCGAAGTGGAATACAACGGGGGAAAGATGGACGGCTTCAACCTCGCGCAATCGCGCTGCAGCAAGGACCAGGACCAGGGCACCTGCCATAACAGCGATCGGCACCCCTACGGCTACGTTCCGCGCTGGGAAGTCGAGCCGTATTGGGTGATGGCCTCGCAGTACGTGCTGGCGGATCGGATGTTCCAAACCAACGAAGGCCCGAGCTTTCCGGCACACCAGTATTTGGTGAGCGGAACGTCCACCATTTCGATTCACTCGACTCTGCGGGCCGCCGAGAACGCGCACGTCACTGGCGGAGGCGGCCAGGGTGGATGCGATTCGCTTACCGGTACGACGGTTCGCGTCATTGACGATGACGGCAAGGAGAACCACGACGTATTCCCCTGCTTCACTCGAGCTTCGCTGATGGGCCGGGTCGCCGAGGCGGGCTTGACCTGGCACTACTATCAGGCGCATCTCGGACACGGGATATGGAATGCGCCCGACGCCATTCGCAACATCCGCTACGGGACGCTGTACCATACCGACGTGGTTGCGCCGCAAACTAAAGTGCTCCACGACATCGCGCACGGCAATTTGGCCAACGTCGTTTGGGTTACTCCGACCAAACCTGCGTCGGACCACGCAGGAGTCAACAACGGCTCGGGACCAGCTTGGGTGGCCAGCGTTGTCAACGCCGTCGGCGAAAGCCCGTACTGGAACCATACCGCGATCTTCGTCACGTGGGACGATTGGGGCGGGTGGTACGACCACGTGAAACCGCCGCAGTACAACTCGTACGAACTCGGCTTTCGCGTCCCGCTAATCGTTATCTCCGCCTACGCGCGCGCGCACTACGTTTCCCATCGCCAGCACGAGTTTGGCAGCATCTTGAAGTTCACGGAAAAAACGCTCGGGCTGGGAACGCTCGGCACGACCGACGTTCGTTCGGACGACCTCGGCGATTGCTTCAACTTCTCTGCGAAGCCTCGCCGTTTCAAAATGATTCCTACGGCGCTTCCACCGAGCTATTTCGAGAGCCAACCGATTTCGAACCAAGACCCCGACGACGACTTCTAAGGGCCGCGCGCTAAACGATCGTGGCGGCGCCGAGGACTTCGTCGGTGTTGGAATCGAGTAGGGCGACCAGCTGACCGGGCGCGACGGCGCGCTGCGCGCGCTCGAACCGCAGATGCAATGAGCCGTCGGCGCGCACCGTGCCGAGGGCCGGTGCCGGCGCAGCGCGATAGCGAATCATCGCGCGGATCGGCGTTTCGTCGTCGCCAAACCGTTCCGGCCGAATGAGATTCAGCTCGTCGGCGTCGAGCTCGTTGGCGAGCAGCTCTTCTTCGCGTCCGATGACGATCGTGTTCGTCGCCGCGTCAATCCGCGTCACGTAGCGCGCGCCGTCGTGGCTCGCCGGCACACGAGCTCGCTGTCCCACGGTATAGTTCGCGATGCCGGCGTGCTCGCCGATCGCCTGGCCGTTGGTTGCGACTACCATGCCGGGTGCGTCGATCTCGGGACGCAACCGCGACAGCACCGTGCGGTAGTCCCCGCCTTCGACGAAGCAGATGTCTTGCGACTCGGTTTTGTCGTGAACGGGAAGTCCTAGTCCCCGCGCGTGCGCGCGCGTTGTCGCTTTGTCGAACTCGCCGAGCGGAAGCATGAGGCGCTCGAGTTGCGCCGGCGTCAACTGCGCCAGCGCGTAGGCTTGGTCCTTGGCGTGCTCGCTGCGGAAGAGATGCGGACCGTCCCGGCGGCGTTCGATGCGAGCGTAGTGCCCGGTCGCGATATAACGCGCGCCGAGACGGTCGGCGTACTGCGCGAGCGTCCCAAGCTTGACGAAGTTGTTGCACGAGACGCACGGATTCGGCGTCCGGCCCGCCGCGTAGTCGTCGGCGAAACGCTCGATGACGTTGCGCCGAAAGACTTCTTCGAAATCCAAAACATAGTGCGCGATGCCCAGGGCTGCCGCGCTAGCGCGGGCGTCGTCGAAGTCGTCGCTGCCGCAGCAGCTCTTTGCGTGGGCGGGCCGCTCGGGTGCGTACATCTTCATGGTTATGCCAACGACGTCGTAACCGCTTTCCACCAAAAGACCGGCGGCGACGGCGGAATCCACGCCTCCGCTCATCGCCGCGATTACGCGCTCTTTAGCCATGATGACGTTGAACAGGATAACATTAGGGTGGGGCCAACTCAAAGCCCTGATGCCAGGGGCCACCGATGCGCTGGGTGAGCGGTTTCGCACGGCACGCGAAGCGCGCGGTCTCTCGCTTTCCGACGTTGCGGAGCAAATCCGCATCCGCGCCCTCTATTTGGCCGCCATCGAGGACGAAAGGTGGAACGCGATCGGCGCGGCGGTCTACATTCGCGGCTTCCTTCGAACCTACGCGCGCTTCCTCGGGATCGATCCGGAGGAAGCCGTCGCGGCGTTCAATCGGACGCAGCCCGCGCCCCCGGCGGCCTCCCAGGCACCGGAACCGGCGCGCGACGCGGGGTCGTCCCGGCGCGGCCCGCTGCTAATTTGGATCGCGAGTGCGGTCGCCGTGCTGCTGATCGGCTTCGTCGTCTATAACGAGCTGACGATGCGCGGGGCGCAGGTTGCCGCGAACGCCGTGCCTGCCAGCACCGCCCCGTCGCCCCCGGCCGCTGCGAACACCCCCGGCCCCGTGGCGCGCCCGGCGATTGTCAAGACCGACTCCCTTGCCGTCGTCCTCTCGGCACCCTCTTGGCTCAGGGTCACCGTTGACGGCAATGTTAGCATGGAGGGAACGTTCCCCGCCGGAACGTCCAAGACGTTCCACGGTAAGAGCGCGCTGGTGCGCATCGGCAACGCCGGCGGCGTCGAAATCTACGTCGACGGCAGAGACGTCGGAAAACTCGGCAGCTCGGGCGACGTCGTCGAGCACGCCTTCACCCTTTGAGAGGAGCATCGTAAACATCCGTGGCGAGCGAATCCTCGTTCGACGTCGTTTCGCGCGTCGATCGGCAAGAACTCGACAACGCACTAAACCAGGCTCGTAAGGAAATCGAGAATCGCTTCGACTTCAAGCATAGTAAGACGAGCATCGATTTTGACGACAAGAAGATCACGCTCGTCTCCGACGACGAGTTGAAGATGCGCAACGTCGTCGACGTTCTTCAAACCAAAGCGGTTCGACGCGGCATCGATATCAAGGCCTTTGAATTCGGCGAACTCGAGCCGGCCCTAAGCGGCACGGTGCGGCAAGTCATCACGCTACGCAGCGGCATTCCAAAAGAGCAGAGCCGAGAGCTGCTCGCTCACATCAAAGCCTTGCGTCTCAAAGTGACCGCGCAGTATCAGGACGACCAGATTCGCGTCTCCGCCAAGAACAAAGACGATTTGCAGAAGGTGATCGCATCGTTGCGCTCGATGGAATTCGAGCTGCCGCTGCAGTTCGTCAACTATCGGTAGCGGGGAGCGAGTGAAGAGCGTCGCGTTCGTCAGCCTCGGCTGTGCGAAAAATTTGGTCGACACCGAAGTGATGATTGCGAAACTCGGCGCCGCCGGCTGGCGTTTGGAAACGCAGCCGAACGTTGCCGACACGGTCGTCATCAACACGTGCGCGTTCATAGATCCTGCAAAGGAAGAGTCAACGCACGTTATCCTCGAGCACGCCGCCCAGAAGCGGCGCGGCCAGCAGCTGATCGTCGCCGGATGTCTCGCGCAGAGGTACGGTGCGCAGCTGCAGAGTCTCATTCCGGAGATCGACGGCGTCGTCGGGACCGGCGCGTACGCCGGCATCGCTGAGTTGCTCGACGATGTCGAGGCCGGTCGCAGGCCGGTGCGGCTCGAGCTCGTTGCCGAACCCGAGCACGACTTCTTACCTCGCCTGGTCACGACGCCGCGCGCCACCGCCTACTTAAAAATCGCCGAAGGCTGCGACCATCCGTGCACGTTTTGCATCATTCCGGCGCTGCGCGGCCGCTTCCGTAGCCGCACTGCCGAGTCTATTTGTGCGGAAGCCGGAGCGCTGGTTTCAGGCGGCGCGAAAGAGCTGATCTTGATCGCCCAGGATACCTCGATGTGGGGCCGGGATCGCGGCATTCGCCGCGGCGGCCTCGCGCAGCTGCTCGAGCGGCTACACGAGATCGAAGGTCTGGAATGGATTCGGCTGCTCTACCTTTATCCCGCGACGGTCGATCCCGAACTTGTCAACGCCATCGCGCGCCTGCCGAAGGTCTGCAAGTACATGGACATGCCGTTGCAGCACGTTCACCCCGAGGTGTTGCGCGCGATGCGGCGCCCGAGCAACGGCGAGCGCTATCTCGAGCTCATAGATGAGTTTCGTTCGCGCGTGCCGGGAATTACGATGCGCTCGACCTTCATCGTCGGGTTTCCCGGCGAACGCGACGAGCACGTCGAGTATTTGGAGGATTGGATTGCCCGCGCGGAGCTCGACCGCGTCGGTTTCTTCGAATACAGTGCCGAGGAGGGAACACCGGCCGCCGAACTCGCGGGGCGTGCGAGCGTACGGCGGCGTCGCGAGCGCTTGATTCGCTTGCGCGAAGCGCAGCGGCTCGCCTCCGAGCGCGCGCGCAGCAAGCGTTGCGGTACGACCGTCCGGGTACTCGTTGAAGAGTCGCGTCGCTTGCGCGAGCGCGACCCGCTCAAGCAGCAGTTGGGCGTTAGCCGAGCATGGTTCGGACGCTCCGAGGGTGAAGCGCCGGGTGTCGATGGGGGAATCTACTTCACCGGCGGAGACGCCAAGATCGGCGAGTTCGCTGAGGTGCGGCTCGAGGCCATGAGCTCTTTCGATTTTAGCGGCCGGCTCGTTTCGCTCGGCCGCGGACAGGTTGCGGAGGCGCGCGCCCTGTGACGAGACGGATCGCCATAATCGTAGCGCTTATCGTGCTGGGCGGGGGCTCCGCGCTGGCGGGGTACGCGATCGTCGAGCATCGGAGTCCGGCCTCCGCGATCACTCAGATCACGCAGATCTTCGTGCCGCCGCCGCAGCAAGTCTTCGGCAGGCAGAACCTGCTCGTGCTGATCGAGGGGCTCGACTACGACTACACCGCAAAAGACGAAGAGTTTTCGACCAACTCGCGCAGCGACGCGATCTGGGCAGTCAATCTCGACTTCGCGAGCAAACGCATCTACCAGCTCTCGATCCCGCGCGACATGGTAGCGACTTTGCCGAACGGCACGCAGGGCAAAATCAACGAGGCGCAATCGGACGGCGGGACAGCGGAAGCTAAGAGCGTGATCGCCAACTGGCTCGGCATTCCGGGATTCGATCGCTACGTAGTTTTGCGTATTGACGCCACCAGGGAATTCATCGCTGCGATTGGCGGCATCGACCTTGACGTCAAGTCGTCGGATTGCTTGCAACTCAAGACCGGCTGCACCGGAGAGACGCTCAACTACGACGATACCTGGGGACACCTTCACATCCATCTTAAGGAAGGCATGCAGCACCTCAACGGCGAGCAAGCCGTCGCGTACATGCGCTTCCGGCACGATTGGTGCAGCGACCCTTGCCGCATCATGCGCCAACAACAAGTACTTCACGCGCTCGTCGACAAGGCCAAGGGCAATCGTTTCAACACGCTCGTCCACCTCGGCGACCTGCTCGGCGTCTTTCGAAAGTACGTCCAGACCGACTTCACCGATTCCGAACTGCTTTCGATCGCCAACTACTTTCAGGGAATACCAAGCTCCGCGATCGTCAGCAAGCAAGTGCCGTTCACCGGCGACATAGATCTACCCAACTATGGCGACTCGCTCGTTCCTGATGCCGCGGCCCGCGCGCATTTGGTCGCGACGATGCTCGTCCCAATGCCGACCCCGTTGGCCTCGCCCGATGCGCTCGCGTTGGCGGCGATTCCGCCGTCGACGCTGCGAGTTGACGTCGAGAACGGTAGCGGCGTAACGGGCGCCGCGCGCCAAGTCGCAACGGTACTGCAAAAGGCCGGATTCAACATCGGCGAGGTCGGCGACGCGGAGCGCTCCGACTACAGCGCGACTGAGATCCATCAACATTCGAGCGTAACCTTCGCCGGTGCACGAGTGCGCGAATCGCTCCCGCGATCCTTACGCAATGCCGCGGTCGTTCCCGACTCGACCGCGAGCGCTTCGCCGGAGGCTACCGCCACGGGGACGAGCGACGTGACCGTTATCGTCGGAACCGACGTCACCAAGAGCTCGACCACCGGCGTGCCGGATCACTCGTAGGTGTGGTGTCACCTGCGGTGAAGAGCATCATCGGAATCATCGCGGCCGCTGGATTGATTTACGGCGGGTGGCGCACGGTCGTACACAAGAGCAGCGTTCCGCCTGCGCTGGTGACACCCGAAACGAACGTGCATTTCGCGCTCTCGAGCGACCTCGTGGCTCGGCTCTATCGAATGACGCACGAGCTTTCGACCGGCGACCGCTCGGGCCGTCCGCGCCTCATCGCGCTGACTTTCGATGACGGGCCGTATCCGATCTACACGCCGATGCTTCTCGACGTGCTGCGGGATCTTCGCGTGCCCGCGACGTTTTTTCTGATCGGTCAAGACGCAGAGCAATGGCCGGAGCTGACCAAACGCATCGAAGCCGAAGGCAACGAGATCGCCGATCACACGTATACGCATCCAAACCTCGATCAAGAGTCGTCGGCGAAGGTTCGCGAAGAGATCCTCGACGGCGGTCACGTGCTTTGGGTGCTCACGCGCGATCCGGCAACGCGAACGCTGATGCGTCCGCCGCACGGACGCTATACCGAGCGCACACTGAAGATCGCGCAGAGCCTGGGGTATTCGGTCGTGCTCTGGACCGATGATGGAGGCGATTGGCGAACGCTTACCGTCCCGCAACTCGAACACCATTTGGTCGAGCACGCGACGGCACCCGAGATCGTATTGCTTCACAGTGGGAAGCTCGCAACGATCGAAGCGCTGCCGTACGTCGTCGAGCGGTTCAAGCAGGCCGGCTACCGTTTCGTCACGGTCGGAGAGATGCTCAAGCTCGTTCACAGCGGCGAGATCAATCATCCGCTCCGGCGGTCGGTTTAGAGGCTCGTTAGAGATTTGCCGCGCCAGATCATCGACACCGAGTCGAGCCGGCCCGCCTACGTGCGCCGGCGCGCGCGCCGGATCGTCATTTCGCTGCTACTTTTGGCGCTGCTAGTAGCCGCCATCTGGTTCCTTGCTCAGCGTGCGACCGGCCAGGAAACTCGGCCGACTGCGGGAACCGCATCGCAGTGCCTATCAGAAAGAAGGGCCCCTTGCGGGCATTAGCTTTTCTCGCGCTCGTCATGACGGCCGCGTTCGTCGCCTGCAGTAGCCTCGGGCAGACGACCGGTGTCGACGTTGGGCCCAACTTTCCATCGAAAACGCTCTACGCGACGAACAGTAATCAGAACGCAATCAGTATCTACACCAATGGAACGGCGAGCGGCAAGGGCCCCGCTTTTCAGATTGGCGGCTCCAGCACGACCCTCGACGGGCCGCAGTATCTCGCTTTCGATCGCGTCTCGGACCTATGGGTGACGAACTACAATCCCAGCACTCAAAGAGGGCTGCTGATTGAGTTCGCAGCGCTTGCGACCGGCAACGTAGTGCCGCTTGTGACGAATGCGCTCCCCGGCCGTCCGCGCGGGATCGCCTTTACAAGCAAAGGCCCGACCCCATTACCGTCGAGTTCGCCAAACTCCGTGCAAAAAATTATGGTGATCGCGGACAACGATCCGACCGAGACCTATCCAAACCGCATCCTGCTCTTCATCGCCGGCGCCACTACGCCGTACCAGGCGATCGCAGGACCAAAGCCGGCTTTAAAGCTGCCCGGCGGGGTTGCCGTCGATGGGCAGGGGCACATCTATGTAACCAACATTCAGGGTTCGTCGGTCATGCAGTTCATGCTGCCGACGCCCTCACCGACGCCGAAGCCGACTCCGACGCCCACGCCGACGCCGTCGCCATCACCGACCCCTACCGGCACGGCGTCGCCGACGCCGACTCCGTCGCCGACACCAACGCCCGTCAATGTCTTTCCTCGTTTCGCAATTACGGCCAAGAACGGCGTGCTCACGCCGTTCGGTGTTGCGCTCGACACGTTGGGCAATATTTACATCGCCGACCGCGGAAAGCCGAACGCCGGCTGCCAGTCGAAGCAAGGCCCGGCGATCCTGGTCTTTCCACCCTTCAATAAAAAGATTCCGTTTACGAAACCGATTCGCACGATTCAGGGCTGCATCACCCAGCTCAACGCACCCTCCGACATCAAGGTAAACGCCCTCGGCGTAATCTACGTCGCCGACTCCACGCCGAGCGGAAGAGGCATAGTCCTGATCTTCCCCGCCGGCGCAGACGGCAACGTAAAGCCGAACAATTACACCTCGCCGGGAGTGATAACGGGCATCGGCCTCGTTCCATAAACGCCGATGTCGTTTATCAAAGGGATTATCGACGGTAACGAGCGCGAAGTCGCTCGCCTGCGGCGCACTGCCAAAGCCGTCAACGAGTTCGAGCCAAAATTCAAAACGCTCTCCGACGACGAGCTGAAAGCGAAGACGGCCGAGTTCAAAAGCCGTCTCGAACAGGGCGAGTCGCTCGACGCGATGCTGCCCGAGGTCTTCGCCGTCGTACGTGAGGCCGGTGTTCGCACCGTCGGGATGCGCCATTTCGACGTACAGATCATGGGCGGTCAGGTACTGTATGAGGGACGTATCGCCGAGATGAAGACCGGCGAAGGTAAGACGCTCGTCGCAACGCTGCCGGTCTATGCGCGGGCGCTCGAAGGGCGTGGCGTGCACCTCGTCACCGTCAACGATTATCTGGCTCGCCGCGACGCCGAGTGGATGGGACCGGTCTACGAGTTCTTGGGTTTAAAGGTCGGCGTGATTCAGCACGGGCTCGATTCGGCGCAGCGTCGCGAAGCGTATAACTGCGACGTTACGTACGTCACCAATAACGAGGTCGGCTTCGATTACCTGCGCGACAATATGGCCTGGCAGGTCGAGGACCTCGTGCAACGCGAGCTCTACTTCGCGCTCGTGGACGAAGTCGACTCGATCCTCATTGACGAGGCCCGCACGCCCTTGATCATCAGCGGGCCGTCCCAAGAGTCGGGCGAGCTCTACGATAAGTTCGCGCAGATCCTGCCGCGGTTGAAGAAGGGCGAGGATTATACGGTTGACGAGAAGGCGCACGCGGTTCCGATCGCTGAAGCCGGCGTCGCGCGCGTCGAGAAGATGCTCGGCATCACGAATCTGTACGAGCAGCGGAACATCGAGCTGACCCATCAGCTGAACGCGGCGTTGAAGGCGTGGAACCTTTTCCATCGCGACCAGCAGTACATCGTCAAAGACGGCGAAGTGATCATCGTCGACGAGTTCACCGGACGTTTGATGTACGGGCGCCGCTACTCGGACGGCATTCACCAGGCGATTGAAGCAAAAGAAGGCATCAAGGTCCGCGGCGAGGATCAAACGCTCGCGACGATCACCTTCCAGAATCTTTTCCGGCTCTACGACCATCTTGCCGGCATGACCGGCACCGCGAAGACCGAGGAGCGCGAGTTCCGCGACATCTATGGCTTGGACGTGGTCGTCGTCCCGACGAACATGCCGATGGTCCGCAAAGACAACTCCGACATCGTCTATAAGTCGGAGAAGGCCAAGTTCGACGCGGTCGTCGACGAGATCATCGGCGAGCATCAGAAAGGCCGGCCGGTGCTGGTCGGCACGCGCTCGATCGAGAAAAGCGAGCTGCTCGCAACGATGCTGCGGCGCAAGGGCGTCGAGTGCAACGTGCTCAACGCCAAATACCACGAGCAAGAGGCCGAGATCATCAAAGACGCCGGTCAAGAAGCTCAGGTGACGATCGCCACCAACATGGCCGGCCGCGGCACCGACATCAAGCTCGGCGACGGCGTCGCGCGCAACGGCGGCTTGCACATCATCGGCACGGAACGCCACGAGTCGCGCCGTATCGATAACCAGTTGCGCGGACGGTCCGGCCGCCAAGGCGATCCGGGCTCTTCACGCTTCTACGTTTCGCTGGAAGACGAGGTCATGCGGCTCTTCGGCGGCGAGCGCATGACCAACATCATGGAGCGCGTCGGTTTCACCGACGAGCAGCCGATCGAATCGGGCCTAGTGACGAAGTCGATTCAGCGCGCGCAGGGCAAGGTCGAGAACCACAACTACGAAATTCGTAAGCACGTCCTCGAGTACGACGATGTGATGAACAAGCAGCGATCGGTTATCTACGGTGACCGGCGGGCGACGTTAGAGGGGAAGTTCGATTCGCGGACGTTCATGACTCAAACGCTCGAGTCCAAAGTGGACGAAGCCGTCGAGGAGAACGCGCCGGAGAACGCGCACCCGAGCGAATGGGATCTCGACGAGATGCTCAGCGCGCTCGAGTTGATCTTTCCGATCAAGCGCACTGTGACCGTAGCTGACTTGGCCGGGAAGGACCGCGAGGAGATTCGGCGCCTGCTGCGCGGGAAAGCGCAAGAGGCATACGAGACCAAAGAACGCGAAGTAACGCCAGAGATTCTGCGCGTCGTCGAGCAGCGCTATCTGTTGTTGCCGATCATCGACCGCCAATGGGTCGATCATCTCTACGTGATGGATCATCTCAAGACGGGCATCGGGCTGCGCGGCTATGGCCAAAAAGACCCGCGCGTCGAATATGAGAAGGAAGCCTTCGAGATCTTCGAGTCGCTTAAGAACAACATCGCCGACGAAGCGGTTAAAGGCGTCTTCCGCGTCCAGATCGAGCACGGTCCGCCGCCGCCTCAGTTTGGCGACGGCGGCGGCGCCACTCCCGCTCCGTTTCCGCCCTTTACGCCGATTCCGTCGGGCGAGCTCGTTCCCCAACCGGTAACCGCCGGCAACGCGCTGCCGCCGCAACAAGTCGAACAGCTATTAGGTCCGATGCCAGGCGCCGGCCGTCGCGTGCAACAGTTCCACACCAACAAGGACGACGAATCACCGGCAAAGCCCGTGCAGCGCGATCAGCCCAAGGTCGGTCGCAACGAAATGTGTCCTTGCGGCAGCGGTAAGAAATACAAACGCTGCCATGGCGCCGCAGCCTAGGCGGATAGGAGATACGGCCCCGCAAAACGAGCCCCCCGCTCCGGGCGCTGCGATCGGAAGGCAAAGCGTGCAATGCGATCGACTCCGTGCTGCACAGCTGCGAGGCTAAGCTTAAGCGCCTAGCGCCATGCGGCCTCGCGGGCGTGGCGGCCTTACGGCTTCAACGCGAAGACCGTTCCCAAACCGTAGCCGTGGCGGAAAGTGTCTCGCTTTCCACCATGATAAGTAGTTCCGTAGAGGGTACCGTTTAGGTTCGTCAACGGCGCAAGGGGCATCCAGCCGTCGGTGCCGCCGGTAAAACGGTAGAGCACCGTTTCGGTGCCGTCGGGGGTGACGCTGTAAACCGTTCCGCAGCTGCCGCCGCCCGTTAAGCACAACGAGGCGGTTCCACCGCCCTGCGGCGTCGTGCCGTACAGCACGCCGTTCACCGCGACCAGGTCAGCTTCCGGTACGGCCCCGTCTGAACCGCTCGTAAAACTGTGTAGTACCTTCTCAGCACCCTTCGTGCTGAGGCGATAAACGGTTCCACAGCCGCCATTTTGGATGCATAGCGAGTCATGATGATGGTTATAATGACCGCCATAACGCGTCGTTCCGTACAGCATACCGTTCACGTCGACCAAGCCTGAACTCGGAAAGCCCCCCTGCGGGCCCCCTTGGAACGTGTAGAGAACCTTTTCCGCACCTGCCAGCGTTATGGTAAAAACCGTTCCACAGCCCTTGTCATACTTACACATACCGCCTTCGAACGTGGTGCCAAAGAGCACACCCTTGACATCAAGCAACTCTGCGAGCGGTTGGGCTCCATCGGAGCCACCAGTGAAACTGTGCAAGACCTTCTCTGCACCGCTTGTCGTTACGCTGAAAACTGTCCCGCGGTAGCCCGTGCCGCCTAGCGAAGTCGTGCCGTAAAGTGTCCCGTTTACATCAATCAAGTTGGCGGCTGGGTAGGCTCCGTCAGATCCACCCTTGAAAGCATACAGCACTTTTTCCGCGCCCGAAGTGCTGACGCTATAAACGGTTCCGCAAGAAGAGTAATATGCGCATCCTGAGGCGGGTTGACCGCCAGATTCCGTGGTGCCGTACAGCATACCGTTCACATCGAGTAATCCCGAGTGCGGCCCGTAGCCGTCGGCGCCCCCATAAAACCGGTACAGCACCTTGTGCACGCCGTTAGTATTGATGCTGTAAACCGTCCCTGGACCCAACCCGCCGTACTCGGTCGTCCCATATAGCGTGCCATTTACGTCAAGCAGACCCGAAGCAGGGCGCTTTCCGTCCTTTCGAGGGTGAAAGCGGTATAGCAATTTGTACGACGATGTAGCCGGTATCGGTAAGCTCTGGGGCCTCGCGCCCGGCGCGCCGATCGGCGGCTGCGACCCACCGCAGCCGGCGAGCATGGCGATGCCTATGCTTAAACATAACGAATAGCGGCTGAGACCGGAAACCTTCATCTGCCTTGCTCCCCTGATGCAAGAACGCATCGGCGGCTAGGATGTTCGGCGTGGTACCTCAATTCCCGGCCTCGACTAGCGCGAGCAAGCTGCTCCAATGCCGTGGATGCGGGATGCGCGTTTTGGCCCGGATGCGCGAGCAGGCTGCGAGCGAAAGCCCCATTACCCTTGCGATCTCGCTTAGCGTAAACGCATCGAGCTTCGGCGCGACCTCGCGCTTGAACCACGCCTCATCGCGCTGGCCCGGATGCTCGCGCGCCCAGCGGCGATTGCGGCGATGCCCGTCGCTGATCGCCTCGCCTCGCGCGCGGTTCACAGCTGCGCTGCGGCGCGGATCGTTGCCCGCAGCCGTCTGTGCTGCGAGCGCTTTGCGCGCGGCCTCGATCGCCCGGAGGCCATGCTCGCGCCGGGCTTTCGGCATGCACGCCTCGCAATGACGGCGGCGACGCTTGAGCACTGGCTCGCCGCATAGCGCGCACGCAATCGGAATCGCTGGTCGCGCCTCCACGGTTGACGCACGCCATGCACGCGTTGCGTACGGCCGCGGCTGCGAGGCTTTGCGAGGCGTTGCGAGCAACGGCGACCGCTCCGGACCTGGAATGCTGCGGCGTTTATTCCGGGATTTAGCCGTCAGCGTGCGAGGCGGCCCACCCATATTGACCAGGGACTCCCGGAAGGTTTGTGCGAGGCGCGCCGCGATCGGCCGCAGGCATTCGCGCCAATGCGGTAGCGTGAGTGCGAGTTCATGCGTCAGCGGCGCGGCGATGATCGTGTCCCAGGCCGTGGTGTATGAAGGGGCCGCCCTCGTAGGATAGAGAGCGGCCATCGTGGCTTTCGGCGAAGGTTGTTTTTGCAAAAGAACTATCGACACGAAAGGAACCACAATGGCCAAGACCAGTATCGCACTTACGGAGCTCGCTGAAAAGGGCCCCGACATTGACCTCGTGCGTGACATGCTCCATCTCGCCGCCCAGAAGCTCATGGAGATGGACGTGGAGGCCCTGTGCGGCGCCGCCTATGGCGAGCGCACCATTCCTCGCGAGAACTGCCGCAATGGGTACCGCGACCGGCCTTGGGAGACGCGCGCCGGCGCGATTGACTTGCGCATTCCTAAGCTGCGCAAGGGCAGTTATTTTCCCGGGTTTCTGGAGCCTCGTCGCACGGCCGAGAAAGCGCTGACGGCGGTAATCCAGGAAGCGTACATTCAGGGCATTTCGACGCGCTCAGTTGACGAGCTGGTCAAAGCGTTAGGGATGACGGGGATCTCCAAGAGTCAGGTCTCGCGCTTGTGCAGCGAGATCGATGAGCGCGTGCAGGCGTTTCTCCATCGGCCGATCGAGGGCGACTGGCCGTATCTTTGGATCGACGCGACCTACGTGAAAGTGCGCTCCTCGGGCCGCATCGTTTCCGTCGCCGTAATAATAGCGGTGGGCGTCAACACCGATGGTACGCGCGAGCTTTTAGGCTTAGCGACGGGTCCCAGCGAGGCTGAGCCGTTCTGGACGGAGTTTCTCAGAAGTCTGAGCCGTCGCGGTCTGCGTGGCGTGAAGCTGGTCATTTCGGACTCGCATGTCGGTCTCAAGGCTGCAATCGCCAAAGTCTTCAAGGCGACGTGGCAGCGTTGTCGCGTGCACTTTATGCGCAACGCGCTGGCCCATGCCGGCAAAGGGCAGCGACAGGTGGTGCTCGCATTGATCAACACGGTTTTCGCTCAGGAAACCGCCGAGGCAGCGCACCAACAATGGCGCACCGTCGCTGATCAGCTCCGCGAGAAGTTTCCCAAGCTCTCGGCAATGCTGGACGGCTCCGAAGAGGACGTTCTCGCCTTCATGGCGTTTCCCAAGGCCCATCGCAAGCAGCTCGCCTCGACCAACCCACTCGAGCGGATCAACGCCGAGATCAAACGCCGGACGGACGTCGTAGGCATCTTTCCTAACGAGGCGGCGATTGTGCGACTCGTCGGTGCGCTGCTGCTGGAACAGAACGACGAGTGGCAGTTGCAACGGCGGTACATGCAGCTCGAAGGAATGAACGCCGTCAGCGACAATCAGATCGCCAGGCTTTCGGCCGTTATCAGCTGATCGCCACTTCGTCGGGGTCGCAGTTCATACACCACGCGCCGGGACGTAATCGCGGCGATCCGGCAAATACCGTTCGGGAGTTCGCCGAAATCGCGAGCGGTGAACGTGCGATCCTCCAAGAGATCGAGCAAGAATGCGTCCACGTCGCCTCGCCCGGAGCCAGCTGCGCAGCGACGAGGGGCCGCCGATCAGCGAAGTGGCCGCGGAGCCGTGGGCCGAAGCGGCGAATCATGCTGAGCCCGCGAAGTTCAGTGGGCAAGGAGCACAGCACACATGAAACGTTGGAATCTTAGTCACTATGCAATAAGCAGCTGTGTCACCGCGGCGCTGCTCGCAGGATGCGGCGGATCGCAGCCGCCGATCGGTGCGCCGGGCGGGGCGGTGCAAGCGCCGGCAAGCGCGCCGGCCCAAGCGCCGCTCCATCGCGCCCTTCCTTCGTCGTCTTCATATCACTTGCTATACCGCTTCCCTGGCTACGCGAATGGCGGTTTCGGTCCGCTAGCAAGCTTGATCGATGTGAACGGCACGCTCTACGGTACAACGAAGTACGGGGGCGGTTCAACGAACTGCGTTGGCGGCTGCGGCACCGTGTTCAGCCTAGACACCAGCGGCAACGAGAAGGTGCTGCATAGTTTCACTGGCGGCTCCGATGGCGCGTATCCTGCGGTGGCCTTGCTTAATGTGAGCGGCATGCTGTACGGCACGACGGAGAGGGGCGGAACGAACTGCACTGACGGCTGCGGAACCGTTTACAGTATATCCGCAAGCGGTTCGGAGAACGTCCTTCACAGCTTTGGCGCCGGCTCTGATGGCCAAAACCCGTTGGCCAGCTTGACCGATGTAAATGGTACTTTGTACGGCACAACACTCTACGGCGGTGAATATTCTAACGGAACCGTCTACAGCATAACCACAAGTGGCGCCGAGCAAGTCTTGCACAGCTTCTGTGCTAATAGCGACGGATGTCTCCCTAGTGGAGGTTTGATTGGTGTTAACGGCACCTTGTACGGTACGACTCCTCAGGGCGGCGGCAACGGCTGCAGCGGTACCGGCTGCGGAACTGTTTACAGTGTATCCGCTAGTGGTTCAGAGAAGGTGCTCTACCGCTTTGCCGGCGGCTCCGACGGCCAGTCGCCGGGCGGCAGTTTGGTGAATGTCAACGGCACCTTGTACGGCACCACAACCAGGGGTGGTGGGACCGGCTGCGACGACTACGGCTGCGGAACCGCTTACAGTCTTACGACGACGGGCACAGAACAGGTGATGCACAGTTTCGCCGGCGGCCGCGATGGCGCGCTACCTCAGGCCGGTCTGATCGATGTGAACGGCACGCTGTACGGGACGACTGTTTCCGGTGGCGGGACTCCCTGCATCGTCGACCCGTGGCTTCCCGTTCATGGCTGCGGAACTATTTACAGCGTAACGACGAGCGGCGGAGAGAAAGTGCGCTTCCGTTTCAAGAGTGAGTACGTTGGCGAGCCTGCGGAAAGTTTGGTTAACGTCGGCAGTGCGCTGTACGGCACGACACCGCGCACTTCAAACCGAAAGTGCGGCGCCCACGGTATGACATGCGGAACCGTGTTCGCGTTTACCCTTTAACGCCTGGCCCCGAAGCGCCGCGCCCGCGAGGCCGCATCGCGCTTACGGCTCCAACGCGAAGACCGTCCCCCAACCGTAGACGTGGCAGCAAGTGTCGCGATTTCCCCCATGAAACGTCGTGCCGTACAGCGTACCGTTGACGTTCGTCAAGGGCGCGGCGGGTGAGAAACCATCCGTGCCGCCGGCAAAACGATAAAGCACCGTTTCTTGACCGTCCGTGGTTACGCTGAAAACCGTGCCGCAGTTGCCATCAACTGTCCAACACGAGCCCCTACCCCCGCCCATCGTGGTTGTGCCGTACAGCACGCCGTTCACGTCGATCAGATCGGCGGCCGGGAGCGCGCCATCGGTACCATCGGCAAAGCGATATATTATCTTCTCGGTCCCCGTGGTGCTGACACTATAAACGGTTCCGCAGCGTTGCCCGTCACACCCCGAGCCATTTTGGCCGCCGTCCTCCGTTGTGCCGTACAGCATACCGTTCACATTGATCAAGCCCGACTGCGGACCGTACCCGTCCGAGACGTCTTGGAACGCATGGAGCACCTTTTCGGCACCCGCCGGGGTGATGCGGTAAACGGTTCCACAAGCCCCACAGTTACCGTTTTCCGACGTCGTGCCGTAGAGCACGCCCTTGACGTCAACTAACTCCGCGACCGGGTATGCTCCGTCGGAGTGACCGTTAAAACTGTGCAAAACCTTTTCTTCGCCGCTTGTCGTTAGGCTGAAGACGGTCCCGCAGCCAGAACCGTAGCATCCCGAACCGCCTTGTAAGGTCGTGCCGTAAAGCTTCCCTTTCACGTCGGTTAAACCAGCGTACGGATGTGCTCCGTCGGAGCCGCCCTTGAAAGCATACAGGACTTTTTCCGCACCCGAAGTGCTTATGCTATAAACGGTTCCCGCATTCGAGGAGCCCCCACCCCCCGTCGTGCCGTAAAGTGTGCCGTTCACGTCGATTAATCCCGAATGCGGGTCGCTCCCGTCGGAGCCGCCACGGAACCGATAAACCACTTTGTGCACGCCACTCGCACTGATGCTGTAAATGGTGCCGTACTTCAAACCACGCGTGGTTGTACCGTACAGCACGCCGTTTACGTAAAGCAATCCCGCAGCAGGGTACGTTCCGTACTTTTGAGGGCCAAAGCGGTATAACTCTTTGTACGAGGATTTAGCTCGAATCGGTAAGGTCTGAGGCATAGCCCCCGGCGCGCCGATCGGCGGCTGCGATCCGCCGCATCCCGCGAGCGATGCAGCAGTCGCATAGATGAACATGAAGAAGTATGCTTCAATGGTCCTCACAGACCTACGGCGCCGTTTTATAGCTGATTGTGGCGTTGCGTGCGGCCCTCACGCCGTCCGTGATCTTCCCAATCGGTTTTCTACCACTCGGATAGTTCCAGAAGTAGACTATCTGGTAGTAAAATCCGGGAGGACCGGCAATCTGAGCCGCTTGTTTCTTGGGGTCGTTGTCGTCGTAAAGCGCCACTCCGCCGGGATTGGCGAACTGATTGAGGTTGGTCGTGCTCACGTAGGTCGCCTTGTTGCCGCTTATGCTGATGCGCGTGAGGCACGCGGTTGAAATGCGGCACTGTGCTGTCCAAGCGGGGATTACCCAGTATTTTCCGTCCCAAAGAATTGCGGAGACATTGAGGTAGTCGTCGCCCCCACTCGTTCCCGGAATGCCGATGGTGACGAGGCGCTTGCCCTTTCTCTGCAGATATGCAAAATCTGCGGGAGTGCAGCTGACAGTTTTGTAGTCGTCGCAGCCATCGGTTACGAGCAGATTACCGTCGTCATCGTAACCGAGGGCGTAGTAGCCGTAAAGACTCGAATCCTTATAGATGCGCGGCTCCCCCGTGCCGTGCTTGTAGATAAAGACGCCCTTGACATAGTTGGCAATCGCCAGATCCCCACTGTATTGATCGACCGCGCACGACAGCGGTCTGTCTGCTGCGAGCGTTCGTATCGGCGTCGCGCCTCCGTGCGCGTACTCGACGACGTCGTTGGCGCCGTAATCGGTGATGTACACGTTGTTTGCAGCATCGACGCACGCTCCGCGAGGCACTTTGAAACCCGTGAGCGTTTGTACAAGTGTCTGCTTCCAGTAGCGATAAACGGTGACGGTACCTTCTTCTTGTCTAGACGTGCCTGACGCGTGGATGTCGTTAGAGACGTACAGCAGGTCCCATTTCCCGAGACCGCCGTCCACCCGAGCGTGCCGATGCTCCCGGCCAACCGCCTTGGCAGCTGGCTGCGCTAACCCCGGCAAAGACAGCTCCGGCCGCAATCCGCCGCAGCCCGCGAGCGTGGCGATGCCTATGCTTAAGCATAACGAATAACGGCTGAGACCGGAAACCTTCATCTGTCTTGCTCCCCTGATGCAGAACGCATCGGCGGCTAGGATGTTCGGCGTGGAATCTCAATCCCCGGCCTCGAGTAGCGCGAGCAAGCGGCTCCAATGCCGAGGATGTGGCACCCTCGCACCGGACCGTATGCGCGAGCAGGCGGCGAGCGATAATCCCGTCGCCTTAGCGATCTCCGCGAGCGTAAACGCGTCGAGCTTCGGCGCGGTCTCGCGCTTAAACCACGCTTCGTCGCGCGGGCCCGGATGCTCGCGCGCCCAGCGGCGATTGCGGCGATCTCCGTCTGAGATCGCCTCGCCTCGCGCGCGGGTCACGACGGCGCTGCGGCGCGGATGGTTGCCCGCGGCAGACTGCGCGCAAAGTTAGGCAGCGACCGGGCTGCCGCGTTCAACGCTCCCGGCGTCGGAGGTCACGGCGAGCCGATGAGCAGGGCGGCGGAGTTATCGATGCTGTCCGTGATTTTTCGCAACAACTTCGCCGCGCCCGGGCTGTAAACGAGCACCGTCCTGCGCCTGTATGAATCTAGGACGTAGAGATTGTCCGAGGGGTCAATGGCGAGTGCAACCGGGTCCTCAAATCGCACACGACGCGTTGGCTGCGTGCTACCCGGCGCGTATACCGAGATCCAGCCATGTCGCCACCCAGCACCGCACGCCGTGTATGGACAGTTATCGACGTAGAGCCACCCCTTTGAATCCACCGCCAGCAGTTCGGGTGTTTCGATGCCCTCCGTGATTTTTTTCACCGGCATCGATCCGCCACGCCGGTAGACGACGACGTAGCCGCCTTTCCTGCCGACCTCGTCCGCGACGAAGAGTTCGTCCGATGGTCCGATCGCCAGCGCGCTGACAAGGCTTTTCAGGCCATCGTGTATCCTGCGAACGAAACGCATGTGCCCCCGGCGCTGCTCCGGCGCGTAAACGCCCACCGCGTTGCCGAGGCCCGCATAAAGATTGCCCGCGCGATCAAAGACGAGTGCGTCGCCGCCGTGGCGCAGGTTGTTCACTTGCTTCGTGCAGCCTGGAGCATAGACCAGGATGCCGAAGACCGAGGAGGCGTAGAGATAGCCGTAGCGATCGGCCACCAGAGCAGCGAAGTAGCCGCTCTCGTCCGTCACGCCGACCAGCTTGAGTGTTCGCGCGTCGTACTCGTAAATCTGTTGATTACTTAGGTTTCCGCTCGACACGCAGAGGTGACCGTGCAGATCGAGCGCGAGCCCGCTGCCATAGTTATAGGGGTCCGCCTTCGTCGCGTGGAGTGGCTTCGAGCTGTTCAACGCAAACATCGCGACCTTATTTCCCCCGACGTAGAGGAAGGGCCCCGAACCCTCGGCCGGGCGCACCGCTTGCGAGGCCACCGGGGCTTGTAGCATCGTGCCGGGCGCGCCGATCGGCGGCTGCGAGCCGCCGCACGCGCTGAGCAAAGCCGCGACCATGCTTATGCCTAGTGCATAGCGGCCAGAATGTAAGCTCTTCATCTTTGCTACGCCTCCGAAGCCTGCGATCGGCGGTTGAGAACGTTCGCCACCGCCGAACGCTATCCCAGCGGAACGAGTGTTTACGAGTCCGCGAGCTTGCGCAACGGCTCCCAATGCCGCGGATGCGGAACCTTCGCACCAGCCCGTATCCGCGAGCACGCCGCGAGCGATAGCCCCGTGGCCTCGGCGATTTCCTTGAGCGAGAACGCATCGAGCTTTGGCACGATCTCGCGCTTGAACCACGCCTCGTCGCGCTGGCCCGGATGCTCCGCCGCCCAGCGGCGATTGCGGGGATGCCCCTCGCTAATCGCTTCGCCTCGCGCGCGGTTCACGGCTGGACTGCGGCGCGGATCGTTGCCCGCTGCGGTCTGCGCTGCGAGCGTCTGGCGCGCGGCTGCGATCGCGCGGAGGCCATGTTCGCGGCGCGCCTTCGGCATGCAGGCCTCGCAGTGACGGCGTCTGCGCTTGAGCACCGGTCTGCCGCACATCGCGACGCGATCGGCGAGCTCGGACGTGCTTCGGCAGTCGGCGCACGCCATGCTCGCGTTGCATACGGCCGCGGCTGCGCGGCCTTGCGAGGTGTTGCGAGCAGCGGCGATCGCTCCGGACCGGGAATGCTGCGCCGCTTATTTCCTGTTCCAGCCGCGGCCTAGCGACACAGCAACCGGAATTTCTAAACCGCCGGTAGACTCCAAGACCACCAGCGTGATCTGCTGATGCGCAAGGAGCTTTCGCAGCTCATCGAAGCCTTTTTTCTCGTTAGGGAATGTTCGGTAGATATCCGCGGGCTGCAGGCAAACGTCGATCTGGTCCTTTGCGACGTCGATGCCGACGAAGATACATTCGTCCACCTTCCAACTCCAATCTTGTCAATGCGGGCTCGAAGCCCAAGCAACTGTTCGGAATGGATGGAACACCACGTGAGGTGACCAAAAACTCGTTTACGGGTTATCAACCCCAGGCCCCATCGGTCTACCTCACGCGTGGATCATAGCATCTCCCGACTATACAAGGCCCCCCGCGCTGCGTTGCCGGCTACGCCGACCGGCAGCGATGCTGGCTCTGCAGCTGCGCGATCGACGCCGCTACGCAGCTAGGCCATCAAAGCAAGGCTACGCCGGATGCGAGCGCGGCGCGGGCGAGGCGGCTCATTAGCTACGCGCCTAGATGAGATGAGAAGGCCGGTCCCCAAAACGGACTTCTGAAAACGCAGTATCCGTGACGCACTCGAGGTGCAATGAAAGGAGACCGACCCTCATGACCAAGCATAGCATGAACCTCAAACGAGATAAAACGCCGGCAACGTCTCGCTCAATCGGAATCGACCTGGGCGACCGTTTTAGCGAGCTGTGCGTACTCGACGAGAACGGAGCCGTGGTAAGCCGAACGCGTCTCCGCACGACCCAGGCGACGTTGCAAGAATACTTCAGCGCGAAGGTGCCGGCGCGGGTCGCCCTTGAGACGGGAACGCATTCGGGCTGGGTAAGCCGGATCGTTGCAGCCTACGGCCATGAGGTCGTCATCGCTAATGCCCGAGAACTGCGCAAGATTCACCAAAACGATCGGAAAAACGATCGCACCGACGCAGAGATCTTGGCGCGTATGGTTCGCTTCGATCCGCAGCTGCTCGCCCCGGTCGTTCTTCGCACCGAGCAAATGCAGACCGACATCTCGCTTATCCGCGCACGTGACGTGCTGGTTGGCGCGCGAACGAAGCTCATCAACGCGGCGCGCGGACTGACCAAAGCCCTCGGCAGCCGCTTGCCGCGATGCACCAGCCCGTACTTCGCCCAGCGCGTTCGCGAACAGATGCCCAAGGAGCTAACATGGACCTTGACACCGCTGGTTACGGCGATCGATGCGCTCACCGAGCAGATTCGCTATTGCGACAAGCGCGTCGAGACCCTAGCTAAAGAACGCTATCCCGAGACAGCGGTGCTGCAACAGATCGCTGGAGTTGGATCGCTAACGTCGTTGGCCTTCGTGCTGACACTCTTCGATAAGGGGCGCTTTGCGCGCAGCCGCGACGTGGGGCCGTACCTCGGACTGGTCCCGCGACAGGACCAATCCGGTGACCGCTCACCGCAGTTGCCGATCACCAAAGCCGGCAACGGGTATCTGCGCAGATTGCTCGTCGGCAGCTCGCACTATATCCTGGGGCCTTTTGGACCGGATTCAGACCTGCGCCGCTTCGGGCAGCATCTGGCTGGGCGAGGCGGCAAGAACGACAAGAAACGCGCCATCGTGGCCGTGGCTCGCAAGCTTGCGGTGCTCATGCATCGATTGTGGGCCACGGCGGAAATCTACGATCCATTGCGATTGGGCAAGGTCGCGGCCGAGGCTAGCATCGCTTAAGCGCTAGAATTAGCAGACCGCGGGCCCTGCATAGTTTTTTCAGCGAACAATTCGCCGCGTTTTGGTGACTGCGACTCGCGCTAGGATCGTTTCAGATCGCCGCCTAGATGGCAGCACCAGACTCTACGATGAACCCCAAAGTGCACCGAGCCGCCAATGGCTTACAGCTGAGTGCGTATGGAAGCGGGGCGAGACGAATTGTTTTAGTTGAACGTGCCTGGCCGCCACGTCGGCCTTGACAAAATCGGCCTTCTCATGGAAGCGCGATGCGGCCTCGCGAGCGCGGCGATTTCTCCGCAGTTCCGGTCCCGGTGCTTTCGACGCGATGCCGCTAGACGCGCGGCTCTGCTGCGCCGATCGGTGGGGAGTGTTACGGGCTCAGCGCAAAGACGGTTCCGCAACCTCGGAGACCGCACCCGTCATGGCTGCCGCCATCTCGCGTCGTGCCGTACAGCGTGCCACTTTCCTCGATCACGGGCGCGTACGGTTCGCTGCCGTCGGAGTCGCCGGCGAAGCTGTGAAGCACTTTTTCCGTCCCTATCGTCGTTAGGCGATAAACCGTTCCGCGCCCGTACGAACCACCGCGGGACGTCGTTCCATATAGCACGGCGTGGACGTTGATAAAGCCTCCCGCCGGCATTTCTCCGTCGATGCCGTCGAAGCTCACCAAAATATGCTCAGACCCTGACGTAGTGATCGTAAAGACGGTTCCCTTTGCGCTTGTCCCGCCTGAGGTCGTTGAGCCGTAAAGCGTACCATCGACGTCGATCAGCGGCGTGACGGGGTGCTCTCCGTCGGGATAGCCAGGAAAGCGATAAAGTACTTTCCCGGAACCGCCTAGAGTTACGCTGTAAACGCCGCCGCATCCACCGGTGCTGCCACATCCTACACCACCCTGTTCAACGGTGCCATAGAAGCTGCCGTTCGCGTAGAGTAGGCTCGCTTCGGGAAAGCCGCCGCCCCCGCGCTTGAAGCGGTAGAGAACTTTTTCTGAACCCGTCGTGCTTACGCTATAAACGGTACCGCAACCCTCACCGTAACGGCATCCGTTCCCGCCGCCATATCGCGTCGTGCCATACAGCGTGCCGTTCACCGCAATCAAGCCCGCGTCGGGGGCTTCTCCGTCGGAGCCGCCGCCAAAGCGATACAAAACTCTCTCCACACCGGACGTGCTTACGCGGTAGATCGTTCCGCACCCATGATGGCCATAGCAGCCCGAGCCGCCACCGGCGAAGGTCGTCCCGTATAGTTCGCCGTCAAGGTTGACTAAGCCAGCGTGCGGGCTCGCTCCATCTGCGCCGCCTCGAAAAGTGTATAAAACTTTCTTCGTATGGGGCAACGTTATCGCGAAAACGGTTCCATCGCCGGAAGAACCGCCGCCTGCTGTCGTGCCGTACAATGTGCCGTTTACATCGATCACGCCGGCGAGCGGATGAACGCCGGAGTGCGTCTTTTTGAAACGATATGTCACCTCGTAGGATGACGGAGCGGCGCGGCCCTGCGGCATCGCCCCCGGCGCACCGATCGGCGGCTGCAGTCCGCCGCAGCCGGCAAGCAGCGCTGCGGTGGCACAGATGCTTAGTGCATAAAGGCTAAGATTCCAACGTCTCATGTGTGCTTTGCTCCTTGCCACGGAACTTCGCGGGCCTGGGCATGATTCGCCGTCTCGGCCCACGGCTCCGCGGCCACCTCGGCGATCGGCGATCCCTCGTCGCTCTACGGCTGGTTCCGGTCGAAGCCGCGGGCGTGCTCGCGCCCCAAGCTACGTAGAAACTCCCTACTTAACTGGGTCGCCACAGCATCCGAACGAAACCTTCTGAAAACGAACTATCCTTCGCATAGCACCATCCCCGAATCATCTCAATTGACGCCATGATCTCGTGGCAATACGCGAACGCGTTGGCGAGGATGATATATGGCTTAAACCTCTCGGACTCCCGGAAGACCGCGAGCGTGCCCTTCGCGATGTCACCTTCGCGAATCGTGTCTATAATCGTTACTCGGCTTGCCGATCAGAACGTCGATCATGTTGACGTACTCGGCATGCGTGGACTTGCGGGCGAGCAGATCATTGGCGATGGTCTCGAACTTCGTGTAGCTTGAAAACGTAACCGCCGTGCTTTGTCATCGCATCGGTCACAATCCGCTCGTGACGCGCCACGGCAGCCTTCATCGCCTCGCGGTGCGATTCCCAACGCTGCGTGGACCCCTCGATGTCAGTAAAGAGAAAGGTGACGGTGCCGGTCGGACGAGCCGAAGCCGGCGGTCCTGAGTCGAGCTGGGTCGCCATGGCCTCCGCGTTTCGTGCTTAGCGGCGTTCCCCTCTGCCGAGCATCTGCATCAGCGCCTCCCAATGCCGAGGATTCGGCGCCTTCGCTCTAGCCCGAATGCGTGAGCAGGCCGCGCGCGATAGCCCCGTGCCCTTGGCGATCTCCTTCAGCGAGAACGCATCGAGCTTCGGCGCGATCTCGCGCTTGAACCAATTTTCATCGCACTGGCCGGGATGGTCGCGCGCCCAGCGGCGATTGCGGCGATGCCCCTCGCTGATCGCCTCGCCTCGCGTGCGGTTCACGGTCAGGCTGCACCGGACGTAGATGGTGTGCATATGCGTGCGACTACCGTGGGCATAATCGTAGGCTCGCGACCTTCCGAAGTCGGTAATGTATACATCGCCTTTGCTATCCACGCACTGTCCTGACGCTAGATGAAAGCCTTTTAGTTTGGCTACCAACGCGCCCTGCGGACAACTATAGACAGAAACCCAACAGCAGCTGGAAACGTACAGCAAATCTTGCGATGCAGCATCCGGCGCAATCCGCGGCGCGAACGCCCGGATAGCGGCGGCCGTTCCGCCGTTCGTTAAGGGCTCGGCTGCATCCTCAGCGGGTCGCCGCGGCCGCAGAAAGGGCCGCTTCCACCGCCTCCTTTTCATTCATCGCCGCGCCTTCGGCCATCAGCCCCGCGAGGCGGTCGAAAACGAAAGCTTCCCCCAACGCCGCAATGACGTTCTTGTACAGCCTTTGGACGTCGTCGTTCCGTGCCGATCCCAGCAGCGTAAGCCGAGCATCAACATAGCCCAACGTTCGCGCCGCACCAGCCCATCGATCGAGCGATGCCTCCGGTAGTTTCGAGCGAAGCACCGCAATCGCCAACAGGAAATCCAAGTTAACTAGGATTTCATATTCCAGATGCTGCCGGCGCGCTACCTCCAACGCCTCGCGTGCATACTCTTTCGCTTCGTCGTAGCGGGAGAGCTCGATAAGATTAAACGCAAGCTCGCCAAGATCGCGTGTCACCCCGACTATGTTGTTGCACTGTTGGTGGAGGCCGAGCGCTTCCCTGAGATGCGCCAGGCCAAGCTCAGGATCGCCTCCGATGACTTCGAAGCCGCCGAGTTCACTTAGAACGCTGGCGCATAGGAGCTGATCGCTCGATGATTCGTACAATCGGAGAGCCTTGGCAAGGCAGCGTCGAGCGGCCGGACGTTGCAGGCCGATGACGAAGGCGAGGCAGCGGTAAGCGTAAGCGATCAGATGCCGGCTGCCCGTCCTTTTCGCAAGCGACAGCGTCCTCCGAATGAGCGCCTTCGCTTCGTTCGTTCGCCGAAGATTGATCAGTGCCGCACAGAGCAGGCTCTGCGCATTAGCCGTGCCGACTAAGTCCGCAACAGCTTGGAAGTCAATCAGCGCGCGCCGGCCGCTAGCGAGTTGCCTTTCGAATTCTCTCAGGGACCGGGCGCTCTCCGCGTCGGCGAAATTAAGAGCAGCGCGTACCCTCACCGGCATATCGTCATCGCTTAGCGCCTGCGCGGCCGCCACCCAGCGGCGCCCTTCCATTGGAATCATCGTCCATAACGCCGACAACCGGCCCGCCAGCTGCTGACCGATGATTTTGGCGCCTCGTTCCGTGAGTGTCCACTGCAGAACGGCGCGCCAGTTTCCGAGCTCCTCTTGCAGCGCTTGACGCACCCGGCTGGCCGCGGAGTCGAAGTCGCGCTCGAGTTCCTCGGCGAGCGCGAGAAATGCATCGGCGTGACGACGATGCGTACTTTGCTCATCATGCCGAGCCGCCAGCTTTTCTCCCGCGTATTGCTTGAACGGTTCGAGCAGGGCATAGCGCGGCTCGTCCCGATCGAGGTCGACAACCAGCAGCGACTTGTCGACCAGGGACATTAGCAAGTCGAGCACGCCGTCCTCAGCGTCCCCCTCGTCAGCGCACACGGGCGCCGCCAACTCCAGAGTGCAGCCTCCGGCGAAGACCGAGAGACGCTCGAAGACCCGTTGCTCCTGCGAACAGAGTAGATCGTAGCTCCAGTTGATCGCGGCGGCCATCGTCTGCTGCCGGGGCGCCGCCGTGCGCGCGCCGCTGCCGAGCGCCGGAAGGTGATTGGCCAGCCGCTCACTCAACGCTTTGACCGATAGCGTGTTCACCCGCGCGGCAGCAAGTTCGATCGCCAGCGGAATGCCGTCCAAACGACGGCAGATCTCGCCGACGGCGGCCGCGTTCGCGTCGACGAGCACGAAACAATGGTCGGCGGCGCGACCGCGCGCGACGAAGAGCGCGACGGCATCGTCGTGCGCGAGCGAGGGGAGACGATACGTGTGCTCTCCCGCGCTGTGCAGCGGCTCGCGGCTGGTCGCCAAAATGCGCAGCTCGGGACAGCTGGTCAATAAAACCTCGGCTAGGCGCGCGGCCTCCGCTATGACGTGCTCGCAGTTGTCCAGGATCAGGAGCAGCGGATGGTTGCGCAGCGACGCAACCACCGTCTCGAGCAGCGGTTGATGCAGCACTTCCTTCACGCCGATGGACGCGGCGATTGCCGACACCACCAAGGCAGGGTCGGTGAGGGGTGCAAGCCCGATGAAACGGACGTCACTGATGCGTCCTGCCTCGGACGACGCAGCCGCGCGCAGCGCCGTCTGCGTCTTGCCGATGCCGCCCGCGCCGGTGATCGTCACGAGCCGATGTTCACGAACGAGTCCCGTAATCGCGCCGAGTTCGCATTCCCGCCCGATAAAGGAGGTCAGCGACAGCGGCAAGATCGCAGCCACGTCGCTCCCCTGCAGATTGGATGTCGAGCCGCGTACGGCTGCCCTGCGGCTCCCCGCCGCGATTTCAAGGTCGTGCCGCTGACGTTCATCGAGTTGGAGTGCGCGCACGATCAGTACCAGGGTTTCGCGCTGCGGCGCATGGCGGTATCCCCGTTCGAGCGCCCCGATGCCGTTGGCGCTCAGGTGCGCGCGTTCGGCGAGCACTTCTTGCGAGAGACCAGCCGCGAGCCGAAAGCGCCGCAGCAGCCTACCGAAGTCCGACGAGTCCTGCCGCTCATCGTCCGCCATCGTTCCGCCGTTCGCTAAGCGCTCGGCTGCATCCTCAGCGGGTCGCCGCGGCCGCAGAAAGGGCCGCTTCCACCGCCTCCTCTTCATTCATCGCCGCGCCCTCGCCATCAACGCCGCGAAGAGGTCGAAGAGCAAAGCCTCCGGGATCCGAGCGAGGTTTACACCGAGTATCTCGATCCGCGGCGCGACGAATGGGCGACGAAGATTCTTCCCAAGCTCAAGCCCATGCCGTTGCGCGAGCTTATGGAGGAGACCGGACTGCCGAGATCGACGCTTCAGGCGATACGGGCGGGCCGGAGGCCGCATCCGAAGAATCGGCGACTCTCAGAAGAAATGCTCTTAAAATAGTGCTCTTTGGAGCTAAAACGACGTGCCAATATTCATAAGCTACTCCCACGACGATGCGGAGTTCGTTGACCGCCTCGCAGCCACGATTGTTAAGAATCGCATCGACTATAGTTTTGCCTGTGACTGTTGAGCAGCGTCTTCTCGCGTTTAGCATCCTGTTGGGTCTGGTCAACGACCTTGCGGCGTCGCATCTCATTAGCGCTCAATATGGCTACGCCTGGACGGCAAGCACGAGGGAAAAGGAGATGCCCCCGCTGACGGGTGTTGCAGCGAGAGTCGATGCAGCCTTTACGAACTTTCTCGAAACCTTTCCGTTTTTCGCCGCAGCCGTCTTGATGGCAAGCATTCTCAATCGTCATAACACGCTGACAGTTTGGGGCGCATATCTCTATTTTACGGGCCGCGTGGCGTATCTGGTCTTTTCTGCGGCAGGCTGGGGCCTGCTGCGCTCCCTGATATGGAATGTCGCGACTATCGGCATTCTAGCCTTCGTAATAGACTTTTTCTTGTAGCGATAGCCGCGTTTCAACGGTACCTGGCGGGCTAATTCCGGTTAAGATCATTTCTGCGTAATTCATCTGGAGAATGCGGGGCTTAATTATTGACGTGTTATGCAATACCGCGTTGCTGAGCATTTCGCGATACAGATAGGGGCGCTGAAAAGTCTCGATCTGGCGGAAGACGCTCTACCTACGGTGTTAACGTAAAGACGGTCCCGCGGCCCACGTAACCTCCGGAGCCACTGCCGTCGCCGCCGTAAAACGTCGTCCCATAAAGAACGCCTCTGACATTGATCAGCGCAGCGACGGGGGTCGCACCGTCGGGACTGCCACCGAAGCTGTGCAACACTGTCTCCGCACCGGTCGTGCTAATGCTGTACACCGTTCCGCAGCCACTGCCGGCGCATCCCGAACCGCCGCCATTCGCGGTCGTGCCGTAAAGTACGCCGCCAACCTCGACCAAGGCAGCGTCCGGGTCCGAGCCATCTGAGCCGCCGCTGAATCTGTACAGCACCTTTTCCGCACCGCCAGGCCTGACGCTGTAAACCGTTCCGCAGCCACTGCCGCCGCATCCCGAACCGCCGCCTTCATTGGTCGTTCCGTAGAGCGTGCCGTTCACATCGACTAATCCTGTCGCGGGATTAGCTCCGTCGGAGCCTGCCGTGAATTGGTGCAGGACGTTTAAAATGCCGGTCGTGCTAATACTGTATACCATTCCGCAGCCAAAGCCGAAGCTGCATTTCGGTTTACCTTTCTTGCCACCCAGTGAGGCCGTTCCGTAAAGCGTGCCCTTTACATCGATCAAGCCCGCAACCGGGTAAAAACCCTGTGAGCCCATAAATTTGTACAGTACCTTCTCCGAGCCACTCGTGGTAATGCTGTAAATCGTTCCACAGCCATTTTCGCACCCCAGACTGCCGCTGGCGCCGAGGCCGCCCTGCTCCGTTGTGCCATACAGGGTGCCATCCACGTTGACCAGGCCTGCCGACGGATATGCACCGTCGGCGTTGCCGCCATTGAAGCCGTAAAGCGTCGTCTCAGCACCGCGCTTGCTGATGCTAAAAACGGTTCCGCAGCCGTCGCCACAATTCATATCGCCACCGAGGTTCGTCGTACCATACAGCATACCGTTCACGTCGATCAAGCCTGATTGGACGTCGTACCCGTCTTGCCCGAAGAGGTGCAGCGCCTTGATTGTACCGGAGGCTGGGTCCATTCGGTAAACGCTTCCGCAGCTTCGCTCGCAGAAAGGGCTTCGCCGAGTGCCGCCGGCACTCGTCGTGCCGTACAGCCAGCCGTTCACAGCAATTACGCTCGCCCTCGGGTGTAGCCCGCGGTCCGGACGCACAAAGCGGTGTATTACGCGGTACGACGACCCCGTCGAAGGGTGAACGATGCTGTGAGCCGGCGCGCCCGCCGAGCCTGGCGTGGCGCCGATCGGCGGCTGCGATCCCCCGCATCCTGCGAGCAACGCTGCGATGACACAGCTGTTTATTGCATAGTGGCTAAGATTCCAACGTCTCATGTGCGCTTCGCTCCTTGACTACGGAACGCCGCAAGCGACCGTATGATTCGCCACCTCGCGCCTGAGGTCCGCGGCCGCCTCGTCGTTAAGCCCTTTAAAACGACTGTGCGCGGGCAATGCGCTTTGCGATCGGCGCCGTGCGGCGCAGCTGCGAGGCTCTAAATCGCTTAGCCACTGGCGCGATGCGGTCTCGCGGGCGCGGCGGGTGGCGCGGCTAAATCTTTAGCGCTTTCTCGACCGCTTGATCTTCGGACCACGCGGCACCTTCGGCCGCAAATCTCTTGATTTCATCATCGCTCAGCGTTTTGCGTAGCGCGGTCAGTAGCTTATCGTAGCCCCACTGCTCTGTCGGTTCGCGTTTCATTCCTAGTTGGTCGTATCCGACGTCAACATAGCCCAGCAGTCGAGCAGCCAGTTGCGCATCGCCGCCCAGTGCCGCGAGTAGGGCGAGATGCTGGATCGCAACGGCAAGTTGAAGTTTCTCTTGGCCTTGCTGAGCAAGGCGCAACCCCTGTTGCAATGACGCGTGGGCCTCGGTGAGGTCGCCGAGCGCGATACGATAGGCGGCGGTATTGACATGCCATCGCGCTGCGAGCTCTAGGTTTTCTCCCAGCGATTCGAGTTCGAGCGCCTCGGTCGCGAAACTCAAGGCCTGCTTGGAGTCACCCGCCGTGAACTCCAAATCTGCCATTTTGCCTAGCGCCATGGCGATCCCAAGCTCGTTCCCAAGTGATCTCATGCCCGAGAGCGCCCGAGTGAACAACTCGCGCGCCGCGCTGAGATCGCCCCGGCTCCGCTCGATGTACCCAAGTTGGCTAAGACACAATGCCATGCTCCACATATCTCCGTTTGCGTGAAACGCCGCAAGCGCTCTGGCCATGGTCTCGCGTGCCGTGTCGAGCCGTCCCATCTGAAAAAGAGCGAACCCAAGTAGTTGCTCCGCACGGGCTATCCCGCGACGATCGCTCACCGATCTGTACAGTTGTAGTGCTCGCTCAGCCGCGTCGTATCGGGCCTTGCCGTCGGAAAAAAAACTCAGCGCGGAGTGCAGTCGCGCTGCGATTGCCGGGTGCTCGGCATCGCTAACGCGCGAGAGCGCAAGCTCGGTCCAATGCCGGCCTTCGACGATAAGGCCGGCATTCCACCAAAGCGCTGACAATGCACCAGCAATCGCGCCGCCTAGCACGGCATCGTTGTCTCGCCTCAGCGCCCACTCCAAAGCCGCTCGGTAATTGTCTAGCTCCAGCTTGATGTCGGCGACCCACGCTACTGTCGAGCCCGAGCCGAACCGCTCGTCGGCGTCTGTGGCCTGGTCGCGAAAATACTCGGCGTGACGCTGAGCCAGGCGCTCGCGCCCGCCAGCCGCGCTAAGTTTCTCGAGGGCGTAAGCGACCGTCGATTCGAGCAGCCGATAACGCTCGGTTTCGCCGCTGATATCGGCGACGACGAGCGACTTGTCGGTCAGCGACGTAATCAGATCGAAGACGTCGATTTCGTCCAGACCATCGTCGCGGCAGACCGCTGTTGCGGCATCTAAACCAAAGCCGCCCGCAAAGATGCCCAGCCGCGCGAACAAGATTTGCTCTTGCGAGTTGAGCAGGTTGTAGCTCCAGTCGATCAGCGCAGTCAGCGTCTTCTGACGCGGCAGCGCGCTGCGGCTTCCGCCCGTGAGAATCTTGAAGCGCTCGTTGAGCCGCTGCGCGAGATTAGGAATGGAGAGCACCGTCACGCGCGCGGCGGCCAACTCGATGGCCAGCGCAATGCCGTCGAGCCGCCGGCAGATCTCCGCAATGATCGGTGCATTGTTGTCGGTAAGCGCAAAGCGTGTGTCGGCGGCCGTGGCACGATCTACAAAAAGCTCAATGGCCTCGTAGCCTAGCGCCTCTTTGGCCTTAAAATCGGTCGCTTCATTAGGGACGGCAAGCGATGAGAGCCGGTGGACCACTTCCCCGCTGATGTTGAGTGCTTGGCGCGACGTCGCTAAGATGCGAACGCCTTGCGCCGCTGTCAGTATTGCATCTGCAAGCGCAGCTATTGCTTCCAGAACGTGCTCGCAGTTATCAAAGATGAGCAGCACCTGGTTGCGTTTGAGCCAGAGCGGAATCGACTCTTCGACTCGGCGTCCTTGCTGTTGGCTCATGCCCAGGGCTTGGGCGACGACGCTGGCGACCAGTGCGCGATCGCTGATCGGAGCTAAGTCAACGAACCAGACGCCATCGGAATAGCAATCGAGCAACTTCGCGCCGACCTGAATCGCCAGGCGCGTCTTACCGACACCGCCCGAACCAACGAGCGTGAGTAAGCGATGACCGTCGAGGAGTCCCTTAATCTCGGCCAGATCACGCTCTCGGCCGACAAAGCTGGTCAATGCCCACGGGAGGTTCGACGTTGTCCGGTCTTGCGGCAGACGTGTGGCATTCGACCGGGCGCCGATGCGCTGCGGGGCTCCCGAGCGCGCCGCCGCTTCGAACTCCTGGCGTTGCTCGGGGCTGAGCGTCAAAGCGCGGGCCAAGAGCGCCACGGTCTCGCGTTGAGGGTTGCGACGATAGCCCCGCTCCAGCGCACCGATACCGTTCGTGCTTATCCGAGCGCGATCGGCGAGGGTTTCTTGCGAGAGACCCGCGGCCAGGCGGAGGCGTCGTAGCAGGTTTCCAAATTCCGAAGAGCCGGTTATGCGCCCCTCGTCCTCCATGGCACGAACTTCTCGCCTCCTTCGGCCATCCCCATGCTAGACGCGACGAAGATTCTTAGCTAGGCTCGCCTGCATGCTCTTGTTAGTTCATCAAACGCTTCCCAATGCCGCGGATGCGGCACTCTCGCACCAGTCCGGATGCGCGAAAAGGCCGCGAGCGATAAGCCCGTCGCAGCCGCGATGTCGTTGAGCGAGAACGCATCGAGCTTCGGCGTGATCTCGCGCTTGAACCAACCTCGTCGCGCTGGCCCGGATGCTTGCGGGCCCAGCTGCGATGGCGGCGATGCCTGTCGCTGATCGCCTCGCCTCGCGCTGAACTCGCCGTGCGCGGCCTGGAAGTGTGGCCTCTTACTTGCTGACTGTAGCGCCGAACGACTCGCAGTAATTCGGCCTACACAGATTTTTGTTCTTTTCAATCGGCTTGCCGCCCGCCGGATACTTCCAAATGCCAGCCCATTCGTGTAAGGAGCCGGTGGCGGCGGCGACGCCTGAGCCGTCGATCCAAAACTGCACGAGCCACTGGGCGTGGGCGAGGTGCACCGCACCTTTCACCGTTCCTTTTGAAC
Source organism: Vulcanimicrobiota bacterium (assembly GCA_963748875.1). Classification (GTDB taxonomy): domain Bacteria; phylum Vulcanimicrobiota; class Vulcanimicrobiia; order Vulcanimicrobiales; family Vulcanimicrobiaceae; genus Cybelea. The sequence goes on from CAVVKC010000001.1 coordinate 1,766,002, forward strand.
CGCTGATTGCAAAGCGGTAAATGGTCGCAGCATTCTGGTCGCCGATAGCCAAGTATGTGCCGTCCCATTGCATGGGCCCGGGCGTTCCAAACGTGCGATCGAGAGTCAGATCCGTAAACGTCTTGGCGCCACGCGGAAGCTCGGCGAATACGGGGGTTCCACTGTCGAAATCTCCATCGACGAACAGATTCCCCTTGCTGTCGTATCCACAAAACCACATGTCGTTGATCTGAGCGTCGGTGTAGGTCTGCTTGACGGTACCGCGCGCATGAGCGTAGAGCACCACGTCGCCGCCTCCCTCGTGCTCGGTACCGGCGTTTGTTACCGCAAGGTTACCTGTCTTTGGATCGACGGTGCAATCGAACGGCCAATTCCCCGGGTCTTTCAGCGTCGCGATCGGGGCGTTACCGCCGTGCGCGTACTTGACGATGTCATCGGCTACGGCGTCGGTAACGAACACATCGCCCTTAGCGTCGGCGCACTCGCCCTGGGGAAAGAGGAAACCCGTCAGCGTCTGCTTCAGTACGCCACCCGGATACGTGAACACATATACGTCGTCCGTCGCGTCCGACGAAACATAGAGAAGCGCTCCGCTCGCGTTACCTTGAGCCAGTGCCCCAGGCGCAAGGCCAGCGGGCGAAGTACCGTTAGGAATCCCGCCGCCGCACCCTGCAAGCAACATTGCGGCGATGCTGCTCAACGCGTAGCGATTCGCAGTTACGATACTCATAAGGCGTCCTCCTAAAGCCCGAATGGATCGGGAGGTGAATAGGTTCGCTACGCTCGCGCGCCGGCCTAGCGAGACGAGCGCGACCGCGATCTAAGGCGACAACTTGAAGACTGTTCCGAGTCCGTAGACATGGCAACATCGGTCATCAACTCCCCCCGAATACGTGGTTCCATACAGCGTATCGTTCACGCTCGTCAAGCGTGCTACGGGGCCGAAGCCATGAGTACCGCCAAGGAAGCGGTACAGGACCGTCTCGACACCGCCGGTCGTGACACTGTAAACGGTTCCGCAGGTGCCGTCGTATACAAAGCACGAGCTGCCGCCACCACCCGCCTCCGTTGTCCCGTACAGTACTCCGTGTAGTTCGATCAGGGCGGCTCGCGGAATTGCCCCATCGGAACCGCCGGCGAAAGAATATATTACTTTCTCGCCGCCTTTAGTGCTGATGCGAAAAACCGTTCCGCATTCCTGCGCGCCGAACGAGCACCCTGGGTAGCCAAGGCCGCCTCCACTCGTCGTCCCGTACAGCATACCGTCCACGTCGACCAAACCGCTTCCGGGGTATCTTCCGCCGACGTCCCATTGAAATGCGTAGAGAACCTTTTCCATGCCGGCCAGAGTAATGCTGAAAACGGTTCCGGTGTCGTAGCCGCTCCCGCCTGAGGCCGTGGTGCCGTAAAGCACGCCCTCGACCTCGATCAAGTCCCCAAGCGGAAACGCTCCGTCGGAGCCATTGAGGAAGTTGTGTAGAACGGTCTCTTTGCCGCTTGTGGTTACTTTGAAAACGGTCCCGCAGCCGGTTACGTGCATGATGCATGCCGAACGGCCGCCTTGGGAAGTCGTACCGTAAAGCGTACCGCTCAGGTCGGTTAAATCGGCAAGCGGAGACGCTCCGTCGTCGCCGTTTTTAAATGCGTAAAGCACTTTTTCCGCGCCGGATGTGCTTACGCTATAAACCGTGCCGCAACCCACGCCGTACGGGCATCCTGAGCCGCCGCCCTGGGACGTCGTGCCGTATAGCGTGCCCTTCACGTCGATTAAACCGGCAGACGGATACGCTCCGTCGAGGCCGCCACGGAAGCTGTGGAGTACACTCTCCGCGCCGCGCGTGCTGACGCGGTAAATGGTCCCCTTACGCGATGAACCGCCATCGAAGGTGGTCCCATACAGGGTGCCATTCACGTCGAGCAACCGCGCAGCGGGGTGCGATCCGTTGGGGCGGCGGAAGCGGAACAGCTGACGAAAGGACGTCGAAAAGGGACTTGCCGCGTTCGGAGCTGAGGCGATCGCTGACGTTGGCGGCGTCACGCCGGATGCGCCGATCGGCGCTTGCGATGCACCGCAGCCTCCAAGCAATGCAGCGGACAAACTGATGGTGAGCGCGGAGCGATTCACAGGCGGGGCTTCCGCTCGCAGCCCACTCGCGCACAGCTTATCGCGACGGGTCCCCCGGGGACGTCGATCAACTCGATCGGATATCCGCCACTCGGATAGTTCCAGAAGTCCACCATGTAGCGGTACGTGCCTGTTTTACTGGACCCACGTACTGCAGCGGGGCCGACGGCCTCGGTTCCCTGCTTTTCTGCCGTGGGGTTGTAAATGGCCGCTCCGCTCAAAAAATGGTCGAGCCCGGTCTTGCCGACGTACCTAACCTTGCTGCCGGTTATTCGATAGCGATAGAGGCCCGGAGCCTGCCCGACTACCCAGTCCTTTCCGTCCCAAAGAATGTCCGTGGGATGGAGGAAGTATCCCGACGCGTACGGTCTGATGTCAATGGAGATCAACTTCCTACCGGTTCTCGGCAAATATGCAAACCCCGCGGGTGGGCAGCTGGAGCTGGGTATGGTGCAGCCGGTCGTTACGAGCAGATCGCCGTCGTTATCGTAGCCGACAGCGGCATAACGGTACAGACCGGTATAGACGATCGGCCTTTTCTTCCCGGGCCTGTAGATTGAAACGCCGAATTTCCAGTTAGCAATCGCAAGATCTCCGTTTAGTGGACTGACGGCGCAGCGCAGCGGTGTGTGTGCTTTGAAAATCTGGATCGGCTTCGTGCCGCCGTGCGCGTACTCAACGACGTCGTTGGCTTTAGAGTCGGTGATGTACACGTTGTCCGCGCTGTCGACGCACTCGCCGCGTGCCGATATGAAACCCGTGAGGTTACCGACCTGCGTGCGTTGCCAGTACCTGTAGACGTCTACCGTCGTGCCGTTAGAGACGTACAGCAGGTCTCGATTTGCGATACCATCGGCCATCCAAGCGCGCGACTGCTCCCGGCTATCGGTCGCGGCGGTTCGCGGCGCCAAGCCCGGCATGGACTGCCCTGACTGCGAGCCGCCGCAGGCCGCGAGCAATACAGCGACCGTGCTGCTAACAACGGCGTAACGGCACAGATTCAACATGGTGCAGCTCCTCACGGACTAGCGAGTGACAGCAATTCCGTTTGTGTAAACGTCATCCCCCTCATATAGGGTCGGTTTCGTACGCGCGGTGAGCGGATAGGGCATCGAGTAGACGTATCCCTCATCCACAGAAACCCACAGCGTCGTCTCGCTTTTCCGCATCGCCAACTGCGCGCCGAAGAAGCCCTGCGGCAACTGCACCGTCACCGACGGCGCCTTCGCTGCGGGCGGAAACACGTCGACACGATCGGCCGACGACTCGACGACAAGGACGTTCCCGGAACGATCGACGAGTAACCCTTGAGGCGCCTGTATCGTCATACCCAGAAGCCGCTTGTTACGAAGGCCCGGTGCGAACTTCGCGATTGTCCCATTTTGATTATATGCATTCCGCCGATAGGCCACATAGAGATTACCTTTTGTGTCCTCGGCCAAGCCATCCGCCTCTATGCCTAATCGCACGGTCTTGATCGGAGCGTTAGTACCGGCGTTGTACTCGACGACGTACCCCGTCGTGTTGAAGCCAGGTTGACGATCCGCTACGAAGACGTGTTTCGCCGAATCGGCCACTGCGTATAACGGTTGGTGCAATCCGGCCGAGTAAGTCATCGACGGGTTCGAGGAGCCATACGGGTAAACGGTGACGGTGCCGTTGTTGTAATACGGGCGCCCGTTGGCGACGTAAAGCGTATCGTTAGCATCGACGCTCAAGCCCCAAGGGCCATCGATACCGTTTGAGATCGAGCGTAGCCGTTTCTGATGCCCCTGCTTAGTGAGAGGGAAGATATCGATTGCGTTGTTGTGCTCCCCGGATCCGTTGTAGTCGTCGCCGATGTACAGCCGGCGATGGTGTTTAGCGGAGCGCGGAAGCGGGCTCGACGCTCGGTTCAACATCGCGCCGTCTGGTAAGGGCGTCGAGGTTTGCTGCGGGGCGCCACAGCCGGCGTACGCTATCGCAATCGCGATGCTGAAGATGAAGCTCAGACGCTTAGGGATTTGAGCCATCGTAAGTCCCCTCATGCACCCTTCTTTGCGGTCGGCGTGTCCCCTGCGGCATCGCCTTCGGACGCAGGGCCGAGTGCGACGCACCGTGATTTTATCTAAGCTTCGAACGGGAAAAGTTGCTTCCAATCGTCTTTCATACTAATGACGATCCAGCCTTTTGCCTTCGCTTCGTCGTAGAGTGCCTGAGTGAACGCGCCGAACTTCGTGTCCGTCTGCGGACTGCTTGGACCGTATGCATACTCGCGCTTCTCATCGTCGTGCATCACCAGCGCCATTAGTCGTGCTCCGCTCCCTGACTGTGTGTACTCAAGCATCTGCTGGTCTCCGGTACTGTTTCCAAACGCCGCTTGCGGCGGCCGCCCTAGAAAAAGGTAGATGTCTTGCGGTTTGCCTGCAGAGTCGTCGTATAACAACAGCTTAGGAGGGCGCATTAGGACTGCTTTACCGCTCGCATTATGCTCGAACTGCGTGGCAAGCGACGACCCGATGACTTCCTCAGGCCTAGCGTCGTATACTTTGTCCGCATAGGTCCGTACAAAGGCCTGCCCGCCTCCGGTAACGATATACACCTTGTATCCGTTCGCACGCAGATACCGCATGACCTCAAGCATTGGTTGATACACAAGCTCCGTATACGAGCGGTTCCAGCGCGGGTGCTTTGCTTTGGAAATCCAGTCGGCGACGATGCTATGAAACTCCCGCGTCGTCATGCCTGCGTGTGTCGCAGCAACGAGCGCCTCCAGATCATTCATCGTGAACTTGGCGAAGGCGGCCAGATCGCCGTCGAGGGTGGACTTGTACGGCTCCGTGATCTTCCATTCCGGGTGCTGCGGTGCCAAATCGGCAAGCCGCTGCAGAGCGAATGCGAGTTGCGCGTAGAATGGGTGCTCGACCCAGAGCGTCCCGTCCTGATCGAAGGTCGCGATGCGATCCTTCTCGGGAACGAAGTCGGGACCCGTCGAGTCGGTCGTCCTCGCAACGAAGTCCAGGATAGCCGACTTCGCCGGTCCGTCGTTCCACGAGCGAAGTGGGTCAGACATGAAAACTCAGCGTCTTGAGATTCTTACGAGCGGTGCCGAAGTCGCCAAGCTGATAGACGGACGCCCCAGCCGGGGAGAACGTAAACGCCTCGAAGGGTGCGGCGAGCATCGCGTCAAGATATTGCTTGGTGCCAACACCGATCGTCACGTGCGGCAAGAAATTCTTCCCCGAATGGTCGGGCACAAACTTTCCGACGTACTCAACTAAGAGCGGCACCTCATGGAGATCAGGTTCGGATGGCAGCTTAAAGAATGCGTCCGCAGTCGCCGTTGCAACCGAAAACGGGGCGGCCCCATCGATGAGCTTCTGTTGGAGCCTCAACAGGTCGTCGGTAACCTCAACGACGATGCCCGCAAGGCCGATCGGACCCGCCGGGATGTAGTAGTACTTGTACGCCTTGAGTTTCCACGAGGACGGGTTCTCGGTCGCAACCGCCCCGGAGATCGCGGCATACACCTTTTCGAGATCGGCCTCGCGGACGAAACGTTGTAACACTGAAACGTGCGCGTGATGCGTTTCGTCGAGGGTGTAGCCTTGCGGGAGGTTTTTGCGCAGGCGGGTGTTATCGGCCAACGAGCGCTGCACCATCGTTGCATCCGGCTCGATTGCAATATCGATCGCGACGAGGGTATCGGTCATGGCGCAAACGTCCATTCCTTGAGCTTTTTGCGAGCCGTTCCGAAGTTGCCGAGCTGATAGACCGACACAGCTACGGGCGAGAACGTGAACGGGGTAAACGGTTCGGCTTCCAGCGTTTTCACGAATGCCACGGAAGCGACGCCGCACGTGACGTGCGCGATGTAGTTTCTGCCGGTTGATTTCGGAACGAACTCGATGACGTACGTCATGGTCGACGCGTTGATATCAGGTTCGGTGGGGGTCGTATCGAACGCAGCCGCCGTGCCGGTTGCGACGGTATATGGGGTGATCGCGTCGATGAGTTGCTGCTGCGCTTCTAAGACGTTCGCCGGTGGCTTGGCGAGAATGACCGTGAGCGCCAGGCTGCTCCAGACGGCGTTGTCGATCTTGAACGCTTGGAACTTCCACGTTGCTGGACTTTCTGCGCTCATGATTTTTTCAACCGCTGCATACACTTTGGGGAGATCCGCTGTGCGGACATAGCGTTGGAGCATGGTTACATGCGGGCGATGACTTGCGTCGAGCGCGTATCCTTTTGGAAAACTCTGTCGCAACCGCGTGTTGAGTGCCGCCGCGTGCTGGAGCATCGTCGCATCCGGCTCCAGAGCTATGTCGATAGCGGTAACCGTTGCGGGAGGGTTGCTCGATGCCCGAGCGTAGTTGACTTGAGGTGCCAAGCTGACAATCAGGGCCACCAAGACTGTCAAACTGTTTCGCATGCGTATGCTCCACATGGGAAGCGTGCTATTCGACGGCCATTCGACCAAGCCGAATCCATGATAACGTCCGCGGCCATCGAGATGGGTAGATGCCCGCCGCAGCCTAGAGGGTGGGAGTTGGCGAGGCCAAAACGGACCCCCTTCAGCTAGGCGGGCCGGGTGGCGCGATTTAAGCGGCTGCGATCATTGCTATGAGAACTGTGAGTACACTGCGAGGCGCTGCGAGGCGTCGCACCAATGCTGCGAGCCGGTAATGTGTCGCGCGATCGGCGCCGGGCCGCGCAACTGCGAGGCTCAGCTAAACGCCTAGATGAGATGAGAAGGCCGGTCCCCAAAACGGACTTCTGAAAACGCAGTATCCGTGACGCACTCGAGGTGCAATGAAAGGAGACCGACCCTCATGACCAAGCATAGCATGAACCTCAAACGAGATAAAACGCCGGCAACGTCTCGCTCAATCGGAATCGACCTGGGCGACCGTTTTAGCGAGCTGTGCGTACTCGACGAGAACGGAGCCGTGGTAAGCCGAACGCGTCTCCGCACGACCCAGGCGACGTTGCAAGAATACTTCAGCGCGAAGGTGCCGGCGCGGGTCGCCCTTGAGACGGGAACGCATTCGGGCTGGGTAAGCCGGATCGTTGCAGCCTACGGCCATGAGGTCGTCATCGCTAATGCCCGAGAACTGCGCAAGATTCACCAAAACGATCGGAAAAACGATCGCACCGACGCAGAGATCTTGGCGCGTATGGTTCGCTTCGATCCGCAGCTGCTCGCCCCGGTCGTTCTTCGCACCGAGCAAATGCAGACCGACATCTCGCTTATCCGCGCACGTGACGTGCTGGTTGGCGCGCGAACGAAGCTCATCAACGCGGCGCGCGGACTGACCAAAGCCCTCGGCAGCCGCTTGCCGCGATGCACCAGCCCGTACTTCGCCCAGCGCGTTCGCGAACAGATGCCCAAGGAGCTAACATGGACCTTGACACCGCTGGTTACGGCGATCGATGCGCTCACCGAGCAGATTCGCTATTGCGACAAGCGCGTCGAGACCCTAGCTAAAGAACGCTATCCCGAGACAGCGGTGCTGCAACAGATCGCTGGAGTTGGATCGCTAACGTCGTTGGCCTTCGTGCTGACACTCTTCGATAAGGGGCGCTTTGCGCGCAGCCGCGACGTGGGGCCGTACCTCGGACTGGTCCCGCGACAGGACCAATCCGGTGACCGCTCACCACAGTTGCCGATCACCAAAGCCGGCAACGGGTATCTGCGCAGATTGCTCGTCGGCAGCTCGCACTATATCCTGGGGCCTTTTGGACCGGATTCAGACCTGCGCCGCTTCGGGCAGCATCTGGCTGGGCGAGGCGGCAAGAACGACAAGAAACGCGCCATCGTGGCCGTGGCTCGCAAGCTTGCGGTGCTCATGCATCGATTGTGGGCCACGGCGGAAATCTACGATCCATTGCGATTGGGCAAGGTCGCGGCCGAGGCTAGCATCGCTTAAGCGCTAGAATTAGCAGACCGCGGGCCCTGCATAGTTTTTTCAGCGAACAATTCGCCGCGTTTTGGTGACTGCGACTCGCGCTAGGATCGTTTCAGATCGCCGCCTAGATGGCAGCACCAGACTCTACGATGAACCCCAAAGTGCACCGAGCCGCCAATGGCTTACAGCTGAGTGCGTATGGAAGCGGGGCGAGACGAATTGTTTTAGTTGAACGTGCCTGGCCGCCACGTCGGCCTTGACAAAATCGGCCTTCTCATGGAAGCGCGATGCGGCCTCGCGAGCGTGGCGGGCGAGGGCAGCGGCGTGAAACCTCAGTAACCCAACTGGAAGACCGTGCCGGCATTTCGGTAGCCGCCTAATTTCCGTCGCGCCGTAAAGAACGCTTTCGCTCGTCGATCTCAATAAGTTCGAAGATTGAAACGCGCCGCGAACACCGCCACTAAAGCGGTACAGCACCGTCTCCTTCCCCGTACTTGCCGAGATCGCAAAGACCACGCCACAGCCTTCGCTGTGCCCGTCACTTTTGTTTCCTCCCCATTCGGTATATCCGTACAGCGTGCCGTTCTTATACGCCGAAACGCCAGGTGACCAGCCATCGGCGCCCGGTGAGAATCGATGCAAAACTCGCTCCGTGTATTTACCTCCCGCCGCCACGAGTTCGTAGATAAAGCCGCAACTTTGGTGGAGTTTGCCGATGACGCAGCGAGTGATTCCACCCCCAGCCGCGCCGTAGAGGTTTCCCGCCGGATCGCGGACCGTCAGCCCCGGCCTCGTTTCCTAGGGCCTTTTGTGCCGCGAGCGCCTGCGCCTACGACTCGCGCCTGCCGCAACATTGCCGCAAGACTCCTGAAGCCACGCCTGCACGTTCAGGCAGTTAGCCACTCCCGGTTTATCCCCTAACGTGCGCATCGCCGCAAGCGCTCGTGCGTTCACTGCACTTACATCTTCTAAGCGGCCCATGACCGAACGAGGTGGCGTTGTACCACTATCCCCGGCGGTGCCTCGCCCATCAGAAGCGTCAGCGTTGACTACGCGCACAGCGTAACGGTCTCAGTTGCCCGAGCTCCCGGGAGTCAAAGATGAAGCTTGGGGACCCATTCTTCGGATACCGTACGACTACGACGGTGAGTCGAGTCGTCACCGTGGAGTCTCCCATCACTGTTGTGACGAGTTCGCTTTGATTTCACCGTCGGGTTGCGCTCCTATCTTCTAAAGAGTTTGATTGGGCGCTCGGTTCCCGCGACCAGTCTCGCGACGTTCTCGCTGTGCTTCAAGGCAATCAGTAATGCCGCAAACGCCCCGTAGAGCGTCAGCGCAGGCGACCCCGTAAAGAACCAGATCGCAACCGGCGCGACCAAGCTTCCCAACATCGAACCTACCGACGGATAGCGCGTCAACATGGTCCCGGCGATCCAGCCGGCAATCGCGACAAGGCCGGCCGGCCAGCAAAGGCCGAGGATAGCGCCAAGGGAGGTCGCGACGCCTTTACCGCCCTTGAAGCGCAACCAAGGGGAGAAACAGTCGCCCAATACGACGGCGGCGGCGAAAGCGGCAACGAACCAGTCAGTGATCGGGTCATCGAAACGTTGCGCAAACGCGTGCACGATCAGCACCGGCACGAAACCCTTGGCGACGTCGAGCGCCAACCCCATAACCATGCCGGCTCGGACGCGAGCGAGCAAATAGCCGAACGGCATCGATCCGATCAGGTACGCGCCTACGAGGATTGCGGCGAGCAAGCCGAAGACAAAGTAGGGAAAACTCGGGGGAAGCCCGACGTCACTCATACCGATTGCCCGACGCCTTCGCGCCGCGAGTAGAACTCGGTCACAGCCTGAGAGATCGTTCGCAGCACCGTCTTGTCGCCCAGGGCGTAGACGGTGACGGTGTTAGCGTTATAATTTGCGACGTAGAGATCGGGGGACGCAATCGTCGGAAGGAACCCTTCGTTTTCGCTTACAGACTGAGCGGCTCCAGCTAGGGCATTCGGCACGAGCGGCGAGCCGGCGCCGAGGTTCGTACCGTAGCCCGCAAGAACGGTGACGACACCAAGAGCCACAATGGCGCGACGGTAACGACTGATGAACATAACGGTTCCTTTACGGCAGAGAACGGCCGGATTGGCGACCGCGTGCTGTATCGGTCGCCCTTCCGGTTCAAAGCCGTATCGAAAGCGCCGATAGCACGACTCTAGCAACCGAGGCGTTCGGAGACGTTCTAACCGTCTCGATGCGCGAATTCCGTAGAACGCTTTCGAGCGTACGCGTGCTGGATCGTGCCATGGGGCACTTCTAGGGAAGAGCACGTCTTCGTACTTCGCATTCCCAAACAGCCGACCGTCAAAAACCTTCGCCGTGGCGTAGCGCTATTCCAGCCGAGCAGGCCACGGCTGCTGGTGTATCGACAAAAGGGAACAACGTGGAAACGCCGGCCTGTGATCGAATGCGCGCTTCCGGACAATGGAACGTCGCGTGGGATCCGTTCTACGAGATCGACCCCGAGTGGACGGAAGCATTCATCGTTTGCGGCGCGCCAGTTTATGCAGGCGGTATCCTAGATCGGAAGCTTGCCGAGTTGCTCAGCATAGCGTTCGACGTATCATTTACGCATATGTACGCTCCGGGCGTGCGCCGTCACGCTAAGGCAGCACTCAAACTTGGAGCAACTGCCGAAGAGATCATGGACGTTTTCAAGCTATGCGTCGCACAAGGCGTTCAAGCACTCAATATGGGCGTCCCGATCCTGGAGCATGAACTAGAATAGCCCGCGTCTCAGTCATGCCTCATCGCCGCGGCCGCGAGCAGAAGGCAACTTATCCACGGACGATTACGGTTCGGCTCGTGCCGTTTGGCGGCGCGGTCCAGGCTTCGGAGATCGATGAGAGCGGATATGTTCGCGTTGGAACTTCCACCTTATGATCGGCGATGAGTTGCATGTAAACCGGGATTTGGGCCACGACGTCAGCGATCGACGCGGAGCCTGCGCCGCTTCCCGAGATACGGATGTGCCGGCTTCGTAAAAGTGCCGCAGGCACAGCTGCTTCGGGACCGGCCATTGCGCCGATTTGGACGTAGGCAATGTTTGCGGTGTCTTCCTCGAAGCCGCGCCTGCCCAAAGCTGTAAACGCGGTTTCGGCGGCGGCAGCCCAGAGAAAGTCGAGAACGATGCTTGGTGCGGCGCCGTCGAATGCATCGACGAGCGCCGCGGCGTCGGCATCGCGCTCTCCCGTCAGCGCGACGGTTTTTGCCCCGAGTTTTGCAGCGTGCTGCAGACGTGTCGGACTTCGCCCGAGGCCGACGATCTGGGTTGCGCCGAGTATTTGTGCGTGTTGAACGGCAAGCGATCCCGCCATTCCGGTCACGCCGAGAATGAGCACGGTGCCGAGTTCGCCGAGCTCCGCGGCGCGTACGTTCAGCGGCAACCACGACGAGAGACCAGGGTTCAGTCCACCCGCGACATGCACCGGGTCCGCGCCGGAGGGCAGAGGAAAACGCACTGTAATTGGGGCCGCCATTCGCTCTGCGAGCGTACCGTACGGCGGTCGGATAAAACCCGTATAAATGAGATCGCCGGCGGGGGTGCGCGCTACGGCGTCGACGCCGGGGATTTGCGGCCACTCGCCGGTGCTCCCGTAGTGACCTCCGGCCGCAAGTGACCGCACGACATTATGGATTCCCGCCGCCACCAACTCGACGAGTTCGTAGCCTTCATCAACGATCGGTTCGGCGAATTCGCCATACTCGGGGGCAACATTTGGGGCCTTTACGATAGCGGCTTTCACAGCATCACACTCTCTAGCAGCGGCAAGTACCCGATGACGTGTGTCGTGTCCTAAAATGCAGGCCGGTGGCACCGCTCAACGTACGAGGAGCCGCCGACTCCGCCGCTACCGGTTACTTTGATTTTCGCGGTTTGGCTTTTGCTTTGCTTGCGGAGCTCTTCGCCTTCAACGCGTCGTACGCTAGGGCTTCCTTAACGAGCGCCGTCAGCGCGCGCGCATTGATCTTGTCGCCCTCAAAAAAGTCGATCGCTCGCCACTTGTTGCCCTCGAGCATTGCGTTGAAAAGCTTGCCCGGATCCGCAAGCGCCGCGCCGTCAGAGAAGGTCAGTTTCACCTTCCCCTTGTGCGGATTCATAATGCAGATCACGCTGTTCTTGGAGTACGTCGGCGTACCCATCCACTTCCACTCCTCAACGATCGTCGCGTCAGTGCCGAGGATCAGCTTCCGAAGCCTGGCTATGAGTTCACCACGCCAGTCGGCAGTGTCTCGGATCAGCTTGTCGACCTGTTGGGAGGCGTTCATGTGTTGAGGTCCTCTTAGGAGCTGGGGAACTGTCGAAGACCGATCGGCGTTCCTTCGGGGTCCTTGACGCTCGCGACCAACAATCCTTGGGCGACATCGGTGATGTCCTGTACCTTCTCGGCTCCGGCCGCGAGGAGGGTCGCCAGCGCCTCTTTGATATCGCTGACATCCACATACGCGAGCGCTCCCGACAGGCCGCGTTGGGCCGCCTTTGGAACGAGCCCGATTTCCACATCGCCGGCTTTAAAGCCGACGTAGTAGCCGCTTTCGGCGTACGGCTCGGTAGCGAGCAGGGTAGCGAAGAATTTCTTCGCCTTCGGTACGTCCGAGGCGGGGTAGATGATGAGACCGACCTTGTTCATGAGTCCTCCTTTTTAGGTGGCGTTTGGCAAGCTGACGATATCCGGCGATCAGATGTGACATAGACCGGGCGGAGACCCGCATCCTGGCGCCCCCGGGCGGGCTCTCACGGCGCGGGCTTTCCACAAAAATAACGTTAAGAGACGATTATCCACCTTATCAAAGACGCTTGTTCTCCGCGATGTATGCGAGCGGGCGTTCTGTTAACTTTTTAGGACACACCTCGCTTTAGGAGAGGAAAGGTGGTAACAAATTGCGTCGTTTAGCATCGAACATCGTAGTTCTCGCAGCAACGTGCGCATTAGCGGCATGTGGAGGAGCGGGCCGGGGCTCCTCGGTCGCGCCGCTAACATCGCAGAACGCACAAGCAGGTCCGGGGTCCGCCGTCGCGCAACTCGCGGATGCTGCAGCCCGGCGTAGGATATCGCGCCTAGTACATTCTAAGGTCAAGCACGTTTTCGTGCTCGTTCAGGAGAACCACACATTCGATCAAATCTTTGGGCTTTTTCCTGGCGTGAATGGCCAGTACGTCGAAAATCTTGGAACGTACCTCGCCCAAGAAACGGATTGTCAGCCGGATCCTGAGACGTCCGGATGTCAGCGTCCGTTCTTAATCTCCGCGAATCCAAGCAGTCCAAACTATGTTGCGGATGCAGCCGATATTACAGGCGGCAACAACGGTCGTTTCGATCAAGAAGTGTCGATCGATCGTGGCAGGATGGACGATTTTCTGGTCGACGTCGAAGCCGGGCAGCCAATACTCGGCCCGACCCCAAGCCCCCAACAGATCGAGTCGCATAATGAATCGATTGGCATCGAGGACGTGTACGATTGCGATACCGTCCCGTACCTCTGGTACTACGCGAAGAACTTCGCACTCTTCGATCATTATTTCCAGGGTGAAACCGGGGACTCGACGCCAAGCAACATTCAGCTCTTTTCAGGTCAAATCGGCCAAACGGAGGCCGCGGCCGGCGAGGGTACACTCGCCCAACCGTTACCCAGCGGGGGCTATAGCGACGGCGTACCGATCTCAAACGACGACAATCCTCCGCCATCCCAACTGCCATTCCACGTTACGTCCTATGGGGGAGATAGCAACACGTCACAAAGTTATGCGACGATGCCGGTGCTGCTTAACCCGGTGATGGATCGCGCCGCGGCCAAGTCAAAAGTCGTGGGCTTCGTCGGCCGCGATATTTCTAAGGAGGGGAGGTCCAATCGTTCGTCTTTCCCGTGGGCATGGTATGAGGAAGGACTCTATACGGCCAACGCGGGTTTCTCCGCGCATCACACCGCTCCACTCTATTTCGACTACATCAATAACGCTCAGTCGGCCTTCGCAAGCAAACGAACGCTGCGCGATAACGCGCAAAACAACGGTCTGATTTCAGACATCAAAACCGGGAAACTCCCGGGATCGGGAGTTTTTTGGGTAAAAGGCGGAAACGAAAATACGTATGGTTTCGTGCCGGCCGATTCGATCTTTTCGAACAACCCATCCGGCCAGAAATTTTACGTCGGCGACGACGACCATCCCGGGAGCGGCAGCTCCGATCATCAGGTAGCTGAGGCCTATCTCGCGGAAGTCGTCAACGCTATTGCGCAGAGCAAGTATTGGAAAGACTCCATCATCATTGTGACATGGGACGACAGCGGAGGCTTCTACGACCACTTGGCCCCTCCGGGCTTTGGACAAACGTGCCCGCAGGATAGAAGCGGGCCCGAACAAGGCTACCCATGCGGCGATGGCGTTCGCTTGCCGACGCTCGTGATTTCGCCGTTCTCGAAGACCGGCGTCGTGGTTCATGACTTTGCTGATCACGGCTCCGTCTCCAAGCTTATCGAAGCGGTTTTCGATATGCCGACGTTCTCGTCGTTGCCGGACGAAGCCAAGGGTGTCTCAGAAGGCTTATCGCCGGCCGACGCCGATCGAGCAACTTCGAATTTGTTCGACGCACTCGACGAGCGTAAGCTCCATGGGGGCTCGACGAATCCCCCATCGCTTGCAGAGATTCCTTCACCAAGCGTCCCGCCGAACATGAGTTGCTCCTCGCTGGGTATTCCACCGATTCCCAGTCCGACGTCCCTTCCGGCCGGCTACGAGACCGCCGGTTGGTACTTGGCCCAGCAACTTATGGGGAAGCGCCACGGCATGCGGCTTCCTCAGCTCCAACGAAGAGACGATGGCGATTAGCATCGGTTAACAGCGATGCCGTCGAGCCCGATGCGAGTTGTATCGGGCTCGCCTAATTCCGGGTTTCGGGACTCCTTACCGGAAGAGCGGCGCCCTCGGGCGTGACCCCGTTTACCCGCCGGATTGCCGGGGCGACGATCTGCACCAAGATCACTTGCAGCACGACCGCAGCCGGCACCGCGAGAAATGCGCCGGCGATTCCGAGCAGCAAGCCGCCGACGACCGTCGAGAAGATAATCAGCAGAAAGTTCATCTGCACGCGCTGTCCGAAGATGATCGGCGAGAGCACGTTCTGATCGATCACTTGTACGACGGCAAATATCCCAATCACGATCAGCATCTTCGCCCAGCCAACGGTCGCCAAAGCCGCCAACAACACGACGATGCCCGAAATGACCGCACCAACCATCGGGATTGCCTGCGCCAAGGCAACGATGAATGCGAGCAATAGCGAGTACGGGACGCCCAAAAGCGCGAGCGCGATGCCCATCACAACGCCCACGATCGTGCCGTTAATAACGACACCCTGAACGTACGCGCTAAGGCGCTGACCGATTAGGATGAAGGCCTCGCGCCAATCTTGGCGCACGCCGGGCGGAAAAAGGCTGAGCACGAACTGCGCCAGCTCGTCCTCAGCGAGCATCCACCCAAGTGAGAGCAGCAGGATGAGCAATAGGTTCCCTATCGCTTTGCCCACAAACGCGGGGCCCGCCAAAAGATGAGAGCCGATTAGGTTGATCGCTCCCCCGGCATTGCTCGACAACATCGTCGCGATCTGCTGTATGAACTGGTCGCTCTTGATGAATCGCTGCAGCGCGACGAGCCGGTCCTGAAGCGCAGCAAGTATAGCCGGGAGTGATTGTACGAACTTGATGAGTTCCGAAGCTATCGGCGCATTCAGCACGATAACCAGCGCCGTTCCGACGATTAACAGGGCGCCGAACGCCAACGAAACTGCGGCACCAAACGGCATCCGCGTGCTCAGGCGCTCGACTATCGGGCGAAGCCCGGCCGCAAGTAGGATCGCGGTGAAGAGCAGCAGGAACGCCTCGAAAGCGCCCGCGAGAACAATCCAAACCAGATAAGCTGCGGCGAAAATGGCCGCAGCCAGCACCCAAACGCGCACGCCGAACGTCCCGGGGGGATTTCGGTCTAACATAGGCTGCTCAATCTTCGGTACCGAGCCCGACAAGACTTGTACCTGGGGCCGACCTTTATCAGTACTCTCCGCGTCGCGCGCCGACTCTTACTCGTCAAGCTTTACGGGTGCTTCGGCCGGTTGCACGTCTGGTGGGCCGATGGGATCGCGGGGCGGTATTGGCTGGGGAGCGTTTTCCATGTAGTCGATAAGTGACTCATCGGTGTTGGCGGTCCCGCTAGGCCAGCCCGCGGCTACCTCCGTTTGGGTATTCGGCGACATTGCATTCGTCCTCGTCATCACAGCTTCGTGACGAGCGGACCCGGTCCCCGTGAGTTTGCCGATCTGAGCGGAGCCACCACGCCAAGCTGCGAAGTGCAGCACTCTAAAATGCAGGGGTCATCCGAGCCGAGCGCATTGACACCTTGGATGTAATCTCCAGTTTGGGCGCTCGCTATTGTGCGCGGCAAGACGCGCACGCTTTTATGTGGTTTTGGGGCCTCTTCGTGGCGCTGGCCGGCGCGGCTTACGGGCTACACCGGCGCGGGGCGCGTTTCGGCACCGGTATTCTTCTGGTTTTTGCGATCTGCACGGGAGCGCTCGGGCTCAGTATCTTTTACGGGTGTTACAGATGGGCGCCGTATTCGATGGGGCTGGGTGCACCCGGTGTTTCCGCGGCCGGCGTTACCACGTTCATGTGCCTAAGCAAAGGCGCGTTTGCGACGGCACTGATGTGGACGGTTATCGTGCTGTCGTGCAGTGCCGCGGTCGGATTGCTCGCGTGGGCTCGAGTGCGCGGGGGGACCGCGGTGATACGCGTCTTGTCCGCGAGCGGTGCGGTACTCTTGCTGCTCGTCGCGATCGCCGGTGGTTTCCTTTCATTCTTCAATCTCTCCTGGTGCTTGTCACAACGCTTGTTTTGAATATCGCGGACGGATACCAGGTCGTTGCCCTCGCGGTTGATCACTTGCGAATGGCCGTTTCGCAGGATCTGTCGTCGCGATATTGTCCGGACGACAAAACCGTCTTCTTGACGAGAGGTTTGGCACTCTTTGCGTTCTTCGTCGCCGTCACGCTGGCGCTGTTTTTCATTCCTAACCACAGGAAGAAGGGCGGATCCATTCCGCTACCGCTGTGTATTATCGCGTGCGCGTTGCTGGCCTTCGCGATCGGCAGCGCTGCGTTGGTCGTTTATGGACTCTCCGGTTGCAGCGGCGCAGCGGCAGAAGGTCTCCTTTGGGATTCGCCGTAGGAAATGTCCGCTGTTCGATTAGCTCCGCTTCACCAGGACAACCGGAGCGGCTAGGTACTCCACACCAGCATTCTGCAGAAGAGTCTTTCCCTGACCGTTCAAGATGAACTGCTCGAACTGGCGCGCCACGGCCGGATGGGGAGCGTCGCGCAAATCCACAATCGTGTAAGTGATCTGATCGCTCATCGAAGCCTTGCCGGGAAGCGGCACGAACTTCAGCCCTCTCGCAACCGCCTCCGTTCGGTAGAAGAAACCGACATCGGCCTGACCGGTGTCGATGCGCGCTAGCAGATCTTCCTCCGGGAAGATCTGGGCGTCGTTCTCAGGGTCGCCGAGAATCCGCTGCTCGCCGTCGGCGCCAGCGAGAAGTTTCATCGCCTCAACGGTGTAGACACCCTTGGGATCGAGCTTCGGATCGGTCCGACCGATTGCAAGCCCCGGTGTTGATAGTGCGGCGACGATCGGAGTCTTGCCGGCTGCTACGCTCTCGAAGAGTGCAGCATGCTTCGAACTATTCGTCCATCCGATCCCGAGACTCGTAGACGCGAACGTTTCAGCGTCGAGGACCTTGGAGCCTAATCCTAAGACGATCTTCGGGTCGACGCTGATAAAGATATCCGGCCGCTTGGCGCCCGCGGAAATGAGGTTCGCAAGCATTTTGCTTCCGCCGCCTTGTCCCTGAAAGTCAATATCCTGCTGCACGAGGGCAGCCTTAATCGGGCCCTCCATCGGCGTGACAAGCGACCCGGCGTACAGAACCGAGACTACCTGCGTTGCGGCTAAAGCTGGTAGCGTCAAGACTGCCGCAATTGCCAACGTCAAGCTGCATTTCCCCATCTCGATCATTCCAATAATCCTCCGAAACCTCATCATAGCATCCGGGACGCGACTACGGAAACATCACAGACGATACCGTAAGCGAATCAGCGCCGTTCGCGCCATCGGGTACGCTTCGGGGACGTAGCCCGCCGTTCCGTAGTTCCAGGGCACGACCGGATTTTGTCCGTTATTCGTCGGTACGCCGTTGCCGAGGGTAAACAGGCATTTCTTGCAATACTGCGCTCCGTAAGCACGTTCGTAGAACAGGTTCCCGCCCGTGTACCCCGGCGGTCCAATAAGGTAAGGGTTCCCTTGAAGCTGGGTCGGCGTATACACCCCGAGGAGATTTACGACGTCGAACATGGCGGTCAAATGCGGTGAGAGATCGTATTCGAGGTGTAGGGACGTTAGGGTCTGCGGCGTGGTGCGCAGCGTATTCGGATCGGTGCCTTCGCTCGTCCCCAGCGTCGTCATGTAGGGATTGGTCTGGGCGTTGAACGGTAATGACGGGTTTTTGAGAAAGTAGTAGTTATAGCCGGGATTTACAAAGTTATCGTTCGGCACTAGTTTGGGTACGCCGTTAACTATCTCCCAAACCATCGTGCCGTTGCCGTACGGGTACCCGCTTTCGTACGAAAGCATCGGCGTGACGCGCAGGCGCCGGCGAGCGAAGGCGAACGCGTAAGAAGCGGTTGCCGTGAAGTCGGGAATGTAGTTGGCCGGAAAAAGGTGCCCTGCGAGGATCGCCGGGGCATTTAGATCGTTGAACGCGAACTGGTAGATGCTCGACGAATACGTGCGGTTGAAGTTGGCGCTGAGCGTGAAACCGCCGGCGCTCGTCCAAAGCTCCCACCCGTGCGATCGCAGCTGACCGGCATTCGTCGGAACGCCGATGGCGTTAGGGTTTTCGCCGGCGTTGGCTGCATTGCGGAAGTTTGTCGGCAACACGTCTATGACGTTCTTCTCGTTCACGACGAAGTAGGTGAGCCGAACCTGGATAGGCCCTCCGTGCTCGTAAGAGAGTGCATAATTGTCGGCGGTTTCCGGAGCTAACGGAAAGCTCGGTACCGAACCACCGGCATTGCCGCCGGAGTCGTTGCTGCAAGCGTTAGCCGGGACACAAGTTCGTTGCACCTCCAGCGGCAGCGGCGGCGTGGATGTATGGTCGAAGTTCGCCCTGAATCCGTTGAGACCGGCGGCTGTATAGGCGACCGAAAGATGTGGGTCGAGGGCGCCATCGCCATAGATGACGCCGTCGCTGGTTTGGGAATGCTGCCCGACGTAGCGCAGCGAGCCCATAGCGGAAAAGTGCGGCGTCATGCTCCAGGTGTCGCTAAGGTATACGAGATATTGATTTAGGCGCGGCGCAGCCGTAATGATTTGCGGTACGGTCGGTACGATCTGGTAAATGTCACTCGTATTAACATCGTACTGCGCGCCGGCGCGTATATCGTGCTTTTCGTTGGCCTGGTCCTCGAAGTCGTATCCGATGCCATCCTCGCGCTGAGATTGAGTTGAATACAGCGAGATGACTCCATCGGAAAAGGAAAGGTCGTCCCATTCAGGGCCGTTCGCCACGGCACCGATCTGGGACTGAAAGAGTTGCAGCCGTCCCAGCGAGTGCGGCCAATCGTGAATCCATTGCAGCTTTTCAACACCATAGGTGCCGCGCGCAATTGAAGGTGTGTCGACTTGTGTATTCGGATTCGCCGGTTGGCCCGGAAAGGCAACACCCGGGGCGTTGAAGGTCGACCACTTCAGCCCTTCGTATGGAGAGTCGTACTGTTGATACGCGGCCGCTCCAGTCAGAAACGTGGCGGAGAGGTCGTCGTGCGGCGTTGCCGCGTAGTGGACGTTTCCCGCTATCGCGTATTGCGAGCGTGTTTGGAAGCCCAATCCATATGTGCCCTGCTCGGCGGGGTAGAACGTAGATCCGTCGCCATATGCGAAATACTCATTGCCGACCGTTGACGACAGAGCGTATCGCCATTTTAAATCGGGCGTTGCTCCCTGCGCGCTAAACTTCAGCTCTCCGAGCTGCGCGCCAATACCGTCGGCAATCTCGAACGTCGACTTTGCCGGGTACGTGCCGACGAGCGGAATCTCGTTGACAACCCCACCTAACGCGTTTTGACTTTCGTCGCTATAGCCGCCCAACGTCACGGTATTGGCGCTGACTCCGGCGGTGCCAAGTTGGGCGCCTACGATGTTTCCACCCGGCTCGGCGATCAGGCCCTGGGGAACGGGCACGGAATCGTAGTCGTAGACCGTATCCTGTACTTTGCCGCCGCGAACGATGATATTGGCAAACGAGTCCTGTTGAACTCCAGGGACGGCGGAAATCGCGCCTTGAATGGTGTCGCGGGAGTAGTTGGCTAGTCCGGAGGACGAGGCTTGCGGATTCCCAGCCTGAGCCTGCTCGCCCTGAACGGTGAAAATGTCCGCGGTGTTTCCGATCGTAAAGGCTTGATTCTTGACCTCTACCCGAGCGATTTCTTTGAGCGAGGGACGCAAGTTGAAACGAAGCAGCTCGTGCGCTCCGGGCAGCACGACGACGGTCATCGTGGATGGCTCGTAGCCTTTGAGCTCCACGCCGACCACGTATGTATCCGGGGAGATGCCCAAGATCGTGAAGCGACCGGCGGCATCGCTCGTCGCAGAGTAACGGCCCGAAGGCGCGAGCGCGCTGACCAGAGCGCCGGGTAGCGGCTTTCCAGCCGTCGTGAGGACGGTACCTAGAATTGCACCGTTGGTAAGCTCGGCTCCGCGTGCTACAACGGCAGTGAGTACGATGGCGACGAACGCGCAGAATGAGCGCATGGGTGTTCGCATCCGTTCGGTCTCCCCTAGGGGAGATCGCGTCCTGCGCCCTCCCCGGATCTTATGCTATGAGATGAAGAGCAAAAATCGAACGGGGCGGCGCGCGCAGACCAAGGGAACCATCTAAGACGGCTAATGGACCGTGAACGACGTAGAGAACAAATGCAGAGTGCTGGACCATTCCGGGCGTCGTACTCTCGCCCCGAAGTTTGCGGAGAAACTCTGCGAAAACTTCGGCAACTAAGCCACTGGCGCGGCGCGCGGTGCGAATGGCGGCACGCAGCGCATAGTGCACGATCGCGCCCATTACAACAAAAGCGACAACAAGTGGCAACGCGTGCGACAGAACGACCGACCGTGGATCGAATGGCGACGAGCCACCGAACCGCGTCTCGTACCCCTCCATGGCGATGACGCACAGCAGGCTGCCAACGAGCGAACAAGCTGTATCGACGAAGCGCGTTCGAAAATCGTCGATGCGGGACAGAAGCGGGTCGTCCGGGTAAATGCGTGCGAGCAGGACGAATAGCGTCAGCGAGAGCGTCACAGCGGCACCGAAAAGCAGCGCCGGCAGGACTGCCTCGTGCTGGTTGTCCCGCAGCACGCCGCCCAGCCAGCCGCTGTTCCCAGCGAACTCGACGCTAACGTCCGAACCGACGGCCGTAAGAAGGGCGGTCGCAAGCACCGCCCAGCCGCGGATGATCGCAAAGCGCATGCTCACTTTTAGCACGGATCGCAACGGTTCGCAAAGGCGTAGAGAAGTCGGGCGCAACCGCTGCGAGCTCACTTTTGGTGCGAGGGTAGCGTGTCTGGTGCGAGCAGATCGGCAAGCGCCCGGAAGAGATCGACGGCGCCGAGCCCGGCGTTGCCCTTGGCGTCGTACGCGCCGGGGCCGTTCGTCGCTTCCACCGCGATCGTCAGCTTCTGTGCCGGGAGGTAGCCGACTGCTCCCGAGGCGCCGGCGAATCCGAGCGTCTGCGTGATCCAGGGGCCCGAAAGTATTACGCCGAGGCCGTAGCTCAATTCCGCCGTCCCTTGTTGGCAGGCAGGACATCCTGTCTGCACGTGCCCGAAACTGATAAGGGTGGGAGAGATCTGCGCTTTTGAGGACTCCAGCGATAAGAGCTTACCAGATGACACCGCCTCGAGCGATCGGCTCAGATCGCTGATGTCGGTCGTTTCGACCGCGCCCTCAACCGTCGTCCATGAGGGATTCCAATACGTTGCCTCCTCATAAAACGGTAGATCCGGTTTGATGCCCAAAGTCGCGCGGCGTTCCGATGTAAACGCATGCAAAACCGGCTGTGGCACAACGGGCGTCGTGGACGCCGTCGTCTCTTTGAGCGCCATCGGCTCTAAAACGAACTGTCGGAGCGCATCGGCGAGGGGCATGCCCGCGATCTTTTCTAGGACGCGGCCGAGGATCACGTAGTTGGTGTGTGAGTACCCCCAGTTCGTGCCCGGTGCGAACTGGGCCGGCTTCGAGACTCCGATTTGGATCAACTCTTCGGGCGTCCACTGCCGGAACGGATCGCGGTAGAGAGCGTCCTGGAATTCGTCCTGATAGACGTAATCGGCATACCCGGAAGTCATTTGCGCGAGATCCTTTAGAGTGATTTGGTTCGCGCGCGGAAGGCCGGGAAAGAAGGTGGAGAGCTTGGTCTGGAGCGTGACTTTTCTCTGGTCGACGAGCTCGAGGAGCAGCGTCGCCATATATGTGAACGCCAGCGCACCGTTGCGAAAGTGCATGTCGTCAGTGGCCGGCACGCCGGTCATTGATTCGCCGAAGGCTCCGGTGTACACATCGTTAGCGTTCGAGCGCACTTGTACGATGGCAGCCCTTAAATGGTTCGCGGTCATGAAGCTGCGAACGACCTTTTGGATCGAAGCGGTGGTGGACGCGTCGGCGGCGACCGAGCGACAGGGCGGCACCAGACTTACGACAACCGCGACTAGGACAGCGGCCGCATTCAAGATGCAGCGTGAGGTTTTCATCAACGATGACCTGCGCGGCTGGACTCGCCCGGCCCTCTTTGATGGCGGACCCCTCGAGCCAACGCGGACTCGGCTCGGCGTACGAGGTTTAAAGTATAGCGTAACCTAACTTTACGAGGTATCGCTTGCTCTTACTAAGGAGGTCCATGTTATGCGCCATCTCGATCGGTCGACCGCGATCGCATTGTTATTCGCAATCCTTCCGTCGGTAGGCGTGGCGGCTCCCGCGTGGGAACCGGCAACCGCGACCAGCGTCAACGCCGGTGCTAGCCCGTCGACGTTTATCGTCCAGGCCTTCGTGACGTTGCCCCAGTCCTGCTATGCCGCGCGGATTCGGTCGACGCCGATTTCGCTTCATACGCCTCGATCGTTCTACGTCGAGCAACGGGCGCCGTCTTCAGCGTGCAGTAACAAAACTGCCTATAAGTGCACCGTCGTCAGCCCCGGCTTCCCCTTGCCCATTCCTCACATGATCGAAGTCGTCTCGAAGGGGCCGCAGAAATGGAAGGTCGCAGTCGCTACTGAAGAACCGGCGCCTGCTCCACCGCAATGCCGGAAGGACTAGGACGACGGTAGCTATTGCGGCTGCGTCGCGACCGGAATCATCACGTGCGCGTACGGCGTATCGGGCCACATCACGTACGGTTTGGTTGGATCGGGATCGGAGGTAGCGGGATAGCCCAGCGACTTTGCGGCCGATCCGACGATCATCACATGCGGTCCCGTTTTGACCCAGTGATTGTCGGACGTGCTTGTTCTCGCATAGGGATCGGTGTTGCTCGCGCCGTTATCGCCGGCTAGCATATAAACGAAGCCGATGCCGTCGGGGGGTGCGGCATGCTTCATCAACGCTTGGGCCCATAGCAAGGCGTTGGCGTCCAAACACATCGCGTCGTACGGATCGGCAAGCATGCAAGTAAAGCCGTTCGAGCCGCTCTGAAGCGTACGCATCGTGCCGTCTTTTTGCATCTGGACGACCGTTGCGCCCTTAACGACGGCTGGAGGCGCGGCGGCTGCAACCTTTGCCATATAATCGGAGTCCGACATCGTCGCGTCTTGGGCCCCTCCTGCGAGCGGCGCCAAGAACAAAGTGACTACGAGTCCAAAGGTTGCTGCAATGTTACGCGACATAAGTTTACCTCCACGTAGGAAAGGGATTCAAACCCTTAAGGTGCGACTTTGAAAATGGTTCCCATTTGGCTCGCACCGCCTAAGGACGTCGTGCCGTAGAGCACTCCGTTGACGGCTACAAGAGCTGCTCTTGGATCCGAACCTTCGGATGTCGCTTGGAACGCGTGGACGACGTGTTCCGTACCCGAAGTGCTCACGGCGAAGATGGTTCCAAGATTTGGCGTTCCACCGCCCGCGGTCGTACCGTAAAGCTCGCCTTTGATGGCAATTAGATTCGCTTCGGGATTGGCACCGTCCTTGCCACCTTTAAAGTCGTAGATCACGCGTTCGCCGCCTCCGGTCGTTGTGACGAAAGCCGTGCCGTTGAAGTGTTTGCCGCCGCCGTTGGTGGTGCCGTAAAGCTTGCCGCCGACGTTGATGAGCCCGGCCTCGGGTTCGGAACCGTCGAAGCCGCTGCCGAACGAGTGAATGACTTGCTCGCTGCCCGACTTGCTCGTTTTAAAAATCGTACCGGTGCCGTTCTTACCGCCGTCGGCGGTGGTTCCATAGAGGGTTGACTTAACGACGACTAGGTTCGCGAACGGACCGATTCCATCGTTGCCGCCTTTGAAGTGGTAGATGACGTGTTCTTTGCCGGCGGTCGTAACGGAGAAGACCGTGCCACAGCCTAGCGTACAGTTCGTGCTGCCACCGCCGGCAACGGTCGCCCCGTAGAGCACGCCGCCGTCGGCGA
Organism: Vulcanimicrobiota bacterium; assembly: GCA_963748875.1. Classification (GTDB taxonomy): domain Bacteria; phylum Vulcanimicrobiota; class Vulcanimicrobiia; order Vulcanimicrobiales; family Vulcanimicrobiaceae; genus Cybelea. Next base: position 1,790,785 of record CAVVKC010000001.1, read on the forward strand.
CGAGTGCGGCGTACGGCTGCGCGCCGTCGTTGCCGCCCGCGAAACTGTAGAGAAGATGCTCGTTTCCCGATTTGTCGATGCTGAAGATCGCTCCAAAGCCATGAGTGCCGCCCGCGGTCGTCGCTCCGTAGAACTTTCCCGAGAGCACGATGAGACCAGCCACCGGCAAGACCCCGTCCACGCCGCCGCTCCCAAAACTATACAAAACGCGCTCTTTGCCGCTGGTGCTGGTCGCAAAAACGGCGCCGGCGGCTCCCCGACCACCCGTCTGTGCCGTGCCGTACAACGTACCGTTCAGCGCGACCATCCCGGCTGCGGGCGAAGAGGCATCCGGAAGGCCTTTAAAGCTGTAGAGCGATGCAAAACCGGCGTCCGGACGCGACGCAAGCGGCGACGTGAGCTGCGCAGGCAGCGACCCCGAGCCGCCCGTATGCGCACAAGCCGAAAGAACGGCGCATGCCAGGATCGCCAATAAGCCCCTCATGTTGATGAACTTTACGACGCAATCGTCAAGAGAGTGTCAAGATGGGCCGGTACGGCCATCAAGGTTCGCCGGTAGGCGCTGACTTCGCGGGCCGTTTGTCCCATGGATTACTTGGGCCGATTGGCTCACTTTGTCGTGCGAAGCGGTGTTAACCGCAGGCTGAGTCGCACGCCCGCTGAATGCATCGCAGCCTCCTCGATCGCGCAAGCATCAGACCTTCAGAAAGGATCTGCTCCATGGCCACAACGACGAAGCTCGAACGGGACGCCGCCGTCCTCGACCCTCAACACTACACGGTAGAAGCCGAAAATGATACCGTCCGCGTGGTTCGTATTCGCTACGGGAGCCGAGAGAAATCGGTCATGCACCAGCATCATCGCGGAATTAGCGTCTTCCTAACGGATGCCGACTTTATGTTCACCTTCTCGGATGGTAGAGTCGATCGCGTTCACGCAAAAAAGGGCGATTTTTTAAGCTTCGAGGAGTCCTGGGAGCATAATGCGGAAAACAATACGGATCAGCCGTTCGAAGCGATTTACGTCGAAGTGAAGTCGTAGCCTACTTCGCCTCCTGGAGAAGCTGCTGAACGTCGATTCCGCGTTTTACCGGCCACAAAAGACTCCACGATATACGCAGCGTTGTCTGCGGCGCAGTTAGCGGACGCACGACATTTGTATAGTACAGCAGTGCGAGCTGCATCAGCTGACCGTCGTCCTTAAAGGTCTTTGAAACGCCCCCGCCCAGCGGCACCGTCCATTTAGCTCCCGGCAGGCTCGCGTTCGAAGTCATGATCGGCGCGCTCGTGACCGCCCATCCGCCCTTCAGGTTGTAGTTAACGAATGGCTGAACGAGAAAAGAGTTGACACTCGGACGATCGGGTAGGCCCGCGAACGACCACAGCTGCGTCACCAGCGCGCCGAGGACCCAACTCCCCGGCATTACTAACGCAACGGCGTCGGGCCCGGCGGACCACTTGCCGGAGCCGAGCGTGTTCGGAGTCGCGGTGGGGAACTGGAAAATCGGTCCTACGGCCCAGATCAGCTCGCCCGGCTTCGTTTTTGGCGCGAAGAACAGCTGTTCTTGAACGTCGCTGAGGCCGAACGTGGAAGGACAACCGCCTGGCGAAGCACAGACCGCCGGCGACTCCGGCGAGGGTTGATTCAGGACCGGAACGATCGTTCGAGTGATGAGATTCATCTTGCTGCTCAGCATGATCGGGAAAACGGGCTGCACGTTGAGGTTGTACTGGAGACGAGTGTACGGGCCCACGCCGTAGTTGAAGTTGTTCTGGAATGGAACAATGCTGATGTTTCCAACTGGATTCTGCGAGGTCTTGATGATCGCGAGCCGCAGCGCTTCCTGCTGCGCCGGCGTGAGTTTGCTCGGGTCGAAACCGCCGGTATCGGCATTCGTATTCTCACCCGCAGCCGATGGCGCAGCCGAGCTTGGAGACGGCGACGGTTCGGTTGTCTGCGCGCTCGTGGCCGCCGTTGCGGCCATCCAAAGCATCAGCGCGACAACCACGGCTGCGCAAGCGATTCTCGTTGCTTGGTGAGTGGCCATCGCGAGCTACGTTTTAAGTGGCGCCGGCAAAGCCTCCCAAGACTCGGCGTCGGGGACTCGTGCCGGTACGTGCAGAACGGCCTCGCGAGGTGACAGAATCCATCGCATCAATTCCGGTCATCGAAGCGCCGCGTCTCCGCCTGCGCGGGCACCGTCGCGACGACCTGTCGCACTGCGTGGCGATGTGGTCCGATCCGGACGTAACGAAGTTTATAAGCGGACGGGCAGCCTCCGAACAACAGACCTGGACGAGGCTGCTTTCGTACGTGGGACACTGGGCCCTAATGGGCTTCGGATATTGGGTCATCGAAGAGAAGGTGTCGGGTGATTTCGTTGGAGAGGTTGGCTTTGCGGACTTTAAACGAGACGTCGCGCCTTCGATGAGAGGTAGCCCGGAGCTAGGATTCGCCTTGGCCTCCCGCTTTCACGGGAAAGGATACGCTACGGAATCCGTGCGCGCGGCGCTCTCCTGGGCCGATGCTCACATACCGCAGCCACGCACGGTGTGCTTAGTGAACCCGCAGAATCTGGCGTCGTTGCGAGTCGTAAAGAGATGTGGCTACGAACCGTTCGAGCAGAGCGTCATCAACGAGCAGCCGGTGCTGTTTCTTTCTCGTCCGAATCCGGCCCATCGCTAAAACGCGATCGTCAGGAGAGTTAAGATACTGTCGCTTCCCACCGTATTCCGTTGTAAGGCTTCGGATGCGTTGGCGATACTCAATCGTGGCGGAGTCACTTTCCTATCATCACCTCAGTGGCTTTAACGATGACGATCACCTCGTCGCCGATCTTCAATCCAAGGCGTTCTGTCGATGACGCCGTAATGGCTGCAATCATCGTGGCGGGCTCGATATCGACGGCTACCTCTGCCATCACCGCTCCGGTAGACACCGACTTCACGCGACCGCGAAGCTGATTGCGAGCGCTAATTTCCATAGTCGATCCCTTTCGTCGCGTAGCAAAGGCTGGGCGAGATTACCGATCGTGATCTTGTTCCTGCTTCTCAATGGTGCAAAGGTAAGCTCCCTGACCGTAAGGGCCGCCGGCCCCGCCGCACGGTATTACCGAAATAAGCTTGTAGCCTGGGGCCGTCCTAAACGGAGCGTTGTTCCTAACGTTGTTTTGAACCTGGACAATGTAGCTCTCTTGCCTGGGAGGTCTTGTGTTTTGACTCTGCGCCGATGCTGTGGTGAGAATATTTGCGGCGAAAAGTACCGCGACTAGACCTAGCAGCGCCGGGATGAGAATCGAACGAAAAAGTGGCATTGCGTACTCCTTTCGTTTGCTCACAGGTTTCTTCGCTTAGCTTACGGGTTGCAAACGTTTTCTTCACGAGCACGACTATCCCCGCTACATCGGCGCGGGCGCTGCGTTCGTTATCGTAGCCCACGCCCTTTGGACGGCTTGGTAGAGCTCCGGATTGTTCTTTAGGCCGTACTCGGGATTCTCGTTGGGCTGCGCCATGTACTCGTAGACCGTGATCGTGGGCGTCAATGGAGCGAGAGTCACGATCGTCTGATAAAGATCGTCCGCGCGCTTTTGGCCGATTTCGGTTACGTAGACTTGCGGGATCGATCCATCGGCTGCGACTCCGACCGCAGCTCGCATCACATTCATTTCGTGAGGCATCAATCCGGGCGGCACGCCGTAGGGGTGGAAACCGAAACCGCCGACCGGCGGACTCGGGTTAGCGCCGCGCAGTATCGCGGCCAGCGTCTCCGTCCACGGTAGATCGCTGCCGGAGGTGCCGCTGGTTAGGACTTTGACTCCCAATCCCGCGATGATAGGAGCGACCCGCAGGTAGAATGCCGCGTATTCCTTTACGTCAGTAAAACCGTTCGCGCGGAGGTCGGCTTCGTTTGCGATTTCAGCATAGCGCAGACAGCCGGGCTCGCGCTGCGTGTAGCGCGAAAAGAACTCAGCGACGTTGGCGATGAGGTCCTCGTCGCCGTTCTTGTCGTCTCGCGGGCTAGGCACGATGATCATCGCGCGCAGCCCGGAGCCGCAGATCGCATCGAGTTCCCGGTCCTCGCGGCGCCAGCGCTGTGATTCGAAGGCCAAGCCATCCGGACGCCATCCGGTGCGTACGTAGGTCGCGTGGAGGTTATCGCGGATATCCTGCAAGACCGCTGCGCCGAAATATCTCTTGAGATAGCGCGGCCCCTGGCGTCCTCCGACTGCCGGCAACGCGATCCCAAGCTCGGCGATGCGCGGTGCTGCCGTCGCTTGCGGGTCAACCTGCGAATCGCCGGCACCTGACGCAAAGATCGCGCCGGCAAACGCGACAGCAAAAATCAATTCGCTTTCGCGGCCTCCCTAAAACCGAAGCTTCGACGCGAAACGCATCGCAACCCGTTCGAGCAGGTGAAACGCGGAGCAACTTGAATTCGCACGGCCTGGGATGGAGCTCCCTTAAACCGCCGCGTTCGCGGCTGATGGCTCCTGTCGCACGACCTACTTTGACAGGAGCTTTGATTTGCATCACTTCTTAGACACCAATAACATGTGGCTGGTAGCGGGCGTCTGGATGCTATTGGCCGCCATCAGCGCATTCGTCGCGATCCGGGTCAAGATGCCCGCCGCCCTCGTTGAAATCGTCATCGGCATGATCGCCGGTAACTTGATCGCTCTACGGACCAACGCGTGGATCGATTTCGTGGCAGGCTTCGGCAGTATTCTCCTAACGTTTCTCGCAGGCGCCGAAATCGACCCAGTGGTGCTGCGAAAGCAACTCGTGCCTTCGACTGCGATCGGTGCGGCGTCTTTCGGCGCACCGTTTCTTGCAGCGATGGCATTTACATACTTTTTCGGACATTGGACGCTGGATGCGTCAAAAATTGCGGGCGTCGCCATGTCGACGACCTCGGTGGCAGTAGTCTATGCGGTGATGGTTGAATCGGAGCTTGCCGGCAAGGAGTTCGGCCAGTTAATTCTTGCCGCGTGCTTTTTCACCGACCTGGGCACCGTCGTCGCACTCGGACTCTTATTTGCTAACTACAACCTTTGGCTTGCCGCGCTGGCTGCGGCAATCGTCGCCGCCGTAGCGATCGTTCCAAGATTTCTGCCTCGCGTTATCGATCGTACGCAGCGTTACGTTAGCGAGCCCGCGCTGCGAGTTCTCTTCGGCGTAATCTTCCTGCTGGCCGCGCTGGCTACGTACGCAAAGAGCGAAGGCGTGCTGCCCGCGTACTTCTTGGGTATCGGATGCGCTGGACTAATGATGGCGTACCCGGACGTAAAACGACGGCTCCAAACGATGACCATGACGCTCCTTGCTCCGTTCTACTTTCTCAAGGCCGGAACGTACATTGAGTTCAGCGCTGCGGTCGGCACCGCTGGGCTGATTGCCGCGATGTTCTTTGTCAAGGTAATCGCGAAGATCGTTGGAGTCTTCCCGCTCGCGCGGTACATCTTTCGATATCCGAGTTCAAACGCTAACTACCTGACGTTGATGATGGCTACCGGGCTCACTTTTGGAACAATTGCTAGCCTGTACGGCCTAACGCATCACTACATTAACCAAGCGCAATACACGGCGCTGGTGACCGTCGTAATTTTGACGGCAGTCGTTCCAACCGCAATCGCTCAAGCCTTGTTTAAACCGAGCGAAGAACCTGAAGAGATGGAGGCCGAGGTGCCATGAGAGCTAGCTTCCGAGAATGTTGATCGCACGCGCACCGACGGCGATCACGGTGATCAGCGAGATAATGCTTTGAACGGTCATCATCATCTTCATGCGGGGCGTCAGCGGCAGGACGTCGGTGGGACTAAACGCAGCGGCAGTGTTAAACGCAAACGCGAAGTAATCGGCGAAAATCGGGCGCCAGTCGGCCGGAAAGTTATCGGATGGATCTCCGTGCGAGAACGAAAGATCCGCCCGGCCGTGAAAGCCCGCAACTCGGCCGCCTGGGCCGCCCCGATCCACCTGCCAATATGCGAGCGAAAAGACGAGGATGTTGGTCGCCCAAATTGCAATGGAAGTCGTGAGAAGGGTCATTCCGCTTATGTTTGAGTGGGCTTTCGCCATGTCGCGCAGGAGTATCGCGAGCAGAGCGAGTTGGAAACACGTTGCAAGCGGCAGAACGACCGCCGCCGCCGCGCGCTCGATGCGCGTCCAGAACGCTTTGTTGCGCGCGAACTGCGCGGCGAGCATCGGGACCACCAGCGCCAAAGCGAGCAAGAACGGAATGCCTTTCGGCAACATTTGATAACGGCTCGGCAGGATTGACAAGATCGCAGGCAGTGCGATGAGGGCAATGGCCGCAAAGACGCGAGATTCGGGGCGGGAGCCGCCAGTGTCGCTTACGGCGCCGATTTTCATAGAGGCTTCTTGAACAAGAAGTAGAGCCCGTCCGCGATCAACTGTAAGCCCAGAGCGACCTGTAAGATGCTCAGGACGGCGCCCAGCATTTGGAGAGGCGCCCCGATCCAACGCAGCAGCGGCTTTGCATAGAGCATCGCCAGCAGATCTAGCGCGATTACGATGAGAAGGGCTCCGACGATCGCAATGACGGTCTGGAGCTGAAGGGCGATCAGGCAAATGAGAAGCGCGATGCCGTACGGCGTGACGATTGCGGAGAGCGCTGCGCGGCCCGCGAGTTTGGGGTCGGTTACCGTGTCGTCTGCGGGCGAAAGCTTGCGTGACGGCGCGGGCGACTGCAACACGAGCGACAGCGCGACGAGGAAGAGCACGACTCCGCCTGCGATTAACAACACTCCCGGCGAAACGTGCCATTTCGCAATGATTTGATTGCCCAAAAACGCGGCGATAAGCAGCGAGACGGTCGCCAAGCCAGCGGTGCGTAAGGCGAGCTGCCGGCGAGCGTTGTCCGAGAGACCCGCGGTTAGCGTCGCAAAGGATCCGAGAACCCGAAGCGGGCCGACCATGACGAATAAGAAGGTAAAGACTTCACCGAAACTGATTCGGACGGGGACCAACGCTTGCACCTCCTCGGGCAGCATCGTACCACCGCTCGCTTGCATTGTAAATCAGGCGAGTCATTTGGCAACCTAGCACTGGGTTCGAAGGGATGAGTTATGGGAACGAAAAGCCTCGGCACTTACTCATCGGATTTTGGAGGCACTATGTTTCAACGATGGTTCCCGGGATTTTCAGCCGTTCTCGTGCTCGGCAGTCTAGCGCTTACGAGCTGCAGCGGCGGAGGCTCGCTGCCGAACACTGCAAATTCCTCGTTACCAAACGCCGCAACCTCGCCGCTGCAGTCGCCGTCGCTCCTAAAATCGTTGGAGCGGCAACAGAGCGCCTCAAGCGCATTATATGTTAGCGATTGGTTCGGCAAGTCGATTTTCCGCTTTGCGCGCAATGCTGACGGTTCGGTCGTAACTCCAGCCGGCTCGTCGCTCGTTCTATCGTACAATCCCGGCCCGATCGCGATTGGCCATGGCGGCCTCTTCGTCACCGATGAAGATGCCGAGTCGCTGTTCGTCTACGCCAGACACGCCACAGGGTACGACCAACCGCGGCGAGAGTTGACGCTTCCTTTCGTACCGAGCTGCGTTGCAGTTGATGGCGCCGGTCACGAGTTCGTCGGAGGCTTCACGAACGGCTACGTAGCCGTCTACGCCCCTGGCGCCCAGGGTAACGCGAGCACGCTGCAGCGAATCGCGCTGCCCGACGGTCATTCGGACATCAACGGCGTGGCCGTTGACGCTTCCGGCAATCTCTACGTTTCGGACACGAACGAAATCAGCGAGTTTTCGACACCCGTCACGAAGCCGACGCTGGTGCGAGCGATCGTCGGAACGGGTCAGCAAAACACGCCGACCGGCATGGATTTCAATAACCAGACGGGCGCACTGTATGTCGCCAACGCGGGCGACAACAACATCCTCGAGTACTCTCGCACCGCCAGTGGCAAGAGCCATCCGCATCGCACCATCTCCTCGCAGAATCCCCCGTTGAAGGGCCCAGTCGGCGTGGCGCTAGGCGGATCGGTGCTCTATTCGACGAGCGGATCTAACGTCAACGGACCGCCGTCGGTCTTCGTCTTCGATGCGTCGAAAGGGCAGCAGACGCCAAAGCAAGTCGTGACGGGATCGTACTTGGCAGTCCCGATCGGCGTAGCTCTCGGTCCCTAAAGTACGCGTTTCCAAGAACAGGGCCGGCGTTGCAGGCCGGCCCTGTTCGCCACATTCGAATACGGTGCGACGGCTACATGCCGATCGTCAGCGCGTTGCTCCAAGTCTTGTGAGGTGCTTTGAACGACGAGTGAAACGTGCCGGTGAGGGTTGCCGTCGAGCCGTTGGCGTGCGTTTGATTCGTCTTATCGATCACGTTGATGCACTTGCTGTCGCAGAGTTGAAAGCCGGAGAACTGACCCATTGCAGTGCTCTTGGACATGAAATTAGATACCGTTCCCGATACCGTAACAGTCTGGCCGTCATAGGTCGACGGGCTTGCGAGGATCGCTGAGGGTACGAGAGTCGCCGCGGCCACGGCAATCGGGAGCGCCGCGAGCAGCGCGGTCAACAAGAAACGACGCATATTAGAATTCCTCCTCACGCACGATGGTAGCACTCGACTTCGAATGTGCAAGCGACCGGGCGCTCCTCTAGCTTCGCTACCCGGGTTTTGCCGTTCGCTAGTGCGTGTCCCAGTTTTCGGCGTCGACCGGAATCCACAGCATGTTCAGCCTGTAGCCGGTGACACGATCGCTCAGACCGATAAGCCGGTCTTCGTAGTAGAGCGGGATTACGGGAACGTCATGATGGATGAGGAGCTGGATCGCGTTGAAGTCGCGATCGCGCTGCGCCTGACTCTGCGTGCGCGTTTGATCGTCAAAGAGCGTTTCGAACCGCTTGGAGCAGTAGAATGAGTGATTCTCGTCGCCTTTGACGGCCTGCACGCAGCGGAAATTTAAAGATTGTTCGGGGTCGCCGCCTCCAACCCACGTCTCGCCGACGAGCGTCGCCTTCCCGTTGCGCAACAAACCGTCGGGACTGAACCAGACGCGGACGGGATTGGCCTTTATCGAGAGTTGCATGCCGATTACCGCGAGCTGCTGTTGCACGAGTGTCGCGATCCGGACGTTGATCGGATCCTCCGAGTTCACGCCGATCAGGCCGGCCAACGCAGCGCCGTCCTTGTAGCGGACGCCCTGTCGCATGCGCCAGCCGGCGGCGTCGAGCTTTTGCTTTGCACCGCCGGCGTTGTGGTTGTACGGCGGGATCGCAACGCTATCCCAGTGGACGATCGGAGGTGGAAGAAACGACCCGGCGCCCCGGTATTCGTTGCGCCACGCAGCGGCCAGCGCGGAATAGTCGAGCGCGTCGGCGATCGCTTGTCGTACTCGAACGTCGCGCGTCGGTACCGTCTGCGTCTGAAGGTAGAGCAGGTGAGTCGCGTTCTCGGGAAACCTTCGAACGCGAAGACCCGGAACGCGCTCCGCCTGCGAGACGTTCTCGGCGGTCAACGTTCCGACGTCAACTGCGCCCGACTGGAGCGCAACGAAGTTGGAGTTTAGGTTCGGAACGATCTTCAAGACGATTTGTTCGAGCTTTGGCCGCGGCCGGTAGTACGGATTCGGTTCCAGGATGATGCGATCGCCTCGAAGCCACGATTTGACGCGAAACGGCCCGGTGCAGAACGGAGCATTTTCCCACGCGGTACCGACGACTTGGGTATCCGAAAAAGCATGCTTCGGCAGAATGCCGTAGACGTAGTCGGCCTGCGCGAAGAGCACGCGGACCGCGGCGTTCCATGGTTGGCGCAATCGGATCACGACCGTGCGTGCGTCCGGTGTGCGTAGGGAGACGATGCGGCGATACGGCTCGACCGACGTCGAACGATTGCGAGGATCGAAAATGGCCCGGTAAGTGAACGCGACGTCGGCCGAGGTCAAGGGAACGCCGTCGGCAAAGCGCGCATCCGGGCGCAGATGATACATGATTTTCGTTCCATCCGGGGAGATGTCGCCATTCCTACGTGACGGGATGCGCGTAACGAGAATTGGAACGTCGCGATTATCGGCGGAGAGACCGACGAGGGTTTGGCAGAAGAGGGTGTCGAGCGCGATAATCTCTTGGTCGATCGCAACGAGCGGAACGAGCGACGCCGGATCACCCGCGTAAGCGATTCTCAGAATGTGCGGAGAGCCCGCGCGCACGCCGCCGCGCGTGCAGCCGCACAGCGACGCGACGAAAAAAACAGCGGCGCTGAGAGCCGCAACTAGATCTCTGTTCACGTCAACCCGTTGATTCGTGCATTCTCGCCCGAAAACTTACGCCCGCCCCGATGGCACCGCAGCAGCTATAACCCCCGCCGGCTCCGCAACGGACCCCTTCGGCGCTAAAGCAGTTTTAGGCCAGCCTCGACTCCCAATCCGCCGGAACTTTGCCCTGCGGGCCAGGAACGGGTTGATCTTTGGGATGCGATCGGGGCGGCGCCAACCGCCGGCCCTCCATGAAATCGCCGGTATCGTAGCTATAGAACCACGCCTCTCCGGGCTCGAAACTCGCGATGATCGGATGACCCGTAGCACGGAAGTGCTTCGTCGCGTGTTTTCCCAAGGATTGATCGCAACAGCCGATGTGACCGCACTCGGCACATCTGCGCAGATGGAACCACCAGCTATCCTCCGCTAAGCACTCGACGCAGCCGGTGCCGGAGGGCGGCAGGCTCTCATTTATCCCAGCAACTCTTTCACTCACGATTTTCGAAGCTTAATTCGGCGGAGGGGATTCTTTCCTTGCTATTAAGAGAAACAGCCCTGCAGTTCAGCCGGGATACTTATACCGCATCACCTTCTTCAGGTTGGTGCCACGAATGATCCCGTTCGAGTGATAGGTCAAGCCCCACGAATCGATTGACGACATGTCGGGGAAGATGCAAGCCTCGAGCGTTTGATCGCTCGAGTTCTGGTTGTACCAGCCTCCGCCGGCACCGGTGGTGCCGCCGAACTGATCCGAGCCCCCGAGATACGAGCAATAGCACGAGGCCGGGTTGCCGTTGCACGATCCCGACGGCGGCGGCTTAAGAATGTAGGCGAGGGCGGCCAACGTCGGCTTGGTGGTGTACAGCGTGCTCAGCAGAATGCTTATCTGCGAGCCATCTTTCTTGCTGGTATAGGTGCAGAAGCTTCTTTTTCCGGCGAGGAAAAGCAGCTTCGATCCATTGCTGCCGTAGACGGGGTGTCGAACTACGATTTCACCGTGGGTTTTCTGGCAGTAGGCCGCTGCAGCGGCGTCGGCAGGCTCGACCCCAGCGGGCAGCTTGGCGTGAGCGGGCGACGTCAGCGAGGCGAGCGGAGCGGAAGCGGCCTGCGGTGAGGTAGCACCGATGCTGCCGCCGCAGCCGGAAAGTAGAACGGCACCAATTGCCGTTATCGTGGCAAACGAAAGCTTCATTCTTACGCTCCTTTATGTAGCCCGCCACTAATACCACCAATGAATCTGTGAGTCAAGTCAACTCTTGCAAGGTCGGTAGCAAGGCAAGCGGGCACGCGACGTGCGGTCCGCGCGCTCTCTTTCAGAGTTTCTTCACCATCGCCGCCCAAAATTCGAGGGGTAACCCTTTCGTCACACGGGGCGCGATTCGAGTCACACCCGAAAAGAGCGAGGCGTTCAAGGAAAATGGAGCAATCGAACACGTCACATCTTACCCGTTTGGGGTTTGCCATTTCCGCTGTGCTGTTCGCGCTTGCAGGTTGCGGCGGCTCTCAAATACCCAGCCTCACCTCGAACGGAGCGAGGTTTTTGACGACGTCGCGAGGGCAAGACTTGATCTACCTTGCGGGGACCCGCGCCGTCAGCGTGTACACCTATCCGGAAGGTAAGCTTGTAAGTACCCTCAAGGGTTTGACAAAGGCGGGCAGCGATTGCGTCGACAAGGCGCAAAATGTTTGGATTCCCGATCCGAGCCACGCCGCCATGGTCGAGTACGCGCACGGGGGAACGCAGCCGCTGCGCGTGCTCAAAGGCGTCAACGGTAGCGCTTGCGCGGTCGACCCGACCAACGGAGACTTAGCGGTCACCGAGGGGTTCGATGGCGCCGTCTGGATCTTCAAAGCGGCTCGCGGCAATCCGGTACCGTACGATACTCCGACGATCACGCGATTCAACTACTGCGCGTACGACGACAAGGGAAACCTCTTCGCCGACGGTGGAAACGGCGGCGTAGGCTACGAGTTTGTGCTGAGCGAGCTACCGAAGGGAAGTAAGAAGTTCAAGATCATTACGCTCGATCAGTTCATCAGCCAGCCCGGGGGGATAGCGTGGGACGGAAAGCACTTGGCGATCGGCGATGCCGCGAAACCGGTGATTTACCGATTTGCGGTGAGCGGCATGAGCGGCAAGAGTGTCGGCGCGGTCTCGCTCGGGAATCCCGCCACCTACGGCACCCAGTTTGTTATCGACGGCGCGAGGCTTATCGCGCCGAACATGTATCCATCAAGGAATCAACTGCTCTCAAACGTGCTCTTCTACGAATATCCGGGCGGAGGTAAACCGTCCAAGAAGATTCCGGCGGGCCGCAGCCATCTTCGCGGTCTCGCGCTCAGCCTCGCGCAGGGTCCGTAAAGGCTGCAGCTAACTAGACCGTTCGGAAGCGGCCGAGGCCTCGCACGTGCTAAGAGGCGAGCGGTTTGGCGCAGGTTTAGTCTCTCCGGCTTAAAATATATTGGCGCGAGTATCATTTGCTCGATCGTCAAGAGGAGGCATGGCTGCAGATGCCGGACAATTTCCGTCTCGATCGGCGGCGTTTCTTTGGCGCGGCGGCGATGACCGTTGCCGCCGCGGAACTCGGAATGCTTGGTCCCGCCCAAGCGCAATCCGGCGCGAAGTCGTTGCCTGCGATCGCACCGGGGACCCACACCTCGTTTACCACGCTAAAGCACGTTGAAGCGGGCGTTCTGGACATCGGATACGCAGAAACCGGTCCCGCCGGCGGGCCCGCGGTGATTTTGCTCCACGGCTGGCCCTACGACATCCACAGTTATGTTGACGTTGCTCCGTTGTTGGCTTCGGCCGGCTACAGGGTTATCGTTCCCTATCTGCGTGGCTATGGTACGACGACCTTTCTCTCGAGTTCGACCTTTCGCAACGGGCAACAATCCGTCGTCGCAGTCGACGTCATCAACCTCATGGATGCTCTCAAGATCAAACAGGCGATCATCGGCGGCTTCGACTGGGGATCGCGTACGGCTGCAATCGTGGCGGCGCTCTGGCCCGGGCGCTGCAAGGCGGTCGTGTTGGTAAGCGGCTACCTGATCACAAACGTGAAGGCGCAGCAGCAGCCATTGCCGCCGAAAGGCGAGCTCGGATGGTGGTACCAATATTACTTTTCCACCGAGCGCGGCGTTCTTGGCTACAGCAAGTACCGGGACGATTTCAATAAGCTCATCTGGACGATCGTCTCGCCGAAGTGGCAGTTCAGCGACGCGACGTACGAGCGAACCGCCGCAGCGTTCAGCAATCCGGCGCACGTGGCGATCGTAATTCACAACTACCGCTGGCGGCTCGGCCTTGCTAAAGGTGACCCCAAGTACGACGACTTAGAGAATAAGCTCTTCGCGGCTCCGGTCATCGCGGTCCCGACGATCACGATCGCGAGCGATTTCGACGGCGCGGCGAAGAGTGGAACCGCCTACAGGGACAAATTCTCGGGCAAGTATTCGCACCGGATTTTCAACGGCATCGGTCACAACGTGCCGCAAGAAGACCCGAAAGCCTTCGCTCAGGCCATCGCAGACGTCGCCGCTTACTGAGTTCCCGTGCCGCGAATGTACGTGACGGCCGAATTACCGTTGGTGTCTTTGACTAGGATCTTGTCGGTCTCGTGTTTGCTGCAGCTGAGTCCCTGAGGTACGACGATCCAAGCTCCCTGCGTCGAGACCGGCGTCTGAACGACCCAGCAGTTTCCAGCGACCGTATCGGCGGTGAACTGGCCCGTATATCCGTCCTCGACCGCCATCAACGTAAACGACGACGCGATCGATTGTTTGGCGGGGTTTGCGGCCGTCCCGTTGGGGTTTAGCTGAATGACATTCGGCATGAAATTGCTGTGAGTGCAGGCCGTCAAACCGAGAGAAGTGACGGCAGCCAGGAAAAGACGACGCGGCTCGTTCATACAAAATCCCCGTTTTGCATGCGCTTAGCATAAGATTCGGCGTTGTCCTGCCGTCGGGCATGCGCTCGTCAGCGTGAGGGGTTTGCGAGCCACCGTCGAACCGGAGCCGCGTTCATGGCCGTCGAGAGATTGCAAAAGCCGCACTTACTGCGGCGGTTGAATTCGTTCGATCTGACGCTTATCACGGTCGGTGCGGTCATCGGTTCGGGCATATTCAGAACGCCCGCCGTCGTGGCGCAGCGAGCGCATCTGCCTGCGCTCGTCTTGGGCTGCTGGCTGATCGGCGGCGTTATCGCGCTCATCGGGGCTTTTATTTTTGCCGAGCTCGCCGCGCGCCGTCCGCTGGATGGCGGTCTCTACGGCTATCTTCGCGATGCCTACCATCCGATGGTGGCCTTTCTTTTTGGGTGGACGTTGCTGCTGATCTCGGGAACGGGCTCAAACGCGGCGGCGGCCGTGCTCTTCGCCGGTTATCTCGCACCGCTAACCGGCGTGACCTTGGACCCGCGGCTCGTCGCCGTCCTTACGCTCGCGGCGTTAGCGAGCATCAATTTGCTGGGCGTGCGACAGGGAGGAAACTGGCAGAATCTCATCGTCGTTCTGAAGATCGGTGCTATCGGCGCGCTGATCGTCGCGTCTCTGGCCGCGAGTTCGCACGCGCAGGCGCACGCAGCTGCACAGCCGTTCGATCATCCGATGGCGCTAATTGCGGCGATCGGTGTGGCGATGCTGCCCGTTCTCTTCACCTATGCCGGATTTCAGGGCGCAAGCTTCGTGACCGCCGAAACGTTGGAGCCGCAGCGCACGATTCCACGCGGTTTACTGCTGGGAATCAGCATCGTGGTCGGCGTTTACGTTCTCGTGAACGCGGGATATTTGCACGTTCTCGGCGCCGCCGGCCTGGCCGGCACGGCGTCGCCGGCGGCCGACACGATGCGTGCGGTGGCCGGCAACGCCGGGGGACGGTTCATCGCACTCGCGATCGCCTTGTCTACGCTTGGATACTTGAGCACGTGCATGCTCGCCTATCCGCGTATCTTCTACCAAATGGCAGCCGACGGATTATTCTTCAAACCGGTGGCGTGGATCAGCTCGTCCACTCACGTGCCGGTCGTGGCGATCTTGCTTCAGGCGTTTATGGCTTCGATCATCGCGCTGAGCGGAACGTACGAGCAAATCATCAACTGGGTGGTCGCGCCGCAATGGCTCTTCATTTTCTTGGGCGCGGGGGCACTCTTCGTTTTTCGCCGCCGGGACGCGGCGCTGCGTAGACCCACCACCACGGTCCCCGGCCATCCGATAACGACGCTGTTCTTTATCGTGGTACTGATCGCCATCTTTTCGGCCGAGTTCTTGATCTATCCGCGCGATACGCTCTACGGGATCGGAGTTGAAGTAGCGGGCGTCGTCGTCTACTTTGCCTTGCAGATTCGCGCGCGCTACGGCGTCAACTCGAAAACCGCGCCCTGATTGAAGGTCCCGCCCTGGACGGTCGTGCCGTAGAGGTGGCCGCCGGAATCTTGCGTGAGTCCGTAATATGGATACGCGCCGTCGCCGCTGCTGCCGAAACTATGCAAGACGGTTTCGCTTCCGGACGTAGCGTCGAGGTCGAAGATCGTCCCGCAGTCGCACGATCCGCCGCCTGCCGACGTCGTGCCGTACAGACGTCCGGATGCTCCCGCGATCAGGGTGCTCGTCGGCGAGCTTCCATCGCTGCCTCCCCGGAAGCTATACAGCACGCGATCGTGATACTTCCCTCGAGCACTAGCGACCAGTTCGAAGACCGAACCGAAGCCGTGCGCGCCGCCGTAGTACGTCGTGCCGTAGAGATTTCCCGATGCATCTTGGATCAAGCCGCCGTAAGGAGAAGCGGCATCCGGAGTGCCCTTGAATGCGTAGAGCGTTTTCAAGTTCCACCGGTTCTTCAAAGTCCGCGTCATCTTAAAGACGGTTCCCGCGCTGTGCGCACCTCCAATCTCCGTAACGCCGTAGAGATCGCCGCTGGAATCGACCAGCAGAGTCCCGAGCGATCCGACTCCGCCGTCCTTTCCTCCGGTAAAAGCGTGAATGACGCTTTCGTGCCATGTCCGTCGGGCGCGAGATATCTCGTAGACGGTGCCTTCGGCATTGGTGCCGCCATCGGGCGTGGTTCCATACAAGTGCCCGGTCGAATCGATGGCGAGACTGCCGCCGGGTCCAAACCCGTCGTTTCCGCCGGTAAAACTATGTAGGACGTTCTCGGCCGCCTGAGCGGTGAGCTGAAAAACGACGCCGCAGCCGCTGCTGCCGCAAGAACCCCCCGATCCACCTGAAACCGTCGATCCGTAGAGATTACTTTTGCGGTCGAACGTCACTCCTCCGTACGGAGTCTTTCCCGTGCCGTAGCAGTCGAAGCTATAAAGCACGCTCTCGTGCCACGGTACGCTCTTTTTCGGTGCGAGCTTGAAGATCGTGCCGCACGCGTAGGTTCCGCCGACGACGGTCGTGCCGTAAAGGTTTCCACCGCGGATGACCAGCCCGCTGGCCGCATCTCCACCGTCGTTGCCGCCGCTGAAACTGTACAGCACTTGCTCGGCCCTCTTGGTGGAAACGGCACCTTGCCGCTCGAACGGAAGCGCTCCCGCAGGCGCGCCGCCCGGAGATTGCGAGGCGGTGCAGCCCGACAAGATTGCAGCTGCCGCACAAATACCCATAGCGTGACGTGAAACCAAGGATTCGCTCATCCGCCTCGACTTCGGCGCGCCGCCTCTTCATGCTTTCTTTACCAGTTGGCGGCACCATGGCGGGGACTCTCAACGCTGGAGGTTGACGACATGGCCAAAACATTTCAACCCGTAACGCGCCGAACGTTCCTCGGGATCACGCTCGCCCTGCCGGCGCTCGCGAGCCTGCTGACGACCGAGGCCCTGGCCGACAGCCAGAAATCATCGCAGGCAGCGATGCACTATCAAAGCTCGCCAAACGGAAGCATGCAGTGCTCCGGGTGTAACTTTTTTATTCCCGGTTCGGACGCAAACTCCGATGGCACGTGCAAGATCGTCGACGGATCCATTTCCCCCCACGGATATTGCATCGGCTTCAACGCGAAGTCGTAGTCCACCGCTTCAGACAACCATAACAACGTTTAGGTGCTCGAGCAGTAGCGGAGCTCAGCTCGGCAACTGAAAAAAGAGCAAAACCACATACAGCACCGTCAAAACCATCGCTTGTGCCGCGATTGCCTCCTGCGCTCTGCGCGATCGCAGGAGGTACGCGGCTATTATCGCGACCTCAAAAGCGAGCAAGAATGCCAAATTCAGCATCGAGTGCATGCGGCCGGTTCTTGCAACCTCTTCGGCAATGCTCAGCGCCGGCAAGAAGAACATGAATCCGAAGAACCACCGCCGATTCCGAAAGTACCAATAGCCGAGATCGAGCGTACCGCCCTCTTCTCGGTCGGGAAGCACGAGGGCGGAAAGCAAGAATAAGTCAACCGGAATGAGCAGCTGAAGCCAAAACGTGCCGAAGTTCCATTGTGGCGTGTGACGAACGCTCCATTCGGCCCACCAGTGCTGGACGGAAATAAAGAAAAGCCACACCGCCCACGCTATCGGCGGCCAATAAAAGTCGGTCCGCTCGCGCGCGGTGATCACCGTCGCAAGCCGCGCCAGAACGTTTGCGATCGCAAGCCCCAGCACGATGGAGATGAGGATCGTTAGGTAGTCGAACGCGCTCATCTCGGCGAAGGCTCGTGCAACAACGATAGGGCGCTCGAGTTTGTGCGACCTATCATGCAGCTTGTTCCTTCCGATTTGGTAGAGTCGGTTGGGAATCGCTGACGGGCAAGGCCGCACGGTTCATCGCCTGCCCGCGTTGCCCCTGCGCACAAGCGCATCTACGACTCTTACGCCGTAAGCAAAATCGCTTGGGCGGGAAGCGCGAACGCGAGCGCAAAGTAAGCGGCGAGTGTAAGCCCCATCGTCGGGACTTCAGGAGACGCCTATGAATACGCCCCTTTCGGGTCGCCTTGTTTTGATCGTTGGTGCGGCGGCCTTGCTGTCAGCATGCGGCGGATCGTCGGTCCCGGTAGGAGGGCCTAGTAGCGCAGCCGCGGTCGATCGCGCGGCGATGGGTGCCAAGACGTTCCGCTACACTGGTCGCGAACAGACATTCCTGGTTCCTAATGGGGTCAGGCAAATCAGCGTCGTCGCACGCGGGGCGGCCGGAGGCGGCGAGTTCTTTGGCCGCGGTGGTCGCGTCCACGGAATCATTCGCGTGCGACCTGGTGAGATAGTGTACGTGTTTGTCGGCGGTCAAGGGAACGGCGCAGCAGGCGGCTTTAACGGCGGTGGAAACGCGGGGCCTGGAGGGACACGCGGCGGCGCTAGCTACGGTGGCGGAGGCGCCTCGGATGTGCGAGCGGGCAGCGATACGCTGCGTGACCGGATTCTCGTCGCGGCCGGCGGCGGTGGCGAAGGCAGCAGTCGGTTTCAAGTCGGCGGTCGCGGCGGTGGCGAGATCGGCGGAATTGGCGGGAGCTACTGTTATCGTGGTTCTTCTTGCATTGGTGGCGGCGGAGGCAAGGGCGGCACGCAGAGTCAGGGCGGCGCGGGAGGTGCGGGCGGTTTCCAGAGCTACCAGCCCGGACAGCCTGGCACGTCCGGAACATTCGGAATTGGTGGGAGCGGCGGGAGCGGTGGATGCTCTTACTACAGCGGAACCTGCGACTGCGGTTATGCGAACGGCTGCCCCGGCGCTGGAGGAGGCGGAGGCTACTACGGCGGCGGCGGCGGTGGTGGTGGCGCGGCCGAATACGCAAGTATAGATGGAGGTCCCGGCGGCGCAGGCGGCGGCGGATCGTCTTGGGCCAAATCCAGCGTTGCGGACTTCCGAACTTGGGCAGGTTGGAAAAATGCGACGGGTGACGGGCTAGTCGTCTTCAGCTGGTAGCTAAAACGCTGCGGGCGGTGCGTTAAGTTTAACGCATTAACTGAGCTCCAGCGGAAGAGGCCCGGCGGGCCGGTAGGTGTTGAGGAGGACGCCACTTGGCGTGCTCAGTGTAGCAACCAGAGAGAGACCACGTGGCGGAACGCCATTTTCGAACAGCCGCTTTCCTTCGCCGAGCACCAACGGGAAGACCCAGATGCGATATTCGTCAACGAGTTCCGCGGCGATTAGCGTCTGCAGCAATTCGCTGCTGCCCCAAACGTGCAACACCGGCCCATCAGATGCCTTGAGCTCACGGACCTCGTCCACGACATCACCGCCTATGTGCTGCGAGTTCTCCCAGTCGAGCCGGTCCGGGCTGCGCGTGACGACGTATTTCGTCGCCTTGTTGAACGCCTTCCCAATCGGGTTGTCGCGCTGGTTCGGCCAGTGGGAGGCGAAGATCTCGTAGGTCCGGCGTCCCAAGAGCATGTCGAACTCACCGGCGATAGTCTCGCAAACGGCCTGGTAACCGGCGTCGTCCAAGAAGGACATGGCCCAGCCTCCGTGGGTGAACCCGTTCCTCGGATCCTCCTCACGGCCACCGGGCGACTGCATGACGCCGTCCAACGTGACTTGCGTGATTGCAATGATCTTTCTCAACATCTCTCTCCAGTTTGTGCGTTTCGCATCCCGAGGACGAATGACCGGTGCGTCTTTCGAACACGAGTGGCGTCTTCATCGGTCTTTCGGGCCATTCACATTTTATGCTTCCGCGGTCTCAAAATTACACCAAATAACAAAAACGCGCGAGTTTCACGCGCGCGGAATCTGTGATGGGTTTGGCCGGTGGTCTATGCGATAGGCAGTGGTGATCGCGGCACCGCTACGGTTAACTTTCACGGGCGAAAAATGGTGGATTTCTTCGAGCAGCGCTGTGGTATGCACGTAGAGACAGTCCCGCTGTCGGCTAGAAAGGGCGGCGCCATTTAGGAGGCGGCACGATCGACGCAAACGGCGCTCCCGGGAGTTACCGATAACAAAGCATTATCGGGAAGTTTCCCAGCGGGCTGACGCCGAAAGGAGGCGGCGTGTAAACCCCACTTCTCGCGCTTTGGGAGACGCCATGAATACGTTTCGCTTCGGTCGCTTTGCTTTGATCGTCGGCGCGCGGCAAGGGGGTTGGCAAAGCGGGCGGCCGTCAACCGCCGTTGGTGTTGGTACTCGGACGTTGCCTCACGGCACAAGACGCTGAACGAAGCGCTCGAGGCGGTTCGTTCGATCGGCTAGCTAACGTGCGGCGCGTTCGGCAAGTGTTCGCGCCCACACTCATGGCAGGCTCTGATCGCGGTTGTGGTCTTCGAATTTAGCTTGAGCTGTTTGTCGAGTAGATCATCGCGGTTTTTCCAACACGGGTCGTCGTCGACGGCTTTCTCAGCCAACGCTTTTTCTTCGGCCGCGTCACGCAGCTCGTATATGGCGTCGATCTTGTCCTTTGTATCGCTCAGGGGTTACCCTTTCATTCAGTGGTCTCAGCAAGTGCCGGGTAGTTTTGCGCAAAGCCGTCAATCAATCATGTACTGTGGTGCCGTGAGCGTGCGCACCCATTCGACTTCGGATGCGTCCCGTATGCCTACCCACCTACGGCCCTGCTTGAGTGCCGACGCGGGCTGCTCGATCGCATAGGCAGCTTGGGAGAGGCGCAGCTGCCAGAGTTTCCCGAGGACTTCGCGACCATCCACGAGTTTCACGACGACTAAGCCGTCAACGTGGGACCGTAGGCCCTCGTCTGTCATGCGTTTTCTTTACCACTCCGGAGCTCTCACAAACCTTTGCGTTGCAGCAACCGCCGGATGCGACGCAGACCTGTAATGTCATTCTAATAGTCTCATCTCGCACTAGATGGTTTTTCCTCCGCACACCACGGAGGGAATTGGGGCCGCGTTTTGTTTCATGGGCGCGGCCCTTGCACTGCGACGAAAGGGTGCGAGGGCGTGATGCTGCGGTGCGGCCTCAACGATTTAGTCCAGCTTTTTAGGTGGCGCTTCCAAGACGCGCACCGACTCTACCATGAAGGAATTAATGCTGAGTCGCGGGGGCCTCGCGTCGGGATCTGCTGCTGGCCTTCGTTGTTTTTGGTTTACGCCTCGCGTGAGCGTTACTTCCGTATTAATGATGATGGGCTATGAACCCCAAATCGGAAACGGGAAGTCAAGCTGGGGACCCCTTCCGAAAGGAATGCCATGGCTCGTACAAAGTCGCGTAGAGTCTTACGATCCGCATTTGGAAACGAACGCTTCGCAAGTACGGCGCGCGATCACTTGCCGACCCGCGCAAGCCGAACCGAGTGTTTCGTCGGGGAGCACTGCAGCGTAGACCTCAGCGGCGACGGTCCCGATCGGTGCCCCCTCGTCTTTGTCACGCCGCCAACCAACATGCTCTTAGAAGCTACTTCTACACGTGGATCGAGAACGATAACAACCGACGTCGCCCGAGCGTGGGCCATCTCTCACCGGCACCGTGGCGGGAGCACGGCAGGCGAGAATGACATCACTCGGTGTCCAGTTTTGGTGAGGTCAGTCCAACGCGAAAGCCCGTACAGGACGGGAGTTTCCGGTAATCGACGAGAGCGGCAGGGATCTCGGTCACAGGTTCGACTCCAGTTGGTAAAGTAACGATTTAGAAGTACCCTGCCGGCTCACAGATACCGTCTCACGCGCGCGCAATACGTTTCATATTCCGCGCCATACTGCTGCCGCAAGTAAGATTCTTCGCGTAATACCTGGCGATGCATTAACGCGGCTCCAGCAACTAGGTAGGAGAATAGCAGCCAATTCGGCGCTATCAAGAACTCGCCGAACAGAGCGAACGCGAACGCGACATAAATCGGATTACGTGTAACGCCGAAGATTCCCGATGTCGCGAGCTTGCCTGGTCGACCAGTATCAATGCCGACCCGAAAGCTCTTCCCAAAGGAAATCAGACTCGCAAACATCACTATGAGTGCAAGCGCGCACACCGCCACGCCAAACCATGATTGCCACGTAGAAACGAAGAGTTCGGAGCGAATGACCCTCGGCCAGTTGAACGCGTTGGAAAATATAAGATAAAGGTACAGGAACACAAACGGTGGGATCAGGAAGTCGGTCTTATCGGTCGCGCCAAATTTCAACGCGCTCACGCCTTGTCTGCTCAACATCGCCACACGCGCCAGCACCATTGTAATCAAAAGAAAGATGCTCAGCGCACCAAAATAGGCTGTCATTGGGTCCGTGTTTCCGCCGGTATCGGTCAGTACCATATCGCGGTTTTTTAGCTGGCTGCAGGCGAGTACGGTGACCTGTCCTGCGACCTTGTGCGAGACAAAGAGTTAAGCTGGGTTGGGTACAATAGGTTGTTCCAGCTGCGCCGCCTCAGACTCTGCCGGCGGGACGTAGCCGAGAGCCGAGTGACCGACCGACTTCAAGAAGTCTTGCGACAAATTGAAGCGGCCGGTTCACTGCGTTTCTTTTAGCTTTGTGGACAGACCGTGCCGTTCAACTCAACGCCGGAGCCGGAGTCCACCCCGCGCGTCACCTTCTGCACGACGAAGGATTTTACGGGCGACGCGAGCTTCATGATTTTGGTCTGCGTCATCGGCGCTACGGTGATTTGTGCGGACTTGTCGTTGGAGGGCGACACGTTGACCGACGACTCGTGCAGATGGTTCCACACTGCAAAGCTCACGTATTCGTTAGGGCGGTAGGCGTGTACGATCGCGCCGACCTTATCAGCGCGCAGCAGGCTCTTGTCCACGAAGAACCGCTTGTACCTGCAGGTGACAGCGAGCGGCGCCGCCTGCTGTTGGAGCGTCGATGTCGACGATGGGAACGTTGGCGAGGTTGGTGCGCCAGCGCAGGCAGCGAGGGCTGCGAGCGCGCCAAGAGCGAGAAGTGTACGCATGATATTCCTTTCGGTCAAACGGGCTTACCGCGCGTCTAGCAATAGGCGTGCGAATAGCGGCTCCTTCGCCTTCGGTTAGTCCTTTACATGCAGGGCGAGATAGCGCATTCGCGCGCGACAGCCGCTCCGACAGAACGCCGCCGCGGCAGCGTAGGCGACGCGCTTGCCCTGCAGCTCTTTACGTGCCGCCGGATGCCGAACGCTTGTGCCAGTCCCGCCAGTTGGTCGAGTTGCCGAGCGTCGCGTGCAACCGCCCTCAGGTGCTACATGCACGGCATTTCTAACATTATCACTCTAATCGTAAGCTGTGCTGCAGCGCGAAAATGACCGAAGACGAGGCCGTTGAAACAGCGACGAAATTGTAGGCACGAAGTACCAAGAGGCGGTACTTAAGTCCCATATTGTCGATGTCGATCCGCAGGAGATGGATCGACTTCGCTTCCGATGTCGCGTGATTGGTGCTAGAATCGAGGAATGCCCGCTTAATATGGCGGGCGACCGTGCAGGTACTTAGAGACGCGGTACTTACGTTTTTCGGAGGCGACAATGATGAAGCATTTAGGAATGCGCGCATGCACAATTCTTTGCTGTGCACTTTTAGCTGCATGCGGCAGTAACAGTTTCTCCTCGCTTACCGCGGTTGTACCGTCGGCTGAAAGGCCGTCGGCTCCAGCGCAGAGGGTAGCGCCCGGCAAGCCAGCCGCGCACAGCGAAAATGTACTGTACCGGTTTAAGGGCGGGATGGACGGCTCCAGTCCCCAAAGCGCGCTGACCGACGTGAACGGCACACTGTTTGGAACAACGCTCGTCGGCGGCGGCTTCAACTGCATCTCCTCCGGTAGGGGCGGCTGCGGGACCATCTTCTCGATCGATACATCCGGTTCGGGATACGATATTCTCCACCGTTACCCGGATAGTGGCACGGGCGGGGCCGGGCCGTTAACGCTGACCTACGCGAATGGCCAACTTTACGGGACAACAGGAGGCGGCGGAGACTTGAACTGCGACAGATCCGGTTACGGCTGCGGAACCGTCTTCGCGATGGATCCGTCCGGCGCGTCATATAACGTTCTCTACAGCTTTGCCTCTTTGCAGGACGGGGAGCACCCCGCGACCGCCCTTCTCGACCTAAAAGGCACGCTTTACGGAGCGACAAGCTTGGGCGGCAGCGGAACGTGTTACTTCACGAGCGGCCTCGTCGGATGCGGTACTCTATACAAAGTGAACGTTTCATCGAGTAAAAAGCGCATTCTTTACAACTTTCAGGGCGGCAAAGACGGCTACTTCCCTGCCTCGTATGGTCTGATCGATCTGCACGGCATGTTGTATGGCACAACCGTCGCAGGCGGATTGCAGAACTGCGGTGGCGACAGCGCTCTAAACGGTTGTGGGACGATCTTTAAAACTCGCCCGTCGGGGGATGGCTACCGTGTCGTCTATCGCTTTAAAGGAGCTAATGGCAGCGGACGTCCCAACAATATACTCGACGTGAACGGCACGCTCTACGGCACGACTGCAACTGGCGGAAGCTCAGCGTGCTTCTCACAAGGGTGCGGTACGCTCTTCAAGTTTGACATTGCGTCGCGCAGACTCACCGTTCTCTATCGCTTTAGGGGCGGCAACGACGGCTCAGACCCAAACAGTCTCCTGGCGTACGTGAACGGCGCGCTCTACTCGACGACGGTCGCCGGCGGGGGTGCGAGCTGCCAGGGCTACTATGGCGGGTGCGGCACCGTTTTCAAGTTCGATCTTCCCTCAGGACGAGAGACGGTTCTCTACCGTTTTAAGGGAGGAAACGACGGCGCGGAACCGCTCAGCGGCGTCATCGACGTAAACGGCGCCCTCTACGGCACCACGGCCAAGGGTGGCAGAAACGACAACGGCACCGTGTTCTCGCTCTCGACTTAAGGCACATAAGGAAAACAGAATGCAAGTACTCGCGATGCTGCTAGGCCTAATGCAACCACAGGGAGCGGCCGCGTCATCGGGCCCTTATGGCAAATCGGCGATCCGGCTATCACGGCAAACACCGGGCAATGCGGAGTTGCAACGTACCCGACCCCCACATCTGCAGACTTTGTATTAGTGAAAAATTTCGGCTGCATGCGCAATCAGCTAAATCCAATCGGCAATGGCGGCTCTGGCGTGTTTCTGTTAAACGCCGGTCAGACCTATACTTGGAGCTTCCAAACCGTTACCCGCATGAGGATCGATGCAGGCAAGTACACCCAGCGGCTGGTTTGGCAGATACACGACTACGCCTGTGGTATGTCGCCGGTTACGGTGCTCGGCATTCAGAACTTGGCCGGCGGTCAAAACGGCCAAACTTGGTACCTCGAAAGCGGCAACGGCACCGAAACCGTGCCTTACGTCGAAGGCGCAACCGATACGTGGAAGATCACGGCCTTGATCTCATCGAGCGGCACGGGACGCATCCAGGCATGGCATAACGGAGTGGAGCTTGCCAACGGAAACGGGCGAACGTTCGCGTGTGCCGCAAAACCTTGGTTCAACTTCGGTCCCTACATGTGGGACTGGACCAATCGAACGGCTGTCTCGAGTTTGAATGAGGTTGGCATCTTGTTCAACTACATGCAACTGGCCAGTCCGTGACAGAGCACCCGTTAAGGCTTCAACTCGAAAACGGCTCCATGTCCGCTCGCGCCACCTGTTCAGTCGTGCCCAATAGCCGGCCACCTTGTTTTAGGCGGCCTTAGCCACCGATCCGCGGCGCAACGCATCTCGAAGCGCGGCGAGGCCTCTTTTGAAAGGCTTGGCTCTTATCGAGTCGGACGACCGCGGGGCAGCCAGACGATTCGGTATATGAAGAAAGCGAGTATCAAACCGGCATCGGCCTGCCAGAACCAGCCAGATGGGCGAACCGCCAACGAGATGAAAAGAAACAGCGCGCTTAACGCTCCGATATAGTTTAGATAGAATTGTACGCGTCTGATCATTTTCGTGTAAACCACTTCAGTTGATGAATCTATCCCCCTGCTTCTTGCACTTTGCAGGCCCGGAAACCGGCGGAAGGCTTTTTTAGGGCTTTAGCCGGCAGCGCAGGCCGTCTCCCGTGCGGCGAGTTCCTTGTTTGCGCGGCCTTAATCCCGATCGGCCGGAGTGGTCCGCGGCTCGGCCTTGAAAGGAGTTCCACATGCGCAAGTCCCGGTTCACGCGATCTCAGATCGTCGGTGTTCTCAAGGAGCTCGAGGCCGGCGTTAAGGCTGCAATGATTTGTCGCAAGCACGGCCTTTCGAGTGTTACGCTTTACAGCCGCCGGATGAAACGTTGGGCTGCGGCTCTTGTGGCTTTACTTCTCGTCGACCCGCTACACGCGGCCCGTGCGGAAAATCCGGCGCTGATGAACGTGTCAATCAGTTGGCTCACCGGCTCGATTTATTTAGTTGAAGACGAAGCCTTCGACATACTGACTAATCCATTAGTTTACGTCGGTCGCTCGCAAGTCACCGTTATAGGTGCATCGTGGACGCCAGAAACCGCGAAGTTGGTCGCAAACCAGATCAAACAAATTACGCCGCTTCCCATCACAGAAGTGATCGACACCTCCCCAGATCCAGAATGGTCCGGCGGTAACGGCTACTGGAAGCGCATCGGGGCGAAGGTACTCGCCATCGAAATTACCGCGAGGCTGCTGCAGAATACTTGGCGGACGACGGTCGCCGATTTTCGTCAAGGCCATCCTTCCTATCCAGACGAGCCGCCGGTCTTGCCTACCGAAGTACATACTGGTGATTTCCAACTTCAGGATGGTAATATTCGCTGCTTTTATATTGGCCCGTCTCACACGGCCGGCGACATCTTCGTCTACTTTCCCAAAGAGAGAGTACTCGACGCCGGCTCTATCCTTAAGGAGCATCTTGGCAACATGGCGAAAGCCGACGTAAAAGCGTACCCGCGTACTCTTCATCGGCTCGAGGCGCTCCGTCTCGATACCAACATGATCGTCTCAGGACACTGGTCACCAGTGCATGGGCCCGACCTCATCGAGCATTACCTGGAGCTTCTTCGAGAAAATGCGGCGCAAAGTAAAAAATTGTGAGGCGTTTTAGCGCTGCCGAGGCGCTACGACTGAAAGCCACCGCTTGGTAGCGCCAACGGGGATCGAAACCGCTTCTGCTAGCGTCAGGACTCTTCCTGAGAATTCAAAATCGCGCTTTTTAGGCCAAATTCTGCAATTTGACATGTCAGGAGAAGTCACGACTCGCCCCACATATGGACCAGATTTGGACCACGCGTGCCTACGTGCGTAGGCCGAGTCAAGCACTTTTTTAGCTGAGAGAGGTGGGAGTCGAAGCCACTCCCGTTCGTATTGGCTGCTACCTGGTGGCGTTCGTTCGTATCCATTCGTGCTCAGCCTACACCATCCAAAGCGCCCGCCATTTCTGCTCGTATCCGCTCATTCCGGCCGAAATAGGGGTCTTGTGGCAGAGTCGTTGGCAGAGTGGCAAATTTCGTCTGTGTCGGCAGAGTCGCTGGTCTGCGGCAAATCGTCGACGGTTGATCTAGACCTCTCCGCGCGCGCCTCGAGCACCAAAGAATTCATCCGAAATCTAGCGTCGACAGTCGCGAGGCCTCCCCATATGCTGCAGTCTAAGTACCGCCTCAATGATGGTCTCGCAGTATTGGCGCGCGCCCTCGACGCCGCGGTGAAGGATCGTCTCCGCCGCTGCATCCCGGGAAAGCGATCGAGCGAGAATAACATTACTCAGCGTCTAGGTTTGGCGGAGTCACGTCACTCTCGAACTCAGACACTAACGGCCTGTTGCATGCCCGCCTAAGCCTTTTAAAAAGTAAGATCCCGGTGAGGCGCGCTTGGCGTTATCGCAGGAGCGCTGCCTGGCAATTGCGGGACTCGAAAGCTCAGCCCGCAAACCTGCCGGACATGAAGGCCACTTAACCTAATCCTAAAGAGAGGGGCTTATGATCGTTTATAGTCATAGCCACAATCTTTACCAAGGAGGACGTGAATGTCATCAACACCGATCCCTGAGGAGGACGACCAAGACCGGAATTCTGATTCAGAGGGAAGCTGGAGCAGCGGCGGCCGCAAGATGAACGGCGGTCCGCCTGACACCAGTAAGATGAACGGCGGCCCCCATCAGGACGACAAGGAAAAGGACGAGGACAAACCTGACGACGGCGGGAGCGGTACCAGCGCCGGCTAAGCTCCCCTACTAGCTCGATGGCGCCGCACCGCTTCCCGCTTTCCACGCACCGACGCAATCTGTTGCAGTGCTACCAGTAAACTTTGCCGGGACGAATCCTCTTGAATCGCAAATCACCATATAGCAAAAGGGCCTGATGTCGAACATCGATCCGCTTCTGGCGCGCAACCGCAAATATGCGGAGTCTGGAGTATGGCGCAATACGCCTCGTCTTCCGTTTCTGCCGCACAGAGGGCTGTATGTTCTAACGTGCATCGATCCACGGGTTGATCCATTCGAATTTCTCGGCTTGGATTTCGCCGATGCGATTGTCGACCGTACCATCGGAGGCCGCGTAACGCCGGCTGTCCTCCAAGATATTTCGTACATCGGCTACCTCGTCGAGAGCAAAGCTCCTGAAGGACCATATTTCGAGCTGGCGATCATCCATCACACCGGCTGCGGCAGCGCGCTTTTAGCCGACGACGATCTTCGTCATGAGTTTGAGAAACGCGCTGGCTACACCGAAAGCGACCTTGCGTGGCTTCCGGTACTTGACCCGCCGAAGACTGTGAAGATCGATGTCGATCGTGTGTGCAATGCGCCTCAGATTTCCGCTAAAATCACGGTCTCCGGACATGTCTACGACGTCGAGACGGGTTTGGTTACTACGGTTGTGCCTCCGATGCATCCGCGCGGCGCATGAACAGCGCCATCTTTCCGGCGACGGCATGTTACAGTTGGCGACCCACAACGAACCACCGGGATCTTCGATTGTCGGAGCTTCTGCGGTTGCCGTGCTAAGAGAGCGGCTGCGGCTGCGGATCGAACGGCTGTAGGATCGGTGGCATAGGCATCGGCACGGGTCCGGAGATTGGGTTGGGTACCGGAACCGGGCTGGGTATCGGAACCGGAGTCGGCACGGGTCCGGAAATCGGATTCGGAATCGGTGATGGGTTCGGGCGGCGGTCTTCGTAACCATGGACCAGCGTGCCGCCGAGATCGACGTCGTGCGCGGTGACGTCAACGTTGACGCCCTTCCCTTCGGGCGCGAGCGTGGTTTCGATGTTCCCGCCGGAACCGTTCTGCGCGTTGACCTGCAATGACCCGTTCTCTTCGTAGGTGACCGATTCACTGTTGCCGAGCTGCAGCGTTTGTCCGCGCGAGATGGAGAGCGACTGTCCGTAGCTGGTGACTGAGGCCTGCCCGTTGTCGTTCATGCTGATCGTCGTCGCGCCGTTATTCAGCGCGACCGTCGCCGACTGGTTCCACGTGACGCCGTTAGCGTTCGGCGGCGTGTCCTGCGTCGAGCCCCGGCGGCCACTTCAAACTGTACCAGGCGTGGCCACTTCAAAGTGTACCAGCCCGAGCGAAGTGGTGTTTGTCGTAGGTTAGGCTAGGCCGTGACCTTCGCCTTCCGGTTTCGGGCGGTGAGGCTGTGCTCGTGGAGGCGATAGCTCTTGCCGCGAATCTCGATCAGATGCGAGTGATGCATCAGGCGATCGAGAAAGGCCGCAACGGCCGGGGTGTCGCCGAACAACTTCGGCCAGTCGTCGAGCGGCCGGTTTGACGTCAGAACCGTCGAGGTGCGCTCGTAACGGCGCATGACGATCTCAAGTAAATCTTCAGCAGCGTTGGCGGGCAGTTTCCGCATTCCGAGGTCATCAATGATGAGCAGAGGAATCTCGCTGTACGTCGCGATCGCTTCCGCTCGTTCTCCGGTCGCACTTGCGAGCAGCAGATCTTCGAAGAGCACGTGCGCCTCGCGATAGAGAACGCGAAATCCGGCATGAATCGCGGCCATACCGATCGCCTGCGCGATGTGGCTCTTGCCAACGCCGGCGTTCCCAAGCAGCAAAACATCCTCGTGCTGCTCGATAAATCGGCCGCCGGCGAGTTCGAAGATGAGCGCTCGATCGAGCGTGTTAAACTTCCAATCGAAGGCGTCGAGCGTTCTCTGGTCGCGAAACCCGGCGGCTTTGACGCGCCGCTCGATCAGCCGATCACGGCGGCGTTGCAGCTCGTCGTGAACCAGCAAGCCGATGAAGTCCAGCGGTCCGAGGCTCTCGGCCCGCGCTTGCTGCGATCGGATCAATAGCGCATCGGCCATGCCGCCTAGGCGGAGTTGCCGTAAGGATCGATCCAGTTCATCGTTAGTCATGAGGGTGCTCCTTGCGTTAGCGTGGCGAAGTGCAGAGCGTACGTCTCGATCTCGGGGATGATACGGTGCTCGCTCTTCAGTTTGAGTGGCGTTGCATGGTGGGAGAGGTAAGTGCGCAGGAACTTGAAGCTTCCGATGCCGGATTGCGCAGCGAACGCGCACGCTTGGTCGACGGCGGCGGCTTCGTAACGCCGCAACAGATCGAGCATCCCGTACAGCGCCCGAAGCGCAAGCGCGCCGCGTTCCTCGACGAGCCGTTGCGCAAAGGCTTGGCAGCCGGGGCCGGCTCCGGCAATGCGCGCAGCAAGTTGCTCAACTTTTACCGGCGTTTGCTTGGGAAGATACGCGTCGACGATGCGGCGCTGCCCTTTGCCGGTAACGGCATGTTCTCGCACCAGTTGCTGGGTTTTGGGGTCGATGATTCGGATCCACAAGCGGCCGATGTGAACGACGACCCGGGTGCCAACGTAGTGCGGCGGCGCGTGGTAGTAGGCGCCATCGACTTCGATGAACCCATCGAAGTGCACAGTACGCTCGCCAATGCGGTAGTATTCGAAGCGACGCAATGGTAGCTGCTGCAGAAACGGCTTTTCCTCGTCGAACATCACCCGAACTTGCCGCTTGGTCGTGCCGTGGATGCGGTTCATCGCCCAACGCTCATCCCAGCGCTCGAGGTGCGCGTTCTGATCCTCGATGCTCTCGAAGCGTCGTCCTTTCAGAGCCGTCTCTTGTGTGTAGCCAATCTCGGATTCGACTTTGCCTTTGAGGTCGGGTGCATACGGCCGACACGGCAGCGCGATCACGCCGTAGTGCTCCAGCATCTTGGCATAGAGCGGATTGAGCTGCGGATCGTAGACGTCGGGCTTCAGTACACCTTCTTTGAGATTATCAAAGCGAATCGTGTGCGGGACACCGCCGAACCTCGTGAACGCCTCTTCGTGTAGCTTGCACCAGATCTCGCTTGACGAGTTCCACACAACTTTGCGAAAGGCGCGGCGGCTGTTGCTCAGCTTCATCACGAACAGGCGCGGGCGGCGGTATTTTCCGGTCTGCGGATGACGCGTCGGCGCGCCTTCGCCGTAGTCGACCTGCGCTTCTTGGCCTGGCTCGGTCTCGAATCGGCAGCTGATCTTCGGATCGCGTGGTCGTAGTTTGCCGACGAAGCGTTTGACCGCGTTGTAAGCCCCAGGGTAGCCATGGTGCTCGACGAGATCTTGGTAGATCGAAACGGCGTTACGGCCTTTGGCGGCCTCGGTTTCAATGAAGGGGCGATAAGGCTCGCAGGCGCTACGCGATCGCCGCGAGCCGGTGGGCACTCCGGGCGAGGTGGTACGATTTTGGATCGGTGGCCACTTTGGCGGGGGTGGTACATTTTGAAAGCTCGGTGGCCAGTTCGAGCGCGATGCGCCGAATCGTCGCCCGGTGGAAGCCGGTCTCCCGCGCGATCCGGCGTTCTCGCCATCCCAGGCGCAGCAGACCAATGATCGCTTGTCGCTCGTCCATGCTCAGTCGGTTCATAAACGGCGTCTTGCGACGCCGCCCTGGCATGCTCGGGCTGGATCAGCTTATCGGTGGTACATTTTCAAGGCCGAAAGTGGCCACCGACCCCTGGTACATTTTCAACCGGCCACCGGTGGTACATTTTGGGTGGCCACCGAGGGCGTCGAGATCCGAAATCCCCCCGAAAAGGAATCGGAGTTGAGCAGATCGGGTTGAGAGCTCATATTATTCCATCGCGCGCCGTGGATCGAGAACTGTAACAACCGACATCCCTCTTCGAGCCTGAGTTATCGCTCGCCGGCTGCGTAGCGGGAGCGCGATCAGGCGAGAATAACATCATTCAGTCTCTAGTTTGGCGGGGTCACATCATCTCGGCCATGCGTCTATGGAACGCGGCCGCCGACCGTAATGTTAGGCCCGCCACGCGTCCGATCGAAGCCGCGATCGAAGCTGCAACGAGTCCGGCGACGCGGGCACGTGTGAGACCGGCGAGACTAGAGGTTAGAACGCCCCGATGCCGTCGGGGGTGCCCCATCCCGTCGGGCCGGAATAGGTTCCGTACTCTCCGGTTCCGGCGGTGCAAAGATAGCTTCCGCCGCAGTCGCCGTCGCTACCCTCGCTGATGACGTGCAGGTACTTCTTACGTTGCTTCGTCGTTAGCGTCCAGAGCTTCTTGCCGGCGTGTTGCGAACTGGCGTTGCCGGCAAGGGCGTAGATCCCGGCGATCAGCGGCGTCGCAAGGCTGGTGCCGCCAACGGTGAACCAGCCGTTGTACGAGCCGCCGTAAGTGTCGTACTCCGCCACGTCCCAAGCGACGGCGGCGACGTCGTTTTGCGTCTTGGAGGTGCAGCCCGGATCGTGTTGCCACGAGGGCTTTGTGACGCCGCTCGCACAGCCGCCGCTGGTGTATTGCCAGACGACTTCTTTATACTTCGGGCCCTGCTTCGAAAGATAGGTGCCCCCGACCGAAATGACGTTGGCGAAGCTTGCCGGCGCAAAGGAACCGTAGCGATCGTCGCCGGCGGAGGCCAAATAAACTACGCCCGGGCTGTCGAAGGCGTCAGTGTGCCAGGTGCAACCTATCGGGGAGCAGCCCCAGCTGTTGCTGACGATGTGCGCCCCGAGCGTTACCGCTTCCGTTTCGGCGATGTCAAGATCACTGCTGTAACTGGAGGTTGCCTCGATCAGGTCGATTGTGCAATTCGGACAGCTGGCGGAAACCATCTCGACATCGGCATCAATCTCAAGGCACCAGTCGTCATTGCCGGTACAGCTCTGAGGGTAGTTGCTCGTTTTACCTTCTTGATTGTACTTAGTGAAGTTCGCCGCCGGCAGGCCGAAGTACGAACGATACTCTGCGAGATCCGAAGCGACGTTCGGATTGTCGTACGCGTCGACGATGGCGACGATCTGACCTGAGCCTTTCGACGAGGAAGGCAAATTGTACGCCGCCTGGAGGTCGGAAGGGCCCCATCCTGCTACGTTGGGCTGAACCCCCGATTTGACGATCAAAATGTCGCACTGCGCCTCGCCCGGGCTGCGTTCCGGACAGGCCCGCCTGCCCGGGGCGCCGACCTCACGCTGCGGAACTGACCCGGCTCCCGCGCTGGGTTGCTCCGTCGTACCCTGCACGCCTCCGCCGCACGCGGCGAGCAGAACGCCAGATGCGACTCCTAGCAAAAAAAAGTGCAAATGTTTCATGGCGATTATTCCTTAGCGTAGTGTGACGAGAGCCGGCACGACTATTCCCCTGGTAATCGTCGGTGTGGTCTGTGTTCCATTGGCCGTGTAAGTAGTCACGGAGCCGAAGCCGCCCTTACTACCGGGGCCTTGATAATTTGTGACGTAGATCTTACCATTCGCATCGACTGCAACGCCCTGGGCTTTTACTATCCCGGCCGTGATAGTCGGTGTGGTCTGCTTTCCATCTGGGGTGTAGGTGGTTACGGATCCGACGTTGCTAGGGCCGCCGAGATAATTCGCAACGTAAATTTTTCCGTTTGCGTCGACAGCGATGCCGCGGGGATTGTCCAACCCTGTGGCGATCGTCGGTGTGGTCTGCGTCCCATCCGGATTGTACGTCGTCACCGTATTGTTGTAGAGGTTCACGACGTAAATCTTACCGCTCGCGTCCACCGCCAGGCCGACGGGACCGGCTATGCCAGCGGTGATTGTTGGCGTGGTTTGCGTTCCATCGGATTTGTACGTCGTAACGGAGCCGTTGCCGCTGTACGTCGGAAAGGAAAGGGGCCGATCGACGTAGCCGCTGCTGAGGGGGCCTTCAAGATTCGAGACGTAAATCTTGCCGCGCTTGTTCACCAAAACATCGAGGGGAAAATCTATGCCCGCGGTTATTGTCGGTGTGGTCTGCTTTCCATCTGGCGTGTAGGTGGTCACGTTACCAGTAAAGTCATTAGGGAAAGTGTTTGCTACGTAGATTTTGCCGCTCTTGTCGACCCCCACGCCAAAGGGTCCGTTTATGTCAGCGGTGATGGTCAGGGCCAGCTTCCCCTTCGGGTTGTACGCCGTTACCTTGTCGCCACCCAAATTTGCGACGTAGATCGTGGATTTTGAGGACGTTGCGCCAAATGCCACTGTTGAGTCGACGACAGATTGCGGCGCAGCGATCTTCGGCGCGACAGACGTGGCCGTTGACGAGGACAAGCCGTTGTTGCCGCATGCCGCTAAGAGCGCCGCGATCAGGCACGCGCCGACGAGATTCCCGGTGGAAGTGGGCACGGGATGAACCTACCTTTCTGAAGGGCCGGCGGCCAGACGGTAAGGCACAAGAGGGCCGCGCCAGTGCGGCTCAGATTCTTAGACTGCTCTTGCCTGTTACTTTTGTCAACTACCGCCTGGTCTCTGGGCCCCAAATCCAGCCGAGCAGCTCGGCGTTATCGCTATGGGTTGGGCTATGAATCCGCAATGGCGACACGAGTGCGAGCTAGGCGT
The DNA here is from genome assembly GCA_963748875.1 of Vulcanimicrobiota bacterium. Lineage (GTDB taxonomy): Bacteria > Vulcanimicrobiota > Vulcanimicrobiia > Vulcanimicrobiales > Vulcanimicrobiaceae > Cybelea. Next base: position 1,825,542 of record CAVVKC010000001.1, read on the forward strand.
CCCTTCCTCTATAAGCGCAACGCGTTGCCGAACGCAGCATTGCACGTGTAGAGCTTGAATCTAAGTGGCTGTGCATTAAGTGTTTGCGCAGCGGCTATCGTCATTACGACGATGTCCGCCGCTCTGCGACGAGCCAAAGCCGCGACGCGTAAGGTTAACCCAGCGGTGCGCCTTTTGTGCTGGCGTTGTCAATGAACGCATTGCTTGACGGCTCCAGCCCGGCGGGCCGGGCAAAGGAGCTGCCTCGCGGTGCAGTCTAGCTCCGGTGTTCCCGGCGCCGTTCTACGATGCGGGAGCGCGAGCTGCCGACCGTAATCCATGCTACCAAAAAACACTTCTGCCCGTGGGTCAGGAGCTAGATACCATCAACCGCGACCTGAGCAACGAGCCCGGCAAAGCGGGCTCGTGTGCGATGCTTCAGCGTAGCCGTTTCAGGGCGTGATCGAGAAGACGGTTCCACTGCCGTTCGCGCCCCCGTATTTGGTCGTGCCGTAGAGCGTGCTATTGACGTTGATTAGGCCGGCAAGCGAGTCTTCGCCGTCTCCCGAGCCGCCGAAGTTGTGGAGCACGGTTTCCAGGCCGGACGTGGTGATCGCGAAGACCGTTCCGATGTTATTTGCGCCTCCTTTAGAGGTGGTGCCGTAGAGCGTGCCCTTAACGTTGATGAGGCCCGCATACGGCTCCGCTCCATCCCCCGAGCCACCTTTAAAGCTGTAGAGCACGGTTTCTGTGCCGGACGCGGTGAGCGAAAAGACCGTTCCTTTGTTGTTTGTGCCTCCTTGTAAGGTCGTGCCGTAGAACGTGCCCTTAACGTTAATGAGGCCCGCGAATGGGTATTTACCGCGCTTGCGAGATTTGAAGCTATGGAGCACGGTTTCCGTACCGGATGGCGTGATCGCGAAGACCGTTCCACAGCCTAGCTGTTTGTAACACTGGGTGCCGCCGCCTTGCTGGGTCGTGCCGTAGAGCGTGCCATTGACGTCGATCAACGCCGCCTCCGGGAATGCGCCGTCTCCCGAGCCACCTTTGAAGCGGTAGAGGAGGGTTTCCGTGCCGGACGGCGTGATCTTGAAGACGGTGCCGCATCCAGCGAACTGGGTGCACCCTATTCCCCCGGCTTCGGCGGTGCCGTAGAGCGTGCCGCTCACGTTGATGAGGCCTGCATACGGTTGTATTCCGTCTCCCGAGCCGAGGCCGAAGCTGTAGAGCACGGTTTCCTTGCCGGACGGCGTGATCGAGAAGACGGTTCCCTCGCTGTTTGCGCCCCCATAATACGTCGTGCCGTAGAGCGTGCCCCTGACGTTGATGAGGCCCGCGGTCGGTTGTATTCCGTCTCCCGAGCCGTTTTTCGTTTTGAAGCTGTAGAACACGGTTTCCTTACCCGACGTGGTGATCGAAAAGACCGTTCCGCCGCCGTGTGCGCCCCCGCCAGCGGTCGTGCCGTAGAGCGTCCCCTTCACGTTGATGAGGCCCGCAAACGGGTCTGCTCCATCTCCCGAGCCGTTTTTGAAACTGTAGAGCACGCTGTACGCGGGACGCTCGTGCGTTTGCTCCGCCGAGACTCCGACGGGCGATAGGCTCAGCGGCGTGCTGCTTCCGCCGCCACACGCGGCTAAAAGCGCCGCGCTAAGGGACGCGACGGCGAGCTTGTTGAGCTGTTTCATAAACGACCTTTTCGAGAAGTAGCAAATCGGCCGGGGGCGTAGGCATATTTCCCCCAGCTGATATAGTGTTTCGACGCCAGATTATCGATGCCTAGCCATGAGGACAGGGGCGAGCGAACCTCTGCCGATGCGTTAATGCAAAGCTCGTAGTGTCTTCCAATGCCGCCGATGCGGGACGAGCTTCCCGCCGCGCACCTTCGACCCGTGCGAGAGACTCGCGCCCATCGCCTGAGCGATTACACGGACGGGCAGCCGTAGCAGCTTCGGAAGAATGTCACGCGGGAAATCGACGCCATCGAGCATCCATCGTCGCGCCACGAAGCTATGGCCTTGCGCTGGGCCCGGGCCGTTGCAACGCGGCGCTGAGCTTCGAGCGTCGTGGTTGGATTGTGGCCGGCGGCGCGCATCGCCGCGATCTTGGCCGGTCCGGCGGCCGCGAAGTTCGCAGCCGTTGCGCGCCGCGATTCTGCAAGCTGAGCAGAGAGGCATTGATCGCAGTACACGCGCTTTCGGATCGTGAGCTTGGCACCGCAGCCGCGACAGGCATTGGACGCCGCAGAAATCGACACCGATCGCAACGCCTTGGGTGTGACAGGCGCTGCGAGCGGCTTCACGCGCACGGAAATCCGAGCTCGGCTCTGCGAGGGCCTCGGGCCGATCGGCGCAGCGACGCCTAACCCAGCCTTTGCGCGGCGAGCCAACGTTTCGCACAATGCCCTCTGCATAAGGCGGCACCAATTTCGCCCAATTGATTTTAGCCGTTGAGGCTGCGCATCGCGCTATCAGCGAAAGAGCCGCCGTGGAGTCGCCATTATCCACGAACAACTTGTGGATCGAGATATTATCAGCGGCGATTGCTAAACTTTCGCTTTCGCTCGAAGCTGTCGATCTCTATGCCAGGAAGATTGACCTGCTTGTCTCACGCCGCAACGAAGTCGCGCATGGCAAGGGCATGGCGGTAACTAATTTAGAGAGTTATCTGGAATATGAGGACGCGGCTATGCTTGTTATGATGGAACTAGCGTTGAGATTATCAGAGCTTTTGCACAGCCGAGAGTATCTGCGCGTTTAGAACGACCAACCCACGAGTCACTATGATGCTCTGGGTATAGGATGCCACTCACAGCCCCAGAACGGGCTCGCAGCCCAGGCGCCGGTAGAGGGGGCTTCGTTTCGAAAGGCCTTGGCTCAATGCGGTGCAGGGCTAGCGAATGTGCGTGGCACGCGAGAGGTGTATCGCCTCCCTTCTGTACACGAAATGAAACGGCCAAACCTCAAAGCGTCGCAGCGTAGCGGCGCACGTTTCGTTCTCTGTACCGAACGCAAATGCGATCTCTTCGTCAGTCGGTCGTGAACCTTCTAAATTGGTGTGCGTGAATCCACGGTAGATACCATTGCTCAAAAGGAGGCGCGTGCAGTTAGTAACGCGGTAGCTTCCTTCGCCTTTAGTATCGCTTGTACTGCGACCGCCACGAGCCCAGCACCGATCACCATAAAACTTACGCCAATGGCGTCCTCAATCGGCCGCGTACTTGCGACGCCGAAAAGTGCGGTCGAAGTGGCGAGCCACGCCGACGCATTCTGGGCTCCCGCGTACCGCTCGGATATTACTTCAGTTACGCCTTGCTGCATTCGGTGCATCTCCGCACCAACCGGCGTTGCGGCAGGGTTGTGAACATTGACATTGTTTTCGCTTACGGTTTTGCTCAAACGCGCCGCGTGTGCTCCCGCGAAGCCGGACGAGACCGCTGTAGCAGCGGTGAGCATACCGTAGATTAGGCCAATATCCACGCATCGCTCCCGTAAGCTGCCTGGGGCAGGTCAACGGCTACTAACTCGACGCCCGCATTCATGAGGCGCGCGATAAATTCGACGTTGCGAGCGAGCCGATCGAGCTTCGCGACACAAGCAGCGCACGCGAGGATTTCGCTCGCGCGAGGGCGTCGCGCAAGCCCGGACGATCGCTGCGCCGGCCGCTCTCGATCTCCACAAACTCCTCGACCACGCGGTAGCCGTGGTCGCGGCAGAAGGTCTCAACGGCGGCGCGTTGCCCCTCAATCCCCAATCCGCTCGCGCCTTGGCGCTGTGTTGAGACGCGCAAGTAGGTAATCGCATTCTTTCGCATCATAAGCTAACGTTAAACGACCGTTGAAGGAAAGTGTACGGGCTCCTCCCGAGCGATCATCAATCAGAGCTCGCGTTCCCTTGGCGCGATTGATCGCGTCACGTAAGACTGGGCCGCGAGCTCTTACGGTCGCTCTCGATCTGGACGAATTGGTCGATCAAGTAATAGCCGTTTGGCCGGCAGTAGTGCTCGACGACAGCGCTTTGCGCGTCGATCCGTAGACCGCCCCCACTGTATCATTAGACCGACGTACCCTCTAGGTTAATGATACACGTGACGAACACGAACCACACGGCCGGCGATCGTAAATCCGGCAGAAATGAGGCCCCCTGCAGTAGGCTCTACGAAGCGTTTAAATCCCGAGCGATTGAAGGGGCGAGGCTCGAGCCCTAGGCGCGGGAAGCGGAACGGGCGGGGCGCCGGGACGCCCCTTCCCTCCGTCCCACACTGAGGCTTTACGAAGTGATAATCCCGAGCGATTGAAAAATAGCCGTTGTCGGCCACTCTAGAAAAATGGCGCATAACACGCGCGTGGTTGGCCAAGAAGCCTAGCGACGTTGTTGTGCGGGAGGTGCCACGCAGCGGGCGTCGCATTATAAAGCGACCGCGCGTTCAGCGCGGCGGAGGACATCGCGATGCATTCAAGCTCTCGATCTGCGTTCCATTTCCTTTGCGGTTACGTTGCATGGATACTCGTCGCGCTGCTCGCGGCCTGCGGCCGATGGCAGCCGCCGCTGAATGCAAGTGGCACAGCAGGCGTCGCCGGCGCGCATACGGGCCGCAATCCTACATCGAGCTATAATCTTTTGTACTCGCTTCGTTCTCCTGATGGCAAGAATCCGATTTCGAGCTTAACCTATGTGAACGGCAGCTTCTACAGCACCACCAAAAGAGGCGGTACTGGTCATGGAGGGACGGTGTTTGCTCTAGATTCGCAGGGCAAGCTGAGCATTATTCACAGCTTCCGAGCGGGACCCACCGGCTATGACGGTTTTTTCCCCTTGGGTGGAGTTACCGAGCTGAACGGCACGCTTTACGGCACGACGTCCTGGGGCGGCACGAAGCAATGCAACCCAAAGAAACGCGTGTGCGGAGTCGTCTATCAAATTTCGCCGTCGGGTTCAAACTTCAAGGTCATCCATCGGTTTTCGGGTGGTTCCGATGGATCGTATCCCTATGGCAATCTGTTGGCTCTGAACGGCAAGCTCTACGGAACGACGGTAGACAAGGTCTTCGCGATCACTCCGTCGGGAAAGCTGACGACGGTTTATACGTTGAAAAACCAAGCCGATGGAACCCAATTCAATGGCGGTCTCGTTACGCTGCAGGGAACTCTTTACGGCACGACGCGATTCGGCGGGGCGACCTGCGGCTGCGGAATCGTTTTTAGTCTGACGGCTTCCGGTGTGAAGCGCACGCTGCACAGCTTTCAAAAAGCTCGAGACGGCGACTACCCCGAAGCGGGATTGACCGTCTTGCATGGGTCGCTCTATGGCACGACGTCAGCGGGTGGGACGCGCTTTTACTGTGGATCCGGATACGGATCGAACGGGTGCGGAACGGTCTTCGAGGTGAGCACGTCAGGTGAATATCGCGTTCTGTACCGTTTCCGAGGAGCGAACGACGGCGCAAGTCCGCAGGCGTCTCTGCTTGTGCTCGACGACACGCTTTACGGCACCACGTTCGAGGGCGGACCCGTGAGCCCATCTAGTTGCAAATTCTGCGGCAACGGGACCATCTTCCGCGTCACGCCGACCGGAAGCGAGGTCGTCCTGCACACGTTCCAAGGGGCGCCGAATGACGGGGCCGGACCGGCGGCCGCGCTAACAAACATCAAAGGGACGCTCTATGGAACGACTGGAGGCGGGGGTCGAGCGAATCAAGGGGCCATCTTTTCCATAACCCCGTAGGTTTAGGAATATCGCGCGGCCGCAGAAACGGCGCTCCAATCGACTGCAGCGATCACATGGTTCGTCGAAGACTCTCCGAAAGCGTCGGCACCATTTTTAAGAGGGACACCGAGTAGGGTTTATTTCTCGGATGCGATCTCCGGCCTGCCCGTATCGCCTGCAGCGTCGCTCTCGGCAAGCCCGTTTGCTCCATAAGTTCGCGAAGTGGCATGGCTTTGAGCTTCGGCAGAAACTTTCGTCGCCCACTCGTCGGGTCGCGTAGGCGGGCGCGGCGCGATTTGCTCAACCTCGCGAAATCCGGCGCCTCACGCAAGTCCACAATGTCGAGATTGCAAAATTACGGCGAGATCCGAAAGATGGTCCCATCACCGTTTGTACCGCCTCCCGTAGTAGTGCCGTAGAGCGTGCCGCTCACGTTGATTAGGCCCGCCTCGGGGAATGCACCGTCACTGCCGCCCTTGAAACGATAGAGGACGCGCTCCTTTCCAGAAGCGCTCACTTCGAAGACAGTCCCGCATCCACCACTACCGCTGCATCCCAAACCTCCGTTCTCCGTGGTGCCGTAGAGCGAGTCGTTGACGGCGATCAGGCCCGCATATGGGTTTGCGCCGTCGGTGCCGCCTTTAAACCTGTAGAGCACGGCTTCCGTACCAGACGTGCTCACCTTGAACACGATCCCGCACCCAGGAGCGCCGGATTTATGGTGGCACCCTGTACCACCGAAGGCCGTAGTGCCATAAAGCGTGCCGTTGACGTCGAGCAGGCCCGCTGCGGGGTTTAGGCCGTCCATACCACCTTTGAAACTGTAGACCACACGCTCCTTGCCGGACGTGCTGATCTTAAAAACGATCCCACACGAAGAGGTGCACGAGCCACCGGAACTCGTTGTGCCGTAAAGCGTACCGTTTATGTTGATCAGTCCGGCCAGCGGTTGAATGCCGCCCGGACGACCCTTGAAACTGTAGAGAGATCGGTAGCCGATACCGGATGTGCGGATCGCGAAGACGGTTCCCAGAAACTCCTCGCCGCCGTTGAATGTTGTGCCGTAAAGTGTGCCGCTCACGTTTAGCAAGCCCGCGGCCGGATAATAACCGTCTCCCTCGTCTTTGCCTCTGAAATCGTAGAGGACTCGCTCCTTGCCGGAAGTGCTGATTCCGAAGACGTTGCCGTGTCTCCCGCATCCACCGCAGCCACCTAGTTCCGTCGTGCCGTAGAGCGTGCCGTTTACGTTGATCAGGCCCGCGACCGGGTTGTAACCGTTCCTGCCGTTGAAGCTGTGAAGCACGTGCTCCGTGCCAGACGTCGTGAGATTGAAGACGGTCCCACATCCGCGAGAAACGCACCTCCCCGCACCACCGTTTTTCGTGGTGCCGTAGAGCGCGCCGTTGACCGCGAGCAAGCCCGCATATGGGTTTGCGCCGTCGGCGCCGCCTTTGAAACTGTAGAGGGACTTGTAGCCGGAGTCGGCGAGCGGCGCAAACGACGGCTCCAAGCCTTGCAATGCTGAACCTCTTGTAGCAGAATGTGGCGCAACGATCTGCGGTGCGACCGACATTGGCGCTGACGAAGAGATGCCGTTGTTGCCGCCGCACGCGGCTAACAGCGTTGCGCTAAGGCATGCGCCGACGATGTTACTAGTTGAAATACGCATAGGTTCTGTACCCCTCTCTGAAGGCGTGCCGGCATACGAAACATATAGCCGCCACTAATCGGGCGACGTCGGAGCCAGAGTGCGCCTTCCTGCTAGCTTTGTCAATGTCCGCGCGGCGTAGCTGCTTCAGAAGCACTTCGCCGAAGCCCGAGCCGCATAAGTCGGTAACAGCCTGTACTCGCGGCCAGACGGCTGTCAGGCTTGCATTGATCTTTAGCTTCGACTACCGGTTTATTGGTCTATCCATTAGGAAGGCCGTGGCGATATTGGGCCAGTGCTCTTTGATCTGGACTGACCGGAGGCGGATTTTTCGGACCAGCGGACTCACAATTTGGCGGCTCGAATGGGGCCGCCAACGGAGGATCGCATGGGACGCAAACACCATACGCCCGAGCAGATCGCGGCAGCGCTACGGCAGCTTGAATCGGGCATCCCAGCCGTGGAACTATGCCGACGTCTCGGTGTGCACGAGAACACGATGTCGACGTGGAAAAAGCGTTACGGTAGCCTCGGAACGCCGGAGATCCGTGAGCTGCGCCAGCTGTGCGAAGAAAATGCCCGCCTCAAGAAGCTGGTTGCCGATCTGGCGCTCGACAAGACGATGCTGCAAGATGTGATCTCAAAAAAGTGGTGAGGCCGGACCTTCGCAAGAAGGTCGCCGGCCATCTGCAAGACCGCTACTGCATCAGCACGCGCAAAGCGGCTCAGAACTCTTGCATCGCTCGCGCTACGATGTATTACAAGAAAAAGAGCGACCATCAAGTCCAGAGTTTGCGCATTGCGATCCGAGACGCAGCCTCGAAGCGGCCGCGCTTTGGATGGCGACGAATTCTCGTGCTGGTCAAACGCGAAGGCCATCATGTCGGCGAGCACCGACTACGTTGAATCTATCGCGAAGAGGGCCTCTCGTTACGGCAGAAATCGCCCAAGCACCGGCGTAGTGCGGTTGTCCGCCAACCCCAATCGGCGGCGCACCACCGGGTACATGGCGGTATTCTTCAACGTCGCGGCGCCCTTCAATTTTAGCAGCTACCAGTACCTGGTCGTTTTGAATACCACCGGGAGCGGCGTAACACCGTCAACCCAAACTTTCCAGACCAACTGGGCAGGTTATTCCTACGCAATACTCGCGCGCGGAAACGGGGCTACTTCTTATGCGCAAGCGGGGCAATACCGTCTAAGCCCCTCCGGTCACGCTCCGCCTGGTTGGCTGCCGCTTGGCACGACACCACAGACGTTTTCGTACAATCTCAATGCCAACGGAACGCAGACCGAGTTCTCGATCCTTGCCCGAACGGGGATCCTCAGCAGCCCCGGACCGTCACCGAGCCCTAGCCCTTCGAACGTGTGGACATTCAACGCATTCACCACGCAAGCAAACGGTTCAGGGCAATGGCTTTTTTACGATTCCTTAGGGTTCGGCGGACCGAATCCGCCAGAGTTCGTCTCGCCGAAGCTCTGCATGACGGAGCCGTTTGACAACACGTACTACGCTCAGTTTACGCAGGTACCTGATCCGGCGGCTCAGATTTCCACCATCGAAATTGCAAACAACCCGCCGTCTCCGTCGCCGTGTCCGTAAGAAAGAAGTGACCAAATGAGTCTACGAATGGTAAACTGGGGACGCCCAACACTCATTACTTGCTCTGCCGCTCTGTTGTTAACGGGCTGCTCTAGTTCCATCGTCCCTGGCACTCGGACGACGATTCCATCGCTGAGCGCGCCAATAACATCCGAGGCGTCGCGCCGCAACCGCATTACGCTCGACGGCACGGACTCTTGGCTTGCGAACGTACCGAACCGCCAAACTAAATAGGCTTAGGAACGGCTGCCGCTTAAATGCGCCGCGTGCTAAGGCCCCGCGAAACGAGGCCTATCCAACGAGGCCCATCCAATGTATGCGCAGGGCGGCGAGGCGTGAAGCCAGATCAACGGCTCGGGCCAACGTGCGAGGTTGCGTTATGGCGTCAGCGAAAAGATGGTGCCGTAACCATAAATGCCGCCATTTTCCGTCGTGCCTGTGAGGCGTCCGTTCTCGTAGCTCAAACCTGCCCAGGGACGTTCGCCGTCGCTTCGCTTGCCAAAGCTATGCAGCACCTTCTCCGAGCCTTTGGGTGATGCTGAAAACCGTTCCACATGAATTGCTGGTGCAGGAGTCGTGCGCACCACCTGCAGAGGTCGTGCCGAAGAACGTGCCGTCTACGTCGATCAGACCCGCAAACGGCGAGTTTCCATCGGTTCCTTCGCCAAAGCTGTGCAGCACTTTTTCCGTGCCGCTCCTGGTGATGCTGAAAACGGTGCCATCGCCACCGTACTTGATGCCGTACTTGCCGCCCCCAACGGTCGTTCCGTAGAGCGTGCCATTTACACCGAGTAAGCGGGCTTGGGGTTCGGCGCCATCGGTGCCGTTACCGAAGCTGTGGAGCACCTTCTCCGAGCCTTCGAGCGTGATGCTGAAAACCGTTCCGCATGAACTACCGAGATAACAGGCGTATGTACCGCCATATGCCGTCGTGCCGTAAAGCGTGCCCCTTACATCGACCAGGCCTGCGAATGGAAAACAGCCGTCAGCTCCCTTCCCGAAACTATGCAGCACCGTCTCCGTGCCATCCGTCGTGATGCTGAAGACGGTGCCGCACCCATACGCGCTGCCATTTTGCGTCGTGCCGTAGAGCGTACCCTTTACGTCGATGAGGTCTGCGGAGGGCTCAATGCTGTCGCTTCCCTTACCAAAGCTGTGCAGCACATTCTCTTTGCCGCCGGTCGTTATGCTGAAGACCGTGCCAAAGCCACCGTACCTTATACCGTACTTGCCGCCTGCGGTGGTCGTGCCGTAGAGCGTGCCGTTCACATCGATCAGACTCGCGAAGGGGCGGTGCCATCGCCCACTCTCCCAAAGCTGTGCAGCACTTTCTCCGTGCCGCCCGTCGTGATGCTAAAGACCGTTCCGCAGTTCGTGCTGGAGCAGCCGTAGGGGTTCTTACCGCCCTCAAAGGTCGTGCCATAGAGCGTGCCGCTTACGTCGATCAAACCTGCGACCGGATAATTCCCATCGGGAGCTGTGCCGAAGCTGTACAACACACGATAGTCCAGCGGGCTGACCTCGGGCTGGACGGCCGGCACAAACCGGATGGACTTGCTCTGCGGTGCGCTGGAGCACGCGGACACCAAAATGGCCGCAACGCTTATCGCTGCAACGGTAAAGAAAGATGCAGGTGCTTTCATGAGGTCGACTCTCCCTCTTGAATAGCGGTATGACCGCTCCGTAGGGGGCGGTTAGGGATCTTGTTCGCCATCGTTTTAGCACGCCCTTGTGATCATAGGACCAACTTCTTTCAGACGATCTCGGAAACGTAGAACCCGTTCATCAAGAGCCAGGGCCTTTTAAGACGAGGCCCCCTTCCCCAGCGCCGGGTTGCGAGGCGGCACGTCTCGTTTGCGGCAAATGGATTATCAGTTGCCACAGCGGCGCGCGGTAGTCGACCTCTTTGTTAGGTCTTCGTACAGGTCATGTTGTACTGCTTCTTCCAGACTCCGCCGGAGCTAAATTCGCCCAAGTCGGTGTACTTGTTGGGGCTGTTGACATAGGTGTCCCGCGTCGGCATCGTCTTGCCGGAATCGGCGAAGTGAGTGGAGCCGACCCAAACGACCTTCTTTCCAGTTTGCGACGTTGACTCGTTGCCATAAGTGCCGTCTGCGCCGCTATACGGACTCAGCCACATTTTTATGCTCGGCACATACGTGTTGTATGACGTGAAATCGAAGTTCGTGCCGGTCGTATGAAAAAGGAGCGCGCCACTACTCGTCTTGGTAACCGTTAGGGTCTGATCAGCCGGACCACTTTCTGCCGATGGCGTGTCGTTCGTGCACGACCACGTTCCGATCTCCCAATCATAGCCGTGCGGCCCTGCGCCATACATTGCGGTTGACGCCACCTCAGCACGAGCCATCGACGGCGTGCCAATCGCGATGATTGCAGCGGCTGCGCAAACGCCTAATGCGTTGCCAGCCGAAATTAAAATTCGCATGGATTCTATCCTGTTTTCTCCGAAGCGGTTCGAGCGCTTCGGGATGGACTATGCGCCTGCGACACATCTTCCGAAGTGAACTGCGAGTCATCGAAGCCTGAGCTGCGATTGCAGGACGGACGTGAAGGGCCCAGCGCTGCCCCAAAAGATCCCGAATGCGACAAGCCAGAGCCGCGACGCATCGAGTTGACCTCTCAAAGCCACGGTGCGCCTTCGTGCTGGCTTTGTCAATGGGACCTAAGGCTTATGATTCAATTCCATCGCAAAATCTGGCTGCGCAACCGTGCGATGAAGCGCAATGGCTCAAAGCCCACCTCGCCGATCGGCGGCCCCTCGTGTACGCACACCGCCAAGAAAGAGCCGCCCGCAGCTTCGCGAGCGGCTCGATGTTCTGCTACGTGCGGGAGCGACGAGCGTTATTCTTACGGTCGCGCCCCTAGGTTAAAGCGACAACGAGTAGACCGTACCGGCGTTGCTTGCACAACCATTGTAGGTCGTGCCGTACAGCGTGTCGCCCACGTTAATCAGGGCGCCAAGTGGGTTCACGCCGGCGCTACCGCCCGCGAAGCTGTAGAGCACGAACTCCGGGCCCTTCTTCTTTAACAACGCGAAGATCGTGCGGAAGTTGCTGGCACCACCCACGTCGGTCGTGCGCGCGAACTGCATCGGCACGGCAGCCCACGCATCCCAGTACGCTTCAGCCGCCTTCGCTTCGGCGATTAGCGCTCGTTCGATGCGATCTGTGCGATCGAGCGCGCAGACCGGGTTCGTGACCCTTGAAGCGTTGCGCTGGCTGCACGACGCCAAAGCCGCGTTCATACAGCTCGACCACGACGCGTCGATCCTGACGGCTTCGCTCGGCGGCCTGGACGACGCGAGGCTTCGGCGCGGGCAGGCGTTGCTACCGAACACCGCGCATCGGCTCGCGATCGATCGTGGCCGACTCCTTCATGCTTCCAGAAGCTAAATCTACCCGTTGCTCGGGAGCTGGATACTATCGCCGTGATCTGAGCAATATGATCGCATCGGACCCGGCGCTCGCATTCGTCGAGCCATTTAAGAGAGTGCCCGCATGAGATCGCCCCGGCGTGCCGACGACGCAGTAAGCCGTTCAGTCGGGATAAGGGTCTCATCGCGCTCCAGTATTAGGCGCTGGACCCTGCGAAAACTGCCGTCGGGAATATTCCTAAGATTAGGGCCGCCCAGACATCTTGGGTTAAGCGAAAAGTGATGAGCTGAGGATTCGGTTGTACTCTAATTCTTTACGTTGCCATGCCGCTTTGAAGGAAGGTCCGGCGATGGTGTAGCGCTGGAGTTGACCCGCTCTCGTGGAGAGGTAGGTTTTGGACATCAGGTGGCCTGATCCATGCGCCGCTATTTGGACGACCTCACTTTGAAACCGTTCGATCGCATTGCGGCTCAGAACGTCATCGCGTACCCTCCGCTAGGACTCGAACAAGCACCCGACAAAGTTGCAAGATTACATACTCCGACTCAGGGGGCTATCGTCATGGGTCGTCTCCGTTCAAGTCTTGGCTTCGTTAGCGTTTGCGCTGCCATTGCCATGGTCACAGCATGCACGAACAGCCCGCAAGGAACACCGTCGCTGCCGCCGGGAGTGTCAAGCCAGCCTGCGGCGGAGGCGGTGCACTCAGGATCGCTGCGGCACCCGAAAGTGAAGGAAAGGGTCGTATACAGCTTTCTGGGTGGTTCGGACGGCCGTGACCCGTTGGCTGAGCTGCATTACGTCAAGGGCAAGCTCTTCGGCACCACGCTGCTCGGTGGGACGAGCGACATCGGGACCGTTTACCGTGTTACGCCGACCGGCATGGAGGCAGTATTACACAGCTTCACCGGTAGTCCAAAGGATGGCTCAGGCCCAGTTGCAGGCCTAATTGGCACGACCGCGTTTTATACGACTACTGCCGATGGCGGAGCGAACAACGAAGGGGCGGTGATCAAGATCACTTCATCTGGGAAGGAGACCGTTAGCTATAGCTTTACCGGCGGGTCGGATGGTGCTGCACCAGCGGCGGCCTTGGTGAGCGTCGGTGGAACGCTCTTCGGCACCACTTCACAGGGAGGCGGCGCCAGCCGTACCGGTACGGTGTTTAGCATTGCGAAATCAGGTACGGAAAGAGTGCTACATAGCTTTGGCGGAGCGTCGGACGGTATTTATCCCGTAGCAGGCTTGATTAACGTCGGCGGCACGCTCTACGGCACGACCGAGTTCGGCGGGGCAAGTGGATTTGGCACCGTGTTTAGCATTACGAGATCGGGCAAGGAAAAAATCGTTTATAGCTTTGCCGGCGCCCCGGACGGTGCTAATCCCCAAGCGGGCTTGACCAACGTCGGCGGCACGCTCTACGGGACTACCGAGGAAGGCGGCAAAAACGGAAGCGGGACCGTATTTCGCATCACGACGTCGGGTACCGAAAAGGTCGTGCACAGCTTTGGCTCCGGCTCGGATGGTGTCAGTCCCTTTGCGAGCTTGATTAACGTTGGCGGCACACTTTACGGCACGACTGCAGACGGTGGAACGAATGGTAAGGGGACGGTATTTAGCGTTACAAAATCGGGCAAGGAAAGCATCATTTATAACTTTGCCGGTGGGTCGGATGGGGCTACTCCAACGGCGGCCTTGATTAATTTGAGCGGTACGCTCTACGGCACGACGGGCGACGGCGGCGGCCCCAATAATTACGGAACGGTCTTCTCTATAGTACTGTGAAGTGGCTTTAGAGCGGTCGGCCCACCAGACCAGCATCGCCTTCAGAAGAAGCCTGAGCCGCGGCCCACGGCTCCGCGACTCACCGCGCCGCTCGGCGGACCGTCGTCTTACCGCGCCCTTGCCTCCACCGAGCTAACCCATGCTGCTAGGAGCGATTTCTACCCGTTAAAGGAAAGGTGCGGATCGCCGTCGCTCGCGCCGGAGGCGTTTTGGAAGAAGCGTTCACAGCCCCCGTTGCCGTACGGCGGCGCGCCGAAGTTTCCGTACGGCGGGCAGCTGCCCGAACCGTACGGAGCGTTGCAGCCGTAACCCATCAGCGATTGCAGCATCTGCATCAGCTGCTGCAACATGCCCATGAGCGGTCCGAACAATCCGTGCACGGATCCCGTGCCGCCATAACCTTCGCCGAAAGGCGAGGGCGCGGGCGCCTCCCCAAGCCACGGTGGTGGAACGATGCGCGAGATGTTGTCGCCGGTGGCGGGAGCAGGGACGCCCTGATTGAGCGTGCCTTCGGCACCGGCCGGCGACGCGAACGAATTGGGAGTGAGCGAGCCGTCAAGCGGCTGAAGGTACATGGTGAACCTCCCTCTTAATAGCTGCGCTTCGATCACGACGAGTGCGCGTGCCGACAAGGGAGCCGGCACACTGTCAGAAAATCGACTGACGCCATGAGCGAAACGCAAGTGACCCAGCTTACGCGCCTCGAGGACCGCCTGGCGGCGCTCAAGGAGCGGCTTTGACGACGCAGCCAAACGGCGACGTATAGCCGAGCTCGACGAAAAATCGCGCTCGACCGAGTTCTGGAGCGATCCGGATACGGCACAGCGCGTGATGAAAGACCTCGCCGAGTTGCGCGAGCAGATTTCGTCGCTCGATGCCATCGCGCAGACGTTGAGCGAGACCCGCGAGCTGCTAGGCCTTTTCGCAGACGATCCGACGGCCGAGCACGAGGCCGATCGCAGCATCGAGGCGGCCGCGGCGAAAGTCGAGGCGCTGGAGATGGCGGCCAGCTTTAGCGGCGAGTTCGATTCGCACAACGCGATCGTCAGCATCTTCGCCGGCGCCGGCGGCGTCGACGCCGCGGATTGGACGGCGATGCTCGCCCGAATGTACCTGCGCTGGGCCGAATCCAAGGGGTTCTCCACTCAAGTCGTAGACGAGTCTCCGGCCGAAGAGGCTGGGTTGAAATCGCTGACGTTCTTCATTCGGGGCGCGAACGCGTACGGATTGCTCGAGAGTGAGCGCGGCGTCCATCGTTTGGTGCGGCTCTCGCCGTTTGACGCGGCACATCGGCGCCACACCTCGTTCGCAGCGGTTGACGTGATCCCGGAGGTCGGGGCCGGTGAAGGCCTCGGCATCGAGATCAAACCCGACGATTTGCGGATCGAGACGTTCAAGTCGGGCGGTGCGGGGGGCCAATACGTGAACAAGACCGAGTCGGCGGTTCGCGTCGTGCACGTACCGACCGGAATCATCGCTGCATCGCAGCAGGAGCGTTCGCAGGCGCAGAACCGCGAGGTCGCGCTCGGCGTGCTGCGCGCGAAGCTGGTTGCGCGCGCGACCGAAGAACGCGAGCAAAAGCTTGAAGACCTTCGCGGCGAGCGCCAAGCGAACGAATGGGGATCGCAGATTCGCTCGTACGTGCTTCAGCCGTATCAGCTCGTCAAGGACCATCGCACCGGGGTAGAGACGGGAAACGTTGCCGAGGTGCTCGACGGCCAAATCGACACCTTCATTTGGCCCTACCTACAACAGCGGCGCTCGTTGCAGCCGGGCTAGCGGTGCGCGACCGACTTCTGTGGATGGGGTGCCTCGGGTACGCTGCGCTGTTCACCTTCCTAGGTTCGATCAAGTACGCGGCGCATCGGAATTTGGTCGACTTCGGAATTTTTGCGCAGACCGTCGCAAGCGCATTCAGCTGTTTCTGCAATCCGATCGAAGGCAGCCACTGGGCGTTTCACTTTTCGCCGATTCTCTATCCGGTCGCATTCGTCGTGACGCTGATCCCCTCGCCGCTGACACTGGTTGCGCTGCAGGCAGTCGCGGGCGCTCTCGTCGCGCCCCCGATTTACGCGCTCGTGCGCGCTCGGCGAGACGTAACGACGGCGCGCCTCGCCGCGCTCGTCGCCGCGCTCTATCCGCCGCTTGCCGGACTGATCTTCGGTGATTTTCACGAGAACGGCTTCGCCCCGGCGGCAGTCGCGTGGACGCTCTACGCGTTCGATGCCGGTCTCTTTGGGTGGGCTCTGGCCGGCGCGATCGTTACGCTTTCAATAAAGGAAGATCAAGCGGTCTTCCTGGCGATCGGCGGCGCGCTCGGCGCGTGGTATTACCGTGGGACGAAGGGTGGGCGCGTTGCAGCCGCGATCGCTCTGCTAAGCGTTGCCGTGCTTGCGGCGTTCTTTCTCTTCATCCGCCCGCATGCTGTGCCGGCGGTCCAGGCTTCCTGGCAGCCATGGCGCTTCTACGCCTGGAGCGCGGCCGACGCCGGGTCGATCCTCGCCGGAGTTGCCGCGAGGTTAGGATTTCTGCTGCTGATTTTTGTGCCGCTGCTCTTCTTGCCGTTTTGGACGCGCATGATGTGGCTGGCCGTCGCACCGCTCGCCGAAGTGCTGCTATCGCGGATGCTGACGACGTACGTCGTTGGAACGCATTACGCCGGGGCCTGGATCGGCTACGTGCTGACCGCCTTTGCCTTCGCGGTGCGCGAGCTGCAGCCGGCGCGGCAGCGCGCCGCGTTGTTTGTGTGCACCGCGCTCTGCATCGTCGAACTCCTGATTGCCGATCCCCTCCATCCGGGATTAAACCTGCGCCGGCCGGACGCGCGCGACGCCGCGCTCGATCGGTTCTTGGAAACGCTACCGCCCGACGCGGGTGTGGCAACGCAGGAGGAAGCGTACACGCATTTGGCGCTGCGCGATCCCTTGGCGGCCCTGCTGCCCGAGACGCCCGGCCGCTCAGTTCTAGTCTGCTTGCTGCTGGTAGATTCGGATTTTTCCGACTCGGCGCGCTTGCAAGAGTACGGGAGCACGTTGAACCGGTTGGTGCGCGAGCGCCGCTACGTTCCGGTCGCGCGGAGCGGCCGGATCGTACTCTACCGCAGCACCGAGAGAAGCTGCGCGAGCGCATCGCCGGCTCGCGCGGGCCAATCCTTGCCGGCGCGAACGATACGATGCGGCGCGGCCCACGGCGCCCAACGGGCGACCTGCAGCGCATAGTCGCGCACCGGCGGAAAGACTGCGACCACCGGAGTTCCGACCATGCCGGCGACGTGCAAGGCACCGGAGTCCGGCGTGACGATCGCCGTCGCTGCGGCAATCGTCTCTTTCCACGGTTCGAGCTGGTCGAAATAGTCCACGCGTAATCCGGTCGATCGAGCGATGCGATCGGCATACTCGGCTTCCCTTGCGGCGGCTAAGAGATGCGGCGTGCCGATTGCGGCGATGCGGTGTAGCAACTCGACGACCTGCTCGAAAGCGATGCCGAGGCGCTCCCATTTATCGGTGACCTGCACGGCGATCCGTTCGTCGAGGGCGGGTTCGCGTTCGAGCACGAACGGCTGCAGCGCGGCGAGATCGTGAGTCGGCGACTCGTCGCCGAGGAGTGCTCTTCCAAGGCGGAAGAGCACCTCGCACTCGTGCGGCGCGCGCGGGTCGAGGCCCGCGCTGCGATAGATGCTGGCGGTGAGAAAAAGTCGCGACCAGAGCGTCTTGAGCGGCTTCCCCCACGGATCCGCAAAGCCGAGGCGAATCGGCGCTCCGACGCTTCCCGCCAACCGATATCCGCCCGGATCTTCGGTCGCGACCAGAACGTGCGAATATTCGCGCTCGCGCAGTTCGCGTCCGAGGCGGTCGATGGCCATGAGATTCGAACGCGCGCTCGACCGCAGCTCGAACTGCACGGTGACGATGCTTCGCGCAGCACGCGCGGCGAAGATGCCTGCATTGGCCTCGCACAAGGCGAGATCGACGGGCACCGCGCGGCGAGAAAGCGCTGCCAGCAGCGGCGTCAACGCGAGAGCGTCGCCGATTGCATCGAGGCGGATGATCAGCACCGACGGTGAAACCTCCGGCATGCCCGTTGATTCCGCCCGCGAATTCACAGTCGCCTGCTTGGGAATCGCCGTCAGGCCGTGATCGCCCGCGACGACGTCGTCACCTTCGACCAGCTCGAGGGTTACCGCACGGTGCGGAACTTTGGGCGCGTCTCCGGCAGCGCATCGCGTCCGCGCAATCGCCTTCGCTCGACCTTTCGCAGCCTCGGGATGCTGATTGGCTTGGCAAGCGGCGAGTTTCTAAGCGATGCCGAGCAGCTGCGCGCCGAGGCGCTCGAATCGCTGCGACGGCAGGCCGAGACGATGGGTGCCAATGCGGTCATCGGGCTTCAGTTTTTCGTCTCGGAGGGTGACGACGGATCGTGCGAGGTCGTCGCCTTTGGGCGCGCGGTATCGGTGGACAAATTGGAGCGGCTTTGAGTGGACGAAGCGGAACGCGCACGCCGGCAGGAACAACTCGCGCATGCCTCGGCCGTGGCCGACTCATGCCGCAAGTGCGCGATAGGCTACGAACGGCGCAATAACGTTTACGGCGAGGGCGATCCTTGCGCGAGCTTGATGGTTGTCGGCGAGGGACCTGGTGAGACTGAAGACCAGCTCGGGCGTCCGTTCGTCGGTCGCGCGGGGCAGCTGCTAGATCGAATGCTCGCGGCAATCGGGTTGACTCGCGGCGAGGTCTATATCTGCAACACGGTCAAGTGCCGCGCGACGTTACCGGGCCCGAATGGCCCTCGCAATCGTGCGCCCGATCAGCAGGAGATGGAGAACTGCCGGCCGTTCTTGGACGAGCAGATCGCGATAGTTTCGCCGAAGATAATTCTCGCGCTCGGCTCGCCGGCCGCGAAATCGTTCCTCGGCCGCGATTTTCAGATAACGCGAATGCGTGGCCGCTGGTACGTGGGACCGAACGAAACTCCGCTAATGGTGAGCTTTCATCCAGCCTACATTCTGCGTCAAACCGGTGGTGAGATCGAAGGTGTTAAGCGCCTAGTTTGGAGCGATCTCAAAGCCGTGCGCGCTAAGCTCGACGAACCGCCGGCGGAGCCGGTTGAGGCCGAAGTTCAGCAAGCGAGTCTTTTTGAAAGCACTTGACACGTGGCTGCGCGACGTCGTCGAGCGCGCCGGTTTTCGCGACGCTGATGAGTTCGCGCGCCACTACGCCTTAAAGCCCTATCGCTTACGCCAGCTCTATCGCGCGGCGACGAAGGAGCTACTCGAAGGGGTCGGCGAGGTGACGGTGCTGCCCAAGGAGCTGCGCGCGGCGTTGAGCGAGCGCGGCGTCGCATTTTCGGCACTCGAACCGGTGGCATTGCAGCGTTCAGGCGATGCGCAGACCACCAAGGGACTCTTCCGGCTGCGCGACGGCAAAGAAGTCGAAGCGGTGCTGATGGAGCACCACGGCGATCGCACTACGATCTGCATCTCATCGCAAGCCGGGTGCGCTTTCGCGTGCGCCTTCTGCGCGACCGGGCAAGGCGGTTTTAACCGCAACCTCTCGGCTGGCGAAATCTTCGACCAAGCCTGGTTTTTCGCGCGTTCCCTGGCGGCTCGTAAAAAACGCATAACCAACGTCGTATTCATGGGGATGGGCGAGCCGTTTCACAATTACGAAGCGGTGATGGAAGCGGTCGCGCTGCTCAACGATCCGCAGGGCTTCGGCCTAGGTCACCGGCATATCACGATCTCGACAGTCGGCCTGGTAGACAAGATCGATCGCTTTGCGGAAGAACACCTGCAGGTCAATCTGGCGATCTCGTTACACGCGCCCACCGACCAGCTTCGATCGCAGTTCATGCCGGTCAACCGGCGTTTCCCGCTCGCGTCGCTAATGGCGGCCTGCGAACGTTACGTGCGCAAAACGAACCGAAAAGTGTTCTTTGAATACGTGATGCTCGCCGCCGTAAATGACGACGCGGCCTGCGCGCGTGCGCTTGCCGCGCTGATGCGCGGCCATCTGTATCACGTTAATCTGATCCCCTACAACGCAACACCTGACGCGCAATTTGGGGCAACGCCGGAGTCGAAAATTTGGGAGTTTGCGGCGATTCTCGACAAGGCCGGCGTTCCGGTAACCGTGCGTCAAAACATGGGCCGCGACATCGCCGCCGCCTGCGGCCAGCTCCAAGCGGAGACGCAGCCCAAGGCTCACGTTGTCGAGCCAACCACCTGACTTTCGGCGAGGGGCGTAAAGGTCCAAAGGTCCCGCGGACACAGTAAATCCGCTCTTGGGGAGCGTTCAAGGGCACGCTAAAATTGCAGCATGAAACCGATCGTCTTCGTCGGTCTCGGCTTCGGCGTTGCCTTGCTCGCCGGGTGCGGAGGCCCCCAAACCGGCCTCGACTCTTTCGGGGCTCTGACCCAGCCGGCTTCGCCGCGGCTGCCGTGGCTCGGCGCTTCAACAGGTACCGCCGCGCCGGACGCGCGGCGGTCTTGGATGGCTCCCGACGCAAAAAAGGGCAATTTGCTCTACGTTTCCGACGACACGACAGACGACGTCTACGTCTTTTCATATCCCCAGGGTCGGCTGGTCGGCACGTTGACGGGTTTCTCGGCTCCCGGCGGCCCCTGCGCCGACGCTCACGGCGACGTCTTCGTTCCCGACGTCTTCACGTCAACCATCGAAGAGTTCGCGCACGGCGGTTCGAAGCCAATCGGCACGTTGAGCGAGGCGGCCGACGAGTATCCGGACAAGTGTGACGTGAATCGCACCAACGGAGACCTGGCCGTTAGCAACGACGGGAACACGTTCGGGCAGGTGCGCGGCGGGATCGCAATCTATCGGGCCGCTACCGGAACGCCGTCGTTTCGCAAGGCGATGTACCATCCGTATTCCTGCGGCTACGACTCCGAGGGCAACTTGTTCGTAGACGGCGAGGACGAGTACTTCCGAGGCTTTCAGTTCGGCGAACTTCCGGCAAGCGGCAAACGATACCGCAAGATATCGTTGGATCAGTCGATTTCACTTCCGGGCGGCGTCGTTTGGCGCGGCAACTCGGTCGCCGTCGGTGACGTCTACAACGCCGTGATCTACCAGTTTGCCATCAGCGCATCGAACGGAACTCGGGTTGGAACGACGACGCTCTCGGGAACTTCACTTGCCTGGGATTTCCAGCTTGACGGTGGGAAGGTCATCGTGCCGAACGTTGTCCAGCAGAGCGAAGGTTCTTCGGACATCTTGAACTACCGTTACCCGGCCGGCGGCTCCGCCATAAATGCGATCGGCACGGGCGTCGTCGTCAATCCGGTCGGGGTAGTGATAAGCCGAGCCTACTAATGACACCGAAGCGGCTGGGGGACCAAAAGTCCCGCCCGCAGGGTAAGTCCCCCCTAGGGTAAAATCCCACCACTTAAGCAGCCTTCAAGGGCGGGCTAAATTTGCAATATGAAGCCGATCCTTTCTATCGGTCTCTGCCTCGGCGTTTCGTTGCTTGGTTGCGGCGGCTCGCACCCCGGCTTGATGCCGCCGGCCGCGGCGGCGGAGCCGGCCTCGCCGCGCTTGGCCTGGCCGGCGGCTTCGATGTTCGCGCGACCGGACGGGGAACGCTCCTGGATGAGTCCCGATGCGAAGAAGCGCGACCTGCTCTACGTTTCGGACGACACGACCTTCGACGTCTACGTCTTTACGTATCCTAAGGGTAAACTGGTCGGCACGCTGACGGGCTTTTCGGCTCCCGGCGGCCTCTGCGCCGACAGCCGCGGCGACGTCTTCGTTCCCAACGTCTTCACCTCAACGATCGAAGAGTTCGCGCATGGTGGCACCAGCCCAATCGCCACGTTGGGCGAAGCTCCGCACTCGTTTCCAAACTCGTGCGACGTCAGTCGAACAACCGGAGACCTCGCCGTCGGCGACAACGCCAGCGGCATAGACGGAGAAGGCCGCGGACGGATCGCAATCTATCGAGGCGCCGCCGGACCGCCGTCGTTTCACAGGGCGATGTTCCATCCGTACTCGTGCGGTTACGACTCGGAGGGGAACCTGTTCGTGGACGGTGAGGGTGCCGGGTTCCAGAACTTTCAGTTCGGCGAGCTTCCGGCAAGCGGCAAACAATTCCGGAAGATCTCGCTGAATCATCCGATTACGCTTGCGGGCGGTGTCGTTTGGGAAGGCAATGCGGTCGCCGTCGGAGATGTCAACGAGGCTGCAATCTATGAATTTTTTGTTCGCGGTTCGAGCGGAAGGCGCGTGGGGACGACTACTCTGCCGGGTAGCACCATCGCATGGGAGTTCAAGATTGACGGCACGAAGGTGGTCGTACCGAACTACGTTTTTTACAAGCAAGACTCGTCCGACGTTTTGAACTACGACTACCCGGCCGGCGGCCCGGCATTGAAAGCGTTCGCTGTGGGGGCGGTCGTCGATCCTGTCGGCGCGGCGATAAGCCGAGTCCACTAACCGAGGAGGGTGGTTGATGGCGACGTGGCGTGATGTCCGGCGGGTCGCGCTCGCGTTGCCCGGCACGAGCGAAGAGGCGACATCGAGCGGCAATGCAGCCTGGATCGTCAACAAGAAGTTCTTCACGTGGGAGCGGCCGTTGCGGTCGTCGGACCTCAAGGCGCTCGGAGACAAAGCGCCGGCTGGGCCGATCTTGGGCGTACGCACGGCCGATCTCGAGATGAAAGAGGTTTTGCTCGCGAGCAATCCGGCCGTCTACTTCACGACACCGCACTTCGACGGCTATCCGGCCGTGCTGGTCCGCCTCCCGAAGATCTCAACCAAAGAGCTGAAGGACGTAATCGAAGAGGCGTGGCTCTCGCGCGCCGGAAAACGCGCCGTGACGGCCTTTCTGAAGAAGCGCGGTTAGTAACGCCGATTATAACCGCTTTGCTCGTTGCCGCGAGTCTGTTCTTCGCGCTTACGCCGGCGATCTTTTCAACGTCGCTCGTTCGGATGTGCGGTGGTCGCGGCGTCGAGTGGCGGGGATGCCGTTAGAGCGGGGGTTTTTAGCCGAACCCGATAAATCTAGGCCAGATGGAAACGACGGCCTCGGCTCAGCGCGTCAGCATGGAGGAGATCACCGCGCTGGCAAAGCGCCGCGGTTTCATCTTTCAATCGAGTGAGATCTACGGCGGAATCAACGGTTTTTGGGATTACGGTCCGCTCGGTGCCGTGCTCAAGCGCAACGTCAAGGACGCCTGGTGGCGCGATACCGTCGAGCTGCGCGACGACGTCGTGGCGTTCGATTCGTCGATCGTTATGCACCCGCAGGTTTGGAAGGCTTCCGGACACGTTGACGCGTTCCACGACGTCATGGTCGACTGCAAGGTCTGCAAGCATCGCTTTCGGCTCGATCATTTGGCGGATCGCGCGAAGTGCCCGGATTGCGGTAGCAAAGAATCGTTCACGCAGCCCCGTAACTTCAATCTGATGATGCGAACCTTCGTCGGCCCAATGGAAGACACGTCGGCGCTCGCATACCTGCGGCCGGAGACGGCTCAGGGCATCTTCGTCAATTTCAAAAACATCTATCAGACCGCCCGAAAACGTCCGCCATTCGGCGTGGCGCAGATCGGCAAGTCGTTCCGCAACGAAATCACCCCGGGAAACTTCACGTTTCGTCTACGCGAGTTCGAGCAGGCCGAGCTCGAGTACTTCGTTCCCGACGACGGCAGAGATATGGAAGTCTTTCGCGAGTGGGTCGAACGACGCAAAGCTTGGTACTCGCAATACGGCATCGATTCGGAGCGACTTCGTTTTAACGAGCTGAGCGAGTCGGAGCGGCCTCACTACGCTAAGGCGGGCATTGACGTCGAGTACCTCTTTCCATGGGGCTGGGGCGAGCTCGAATCGATCGCACACCGCGGTACGTACGACTTGGACGCCCACGTTAAGCTCTCGGGGAAAGATCTACAGTACTTCGACGAAGCGGCGAAGACGCATTACACGCCGCTCTTGATCGAAAGCTCGGCCGGAATGGATCGCACGGTCCTAACGTTCATGATCGACGCCTACGAACGCGAGCGCGGAGTCGATCCCAACGGCAAAGAGACCGAGCGCACCGTTTTGCGGTTTCATCCGATGCTCGCCCCGGTACAGGTCGCGGTCTTCTCTCTGGCGCGCAACAAGCCGGAGCTGGTCGAGCGCGCGAGGACGATCGAGAAGGGGCTGCGCCTCACGTTTCGGACGCAGTACGACGAAGGAAATATCGGTCAGCTCTACCGGCGCCAAGACGAGATCGGAACCCCGTTTTGCGTTACGGTCGATTACGAGACGCTCGGCGACGGCAGCGTCACGGTGCGCGAGCGCGACACGATGCGGCAAGAGCGCGCCGATGCCGAAGGGCTGGCAGCGGTTTTGGGGGAGAGGTTGAAACGATGACGGCGCAAGCCGAGCGGAAGACGAAATACGTCTATTTCTTCGAAGAGGGCGAGACGCTGCGCGTTCCGACGGAGCCGAACTCGATGCGAAACGCGCTCGGCGGAAAAGGCGCCGGTCTCGCCGAGATGACCGCTGCGGGTCTTCCCGTGCCATCGGGTTTCACGATTACGACCGACGCGTGCTTACGTTTCTACGAGAGCGGCGGCAGCTTTCCGGACGGCCTACAGGATCAAATCGAGGCTGCAATGCAACGGCTCGAGGCAAGGACCGGCAAAGGCTTCGGCGCGGTCGACAATCCGCTGCTCGTCTCGGTGCGAAGCGGCGCGCGCGTTTCGATGCCCGGCATGATGGACACGATTCTGAATCTCGGCCTGAACGACCGCACGGTCGCCGCGCTTGCAAAGCTGACCTCAAACGAGCGCTTTGCATGGGATGCTTATCGCCGCTTCGTCATGATGTTCTCGAACGTCGTGTTGGGAATCGGCAAGGAGCATTTTGAAGACGAGATCGCGGCGGCCAAGAAGTCGCTCGGCATTGCGACCGACGCCGAGATCGATGCAGTCTCATGGCAAACTTTGGTAGATCGCTTCAAGTCGATCGTACGCCGACACGCCGGTCGCGATTTTCCACAGGACGTGAAGGAACAGCTTCGAGGCGCAATCGAGGCGGTCTTCGATTCGTGGAACTCAAAACGCGCCGTCGACTACCGGCGTTTCAACAAAATTCCCGACGATTGGGGAACGGCCGTCAACGTGATGGAGATGGTCTTCGGAAACATGGGCGAGGACTCCGGAACCGGCGTCGCGTTCACGCGCAACCCCAACACCGGCGAGCGCGCGCTTTTCGGCGAATATCTGAGCAACGCGCAAGGTGAAGACGTCGTGGCCGGCATTCGGACGCCCGAGAAGATCGCCGACTTAGCTCGGCGGCAGCCGAGGGTCTACGAGCAGTTCCAAGAGATAGCGACGCGGCTCGAGCGGCACTACCGCGACGTTCAGGATCTCGAGTTTACCGTCGAGCGTGGGAAGCTCTTCATGCTGCAGACGCGCAGCGCGAAGCGCACCGCCGAGGCTGCCGTAAAGATTGCGCTCGATCTCGTCGCCGAAGGGTTGATTGACAAACGCCGCGCCGTCGCCATGGTTAACGCGCAATCGCTCGACCATCTTTTTCACGCCCGGATCGATCCCGATCAAGAATTCGGCGTCGCATGCAAGGGGCTCAACGCGTCGCCCGGCGCGGCCGCCGGCCAGATCGTCTTCTCGGCCGACGATGCCGTTGCGTGGAAAGAGCAGGGGCGCAAAACGATCCTGGTGCGGACGGAAACGACTCCCGACGACGTCCACGGGATGATCGCGGCCGAAGGCATCCTTACAGCCAAAGGCGGCGCCACGTCGCACGCTGCCGTGGTGGCACGCGGCATGGGCAAACCTTGCGTCGCGGGCTGCGACGCGCTTCACGTCGATCGCCGCACTAAGCGCGCGAGCCTCGACGGAAAAGAGCTGAGCGAAGGTGATTGGATCACGATTGACGGCACTACGGGAAGTGTCGCAATCGGCGAACTCGAGCTGATCCGGCCACCGTCAAAACTGCCGGAGTGGCTCGCGACCTTCCTGTCGTGGGCCGACGAGCTGCGCCGAATGCAGGTCTGGGCAAACGCCGACACGCCTGATGATGCGGCCAAGGCGCGCGAGCTCGGCGCGCAGGGTATCGGTCTGTGCCGAACCGAGCATATGTTCATGCAGCCAGAGCGCCTGCCGATCGTCCATCGCATGATTCTCGCGGACACGGCAAAGGAGCGCGCCGAGGCGCTCGAGCTGCTTTTGCCCTTCCAACGCGACGATTTCAACGGCATCTTATACGCGATGGAGGGTCTGCCGGTTACGATCCGGCTGCTCGACCCGCCACTACACGAATTTCTTCCGTCGCTCGAGCAGTTGCTGGTGGAGACCACCGAGCTGCGGCTCACGATGGGTACCGATTCGCCCGAGTACCGTACGAAGGCAGCCATGCTACGGCGCGTCCAGCAGCTTCACGAGCAGAACCCTATGCTCGGTCTGCGCGTCTGCCGCTTGGGAATCGTCTTTCCCGAGATCTACGAGATGCAAGTGCGAGCGATCTTCGAAGCGGCCTGCGAACTGAAACGCGAGGGCGGCGACCCGCGTCCCGAAGTCATGATACCCGGCGTCGGCACGAAGGAAGAGATGCAGGTGACGCGCGAGGCCGCCAAACGAGTGGCCGATGAAGTTCTCGCGCAGCACGGCGTCGCTCTTTCTTATCGAATCGGCACCATGATCGAGCTTCCTCGGGCCTGCGTCGTCGCCGACGAGCTCGCCGCGCATGCGCAGTTCTTCTCGTTCGGCACGAACGATCTGACGCAGACGACCTACGGCTACAGCCGCGACGACGCCGAGGGTTCGTTCATTCCCGTCTACCTCGAAAAGCGGATTCTCAAGGACGATCCATTTCAGGTGCTCGACCGCGCGGGGGTCGGCCAGCTGATGCAACAGGCGGTCAAGCTGGGACGCGGTGCGCGGGCGGACCTGAAGATTGGAATCTGCGGAGAGCACGGCGGCGAACCGACCAGCATAGCGTTCTGCGACCATTTGGGCCTCGACTACGTCTCCTGTTCTCCGTATCGCGTGCCGATCGCCCGTCTCGCCGCGGCCCAATCGGCGATCGGAACGCTGACGTAGAACTTATCGCGCCGACCGCAGGCCGGCTCCTATGATCCGCGCGCAAATTCGCCGAGCTTCCGCTACGACCTTAGCACCGTGTCCGGCTGTCGAAGGACGGCGCACGAAGATCTTGCGCCAGTAGGCTTTCCCGCTGAGTTTTGCGATGACGTCCGACACTTCACGAGCGTCGACGGCACCACTCGGCCCATCAACCCAAACGGTTGCGTCGCCGCCGATTCCGAACGGCAGCCGATGCAAAAGCTGCGCTTGGGTATCGGCCCAGACGTTCGCCTCCCCAAATCGCTCGCGCAGCGCGGCGTGGCAGGCCTCGAAGGTACTCAAATCGCGCTCCGCGTTGAACTCGGCAGCCAGCGCATAGATCCTGAGGCGGTTGCGAAGCGCGCGGGCCGCCTCGCTGCGGTTGTCGTCGAGCGTGTTGAGCACTCGAAGGTCGTCCCAGCGAAGAAACTCCGTCGCGGAATCGAGTGCGCGCGGATCGGGCCACAGATCGCGGAGAACGTCGTGCAGCACGCGCTCGAACATTCGAGTCGTGTGGTGGAAATAGACCGAGGCAAACATCATGTAGCGCGCCATTACAAAGGACTCGAGAGCGACGACGCCACGCCGGTCGATCCCGACGACGAGCCGGCCGTCGAGCTCCAAAGGTCGTAGCGACGCGATCAACTGCTCGGCGTCGTAGCGTCCGGTCGAAACGCCGGTGAAATAAGAATCGCGCAGCAGATAATCCATCCGATCGGCGTCGAGGTTCGGGCCGCTGACCAGCTCGCGAAGAGCAGGGTAGCGGCTCGCCGGGTCACCCAGGATCAAACCGAGCACGTCGGAGGCCTCGACGTCGAGCGAGGCGATAGCGTCGGCAAGGTCGGGAAGCGCGATCAAATCGATCGTCCGTCGCTCGTGCGCAATCCCCAGCACGCTCTCGCAGGAGTGGCTGAACGGTCCGTGCCCGATGTCGTGGAGCAGCAACGACGCCCGGACCAGCCGCCGCTGATACGCGGCGCCGGCCGCACTGCCGAAGAAGATCGCACCGTTGCTTACCAGCACGTCGAAGGCTCGCGTGCCCATGGCTAGCGCGCCGAGCGCGTGCGTAAAGCGCGAATGCTCCGCGGACGGAAACGCTAGATAGGCCAATCCGAGCTGACGCAGACGGCGCAGCCGCTGCATCACCGGTAAATCGAGAAGTTGCGCTTCCGCTGTGGATAACTCGATGAAGTGATGAACGGGATC
Organism: Vulcanimicrobiota bacterium; assembly: GCA_963748875.1. Classification (GTDB taxonomy): domain Bacteria; phylum Vulcanimicrobiota; class Vulcanimicrobiia; order Vulcanimicrobiales; family Vulcanimicrobiaceae; genus Cybelea. Next base: position 1,853,941 of record CAVVKC010000001.1, read on the forward strand.
GAATATGCGCTTCACGGGGTTACTGGCCACTTGACGCGACGGAAACTTCTCATCGCCTGACGAAACTCCTAGGTAAGCATCAGTGAAATACGACCAAGACGTTCTTCGCGAAATCCGGGCGCGTGTCGACATCGCGTCATTCATCGGCGGATACGTGCCGCTCAAAAAGCGAGGCAACGACCTTGTTGGGCTCTGTCCTTTTCACGCCGAGAAGACGCCCTCATTTCACGTCCATCCGGATCGCGACTTCTTCAAATGCTTCGGCTGCGGCGCGGCCGGCGACGTCATTACGTTCTTACAGAGAACGGAAAACGTCGGCTTCGGCGATGCCGTGCGCGCGCTGGCGAGCAAAGCCGGCGTAGCGCTGGAACCAGAGAGTCCGCACGCGGCCCGCGCGCGCAGCGAGCGTGAAGCGATGCACGAAGCGAATCGCCTCGCGGCGGCCTACTTCGCGCGGATGCTCCAGGGGGAGCGAGGGTCCGCCGCTCGCGCCTACTGCCGCGAACGCGGATTGGATGCTGCCATGGTGGAGCGATTCGGGCTCGGTTACGCGCCCGACTCGTGGGACGGCCTGGTCGGCGAACTGCAGCGCAACGGCGTCGAGCTTGCGCCCGCCGCTCGCGCCGGACTGGTCAAGAGCGGTCAACGCGGCTACTACGATTTTTACCGTAACCGCCTGATGGTGCCCACCTACTCGACGACGGGAGAGGTGATCGCATTCGGGGGCCGCGCGCTCGGTGAAGGCGAGCCGAAATATCTGAACACGGCAACGACGCCGGTATATACCAAGGGTCATCACCTCTTCGCGCTCAACTTGGCGCGCCGGGCCGCACAGGCCGACCGCACGATCATCGTCGTCGAAGGATACCTCGATTGCATCGCGCTGCATCAGGCCGGGTTCGAGAACGCGGTGGCATCGCTCGGCACGTCGTTTACCGCGGAGCAAGCGGCCGAGTTGCGCAAGTATGCCGAGTACGTCTATCTCTGCTTCGACGGTGATGCGGCCGGCAGCGCGGCTGCAACCAAAGCGATCGAAGTAGCGTCTAAAGAGATCGAGCACACTGGATCACCGGTCCGGATCGTCCTCTTGCCCCCCGGTGACGACCCCGACAGTTTCGTTCGCCGCGAAGGCGCCGAGGCGTTTCGCGGACTCCTTAAAACGGCCAAGCCCGCGCTGCAGTTTCGGATCGACTCGGAGATCGAAAAGCTCCGGGCGGGATTCGACTCGCCGGCACGCGTCACGCCCAAAGCCGAGGTGCTGATCCGAAGATTAGCGCCGCGTGAGGAATGGGACCGATGGCGCGTCTACGTTGCCGGGCGGCTGCAGGTGAGCGTGGACGACCTTCGGAATAGCCGGTTTCTCGCCGACGCCGCAAACTTCGCACCCGCGAGCAAAGCGGCGTTCTCGCAAAGCCGTCACGTTTCCGCGGCGGTCGAGCCACTCTCTTTTGAACGCGAGGTCCTGAGCATTCTGCTCGAAGAGCCGGCGCTTGCCGCCGAGTACGGTCAACGAATCAGCGCGTCGCGCTTTAGAAACGAGTTCTACGGCCGGGTCTACGAAAGGATCGTGGAATCGGCCGGGACGCTAACGGTGACCGCGGACTTATTCGGACTCTTTGCCGAGGATCAGGGGACGCTCGACTTCCTCGCTGAGGTGGGCCGGCGCGACCGAAGCTCGGCAGTCCGGTACGGCGGGTCGGAGGAGCGGCGCGCGCATTTGGAGCGAGTGGTCGAACGTTTGCGGCTCGAAGACGAGCGCCGGAGATATCGGGAGCTCTCCGACCTGATCGACGATCGGCTGGCGGAGGGAAAAGCGGTTTCGCAGGAGTTGCGCGGAGAGTTCGAGGCGCTCGTCGCGAAGCTGAAGCGGTGAGCACGTACGGATAAGGACATACGTTAGAAAGGAGGTGAAAGCAAAAGAAAATGGCGCGTAAGAAGGGCGCAGGTCCACCGACCGTTGAGGCGCCGGTCACGCTGGAAGATCTCAAGAAGAAGCTGATCGCGCGCGGCAAGAGTCAAGGCTCGCTGACGTACGAAGAGATCAGCGCGACTTTTGACGTGCTCGAGGAGATCAGTCCCGAGCAGCTCGAGGAGTTTTTTGAAGAGCTCGCGGCCTCCGGTATCGAGCTGGCCGAAGAGCAGAAAGACGAGAAACCGGAGACCGAGCGCGGCGAGGAGCCCGAGGCAGCGATCGCCGACGGACTTTCGCTCGACGATCCGGTTCGCATGTATCTCAAGGAGATCGGGCGCGTTCCGCTGCTCTCGATGGAGCAAGAGAAGTCGCTCGCGATGCGGATTGAGGCCGGCGAACTCGAGGCCAGGCGGGACGGTTCGGCCGATTCGAGCATCGTTGACGGTGGTGAAGAGGCGAAGCGACAGCTCACCGAGGCCAACCTTCGACTCGTCGTTTCGATTGCCAAGAAGTACGTCGGCCGCGGAATGCTCTTTTTGGATTTGATCCAGGAAGGGAACCTCGGTCTTATTCGCGCGGTCGAAAAATTCGACTATCGCAAGGGGTACAAGTTCTCTACCTACGCAACGTGGTGGATCCGTCAGGCTATTACCCGTGCGCTCGCCGACCAAGCACGCACGATCCGAATCCCAGTCCACATGGTCGAGACGATCAACCGGCTGATCAAGGTCTCACGCCAGCTCCTGCAAGAGCTCGGACGCGAGCCGACAGTCGAAGAGATTGCCGAGGCGATGGCTCTCACGCCCGAAAAGGTGCGCGAGGTCATGAAGATCTCGCAGGAACCGATTTCGCTGGAAACCCCGATCGGCGAGGAAGAAGACTCGCACCTCAGTGACTTCATCGAAGACCAGGAAGCGGTGGCGCCGGCGGAGGCCGCCTCCGTAATGCTGCTCAAAGAGAAGATGCAGGACGTGCTGCAAAATCTTACCGAACGCGAGCGCAAAGTCTTGGTGTTACGCTTCGGCCTGGAAGATGGTCACCAGCGGACGCTCGAAGAGGTCGGTCAAGAGTTCGGCGTGACGCGCGAGCGCATTCGGCAAATCGAGGCGAAGGCGCTGCGTAAACTGCGACATCCGTCGCGCGGCAAGGCCCTTAAGGACTACTGGACGAACGAGTAAGTCGTCACATCCGAGGTGGCATCCGTGTTTAAAGTAACGACATGTTCTTGTTTAACCTAGCGACCGCCATCCTGGCGGTGGCTTCGCCTGCTGCATCACCGGCGCCGCACGAACCCAAGACGATCATCACCGTCGTCTCTTCACCGTACTGCAAGTCGCTCGCCCAGCATTTCAACAATGCGCTGGTACCGATGCTCGCGAACGATCGCACGCTCGACGGCGTCAGCGTTCAGCTCGACGACATGAATAACATGTTTGAGGGCCCCAACTACGTCCAGCAGTTTCTGCACATTCGGGATACGCTGGGACACCAGGAAACCGTGCTGAACAACTCGCTCTCGGCGATCCAGCAGGAGATCAATGCGCTTCGAGACGGTTCGACCCTAACGACCGACAAACAAGCGGCAGCGGACATCCACGAAGCCGCGCAAAACCTGCAGACTGCGTACGATCATCAGCGCCAACTCGCAATCGATACGCAGAACCTCTACATAACCTTGCTTCGCTACAATCCCAATCGGCTGCATCCAACGCTGGGAGGCTTCGATCCGCAAGATATGGCCGCACCGGCCGATGCGCGCGACATCAAGAGCTATTTGCGCTTCAACGGTCAGCGCGACGTCATCGCTACGAACGAAGACAAAGCGACCGACGTCGCGTTGAACGCCGCACAGACCTTCTGCGTCCAGCAGAAGTAAGGCCGGGCCTGTTCGACCGCAAGCGCGGAGGGAGCCCTGAAAAAGGGGCGAATCGCGGCCTATTCGCTGTTGCGGATCGTGAATTATTGAGACGAAAGGGGCGCGAACGATGGGTGTAAACAACGGCGGCTTAACGCGTGCTGCCTCGATTCTCTTTGCGATAACGTCCCTTTGGCTTTGGAGCGGATGCGCGCCCGTCGGTGGGGGGAGCTTCTCCAGCGGCCGCGGGAGCGCCGTGCGGACCGATCTGTCGAGCATGTCGAAGATAAGCAAGCACATTTCGCATATCGTGGTCATCGTTCAGGAGAACCGCAGCTTCGAAAACTTCTTCGCCGGCTATCCCGGCGCTAACGCGCCGATGAACGGCTGCGGTAAGGGATCGGCCGTCGCCCCCGGTACCGGATCTGGGTCGAGTTGCCCACCAGGCGAGCAAGTCATACCGTTGCACCAAGTTACCTTTGAGCACGAGCCCAACCTCGCCCACGTGTTCGAATCCTCCCTCACCGATTGGGACAACGGAAAAATGGATGGCTTCTCCAAGTACGGCTTCAATCACGACGACGCTGCGTACGCATACATCGAGCGTTCGCAGGTTCAAACCTATTGGACGATGGCAAATCAGTACGTTCTTGCCGACGAGATGTTTCCTACGGAGTTCGGTCCCAGCTGGACGGCGCATCTCACGCTCGTCGCCGGAACCGATAACATCACTCCCACCACGGCGCTGGCGGACTTTGCCACCGGCCACAGCAACTGCGGGGCCGCCCCAGGTACCATGACGGCGATCGTTGACGAAAAGCGCGTCGTCCATCACGATTCGGGACCGTTCCCCTGCTTGGATCAATTCAACACGATTGCACAAGCGCTCGACACTGCCGGCGTGTCGTGGAAGTACTACGTTGCAGCGCACCTGAAGAGCTTCATCTGGTCACCCTTTGCCGCCATCAAGTACGTACAGCAAGGGCCGGACTGGACCAACAACGTCATTCAACCGCAGACGCAGGTTCTCAAGGATATCTATTCGGGAAACCTCGCGTCCGTGAGCTGGGTGACGCCCAGCCATAAAGATTCCGATCACCCTGGTGCGCACAGCGACACCGGTCCGGCCTGGGTAGCCTCCGTCGTCAACGCGATAGGCCAGAGCCCCTATTGGAGCTCGACGGCGATCGTCGTCGTTTGGGACGATTACGGAGGGTTTTACGACAACGCGCCGCCGCCGCAGCTCGATTTCCGTGGCCTCGGCATCCGCGTTCCGTGCCTCATCATCTCGCCTTACGCCAAGCCGGGCCTCGTTTCGCACAAAACATACGAATTCGGAAGCATTTTAAAGCTGATCGAAGAGGCCTTCCCGACGGTAGGAAAGCTAGGCCTGCCATCGCAAGGCTACACCGATACGCGCGCTCACAGCATGCGCGACATCTTCGACTTCTCCAATCCGCCGCGTCAGTTCAAAGCGATCCCGGCGAAGTATCCGGCCTCGTACTTCCTGCACGAACCACGCTCACTCGAGCCCGTTGACAACGAATAAATAAGAAGAGGTTCGGCGGGAGCGCTACATATCGCATCGGGGCCGCTCGTCGCGCACCTCCTGTGCGCTCCTACTCGTCCGCGCTCGCGCCACCTGCTGAGGAAAATTATGGCCTCCTGCCAATGGCGCTCGCGTCGGAAGCCCCTCTGCAGTACGTAGCGCTCCCGCTGAACCGTGAGGCGGGGAGTAATTACATTGAGTCTTTGGCGGCGTCCGCGCTCGGAGTGACCAGCGGATTCTTATCGGCGAAGGCGCCGTTGGGATTCGGTTTGATCCAAACGATGAGGTCCCAGAGCGAGGGGAAGAGGAAGACGCGCTTCACGTCGCTCGCATTCTTTGCGATTCCCATTTTGACCAGCGTTGCTGCTTGCGGGTCGTCAGCGTTGCCGCCGGCGGCCGCAAACTTCTTGGCGCTGGTTGCGCCGTAGACTTCCGTTCCGTTGGGCCCGGCAAGAACGTAGTGAACGTGCTCGCGAAAGGAGACCCAGCGGTGGTAGTTGACGCCCCATATTGCCGGCGGCTGCGGCGAGCTGCTCTGAAGTACCGAGAAATCGGCGCCGAGCAGATTGCCGTGCACGTCGTACCAGAGCTGACTGGGCTGCTGCGGATTCCCGCTCTGCCATTGCAGGTTCGCATAGCTGATCGCGCCGTCTTCGTCCTCGTTGCCGTATCTGAGATAACCGGCCTTAACGGCGTCTGCTGCGGTCGGAAATCGCGCCATCAGATCTTTTTGGATGGACTTTACAAAGGTGACCTCGGAGCCCTGCGGCATCGGCGATAGCGTTGCCTTCGGGGCCGGGGTTGCGGCAAGCGCTGGAATGACGGCCAGCACGAAGATCGATACGACATACGTCATTCGAACGAGCACGACCTTACCTCACTTTCTGGGTGACGGCGATGGAGATGGCGATGGCGGTGGACTCGGCGTCTTTCGGGGACGTGGCGTTTGACCTTCCGGACCGAAGGGCGTCGCGAGCGGCAACACGGGGAAGGTCGCGTTGGGCGCTTCGTTGCCGGCCGATAACGGAGCCGGCGTAACGATCGCGGTCGAGCCGTTTGGTTGGGCGGTGAGCGTCGCCTCGGTGTTGGCGGGAATTACCGAACCCGCTCCCAGCACGAAGTTCTTCCCATGGCGCACTATTTGCCAAAGCGAATAGTACGGAACGAAGATGTCTCCGACGGTGTCTTCGGCCGACACGGTAGATTCGTGCCCCGAAGAAATGTTGGGCGTAAGGTGCGCGATCGGAGTGCGCAAGGGTAAGGAACGCCCGTCAGCGAGCGTCAGCGGTTCGAAGAAAATGTCAACGAAGCCGTACGTGTCCGCGAGATCGGCCGCCGATGTGTCGACGACGCGAATCTGCGCCGGCGCTCCCGCCGCTGCGACGACTCGCCCTCCGACGACGATTGCATTCTTGAGATGCGCGCGGACAAGCTCTCCCTTTTTCGAAGCCTTCGACGAAATCGGGTCGTCGAGCACGAAGAGCAACATCGAGTCCAACGGCAGCGCGTTTCCGGGAGGGGGTGCCGACGGAATCGCCGTTCGCTTCGGCATCGGAGTCGGAGGCAATGGATATGCTCCCGCCGTTCCGACGCCGATGGTTACGAATGCAAAGAGGAGTAGACTCAGGCTGCGCCCGAGCCGCGGTAGACTAACTCGCTTTCTGTTTGCGGTCGTTCGCCGCGCGCTTACCCTCTTCGATGAGTTGTTTGACCTTTTGTCCACCCTTTTGACCAATGCGTTCGTAGAAGTTGGGACCATAGCGATCACGCGTGGCTTCGCCGCCCTTCTTTCCACCCTTCTTGCCGATCTGTTCGTAGAACTCGTGGCCGTGAGCTAGTTTCGTTGCCAAACCGCCCTTGCGGCCGATTTCCTCGTAGAACTGGGCGCCGTACTTGTTCTTTACCGTCTCGCCGCCTTTTTGCCCAGCCTCCCGGACGGACATGCCGCCGCCGCGCCTGTTCTGTTCCGTAATCATCCTTTTCACCTTGTGTAGTGTGTGTCTTTTGCGCCGCCGGGGGAGGGCGGCAAGCTCGCCGCCAGAGAAGGGCGGCTTCCTCGCTCCATTTCTTACAACGCAGGAGGGGGCCCGAAAGTTTGGGCCCCACATTGAGTCGAGATGAGAACCGCCCGCCTTAGGCAGGGAAGCAAGCTGGCGCCTGGGCTAGAAAGCGCGCTTTGTATCGATTAGGATCGTCACCGGTCCGTCGTTGACGAGCTCGACGTTCATGTGCGCGCCAAACTCGCCGTAAGCGACGGGCAAACCGGCCGCTTCGAGCGCACTCCCGGTGAGCCGGTAGAGCTCGAGCGCTTGAGGTTCCTTTGCTGCAGCGATGTAGGACGGGCGGCGTCCGCGCCGGACGTCGCCGTGTAGCGTAAATTGCGAAACCAGCAGCACCGCGCCTCCGGCATCGAGTAGCGAACGGTTCATGAGTCCGCGATCGTCGGGGAAGATGCGCAAGCCCGCCAGCTTCTCGGCCATCGCGCGCGCGTCGCTCTCGTCGTCATCGATGCCGACGCTGACGAGCGCGAGTAATCCACGAGCGATCTCGCCGACGGCGCGCTCCGCCGTTCGGACGCGCGCGCTCGAAACGCGCTGAACGACCGCTCGCATCAGCGTGAGAATACCGACGAAAGCGCGAAGAGTGCGTTCTCGCGGCGCTCGAGCACGCGGCGGTAGAAATAGCCGGCCCAATGCGTTCCGAACGGAACGTAAATGCGCAGGCGATAGCCTTGCGCGACGAGCTCTCGCTGAACGTGCGGGCGGCAACCGTAGAGCATCTGAAACTCGAAGCGTTCGCGCGAAATGCTTCGATCGCTGGCGAACTGCTTGACCGCGGCGATCAAGCGGCGGTCGTGGGTGGCGATGCCGGGATAGGTTCCCCGCTCTAAGAGCTCGCGGGCTAAATCGAGATACTGCGCGCGGATTTCAGGCATGCGTTTGTAAGCGATCTCGGGCGGCTCGTTGTAGGCGCCTTTGCAGAGCCGCACGCGCGCGCCGCCGTGGATCGCTTGCGCCACGTCGCCGGGAGTGCGTTTTAGGTACGCTTGGAGAACGATTCCGACGTTCTTGTGCTCGGCAAACGCGCGAGCAAAGACCCGAAGCGTGGCCTCCAGCACGGCCGAGCCTTCCATGTCGATACGAACGAACGGGTCGGGATTGCGCGACGCCCGCTCGAGAATCGCGAGCAAGTTCGCCAGCGCAAGATCCTCGTCGACGAGCAGGCCCATCGCCGTCAGTTTGACGGAGACGTTCGAATTGACGCGGCTCGCCGCGATCGCATCGAGCATCTCGATGTAGACGTCCCGCGAATGCAGGGCCGCGCTGCGCTCGAGAACGTCTTCGCCGAGGAAGTCGAGCGAGGCCGACATGCCGGCCTCGTTAAGGACGCGAACCGCCGCCATCGCAGACTCGATCGTCTCGCCTGCGACGAAGCGCCGCGCGAGAAAGTAAAAGTTCTTCTGAAGCACGGGACCTAATGTACCACGCCGCGCCGAAGAATCCAGGCGACGGCGAGCGCGACCGCGGCCAGTACGATGAAGCCGTAGCAGAGCGCCAGCGCTTCGCGAACTCCCGAGGCCGAAAGCGTCACGTAGAGCGCGACGGGCAGCGATGTCGGATGGAACGCGACGATACTCGTCGCGCCGTACTCGCCGATCGCACGCAGCCACGCAAACGCGACTCCGGCGCCGATGCTTCCGGCGGCGGCCGGCATGGCGACGCGGCTGAAGATCCGCCATTCACTCGCTCCCAGCGTTCGCGCCGCATCGCCATAGACCGGGTCCACGGCTCCGAATGCTGCCGTTGCGGCAATCGCGACGAACGAGCCGGAAACGAAGAACTGCGCGACGGCCACGCCGAGCAGCGAATCGGGAACGGTCAATCCTCGCACGGAGAGCCACGCGCCAAGCGGCGAGTTCGTACCGAGCGCGTAGATGAGCATCAAACCCGATGCGACCGGCGGAAACGCCAGCGGCAACGCCAGGATGAAGATCGCAACTGCGCGCAACCGGGTCGACAGGCGTGAGAGATAATATCCTGCGGGCACGCCCAACAGGGTGGCAACGAGCGTCGCGCCGGCCGACGCGATAAGGGAAACGCGCAGCGCATCGACGCCAACCCGAGCGAAGATCTCGACGGCTTCGCTTGGCGGCATCGCGGCCAGGACGGCGGCGACGGGGGCCACCACGGCAGCGAGCAGGACCACCGCAGCAAACAGAAAGATCGGGCCCGGCGACGGGCGCATCATGCAGGAAGCTTCACCATCCTGGCGTTACACGGCACTCGTGGGCGCAGCCTTCCTCAAAGTAGTCATCGTCGCGCTTGCGCTCGCACTCGACGTTTTCGCGGTGAGTGTCGGCGTGGGCGTTCGCGGCATTCCGACCAGCAGGAAGGTCCGCATCGGAATCGCCTTTGCATGCGCCGAGATCACCATGAACATCCTCGGCGCGGGTCTCGGCTTGCTCGCCGGCCGGCTGATCGGCGGTTTCGCAGGCTATATTGGATTCGCCGCGCTCTTCGGGCTGGGCATCTACATGGTGCGGGAGAGCCGGGCACAGGTCAGCGCCGTTTCGCAACTCGACCTCTCGCGCGGCAAAGGGCTATTGGTCGCGTCGCTCGCGATTAGTCTCGATTCGCTCGGCATCGGTTTCTCGATCCTTTACATCGGCGTTCCGATGCCGATCTCGTTGATCGTCATCGGATGCATCTCGGTCCTTGCCACGATGCTCGGTCTCACCGTTGGCCGTTGGCTTGGGCAGTACGCCGAGCGCAACGCCGCGTTCATCGGCGGCGTGCTGCTGGCGCTTACCGGCGTGCTGTTTGCGACGCTCAAGGCGCTTGGTCTCGGCTAGCTGAAGGGATCGGCGTGCGAGTGGGATTCGAGCTTTTCCAGCTTGCGCGTGCGGCCGGCGCCGGCTCGATCTTTGTCGTCGGCATCGGTCGGGACGTCGGCAAGACGACGGCGTTGCGCGCGATCTACGCTGCCGCTTACGAAGCCGGCACTCGGGTCGGGCTGGCCTCGATCGGTCGCGACGGCGACGCAACCCTGGGAAGTGAAACGCGTCCAAAGCCTCGGCTCTGGCTGCGGCCGGGAACGATTTTCGTGACGGCGCGCAGCTCGCTTCCGCGAACGCCCGCGGCCGAGATCCTCGAACTTTCGCGATTGCAGAGTTCGGTCGGATCGCTGCTCTACGCGCGCGTCGCGCAGAGCGGGTTCTACGAGCTCGTCGGTCCGCCGACCGCGTCGGGCGTGCATGAAATCGTCGGGGAGCTTGGTGCGCGCAGCGAAACGGTCGTTATTGACGGTGCCGTCGATCGCGTCGCCGCGCTTGCCGGATCGAACGGGGCGATCGTCGTCGCTTGCGGCGCCGGCGCGGCTAAGACCATGCAGGAGGCCGTCGACGAAATCGCTGCGTTGGTAGCGCGGTTGCGCGTTCCGCGCTTCGACGCCGGCGTGGCGTCGATCGATCTCGAAGGCGCTCTCACCGCTGCGCAAGCCGCCTCGCTGCTGGCGGCGGGGGAGACACGGCAGATCGTCGTGCGCGATCCAACGCAGATCGCGCTGAGCGGCAGAGCCGGATTGCGCGCGCTTTCGCAGCTAACCGTTCGCTGTAAACGTCCGCTGCGGGTAATTGCGGCGACGATCGCCTCGATTGGCCCGCACCGGTCTTTCGAGCCGCGCGCCTTCGCCGCCGCCGTAGCGAAGGCGACGAGTCTGCCGACGTTTGACGTCTACGCCGCGCGCGCTGCGTGAAGCGGTCGGCATTGCTCGACGAATCGAGCGCGCATATTCTCGGGTTCGAATGGCTTGTCGACGCGGTTGCGCCGGTTTCGCCCTATGGCGAGCGGCTCTTCGCGGAGCTGTGTCCCTTTGCTTCCGGAGAAGAACGACAGGCCGAAGCACGTGCTCAGGCCATCGCCGAGCTCGCTTTCAGTCTCGAAACGGACCGGCTGGAGACCGTCCGCGCCGCATTGCGCGATCTGCCCGACGCGATTGCTGCGGTCGCTCGCGCCTCGATGGGTGACGTCCTCGACGATCCTCACTTTCTCGAGCTGCGGCGTTTCTGCGCGACGATCGGCCGCGTCGACGAACTGCTCGCCGGCCTGTCCAGGCCGCGCGTCTCGAATGCAGGAATCCGCGCCGTCGGCGCCGCGCTCGAGACTGGAGCCCGCACAGGGGTCGACTTCTATCTCGACGACGCGTTCGATGTGCAGCTCGCGAATGCACGCGATCGTCTCGCGCGCGAGCAAGCCGAGCTCGATGCATCGCGGGGCCGCGAGAGCGAGCGCGCTACGCGCGAACTGGGGCGCGACGAGGTTGCCGGCGAGCAGTTTATCGTGATGCGCGACGAGCTGCGCGGCGCTCTTCCCGCCGGCATTAGGGTCGTCCGGGAAGCGCCAACATACCTGCTCTGCGCGCTCGAGTACGGCGAGGCGGCGCAGGCCGCGCTCGCGCGTCGCGATGCCGCAGCCGATGCCGTCGCCGCGGCTGAAGAGCGGGTGCGCGAACGGCTCTCGGCACTGGTGCGTGAACATGCAGCAGGTTTGGACGAAGCGGCGCGAAGTCTCGGCGAACTCGACGTGCTGCTGGCTGCGGCTCGATTCACTCAAATGCATGAATGCCGGCCCGCGGCAATCGCTGACGAACCAACGCTGGCGCTCGAGCAGGCTCGCTTTCTTCCACTGGAGACCGACCTGCTCGCGGCCGGGCGTTCGTTCGTGCCGATCGACCTCGACTTGCACGATGCCGCCGTGCTGACTGGGCCGAACATGGGCGGTAAGAGCGTCTCGCTGCAGACCTGCGGATTCGTCGCTCTTTGCGCCGCATTCGGCCTCCCCGTCCCCGCGACGCGGGCTCGCACCGCGCTCTTCGATCAGATCGCGTGGGTAGGATTGGGGCGCGAGGCCCAGATTGGTGGCCTTCTCTCATCGTTTGCGCGGGAGGTATTGGAGCTGAAGGCGATCTTAGCTCGCCGCTCGTCGCGGCTCTTGATCTTGGCGGACGAGTTTGCAAGAACGACGACACCGCACGAAGGCAGGGCGCTCTTGGTAGCGTTGCTCGGGCGTTTGCACGAGCTCGGGGCCTGCGGCATGCTCGCGACGCATCTGGCAGGCATTGCGGCCGCGGCCGGCGCGCGCCATTTTGCGGTGCGCGGACTGCGGGGAGTTCCCCATCGTCCGCCAACCCAAGACGTTGGCGAGGCGCTCGCCGCGCTGGCCGACGCGATGGACTATACGATCGCCGAGGTCTCGGGTGACGAAAGGCCGCGCGGCGACGCGATCGCGTTAACGGCGCTACTCGGCCTCGACCGCGAGTACGTCGATGCCGCCTATCGCGCGCTGGTAGAATAAGGGAATGGACCCACTGATCATTACCTGCGCGCCCGTCGGCGCGGAGGTGCGCCCCGATCAAACGCCCTATCTGCCGTACACTCCGCCCCTGCTCGGGGAAACGGCGCGCGCGGTGCGCGAAGCGGGTGGATCGATCATCCACGTGCACTGCCGGAACGACGACGGCACCAACACGCACAGCGTCGAGCGCTTTCGCGAGGCGTACGAGGCGATTCGCGCGCAGAGCGACCTCATCGTGCAGTTCTCGACCGGGGGCGCGATCGGGATGACGCCCGAGGAGCGCGCGAGCGTTCTAGAGTTGCGTCCGGAGATGGCGACGCTAACGTGCGGCAGCGTGAACTTCGGCGACGACATCTTTGAGAACAGCTTTCCGATCATGCGCGGCATCTTGAAGCGAATGAATGAGTTTGGCGTCAGGCCGGAGCTGGAAATCTTTGACAAAGGACACATCGCCAACGCCCGCAAGCTCGCCCGCGAGCGGCTGCTCTCCTTTCCGCAGCATTGCGATCTCGTGCTCGGCGTTCCCGGCGGCCTCGATGCGACCGTGCAGAATCTCGCCGATCTCGTTGACAATCTCCCCGAGCGCTGCACGTGGTCGGTTGCCGGAATCGGGCGACAGCAGCTTCCGATGGCAATGGCCGCGATAGCGATGGGCGGTCACGTGCGCGTCGGCTTGGAAGACAACCTGTTCTATAGCCGCGGAAGACTTGCGCGCAACGAAGAACTGGTTGCGCGCGTGGCGCGAATCGCCGCCGAGGCGGGCCGTCCGATCGCTACGCCCGATCAGGCCCGCGCAATTCTCGGCCTTGCGCAGCCAGCCCAAGCGAGCGTTTAGAAGGCCTTTTCTTAAGACGTTCTAACTAGCAAGGGTCTTGCTCAACTATGTTGTGCGCCGGACGCTTCAAGCGATTCCGCTGCTGCTGGCGATTTCGGTCATCCTCTACGGCATTCTTTACAACATGCCGGGAGGGCCGCTCGCGCCCTACCTGCAGAATCCGCACATCACCGCCGCCGACATCGCGCGGTTGAAACATAACCTCGGAATGGACCAGCCGGTGCCGATCCAGTATCTGAGGTGGCTCGGTCACGTGCTTACGGGCGACATGGGCTATTCGACGAGCAACTCGGAGCCGGTCTTTCAGGCGCTGATCGAGCGCTTTCCCGCGACGCTCGAGTTAATGGGTGCCTCGCTCTTGATCGCGATCTCCATCGGCGTCGGCGCCGGGATCGTTTCGGCCGTCTATCGCTACACGGCTTTGGATTACGCGATCACGACGTTCGCCTTCTTCGGGCAATCGATGCCGGTATTCTGGTTTGCGCTAATGCTGCAGCTCGCGTTTGCGGTGCATGGAATTCCGTTGCCGGGTGGATATCAGATCCAGCTTCCGTCGGCGGGCATCTCGAATAGCGATACGTTCGATCTTGGAGACCGGCTCCAGCATCTGATCCTGCCTGCAATCGTGCTTTCGTTGCTGCAGCTCGCGTTGTTCAGCCGATTCATGCGCTCTTCGCTGCTCGAAGTGCTCGGAACGGACTACATGCGGACGGCCGCCGCGAAGGGTCTCCCGTTCCGCACGATCCTGTTCAAGCATGGTTTAAAGAATGCGCTGATACCGGTCGTGACCGTCGTCGCGCTCTCGTTGCCCGGATTGCTTGGCGGAGCGATCATCACCGAGGATATCTTTGCCTGGCCCGGGATGGGGCGGCTCTTCTACAACGCGCTGCAGCAAAGCGATCTGGCACTGCTCATGGGATACCTTTTGCTGATCGCCTTTCTGGTCGTCTTTTCGAATTTGTTTGCCGACGTCGTCTACGCGTGGCTCGATCCGCGCGTGAAGTACGACTAGCGGGTACCGATGGCAGCACCAAGCCTTCCCTTACCCGGCAACACCGTCATCGAAGAGGAGCTCCGTTTCTCGAAGGTCACGTTCTGGACGCGGCTGCGACGGCATAAACTCGCCATCGCCGGCTTGGTCGTCCTTACGTTAATGATCTTGGCGGCGATCTTTGCCAAACAGCTCGCCCCCTTCGATCCGAATGCGATCGACAACGTAAACTGGCAGGGGACGCCCCTTCCTCCGTGCTTCCAAGACGGCACGCTTTGCGGGGGCCATTCGCTCGGCACGGACGAGGTCGGGCGTGACTTGCTCTCGCGCCTGCTATTCGGCGCGCGAATCTCGCTCACCGTCGGTCTTTTTGCGGTGCTCATGGAAGTGCTGATCGGCACGAGTCTGGGCGCTATTGCCGGCTACTACGGCGGCTGGGTAGATTACGCGCTCATGCGCGTTACCGACGTCTTCCTCTCGATCCCGTTGCTCCCGCTCTTGCTCGTGCTCACCGCGATCGTGGCGGCGAGCTCGACGAAAGCCGCTCTGAGCTTTGGGGTAATCGTCATCATTATCGGCGCCCTGTCGTGGCCGACGGTCGCGCGTCTCGTGCGCGCTTCGTTCTTGAGTCTGCGCGAGCGCGAGTTTGCGGAAGCGGCGCGCGCGGTCGGCAATAGCGACCGCCGCATCATTTTCCGCCACCTGCTGCCAAACGCCGTAGCACCGATCGTCGTTCAGGCGACGCTCGACATTGCCGGCGTGATCATCACCGAGTCGACGCTCTCGTTCCTCGGCTTCGGCATTCAGCCGCCGACGGCGTCTTGGGGAAATATGCTCGCGAACGCGCAGAGCAATCTCTCGATCGCGTGGTGGGCTGCGGTCTTTCCGGGCCTGTGCATTCTCGTGACCGTGCTGGCGATCAACTATATCGGCGACGGCCTACGCGACGCTCTCGACCCGAACATGGGGTAAGAGCCGCCGCTTTGGCGGCGGCATTCCTCGGCGCAGCCTGCTCGCCGCAGGTCGGTTCGCAGCTCGGCGTGCCCTCCACAACGATGTCGCGGCAAGTCGAGGAATCCGGCGGAGGCGAGTTTACCGAAAAGATACTCCTCAGTTTTCCGTTGAATCCGAAAAGGAAGAACCCGATCTTCCCGAGCGGCGCGCTGTTCGCACGCTCCGGCGAATTTTACGGCGCGACGTCGGACACTGCGGGCTTCAGAGGTGGAACGGGTGCGATCTTCGAGCTGACGGAGAGACGGAAGCTCAAGACCGTTGCGCGGTTCCGCGCGAAGGCCGGCGGAAGGTACCCGTCGGGGCTTGTCGGCGATGCCTCGGGCTCGCTCTACGGCACGACTCGCGAGGGCGGGGACGTGGCCTGTTTGCCGCGGCTCGGATGCGGGACGGTGTTCAAACTAACTCCGTCGGGCTCGTCATACGTGGGAAGCACTCTGTATCGCTTCACAGGCGGTTCGGACGGGATCGGGCCCTCCGGCACTCCGGTGGTCGCCCGCAATCGTGATCTGTACGGCACGACGGTCGCCGGCGGCATGACGAACTGCGGCGACTTAGGCTGCGGGACGGTTTTTCGGCTGCGTCCGGTAAGAGAGCATTACCGCGAGCGCATCCTTTATCGTTTTAGGGGCGGCCTGGACGGAAGCGAGCCGATTGGCGGAGTGACCGCAGATTCGAGCGGCAATCTCTTCGGCGTCACTGCCAGTGGTGGGAACTGTGAGGATTCGGACGACGGGTGCGGGACGGTTTACGAACTAACGCCCCGCGGGAGGACGTACAGCGAAGCCGTCCTGTACCGGTTCGCCGGTACCGAAAAGCAAGATGGAGCCTTTCCCGCGGCGGCCCTGGTCCGAAGCTCCGACGGAACGCTGTACGGCACGACGCGCGGGGGCGGAGAAGGAAGCTGCCTGCAGGGCTGCGGCACCGTCTTCAAACTCGTGCCTTCCAGGAAGTCGTACAAAGAAAGCGTCTTGGCGTACTTCGCGCCCGCTCCCCACAAAGTAGCTCGACAACCCTCCGGACTGCTATTACGCAATGGCGAGCTGTACGGAACGACCGCGCTAGGCGGCCGGCAAACCAACTATTATTTCCCGGACGGGTTCGGAACCGCATTCAAAGTAAATGCGTTCAGCGGGAAGCTGACGATCCTCCATGATTTTAGCGGACCGCCCGACGGCGCCGACCCGGCCGGCGGCCTTACCGTCGGACCCGACGGATCGCTGTACGGTGCGACCTCGCGGGGCGGCACCGGCCAGTGTGTATTTTATACCGGGTGCGGAACGATTTACCGGCTATCGCTTCCAAGGCGAGCGGGGCCCGGCGCCGTACAGGCGGAACCGCATTAGGCCTCCCGTGCGCAAGTGGCGGAATTGGTAGACGCACTAGCTTGAGGGGCTAGCGGGAGCAATCTCGTGCTGGTTCGAGTCCAGTCTTGCGCACCACCCATCGTGTCGTGCTGAGCGTGTGGCAACATGATGCTGACAAGCGCCCTTCGACTCCGCTCAGGGCGGGCGGTTCGAGTCCAGTCTTGCGCACCACCCACCGTGTCATGGCTGAGCGTGTCGAAGGCTGACGCGTAATAGGCGCTTGCTAGCTCGCTTTTTTCAGGTACTTTAGGCCCGGCGTAGCCGGGTTTTGTGCCGTCGGGCCTGAAACAGAACTCCGTCCCCGAGCGTAGAGCAAGGCAGTTATGGAACGCATACCATGTCGTTGACCCGATTTGCGATTAACCGGCCGGTGGTCACCGCGATGGTTTTCATCGCGCTCGCCATTTTCGGAACCGTCGCCTTTTTCAAGATCGGCCGCAGCGCGAACCCGCCGGGAACGGACTTTCCGGTCGTCATCGTGTACGCGAGCTACCCTGGCACCTCTCCTCAGGAGATGGAGCGGCTGATCGTCAAACCGATCGAAGATCAGCTTGCCGACATCGACAACCTCGATCAGCTTACCGCGAACGCTCAGGAAGGCGTCGCGACGATCGGCGTTCAGTTCAAGCTGGGGACCAATCTCGACATCGCGGCGATCAACGTGCAGAGCGGGGTCGACACCGCCCGCGTCTACCTGCCGTCCGATCTCGATCCTCCCAGCGTCTACAAGAACGGGGCCTCGCAGCCGCTGCTCGACGTAGCGGTAAGCTCAAACTCGCTTTCGTCGACCCAGCTCGCCGACATGGTCAACAACCGGCTGGAGCCGGTCTTGAAGGCGATTCCTAACGTCCAGGCCGTCTCGATCTACGGCGCGAGCGACCGGGAGTTCCACGTCGAGCCGATCCCCGAACGTCTGCTCGGCGCGAACGCGACGCTGAGCGACGTCTTCAACGCCGTAGCCGTAAACAACGCCAACCTCCCGGGCGGCATCCTCCGGCAGCCGACTCAAGAGACGAGCGTTTCGGTGCACGCCGAGGTCAACACGGCGCAGGACCTGCTCGGAATTCCGCTTATGGTGCCCGGCAGCACCAGCAAGAATATGAAGGTCGGCGACGTTGCGTATGCTTTCGACAGTCACGTCGAGCCGACGTCGATCTCGCACTACAACGGCCAACCGCGCATTTACGTCGAAATCGACCGCAACATCAACGCCGACGAGATAACGTCGACGAAGATCGTACGCGAACGCCTCAAGGAGATCGCAAAGCAGTTTCCGGCGCTGACCTTCAGCGAAATTGATGCGCCGGCTGACGTCACGCAGAAATCGCTCAACGGCGTCTGGCAGTCGCTGATCGAGGGCATCGTGCTGACAATGCTCGTGATGCTGCTCTTCCTGCACGCCTGGCGAAACGCCGTCGTCATCATGATCGCGATCCCGAGCTCGATTCTAGCCACCTTCGTCTTGATGAAGACGTTTGGGTTCCATCTCGACACGATGTCACTGATGGGCCTCTCGTTGATCATCGGTATCTTGGTCGACGATTCGATTGTGGTTCTCGAGAACATCACGCGCCACCGCGACCAGGGCGAAGAGCCGATCGATGCGGCGGTCAACGGGCGCAGTGAGATAGGCGGCGCGGCGGTCGCGATCACCATGGTCGACGTGGTCGTCTTTTTGCCGATCGCGTTTCTGCCGGGCATCGTGGGCGCCTATCTGCGGGAGTTCGGCGCGGTGATCGTTATTGCGACGCTCTTCTCACTGCTCGTCTCCTTCACGCTGACGCCGCTCCTCGCGGCAAGATGGAGCGTGTTGAAGCGCTCGAAGGAGCAGCCGACGTGGATGAAAACGCTCGGATCGCTGAAGGTTACTTTGGCGCTCTGTGCCGCCGCGGTGGTAGCGTTTTTCATCCCATGGCCGATCGCCGAACTTCGCCAGATTCTGCCGATCATGATCGCTGCGGTGCTGGTCTTAAACTTCTTCGTGCTGCGCTACGAACGAATCCTAACGTGGTATCGCGCGAAGGCGCTGCCGTATGCGTTGCAGCACGGCCTGTTCGTCGTTTTTACGTGCACGGTTCTGGTACTCAACGCCTTAACGCTCGCAATGGGCGCCGGAATGACGACCATCGGGCTGAACGTGCTCATTCTCGCACTCGCAGCGGTCTGGCACGTCATCGGCTGGATTCTACGACGCAAAATGTCGGAACAGAGCATCGCATATCGTTGGTCGCAGCCGCGCAACGGTCATCGAGGCCTCGCGGCGTTTCGGCGCCACGCGGTCGATTTCTTGGGAAACGTTCCGCGCGCGATCGTGCGCTGGTTCTACGCAACCGGGCGCGGCCGTCTCACGGTGGCGACGTTCGCGCTTCCCGTCGTGCTGGCGATCGTGCTGCCGCTGCTTGGTCCGATCGACTTCGATTTCGTTCCCCAGGTGCAGACCGGCGAAATCGACATGACCGTCACCTACCCGCCCGGTACGCCGCTGCAGGTAACCGCGAAGCACGTGACCGCGCTCGAAGACGGGATCATGAAGATCGACGGCATAAAGTCGGTGAGTTCGACGGTTGGTCGGAAACCGCAGGGATGGAGTTCGGCGATCGGCGACAACTACGCGCGGCTCAATGCGGAGACGCTCCCGGAGCGACGTCACGATACGTACAAGATCGTGGACCAAGTCCGCAAACTTGGCTATTTAGTACCGGGCGGCGACTTCCAGGTCGCCGGCGATACCGGGGGCGGCTCGGGATCCCCAATCTTTTACTCGCTTTCCGGCCCCGAGAGTGAGATTTCGCCGGCAGCCGAGAAAATCGCGCAGTTCCTGCGCGACACGCCCGGCAGCGTCAACGTCCAAACGAGCAACGAGGCAGCGGCGCCGCGGCTCAACGTGAATATCGACTCGCAAAAGGCCGAAGTCCTCGGCGTCAATCCTTCGGACGCCGCGAACGCCGCACGTTTCGCCATAGATGGTGCGGTTGCCACCCGCGTGCGCGCCGAAAATAGCCTCGTCGATGTCCGCGTCCAGTTTCCGCTAGCCGACCGCAAGACCGTCGACTCGCTTCAAGACGTGCGCGTGCGGGCGCAGGACGGCACGCTCGTGCCGCTGGCCGACATTGCAAATCTGCAATGGACGAAGGCGCCGCTCCAAATCAAGCGCCTCAACCGGCAGCGAGTGGTTGACGTCTACGGCGCAACGCTTCCCGGTTATTCGTTGGGCGCGGTAACGGGGCCGCTCGAGCGAGCGCTGCGCAAGCCAGGTTTTCTTCCGCCCGGCGTCGAGCTCACCGCACAAGGTGACACTCAATATATGAACGAGACGATGGCAAACATGGGCATCGCGCTGCTGACGTCCTTCATGCTCGTCTATATGCTGATGGTGATCCTGTACGGGTCCTTCCTGGAACCGCTGATAGTGATGTTGTGCGTTCCGCTGGCGATCATCGGCGCGCTCGTAGCGCTCTCCCTCATGCATCGTATCGAGCCGAACGCCGGGCAGTCGCTCAACCTCATCTCAATGATCGGCATCGTGATGCTCTTTGGATTGGTGGCCAAGAACGGCATCTTGCTGGTCGATTACTCGAACACGCTCTGCCGGCGCGGGCTGCGCGTGCACGACGCAGTGCTGCAAGCGTCGAGTACCCGCTTCAGACCCATCGTCATGACGACCTGCGCGATGATCTTCGGCATGTTACCGCTTTCGCTCGGCTTTGCCGAAGGCGGAGAGTGGCGCCAAGCTATGGGAACGGTTATCATCGGCGGCCTGTTGAGCTCGCTGATCCTGACGCTCTTCCTCGTGCCGATGGTATATGAAACGTGGATGGGCTTCCTCGAGCGTCAGGGCGATCAGCGCGCGGTCGCAGCGGAGTTGACGCGTCCCGTCAAAGTCGGCGTCGTATGACGCGTTGAAGCGTCGCGCGTTGGTGACGGGCGCCTCCGGCGGTCTTGCAGCCGGGATCGCTCCGGCTCTGGCGTGCGACGGCTTTGAGGCGGTTACGATCACCTACCGGTCGAGCGCTCCCGATGCCACCATGAAGGCGATCGAGGCAAGCGGCGCCGGCGCGGCCGCCGCACGGATCGACTTTCTCGACGAGGTCGAGTCAATTGAACGCGCGCTCGAAGGAATCGTGAATCACCACGGTCCCTTTGACACGCTGGTCCACGCGGTCGGACCGCTCGTCGTCAAACGCTTCGCGCGCACGACGCTCGACGAGTACCGTGAGATGGTCGACGGCAATTTGCGCAGCGCGGTGCTGGCGGCGCGCGCAACCCTGCCGGCAATGCGCGAGCGGGGTTTCGGGCGCATCGTTTTCTTCGGCATGCTGGGTTCGAGCGAGACCCGTCCGTTTCGCGGCTTCTCGCTCTATCAGGCTGCGAAGAGCGCGCTGGTCGCCTTCGCGCGCTGTCTCGCGATTGAGGAAGCGGGCAACGGCATCACCGTCAACGTGGTCGCACCGGGCGACATTCGGGAAAAGTCGCTCGACCGCGCCCGCGCCTTCGAGCGCGAGGCGCGCAATCCACGCGGTCGGGCCGGGAGCTACGAGGACGTCGCCGACGCCGTGCGCTTTTTGGTGGCGCCGCAGCGCGATTTCATCACCGGTGCGGTAATAGAAGTGACGGGAGGCTTGCAAACTGCACAGGACTGACGCGCGCCCGGCTCGTAAGCTGCGCAGACACGATGGGCGACGAAAGAGAACATCAACCCTTTGCGCTGCCCGGGGCCCGTCCGCAGTACGGGCCCGACAAACTCGTTGCCGTCGAGCACATCGATCTTCACCTTACGCCTGACATCGAAGGGGAGTCGCTGGACGGGATCTGCACGATGACCGTCAGAGCGCTCGACGAGCCGGTCGCGAGCTTGACGCTCGACGCCGTCGACCTCCAGGTTTCACGGGTTGAAGGCGCCGCACGTTTTACGCCGCGCGGCGGCACGCTTGAAGTCGAATTCGAGCCCGCGCTGGCACCCGGCGAGCGTAAGACCTTCGCGATAACGTATCGCGTCACAAAACCTCGCCACGGGCTTTTTTTCGTCAAGCCGACCACTGCGCACCCGGAGAAGGTCGCGCACGTCTGGACGCAGAGTCAGGACGAATACGCGCGCTATTGGTTTCCGTGTCTCGATTATCCGCACGACAAGCAGCCGACGTCGACCACGATCGTCGTACCCAAAGGGCTCTTTGCCTTGGGAAATGGCGAGCTCGTCGAACGCCGCGATGAGAACGGCACAACGGTCTTTCGATATCGTCAGGACGTTCCGCACAGCACGTATCTCGTGACGATGGTCGCCGGCCCATTTGTGGAAGTCGCACAAGGGAAGGCTGGAAAGAAAGAAGTTCCGGTTTCTTATTGCGTCCTGCCGGCGTGCGAGCGTGACGGCGACCGCTCGTTCGGGAAGACGCCACAGATGATCGATTGCTTTGAAGAGCGCACCGGAACGCCCTATCCATACGCGCGCTATTCGCAGATCGCCGTTTCGGACTTTATCTTCGGCGGCATGGAGAACACGTCGGCGACGACTCAAACCGACCGAACCCTGCACGACGAGATCGCGCACCTCGACTTTTCGAGCGACCCACTGGTTTCGCACGAGCTCGCCCACCAGTGGTTCGGCGATTTGCTGACGTGTCGCGATTGGTCGGACGCCTGGTTGAACGAAGGGTTCGCGACCTTCATGGAGGCGGTCTGGCGCGAAGCCGACCTAGGATATGACGAGTATCTCTATGACATCTTCGATGGTCTCGCAACCTATTTGAAAGAAGACGCCGATCGCTATAGTCGCCCGATCGTCTGTAACACGTACATCGCTCCAATCGAGATCTTCGACCGCCATCTCTACCAAAAAGGCGCGGCCGTGCTGCACATGCTTCGCGGCGAGCTGGGCGAGTCGCGTTTTTGGCGCGCAGTTGCATCCTACGTGCGCGACAACGCGCAGCGATCGGTCGAAACGATCGACTTCGTCCGCGCGATCGAGAGCGCTACCGGCCGTAATCTACGCGGCTTCTTCAATCAATGGGTTTTCCGCGAGGGCCACCCGAGACTCGAGGTGAGAGTCGGTTGGGATGCCGCGCGCAAGGTCGCGACCGTGACGATCGACCAGAAGCAACACGTTGACGAAGAGCATCCGGCTTACGAGTTCGACGTCGAGCTTGGCTTCGCGCCGGCGCCTGCCGGGCGGGCGAAAGGCGAGCGCAATGCTTGCGTACCGGACGAGCGGCGAATTCGCGCGCACGTCGAGCGGTCGCACGAAACAATCGCCGTACCGCTCGACTTCGAACCGCAGCTCGTTCGGTTCGATCCAGGCTCCTTTCTGCTCGCCGACGTCAACTACGCGATCGGTACGGATTTTGCGGCGACTACCCTGCGCAGCGATCCCGACGTGGTCGCGCGCATTCGCGCCGCTCGCGAACTCGCTAAGGATGGCGGCCGTACGGCGCGAGAGGCGATCTCGGCGGCATTCGAGCGCGAGACGTTTTGGGGTGTGCTTACCGAAACTGCTTGGGCGGCCGGCGCTACGCGCGCGCCGTGGGCGCGCGACGTTCTCATCGGCGCGCTCTCACACCAACATCCGAAAGTCGTGCGCGCGGCCGCTGAGGCGCTTGGAAACTACCGCGACGCCGCGGTGGCAAGCGCTCTCATCGCCACGGCGCAGGAGTCTGCGTCGTATTTCGTGCGCGCTTCCGCCCTAACGGCGCTGGGAAAGACGCGCGATCCGCGTGCCTTCGAGGTCCTGGCTGAAGCCGCATCGGAGCGCACCTGGAACGGAACGGTCGAAGCCGGCGCGGTCGCCGGCTTAGCCGAGCTGGCCGACGCGCGAGCCATGCCGCTAATCTTGGATGCTTGCCGCGCCGAACGCAGCGAAGGCCTCCGCCGCGCCGCGGCCGGCGCGCTCGGACGTCTAGCCTCACTCGTCGAGCACGAGCGGACGGCAGCGATCGACGCTCTCGAGCAGTTGATCGGCGACGCGACCTTTCTGGTGGCGATCAGCGCAATCGTAGCGGCCGAGGCGCTTGGCGACGTACGCCTTCTTCCGGCGCTGGAACGGATCGCGGAACAAGGCTTCGACGGGCGCATGCGTCGCGACGCGACGGAAGCTGCGATTCGTATCAGAAAAAACTCGAAGGTTCCGGCACAGGTGAAAATCCTCCGCGACGATATTGATGAGTTACGTGCAGAGCAGCGTAGGCTTCAGGAGAAGATCGAGACGATCGCGCGGACTTAAGCGCCGCGGGGTTGTGCTCGCCGTACTCGCCGCGGTTGTTGCCGTGGCGGTGTTCGTCGCGCGCGCACATTCGGCTTCGGGGTCGGTCGCGTCGGGCGTCGTGCCCTCCGCTCCCTTATCTCAATTTTCCGGAGATCAAGCTTGGAAGACCACGTCCTGTGCTGCCGGAAAATTGAGAATCCCCTCATCTGAACGTGCCTGCGCGACGAACATACCGGCGATTCCCTGGAGTAACGGCGATCGCAATAATTTGAGAGATGAATTGCACGGGGCATTTGCGCCGGCGGTTGACGGTGCGGCTGGATGGAGCCTTGCGGTTATTGGCGGGGATGGCCGGACGATCTTTGACGATCGCGCAAATCGTGCGGTCGCACCTGCGTCGGTGCAGAAGCTGATCGTCGCTGCAACGGCCCTCGACGCGCTCGGTCCGCAGTATCGGTATCAAACGCTCCTTGCGGGGCGCGATGCAATCGGCAGCAACGGCGTGCTCGCCGGCGATCTTTGGCTGATCGGATCGGGCGATCCGTCCTTGCAGTCCGACGACCTTCGCAACGGCATCGGCGTGCTCGCGCGCGCGGGTCTCCACCGCATTGATGGACGCGTGGTCGTCGACGACTCGGCACTGAGCGGACCGGGGATCAACCCGCACTGGGCGAGCGACGACGACGGACAAGATTATGCGCCACCGACGAGTGCGATATCAGTCGACGGCGATACGATCGAGTCCACTCAAGACGTCGGCGGCGTCGAGCAGAAGGTCTGGACGCCGATGCAGGAGGTTCCGCGATACGTCGCTGGTCGCGTGAACGGAATGCTCCTCGCACGCGGGATTGTGCCGGCGATGCGGCCGGCTATCGGCGCCGCGCCGCTCGAGAGCGTCGTTCTCTGGGATCACCGGTCTTTGCCGCTCGCGGCGCTCGAGACGCACATGCTCTTCGTTTCCGACAACCACTATGCCGAGCAGCTCCTGCGAACGGTCGGCGAGGAAGCGATGCAGCTGCCAAACGATTCCGGCGGAATCGCCGCGGAGCGCCAGTTCCTTGACCGTCACGGCGTACCGGCGCCCGGGCTTCGGCTGTTCGACGGAAGCGGGCTTTCGCCGGACAATCGCGTTGCCGCCGCTACGCTCGCGCGGCTGCTCGCCGATCAGGGAACAGCGCTCTACCAGCTCTTGCCGCGTGGCGGCAGGGAAGGCACGGTCGAGGATTACGATTTCACGACGGCGCTAGGGCGGGTTCGCGCAAAGAGCGGTCATCTTTCGAATGTTTCCGCTCTCGCAGGATACGTCACGACGCAGCATCACGGCCGGGTGTCGTTCGCCTTCCTCGTTGACGGCTCACCCGGCGATCCCGACGCGGCGATCGTTCGGGCGGTCGATCGTTTGGCGACGTTTTGAAGAGCGACGCGCGGATTTTTGACGAAGCGCTACTCGCGCGGCTCGTTGAGCGCGCGCTGGCGCGCGGAGGCGACTTCGCCGACGTCTTCTGCGAGCACCGCAGAACGCTTTCGTATCGGCTGCAAGATGGGCGCATTCACGATGCGTCGTACGCCGTAACGCTCGGCGTCGGAATCCGCGTCGTCGTCGGGGAATCGGCCGGCTTTGCCAGCTCCGACGACTTGAGCCCACACGCGCTGATGGACGCCGCCGATGCGGCTTCGCTGATCGCGCATACCGCACCGGACGGTCAAACGCGTTCGATCGAGCTCTCCCCGCAGCGGGTCGCGTCCTTTTATGATTGCGACCCGAAAGACGGAAATGACGCCGAACGCTACGTCGCGATGCTCGAGACGGCCGATGCCACGGCGCGCCGCTACGATCCTCGCGTCGTCGCCGTCAATGCGCACGTTAACGATGAGGTTCAAGAAGTATGGATCGCGACGAGCGAGGGTCGGCTCGTGCGGGACTGCCGGCCGCTCATTACGTTCGGCGTTCAGGTCGTTGCCAGCGATAAGAAAGAGCGCGGCTCCGGATACATCGGTGACGGCGGACGGACCTCGCTGGCATTCTTCGATCGTGAAACGCCCGAAGCGCTGGCTGCGGAGGCGGCGCGGATTGCGACGGTCAACGTTTCCGCCGTTGCGGCCCCGGCCGGCGAAATGGAGATGATTGTCGGCGCAGGCGGCGGCGGCGTCTTGCTGCACGAAGCGGTTGGGCACGGGCTCGAAAGCGACTTCAATCGCCGCGGTACGTCGCTTTATAGCGGGCGAGTCGGCGAGCGGGTTGCGAGCGATTTGGTGACGATCTACGACGACGGGAACCTTGACGAGGAACGGGGCAGCCTCAACGTGGATGATGAGGGCGTTCCCGGCCAGCACAAGGTCTTGGTCGAAAACGGCGTGCTGCTCGGCTACATGCAGGACCGGCTGAATGCGCGATTGATGGGTGTCGAATCAACCGGCAGCGGCCGGCGGCAATCGTTCCGCTTTGCTCCGCAGCCGCGAATGTGCAATACGTACATGCCCAGCGGCGATTCGAGCGTTGACGAGATCGTCGCATCGACGAAGCGCGGGATCTACGCGAAATCGTTTGCCGGCGGTCAAGTCGAGATAGCGAAGGGCGACTTCGTCTTTATGGTCGGCGAAGGCTATTTGGTTGAGAACGGCAAGATAACGGCACCCGTCCGCAACGCCACCATCATTGGAAACGGGCCGGACGCGATGATGAAGGTCGTCGCGGTCGGCAACGACGGCCGATTGGCTCGGCGTCACTACACGTGCGGCAAGAGCGGTCAATACGTTCCCGTCGGCGTTGGCATGCCGACGGTGAAGATCGCTTCCATTACTGTGGGCGGAACGCAGCATGAGTGAGGCGCTCGCTATCGCGATCGCGACCGAAGCGCTCTCGCTTGCGAACGAAGCCGGCGCACAGAGCGCCGAAGCCTCGGTCTCGATTGCCCGCCGCTTTCACGCCGAAGCGCGCGCGGACGTCGTCGCACGACTCGAAGGCTCGACCGGGAAGAGTCTTTTCTTACGGGTCTTCCGTGATGGGCGAAAAGCCACACTTTCGACCTCAGATCTTTCCTCGGCCGGCTTGCGCGCAGCCGTCGCTCGCGCGGTCGCACACGCCGACCTCGTCGTACCCGACGAATACGCGGGGCTTCCCGACAAATTTGGCGAGGCCCCGGCGCAACTGCGCCTGGCCGACCCTCAAATCGGCGAGCGCGATGGCGCCGAGAAAGTAGAGGAAGCGCTCGACCTCGAGCGTTTGATCCGTGCCGCCGATGCCCGCGTCGTTAACTCGAGCGGTTCCCACTACACCGACGCAGTCGGCGTAACGGCGCTCGCAAACTCGAGCGGCTTTGCCGCGGGTTACGGATGGACTCGGGTCGGCCGGTCGACCGCTCCCGTTGCGCTCGACGGCGAGATCAAGCGCGTCGCGCAATACGGCTCGGCGGCGCGGCACCTTGCCGACCTCGAAGCACCCGGTTCGGTGGCGGCGACTGCGGTTCGGCGTGCCGTCGATCTCTGCGGTGCTCGCAAGCCGGCGACGATGCGGGTGCCGGTAATTTTCGAACGCGACGTCGCGGCCTCACTGCTCGACGACATTTTCGCGGCGGTTTCCGCCGCAAACGTGGCAGTCGGGAACTCCTGGCTGAGCGGCCAGGTGGGCAATCAGGTCGGCAGCGAGCTGATCACCGTCATCGACGACGGGCGCGTTTCAACCGGTCTGGGCAGCGCGCCCTTCGACGGCGAGGGCGTGCCGACGCGCCGGACGCCCGTCTTCGAGCGCGGCGTGCTCAGGTCGTTCCTGTACGACACCTACTACGCGCGCAAGCTCGGCGCGAGCAGTACGGGCAACTCGACGGGCGGAGGGGTCGGCCCGAGCAACTTCTATCTGGAACCCGGCTCCCTTTCACTGCGAGATCTGATCGCGGCGACGCCGCTGGGGGTCCTCGTGCTCGATACGATCGGCTTCGCAACCGAGCATGCCTCGGGGGCGTATAGTCGCGGCGCGCGCGGTTTTTTCATCGAGGGTGGCGAACTCGCGTATCCAATCGATGAGTTTACCGTTGCCGGAGAGTACGCTGAGATGCTCGCCGCCGTTGACGCCGTCGCAAACGACCTGCGCTTCGACAGTACCGTGGTCGCGCCGTCATTTAGGGTTGCCGAGATGACCGTGAGCGGAAACTAATACATGAGCGGTGTTTCTCAGCCGGCCATCAGCCTCACGATGGTCTTGCGCATCGACATGCCGAACGAGCCCGGCGCATTCGGCGTGCTCGCCAACGCGATCGGCGATGCAGGCGGGGCGATAAGCGCGGTCGACATGCACACCGTCGCGCGCACGCGGATCGTCCGTGACGTCTCGATCGGCGCTCCGTCCGAGGCGGTCGCTAACGAGGTGCGGCGAGCCATCGAGGCGATCGACGGAGCACGAATCATCTTCGCCTCAGATTCCACCTTCCTCGCGCATATCGGCGGCAAGATCCGCATCGATTCGAAGATTACCATCAAGAGCCGGCAAGATTTGTCTACGGTCTATACTCCCGGAGTCGCGCGCGTCTCGATGGCAATTGCAGCCGACCCGGCCAAGGCCTTTCAACTCACCGTCAAGCGCAATACCGTCGCGGTCGTCACCGACGGGACCGCGGTGCTCGGATTGGGAGATATCGGGCCGCTCGGCGCGCTGCCGGTGATGGAGGGCAAGGCGATGCTCTTCAAACAGTTCGCCGACATCGACGCGTTTCCGATCTGCCTCGACACCAAAAACGTCGATGAGATTGTCGAGACGGTCGTGCGCATCGCGCCGGTCTTCGGCGGGATAAACCTCGAGGACATCAGCGCGCCGCGCTGTTTCGAGGTGGAAGATCGCCTCATCGAAGCGCTGGACATACCGGTCATGCACGACGATCAGCACGGGACCGCCGTCGTGATCATGGCCGCGCTGATCAACGCGGCGCGCGTCGTCGGCAAGCGACTGGAAGACCTGCAAGTCGTCGTCTCGGGGAGCGGCGCGGCCGGAACCGCGACGATCAAGATGCTGCTCGGCGCGGGAGTGCGCGACGTGATTCCGGTCGATCGCAGCGGCGCGCTCAACCGCACCGACCGCTACGAGAACCCGCACTGGCGCTGGCTTGCGGAGCACTGCAATCATGAGAACCGCCGCGGAACGCTGCGAGACGTGCTGGAAGGAGTCGACGTATTCATCGGTGTTTCGGCACCAGGCATCTTGCAGCCCGAAGACATCGCGCGGATGGCGCGCGATCCGATCGTCTTTGCGATGGCGAACCCGAATCCCGAGATCATGCCGGATGTCGCGGGACCGGTCGCTGCGGTCATCGCCACGGGGCGCTCCGACTTTCCAAATCAGGTGAACAACTTGCTCGCGTTTCCTGGAATCTTCCGCGGGGCGCTCGACGTGCGCGCGCGACGGATCACCGAAGGCATGAAACTTGCGGCGGCGTATGCGATCGCCGAGATCGTTAGCGCGGACGAGCTCAGTGCGGAGTACGTGATTCCGAGCGTCTTCGATACCCGCGTCGTCGACGCGGTGGCAAAGGCGGTCGCCGGCGCGGCGACCGAAGAGGGTGTGGCGCGCCGGCTGCCGGCCGCCTACGAAGGAGACGGTTTCAGCGCAAACGTCTGATCGCTCTAAAGGCTTCGTAGAATCACTGAAGCTCGATCCGAGCGATCCGCGTCCGCTCTACGTGCAGCTCGCCGACCGTCTCGTGGATGCGATCGAAGCACAACGCTTCGGCCAAGGAGATCGTCTTCCCGCGATGCGCGAACTCGCGCGTTCTCTCGGCTGTGCGCTAGTGACGGTCTCACAGGCGTACGAGCTGCTGGCGGCGCGCGGGCGCGTCATCGCCCGACCCGGGAAGGGCACGTTCGTGGCGACGCCGCCCGATCGCGACGAACCGTTCGCGCGCCGTTGGGAGCCCGACGTCGGACGGTTGGCGCGCGGCGCGCGGCTCGAAGGAGTCATGGAGCGCCTGACGCACGCGACCGAACCGGGCGCGATCAATCTGGCATCCGGACATCCCGCGCCTGAAACGTTTCCACTGCATGACTTTGCGCGTGCTTTTCATCGAACGCTGCTCGACGATTCCGCCGAGCTGATGCAGTATCGCTCGTCGACGGGCGACCGCGACCTTTGCGCGAAGCTCGCCGAGCTTCTGCAGGGGCGTGGCTGCGCAGCGGCGGCGAGCGACGTCATCGTCTGTTCCGGCGCACAACAAGCCGCCGACGTCGTTGCGACGGTGTTGCTCGACGAGCGGAGCGTCGTTGCGAGCGAGAGCCCTACCTATTGGGGAAGTCTGGGCGTCTTCGACGCGCGCGGCGTTACGTACGTCGAGGTGCGCGGAGATGAGGACGGCGTGCGCGTTGACGACGTTGAGCGCGTCTTTGCCGAGTATCGGCCGCGGCTATTTTACGTCAATCCAATCGCGCAGAACCCGACCGGCGCCGTCCTCCCGGCGCGGCGCGCCAAGCAGATCGTCGCCTTCGCACGTCGTTACGACGTCGTCGTGCTCGAAGATCAGACTGGGTGGCAACTGACCTACGACGCGCCGGCGCCGCCGCCGCTTGCGGCCTACGATACCGACGGACGCGTGATCGTTATGGAGAGTCTGTCAAAATCGATCTTCCCGGCGTTGCGCATCGGCTATCTCTACGCAAAGGGCGGCATCGCGGAGGCGCTCGAAGCGGCGAAGGTGCGCGCCGACGTTTTTACCTCGACGCTGACGCAGCGCGCGCTTTGGCGATTCATGGAGAGTCCGGCTTGTGCTCGCCACTTTCGCACCACGAGGGCGCTCTATCGTAAACGGCGCGACGCCTTCGTCGAAGCACTCGCGCCCGTCGCGCCATGGAGTGTGGTGCATTCACCGGGCGCGGGCGTCAACGTTTGGCTTGCGCTGCCTGCCCGCATTTCGACCCAAGCAGCGTTCGACGCGTGCGCACGCGAAGGCGTGCTCGTCATGCCGGCCGAGCCGTTCTACCCCACCCGCAGCGGATCACCCGCGTTGCGCCTGTCATTCGGTCATCTGAACGAAGAGGAAGCGCGCGAAGGCATCGTACGGTTGGGCCGGGCGCTGGGAAAGCTGCTGCCTCTACCGGCGTAGAGAAGGCTTCATCTCCGTCTTGCAATGAGAGCCCGTTCTTCGACGCGGATTCGCCACGAGAGCAGCGCGGCATTGAAGAACGAGAAGAGTATCGCAATCTCGACTGCGCCGAAAGCAAACGGCAGAATAAAGATCTCGGCACAGACGACGACGTAGTTGGGATGGCGGAAGATGCGGTACGGCCCGCGCCGTACGAGCGGCGCGTCCGGGACCGTAATGATGCGCGTCGTCCAGTACGGGCCGAGGCTGGCGATCGTCCAGACGCGTAGCGGCTGCAGAAGCGCATAGATGCCGAGTAGCCACCAATTCGGGACCGTCGCGGGCGGGATGAAGATTGCCATGCTCGCCAGCCATGCGGCGTGCAAGAGCACGATGAAGGGGTACTGAACCGCGCCGAGCTCGATCCCGCCAAGCTCGCGCAAGCGTTTCGTATTGCGCGCCGAGTACATCAATTCCAACGCGCGCTGCAGCGCGACCAGGACCAGGACGATCCAGAGGATACTCACCGCACTAGGATGACACCGAGTTTTCGAGCAGTGTGAAGCCGGCGGTGAAACCGGGACCGAGCGCGCTCACCAACGCGCGCTTCCACGGCATGGAATCGCCGATCGCCCGCTCGAGGACGAACATAACGGTCGCGGCCGACATATTTCCGTACTCGCGCAGCACGTCGCGCGCGGTCCGCAGCGCGCCGGCTTTCAGCTCGAACGCGCTCTCCAACGCATCGATAACCTTTGCGCCACCCGGATGGCAAATGAAAGCATCTACGTCGCTTAGCGATAACGAGTAGCCGGCCAGAAAGTCTGATGCAACGTCGTGAAGCTTCGTCGTCACCAGGTCGGGGATGTCGCGCGAGAAGATCGCCTTGAAGCCTGCACTCGTCACCTCCCAGCCCATCACGTCGAGCGAATCGGGCCAAGTATACTCGCCGCCGCCGACGATGCTCGCACCCTCACCCGAACACGAGATCAATGCCGCAGCCGCGCCGTCACCAAAAAGTGCGGTCGCAACGATGTTGCTCTTCGAAAAATCGTCGCGGCGAAAGCAGAGCGCGCAGAGCTCGACGACGAGAAAGAGGACGAGCGCCTCGGGATTCGTCCGCGCGATCGCGGCGGCGCGCGAAAGGCCGATCGCGCCGCCGGCACAGCCCAGGCCGAAAATCGGCAGGCGCTGCACGGTTCGGCGAAGATTCATGCGTTCCATGAGCAAGGCATCCAAGCTCGGCGTGGCAATCCCGGTCGTCGAGACCACGACGACTGCGTCGATCTGCTCCGGAAGCCGTCCGGCGCGTTCGAGCGCGCGGCGGGTTGCGCTCTCTAGCAGATCGAGCGCCGAGTCAAGATAGACTTGGTTGCGCTCCGGCCACTCGTGCAGTTGCTCGTACCACTCGATCGGCACGCACGAATAGCGGCGTTCGATGCCAGTGTTGCCGAACATTGGAAGCAGACGAACGATCTCGCGCGAGCGCGGACCGAGCGCGTAATCGATTCGCCGCATCACTTCGCTCTGGCCGAGCACGAAAGGCGGCACGGCCGTCGCCACGGTGAGAATACGCGCGTGCGCGCTCATATCGTGACGTCCCGTCCCCCCAGCAGGGTACCCGCGTTCCGCATGCTAATGCCATACCTCCCGTGTCGTTTAGACCAATTGCTGCGTCGCTATTAGCCGCCGCCTTGCTGGGGGCTGCCGGTCGGCCCGCTCCACTCATTGTTTATTCGTCACCAGCCGGCATTCGGCCGACCGGTCCCGATAAGATTCATCCTACTATCTCCGTTCTTCCCAACGGAAGAATCGCCGCTCCGGCTGGGGCTAGCCTCTTCGTCGGAAGCAATCCGCTCGGCTTGGCGCTTTCACCCGATGGCCGCTACGCCGTCATTTCGAATGACGGCGCGCCTCCCCGTTCGTCGCTTTCGGTCGTGGACACCAAGACCATGCAAATTGCCGGGCAATATCGCGATCCGGCGGCGGCATTTTTCATGGGCATTGCGGTTGCGCTCGATCCGAGCGATCCGTCCCACGACATCGTGCTCGCCTCGGACGGCGCCGGCGGGACGGTGCGAGTCTTCGATCTGGACGGCAGCGGGCAACTGACGCCGGAGGCCCAAGCCATCGCCTTACCGACCGAGGGCAGCCGGCGTGCGTACCCGGCCGAGATCGCGATTGCGCCCGACGAGCGCACCGCGTACGTTGCCGACAACCTCGGCAATGCGGTCGTCGCGATCGACTTAGCCTCGCGCAGGGTGCTTCGCTCGTTACCGGTCGGCGATTTTCCGCTCTACGTCGCGGCCGGAAATCACAACATCCTTGCTGCCGGGACCGGTCTCTCGGCCTACGCTCCGGTCGAGCCGCCGTCGGAAGCGCCGCAGTTCGCGGTGCCGGCTTTCAATCCGGCGAAGTCTTCGTCGCTGACCGTCTTCGAGTCATTGGGCGGCGGAGAGATCGGCGATCCCGCAACCGTTCCCATGGACGCCGCGCCCGACGGCACGCAAATCGTCGGCGGCGCCGCTCCGGGCGCGACGGTGGTTACCCGCAACGGACAACTCGCATACGTAGCGCTTGCGAACGTCGATCGTGTCGCGGTTGTCTCGCTGGCCGGCGAGCCGCGGGTCGTGCGAGGATTCGACCTACGGCTTTATCCCGGCGCGCCGTACGGCGCGGAGCCGAGCGCGGAAGCGCTCAGCTCCGACGGAAAGCGACTGTACGTTGCGCTCGCCGGACTCAACGCGGTTGCCGTACTCGACCCGCGTCGTCAAACGCGGTACCGGTACGGGTTGATTCCGACCGCCTGGTATCCGACCGCTCTCGCGCTTTCAAGCAACGGACGCTATCTCTACGTGCTCGATGCCAAAGGCGTTAACGGTTGGGGCATTCTGCAGCGCGTTGATCTGAAGCGCACGCACCTCGTACGAACGACGCTCGACTCGTTGCGATACACCCGCACGCCCGCGATTGCGAAGTTCAATCCGGTGATTCCGCCGTTGCGCTCGAACAAACGCAGCGAGGTCATCGATCGCGTCGTTTATCTTGCAGTCGGAACCCAGAGCTACGACGCAATCTTCGGCGATCTGAAGGACGATGCGGGGAGCCCGCATGGAAACGGCGACGCCGGTTTGGTCATCTATCCGGCGAGCGTCACGCCGAACCTTCACGCCTTAGCCCGATCGTACGCGCTGGCCGACAACTTCTACGCTTCCGATCAAGACGTCGAAATAGCAAAGGAGTTTGCAACGGCCGGCGACGCAACGCTCTACCAGCAGCTTCTCGCCGCGGCGGGCGACGCTCGCTCGCCGATGAACGATCGTGGCGACGATCCTGAGGACTACGGGCGCGCAGGTTATCTCTTCAACGCCCTCGCGCGAGCCGGTCTCTCGTTCCGCGATTACGGCGGTCTGTTACGCCTTTCGGGATACGACGCAACGGGTTATCATCTTAACGTGCCGGCGTTGGCGGCACTCAACGGAAACGTCGATTTGGATTACGCGGGTTGGACTCCAAAAATCACCAACGCGCAACGCGCGAAGGCGTTCGTCGCCGACATGCAGCGATACGTGGGAAGCGACAGCATGCCGAGCTTTACCTACGTCTCCTTGCCGGCCGAAATCGGTCAGGCCGGCGCGGCCGATTCCGATGGCGCGGTCGGCTCGATCGTCGATTTCATTTCTCACACGCCGCACTGGAGCTCGACGGCGATCTTCATCGTGCCCGAGGGTTCGCAGGGCGCGAGCGACCACGTCCACGCGCTGCGCACCTACGCTCTGCTCGTTTCGCCGCTGGCGCGGCGCGGTTACGTCGGCGATGCGCACCTCGGCATGGCGAGCGTCCTTAAGACCGAAGAAGAGATCTTCGGGCTTCCGCCGTTGACGTTGAACGATCTGCTTTGCTCAGACATGGCAGCTTTTTTCGCCGATGCCCCCGCGCCGCAGCCGTATCAAGCAGTCACGACCGGAGGAAGCTCTAAATGACGGCCCACACGAACGTTAACTTTGGGCCGCGTTTGGTCGCAACGGCGACGGGCCGGTTGCGCGCCGCCGTGTTGGTGCGTCCGTCCGCGGCGATCGAGCAGGCGGAGCCTCTGAGCGGAGAACCGGGAGCGATCTATGCTCGCGCGCTCGAGCAGCATGAGGTGCTCTGCAAGACGCTCCAGTACTTTGGCGTCGAAACGACCGTCGTCGAATCGCACGGAACCGATCCTTACGAGACGGGCGCCGGTGACGCGGCGCTTGCTTTCGAAGATGGTGCCGCCTTGATGCGGCTTACCCGGCTTTCGCGCCGTGCCGAGGTGGACCGCATGGAGGCTCAGTTCGCGAAGATGGACGTACCGCTGGCCGGACACATCGCCGCGCCGGCGCTGCTAGACGGCAACGACGTCATCTTGGCCGGGAAGACTGCGTTCGTTGGAGTCGGTGCGCGAGGTAATCAGCTCGGGCGCAGCGGTTTCGCGCAGCTCGCGAGCGCGCACGGCTATCGCGTCGTGGAAGTGAAGCTCGCGGAGGGCGTCTCCGCGTTGCGCGCCGTTGCCGGTGCGGTGTCGGCTGAGACGATCGTGATCGGCACCGGCAAAGCCGATCGCGAGGCGTTTAGCGGGTTTCGTACGATCGAGCTCGAGCTGGGCGAAGCGCAGGCCGCAGGTGTATTGGTTCTGAGCGACGACCACGTTATCGCCGAAATTCGTTTCCGAACCGCGCTTGCGAGCATGCGGCGAGCGGGAGTCAGCGTT
This sequence comes from Vulcanimicrobiota bacterium, assembly GCA_963748875.1. Lineage (GTDB taxonomy): Bacteria > Vulcanimicrobiota > Vulcanimicrobiia > Vulcanimicrobiales > Vulcanimicrobiaceae > Cybelea. The sequence goes on from CAVVKC010000001.1 coordinate 1,889,804, forward strand.
GAAGCGATCGATCTTTACGAGTTCACCAAGCTTGGGCTGACGCCGTCGATGTTGACACTCGCCTTGCGGCGAGAATAAATCAGCGAATGCGCATCGCCGTTCTTTCCGACATCCACGGAAATCTTTTGGCACTCGACGCGTGTCTGGTCGATCTCGAATCGCAAGGGGGCGCCGACGCCGTCGTCGCCGCGGGCGATCTCTGCTTGGACGGACCGAAACCGAAGAAGGTGTTACAAAGGCTCGAGGAGATCGGCGCCGCCTGCATACGCGGCAACACCGAGCGCTATCTCTGTGAAGACGGCTCCGGTCGGACGTTTTCGCCGGCGGAGATCGCGCAAATCGCCTGGACTCGGCGCGAGGTTGGCGAGCGGTGGCTGTCGTGGACCAAGGAGCTGCCTTTCGCCATGCGCGTCGGCGAAGATTCGAATCAGCTCTTGATCGTCCACGCCAACCCGAAGACCGACGACGAGTACATTTCTCCCGATGCGGAGGAGGCAGTCCTGCACCGCCTGATCGGCAACGAGCGCGCAACTGCGATCGCCTTCGGCCATCTGCACATTCCTTACGTGCGAATCTGGCGTGAGAAGCTGCTCGTAAACGTTTCGTCGGCGGGTTTGCCGAAGGACGGGGATCCGCGCGCCGGTTACGCGATTCTCACCGAACGCGAGGGCGGCTGGCAAGTTAAGCACAGGCGGGTGCCGTTCGACGTGAAGAAAGTCGCAACCCAATTGGCCGATTGCGGGATTCCGGAGAGTGCAGAGCTCATCGCCACCCTCCGCCGCCACCGGTACAAGCAATTAAAACATTTGATTCCATAGCTCCGGCTGACTCCATAGCTCCCGCGCCCGCCGTCGAGGTCGACCGTCTCGTGAAGCGATACGGCGACTTTACGGCGGTAGACGGCATTTCGCTGCGCGTCGAGGCCGGCGACTTCTTTGGTTTCCTCGGGCCGAACGGCGCCGGCAAGACGACGACGATCAATGCAATTGCCGGCTTGGCCAGGACGAGCGGCGGAAGTATTCGCATCTTTGGCCACGATAGCCGGCGCGAGTGGAGGCTCGCGCGCGGGCTCGTCGGGCTCTCTCCTCAAGAGTACAACTTCGACCGTTATCTCTCGCTGCGCGACGTCCTGATTTTTTCCGCGGGCTACTATGGGCTGCGCGGAAAGGAGATCGCCGAACGCGCCGACATGCTGCTCGAGCGTTTCGGTCTGACTTCGCGCGCGCATCTCGAGTTCACCAAGATTTCGGGGGGACAGAAGCGCCGGCTCTCGCTGGCGCGCGCGCTGATTCACCAGCCCAGCTTATTGATTCTAGACGAACCGACGGCCGGAGTTGACGTCGAGCTGCGCCTGGAACTCTGGCAATGGCTGCGCTCGCTCAACCAGGACGGTCTCACGATCTTTCTGACGACGCACTATTTGGAGGAGGCCGAGCAGCTCTGCAAGCGGATCGCGATCATTCGCGACGGTCGCATCGTGACCGAGAAGCCGACCGAGGAGCTCGTCGCAGAGGGCGCATCGCTCCAAGACGTCTTCCTGGAGCTGACGCGAAACTGATGTTGCGCAATCCGATCGGTCTTTGGACCTTGGTCAGGCGCGAAGTCATTCGCAGCCTCAAAATCATCAACCAAGTGATTTGGCCGCCGATCATCACGACGGTGCTCTACGTATTCATATTCGGGCTGGCGCTGGGAAGCCGGATTCCGGTGGTGCAGGGAGTCAGCTACGTGCAGTTCCTGATACCGGGCCTGATCATGCTTCAAGTGATCGACGCGTCCTACGGCGAGTGCTCCAGCTCGCTCTTTCAGGGTCGCTTTATGAACTCAATCCAGGAGCTTCTGATCGCACCCATGTCGGCGTTCGAGATCGTATCGGGCTATATCTTGGGAAGCGTCGCCAGGTCTTTCCTGATAGCCGGGCTGATCACGGCGCTCGGCGTGCTGCTGGTGCACAGCGTACCGCGCGACTGGCTGCTCTACGTCTGCGTGATCGCGATGGTCTCGGTCCTGTTCTCGGCGCTTGGCCTGATCTTCGGCTTGGTCGCCGATAAATTCGATCACATCGCAATTCTGACGACCTTCATCATCACGCCGCTCACCTTCGTCGGCGGCGTCTTCACGTCGGCGGAGATGCTTCCGAAACCGCTTCAGAAGGTCGAGCTTTTTAATCCAATTTTCTATACGATCGATGCCTTTCGGCGCAGCTACACCGGCGTCAGCTACCTCGCGCCTGCATTCTCAATTGCGATGATCGCGTTGCTTGCTCTGCTTTCGCTCACGATCATCTTGCGCATGACCGCAATCGGTTATAAACTTCGTACTTGATGATCGTTCTTGCCATCCTGCTGGCGCTCGCGCAGGCGTCAACCGAGCTGTCGATCCAGCCGTGGACCGGTTCGGATCTTCAAACCACGACCGAGCGCGCTGCCAAGTACCGTTTGAAGGTGAGCGGCAAACCGAAGACCACGCTCCACTTGCAGGCGCGCGGCGTCGCGCAGGGATGGCTGGCCGCTTTTTGCACGCCGCGTCTCTGCTCGCCGCAACGCGTCGAGCTCACGCTGCCGGAGTCCGGCGCGTCGGTCGTTCAGTTCGAGCTGATTCGCGAATCGGAGAATGCCCCCGAGCAAAGCAGCGCGACGATCGTCTCCCAGGACGGCGCTTCGGTTTACGTCCCGGCCGCATCACGGCGTTAGTAGAAAAACCCGGATTTAGCGAATCGCCTAGCGCTTCATCTAAATCCGGGCTTTTCGGCGAAGAATGGGTTGTGGCGTTTCTCGAGCTCGAGGGTGGTCGGCGGTCCGTGCCCCGGCATGACAACGGTATCTTCCGGCAGAGTAAAAAGCTTGCTGCGTACGCTGTTGAGGATATCGTCGTAGGTGCTCGCGTCGCCGTAGGCTCCTCCGACGCTCGCCGCAAAGAGCGTGTCGCCGGAAAATAGCGTGTCCTTGAAGATATAGCATGACGATCCGTCCGTGTGACCGGGCGTGTGAAGCATGCGGATCGTCGAACCCTCACCGAAGGGCAGCGACTCCCCGTCGCGCAACGGCGTCGTTGTGCTCGCGAGCGATCCGATGGCGTGGACGTCGAGAGCGTGCATGACGATCTTTGCGTGCGGAAAAGCCTTCGCGACGTCGGCCGTAGCGTCGCAGTGGTCGGCGTGTTTGTGCGTGATCAAGATATACTGCAAGTGGTAATCACCATCGCGCAAAATGCGAAGCAGGTTTTGCGGGGTTCCTGCCGGATCGACCAGCGCGGCAACGCGGCCGCCCTCGAGGAAGAAGACGTAACCGTTGCTAGGTTGCGGCAGCTGCGGATGCCGGCTCACGTCGGAACGCTGAATCGGGGGTGGATACCAACGCTGTGCGGCACTATCGGCGAGCTTGCTCCCGTCGAGGCGTAACACGGTCGCCAACGCGCGCGCTTCATCGTCGCTTGCGCTGCCATCGTCTTTGAGCCATTTCGCAATCGCAGGCGCCGGAACGCCGCTCGCGCTTGCGAGCCGCGCCGTATTGATTCCGGTGCCGCGCATCGCTTTTCGCAAAATATCGCCAAACGTGTCTTCGAGGGGCAGTCGTGCATCGGCCATCGCCTCGCATTTCGACGGAGGGCCGCCGGGGACTGCCAAGGCGCGGGCGGGAGGAAACCTCGTCATTCTGAGCGGAGTCGAGGAATGGAATGGAACGCGTCATCATCATTGGGTCGGGACCGGCGGGCCTTACCGCGGCGGTCTATGCGGCTCGCGCGAATTTGCGCCCGCTCGTATTGGCGGGAGGACTCTACGGCGGGCAACTCATGCTCACCACCGACGTCGAGAACTACCCCGGCTTTCCCGAAGGCATTCTGGGTCCGGAGCTGATGATCAAGTTTCGAGAACAGGCCGAGCGGTTCGGTGCGCGCATCGAAAACGTTGACGCCGCGTCGGTCGACTTTGCGAAGCGCCCGCTCATCGTGCGTACCGACGACGCCCAGCACGAGGCGGAAACGGTGATCGTCGCAACCGGCGCGAGCGCGCGCTGGCTCGAGATCCCGGGTGAAGAGCGTCTTCGCGGCCGAGGCGTCTCGAGCTGCGCGACCTGCGACGGCGCCTTCTTTCGAGAGAAGCGAATTGCAGTCGTGGGTGGCGGCGACTCCGCGGCTGAGGAGGCGCTCTTTCTCACCCGTTTCGGCAGCCGCGTAACCGTCATCCATCGTCGCGACCGTTTGCGCGCAAGCAAAATCATGGCCGACCGCCTGCGATCCAACGAAAAAGTCGGCTTTATCTGGAATGCCGCGGTCGAAGAAGTCTACGGCGAAACGCGCGTCACCGGCATGCGGCTGCGCAATCTGACGGACGGCAGCACGTTTGACATCGAGACCGACGCGCTCTTCGTTGCGATCGGCCACGAGCCCAATACCGGCGTCTTCGCCGGCCAACTCGACCTCGATGCCCGTGGCTATATCGTCTCAGCCGACGGTAGCGTAACCAACGTCGAGGGCGTCTTCGTCGCGGGTGACGTCAACGACCATCGCTACCGCCAGGCGATAACTGCAGCCGGAGCCGGTTGCCGCGCTGCGATGGATGCCGAGAAGTATCTTGAGGCGCTGGAGTTTAGAGTAGATTCCTTAGCGCGTCTTTGAGCTGCGGAAACTCGAACCGGTAGCCGAGCTCTTGCGTGCGGCGAGGCAGCGCGCGCTGGCCGCGCAGGAGCATCTCGGCTCCTTCGCCGAGCATCGCCTGCAACGCGAGTGTAGGAACCGGTAATACCGTTGGGCGGTGCAAAACTGCGCCCAGCTCTTTCGTAAAGGTCGCGTTCGTCACGGGATTCGGGGCGCAGGCGTTGAGGGGCCCCTGTGCGCCGTCGAGCGCCAACCGATAGATGCCGATCAAATCGTCAACGTGCACCCACGAGAGCCATTGATGTCCGTCGCCGATCGCGCCGCCGATCCCAAGGCGGAAGGCGGGGAGCATCTTTGGCAACGCGCCGCCGTCGGTGGCCAGCGCGATCCCGGTTCGAACCAGTGCCACCCGCATGCCGAGAGTCGACGCGCGGCGCGCTTCGCGCTCCCAACCGACGCAAACGCGCGCTAAAAAATCGTCTCCCGGCGGGCTCTCCTCGACGAACGTCTCAGTTTCGCTCGTGCCGTAGTAACCGACCGCAGATGCGCTGACGTACGCGGTGCAGCGGCGCCGGCGATCGGCGAGAGCGTCGAGAAAGTGGCGCGAGGCGTCGACGCGGCTCGCTTCGATGCGCTCCTTAACGCGGTCGTTCCAGCGTTGCGCGATCGGTTCGCCGGCCAGATTGACGATTGCGTCGCATTGGGCAGCAAGGTCCGCAGCGGCTTCAGGAACGCGCACGGACGCGCCGGCGACCTCGTCGCCGCGCGCTTGCAATGCGGCACCGAGATGCCTGCCGACGAACCCCGAAGCGCCGAGCAGCAGAACCTTCAAATGCCGCCCACAAAGCAGCCTGGGTTCAGGGTGCGGTTTGGGTCGAAGCGCGCTTTTAGCGCGCGCATCTGCTCAACGGCTGCCGGCGCCGTGCCCCAGACGCGCAGATACGGACGATGCGCGTGTTTGCCGGCGACGACCTGGGCCCGCGGTTCCAGCTCGTGCAGAGCGTCGTCGAAGGCTTCGATCTTAGAACCGAAGACGTGCGGGTCGAGGTCGCTCACGCGCAGGACCACGTCGCCGTTGATCACGTCGCCAATCGTCTCGCTGCGCAGCTCAAAGCGTCGCGCGAGATCGTGCAGACTCAGCGCGCATCGCTCGGATTCGTCGGGAGCGGGATAGAGACGATACGTTACCGATCGTTCGCCCAGGCATGCAACGTACGCGTCGACGACGCGCTCGAATGCCTCCCGAGCCCCCGCGTCGACGATCCGCGTCTCCGGCACGCCCGCTCGGCCGATTGCCGAGCGTAACTCGAGCGTCGCGCGTTCGAGCAGCGCGTCGCTGCCCTCGAGCAAAACCAGAATGCGTCCCTCTGGACCTTCGTCGCCGTCGATCGCGTGGTCGAAACCGTCAATCCAAAAAGCGGCCGACGGGCGAATCCCAAGCGCGGCTAGGTGCGAGCAGGCGCGCTCGCGCGTGCGTTCGGGCAGCGGCGCGAGGAAAAGACGCGCCTGCGGCGGCGCCGGAATCGTCTTGAGATTTGCTTGCACCAAAACGCCGAGTGTTCCGAAGGAGCCGACGTAGAGCCGGCTCATATCGTAACCGGCGACGTTCTTTACCACCATGCCGCCGGCGCGCGCGATCGTTCCGTCGGCCAGCACGATCGTTGAGCCGATCAAATACTCGCGAACCCGGCCGTAGAGATGACGCCGCGGGCCCAGCCATCCGGCCGCAAGCGTGCCTCCGAGCGTTGCGTAGTGCGGCTGCGGGGCGTCGAACGGGATGAATTGGCCTTGCCGGCCAAGCAGCGTCGCAATATCGGCGAGCGGAGTTCCGGCCCGCGCCGCAATCACCAAGTCGGCGGATTCGTTGGCGACGATACCAGTCAAGTGCGTGGTCGCGAGCGTAAGGTCGAGGCGTTCGGGAGGAAATCCCATTCCCGCCAGCGTCTCGCCGCCGGCGATCCGGACCTTTTCTCCGGCGCGATCGCAGCGCGCGAGGAGCTTGCTCACCGCCTGCGCGTCTTTGGGCGCCACGCGTTCTTGGGTTGCCTTCATGCCGGCACGACCTCGGGGCAGCGCACGCCGCTCGGGAAGATCTTCTCCGGATTGAGCACCCGCGCGGGATCGAAAACGTCGCGCACGCGTCCCATCGCCGCGAGATCCGCGGTCGAGTAGACGCGCGTCATCGCGTCACGTTTCTCCCAGCCGATGCCGTGCTCGCCGCTGATCGTCCCGCCGAGGTCGATGGCGCACTGCAATATCTCGTTGCCGGTTTCAACGACGGCCGCGACTTGTTTGCGATCGCGCCTGTCGTACATCAGCAGCGGATGCAAGTTGCCGTCGCCGGCATGAAAGACGTTTCCAACGACGATTCCGTTCGCATGCGACGCGGACTCAACGGCCCGCAAAGCCTGCGGCAGCTTACTTCGCGGCACGCAGACGTCTTGCGTGTAATAGTTCGGCGCGATGCGTCCGGTCGCGCCGGCCGCACCCTTGCGACCGGCCCAGAGCACTTCACGCTCGGCCGCGTTACGAGCGCTGCGCCAGGAACGGGCGCCGTGCAGCGTGACGATCGAACGGATAGATGTTTCGGCGGCGGCAACATCTTCTTCGAAACCGGCGTTCTCGACGAGCAGCACGGCCGCAGCTTCGGTCGGATAACCCGCGGAGAAGGCCGCTTCGACCGCTTTGGTGATGACCGCGTCCATCATCTCGAGCGCGGTCGGCAGAATCCCCGCGCCGATGATCGCCGAGACGGCTTCGGATGCCGAATCAATATCGTCGAAGGCTACGACCGAAACACGCACCGATTCAGGCATCGCGAGCAGCCGAAGCCAAGCGGAGGTGACGATCCCGAGCGTCCCTTCGCTGCCGACCAGCGCGGCGGTCAGATCGTATCCTGCGTCGTCAATGCTCGTTACGAAGACTTCGCCATGGGCGTCCACCACCTCGAGTCCGAGCACGTGATTGACCGTCGTGCCGTAGGATAAGCAGTGCGGTCCTCCGGCATTGGTCGCGATGTTGCCGCCGATCGTCGAGATGCGCTGCGACGAGGGGTCTGGCGCATAGAAGAGCCGACTCGATTCGACGTGGCGCGAAACGTCGAGATTGATCGATCCCGGTTGCACGCGCACGCGGCGGTTGCGCTCGTCGAACTCGAGCACTCGATTCATTCGCGCAAACGAGAGAATCACGCCCCCGGCGACCGGCACGGCCCCGCCGCAGAGCCCCGTGCCCGCGCCGCGCGCGACGATCGGTTCACCGAGATCGCGAGCGATTTTGACGATCGCGCAAACGTCGCGGGTCGACTCGGGCAGCACGACCGCCGACGGCAACCCGGCGTCGGTATAGGCGTCGAAGGCATAGACGGCGAGGTCTTCGGGCGCGGTCTTCACCGCGTCGCTTCCCAGCGCTTCGATCAGCCGTTCGCGGAGCATCGGCAAAGCTTCGCCGGGCTCTTCGTTATTACCGACTAGTCGTAGAGCAAGTACCTGCGACGCATGGATACGAAATCCGTCACCGCGGGGGTCCACTGCCCGAGAATCTCCTGCACCGACTTACCGGCAAGCAACGCCTGCCGTATGGAGTCGGTGCCCCAGTCGCGATCGAGCCCGCTGACACTCGCGATATCGATCGCGTGAGGGAAGAGATCGCGAACCGCAACCAGGATCTCGACGGCCGTGCGCACCGCGTAAAAGCGGCGCGGATCGAAGACCATCAGCTCGACGCCGGTCAGCTCGTGGTCCTTCCAGAAGCCAACGTACGGCGACCAGGCTGCGGGTCGAAACCATACGCCCGGAAGATTGCGTGAGTTCAAACGGGCGGCCAGCTTGGCCCCATCGATGCCGGCCGTGCCCGCAAGGAAGAAGGGTTTCGTGTAGCCGCTTCCATTGTTGATCCCGGCGCTGTCGAGCAATCCGGTGCCGACGTAGACGATCGTCGTCTGCCAGTCCGGAATGTTCGGCGAGGTCTGCACCCATTGCAGGCCGGTATCGGGCCAGATCATCGAGCGTCGCCAACCGTTCATCCGCACGACGCGCAGCTTCGCGCCGATGCCGAAACGCTCGTTGAAGAGCGTTGCAAGCTCGCCGGTCGTCATTCCGTGGCGGATCGGAATCGGATAGAGTCCGATAAAGGATTCGTAGGTGGGCTCGAGGACCGGACCTTCGACGATCGCGCCGCCGATCGGATTGGGCCGGTCGAGAACCCAGAACTCCTTGCCGAACTGGCGCGCACTCTGCATCGCGTAGGCCATCGTTGAGATGTAGGTGTAGGCGCGCGAACCGACGTCTTGAATGTCGAAGAGCAGAACGTCGACGCCTTCAAGCATCGCCGCGCTCGGGTGGCGCGATGCTCCGTAAAGGCTGTAGACCGGAAGGTGCGTCTGCGGATCGACGTACGACGCGACCGAAGCGCCGGCGTTACGATCGCCCCGAAAGCCGTGCTCGGGTGCGTAAATCGCTGCAATTCGGATGTTGCCGCGGCTGCGGATCGCATCGACGATCGACTCCAAACGCGACGTGACGGCGCTCTGATTCGCGATAACGCCGACGGTTCGGCCGCCGAGATCGCGCCAGGCGCTGCGCAAGAAAACCTCATTCCCCAGTTCGATGCGCGCGGCCGGCAGCGCCTCGGCCGAGACCCGCGCCGTGCTCGCCGCGGCAAAGGCGGCGCCGCAGACTAGAAAGCGGTGGCGAAGCGTGGTTCCGACTCCTTATGAAGAATGCCCGCATCGTGCGCGCGCGAGAAGAGCGCGCGCACGGCCTCGCGCCCCGACTCGCCGAGATCCACGGTGAACTCATTGACGTAAAGCTCGATATGCGCGCGCATCACGTCGTCGCTCATCTCGACGGCATATTCCCGGACGTACGGCATCACCTCGGCATCGTTTGTGCGCGCGTAGTCCAGGCTCCGGCGAATCGCGGTTTCGATCGAACTTACTTCGGCGTCGTCGATGTCGTTGCGCACCAGTATCGCGCCGAGCGGGATCGGCAAGAGCGTCATGTTCTCCCACCATTCGCCAAGGTCGGCGATCGCAATCAGACCGGCATCGCGATAGGTGAAACGCGACTCGTGAATGATCAGCCCCGCGTCCACGCGACCGCTTGCCACTGCCGCAACGATTTGGTCGAAGCGCATTTGCACGCTCTTCGGACGCGTCCCAAGCGCCAGCTGCAGCAACATGAACGCGGTCGTCCGCTCACCCGGAATCGCGATCCGTTTACGGGCGAACTCGCTAAAGAGCGGCGGCGATTGGTCGGGGCGCGCCACCAAGAGCGGGCCGCAGCCGCGACCGATCGCGCCGCCGGAGGAGAGAATCCGATAACGATTCATCAGAAAGGGGATTGCGCCGTAGCTAACCTTCGTCAGCTGGAAGTCGCCGCGGGCCGCCGCCTCGTTAAGCTCCTCAATGTCGGCCAGGTGCGCGTGGACCTCGGGCGCACCGCCGAGCAGACCGTTGGTCAGCGCGGCGAAAATATACGTATCGTTCGGGCACGGCGAGTAGGCCAGTGTGTAGGTCACGGTTGCGACTCGAAGAATGCGTTGACGATTCGCTCCAATCCCGCAAGCCCCGCAGTAAAATTCCATCCGCTGCGCTCGCGGTCGCCGCAGCGATTTGAAATTCCGCGCAGCTCGATCGCCGGCACGCCGGCAAGCGCGGCTGCGCGCAGGGCAGCAAAGCCTTCCATAGACTCGACTTGTGCGCCGAGTTCGCCGGCAAGACGGCGAGCCGTCGCCTCGCTGGACGTAACGCGAGCGACGGTCACGCCGCGCAGCACCGGGAAACCTTTGCCGTGAAGTCGAGCCACGAGCGGCGCCGCGGAGCTAGCCGAGTCAATAAGCTTCATGCCGGCGGGAAGCGTCAGCGGCGCGCCGCTTTCGAGGTTCAGCTCGATCGTCTCGTCGCCGACGACGACACCGTCGCCGATGCGGGCCGCGCCGTCAAACGTGCCGGCGAGTCCGGCATTGACGACGAGCCGGTACCGGCTTGAGGCGAGCGCCGCGGCCAGGACGCAAGCGGCCTCGATCGGGCCGACACCGGTGACCAGCGTTGCGACCTCTTCGCGCGGCTGCCAGAAACGGAGCTCGGCTTCGACGGCGGCGGCAAGCAGTATCACGGCGCGCCGATGAACTTGTGCGTCTGCAACGATAGGCGAAAGCGCTGCGGATGGGCCTTCGCGTATTCCAGTGCGATCGCAACGTTCGCCGGTTTGTTCCCTTCAGGCTGGAGTAGAATCGTCGGCTTTCCGGCAAAGAGCGCCAGGTGCTCTTCGGGCACCCGGGCATCCACAATAAGCTTGGCTTCGTTCGCACGGCCGGCCATGCGGGGATCGACCCGCTCTTTGGGCGACACGCAGAGCCAGACGTCCTCGGGCAACTCGGTGAAGATCGTGCCGTTCGATTCGATGTGCACGCGGCGGCCGTCGCGGCGCAGGGCTTCGATGAGAGCCGGCGTTTCGGCTTGCGCGAGCGGCTCGCCGCCGGTCAGAACGATCATCGGACACTTTCCACCAACCTCCGCAACCATCGCGACGATCTGCTCGGCCGTTGCAAAAAACTTCGTCGAGTAGTCGGTGTCGCAAAAATCGCAGGCGAGATTGCATCCGGCCAGTCGCACGAAGACCGCCGGCGTGCCGGTCCACAATCCTTCGCCTTGAATGCTATAAAAAATCTCGCTCAACTGAATCATGACGCGAGGTCGGAGCGGCGCAGGACGGCGCAGGCCGTGGACGTCTCCCAAAGCACGAGTTCGTCCAAGCTGAGCAGCTTGCCGGCGAGCCGCTTCCAAATCCACAGCACGATGTTCTCGACGGTGGGATTCTCGATGAACTCGTTGAGGTTTTGATGATCGAGAACCTCGAGAACGCGGGCGTTGACGACTCGCTCGATTCGGTCGAAATCCTCGATCATTCCGCGCGCCGGCCCGCGATTGCGCAGCGGTCCTCGGACGGCGACCTCGAGGCGGTACGAATGCCCATGCATGCGCGCACACTTTCCCGGATGGAACGGCAGCGTGTGCGCGGCCTCGAATCGGAAGCGTTTGCGAATCTGCGCTTAAAGCTCTCCCTGCGGTCCCATCGCTTCGAGGTGGCGTTTGAGCGCGGCCAGGAAGCCGCTGGCGACGTAACCGTCGACGACGCGATGATCGAGCGAAAGGCACGAGTTCATCATCTGGCGGATTGCAATCGAATCATCATTGCGCACGACCAGCTTCTTTACGATCGCTTCCATCGTGACGATGCCGGCTTGCCCGGCGTTGATGATCGGCGCAGATGCCCACGAGCCGTTGGCTCCGTTGTTGTTGACGGTGAACGTTCCGCCGGCGAGGTCGTCCACCCCCAGCTTTCCCTTGCGGGCCTTTTCAATCAGCTCGGCGGCCGAGATCGCGATTCCCTTGATCGAAAGCTTGTCGGCATGCCGAATGACCGGCACGACTAGATTTGCCGGTAAGCCGATCGCTACGCCGACGTTAACCTCGTCGTTGACGTAGATGCTGGCTTGGTTCGACCCGGATGCCGGTACGAACTTGGCGTTCATCAGTGGAAACTCGGCCAGCGATTGGACGACCGCGCGAATGAAGAATGGCAACAGTGTCAGCCGGTATCCGGTCTCGCGCTCGAAGCGGTCTTTCTCGTGCAGCCGCCATTGCCAAACGTCGGTTACGTCAACCTCAACCATCGACCACGCGTGCGGCGCTGTATGGCGGCTTTCGACCATGCGCTCGGCGATGATCCGGCGAGCCTGCGTCAGTTGCACGAACGTACCGCGAATCGGTTGCGCGTAGGTTGACGTCCGCGCTGCGCCCGCAGCGGCGGGCGAAGGTGCGACCGGCGGCGGAGCCATCGGCGGTGCTGCCACGACGCTGCGCGCCGCAGCAAGAATGTCGTCGGCGGTGACGCGGCCGTTCGCGCCGGTGCCCTTGATCGCGCCGATGTCAACTCGGTGCTCCCGAGCGAGGCGCCGCACTGCGGGCGATGCACCACGCGCCGCGATCTCCGCCTCCGCGCTTTGCACCGTGCTCGGCGTTGCTCCGTTGCCCGATGGAGCCTGCACGGGTTCGGCCCGCGCCATCACTGGTTCGGTGGCCGGCGCCTCGACGACAGCGGCGGCCCCGGCTTCCTCGATGACGGCGATCGGCGTCCCCGTCGCAACCGTCTCGCCCTCTTTGACGAGCAGCTCGCGGATCGTTCCGGTGACCGGTGAGGGAACTCCGGCGTTGACTTTGTCGGTCGAAACCTCGACGAAATCTTCGTACTTGTCGACGCTGTCGCCGACGCTCTTTAGCCATTGCGCGACGGTCCCTTCGGTCACCGTCTCGCCGAGCTGAGGCATCGTAATCGTTGTAGGCATTAGAACGTCACCATTTAAAATTTCACCATTTCGCGCATCGCGCCGGCCATCTCGGCCGGCGAGGACATGAACTCTTCCTCGAGCGGAAGCGCGTACCCCATTGCCGGTACGTCCGGACCGCAGAGGCGCCGGATCGGCGCGTCGAGGTGGAAGAGTGCTTCTTCGGCAACCATTGCGCTGATCTCCGCGCCGATGCCGCCGAACTTGTTGTCTTCGTGAATGACGAGCAGCTTGCGAGTCTTCTCGACGCTGCTCAGAATCGCGGTTTTATCCATCGGCCGTATCGAGCGCAGATCGATCACTTCGACGGAGAGACCTTCTTGCTCGAGTTGACGGGCGGCTTCGAGCGCCCAGTGAACGTACAGGCCGTACGAGACGACGGTGAGCTGCATCCCTCCTTTGAGCAGGTTGGCTTTGCCGAGCGGAATCGTGTAGTGACCGTTCGGTACCTCGCCTTTGATGAGGCGATAGGTTTTCTTGTGCTCCAGGAAGAGAACCGGATCGGGGTCGTCGATCGACGCGTTGAGCAATCCCTTGACGTCTGCAGGAAACGACGGCGCGACGATCTTGAGGCCGGGCACGTGATAGAAGAGCGCCTCAACCGATACCGAGTGCGAGAGCGCGCCGCGAACGCCGCCGCCATACGGCGTGCGGATTACCATCGGACAGGTGTACTCGCCGTTGGACCGATACCGGATCTTGGCCGCTTCGCCGACGATCTGGTTGAACGACGGATAGATGAAGTCCGCGAACTGGATCTCGGCGATCGGCCGTAGCCCTTCCATGGCCATGCCGACCGCGATGCCGACGATCGAGGCTTCGGCGATCGGGGTGTCGATGATGCGCCGTTCGCCGAACTCCTTGACGAAATCTTTGGTTATCAGGAAAACGTTCCCGCGTGCGCCGACGTCCTCGCCGATGATGAGCGTGCGATCATCCGTCTTGAGGGCTTCGTAAAGCGTCGCGCGGACGGCTTCGACGTTATTCATCACGGTCGAGTCTGCGCTCACGACTGCCATGGCTGCCAAGCTCCTTCGAAGATGTGCGCGTAGAGGTCGCTCGGTTTAGGATACGGCTGCGCCTCAGCCGCGTCCGTCGCTTCGTTGGTTTCGCGTAGCACGTCCTTGCGCATCCCGGCGACTTCCTGCGGGCTGATGATTCCGTGCTCGACGAGCACCGCCTCAAAGGCCGGCACCGGGTCCTGCTTCCGCCGTTCCGTGACCGCTTCGCGCGTGCGGTACGTCATGTCGTTGTCGTCGGTCGAATGCGCTAGGTAGCGATAGCATGTGCCTTCAACGAGCGTTGGTCCGCCGCCGCCGCGCGCTCGGTCCAGTGCTTCCTTCACCACAGCATACGTCTCGACCGGATCGAAGCCGTTGAAACGCTTGCCCGGCATGCCGTAGCCGGCGGCGCGCTTCCAGATCTGCGGCTCCGCCATCTGCTTTTCGAGCGGCGTGGAGATCGCCCATTCGTTGTTCTCGACGAGCATCACGAACGGTAACTTGTGAACCGCCGCAAAGTTCATAGACTCGTGCCATTCACCTTCGCTCGTCGTGCCGTCACCGCACGTCGCCAGCACGGCGCGTCCCGTCTCGCCGCGATATTGCATCGCATACGCTGCTCCGACCGCGTGCGGAAGGTGCGCCGCCAAAATCGACGAGAACGACATCAAGCCGGCCGCCTTCGACGAGTAGTGATTTGGGAATTGACGTCCGCCGTTATGATCGGGGGCGCGGGCGAAGATCGAGAGCATGATCTCGTACGGCGAGAGTCCGATCCCCAGGCAGAGACCGAGATCGCGGTAGTAAGGCGCGAGGACGTCGCTTCCGCGATTGAATGCCATCGCCGCGCCGGCCTGCAACGCCTCGTGCCCCTCGCTGCCGAGGGCGAATGGGACCTTGCCCTGGCGGTTCAGCTGAAAGCCACGATTATCGAGCTGACGCTGCAGCAGCATGTTCCTGAAGATCGCGCGCAGCTGCTCGTCGTTGAGCCCGTGACGCTCGAGGGTTCCGGTCGCAATGTCGGTGCTAGCCATTCTTTCTGCCTCGTTTGTTACAGCCAGGGATCCCCACGCTCGGCGTAGACCCGCTCGTAGAGCTCCGCCTGCGACGGATAGGCCATCGTTTCAGCCCGGTCGGTCGCCTCGTTGATTTCTTCGAGCACGGAACGCTTCAATGCTTCTGCGCCCTGCGAGCTCAAGATCGACTGCTCGATCAGCAGGCGCTCGAAGCACGGGACCGGATCGTCCTTACGGCGCGTCTCAACCTCCTCGCGCGAACGGTACGTGCGGTCGTCGTCGTCGGTGGTGTGCGCAAGGAACCGATAGCACTTTGCTTCGACCAACGTCGGCCCCGCGCCGGAGCGAGCGCGCTCGAGCGCTTCGCCGACCGCCGCGTAGCACGCGATCGGATCCATGCCGTCCACGACGACGCCGGGCATGCCGTAACCCTTCGCTCGCTTGTAGATGTCGGGCTGTGCCATCTGTTTGGCAAGCGGCGTGGAGATCGCCCATTCGTTATTTTCGCAGAGAAAGACGATCGGCAGCGAGTGAACGGCCGCGAAGTTGAGCGATTCGTGCCACTCGCCTTCGCTCGTCGCGCCGTCACCGAAGGTCGTCAGAACGGCACGACCGCGTTCCTCCCGAAACGCAAATGCGTAAGCGGCGCCGACCGCGTGTGGAAGCTGGGCCGCGATCACCGAGCTAATAGTATGAACGCCGAGACGGCGGCTGGCATAGTGATGCGGAAACTGGCGCCCCGCCGAATGGTCGGCCGCTCGCGCGAAGAGCGAGAGCAAGACTTCGTACGGCGTGACGCCGATCCCAAGCGCGAGACCGAGATCGCGATAGTACGGTACGAGAATGTCCTTGCCGCGTACGAATGCCATCGCGGCGCCGGCCTGCACGCCTTCGTGTCCCTCGCTCGCCGACGCGAATGGAATCTTCCCCTGGCGATTGAGCTGAAAGCCGCGGTTTTCGAGCCCGCGCTGCATCAGCATCGTGCGAAGGATTGCGAGGAGTTGTTCGTCGGTCAAACCGCGGCGCTCCAAAGCCGGCAGCGCGGTTTTATGACTGGTCATGAGTGGTCTGTACTCGCTCACCCTGTAAGCCAAATCCTGCGCCAAAGGTAGCCAAGCGCGGCACGCCCAAAAAGGAGTGGCCATGTCGTGTAGAGCCGCGGCGTTTCTGATGGCGCTCTGGACGCTGCTTTTGAGCGCGCCCGCGGCGCCGGCCGCTACCGTCGCATACGCTCCGGCGAACATAACGGTCGCGCAACTCTTCGAACGAAACCGGCATGCGGCCGGCGCATTTGAAGCCGGGGCATATCGCATGGTCACCCGCACCGTTTCACCCGAGGGGGACGTCTGGGCGACGACCAGCCTGTGGCGCGGCGGCGACTATCGCACGACGGTCGAAGAAGGCGGCTTCGTCCGGTCGTATGGCGAGTATCGCGGGCGGCAATGGCATCAGAATCCCAATGGTCTAGTGCTGCCGTCTTCGGACTTCTTTCAAGACGTCGACCCGTTCGTAGTCGCCCTGCGTAAGCCTCAGGGGCAAGCCGGCGTCAAACTACTCGGCGTGACCGGCGCTTCGTCGCCGAAACTGGTCGTCGAAGTGACTCCGGGCAACGGATTGATCGAGCGGCGCTACTACGACCAGCGAACCTATCTGTTGGATCGTCTCGAGATGACCGATTACGACGGTCACGAGCAGGTGTGGCAGTACAACGACTATCAGTCCGTTTCCGGCCGCACCGTGCCGCACGCGATAGCCTACGAGCAGGACGGCAGCTCCGTAACGCTCGAGACGACGCTCTCGAGTTGCGAAAGGGTCGCGCCGGGCTCGCTGGATTTAACGATCCCGCAATCGAAACCGCTCTTCGATTTGGGCGACCGCGACGCGGTCGTTGTCCCGGCGCGGTTTACCGATAACGGGATCATCGTCACCGTTTCGATCGGCGGCCGAGGTCTCGACTTCATCCTAGACTCCGGATCCTCGGAGCTGTTGGTTGACCCACAGGTGGCAAGCGACCTCGGGATGAGCTCGAGCGGCGCGATGCGCGTCAGTTTTGCAGGCGACTTCACGCTGGCCAACGCGCGCGCCCCCGACTTCACCGTCGGAGGTTTAACCGCTAGGAACGTGGCTTTTTCCACCGCTGCATTTGAGGAGGACCTTCCCAGCCAGCGGGTCGTGGGTTTGCTCGGCACCGACTTCATCGCGAGCGGCGCGCTGAAAGTCGATTTTGAGAAGAAGAGCTTGACGCTGCTGCGTTCGGTGCCGCCGGATTTACAAGCTGCGGGATGGTCGGCGCTTCCCCTCCGGATGGATTACGGCGTTCCGTTGGTCAAAGCGGCGTTTAGCGGCTTGCCCGGCTACTTCGTTGCCGATCTCGGTGCCGACTACTCGACGCTCTACCCGCACTATTTCTCGCAGTTTCCCAACAACATTCCGCGCGGCATGCCGGATCAGGAAGAGATGGTCACACTCGGTGGTAAACCCTTTGGAATCAAGCACATCACGATGCAGCGGCTGGTTCTGGGCGACTGGGTCTTTGGTGACGTGCAAGTTGTCGTGCCCTCCGCGCAGTACGCTCAAGATCGCGACTATGACGGCTTGATCGGGCGCGATACGCTCAGCAGCTTCGATTTGATCTTCGACTACGCCAACGACCGCCTTTGGTTCAGACCAATTGACCTCGGCAAGTAAGACCGTAGCGTCGCAAGGCGAGCTCGTCGGTTACCGCCGTCACTTTCACGCGCATCCTGAGTTGTCGATGGAAGAGCACGAGACGGCCTCGTTCATCGAGCGCGAGCTGCGCGGTTTCGGCTTCGACGAGATTCGCGCCGGCGTCGGGAAGACCGGCGTGCTCGCGACACTGCGCGGCGGTAAGCCGGGGCTCGTGACGCTCTTGCGCGCCGACATGGACGCCTTGCCGGTCGCGGAGCTCAACGACGTGCCGTATCGCTCGTGCAACGACGGCGTCATGCATGCGTGCGGTCATGATGGGCACATGGCGATACTTTTGGCCGCGGCGCGTGAACTCTATTTGCGCCGCGCCGAAGTTCCGGGTACGCTCGTTTTCTGTTTTCAGCCGGGCGAGGAGGGCTTCTCCGGCAACAAGCAGATGATCGAGGACGGCGCGCTGGAGGACCCGCACGTCGATCGCACTTTTGCGCTCCATCTTTATAGCGGGCTCGAGGCTGGAAAGGTCGGCATTCGCGACGGTCCGTTCTTTTCGTCGTCCGACCGCTTCTACATCGAGCTGACCGGCGAGGGCGGCCACGGTGCGATGCCGGAGAAGGCGATCGATCCGATCGTCGGCGCCGCCGAGCTCGTGACGTTACTTCAGACGATTGCGAGCCGCGAGGTGGCCCCGCCGCAGCCGGTCGTGGTGACGGTCGGCTCGCTTCACGCCGGTACGACCTTCAACGTCATTCCCGAGCGCGCCCAAATGCAGGGCACCGTCCGAGCCTTCGACGACGCGGTGCGCAAAACGGTGCCCGAGCGCATCGAGCGGCTCATCGCCGGGCTGTGCAGTGCAATGCGCCTCGAATACAAATTCGAATATCATTGGGTCTATCCGCCGACCGTCAACGATCCCGCGATGAATGCCGTCGTGCGAACGGTCGCCTGGGAAGTCGTCGGCTTCGAGAACGTCGTCGACCCGCACGGGATCGTGATGTGGTCGGAAGATATGTCGTTCATGCAGCAGCAGCGGCCCGGCGCGTACTTTCTGATCGGCTCGAGGGGCGAGAACCTGGGGCTGGAGCCGCATCACAACGCGCGCTTCGACATCGACGAGCGCGCGCTGACCGTCGGTTTCGAGATGATGGTCGCGCTCGGATTGCATGGATAGCGCGACGGGCGGCGATGCCCGCAAGTACGTCATCATCGGCAACGGATTCGCGGGAACGACCGCCGCCGAGCAGCTGCGCAAGCACGACCCGTCCTGCGAGATCACGCTCTTCGGCGACGAGCCGTACACGCTCTACAATCGCATCTCGCTTCCGCCGATGCTGCGCAAGCAGATTCCCGAAGCCAAAGTGATGATCAGAAATCTTGCGTGGCACGAGGAGCATCGCATCGATCTCAAGTTGCGCACTCACGTCGAGCGTATCGTTCCCGAGGAACGGATCGTCCGAGTGGACGGTACATCGTATCCGTACGATGCCTTGCTGATCGCGACCGGCGGCCGGCCGAATCCCACCGGCAAGCCGGGGTCGGAGGGCGCCGCCAACCTCTATGCCTTTCAGTATCTCGACGATACGCGCGCGATATCGGAGCAGATCGACCGCAGCCGCGCCGCGGTAGCGATCGGCGGCTCGTTCATCGCCTACGAGCTCGCCGAGGCCTTCGCGTCGCGCGGCCTCGAAACGCATTGGCTGATGCGCGGTCCGCGCGGCCTGCACCGAATCATCGACGAGGAGGCGGGCGCACTGCTTCACGAGGCCGCCAACGCCGACGGCGTATACATGCACTACGGCGAGGAAGTCGCGGAGTTCGTACGGTCGAACGGCGCGATTACCAAGGTGCGGACGAGCAGCGGCAACGAGATCGCTGCCGAGTGTTACGCCTACGGCTTCGGCCTCGCGATGAATACCGAAATCTGCGAGGGCTCCGGGATTCACACCAGCAAGAACGGGATTCTCTGCGACGACCATTTGGAGACAAATATCAAGGACGTTTACGCGGCCGGCGACGTCGCGGACTTCTACGACCCGATCCTCGAGATCCGTTATCGCATGGGGACGTGGAACAACGCCGGCGCTCACGGTAAGGTCGTCGCATTGAACATGATGGGCGGCAGCGAGAAGTACCACGATGTGCCAGAGTACTCGTCGCTGCTCTTCAAGGGTCAGACGATCACGCAGTTCGGGCTTGGAACCGACCTGCGGCCCGACCTCGAAATCGCGCGCAAGATCGACCGCGAGAAGAAGTGGTATCGCGCGCTCTTCTTTTGGGAAGACCGGCTCGTCGGCGGCCTGATGCTGGGCAAAGGTAACCGCGCCGGCAAGCGCAAGTACGTCGAAGCGATCAAGTCGAAACAGCGATTCCCCAAGCCGGAGTGGAACGCCATGCTCGACTGGACGGCCTAGCGCCGTCCTTTGGCAGCGCCCGGCGTTTCGCTACGCGTGCTGACGATCGATGAGTGGCGACTCTTCCGCGAGCTGCGTTTGGAGGCGTTACGCGAGGCGCCCTATGCGTTTGGATCGACGCTCGAGTCGTGGCAGGGCGACGGCGATACCGAAGAGCGGTGGCGTGACCGGCTGACCAACGTCCCGTTCAACGTGATCGCTTATTTGGAGGGAATTCCAGCCGGCATCGTCAGTGGGATCCGATCAGACGAAGGAAGTGAAGTCGAGCTGATCTCGATGTGGGTCGCGCCGTTTGCGCGCGGCCAAGGCGTGGCCGATTCGCTCGTTGAGGCGGTGGTCGGCTGGGCCCGCGCGCAGCAGATCGGAAGCGTCTCGTTGCGGGTCATGGAGGGCAACGCGCGTGCGTCCTCATTCTATCGGCGCGAGGGCTTTGTTGACGACGGCGAAGCGCAAAGCGCGCCGGACGGGCGCCCTGAGCGCCGCATGCTCCGCCGCTAACCGCGCTCGACCGCGGCTTTAACGGACGCGGCAAACTCGTCTACGTCTCGCTCGGTCGTCGCCCAGTGCGTCATCCAGCGCACTTCGGGCAGCGATTCGTCGAAGACGAAGAAGAAGAACTCGCGCTGGATTCGTTCGATCGCGGCCCGGTCGAGGGTCGCAAAGACGGCGTTGCAGCGAACGGGACGCGTCACGCAGACGCCGCTAATCGTTCGAACGCGATCGTAAAGACGTGCCGCCATCGCGTTGGCGTGCGAAGCGTAGCGCAACCAGCGGTCGTCAACGAGCAGCGCGTCGAGTTGAACGGCGAGGTAGCGCATCTTCGAGGCAAGCTGCATGGACTGCATCTGCACGAACGAAGCCGCTCCGTTGTGGAGATCGGGATTGAAAAAACAGATCGCTTCGCCCAGCATGAGGCCGTTTTTGGTGCCGCCGAAACTGAGCACGTCGACTCCACAATCGACCGTGGCTTCGCGCAGCGTTGCTCCCAACGCCGCCGCGGCGTTGGCGATGCGGGCACCGTCCATATGAACGATCAATCCGCGCGCGTGAGCGAAGTCGCTAAGCGCGCGCAGCTCGTCGAGCTCGTAAAGGCCGCCGAGCTCGGTCGCCTGTGAAACCGAGACGACGCGCGGTTGAGGAAAGTGCACGTCCTTTCCAACGAGCAGGTGCCGGTCTATATCGTCCGGACCGAGCTTTCCGTCGCGGGTCGCAACCGGAATGACTTTCGATCCGCTAAACCGCTCGAGCGCGCCGCATTCGTCGGTCTGCAGATGGGCCGTCGCCGGAGCGAGCACCGCCTCCCACGGTCGCAGCAAGGAACTGAGCGCCGCGACGTTCGCGCCGGTCCCGTTGAAGGTGAGATAGGCCTCGGTTCGCTCGCCGAAATGCCGTCTGAAACGCGCGATCGTCCGCGCGGTCCAGGCGTCCTCGCCGTATCCGACCGCATCGCCGGCATTCGCTTCGACGATCGCCTGCAAGATTTCGGGCGCGATCGGGGCGTTGTTATCGCTCGCAAAGCTGCGGCGCATTGAAACCTCCATGGGTCTTAGCTTGCGTGAGAGCAGCCGGTGGAACCTACCGTCAGCTGGAGCGGCGCCGTGGCCGACGCGACGTGCGATGCACCGCACTGCCGTGCTCACGGCGATTGCAAGCCTAGCTGAGGAGTCGGCTTCCGTGCCGTTTAAGTAGCGAACGATGCCGCAACGCGATCGATTGGAAGTTGACGTCCTCTTCGTTGGCGCAGGCCCCGCCAGCCTGGCCGGCGCGATTCGGCTCGGACAGCTCGCGCAGGCGGCCGGCCGCGCACTCGAGATCTTGGTGATCGAGAAGGGCGGTGAAGTTGGCCACCACGGCCTCTCGGGCGCCGTCATGGATCCCCGTGCGCTCGACGAGCTGCTTTCGGACTGGCGCGAGAGCGCTCCGGTGGAGTCACCCGTGACCAGCGATCAGCTGTGGTTTCTCACCTCGCGCGGAAAAATCAAGGCGCCGTTCACCCCGCCACCGCTCAACAATCACGGCAAGTACGTGACCTCGCTGCAGAAGCTCTGCAAATGGTTAGGCGATCGAGCGGAAGAGACCGGTGCGCAAGTCTTCCCCGCGTTTCCGGGGCAAGAGCTGCTTTGGCACGAGAATCGAGTGGTTGGCGTGCGCACCGGCGACAAAGGGCTCGACCACAACGGCACGCCGAGATCGAACTACGAACCGGGTGCAGACATTCTCGCGAAGGTCGTCGTTCTCGGTGAAGGCCCGCGCGGGACGCTTGCAAAACAGGCGGCGTCGCGTCTGGGTCTTCACGAAGGACGCGAGCCGCAAGTCTACGCCGCCGGTGTCAAAGAGCTTTGGCAGCTTCCCGACGATCGTTTCAAAGCAGGCGCGGTCATTCATACGCTCGGCTATCCGCTTCCGCCCGAGACTTTCGGCGGCGGATTCATCTACGGAATGGCGGGGAACGTGCTCGATATCGGCATGGTTACGGGGTTGGATTATAAGAATCCAACCACCGACCCGCACAACGAGCTGCAACGCATGAAAGAGCATCCGGTCATCGCGCGGATGCTTGCCGGCGCCCAGCTCGTTCGATACGGCGCGAAGGCGATTCCCGAGGGTGGGCTCTTCGCGATGCCGAGACCGTACGCCGACGGATTGCTGATCGTCGGCGACTCGGCGGGTTTCTTGAATGGCATGCGCCTCAAGGGAATCCATCTCGGCATGAAGTCGGGTATGCTCGCCGCCGAGACGATCTGGGAGGCGATTGCGGCGGAACGCTTCGATGGCGCGACCCTCGCGTCGTTCGAGCGCCGTTTCAAAGAGTCGTGGGCGTACGCCGAACTGCGGACCGCGCGGAACTTCCATCAAGGCTTCCATAACGGATTGCTGGCGGGCTTGATAAATGCGGGTCTCTCGACGTTTACCGGCGGTGCGGGGTTCGGATTCAAAGATAAATTGCCGAGCGAGCCGGGCTATGCGCGCATGGTGAAGATGGGTTGGGAGCCGCCGCAAACCCCCCGCGCGCGGGTTGACAACGTGCTGACCTTCGATAAGCTAACCGACGTCTACAACAGCGGAACGATGCACGAAGAGAATCAGCCCTCCCACCTGATCGTCTCCGATACCAACATTTGCCGCGACCGCTGCACGGCCGAGTATGGTAACCCGTGCCAATACTTCTGCCCGGCGGCCGTCTACGAGCCGTTGTTCGAGAAGAGCGATGGAAAGTTCGAAGGACGCCTTCAGATCAATTTTACGAACTGCGTCCACTGCAAGACCTGCGACATCGCCGATCCCTATCAAATCATCACGTGGGTGCCGCCCCAGGGCGGCGAAGGTCCCGTCTATCTCGGGATGTAGATGAGCCGTCACGATGGCGACGTGATCGTCGTCGGTGCCGGGCTGATTGGTCTTGCGATCGCGTTCGAGCTGGCCGAACGCGGCGCGGTGGTGCGACTCTACGACCGCGCCGAACCAGGACATGCCGCCTCGTGGGCCGGTGCCGGCATGCTCGCTCCGTACACCGAGCGCATTACCGACCCGGCGTTGTTGGCGCTCTGTGCCTCGTCGCTCGAACTCTACCCGGAGTTCGTGCGGCGCGTTGCGGCGCAGAGCGGCGTCGATTCGCAACTGCGCCTCGACGGCGTTTTTTATGCGGCCTTTGATGCCGCCGGGCTCGATGCGCTCGTTCGTCACGCCCGCGCGTTGCAAGCCCGTCAGGTGGAGTGCGAGATCTTCGATCGTTCAAGCTCGCTCGCGGCCGCCCCATGGCTGGGCTCGAGCGTTACCGGCGGCGTTTTGGTGCTCGGCGAAGGTCATGTAGATAATCGCCGCCTCGGGCGCGCGCTCGCCGCAGGCTGCGAGTCGAAAGGCGTGCGCGTCGAGCGAGCTGCCGCGTTAGCGGTGCAATGCGATCCTCGCCGCGTGCTCGGCGTGCGCACCGGGCAAGGATTCGCCGCAGCGCGGGCAATCGTCAACGCATGCGGTGCGTGGGCGGCTGCGCTCGATGGGGTGCCGGAATGTTGCGTCCCGCCGATCGAGCCGGTGAAGGGCCAGATGCTAGCGCTGGGAGTTCCAAGCGGATTCGTCCGGCGCGCGACGTGGGTTCCGGGGGCATACTTGGTGCCGCGCGAGGATGGCCGGTTGCTCGTTGGGGCGACGGTAGAAGCGACCGGCTTTGACGAGCGCGTTACCGCCAACGGCATCCACGAGCTGCTGCACGCCGCGCTCGCTGCGGCACCGTCGCTCGCCGAGTTTTCCGTGACTGAGACCTGGGCCGGCTTACGCCCTGGAACGCCCGACGGGCTTCCATACCTCGGAGCGACGCCGGTGGACGGCTTCTTCTTGGCAACCGGCCACTATCGGAACGGCATTCTGCTCGCACCGGCTACCGCGCGGCTGATCGCCGACGCGATTGAAACCGGCACGTCCACCGGGCTCGAGCCGTTTTCGCTCGGCCGGCCCGGCACGGAAGAAGCACGCGCCGGCCGAATAACTCATGCATGAAGGCCACGATCAACGGAACGCTTCGCGAGCTCCCGGAGGAGCTGACGGTCGGCGCGCTGCTCGAGCTGCTCGGTTCGTCGCGCCAAGGTGTCGCGGTGGCCTGCAACGATCGCGTCGTACGCCGCACCGAGTACGATCTGCGGCACCTGCGAGATGGCGATCGCGTCGAGATCATTGTGGCGGTCGCGGGGGGCTAAGGGCAAATTTCAATGACGAGCGATAGATTGCGAATCGGTAAGTACGAGCTTGACTCACGTTTGATCGTCGGAACCGGAAAGTATCCTTCGATGGAGGTGATGCGCGCTGCCCACGATGCAAGCGGCGCGACGATGGTGACGGTCGCGATTCGGCGCATCAATCTCGACGATGCGCAGGGAAAGACGCTGCTCGATTACCTCGATCGGGGCCGCTACACGATCCTGCCGAATACCGCCGGGTGCTATTGCGCCAAAGAGGCCGTTCTGACGGCACAGCTCGCACGCGAGCTGCTCGAGACCGATTTGATCAAGCTCGAAGTGATCGGAGACGCGCAGACACTGCATCCCGACACGCGCGAGACGCTCGACGCTGCCGAACAGCTCGTGAACGACGGCTTCACGGTGCTGCCGTATATCGGTGACGATCCGATCGCGTGCCGACAGCTCGAGGAGATCGGCTGCGCCGCCGTCATGCCGCTCGCCGCGCCGATCGGCAGCGGGCTGGGCGTCTGCAATCCGTATTCGATCCGCATCATCAAAGAACGAGCCGGCGTGCCGGTCGTCGTGGATGCCGGCGTCGGCACCGCCTCCGACGCGGCAATCGCGATGGAGCTTGGTGTCGACGCGCTGCTGATGAATACGGGGATCGCGCGCGCCCGCGATCCGGTCCTCATGGCGGCGGCGATGAAGCACGCGGTCATCGCGGGACGCGCCGCATATTTTGCGGGGCGAATGGAGAAGCGTCTGTACGCCAATGCCTCAAGCCCAACGCAAGACCTAATTTCCACTCAATCTTAAAGGCCCTTGACTAAAGCCGAGGAGGCTCCGACTGACGAGCCCTTCGACTCGCTTCGCTCGCTCAGGACAGGCTTCGCCTGGATGGCGGAGCAACGAGCGTCCTTCGACTCGAGCTGCTTCGCGGCTCGGCTCAGGATGACAAGGCGTTATGTCAAGGGCCGATCTTCCAACTCCAGGCGTTCCAAAAAGTCGAGCCGCCGGGCGCCGGCGCGATGCCGTGCACGTAGGTTCGGTAGGCGTCCGGAATTCGAACTTGCCAGAGTGTGAAGATTGGAAGTTCTGCCGCGATCGCGTGCTGTACGACGGCATAGTCGCCTTTGCGCCGCCGGCGGTCGACCGTCGCAAGCGCATCTCGAATCGCTGCATTCGCGCGCGCGTCACACCAAAAGGAGTAGTTGAGTCCGGCCGGCGGTACCTCGTCGCAGGTCATGTTCCATGAATCGTCGGGGTCGTTGCCGAGCACCCACCACGCGTCGTACGAGATCTGATAGCGTCCGCCGGCGAGCACGCCGCCCTGCGCTGCCGGGCCGTAAAACATCCCGCTAGGGTACTGCTTGATGGTCGTGCGTATGCCGACCTTGCGCAGATCCTCTTGAAGGATCGCCGCGACGAGTTGCGAGCCGTTGACGATTTGCGGTGCGATCGCGAGCGTTACCTCGAGGTGTCGTCTGCCGAGCAGGCGCTTTGCGGTGGCCGGATCGTACGGAATTGCCGGCGTTGCGGCGTCATACGCCCAGCTGGTGCTCGATTGATCTGCATCCACGATGATGCCGCTCCCGTGCGTCGCGGCTTCGATCAGCGTTCGCCGGTCGATCGCCATTGCAATCGCCTTGCGAACATCGGCGTCGCGCATCGTCGGATCGCGCAGATTAAAACGCAAGACGTGCAGATCGGCCACGGGCGTAAGCGCGACGCGAGTGCCCGGAATCGGACGGACCTGCGGCAAAAGCTGCGGATCGACGTCGAAGTAAGCATCGGCTTCGCCGGTCCGCAGCTGCTGCAGGCGAGTGTTGGGGTCGGGGATGATCCGATAAACCAAGCCGTCGATCTTTGGCTTTCCACGCCAATAGAATGAGTTAGCCGCGAGCGTTATCCGATCGCCGCGTAGCCATTGGACGACTCGAAAGGGACCGGACCCCACCGGTCGTTGGTTATAAGCGACGCGATTGAGGTCGGAGTAGCGTTGTAGAAGGTGTGCCGGCATCAGTGCACCGACGCCCTGCGGACCGAAGAAATACTGCGCGAACGGCGAGAATCGCCGGCGTAAGCGAATCACCACGGTGTGGTCGTCGGAGGCTCGGATCGCTTGCACTTCGTCGTATCCGACTCGGGTCGCGACGTTGTTTCGCGGATCCACGATCGCGCGGTACGAGAAGATTACGTCGCGGGCGGTCAGCGGAGCGCCGTCTTGCCAGCGGACGTTTCGTCGTAGCCGATAGGTTATCGTTCGTTCGTCAGGCGAAATCTCGCCGTTTGCAACCGTCGGCACGTCGGATGCGATCTCGGGAATCTCGTTCCCTTTGGCATCGTTCTCGATCAGATATGACATATAGAGGTGGCTGAAGTTGAGCTCATCGGCTTCGTTGGAGAGCATCGGATTCAAGGAATCGGGTTCGCCCCCCAGACCGGTGAAGATCAGCTGCGAGCCGGAGGTGTGCCGAGTCCCTGCACGCGAGCAGGCTGTGAAGCAGAGTGCCGCTGCCAGCGAAAGCACGATGAGCGGCTTCATCGTTTGCGTCCGACCACGAACCAATGGCAGGCGCCCGCCAGCGGGCGTTCTCGATGCGCCCACGATCCGGCAACGTCGTCGACACCCTGTTGTTGCAGCGACTCGATTTCGAAATACGGCTCGAGAAGTGCGCGCAATTGGTCGCGGTCGAAGAAGGCGTGTGGGACGCCACGCTCATCCCCGGCTTCGGGGGCGAACGTGGAATCGTCGATCCGCTCGCCTCGACCGAAGCGCGAGTCGCGCTTCGAGCCGAAGGTCGCAAATAACAGGCCGCCGGTATCGAGGCGATTTGCAATGGCGCGCACGCGCGTCTCGATCGAGCGCGGCACTCCGTGGAGTAGTCCGTGGGTCGAGAGAACGGCATCGAATCGCCCCGTCAGAGCCGAAACCGCGGCTTCGGAGGCGGTGTCATCGTCGCGGATCGGGACGACCGTGAAGCCGGCGCGGCGCAGTGCGTCCCCGTTGCGGCCGCTTCCCGCCGCAAAATCCAAAACGCGGCTTTCGGAGCGAAAGTGCAGGCGTTTGATAAGGGCCGCAGCCAAAGGATGGGGCGCGGAGATCACTCGCACCGTTTCTAGAAAGGCCGAAAGAATGCTTGGCGAAGGAGACCGACTCCCTGCGGTAACGCTGTTTGACGATCGAGGCGCATCGGTAACGACCACCGACTTGCTCGGCGGCCCGCTGGTGCTCTATTTTTATCCTAAAGACGACACCCCCGGCTGCACGAGCGAGGCCTCGCAGTTTCGGGACGAGTACGAACGCTTCAAACAGAAGAACGCGCGAATCGTCGGCGTTAGCCGCGATTCGGTCGAGTCGCACCAGCGGTTCAAAGAGAAGTACTCGATTCCATTTGCGCTGCTTGCAGATACCGAGTCGAAGCTCTATAAGGCATTGGGCGTCAGCGCGCGTTCGACGTTCCTCATCGGCGATGACGGTCGCATCCTCAAGGTTTGGCCGAAAGTCAACGTTGAGGAACACGCCGAAGAGGTGCTCGCATCGCTGCCGTAAGGCTACGCGTCGTCGGCTCCAGTCCGGCAATGCCGCGGCCGGACGGCGCCTGCAGCTGCTATCTCGTGCAGACCGGCCACGCCTCGGTGCTGTTCGACATCGGTAGCGGCGCTGCGAGCAAGCTGCAGCAAGCGATCGAATACGAGCGGCTCGACGCGATCGTGATTTCGCACATGCACGCCGATCACTTTTTCGATCTCGTGCCGCTTCGCTATGGGTTGAAGTATGGCGAGACTTCGAGGTCTTGCCGGTTGCCGCTCTGGCTCCCACCCGGCGGCCGCCGGGCGCTCGAGGCGCTTCGAGCCGCCGTTTCGGTCGATGCGCCGCCGGATTTCTTCGAGAGCGTTTTTGCGATCGAGGAGTACGATCCCGGCGCCGGTTTACAAGTCAACGACGTGCGGCTGCGATTCTGCCGCACGCGGCACTACGTCGAAGCCTACGCGATCCGGGCCGAGTGCGGTGACGCGAGTCTCACATATTCGGCCGACACCGCGCCGTGCGACGGCGTCGTGGAGTTGGCACGCGAAGCCACGCTCTTTTTATGCGAAGCGGCGCTCGGGCTTGGTGCCGAGGAAGGAGAACGCGGGCACTCTTCGGCGGAAGAGGCAGGTGAGATGGCGCGTCGGGCGGACGCAAAGAGGCTAGTGCTAACGCACTATCCCAACGCAGACCCCGGCGCGCTTGTCGAATGTGCGAAACGTCGTTTCGCATCCCTCGTCAGTGCAGCCGAAGACGGCATGGAAATCGCGCTTTAGTTCTCGAGCTTGGGCGCCTCGTCCGGGAGTGAGAATTGGATCATGGCCCGCACGGGCGCAAGGCCGCGACTAATTACCGCGTAAGGAGTCACCCTCATGCCGAGCTCCCGTAAGCGCGCGGCGGCCGCGAGAAGGTCGCGTCCGTTCGTTACGACGTCTTCGAGCAGCAGCACGTGCTGCCCGGCTTCGTACGGACCTTCGACGTACTCGTTCGCAAAGGCGCCATAGGCCTTGGGCTTTTTGCGAACGGCCAGCATCGGAATTCCGGACATCTGCGAGACGACGGTTGCGATCACGACGCCGCCGAGCTCGGTGCCTGCGACAAGGTCCGGATTGAGGTCCGCGATGATCCGCGAGAAGAGGCGTGCGATTCGGCGCAGGACGTTCGGGTCGGAGAAGAGCCGGAATTTATCGATGTAGTAGTCGCTGCGTGCTCCGCCGGCCAGGACGTAGTCGCCGCGCGTCAGCGCCCGTTCTGCGATCACTTTGCGCAGCCATGCGAGCTCGGGAAGTGCTATATGCTCCACTGCCACGCGTTCCAGGATTCGACGACCGGATTCGGGTCGAACCCCCGAAAGTCCACGCTGACCGGCTCCATCTGGCGAAGCCAATATACAAACAGGGCTGGATTATCCCGCACCAGCAGCTTTTGAATCTGATAGTAAGCTCCCATTCGCGAAGGGCGGTCGTATCGCGTCAGGGCGATTTTTTGCGCCGCCTGCATTTGAGGGCTGCTGTAGCGAGAATAGTTGTAGCCGCCCGGCGGAAAGTTCTCGCGCGTGTACTGCGTGCTATCGTCGGGGTCGATGCCCGCATACCACCCGGAGACGCTCAGGTCAAATTTCCCGAGTTGCAAGATGCCGCCCATGCCCGCGGGCGCAAAGAGCACGTCGGCCGGGTACGACTTCACCTCCGTGTCAATGCCGGCTTCGCGAAGCATCGCCTGAACCTCCACGGCTTCTCTGCGGCGCGTCACGCTCGAGTTATTCGTGACGAGTACGAGCGCGAGCGGCTCGCCGCTTTTCCGCATGATACCGTCGGGTCCGGGCGCCCAGCCCGCCGCGCGCAGCAAGGTCCGCGCCTGCGCGGGGTCGTGCGGATAAGAGCGAACCTGGGGATTGAAGGCCCACATCCAATCCGGAATGTCTGCGGTGGCCGGCGTCTGCGTTCCAAAGGCGAGCGTTCGGACGAGCGCGTTTTTGTCGATCGCATAGGCTATGGCCTGCCGGACGCGAGGATCGCTTAGAAGCGGACGCGCGAGGTTGAGCTGGATGTACGAGTAGCCGTTGACGTTGACCCAAGCGATTCGAGTGTCGCGCAGCGCCCGTAATGCGGGGTAGTTCTCGATCGACGCTTCAAAGATATAGTCGATCGCGTGCGTTCGCAACAAATTGATCGACGTATCCTCATCCGGAACGCTTCGTATCTCGATTCGATCGAGGCCCGGCCTGCCCATGAAGAACGCATCGTTTCGCACGAAGGAGATGTGGTCGCCGTGCGACCAGCGGACGAACTTAAACGGTCCGTCGCTCACCGACGGCGCGCTATTGAACGGCACCTGGTTGAGATTAGCATAACGCGCAAGAACGTGAGCCGGTGCGATCATGTACGGTTGATCGCTTTCGGCGAAGAACGTGTCTACGAACGGCGAGAACGGCCGCTTCAAGCGCACGACGACGGTCCCGGGGTTCGGCGTCGCGATGCCGGCAACGTCGTCGTAACCGTGCCTCGAAACGACGTTGTTGTTCGGATTCATGATGGCTTGCCAGGACCACTTGACGTCCTGCGACGTGACCGGGACGCCGTCGGTCCACTTCACGCCTCTGCGCAATCGATAGGTGATCGTCAAACCGTCACGACTGATGCCGCCGTTCGTCTGGGTGGGGACTTGCGCCGCCAACATCGGCAGCGGATTGCCTTTTGGATCGGCGGTGACGAGCGGCTCGAACATCAGCCGGTCGACGAAAACGTCGGCGGTGTTCGAGTTGAGCAGCGGATTGAGGTTCTTGAAGTCGGTCGCGACGGCAACGCGAAGAACGCCGGGCTGGGTCCACGAATGCCGCACCCCTGCGGCGGTCTCATTTGTCGCCCTCGTGCAGCTCGCAAGCGCCAGCGCCAAGAGCCAGACGCGAGACGATCCGCAAAGTCGTTTCACACCGCGGCTTTTGGAGCGACGCGGTTTCCCGGCACCGGATCGTAGCGCTCGTGACGCCAGCTGTACGTACCGCGCCCCTGCGTCGCGGTGCGAAGCTCGGTGATGTAACGCGAGAGCTCGACGGCCGGGACGTACGCTTCGACGACATCGAAACCGCTTCTATCGGCGGGGTTCATTCCGAGAATCTGACCGCGCTTGCCCGTGAGTTGCTGAATCACGGTTGAGGTGTAGGTTGTCGGCACGATGACCTGCACGTGCGCGACCGGCTCGAGCACGACCGGATTGCACTTGGGAAGCGCTTCGCGAACGCCCATACCGGCGGCCGTTTTGAACGATTGCTCGCTCGAGTCGACGTCGTGGTACTGGCCGTCAAAGAGCGTCACGTGCAGATCGGTGACCTGATGGCCGCTCGAGCCGTGCAGGAGCGCTTCGCGCACGCCTTTTTCGACCGCCGGAATAAACTGTCGCGGAACGACGCCGCCGACGATCTTCTCGTCGAAGGTGACGCCGGCGCCGCGCTCGCGCGGCTCGAACCGCAACCAAACGTCGCCAAACTGCCCGTGGCCGCCGGTCTGATGCTTGTAACGCGAGTGGATTTCGGTTCCGCTCGTGATCGTCTCTTGATATGGAATCGTGGGCGCGGCAGTCGCGACCTCGACTTTGTATTTGCGCGCCAGGCGCTCAACGGCGATTGCGACGTGCTGCTCGCCGCTTCCCAGCAGCAGCAGCTCGTGGGTTACGTCTGCGCGATCTAGCCGCAGGGCCGGGTCTTCATCAACGATCCGCGCCAGCATTTGCGAGATCTTCGCCTCGTCGATGCGCTCCTTTGGTTTGATTGCTACGGCGAAGACCGGCTCGGCGACGGGAACGCGCGGCAAGAGTACTTTGTGGCCGTTCGACGTGAGCGTATCGCCGGTCGCAACCGAATCGAGCCGCGCGAGCGCGACGATTGCGCCGGGGCCTGCCTCCGCGATCGCCTCTTGCTTCTTACCTTGGAGCCGGTAGAGTCCGCCGAGCCGTACTCTTTCGTCGCGTTTGGTGACGTTAGCGAGCGTCGCGTCGGCTTTGATCGTTCCACAGAGAACGCGCGCGATGGAGAGCTTGCCGCTTTGGGGATGGATCGCCGTCTTTATGATCCGCGCGACGGCCGGAGCGTTTGGATCTGGTTCGATCGGGCGGCCTTCCGCGTCCGTATGCGCGGCCTGCGCCGGTGACGGGAACCACTTTTCGATGGCTCGCACGAGAGCCGCCACGCCCGCACCGGCGCCGCCCGCGGCCACCAATACCGGAACGACTTGATCGTGCGAACATTCGGCGCATAGATCGCGCTCGATCTCGTCGAGCGGCGGCTCGACGCCTTCGAGCAGCTCTTCCATCAAATGATCGTCGAAGTCGGCCATGGCCTCGAGCAGCTCCGCGTGTAGGCGCTGCGCACTCTCGGACGCGTCCGCAGGTATCGCTTCCTGCTTCTCGCCCGACGAGTCCGCGCCGAACCGATAGGCAGTCATTTCCGCGAGATCGACGTACCCGCTAAAGTGCTCGGCGTTACCCAATGGCAGCTGCTCCGCGACGACGTGCCGGCCGTACGCACTCTGCAGCGCGGCCAGCGTCTGCAAAAAGTCCGCGCCGGGACGGTCCATCTTGTTGATGACGAAGATGTGCGGCATCTTCGCCGATTCGAGATGATCGACGATCGCTTGCGTTTGGACGATACGCCCCGGATCGGCCTCTACGACGACGACCGCGGCATCGACACCAACTAACGCTTGCTTCGTCTCCTCGAAGAAGTCGATGAACCCCGGCGTGTCAAGGATCGTGATCTCGACGCCGTCGGCCGCCGTATGCGCAAAACCGACGGTCGTTGACTGAAGATGGGCGGCGTCTTCGGGCTCGTGGTCCGTGACGGTCGTTCCGTCGGCGATCGAGCCGCGCCGTCCGATTGCCCCGGTGTGGGCAAGGATCGCCTCGACCAGCGTCGTCTTGCCCGCGTGGTGGGGTCCGACGAAAGCGACATTCCTAAGGCGCTCAATATCCGCCAATGGTTCTTCCCCTGTAGAGACGACGTGCTAGCGGCGTTTTGCCGCGGTTTTCTTCTTTTTGACGCTCTTCTTCGCGGACCCGGCTTTGCGCGGTTTTGGCGCAGGCGCGCGCCGCGTTGCAGGCTTCTTTGCGGCTCTCTTTGCGGCTGGTTTGCGGGCAGGTGTTTTGCGTCCGGCGGCCTTGCGAGCGGGCGGCTTGGCCGGAGTTTTTTTAACTTTGCGCGCTTTTGCGGCCGGCGGCGCCTTGCCTTTTTTCTTCTTGGGCGGCTCGGCCGGCTTGGCCATTTTGGCTGCCTTCGCCTTGCTTGCAGAAGAAGACGATTCGGCGCTGCGCCGCGAGGTGCTCGTGCCCAAGGATGCGGCGGGCCGTTTCGTCACGCGAGGCGAGGCGCTTGGGCGTTTTTTCGGTCCGATCTCTCGTGCAGCGCGTCCACCTTGACGGCCGGCGAGCTCCGCTTCTTCCGGAAGACCGAGCTCGGCGCGTCCATAGCCCGTAATGCTGCTTCCCGGCGCGCTCGGCTGGCGGCGCGCCTTCGCCTGAGCGTCGAGATGTTCGCGGGTCGCCCGAAGCGCGACTCGCGCTAAACGGCCGCCGACCGGAAAAACGAGTTCGTTGATGCGCGCGTCGTCGAGCAGCTTGAGCGCCTGATCGAACGCGTTACCTTGATCCTTCGGGCTGTGCGCGTCCGAACCGATCGCAAGTCCGACGCCGCGGGCTTTCGCCTTTCGCACCAGCCGGGCGTTGGCCTCGAGGTACTTCTTCTTTCGCTCCTCGGGGTGGTCGCGGTAGAGAAAGCGTGTATTCACTTCGACTGCCAAGCCCCGGCGGTGTGCCGCGTCGAGCATGCGATCTTCGTACTCTTCGAGCCGCTTGTTCGCGGGCCACTTGCCCAACGTCGCCGGAACGTAGAAGTGACCGACGACATGGGTGGGGAGCTTCTCGATATCGTCGAGCAGCTTGGCGATGTAGAGCTCCCAGAGCCTATCGACGCCGATGACGTCGTAGAGTCCGCTATACTCCTCGTTGTCGAACGGCCAAAGCCAATCGGCACCCTTTTCCGGATGCTGGATGGGGACGAAGTGAACCGAGCGTATGATGCCGTCGGGTCGCATCGCTTCGATGATATTCTGCGCGTCGGGGCGGGCGCGCGGATCGTTATCGATCTCAGCCCCGATCGAAAAACGCATTCCGCGCCGCAAGCCTTCCGAAACGATTGCGGCATGCGCGATGTCGACGCCCGCCGTTTCGGCGGCTCCCAGCAAGTCGCCGGCCTGAGCGAGCTTGAGCGCCCGCCGAACGGTGTTGACGGCGCCCGGATCTTCGAAGGTCAAGTAGTTGACATGGTCGGCCACCATCAAAAATCGCGGCGATGCGCGTCGGCAGGCGTGATAGAACCACAGGAAGAGCATCCGCGCCGAATACGCGATCGGGCGCTCCTCGGTATATGGCCGGTGTTCACCCTTCGCGTGGCCGTGGACGTCCGGAATGGCCGCGATCCGAGGATCGCTCATAACAACGTACGCGCCGAGGTCGCCACCTTCGCTAAAGTTGGCGTCTAGCCTCGGTAGCCCTCCATCTGGAGAAGACGAGCTTTCATCTCGAGACCGTAGTAATAATCGTGCAGATCTCCGGTTGAGTCGACGACGCGATGGCACGGAAAGAGAAAGGGCAGCGGATTTCGGGCCATCACTCGGCCCACCGCGCGCGCCGCTTTCGGCCGACCGATCTGCGTTGCAACCCAGGCATAGGACCGCACTTCGCCGGGCGGAATGCGAGCCGCGGCGCGAAGCACGGCCTGCTCGAACGGAGTCAGGTCGCTGATATCCACGAGCGTGTCGTCGACGGTCCAGGTGTTAAAGAAACGGTCGATTGCGCGAATGAGCCAAGCCGGTGCGTCGCCGGGCACGACGCGGCGGTGCAGACGACGCTCTGCGCGATCCACCACGTGATCGGGCGCCTCTCCGGTGTCGAGGCTCACGTAGGCGATTCTCTCCGACTTAAACCCGACGTATATCCGGCCGACCGGCGTGTTCACCGCTGCGAGCACGATCGGCGGATAGTGCTTCCCTTTGAGCGCTGCGATGTGCTGAATTACTTTCTTTGCCAAATCGCATGACGGTTGCGGCGGGGGCAGCGACGAGAGGCAGTATGCAACGCCTTCGTACTGCTCGTACATCACCTGACACGATGGACAGGCATGCAGGTGGCTATGGACCGTCTCCTTGAGCGAGGCTTGGCACTCGCCCCGGAGCTCGTCCCAGAGCGCTTCGACGTCACGACATCGCATGCAGGGGCACTCCTTCGGTAGCAAATCGTCCGATTTGCGGGCCGAGAATGCGCCGCAGAATGCGCACGGCCCGATGGACGTGGGATTTAACGGTGCCGATCGGTTGATTGAGAATCTCGGCTATCTCCGGATGGCTGCGCCCTTCGATGAACCGCAACGTCGCGGCGGCGCGAAGATGCATCGGGAGCTGCAGCAGTGCCCGCTCGACGAGGGCGATCTCGGTATTCTGCTCGACGATCGCTTCGGGTTGGGGCGGCCCCTCGTTCGATTCGCGTAAGATTGCGTCGGGGTCGGCGAGAGCGTCGAGCGCGACGTTTGAGGGCCGCTTGCTGCGTAACCGGTTGCGGGTCACGTTTAACGTAATCGTGTACAGCCAGGGCTGGAGCCGCAGGTCGGCACGCTGCTCGGGGGACATTTTGCCGAGTGCGCGGTAGGCGCGGACGAAGGCATCTTGCACGATCTCTTCGGCATCCTCGCGGTTGCCTGTCATCCGCAGCGCAAAGCCGTACAGCCGCCGCTGGTAGTCGTCGACTATTCGCTCGAAGTTCGCCACACTTGGGCTGAAGCCGGCCAGGGGTCGCGTCGCCGCGGTCCGTCCTGGCGTCGTCGCTGAAGGCACGTGTACTCCCGTGAGGAGTGGTGCGAGCGCGCTCATACAGTGCCCCCGACCACCACTGTCAGGGCCGTGGTTTCACACTCGCGGTAAAAACTCCTGAGGGACCGGAGGGGTTTTCCGCTGAGGAGGGGTTTGTAGACTCGCTCCTAAAGCTGAGCCATGCCGCTTCGCCCGGGCGCCGGCCCGAAGTCAGCAAAACCGCTTGGTCTCACTAGGAGAGGAAGCGGTTTTTTTGTTTTCGCTCTCGTGATTTGAAAGGTGTGATCCATGCAGCAAGCCATCGAGCCCACGGAGATTTCGCTGGATGCGTACACGCTGTGCAGCTTTCTGCCCGATATCAACTCCGCGCGAGCGCTTCCGCTCGCGCTCATCGGGTATCGCCAGGGCGAGGATCCGTGGTTCGTATGGCTCGTTCCGAAAGAGGGGGTCGATCCCGCCGGTCTTACCGAGGATCCCTACTATGGAAAAGTCTTACGCGACCCGCACGGGTACTTCAAGAAGAAGCTAGCAAAGTACGTCGAGGAGACGGGCTGCGTCAAACGCGGCATCGAGATGCTGATTGACTGCCATCAGAATCACCTCGCATTCACGCCGCTTACGGAGTTGCGGGAGCGGCCGTTCCGGCACCCGTTGCAAGTGGAGCTGGTCGGGGCGTTTTAGCCGCTCGTATCGAGCGAGTATACGTGATGCTCACCGGAACCGCGACCGACGTATGGCTCTGCGCGAGCCGGGCCTTCAGCGTCAACGTCACGTTTAAAGCCACGAGCGTCCCGCTGTCGAGCGCGTAGTAGGCGAAGCCGTCCATCCGCATGCTTCCGGAGACCAGCGTCCGCGCAGAGCCGGGCAGCGGTCCGGTCATCGCGCCCGCCGCCTCGAAATTTCACTGCAACCGTCGGGCGGCCGTCGATCGGGCCGCCGGTAGCGTGCCGCAAAAACCCTTGCAGAACCGCCTCCGCCCCTAGCGGTGAGGTCGCGGAGAATGGTACGCGGCCCCGCAAAGCGCGCAGGTCTCGAAGCGTGGCGGCGTCGAGGCGTACCGCGAACGGTTGATTGAGGATCGTCAGAAAATCCGGATCGTCGTCGACCCGGTCTTCGAACGTGCCGTCAGGAAGAAGTACTTGGACGAAACGAGCTTCGGCCCGGCTTTCTCCGTCCGGTCCGGTGCGCGTGTATCGCGCTCGCGCTTCGAAGCGCAAACCCGTACCTTCGCGGCGCACGGTTAGACCCTCGCTGCCGGCATACGAAACCTTCGAAGACGTCGCGGCCGATTCGATGCGGTACAGGTCTTCGCCGGACGCGTCGTACTGAACGTCGGCGCAGACCGGAGCGATCACCGCCAAGAACGCGGCAACCAGGACAACGCCAACTCTTATTACGGGCTCCGTTTCTCCCGAGCGGGGACTTTATTTCTACAGTATCACTCGCTGCAAGAGCAAGCCTCGCCGAGTTACCGCCGGCGCAGCGCAGCGCGACGTCGTGTCGCGAGGAAGAAGCGAATGTCGGCGGTTCCTTCGCAAACGACGACCGCCTCGGCGTCGGCAAAAGTGCGACCATCGATGTCGACGGTGAAATCACCCTTTGCGAGGCCGCCGAGCGTGCGGTGGACGCTTCGCGAGAACTTGTCGTGCGGTGCTCTCGAGCCGATCGCTTCCCGTACGGCAAACGCGAGCAGATCGCGGACGCGCAACGGCGTCGCGAGCGCGAAGGCGCTCGAGCCGCCGATTGCGACGGCGTGGAGGTCGAGCGGAACCTTCACGCGGATCATCAGCGCTCATTTTCTGCCGCATCGAGGAGCTGCCTGCTGGCGGGGATAAATGAATCGGCCAATGTCCTTCGGGAACGTGCCGCCCGACATGCTGGCTGGTGCAGTCGAGAAGATTCTCGCGAAAATGGACGAGACCCATCTCGCCGCCTTCTACCAACGCGAGCTTCCCACGCTGCCGCCAGACGTGGTTCGTGCGTTCGTCGAAGCGCTCTTCACCGCGTTTCGCGATCGCGGAGAATCCTCGGAAGACGTCGCCGAAGGTGCGGGCACAACACTCGATGCGATCGCACGGCCGGACTCGGCGGCCGTCAGCGCACTGGTCGCTTACGCGCGCGGCAATGCCGACCTGTTAAGGGAGGCGACGTCGGCTTTTGTCGAACAGCGCCCCGACCTCATCGCAACGCTTCCACCGATGCTCCACGAGGCGTTGGCCGAGCGACTGACTCGGAGCACCCCCCTCTCCTGAGCGGATGAGCGAGCGACGACGTCGTCGTTCCGACGACGAGTCCGGCGGCGGACTGCCGCTCTTTCCGCTCGTGCTGGTCGTAATTTTGGCAGGGCTGCTGTTGGGCGGCGCGCTCGCGCACTTTCTCGGCGGCTCGAAGACCGCGCCGAGTGCCACGCCGATACCGCTTGCTGCGCTCCCCTCGCCGGTTCAAAGACCGGTGCCGATACCGACTGCGCGGCCCACCGTCACGCCGGAGCCGACGAGATCCGCAAGCCCTACGCCCCAATCCTCCGCGCCGGCGAGTCCGACGCCGAGTGCGCCGGCAAGCGCGACGCCCGCAAGCGCGAGAACGTCGAGTCTGCATCCGAAGTCAACGCACAGCCCGACGCCGCATGTCGTAACCGCTCCGACCATCGCCCAGCTGCCGGAAGCGCCCGTTGCGAAAGCCACTCTTTCGCCTACCTCGCCGCCGAGCAAGCCGCGTGCCGCGCCTACGGTATCGGCAGCGCCGGCGGCGCCCGCGGCCGGCGACCGCGCCGCGTCGCTGGTCCGCTCGTATCTCGGCGCGCTCGCGAGCGGCGATAAAACGAAAGCAGCGTCCTATCTGGCACGTGGAACTCCGACCGAGACGTTCATGACATCGGATTCGCACATCGAATCGATCCGTTCCGCGAACGTGGGGCCGCAGCAGTACCAAGTAACAGCCGACGTCCAAACGACCAGCGGTGAATACTACGTCACGTTTACGGTCGAGCAGGGCCCTACGGGGTTACTAATCACCGACCACTACTCAATCAAGCCTCAATAAAAAGCCCTGATTCAGCGCATCTCGTTGTCGCGTCGGGCCTCGATTACCACAGTAAACTTCAGCCCGACGCTCCTAGAGCTGCATCTGAATCAGAGCTTTTAAACTTCGGCGCCGAGGCCGGTGGTAGCGCGAACTTGCAGCTGATCGAACATCGCCTCGGATTCGCGGTCGCGAGCGAGCAGCGTTCCGATGATAGCCCCGGCGAAGCCGATTGGAATCGAAACGATGCCCGGATTTTCGAGCGGAAAGAGGGCGCGATCTCCCAGCGCAACCGGGCTAAGCGCAATCAAAGCCAAGGATGAGACCAAGCCGGCGAGCATGCCGGCGATCGCGCCCACGCGCGCAAAACGCCGCCACCAGAGGGCGAGTAAAATGACGGGTACGTTTGCGCTTGCGGCCACAGCAAAGGCGAGCCCCACCAGAAACGCGACGTTGAAACCCCGCAGCGCGATCGATAGCGCGATCGCAAGCGCGCCGACGACGAGTGCCGTCGAGCGAGCTACGAATAGGTGCTCCGTTTCATCGCCGTGGCCGTCCCGGACGAGGCTAAACCAAATGTCGTGCGCGAAAGCCGATGACGCAGCGAGCGTGAGACCGGCAACGACCGCCAGGATGGTCGCGAACGCGACGGCAGCCACGAATGCAGCAAACAGCGAGCCTCCAACCTGCTCCGCGAGCAGCGGAGCGGCAAGATTACTATCCGGCTTGGGAACGATGTAGCCGTTCTCCCTGAGCTGTGCGTTGAGCCCATCTTGCTGCTGCGGATGGTGGGCGATGTAGCGGATTGCTTGCCCTGCATACATCCGGCGCCCGATGTGCTCCTTACCGACGATCGTCGCGGCGCCTAAGCCCATGAATGAGGTAGTAAGATAGAATATTCCGATCAGCACCATCGCCCAAGCGACCGAGATTCGGGCGGCCTTCGCCGACGGCACCGTGAAAAAGCGCATCAAGATGTGCGGGAGCCCGGCCGTTCCCAGCACCAGCGCAAGGCCCAGCGAAACCAGATTCCATGCACCTAGCGCGCCGTGGAAGAGCAGACCCGGCTGGAGCAGATTCGAAGCACTTCCCGCCCCCGGCACGGCTGCCGCTGCATGTAAGAACTCCGCGAACGAGAAGTGAAAGTGCCGCAGCGCGAGCACCGAAAGTCCGATCGCGGTGGCGAGCAGCATGCCGCCTTTAATGATCTGGACCCACGTCGTCGCGAGCATCCCGCCGAAGAGTACGTAGACGAGCATTAGCACGCCGACGATGACGATCCCCAAGACGTCTCCGAATCGCGGAAGAAGTAGGTTCACCAGCGCGCTTACGCCAACCATTTGCGCGATCAGGTAGAAGAGCGTGATCACCAGCGTTGAAACTGCCGCAATCGCACGCACTCCGCGTCCCCGCAAACGGAACGACATGAGGTCTGCGACGGTGTACTTGCCGGTGTTGCGCAACGGCTCCGCAACCAGTAAGAGGACGGCCAAAAATGCCACCAGCCATCCGACCGAGTACATAAATCCGTCGAAACCGTAGAAAGCCACCAACCCCGTAATCCCTAGAAACGACGCTGCGGAAACGTACTCGCCCGCGATCGCCCAACCGTTTTGCAAGGCTCCGATACGGCGATGAGCGGCGTAAAAACCGCGGCTCGTTCGACTCTGCCCCGAAGCCCAACCGGTCACTACGAGCGTGATGCCCATGAAGATCGCGAACATCACGAGTGACGGCTGTGCTGTCACGATTGTGAGTCTAAGAGCTCGTGCGTCTCCCGCCGGCGGATTTGAGCGGCTCGGAGGTCGAATCTCCGCGCTCGCCGCAGATACAGCGCAAGCAGGATCCAGGCCATCGCAAACTGCGAAAGCGCAAAGCAATAAGCGAGGGTCAATGGTCCGAGGACGGGCCGGCTCATCGTATTCGGCAACCACCCGACGGAAATGGGAAGCGCCAGATAGTAGGCGATGAAGAAGATCGTTGCCGGGATCACGAAGCGGCGTCGGGACCGCACCAGCCCGCGAAACTCGGGTTCGGCCGCAAGCTCGTGCCAGGGTGTCGGATTAGCGCGGTGCCGCACTATTCTTCGTCCGGCCAGCCGGCAAGCTCGCCGATCGCGGCGCTCTTGAGCACCCGCAGACCGAGCATCGCACACTTCATTCGCGTCGGGCTTATCCCGATTCCGACGTCTTCCAGCACGACGTCTTTTGAGAGCGTAGCGACGTCGCTGACCTTCATGCCTCTCACGCGTTCGGTCAGCATCGATGCGGAGGCTTGACTGATCGCGCATCCTTTGCCGGAAAACCTCACGTCGCTAACGACCCCGTCGTCGACCTTTAGCTCCATGCGGATCTGATCTCCGCAGAGCGGGTTCAGGTCTTCCGCGGTCGCATCGTAACGGTCGAGCTTCCCAAAGTTACGGGGGTTGCGATAGTGATCGAGGATGTAGTCGCGATAAAAATCATCCACGGCGCCGGCCGCTAAATCCCGAAGACGCGCGCCGCTTTTGCGAGCCCGTCGCAGAGCACGTCTACGTCGGCCTCGGTATTGTAGATGTAAAACGAGGCGCGCGCGGTCGCCGACCATCCCATCTTTTCCATCAAGGGCATCGTACAGTGGTGACCCGCACGCACGCAGACCCCCTCCGTATCCAAGATTGAGGCGAGATCGTGAGCGTGAACGTCGGCCAGGTTGAACGAGATGACCCCCGAGACAAGCTCCGGATCGCGTGGCCCATAGATCGCAAGACCGCGCCGTTCGAACTCCGAGAGCCGCTCCAGCGCGTAGCCCGTCAGCACTCGCTCGTGCTCCCGAACCCACGTCATTCCCACGCTTTCGAGATATTCGATCGCGACGCCGAATGCGATGGCATCGGCGATGTTGCTCGTCCCTGCTTCGAACCTGCGGGGCGGATCGCTAAACGTCGTGCGATCGTAGCCGACCTTGCGGATCATGTCGCCACCGGAGAAGAAGGGAGGCATCGCCTCCAACAGCGAGCGCTTTCCGTAGAGCGCTCCGATTCCCGTCGGCCCGAGCATCTTGTGGCCGCTGAAGGTATAGAAATCGACGTCCAGCGACTTGACGTCGACCGGCAGATGCGGCGCACCCTGAGCCCCGTCGATGAGGACGACTGCGCCGGCGGCATGAGCGCGCGGAACGATGATCTCGAGCGGAGCGATCGTCCCGAGCGTGTTGCTGACGTGCGCGCAGGCAACGAGCTTACAGCCGTCGAGCAGTCGGTCGAGATCGTCAAGCACGTAGAGACCGCGTTCGTCAACCGGGATAAAGCGCAGTTCCGCGCCCTTCCGCTCCGCCAGCAGTTGCCAGGGCACCAGATCGGAATGGTGTTCGAGCTCGGTAAGCAGAATCGCGTCTCCCGAGCGCAGATGCGTGTCCCCCCAGGAGTAGGCGACGAGGTTGATCGCTTCGGTGGTGTTGCGCACCCACACGATCTCAGAAGTCTCGGCTCCGACAAAACGGGCGACCTTGACGCGCGCCCGCTCGTATTCCGCCGTTGCGCGCGCGGCAATCTCGTAGACGCCGCGATGAATGTTCGCGTTGTACTGCTCATAATAATCGACCAGAGCTTGGATCACGACCCGCGGCTTTTGCGAAGTGGCGGCCGAATCGAGGTAAACGAGCCGCTTGCCGCGCGACGTCGGTCGCCCAAGAATCGGAAAGTCCGCGATGATCTGGTCGGTCTTCCGAAGCGCGCCGTTGGCCGACTCGCTCAGGGTTGCGCTTCGCGCGGGCGTCGAGGAAATTGTACTCACGGTAGCTTCTCCGCCAGCGCCGCGCGAATTTCGTCGCGAAGACTCGACGAAGGAAAGTGCTCGATCGCGGGTTCGAAAAACCCTAACGCGATCATACGCTCCGCCGCATCGGGCTCGATGCCGCGGCTCTCCATATAGAAAATTTGCTCGGCATCGATCGCGCCGACCGTCGCGCCGTGGTAGGCCTTGACGTCGTTTGCGCCGATCTCGAGAGCAGGGACGGAATCAACGTGAGCCGTCTGCGACAGCAGGAGCGCGTCGTCGCGCAGCCGCGCATCGCTTCCTTGCGCGTGCGGTGCGATGCGAATGTTCCCGAGAAAGCGCGCCTGGCCGCGCTCGCTCGCAGCGGACTTAACGAGCGTCTCCGACGTTGCTTCGCCGGCCAGATGTTCCACCGTGCTGACGAGGTCGACGTGCTGGGTGCCCCGCGGAAAGAAGATCGCCGTCAGATGCGCTTGTGCGCCGGGCTCTTCGATTGATACCCGCACGTCGCCGGCGGCGAGATCGGCGCCAAGTTCGGCCAGACACCACGCGATCCGCGAATCGCGGCCGGGTCGCGCCGCGCGGTTGGAGATCACGCGCGCGCCGCTGCCGGCTTGCTGTAGGGTTGCGTAGGTCACGTCGGCGTGCTCGGCGCTCACGACCTCGGTAGCGCCGCACAGAAGAGCTCCGGCGCCGGCCGTGACGCGCTCGACGAGGGTGACGCGCGCGCCACGTTCGACGAGCACGACGGTCCACGGAAAGATCGCAGCGCCGGGCCGAACGTCGTAGCGTATGACGATCGGCTCGTCGCAAGCATGGTCGGCCGGCACGTACGCGAAAACGCCGAGACCCGCAAAAGCCTGCGCGAGTGCGCCGAACTTGCTGGCCGCGATGCCCGTCGAGCCGAATGCGCGAGCGAAGAGCTGGGGATGGTCGCGCATCGCGGTCGCGAAATCGCAGATCAGCGCGGAGCGATCGGTGTTTTCGATGGTGACGCTGTCCGGGGAAGCCTCGATCGCCGCCGCTTCAGGAACGATCGCTTCGAAATCTACTCGCCAAAAACGTCCCGGCTTCTCGCGTCCGCTTGCCGACGAAAAGAAGCGGTCGAGCGCGCGGATTCGTGCGTCGCTTGTAAGCGGCGCGCCCTCGAAAGAGGCGAGCCGCGCATAAAGTTCGTCCGCCTGCGGTACGGACGGCGTCAGCGTGTTAGGCAATCGCACCTGTCCTGAGCGTGGCATCCGGAGCGGAGTCGAAGGACGAAGGGGCGGTCTCTTCGCGAATCTTGTCGTACCCTTCGCGCTCGATGCGGTGGGCGAGGTCATGACCCCCGGTTTTGACGATTCGTCCATCGATCATGATGTGTACGACGTCCGGAGTCACGTACTGCAAGATGCGCGGGTAGTGCGTGATGATGAGAAAGCCGGTGTTGCGCCCTTCGTCGCTCGCGCGCAGCGCGGCGATCGAGTCGCCGACATCCTTTAGCGCGTCGATGTCGAGCCCCGAATCGGTCTCGTCCATGATCGCGTATTTCGGAGCGAGCACCGCAAGCTGCAGCATCTCGAGCCGCTTTTTCTCTCCGCCCGAGAATCCGTCGTTGAGATAGCGCCCCATAAAAGACGGATCGATGCCAAGCTGCTCCATCTTTTCGAGAAGGAGAGCGCGGAACTTCGCCGGTGGAAGGTCGCCGGGGCGTTCGGCTTGGCGCGCTGCGTGCAAGAAGTTGGCGACCTTGACGCCCGGAATGGCGGCCGGATACTGAAATGAGAGGAACAGTCCGGCGCGCGCCCGCTTGTCGGGGTTCAAAGTCAGCAGGTCCTGACCGTCGAGTTCCACGCTCCCACTGACGACGTACTGAGGATGACCGGTAAGCGAGAAGGCAAGCGTCGATTTGCCGCTCCCGTTCGGACCCATCAGGGCGTGAACTCGTCCCTGCTCGACGGTTAGGTCGATCCCTTTAAGAATCTCGTTACCGCCGATGCTGCACCGAAGGTTCGAGATGCGTAGACCTTGCTCTGGCATGCGATTTATGGTAGCCGAGGCTCTCTTAGAAAGTC
Source organism: Vulcanimicrobiota bacterium (assembly GCA_963748875.1). Lineage (GTDB taxonomy): Bacteria > Vulcanimicrobiota > Vulcanimicrobiia > Vulcanimicrobiales > Vulcanimicrobiaceae > Cybelea. The sequence continues at coordinate 1,934,732 of CAVVKC010000001.1, forward strand.
AAGGAAAAACTTTACTATCTCGGCTATTTCGTGCTAGGATAACGCGGTAAATGCACGCCGATCGCTTCTTTCAGACGACCCGAGGAAAGATCGTGAGCGAACTGCGCCGCCGAGGCTCGGCTTCGGCGACCGATTTGGCACGATCGTTTGGGCTCTCTCCCAACGCGGTCCGCCAGCAGCTGATGGTCCTCGAGCGCGATGGACTCGTCGCCGAGACCCCCGTCAGGCGAGGCCCCACCAAGCCCACCTTCGAGTTCTCGCTGACTCCTGATGCTGATAAGCTCTTCCCGCAGGCCTACGACAAGATGCTGACCGCTGTTTTGCGCGAGCTTCGAAGTCAGTTCGGTACGGAGGGAGTCGAACAAGTCTTCGCGGGCCTCTCGCGGCGGGCAATCGACCGGGCGCGGCTATCGGTGACCGCCGACAACCCCGAGCAGAAGGTGGCCCAGCTTACGGAGATGCTTCGCAAGAGCGGCGTCGTCGCCGAATACAGCTTGATCGAGGGCGGCTTCGCGCTGCACGAGCACAACTGTCCCTATTCAAACGCGGCAAAAGAGAATCCGGAGGTCTGCCAGGTGATCCACCACGTGATCGACGAGGCCCTGGGTGGGGCGCACACGCAGACGGAGTCGCTCGCCCATGGCGGAAAAGAGTGTCGCTTTGAGTTACATCCAACGGAGACGGTGAGTTAATATATATGGATTTTCCGAAGTTTCAGCGATTGGTCGAAGAGCGCGGCGGGTTCCGCACGATGGAGAACGCCACCGCGAGCGGCGAGTACTTCAGTGATTCATGCGGCGACATGTACAACTTCTTTTTGAAGGTTGGGCCGGGCGCGGTTATTGAGGATATTTCGTACTTCACCACCGGATGCGGATTCGGAACCGCGACTTGCAGCCTGGTCGTCGGCATCGCAAAAGGAAAAACGATCGATGAAGCCGCCGCAATCACTGCGCCCGATATCGAACGCGAGCTCGATGGCTATCCGGAGAAGAAGAAAGATTATCCCGAGCGCGCGCTCGAGGCGCTGCAAGTAGCGATCGCCGATTATCGCGGAAAAGTGGCGTCCGGAGCAGTCCCGGACTACGCGACGATGCCGCGCACAGTGCAAGCCGCTGCTTCTGCGGATGCCGCTCCATTGCCGTCATCGAACGGCGCCGACGCCGGCAAACTGATCATCAACCTGCGTTAAGATCGACGTCGCCCTGGGCAGAGTCGAAGGGTGACAAGCAAAAAAACTCTCGATTAGAGCTCTGCTAGAATTTCGTCGACGGAGCCGAGCTCGCCGATGCGGGGGAAGATAAGCCGCAGCGCGCGATCGTGTGCCTCTTCGACGGTGTCGGTCATCGCGTCGGATGCGAAGGTAAGATTGTACGCGCGCTCCCACGCGTCGCGCGCCGTCGATTCGACGCCGATGCTCGTCGAAATCCCGCACAGGACGATGTTCGTGATGCCGCGGCGGCGCAGCTGCAAATCGAGATCGGTCCCGTAGAACGCCCCCCACTGGCGCTTGTGAATCAGAATATCGCGCGAGGCGTCGGCCTTCAGCTCGTCGGCGAACTCAAAGAAGTTCGTGGGTAACGCGCTGTGCGGCGCCGTCGACTCGGCGCGCGTCTTGAGCGCGTCGGCTCTTCCGGGGGACCAGCCGACGCGGACCAGCACGACCGGACGTCCTTTCGCGCGAAAGGCGTCGACGAGACGGACGACGTTTACCAACACGCCGGAGGCCGGATGGACCGTTGGCCTCGTAACGATGCCTTTTTGCATGTCGATGACGACGAGCGCCGTATTGGGATCGAGGGCCGTTATAGGCATAACGGAACGACCAGTTTGACCTCGTAGCGGGATGTCTTGCGTGAGGGGTCGGGGAGCGATTCGAAGAGCGTTAAGGCTTCGACTGCTAGGCGAATGGTCGGAAATTCGAGGAGCGGGAGCGGTCGCTTTGACTCCTTGACTCGCGCGATCGTCACGTGCGCGACCGCGTCGTCCTTGAACTCGAAGTCGAGCCGCGCGTAGGCGCGGCGGACGCTTTGTGCGAGCTCGCGAAACGGCGCGCCCTGCTCGCGCGCGCCGACGTAGACCACGCGCGGCCTGCGTTCGTGCGGAAAGGCGCCGAGTCTGTCGAGCACTAGCGCGAACGGTTTTGCGGCCGCGCTGGCCGCGCTCAGCTCCGAATAGACCTCCTCACCGAGCGCCGGCTCGACGTAGCCCAAGAATGCCAGCGTGACGTGAAGCTTTTCCGGCGATTCGTACCTCGCGTCGAAGCCTGTATCGCGCAACCCTTGCGAAACGGCGGCGCATCGCGCGCGAGCGTCTTCATCGAGATCGATTCCGACGAAAAGCTTGCGCTTGCGCGGCGGCGCGTCAAGCATTGACAATGTATGGATTCGAGCGCCGTTCGATTCCGATTGTAGTGAAAGGCCCGTGCCCTGGAACGACAGGCGTGGCGTCGTCGTAGGGCAGCAGCTTGCGGCGAATCGAGCCGACGATATCTTCCATCGACGTGCCCCCGAGGTCCCAACGTCCGATCGAGCCGGCAAAGAGCGTATCGCCAGTTAAGAGCGTCCTTTTCTCGCCGTCAGCGACTTCGAAGCAGACGCTTCCCGGCGTATGTCCCGGAGTATGCAGAACGCGGCACCGCAGCGTCCCGATGGCGATTTCATCACCGTCGTGAAGCTCGGCATCGAGTGCGACGACCGGCGGCGAATGCTTTAGGCCGAGCCAGCCGGCCTGGAGCTCGAGCGTGCGATAGAGCGGCAGATCGGCCGGGTGGAGCATTCCCTGCGCTCCGGTATGCTCTCGCAGGCGTCCTAAGTCGCCGATATGGTCGATGTGCGCGTGCGTATGAACCAAGAACTTGGCGTGCCAGCCGCCCCGGCTCAGACGGCCGACGACCTCGTCAACGCCATCGCCGCCGTCAACGACGATCGCATCGCCGCTGTCCTCGTCGACCAGAATCGTGCAGTTGCAGTCGAGCGGACCAACCGCGAACGTCTGTGAAATCATCGGGACCGCTTACTCAACGTGGATCCCGAAGTCGTGGAAACCGCCGTTGAAATATCCAAGCGGCGAGCCCGGTCGCGCGCTGCAAGATACGACGTGACCGATCAGAACCGAGTGCGACCCCCACTGATATTCGTGCGCAAGCTCGCAATCAAAGTGTGCGATCGTACCATTGAGAACCGGCGCGCCGGTGGCATCGGTCGCATAGCCGATCTCGGCAAACTGACGCTCCCGAACCTTGCCGGAGAAATGCTCGGCGAGCACGCGCTGGTCGCCGGCGAGCACGTTTACGCAAAAAACGCGCGAACTCGAGATGAAGAGGTAGCTGCGAGCTTCCCGATTGACGCATATCAGCAACGACGGTGGATCGAGCGAGACGCTCGAGAAGGCATTGACGGTGATGCCGCGCGGCTCGCCTTCCTTTAGCGTGGTAACGACCGTTACGCCGGTCGGCACGCGGCGCATGGCATGCCGAAAGGCTGCCGCGCTCGTCATTGCCGCCGCGCACCAATGCCGACGCCGAACGGCAGGACCGTGGCGTCGAGCGCAGGGTGGTTGAGAAATCGGTGCAAGAAACCATGCGTGCTGAGGGAATCGTTGAAAATCGCGAGGCCGGAGAGTTTGAGCATCGGAATGACGATCTCGAGGTACGCAAGATACTCGTCTTTATTTGCGGCAACGAAGACAACGTCGAGATTGCGATGGGGGAAATTTTCGAGCAGCTCGAGCGCCGGGGTGTTGAAGACCTCGACGCGATCGTCTTCGCCGGCCCGGCGGAAATACGCGCGCGCGATGTCGGTGCGCGCCGCGTCACGATCGATCGTCCAAATTCGCCCGGCCGGCGGCTGCGCCAGCACCATCCAAAGCGTCCAGTAGCCGTACCGCGTTCCAACCTCGAGAATACGATTTGCTTGCATCGCCGTGACGATCGTAGAGAGGAGCCGGCCCGTCGCGCGCTCGAGGATTGGGATGCCGTCCACGCCGCCGATCTGTTCGAGCTCGATTAAAAGCGGATGCGGTGCGCGATGCAATGCATCCAATTCTCGCGCACGCCCCTCCGGAATCACCACGCTCGCTTTGGGCGTACTGCGACTACCGACCTGCGCGCTCTGCCGCTTTGACGACGTTTCGCAGCAGCGCGACGTTCGTAACGGGGCCGACGCCGCCGGGCACCGGCGTGATCGCCCCGGCGACTGTGACGGCACTTTCAAAGTCGACGTCTCCGCGTAAGACGCCGTCGACGATCGTGGTTCCAACGTCAATGACGGTAGCGCCCGGCATCAAGTCGCTTCCGCGTACCAAGCCGGGTGTTCCGGCTGCAACGACGACGATCTCCGCCGTCTTGACGTACGGCCGCAGATCGCCCGATTTGCTGTGGACCATCGTGACCGTTGCATCCTCCGCGAGCATTAGCAAAGCAACCGGTTTTCCCACGACAATAGATCGTCCAATCACTACGGCAGGGCGGCCTCGGAGCGGCCAGTGCGGACTGCGTTCGAGCAGCAGCATGACCGCGGCTGGAGTCGCCGGCACGTACTCCGTTCCGCTGCCGAACGCCAAGTACGCCTGGTTCGTCGGGTTCGTGCCATCGACGTCTTTGTGAACCGGAATGGCATCGGCGATCTCGCGAATCCGAAGATGTCGGCGGGAGCGGCTGCGCCAGCATGACGCCGTGGACACTTGCGTCACCATGGAGGTCTTCGAGACGCGCGCGAATCTCCGAGGGCGTCGCGCGTTCGGGGAGCCGATCCACGACCACGCCGACGCCCACTCGCTCGCCGGTTCGTTCGAGGTTTCTCACGTAGGCAAGGCTCGATTCGTTCTCTCCGACCAAGACGACGACGAGCTTAGGAGGAGCGCCCGTCTCGCGCAACGCGCCGGTACGCGCGATCAGCTCCGTGCGCAGATCGGCCGCTAGACTTCTTCCGTCGAGAATCAAGGCAGGCACGCCGTCGCCGTTTCGTTTGCCGAAGGATAGGAACCTCGGCATGCCGCAGTTCGGGAGACTAAATGTCGCGTTATCTCGTCTGGGCGGTCGCAGCGGTGACGTTGGCGATCGCTCTTTTCGTGCTGTGGCCCTTCGTTTCGCCGACCGCGCATTCGAACGGGCCTGAGGGTTTGGTGGGCGAAGCGGCGCCGGTGTATAGCTTACGCGACGATCGTGGTGCGGCCGTCTCTCTCGACCGGTACCGCGGACACGTCGTTGTGATGAACCTATGGGCTTCATGGTGTCCGCCGTGCCGCGCAGAGATGCCCGATCTGCAGCGGCTGGCAACTGCATATGCCCGCAGCGGGCTCTCCATCGTCGGCGTAAACGAAGGAGAGTCACCGCAGCGCGCCCGTGCCTTTGCCGATTCGCTGGGCATTCATTTCCCGATTTGGATCGATAGCGGTCAGCAGTACGGTCGCACGTACGCGGCGCTCGGATTACCGACGACCGTTATTCTCGATCGGCGGGGAGCAGTGGTCCACGGTTACGACGGCGCGCTCACCTTCGCGCAAATGGAGTCGGCGGTCGAGCCGCTGGTCAGGATGCATTGAGCGGATTGCTCGTGCCCGCGCTGGTCGCCGTTGGCGCGGTCGCTTTCGAGATTCTGCTTCCGGGGCAAACGGTCTATCATGCCGGATGGTACAACGTTGCGCTCGCCGCGGTAGTCGCGGGCGCGCTTATCGCCGGACGGCGGCTCTTTCGCCGAGCAAACTCGCCGCGAGCGCGGATCGCCGTTGCTGCGCTCGCACTCGGTGCGGCGATCGCAGGATTCGCCGGCATCGCGAGCGGGCTGCTGGCACCCGATAATCAAACCGTCATCGGTGCGCCGGGCGCACGCGTGCCCGTGGAATCGCTCGGCGTTCTCGCCTTTCCACTGACGTCGTCCGGCGCCCGGACGAGCGGCTCGGTCACGCTCGTTCGCCGGCTCGGAGGACCAATCGCGATCGGAGAGCGTGCGCGCGACGCGGGTAACTTCATCCTGCGGACGATCTCGCGCAGTGTCGCTTACGTTGAGGCGCGCGATCTGCGAGGAAATCGCTTGACGATCACTCAACCGGAAGGCACGGCGTTTCTATCGCCCGTGCTCTTGCTCGAGCACCGTCAAACGATCGCTGGGATAGATCTTCCTTTCGATTCGTTCAACGTTCCGGCAGCGCGGCGAGTCGTCAAAGCGGTCGTGTTTACTCCCGCGCAGGCGGCGATGTTGCTGCACGGCGGCGCGAGCGGCGGCGAGCCGGCCGTCCTCTTTGCGGTTGACGACGAGAACGAACGGCCGCTGCCGCACGCGATTGCGCTAAGCGCGGGAGGCCGAGCTGCGCGTGCCGGCGGCCTCTGGTTGCGAGCGGTGGTCGCCGGGTATCCGGCGGTCGAAGTCGTTGCGGCTCCCAATCTCGTCGCGACGGTCTTCGGAACGCTGCTGGTAATTGGCGGCGTAATCGGTCTACTGACCGGCAACGATCGCGCGAACGTTTCGCAGCACGATGCTGCCCTGCGACAGCTCGACGCCCTTGGGCGGTAAGACGTAGATCGCTGTCAACCGCGTCGCCTGCGTATCGATCGGAAACTTGACCGTCACGCGCCGCCAACCCGGTTCGCCGAGCTGCGTGGCGTCAACAAGAACGTCCTCGTTGATTTCGTTGCGCACCGAAACTCGAACGCGTCCCTCGCTCCCGTCGTCTTGTACGTCGAATGCAACCCCGATCGTTCCGGGCGGCAGTGGAACGTCGCCTTGCGCGTAGGCGGCGCGCTCGCCGTTTCCAAAAGCGAACGTTAACCGCACGCAGCTTTGACAGCCGGCGTTCTTAATGACCTGACCCGCGCCGCCTCGGCGCGCCGTCAAAAAGTAGGCGTGGTCCGCGAACGGTAAGGCCACCTGGTGCGAGCCAACCGTCACGCGCGTGCTCGCTACGGCAGTACCAATTCGCACGGTGACCGTCGCGTCACGCGAGTTTGCATGAAATCGGCCCCCCGCGTCTATCGTGCCGGCGGTGGCGGTCCAGTGCAGGACGGCCGGGAGCGCAAGCGCGTACCCTCGAGCATCGAAGGCGCGCGCTTGCAGGGCGATCGTCGCATTTGGATCGACGTTCGCCGGCGCGGGCGCGATCTTGCTGCGCGCCGGCGCGCCGTCCACTTCAATCGGAACGTCGCCCGTTAGTCCATGATCGCGTAAAATCAAGTGACCGCTGCCGGGAGCGAGTGCGACGAATGTGCCGTCGCGAAAAAGACCGATCCGCGAAGGAAAAACGGTTGCGCCCGGCGCCCGACTCGTTGCCGCCACGTGATACGCGGCATCGACGGCGGCGACCCGCAGCGGTATCTCCGCCCCACTGATCGCGCGCACGACGCCAGGTCGCGCGACGAGCCTCACGGGCGGTCCTACCGGGGCCGTGCTGTAGACGAAGAGTCCGTCGGCAACGGGACGTTCCTTGCCATCCGATGGCGAGTTTGCAACGCCGGCATCGGCGTCGCCTAAGCGGCGAACGACAAGCGTAGAAGATCCGCCGCCGTCGAACAGCAAGCCTTCGGTCGCGCCGAGCGAGCGCATCAGCGCGGAAAACTCTCGACGGGTGACGCCGACGCTGACCTCAGGCTGTCGGCCGTCCACCTCGATCAGAAAGAGCCGGCCGTCGGGAGCGATTGCGGCCCCGGAAGATGGCGTGCGTTTCGAGTTCTCCTCGGGATACGGCGCGTCCGGATCGTCATACCACTGCCCGTCATGAAGGATCAATGCGCCGCCGCCAACCGCGGCCGCTATTGAGGCGAGCCCAAAGGGCGTGAGATCTCCGCTCGCAGTTACGGTCGAATTGACAACGGGAACGCCTACGACGCCGTAGTCGCTCGGGCCGATCGCCACATAATAGCCGGGCGGTTGCGGACTGAGATTATCGGCGACGCCGGTCACGCGATAACTCGTCAACGGAGGAGCACCCTCGGTTGGCGCGAGTGAGACGAGCGTGACGTTCTCTTGCGGGCCTATGCGACCGTAGGTCGGGGTCAGCAGCGAGAGCCCACCCTCCGGACGCGGCATGCCGTCAATGGCGTCGAGCGGCATCGTGCGCTCGGCGATAACGATCTGTCCCGCGAATGAAAACTCGGCGATGTGCGGCAACCCGTCACGCGTGATCGCCAGAGCGTAGCGCTTGTATGGAAGTTGCAGCAACGTGCCGTTGCGCACGACCATGTTGACGGGCCGATTCGTGTTGCCGATGTCGAAGAAATCGGCGTTGATCCCCGCGACGGCCCGCGTGCGGCGGCCCATCGAGCCGATCGTTTCGCCGCGCGACACGAGCGAGTCGTTCGCCAACACGGAGTCGAGCCGTACGTCGCTTCGATGCGGCTCCACGACGATGACGTGGACGGAGATCGGGCCGCTTACCGTTTCGAGCTGATAGTCGGCATATCCGATTCCGGGTGCAACGCTCTCTACCGACGGCGCCTGCTCGACGATTTGCGGAAACGGCGCGCTCGGATCAATGCGAGCGGGCAGCTGGCTCGCATGCGCCGGCGTTAGAGTGGCGACGAAAAAGACGAAAAGGCCGACGATCGCGGATCTCATTTTGGATGCCATACTGCGACGGCGAGCGGATAACTTCCGGTCGCGAACGGAGCGCTCGCAATGCGGTTCAGCGTGCGAGCGTCAAACGCGTCGATCTCATTTGCGCCTGCACACGGGACGTAGAGGCGCCGGCTCACTTCATCGAAGGCGGGCTTCCAGGGCGTCGAGCAAGTTGACAAAGGCGACCGTTTCGGACGCAGCGTGCGCGCGTCCAAGACGTCGATTTGGTCGGTGCTTTCGTCCGTCACGAAGAGCGTCTGCGTAGCCGAGTCCAGCGCGACGCCGATCGGGAAAGCAAGATTTTCGCTGCGCGCGATCACCCGCGGCGTCGGCGTCTTCAGTCCGAGCGCGACGGCCGAGCCGGGTGCGCCAAAAAGCGAACCGGTACTCTCGTTTGAAATCGCGTAGAGGACGGTGCCGTCGGAGGATAACGCGAGTGAGAAGACGCGGCTGACGGCACGGAACTTGCGTACGACGCGCATCGACCGCGCGTCGACTTCGGCGACGGTTCCATCATTCGCATTGGCCACGTAAACGAGCTGACGCCGCTCGTCAACGGCCAGTCCCTCGGCGGTCGCTCCCGTGGTCACGCGCGTCACGCTTCGATCGACGCTTATGCGCGTGAGCGCTCCGTCGCCGTTCACGTCGCGGTCGGTAACGAAGACGGCACGCGTCGTGCGATCGATCGCGACTTCGTCCCCGAGCACGACCCCGTCAATGCGGCCGACGCTCCACGGCGCGACGGTCCCCAGCGTCAGCGCGCTGCCCTCGGTGTCGGGGACTGCTATTTTGCCGAGCGGGTCGATCGCGACGTCGCCGGGAGTTCCGCCGGTGGCGAGCACGCCGAGAACCGAGAAATCGCGCGCGCGGTGAAAGATGACGCCGTCATCGTAAGAGGCGACGACGATAAGGCCTTCCTTCGTCGAAGGCGGCCGTGCGATACGCACTCTCGTCGCCGCCAAGCCGGCCTCGTTGCCTGCAACGATCAGCGCGCTCCCGACGCCGGGATTGGGTGGGACCTCGTAGAGGCCGCCCGGCGCGATCCGTCCCGGCCCGAGCAGTACTGCTTGGAAGGGTGGCGAGAAGCCGTCGATCCGTAATGGTATCGTGCTGCCGGGGAAGTACGGCCAGGCCGTCACTTCGATTCTTCCAGTCGCCCGCTGCGGGTTCGGAGAGCGCGCCGCAGCCGCGTTCAGTACGATCAACGCCGCAAGTAGTAATGCCAGAGTGCGGAGTCGTGTGTCAGTGAGGAGCGTCATCGAGAATCCTCGCGACCCGCTCGAGCCCTTCGCGCACGTCGCTCCCCGGTGCTACCGCTGTCTCCGCCGTCTTCCGCGGATCGAGCGAAAAGCTCGCGAGCCGGAATTCGTCAAACGTTCCGGCGACGATCGCACCGTCGGGATCGACGGCAAACGCACGTCGCGCCGAACGATCGAAGACGACGACGTAGAGACGCAACTCGAGCGCTCGAGCACGCGCGATGCGCTCGCACCAGGGCGCACCGATCTCGGTCGTCCAGCAGACCAGCGAATAACCGGCGCGACTGAAAGAGACAAGCCCCGCGGGATCGAGCACGCGTTCGTCATCGACCGCTACGACCGGGAGCGTGCGGTCGAGCGCCGCGAGCCGCTCTCCATCGTCCGGCGAGAGGGCGCAGACGTCATCCAGAAGCTCGATCCGCTCGTCTATGTTGTCCGGAAGCGGATCGAACGAGATCGCAATGCGTAGGGGCCGATCGAACCCGGATTTGCGAGCCTTCACTTCCCCCAACGCCGTTCGACGTGGAAGCGCGGCGCGCAATGCGACGGATGCAACGAGCGTTTGCGGTTCGCGCTCGCCCGCGAGCGCGACGATCTCTCCGCAGAAATCGACGATCTGACTCTTCCCGCAGTACGCGACCATGCCGAGCTCGCTGCCGCACTTGTTGGCCGCGACGAACGGCACGCCGTTCTCGTAGGCTCGGACGCGTGCGAGCAAATCGGCTTGAACGTTCTCAAGCGCTGCCGGATCGCGTCCGCTCGTCACCCAAGCAGTCGGCATCACCAAAGCGTTGGCGCCCCGGTCCACCAGTGCGCGCGCGATCGTGGGGAGTCGCCCATCGGCGCAGACCAGCACCCCGAGCGCGCCGATCGCCGTTGCGACCGGTTCGATTCGTTCGCCCGGCGCGAACCAGCGGCGGTCGAAGTGCCATAGAAAAAGCTTGTCGGCGCGCCCCGCGAGCGAACCGTCCGCATCAATGACGAATGCGCCGTTTCGAAGCCCGGTGTCGGTTGATGCGGCAGCGCCGGTCACGATCACCGTGTGCGTCGCAAGCGCGATGTCGCGCAGCCGCTCGATCGCGCGGGCGATCGCGCTCTCCTCGGCAAGCCGCGAGCCGCCGAGAACGTAGGCGGGAAACGTCGATTCGGGCAGCACGACCAAGTCGGCGCGCGACGCCGCTTCGCTCGCCGCCTCTATTATGCGATCGAGCGTCAGCGGAAAGTCATCGCGGTCGTGCGCTCGAAGCTGCACCGCCGCTGCGCGAACCGAGGCAATCATGCTGGCGACTGGTTCGCGGCTCGAAAAGGTATGCCCTTACGCTCACGTCGAGGAGGCCGCGAGCGCTCGACTGCAAAAGATTTGCTTCCCAGAGGGCTACACCGCTACGAGCCGAGCCCGAAGGAGATGTTACCACACGTGAAACGCATGCTACCGACGTCGCTGCTTGCGCTGCTTGGAGTAGGCATCGGTCTACTCTCGGCTATGCCGCAATCCGCTGCTGCTCCGGCGGCTTCGCCGAAGCCGTCTGCGAGCCCGTCGAAGAAGAAGGACGTTTGCGGTGCGACCAAGAGCAAATGGGCCCATCTTCAGTGCGAGCAGTATAACGACTCCGCGCCCGGCGACGAATATTTTGGTCGCATGAAGATCAGCTATCTCGGAATAGATAACACGTATAAAGACGGCTCGATCAGCGCCGGCGCTTACACAACCGACCCCCGGCTTATCGCGAAACTCGACTTTGCCACGGAAGCGCTGCGTAAATGGGCGGCAAAATATCCGAACGATCCGCAACTCGCGCGATCCTATTTCCTCGGCGTTATTACGTTGCGTAAGGTCTACGTCCAGGGCGAGCAGCAAACGGCGTGGGAGTTCTCGCAGCTCCTCATCAAAAAGTACGGTAACACGTACTACGGCAAGACGATGAAGTCGAGCGTCGCGCAAGGGTACACCGAACATTGGTTTGCGCTGGCGCAGCTCTGTCCGACGCCGCTGCCGACCGGGGTGATGCCCGAAACGACGCCGGCCGCGACTCCGACGGCGTCGCCGGCTCCGGGCCATCCGGCGATCGACATCATCACGCCGCCATGCGTCCAACCATCGCCGCAAGAGGTCGACACGCCGGCAGCGTCCGCGAGTCCGGCGCCGGCTCAGCGACCGTCGCCATAACGAAAGCCCCTGCGCTATGCAGGGGCTTTCGAGTTTCCGCGTGGTCGCGCGCGAGGGTTACCAGTGACTGATCTTCAGACCGATACCCGCGTACGGACCGCTTAGAGAGAACCCGATCGGAGCTGAGTCCTGATTCCAGCCGCGGTCACCCATGAATCCCGCTTCGATGAAGATCGGGAAATCCGGGAACGTATAGCTGACTCCGATGTCGTACTTCAGGATGTCATAACCGACCCTGAACGTGCATCCGCCTCCGTTCGGGTTTCCGCACGCGAGCGGTGTGCTCGAGTAGTTGCCGTTGACTCCGAAATAGTAGACCGCACTTCCGTAGAACGAGAAGATGTGATCTAGATCGGGCAGCTTTTCTAACCCGACACCGCCACCCTCCATGTTCGGGTAACCATAGTTGTTACCCCACGCCATGTATCCGCCGACCAGATAGATGCGTGGCTTGAGGATGCGAACGCCGACTCGTGCGTCAAAGTCGAAGTTACGACCAACGAATGCCGCAACACTTGATGAGCCGAGACCACCGATCGTGGTGACGAAGCACCCCGGATCGCCGGCACCGCCGCACAGATGTTGCCAGTTCCATTGGCGATAATCAACCTCGACCATGAACGGAAGGTTCATGAGCGGGACTTCGAGCGCACCGTGGATCCGGTACGAGAAGCCCCCGGTGTTGTTGTTGCTGTTCGCGCCCGGAACGAACTCGTTGTAGACGCGCGGCGAGATTATGTAGTCGCCGGCGACGTAGACGTCGTAGAACGGGCGAGCCGTGGGCGTCGGCGTCGCGACCGGTGGCGGTGGCGGCGGCGGCGGTGGCGGCGCGGGCGGCGGAGTCGCCGGGATGTAACGTACGACGACGAGACGGCGATCGGGTACCCACAGAACGTAGGCGCCCATCGCTTCCGAGATGACTCGGACCGGGACGAGAACGGTGCCCTGATACATTTCGGGCGGCACGTCCAGCGGACGAGACTCGCCGTTAATGATGACTTCCGGCTTGCCGACGGTCACCTTGACCTCGGCGCCGGCTTTGCTAACCGTTGCGGTTTGACTTCCCGCGTCCCACGACACAGTCGGGTACGGCGGGCCCATTTGCTCGAACATCGAGCGAAGCGGAATTAAAATCGTTCCACCCCGCACGAGCGCCGCGAGAACGCGGCCCCGCTTTAGGATATCCGGCTTGGAGTAGACGTGATGGTCGTTATATAGAATCGGATACTGACCCGACGGCGGGGACCCGAAGTTCGCCGGCGGAGCAGCCGTCGAGCCCTGGTCCTGCGCAATCGCGTTGGTTCCAGTGTTGCCATGCGATGCTCCGGGCTGGGCTGCGACCGCGGTGAATCCGAGACCGACTGCCATAAGCAGGGTCAGGATTCCAGTGCTCAGTCGCTTCAATCTGTCCTCCTAGCTAAGAATTGAGCTTTGCCCCAACCGCCCTGACCCTGCGGGCCTGGTCGGTGAGTGCCTTTCGCGTCCTTTTCGGGGGCGGACGATTGCCTCCCCTGCAGTGAGAGCCTCGGAGTTTGCCGGTTTTGGCCGACTCGCTAGGTGAGCTTTTCGCGCAGTTTTGCTAAGAACTTGGCCTTTTCGATGATGTACCGCTCGTGGGTACCCTCGGCGACCGCTTCTTGCTCGTCGAAGACTTGGACCGCGAAACTCACGCGTGGCCCGTCGAGCATTACCACTTCGACCTCAGTGCGAACGATGAAGCCCACCGGAACCAGCTTCTTATGCTCGAGATCGACGTGCGTTCCAAGGGTGATTTGACCCGCCTTTAAAATCGGCTGGACGCAGTGGATCGCGGCGCTCTCAACCAATTGAACGAGCATCGAGGTGGAGAGGACGTCGACGCCCTTGTTCCCGGCCTTCTCGGCAGTCATCCACTCCTCGACGCGGCTCTGAAGACTATACGAGCGGCCGATGTCGAGTTTCGCGCTCATGCCCCCGGGAGATACGCCTTGCAGCCGACTACCTCATGCCGAGGTTCTAGGAACCTGTAGGCGCCCGCGGCGGTTCTTGTGAATCAAAGGCCAACGAGCGCCGTATAAGAGACCATGAAGGACCGACTTTTGGAGAGATGCTCAGGATGACAGTCCCTTCCCTCAATTTGAAAGCGACGCTCTTGGGGCTTGCCGCGCTCGGCGTGCTCCCGCTTCTTGCCGGCTGCGGCGGGAAGGCGCCGCCTGCCACGCCACCCTTGATGGTGGACGCCTCGCCGGCGTCCCGTCAGAATATCGCGACGTATCTGCCGCTTGACGGGCAGATCGCCCCGCTCGAGCAATCGACCCTCGCCTTCCAGCAGAGCGGCACTATCCTCAAGATCAACGTCAATATCGGCGACATGGTGCACAGGGGCCAGTTGCTTGCGACGATAGATCCGCGGACGCTCCAGGCGCAGCTGTCCCAGGCACAAGCGCAGGCGGCGCAGTTCTCCGCCAGCGCCCAGGGCTCCGTGGTTGGATATCCCGTGCAGGTACAGACCAACGAGGCGGCGGTCCAGACCGCGAAGGCTTCGCTGGCGAATGCCAAGCTCGTCTTCGATCAAAACAAGCAGCTCTACAAACAGGGCTACGTCTCTCAAACGACCTTGCAGCAATCGGAAGCGAACTACGTGCAAGCCCAACAGACGTATAACAACGCGGTCGTGGGTTTGCGGAATAATGCGGTCAGCGCGCAAAACGTCAAGGCACAGCAAGCACAGGCCGTCTCTGCGGCGGCGCAAGCCCAGCTGCTCGCCACGCAGCTTTCGCAGACCTACCTCTATGCGCCGTACGACGCGGTCGTAGCGAATCGTCTGGTCGATCCCGGCGCATTTGCCTCTCCGTCGCAGCCGGTTCTGCAGGTTGCTCGCGTCGACAAGGTTTGGATCAACGTCAACGTGCCGGACGAAGATCTGCCCTACGTTCACCCGGGAATCTCTGTCACGTACCAGTCGAACTCGTTGCCGGGACGCACGTTTAGCGGTCCGGTGCAAACGGTCAACTTGGTGCCGACGGCCGGCACGCTGTCCTATCTGGCGCGGCTGCAGGTGCAGAACCCCGGCTTTGTTTTGCGGGGCGGCATGCTCGTCACCGTCACGGTGACCAAGGCTCGCGCCGCTAATGCGGTCGTAGTACCGCGCAGCGCGGTAGCCCAGACGCCCAGCGGCGGCAACGTCGTGTACATCGTCGCCGACAACAAGGCACAGGCCGTTCCGGTGCGCGTCGGCGTTCAGACGGACACGTTGTCGCAAGTCATCAGTCCGCGGATTTCACCGGGAACGATGGTGGTAACGACCCGGCCGGACGCGCTCAAGGACGGAAGCGTCGTTGCCGTGAGCAATGGGAACGCGCCGGCGGCCGCGAACGGCACGGTTCACTGAGAATGACGCGAAGCAAGCTTTCCGCGCGAGCGTTCATCGCCGCACTCGCGCTAGGCACCCTTGTGACCACGGTGGCTCATGCGCAAAACGCGCCGAGTCCGGCGGGGCAAGTTCCCGGCGTGCAGATGCCGTCGCCGATGCCGCAACCGACGATCAGCGGGACGCCGCTTCCGTATCCGGCGTATGGAACTCCGGCGCCGGACGTCGAGCAGCTCACACCCAAAAAAGGCGTACCGCAGTCGATTTCACTGGCCGACGCGATCCGGATCGGCGTCGCGCTTTCGCCGACCTTTGCTTCGCAGAATGCGGCGTGGTATGCGATTCACGCGAAATACACGTCGGAGAAACAAGCCCTCTATCCGGGCATAAGCGCCAACGCACAGGCGGCGAACAGTTATACAAACGGGACGACGTCGACATCGAGCAGCCCGACGCCCCCCACCGGCTCGGCGCTGGCCGCGCCGACGACTCCGCCGACAAAGCCTCCATTCGGCGTTTACAGCCAAGGCACAATCACCACCGAGAGCGCGACGATCTCCATCACGCAACTGATTTACGACGGTGGCCGCACGATCGCCGCGATTCGTTCGGCACGAGAGGCCGATATCGCCGGTCGCGCAACGCTGCTGCGCCAGCTTCAAACGCTGGCGCTGAACATCGCGAACACCTACTATGCAGTCCTTGAAAACAATGCGACGGTAACGGCCGACGCACAGCTCGTACACGAGTTCGAGGTCAACGAGTCCTCGGTCGCGGCGCAGATTCGTAACGGCGCGGCCGCCCGCTCCGATATTGCCGCGGCGCAGTTTCAAACGGCGCAAGCGCGTGGAAATCTCGTCACGGCACAGGGTGCGGCAATTGGCGCGCAGGCGACCTTTGCAACGACGCTGGGCCTTGACGCCGATGCGCTTGTCGTACCGCATCCGCTCGCGGGCCAACCCGCGGCACCCAATCCAAGCTACGCAGCTTCCCTGAAACGCGCGCTTATCATGCGGCCGGATTTTATCGCGGCCAACTATACCGTGCAGTCGGATCAGGAGAACCTGCGCTTTGCAAAACTCGCTCGCTTTCCGGTGCTCGCGGCGGCGGCCAGCGATGGTGTCAGCCGGACCTTTATCGATTGCGTTACGACGACGGCTGTGAACATCGGCGACACCCACTTTCCGGGCAGTTCGGCATGCCCGGGTCTGTCGGGCTGGTCCAACGACAAGGCCGTGGCCTTGAGTCTCTCCATACCGATCTACGACCAGGGCGTCACCAACAACAACGTCGCGCAGGCTGCCTCACAGCTCGACCAGGCCATCGCGTCGTTCAACCTGACGAGACTAACCGTCGAATCCGACGTTCGTTCGGCGTTGGCGACCTTGATCTCGTCGCGCGCGTCGCTGGTGCAGGCGCGCTCCGAGCTGACGTCCGCGCAGGTCTCACTCGACGCTACGCAGGCGCAATATCGAGTCGGCGCGACCACGATTCTCAACGTGGTAACGGCTGAGGCTAATCTTTCGACTGCGCAATCGGGCTATATTACCGCGCTCTACGGCGTGCAGACGGCCGAGCAAAACTACCTGTTCGCAATGGGCATCAGCGACGTCCAAATTTAAGGGCTGCCAGGCCTAGGCGACGAACTCCCAGCACATGATTCCGCGGGCTTCCGAAACGCCGGCGACGATTTCGGATTCCATCAACGCTGCGATCCTCGCAATCTCGGAAGATCGTCTGGCGGGCTTTCAGACCGATCCTTTCGGAGAGATCGCGCAACGCAGCGGCATTCCCGTCGAGACGGTCATCGAGCGCGTCGTTGCAATGCTCGAGGCGGGTACGATCCGGCGCGTTCGCCAAACGCTCCTCTCGACGAGCCTGGCGGAAGGCGCGCTCTGCGCGTGGGAAGTTGCGCCCGAACGGCTCGATGCCGCCTTCGAGTTTATGTTTAGGGAAGATCCATTCTCCGGACACGTCGTCATTCGCACGACCGATGCAGCTACACCGGGCAGCAGCTACCGGCTTTGGACGACGCTCAAAGTGCCGCAGGGATTTTCGTTGCAAAAACACGCCGATTGGGTGCGCCGCCACGTCGGCGCCGAACGCTTCCGGTTGATGCCGGCGAAGATGCTCTTCGCCCTTGGCGTCGGACACGTCCGTCGCCGTGGGCTGGAACCAGGAGCGCGCGCCGGCGAACCTGCGCGTCCGCTCGAGGCCGCGGTCGTAAAACTCTCCGAACTCGAGTGGCGCGTCTTGACCGCGCTCAAGCGCGAGTTTTTGCCGCGCGAGGTCGCCCGCGATCTTTGGCGGCCGCGTGCGCTCGAAGCCGGCGTCGAGTTCGAAGCCTTCGTCTCGGTGGCTCGAGGGCTCGAAGCACGAGGCGTGATCGGCCGCTTCTCGACCTTCCTCGAGCACGTGAAGCCGACCGCCGGTAACGAACGCGCGACGCGCTACAATGCGCTCTTTCACTGGGCCGTTGCGCCCGGGCGTGAGGTCGAGGCGGGCTGCGAGATAGGTCGCCACTACGTCATAACGCACGCGTACTGGCGCGAAGGCGGCCCCGAGTTCCGTAACGTCAACGTCATGGCGGTCGCCCACGGCATGGAAAAGCCGGTCGTGTTGGCCCACAAGGCAGCAATAGATGCGCACTTGCGGGAAGCCGGCATCGAATTTGCATATACAAATGTCTTCTGGGGCGGCCGCAGCGAGATCAAACCGTCCGAGATCGTGCCTGCCGCCTATTGCGAGTTCTGCGCGGCCAACGGAATCGACCCGAAAACGATGCGCGCCGGCGACGGCGAGAAAGGAGCGTCCGCTTGAAACGTGGAGCTTGTCGCGCGATTGCCGCGCTGACTGTAGCGATCGCCCTTTGCGCCTGCGCGAAGGTCGGCTACGGCACGACCAGCGTTGGCTCCAATAGCTGGACGATTCCAGGGGTGCTGCGCTTCTCCGAGTTCGCCGATCCGAAGAATCTCAACCCGATGCTCAACTCGGCGACGCCGACGCTCGATCTCTCAATGTTCATTTTCTCTTGGACCGTGCGGTACGATGCCAACGGGCGCCCAGTGCCCGATGCGATCACCGAGATCCCGACCGTGGCCAACGGCGACGTCAGTAAAGACGGCTTGACGCTGAAATACAAGCTTCGCCCGAATATCAAGTGGCAAGACGGTCAGCCGTTGACATGCAACGATCTCAAGTTCACGTGGCAAGCCGTGATGAACACGCACAATAACGTCATCACGACCGACGGCTTCAAAGACATCGGCAGCATCGATTGCAGCGATCCGCACGTCGCCGCCGTTCACATGAAGAGACTCTACGCTCCGTTTTTGCAGCAGCTGTGGAGCGTGAACGGCAACGCGCCGATACTGCCGCAGCACCTGCTCGCAAAATACAACGATGACAAGGGGTCGTTCAACACCGCACCCTACAACGCTCTGCCGATCGGGAGCGGCCCATTCAAAGTTGTCGCGTGGAATCGCGGACAGGACGTTCGTTTGGTCGCCAATCCGGATTTCTACCTCGGGCGGCCGAAGCTGAAGGAAGTGATCTACAAGATTCTTCCCGACGAGAATACCGCGGTGACGCAGCTTCAAACGCACGAGCTGGATATGCTGGCGCTGGGAACGGGCCTCAAGTGGCCGGAGTACGCGGGGCTGGCAGCGGATCCGCGCAATGGGTTGAAAGCGATTCGAGTTGACGCCTTCGCCTGGGAGCACGTCGACTTTAATTTGAGGCATCCGATCGTCAGCGACGTGCAGGTGCGCCGGGCGCTCGCGTATGCGACCGATCGGGGCGAAATCATCAATAAGGTCGCGCACGGCTCGGCGATTCCGGCCAACACCGATCAGCAGCCTCACTACTCGTGGGCGTACACCGACGACATCGTCCATTATCCGTTCGATCCCGCCAAGGCCAAGGCGCTGCTCGACGCGGACGGCTGGAAGGTGGGACCGGACGGCATCAGGGTCAAGGACGGTCAGCGCCTCGAATTCACGCTGAGCACGCAAACCGAGTCCACGATCGGAAAGGCGAACGAGACGGTCCTTCAGCGGCAGTGGCGCGACGTCGGCGCGCAGGCCGACGTCAAGAACTATCCGACCAGCCAGTTCTTCGACAACTCGACGAGCGGAATTCTCGAAGGCGGACATTACGACGTCGCGCTCTTCAGCTGGATCGGCGCCGCCGACCCCGACGATAGCGCGATCTACTCGGGCGCCAACCTAGCGCCCCACGGACAAAACGCGATGTTTTGGACGAATCGCGCGGCAACCGATGCGATGACCGATGCCCTCAAGACGATCGATCAGGGGCGCAGGAAACGCGACTACGCTATCGTTCAGCAGCAGCTCGCGCTCGACGTGCCGACCATTATCCTGTTCTTTCAGCGTTTTCCGTTCGTCTACAACAGCGACTTGAAGGGATTCAATCCCTCACCGGTTATCTCGGCTTTTTGGGATCCTTGGAACTACTCGATTTAGGGAGCGGCGAGAAATGAAAAAAGAGTCTTTAAACGCAGTGGTGCTTTTCGCCGCGCTGGCGGCGTTATGCTCGTGCTCGAAGACGGGAACGGTGGCTGGACCGGGCGGCCGCGCTAACGCTTGGACGCAGCCGCACGTGCTACGTTTTGCCGATGCCGGAGACGTCAACACGCTCAACCCGCATCTCGGCCAGTTCGCCGATATCGGTTATCTCTCGTCGATGACGATGGCCTGGCTCATAAAGTGGGACGAGCACAACCGCGCCTATCCCGAGCTGGCGACGCAGGTGCCGGATCAACAGAACGGCGGCGTGAGCAAGGACGGGTTGACGATCACGTATCATTTACGCCGGGGCGTGCGGTGGTCGGACGGCGTACCGTTCAACGCCGACGACGTCGTTTTCTCGACGCACGTCGTACTCAATCCCGCCAATAACGAGGTCGGGCGGCTCGGATGGGATCAAATCGCGAAGATCGACGAGCCTGATAAGTACACCGTGGTGTACCATATGAAGAAGCCGTACTCGCCGTTCGTCGAGACGTTTTTTTCAAGCGCCGGCGCCAATCCATGCGTTCTCCCTAAACACTTGCTGGCGCAGTATCCAAACATCAACCATGTCGCCTATAACTCGCTTCCGGTCGGAATCGGACCATTCAAGTACTTGCGCTGGGATCGCGCGCAAGATGTGGTGCTGGTTCCCAATCCGCTCTACTGGCGCGGCCTTCCTAAACTAAAGCAGGTCATCTATAAGATCGTCCCCGACCGCAACACCGTGCTCTCGCAGTTGGAAGCCAAAGAGCTCGACCTCTGGCCTCTCGTCGGGGGATCCTATTTGGCCCGCGTTCAAGCGATTCAAGGCGTTGGTGTCTTACGTCAACCGAGCTACTTTTTCAACCACTTCGATTTCAACATTAGGCGCCCGGCGCTAAGCGACCCCGTCGTACGCGAGGCGTTGAAGTACGCGCTCGACCGCGCAACGATAATTCAGAAAATCGGCCACGGCGTAGGCATCTTACAGGATGTTACGACCCCGAAAGACGCGCCGTACGCGGTGACGTCGATACCGCCGACGCCCTTCGACATCGCGCGCGCGAACACGCAGCTCGACCGCGATGGTTGGACGCGCGGGGCCGATGGAATCCGGCAGAAGGGTGGTGTTCGACTCTCGCTGGTTTTCGCAACCACAGCGGGAACGCCCGATACGGACGACCAGATCGAGCTGGTGCGCGCGTGGTGGAAGGAAATCGGGGTCGACATTACCGTGCGCCATTATCCTCCGGCGCTGATGTTTGCCCCGCTGCAACAGGGCGGGATCGTCTATTCCAACAAATGGGACGTCATCATTTTCGCATGGCTTAACGAGGCGATCGGGGATTACTCTCCTTTGTATTCGTGTCATTCGTTCCCGCCCAACGGTCAGAACAACCTGCATTGGTGCAACGCGCGCGCGCAAGCTGCGATGGACGCGCTGTTTACGCATTTCGATCAAACTCAACGCAATCGCGACGTGCTCGTGGTTCAACAAGAGCTTACGCGGGACGTTCCGACTATCGTGACCTCCCTACGCGAAGACATCTGGGGATACAATAAGGACCTGAGGAACTTTCACCCTAACGCGATTACGCCGTTCGACGATGTGATGGATCTCGATATATAGCGTAAGCGAGCAGAGCGCAGCCGAGCAGCGATAGCGCGCGCAGCAGCGCCCAGGCCGGAACCGGTGCAAGCAATCCGCTTGCGGCCTGCTCGGCGGACCAGACGGCCGCGACCGAGGCGCCAAGCGGCGCGTGAAAGGCGCCGAGCGGACCGGGCCAGACCGGTAATGGATTTCGAGTCGCCAGCCGGGCCGCAACGACGAAAATTACCGCGAATGCAGGCGTGACGACGAGCGCGTCGCGCAGCTGCGATCGCTGCCCAAGAGCCGCGAATGCTGCGAACGCCGCCGCCGCGAGCAACGCGCTCTGTGCGACACCGCTCGGCCGCTGCGCGAGGCCGAGCCAGTCAACGCTTACCAAGAGCGTGCCCGCCAAA
Organism: Vulcanimicrobiota bacterium; assembly: GCA_963748875.1. Lineage (GTDB taxonomy): Bacteria > Vulcanimicrobiota > Vulcanimicrobiia > Vulcanimicrobiales > Vulcanimicrobiaceae > Cybelea. Next base: position 1,956,571 of record CAVVKC010000001.1, read on the forward strand.
GCGAGCGCACGGCTGGGTTCACGCGTTCGAAGCGCGCACCAAATCGCGGCCGGATAGGCGACGATGAGGTCGTGTTCGTGAACGAACCCCGCCACGAACGGTACCAAGGCCGAAAATGCCGCGAAACGCGCGAACGGGTTGTCGACGCGGCGAGCGATCGTGATCGCGGCTGCGATCGCAAGAACGGCAACGCCGGCGTCGACGAACTGCGCCCCTTCGGGCGTCGCTCCGAGGCCGCGCGCGATCGAGAACGCGGTAATCTGGATTGCCGAGAATCGCTCCGCGAAGCCGTGCGCGGCGATGATGCGGGCGTACGCGAGCGGCCACGCGTAGCCGTAGAAGAGCCAACCGATCGCGTATGTAATCGCCGCGGCGAGGAGCAGCGCGAGCGCGACGCGACCGCTTCGAAGCCGAGCGATCAGTCCGAGTGCGAGGTTCGGTTGCGCGAACGCAACGCAAGCCGAGATCGTTGCGACGAACAGCGATCGTTCGGCGGTGATTGCGACCAGCACCGCTCCGAGAAAGGCCGGGAGCGCAATCTGTCCGAGTGCCAGGTCGCTCGTCATCGGACCGAAACCGATCGCAACCGCAAGCGCCGCCAGAAAGGGCGCCGGCCCGAGCGTCGCTTCGCCGGCGTAGAGTACGGCTGCGACCAGTCCCAAGAGACTCGCCAGCAGAACCGCCGACCAGCACACCGCGGCGATCTCGTAAGGCAGCCGCGCCAAAAGGCTCCATGCGGCTAAGGTGGCGGGCGGATTGACGAACGGCAAGAGCTCGTCGCGCGCGCGATCGACTCCGGCAACGGCGCGTTCGGCCTTCCAAATCGCGCGGCCGTACGGATCGTCGTGCCCGATCCACGTCGAGCCGGCCGCCCAGTAGGCCTCGAAGTCCCGCAAAAATGGTCCCGGTTGCGGCGTAGGACGCGCCGCCAGCAGCGCGGCGGCGATACACGTCCATGCAATGGCGAGCAGAACGTTGCGCGTTACCAACGAAATGAGCCGCTCGCCTGCGGTGTTGCGATCGCGTGCGACTGCACCATGACGAAGAAGAGTCCGAGCACCGTCGCAAGATACCAGAGACTGATGCGAACGCGCGCGGCCAACGTCATATTCGCAGCGCGGGGGTCGACCCTACCCTTCCACGCAGCGGCCATGGCCGGCACGCCGAGAACGCCGATGATGACGACGAAGAGCACGGGCACGTGCATGAATATTGCGAACGCCACAAAGATCAGGAAACCGCCAAACCACAACGGCGGCCAGAGCGCGCCGATGATTCGTCCGCCGTCGAACGGGGGGACCGGAATCATGTTGAAAAGATTCAAGAAAGCGGAGAGATCCGCAAGAGCAAACCAGAAGCGGTCTTGCTTGATGTCGCCGATTGCATAGCAGGCTGCGGCGAGTCCCAATCCGACAAGCGGTCCGGCCAGGGCGATGTACGCGTCTTGCTCCAGATCTGCCGGAATCGCCCCGGCGGTAAACGCGCCGAGCAACGGAACAAAAGTGGGTAGCCGCGCCGGCAGGCCGTAGGCGCGAAATGCGAAGTAGTGTCCGAGCTCGTGCGCGAGCAGGAGCAGCATCAGGACGACTGCCAGCTTCCACCCGAAGATCACGACGTAGATCCAGAGCGAGAGCAAGAACGTCCAGCTGACAGCGAACAGCTTCGCTCCAAAGAGTAAGAGAAACTTGAACTTGAGCGCGAACGCTGCGGCCGCGGCGAGGAGCGCGCCGATGCCGCTGCGGCGTCGCGCCGTCTTCGGCGGCTCGGGTTTTGGCTCGGTCGGCGGGAGGTATTCCACGCCACCCTCTTCAACCGCATCGCGTGCCGGTCATCGTGATCGTCGGCGGCGGTTTCGCCGGGACTTCGGTCGCGCTGCAACTCGAGCGGCGGCTGCGGCCCGAGGAAGCGGAGATCGTTCTGCTGAGCCGCGAGAACTACACCCTATTTACTCCGATGCTCCCGGAAGTGACCTCGGGCGAGCTGGAAGTGCGCCACGTCGTCACGCCGATCCGCGCCCAGTTGCACCGCAGCAGGTTCGTGTTGGCCGACGTTGACGAGCTCGACGTCGCCAATCGCACCCTAAAGTACCACCATGTGCTTACGCACAAGAACGTCACGCAGTCCTACGACCACGTGGTGCTCGCGCTTGGCTCGTCAACCTCCGACTTCGGACTTCCCGGCATCGCCGAGCATACGTGGTCGTTGAAAACCCTGGAGGATGCCGATGCGCTGCGCAACCACTTGGTCTGGCTGCTCGAACTTGCCGATACGATCGATGACGACGCCCGGCGAGACCGGTTGCTGCGGCTCGTCGTCGTCGGCGGAGGCTTCACCGGAGTCGAAACCGCCGGCGAAGTCGTCGAGCTCTTTCGCAGCGTGATGCGATTCTACAAACACTTGCAGATGGATGACGTGCGGGTCGTCCTTGTCGAAGCCGGACCGACGTTGCTCGCCGGTCTTCCGGCCAAGATGGGTGAGTACTCGCGCCGCGTACTCGAGCGGCGCGGCGTTGAAGTGCTTACCGGAGACGGCGTCACCGGCGCCGACGAACGCGGTTTGATGCTGCAGAGCGGCCGGCGCATTGAAAGCGAGACGATCGTCTGGAGCGCCGGTGTCAAGCCCTCCGAGACGATTGCGAAAGAACCTGCGCTGCCGAAGACAAAGCGAGGTGCGATTGAGACGGCGCGCGACATGAGCGTGCCGGGATTCGACGGAGTCTGGGCTCTGGGCGACTGCGCCTCGATTCCCGACAGCGAGGGCGGCCGCTATCCAATGACGGCTCAGCACGCGATTCGCGAAGGGCCGCGTCTTGCCGACAACATCGTCGCGGTCTTGCGCGGCGCGCCGACCAAGCCGTTCGTCTACCGAACGCTCGGAATGATGGCAGCGTTAGGAGGCCGCAAAGCCGTCGCGCAGCTTCCCGGTAATCGCGTCATCACGGGATTCGTCGCGTGGTTCTTCTGGCGCACCTACTACTTATTGCGGCTACCGGGACTGGATCGAAAGCTGCGCGTCGCGTTCGATTGGACGCTCGATTTGCTCTTTCCGCGCGATACTGCCGAGTTGCGTTTTGGGGCGCGAGAAGAGGACCTGCGATCGGGGACCGGGAGCTAGGCTGAGAGCACGACCCGAAGAGAAAGCGGCCGGCGCGCAGAATACCGGCTAGATGCTTCGCGAACCGATCGAACGCCTAATCCGCGATCCCAAAGAGTTCACGCGCGAGGTGAGCTTTCCGGATCCGGCGCAAATCCGCATCTACGACGAGACGCTGCGCGACGGCGAACAGATGCCGGGCGTCTGCTATACGCCGGCGCAGAAACTGGAGATCGCCAAAGTCTTGGCCGGGGTTGGCGTTCATGTAATGAGCGTCGGCTTCCCGGCCGCGTCGGAGGGTGACCGCCGCACGCTGCAGCTGGTCATGGATGAAAAGCGCCGCGGCGAGCTCGGCGACGTCGAGATCGTCGTGATGTGCCGCAGCAATCGCGGCGACATCGACGTGACGGTCAAGACGCTGCGCGATGCCGGGGTCGATCCGCGCGAGGTGACGTTCTTCATCTTTACCAGCGGAAGCGATCTCCACCTAAAATACAAGATCGGCAAAACCTTACTGCGTTATGAGGGGCGGGAAGAGCGAGAATGGCTCGAACTGCCGCTCGAGTTCTATCGCGACGCCAACATCCGCTTGCAGTGCGATGCGATTACGCATGCTCGCGGCTGCGGAATCGAGCGAATCGAGTTCGGCGCGGAGGACGGAAGCCGCGGCGACGTAGATTACTTCATCAAATATTTCAAAGCCGGCCTGGAAGCGGGCGGGACTCGTCCCGCGTGGCCGGACACGGTCGGCACGCTGACGCCCGAAGCGACGCGCTGGTACTGCTCGCGCATCGCCAAGGCGTTGCCCGAGGGTTTGCCGATCGTCGCGCACCTGCACAACGACTACGGACTCGGCACGATCAACGCGATAACGGCGACGTCGTGCGGCTTCACGGTCATCTCGGTGACGGCGAACGGATACGGCGAGCGTGCCGGTAACGTGAAGCTTCACGAGTTCGTCGTCGCGCTGCGCGTGCTCTATGGAATCGAGCTGCCGGGCTTCAAGTACGGCAAGCTGCGCGAGCTGGCGCGCTTCATGGAGCGCATGAGCGGCATTCCGCTGCAGCAGCACGAGCCGATCGTTGGTGCGAAAGTCTTCGCGCACGAATCGGGGATTCACACCCAGGCGATGCTGATCGACCACCGCATGTACGAAGCGGTCCCCGGAGAGCTGGTCGGCGGACGGACGAGCTGGGTCTTCGGCAAGCATACCGGAGCCGCACTGGTTGAAGACACGCTGCGACGGCAGCGCGAGCGCTTGGCGCGCGCCGGAGTCGAGCCGACGACGGAGCTGGCACATCGCGTGACCGACGAGGTCAAACGCCTGCGCGAGGAGCGCGCCGCGTCGAGCAAAAGCGAAGAGGCGATCGAGCTTTACGAAGTTGCGATGCGACGGCTCTCACTCAACGAAGATGACGTCGTCGAAATCGCCATCGCCTTAGGAACCCCCGCCAAAGCTTCGTAACGCCTTTCCCGCGCGCACCCTGACGCAACCACCTCGTCATCATGACGCAGTCCCCTTGTTATCGTGGCAGTCCCTTGTCATCCTGAGCATGTCGAAGGATGACTCGCCGTTGCGTTGGCGCCGCTCGAACGCGCTACGTACTGCATCGGGGCCGCTCGTCACGCGCGTCCTGCGCGCTCCTACTCATCCGCGCTCGCGCCACCTGCTAAGGAAAATTATGGCCTCCTGCCAAGGCGCTCGCGTCGGAAGACCCGCTGCAGTACGTAGCGCGCTCGTGCGTCGTGAGGCTATTCTATGAGTTCGATGCGGTCGCCGAAGGGATCGGCAACGTAGCAACGGCGACGTCCGTCTTCCAAAGGATCGCCGTCTAGAATTGTCACGTCCTGCGAACGAAGGCGCAGGACGAGGCCAGCGAAATCGCTGCAGACGAATGCCGGATGGGCCCTGAGGGCTGGACGAAAGTCGGAATCGACACCGATGTGCACGAAGACGGTGTCGCTTCGGAACCAGACGCCGCCGCGTCCCACGAGCTCGGGTGGCTTTTGCATTTCCGACATGCCGAGGAGATCGCGATAGAAGCGGCGCGCTTCGTTTTCCACGCCCGCCCGTATCGCAAGTTGGATGTGATCGATGCTTTCAAAAGACGCGCTCACGCCAAGGCGCCCAGGCGCCAGGTGGCGACGAAGGCTTTGAAAACGACCGGAAAGCTGTCATGCATAAAGCGTACGCTGCGCGCGCTGGTGCGCTCGAAGCCGGGAATCGTTGCGATCACGTGCGCCTGGGCGGCGGTAACGAGCTGCACGTCGAGCGTCAGCGGCGGCTCGAACCTATAGGGCTTGGCCAGCGGTGCGTCGCTGACCGCCTCCTCGGCGGCGCGTTGGATGGCGCGTTGCGCGGCTGCCGGGGTCATTGAGTTGGCGGCGAAATTACCGATCGATTCTTTGACGATCGCGCCGCGCACCCAGGGCATCTGGGCTTGCACGTCCTCAACGGTCGTTCGGTCGCCGCTGACGAGCAAAAGCGGGACGCCGTAATATCCCAGCAAGCCGGCGTTGATGGTCGCTTCGCTGCAGCGAACGCCGTTGATGCGGACCTCATAGACAACCGACGGCGTATACGTGTGGCACAAAACCGCGTCGGCGTCGCCGGCTGCGCCATGGTATCCGACGAAGAATGCGCCGTCAAAGCCGCCGTCGGCATCTTGCACCATCGAGAACGGTTTGCGGTTGCCGAAGACGACGCGTACGTCGGCCGGCAGCTCGTCGAGAAGGAGGTTGCGCATCGGTCCGTGCGAGTCGTTGACGAGCACCTCGGTCGCGCCGCGGGCGCGCGCGCCTTTGATTGCGCGGGCCACCTCTCGCGTGTAATATCGGCGAAAGATTTCAAAATCGGGATGCGGAGTGCGAGCGTCGACCTGCTGCCAAGCACAGACGCCGGCGACACCCTCCATGTCACACGAGATATATAGCCTCATCCGGTAGGATCGGCGGCGGCGGCGATGCGCGTGGCGGCGATGAAGGCTCGAAGCAGCGGCGGGTATTGGTCGCACACAAAGCGCACCGTCCGGCCGCCGATTCGGTCGAAGCCCGGCATTAGCTCGATGAAATCGGCATGCTCGACGCCGGCGGTTTCGATGGTTAGCTCGAACGGAGGATTGAAAACGAATGGTTTTGCTTTGGCGATGCGTCCAATCGCCTCGCGCGCGCCGGCATGGATTGCCTCGCACGCCGCTTGCGGCGTCAGCGAGTTTACCGCCGAGAACCCGATAGCGTCTTTTACGGCAACCCCGACCGCCCACGGCATCTCACGCGCAGCCTCCGCGACGATGACGCTATCGCCGGTGACGAGCACGACCGGAATGCCGTGACTTCCGGCCAACGCAGCATTGAGCAGTGCCTCGCTGCACGCAACGCCGTTGACCGCGACGGAGTAGATCGTTCCGCTAAACGTGTGCGAGAGCGTCGCGCAATCGCCCGCCTTGGCGTGGTAGCCGGTGAAAAATACAGCCGTCGGCCGGCGCGTCAAAGCCTTGCATCATGCTCCACGGCTTAGGAGCGCCCGAGATCACGCGAAGGTCGTCGTCGCCGGGTAGTTCGTCGAGGAGTAAATTGCGCATCGACCAGTGCGAGTCGTTGACGACGATTTCGCGCGCGCCGCCTTCACGCGCGCCTTCGATGGCGGCCCGAACCTCGCCGGTCATATAGCGCCGGAAGAGCGGGTATTCGTGGGCGTCGCTCGGATCGCACTGCTTCCACGAGCAGACGCCGGCCGTCCCTTCCATGTCGCACGAAATGTAGATATTCACGCGGGTTACTCTCGCAGAGCGTCCTGCGCTTGCGCGAGACCGGTCTGAGCCGCGACGTTGTGCGGATTGGCGCGCAGCGCGCGGCGGTAGAGCGGAATCGCGTCTGCAAATTTATTTGCGGCCAGATACATGTCGGCGAGCTGCGTCAGCGCGACGTCGTCGTTGGGATGTGCGGCGATCCGCGCGCGCAGCGTCTGGAGCTGCGCGACGACGGGCGGCGGCGGCCCGCCTTCGACCGCGTTTTGCGATCCTTGGGACTCAAGCTTCGCGCTCGTTGCCTGCTGCGCAGTCTTTCCGAAGACCGAGCCGGTGACGCCGAATCCAACCGATACGAGATACGCCATTACGCAGAGAAAGACCGCCGCCACGATCGCAACGATCGGGACGTACATCCGCGGCGGCAGGCCACTCGAACCGTTCTCCGGCACGATGGTTTCGTTGGACGAACGTGGAAGTAAATCTTGCGTGACCTCGAGCGCATTGCCCGCCGAAGCCGACCTGCAGTTGCTCTTTGCGCGGCTGAACTACGAATTCTTCAACGGCGAGGCGCCGGATTGCAGGATCCGCTATAACGAGCGTTTTTCGAACGCGGCCGGGCGCACTACGTACGGCAAGGAGCCCCTCACTATCGAGCTTTCGCCCAAGCACTTCCGGAAATATCCCGAAGCGCTGACCGAGACGCTCCTGCACGAGATGATTCATGCTTGGTGCTACGCGAAGTTTCGAGATACCGGACACGGCTCGCGATTTAAACGTAAGCTGCGCGAGTGCGGCCTCAGCTCGATCTACCACGAACTCGGTAACGTCGCTCCGCTCAACGAGTCCAACAAAAGGTTCATCCTGCGATGCGAGCGCTGCGCCTTCGAGGCACTTCGGCGGGGACGCCCGCGACGGCCCTCGAGCTGCCCGCGCTGCAACAAACGTCGCTTTGACGAACGGTATCCGCTCGCGGTTTACGAGATCGTCGAAATGCGAGCCGCCGGAACGACTTTTGACGGAATCCAGGCCGCCCGGAAAGGCCGCGACCGGTGACGAACCTTGAACCGATGCGTACCGAGAGCGATTCCATGGGCAAGATCGACGTGCCGGCCGACAAATACTACGGCGCTCAAACGGGACGTTCGCTCGTTCACTTCGACATCGGCGATGGCACGTGGCCGCGCGACGTCATGCCGCAGCGAGTCATCAGAGCGATGGCCGTGCTGAAGAAGGCAGCCGCAATCGTCAATCGCGATCTTGGTAAGCTCGATGCCGAGACGATGCGTTTGATCGTGCGCGCTGCGGATGAAATTGTTGAAGGAAAACTCGACGCGCACTTTCCGCTGCGCGTCTGGCAGACGGGTTCGGGCACGCAGACGAACATGAACGTCAATGAGGTCATCTCGAATCGCGCCATCGAGCTGGCGGGCGGAGAGATGGGCTCGAAGAAGCCGGTTCATCCCAACGATGACGTCAACATGTCGCAGTCGTCGAACGATACGTTTCCGACCGCGATGCATGTCGCGGGCGCGCAGTCGATGGCGGAGATGCTGCCGGCGGTCGAGTCATTGCGCGATGCGCTCAACACCAAGGCCAAAGGATGGAGCCACATCGTCAAGGTCGGGCGCACGCACCTGCAAGACGCGACCCCGATCACGCTCGAGCAAGAGTTTTCGGGTTACGTTACGCAGCTGGATCGCGCGATTCGGGCTTGCAAAGAGGCATTGAATCCGCTCTACGATTTAGCGATCGGCGGTACCGCCGTCGGCACCGGCCTCAACGCGCATCCGGAGTTCGGCGAGCGCACCGCCGCGAAGATCGCCGAGTTAACCGGTCTGCCTTTCCGCTCGCACCCCAATAAGTTCACCGCGCTGGCCTCACACGACGATTTCGTCTTTGCTTCGGGCGCTCTCAAGATGCTCGCGGCGGCACTGATGAAGATCGCCAACGACATCCGGTGGCTCTCCTCGGGTCCACGAGCCGGCATCGGGGAGCTGATTCTGCCCGAGAACGAGCCGGGCAGTTCGATCATGCCGGGCAAGGTGAATCCAACGCAGTCGGAAGCGATGACGATGGTCTGCGTTCAAGTCTATGGTAACGACTTGGCGATCGGTTTCGGAGCGTCGCAAGGAAACTTCGAGCTGAACGTTTTCAACCCGGTGATCATCTACAACTTTCTCCACTCGACGAGGCTGCTGCGCGACGCTTGCACGATGTTCCGCGAACACGCCGTCGAAGGGCTCCAAGCGAACGAAGAGCAGATCCGCAAGTATCTGGAAGATTCGCTGATGGTCGTCACCGCGCTCTCGCCGAAGATCGGCTACGACAAGGCCGCCGAGATTGCCAAGAAGGCGCACCACGAGAAGACGACGCTTAAAAAGGCTGCGCTCTCCCTCGGGCACGTAAGCGAAGAGGAGTACGACCGCATCGTCGTTCCTCGCAAAATGACTTCCCCGAATTAATTCCCCAGCCCGGCCTCGTTAAAGCACGAATCCACCTCTACAATTGACGCCATACCAACGTGACCGCGGCGGTTACGAGGGCGATCGCGACGACGATCAAGAGTTGGGGCGATCGCAAGCGTAGCGAAAGGCGTGCACCGATCGGGCCGCCGAGCAGTCCGCCGGCGACGAGCGGCAGCACGTCGCGGGCGACGATGTCGCGCTGCAAGGCGTGAACGACGAGGCCGACCGGCGACGTCAGCAAGATCGCGAAATGCGAAGTGGCGCTAATCGCATGTACGGGCAGCTCGGAAAAGTAGAGGAAGGTCGGCACTAAGATGATGCCGCCGCCCAATCCGAAGAGGCTCGAAAAAATACCAACGATGAAACCAAGGCCCAGCGCCGCGCGATACGACATCCCCTTGATTTTCGTTACGCGGTCCTGCTCCACGCGGCCGGCCATCCGTCGCTCCGCATTCCAGGCCATATCGACCGCCACGGCGACGAGCAGTACCGCGAGAATCGTATCGAAAAGCCGCGCCGAGATGTGAAACGAGGCGATCGCGCCGAGTACGCCGCCGGGTAGGCCGCCGGCGGCGATGAGCCACCCGATCTTCAGGTGAACGCGGCGTTGCAGCAGGTAGGTGAAGGCGCCGCTCGCGCTGTTGGCGACGATCAGAACGAGCGACGTGCCGGCCGCGTAGGCGGGCGAAAATCCTAAGAAGATGCGCAGAATGGGGACCAGGATGAAGCCGCCGCCCAGCCCGACCATCGACCCGAAGACGCTCGCGACGAATGCCGCGCCGAAGAGCTCGAGCGCTAAGCGCACGTCGCGCTAAGAAGATGCCGGCGTGCGAGCGTGCTAGCCCGCGCGTCCGAGGTAACGGCGGTCGCGGGTATCGATGCGAATAACGTCTCCGCTTTCGACGAAAAGCGGGACCGAAACCGTTGCGCCGGTTTCAAGTTTGGCCGGCTTGGTGGCGTTAGTCGCCGTATCGCCTTTGAATCCCGGATCGGTTTCGACGATCCGCAGCTCGACATGGGCCGGCAGGTCGATGCCGATCGCCGTGTTATCGTGGAACTGAACGTCTACGACCATGCCGTCCTTCAAAAAATCGGCGGGATCGCCGATCAGATCGCGTTGCAGCGTAACGTTTTCGAAGCTCTCCTGATCCATGAAGTGGTAGCCGTCGGCATCGTTGTACAGCATCTGCATCTGTCGATTGTCCACTATGGCGCGCTCGAGCTTCTCGCCGGCCCGGAACGTTCGCTCAAGCGTCGTACCGGTCCTCACGTTCTTCATGCGGGTCCGGACGAACGCCGATCCTTTTCCGGGTTTGACGTGAAGGAACTCGATGACGGTCCAGAGTTGGCCGTCGACGACGATGGTTACGCCATTGCGAAGGTCGTTTGACGAAATCATGGGTTCCCCACAGTACGGGCTACGACAAGCCAAGCCCTGGCAGGACGCGGCGGAGCCCGGTTACGCGCGCGGTCGCGAGAGGCGGATCGGGCCTTCGGTTCCGGCGCGCACGCGACGAATGTTGTCGCGGTGCATTACCAAGATTAAGACGGCCGAAAAAACTCCGTAGAGCGTTTCGGGCAGCGAACGGGTAAAGAACCAGATTGCGAACGGCGCGAGCGCGCTGCCGAGCATCGAGCCGACGGAGGAATAACGGGTGAGCGCGGCTCCCGCGAGCCACCCGCCGGTCGCCACCAGCCCGGCGGGCCAACTCATCGCAAAGATCGCGCCGAAAGAGGTCGCGACTCCCTTACCGCCCTTGAATCGAAGCCACGGTGAAAAACAATGGCCGAGCACCGCTCCCGTCGCGACGAGCGCGGCGATGATCTGTGCGGTCGGCGGCCAGCCTTCCATATCGAGACGGTCCCGAAAGAAACCGAGGGCCCACAGCGTCGGTGCGAATCCCTTGAGGGCGTCGAGCAAAAGGACGGCGATCGCGCCGGTTTTGCCCAAGGTTCGCAGCGCGTTCATCGCGCCGATGTTTCCAGAACCTTGATTGCGAATGTCCGTGCGATAGAAGAGCCGTCCGATGAGATAACCGAACGGAATCGACCCGATGAGGAAGGCACCGACGAACGCCGCAATCGGGATTGCGATCAGGAACAAGAGCAGAAAAATCGCCGTTGACTCCGGCAGACCGACATCGCTCACGAGCGCTCGTCGTCCCTTGTGCGCGGGCGAAACTGGAGCGTCAAGGGAACGCCTTGAAAATCGAAGTGCTGCCGCAGTGTGTTTTCCAAAAAGCGTTTGTAATGCGGTTGCACCAGATCGGGATCGTTGCAGTGAAAGACGAAGAGCGGCGGATGGGTCCCGGGTTGAGCGGCATAGTAAATCCGCAAAACCTTACCGGCGTGGCCCGGCGGCGGATGGGCAAGAACCGTCCGGCGAACGATGCTGTTGAGCTGCGGGGTGGGAATGCGCCGATCGAGGTTTTCGGCAACCTCGCTGACGACCGGCATGAGGCTTCCCAAACGACGCCGCGTCTTTGCCGAGAGAAACGTGATCGGCGCGAAGCCGGCAAACGGAATCAGTTCCCGCACCACCCCCGCCAACTCGTTCTGGCTGACCTCTCCGGCCTGCTCGCGGACGAGGTCCCACTTGTTACCGACGATAATGAGGCCCTTGCGCTCTTCGAGCGCGATGCCGGCGAGCCGGCGATCTTGTGCCATGATGCCGGTCATTGCATCGAAGACGAGCAAGGCGATGTCGCATCGGGAAATCGCGCCCAGCGATCGCAAGGCGGCGTAGTACTCGATTGCCCCATGCGCTTCGGGTTTCTTGCGTACGCCGGCGGTGTCGACCACGCGGAAGGGTCGGCCCTGCCACGCGAACGCGGCGTCGATCGCGTCGCGCGTCGTGCCGGGGCTTTGCGACACGAGGGTGCGTTCTTCGCCGAGAAGCGCGTTGACCAGCGAGCTCTTTCCAACGTTGGGACGTCCGATCACCGCCAATGCGAGCTCACCGTCGACTTGCGCGCTACTTACCTGTGGCGGCAAGAGTTCGACGATGCGATCGAGGAGATCGCCGGTACCTTCGCCGTGGATTGCCGAAATCGCGACGGGCTCACCGAAACCGAGACCGCCGAACTCGGCCACCACAGAGGCCGCAGCATTCGGTGCCTCGGCTTTGTTGGCCGCCAGCACAATTGGCCTGCGTTTGCGACGCAGAATGCCCGCGACGTCGTCGTCGAGCGGATGAAGTCCGGTCTGGGCGTCGACGACCATAACGATGACGTCGGATTCGTCGGCGGCAGCTTCGGCTTGCCGCCGCGTGGCGTCGGCAAGCTCCGCGCCGTGCGCCATATCGGCGTCCGGATCGATGCCGGCCGTATCGACTAGGCTAAAGATCGAGCCTCGCCAATCGCAGAGAGCGTAGAGCCGATCGCGGGTAACTCCCGGGGTATCTTCGACGATGGCGAGCCGGCGGCCGATCAGACGGTTGAAGAGCGCACTTTTGCCGACGTTCGGCCGTCCCACGATTGCGACCGTCGCCGGGTGGAGCATTCCGCTCATTTCGCGAAAGGCGTTCTTCGAGCATGCCCAGCGTCTACATCGAGACTTTCGGCTGTCAGATGAACGAAGCCGATTCCCGGTACATTGCCGAACGTGCAGTCGCGGCCGGATACACCGTCGCCTCCGCGCCGGACGAAGCCGACGTCGTCGTCCTCAATACCTGCACGGTGCGCGACAGCGCCGAACGGCGCGCTTACGGCCGGATGAATCACCTCAAGGCGCTGAAGAGCTCCGAGCGCGGAGTGCGTTTGATCGTAACCGGATGTTTGGCCGAGCAGGACCGCGACCGAATGCGCCAGCGAGCGCCGCACGTCGACGCGGTCTTCGGGACTCGGGAACTGGTGCAGCTCGGCGATCAGCTGGCGGCCTGGCAGCCCGTCCTTCGACAGGCTCAGGATGACACGATACGTAACGGGCCGGTTGACGGCGCTACCGACAATATGCTGCACTTCGCGCTGGGCGGCACGCCGGATGGGTTGCCGGACGCTTTCTCGCACCTGCGCGCCTTCGTTACCGTGCAACGCGGCTGTTCGTACTATTGCACGTTCTGCATCGTGCCGCAGGTACGGGGACGATTCGATCACCGTCCACAGGCTGCCATCATCGAGGAAGTGCGTGGTCGCGTCGCTTCAGGAGCTCGTGAGATCATGCTCGTTGGCCAAACGGTCAATGCGTGGCGCGACCCGGCCGATGGATCGGATTTCGGCGACCTTTGCAGGGCGATTTCGCGCCTTCCAGGCCTCGAGCGCCTGACGTTTATCTCGCCGCATCCGAAGGACTTCCGCGAAAAGATCCTCGACGACCTTGCCGCGGTCCCACAGCTCAATCCGCGGATCCACCTCCCGCTCCAGTCGGCAAGCGACGCGATGTTGCGGCGAATGAACCGCAAGTATACGCTGGCGCAGTTCCAACACGTCGTCGAATCGATTCGCAGCCGTTTTCCCGAGTGCGCGATTACGACCGACATCATCGTCGGCTTCCCCGGCGAAACCGAGGACGATTTCGAGGCGACGCTCCGATACGTCGAGAGCGGAGTCTTCGCAAACGCGTTTACGTTCATCTATTCGATCCGGCGAGGGACGCCCGCCGCAAGCTGGGAACAGGTGCCTCGAGAGACAGCCCTCGCGCGCTTCTCGCGCGTGGTGGATGCGCAAAACCGCGTGACCCGCGAGTATCACCAAACGAAGGTCGGTCGAACCGTGCGCGCTTTGATCGCGGGCGATTCCAAAAAAGACGCAAGCCGGCTCGCAGCCAAAACGCCGGACAACGTGACGATCGTCGCGCCGAAGCCCCCCGACTACTCGGATGTGGCTACTGGAGATGCGCGCGCGTACGCTGGAACGCCGTGGCTCGACATCGCGATAGAGACCGCCCACGTCTGGGGATGCGCGGGAAGCGTCGTCGCGCGAGCCGAGCGGTACTCGATGTAGCCATCGGCGTGACCAAGTTCTCGCCGATGTTGGAGCAGTACTTTGGGATGAAGACGAAGCATCCCGAAGCGGTCCTGCTGTCGAGGGTCGGCGATTTCTACGAAGCCTACGGCGAAGACGCCGAGACGATCGCGCGCGCGCTGCAAATCGCGCTGACGAGCAAGGAGGCCGGCGGCGGTCAGCGCGTCGCGATGGCGGGCGTGCCGCACCATGCGTTAGCCGGATATCTCGCGCGGCTCGTGCAGCAGCGATTCATCGTTGCTTTGGCCGAGCAGCTCGAAGTTCCGCAGCCCAACCGTCTCGTGCGCCGCGACGTCGTACGGTTGGTAACGCCCGGCACGCTGATCGAGGAGCAGCTTCTCGACGGCAAGCAGAATAACTATCTGGCTGCGGTGGCCGCGGTTGGCGAGACGCTCGCGCTCGCTCACGCCGATGTTTCGACGAGCTATACGGCCGCCACCGCGATCGCCGGGGATGACGCGTACGACGAGCTCTTGGCCGAACTGGCACGGATCGGACCCGCCGAAATCGTTGCCGACGTCCCGGCCGACCTGCGTGCCACCATCGCAACCGCGGTCGAGTCCATCGGTGCGCGTCTTGCAACGCCGAGTCTGGGCGTAGTTGAAGCGTGCGCGCGCGAGACGTTCGCGGGCTTTTCGATCGACGAATCGCTGGCGATCCACCGGGCCCTCGAAGCGCTTGCGGCATTCGTCAGCCGCACCGGCGTTACCAACGGCGAACGTCGCCGCGACGCTCCAACGCTCTATCGCCGGCACCAGTTCTTGGTGCTCGACCCCGCGACGCGCAAACATCTCGAGCTGACCCGCGCGCAAGGACAGAATCCTCGAGCCACGCTCCTCGCAACGCTGGATGCGTGCGAGACCTCGATGGGATCGCGAATGCTCGCACGCTGGATACTGGCGCCGCTCGTCGATCGAGCGGCCATCGCGGTTCGTCAAGATGGTGTCGAAGCGCTCTTGGCCGAGCATGCTCGGCGCGACGCTATCCGTGAGATCCTCAAGGGCGCGTTCGACCTCGAGCGGATCGCTCAAAAGGTTCGCTTTCGCCGCGCGACCCCGCGCGATCTGGGTTCGCTGCGCCGCACGCTGGAAATCCTGCGACCGCTGCGCGCGGCCGCGTTGCCGGCATTCGCGTCCTTGCTGGAACGCATCGCCGATTTCGGCGACGTGCTCGACGACGTACGGCAAACGCTCGTTGACGAGCCTCCCGCGCAGATCGGTGATGGAGGTGCGATTCGGCCGGAGGCCGACGCCGAGCTTGCGGAGTGCGTCGCCCTTCGCACGGACGCTCGTTCGAGACTCTCCGAGCTGGAACAGCGCGAACGCGAACGGACCGGCATCAAGACGCTCAAAGTGAAGTACGCCAGCCCGTTCGGTTACGCGATCGAGGTCAGCCGAAGCTATACCGGTGTTCTGCCCCCTGAGTACGTACGAAAGCAAACGCTGACGAGCGGGGAGCGTTACGTTACGCCCGAGTTAAAGGAGCTCGAACTCGCCATTTCTACCGCGCAAACGCGGCAAGAGCGGCTCGAGCGCCGGCTCTTCGAGGCGTTGCTCGAACGCGTCGCCGAGCGCGCTGAAAGACTCGCAGAGGCGGCCTGCGCGATCGCCGAGATCGACGTGCTGACATCGCTCGCGCAGTGTGCGGCCGAGCGCGGCTACGTGCGCCCCAGCTTCGTCGAACCGAGCGTAGTCTCGATCGAGGAGGGCCGTCACCCGGTCATGGAAGCCGTTCTGCACGCAAGATTCGTACCCAACGACCTCGACCTGCGCGTCGGCGAGCGTCGCTTCATGCTCTTAACGGGGCCGAACATGGGCGGCAAGTCCACCTATTTACGACAAAGCGGGCTTCTCGCCATCATGGCGCAGATCGGCTCTTTCGTGCCGGCAAAAAAAATGGAGCTCGGCGTTATCGATCGGATCTTCACGCGGATCGGTGCAGGCGACGATCTCGCTTCGGGACAGTCGACGTTCTATCTAGAGATGGCCGAAGCGGCAAATATTTTACGGCGCAGCACCGAGCGCTCGTTGCTCTTGATCGACGAGGTCGGACGTGGCACCGGCACCTTGGACGGACTCGCAATCGCCCAGGCGATCTGCGAGTTCCTGCTGGGACTCGAAGCGCAAGCTCCGCTGGTGCTCTTTGCAACGCACTTTCACGAGCTGTGCGCGCTCAGCGAACACTGGAGCTTGGTAGCAAACTATCACATCACCGCGGTGGAGAACACCGCGCGCGGAGGCGCGCCGGTTTTTTCGCATCGAGTTCAGCCCGGCAGCTCGTCGCGCTCCTTCGGAGTAGAGGTTGCACGCATGGCCGGGTTACCCGATGCGGTCGTCGAGCGGGCACAAGAGATCGCCGACGCCTTGTCGGGACAGGCCGACGTCGAAGCGAGGGTTCCGCTTCGAAAGAAACTTTCCAAGCGCGCGCCGCCGGAGCGTCAGTTGCCGCTGCTATCCTGAGCCGTCGCTGAGCATTCTGCGAAGGGATGGCTCGCAGGGCGACGGAAGGGCGGCTCGATGACTTCATCGATTCGGCTTGGCTTCGGCCTGACGATTGCGGTCATCGCGGCGGCTATCGCCGATCCGATCGTCGAGTTTGCGTCAAACGCAGGCTGGCTCGGTACTGGGAGTTTCACCGACCACAGCAACCTCGACATCATTCCGGCGCTGCTCTTGGGCATCGGGCTTCTGGCGCTCTATATGGTTCGCAGAGCGCATGCGGTCTTAGCCGGACGAGCCATTCCCCGGCGTATTACGGGGCTGCTGCCGACGGTCTTCGTTCTCCAAATTGCGATCCTTTACGTGATGGAGACGCTCGAACAGCTCGTCGTGTGGGGTCATCCGTTCGGCGCAACAGTCTGGCTGGGCGGCCCGATCTGGACCAGTTTGGCGATTCATGCCGGGATCTGTTTGACGGTCACGTATGCGATCGCGCGTTCGGCGCGCGCGCTGGCGGAGACGACGCTGCGGGTGATTCGCGTCGTGGGCACGTTTGCGAGTCTAGCCGCGCACGGCACCGCGCACGTCGAATCTCGCCGCCTTGAAAGCCTCGCCTTCAAAGCACTGCTGCCCGTTCCGTGCACGATTGGAGAACGGGCGCCCCCCTTCACCATCAGCTAGTTCTTACGCTGTAACCTGCTCTCCAGACCCGCAGGAACGGGATCACGGAGAGTAGCTCGTTTGGGGGATTTTCATGTCGCAAAAATGGTGGTTTCGCGTGGTGTCGATCGTGATTGCGGCGGGCGCATCGCTCGCGGGCGGTTTCTTGCTGCTTCGCGGGCCCGTCCGGCAGCAGATCGTCGTGCAGACCGCGCAGCATTCCTTCGGCCGGCAAAAACTGAATCTATTAATTCTCGGCTACCAATCCGACGAAGCGACGACCGATACGATTATCGTCGCGCACCTCGACGTCGCGCGCCGTGCTGCGACGCTCGTATCGATCCCGCGCGATACCTGGGTCTCCGTCCCCGGAGCCGGATTTAGCAAGATCAACGCCGCGTACGCTTACGGAGGTGCGCACGCCACAGCGAAGGTCACCAGCAAGCTCTTGGGAGGGATTCCGATTGACGCAATCGTGGCGCTGCAGCCCGAGGGTGCGGCGACGCTGGTGGACGCGATCGGAGGGTTGGATGTCAACATTGACGAGACGATGGACTACGACGACAATAACGGCGACCTTCACATTCACCTTCAAAAAGGTCAGCAACACCTTACCGGAAGTCAGGTTGCCGGTTACGTTCGGTTTCGTCACGATGCTGCCTCGGATTTCGGCCGGGTGAAGCGGCAGCAACAAGTCCTTAAATTGATCATGGACCAACTGAGCGAGCCACAAAACTGGGCCAAGCTTCCGCAAATCATGAAGCTCGCGCGCAAGCAGGTCAATACGACGCTCTCTAACGCGCAGCTGCTTTCGCTGTTAACCGTTTATCGGGATGTGCCGGACGAGAACGTCCGCTCCTTCACGCTGCCGAGCAAGATCGGTTGGGTCGGCGACGCGTCGGTAGTCTTTGCCGATCAACGCTGGGCCAAGCTGATCGGCACGGTGCTCTTCGGACGACGGGATCCGCCGCAGGACGAGGTGCTGGTCGCAAACGCAAGCGGCAATCTCGAACTCGATCGAACGATCGTCGGCGCGTTGCGCGGGGCCGGCTGGAACGTACCGACCTTCGTCGACACGAAACTGAAGCGTCAAAGCGTGGTCGTCGGCAACTCTCCCGCCGCGCTTTCCCTCGCGAAAACTTTTGCCGCAGCGATTCGCCCGGGCACGAAGACGGCGCTCGTGATCGGTGCCGACCTTGCACCGGACACGGAGTGATCGCGGCGCTAGTGCTACGGCACTACCCGAAGAACGACGGAAAGACGATCTGCACGGTAAAGAAGAGCGTCAGCGTGCCCACGATGACGACGGTCGACCATGCGATGATATTGAAGGCGAGGTTATTCGTCCACGCGCCCATCAATCGCTTATTGTTGATGAGCAGCAACATCAGTACGAGAACGATCGGTAAGAGCGTGCCATTGAACACTTGCGAATAAAAGATGATGGCGAGCAGCGGGGCGCCCGGCGAGATGACGATGGCGGCGCCGATCACGATGAGCGCCAGGTATAATGAATAGAAGATCGGCGCGTCGCGAAAGCGGTGATCCACACCTCGCTCGAACCCGAAGGCCTCACACACGTAATAGGCGGTAGAGAGCGGCAGAATCGAGGCAGTGAAGACCGCGGCGTTGAGCAAGCCTAACGCGAAGAGCAATGCGGCAAACTTCCCTGCAAGTGGCTGCAGCGCGATGGCGACGTCACCGACGTCCCTGACGACTATGGGCTGGGCGGCGTGAAGGTTGTGAACGTAGATCGTCGCGGCGCACGAAACGATGATAAAGTATGCGATGACGCTCGCCCAAATTCCGCCGGTTGCCACGTCGATTCTAGAATACGGGTAATCGGCTTCGCGCACTCCCTTGTCCACGACGGCAGCTTGGATGTAGAATTGCATCCACGGCGAGATAGTCGTTCCGATGACCGCAACGATCATCAGCACGTAGGCTTTCGACGCGCTAAAGTGAGGAACTACGGTCTGACGCAGCACATCGTTCCAGTTCGGGTGCACTAGAAACGCGCTGACGATGTAGGCCACATAGGCGAAACATAATACGAAGAAGATGCGTTCGAGGCTCTTCGCGGTTCCCCGCGTAACCGTGAGAAAAACGAAAATCGCCGCGCCCAGCACCATTGCGATTTTGAACGCTTCGGCATTTGGAACTTGTAGATAGCCTCCGAAGATCGGCGCCGAAGAGGCCACCCCTGCGAATTCTGTAGCGGTGTTTCCGACGTCGCTCAGCACGAAGAGAAGAAGACACCAAAAGGTTACCTTGACTCCAAAGTTCTCTCGAATCAGGTCGGCTAAGCCTTTTCCAGTAATCGCGCCCATCCGGGCGCACATCTCCTGTACTACGATCATTGCGATCGCCATCGGAATCAGCAGCCAGAGGAGCGAATAGCCGAACTGGGCCCCTGCCTGCGAATAGGTTAAGATGCCGCCGACATCGTTGTCGGCATTGGCGGTGATGATGCCGGGCCCAATGATGGACAAAAACATGACGACCGAACGCCAAACGTTC
Organism: Vulcanimicrobiota bacterium; assembly: GCA_963748875.1. Classification (GTDB taxonomy): domain Bacteria; phylum Vulcanimicrobiota; class Vulcanimicrobiia; order Vulcanimicrobiales; family Vulcanimicrobiaceae; genus Cybelea. Next base: position 1,976,457 of record CAVVKC010000001.1, read on the forward strand.
GGGCGGGCAATGCGCCTGGGGGAGGCCGACGCCATAATCCGCTCGTCGTCTCTCGCCGCTAACTGACGAGGGCTCGCCAAAAGCTAAAGGTTCGGCTTGAATCCTGACCTTGATTTGCGCGAAGCGAATCGTCGTGGACCGCTTCCCTCGCGAGCCGGACTCGGCCGAGAATGCCGACCAGAAATGCCAGTACCTTCTTCATGACACCTATCTCCCGTTTTTAGAAATCCGCCGCGCGCGACCAACGAGCGCAGCAGCAAGCGAACTCGCTTATCGCGAGCCGCCCGTACAAAGTATTACTTGGCCCGTCGTCCACCGCGTTGCCTCACCCCCTTTCTGTTAAAAATAAAAAAACTGTCGCTGCTCCTCGCAGGCCGACAGTTTGAGAAACTCCGCGCGGCGGGCCGCGCCAACTCCCTCAGTGTCGAGCTTTAGCACTGCACAACTTAGGTCCCGTTCCCTTCCGTATCAGCCTGAGCGGACTCGAAGGGCGAAGGGCCAGCCGCATTAGATTTCGCCTTGATTCGGCGGAGTCTGGTTACCCGTTGGGGTCTCTCGACCTTTCCGGGCAGCGGCATCTCTTCATGCAGACGCCTCACCTAACGAGGAATCCTTAACCAGGATACTCCCGGCCGAGGCTTTGTCAACCCCAAGCCGCGAACTGCTCGTCGTGGCAAGCATTCGCGAACTCGATGCGGTGACGATCGGTCAGATCGCTGCGGGTGAGATTATCGATCGTCCGGCGTCGGTTGTAAAAGAACTCGTTGAGAACGCCATCGACGCGGGCGCCCAACGTATCACCGTCAACGTCGAGCGCGGTGGGCTCGATCTTATCGAAGTTATCGACGACGGCGGGGGAATTGCCGCGGGGGAGTTATCGCTCGCACTGCGACGGCATACGACCAGCAAGCTGCGAACGGCCGAGGAACTCGAATCGATTGCTTCGCTCGGCTTTCGCGGCGAGGGATTGGCCTCCGTCGCCGCGGTCGCGCGGACGGAAATCGTTTCGCGCGAAGCGGATCGCCCGATCGGGGCGCGGATCGACGCGCACGGCGAAGCGGTCGGCGTCGTCGAACCCGCCGCGGCACCGGTCGGCACCGGCGTGCGGGTCGCAAGACTCTTCGAAAACGTGCCGGTCCGACGCGAGTACCTGCGTTCACCGAGCGCCGAGTTCAATCGCCTTTCAGCATGGCTCTCTACGTTTGCACTGGCCTATCCCGAGCGCACTTTCGCCTTGCGCCACAACGGCAAAGAGGTTTGGGTGATGCCGGCGAGCAGCAACGAGCGCGAGCGGCTCGCGATGGTTTTTGGACGTGAGTCTGCGCAGAACCTCATTCCACTCGACGGCGACGCCGCGCGGATGCTCGCGGGAGGATTGCGCGGTTACGTCAGCGCCCCGGGGAACGATCGGCCCGACCGAAGGATGCAGGTGCTCTTCGTCAACGGCCGGCTACTGCGCAGCAGCATTTTGGCCGGCGCGTGGGCGAGCGGATATTCGACCTTTGCGATGACTGGGCGCCATCCATATGGGGTCATCTATCTCGACCTTCCGCCCGATCACGTCGACCCAAACGTCCATCCGACCAAAAGCGACGTGCGGTTACGTTACGGCAACCAAGTCTTCAGCGTCGTGCGCCGGGCGATCGCCGCGACGCTGAGCGATCACGCGAAGATGCGGTTTTCGCAACAGATCGGAGGCGCGCGCGAAGCCCTCTCGTTCGCCACTCCCGGCAACGGTCCGCGCGCGTTCGCGCTCTTCGACGACTCGCCCGAGGAGGCAAGAGCCGGTGCGGGCGGCGGCCTGCGCATCATCACGCAACTCAACCGCACGTTCGTTCTTGCAGCCGACGCCGAGGCGCTGCTTTTGGTCGATCAGCATGCGGCCCACGAGCGCATCGCCTACGAAGCGATCGTAGCCTCCGCGCAAAGCCACGGCTCGAGCGAACCGCTGCTCGTTCCGCAGGTCGTCGAGCTCGATCCCGAACGCAGCGCGGTGCTCGATCGAGCGATCGAGTTCTTACGCGAGGGCGGACTCGAGATCGAGCCCTTCGGCGAGCGCACCTATCGAATCGTCGCTACCCCGGCGGGATACGGTGCCCACGCGTTCGATCTCGCCGGATTCATCGATAACTTGAGCCACGAACCCAAACAGCGCGACGTTCGCGAGCGCGTCTGGGCGTCACTCGCCTGCCATTCGGTTACCGTTGCGGGCGAACGGCTCGAAGCCGACGAGATGCAAACGCTGGTAGAACGACTGCGAGCATGCGAAAACCCGATGCACTGTCCCCACGGGCGCCCTACCATGATCCGCCTCGGCCACGACGACATCGCGCGCATGTTCAAACGTGTCTGAAGAGCCTAATAGGCAGACCCCGAGCGTCCTAATCATTGCCGGTCCAACGGCCGGCGGGAAGACGGAGCTGGCTATCGCGCTGGCGCGGGAGTTTGATGCGGAGATCGTCGGCGCCGACTCTCGGCAAATCTATCGAGGCATGGAAATCGGCACCGCCGCGCCGACCCAAAGAGAACTCGACGAAGTGCCACACCATCTGGTAGGATTTCTGGATCCGCACGAGCGCTACTCGGCGGCACGCTACGCGCATGAAGCGATGGCCGCGCTTCGAGCGATTTGGCGGCGCGGCAAACGCGCGATAGTCGCGGGCGGCACCGGCTTCTACATTCGAGCCCTCATCGGGGGAGTGGCGCTCGCGCCGCAATACGACGAAGGGCTGCGCCGTCGGCTAGCCCGCGAAGCGCTGACTCATTCGCCGGAGTTTCTCCACGGTTGGCTGCAGCAGCGCGATCCGGTTCGCGCCGCCGCCTTGCGAAGGAACGATACGTACCGAGTGCTCCGCGCACTCGAGGTCGCGCTCGCCGCGCCCGGGGCGAAGCTAAGAGATTGGCCCCAACGGACGCTGACCAGTGAATGCATCCCCCATCTGCTCGTTTTTCTCGACCTGCCTCGCGAGCTCGTCGACGGGCGTATCGCTCGACGCACGGGGCACATGATCGCGAGCGGCTTGGTGGAGGAGGCGGAGCGAGTCGGCTCCGCTGCAGTTGCAGCCGATGCGGTCGGCTATCCGCAAGCATGGGCATATTTGCGTGGCTGGAGCACGCAGGTCGAGCTGCGCGCGTTGCTCGAACGGGCGACGCGGCGATACGCGCGCCGCCAGCGAGCCTGGTTTCGCAGCGAGCCGTCCACGCTGTGGATCGAACCGCAAGCAGTCGGAGTCGCGGTAAGGGAAAAGCTCGGATGGTCTGCGAAGCGCGCGGGAGAGGCTTCTAATTAATCCAATGCACGTCACGAAGATGCACGGCGCGCGCAACGATTTCGTCGTTGTTGACGCGCGCGCAACGCCGCTGGGCGACGTAACGTCCTTCGCTCGTTGGGCATGCGACCGCCGCGCCGGGATCGGCGCCGATGGTGTGATTCTGCTCGAGACGTCGCAGCGGGCTGCCGTGCGCATGCGCACGATCAATGCCGACGGAACCGAAGCTGAGATGTGCGGCAACGGCATCCGTTGCGCCGCTCGCTGGCTCGACGAATCGGGCGACGGTGATAGCATCGCATTCGAAACGGATGCCGGGATCGTTCGCACCGAGATCGTTGCCCGCGAACCCGAATATTTGGTTCGCGTCGCTATGGGACGCCCGCGAATCGCGTCAGGCACGCCGTTTTCAATGCCGCCCGCGACCTTCGTCGATTTGGGAAATCCGCACGTCGTCATCTTCGAAAGCAACATTGATGCGCCCGATCTTAACGGGCTGGCGACAGGGTATCAGAACGATCCCGCTTTTCCGAACGGCACCAACGTGCATCTGGCCGCGCTTGCGAACGGCTCGTTGCGCGTTCTTAACTGGGAGCGTGGGGTGGGATTGACGCAGGCGTGCGGAACAGGAGCGGTAGCCTGTGCTGCGGTCGCGGTCAACAAAAAGCTCGCAGTATCGCCTGTAGAGGTCTTCGTTCCGGGCGGAAGGCTCGTCGTCGAGTTTGACGAGTCCGGAGCGGCGCACTTGATCGGCCCGGCGGTACGTGTCTTCGATACGGAGGTGAACGTTGGCGTCCGTGTCATGCCGTAGCGGAAACGCCGTTGGTTTGGCCTCGTGCGACGAAGGCGGCGCGATCTCATACGATGCGCGGCTCGTTCCATTTTCCGACGGCGGAATAGTGCGCGAGGCGACGCTCGACGAGTTGGTGCCCGCTCCCGATGCGACGCTCGAGATGCTCTTGCCGAAGCGTCGCCCGCTGACGACAATCGGGCCGATAGCGGGGCGCACAGCGATGGCCGTTGCGTTACCGTCGGGGTACACGCGTCTGCTCCTGCCGGCGTATGTCGCGAAGCGGGGCGCGCCGGCCCTGCCCCTGTTCGGCTACACGTTCGCCTGCGTCGTGGACGATCGATTACACGTCGCGGCGATGCGGACGGACGAGGGGGAGACGTGGGAACCGCGCAGCTTCGGGCAAGGCGAACTCGAAGCGCTCATCGCACGGCGGCTGGCGTACCGGCCGCAGAATCGCGTGCTGCAGCAGGTTGCGCTCTGCTCGCTCGAGTACGGCTGCTTTACCGCGCAGAACGTTTTCTTGCAATGCGGCGAGGCGGCGTTGCCGGTATCTCCGAAGTGTAACGCGCGTTGCATCGGTTGCATCTCCGAACAAGAACCGGACGCCGGCGTCCCTTCGCCGCAAACACGCATCGCCGACGAGGCCGCCTCGCAAGAGCTGGCAGAGGTTGCGATCGATCATCTCGAGCGGGTCGAGGACGGGATCGTCTCGTTCGGTCAAGGCTGCGAAGGCGAACCGCTCCTGCGCTCGATCGCGATCGAGCGGGCCATCGAACGAATTCGTGCCAAATGCGCGAACGGAACCGTCAACCTCAACACGAACGCAAGCCTGCCGGCGGCGCTCGAGCGCTGCATCAACGCTGGTTTGCAGGCGGTACGCGTCAGTCTCAACTCGTTTCGCCCCCGCGTTTACGCGGCGTACTATCGACCGCGGGGATACGATCTTGCCGAAGTCTTGGGATCGGTACGGATGGCGATCTCGCGCGGTCTGCGTGTGAGCTTGAACCTTCTTACCCATCCGGGCGTCACCGACGACGAAGAGGAAGTCGCGGCGATGGAGGCGTTTTTATCCGAGGAGTCCGTTGCGATGGTCCAGACGCGCACGCTCAACATCGATCCGGCCGTTTACTTCGAAGCGGTTGGCCGTCCGCATACGCCGATCGGCATGCGTCAGGCGATCGAGCGAATTCGCCGCCTGGCTCCCGTAGGCAATTTTACCCATACGCACTAGTGATTCGCTAGCCCGTGACGATCTGGCAGATTCTGATCGTCGTCGCACTCGGCGTCGCGTACGGTCTCATCGAGCCCGGGCGTCTAACGTATGCCTTCGGCCACGCCACGCTGTACGTGTTTCTTCCGGCGCTACTCTTCGAGGCGGCGTGGAATCTGAACTATCGAGCAATCGTGCGCCAATGGGTCGCGATTGCAACACTCGCCGGGCCGGGCGTATTGTTGACCGCGGGGCTCGTTGCCGGCGCGCTCTCTATCGTGCGAGTGCCGCTGGGACCCGCGCTGCTCGCCGGCGCGATTCTCAGCGCGACCGATCCGATCGCGGTCGTGGCGATCTTTCGACGATTGAGAGTCCCGAAGACGTTGGTAACGATCGTCGAGTGCGAATCGCTCTTCAACGATGCGGTGGCCGTCGTGCTCTACCGCAGCGTACTCGTTGCGCTGGCGTTGGGAGTCGCGAGCCGGGGCGCGATTGCACTAGTGGCGATCGGCACGCTCGTCGGAGCCGCCGGGGGAATCGCGTTGGGCATCGCCGTCGCCTTCGTCCTGGCGAACGTGCTGCGACGCCGGCCGGACGCCGCGATGCAAATAGGCGCGACCATTATCTGTGCGTACGGCGCCTATTTTGCGGCCGATTCTCTGAGGCTTTCCGGCATCTTCGCGACCATTGCGTTCGGCATCGCGCTACGATATTACGAGCGCTCCTGGATCACGCTGCGGATCGCGGATGGCGTCAACCGTTTTTGGGACCTTGCAGCCCTGCTCGCAAACGTGTTGGTCTTCTTTTTGGTCGGTGCCGCCTTGGAGATCGGCCGGGTTGCGCAGGAACCGCTTTTCGTGGTGGCCTGCATCGTCGCGATCGCCGTCGCTCGGGTCGCAGTTGCGGGGCTGCTCTTGCCCTGCCCGTATCCGCGCGAGTGGATAGACGTAATCCGCGTCGCGGGAATGCGAGGCGCGCTATCGCTGGCGCTTGCACTGGCGATTCCGCCCGGTGTTGCATACCGCAGCGCAATTATCGATGCAACCTTTGCCGTCGCGCTAGCCACGTTGACCGCAGCCAGCTTCACGGTCACTCCGACGATAAAACGCGCCGTTGAGAGCCGGAGATCCGTCTAGAACGTCATGCCCCGCTGGAGCTCGAAATGCTCGACGATCGGCCCGAGCAGATCGGCCGGAAGAAACGTCAAAGCGCCGACCAATAGAATCACGCCGATCAGCAGCACAACGAAGAGCGAACCGTCCGTTCTAAACGTTCCCGCATGCGAAAGGTCGTTGGTAGGTCTTGACGCCAGAGACCCGGCGAGGGCGAGCGTTGGAACCAGCACCAAAAACCGGCCGCCGAGCATTATCAATCCGGTTGCGATTTCGTAGAAGACGTTAGGTCCGAGACCGGCAAAGGCCGATCCGTTGTTTGCCGCACTCGACGCGAACGCGTAAAGGATCTCGGTGAAGCCGTGCGGCCCGGAGTTCCCAAGCGTCACCGCGCCTTGCGGGACGAGGACAGCGACGGCGGTCGCAAAAAGGATGATGGACGGAAAGATGAGCAGGGCGAGCATCGCAAATTGCACTTCTCGCCGTTCGATCTTCTTTCCGAGGTACTCGGGGGTTCGTCCCACGATCAGACCCGCCAAGAAGACGGTGACGACCGCAAAAGCCAACATTCCGTAGAGGCCGCTGCCCACGCCGCCGAAGATGATCTCCGCCAGCTCGAGATTCAGCAGCGCAAAGAATCCTCCGATCGGAGTAAGCGAATCGTACGCAAAGTTCGAGGATCCCGTTCCCGAGTCGGTTGCAACCGCAAGTGAGAGCCCGGCGTTGGCGACACCAAACCGTACCTCTTTGCCCTCCATGTTACCGCCGTGAACTGCCATGGCGTGCACGATTGGATTTCCAGCCTGTTCGGAGAGCTGCGCTCCGACAAACGACCCGACGCCGAGTATCAGCATAGCGACGAGGAGCGCTCCTCCCGCACGCGCGTTGCAGGTCATCCGGCCGAAGAGCAGTGGAAAGGCTGCGGGGATCAGCCAGATGGCTAAGAGTTCGAGTAGATTCGAGACGCCGTTGGGGTTTTCGTTAGGCGATGCCGAGTTTGCGCCGACGAAGCCGCCGCCATTGCCGCCCAGCAGTTTCGGCGCTTCCTGCGATGCGATCGGGCCGCCGGTAATACTCTGCGTGAAGCCTTCGGCACTAGTTACCGCGAGGTAGCGCGAGAAGTTTTGCGGTATGCCCTGCGACGCGTAGAGTACCCCGAAGAGCGCGCATAGCGGCAGCAAGACGTAAAAGAGACTTCGCGCGCAATCGACCCAGAAGTTCCCGAGCGTCGCGCTGCTTCTACGCGCGAAGCCTCGAATGACGGCAACGCCCGCGGCCAAGCCGATCGCGCCGGCCACGAAATTGAGCCAGGCCAGTGCCGCCATCTGCGAGAGATAGCTCATGGTGTTTTCGCCGGAGTAAAACTGCCAGTCGGTCGTCGTGACGAAGCTGACTGCGGTGTTCCACGCTATCCACGGAGCGACGTTCGGAAAACCTTGTGGATTGAAGAAGTGTCCGTGCCACTGCTGCGTGCGCATGATTGCGTACGCGGCCAAGGTCGTGACGAGCGATAGCGCGATCGCGGCGCGAGCATACTCGGCCCATCCCATCTCCCGGCTGGGGTCGATGCCGCAGCATCGATGGAGGGCCGACTCGCCCCACAGGCGCAGACGCCCTTCGAATACCGCATGCAAGTACCGCGCGAGCGGCGAAGCCGCTACCAGGAGCAGCGCCAGGAAGATGACCGCGTTCAGCCAGGGCACCAGAGTGCAATTATACGAGGGTCACCGCTGCTGCGGCACCGTCCTAACGGACTATCCGGTCAGATCCCAAGCGGATAGGCCTCCTCACCGTGCAGTACCACGTCGAGCCCGTGCTCCTCGGCAACCTCATCCACCTTGACGGGAGTCACGAAGTTGATCAACCACAGCATCGCATACGTAAAGACGAAAGCCCAGCTGCTGCAGACCACGGCCGCGACGAACTGCTTACCGAGAAAGGCGGGATTCCCGCGAAGGAGGCCGTTCGCACCGTTGGGGTCCCACAACGTGGACGCAAAGACTCCGAGCAGGACGATGCCCAAGAATCCACCGACTCCGTGTACGCCCCAAACGTCGAGCGCATCATCCCAGCCTAGCTGATTCTTGAGAGTGACTGCAAAGTAGCAGACGACGCCCGCGGCGACTCCGATGATCACCGCCGTCGTGGGCGAAACGTAGCCCGCGGCCGGGGTGATCGTTGCGAGGCCGGCGACCGCGCCGGTCAACAAACCCACGAATTTCGGCTGACGTCCGCGGGCCCATTCGACGAAGAGCCACGTAATTGCCGCGAACGAGGCTGCGATGTCGGTGTTGAGAAATGCGGAGGCCGTCACCGAGTCGACGCGAAGCTCGGATCCGGCGTTGAAGCCGTACCACCCGAACCAAAGCAGACCGGTGCCGAGTGCGATCAAAGGAACGTTATGCGGTTTGTTGTCAACAACGTGGCGCCTTCCGACGTAGAGCACCGACGCTAGGGCCGCAAAACCGGCCGAGGCGTGCACCACGAGACCACCCGCGAAATCGAGCACTCCCCACGTCGCGAGCAGGCCATTGGGACTCCACAGCATGTGTACGAATGGAAAATAGACGAAGACCAGCCAGAGCGTCAAAAACAGGAAGTACGCTTTAAACGTTACGCGATTAGCAAACGCGCCGGTAATCAACGCAGGCGTAATGATCGCAAACATCATTTGATACGCGATGTGCGCGACGAGCGGGATGGCGGCATCGTTCCCGGTAAACATCGTATGCAGCGTCACTCCCCGTAAGAAGGCGTACGTCCCCGGGTTGCCGATGATGCCGTGCCAGTCCGCCCCAAAACTTTCTGAGTAGCCGAACGCGAACCAGATAACGGTCGTCCATCCGAGCGACATAAAGCTCTGCATCATGATGGTAAGCACGTTCTTGCGCTGGACCAGCCCACCATAGAAAAACGCGAGCCCCGGAGTCATGAGCATGACCAGGCTCGCGCAGAGCAGCATAAAGCCGGTGTTCCCGATATTGACGGTAGTACTCATAGCGTGCGCCGTTAGGCGGACGCTATGTTTTTCCCGCTCGCCAGCTGGTTCGTGAGGCTAGTTCATGAAGGAGAGCCCGGCTCCCACGTAATGCTGTTTCTGCCCGTTTATTACCGTCGGCGAGAAGCCGTACTCGACGTCGAACTGCAGGTGGCCGCCAAAATCGCGCTGGTAGACGAAGTCGAAAAGGTTTTTTGAGCCAAGCCCCGGGCCCGCTGCGGAGAAATAGGCATACTCCGCCGAAATCTGAGACGGGCCTCCCGGCAGCGCTGCGCTGAGCTCCAAGCTCGGAATGAAGGCAAAATACGACTGGAACGCGCCGACCGAGTTTGCTGCGCTCAATGCGTTGAAGCTAAGCGTACCCGCGAGGCTGAACTCCGAATTGATCGTGTAGGCCCCATTGAAATCGCCCGTGAACTCGGTGTTGCCGGCCGTAAAGGCGTGACTCCCGGTCGGATAAGTAATCGCGCCGTACACGCCCCAGTCGGCGTTCGAGTTGAAGCCGAGTTCGTATTTCGTCGCAAGCGTCACATCGCTCGATCCGCTCACTCGCGGTCCGCCGACCGACGACGTTTCGGCGCTCGGAAAACCGAACTCAAAATCGAGGTGAGGCTCGGCGATACCGACTCTGAGCACCGACTGCGGGTAAATCGCATTGCTTCCGCCTCCGAATCCGGTGAACGTCGTGTTCGTATAGCCGTTCTCGAGGAGAAAATGGCCGGGCCGCACCGTGCAGACGCCCGTAGAGACCGTAGGACGATTCACGATTGAGAGGAGCGACCCGCACGGGTCGCTGGGCGCGCTCGGCGTTGGCGACGGCGAGGCGATCGGCGAAGCGGAAGGCGAGGCCGTTTGAGCGCTCGCGCCCCCGGCGCCGGCGGCGAGTCCCCAAACGAGAGCCGCTCCGGCGAAAAGCGTTGTTCGATTCATGGCGCTGCCATTATAGAACCCAACGAGCAAATCTAGCAGCCGTCACTCGGATCATCCATCCGGCTATCCTTTCGGATCATCCAAACGACGGGTGGCACGCGTGCCTAGCGTCGGCTATGCTGAACGCGTGTTCCTAGAGATTGGAATCGTCGTGCTGGCAATCGTCTGTTTCGTCGTCCTCGACCTTTACGTGCTCGGTTGCGAGAAGGTATAGGCGATGGGCTTCGATGACGCGCTCGGCCTCGTACTTACCGTTGCCGGGCTGGCCTATCTCATTTTTGCCATGCTGCGGCCGGAGAGGTTCTAGATGACCGCGATCGGATGGGCACAGGCTCTCGTCTTCTTTCTCATCGTTCTTGCGCTGACCAAGCCGCTGGGCTTGTACATGGCGCGCGTCTTCGAAGGCGGGCGCACCTGGCTCAGCCCCGTGTTGGTGCCGGTCGAAAAGCGGATCTACCGACTTTGCGGCGTTCGCGAGGGCGAAGAGATGACGTGGTACGTCTACGCGCTTTCGATGCTCGCCTTTTCGCTGATCGGTCTCGGTTATCTCTACATCTTGTTGCGCACGCAGAAATGGCTGCCGTTCAATCCCGCGCACGTCGACAATATGACGCCGGACTTGGCGTGGAACACCGCAGTCAGCTTCACCACAAACACGAACTGGCAGTTCTACTCAGGCGAAACCGCGATGAGCTATCTTTCGCAGATGGCGGGCCTGGCCTGGCATAACTTCGTCTCGGCTGCGGTCGGCATCGCGCTCGCCGTTGCGGTCGTTCGCGGTCTGGCGCGCACCAACGTCAAGACCCTCGGCAACTTTTGGGTCGATCTCACGCGCTGTTCGCTCTACGTTCTGCTTCCGATCTCGATCGTGGTCGGGCTCTTTCTCGTTTCGCAAGGCGTTCCGCAGAACTTTCACGCGTATCAAAGCGTAACGTCGATCGAAGGTTTCGCGCAGACAATCACCAACGGCCCGATGGCCTCGCAGGAAGTCATCAAAGAGCTCGGCACCAACGGCGGCGGATTCGTCAACGCCAACTCGGCGTCGCCGAACGAGAACCCGACGCCATTGAGCGACCTCGTGGAGTTGCTCTTGATTTTCTCGCTTGGGGCCGGGCTAACGTACATGTACGGCAAGATGGTCAAAGACACGCGCCAAGGCTGGGCGATCTTTACGGCGATGGCACTTCTGTTCTTCGCGGGTTTCGCCGTCGCGTACTGGGCCGAGGCGGCCGGGAACCCAATCGTCCATCAGCTGGGCGTCGCCGGCGCAAACATGGAGGGCAAAGAGTGCCGGTTCGGCATTCCGGCGTCGGCGTTGTTTGCAACGGTCACCACCGACACCTCGTGCGGTGCGGTGAACTCCATGCACGACTCCTTTACGGCGCTCGGCGGCCTCATTCCGTTGGTCGACATGCAGCTCGGGGAGATCGTTTTCGGCGGCGTCGGAAGCGGTCTCTACGGCATGATCGTGTTCGTGGTTTTGACGGTCTTCATTGCCGGTCTGATGGTTGGGCGAACTCCCGAATACCTCGGGAAGAAAGTCGAACGCCGCGAAGTCCAGTTTGCGATTCTGGCCGCGCTCGTCACGCCGGTACTCTGCCTCGTGCCAACCGCCATTGCGGCGGTACTGCCGGCCGGCTTGGCGACGCTCAATAATGGCGGCCCGCACGGATTTTCGGAGATCCTTTACGCCTTTACATCAACCAACGCGAACAACGGCTCTGCTTTTGCGGGTTTGGGTCCGAGTCTTTTCTACAACTTGCTCACCGGGGTTAACATGATGTTCGGCCGGTTCGCGGTCGCAGTGCCGGCGCTCGCGCTGGCGGGAGCGCTCGCCGGCAAGAAGTCGGTTCCCGAAGGTTCGGGTACCTTCACGACGCACTCGGGCATCTTCGTCGCGCTGCTCATCGGCGTGATCGTGATCGTCGGAGCGCTCACGTTCTTACCCGCCGACTCGCTTGGACCGATCGTCGAGCATCTGCTCATGCTGCAAGGAAAAACCTTCTAGGGATGGTCATTAATGCTTAGTCAGCGGCGCTTGGAGCGACGTCCGAAAGCGCGTCCACTCTTGGATCGGCCGATTCTAACCCGCGCCTTCCGGGACTCATTTGCAAAACTCGATCCTCGCTGGCAGGCGCGCAACCCGGTGATGTTCGTGGTTGAGGTCGGTGCAGCGGCAACGACGATATTCTTCCTTCGCGATCTCTTGCGGCACAGCGGCTCGCCGGGGTTCGATTTTGCGATCGCCGCGTGGCTTTGGTTTACGGTGCTCTTCGCAAACTTCGCCGAGGCCGTCGCCGAAGGGCGAGGCAAAGCCCAAGCCGAGACGCTGCGTCGCACGAAATCGGACACGTTCGCACGGCTGCTGCGTGCCGACGACACCGAGGAGCGCGTCGCAAGCACCAGCTTGCGCAAAGGCGACCGGTTCGTCGTCGAAGCAGACGAAATCGTTCCCGCCGACGGGGACGTGCTGGAAGGCGCCGCGACGATCGACGAATCGGCGATAACGGGCGAATCGGCCCCGGTCATTCGCGAGTCAGGCGGCGACCGCAGCGCGGTGACCGGCGGCACGCGCGTGCTCTCCGATCGCATCGTCGTGCGCGTAACGGCAGATCCGGGCGAAAGCTTCCTCGATCGCATGATTCGCCTGGTCGAGGGCGCGCAGCGGCAGAAGACTCCCAACGAGATCGCGCTCTCCATTTTGCTGGCCGGGCTGACGATCATCTTCCTGATTGCGGTTGCCACGCTGGCTCCTTTTTCGCTTTACGCCCACACGCACCAAAGCGTCACCATTCTCATCGCGTTGCTCGTCTGCCTCGTTCCGACGACGATCGGGGGGCTGCTCTCGGCAATCGGCATAGCGGGCATGGATCGCGTGATGCAGCGCAACGTCTTGGCGATGAGCGGTCGCGCCGTCGAAGCGGCCGGCGACGTCGATACGCTCCTGCTCGACAAAACCGGAACGATCACGCTGGGCAATCGCCAGGCCGTCGAGATCATGACGTCCCCCGGGATCGATGCGCGCGATGCGGCTCGCATCGCCTACCTCTCCTCGCTGGCCGACGAAACTCCGGAGGGACGTTCGATCGTCGCGCTCGCGCAGCAGACGGGCGCGCGCGACGGCGAGGCGCCGGCTGGATCCGTTTTTGTTCCATTCAGCGCCTACACGCGCATGAGCGGCCTCGACCTCGCCGATGGAACGAAAATCCGCAAGGGCGCTCCGGATTCGGTGCTCGCCTGGATACGGGAGGCCGGCGGCAATCCGTCCGGCGAGCTTACTCCCACGATCGAGCGCATCGCTCGCAGCGGCGGAACGCCGCTGTTGCTCGCTCGCAATACGCTAATCGTCGGCGTCATCTATCTCAAGGACATCTTGAAGCCGAACATGACGGAACGCTTCAGCCGGCTGCGTGCGATGGGGATTCGCACGGTGATGATTACGGGCGACAATCCGCTTACCGCAGCGACGATCGCGAAGGAAGCCGGCGTCGACGACTTTCTAGCCGAGGCTACTCCAGAGACGAAAATGGAGCTCATCAAGCGTGAGCAGGGTTCGGGACGGCTCGTCGCCATGACCGGCGACGGCACGAACGACGCGCCGGCGCTCGCTCAATCCGACGTCGGGGTCGCGATGAACTCCGGAACGCAAGCCGCAAAAGAAGCCGCGAACATGGTTGACCTCGATTCCGATCCGACCAAGCTGATCGAGATCGTCGAAATCGGCAAGCAGCTCTTGATGACGCGCGGCGCGCTTACGACTTTTTCGATCGCCAACGACGTAGCAAAATACTTTGCTATTCTGCCGGCGATGTTTGCGATCGCCTATCCTGCAATGGCCGTGCTCAACGTCATGCGCTTGACGACGCCGCAGAGCGCGATCCTCTCGGCAGTGATCTTCAACGCCCTCATCATCGTCGCCCTGATTCCGCTCGCGTTACGCGGCGTACGATACGAACCCAAGGGCGCCAACCGCGTTCTCTTCGAGAACGTGATGCTCTATGGCGTCGGCGGGATCATCGTGCCATTCATCGGCATCAAGGTAATCGATATGATCCTTGCGGCGCTTCATCTGACTTAGGAACGCAAAAAGTATGATTAGCCATCTGGGCACGTCTCTGCGCGTAACGGTCGTATCGGTGATTCTGTTGGGGCTGATCTACCCACTGGCGATGACCGCGTTTGCGCAGCTGATCTTTCCCTGGCAAGCCAAGGGCTCGCCAGTCACAATCAACGGCAGGACGGTCGGCTCCGCCATCGTCGGTCAGCTCTGGAAAAAACCGCAGTACTTTCACGGCCGGCCGTCGGCCGCCGGCAAAGGTTACGATCCCACCGCAACCGGCGGCACGAACTTTGGGCCGACGTCGAAGAAGCTGATCGATTCGACCCGAGCGACGATCGCCGCGCTGGAGAAGGAGAATCCCGATGCGAGCGGGTCGCCGCCAATGGATTTAATAACTTCCAGCGGCAGCGGCATCGACCCGGACATCACGCCGGAGGCAGCGTACTGGCAAGCGCCGCGAGTCGCCAAGGCGCGACAAATGAGCCTTGCGGCGGTTCGTGCGCTCGTGGCACGGCACGTGCGGGGCAGAACGTTCGGGTTTCTAGGCGAGCCGCGCATCAACGTACTCGAGATTAACCTCGCCCTGGACGGATTACAGCCGCAATAGTCGTGGTCCGCGTTCGGGACGACTGCGCCCCCCGCTTTGACGGCTAACCGGCTACTCGTCGGAGCTAACGGAGGCATCTGTTGCGTTGCCGGGCGGCTGAAGAACGAGCAGCTCGCGAGCTCCGGCATCGAGCAGTCTGCGCGGAAATGCCGGACGCTGCGGCCAACGGGATGCGCGCTTCGTTCCCGCCACTGCGATCGTCGTTTCGGGGCGCGACCGGGCCACGTCGAGCAATGCCTTCGGAACGTCTTCGGCAACGAGTTCGATCCACTCCGTGTTGGTCTTACGCGCTTCGGTCCGGAGCTTTTCGACGATCACAGAGTCCACTTTGTCGTGCGGTGCGCTGACGTGAGCGATCGCAAACTCAATCGCAAGACGCGCCGCGATCTTGCCCGCGCGCGGGACCATGGTGAGATCGACCTCGCGCGAACCGACTGCCAGTAGAATTCGCTCGAAGGGCGACGTTATTCGTTCGCGGTGGCGAGCCCGGAGCGCCTCGCGGAGTGCAAGCTCGCGCAGGGCGAAGAGATTTTCCGTGCGAAAGAAATTCGCGAGCGCCGCCTCACAGCGTTCGGGCGGATAGATCTTGCCGTCGCGCAACCTCTGGCGCAGCGTCTCGGGCGTGACGTCGATGAGGATCACCTCGTCGGCGAGCGTCAGGATTCCGTCGGGCAGCGTTTCCCGGACGATCGTTCCGGTCAGCCGCAAGACCGTGTCGCCCAAGCCTTCGAGATGTTGGACGTTGAGCGTCGTCATTACGTCGATGCCTGCGCGGAGGACGGCCAGCACGTCATAGAAGCGTTTGGGCGCAATCGAGCCGGGCGCGTTGGTGTGCGCGAGCTCGTCGATCAATGCGACCTGAGGCTTTCGCGCGATAAGCGCATCGCGGTCGAATTCGCGATAGGTCATCCCGTTAACCGCAACGACTTTCGGCGGGATGACCTCCAAACCGTCGAGGAGCGCTGCCGTTTCCTTCCGCCCATGCGTTTCGACGAAGCCCACCACCACATCAACACCGTCCGCGCGCAGCTGGTGCGCGCGATCAAGCATTGCATAGGTCTTTCCCGCTCCGGCCGCTGCGCCGATGTAGACGGTGAGCCTTCCGTAACCTACGCGCAGCCGGTCCCCGGCGGTTTGAGAGTACGGCGAGCGCGCCGGATTCGCGCCGAGGTACGTTTGGCCCGCGCCGACGATGAAGAGGTCGTACGGAAGCGGCAAGTTGGCGAGCTTTGCCGCAATTCGACCGTGGGGAAGCGCCACGAGCGACGCGCGGAGCGCATCGCCAGGCAAACTCGACGGATCGAATGTTTCGTGGAGCATCTCGGCGCCCAGGTCGCGGCTGATGCGCTCGAGCGACGCGCGATCCACGCCTGCAACCGCAACTACCTCAAGGCCGAGGTCGAGCGCCTGTGCGATCGCCGCCGTGCGCTTGAGGTACGCGTTCTGATCGACGTTGGGGTAGACGAAAGCAGCCGCCATGGAGGTGCGGCCGTCTCTTACCGCCGGGAGTGTGAGGCTATCGACGGTGCGCAACAGCATCTCGCGGAGCATGTACAGCGTCTGCTCTTTGAAGATTCCGTTTAGCGCACGGTCGACGTCCGCCTCGTTAACGATCTTCCCGGCTCTTACGCGGCTCTGGAGAAGACGGGGCGATACGTCGAGTGCTACGACCTCGTCTGCGGCCTGCAGAAACGAGAGCGGGATGATTTCCCGCACCGGGTAGCCGATGAGCGATTCGACCGTCGGCGCCACGTTTTCGAGATGTTGGATGTTGACGGCGCCGATGACTCCGATGCCGTGCTTCTTTAGCGCGAGTGCGTCTTGCCAGCGCTTCGCGTTCGTCGAATCGCCCAGATTGTCGTGCGCGAGCTCGTCGAGAACGACGACGTCGGGCTTTTCGTGCAGCGCGGCCTCGTAATCGAAATCCTCGAAAACGCGTTCGCCGAGCGTGACCCGGCGCGGAGGAATGCGAGGCAATCCCGCCGCGATGCGCTCGAGCTCCGGACGTCCCTTCGTCTCAATCCATCCGATTGCCACGCGTTTGCCGTCCGCGGCGAGGCGCCGGGCGTCTTCGAGCAATCGTCGAGTCTTTCCGGCACCGGGAGCGCTTGCGACATAAACGACGAGCCGTGCGCGCCCGCCGATTTCGCGCAGTAGCTCTTCCGCTCGCGCCGTGCGATCCATCGCCGCGAGCCTTCTCCGCTTCGGGCAAGGCGCCCCCGCCGGCAGGCCCGAAAACGCGCGGGCGTGGCTTGGCTCTGTTACGGCTTACTCGCCCTCGCCTGGATCGTCGATCTCCTGACGCCGCAGCTTTTTATTGCGGCAATCCTGTTTAACGGGCCGATTGCGCTCAGTAGCCTTGCACTGCAGAGCAGATTGACCACGAACCTTGTGATCGCGGCCGAAATTGCGAACGTCGTTGCCGGATACATCAACGGGGTTCAAGCCGGCCATCATTGGGATAGCATTGCGATCGGAGATCGGCTGCTGCTTGCCGCATCTTTTGTGTTGGTCGGCTATTTGAGCGTAAAAACGCAAGAGTACGCTCGCGAGGCGGGTGTTTCAGCAGGACGCATGCGGCAGGTAGAGATTGAAAAATCGCTTCGTGAGGCGACCGGCCGCGTGCGCGAAACGCTCAACGTCGAGCTCGTGCAGCGCGCCATTACGCGCGAGTCGCTCGTCGTCGTCGGCGCTTCAAAGGCGACCCTCGTCGTGCGCGAGGCGCCCTTCGGGCCGTCGCTCGTACTCTCGTACGCAGAGGGCGACGCCGATATCTCAGTCGAACGGCGCGCGCTCACCGCCGAGATAGCATCGCTGGTCGCACGAGCGGGGGAAGGCGAGGGTGTCTTTCAAGTTACGAACCAAGATCTGCTTGGGCGGCTGATGCTCGGCGCGCTCGGGGCGACCGAGGCGATCGTGACGCCGATCGCGACGAGCGACTCGGTCGAACACGTGCTGATCGAGTCGGTGAGCGAAGGTAAGTCGTTCGCCGGTGATGCCCTTGTAACGTCGCGGGCCTTCGCGGAGCAGGCATCGATGGCGCTCGACCAGGCGCACCTCTTCACGCAGCTCGGCGAGCGCAACGAGGAGATCGCCCGGCAAAAGGACGAGCTGGCCGAACGCAGCGACGTGATTCGCGACATCGTCTACGCGTTAGCCCACGACCTGCGCACGCCGCTGGCGGCAGCGCACATCACGATGACTCAAGCGCTCGCCGGCGCTTACGGCGAGCTTCCCGAGGGCTATCAGGAAATTCTCAAGACGACGCTTGCGGCCAACGACGATCAGCGCCGGATCGTCGAAACGCTACTGTTGGTGGCGCGATACGAAGCGGGCGAAGCGTCGACCGTGCGCGAGCGGCTCAACGCTGCCGACCTGGTCGTTCGGATCGTCGCCGAGCTTCGGCCAGTCGCTGACGTCAAGGGGGTGGCGCTCCAGGCCGACGTGCCATCCAACCAACTGCCGGCGCTCGGAGATCCGCACGAGATCCGCCGGGCGATCGCCAATCTCGTGGCCAACGCGATTGACGCGACGCCGCGAGGCGGCCATGTCGAGGTGCGGGACTACGCTTCGAACCAATTCGTCGCGATCGTCGTAGAAGACGATGGCTACGGCGTTCCGCCGGGGCTTCGCGAAGGGCTCTTTCAACGCTTCGGAGCAGGTCATCCCGGTGCGGGTACTGGGCTGGGCCTTTACATCGTTCGACGGATCGCCGAAAAGCATGGCGGGAGCGTTACCTACGCGCCGCGAGAGCCGCGTGGCAGCACCTTTACGCTAATGCTTCCGATGGCCGGCGAGTGACCTAGTAAGCATGGGATCCGACGATCGAATTCGCGTGGTCATCGTGGAAGACCATGCGTTGACTCGAGCCGGCTTGCGCACGGCCCTGCTGAGCTCCTTTGACGTCGTCGCCGAAGCTGCGGACGGTTTGGCAGGATGGGAAGCGATCGCGCGCGAGCGACCCGACGTGGCAGTCGTCGACATCGGGATCCCGGGGCTCGACGGCATCACGCTGACGAAACGCGTCCGTGCCGAACTGCCGTCCACGCGTGTCGTGATCGTGACGATGATCGATCTCGAAGATGAGGTGCTCGCCGCGCTAGCCGCCGGAGCCGACGCCTACTGTCTCAAAAGCTCGGAACTAGGACGGATCGCTGAAGCGGTTCGTATCGCCAGCGAAGGCGGCGCGTACTTCGACCCTCGAATCGCACACGTCGTGCTGGCGCGCTTTTCGGCTAATAAACCGAGCGACGCTCGGCTTTCCCCGCTGACCGAGCGCGAAACCGAGATCTTGCGTTTGATCTCGGAGGGACGCGCGAACTCGGAGATAGCTGGGAGCCTCCACATCGGCTTGGGCACCGTAAAAGGTCACATTCGCGACATTCTGGAGAAGCTGTCCGCGGCCGACCGAACGCAAGCCGCGGTCGTTGCCTTGAAAAAGGGTTATATCTAGTTACGCACCATCGTCCTTCGACAAGCTCAGGATGACACGACTCAGACTACGACGTCACGCACCAAGGATCGTGCGGATTCGCTCGGCTGCGCCGTTCTTCACGATCACGATCATCGCGTCGCCCGCGCGCAGCGTAGTGTCGCCGGTGGGAATTTCGAGGTCGTGATCGGCTCGATCCACCGCGACCACCACCGAGTTGTGCGGAAAGTCGATCTCCGCAAGGCGCTTACCGTCAACCGGCGACTGCTCGGGAATCGCCACTTTGACGAGCTGCATGTTTCCTTTACCGAAGAGATGCATCGTCTCGAGCATGGAGCGATACTTCGAGGCGTTGACGTGCTCGTTGAGCACGTCGAGGATGAGCTCGGTCGATGAGATGACGATGACCGGATCCTCGGTGTCGAGCGAGTTGAAGATCAGCTTGTTCGCAGGATTATTGACGCGCGCGATACAGCGAGCCTTCGATTTTCTCTTCGCAAGCAGCACCACGACAAGGTTATCTTCATCGTCGCCGGTGTCTGCAACGACGACGTCGGCTCGGCTGACGCCTGCCGCTTCGAGTACGAACGGGTCGCAACCGTCCCCGACGACGGCTACTTGCCGGTCGATTAGGCGTTCGAGCATCTTCGCTTTGCGGTCGTCTTTCTCGATCACGACGACTTCGTGACCTTGATTGAGCAGCGCCCGCGTCAAGTAGGTTCCAACTTTGCCGCCACCGACGATGAGGATGAACACGTCGCCTATGCCGTCACTGCAGCGCGGGGAGCGGCTTGAGGAAACCTCTGTGCGAAGTCGCCAATTGCATTAGGAGCGACCACGGCGCTCAGCTCGTCACCTTCCTCGAGCACCAAGTCGTTCGAAGCGACCACCACGTCGTGCACGCCGCGCCGAACCGCTGCGATTCGGATCCGCCCCGTCTCCTCGATCTCCGCAACGCGCTTACCGGCATCGCCGCGCCCCACGACGACGCAGAGCGACGTGAGCTTGCCGAGATCGAAGTTCTGTGCGTCCCACGGAGCTTCGATCAACACGTCGCGAATCAACTTCGCGCCGACGGTGGTAGGGCAGACGGTTTGCACGCCCAGCTCCCGGTACATTTGCCCGCGCGGGGGATCGTAGATGCGCGCTACGATCCGCTTTATTTTGAACATCCGCTGCGCAATGAGCGCAGCCATGATATTGCGGTTGTCGCCGTTGGTGACGGCGACGAAACCGTCAGCGCTCGCGGCGCCGGCGCGCTTGAGGACGTCGTAATCGATGCCGGTACCGACTACTTCGTGTCCGGAGAACTTCGGTCCCAGACGCTTGAAGGCGGCAGCGTTTTCGTCCACAACGATTACTTCGTGTCCGTCGGAGTCGAGCAATTTCGCGAGTGCGGATCCGACGCGTCCACACCCTACGATCACGTATCTCATTGGTTGCAAACGAGGTTCAGGAAGCTCTCAGCTAGACCCTGGTTTTTTAGGCGGCCCTGAGTAAGCCGCACAAAGGAAGCGGGCATCGCCGTGCGAAAACCTACGGGCTCTTCGGGGCGTGGCTCAGCTTGGTAGAGCGCTTCGTTCGGGACGAAGAGGTCGCACGTTCAAATCGTGTCGCCCCGATATCCTCTCTCCACTACCTTGTCGCCCGAGCCCCGGCATCGGGAGCTTGTCGAAGGACGAAGGCTGTCGAAGGGTCACTTGTTCTCGAAATTTAACCCGGCTGCGCGGCGCGTGCTTCGCATAGCCGAGCAAGAATGCCGAAACCACAGCCACTATTACGTAGGTGCGGAGCACCTGCTTGTGGCGTTGCTCGAGGAACGCGATCCGTCCACGCTTCGCGCACTCGATGCCGACGGCATCGACGTGCCGGAAGTGCACGCCGAGGTTCGGCGCGCACTCGGTACCGGCGAGGACCGGCTGTGGGAGGGCATACTCATCACGCCGAGGCTGCGCCGAATCGTTGCGCTTGCAGAAGAGCGGGCGGGAGAACGCGAGGTCGGACCGTTCGAGCTCTTCGAAGCCTTGCGCAGTGAAGGAGGCAGCTCGGCGGCGGAGATTCTGCGGCGAGCGGCTTCGCGAAACACGGTCTCGCCCGTAGAGTAACGAGCTTCGTGGAGCACCTTCAGCAAGCCGCAGTCGCGTTGATCGACCACTACGGCTACTTGGGCCTCTTTGTAGGCCTGGCCTTAGGAAATCTCGGGCTGCCGATCGGCACCGAGATCGTCCTTCCGCTGGCCGGCGCGCTCACGGCGACCGGCCATCTGAGCAATCTGTGGCTCACGATCGGCGTCTCGGTTGCGGGGGAGTTGGGCGGAGGTTCGGTCGGCTACGCGCTCGGGCGGTTTGGCGGCGTGCCGCTTATCGAACGCTACGGAAAGTACCTTCACTTCACACACGAGCGCTTGACGCGCATGCATCAATTCTTCGAGCGATGGGGAAGCTTTGCTATATTCATCTGCCGCTTTCTGCCGGTTTTGCGCGGAATAGCGGCGATCCCAGCCGGCATCGCGGAGATGAATATCGCGCTCTTCTACTTGTGGACCTTTCTCGGCTCGCTGATCTTCTGTTCGGTCTTGATCCTGCTCGGAAGCGCTCTCGGAGCGCATCTCGACGCGGTGCTGCCGCTCTTACGGCGCGGCGGTTACGTGGCGCTGGCCGTCGCAGTCGCTGCGGTGGTTGCGACGATTTTCATCGTTCGCGCGCGCGCGCGTCCCGCCCGCACGGGGTGAATTCGCAGGTCCCCGACGCGCCCGGCGTCTATATGATGATCGGGCACGACGGCGAAATTCTCTACATCGGAAAAGCGATCTCGTTGCGCAACCGCGTGCGATCGTACTTTCAAGAGGGCACGCCTCATAACGTGCGCACTGCGGCGATGGTCGCGAAAGTGGCCGACGTCCGAACCATCATTGTCACGAACGAAGTCGAGGCGCTGATCCTCGAGGCGAACCTGATCAAACGCCATCAGCCGCCGTTCAACGTCCGGCTGCGCGACGACAAGCGCTATCCATATTTGAAGGTGACGAACGAGCCGTTTCCGCGCGTCGTCTTCACGCGTTTCGTTCGCAATGACGGCGCCCGCTACTTCGGCCCGTACACCAACGCGCACGGGCTGCGCGAGCTGATCGATCTTGTGCGTACGGTCTTCCCGCTGCGAACCTGCCGCGAGCCGATCGACGGGCGGCGCAAGCGACCGTGTCTGCAGTATCACATCAAGCGCTGTCTGGCGCCATGCGTCGGCTATCAGACCGAAGAGGATTACGACCGAACGATCGACGAGGTCGTGCTCTTCCTCGAAGGTAAGCAGGAATCGCTATTGACACGTCTCCAGCGCGAGATGACCGACTCCGCGGAACACTACAATTTTGAGGCGGCGGCGCGTATCCGCGATCGCATCGTGCAAGTGCGCCGCGTTACGGAAGGACAGAAGGTAGTTTGGAAGTCCCGCCTCGACATGGATCTGGTCGCGATCGCGCGCGCGCAAGGGCAAGCCTGCATGCAAGTCTTTCTCGTGCGAGGCGGCAAGCTGATCGGACAGGAGCACTTTATCCTTGAGGGCATCTACGAACAGTCGGACGAAGTCCTTATCGGCGAGTTTCTCAAACAGTTTTACACCGCGCGAACGGCCGGCGCTCCGGACGAAAAGGCGTTCTCGACGGTGCGCGTCGCGCGCGATAACCAGGCGCCTGTCCCCGAAAGCCGCCGCGCAAGCGCGAGCGGTGCGGCGGCGGTTCCCAAGGAGTTGCTCGTCGAGCGTCTGCCGGAAGAGCGACCGACGATCGAAGCGTGGCTCACCTCGATAAAAGGACACCGCGTCCGCATCCTGCAGCCGAAGCGCGGCGTGCGAGCCGAGTACATGCGCCTCGTGAAAAAAAACGCCGAGCAGAATCTCAAGGCGTTTCTCGCGCATCAGGAAGTGCAGGAGACCGCGCAGGCACGCTCGCTCACCGACCTCGCCGACGCGCTCGAACTTCCGGAGCCGCCGCATCGGATCGAATGCTACGACGTGTCGAACATTCAAGGGACGAATCCGGTCGCGTCGATGGTCGTCTTCGTCGAAGGCCGGGCACGCAAGAGCGAGTACCGGAAGTTCAAGATCCAGTACGATCGCGGCCCGAACGATTTCGCGATGATGCAGGAGACCTTACGCCGGCGCCTGCGCTACCTGCGCCGCGAAACCGACCGCGTCGAAACGCCGATTGAACGCGAACTCGCGAAGAAAGAGAAGTTCAACAAGAAGCCCGACCTGCTGCTGATCGACGGTGGCAAAGGACAGCTCAGCGCCGTGGTCGAGGTGCTCGAGCAGCTCGACATGACCGGTCTGGTGGTCGCGGGACTGGCCAAGGAGCACGAGTGGCTCTACGTGCCTAATCAATCGGAGCCGATCGTCCTGCCCGCGAACTCACCGGCGCTCCATCTCATCCAGCGAATTCGGGACGAAGCACACCGCTTCGCCGTCACGTACCACCGGCAGCGCCGGGCAAAAACGATGACGCAGTCCGCGCTCGATGCGCTCGAAGGGATAGGGCCGGTTCGCAAGAAGCGAATACTAGCGACCTTCGGGTCAGTTGCAGCGATCAAGAGAGCCAGCCTCGACGAGATCGCTGCCGTCAAGGGGATGACGCCGGCGCTGGCGTCGCGCGTCAAAACTGCGCTAGGAGAGTAATATGAATCTGCTAATCCGCTTCATCGTAAATGCGATCGTCTTATGGCTGATAATTTCGCTGGTTCCGGGCTTCCATAACGCCGCGGGAGCCTCAGGGTTCGGTGCCTACAGCCTTTGGACGGTGGTTTTACTCGCGATCATCTTCGGCCTCGTAAACATGTTGATCGGACCCATCCTTCGCCTGGTCTCGCTGCCACTCACTTGGTTAACGCACGGACTCTTTACGGTGGTCATCGACTGGGCGCTACTGGGACTTGCCGTGTGGATCACGCCCAACGTCAAGGGCGGCTGGCTCCCGACGCTTATCGGCGCCATCGTCCTGGCGCTGGTCGGGACCGTCATCGCCACCATGGGCGAACCCAAGAATCAGCCCGCCTAGCGGGCAGGCCGAGGAAGCCCAGCGCCGGCCGCCGGCGAATCCTGGCGGCCGGCTTCTGTGTTACAATGTCTGTCACCCCAAGTTCGTCGAGGGGTGCCGCGGGGCTGAAATAGGTTCGACAAGAAAGCCGTAGGCGGCGTCAGCAGGCGGAGTTGCGAGCACTCCTAAAACGATCGCAACGGCAATATCTGCCAATAACGAATACGCACTGGCTGCCTAATCTAGGCTAGTCACCGGACGCAGAGAGTCGGCCCGAACCGCTCTGCTCTCCGGTCACAAACTCGGGCTGGCACGCGCGCGTGATTTGACGCTTGTGCGAGATCAAGAATCTGCAGCGCACGGTAAGCCGCGCTTCGGGGCGTACGTGCGAATAAGACAAAGTCGAGGCTGAGCCTGGAGAACGCGCCGGTTAGACTTCTTGGACTCGGGGGGCGGTACCCCGACAGCTCCACCATTTTCACTCTTCGCTTAGCGACGCAAAGATGAGATCGTATACGCTCGCGTTTCTCGTTACGGCACTTTTAAGCTCGGCGTCCAGCCTGGCGGCCGAACAACAGACTTGGCTGGTGGACCCCGTCCACTCGAACGCTCAATTTACGGCGCGGCACTTCGGCATCGTACCGGTCATCGGAACGATTCCGATCGTCAAGGCGTCAGTACAGCTGAGCGAAGGTTCGCAAATTCCGAGTACCGTTTCGGCCGAGCTCGACGCGGCGAAACTCGACACCCATAACGACAGGCGCGACGCAGACCTGCGATCGGATCATTTCTTCAACGCGGCTGTCACGCCCACGATTAGCTTTGCCAGCACGAAGATCGAGGGCAGCGACCCCAACAACTTCACCATTACCGGCGACCTCACGATGCGCGGCCAGACCCACCCCGTACAACTGAACGCCAAGGTGGTCGCCTCGGGCAAATCGCCGCGCGGCCACCCCATTATCGCCTACGCCGCCACGGCGACCGTCGACCGCACGGCATGGGGCATGACCTTCGGCCCGATGATCGTCGGCAATAAGGTAGATCTCTCGATTAACGTGGAAGCCGACGCTCCGAGCGACGAGTCGCCTCACTCGTAATCCGGCGCGAAATAGCTGCTGCTTCCGAAGCGGTGGCGGATGAAGAACTTTGCCGGGTAGGGCGCCTTAATCTTCACGAACGGGCGCGGTTGTTGCGAAAAGTCAAAGGCACCGGCGGCGGGAGAGGTGGCGCGCTTGTCGGCGGCAGAGAGCGTTGATAGGCCGTAGAGATCCTCGGCGAAGCGCAAGACGCTCGCCGTTTCGTACGGCACGTGCGAGACGAAGTTCTTCTTCGCATACGGGGAGATCACGAGCAGCGGAACGCGAAAACCGTTGCCGTCGTAATCTTCAAATGGCGGCGCGACGTGGTCGTAGAAACCGCCCCAATCGTCCCACTGCACGAAGATCGCCGTCGAGTCCCAGAACTTACTCTGGCCGACCGTGTTCACGATCGCCGAGACCCAGGACGGGCCGTATCCGCCGCCGCACTCGAGATGATCCGACTCCGGACACTCAGGGGTGATCCACGTGAAGTTCGCGAGGTAACCTTTGTGCACGTCGGTGATGAATCTCCAATTCGGGGAGACGACGTTTCTCTTCCAGTCGCGTCCGTAGAAGATGTGCCTGACGGCCTGATAAGCGGACCACGTCCCGCCGTTACCGCCGGCGTCGTTGCCGTAGCGCACCGCGTAGAAGCGCCAGGACAAGTTCGCTTTGTCGAGTTCGTCGCCGAGCGTCTTGTAATCGAAGCATGCTTGCTGCGCCGGGCCGCCGGTGCGCGCCTGGGTGATCGTCGGGACGAAATCGCCCGAGCCTCCCTCGCAGCCCCAGGCCCCATAGGGTAAGTCGACGCTCGACTGCGCCTGTGCCGCGATAACGTACTGATGCCCGACGAAACTCTCGTCGAGCTGCGACTGAAACATTCGATCGGCGACGACCCACTCGTGCGCCATGTCGAAGTATGGCTTCGACTCGGCATGCGGCACGTAGACATACTGCGGATTTTGTGGGCCACCGTAGGCGCCCTCGTTGTTGAAACCGTTCATGCGGCAGTTCGTCCCCGGCAGGCTGCCGGTTCCGTTGCAGGCCGCGAACATCGCGTACGCCGAGTGATCGATGACGTAGACGTTCTTCAGCGACGAGGGCTGCAGCGTAATCGCTTGACCGCTTGAGTTCATCCCGCTCGAAGCCGTATCAGCACCGGGATAGCCTTGGAAGAGATTATCGAAGCTACGGTTCTCCTGTACGACGTACACGACGTGCGTGATCTTTCCGGCTCCGCTGCCTTCGAGCGTGCGTAGGGCCGTACCGCTTTGCATGTACGGTAACGACGGTTGCGAGCCGGTCGCGCAGCCGGCGAGCGCGAAAAGCAATAGCGCTGCTACGTGACGAGTCGACATGGCGAAACGCTTCCGCAGGGCGTCGCTTCCGGCCTGCGCGTTGTTACGCCGGTTCTTTGATGCGCCAACCCATGATCAGCAGCCAAAGCATGAAGATCAGCTCTCCGAAAAACGTGACGAAGATGAAGTCGAGGTTCGCATTGGGAAGGAGGTATGGTTGCAGCGGATCGACGATCCAGCCCAGTCCGTTGACGACCAAAATTACGCCCAGCCACTTGGGAAGGTATCCCGACCGATAGATCAAGACGCCCACGAGGAACAAATGGAGCGCAAAGACGACCAGACTCATCGACCACTCGTATCGAAACGAGTGCAGCAAGAGCGCGATCTGAGGCGGAGCGGGCCGGGGCCGAAGAGCGAGAGGTATTCCGGCATCGTCACCATGCGATAAACCGTCAGCACGTTAAACGAAGCGGCCAGCGC
The DNA here is from genome assembly GCA_963748875.1 of Vulcanimicrobiota bacterium. Classification (GTDB taxonomy): domain Bacteria; phylum Vulcanimicrobiota; class Vulcanimicrobiia; order Vulcanimicrobiales; family Vulcanimicrobiaceae; genus Cybelea. The sequence goes on from CAVVKC010000001.1 coordinate 2,003,757, forward strand.
GACAGCGGTAAAGATCAGTCGGAATAGGGCTGCCAGCAGTGAGAGTGCCTGGTTGACTGGCCGCAGCAAAAAGTAAAGCGCCCACGCTATGACGACGTCGCCGATGAAGTTGATCAAATAGCAGAAGAAGATGGCAAGGAAGAGGCCGGGGTGCGCGCCGATGTTCGCTACGGTCTGCTCGATGTGTCCCGGAATGACCAGTTTTGGATAGAGGGTAAACTCCGCGTACGAAACGGGATCGAGCAGATAACCGAATCCCGCAATCAGCGCCGCTTGTCGTAAGGTCAGACCTGCACTGCGATTCGGCACGATCTTCCAGTTGCGCCGTCAACCCATGTGCTCCTCGCCCACCTTGAGATGGAATGGAACGCCGGTCAGCGACGCCGGAGCGCCGAAGCGACGGCGGACGGATCGAGACCAATTGAGAACCAAGTCGGGGAGCCGCTCGCGGGCGCCGGGACCGTCCTTATCGACCCGTGCCGATCGGTTCGTCGAGATCCGGCGCCCGAATCTCGAGCTGGATCGTGCGGGCGATAGGGTCTCGCTACTAATAGCGTTACTGCGCGGCCCGGCTTCCTGCCTAAAAGTACGAGTTTGGTCGCATGACCTGGCGTCTCTAGACGTCAAAGAACCTCAGCGAATTCTCAGCCGATCGACCGATTTGAATCAAAGCTTCTCACGGCGATAGCTTTTGATTTTCTTTCTATTGCGGTCGCACGTGGAGGCGGAGCAAGCTTGACCTCGAGGTGACACTTCCAGTCTCCACATTCGAGGTTAAACGATAACAATGAAACTCTCTTCCCTACGGCGTTCGCTGAGTCTACTTGGCCTGCTTGCTGTTTTCGCAAGCCAGGCGGCCGTGGCGACGGCCGGGACGCTCGGCGGGATCTCCGGCATCGTCAGCGACGCAAAGACCGGAGCACCACTGGCGGGCGTACGAGTAGAAATCAGCTCCCCCTCCCAAAAGCTCGATGTAACGACGGACGCCCACGGTCACTACATCGCCTTCTCTCTGCAACCTGACGACTATACGCTTACGTTGGAGAAGACCGGCTACGACTCGCGTGCCGTCTCCGGATTTAGCGTCTTTGCCGATCAGACTCAGCAGTACGACTTGAAACTCAGTCCCGAATCGGCAGGGTCAACGCCGGGTTCACTCTAGGTTCATTAACACAACGCTCAGCGCACGGTCTCCCAATCGCGAGGCCGTGCGTGGGCATTGCGTGACGGACGCGCGCTCACAGAACCTCGGCCTTGACGCTCACTTGAAAGTTTACCGACGCAGCGATGAAGCAGCGCCGGTGCGCCTCTTCGTGCAACGCTAGCGCCTTCGATCGATCGGCGTTTTCGGCGAGCCTCACCGACGGGCGAAGCTCAGCTTCGACGAACTGCCCGAATCCATCGGCGTTCTCTTCCATAACACCGAACGCGTCGTCGCGATATTCGACGACCGTTATTCCGTTGACGGCGCAGAGGTGCAAATACCAGAGCATATGGCATGACGTAAGACTCGCGATCAGCAACTCCTCGGGGTTGTAACGCTGCGGGTTGCCGCGAAACGCCGGATCGCTCGAGGCCTCGATCGCAGGCTTCCCTTCCGCACCGATCGTGTGATCGCGAGAGTAACTGCCGTACGATTTGGTGCCCTCGCCGTCGAGCGGCGCCCAATGGACGCGCGCGCGGTAGGTGTGAATTTTCACGTCGGGCGGCCTTTCACGCTGACAACATCATAGCACGCGAGCGAAGGAGCGCCGGCTCGGCGCAGTCAAATAGGCTCTGCGCGATAAGACGTTTTCGCGGAAAGGAACGGTGGTCATGGCCCTCTCCAAACGCGTATCCGCCGAGTTCCTCGGCACGTTTTGGCTCGTATTCGGTGGATGCGGAAGCGCGGTTATTGCGGCGGGATTCCCAACGCTCGGCATAGGATTCGTGGGCGTCGCGCTGGCCTTCGGTTTGACGCTCTTGACGATGGTCTATACCATAGGACCCATCTCCGGGTGTCACATCAACCCGGCAGTGACGTTCGGCCTCTGGCTCGGGAAACGGTTCCCCGCGCGCGACGTTCTCCCGTATTGGTTTGCCCAGGTTATCGGCGCGATCGCTGCCGCCGCGGTTCTTTATTGGATCGCGAGCGGCAAACCAGGCTTTGTCGCCGGACAGTTTGCCAGCAACGGCTACGGCGCGCTCTCACCGGGTGGTTACGGTATGGCCTCGGCGCTGATCGCGGAGATCGTGCTCACGTTCTTCTTTCTTATGGTGATTCAGGGGGCGACGGATCGGCGTGCTCCGGCCGGCTTCGCCGGTTTGGCGATCGGGCTCGTCTTGACGCTCATCCACCTGATCAGCATTCCGATCGACAACACTTCCGTGAATCCCGCGCGTAGCACTGGGCCGGCGCTCTTCGCGGGACCCGCAGAGCTCTCGCAGTTATGGCTCTTCTGGATCGCGCCGCTGATCGGTGGCGGTCTCGCCGGGCTGCTCTATCCTGCGCTCTTCGGGGAAAAAACGTGACCTAACGCTTTCCCAGCGCGACGAGAACCTTGGGCGGAACTAAACAGAAAAGGGTCCCCGTAGACGAAGCGGGGTCAAGAAATTCGATGCCGGCGAGCGCGGCTTTCTTCAGTTCGACGCTCGCGCCGCCGATCGCTCGCCCAATCGTCATGCTCATCGACGGCTCGTGTCCGACCAGAACGATCGCCTGCGCGGCTCGATAATGGCTGCGGATCGTCCCAAGCCGTTCGAGGTTGAAGCCCTCGGCGAGGTGGGGATCTTCGACGAGATTGGCGCGCATGTTGAGTCGCGCCACGAGGATCTCGGCGGTCTGTTTTGCGCGCAAAAGCGGACTCGTGACGATCCAATCGAGGTCAAGCGAAAGGTCGTCGATCGCACGGGCCTCATGCTCCATTCTCGTGCAACCCTCGCGAGTGAGCGGCCGTTCGAAATCGCTTCCGCTCCACGATTCGGGATCGACCGCTGCGCCGTGCCGTAAGAAATAACACCTCATCGGCGACCACTACGGCGGCAAAAGGCCTGCGCCCTCGCCGCTATGAAAACGGCGCGGATGAGCAAGACATGGCAGACCCGACTCATCCATCCGAACGCAAAGGCGCCGCAAGGTTATCGGGCGCTCTCGACGCCGGTCTACCGCGGCTCGACGACGCTTTTTTCATCGGCAGCCGCAGTAACCGACGAGTGGGACCAAGAGCGCGTGGGATATACCTACGGCCTCTATGGGACGCCCACCGCACTCGAGCTCGCCGCTCGCATCGGTGAACTCGAGCGTGGCCGGTACACGATTCTCACGCCGGGTGGTCAGTCGGCGATCTCGCTCATCGACTTTGCGCTGCTGCAAGTGGGCGACCACGTTCTCGTACCCTTGAGCGTCTATCGCCCCAACCGCAGCCTCACCACCTCGCTTCTTTCGAGATTCGGCGTCAGCGCGACGTTTTACGATCCGCTCGCCGGTTCCGAGATCGCATCGCTCATCGGCACCAATACGCGGCTGGTATGGGTCGAGAGCCCGGGTTCGGTCACGATGGAAGTACAGGATGTACCGGCGATCGTCGCGGCCGCGCACGCGAACGGCGTCATCGTCGCGCTCGATAACACATGGTCGGCGGGTCTGCTCTTCGACGCGTTCGCGCACGGTGTCGACATTACGATGCAGGCGATCACCAAATACGTCGGCGGCCACAGCGACCTGCTCCTGGGCTCGATCAGCGTTCGCGACGCGTCGCTCTACCGAAGACTCGGCGCCGCACGTCAGGTAATCGGTTCTGCGGTCTCGCCCGACGATTGTAGCCTCGCCCTGCGTGGACTCCAAACGCTCGGCGTACGTCTGGCTGCGATCGAGGACTCGGCATTTAAAATCGCACGCTGGCTCGCCGAGCGTCCGGAAGTCGCGCGCGTGCTGCATCCGGCACTGCCGTCTTGTCCGGGCCACGAGTTCTGGAAGCGCGATTTCACCGGATCGTCCGGCGTCTTCTCGATCGTGTTCGTACCGGGGCCGACACGCGAGCAGGTCTTCGCCTTCGTCGACTCCTTGGAGCTCTTCGAAATCGGGTACAGCTGGGCGGGAACGACCAGCCTGGCCGTCGCGTATACGATCGCGTCCGCGCCCGGCAGGCCACCCTACGATCACCGGCTCGTGCGCTTCAGCATCGGCCTCGAGTCGCCGAGCGATCTCATCGCCGACCTCGAGCAAGCCATGCCGGCCCTACGAGCCTAGCATACCCGCAGCAGTTGACGAAGAGGGCGTCGGCGAACGATTGCTCGATTCGGAGGTAGTAGAAAGAATGAGAACCGTCGGCTTCATGGTAACTGCACTCGCTGCGGCACTCGTCGTGCCGAGCGGCCACGCATCTGCACAATCGGCGACGCGAACGCTGGTCTATGAGTTCGGCTTCAACACAAGGGCCGCAAGCTCCGGGAACGGAACCGGGACCGAGACGATTGTGATCGGTCCTGCCAGCGACGGCGGCGTTACGATCACGGGAACCGACCAGTGGTGGAATACCGTTCGCCCGCGCGCGACGAACACGTGCGAGCTTCATCCAAACGGCGGCGTCTCGTGTACGCAGCGTCCGTTTGCGCTGTCGCCCATTCAGCTAACGCTCTTTCCATTGCTGGCGCAGAACTTTTTCAACGAGCTTAACTCGGGCGGTACGTCGAGTTGGAAACACTCTTACCAAGTAAAAGCGGCGATCGTACCCGGCGCATCCGGATTTGCGGGCGATCTTACCACCTGGAATTGCACCTACCAGCTGCACGGTAAAGGCCCCATTCCAGAGGGCAAGGGCGCCATTCTAATTCAAACCCAAGGCACGCTAGCTCAGCAGGGTGGGCGGTACCTCAAGGCCACCTCTAAGCAACACATCTCGTATGACCCGCTCAACAAGGTTCCGCTGGCCGTTTCCGACACGCGCACGCATATTCCCATGCGGAGCGTGAACAGCAACGACCTCGTTCAGGCACAGCTTATCAAGGATTCGCAGCCTCACGTCCATTAGGGGCCCGTAAGGTAAAGGTCCCCTCGGCAATCGGAACGCATTCGCCGGCTATCCGCACGCGGTCGCCGCGATCTTCGACCCAAAGCTCCCCGCCGCGCGATGATAGCTGACGCGCGAAGAGCTGGGACTTCTTTAGCGAGGCAGCCCAATACGGTGTCAGCACGCAGTGGGCCGAGCCGGTGACGAAATCTTCGGTGATGCCCCACTTCGGTGCGAAGTAACGCGAGACGAAATCGCAATCGTTTTCGAAGCCGCGCGCCGTGACGATCAGCGTCGAAAACGGCAACGCCGCAATCGCGCGGACGTCGGGTCGTAGGTCGCGGACCTGCACTGCGTCGGCGAGAACGGCCATGCCGCGATCGGCCTCCCACAACTCGATCGGCCGCACCCCGAGCGCTTCCGACACGAGCTCGGGATCGTGTCGCTTCCGTAGCGGCAGCGCAGGAAAGTTCATCGCAAGACGGTGACCTTCGCGCTCGACTTCGAGCCGGCCGGCCCTGGAACTGAAGGTGACGGCGCGTTCTGCGCACCGTAACGCCTCGAGCAGAACGTAACCGCTGGCCAGTGTCGCGTGGCCGCACAGCTGTAACTCGGCGGCCGGCGAGTACCAGCGGATCTGAAAATCGCCGTCGTCGGAGACGAAGAACGCGCTCGCTGGGAGGTTTATCTCGGCGGCGATCGCGAGCATCGTCGCGTCGTCGAGCCACCGTTCGAGCGGAAAGACCGCTGCGGGATTTCCTCCAAACGGCTTGCCGCTGAAGGCGTCGAGTTGGTAAAAGCGCAGGTTCAAAGGCGCTGCTTCGCTCGGCTGATCGTCGCGGCACTCGGATTCTTAAAGAGGCCGCTGCCGATCGTCTTTTGGGGAGCTCGCCCTTCCGGATAGTTCCAAAAGCCGGCATCGTTATGACCCCCGTCCGGACCGTCCGGCCCGATCAGCGTCGAGGCGTCGATCCAAAACCCAACGACGTTCACTGCGCGTTTGAGTCGGATCGTGCGAACCAGCTTGGTCTTCGTTCCTGCGACGTCGAAGTCAAAAATCGTCGAGGCTCCGTCGCTCATCGCAATGTACTTACCATCCCACTTGACCCCGCCCCAACCCGAAAAGCTCTGATCGAGCTTGATATGTTCGAACTTCTTCGCGCCTTTGCGCAGTTCGATGAAAACGCGACCGTACGTATCGTTGAGGCCGTCGACGAAGAGGTTTCCCGAGCCGTCGTAGCCGCAAAAAAGATAGGCCCGAACGCTTGGATCTTCGTAAAACTTCGGCGTCGTTTTTCCGCCAGAAAAAATTGCGAGGTTGCCTCGGTTCGTCCCCTTTGGGCCGTAGTTCGCAGCGGCAAGGCTGCCGCTCGCAGGATCGACCGAGCAATCTGTGGGCAAGAAGCCCTTGTCGTGGTACGTTGCGATCGGACTCGATCCGCCGTGCGCGTATTCGAGAATGTTCTCTGCATTCGTGTTCGTAACGTAGAGGTTCCCGGCGGTGTCCGAACACTCGCGCACCGGCGTATTGAAACCGCTCAAGGTGCCCACCAAGGAACCCTGCGGGTACGAGAAAGCGTAAACTCGGTCCGTTCCCACGTCAGAGATGTAGAGCAGGTCCGTGTTTTTGGCAGCCGGCGCCATCCACGAGCCCCCGATTTTCGCCGCAGTCGCCGGCGGCGCGCCCGCCTGCAAGCTCGAACCACAGCCGGCCAACGTAGCAACCGTAGCGCATGTAAGCGCGTACCAATGATTTTTCATGCGAGGGCATCTTTTCGGGGCCGGCGGAGTCTGACCTTGAGTGCAGCTTGGAATCCGAGCGCTGAGCCTACTCGCTATCTACCGGCAGATACGATGGCCGCTGGTGCTCGAAGAAACTCTGCGAGAAGCTCGACGGAATCTGAGCGAACTTTCGCGGAGATTGCGAAAAATCAAAGCAGTCTGAGATGCTGTTTGCGCGGGCGTCGGTCGTCCCGAGGCTACCGAGTGCAAAGGTGTCCTCGATGAACCGCAGGATGCTTCCGAACTCGTACTGCGTGTGCGAGATGTAACTTTGGCTTGAGGTGCCGACCTTCGCGTAGGGCGAAACGACGAGCATCGGCACGCGAAACCCCAGGCCGCCCCAATGATCGAAGAACGGCGGCTTGACGTTGTCGTAGAACCCGCCCCAGTCGTCCCAGACGACCACGATTGCGGTCGACTTCCAATAGGAGCTCTCGCCGACCGCGTTGACGATGCTCGCTACCCACGATGGCCCGGTGTCGCTGCCCGAAGCGGGATGGTCGGAGTTGGTTTTATCGGGAACGACCCACGAGATCGCCGCAAGCTTCCCAAACTTAATATCGCTGAAGATCTGGGTATTGGAGTCCGTAACGTTGGTGCCCCACTCGGAGCCGTATCGAACCGCCTTGATCGCCTCGAAGGCGTTCCAAACCGCTCCGCTATTGCCTTTCACCGGCGGCGAATAGTACGTCCACGAGACCGACTTTGCATCGAGCAGGTCGCGCAGCGTCGCGTACGACAGACATGGAAACGGGCCATGATCGTGCTTGTAGTGCAGGGTCGAGTTGATGTATTCGAGCACATCGGTCTTAACGCCGGGCGGGGCGTCGCATCCCCACGGAGCCGAGCTGGGGTAGTCGACCAAGCTTTTCGTCTTCGCGGGATTGAGGATCGTGGCGCCCGCGATCAAGTCCTGGTGCGCCGTGAAACTTCCGCTGCCTTGCGTCTGGAACATTTGGTCCGCGAGAACGTATCGCTGTGCAAGCGTCCAATACGGAGCGATCTGCGCGGGATCGACATATTGGTAGGGAAAGGTATGATTGCCCCCGCACTTGCCGTTGAGGAGCGCGAAGCCATCCATTTTGCCACCGTCGTAGCTTTGCAGAAACCCTTTGTAACCGTGGCCGGGATCGCAGACCTGCGAAAGCTTGGTTTTTTTGAGCGGAATGTAGACGTCGCCGCCGGACGACTCCATTAGACCCTGAGTGGCCCCGTCGGCGCCCGGATAGGTCGCGAAGAGGTCGTCGAAGCTCCGGTTCTCTTGAATGACGACGACAATGTGCGCAATAACGTCGCTGCTATTCTTCTTGTGCGTTGGCGGCGTGCTGCGAGCCGGTACCAGCCCGGCGCCGCCACTTTGACCGCCCCCGCAGGAAGCAAGGCAAAGGGCGGTTGTAATCGTCGCCCATCGCCCCAAACCGATCCGTAGCATCATACCGGCCCTCCGAAAAAAGCTATCGACCTCTTTTACCTCGGCGGGCCGCCTACCCGCCTACTTGTTTCCTCCGATGCGCCGGCGCACCGCTGACGAGGAGCTATCGGTAAACGTCACCCTTCGACTTCGCTCAGGACCGCGCTGCGCGCGGCGGAGCAAATCCCAAAGCCGCGACGGCGCTTGCCGCGAAGGCGAGCAGCGCCGAGGCGATCATCGCGCCGCGAAAACCAGCCAGATACGACGAAGCTACTGTAACGACGACGCCAAGGGCGGCAACGCCGATCAATCCTGCAGTACGCGCGACCGCGTTGTTGACGCCGGACGCGACTCCCGAATGCTCGACGCCGACCGAGTCCATTACTGTCGTAGTAAGCGGCGCGACGAAAAGCGCGCCGCCCAACCCCAAGATGGTTGCCGCGGGGAAGAAGGTCGTCCAGTAGGAGCCGTCCGTGCCCGGTAGCGCGTACGCGAGGAATCCGAGGCCGGCGAGTATTGAGCCGAACAGCAACGGCGTTCGCGGACCAATTCGCGTCACCAGACCGCCCGACCAACGCGATAAGACCACCATGATGAAGATGAACGGCAATAACGCGGCTCCAGCTTGTGCCGGCGAGTAGTGATGGACGTTGATCAAAACGAAGGGCACGAAATAGAGGCTCCCGCCGATTGCCGCATAGAGCAGAAACGTATAGACGTTCGCTACGCTAAAGGTGCGCGATGCGAAAAGGTCGGCTCGCAGCATTGGGTCGGGCGTGTGGCGTTCGAAGAGCACGAACGCGACTAGCGCGGCGAGCCCCGCAACGGCGCTCCCGACGGCCCATGCCGAGACGCGACCACCGTTGAGATCGATCAAGCCGAAGACGAGCAGGCCCAACCCGACCGTGGCGAGCGCGGCGCCGATCACGTCGACCTTACGGTCGGACGACTCGTCGCGGCTTTCGGGAACGCGCAGGGCCAGGATCAACAGCACCGCGACAGCCAGGGGGACGTTGATCACGAAGACGTATCGCCATGAAAAGCTCTCGGTGAGCCAACCGCCGATGACCGGACCGGCGGCTGAGGTCAGCGATGAGAATCCCGACCACAGGCCGATCGCTCGACCGCGCTCTTGCTCGTCGTAAGCGGCGCTGATCAGCGATAAGCTTCCCGGCGTCGAAAGCGCCCCGCCGATGCCTTGAACGCAGCGCGCGACGATCAGCAGCGTAATGTCGTTCGCGAAGGCGCACGCCAGCGACGCTAAGGCGAAGATCACGATGCCGACCCCGAAAATCAGCTTGCGTCCATAGATGTCGCCGAGCGCACCGCCGGGCAGAATCAGCGCAGAAAGAAAGAGAGCGTAGCCTTCGATCACCCACTGCGTCTGGCCGGTTGTCGTGTGGAGCTCGTGCTGAATGACGGGAAGCGAGACGTTGACGGCCGTGCTATCGATGAAGGTCATCGCCGAGCCGAGAATCGCCGCAACGAGCACCCACGCCGGATTCACACCTCGGCCTTCCAGCAGTTGCAGTCGCTTCCTATCCGACGAAGAATATCGCTGCGTGAGCTCAATCCTCGATCGTCCGCTACGCAGCGCAATTTTCGCGGCGGCCGATAGCGCGCTGGTGCGCCGCGCCGTCACTCGCTACGGCATGCGCTTGGGGGCGCGGCGCTTCGTCGCCGGCGAGAGCGCGGCCGAGTTTCTGCCGGTTGCGCGAGCGGCGAACGCGCAAGGCTTTGCCGTCGCCGCGACCATGCTCGGCGAAAGCGTCGGCAGCCGGGAAGAGACCGTCGCGGTGACCGATGAGTACGAGCGCCTGCTGCGCACCTTTGCCCGAGAAGGGCTCGACGCCAACGTCGCGTTCAAGCTGACGCACGTCGGACTCGACATTGACTCCGAGCTCGCGTACGAGAACGCGGCCCGAATCGTCGCCGCCGCACGCGAGAGCGGCAGAACGGTTCGGATGGACATGGAGCAGTCGCGCTACGTCGATCGAACGCTTGTGACTTACCGTCGCCTCCGCGAAAGCTACGACAACGTCGGTTTCGTGCTGCAATCCTATCTCTATCGCAGCGAGGCGGATCTGGCGGCATTGCTTGCGTTGGCGCCGAACGTCCGCATCGTGAAGGGCGCGTATCTGGAGCCGGCGGACGTGGCATATGCTCGCAAACGCGACGTTGACGCGGGTTATCTAAAGCTCGCCGAACTGGCGCTTTCGCACGACGGCTATACGGCGATCGCTACGCACGATCCGAAGATCGTTGACTGGACGCTGCGATTTGCGGCGGCGCGCAACCTTCCAAAGCTCGGACGCTTCGAGTTTCAAATGCTCTACGGCATCGCTCGTCGCTCGCACGGCGTCTCGTCGATGCCGGCTATCGCGTGCGTCTCTCGATCCCGTACGGCGAGTACTGGTTCCCGTACTTGATGCGCCGTTTGGCCGAACGCCCTGCCAACCTAACATTTTTCGTCAGGGGCATCTTTACGCGATGATAACGGGCATCTGGGCAGCGGTCTTAACTCCGGTTGACGCCGATCTCTTGCCCGATGCGTCGAGGGCGGTGCCGTACTACCGGGAGCTTCTGCTGCGGGGTTGTGACGGAATCAATGCGTTGGGAACGACCGGTGAGGCGATGTCGTTGAGCACCGACCAACGTTTGCGATTCATGGATGCGCTTGCGTCGAGCGACCTGCCGATGGAGAAGACCATGGCCGGTACGGGGGCTGCCTCGCTGGGCGATGCCGCGCGCTTAACGCGCCATGCGTTCGAATGCGGCTTTGCAGCGGCGCTCGTCATGCCGCCGTTTTTCTATCGCGACGCGTCCCACGAGGGCATTGTCGCCTTCTTCGACGCGCTCTTCGAGCGCGCGAATCCGCCCCGAAAGAGCGTATTGCTTTACAACTTTCCACGCATGAGCGGGATCACGTTTTGTCCCGAGCTCGTCGACCGTCTGCTGGCGCGCTTTCCCGAACCGATCGCCGGCATGAAAGACAGTTCGAACGATGCGCACTTACAAACTGAGATCATCGCACGCCATCCGGATCAAACAATTCTTCCCGGCTCGGAGAGCAGCTTGCTCGAGGCTAAGGCCCGCGGCGTCGCGGGCTGCATCTCCGGGAGTGTCGCACTCTGGCCGGAGCTTGCGCGAGCAGCCTTTTCTAGCGACGACCGAATGCAGGGCGAAGAACTAACGCGCTGCCGCACAGCCTTAGACGGGATGCCCTTCATCGCCGCGGTGCGCCATCTCACTGCGGCCGCGTTCAACGATCCGGCGTGGGAGCGGGCGCTGCCGCCGAACGTGCCGTTAACGCCGAAGCAGCGGCGCGCTCTCGCGCGACTGCAGGGAGAATGCCGTTAGATTACCGCTCTGATCCGAGCAGTAGACCCAGCCGTTCACGACGATCGGGCTCTCCCAGTGGACCGGCCCGATGCTCTTCGCGTAATTTGCGCTGCTCCACAGCTCGCTGCCGTTGAGCGCGTTAAGCGCGACGATCTGACCGTTGAACGCCGCAAAGACCATGCCGTCGGCGACGACCGGCGAACTCCCCTCGCCGTCGCTATTGCCGCCGCTCGTGTGCCAGATTTCCACGAGTTGGCTCTGACCGGACCCGTTGGTCTTCAAGCGATACGCTGCGACGAGGTCGGGGAATCCCAGAAAGATCCAAGCGTTATTCGACGCATCGCTCCAGACGGCCGGCGTCGAGAAGAGACCCTGCGGTAAGTCGATGAGCTGCAGCTCGTTGCCGAGGCCTGGAAGCGCCGCACGGTTGACCAACTTGAGCACGGCGTCTTTTCCGCCTTGCACGAGCATCCACGGAGTCTGGCTCATCGGCTGCGCCGGCAAGATGGCCGGTGAGGTGCTTCCGAGATCCACGTCGCCGTTTTGGAGCTGCTGGTAGTTGGTCGGCGTGTAGCTTCCCAATAGATTCGACAAGTCGGCGCTCAGCGAGAGCACCGAATCGCCGTAGTTGAAGCCGCCCTGGTTGGCGTCGAAGTCTCCGTTTCCGGTGGCGGCGTAGATGCGTCCGTTCATAGACGAATCCGGATCCACGACGGCGCCGCCGCGCGCCCAAATTCCGGAGAGTTGCGACGAGCACGTGTGCGGACCGGGTAGTTTGCGTTTGTTGCTGCAGAGCGAGTTGAAGACCGTCGCGCGACCGCTGGTCAAATTGATGCTGACGACATGCCCGTCGTATGGCGGCGCGTCGCCGTCGTACCCCGACGTCGTCGCGTAGAGATAGCCGTTAGCGACGTTGAGCGGCGATTCGACCGCCTCGCTGTCCGGCATGCGCGTGACGCGTTTGGGGAAACCCGCCGCATGAATCTCGTGCCCGTTAGATGCGTTAAGTTTGTGAACCATCCCGTCGACGCCGGGCGCGTAAATCGCCTTGCCCGACGGATCTGCAGCCGGCGTCGAGTGCGTGTAGTGCGGACCGCTCGTTGTGAACTTCCAAACGATCTTGCCGGTCGTCGCCTCGATCCCCAACGTCACGCCGCCCTTGGTCGTTTGAAAGAGCATCTTTCGGTAAACGCGGCCGATGCGCACGTGCTGCACCAGTATCGGGGTCGAATCGGCGACGCCGGTGAGCGCGATCTGCCATCGTTCGCGCAGGTTGTGGACGTTTCGAGGCGTCAGCGTGGTTTCTGCGGAGTTGTAACTGCTGCGGGCCGGATCGAACCCGAAGACCGGCCAATCAACGGCGCCGGCCGGAAGCAGCGTCGCAACGATCAGGCCGACGACAATGGCCGACGTGGAGAGCGGTTTGGCCATCTTGCTTGGTTGGCTGCGGCGGGTCCGCTCCCTTTCGTCGTCTAAGACGGTACGGTGTCGAATAGCTCCGACTTGACGCCGCCGGTCGAAAACGCGTCGTTGACGTTCCCGGCTGGCAGCACGTGCGACCGCGCATCCCCGACACGCAGCAGCGCCGGACTCTTGAGAAACGCCGTAGCATTCGCGAGGTCGTCTTTGGCGTGCAGGACGGAATTCTGACGACGCTCGGCATCATCACCGGCGTCGGTGTCGCGGAAGGCGATCGCGCGGCGGTTTTCATCAGCGGATTTCTCGCGTTGCTTGCCGGCGCGCTCTCGATGGGCGTCGGCGAGTACCTCGGACGAAAATCCGAGCGCGAGGTCGTTCGAGCAACCATCGACCTCGAGAAACGCGAGATGGCCGCCGACCCGCAGGGCGAGTTCAGCGAGCAAGTCGCCTTTTATAAGCTCAAGGGTTTCAGCGCCGAAGAGGCGGAGATGATCGTGCGGCGACTCACGCAGCACCCCGACATCTATCTCTACGAGATGGTGCGCGATGAGTTCGGCATCGATCCGCGCGAAGCCGAAGACCGGGGCTTGCGCGCGCCGCTTTCAATGAGCTGCTCGTATGCACTCGGATCGCTCTTGCCGATCTTGGCCTTTATGCTACCGCTCTCGATCGGCGCCTCGACCCTCACGTCGCTGTTCTTTGCGCTCGCCGGGCTCTTCGCCGTTGGCGTTTACGCCGGAACCCTGAGCGAACGAAATCCAGTGGGCAAGGGTTTCGAAGTTGCGCTGTATGGCTGCGGGGTCTTTGCGATCTCGTACCTTGCCGGTCACTTCATTCCGCCGCTCTTCGGGCACGCTCCGGTTTCCGTCGGCGGCTGATGGTGGTGGCAGTCGCACACGCGTTGCTTGCCGGCATCGTGCAGGCGGCCGCGTTCTTCTGGGACAGCCTCTTCGGATTGATCTTCGGATTTCTCATTTCCGCCGTCGTGCAAGTGATGCTTACGCCGGCGACAATGCATCGCTATCTCGGTCCGGGCTTCAAGGGCCTGCTCTTCGGCACCGGCTTCGGCATCATCTCGTCGGCCTGTTCGTACGGTGCGGCCGCGGCGGCGCGCGGCTTCTATCGCAGCGGCGCCGACGTTCGCTCGATCTTTGCGTTCCTGATCTCGTCGACGAACATGAACGTTGCAATCGTGATACTCTTTTGGTCGCTGCTCGGCTGGAGGTTCGCGTTTGCGGAGTTTTTCGGTGGAATCATCATCATCGCCGTGGTAACCGTTGGGTTCACGCTGCTCTTTCGGGCCGGCGAGCTCGAACGGCTTCAGCGCGACCAGACGCCCAGTGCCGAGCCTACCTGTCACGAGCATGCTGCCGGAGAGATGCGCCGCGACTGGAGCGCGGTCGCGGCAACCGCGGTCGCAGACGTTCGCATGCTGCGGACGGAGTTGATCGTGGGCTATCTTATCGCGGGCTTTGCCGCGGCGCTCGTTCCGCCCGGCTGGCTCTCAAGCGCGCTGCACGCCGTAGGCGCGGTTCCGTACGTCGGTTACGTGCTGCTGCTCTTCGTTGGCCTGTTGATCGCGGTCGCGACCTTCGTCTGCTCGATGGGAAACGTCCCGATCGCGCGGTTTCTCGCCGACGCGGGAATTCCGCTCGGCGCGAACACGACATTCATCTACGGGGATCTGTTAATTCTTCCGCTGATCGCAATCTACCGCAAGTCCTTCCCGCCGCGGGTCACCTGGACGTTCGTTGGGCTCTTCACCGTCGGCGCGATGCTCGCGGGCGCGATTATGCAGCGGCTGATCGGCAGCACGACCGGCGGCGCTTCGATGGGCTCGATGGCGCTCAACGACCGCTTCACGCTGATCTCGAACCTCATTGCGATCGCCGCCGTCGGCGCGGTTGCAATCGCCGCGCTGCCGCGCAAGCAGACCGCGAAGCGCTAGTGTCGACACGACACTAGCCCCGCTCACGCCGGCTCGTGCGGAACGGCGGATCGTCGTTATCGTACCAATCCATCGCCTTGTCGTAGAGAAACTCGAAGTTCTCGAGTGAGTACGGATTGTTGCGTCGGCGCAGCTCGAAGTAGCGGCACTTCTCGAGCTGCTGCCACATCTCGCGAATGAGGGGCCCACAATAATCGGCCATCAGGACCGTGTCGAGAAGGCCGTGACGCGCGTAGGTTCCGATTTTCTCGAACGTGCTCGCTATCAAAAGCTCCGGATGAGCGTTCTCGTCGAGCGCATGAAACGGGAGCAGGATTTCCTTGCGATAGGCCTCATCCTTCATGCGCCCCGGGAGCTCATTTTCTACGAAGAGGCGGGCCGCGCGGAACTCGGGCGTATCGAACTCTGCATAGGCCTTCATCGTCCCGTCAAGCTGGGTCGAGCGTCTGAAATGTTCGAGCTGCTCGCGAGTGAGCCGAATCTGGCGATAACCGACTGCGACCGTCGCGGCGATGACGATTGCGGTCGACGGCGGTTGAGATCGCCGTTATCGCCTCCCAAAACACTTAGTTCGTGTCCGGCGGCCGGTAATCCGGGGGCTGGTGCAGGAAGAAATCCTCGCCGTACTTCGATTTGATCGGGACGAACTTGCGGGGCGGCTTCGAGAAGTCGAAGCAGTTGTCCAGCGACGCCGCGCGCTTATCGCTTGCCGCCAAGTGCGGCAGCCCGAAGCGCTTTTCGACGAACTCGAGGATGCTGCCGTGCTCGTAGTGGGTGTGTGAAACGAGTCCTTTCTTCGCATATGGCGAGATGATGAGCAGCGGTACGCGTATTCCCAGGCCGTCGTAGTCGACGTACTTGCGGAGGCTCCGGATCGTAAAAGCCGCCGTAGTCGTCCCAAAAAATGAAGATCGCGGTCGAGCTCCAAAACTGTGATTCGCCAATCGCGTTGACGACTGAAGCGACCCACGATGGTCCCGTATCCGAGTCGCAGCCTGGATGGTCGGAGTTCGCGCAGGTGGGCGTTATCCAGGTGACGTCGCGAAGGTTGCCGGCTTTGACGTCGGGAAGGAACTGCGACGGCGGAGTTTTCACATCTTTATTCCAGTCAGGACCGTAGCAGATGTGTTCGATCGCCTGGTACGAGCTCCAGATGCCCTGCTCACCATATGTATCCCGAGCCCGACAAATCAACTGCGAGGCTCTTACCGCACGTTTTAGCGCGATGTGACGGTGGACCCTAAGGTTTGCATAAAAGGCCCAGGTAGTGGCCTGCGTCGTCGAGCTCGTCACCAAGCGTCTTGTAGTCGAAGCAGTCCGTGAGGTCCGCGACCTACGACGTCGCGGCGGATTTGTTTTTATCCAAGGAATCGTATTGGGTTTACCGCCGGGACAGCCCCAGTTTAGATTATCCAAGGGATAGTTGGTCGTTTGATTGCGCTTGGCCGGCGATGATGTACTGATGCGACACGTAACTGCTGGCGTCGAAATTCGAGGCATACATCTCGTCAGCCAAGTACATACTGATGACCCATCGAAAAATACGGCGTGGTTTCGTCGTGCGGCACGTAGCTGTAGGGCGGATACTTAATCGGACACTTGGGTTGGCCGACCTGTCTGCACATCCAGGTCTCCTTGTCGAAGCCGTTCATCCGGCACTTGGTACCGGGGGGCTTACCGGTGCCGTTGCACGCCGCGATAAAACCTTCGGAGCTATGTTCGAGGTCCCACTTGGTTGCGAGCCCGATCGGCTGGAGCGCTACCTTCTCATTCTTCGAATCTAAGCCGAACTTAACCGTCTTGGCGCCAGGGAAGCCGTAGAAGAGGTTATTGAGGCTACGGTTCTCTTGAACGACGATGACGATGTGCTTGATTTTGTCGAGCGGCGAGCGCGCCAGCTGAATTGACCCGATACCTGGTCGCAAGGCCGTGGGAACCATCGGCGGAGAGCCGCCTCCGCCGATACCCCGGCAGCCGGCAACCGACAAAACGACGGCAGCGAAGGCGAACGCTCTGCCGTAAAGACGAATGGAAAGCATCGGGCAGCTCCTTTGCTAGTTTGTATCGGGGGGACGATAATCCGGAGGCTGGTGCAGGAAGAAGCTTTCGTCGTACTTCGATTTGATCGGAACGAACTTGCGTGGCGGTTTGGAGAAGTCGAAGCAATCCTTTTCGGGCGACGTCGCGCGAGCGTCGCTCGCCGCCAACCGGGCCAAGCCAAAGCGATCTTCGACGAACTTGAGGATGCTGCCGTGCTCGTAATGCACGTGCGACACCCAGCCTTTCTTGGCATACGGCGAGATGACGAGAAGCGGTACGCGGAGGCCCAATCCGTCGTAGTCGAGGTACTCCGGCGCTTCCGGATCGTAGAAGCCGCCGTAATCGTCCCAAAAGACGAAGATCGCGGTCGAGTTCCAAAACTTCGACTCACCGATCGCATTGACGACCGACGTGACCCACGAGGGTCCCGTATCCGAGTCGCATCCCGGGTGGTCGGAGTTCGCGCAGGTCGGCGTGATCCAGGTAACGTCGCGCAGATTTCCGGCCTTGACGTCGAGCGAGAACTGCGACGGCGGAGTGATCACGTCTTTCTTCCAGTCGCGGCCGTAGCAGATGTGTTTGATCGCTTGGTACGAGCTCCAAATCCCGCGCTCGGCGTACTCGTCTTGAGCGCCCATGCCGCACGTCTTACCGCCTGGCCCGACGATCCCTAACGGATTGGCGTAGAAGGCCCAGGTGTCGCCGGCGTCGTCGAGTTCGTCGCCGAGCGTCTTATAGTCGAAACAGTCAACGACTGAGGGCGCCGAAGCGCGTGGCGGATCCTTCTTGATTCTGGGGACCGTGTCGGTCTTGCCGCCCGGGCAGCCCCAGTTCGCCAGCGGATAGTTGGTCGTCTGATCCGCTTGGCCGGCGATGATGTATTGATGCGAAACGTAGCTGCTGGCATCGAAGTTCGAGGCGTACATCTCGTCGGCCAACACGTACTGCTTACCCATTGAAAAATAGGGCACCGTCTCGGTGTGCGGTACGTAGCTGTACGGCGGATACTTCATGGGGCATTTTGACTTGCCGGGCTGGTTACAGGTCCACGATTCACTGTCGAAGCCATTCATCTTGCAATCGGTGCCGGGGATTTTTCCGGTGCCGTTGCACGCCGCCACAAAACCTTGGGCGTTGTGTTCGATATCCCAATTCGTCGCCAACCCGATCGGCTGCAGCGGTATTTTCTCTTTCTTTGAATCGTAGCCGTACTTAGCCGTCTTTGCGCCGGGAAAGCCGTAGAAGAGATTATTGAGGCTGCGGTTCTCTTGAACGATGATGACGACGTGCTTGATCTTGTCGAGCGGTGACCTCACGAGTTGAATCGGCGCAGCGCCCGGTCGCAGTGCCGTAGGAACGATCGGCGAGGAGCCGCCGCTTGCGCCGCGGCAGCCCACAACCAAGAGCATCGCGCCGAACGCAATGGCTTTACCGTAGAAATGAATGGAACGCATTTGGCGGAGCTCCTCGCTAGTCGTCATCGGGCGGCCGTGTATCGAGCGGCTGGTTCAGGAAAAACTCTTCGGGGTACTTTGCTTTGATCGGCACGAACTTTCGCGGTCCCTTCGAGAAGTCGAAGGCGTATTTGGCCGGCGAATTAGCGCGCGTGTCGCTGGCTGCTAATCGAGGCAGCCCGAAGCGATCTTCCACGAACCGTAGGATGCTGCCATGCTCGTAGTGGGTGTGCGAAACGAATCCGTGCTTCGCATAGGGCGAGATGATCAGCAGCGGCAGTCGAAATCCGAGTCCGTCGTTATCGAGGTACGCGGGAGCTTCGGGGTCGTACCAACCGCCGGGATCGTCCCAGAAGATGAAGATGGCGGTCGAATCCCAGAACGGCGATTTCCCAACTGCGTTGACGAGCGACGCGACCCACGACGGCCCGGTATCCGAGCCGTTGCCGCCGTGATCGGAGTTTGCGTTGGTGGGAGTGATCCAAGTGACTGAGGATAGTTTGCCATTCTGAACGTCAGTTATGAACTGCTGCGGCGGCGAGATGACGTTGTTATCCCAATCACTGGAATCATAGCAGACATAATTGATCGCCTGAAACGCGCTCCAAATGCCATGCCGTCCCTTGGAAGCATCGGGCGAGACATCAGAACCTTTGCTTCCGCACTGCGGTACTCCCTTGACGCCCGAGACTGCCGCAGCGTAGTAGGCCCATGATACGCCCCTTGCGTCAAGCTCTTTCCCGAGTGTGTCCGGACTCCAGCACGCAACCGCAACAGGCGACTTGCTTATCTTCCGATCCTTATAAAGTTTGAAAATCTTATCGCTCGGTCCGCCGGGGCAGCCCCACACGGTTTCTGGATAGTTCACCGTTGAGTTCGGATTTACGCCGGCGATGATGTATTGGTGCGAGATGAAGCTGCTGATGTCGAAATCGGACGCAAAGAACTTGTCTGCCAAAACATACTGCTTCGCCATGTCGAAGTATGGCTGCACCTGGTCCTGCGGTACGTAACTATACGGTGGATACTCATCCGGGCACTTTGGATGCCCTGGACTTCTGGTTTGTCTGCAGGTCCACAACTCTTGGTCGAAGCCGTTCATGCGGCACAGTCGGATTTTGCCCAGTCGCCATTGCACGAGAGGAAAAATCCATTTGCGTTATGCTGCAAATCCCACTTCGTCGCGATTGTGACCGGTTGCAGTGCGATCTTTTTACCGGTAGAGATCCAGCCGAACTTCGTCGTCTCGGCTCCGGGATAGCCATTGAAGAGGTTGTTCAGCGTGCGGTTCTCTTGCATGATGATGACGATGTGCTTGATCTTGTCGAGCGTGCTTCGATGCAGCGGTTCGATCGACGCGAGACCGCGTTGCTGGTTGGCAAACGGAATCGCCGAGGACGAACCTATTGCCCCGGCACCTCTGCAGCCTGCGACGAGGAGTGCCGAAATTGCAATAGCAAGCAACCGGCTTCCGAACGAAATACCTCGCATTTAGAGTTCTCCTTAGCGGCAGGGGCGACCGACTTTAAAGGTATGACGGTGCCGGGGTGACTTCCCCCGCACGGAGCATATCATTCAGGTCTACGGCTGCATGCCGGTGACCGAAGTCATCGTCCGGCAGTTCACCTTGAAAGATACGGCGAAACAGCACGGCGCCAGGTCCGTGTTGCTCTGGGAGACAAGGCAAGATGAAATTTTTGGCTGCACGCTACGCTCTATGCGCGAGCGTTACCGCGCTGTTATCGGCGTGCGGCGGTACGGCGATCGGAACGATGCCGCAGTATATGCAAGCGGTAAACCATCGCATGCACGACGCTTCGGGAAGCTCGCCGATCGCGCACGTCGTGCTGATCGTTCAGGAAAATCGCAGCTTTGACAACTTTTTTGCGCTCTTTCCCGGCGCCGATGGAGCGACGCGCGGCAAGATGAAGGTCAAACGGCACGGCCGCTACGTGGATCGATGGGTGACGCTCGAACCGCACAATCTGGTGATGGGGAGCGACGTTCAGCACTGTCATGCTTCGTTCCTAACGTCATACGACAACGGCTAAGATGGATGGCTTCAACCTGATTAACTTCGGAGTCTGCCGCAGTTCAGGAAAGCCGGTCGGTACGGCCGTCTACCAGTACGTCGAGCAAGACCAGATCAAGCCCTACTGGGATATCGCCGAACAGTGGGTTCTGGCCGATCACATGTTCCAGACACAAGGCAGCGGGAGTTTTATCGCCCATCAAGATTTGATCCGTGGGGCGAGCAGTATCAACCCGACCGAGAGTCTGATCGACAACCCAACCGGCCAGCCCTGGGGCTGCGACGCCGGTGTACATGCGGTGACATCGCTCATAACGGCGAAAGGCAAGTACCTCCAGGATAAAGGCCCGTTCCCATGCACGAACAGGTTCCCTTCGTCGTCATACTACGCGACGCTGCGCGATCTGCTCGATGCAAAAGGCGTCTCTTGGAAGTATTACGTCCCCTGTTTCAGCGAAGCCAACGGCTGCGCGCCTAATAAACGCTGTCCCGACTGCGCCGGCGACCTACTCAATCCGTTCGACGTGATCGCTTCAGTACGCTACGGATCGGAGTGGAACGCGAACTTTGGAATGCCCGCGACCAAGATTTTCGACGATATTACCGGCGGTACGTTGCCGGCGGTCTCATGGGTGATTCCCGAGGACAACGAGGACGATCATCCGGGCGAACGCGTCGACAAAGGTCCGTCGTGGGTTGCCGGCGTCGTGAACGCGCTCGGCGCGAGCAGCTACTGGAACTCGACCGTGATTTTCATCGTTTGGGACGATTGGGGCGGCTTCTACGACAACGCCGTGCCGCAGCAGTTCAAGGGTAATCTTGGCGGCCTCGGGTTCCGCGTTCCGTGCCTCGTGGTTTCGCCCTACGCGATCGGCGGGCAGTCGAGCCAGGGCGGCTACATCTCGCACACGCAATACGAGTTCGGCAGCCTGCTACGCTACATTGAGGATAACTTTGGCTTGGGAAATCTCAACACGACCGACACGCGGGCCAACAGCATCGGCGACATCTTCAACTATGCGCAGTCGCCTCGGCCGTTCAAACACATCAAGTCGCAGTATTCGATCGAGTACTTCGAGAGGGAGCCCCACACGGTCCAGCACGGCGATCCCGAGTAGAAGCGTGATGTTAGGCGCTAGGGATCCTCGCCGCCGGAACCTTGACCGTGTCCCGGTTTGAACGGCGGCGCCTTGATCGGCACGAATGCCCGCGGCTGCTGCGAGAAATCGAAGGTATCTTTCAGGTCGTCGGCGCGGACGTCCGTTGCATCGAGCGCGCCTTTCGGAATGCCGAAGGTCTCTTCCGAGAAAGCCAGCAGACTTCCGAACTCGTGCTGCACTCTAGAGACGTAGCCGCGCCGCGCATACGGTGAGATAACGAGGAGCGGCACGCGAAAACCGAGCTCGTAGGCGTTGTAGAGCGGCGGCGGGACATGGTCGTACCAGCCTCCCCAATCGTCCCAAACGACGAAAATCGCGGTCGAGTCCCAATATTGAGAGGTGCCGATTGCGTTGACGACCGCAGCGACCCACGAGGGCCCTTTCTTGGTGCCGTGCTTGCTGGCGTGATCCGACCATGTATCGGCCGGCGCGAGCCACGTCTCGCCCGCTAAGTTTCCGCTGCGAATGTCGGTCAAAACCTGCTGCGACTGAGTGATCACGTTCGCGTAATCCTTGCCGTACCGCACGTGCCGAATCGCATCGAAGGGGTGCCACAGACCCGGCCCCGGCCCATCCTGATAATAGCGCCACGAAACGCCCTTCTCATCAAGAAAGTCCGTGAGCACCGGACGGTCCAAGCACGGAAATATGGTCGGCCCTTTCAAGCCGCTGTCGACCCCGATTGTTGGGACCACAACGACCGGTTCCGAGTCGCAGCCGCCGGTCTTGAGATGCCCGGTCTTACTGTCGTACGGATTGTCCATTACGCGGTACTGGGCGATCGACGGCTCCGTTGCGGTGCCGCTGACGAGATACAAGTGCGCCGGAAAACTTGGCCCTTCATTGGCCTCGAACATGTGGTCGCCAAAGGCGTACTGTCGCGCCATCTCGTGGTAGGGGCGCACCTCGGATTCAGGGGCGTATCCGAACGGGCGTAAGCTCTCGCTTCCAAGCTTGCCGCCGTCGAATCCGTCCATCTTGCCGTTATCGAAATCTCTGAGGAAGGCTTTGTGGGTGTGGCCCAAATCGTACGGGGCGCTCAATGAGATCGGGCGCAGCGGCACGCGATCTCCACGCGAGTCGATCGCATACTTTGAGATGTCTGCGCCTCGTACACCTTGAAACAGATAATCCGGCGTGCGGTTCTCTTGGATGATGATCACGACATGCTTGATCGGCATAGGCACCGATTGTCCGACGTTGTTCTGGCTTGCGCCAATCAGGGGTCCGTTCTGATGACTTTGTTGACCGGTGCTCGCCGCAGGAAGCATCGGCGCGGGCGCGCTTCCAGAACAAGCAGTCAAACCAACGGTCAACAGTGCGGCGGCGATCCTTTTATGGCGGAACATCTTCGGAAGCTCCTTATGGGATGGCCGCGCTGCAGCCTAGCCTATGCAAGATAATAGTCGTTGTTCCTCGGAGTTTGCTGGAACGTCACTGATGCTTCGACGGGGTCGTTATTTGGGCATGCGGGTCCTTCTTGCGGCGCTCCCGGCGGCCGCTCTCGCGCTTTCCGGCGCCGGCACGAGCGACATCAGTGCAACCCTCCGCTCGGTCGCCGCTCAGTACTACTCGAACGCGGGTCAAATCGCGATCGTCGCCGGTCGAGAGACGACGATGGATTACTACGAACGGCTTGTCGAAGACGGCGCACTCTTGCGCGGGCCTGCGCCCGCCCATTATCCGCCCAACTTATGGCGGCAAACGGCCGAGGCCGCGTCGGAGCTCGATGTAAGCCTGGCGATGCAACTGCTGCAGCGCTCGTATCAACCGATGACCGCGATTCGAGGTCTTGGCGAGACATTGTTGCGCTCGTCCGAAGATGGAACTATGCAACCGGCCGCCGTTTACGTCCCGGCGAGCTATTCGCCGGGGCACCCCGCGCCGCTCGTGATCTTCTTGCACGGTAATCGGCAGGCCGAGTCCCACCTGCTGGCGCCGCAGTACGTGCAGGAATTAGCCGAGCGGACCGGCACGATCGTCGTCGCTCCCTACGGACGCGGCGCCTTCGATTTTGCCGGCTCGGAGAGCGACGTCTACGACGCCTTCGGCGCCGCGAACGCGGCGTTTGCGATTGACCCCCACCGGCGTTACCTCGCTGGGTATTCGATGGGCGGCTTCTCGGTCTTCAGGCTCGCGCCGCTTCACCCGGACGATTGGACGGCGGTGATGTCGATCGCGGGGTCGCTGCTCGTTTCTCGTGCGCCGCGCGTTACCGCGGCTTTGTCCCGTACGCGTTTCTACATTTTAACGGGCGCAGGCGACGATAACGTGCCGACGGCCTATCCCATGGCTACGGCGATCTTTCTACGCGATGCCGGACTTAAAGTAACGTTCTATTCGCAGCTCGACGGAACGCATTCGCTGTACTCCCTGCGACAGATACTCTCGAACGCCTGGGATGAGATGGAGCGCGGCGTCGTGCGCTCGCCCGAGGGGCTGACTGGGGCGCCGAACCTGCCCGAAGCGGTAAACTAAAAACGCGCCCTTGCCCGCCCCGCAATCTATCTGCGGGGGTCGAGCGTTTACCATGGGCAGTGCAGAACCCAGACCGCAACGAAAGAAGGCGCCGTGGAAGACGCAGGCCGGCTCATGGAGCGAGTGCAGGCCCGTGACGCCGACGCTTTCGAGGCACTCTACGACCGGTATCACCGCCTCGTCTACGGAATCGCGCTCCGCGTGCTCTCGGATCCGGCTGCCGCCGAGGACGTTACGCAGGCGGTATTTTTGAAGCTCTGGAGCAATCCGGTTCTCTTCCACGACGGCAACTTCGGGGCGTGGATTGCGCGCGTCACTCGCAATCGCGCGTTCGACGTCGTGCGCGGCCGCGCGCTGCGCGCGGAAAGCGAGTTTCCTGAGTCGCTGCCCGTCGACGACGTGCTCGAGGACAGAGCGCTCGCGCGGATAAACGGGGAGCGCGTGCGTGAGGCGCTTGGGCAGCTCCCGCCCGAACAGCGCGAGCTGATCGAGCTCGGATTCTTCGGTGGCGCGACGCACGCGCAAATCGCTCGTCAGACCGGATTGCCGCTTGGAACGATCAAGACCCGCATCAGAAACGGTCTGCGAAAGCTGCGCGGCGCGCTCGAAGGCACGGTGACGGTATGACGTCGCACGACGAAATGCTCGACAACGTCGCCGCATATGCGCTCGGTCTGCTCCCGGCATCGGAAGCGGCGGCCGTCGCCGATCATCTGAAGACGTGCGAGAGCTGTCGCGCCGAGTACGATTTCCTGCGGCCGGCGGTAACGGCGGTGGCCTATTCGGCCGAAGCCTGCAACGACTCAAGCAGCGGCGCCGCGGTCGCGAGTCCGCTCCTCAAGGCGCGAGTGATGAAGCGAGTGCGAGCCGAGGCGGCTCGGCGGCGTCTTGCCTGCCTGGCCGGCGTATGCGGTGGCCGCAGCTTGCCTCGCGATTGCAATTCTAACCGGGCTCATCGACATATCCCTCAACGATCAGCTGAAACGCGATCGCGCTCAGACCGTCGCGCAAGCGCAGACAATCGCCGACCTCACCGCGCCCGATTCGCAACGCCGCCGGTTCGCTGCCGGCGAGGTGGTGACGCGCGGCGATCGGCTCTATATCGCGATGCACGATCTGCCCGCCGTGCCGGCCGGGCACGTCTACCAGGCCTGGACGA
Source organism: Vulcanimicrobiota bacterium (assembly GCA_963748875.1). Lineage (GTDB taxonomy): Bacteria > Vulcanimicrobiota > Vulcanimicrobiia > Vulcanimicrobiales > Vulcanimicrobiaceae > Cybelea. The sequence continues at coordinate 2,028,970 of CAVVKC010000001.1, forward strand.
TCGCAAAAGGCGCGAGCGGCGTGGTCCCCTCGATAACGTTTGAGCCTGGCGCCGGGGGAGCCACGGTGGTTCGTCTGCCCGAGGCCGCGACGACCATCGCCGCGGTCGCGGTCAGCGTCGAACCGGAGGGTGGTTCGAAGCAGCCCACCACCAAACCGATCGCGCTCGTGCGCATCTAGCAGCCGGAAGCGACCGCCGGGCAATCCAAAAGCCGGGTTCACCCGTTTCCTCCCAGAGCCCCGTCGAAGGCTTAGCTCAGAAAGGAACTCATGAAGAACCCGCACTTGATCGCCGCGCTTGCGGTCGTCCTCGCCGCCACCGGAACCGGCATCGCGTCGGCGAAACTGCTGCCCGACGTCGTAGATCAACCGACTCGCTTCTCGGGGTCTTGCTGCATTTTTACGGGCGCTCCATCCCTCGCCCTGACCCTCTCCATGGTCGAAGCCGGCGGCGGACCGAGCAGTTTCAACACGGTCACGCTGCTCAAGACGTTGACCGGTCCGCAGTTCGACGCAGAAGTTGCCAAACTAACGAACCAATATGGTAAGGCGCAAGTTGGGCAGTTTCTCAAGACGTTCGACTTCGTCGTCAACGATTCGTTGAAGATCGTCAGCGCAAAGAAGATCGCGCTTCCCAGTCAACCGGACCCGAATCCGAAGGACGGCGCAGCTCTCGCCGGCGCGTTGTGGGCCGCGGGTCAGTCCGGACAAGGGTTCAACGTCGAAGTGATGCTCGACCGGCTCGTTTCGCATCCGATTCACGTCAAAGTGATGAGCGACATCGACGCCAAGTACGGTCTAGCTGCCGACGCGCAGTACCACGCGATCCTCACGACCGCGATGAAAGACCTGGCGGCGGCGTATCACCTGAGCGCCTCCGGCCAAACGCAAAGCATGTAAGGAAGCAAGGAAGGGCGGAAGAACCCACCGCGACGAAGCCGCAGCGCATGCAACCACATCGCGCGGCTCTCTCCGCCCTCCTTATTCTAGTGGTTCTGCTTGCGGGCGCGCCGCTCGAAGCGATCGCGTCGTCCAGCGGATTGGCATGGGATTCGGTCACGAAGATCGCGGTGAATGCCGATCCGGCCACGCTTGCGCCCGGTTCGTTCGACAGCGACTTTGCGACCGCGGCTGCGGTGCAGCAGCCCGAACAGAGCGGGGGCGGAATTTTTAAGCAGATTCACCAAGCGATGAGCGAAGGCCAGAGCATGCAGCAGATGATGAAGAACGGCATGGCCGAGCATCATTACGTCGCCGGTTCGAAGGATCGCACGGATCGCTTGTTCTCGCAGACCGCGACGATCGTCGATTGCATGGCGCGGACGATAACGACGCTGGATCTGCGCCGTAAGACGTACAAGGTCGCTTCCATGGACCAGCCCTCCTCGCCGGGTTCCGGCGGAACGTCGTCGCAGGGCCGCTCGGCCGAGAACGATACACGCGTGGCAATCTCGGTGACGAACACTGCACTCGGCGCGCGCAACGTGGGGGGGCAGCCGACCGACGGTTACAGCTCGCAAATGACGATCACCGAGACCAGCTCTTCGGGCCAATCGCAGGCGCAGAACGGCAACCTCCGGGCCTGGTACTCCAGCTTTGCAAATCCAGTGCCGACCTGCTCCGGCGGCTCGCCAATGACGGGCGGACGGGCCGCAGCCGCGATGGCCGGATACATGAGCGCCATGCGAGCACTCGCGTCGGCCGGCGGCGATCCTCGTTTCAGCGTTTCGCAAAGCGGCCCGCGTCTGCCGCTGGGCAGGCTCCCGATGTATGACGCGATGACGTTCGGCGGGCAAGGTCAAGCCGCAACCTTCGTCACTGAGCGCGGCAACGTTCGCTCGATCGGTGCAAACGATCCGATCTTCAGCGTGCCGGAGGGCTTCAGTCAAGAACCGTAACCGCCGTGCTGCGCCGCGATGCGGGCGGCCATCGCCATGATCGTGAGCATCGGATTCACGCCGCTCGACTGCGGAAAGACCGATGCGTCGGCAACCAGCAAGTTTTCGTAACCCCAGACGCTCCCGGCGGGATTGACGACCGAGTCGGCGCGGCGCGCGCCCATCGCTGCGGTTCCCATCTGGTGCGCCGAAAAAACGATTTGCCGGTTAGGAGCGACGCCGATCGTTCGCAGCCGCTCCGCGAACTCGTCGCGGCAGCGCGGCGACCACTGCGTCCGTTCGATTTCGATCGGCCTCGTATGCAGCGTCATCACGCGAACCGCACCGGCCGCAAAGGCGAGATTGACGATGCCGGCCAGACCCGTAAGCAAGTTCTCGCCGTCGAAGCGAGAGATGCGATAGCGAACGTACGCTTCTTCGTCGAGATCCACCGAACCGGGATCGCGATCGCGAGTCAGCGCAAAAAGTGTCGCGACGTTGCGCATGCGTCCCATCAGCTCCGCGTGGCGTTCGCGGTCAACCCACGGCAGTGCCGACGCCGCCAATCCCGGATGTGCGGGCGCAACTTCGACCTTCGCACCGTAGTTGCCGGAGCGATAGTTGAACGCATCCGAGTATGCGCTCTGCATCGGGCCCTTCCACGGCTCGATCGCGCGGTCGAACTCTGCAATCGCCGCCGCCACCGGGTGCAGGAAGAGACGCTTACCGAGCAGTGGATGCGTGACTCCGCTCCGCGCGAGAATTCCCGGCGTTCGCAGCGCGCCGGCGCAGACGACGATGAGATCGGCCTCGACGCGAAAGTTTCGCACGTCGCCGGGGAGCGGACCGTGCTGCTGCGCGACGACGGTGCGGGCGCGGGTGCCTTGCGTCTCGATGCGCGACGCTCGAGTATTTGCGTAGATCGATCCACCGCCGGCGCGCAGATCGCAGAGGAACGTGAACGCGGTCGAGCGCTTCTTGGCGTACGCGCAACCGAAGCCGCAGTACCCGCATCCGTCGCTGCAATCGGGCGCTGCATTTCGCGGCGATGCGTCGGCGTGAAGATCCAAAGCGCGAGCTCCGTCCAGAATCACTTGATTGTTGGCGTTGTGCGCGTTCGCCGGTTGAATATCTAGGCGGGTTTCAATCTCCCCATAGTGCGGCTCGAGCTCCGCTCCGAGACGGGCGATGCCGCTCGCTTCGCTCCATTCCTGCGCGATCCGGTCGGCAAGACGTAGCGACGTACACCAATTTACGGTCGTCCCGCCCCCGACCGTGCCGCCGGCCATGATCGCGATTCCGAGATCGCTGCTCGAGGTGAGGCCGGCGTCGAGATAGAGTTCCGACGTCATTAACTCGCGCTGCGTGAAGTCGGGCGCGTCGAACGCGCCGCCGGCTTCGAGGACGACGACACGTTTGCCGCCACGCGCAAACGCCGACGCAACGACGCCTCCGCCCGCGCCGCTGCCGATAATGGCGACGTCAGCACGCACGCGTTCACCATCGCGCGCAGTCCCAAGCGGTAACGCCGCCGAACTCGCGCGGGCATCATCTCGCGGACCGGGATAGCCGATGCGCTTCCAGGTCGGATTCTCGCTGCCGCGCTCGCTCTCGGCATAGGCGAGAAAGAGCGCGAGCCGCTTCAATGCGGCGAACCCTGCGCGGAGCTTCTCAACGGAAGAATTTGATAATATTTTTAGGAAGTCCGCCCGGCGATCGTCCGGGGCTTTCATTGGCAGCCAGAGCAGATCGAGGAGCTGTCGCAGCTCCCGTCGACGTCGCGGCGTCAGGCCGTCAATGGCGCGCGCCGCGTACTCCGTGACGCGCTCGACGCGCGCGTCGGACGGCACGAACGTCGCGACCACGCTGCGCAGCGTCGCTAAGCGCCGAGGATCCATCTGAGATTACTTCTTCGTGCGACAGGACGAGTCTGCTGGAAAACGAATCGCGACGGCTATGAATACGTTAGTGAAACGCGCAATTATCGCTTTTTGCATGGTTTTGGCGACCGCGGGCGCGACCGCACCGACGCCGTCGCCTGCCCCGACGCCGGCGCCCCCTCAAAGCGCCGCGGAAACGCAGTTCGTGAGCGCGGTCACGGCCGATCTCCAGAAGCGCTTTGCGACCACCTCCGCGGCGAAGGCAGCCGGCTATTTCCAATATACCGTCGAGGATCAAACCGGAGCCATCAGCTGGGTGAACACGAATAACTGGCAGAGCGACATGAACCGTCCGAGCCAGTTATGGTACGACGTTAACGGTCGCCTGATCGGCGCCGACTTCTCGGTGCTGCAAAGCAATTCAGCCGCACGTCCAAACACCTGGGGTGTTTCGCCCGCGCGCTGGCTCGACTTTTCGCCTGCCCACGTGCACTTCGCCGTCAAAACGCCGAGCGGGTTGCAGTTCGGCGGCATCGGAGATAAGACGATGACGAAGGTCGGCGGATCGGTGAACAATCCGACTGCGGCCGACATCGTAAAAGTCGGCACGCTTCCGCGCTGGAAAGTGCTAGGAATACCGGCACCGCAAAGCGCATCCGACGTGGCCTTTGTCTTTACGTTCCCGGCGTTATGGGATCTCCAGGTCTGGCTGGTGCCCAACCCGCTCGGCGCGTTTGCGGAACATAACCCGGACGTCGTTCCAAGCGCGAACGCGAAAGACATGGACTAAAGAGAAACTACTCGATCGGCTAAGTCACCTGCGCCGGCGCGCTACGCGCCGGCGCATGGACTACGTGTTGAAAGGTGCCATCGAAACAGTGTCATCCTGAGCGGAGTCGAAGGATGACCTAAGGACGCCGTTTACCAGGCTATAACGATTTCACCGTCCCCGCGAGGCGCCGCTCCGCGACGATTCACCACGTGAGTCGCGCTCGTTTCGATATACGACGAAGCGCCGCCACCGCCGCCGCCGCCACCAGGTCCGCTCGTACCCCGCGATCCAGCGCCGCCGCCACCCCCGCCGTAGTAGCCGCCGCCACCGCCACCGCCGCCATTCCCGCTGTCGGTGGCGCCGCCGCCGTCTCCGCCGACAGCGAGCTTGCCGGGCTTACCGTGGGCGGAAGCGGGGAAACCCCCGCGATGAACGCTGCGGCCGCCTTTCCCGCCCGAGGTCTGCGTGCCACCCTTTCCGCCGGAACCGCTCGGGCCACCGTCGACATGGTGCAACCCGCCTCGTCCGCCGACCAGACCGCCGCCCGCTCCGCCGAGCCCGGCTACGTAGATCGCAAAACCGCCGGCGCCGCCGCCCCCGCCGGCAACCACGATGCGATTAGCCAAACCAGTTCCGTTTTCGCGCACGTCGGAGCCGCCGCCGCCGCCGTTGCCGCCGTTTGCACTTCCGCTGCCGGTGACCCCGCCGTTGCCGCCGCCGTTGAAGCCTCCGTGACCGCCGATCGCGCTGCTCTTTCCGCCCTCTCCGCCGACGAAGATCGCCAGAGTCTCACCCGAGGTTACGGGTATCGTCGCCTTGACCAGCCCGCCCTTGCCGCCGCCCATATGGAACCGAGTATTGCCATTGCCGCTGGCACCGCTGGCAGTGACCCTGACATGCGTCACGCCGCTGGGAACCGTAAAGTTTTGCTGCGCCCCGTGTAATGAAAGCGCGCAATGTTGGTTCTGTGTCCTTGCGAGCGGGCCGGCCCGCCCGGAGCGGAGTCGAAGGGAAGGGTGCCGCATGCCGACAGCATCGCGGCGGCGAGAGTGAGGCTCAAGGCTCTGTTCATCGGTTTGCGTCCTCGCTTTCTACCAACGCTTTCGTTCGCCAGTCGAAACGAATTGCCAGCATCCGAATAACGAACGTGACTGCAATCGCCGCCCAGGCCGCTTCGCTCGCGCTCAGGCCGGTCTCCTTCACGAGCACGACGAAAAGCGAAACGCCGGCCAGCGCAGCGATTGTCAAAATCTGTCCGGGCAGCATCCAAACGCGATTGACCAAAATATCGCGCAGCAAGCCGCCGCCGACGGCATTAACGACGCCGACGAAAATCGCGGCAGGAATTGAAAGCCCTATCTGCAGCGTCAGCTGCGCCCCGACGCACGCATAGGCCCCTAACCCGAGCGCATCAACGGTGTCGAGCACGGCGCGATAACCGCGCGAGGGTTTACGCCCGCCGGCCGCGACGCTTCCTACGGTTCCGATAATCGCGCCGCACAGAATGACGATGATATAATCCGGACTTTGAATCAGGACCGGGACGTGTTGCAAGAAGATGCCGTCGCGCAGCAGGCCGCCGCCGGCCGCAGAAACCAAGGCCATCACGAAGATCCCGGTGTAGTCGTAGCCGTAGCGCACGCCCAGCCCTGCGCCGGATACCGCCCACACGAAGGTGGCGCCTAGATCGAAGAACGGCGAGAGCTCAAACTCTCCGTGCAAGGCTCATGCCGCCGGACCGGCGGCCTCGTAGATGGTTTGGCCTTCCTTGATGGTGCGCACGACGCGGACGTTTTTGATCTCCAACGGATCGACCTCGAGCGGATTGCGGTCGAGTACGACCAGATCGGCGAGCTTCCCAGCCACGATCGAACCCTTTTGGCTCTCCTCGCCGTACTGGTAGGCGGCATCGATCGTCAGCGCTTTGAATGCATCGTGGGGCGTGACGCGCTCGTCGGGTCCGATGACGTGGCCGGATCGTGACAGGCGGTTTACCGCCGTCCATGCGATGAAGAGCGGGTCGAGCGGCGTCACAAAGAAATCGCTGTGATTTGACGTCCGGATTCCCAACCCGCGAGCCGTCCTCATCGGGCTTAAGAAGAAGGCGCGCTCTTGGCCGAGATTCTTCACGTGGACGTCGCCCCAGAAGTAGGCGTGGTTGGTGAAGAAGGACGCGACGAATCCATAATCGGCGTACTGCTGGAGTTGGTCGCGGCGCGCGAACTGCGAATGGATGATCGTCGTGCGCCGCCCCGCCGGCGCACCGGCGGCGCGATGCGCTTCGAGCATCATGTCGACGGCCGCATCGCCGTTGCAGTGCGCCAGCACCTGCGCGCCGTGACCGTACGCAAAAGCGACCGCCTTGTTCACTTCCTCTGCAGCGATCACGGGCGCCCCGCAATAATTCTTCTCGCCGTTTGGCCCATCGGTCAAATACGGCTGAGTAAAGTACGCGGTTTTGCCTTGCGGCGAGCCGTCGAGAACGAGCTTCACGCCGCCAATTCGCAGATGTCCGAAGTAGGACGTTGGAAATTTCAAACCGTTCTCGACCCGATTGACGAGTTCATCGGCATCGGCGTAGGCCACGAGATCGATCGAGAGCAGTCCCTCGCCCGCTGCTCTTTCGTACAGCGCCATCACGGGCGAAATCGCCGGCGCATCTTGAGCGGTCGTATAGCCGTTGGCTGCGTACGACGCCTGCGCGCTCGCGACGCTTCGCAACGCTTGTTGGGGCGACGGCTTTGGCATGAAGCCGAGCACGTGGAGCCAGGCCGTTTCCATCAACAGTCCCGTCGGTTCGTTGGTGCCCGGCTTGCGCGCGATCACGCCGCCGGCGGGCGTCGGCGTGCTCGCATGGATGCCGACGAGCTTGAGCGCGGCTGAGTTTAACAGACAGCCGTGCGCGGAGACGTGGATGAGCAAAACTGGCGTATCGGGGAACGCAGCATCGAGATCGTCGTGGGTCGCTTCGCGCCCGTCGTTTAAAGCTGAGCCGTCGTAGCCGAACCCTATCAGCCATTGACCCGCCTGCGACGGATGTGCGGCGGCAAACTCGTTTAGCGTTGCAACGATCTCGGCGATCGAGCTCACGTTCCCGACCGGCGGCGCGCTAACGTTCGCCGAACCCGCGACGAGCGCCACTTGAAAGAAGTGGCTGTGCCCGTCTACGAATCCCGGCAGCAGCGCCCTGCCCCCCAGATCCACGACACGGGTTTCGCCGCTTTTGAGCGCTTCGACCTCGGCCGTGCTGCCTACGACAAGAATTCGACCCCCGGCGATTGCGACGGCTTGAGCCGTCGGCCGCGCGTCGTCCATCGTGACGACGTCGGCGTTGGTAAAAATCAGCTCTGCCGGGTTAGCTAGAGCATCCATGAGCACGCACTATTCGCACCGGCTACACGGTGTCATCCTCCCTATTGCATCAAAGGCCTATCGGCGGCCGAACGCGTAGGTCGCGCTATGGACGCTTCGCTTACCGCCGTACAGCCGATTTCGATCGAGGCGATCGAAGCGGCGAGAGCGCGCATCGCCGGTACAATCGTGCGCACGCCGCTGCTCGAGTTGCAAGGCACGGATGGTCCCAAGATCTTCCTAAAACTCGAAAGCCTTCAGCCGATCAACTCGTTCAAGCTGCGCGGAGCCGCCAATGCAGTCGCGATGCTCGATCCGCAGAAACGCGCGCTTGGCGTGTGGACGATCAGCGCCGGCAACGCCGGTCAAGGCGTAGCCTACGCCGCGCGCAAGGCCGGCGTGCCGTGCACGGTGCTTGCGATCGAGACCGCGCCGGAAACGAAGATCGCCCGTATGCGCGCGCTCGGCGCAAAGATCGTCAAAGCTTCGTACGACGCGTGCTGGGCAGCCTTGGAACGCCGATCCTATGCCGGTATCGAGGGGACCTTCGTCCACCCGTTCGACGACGATCACTTCATCGCGGGTAACGCCACGGCCGGCCTCGAGATCGTCGAAGATCTGCCGGACGTCGCCACCGTCGTCACTGCGATCGGGGGCGGCGGCTTGATCACCGGGGTCGCTTCGGCGTTGCGCGCAAAAAAACCGAACGTCCGGATCCTCGCTGCCGAGCCCGAAACCGCGGCCCCCTACGCGCGGTCGCTCCAACTCGGAAAAGCGTCGGTATTCGAGGAGTGGCAGCCGTCATTCGTTGACGGCGCCGGCGGAAAGAGTGTCTTTCCACGCATGTGGGAGCGGATGCGGAATCTCGTGGACGGTGCGATCGTTATCACGCTCGAAGAAACGCGTCACGCGATGCGCGTGCTCGCCGAACGGTCGCGCGTGATTGCCGAGGGAGCCGGCGCACTGCCGGTCGCTGCGGCACTGAGCGGAAAAGCCGGCGACGGTCCGATCGTTGCGCTGGTCTCGGGCGGCAACATCGATCTCACGGCATTCTGTGAGGCGGTCAGATGACGCCGCTTGACCTGCGAGCGCGCCCGCCGCGTTCGACCCGTGAGACGATGCTGGGCTTCTACTTTCTGCCACGCACCGTTGACAAGCTGCGCGCGGAACTCCCGGGCGGCAATATCGGGCCGTACCTCAACCACGACACCGGCTTTAGCGCATACGTCGTTAGGCGGCTGGGATTGGATATGGACGAGTTCCGTCGCGCTGTTGCCGAGGCCACTGATGAATCTGGAGTGGTTGAATGGCTCACTGCGCGGATCGATCCCGCGACCGCGGCGACTCTGAACGCGAAGCTGGAAACGTTTGTAGTAGATCGGATGTCGCCCGAAGATCAGGTCCTCGTCCGCGAGCGCCATCCGGTGATGGCAGAGCGGCCCGAGCTTTCGAAGATTCTTGACATTCTGGACGCCGACGACCGGCGTACCGTTGGATAGGGAACTTGTATGCAAAAGATTACGCCGCTGCTTTGGTTCGGTGGCCTCGCCGAAGAGGCCGCCGAGTTTTACGTTTCGATATTCAAAGATTCGAAGATAGATAACGTTAGCCGTTACGAAGAAGGCGGACCCGGCGAGTCGGGCTCGGCGATGATGGTCGAGTTCACGCTCCAGGGACAGGACTTCATGGCGCTCAACGGCGGCGGCAGCGAAGACCAAGCCGCCGGCGCGCCTACGATGCCGCGCGGATCAATCGCACTCTTCATCACCTGCGAAACGCAGGCGGAGGTCGACCGCCTATGGGATTCGCTCGGCGAAGGCGGCGAGATTCTCCAGTGCGGCTGGCTTAAAGACAAGTACGGCTTCACCTGGAACATCGTGCCGCAGGGTCTCGCCGAACTCCTCGGCGCTCCGGACCGCGAGAAGGCGCAGCGCGCGATGCAAGCCATGCTTGCGATGAAGAAGCTCGACATCAACGAACTGCGGCGAGCCTTCGACGGCGCGCCCATCGTTCGCGGCTAGCCTGCCGAGAGCATCACGCGGGCCGCGTTCCAGCCGGACGCGCCCATAACGCCGCCGCCGGGATGCGCGGCAGCGCCGCACAAGTAGAGCCCGCGAATCGGCGTTTTGTACCCGGCATAGCCGGGTACCGGGCGAAATGCGAAGAGCTGGTGCAGCGGCATCGCGCCTTGAAAGATGCTGCCTCCCGTCAAACCGAACTTCTCTTCCAGATCAACGGGCGTAAGGATCTGCCGAGCGATGACCGAGTCCTTGAAGCCGGGCGCGTAGCGTTCGACGACGTCGAAGCAACGATCGGCATACTCGTTGCGCAGCGCGTCGGTCCAGGGCCCGCTCTCCAATCGGTAGGGCGCGTACTGCGTGAACATTGACATCAAGTGTTTGCCCGGCGGCACGACCGTTGAGTCGAGCGACGAGGGCATCGTGCACTCGACCACCGGCTCGCGCGAGAACGAGCCGAATTTGGCATCGTCGTACGCACGCTCGATGAAGTCCTGGTCGGGGCAGAGGTGAACCGTACCGAAGTGCTGCGGTCCCGGCTCGTGTCCGGGCAGCGCGGTGAAGCTCGGCAACCGCTCGAGCGCGACGTTGATCTTGCACGAGGCGCTCGCATATGAAATCCGCCCGATCGCGTCGCGGAACTCCGGCAGCAAGTCGGCGCCGTCGACGAGCTGCTCGAACGTCACGTGACAATCCACGCCGCTTGCCACGCGCTTGGCCGCGAACTCCTCACCGGTCGTCAGGGTGACGCCGGTTACGCGCCCGGCGCGGGTAGCGATTCGCGCGACCTCGGCATCGGTGCGGATATCGACGCCCAGGTCCTTGGCCGCGGCCGCGAGCGCTTGGGTCAAACCACCCATGCCGCCGCGCACGTAGCTCCAAACTCCTCGTTTGCCGTTGGTCTCACCCATCACGTGATGGAACAGAACGTACGCCGTTCCGGGCATCGAGGGAGCCATGAAAGCACCGATGATCGCATCGGTTGCGATCGTACCTTTAACCTCTTCGCTCTCGAACCAACGGTCGAGAATCGGTCGCGCGGCGCCGGTAAGCACCTCGATCGCTTCACCCATTCCCGGGCCTAGCCGCTGCAGGGCGCGCCCCATCTTGCCGGCCTCGAGCAGCTGTCCGAGACTCGGACGCATGAGATTCGGCGGAACCTGCGTGAGCGTCGGCTCGACGACCGAGGCGACACGTTCGAGCATCGCTTCGTACTTCGGATAGTTCTGTGCATCGCGTTTGCTGAACTTTGCGATCTCGCCGGCGTCTTGCGCGAGCCCTCGTCCCAGCATCAAATAGCGCCCATCCAGGAACGGCGAGAACGATGCCGGATTTCGCTCGATCGCTTCAAAGCCGTAATCGTCAAGGCGCAGATCGCGGATAATCTCGGGACGAAAGAGGCTGTTGACGTAGGCTGCCGTCGAGACCTTGAAGCCGGGAAATACCTCTTCGGTCACGCAGGCTCCGCCGACGATATAGCGCCGCTCTAAGACCAGCACGCGCCATTTTGCGCGCGCTAGGTAACAGGCCGTCACGAGCCCGTTGTGACCGCCGCCGACGACGATTGCATCGTACTTCAAATGCTTACCCTCAGGCTGAAGTAGGCGTTAAAGGGCTCCATGAGCGAGCTCGTCTGATCGTTGTACGTTCCGAAATACGGCTGGTACGGATAGCGCAGGAACGTCTGCACGTTCGCGCCGGGATTGTAGGCGTTACCGACCGGAGGTGTGGACGGACCTCCGATGAGATTCGTATACAGGCACGTCGAGGAGCTCCAGAAATAGGTAAACGGCGTGTGCTGACCGCCGAAGCACGTCTGCAGCAAATTCGCAAGCGTGACCGAGGCCGTGACGCGCGGCGTAAACTGATACGAGATCTGCAGGTGACCGAGGAGCTGCGCCGGCTCGCGGAAGGCGCCGATCGCGTCGAACTGCCCGGTGTAGGGATCGGGTATCGAGAGCGTCGCAGCACAACTGGGATCGTTTGCGTTGAACGGTGCGCCGCCGGCCGCGCCGTATGGATAGCGCGGATCGCCGACAGTCGAGCCTGCCAGCGGCTTGCCGCACCCCGCCGCTGGATTGATACCCGGCGTCGTCAGCGGCGCGCCATAGCGATTGCCCGCCACATACTGAAACGACGGAGTGATCGTAAACTTGTTGTGCCTGTAGTTCAGCAAGAGCGTCGCCACGTACGGATAGTTGTAGGCGTTGACGCCCGAGCCGATCGGCCCTGGGAAGATCGAGAACGGTATGTACGATGCGGTCGGGTCGAAGAGCGAGAACGCCGGTGACTTCCAGTAGGGATTGGCAACGTCGCCCGGTTTGCACGCGAGGTCGGGTTGACCGCGAGGCGTGTAGCACGGCGCCGCGTACACCCCGCTGGTCGTGTAGCTGCAGAGCGACTCGCCGAACTGCTTCTTGCCATACGCGTTTCCGCCCGGCGCGCAGGCCTTCGTGTAGGCGTTATACTGCGCGATGCCGGAGTTGATCGGCGAGATCACGCTCGTTCCGTTCGGCAGCAGGCTGTACTTGACCGTCGCATATGTGTATGCGAACGAAAGGGCAGCGGCAAAGCCATTTCGGATGAAGTCTCCTTTGTTGAATTGAAGCTCGAAGCCCCTCGACGTTTGATAGCCCGCGTTGACTCCGGAGACCAGTCCGGTCGTGTAGTTGATGTAGAAATTTTCGATCTGCGCCTGCGTTTGCCGCAAGAACGGACTCAGCTTGAACGACATATCGGTGCCGGGAAAGTGGTGCTCGATGGAAAGGTCGCTGTTGTAGGACACCGAGGGTGCGACTTCGTGACCCGGCGTCGTGTACCCGAGAGCGTAAAACTGCGTGAGCGTATCGGGGAGGTTTTGCTGCAGGCCGTTGTACTGCTCGTAGGCCGCGCTCGGTTGTTCGTTGTATCTACCGTAGCTCGCGCGCAGCACGGTGTTCGGGTTCACGGTATACGTCATGCCGAACCGCGGCTGGGGAATGTTGTAATCGAAGGCGCCCGGGACGTTCTGCACGTTCGCGTTGACATATTGCTTCCCGAAGGCCGAACAGGGGCTCTGCGAGTTAGTGCTCCAGCCCGACGCGCCGACAAGTGAGCTCCGATCGACCAGCGCCAGCGTCTGGGTGTTAAAGCACGTATCCTGATTGAACGCATCGAACCAGAAGTTTCGTGCGGCGCCGGTCTGCGTGTTCGCGCCGACATAGGAGTAGTTGTCGATCCGCAGGCCGAGGTTGAAAAAAAGTTTGTCGCTCGGCCGCCATTGGTCGGTGAGCGAGTACCCGGTGAAGTACGGCGTGACCGTGTTGTTCAAACCGTACGCGCCGTTTTCTACGACATAGTAGGCGCACGGGCCGCCCCCGCAGCTCGCACCCGCGACCGAACCGTTCGCCGTCGGGTTGCTGAGCTTGAGGAACGTCGGCAGCAGGCCATACGTAACACCGCTGCCCTGACCGTCGGAACACGTGGTCGGGACCGTGTACGGGCTGCCGCCGCCGCCGTAATAGTGGTAGCAGGTACCGCTAAACGGGTGGTTGCGATTAACGAGCACCGCGAACGCGTTGCCGTACGAGTAGCCGAAGGCAAACATCTGCTCGTTGTAGGTTCGCGCGCCGGTCGAGGTCGTGTAGTTTGCTTCCGCTTCGAGCAAGTGCTGCGGGCTGAGCTGGTCGGTGTAGGAGAGACTCACGCCGCGCGTGTGGTTGTTGATCTCGTAGTCGCCCGAATCGTAGAAGGCGTACGGCTGGAGCGACATCATCGGTCCGTTTTCGATCCAATCCGAGTAGTACGTGTAGCCGTAGAGCCGAAGGAAAGCGTTCGAACTAAAGTTCTTCTGATATTGAAGCTTCACGATCCCTTGGCCGTTGTAACCCCGGTCGCGCTGGTTATTTGGGTCGGGAATCGGGCCGTCGAATGGATGCGAGGGCGACGACGGGTAGAAGTACGGCGTCACCCGCGAGAGATAGTTTGACGGGAGGAAGGTACCGGTGGGACCGTTATACTGCCACGTGTCGAGATAGTACGGCGGGTACACCCCGACGGAGTTATTCCAGTTGGAGAGGCCTTCGTCGTTTACCGAGCTCAGGAAGGTCGTATAGATTTCGTCATTATCGTAGAGCAGCTGGACGTCGTCGCGCAAGCCGTTGTTTTTGTGCGGAATCCCGATGTGAAGGTTCACCACCGTCGTGCGATTGGCGACGTTTGCCGCATTGATCGTGCCGAAACCGATCGGACCCAGAAGCCAGCCCGGCTGACCGTTGAGACCTACGTTTGGAGCGCCGTTGGTAAAGCACGACGAGAGATGCGCAAGCGAGCCCGAGCCCGGGCTGGGACACTGAGCGATCTGCGTGCCGAACTCCGAAGCGTACGAGGCGCCGCCGAACTGGTCGACGTAGCGGTAATCTTGATTGTAACCGCCGATGCCGAGGTAGTATGAGAAGTTCCGGTCGGGGGTCGCGCCGCCGACTTCGACGTTCGCGCTATGGTAGAAGACGGTCGAGCCAAGGCTCAAGTTCGCCGTCGCGTAGGCGGGGAACGTTCCCGTCTTGATCACTTGATTGACGAAGCCGGCGAGACCCTGAGCCTCGGCATTTGCGGGGGTCGCGCCGGTGTAGACCTGGAGCTCGAGTTGTCCCAGCGACGAGAGCGAGCCGGACGGAAAGTTGTCGAAAGCGCGGTTGACGGGAATGCCGTCGAACTCGTAGCCAACCTCGTACGCATCGCCCCCTCGAACGTGAACTGCCTGCAAATATCCGTTTTGATTTGCCGGCACATATGCGCCCGGCACGGATGCAATCGCCGAGTAGGCACTGTTGAGCGCGCCGCCGCCGCCTAGAACGGCCGTGCGCGCCTGCTGGGCTGCGTTGATGGAATAGACGTCGGCGGTCGTCCCGGGCTTGACCAAGCTCGCTGCGCTGCGCGAGGTGACGCTCGCAATCGTCCTGAGCGCAAGCCGCATGTTCAAGGTGACCGTCTGCTGCGCGTCGGCGAGCACCGCCACGCCGGCGTAGGAGAGCGCATCGTAGCCGCTCTTTTCGAGCGCGATAGTGTATTCGTCTGGGGCCAGCGACACAAACGCAAAATGCCCGCGATCGTCGCTCGTCGTGCTTGCCGTTTGCGACGGACTCGTCACGGTGACTGTGACGCCGGCGATTGGGGTTGTCGTCCCGGCGACGGTGACGACGCCGGTGATGCCGCCGGTCGTCCCCGCCCCGGCGTAGGGAGTTAACGATGCCACCAACAGCGCCGAAAAAAAGATTGTCCTCAAAGGCCGAAGGATCATTGACAGACCTCCTGCGGTTTGTCCGCTGCCAAATGGTGCGCTGCCAGAAAGGCGCGATAGGCCGTCATCGCTTTTTCGAACTGCGCGTGAATCGCGGCCGCCTCGCGTACGTGCGGCGGCAAGGGCGGCCCTTGGGAAAGCGCGACGACTCCCTGCAGAATCGTCACGCGCTCGCGCAGACGGTCCGGCATGAGCTGATCGTCTTCGGAGTTCACGACCCCGGAGGTCAACATCGAATAGACCTTGTCACCCTGAGCGGAGTCGAAGGGCGACAAGGTTCCTCGCAACGCATCCATCCGATTGAGCGCAACGTCGATCGCGCTCAGCTCGTCGTCCAACGCTTTCACGAACTGATAGCGCTCGAGGTATTGCGCTTGTGTCCAGGATGCCCGCGGATCGGGACGCACCTCCAGCGGCTCTTCACTCTTCGTCGCCCCTGTCCGCAGCATGACCGTGTAACGCCCCGGAACGACTGTCGGTCCGTCGCTGCCGCGATTCCATTCGCGGGCCCGAAGCCACGGCACTGGGGCGGTCTCGGTCAGATCCCAGGCCGTGCGCTCCACGCCTGCATCGCTCGGCGCGTCGAAGCACCGGACGCGCCGGGCGTTAGCGTCGAGGACCTCGATCTGTGCCCGCGCGCGCGACGGGAGGTAGTATGCGATCGCAGCGCCGGTGAGCGGATTCGCGCCGGAGTACATTCCGGAGGCCAAACAGCATTCGTCCGGCTGCGTTCCGTAATAGGTCGTCCACCAGCGATACCACGTATGCGCGGTTTGCAGCGGAAAGAGCGCGGGTGCCGCGTCGGCGACCACCTTGCTGAGGCTCGAAATCGCGCCGATATCGTCAAGAATCCAAAAGCCGCGCCCGTGCGTCGCGACCATCAAGTCATGGCGTTGTGGTTGAATCCGCATGTCGTGGACCGCCGCCGCCGGCATGTTCAGACGCAGACTTTGCCAATGCGCGCCCCGATCGAGCGAATACCAAACTCCCTGCTCTAGTCCCGCATAAAGCACGTTCGGATTCGCCGGGTCCTCGCGCACCACGTGTACGTACTCATCGCTCGGCAAGCCATCGACGATCGCGCGCCACGTTGCCCCGGAGTCGTCGGTCTCGAGAATGTAGGGGCGCGGATCGCCCATCACGTGTCGATCGATCGCGACGTAGGCTCGACGTGCGTCGGCGCTCGAGGCTTCGACGGTATCGACTCTCCCCCACGGCGCGATACCGGGCGGCGTTACGTTTTGCCAATGCGCTCCGCCGTCGGTGGTGAGCTGCACTAATCCGTCGTCGGTTCCCACCCAAATTCGCCCCGGCTCGAGACGTGACGGCGCGATGTCGAAGATCGTATCGTAAAACTCTGCGCCTGAGACGTCGGTATTGATCGGTCCGCCCGCGACGCGCTGCTTGTCGGGATCGTTGCGGGTGAGATCGGGGCTAACGATTCTCCAGGATCGCCCGCGATCGCGCGTCGCGAAGAGCACGTTTGCGCCGTAGTACCCGACCGTATCATCCTGAGCGGAGCGAGCGCCAGCGAGCGGAGTCGAAGGGCCGCTAAATGCGATCGGCGCTTCCCAGTTCGAGCGAAACGGCAACCCCGCGAGGCCGCGACCGTTCGTATCGGTGTCATCGGGCGTAATGTCGTAGTTTTGACGCGAGTTGAGGTCGAAGATGCCGAGCTGCCCGTTAAGCTCGTTCACGCCGACGTTCCAGATCGACGACGGGTCGTTGGGTTGGGGCCAAACCCATGAGCCGTCGCCGTCGTTTCCGACGTCACGCCAATCGGAGTTTTGAATCCCTAGCGGACTCAGCGAGTCGGAGGGCCCGCAATAGGAGTCATTGTCTTGAACTCCTCCGCAAACGTGGTACGGATTCTGTTCGTCGTAGCCGATCCGATAAATCTGCGCGAGCACGACGTTGAAGCGCCAATCCCAGATCTTGCCGCCATCGATCGAAATCGGCGCTCCGCCGTCATCGGCCTCGATGATGCGACGTCCGTCGCGCGAGATCCATAAGCCGTGATGGTCTTGATGGACGGCGCTCGTGACGTCGTGATAGGTCTTTCCGCCGTCGGTGGTCTCGATGAGGTCCTCGGAAGAAAAGAAGACGCGATCGGGATTCGACGGATCGACCGCGAGCCTGCTCATGTAGAACGGCCGCTGGTTGACCAGCGTATCGCGGGTGATCAGTCGCCAATGCGCTCCGCCATCATCCGATCGCCATGCCACGCCTTCTTTCGACTGAATCACGGCATAGACGCGCTTCCCCGCGACGCCCAAACCGATTCGGCCCATATCGCCGCGCGGCAAGCCGTTTCCGCGTAACTCGCGCCATGTTACGCCGCCATCAACGGACTTGAAGATGCCGTCGAGCGGACCGCCACTTGAAAAACTCCACGGAACGCGTCTGAACTGCCAGACTCCGGCAAAAACGACGTTGGGATGACCGAGGTCGACTGCCACGTCGGAGGCGCCGCTCGAAGGGCCTAGATAGAGCGTGCGCTGCCAGGTTCTTCCGCCGTCGGTCGTTCGGTAGATGCCTCGCGCAGTGCTGTCGCGATAGGGATTGCCGACCGCCGCCACCCAGAGGTGCTGCGGGTTGCGTGGATCGATCGCGATCTGCGCGATCGCCCAGGTGTCGCGCAATCCGAGGTTGCGCCAATGTAAGCCGCCGTCGTGCGTGACCCAAACGCCGTCGCCGTACGAGATATCGTTGCGCAGGTTTGGTTCGCCGGTTCCGACCCAAACGGTGCTGCGATGGCGGGGATCGATCGCAATCGCACCGATTGCGCCGACCGCGTCTTTCGGCCATGCGCTCTGCCAGGTCAACCCGCCGTTGGTCGTCTTCCAAACGCCGCCGTCGGCGCCGCCGAAGTAATAGAGGTTCGGATCGGAATCGGTTCCGGCCACGCCCGAGGTGCGACCCCCCGCGACTGCCGGTCCGATGTTTCGCCACGCGAGCCCTTGCAGCGACGGCATTGCTACGCCGGCAGCGAGAAGCAGCCCCAGCGTTTCCTTACGCCTCCATCAGGCTCAGGTAGTAGCGATCGAAGGCCCTCAACAAGCCTTCGGCATTCGAGTACGGGCCGGGCGAATATGCTCGCGAATGCAGCCCCAGCTGCATCAACTCGTTGACGTGCCAATCCTGGCGGTTCGTCAGATCCCAGAAATCGACGGCATCGCTCGGATCGAAGCCCGGTTGCGCGATCGCCTTCGGATCGAAGAGGAACGCGCAGACGACTTCGGTGCGATCCGGCGCGAGCGGCCGTAGATAGTGGACCATGACGTAGTCGGGATGCAAGCTCAAAAGCAATGACGGAAAGATCGTATAGTAGTAGACGCGGTCGAGTTCCACGCCGTCGACGCTGCCCAACGGCGGCCGCGAGCTTCGCTGCCCGGTCAGCGTGAGTGCCGTTCCGGATTGACGCAACTCGGAGTATCCGCCGAGAAAGGGCCCTTCGGCGAGATCGTTGCGTCCGCTATCCGACGGTGAAAGCTTATCGAGTTGCGGGTGTACGAGCGGGCAATGGTAGCACTCGGAATAGTTGAGAAAGACGAGTTTCCAGTTGCACGCGAGCTCGTAGGTCAGGCTTCGTGCCGTTTGCAGCCGGCCGATGCTCCAGCGCGAGAAACGCCCGATCAACGGAGCAAAGGTCTTCTCGAATGGAATCCTGTCATCCAAATTTACAAAGACGAAGCCTTCCCACAGGGCGAGACCGGCTCGCTTGAGCGGGTACTCCGTACGTTCGAACCCCGGAACCTCGGTCATGTTCCGCGCGACCTTCAACTCACCGTCGAGCCCGTACGTCCAGGCGTGGTACGGGCACTGTATCGAGCCTTGAAAATGTCCCGACGCGGCCTCACAGAGGCGCGAGCCGCGGTGCCGGCAGACGTTGAAGAATGCGTGAATGACGCCGTCCTTATCGCGCGTGACGATCAGATTTTCGCCGCCGCGCTCGACGGTAAAGAAATCACCCGGTTGTGAGATCGTTTCTTCGCGCCCGACACAAAGCCACTCGCGAGCAAAGATGCGTTCGCGCTCTTGTGCGAAGACTTCGGGTGAGATGTACCACGAAGCCGGCAGCGTCTTTGCGCCGCCTTCGACGTTCGGTCTCACGAAAGTCTGCATAACACTCTCCAAAATCCTCAATTGTTCGAGGGGCTGCGCGAAGTGCAGTCCTGAGCGAGCGCAAGCGAGTCGAAGGGGTTCTAGCCCGTTTGACGGAATCCGCTTGTAACCATCAGTTTGTTTGGCTTTTTGGTAAATCTAGCAGTGAAACCTTCGGAAAATATTACGCTTGAACCATCTCTTCCGCGGGAGGCATACTGGGATGCCGGCTTCTATGCGCGCGAGCAGGAAGCGATCTTTTGGGACGAGTGGTTTTACGTCGGCCGAGCCGACCGCCTCGACGCGGTCGGCGCCTTTCGCGTGATCGACGTCGCCGGCGAGAGCGTCGTCGTCGTCCGCAGCGAGGATGGCGTCCACGCCCACCTCAACTTCTGCCGGCACCGTGGGAGCCGGTTGCTCTGCGGCGAGGGTACCGTGCGGACGATCCGCTGTCCCTATCATGCTTGGACCTACGCGCTGGACGGCCGGCTCATCGCATCGCCCTTCGTTCCCGACGACGCCGTGCCGCCGGAGTCGCGGCGTCTGCATCGCGTCGGTCTGGAGGAGTGGCAGGGCTTTCTCTTCGTTCACCTTTCGCCGGAGCGTGCGCAACGGGCAGGCGCGGATCTCGCCTCGCAGCTGGGCGCGATTCCGGAGCGGCTCGCGCGTTACCCACTCGCGGAGCTGAAGGTTGCCCGTTCACTTCGCTACGAGGTTGCGGCGAACTGGAAAGTGATGCTCGAGAACTACAACGAGTGCTATCATTGCGCGGGCGTTCATCCGGAGCTGTGCCGGGTCGTGCCGGCCTTCAAACGGGAAGGAGGCGCGCAGCTCGACTGGGATCGCGGCATCCCGCATCGAGACGGCGCGTGGACGTTCACCGCAAACGGCACCAGCGATCGCACGCCGTTCGCAACCTTGAGCGACGATGAGAAAGTGCGCCACAAGGGCGAGCTGATCTATCCGAACTTCATGCTCAGCCTCGCCGCCGACCACGTCGCGGCCTTCTCGCTCTGGCCGAAGGGCCCGGCGGCAACGACGATCGTCTGCGATTTTCTCTTTCACCCAAATGAGACGAACAAGCCCCAGTTCGACCCCGGCGACGCCGTGAGTTTTGGGATCTGGTGAACAAACAAGATTGGCGAATTTGCGAGAGCGTTCAGGCCGGCATGCAATCGCGGGCCTTTCATCACGGCTACTATGCGCCGATGGAGGACGCGAGCCTCGACATTCGCCGCTACATCGCCTCGCTCGGGCCGCTCAGGATGACATATTGGTGACGCGCGATGACGAAAGAATACGACGTCGTCGTCCTTGGGCTCGGGGCGCTCGGCAGCGGCGCCGCCTATTGGCTCGCGAAACGTGGTCAGCGGGTACTCGGGCTGGAACAGTTCGAGTTCGGACACGCGCGCGGCAGCTCGCATGACTGGTCGCGCATCATCCGCCTCTCGTACTTTTCGCCCGCCTACGTTGCGCTCGCGAAGGAAGCCTATGCAGCGTGGGAGTCGCTCGAGCGCGATGCCGGCGAGCAGCTCGTCTTCAAGACGGGCGGCCTCGATATCGGCCCGCGTGACGGCGCGATCCCGCTTGCGAACTACGCGGACTCAATGCGAGCGTGCGACGTTTACTTCGAGCGGCTCGATGCCGGCGAGATTCGGCGAACGTTGGCCGGCTTGGCGCATCGGCGACGAAGTTCACGGGCTCTTCCAACCCGACAGCGGTATCGTCGCGGCCGACCGGGCCGGTGCTGCGCTTCGACGCACTGCATCGGTACTGGGCGCAACGCTACGCGAGAACGCGGCGATAACTGCTATCCGTGCCGCCGGCGGCGAGATCGCCGTGGAAGCCGGCGGCGAGCGTTACAGCGCCGGCAGGCTCGTCATCGCCGCGGGGCCGTGGACCGACCGGGCACTGGCGCACTTCGGGGTACGCATCGCCTTGGAAGTGACCAAGGAGCAAGTCATGTACTTCAAAGCGCCGGAGCTGCAAAGCTTCGCATTGGGCGAGTGGCCGATCTGGATTTGGATGGATGATCCCTCGTTCTACGGCTTCCCGGTATTCGGTGAGCCCGACTCGGTAAAGATCACGCAAGATGCCGGCGGCAAGGCGGTCGATCCCGATACGCGCGGCTTTGAGGAAGATCCGGAGATCACCGCACGCGTCACGGGTTTCCTCCACCGCTATCTGCCGAGCGCCCTGGGACCGGTACAGCGTTTGAAGACGTGCTTGTACGCGATGACGCCCGACCGCGATTTCATTATCGATACGCTTCCGGAACATCCAAACGTCAGCGTCGTCCTCGGCGGCGGCCATGCCTTCAAGTTTGCCTCCGTTATCGGCCGCATTCTGAGCGACTGGCCGGTTGCGACGCTCGACCTATCCGCGTTCAAGGTCGACCGCCCGATTCTGCAAATGGCCGACCCACCCAAGACCTACATGCAGTAACGAGCTGCAAAACGGGCGGCCCGTCCCGCGTGCTACCGCGTCCAGCGGCGCCGCGCGTCGACCGAGAGCGCACGTTCCGACCTAGCGCGAAATATGCGACGATCGTTGTCGGGAAGATGCTGGCCGGGATCGTAGCGTATGCAATAATTCCGAGTATTGCCAGCACGGCAACGACGAATACGATCAGACGCTCGTGGCGCGCGGCGAACGTTCCCAATCCCACCTTAGAATCTTACGACGATAGGCTGACGCGAACATGAACGGTCCGGCACCGAGTTGGTGACTCGGGACAGCCCGGCAACCGCCAGGCACGCGACCGGGGTGCTTACCTCGGAGAAGTGGATGGTTCCGACGCCATCACCCTCGAAAGGCGCGCTATGACCGCACAAGCAGACCTGATCGTCGTTGCAGATGCAATTCATGGTGCCGGTAATGCGGTTCCGGCGCAAGCCATTGCCGTCACCGGCAATCGCTTTACTTACGTCGGTTCGGCAGCGGGCGCGCTAGCGCTGCGCGGACCGCAAACCGCGGTGCTCGACGCCGGCGCGCAGACCGTGCTTCCCGGAATCGTCGACGCGCATCTGCATCTGACGTATCTTGGCCTCAAGCTGCAACAAGTCGTTCTCGACGGGTCCGGCTCGTACGACGAGCTCATCGAGCGAACCATGGCATTTGCGCAACGCTCCTCGGACGAGTGGATCCTCGGCAGGGGATGGGATGAGAGCTTTTGGCGCGGCAGCGCCCTTCCGTCGCACGAAGCATTAAGCGCCGCGATTCCCGATCGTCCGGTCGCGCTAGCTCGGGTCGACGGCCACGCGTTGCTCGCAAATGCGCGAGCGGTGGCGATCGCCGGCGTCGACGAATCG
Organism: Vulcanimicrobiota bacterium; assembly: GCA_963748875.1. GTDB lineage: Bacteria > Vulcanimicrobiota > Vulcanimicrobiia > Vulcanimicrobiales > Vulcanimicrobiaceae > Cybelea. The sequence goes on from CAVVKC010000001.1 coordinate 2,051,560, forward strand.
ACGGTGGATCCGCCGGGCGGCCGCATCGTGCGCGCGCGCGACGGCAAGCCGACGGGAATCTTCGTCGATGCGGCGATCGATCTGGTCTACGATAAGGTCCCAAAGCCATCGCACGAGCGGCTCGTTCGCGCGACCCGCGCAGCCATCGCCGAGTGCAACCGCTGGGGAATCACCGCCGTCGCCGAGCCGGGCTGCGACGAGGCCGTTCTGGCGGCGCATGCCGAGCTGCTTGCGAACGATGAGTACTCGATCCGGAACTATGTCATGCTCGACCATGACGCGTCGCTGATCGAAGCGCGCGCACGCCGGGGAATCGTGGACGGAGCCTATAACGGCCGGCTCTGGGTTCGCGCAATCAAGGTGTACGCCGACGGTGCGCTTGGCTCGCGCGGCGCCGCTCTGCTCGCGCCGTATAGCGATGACGCCGAGAATACGGGCTTGATTCTCACGCCTGGGGAGCGCATAGAAAGCGTAACCGCGACCGCGCTGCAAACCGGATTTCAGATCTGCGTGCACGCGATCGGCGATCGTGCCAACCGGATGGTTCTCGATGCCTACGAGCGGGCGTTGGGGGGCGCTGCGCCGGATACCGATCCACGCCTGCGAATCGAGCACGCCCAAGTTGTCGCGCGCGAAGACGTCGCTCGCTTCGCGAAGCTGGGCGTCATTGCGTCAATGCAGGCGACACACGCATTGAGCGACATGCCGTGGGCGCGCGCGCGGCTCGGCCCGGAACGAATTCTCGATGCCTACGCCTGGCGCTCGTTGCTCGATGCCGGCACGATCGTAGCCAACGGAACCGACGCGCCCGTCGAATCGCCGAGCACGGCGCGAACGTTTTATGCCTCGATCGCTCGCGGTGGCTGGTATCCGCAGGAGGGAATGTCCCGCACCGAAGCGTTGGCGTCCATGACGATCTCGGCCGCCCGCGCGAACTTCCAGGAAGGCATCATCGGCTCGATAGCGCCGGGAAAGTTTGCCGACTTCGTCATCATCGACCGCGATTGGATGACGATCGAACCCAACGATATTCTGCAAACCAAGGTGATCTGCACGTACTTCGGCGGCCGCCGAGTCTATGGAGCGCCTCTTACGGAGGCTTAGACGCTACGCCGCGCCGTCGCGATCAGGATGACACGGTTCCTAACGCCACATCTTTTTGAGCGCCGATGCCTTGCACGCGCCGGCAGTGCATGGAATACCGGCGATGTCTTCGATCGTGCGCAGCGTCGAGTAGTGCGTGACGGCTTGATCGTACTTCCCGGGCTTGATCATTGGACCGATCAGCAGTGTGGCGATTTGGTTCTTCCCATTTGAATCGGGGTCGGCCTCGTCCCACGTTAGGATGAAGAGCCCGTTATGCTTCTTGTCGTACTTAAGAATCGGCGGAACGTTGTTCTTCAGCCAGGTGTCGCCGGTCTGCGTGCTGCAGTCGTGCATGTCGTTGCAAAGGTTTGGCACGACGATCGTCAACGTCGACGGCGGCTCGGGAAAACCATTGTAGACGAGATTCGACGTCGAGGGGACGTTGCTGAAATTGACCCACGGATTGTGTTTGCGGGCGTACTCGCCCGACGAGCAGCCCGTGTAGCCATTATACGGCATCGATTCGGAGTATCCATCGAACGTTTCGCCCGCGGTGATGAGCTCTTCGCCCGCGTTGGCCGTGCCGAAGGTGTGAGGGCAAGAATCGTCGGCGATCCCCTGCGTCGAGCCGGAGAAGAGCGCGAGATAGTTCGGCTGACTCGGGTGGGTTATCGCGTGGCTGTTCGTCATGAGCGCGGCTTCCGGCACGAGCGTGCCGTTGATGTACGGCGCTTCGGAGCTGCCGATAATCAAATTATAATCTCGATTTTCCATGATGACCACGACCACGCTGCTTGCATGCGGTCCGGCCGTTCGCGTTCGCACGCTCACCGAATGATTTTGCGGTTGCGTGCCGATTGAAACCGCCGAGCCGAATCCGAGGCAGCCGGCGAAGAGCGGCAGCGCGATGGTTGCGAGCGCCAACGAAGCGACGGGAAGAGCCCCCTTTGGTTTTGTGACCATGAGCTTGATTCTAGGAGTTCTAGCGCAGCGTAGCAAGCGAGGTAGCGAAATTAATTTGGATCGAAGGCCAGTCTCAGATTCGGCGGTTACCGTGAGCGTATGACGCCCGAACATCTTGAAGCTTCCATCAAAGCCGCTCAATGCTGGGCTCGCAACGAAATAGAACGACTCGTTTACGACGGGACGCGTCCGGTTTCGGTCTGCGGGACGGTCGAAGCGGCGACGCGCGAAGCGGCCATCGCTCGCGGGAACGCGATCGCGCACACGTCGGAGATTGCCGAAATCGAATCGGTGTTGACCTACGTCAGCGAGTGCTTGAGCGCGGACCTTTCGCACGAGGAGCGTCCGGCTGCTCCGTCGGCACTGCACGAACGGGCACTACAGCGCTTTACCAGATGATTTGGTAACGCCCATTCGATGCGAGCAGCGCGATCGGCGGCAGAGGTGGGCAAGGTAGGTTCCCGAATCTGCGCTCATGAGGTTCTTACGCTTTGCGGTCGCCGTTTGTGCCGGCCTCTTCTTCATTGGGATTGGAGCGGCGCCCGCGCGCTCCCAGCAGCTAACGGTAACGCGCGCGACGTTAAAAAACGGTCTGCGGATCGTCGCAGTACGCGATCCGCTCGCTCCCGTGGCGCTGGCGATGCTGAACTATCAGGCCGGCGCGAACGAGCAGGACTTCGCTGGGCAAGCGCACGCGCTCGAGCACATGATGTTCCGCGGGAGCGAAACGCTTTCGCAATCGCAGATCGCCGATATCTCCGAGCTGCTCGGCGGCTACTCGGATGCCGACACGCAATCGGAGGTCACGCAGTACTTTTTCATGGCGCCCTCTCAGTATCTCGACGTGCTCCTGCGAATGGAGGCGTCGCGGGCACAGAATCTGCGACTCGCGCAATCCGACTGGGACATCGAGCGCGGCGCGATCAAGAACGAGGTCACGCAGGACTACAGCGACCCGGCAGGCCATCTGTTTCTCAAGGTCGATCTCGCGATGTTTGCCGGCACGCCGTACGGCAACGACGGGCTTGGCACGCTGCAATCCTTCGACACGCAAATCAACTCACCGCAGCTGCGCGCGCTGTACGATGCTTGGTACCATCCCAACAACGCTATCTACGTGATCGTGGGCGATATCGACGGACCGGCGACGGTCAAGCTCGTGGACAAATACTTCGGGGCGATCCCGGCGGCCCAGCTGCCGGCCCGGCGCCCGGTTCATCTCGCGGCGCTGAAGCCGCAGACGATTCGAGTGGACAGCGATCAGCCCTATACGGTGGTAGCGCTAGCCTATCGATTTCCCGGCTATCGAAGTAAGGATTACGCGGCCGGACAGATCCTCGAGAGCGTGCTCTCAAGTCAGCGGTCAGACCTTTTCGGGCTCGTCGCCTCGGGGAAGGCGCTGCAAGCAAACTTCCAGGATTTTGACACCCATCCGCTCGCCGGTTCGGCGGCCGCAGCGGTCGTCGTTCCGGTCGCGACCAAACCGGAGGAGGCGCTCGCGATGCTGCGCGGCGTGATGGATCGCTACCGCCGGGACGGCGTTCCGGCCGCGCTCGTTGATGCGGAGAAGCGTCGCGCGATCGCGCAAGCCGAATTCAAAGCCAACTCGATTCAGGATCTTGGTTTTCAGTGGAGCCAGGCGGTTGCCGTTGAAGGGTTGTCGTCGCCCGACGATATTCTCAGCGCAATCCGCAGCGTTACGGTGGCCGACGTCAACCGAGTGCTGCGCGCTTACGTCATTGCCCAACACGAGATCGTCGGAATCGCCGCACCCAAAAATGCCGCCGCCGCGACATCCGCAACGGCGCCGGCGCCCGTCTCAAACGAGAACAAGCCGACGCTCTTGCACCACGACCCGCTGCCGGAGTGGGCGCAGCAAGCGTTCGCAAACATCACCGTGCCCGCGTCAACGATCAATCCCGTGGATACGACCCTTCCAAACGGCATTCGGCTAATCGTCGTGCCGGAACGGGTCTCGCGCACCGTTGTCGTGAGCGGTTCGATCGATACTAACGAAGCGATGCAGGCGCCGCTTGGTAAAGACGGCGTCGCAGACGTTACGTCGGGGCTCCTGCCCTTCGGCACGACGACCTATAACCGTCTGGCGTTACGCGAACAGCTCGATGCGATCTCCGCCGAAGTCACGGCCGGGACGGACTTTTCACTCACCGCGCTCTCTAAGGACTTCGATCGCGGCGTGCAGCTGCTCGCGGACGAAGAGTTGCACCCCGCATTCCCGGCATCGGGTTTCGCAGCCGTCAAAGAAGAAGAGCTCGGTTCGGTGAAGGGCGAGATTGCGTCACCCGAGCACCAGGCGGACGTCGCGCTCAATAAGGCGCTCTTCCCCGCCGACGATCCCGAGCAACGATTTGCCACGCCTCAGAGCGTCGCTTCGATAGCGCCCGGCGACGTCAAAGCGTACTATTCTTCGGTCTATCGCCCCGACATGAGCACGATCGTCGTCGTCGGCGATGTCGATCCGCAGCGAGCGCAAAGCGTCGTCACAAAATACTTCGGCGCCTGGAAGCCGAGTGGTCCAAAGCCCGCCGTCTGGCCGCCGGCGGTGCCGAACAACGCCGCCGGGAGCGTGGTCGTGCCGGACAAGGAGCGCATTCAGTCGGAAGTGCAGCTCGTGCAAGCGCTATCGATTACGCGAACGGACCCCGACTACCCCGTCGTCGCGGTTGCCAACGAGTCGTTCGGCGCCGGCGGGAGCTCGATTCTTTTTCACGACGTGCGCGACGTTCACGGATTAGTTTACGACGTACACACGGACACCGACTTCGGAAAGAATCGTTCGACGTTCGCGATCCATTTCGAGTCGGACCCCAGCAAGATCGAACAGGCTCAGTCCTTGATCATGGCAGATCTCAACGCGCTCTCGACGACCGGGCTGCAGGCCGACGAACTGGCGCGCGGCAAGGCGTCGCTCGTCTCCGGGGTGCCGATGCGCGCGGCGAGCTTTAACGGCATTGCCAATCAACTGTCGCACTATGCCGAGTTCGGACTGCCGCTCGATCAGGCGACGATCGACGCACGCAACGAGATTGCAGTGAGTAACGATCAGATCATCGCGGCGGTGCACAAGTGGTTGCGGGCAAACGATTTCGTGCGCGTGATCCTCGGCCCGGCACCGTAAGCCGGGCCTGTTTAGGTCTTCGGCTCGACCTTCACGCTGGTCATGGCGTCGCCGCGACGTATTGCGTCGAGCGCCTCGAAGCCCTCGGTCATCTGACCGAAGACCGTGTACTGTCCGTCGAGAAAGCGCGCGTCGTCGAGGCAAATGTAGAACTGCGAGCCGGCGGAATCGGGCGCAGAGGCACGCGCCATCGCAACGGTTCCGCGCAGGTGCGGGCGGGCGTTGAACTCCGCCTTGAGATGGTATCCGGGACCTCCGGTTCCGTCGCCTCGCGGGTCACCGCCTTGTACCACGAAGCCGGGTTCGACTCGATGGAACGTTAGCCCGTCGTAAAAACCCGAGTCGGCGAGCTTGATGAAGGCCGCCGTGTGGATCGGTGCATCGTCCGGGAAAAGCTGGAACAAGATGTCTCCCCGGCCTGTCGCAATTCGCACGTGCGATCGGCGGGCACGCTCGGTGAGCTCGACAATCTCCGGTGATTGTGGGGGGGTGTGGCTCATCTACCCATCCTTCACGAACAACGGCGATTGAACCCCTCCCGTCAAACCGCTTCCTCTATTCGGTTTTTGGGCCGGAGAGTGCCGCGACCGCCAGCGCTTTGCGGCGACCGACCAGATAAATCGCGACGCCGCCGAGCAGCATCGCTGCCGTCAAACCGACGACTTTCACGACCGCGAGCACTTTGTTGGGATCGTCGTCCGCGGGAAAGCCGGCGAAGATGATCGCCGAGATCGTCGTGCCGAGGCCGATCAGGGCGGCGATCGAGACGGTCCACTTCCCACCAGGAATCGGAACCATCTCGGGCGTCCATCGTTCGACCCGAAGCTTGAGTGCAGAAGCGAATAAGAAAAGAAACGGCACCATCGTGATTACGACCGTCGAACTCACAAGTACGTCGTAGGCGCCCCGCACGGACGTGCCGCCCTGGCCGAGAAAGATAAAAATCGCAGCGATGCTGGCCTGCGTGACGAGTGCGGCGACGGGTGAGCCCCAACGAGGATGCAGGCGTCCGAATCCTTCGGGCAGATAGTGATCGATGCCGGCTACGAACGGTATGCGCGCCACGGCGCCAAGCCACGCGCCGCAGCTTCCGATGCAGCTCAACGCCACCAGCACCGCTGCGATCGGCGTGATGACGTTCCAGCCCAATCGCGTCGCCACGCGCTCGACCGCCTGCATGACGCCCGACGACGGATTCACGTCGTGCGGCAGGAGCGCCGCCAAGAGACTGATCGTGCCGAGGATATAAATCGCGGCAATCGCCGGCGCGGCAATCGCCAGACCGAGCGGAATCGTCCGGCGCGGTCGCTTGATCTCGCCGCCCATGAAGGGCATCGCTTCGGGTCCCGTCCACGCAAATGCGATCACCGACCAGAAGATGATGTCCTTTACGTGCAAGCCCGGCCGGATCGTCGTCGCGTTGATCGGAGTCGCGGAGCCGAACTTCCACCATGCGAGCCCGCCGAGCGCGATCAGCAAGAGGGTAACGAGCCAACGCGAGATCGCGCCGGCGTTGTTCAGCCACTTTCCGATCGAAAGCCCGTACGCGTTCACGATCGTCGCGAGCGTCAAGCCGGCCAAAGCAAAGATGATGTAGTACGCCGGGGAGGCCGAAAGTGCACTTACACTGGTTCCCCCGATGAAGAGCGCGTTGCCGGCCGCGAAGTAGAGCAGCGCCGGAAAATACGGAAGATTGCTCGCCCAGTACGTCCAGCCGGTGATAAATCCCGCAAACGGCCCGAAGGCGCGCTTGCTCCAGACGTACATGCCGCCTTCCTCGGGATGATGCGACGAGAGGAAGACTACGGCGATCGCGATTGGCGCGAACATCGCAAGGCCGCCGATCAGCCAAACCGATATCGAGCTCGCTCCGGCTGCCGCCGCGGTCGCGACCCACTGCAAGTTCGAACCCGCGACGACGAAAAAGAGAACGACATCGGCCAAACCCAGCGTGCGCCGAAGCTGCATGTCTGCGCGGATTCAACGCAGAGATAGGGATCGCCCACCCCCGTCGTCACCGTGAGCGAAGGAGGTGGGCGTTGTAGTCAACCGATTAGTACGGGCGACCCCAATGACCAGGGCGCCAATACCAGCCGTTCTGATCGTGTACCCAATGTCCGGCGTGCCAGCTTGCGCCGGAGTATGGCGCAGTGGCATAGTATCCGTGCGCCCAAACGTAGCGATATCCGTTCCAGCGCCAATACCCGTTTATCCAATAGTATCCCGGTCCCGGCGCGGCCGGAACCGTCTCGTAGATCGGCGCCGGCGGCGCGCTCTGCACGTAAATGCCGCCATAGACCTGCGCGGCGGCGGGGAGAACTGCACCCGTAGCGATCGCTCCACCGAGCGCGCCGGCTAGAAGAATGTTGCGTAAGTTCATCATGTCTTCCTAATACCACCGCATGGCGGTTTCGCTCTCGGGAGACCGATTAAAGCATCATTGCGATCCGATGAGAGTCGAGCGCCTGCATCAATCGCTCCAGTTCGCTCCAGAGCGCCTGGCTGCGATCGACGAACCCTTCACGCTCGTCTTTTAGATGCCGTTCGGTGAACGGCATAGTCGGCGGCAGGATGGCGAGCAGAACGTCACGATCGTGCGCCTCGCCGAGCGCATCCTGCACAAGCGCAAGCCTTTCGGCGATCGCTTCGAGCGATGGGTCGAGTTCTTGAAAACGTTCGAGCGCGTAGCGCAACCGTTTGCCGGCAATCCGAAAATCGTGCAACCCTTGTTTGTCGCGCCGCGCGAGACCGGCCGTTAACGCGCGCGCCTCGCCGAGGCGCTTCTGCAAAACTCGCGCGACGACGTCCTGTACGTCCTCCACGCCTTTAAGCTCGACTCGTTGAGGCTTCAAGATTAAGGTTCCTAGGGCGCGAAGTGCATGCGCCGTAGCTCTTTGCGCGCTTGCCGTGTCGCAAGCCGTTCTTGTTCTCGCAATCGCTCGAGCAGCGGGTGAGCCATCTCGGCTTCGCCGGCGTGGATGCTGTTCTCGAGCAAGCGCAAAATGATCGTCGCGTCGCGCGCCGCGTCAGTCGCAGCGGCGGCCCGTTTCACGCGGCGAAGGAGGCGCCCCAAGGGGGCAAGTTCTGAGACGTCTTCGAGCAGCGAGCGAAAGCGCCGCCCCGTCGTTCGGACGCCGTGCAGATTCTTCTCGCTCGGTTTGGCAATGAAGCGGCAACGCGCGCGTTCTAAGGCTCGCCGCTCGCTGCGAATGGTCTTCGCGAGCCACTTCACCGCGAGAAACGGCTTCATCCGCGGCGGGTTCGACGAGGGTATTTCGAGCGACCTTCGCGAAGCGTAAATTCCGACGTGAGATCGCCGCGCTTACCCGTCCTCATCGCGCTTCTGGCAATCGTCGCCGCCGCAACGTGGTACTACTATTCGCAGCGGATGCCGAGCAGCGGCGAAACGCTTGCAGTCTACTACACGAAGCTCGATGGGAAATCGCTTGGCGAGACGAGCGTTTCGCTGCGACCGGCGCAAGCCGGTGAAAGCGCTGCCGAACATCTGCACAATACCGCATTGTATGGCGCGGTTGAGGCGCTGGCCGGTCCCCCGAACGCGACCGACGCCATTCGGTTTCCACCGGGGACGCGCGTGCTGGGCGTTGCCGTTAACGGCTCTACGGCGACCGTAGATCTCTCAAAAGAAGTCGAGCAGCAAGTCGGCGGATCGTTCGGCGAGAACGGCGAGTTCAAAGCGCTCGTCTACACGTTGACCGGCATCCGCGGCATCAACGCCGTGCAGGTAACGGTCGATGGCACGCGCCTGGAAACGTTGCCGGGGGGACATCTTGAACTTGATCAACCGCTTCATCGCTCGGACTGGTAATGCCGCCGCCGCGGCCGTCGTCATGCTGCTCGGCACGTTGCCGGCGATTCCGGCGCTCGCCGACGCGCCGATAGCGGCACAATATCAAGGGCAATCAATTCGCTTTTCGCACCTTTCGTCGTCGACGGGGGCGCTCGCGATCGGGGTAAACGATCCCGGATTTGCGGCGCTCCTACGAAGCACCGGAGCGGTGCTGACCTGGAAACCCGGCGAGCGTTACATCCTTATTACGACCTCGGAGCCGACCGTCGTAAGCTTCGCGCTCGGCGATCGTCGCTACGACGTCGGCCCGATCGCGCTCCAGGGGAGCATCGCGCCATACGAGCGCGGCGAGGAAGCATTCCTGCCGTTCAATGAGGTGCTGCGTTCGCTCGACCTCGCGCTGCGGCAAGACGGTGCCGCTAAGGTGCTTCAGCCGCAGCTCGCCACGCTGGACGTACGGCAAGTGAATGATCTGGTCGTACTCAACGTCCACGGCGGGGCTACGCTCCATCCCCGCGTCGTCCGCCAAACCGGTTCCGAGGTTGTCTATGCTTTCGACGGCGTCGGCACGACGCTGAGCGGCACGCGCCAAATCAATGCCGGCGGCGTGCGCAGCGTGCAGGTTCAAAGCTCGGGTTCCGTGCGCGCTCCAACGGCGCTCGTGACGGTCGAGCTCCAAACCGGCGCGACCGTCCGACCCGTGCAGAGCACCGCCGATCGCGACGTCGTTCTTTCGTTCGGCGGGAATTCGGCAGCTTCGCAGGCCGTCGCTGCGGAATCGCCGACTCCCGAACCCGTGCCTCCATCCGAGAATGGTCAGGTGGGCGCACCCGCCGCGAATGCAGCAGCGCTCGTGACCTCGGTGACGGCGCAGGCCTCCGCAGACGGAACGACGGTCGCGGTCGCGGTCACCGGAAATGCGCAATATGAGTGGCACCGCCTGCGCGATCCCGACAACCGGTTCTGGATAGACGTTAAAGCGGCGCAGCTTCAAGGACCGCCGATCGAACAGCCGCAGCAAAGCCCGCTTGTCTCGATGCGCGTTCGCCAACTCGATCCGGCGACGGTGCGGATCGCACTCTCGCTCGATGGGCCTAAGACGATTTCGATCACCCCCTCGGCGACCGGCCTGGCTATCGAGATCGGAAACGAAGAGGTTGCCGACGCAGCGCGTGCGGGGAGCGGGAGCCTCGGTAACGTGATTTCGTCAAGCCCGCAGACCACCGCCGCGGTGACGCCGGCGCCGCTCGATAATACGTCGAGCCAAACCGACACGAGCGGTACAACGCCTTGGAAGTTCGGCCCGCGCAGCAGCTACGTTCCGACCAATCCGCGCCTGATCGTCATCGATCCCGGGCATGGCGGCAGCGACCGCGGAACGGTTCACGGCGGCGTTTCCGAAGCCGATCTGACTCTCGATATGGCCAAGCGTCTGCGTGACATTCTGGTCGCTCGCGGATGGCAGGTAAAGCTAACGCACGAGAGCGACGTCGACGTCTACGCGCCCAACGACAGCCCGCACGACGAGCTCCAAGCGCGCGTTGACGTTGCGAACAATGCCGGCGCGCGGCTTTTTGTCAGCATTCACGTGAACGCGTTCATCAACTCCGGCCCGTACGGAACGACGTACTATATCTCCAAGCCCGACGACTCGCCGCTAGCGAGCGCCATGGAAACGCACCTCGAATCCGACGGAACGAAGGACGACGGGATCGTAAAAAGTCACCTGTACGTGACGTACCATACCAAGATGCCGGCCGTGCTCGTCGAAACGGCGTTCCTGTCGAACCCGAACGACTACACGCTGCTTACCTCGGCAGCATGGCGCCAAAAAGTGGCGCAAGGGCTTGCCGATGCGATCGCACAGTACGCGCAGCAGTATCCCGCATCCAACACGTCGCAATGATCCGTGTCATCGAGTAGTGATAGGCCTCTTTGACTCAGGCCTGGGCGGCCTTACCGTCTTGACGCGCGTTCGGGAACGCTTGCCGACGGCCGATATCGTCTTCTTCGCCGACCAGGCGCACGTGCCGTACGGCGATCGCACGCATGCCGACCTTCTGCATCTGCTGCGCGCGAATCTCAAGCGGTTCGACGAGTACGGCGCCGACGCGATCGTGATGGCCTGTAATACCTCGTGTGCGATCGCGGAGCGTTATGGCTGGCCGCCCTCCCGAGCACCGGTGCTCGACTTGATCGAGTCTGCGGCGATTGCGGTCGAACGGGATGGATTTCGTCGCGTCGGCGTCGTGGCGACGGCCGCCACCGTGGGAGCCGGTTCGTACGGGCGTACGTTGCGCGCACGGATCGCCGGCATCGACGTCGTTGAGGTTCCCGCGCCCGCGCTCGTTCCGCTTGTCGAAGCCGGTTCGATCGAAGGTGAAGAGCCGCGCCACGCCGTGGCCGAGGTCTGCACGCACCTGCCGCTGGATCTCGACGCGCTCGTCTTCGGATGCACGCACTATCCCGTGCTGGAAGAACACTTTCGTGGCGTGCTCGGCGCCGACGTTGCTTTGCTCGATCCCGCGGCCGTTCAGGCCGAGCGGGCTGCCAATCTGCTTGGCGACCGCGCAGGCGGCGCCGGGAGCACGACCTATCTTACCAGCGGCGACGAAACGGCCTTCGTCGCCGGCGTCGCTCGGTTCAGCGAAGCGCGAAGAGACCTACGACCGCGCTCCCCAAGATGAAGAAGACCGGATTAATTTGCGTTCGATTGACCGCGACGAACGTCGCCAGCGCCAGCAGGGCCGTGAGCCATCCGTTGATCGCGCTTCTTCCGAAGATGATGAGTCCGCCGACCGCAAGTCCGATCGCTACCGGCGCGAGACCTTTCTGAATCGACTGGCGCCACGGCCAGTTTTCGAGGCGGTTCCAGATTCGTCCGACCACGAACGTCAGCACGCCGGTCGGTACGAAAAAGGCGAGCGCGGCGGCGAACGCTCCAGCGATCCCGGCCACGAGCACGCCGATTGCGGCGACCATCATCATGTTCGGTCCGGGCGACATCTGTCCGACGCTATAGATGTGGAGCAGCTGTTCGGCGGTTAGCCAGTGATGGACCCCGACGATCTGCACCTTCATCTCGGGGAAGGCCGCCATGCCGCCGCCGATCGTCAAGAACGAAAGGTAAGCGAAGACGCGAATCAGTGCAGGGATTTGATCCATTGTTTCATCTCCTCGTGCGGTCGCTCTTTAGCCCCGTGCGGGCGATAGGTAAGAATCGCGAAGGTGCCGACCGCGAGCAACGTGAGCGGCACGCCGACCTTGAAGTACGTGATGCCTAGGATGCCGGCCATAACGAAAACGGCGTCGTAAACGCCGTGCAGCGATTTCTTGCCGATCTGAAACCAGGTGGCGGCCAGAAGGCCGGTCGCTGCCGCGGCGACGCCGCGCAGCGCGGCGTTGGCCCACGGACGCGCGTGCGACTCCGAATAGACTAGGCCGGCGGCGGTCATAAAGATGAAGGCCGGTAAACACATGCCGAGCAGCGCCAGCGTGGCGCCGGGCCAGCCGCCCAGACGATCTCCGGCCAGGATCGCGACGTTCGTTGCGTTGAGGCCCGGCAGCGAGTTGCTGATCGAGGTCAGCTCGAGGAACTCGACGTCGTCGAACCATTTCTTCTTGCGAACCAACTCCTCGCGCAGATAAGCGACGACGCCGCCGCCGAAGCTGATGGCTCCGATCGTTAAGAATGTGGAAAATATCTCGTGGGCGGAGGCCTTTTTATTCACGATCCGATCCTTTGAGCGCGAGATAGGTGACGATGTCCCAAGCATTGCGAATGCCGATGAAGATTAGCGTGACGACGCCTCCTCCAACGGCAAACAACGCTTTGACCGATACAATGGGATACGCGATTGCGCCTGCTGCGACGACGCCGTAGGCGACCAACGGCATGACGGTGTACCAGATCCAATCCTCGAGATCGGCGGTGTACGCGCTCAGGCGGCGCGTCCGGAAGATTATCCGCGTGACGTATGCTAGGCCGTAGACGCCGACCAGCGCCACCGAAGTCGCCGGCAGAATCAACGAATGCCAAGGCGCGCACAGAATCGCCGAAATCAGAAACGCTGCGAAAAAATGCATGACGATCGGCGTGCTGAACGTCCCAATTCCGTCGCGAGATCTCGGACCTTCCCAACCCCTCACTAGGCTGATTACCACGAACATCAAGCCGGTCAAGGCCGCAGCCGACGAGCCGGTCATGACGTAGAAGCTCGACCATGCACCGAGCGAAGTCGGTAGGTCAGGCATCTGCAATCTCGATAGCCGCCCGTCGCCCGGTTTCGAATGCTCCGTTCACCGTGCCGGCTTCCCCGGCGCTCGCCGTCGCCTCGCCGGCAAAGAAGAGCGTTCTATCGAGCGATCTCGCGAGCTCGGGGCGAGATTCTTCGCCTCCGACCGTGACGTAGCTATAGGCGCCGCGCGCGAGCGGATCGCGGCTCCAGTCGTGCGTAATCCCAGATTCGAACTCGTTGGTCGCAAGCCTCGGCTCGCCCAACAGGCGGCCGAACCCGTTGAGCGCGCGTTCGATACGCTCCGTGTTCGAGAGGCCTTCGAGCGCGATCGCCTTGGGGCCGCCCGCCCACGCGACCACCAACCGGCTTTGCAACGGCCGTTGCGTCCAATAGGCTGGAAACGCGTCGGCCTCGCTGCGGAAGAACGCGCCGTCACGGTAACGCCCAGCGCGGATGCGCTCCCAGAAGGCCGACCGAAACCACAACGTCACCTTCACGACGTGACCCGTTTCGATGTGTCCGAGCGCGTCGCGCTTCTCGGGCGGGAGCTCGGGGTCGAATGCGATCGCGCTTTCGTCCCCACGATGGCGCAGGACGCCGGCCGGAAGGGTAACGACGGCGTTGCGCGCCGTTACCGTTCTTGATGTTCCCCCGAAATCAACTGAATCGACCAGAACGCTGCCGGGGCGCCACGCAACTCGTCGCACGGTGGTCGAAAGGCGGATTCGAACTCCGGCAGCGACGCAGTCGTTTCGCAGTTGCTCGAAGAGGCGTCCGTAACCTCCGATCGGACGGGCGGCGGTAGAATCGACGCCCGATCGCCACTCTTGCGCAATCGCGCGCGCGCTCGCTCGGGCCGGATCGGCCGCGTCGAATCCCTCGACGAAGGCGCGCGCCGCAGCCGCGACCTGGCGTGCCGCCGGGTCGCGATCGAAGCGTCGCAAGAACTCGGCCACGCTCTCATCGCCGGCAAGCGCGAGCGTTGCGTCGAAGATACCGGCAGCTTCGGCAAAACCACGCTCCTCGCGTTGCAGATCGCCCCCCTTGAAACGCCTCCATCCTTCGCCGTCAATGGCGACGGTCGCGATTCCGGCATCGCGCAGCAGGGCGGTCGACTCTGGCGCGGGGCCGTGAATGAACTCGGCGCCGAGTTCCGCCGGTGTCGTCGAGCGGGCGATCGGATGAGACCAGACGCGCCCGCCGACGCGATCGCGCGCTTCGAGCAGCATCACGCGCATTTGCCGCCGCGCGAGGGTCTGCGCCGCGGCCAAACCTGCTGCGCCGCCTCCGATGACGATGATATCTGCATCCACCTACGGATCTTCTTCAGTGTGCCGAGAGCAAGCCGATGTGAAAGAGCGAGAAGAAGAACGCGGTCGTCGCGACCGCGAGCGCAGCCCCGGCGAGAACTTGCATGAGGGAATGCGCTTTCAGGTAGACTCGCGCCCAGCAGACCATCGGAATCAACACCAGAAACGGAAGTGGCTGACGGCCGTAGAGCAGCGTCAGTGCCGCCAGCGGAGCCGTGATCCCGAGCGCGTGCGTGCTGATCTTCCAGTAACGGGTGATGTACTGCACGATCAGGGTTGACGCCAGATAGCCGAGCATGGCGGCGATCATCAGGCGCGGCGCGTGCATGAGCCAGAGCACCACCACCCCGAACGCGTCAAAGATAACGAAGGCCGAGAAGACCAGCTCGCGCTGCTCCCGGACCGACATGTCGAGGTCCGAGATGCGATCGGTCGCGTAGAGCCAGAAGACGTAGAGCATCGGGCCGAGCGAGACGAAAAACGTCGAGACGAAGAGGAGGCGCCAGAAGTCGACGGTCTCTTTGGCGCCGATGTGCGCGAGAATCGCGAAGAGCGCGAACGCGGTCAGGAACGGATTGAAGATCGTCGAGAGGCTGCGCGCGAGATCGCGCCAGATGCGCCGATTTCTGATCGGTACGACCGCTTGAAGCGGCTCGTCGAGCCTCCCTGAGTCGGGCACAATGCCGTCTTCTAAAATCCCTCGTCGACTCCGCTGAGGGCCAAATGCAGGCACGCGGGGGCCGGCGGTCGTAGAGAAGATGCCGCGATGTACCCTATCCTACTGGTCGCGGCGGCCGCTCACAAGGCCGTACCGGCGGCCATTCCTACCGCATTGCCGCCGATAGCGCCGGCGGTTCAGCCACAGACGTGGTTTGCCCAACACCTGCCTTGGCTTACGCACGGGCTCGCCGGTCTCTTCATCGTTTCCTCGATTGCGTTGATTCTGCTGCTCGCGGTCCAAACGACCAAGCAGGAGGGGCTGACCGGCTCGATCGGGGGACGCGTCGAATCGGCTTATCGCGGTCGCCTCGGTGCCGAAGAACAACTCAAGCGCGCGACCGGAGTCGTTGCGGTTTGTTTTGTGGTTTTCGGATTCATTCTCTCGTTAACGGGCATCTGACGCACTAGGAAACGAGTGCCGCTTCTCGAGGTCGCAAATCTCCGGACCACCTTCCGCACTGAAGATGGGCCCGTAACGGCCGTAAACGGCCTTTCCTTTGCGCTCGAGGCCGGCGAAACGCTCGGCATCGTCGGCGAATCCGGCTCGGGCAAGTCGGTGACGGCGCTCTCGATTATGCGCCTGCTGGCGCGCAACGCTAAGGTCAGCGCCGATCGCATCCTTTTCAACGGCGAGGATCTGCCGGCCAAAAGCGAGGCCGAGATGCGGCGGATTCGCGGATATAAGATCGCGATGATCTTTCAAGACCCGATGACGTCGCTCAATCCGGTGCTGACCATCGGCGAGCAGATCTCGGAGGCAGTTCGCCTGCATCTGGGCTTCGGCAAGCGCGAGGCGCGCGATCGCGCGGTCGAAGTCCTGAAAAAAGTCCGAATTCCGTTGCCGGAGAAGCGGCTTGGAGATTATCCGCATCAATTCTCGGGCGGCATGCGCCAACGCGTGATGATCGCGATGGCGCTTTCGTGTAACCCAGTGTTGCTAATCGCCGACGAGCCGACGACCGCCCTCGATGTGACGATTCAAGCTCAGGTGCTCGAGCTAATGGACGACCTCCAGCGCGAGACTGGGGCGGCCATTATCCTCATCACCCACGATCTTGGGGTGGTGGCCGAGTTCTGCCGCAACGTGCTGGTCATGTATGGCGGGAACATGGTCGAATACGGTAACGCAGACCAGATCTTTGGCAACCCGCGCATGCCGTACACGCAGGGCTTGCTGGCGTCGCTCCCGCGCCTAGACGACAGCGAGCGCCGGCGTCTGGAGCCGATTCCGGGACAGCCTCCGAACCTGTTGCGGTTGCCGCCCGGTTGCGCCTTCGCTCCGCGCTGCGCCTATCGCATGCCGATCTGCGCGAACCCGGTCCCGCTCTACGATTTCGGCGAAGGGCACGTCGCGCGTTGTTATCTCTACGACGAGCGGGCGCGCGACGAACGGCCTGAGTCGGCTCGAGAGTTCCCGTTCGTTCCCTCGGGCGCCCGGTCGTAAATGAATAACGGCGCGCTCGTTCAGGCGAAAGGGCTCGTCAAGTACTTTCCAATCTACGCCGGCGTGACGTCGCGTCACGTCGCCGACGTCCGGGCGGTTGATGGCGTCGACTTCGCAATCGAGGAAGGCGAAACGCTCGGCCTGGTCGGCGAATCCGGGTCCGGAAAGACCACGGTCGGACGATTGCTTTTGCGTCTGCTCCTGGCGACGAAGGGCGAGATTTTTTTCGAAGGCCGGAACGTGCTCGCGATGAACCGGACCGAGATTCGTCGTCTCCGCAGCTCGATGCAGATTATTTTCCAAGATCCCTTTGCGTCGCTCAATCCACGCATGACGATCCGTGAGATCATCGCCGAGCCGCTCCAGATCCACGGCCTCGCTTCGGGAAAAGAGGTCGACGAGCAAGTCCACGAGCTGCTAAGAGTCGTCGGGTTGCAGCCCTACCATGCCAACCGCTACCCGCACGAGTTTTCGGGCGGCCAGCGCCAGCGCGTCGGAGTCGCGCGCGCGGTCGCCGTTCGGCCTCGATTCATCGTTTGCGACGAGCCGGTCTCCGCGCTGGACGTCTCGATTCAAGCGCAGGTAATCAACCTGCTTAAAGAACTCCAGGCCAAGTTCAAGCTCACCTATCTTTTTATTGCCCACGACCTCTCGGTCGTGCGCCACATATCCACCCGGGTCGCGGTGATGTACGTCGGCAAGATCGTCGAGCTTGCCGACCGCGAGGCGCTCTATCAGAACCCCTTGCATCCCTACACCCAGGCGCTGCTCTCAGCGATCCCGATTCCGGACCCGGCGGTCGAAAAACGCCGCAAGCGAATCGTCTTGACCGGCGACATTCCGTCGCCGGTGAATCCGCCGTCAGGTTGCCGTTTTCATACGCGTTGTCCGGTCGCATTCGACCGTTGCGTTGCCGAGGAACCACCGTTGCGCGAATACGCGCCGGGCCACTCTGCAGCGTGTCATTGGGTCGAGGAGCACGGCGGCAAGGCTCCGGAACTGATATAAAATGAAGAACGGGTGCTCGTCGAGCGCCCGTCTTCTTCCTGTGCTAAACCGTTGCGAAGGCTACGTCTTCTTGCGCCTCCGGCGCACTGCTTTACGCACCGCTCTCTTGCGAACGGCCTTGCGGGCTACTTTCCGGCGAACGGCCTTGCGGGCTACTTTCCGGCGAACGGCCTTGCGGGCTACTTTCCGCCGAACGGCCTTGCGGGCTACTTTCCGCCGAACGACCTTGCGGGCTACTTTCCGCCGAACCTTCTTGCGAACGATCTTACGGACCACCGCGCGTCGGACGGCCTTGCGAGCTACTTTGCGGCGGACTTTCTTGCGAACCGCCTTGCGAACCAGCGCCGCGCCGACGGCTTTTCTAACAGCCCGCTTTCGTCGTGGTTTTGCTTCTTCCGATGGCGGCAGGCCGCCGTTCATTGAATCCGAGTCCATTCATTCCTCCTCGTCCCCGGGGACGATAAGCGTTAGTGGACAGCGCTCTGTTCTGCGCTTTTGAGCGCATCATAGAGGATTTTTTAAAATGATGCAAATTTGCACGCACGCGCGAAGCGCGCACGCGCGCACGCGTTTCATCCTGAGCGCGCCGCTGCGCGGCGCAGTCGGAGGACGAGGGACGAAAATCGCCCAATTTGCCGCCCTCTTGACCCCGGCGGTATACTAAGGCCCGTGAAAAAGCCCCTCATCATCGTGGAGTCTCCCACGAAGGCGCGGACGATTAAGAAGTTTCTGCCCGCGCGCTTTACGGTGAAAGCGTCGGTGGGGCATGTACGCGACCTTCCGAAGAGTACGCTCGGCGTCGACGTAGAGCATGATTTTGCGCCAAAATACCTTACGATCAAGGGCAAAGGCGACATTATCAAAGAGTTGCGAGGCGCGGTAAAAGGCGCGACCGACGTCTATCTCGCGACCGACCCCGACCGTGAGGGCGAGGCAATCGCCTGGCACCTGGCGGAGCTTCTGAAACTGCCCCATCCCCACCGGATCGAACTGCACGAGATCACTAAAGAGGCGGCGCTGGCGGCAATTCGTCATCCGCACGTGATCGACATGGATCGCGTCAACGCGCAACAGGCACGGCGAATTCTCGATCGGCTCGTCGGATACAAAATATCGCCGCTGCTCTGGTCGAAGGTTCGCAGCGGCCTATCGGCGGGACGCGTTCAATCGGTCGCGGTGAAACTCATCGTCGACCGCGAACGCGAGATCGAGGCCTTCGTAGCGAGGGAATACTGGACTATCGCAGCCTTGCTGGACCGGAGCGCCGCAACGGAGGCGCCTAACGTCCCGTCGAGCTTCACCGCCGATCTCGTCACGCATCGCGGCGAAAAGGTGGAGATCGGCAACGGAGCGCAAGCCGACGCGATCCTTCGCGCACTCGAAGGCGCCGCTTACAACGTTTCGGCGATCAAGCGGCGCGAGGTTCGCCGCAATCCGCCGGCTCCGTTTACGACCTCGACGCTTCAGCAGGAGGCCTCGCGCAAGCTCAAGATGCGCGTTCGTCGCGCGATGCAGATCGCCCAAGGTCTCTACGAAGGCACCGATCTCGGAGGCGACGAGGGTACCGTCGGTTTGATCACGTACATGCGGACCGACTCAACGCGCATCAGCGATCAGGCCCGTGAGGGCGCGCGAGAGTTTATCGTTGGCGCCTACGGCGAACAGTTCGCGGGTGCCGGGCGGCATCGCGTCCGTGAAGGGGCTCAGGACGCCCACGAAGCGATTCGGCCCACCTCGGTACTTCGCACGCCGGAGCGACTCGCCGGACATCTCAAACGCGAGGAGCTGCGTCTCTACACGATGATCTGGGAGCGTTTCGTGGCGTCGCAGATGGCGGCCGCGCTCTTCGATCAGACGGTCGTCGACGTCGCGGCGGGTGAATACGGTTTCCGCGCGACCGGGACGGTGATGCGATTTGCCGGATTTACGCGCGTCTATGAGGAGTCCAAGGATGAAGCGGCCGACGGCAAGGGGCGCGTTCGCCTGCCGGAATTACATGAGGGTGAGGCGCTCGAGTGCCGCAAGCTCGACCCGAAGCAACACTTTACCGAGCCGCCCCCGCGCTACACGGAAGCCGCGCTCGTGAAAGCGCTCGAGGATAACGGCATCGGCCGGCCGTCAACCTACTCGACGATCGTCGAAACGATTCAGGCTCGCGGATACGTCACGCAGCAGGAGCGGCGTTTCACCCCGACCCCGATCGGCACGGCGGTCAACGACCTGCTCGTCGAGCACTTTCCGAAGATCGTCAATCTCGACTTCACCGCACGAATGGAGGGCGATCTCGATCGCGTTGCCGACGGTCACGAAGATTGGGTCGGGCTGCTGCGCCGGTTCTACGGCCCGTTCGAGACCGAGCTGGAAGAGGCCGAGAAGAAGTTGCCGCGTCTGGAGCTGCGCGACGAGCCGACCGACGAAATCTGTCCCGCCTGCGGCCGCCCGATGGTGATCAAACACGGACGCTTCGGTAAGTTCATTTCGTGCAGCGGTTATCCCGAGTGCAAAACGACCAAACCAATCGTAAAGGAGACGGGCGCAGCCTGTCCCAAATGCGCGGGCGCGATCGTCGAGCGACGTTCAAAGAAGGGGCGGGTCTTCTACGGCTGCGCGAACTATCCAAACTGCGATTTCATATCCTGGGACGCGGTGGTACCAGAACGTTGTCCGGTCTGCGGATCGCACGTGCTCGCCAAGACCAAGCGCGGCGGCGTCCAGCAGCTTCAGTGCGCTGCCGACCGCGCACATGACGTTACGCGGCTCGCTCCCGCCGTGGGATAGCGTGAAACGGCTGACCGTCGTCGGCGGCGGCCTCGCCGGCTGCGAAGCGGCGTGGCAGGCCGCGCATCGCGGGGTCGACGTGGATCTCTACGAAATGCGCCCGTTGCGAAGCGGCCCCGCGCATCAGACCGGCAACCTTGCCGAGCTCGTCTGCAGCAACTCGCTGCGCGGGGCGGCGTTGGAGAATGCGGTCGGGCTGCTCAAGGAGGAGCTTACGCGGCTGGGCTCGCTGATCGTCACGTCGGCGCGGCAGACGTCGGTGCCGGCGGGCGGCGCGCTCGCGGTCGACCGGCAAGCGTTCTCGGCACTTATCGAGTCGCGTATCGCCGCCGAGCCGCGGATTCGTATCCATCGTGAAGAAGTGCGCGCGATTCCCCTCGATCGTCCGGCGATCGTCGCGTGCGGACCGCTGCCGTCGGAAGAGTTTCTAGCAAGCCTGGATGCGCTGCTCAAAACGTGTGATCCCGAGCGGAGCGACCCACCGTGTCCTCCCGAGCGGGGCGAGCCGCTCGACTCCGCTCGGGATAGACTTCGAAGGGCGAAGGGCGAAAGGCGGCTTCATTATTACGATGCGGCATCGCCGATCGTCGCGGCCGACTCGATCGACGAGTCGCAGATGTATCGAAAATCGCGGTACGACAAGGGCGACCCCTCGACAGGCTCAGGGCAAGCTGACTATCTCAACATCCCGCTCGATCGCGGCGCTTACGAGCAGCTAGTCCGCGATCTTCGTACATTGGAGCGACACGCGGCGAAGGACTTCGAGCAAACGCCCTACTTCGAAGGGTGTCTGCCGATTGAAGAGATGGCCGACCGCGGTGATGAGGTGCTGCGGTTCGGTCCGCTCAAGCCCGTCGGTCTGCGCGATCCGCGCACCGGGCAGACTCCTTATGCCGTCGTGCAGCTTCGCAAAGAGAATCGCGAGGGGACCGCGTTCAATCTGGTCGGCTTTCAGACGCGCCTCGCGTGGCCCGCGCAGCGCGAAGCCTTCGGCAGACTCCCGGGCTTGCAGCACGCCGAATGGCTGCGCTTGGGCGTGATGCATCGCAACACATTTATCGACTCGCCCCGCCTCCTCGATTCACGGCTGAAGCTGCGAGGTACCGACGCGCTGTACTTTGCGGGCCAAATCACCGGCGCGGAGGGATACGTCGAGGCAGCCGCATGCGGCGCCATAAGCGGCATCGCCGCCGCGCGCAACATGTTGGGTTTGGCGCCGATCGAGTTTCCGCGCGAGTGTGCTCTCGGTGCGGTGGTCGCGCACCTACAGAATCGCGAGAGCCACGATTTCCAACCCTCAAACGTCACCTGGGGTAACTTTCCGGCTTTTTCAGCGCCTGCGCCCTTGGGCTGCGCCGGAGATGAGAGGCTTGGGAAGCGGGAGAGACGGCGCAGACTGGCCGAGCGTGCGCTCCAGGCGATCGAGACGCTGGCCGCTGAAACCCTCTTGGCGCCGTCTGGGTACTGACGCTAGCATGAGATCCACGACCATCCTGGCAGTACGCCGTGACGGCAAGCTTGCGATAGCGGGCGACGGCCAAGTGACACTCGACAAGACGATCGTTAAGCACGGTGCCCGAAAAGTGCGCAAGGTTTGCGGCGGAAGAATTTTGGCCGGTTTCGCCGGTTCAGCCGCCGACGGCATCGCGCTGTTAGAGAAGTTCGAAGCGAAGTTCGGCGAGTACAAGGACCTGACGCGCGCCGCGGTCGAGTTGGCGAAGGATTGGCGCCAGGATCGCGCACTACGCCGTTTAGAGGCGCTCATGATCGTGGGCAATCCCGAGCACCTCTTCCTGCTTTCGGGGACGGGCGATGTGATCGAGCCGGACGAAGGCATCGCGGCAATCGGCAGCGGTGGGGCCTACGCTCAGGCGGCCGCAGCAGCCCTTCTGCGTAACACCCAGCTCGATGCGGCGGAAATTGCGCGCAAAGGCCTCGAAATCGCGTCGGAGATCTGTATCTACACCAACGCCGACATAACCGTGGAGACCCTTCCGTGACCAGCTCGCTCACGCTCGATCCCGCCCAGCTCACGCCGCGGCAAATCGTCGAGGAGCTCGAAAAACATATCGTCGGTCAAGGTAAGGCCAAACGGGCCGTCGCGATTGCGCTGCGCAACCGTTACCGGCGCGCTCGAGCGCGAGAAGACTTGCGCGACGAAATCACCCCGAAGAATATCCTCATGATCGGCCCGACCGGCGTCGGTAAAACCGAGATTGCGCGGCGTTTGGCCGCCTTGGTCGGCGCACCGTTCGTCAAAGTCGAAGCAACCAAATACACCGAGGTCGGTTACGTCGGCCGGGACGTGGAGTCAATGGTCCGCGATCTGGTGGACGCTGCGATTCGCACCATTACCGACGAGCGGCGGGAAGAAGTGCGTGAGCTCGCGGCGTCGCACGCGGTTGAGCGCGTCATCGATTACCTCCATCCCGAGACGCGGCCACCCTCGGCACCAGGACAAGGAAATCCGCTGGGTGCCGCGCTCGGATCGATCTTCGGCAGCGGCTACGGACCACAGCACGCGCAGTCCGGCCCGACCGCCGCAGTCTCGGGCGACGCCCAGCGCGTGCGCGATCAGACGCGCGGCGAGATCGAGCGCGGCTTTTACGACGTGCGGTTGATCGAGATCGAGGTTGAAGAGACGCCGAGCTTGCCGATTGGCGTTATCGGCGGCAGCGTCGACCAGGGCGGCGACCTCGGCGAGATGCTGGGTGGCATTCTCCCGAAACGCCGCACGAAAAAGCGCGTTACGGTCGCCGAAGCTTTACGCATTTTCGAACAAGAAGAGGGCGCCAAGCTGATCGACATGGATGCGGTCAAACGCGAGGCGTTGCGGCGTGCCGGCGAAGACGGCATCATCTTCATCGACGAGATCGACAAGGTTGCGGGATCGTCGCAGATGCGCGGCGGCCCAGATGTTTCGCGCGAAGGTGTCCAGCGCGATATCCTGCCGATCGTCGAAGGCTCGACCGTGAACACCAAGCACGGCCAGATCAAAACCGATCATATCCTCTTCATCGCGGCCGGCGCTTTTCACATCAGCAAGCCGTCGGACCTCATTCCAGAGCTGCAAGGCCGCCTGCCGATTCGCGTTGAGCTCGATTCGCTTACCGCCGAGGACTTCAAGACAATTTTGACGCAGCCGAAGAACGCGCTCGTAGAGCAGTACAAGGCACTGCTCGCTACCGACGGCGTAACGCTCGAGTTTTCAGCCGACGCGATCGATCAGATCGCCACGTTCGCGATGCGAGTAAACGAACAGACCGAGAACATCGGCGCGCGCCGCCTTGCGACCGTCCTCGAGCGGGTACTGGAAGACATCAGCTTCGACGCGCCCGAGGCGACCGGCCGCGTCGAGATCGACGGCGCCTACGTCCGCGGTCGCCTAGCCGACGTTGTTGCGAACGCCGATCTATCGGGGTACATTCTTTAAGGCATTTCACATTAGCTCCGGCAGGGTCCGGACCCGGAGCGGAGGATGTTTTAAGCATGAAAAAGCCGATTGGCGCCAAGTGCGCTCTTTTCGCCGCAGCCGCCGTGCTTGCGGCGTGCAACTCCGGCGGCTCCAACACAGGCGTGCCGCCCGGAACCGGCATGAACTGTAGCGGTCCGCCGAACCAGCTCGAGGTGCTCTTTCCGGCTCCCGGATCGAGAAGAGCCCCGCCTGCTTTGGCGAACGTCTACGTTGCGACCAAAGGACAGTTGCCGCCGAACAACAGCTTTAATTTCTTCCTGACGCAGTCGAACGGCGCTTCGACCTTCACGGGCATCTTTGGGGGGATCAGCAAGTCTCAAATCCCTACTCCCCATGCGACGCCGTCCTATTCGGGCGCGGTCTACTACGCTTCGGCGATCGCGGGTCCGTATGGTTCCGGTTACGTGATCGGGCCGAGTCAGTCCGTCAGCCTCCTTTGGAACATCGCCGGCTCGGGATGCTCGCCGCACTTCCTGGTGACTAGCTTCCACACGAGCGGCGCGAGCACGACCGGCGCAAGTCGGTAAGGGAGCGGCTTTCGTAAGGTTAGCGGGCGGCGAGGCAGAATAGCCGCCCCCGATGCCGTACGTCCGCGACATTCTTACCGAAGGCCACCCGGCGCTGCGCAAAGTCGCAAAGAGAGTCGATCCGAAGGAGATTGCGGACCCGCTCTTCCAGCAACTCATCGACGACATGTTCGAAACGATGTACGCGGCGCCGGGCGTAGGACTGGCTGCGCCGCAGATCAACGTCTCCAAGCGGCTATTCGTGATGGACGTACACGACGACGAGCACGAACCCGCGGTCGTCATCAATCCAAAGCTCGAAAGACTCGGCGAGGAGATCGAGCTCAAGGAAGGCTGCCTCTCGGTACCCGGAATGGTCGGCGAAATCGTTCGCAGGACGCGAGCGGTGGTGACCGGCCTCGACCGAAATGGTGAAAAACTTCGAATTGAGGGTGAAGGGCTGCTCGCGCAATGTCTTCAGCACGAGATCGATCACCTCGACGGCAAACTCTACGTCGACCGCGCACGGAACCTGCGCCCCGTGGTCAGCGAAGAAGAGGAGACGGAAGCGGCGGCTCCTTGAAGACGCTCTTTTTCGGAACGAGCGCCTTTGCGCTACCGAGCCTGCGCGCGGTTGCGGCGCGCGCGGAACTCGTAGGTGTCGTGACCCAGCCGGATCGCCCTGCCGGCCGCGGGCAGCGACTCACTCCAAGTCCAGTCAAGATCGCTGCACTCGAGCTGGGCGCCCGAGTCCATGAACCAGTGCGGCTGCGCGCGTTTGCCGACGAAATGCGCCCCCAGAAGTTCGACCTTTTTGTGGTCGCGGCATACGGGCGAATTCTTCCGCAGGCGCTGCTCGATCTTCCGCGTCTTGGCGCGCTCAACGTGCATCCGTCGCTCTTGCCGAAGTATCGCGGCGCAACGCCGATTCAAACCGCGGTCGCAGACGGCGAACGCGAGACCGGCGTGAGCATCATGCTGATGGATTGCGGACTCGACACCGGCGATCTCGTGCTCGTCAAACGGGTCGCCATCGAGCCGCAAGAGACGTACGGCGAGCTGCACGAGCGGCTCGCGACGATCGGTGCCGACCTGCTGGGAGAAGTGCTCGACCTTGCTGCTGCGGCCCCATTGGCGCGCACGCCGCAGACCGGTGAGGCGACCGTGACGCGCCCGATCGCCAAAGAGGATCTCGCAATCGACTGGAGCTGGCCGCCTGAGCGAATCGTCGATAGGGTGCGCGCGTTTTCGCCGAAGCCCGCGGCGCGCGCAACACTCGACGGCGAGACCGTCAAGATTCTGCGCGCGCACGTCGCACCCGACGGAACACTCTCCATCGACGAGCTGATCGCACCGAACCGCGGAAGGATGACCGGCGCCGAATACTTCCGCAGCCGTGCTTCGACCGGGCCCGGATGACACGTTGGTGACGGCGCGTGAACTGGCGCTCGAAGTCGTGCGCGACGTCTTTCCGCCGCCGGGATCGCGTTCCATCGAACGAACCGCGCAAGCCTCCTTCGATTATCGTGCCCGGCGAGCGCAGCTCGGCGAACGGGACCGGGCATTTGCGGCCGAGCTCGCCTACGGCTCGATCAAGATGCGCCGCGCGCTGGATTGGCAGCTCGAGCCTTTCATCGGCGAGCGACTCGGTCGTCGTGAGCCCGACTCCGCTGGGGCTAAACTCCGTCAAAGGATCCCGGACGCAATTCACGAGATCTTGCGGCTCGCCACGTACGAGCTCGTCTACACACGCGCCGACGCGCACGCGACCGTCTTCGAGTTCGTCAATCTTGCAAAGCGGCACGCTCACCGCGGTTTGGCGAATCTCGTCAATGCGGTGCTTCGCTCGTTGCTGCGGGCGGAGCCGTCGGTGCCGAGGCGCGAGTCGTTCGAGAGCGAAGATGAGTACTTGGGAACGCGTTACTCGTTGCCGACCTGGCTCGTTCGCCAGTGGCGCGAGGTCTTCGGCGACGCGCTCGAATCGATCTGTGCGGCCGTAAACGAACCTGCGCGGGCTGCGATCGTCGTCAACTCGCTCAAGGGCTCGCCGCACGAACTGGCAGATCGCCTTCGGGCAGACGGCATCGAAACGAAGCGCTCGGCGTACGTGGCGGAGTCGCTCTTGCTCGAACACGGTTTAGCAGGGCGCACAAACGGCGACGGTCTTTGGTGGCCGCAGTCGGAGAGCTCGGCGATGCCGGTCGACGTGTTGGGAGCACAACCCGGCGACGCGATCCTCGACGTTTGCAGCGGACGCGGCAACAAGGCGCTGCAGATCGGCGCGCGTTTGGACGGTCAGGGGGCCCTTTGCTGCATCGAGCGCGACGAGCGCAGAGCGGCGATTCTGCGCAAGCGCCTTGAAGAGGCAGGCGTCGCCGCCGCGGTCGTCACCGGTGACGCGAGCGCCGAGATCCTGCCGCCGGATCAGCGCTTCGATCGCGTGCTGCTCGATGCGCCGTGTTCGGGGACCGGCGTCGTCGGCCGCCATCCCGAGGCGCGGTGGAAGAAGCAGGGCACCGACGGCGAACGCCTCGCGCTGACCCAGCGAGCTTTGCTCGAGCAGGCCAGCCGTTACGTTTATCCCGGAGGAGAGCTCGTCTACGCGGTCTGCTCCACGGATCCACGCGAAACGACTGAAGTGATCGATTGGTTCTTAGCGCAGCAAAACTTCGAGCGCGGGCTGGTACCCTCCGCGTACGCGGGGCTTTTGACGCGAGACGGCGACGTAATCGTACCGCCGGGCATCGCAGGGCGCGACGGCTTCTACATCGCGCGAGTCGAGCGGCGGGCGTGAGCTTCTTCGCAAAGATCGAGCAGTTCTGCGCCGGTTTGATCGAACGCGCTTTTGCCAAGACGTTTCCCAGCGACCTCGAACCCGCGCAGATCGCGCGAAAGCTCGTTGCGACGATGGAGGCGCGGACGCGCGACGATGACCGCGAGCTGCACGCGCCCGGTTCGTATGCGGTCTACGTGAGCGACGCCGATTTCGAGCGACTCGTCAAGCATCAAAAGTATCTCGAGCGCGCATGGGCCAACGTCGTACGCGACCTCGCGGCTAAGGTTGGAGTACGCCTCGAGGGCGGCAAGGCGCGCGTCACCATGGCGCCGCGCGCTAGCGTGCCGCCCGGTGCAATCGAAATTGAGGCCGGCGCCGCAACCCTCGCTTCGACGAGCTTTCGTCTGCGCACGCTCGAGGGCGTTCCACCCGGCGAAATCTACTCCATCGAAGGTACATCGCGAATTGGACGCAGCGACGACGGCGAGATCGTGCTGCTCGACGCCAGCGTTTCGCGCGCGCATGCGGTCGTCGAAGTCCGGGCCGGCGAGGCAATCGTCCGCGATCTCGGTTCGACCAACGGAACCTATCTGAACGGCAGGCGCATCGAAACGGGAACCTTGCGGGATGGCGACGAGCTGCGTTTCGGAAATACGCGCATGCTTTTTGAGGCGACGTGATCGAGCTGCTGGGTGCGGCCGCCGATTTCGAGCGACAGATGCGTTTGGGCTCGCTCGAAATCATGGCTGCGCTCGCGCTCGTCGCGCTGCTCGCGGCGAGGCCGCGGATTCGCGCTGCCGCGGACGTGGGGGCGCTCACCCCGATGCACGTGGACTTGGAGATTCTGGACCACGGCGCGCGCCGGAAGCTGGTCGTGCAGCCTCCGTTCGTACTTGGACGGACTCGCGACGCCGACATCTTTCTGCGCGACCCCGAAGTAAGCCGGCGGCACGCGCGCTTCGAGACGAACAACGGAGTCGTCTACGTCGAAGATCTGCAAAGCAGCAACGGCACGTTTCTCAACGGACGCCGCGTCAAGGAAGCGATCGAAGTTCGTGAGGGCGACGAAATTGACGTCGGAACGACGCGACTCGTCGTAACCTCGGTGCGTCCAGACTGACCGTGGTGTTGCTCCGGCGGCTCGCGCCGATGGCCGGCGCGCTGGGGGTGGCGGCGCTAATCCTTCACTTCGCGCCGCCGCACGCGATCGGACCGCCGTGGATGCTCGCGCTGCTCGCGGCGCTGGCAGTAGTTTGGGTACTCTGGCAGCCGGCTGCGATGGTGCGCGATGATGTGCTGCCGGCGCTGGCGGTCGTGCTTGCGGCGCTCGGACTGGCTATGGTCGCTCGTCTTTCGCCGGCGCTCGCGCAGCGGCAGCAGCTCTGGATTTTGGTCTCGCTTCTGCTCGCGATCGCATGCGCGCCCCTCTTCACCCACTTCCGGCGGTTTGCCGCATACAAGTATCTCTGGGTCGTCGCATCGCTCGTACTCTTTGCGCTGTTGTTGCTCTTCGGTCAAGAAGTCAACGGCGCGCGGCTCTGGATTCGAGTCGGGCCGATCCAATACGAGCCGATCGAGTTGATCAAGCTCTTCATCGTGCTCTTCCTGGCGGCATATTTGGCCGAAACGGCCGACGTCATCGCAAATGCGCGCGGGTGGTCGCTGCGCGCTAACGCCAAGTATCTTGGGCCCCTCTTTATCGGCTGGGGTGCGTCGATGGCGATTCTGGTCGTCCAGCGCGATCTAGGCATGGCGACTCTGCTGCTTGCGACGTTCGCTGCGCTGCTCTTCGTGGCGACGCGTCGCCTCGACATCGTGCTATTCGGTGCGCTGCTCTTCGCGCTGGGTGCCTTCTGGGCAGTCCATCACTTCCCGTACGTGCAGACGCGCATCGCCGTCTGGCTCAATCCGTTCTCCGATCCACTCGGCGCCGGTTACCAGTCGTCGCAAGCGTACTACTCGCTTGCGGCGGGCGGCTTGGTCGGCAGCGGATACCGGCTCGGGCATCCCGAATTCATTCCGGACGTTGCAACCGATTACGTTTACGCCGCCGTTGCCGAAGAGTTCGGGCTGATCGGCGCGCTCATCGTTCTGGCGATCTTTGTGGACGTCGTGCGGCGTATCTTCGCGACCGGACTTGCGCAGCCGGATCTCTACGCGAAGCTGCTGGCTGCCGGCCTCGCGGCCACACTCGGCTTTCAGGTCATCATCATCGTCGCCGGGGTCATCGGGTTGCTACCACTGACCGGAATCACGCTGCCGTTCATGTCGTACGGCGGCAGCTCGCTCGTTGCAAATTTCTTACTCGTCGCGCTCGTTTGGGCGATGAGTGCACGACCGCGGAGGAGCGTATGAAATTCACCATCCTGCTGGCGTTCGCTTTTGCGATCGCTGGGTGTGCTAAAGGCTCGAACGGCTCGACCGCAGCATCGGCCTCGGCCGCCGCAGCGAAGAATCCGGCTTCCGCGAGCGACGGCGCCGTCATCTATATGGCAAACTGTTCGAGCTGTCATCAGCTCAACGGCGAGGGCGTGCCCGGAGCGTTTCCGCCGCTCTCCGGCAACGCCGTCGTTACGGGCAATCCGGCCGCGGTAATCACGATCGTCAAGAACGGACTCGAAGGGCGGGTGGAGGTCAACGGTCAGGCCTACAGCGGAGTCATGCCGCACTGGAAAGGGCTGCTCTCCGACGAGCAGATCGCCGCAGTCATCACCTACGTTCGCACCTCGTGGAAGAATCGCGGCTCGGCGGTCAGCGTCGCCGACGTCCAAGCTGTAAAGTAAGTCGCGCGCAGTAGGTGACATGCCGCTAAATGGTTGCGAGTTTAGCGGGTTCGAGGCGTTCGCCGAACTCCCGCTCGAAGAGGAGCTCGACGAACTCGAGCATTGCGGGATCGCCGTGGCGCAGGCGGGCGCGCGTCGCTCGCGGCCACGGTGAGGCGGGATCGTTCGCTTCGACGTACGCGCGCAGAGATTCGGCAAAATATTCGTCCACGCCAGTCGCCGCGTACGGCGTGACAAAGGCCGTTGCGTTGGCGAAGAGCGCGCGCACTTGCGGATCGATGCCGCTACGATAGACGCCTCCGCCGAGTGCGCAGTCGAGCGCATGCCCGAATTCGTGCGCGACGGTCATCGGGCTGCGAGAACGCAAATAGAGCGCGCGTTCTTCGACGACGAAGAGCCCGGCGGGGGGCGCCGGCCAGGCGTCTACGTCAATTCCTAAGCGTGCGAGCGCGTGCGAGGCTTCGCGATAGTGCTCGCCCGGGCGCAACAGCATAACGCGAATGCGGCTGCGCAGGGCATAGACGAGGGCGCCGCGCCCGAAGCGTAGCAGCGTTTCGAGAACCGCCATCTCCGCGGGACGCCGCCGGTCGCAATCCAAGAGCCGGCGCGCAATAGCGAGGGCCTCCTTTTGCATCGGCGCCATCGTCGCGTACCAAGCTTTCCTCTAGGTGGCGACGGCATTTCAGACTTTTTTCATCCCTCCTGAATAGTGTGAGGAGGCCACTTTCAGCCAGTGACTTAGGAGGTTATTATGGCTAGTTTACCCCTATCAGCGGGTGCAAGAATCGGCGTTGCGGCAATGGCTGCGCTTCTCGCCGCCGGGTGCGCTCAAGGCGGCGGTATAACGCCGGGGCAGTCGGCAGGCGCGGGGACGTCCGGCTTTAGCCGTACCGTGCCGGCGAGCGGATCCTCGATTCTCGCAACGCTCAAGAGACAGGTCGTCATCGGTTCGACGATCGACTCAAAACACGATCAGCTCAACCCGTACGGGCTGACCGTCGCGCCGACGACGGCCGGCGCGTTTACCGCCGGCGATCTTGTCGTCTGCAACTTCAATGACAAGACCAATCGCCAGGGCACGGGCTACACGATCGTCGCACTGCATCCGCACCCGGGCGCGAGACCGCGCTTGGTCTCCGATGCCAGAAGGCTGCGGGGATGCGACGCACTGGCGCTCGCCCCCGACGATACCATATGGGCGGCGGCGTTCAAAGCGAACGACAACCCGGTGATTTCTGCTTCCGGCTCCTTCCTAACCAATATCAGGGGTGGGCCGTTCTACCATCCCTTCGGGCAGGTCTTCGCGCAGCCGACTTCGGGCAATCCGGCTTTCTATGAAAGCAACGCGATCACCGGAACCGTCGTGCGCATCAATCTGGGCTCGCCGTTCACCTTTGACGTGATCGCAAGAGGGTTCGCGGTCAATCACGGTAGGCCGGGCAGCATCTTGGGGCCTTCCGGCCTTGCCTACAATCCCAACGGCGACATCCTCTACGTCGTCGACGGCACCAACAACACCGTCGTTGCCTTCTCGAACGTATCGAGCATCCCGAGCAACGGCGTCATGGTCGCGAAAGACGGCACAAGCTTTACCGGCAAATTCGCCTCCGACGCGAGCCTAGTCTACGCCGGCCGACCGCTGAACGGTCCAATCAGTTCGGCGCTCTTATTCAACGGCAATCTGGTCATCGGAAATACGGGCAACCCAAGCGGTCAAAACATTATGGTCGAGCTCTCGCCCAGCGGCCAGGTGTTGGACGTGCGCAACGTCGACAGAGGAGCCTCCGGCGCGCTCTTCGGGATGGTCGCCACGGGCACGGATGCCTCAAGCACGAGGCTCTACTTCAACGACGACAACGACAACAATCTGCAAGTATTGAAACCCTAAAATCTAGAGACATCTTCGCAGTTGCACCTTCCCTAGCTGCGTGAGGCGGCGGCGTTTCGGCGCCGCCGCTCACACTCGAAGAGTCGCCAAGCGTAGATGCACGAGTCGTGTTCAGAGTTTTTTTATGCCTGGTCTTTAACGGTGGGAGCGCGACCCCAAGTGGCGACATCGGAGGTTTTTATGTTTAGTGTACGCCTCCGGCGCGCTCTTCGGCATGGTCGTCACAGGTACGAATGCATCCAACACGAAGCTTTATTTCAACGACGACAACGACAACAATCTACAAGTATTGGTACGATGAAGTTTACACATATCTTCGTGGTCGCAGCCTTCCTAGCTGCGTGCAGCGGCGGTGCCTCGGCGCCGCCGCTCGCGGCGTCAGGGGGTCTTACGGATTCTTCCAGGCACGGGTCGCCTCAAAAGGCCGGACTCGGAAAGATACTGACGAGCAAAAGCGGTGGCCAGATCTTCGGTTTCGACATCAATCAGAACGGAAACGATGGTTTGCTTGCGACCGCAACCGACGTTGAGACCTTCGACCAAGACACCGGAAAGATCGTCAAGTCTTTTCCGAAGCATCTGCCGTACGGAACGTCGTATAGCGCCGTCAATATTTCCACCGGCGACGTCGGGCTCGTCACGCGCTACGTTGAGCCGAAGGGCTCGATCTTTGCGGAACGCTTCTATAATCGAATGAATCCTGTAACGGCAAACAAGTTCACCGGCAAGTGGACGCCGCCGGTCAAGGACATCCAAGTAGAAGCCGCGGGCCCAAACCAAACGGCGAAGAGCACCGCGATCTTCGCGATCGAACTGAAGAACAACGACGTTCCGGACCTTTTCGGGTCGAATATCGCGGAAAACAAGTTTGGGAAGGTCTTCCACCTCGACCCGAGCAGCTTTTCGCTGGGCGATCAGCCGCAAGTCGCGCAAGATACGGCGACGAATCAGGCGGTGATTGCGACCTCACCGGATGGCGGCAGGGTCGGAGGCGCGGCGCCGATCAACGTGTTGATAAACCTGCGGACCGGAAACCAGACGCAGTTCACCGGTCTGAATAATGGTACGTTCGGGGCGGGATTCGTCAACGGTCTGGCCGTCGATTCGACCACCGGCACTGCAGCCACCACGACCGAGCTCAACGCCCAAGTCGAGTTTTACGACCTCGCTAAGCAAACCGGAAGTGCCGTCCAGCTTCCATGCACCGGTTCGACGTCGCAGGGAAACAGCGGCGCCGGCATCGCGGACGATTCCGTGAACGGACTTTTCTTGGTGACCGATCCCTTCTTTTGCAACGGCAGTCAGGGCAGCGCGATCGTCGTTTACGACGAAAAGGGGAATCTCGTGGAAACGATCACCGGATTCAAGTTCGCGATCGCGGAACCGGCGCCGGTCATCAACCCAAGCAAACGGATGGGTTGGACCTTTGGCCCGCAGTTCAGTCAGCTCCAGCAGTTCTTCTACTGAGATCGCGTTAGCAGCGTAAAGCCCGGGCGATCGTTGCGCGGAGGCGGCACGACTCGAATCGTAATGGCGTCGCGCCGCCGACCGTCGCTGGCGACGATCTCCCACGTGCCGAGGCGCAACGGCCAGAACGCGGTGTCACTCGCGTCAACCGAGAGCGGCGCGCCGCCGACGCTCCAGTGCAGCGCTCCGCCGGCGCCGGTGGCCCGCAGCGCGAGCTGCTGCTCCTGCGCGGCCAAACCGCTTGCAGCGTTGAGCACGAAGACGTCACCGTCACGGGGAGCGACGATCCGAACCCCGGCCAGGACGTCGGCGTGCTTCGTCGCTGCAAGGTCGCGCGGCAGAACCCATTCTTGAACGATCCCCGGACAACGCGCGCTTGGCGCGTGGCCGGTCGTCGTGCAGATCGCGGTGCGAACAAAGCCGCGCGGCGACGGGAAGGGGCGTGGGTCGTCCTTGCGTTCGTACAAGTGCAGCATGATGCGGTTCCAGAGCGGGCCCGCGCCGGTAACGCCGGAGACGCCGTGCATCGCGCTGCCGTCGAAGTTTCCGACCCACGCGCCGACCGTGTAATCGCGCGTAAAACCGACCGTCCACGTGTCGCGGAAGTCAGAGGAGGTGCCGGTCTTCACCGCTGCCGGAAAGGGCATCTGGAGCACCGAGCCGACGCCGAACGATTTCGCGCGCGCGTGCGGGTCGGCGAGCATGTCGGCTACCAGCTGCCATTGCGCGGTTTGACCGATGGTCTTCGGCGGCGGCGTATCTCGCGCGACAAGCGTCAGTGGAACAAAGTCGCCGCCCCGCGCGAGGGTCGCGTAGGCTTGCACGAGCTCCCAGAGACTTACCTCACCGCTGCCGAGGGTCAAACCGAGACCGTAGTACGATGAAGGTTTATCGAGGTGCGCGAATCCGAGCGCATGCAGCCGGTCGAGCAGCGTTCCGACGCCGAGTGAGGAGAGCACTTGCACCGCGGGCGTGTTGAGCGAGTTCGCTAACGCGTAGCGTACGCGAACGGGTCCGCTAAAGCGACCGCTGTAGTCGGCGGGCTGATAGAGTTTCCCGCCCGATATCGAATACGCAGCCGGCGCGTCGGAGAGGATCGTCGTTGAGTGGATCGTGCCGCGCTCGAGCGCCAGCTCGTAGGTGAAAGGCTTGAGCGAAGAACCAGGCTGGCGCAACGCCTGCACGCCATCGTTACGGCCGAGCACCTCGTCTGAGAAATAGTCGGGCGAGCCGACGTACGCGAGTACGTTGCCGCTGCGGTTGTCGACCACGAGTGCCGCGCCGTCGGCGACGTGGTAATCTTGCAGGGCGCCGATGACGTCTTGCGTCTGTGCTTGCACGAAATGCTGTAAGCTCTCGTCAATAGTCGTGCGCACTCGCCCCGAGCCTTGACGGCGGCCGGTGAGAAAGAAGAGGGCGTGCGCGGCGTCCGCGATTCCGCTTTCATGGCGGCGCACGTGAAGGCTTTCGGCGACGGCAACCCGGGCGGTCGCCGGTGCGATCTCGCCCAGCTCCGCCATCCGTTGCAAGATGAACCGCTGCCGCTCGCGCAGCGCCGCCCAGTCGCTGTCCGGCGCGAGTCGCGCCGGGTCGTTCGGAATCGCGGCCAGCAGCGACGCTTGCGCAAGATCGAGATCGCTGGCGGGCTCGCCGAAATACGTACGCGCCGCAGCCTCGACACCGTAGACGTTTCCGCCCATCGGAACGCGATTGACGTAGGCCTCGAGTATCGCAGGTTTGCTGGAAACCATCGCGATCCGCTCGGCCGACCAGATCTGCGAGATCTTGGCCCGAATCTGCGAGGCTATTCCGCTCCTGTCACCCTGAGGCTCTCGACTCAGCAACGTCGCCAACTGCATCTCAATCGTCGAGCCGCCGCTTTTTGCCTCGCCGTAGATCGCAAGCTCGCGCGTCGCCCGCACCAGCGCGGGAACGTCGACTGCGCCATGATGCCAGAAGCGCGCGTCCTCGGCCGTGACTATCGCGTTGAGGAAGTCGGGAGAGACCGCCGCGAGCGGAACGTTGACCGCGTGCGACGAGCCGGCGCCAAGAACCGTCCCAAGCACGCCGCCGTTACGATCCG
Source organism: Vulcanimicrobiota bacterium (assembly GCA_963748875.1). Classification (GTDB taxonomy): domain Bacteria; phylum Vulcanimicrobiota; class Vulcanimicrobiia; order Vulcanimicrobiales; family Vulcanimicrobiaceae; genus Cybelea. Next base: position 2,087,035 of record CAVVKC010000001.1, read on the forward strand.
TGTACGTCACCGAGCCTTGTGAGGGCGCCAGTTTAGCGGCGTCAATGCCACCGAAGCAGAGCGCAACCATCGCCACCAGCATGCAGCCGGGAATCGCGAGGGTGAAGAGTTTCATCGAGCTTTGATTTTGTTCGCTCGCGCGCCGAATCGCGCCTGGCAAGAACGGTTTGCCATGCAAGAGCCCTAGGACTACGCAAGCTCGCGCCTAAGGGAATGCCGCATGTTCTACGCACTGGAGTCGTTGGCTCCGCAGGACCTCTTTGCCGGATACCGCGCACGGATCTTTCACGGCAGCGAAATCACCTTTGCGGTCGTGGAGATCGAACCAAATGCGCCGCTTCCATCGCATAGCCATCACAACGAACAAATTGGCCTGCTCGTGCGCGGCGAGCTAACGTTCAAGGTTAACGGCGAGACGCGTACCGTACGGACGGGCGAAGGTTGGGTGATTCCCGCAAATGCCGCGCACGACGCGACCGCGGGTCCGAGCAGGGCGATCGTGATCGAGACCTGGTCGCCGCCGCGTGACGATTTCCGCGAACTCGCACCGCTTGAGCCCTGTAAGCCCGGCTGGCCCGACGGTGGCTAGGAGCTAGAGCGTGAGTGAGAAGGGCCGGCCGCCCCGTGCGGCAGTAATTTTGTCGTTACTGACCGCGGTCGGACTCAGCGCGTGCGCGAACCCGGCCGCGAACGCGCCGAAACTCATTCCAATTCAGGCGCTGCCGAAGCCCACGCTGCCGCCCTGGATCGCGTCGATTTCGCCAACCGGCACGGCCGATACGCTCGCGCAAGTGCGCGTCATTTTCGGTAAGCCGGTAACGGCGGTGGAAGCGCTTTCCGGTGACGGTCCGCGCGACGTGCTCAGCCACGTCAGCATCGCGCCGGCCCTGCGCGGACACTTCACCGTGCTGACCCCGCGGATGATCGGCTTTGTTCCCGATCAGGCGCTGCCGATCGGAACGCGCGTCCGCATTACGCTTACCGCCGGTTTACACGATCTTTACGGCGACAGACTCGACCAGGACCTGGCGTGGACCTTCGAAACGCCGGCGCTGAGCTTTACCAACATGCCGCAGCTTTCGGCCCCCGACGACGAAGCGACGCCCGGTCCGGTAGACGTCCGCCCGAAGCTCCAGGTGACTGCGAACGCCGCGGTCGACCCCAACTCGCTGGCGGATCATACCCGGCTGCTCGGTCCCGACGGCGAGCGCGTCGGCGTGACGGCTGCGCTCGAGACGCAACCGACGCCCTACCCAGGCACGAATGCGCAAGAGCTCTTCGATCCCTCGCTCAGCACCTGGATATACGATCTACGGCCGGCGCAAGAACTGCGACGCGCGACGAAATATGCGCTCGTGATCTTCCCAGGCGTCGAACCGCTCTACGGCAACCGCGCGACGAGCGCCGGATTCGAAGGCTCGCTTCGAACGTTCGCGCCGCTGGCAATCGTTCCGACGCCACAGCCGAGTCCCAATAGCGGAGGCCGGTTTGCGGACGGCGATCCTACCATCGTATTCTCGAACAAGCTCGATCCCGGCTCGGTCGCCGGAGCGGTGACGATCTCGCCGGCACCGGCTTCAACGAAGAAGCTGATCGACGTGCCGGACTATCAATCGAATGCGATCGTGATCGATCCCTACGCGCTCGAACCGGACCGGACGTACACGGCGACGGTCGCCGCGAGCGTTAAAGACGTTTTCGGTCAAACGCTCGAGCGCGAGCAGCAAGTCGCGATTCGCACTTCAGGATTCGCTCCGGGCGCATGGGCGCCGGGCAATACTACGACGATCTTCCCGGCGGCCGCGCCGATCGCGCTTAACTTCTACGCCACGAATCTTCCCGGCAATCGGTATCAAGCCGCGTTCGGGCGGATGGCGCCGCTCAAGCTGCTCGGAGCCTACGATCCGTGGTCGGCGCTGCCGCCGTACAAGCAGTGGCCGCTACAAACCTTGCAGGGCGCGAAGCGCAACGTGCAGAGCGTCGTGCGCATTCCGTTGCAGACCAAGCTCGGTGGTCGGTACGGCGCACTCGCATACGGTTTCCGGACGGCGCTCGATCCACCCGACTCAACCCCCGGGCTCAACGGCATCGTGCAGCTCACGAACCTCGGCGTCTTCGTGCAGTGGTTTCCCTCGCACGGCACAGTGCTCGTTCAGCATCTAAGCGACGGTGCCCCGGTGTCCGCCGCCAACGTCGCTGTCTATCGCATCGACGAGGATAAGAAGCTGCCGCCGCAACGCTGTGCTTCGGGAGCGACCAACGCAAACGGCGAGCTCGACATTTCCGGCGTCGACGTCGAGCGTTGCTCGGTGACGGCGCAGGCGAATCAGGCGCCGAACCTCGGCGTCGTCGTTACCGAGCGCGCCGATCTCGCGACCGTCACGGTCTGGGATTACAGCGGCATCGCGCGGTTCGACGTCAACGCAGGTTGGACGAGCGGCGCGCCGCTCTCGCGCGGCGCGATCTTCACAGATCGCCTGATGTATCAGCCCGGCGAGCACGGCAAGATCACCGGCATCGCGTACTACGTCAAAGGTCCGGCGGTCCTCGCCGACGCCAACGCGACGTATAGAGTGAAGTTGGTCGATCCCAGCAACAACGAGGCGCCGCTCGGCACCGCGAAGACCGACGCCTTCGGCGTCTTTTCGATGCCGGTCTCGTTCTCGAAGCAACAGGCGTTAGGGTACTATACGATCGACGCTAGAGGGTCGAACGGCAACGATCTCAGCGGATCGCTGCGCGTCGCTGAGTTCAAGCCGCCGAACTTCAAGCTTACCTTGACGCTCGGCGCCACGTCGGCCACGGCCGGTTCGAGCGTGCGCGCTAACGTCTCCGCGGCATACCTCTTTGGCGCACCGCTACAGGGTGGAACCGCGCACGCCTACGTGACGCGCGACGTCGCGGCCGTGGCGCCTAAGGGTTGGGACGATTTTTCCTTCGGACCGCAATGGTACTATCCCGAGCAAACGCCGTCATTCGATACCGACGTGCTGCAGCGTGATCTCGCGCTCGACGCGCAGGGCGCGACGTCGCTCGACATAGGCGTGCCGCGCGAACTGCCCTTCCCGATGACGTATCGCGTCGACATGGAGACAAGCGATGTTTCGAACCTCTCAGTCTCCGATTCGCAGAGTTTTCTGGCGCTTCCGTCCGACGCGGTAATCGGTCTGGCGTCGGACGCCGTCGGCAAGGCGGAGAGTCCGATGGCTATTCGGGCGATCGTCGCCGACGCAGATGGGAAAACCATTGCGGGACGCGGCGTTCATTTCGAGTTGCAGAAGATGACCTACGTTTCGGCGACGCAGGAAGAAGAAGGCGGGGAGAGCGCGCAGCAGGCAATCAAGTACGATACCGTTGCGACCGCCGACACAACGTCCGGTGACAAACCTGCCAGCGTACAGCTCACGCCGCCCGAGGTGGGGTCCTATCGAGTCCTTGCGAACTTCGCCGGCGCCCGCTCCGCTGCGAGCGCATCGAGCATTCAAGTGTTCGCCTTCGGAGCTGGCGAGGCCGACTGGGGGTTGAGCGATCCGAATGCGGTCGCCGTCAAGCTCGACAAGAAACAGTATGGAACCGGCGAAACGGCAACGGCGCTCGTCGCCTCGCCGTACGCGAAAGCCGACGTCTACTTCGCCGTAATACGCAACGACACGCTGTACCGCACGACCCTGCATGGCGTCAGCGGCGCGGTTCGCGTCAACTTTAAAGTAACGCCCGCGATGCTGCCCAACGCCGCCGTCCAAGCCATCGTCATCCGCCGCTCCCCCTCGTTTGCGGGGACCACGCATCGTGACGCGTTATCTCTAACGGGCATGGCCGGCTTCAACGTCGATCTCGCCGATCGCTATCTCAAGCTCGCGATCGCACCGCGGGAAGCGACCGTCCATCCGGGCAGCGCTCAACGCGTTGCTTTCACGGTGACGTCGCGCAACGGTGCACCGGTGCAAGGCGAGGTTGTCGCGATGGTGGTCAACGACGCGATCCTGCAGCTTTCTGGCTACCGGCTGCCCGATCTCGTTCAAACCGTTTTCGCACAACAGCCGATTGCCACGATCTTCGCCGACAACCGCGAAAACGTCACGCTGAAGACACAGACGCCGCCGCTCGAGAAAGGCTTCGGGTATGGCGGCGGCTTTCTGGCCGGGGCGGCCGGCACGCGCGTGCGCGCCAACTTTCAACCGCTCGCGTATTATGGCGTTCTGCAAACCGACGCGAACGGCCACGCAAGTGCAAGCCTCACGATGCCCGACGACTTAACGACTTGGCGCGTGATGGCCGTGGCTCTTCAGGACGATCGCCCTTCGGCCCCGCTCAGGACGAGTGCGCATTTCGGTACCGCTGACTCGACGTTCGTGTCGAATCAACCTTTGATCGCCAATCCGCTGCTGCCGCAGTTCGCCCGGCCGCGCGATCGCTTTGACCTCGGGCTCTCGATTGCAAACCAAACGGGTGGCGCCGGCGCGCTCGATTTGGTGTTGAAGCTGACCGGAGCGCTGGCGTTCGCGCAAGGCGATCCGCAAGCGCAGCGCGCAAGCGAACAGGTCGTGACCGGAATGCAGGCATTCCGCTTTCCGGTCGTGGTCGGTACGCCGGCGCCGACGACGCTGCAGGCTAACGCAAACCTAGGATCTTACGGCGATGCGTTCAACGTGCCGTTCGTTGCGAGCCAACGCGAGAGCACCGATTCGGTGATCGAGAGCGGCGCGACGCAAGGCGAAACCTCAATACCGATTGCGCTCAAATCGAGTGGCACGCTGCAAATCACGCTGGCGAACTCGGTCGTGCCGCAGTTCGTCACGCCGTCGGAGCGCTTCATGAGCGACGACGCGCTACCGCTGGCCGACGAGGCTGCGTCGCGCCTGATCATCGCAAGCGCGCTCAAGCAACTTCGCGGACCATATGGGTTGAAACTCTCATTCGATCCGGGGGCGGCGATCGCGTCGAGCATGACGCAGCTGCTTTCGTACCAGCGTGAAGACGGCGGCTTCGGCGGATTTGCCGGAGCGAGCGAGAGCGATCCGTTTGCGACCGGTGCGGCGGTTGAGGCCATGTCGTTTGCGCGCACACACGGCGTACGCGTCGATTCGGGCGCATCCACCAAGGCAGCGGGATTTCTCGCGCGCGTCCTCGCGAACCCCGGCATCTTCAAATGGTGCGCGAGCGACGCCACCTGCAAAGCGCAGCTGCGCTTTTCGGCGCTCTGGGCTCTTGCGACACAAGCGCCGCCGCGTACCGACTTTCTTTCGGACATCGTTGCGCAGTCCGATAAGTTCGACAGCGCGACCCAGATTCGGTTGGCGCGCTACCTGCTGCGCGCCCCCGGATGGCAGAGCCGCGGCGCCGCGATGGCGTCAAACCTGCAGCAAACCCTCTACGTGACCGGACGTTACATCGTTGCAAATCAGTCGGGTTGGAGCTGGCTCGGCTCGCTCGTGCAGGCGCAATCGGAGATGTTGCAGCTCATGCTCGAACGCAACGCACCCACCGAGCAGCTCGACGGCGCGGTCCGCGCGCTCGTCGCGCAACAGTGCCGGTGCGGCTGGTCAACGAGCAACGACACCGCGTCCGCCGTCATGGCGCTCTCGGCGTACGCGGCAACCGCAAGGCCGGCACCAGGCGATGCGACCGCGAGCGTAGGCGGTCGGACGATCGGCCGCGCGACGTTCGGCTCGACGGCATCCTCGCAAACGTTCACTGTCGCCGCCTCATCGCTGCCCGCAAACATGCCGTTGCGCGTCGCCGTTCGACAGACTCACGGTGACGTCAAAAGCGGTGCGGTGCATTACATCGTTTTCTACACGTATCCCGTTCCACCGGACGCGCCCGGCGAGCTCGCCGCGTTCCGCGTGGTGCGCACCTTGAGCGATCCCAGCGTCGCAAGGTCGGGGAAGACCGTGCCCCCGCTCGCGACGATGGATATCGCAACTGCGCTACCGGTTTCGATTGCCGCCGGCCGCGTCTTCGACGTGGGCGTCCGCACGATCGTGGATCATCCCGTCGATCGGCTCGTCATCGACGATCCGTTGCCTGCAGGCTTCGAAGCGGTTGACACGGCGTTTCGCACGACGCTGCAGTCGATCGTTCCGCAAAGCAATAGCTGGCAGATCGATACCAGCCAAATCTATCGCGACCGGATCGTCGCCTACGCGTCGCATCTCGAGCCCGGCGTTTATGAGCTGCACTATCTCGTGCGGTCGGTTACGCCGGGAGCCTTCGCCTGGCCGGGCGCGCACGCATATCTCAGAGACGCGCCCGAGCAGTTCGGCCGCAGCGCCGGCACGACGTTAAGCGTGACGCAGTAGCGTTGATTCGCTAGTGGTGCAAAAGGATCGACGCCATGAGCGTAACCCAAGATCCCAGGATGAGCGCCGTCATCCGCCACTGCAGCCCATCGATCTTCGCATCGAGTCCCTGAAACCGCGAATCAACTCCGTGAAAGCGAGATTCGACCGCATTAAATCGGCCCTCGACTTTTTGTTCGAATCCGTCGAGGCGCCGATCGATGCTGTTTAAGCGGTCGCTGATCTGCTGGTAAGAGCCCTCCAGGCTTGCCATGCGCGCTTCCAGCGGCTGAGCACTCATCGCATCTACTTTACCACCCGTGGTGAGGTGCGGAAAGACCGACCTCCCGATTTGTGGAAGCCGGTTGTCTTAGACTACTCGATCCGAAAAGCGGGGGATTCCGTCCGAGCTGAAAGCTTTTTCCTTGCGTATTGGCGCGTGGCTTCCAGCAGGCGATAGCGCGGCTCGCCCGTCTCGAGCTCGGCGACGACGAGCGACTTATCTACCAGCGATGCGATCAGCCCGAGCACGTCGCTGCCGGCAACGCCGTCAGGCTCGCACGCGGCCGTCGTTTCGTCGAGCGTCGCGCCTCTGTCGAACGTAGAGAGGCGCTCGAAGACTCGTCGCTGAGGTTCCGGAAGAAGTTTGTAGCTCGACTCGATCGACTGACGCATCGTTTGGCTTTGTTCGTCCGAGAGCCGTTCGGCGAGCGCTTTGGCTGAGAGGACGTTCATGCGCCCGGCCTCGAGCTCGATTGCAAGCGGAATTCCGTCGAGTTGCCGGCAGATCGCCGCAACGGTCGCGCCGTTCTCGTCGCTAAGCGTGAAGCGATGGTTCACCGCAACCGCGCGATCGGCAAAAAGCGCAACGGCGTCGGCTTCGGGCAGTGCCGGTAACCGGTACGCATACTCTCCTGCCGCGCGAAGCGGTTCGCGGCTCGTTGCAAGGATTCGTAGCGCCGTCGTTCCGGTCAGCAGGGCTTGTGACGCTCGCGCGACCTCGTCGACCAGGTGTTCGCAACCGTCGAGAATCAGCAGCACCGGTTTGTCTTTCAAGACCGCAAGCAATATTTCAAGGCGCGAACGTTGCGGAACGTCCTGCACCGACAATGCCGTCGCGATCGTCGCGACGGCCGATGAAGCATCGGCTACCGGCGCAAATGGAACGTAGCAGATCGAGGGCTCGCCGGACTCGGCGAAGGCGCTTCCGACACGCAGCGCCGTCTGCGTCTTACCGATGCCGCCCGCTCCAGTCAACGTAACGAGGCGGCGCTCGCGCAGAAGCGCCACGATCTCGGTAATATCCGCCGTCCTCCCGATGAAACTGGTCAGCGCGATCGGCAAGGGAAACGTGCCGGCGTCCGGCCAGGGACCAACGGTTATCGAGGCGCCGCCCTGACGCCGCGGCGAGACGGGTCGCGCCGCCGCTTCGAAGATCGCGCGTTGCTCGAGATCGAGCGCCAGAGCGTCGGCCAAGAGCGCTAACGTCTCGCGCTGCGGCGTACGCCGGTAGCCCCGTTCGAGCGCGCTAATCCCCTCCGAACTTACGCGCGCGCGTTCGGCCAGAGCCTCTTGGGAAAGCCCAGCGGCGAGTCTGTACTGTCGGAGGAGCGTCCCAAAGTCCGCTGCAGCTACGTGCCCTCGGTCCTCCATAGACCAAGCAGGCTTCGCCCAGCGGCGGGTCGCTTCCTTAGTAGACGGCGTTGGGTCCGTCTACCGCGCTTGACGGGTAACCGTCGTCGGGCAGGGTGAGCGACTCGACTAAAGTTCCGCTTGGATAATCGAGCACCAAGATATTTCCACCGAAAATTCCCGGCGGGCTTTGGGTCACGAGGAAGAGCAGCGTGTTGCTCTTATTGATCCTAACCTCAATCGGCAAGCCGGGCGAGAAGTCGAGCTGCCTCGTGATATGCGTGTACGGCGGATCGATTATGTCGAGCGAGCCGGCGGCATCGGTGACGATCAGGTTTTCGTTCTTGTCGAGAGCTATTCCATCGCCGCTGTAAAGCGTTACACCAAGCGGTGTTGCATCGCAGCCGGAAAGACCGTGCTTGTACTCGAGAATCTTCGGCCCGGTAACGACGAACACGTCACCCTCTCGATCGACCGCAACACCGTCGGCGCCGCTCGTCGCATCGCCACCCGTCGCGCACGTATGGATCGGGATGTTCGTTCGCTGCGGATACTCACGAACCGAGCCGGCCCCGCCTTCGCCCAGCGGACTGTCGGCCTCGTAGACGTTGCCGTTCCGATCTACGGTGACGTCGACCGGAGCCTTCATGCCCGCGTTATACGTGAAGGCCGGCAACTCGGCGTGCGGTGCGTATTCTTTGATGTCGGCGGCCCCCAAATCGGCCACGTAAAAGTTCCCTAGCTCGTCGATGAAGTTGCCGGCGGGCATGACGATCTTTTTCTTGAGCATCCCGGCGTCGGCGTAACTGCCGTTCCGCAAGATGTCGATCCGCGGACGAATACCATACCCGCCCGTGTCGGAGACATACAGGCCGGATACCCCACGGTACTTAGGCCGAAGGTCCTCCCGAGTGCTCGAGGGCGACTGCGTCGCCAAAGGGCGCGCGTCCCCAGGCGTCAGCAAGGAGGAGGGTCCTTGCGAAGCCGTGCAGCCGGCAAGCAGCGCAACGGACGCGCACGCGACGGCAAGGCAAGAGCCAGCACGCTTCATACTCCAATGGTGTCGTAGGCGGCCGCCTGCGGACAGACACACTCGTACGGCTTATCCGTACATCCGGCGGGTTACGCAGCTAAGGATGCTGCCGACCGCAGGCCGAAGGTGCGCAAGACGATGCAGGAAGGCGGCGGCGCGTCCGGCTCGTCGGACTTCGGGACGCTCCTTCGACGCTATCGCCTCGAAGCGGGGCTCTCGCAGGAGCAACTCGCGGAACGCGCCCGGCTTAGCTTCCACGGGATCAGCGCTCTCGAGCGCGGCTTTCGCCGCACGCCCCAACCCGATACGGTGGCGCTGCTCGCCGTCGCGCTCGCGCTCGACGACGAGCAACGCGTCGCGCTGGAAACGGCCGCCGTACGCTCGACCTTACCCCGTCGGCGGAGCGAAAACGTCACCCTAGGCCCGTGGCTTAAAGCGGGGCCTTCAAAGTTGCCGCTCTCACTGACCAGCTTCATTGGCCGCGCGAGGGAACTCGAGGAGATCGCCGCACTGGCGAGAGGAAACCGGTTGGTGACGATCACCGGCGCCGGGGGCATCGGCAAGACGCAGACTGCGCTGCGGGCCGCGACGACGATCGCCGAGGGCAGGAACGGCGGCGTGCACTTCGTCGGGCTTGCAACAGTCAGCGAGGAGGCCGTCGTTGCCGCGATCGCGGCGGCGCTGGGCGTGCGAGAGGCGCCGAATGAGCAACTTCTCGATTCGGTGCTTATGCATCTGCGAGATCGGGACATGCTGATGATTCTCGACAACTGCGAGCACGTTCTGCCGCCGGCCGCGAGCATCGTTGAAACGCTTTTGCAGAGCTGCCCGGACCTTCGGATCCTGGCCATCAGCCGCGAACCGCTCAAGGCCGGGGGCGAGCGCGCGTACTGCCTCCGATCGCTAAGCGTTGATGATGGCTGCAAGCTCTTCGCGGATCGCGCCCGAGCCGTTGACCATCGCTTCGCGCTTACCGATGATAACGCGGCTATAGCTGCGCGAATATGCCGGCGTTTGGACGGAAACGCGTTGGCAATCGAGCTCGCCGCAGCCCGAGTCAACGTGCTTTCGCTCAAGGCGCTTGCGGAGAATCTCGAAAACCATCTGAGCATACTCGACGCCGGCGAGCGTACGGCGCTGGCCCGGCAGCAGACCATGCGCGCTACCATCGAGTGGAGTTACGGTTTGCTCTCACCCAGAGAGCAGCGCATCTTCGAACGCCTGTCGGTTCTCGACGGTGGCGGTACGCTGGAAATCGCCACGACGGTTTGCGCGAGCGACGATATTGCGGAGGACGACGTACTGGACACCATGTTATCGCTTATCGATAAGTCGATCGTCGCGGCCGAGCTCGATGGGGCCGAGCCGCGTTATCGGCTTTTAGAACCGTTTCGGGAGTTTGCCCGCGAACGGCTTGCAATGCGCGACGAAGAGTGGACGGGGTTCGTTGAGCGGTAGCGCTTTGCACGCTGCCGGCGACGATCGCGATCGCCGGTTGTAACTCCGGCGGGACTGCAAGTCTGCCCGCAACGGCGGGGCAAACCACCGCTGCGGCGCATCCGGTCCCGGAGTGGCAGGCAAAACATCTCGCGCAGGCCGCCTGTCCGGCGGTTGGCCCCGGCGAGGCCCAATGCGCTGCGCTCGTGATGAACGAGGGGGTCGTCCCCGCCACCGCTCCCGCCGGATGGGGGCCGTCAGATTTTCGAGCCGTTTACAAACTGCCGTCGTCGAGTAAGGGCAAGGGGAAATCGTCGGCATCGTCGACGCGTACGACAATCCGAACGTCGCGTCCGACCTTGCGCAGTATCGCACGATGTACGGAATCCCGCCGCCGAAGTTCCACAAGTACAATCAACTGGGAAGAGCAGAGCCACTACCCTGCGGGTAACGCTGGTTGGGGTTTCGAGATCGATCTCGACGTGGAGATGCTCTCGGCAGCTTGTCCAAAGTGCACGATTTATCTGGTCGAAGCGACGAACAACAGCCTGCGCAATCTCGGGCGAGCCGTCGAGCGAGCGACGAAACCTGGCGCGCACATCGTCAGCAATAGTTGGGGCTGCTACTCGACGGGTTGCACCTGGAAGACCGGCGCCTTCAATCGGCCGGACGTGACGTATCTGGCCGCTTCGGGTGATTTAGCTTACGGCTCCTATCCGCCGGCGCAGTTCGCAAACGTCATTTCTGTCGGCGGTACGGTGCTTGCCAAGAGCGGTTCGCATTACAGCGAAACCGTTTGGCGCGACACCAGTGGCACCTGCGCTCCGAATATTGCGAAGCCGGCGTGGGAGCACGATCCCGGTTGTTCACAACGCACCGCGAACGATATCGCTGCGGTCTCGTTCAACGTAGCGGAGTACGACAGCTATTCGTACGGCGGCTGGGTTCGCGCCGAGGGGACGAGCGCGGCGACGCCGCTACTCGCCAGCGCCTTTGCGCTCGCTGGTAGCGTCACCAAGCATTACACCGGCGAACTCTTTTGGACGCTGCCGAAGAAGCAGCTCAAAAAAGATCTGCACGCGATCGACAGCGGCAGCAACGGCTGTCCGGCAAGTTTACAAGGCAGTTACCATTGTACGGCCGGAACGGGTCAGTTCGGAACGTACTCAAGGGCCGACCGGCTGGGGGACGCCGAACGGCATCGGCGCGTTTTAGTCGCCCGAGTTCCGGAGCCAGCATGCCATTGTTGTGGCGGCGAAGGGCGCCGGGCGTGGAGTCAGGTCTCCGCTGTTGCACGCGGCGAGCGTTTACCACCGCGCACCCGCCCAGAACGAACGCCATCGAGTGCGGTACACTCGCCGCCACGCACCGAGCGTGCGGCAAAGAGGTGAAAAGAGTCTGAGCGGGTGGCGCGACGGGGTTAGGTCACTTCGGACAGTAGTAGTTGGCTGATGCCATGCCGGTAATCGTGATGGTCAGTGAGGTTGCGTTGACCCAGTAAATGAAGACCTTGCTGCCGTTGCCCCCGGTCTCCGTGACGTCAATGGTAAGCGGCGATCCGCCCTTGACGTTTTTTTGCCAGAAGTTATTGACGTGACAGCCGTTGCGGTTGATGGGAAGCCTTGCCGAGGCGCAGATCGCGCCGGGTTTGCACGTTGCGTCGGGTTGGATCGGATTGGCTTCGACGACTCCCGAGAGAGGCGTCATGCCCGCAGCCATGGCCGGATTGAACGTGATTGCGGATAAAAGCACTGAGAGAAGGAACATCGTTTTGTGTAATCTCCTATGCGACGGTATACGAATGTATACGAGTAGGATACGCTCAGACGTTACGGATGCTGGCAAGCAGGCGCGGTCTTTTGCACAACTTTTAATTCCCAGCGGCGAGGAAAGCGCGTCACCGCAACCCTTCCCGTTGATATATTATTTTTAATAGGGTATGCTCTGGCTCTCGCATCCGCCTGCTCGGAAAGCTACGATACGTAAGAGGAATAAGGAGGCCATATGAGCGCCTACCGTGCCCCGCTCCGGGACATGCAGTTCGCCCTTCGGGAGCTCGCCGGAGTCCACGAGGTTGCCAAACTGCCTGGCTGCGAGGAGACGCTCGACGTCCTCGACTCGGTGCTCGAAGAGGCAGCCGGCTTTGCCGCCGGCGTGCTCGACCCGTTGAACCGCAGCGGCGACAAGGAGGGCTGCACGTGGAGCGAGGGCGAGGTCGCTACGCCCCGCGGCTTCAAGGAAGCATACAAGAAATTTGCCGATGCCGGCTGGATCGGCTTACCGGTCCCCGACGAGTACGGCGGTCAGGGTCTTCCGCAGATCATGCTCGGGCCGACGCTCGAGATGTGGAACGCCGCAAACATCGGCTTTGCCAATGGCCCCTTGCTCAATCAAGGCGCGATCGAAGCAATCGAGCTGGTTGGCTCGGACGAGCAGAAGCACCGCTTCATTCCAAATTTGGTGTCCGGCAAGTGGACCGGCACGATGTGCCTGACCGAACCGCAAGCCGGCTCGGATCTCGCGCAAGTGCGAACCCGCGCCGTGCCGGAAGGCGATCACCATCGGATCAGCGGGACGAAGATCTTCATCACGTTCGGCGAGCACGACATGGCCGAGAACATCATTCACCTCGTGCTAGCACGCTTGCCCGATGCGCCCGAGGGCACGAAGGGCATCTCGCTTTTCATCGTGCCGAAGTTTCTCGTCAACGCCGACGGAACGCTTGGCGAGCGTAACGACGTGGTCTGTGCGAGCATCGAGCACAAGCTGGGCATCAACGCAAACCCTACCTGCACGCTCAACTACGGCGAGAAGGGCAGCGGCGCCGTCGGTTATCTGGTCGGCGAGCCGAACCGCGGGCTCGAGTACATGTTTATCATGATGAACGCTGCCCGCTTTTCGGTCGGCGTGCAAGGCATCGCGCTGGCGGACCGCGCCTATCAGAGCGCGCTCGAATACGCGAAGGAGCGCGTGCAAGGGCGCGACCTTAACCCCGGCTCTAAAGTGCCCGAGGCAATCATCAAGCATCCCGACGTGCGCCGGATGCTCATGGTGCAGAAGGCGACGATCGAAGCGATGCGCGCGCTTGCCTACGTGACCGCGGCATCGCTGGACTACGTCGCTCGGCACCCCGACGAAAAGGTTCGCAAAGAGCACAAGGCCTTCGTCGAGCTGATGATTCCGGTCGTCAAGGGTTGGTGCACCGAGAGCGCCGTCGAGTTGTGTTCGACCGCGCTGCAAGTCTTCGGCGGGATGGGATATATCGAAGAGACCGGCATCGCGCAGCAGTATCGCGACGTCCGGATCATCACGATCTACGAAGGAACGACCGGAATTCAGGCGCTCGACTTGATTGGGCGCAAGCTGCTGCGCGACATGGGGGCCGCGGCAACCAGCGTCGGCAAGAAGATGGAGACCGTCGCGAAAGAGTGTGCCGCGCAATCCGACCCGACCGTCAAACGGATCGGCGAAGGGCTCGGCAAGGCGCTCGCGACGCTCAACGAGACGTCGCAGTGGATCGGGATGAACGCGATGGGCGATCTGAATAAGGCCTTTGCATGTTCGGTTCCGTATCTGCGCTTATGGGGAACGGTCGCCGGCGGCTGGCAGATGGCCCGCGCGGCGCAGATCGCGGCGGCAAAAATCGCGGCCAACGATTCCGATGCGGAGTTCTATCGGGGGAAGCTCGCGACGGCGGGTTTCTACGCGTCGCACGTGCTTTCACAAGCTGAATGGTTCAAGCGGCAGATCATGGACGGTTCGGGCGACGTCATGGCGTTGACCGAAGCGCAGTTCGATCTCGATCGCAAAATGGCCGTGGGCGTATAGCGATGATTCCGGTTGCGCCGCATCCGCGTGACGCCGCCGTTGCGGTCATTACGTTGGATAATCCGCCGGTCAACGCGCTCTCGTTTTCGTATTGCGCCAAGCTGATCGAAACGCTCGAAGCCGCGCACGCCGACGATGCGGTCCAGGCCGTCGTGTTCACCGGTGCAAACGGCCTGTTCAGCGCCGGTGCAGACGTCAACGACTTCAATCGAGAGCCCCCGCCCAACGCGGTTACGATTCGCGACGTTATCGCCGCGATCGAGGCGAGCGTCAAGGTGCACGTGGCCGCGATCGACGGAAACTGTTTGGGCGGAGGTTTCGAACTATCGCTGACGTGTGATTACCGCGTCGCGACGCCGGGCGCGAAGCTTGGCCTGCCGGAGATCAAGCTCGGCCTCTTGCCGGGTGCCGGTGGCACGCAGCGGCTGCCGCGTTTGGTCGGCGCGCGCGCCGCGCTCGAATTTATGCTCAAGGGCTCGTCGATTTCGGCCGAGCGTGCGCTGGAGCTCGGAATCCTCGACGAAGTCGTACCCGACGTTATGGGGCGCGCCGCGACGCTCGCGAAAGGACCGAAGCGTCGCATTAGCGAGCGCCAAGCGATCATCGCCAAGGATCTGCCGCCGCAATCCGGGCCGTACGTCGTGGCGCAAGCGCACGCGATGGTCCCGCCCGAAGATAGCGGCGGTTTTGCTGCGCACAAGCTGATTGATGCGGTGCAAGCTTCGATCGAGCTGCCGTTTCCGTTCGGCGTCGCACGCGAAGCGAGACTATTCGACGAACTCATCCGCTCCGCGCCGTCGCAGGCATTGCGTCACATTTTCTTTGCCGAGCGTGAACTGGCGAAGATACCCGGGGTGCCCGAGGCGAAGGGTCGGGATGGCACGACGGTTGTCGCTAAGGCTGGAGTTGTTGGCGCGGGGACGATGGGAAGCGGCATCGCGATCGCCTTCGCGCAGGCCGGCATTCCGGTCGTCGTAGTCGACAGCAACGACGCCGCCGTCGATAAAGCGCGCCAGACGGTGATGGGCATGTTCATGTACCAAGTGCAGAAGGGCCGATTAACGCAGGAAGAGGCTTGGAAGCGCGGCCAGTCGATTCGCTTTACCGAGGACTGGAGCGAGCTCGCGGATGCGGACGTGATCGTCGAAGCGGTCTACGAGAATCTCGACGTCAAGCGCGAGGTTTTTCGTAAGCTCGACGGCATCGCCAAGCCCGAGGCGATTCTCGCTTCGAACACCTCGACGCTCGACATCGATAGGCTGGCTGCAGAGACGAAGCGTCCGGATCGGGTCGTTGGCCTGCACTTTTTCGTGCCGGCCAACATCATGCCGCTGCTCGAGATCGTTCGCGGCGAGAAGACCTCGCCGGAGACGATCGTAACCGCCTTCAAACTCGGCAAGGCGCTTCGCAAGAAGGCCGTGATCTCGGGGAATGCCTTCGGGTTCATCGGCAACCGGATGATCTTCGACTACGTGCGCGAGGCGAACGCGCTTGCCGAAGAGGGGGTCACACCGGCGCGGATCGACGCCGTTATGAAACGCTTTGGCTTCCCAATGGGACCGTTTGCGATGAGCGATCTCTCCGGCCTCGACATCGGTTTGGCGATCCAAAAAGCGCGCGGCGACGACGCGCTTGGGCGCACGAATGTGCTGGCGCGGCTGGTCGGGCTGAATCGGCTCGGACAGAAAACGATGGCGGGTTATTTCAAATACGACAAGTCGGTCGGAAAAGGGCGCGAGCCGATCCCCGATCCCGAGGTCGAGCGACTCTTTGCCGAAGAAGCGCGCAAGGCCGGGATCGCGCCGCGCGAGGTAAGTGACGACCAGATCCGCGACCGGCTCCTGGACGCGCTGGTCAATCGCGGCAAGCATCTGCTCGAGGAGGGCATCGCGCTGCGTCCCGGCGACATTGACATCGTCTACGTCTACGGTTACGGCTTCCCGCCGCATCGCGGCGGCCCAATGTGGAACGCAGGGTATCGCACCCTGTCGCCCTTCGTCCTTCGACAGGCTCAGGATGAGACGGTAGGGGCCGGGAAGGTTTCGACGCATGCGTGAAGCGGTGATCGTCTCGGCGGCGCGCACGCCGATCGGACGCGCCTTCCGCGGCGCGTTCAATCAAACCGAAGGCGCGACGATGGCGGGACACGTCGTCAGGCATGCGATCGCGCGCGCGTCAATCGATCCGGCAGAGGTGGACGATGTGGTCATCGGTTGCGGTCTGCCCGAGGGCGCGACCGGCAACAACATCGGGCGCACGGCCGCGCTGCGCGCCGGCTGCCCGGTGACGGTTCCCGGCGAGACGGTGAGCCGATTCTGTGCTTCGGGGCTCGATGCGATTGCGATCGCTGCGAAGCGCGTCATCGCCGATGGGGCCAAAGTAACGATTGCGGGCGGCGTCGAGTCGATCAGCATGGTGCAGAACGACGTCCACGTCCGCTTCCTCACCGAGGAGTGGCTGCTGCGCCACGCGCCCGATCTCTACACGCCGATGCTCTTTACGGCGGACTTCGTCGCGAAGAAGTATCAGATTTCGCGCGAGCGTCAGGACGAATACGCACTGCAAAGCCAACAGCGCACCGCGGCCGCGCAAGCGGCGGGACGCTTCGACGCCGAGATCGTCGCGCTGCCGTCCTGGAAGTACGAGCAGAATAGAGAGAACGGCGCCGTGACCGAACGGCAGATCAAACTTGCGAAAGACGAGGGTAACCGCGCCGATACGACGCTCGAAGGGTTGAGCGCGCTCAAGGGCGCCGTCCCTGGCGTCGCCGATACGACGATCACCGCGGGAAACTCTTCGCAGCTTTCGGACGGCGCGGCTGCGGTCGCGATCGTTGACGGGGAGCTTGCGCGAAGCCGAAATCTCACGCCGCTCGGGATCTATCGCGGCTACGCCGCCGCGGGGTGCGAGCCGGGCGAAATGGGGATCGCGCCGATCTACGCGGTTCCCAAGCTGCTCAAAGCACACGATCTCACGATCGACGACGTCGGGCTGTGGGAACTCAATGAGGCCTTCGCGGTGCAGACCGTCTACTGCCGTGACACGCTCGGAATCCCGAACGACCGCTTCAACGTCGACGGAGGCGCGATCTCGATCGGGCATCCCTACGGCATGAGCGGTGCGCGCATGACGATGCACGCCCTGATCGAGGGCAAGCGACGGGGCCTGAAATACGTCGTCGTAACAATGTGCGTGGCCGGCGGCATCGGCGCCGCCGGCTTATTTGAGGTAGTCTAGACCGCTACGACTAGGACTTGGCGGCGAAGGCGCTGCACCAGCCGTTCGGGCTGATCGAACCGTCGACTATTTTGCAGGTGCCGTTCGCTTTGGGCGAACTTCCCGGAATGTAGAACGTGCACTGCGAGCATTTCTTGCCGTTGTTGGGTGTGCTTTGGTATTTAAATTGCGCTTTCGAGCCTTTGGCTTGGGCGGTCGTCGTTTCCGCGAGCAGCAGACCGGCGAGGGCCGGCAGCACGACGGCTTTGGCGACAAAGGAGCGGCGCGTCATGCCGGACTTGGACTCACTCATTTGCGGTGATACCTCCGGTCGTACAGCTTGGCGGAGCAGCCTGGGTCATCCCTCTCACGCCGGCTTAATGGTAAGCTAATCGCGAATCGATGCTTTTTGCGCGCCTTTTCGGGTTCAATAGTGCTGAGGGGAAAACAGCACTATATGACTAGCAAATGGATCACTAGCTTGATTTCTGGGGTTGCCCTGCTAACGGTGACCTTTTCCAGCGCCCTTCCGGCCTCGGCCGAGCAGGCGCCCGATAAGAGCGGACCCGGCGTAACCCGAGTCAGCGTCATCCAGGGGTCGGCCGTCGTTCAACGCGGCGACAGCGGCAAGCAGGTCAGCGCGGTTGTGAACGCGCCGCTGCTTCCCGGCGACTACATTTCGACCGGGCAGACGTCCCGAGCCGAGCTGCAGTTCGATGGTGCGGCTGCGGTGCGTCTGGGGGGCAACGTCCAGGCCCGTATTACCAACGACGATCCGAATAACCGCCAGCTTCAGCTTGCGGACGGCACCGTCGAAGTCGGTCTCACGCGCGATGCCGGCAACGTCCAGATCGACACGCCTTCGGTCAGCGTCCGGGCTGCGCGCACGGGCGACTATCGGATTTCGATCGGCCACGACGGCTCGAGTTGGGTGACGACGCGACGCGGCGAGGCCGAAATCGTTACGCCCCAACAAACGTACACGCTCGATTCAGGGCGAACGCTCGTCGCTCGCGGGTCGGCTACCGATCCGTCGATAACCTACGCGTCGGCAATCGGCTTCGACTCGTTCGACGATTTCAATGCGAAACGCGATCAGACGATGATCGCAGCGATTCAGGCGAGCCCGAACCTCAATCCCGATATCGCCGGCTACGACAATCTTGGTGCCTACGGCCAGTGGCAAGACGTCGCAGGCTATGGCCAATCCTGGGTTCCAAATCAGCAGCAGGGCTGGTCGCCCTATGGTAACGGGAACTGGAGCTGGGAAGACGGCTACGGCTGGACGTGGGTTGGCGCAGAGCCTTGGGGCTGGGCGCCCTACCACTACGGCAACTGGTACTATGCCAACGGCTACGGCTGGGCATGGCAGCCGCCGGCCTATTCCGCCTCTCCTGCGTGGTCACCCGCGCTCGTCGGCTTCTTCGGGTTCGGCGCCACCTTCGGCGGACCAGGCTTTGGCGTCTCGGTGGGCTTCGGCTACCCGAATATCGGCTGGTATCCGCTCGCACCCTTCTGGCCGTATAACCCGTGGTATCCCGGCTGGGCGTGGACCGGCTTCGGCTGGGGCTGGGGTGGTTTCGGCTGCTGCGGCGGCTTCGGCGGAACGCGGGTCGTGAACGTTACGAACATCACAAACATCTACCGCAGGTTCCCGCACGGCGGCGTCCACGGCACGATGGTCGGGAACTTCCAGCGCGGAGCAGTCTTCGGCCATACGTTCTCGGTCGATCCGCATCGGATCAACGGCCAGGTAGGCATGATTCACGGACCGGTGGCGGTGACCCCGAGTCGCGACAGTCTCGGCTTTGGCGGCCGGGCGGTCAACGCGCCGGTAACGCTCTCGAGGAGTTTCGATTCGCCGCGATTCGCTTCGGTAAACCGAGGGCTCGCAACGCGAAACTCCTTCGACGAACAGCAACGCTCGGTCTCACGCGCGATCGAGAGTAGCCACAGTAACGCACCCGTAAGCCGCGACAACGCGACCCTCTCTCACGGCGCGGATACGGCGCGGCACGACGGGGCGCCGTCAACTACAGCGCGGCATGAAGGCGGACCGTCCGATTCCTGGCAGCGCTTCGATCAAGCACGCGGCGACCAGTCGGCTCGAAACGGCGCAATCACAGCACGCTCGGATCGCACCGATCCGACGCGCTCGGATCGCGCCGATCCGACGCGCTCGGGGCGCACCGAGCCGGCTCGCACCGACTCGAACTCGTCACGTGCTCCTTCGAGCTCGTGGAGCCGGTTCTCGCAAGATCGCGGTAACTTCTCATCGTCGAACGACCGTGGTTCGTCCTCTCGTGGCGATTCGTTCGGTCGCGGCGACTCGTATTCGCGGGGTGACTCGTCTTGGCGCGCTGATTCGTTCGGCCGCGAGTCGAGCGGAGGCTCGTTCGGACGTGATTCATATGGGCGCGATTCGTCCGATCGCGACCCATCCAACACGAGTTCGCACAGTTCGTATCCATCGTACGCGCGTGGTTCGTATGGTTCGTCGTCCGGCCACAGTTCGTATCCATCCTACGCACGGGGGTCCTATGGCTCGCAGCCGTCGTACTCGCATGGCTCGCAACCGTCGTACTCGCGTGGCTCGTACGGTTCGCAACCATCGTACTCGCATGGCGGATACTCGGCCCCGCATCCGTCCGGCGGCGGCGGTGGTGGCGGTGGCGGTGGTGGCGACAGACCCCACAGCGGCGGCGGGGGCCGGCCTCCACGCTGAGCTTGATAGTCTATCAAAGCAAAAAAGGGTGGCGCCAAGGCGCCACCCTTTTTCTTGCAGAAGTCTGCGTGAAATCCGCCTCGGAATCTATTTAAGGAGACCGACTCAATGAACACGGCACGCTTCGCTCCCGGCGCCGCAGCGCTCTGCCTGGCACTGGCCTGTCCTATGCCCACGACAGCGCAGAGCTCGTACGTCGCTATGTCGATGGCCGCGCAGGTGACGACGCACCCACTCCAAGTCAACGGCTGCAATCCGGAACGCAACGTCAGCTACAATTATTCGGGTTACACGCCGGCATTCTATCCCTATGGCTACGGATACGGCCGTTACTGGGGCTGGCCGTCGGTCTATGGTGCGAACTACTATC
This sequence comes from Vulcanimicrobiota bacterium, assembly GCA_963748875.1. Classification (GTDB taxonomy): domain Bacteria; phylum Vulcanimicrobiota; class Vulcanimicrobiia; order Vulcanimicrobiales; family Vulcanimicrobiaceae; genus Cybelea. The sequence goes on from CAVVKC010000001.1 coordinate 2,107,557, forward strand.
AAGCCCCCGTTGAACACGATCCAACCCTCGGCATCGACTACGTCAATGTCACCCAGCACGTGATGAAGCAAATCGAGTTCGGCCTGATCGTCAGGGGCAGCCTCGTTGCGGAGGTCAAGGACGTTGGGACCTTTTCGCCGGGCGCGGAGATCAAGCACAAGTTCGGTCTGAGTCCGAACGTCTTTCCGATTCAAACCAGCTACGCAAAGTGCGTTCCGCTGAAGATTGCATTCGAGGACGGCTCGCACTGGAAGAATCCGCACTTGCCGGCGTACCGCGCCAGCATGTACGGGCACCCGCCGCAGGAGTAAGTCGAAAGTTACGATGGCACAAGATCTCTCTGCAGTACAAGCGCGCGACAACGTTTGGGAGATGGCGCAGCACCAGCTCGACGAAGTCGGAATGCTCATCGGGTTGAACGAGTCGCTTCACGGCTATCTCCGCCAGCCGAAGCGCGTGCTCGAAGTCTCGATCCCGGCGCGGATGGATAACGGCGGGTTTCGCATGTTCACCGGATACCGCGTGCAACATAACCTTTCGCGCGGGCCGGGCAAGGGCGGGATCCGCTTTCACCCCGACGTGACGCTCGACGAAGTCAAAGCGCTCGCAATGTGGATGACCTGGAAGTGCGCGCTGGTGAACATTCCGTTCGGCGGAGCGAAGGGCGGTGTCATCTGCAATCCCAAGGAGATGTCGCTGCAAGAGCTCGAGAACCTCACGCGCCGCTTCACGACTGAAATATCCATCATCATCGGCCCCGAAAAAGACATCCCCGCCCCCGACGTCTACACGACGCCGCAGATCATGGCGTGGATCATGGACACGTTCTCGATGCAGCATGGCTACTCGATTCCCGGCGTCGTCACCGGAAAGCCGGTCTCGATCGGCGGCTCGGCCGGGCGCGATAAGGCGACGGCGCGCGGCTGCATGTACGTGGTGGATGAGGCAATGGAGGCGCAAGGAAAGACGATCGAGGGCGCCCGCGTGGCAATTCAGGGATTCGGCAATGCCGGAATGTACGCAGCGCAGCTCATGAGCCAGCACGGATATAAGATCGTCGCCGTCTCTGACTCGCTCGGTGCCGTGTCGAACGAGCGGGGTCTCGACATCGCACAACTGACCGCCCACAAGTTTGAGACGGGGTCAGTCGTCGGCTTCACCGGCGGTGAGCGCACCGACAACAAGGAAGTGCTCGAGTTCGATTGCGACATTCTGGTGCCGGCTGCGCTTGAAAAAGTCATCACGCGCGAAAATGCGCCGCGCATCCAAGCGAAGATCGTCGCCGAAGCGGCAAACGGGCCGACGCTGCCCGAAGCTGACGACATCCTCTTTGAGCGTGGGATCATGGTGTTGCCGGACATCCTGGCGAACGCAGGCGGCGTGACGGTTTCATACTTCGAGTGGGTGCAAGACCTTCAGGCGAATTTCTGGGAAGAGGACGAGATCAACGAGCGCCTCAAACGCAAGATGACACGCGCCTTCCGGGAGACCCACGAGCAGGCGAAGCGCCACGGCGTATCAATGCGCAAAGGAGCGTATTGCGTCGCCGTAGCGCGCGTCGCCGAAGCGACGAAGCTGCGCGGCCTCTATCCCTAAGGACAACCGGCTCGTACGCAACTCGGTTTCTTCGGCGGCGACAGCCGCATGCTCGTTGATGACGAGAACGGCAGAATCGTCTACACGCCGGCCTTCGCGGATTTGTCGACGGCGCGACGATGGTTCGAATCCTTACGCGATGACGTAACCTGGCGCAGCGAGCGCCGGCGCATGTACGATCGCGACGTTGACGTGCCGCGGCTCGTTGCCGGTTACCGGCTTTCGGACCGGGAGCTTCCGCCGGTCCTCACGGAGGCATCCCACCGGGCCGCCGGCGCGACGGGGACACACTTCAACAGTGTCGGCTTGAACTTCTATCGCAACGGACAGGACAGCGTCGCACCCCACAACGACCACCTTTATGAAATCGTGGCCGGCTACCCGATCGCGCTGATCTCGCTCGGAGCGACGCGGCTGATGACGATTCGCAGCAAAGCGAAGCCTCGCCGCATCTTCGATCTCGACTTAGAAGCAGGAAGTCTTTTGGTGATGAGCTACGAGACGCAGAAGCACTACAACCACGGCATCCCCAAGACGCGCGTCGCGGTTGGCCCGCGCATAAGCATCGCTTTGCGAGTACGACCATGAGGGAAACTCTGCTTCCCTGATGAGTTACGGTGCAGCGGCAGGTGAGGAAGTAATGCCGTAGATGGCCTCGGCGGGGCCGCAAACCTGGCTCGAGTTGAGCTTGAAATCCACGAGCTGCTCGCCGGCTTCGGTAGCTGCGGTCCCGACGACCGTCACCGGCACCCCGGCGGGGAGCGCGAGCCGATTGTAGAGCATGTCGGTCTGCCGCGTTAGTGCATCGATTGACCGATCGGTGAGGTTGTCGTTGAACCACTTGCACCCATCGACCGCGCCTCGAAGCCCGGTAAACGTGTAGACGATCTCTTGGGCAGACCCAGTGCCGGCCGTGAGGGCGATCGTGAGGGCGAATGCGGCGAGGGCGGCGGATTGGCGCTTCATTAGGTCTTGATACTACGCGCTGATGCGGCGCCCTGTTAGCTCGGCGGCGGCGGCCAGCAAGCGTCGTACGTCGTCGTCGCTCGTCTGCTCGAAATTTCGATAGTAGAGTCCGACGGCATGAAACGGTTCGGGCGTGGCGACGCAGACAACGCGATCGACCACGCTTCGCAGGCTCGCGCACGTACGGGGCGCGGCCACCGGTACGCCCGCGACGATCGCCGCTGGATTGCGTTCGCGCAGCGAGGTCGCGGCCGCGCGCATCGTTGCACCGGTGGCGAGCCCGTCGTCCACGACGATCACGATCTTGCCGGAGAGGTCGGGGTGAGGCGAGTCGCGATAGGCGCTCTCGCGCCGGCGCAGCTCGATGATCTCGCGCCGCACGACGTCCTCGAGCGCGGCTTCGTCGATACCGAGCGTTGCGATGAGATCCTCGTCAACGACGCACGTTCCGTCGCTTGCGAGCGCGCCCATCGCGAGCTCCTCGTGACCCGGAACGCCGAGCTTGCGGACCACGTAGAGGTCGAGCGGCACCCCAATCCGCCGCGCGACTTCGTAGCCGACCGGCACACCTCCGCGCGGCAACGCCAGCACGACGGCCTGAGGATTGTTCGCGTAGTCGGTGAGCCTCTCGGCGAGCTGCCGCCCAGCGTCGGCACGGTCGGCGAAGATTTGCACCTTACTCGTTACCCACTATCTATTCGGGGACACCGCCGTTGCGCTCGATAATCTCGCGGACGGCGCGCTCGCCGGAAGGCAGCTCGCCGCAACTCATCACGGGCGGAAGGGGCGCGGCCTCGAACCTATTCGGCCTTTGCGTGAAGTCAAAAACGTCCTCCATCGACGCCGCCGTAGCGTCGGTCACCCCGAGCGAACCGAGGCCAAAATTCTGCTCCAGCAACTTCAGGATGCTGCCGAAGTCGTAGTGCGTGTGCGAGATATAGCCCGGTTTCGCGAACGGGGAGATCACGATCATCGGAACGCGAAAGCCTAAGCTCGTGTAGCTGATTTGCGTGGGCGGCGCGTTGTCGTACCACCCACCCCAGTCGTCCCAGACTAAAACGATCGCGGTGCTTTTCCAATAGGTGCTGGTGCCGAGCGCGTTGACGACCCTCGTTACCCACCAGGGTCCGCCGTTGCAGCCGCTCGCGGGGTGATCCGAATCGGCCAGCGACGGGATGACCCACGAAACGGCCTGCAGCGTGCCGGCCTTGATGTCCGAAAAGATCCTCGTGTTGGGCGTGCTGACGTTCGTTTTCCAATCCGGACCGTAAAAGATCTTTCTGATGGCGCGGTAGCCGTTCCAGACCGAGCCAGAGAAGTCGGCCTGACTCCCGAACGCGTCATCCACGTAGTACCGCCACGGAACGTTTGCCGCGTCGAGCAGATCCGCCACCGTGGCATACGTAAAGCACGGGCGCGGCCCATTGGGATTGTAATGACCGTTGCGCGTGAGTATCGGAGTATGCGCGCCGACGGGAATATCGCAACCCCACGGCATCGCGTCGGGTTCGTCGGTCAGCGATTCGCGATCGTTAAGCCGCACCGAACCGGAAATTAACATTTGATGCGCGATGAAGCTCGAGGCCGTCTCGGTAAAAAACGTTTCGTCGGAGAGCGCGTACTGCTTTGCCAACCTCCAGTAGGGCTCGCTATCGGAACGTCTGACGTACGAGTAAGGGTAGAGTTTGGCCGGGCGACCACCCTGGACTTCACCAAGGTCGATACGATCGAAGCCGTCGTTCCGGCAGACATTGGCTGCGTCGGGATGGCACTCGATCTCGAAGCACTGATGGCTGTGACAGATGTCCTTGCCGCCGAACCGCGCCAATCCTTGCGCGAGCTTGCGCGGCTGCAGCGGAATCTCGCGAGCTACCTTGCACCAGCGCGGCCCGGCCTCGCAGAGCCCTTGCATCGTCGTGTTGGCACCGGGATAACCCGCAAAGAGATTATCGAAGCTGCGATTCTCCTGAACCATGATGACGATGTGCTGGATTGCGTTTGTCGCAGGCGGTCCGGTCGGCCCCGGCGCCGGCGTCGAGCCGGCCGAACCGCTGCAACCCGCTGCTACGACGGCAAAAACGAGCGCCGGGAGCGTCTGGAGCCGCAACACTATTCCGGAACGCCGCCGTCGTGCTCGATAATTCGCGCTGCGTCGCTGGGATTGGTTACTTGCGTGGCGCAGGGCATGTGGTGCGGAAGCGGCGCGGGTTTGAAGGCGTTGGGCGGCTGGTTGAAGTCAAAGACGTCCTCCATCGAGTTCGCCGTCGCGTCATCGGTCCCGAGCGAGCCCAAGTTGAAGGTGTGTTCCATAAGCTTGAGGATGCTGCCGAAATCGTAGCGCGTGTGCGAGATGAAGTTCGGCTTCGCGAACGGCGAGATGACGATCATCGGTACGCGGAAGCCGAGGCTGGTGTAGTTAGTCTGCAGAGGAGGCGCATTGTCGTACCACCCACCCCAGTCGTCCCAGAGCAGAACGATTGCGGTGTTGTTCCAATACGGGCTGGTGCCGATCGCGTTGACCACCTTCGTCACCCAGTAGGGACCGCCGTCGCAGCCGCTGGCGGGATGGTCCGAGGTGAAGAGCGTCGGTATCAGCCATGAGACGGACGGTAGCGTGCCGCCTTTGAGGTCGTTAAAAATATTGGTGTTCGGGGAGCTGATGTTCGTTTTCCAATCAGGTCCGTGGAAGATCTTGTGAATCGCGCGGTAGCCGTTCCAGACGCCGCCCGAAAAGTCGGCGCCTTTGCCGAACGCGCGGTCAACGTAGAAGAGCCACGAGACGCCTTTTGCGTCGAGCAAGTCGGCCATCGTGCCGTAGCCGAAGCACGGGAACGGGCCGTTCGTGCGCACCGTGCCGTTCTTAAGGATGATAGGTGTCTGCGTGCCGGGTGGAGCGTCGCATCCCCATGGTTGGGTGGGCGGCTGATCGGTGAGCGATTCGTTAGCGTTGATCTTGACGCTGCCGGCGATGAGGATCTGATGGGCGATGAAGCTCGAGGCGGTGTCGTCAAAGAAGGTTTGGTCCGCCAGCGTGTATTGGCTCGCGAGCTTCCAGTACGGCTTGGTCTCGGCGCGATCGATGTATGCGTAGGGATAGAGCCCGGCCGGAAGTAGCTGCCCCGATTCACCGAAGCGAATCAGATTGAATCCGTTGTTTTGACAAACGCCCTGGCTGTTCGCGTTGCACTGGACCACGAACCCGTGGTGGCTGTGATCGATGTCCTTTCCGAAGAGCGGACCGCCGCCCGTGGCGAGTTTGACCGCGTGAAGGTTGACGATGTGCGATCCCTTACAATAGCGATTCGGCGTGCACGCACCTTGCAGCGTCGTGTCGGCGCCAGGATAACCGGCGAATAGGTTGTCGAAGCTTCGATTCTCTTGGACCATGACGACGATATGCTGAATGGCGTTGGTCGGCGGCGGCCCGCTGGGGGCCGGCGCCGGCGTCGAGCCGGCCGAACCGCTGCACCCCGCTACGCCGAGGAGCGCCGCAGAGAAAATTAAAGCTTGCGACCGTTTCATGTTACCTCCAAAACGCGGTGTTTCGCCGATAGTTCGACGCAGGAAAACATAAAGTCTTGTCGCAGCCCTGCTTGCACCCTTAAAAACGGAGGATAGATGCGATTCTCCAGAACTGCCGCGGTGACTTTGGTTACCGAGTCTGCGGGCTCGGGCGTCGCACCGAGCGCGCGGCGGCGGACCGTTGCGGTCGCAGTGACGGCAACGCTGGCCTGCATCATTGCGCCGCCCGCGCGTGCGGTCGAGACGATCCCGTTTACTGCCGTCAACGGTGGTCAGATCGAAGTGCAGGCTTCGGTCGACGGCCGGCCGGCGGTACCGATGCTCGTCAATCTCGGTGCGGGCGTCGACATTTTCTCGAGCGAGCTCGGCCGGCGGTTCGTTGCGGTCAACGGAAAATATGTGAGCCTTCGCCTCACCGGCGAACGCGTGGACCTGCCGATCGGAAAAGTCGTAACGCTCGCGCTCGGTAGTGTGGACATCGACGCTCCGCACGTCGGCATCTGGAAGGGCCTCGATGGCACGGGGATCGACGGTCTAATCGCAGCGACCGCCTTTCGCAACGTCGCGACAACGTTCGATTTTCGCAATCACCAGGTCGTGATTGAAGACGCACAGAGCTTTCCCGAGCGCATCCGGCCGGATGTGAAGATTCCGTTGATTCTTCAAGACGATCTGGGAATCGCGCTCGCGCTCTTTGCGCGCTTCGACTTTGGCGGCGGTAAGACCGGGCTCTGCGAGATCGATACCGGCTCGCCCGGAATCACTCTCGACAAGACCTTTGCGACGTCGATCGGGCTCAATCCAAGCGACGCGCCGGCGCGCATCAGCACGATAGCACTCGCCGGCTCGCCGGAGACTGCGATTGCCGGACCGACGGTGAAGTTTTCGGACCTGATCTACGACTGCGACGTTGGAAACTCGTTTTGGGAGGGCCGCACCTTTACGCTGGATCTCCCCAACCATTACATGTACGTGTCGACCTCCGGATAAGGGGCGGTAGACAGGCGGGGTTACGTGCTGGGAGGCATTGGGTAGAGTGCAAGCATGATGGTACCCGCGAGCGCGCCGCCGGCGCTGACGCAAATCGCGCAACGGTATCAACAAACCAGCCGCGGCGTCGTTGTATTTCGGATGCATCGAACGCTTGACGTACACGGTGCGTTCAGAAGCCGGCATGAGGACATCGTAATGCAGGGCATTTACCAAGATGGGATGACCGTGAAGGTGCACGTCAATAGTTACACGATCGACGGACACTCCGCCAGCGCATCGGACGCGTCCTCGCTCGAGGAATCATGGGAGCACCCCAAGCCAAGCGACGTTTTTGCAGCACCGTTCGATCCGAGTCATCTCGATGGGTACGAATATCAGCAGAGCGGACCGTCAACGATCGACTTTAGCTCGAGCGTGCACGGTGCGGGTCACGGCCGAGGCAGCTTCACGTACGACGCCCAGAACGATGTCGTTTCGTTCACCTACCAACCCAACGCGCTGCCGCCGCATGCAAGCTCCGGCCAGATTACCGACCTTCGTTCCGAGGTGTTGCCCGGGTATTGGGCGATCACTCAAGAGACGCAGCAGTATAAAGGAAACTACGGGCCGTTCCCGGCGGCAGGAACGCTGCAGGTTGCGTTTTCGAATTTCCGGCGGTTCCCCGATCTTCAGAGTGCGCTGCGCGCCTTAAACTCTTAGGCAGGCTTTGCGCGGCGTGTACCTAGGTGGCGCCGGCTCGCGCTATCAGTGTGCGCGTACGGCCTGAACGGGCGGCAGCCGACGGGTAGGGCTCTCGGACGTACCGAACGTCCCCAACCCCCCGTCTGCAAAGGAGATCTACCATGGCTGCACGTTGGTCTCTCATTCTCGCGTTACTCGTCGCCGCAACCGTCACGGCATGTGGCGAAAACTCACGAACTCAACAACTTCCCAGCGCCGCGAACGCTTCTTCGGGCTTCGCCGACGCGGGAGGACCGACCGAACCGGGCGGTATGCTCGTCCCGGATCACATCATCGTCATCGTTATGGAAAATCATAGCTTCGACGACATCATCGGCGCGACCGACGCCAACGGATACCATCTTTTCGCTCCGTTCCTCACGCAAGCCGCTCAGACGAATCGGCTTGCAACGATGGCGTTCGGCGTCGCGCACCCGAGTCTGCCCAACTACTTGTCGATGATCGCGGGCAACTACTTCGGCGTCCACGACGACAACGGAAGTTGTTACGCAAATGGTCCGCCGAGAGGCTGCCACAGCTTTACGAATAAGAATCTCGTCGATTCGCTCGAGGCCGCAGGCTTGACCTGGGCTTCGTATAACGAGTCGATGCCGCACGCCGGCTATCTCGGGCAAGAGTATCCCCACAACGGCGACGGACTCTACCGGCAAAAGCACGACCCGTTCGTGTACTTCAAGGACATCGCCACGAATCCCAAGCGACTGGCGAACGTCCAGACGTTCGTAAATCTTCAGAGAGCGCTCAACGCCGGCAAGCTTCCGAGTTTCTCGTATATCGTTCCGAACGAATGCCACGACATGCACGGCTCGGTCCCGTATTGTCCCGGTCCGACGAACCGTTTGATCGCTAAGGGCGACGCCACCGCCCAGAAGCTCGTTCAGGAGATTCTGAGTTCGGGCGCGTTTACGCAGCGATCCTTGCTCTTCATTACGTGGGACGAGGGCGATAACAACTTAGGCTGTTGCGACGCTCCCCCGTTACAGTCGGGCGGCCACATTCCGTTGATTCTGATTACCAGCGTTAGCGGCGCCGTCAGGTCGGCGCGGCTGTACAATCACTACTCGCTGCTGGCAACGATCGAAGCGGTTTGGAACCTTCCCAAACTCGGATACACGTCCGATACGCAGAAAGTCAAGCCGATGCTGGACCTGCTGCCATCGCAGTAGCCGACAAACGCCCTTCGCGGACAACGCCCTACACGCGCCGGTGGCGAGCAGCAACTTCGGCACCGGCGTGCTCGAGCGATTGACCGAACGTACGTTCGCATGATAGAGTCAGAATCGTGGAGATAAGGAGCGCGCGTTGAGCTGGCTGTCGCGCCTGCGCTCCTCGCTCGGACGCGCCCGCGAGAGCTTCGCCGCCGTCACGCGCCTGGGCCGCCCCGAGCGGCCCCTGACGCCCGAGTTCTGGGATGAGCTCGAGGAGACACTGATCCTCGCCGACTTCGGCGTTCCTGCGACCCAAAAGATCGTCACCGGCCTCCAGACCGTCGCCCGCCAAGAAGAGTGGAAGACTGCCGATCGGCCCGTGGCCCGCTTTCGTAAGGACGTCGAGCGATTTCTCACAGTTCCCGGCGAGGCACTACGGCTCGACCAAAAACCGGCAGTCATGCTGATTGTCGGCGTTAACGGCAGCGGTAAGACGACGACGATCGGCAAGTTGGCGACGCGGTTGCAGCGCGAACGTAAGCGCGTTTTGCTAGTCGCTGCCGACACGTTTCGCGCGGCGGCGGCCGAGCAACTCGCAGTCTGGGCCGAGCGCAGCGGCAGCTCGCTCGTCCGGGGATCCGAAGGCGCTGATCCTGCCTCGGTCGTCTTCGACGGCGTGCGCGCGGCGAAGGCGCGCGGCGTTGATGTCGTGCTCGTGGATACGGCCGGCCGGCTTCAAACCAAGACGAACCTAATGGAAGAGCTGAAGAAGATTCGGCGTGTGATCGAGCGCGAGCTCGGCGAGCCGCCGGCTGAAACGTTGCTCGTCGTGGACGGCACAAATGGGCAGAACGCGATCTCTCAAGCAAAACTCTTCCACGCCACGGCCGAGCTCACCGGAATCGTGATGACTAAGCTCGACTCGACCGCAAAGGGTGGGGTGCTCGTCGCAATCGTCGACGAGCTGGAGGTGCCGATCAAGTTCGCCGGTCTGGGCGAGGGCGCCGACGATCTGCGTCCCTTCGTTCCGGCGGAGTTCATCGACGCACTTTTTGAGAACGAACAGAGTGCCACCCACTTGGCACCCGCGCGTGAGAGCGTGATATAAGGCAAAGAAAGAAAGGAATCAGATGGCAGCAGAAGACGAACGACAACTCGCCCTCACCAACGCGCTCGCTCAGATCGAGCGACAGTTCGGTAAAGGCTCGATCATGCGGATGGGCGACTTCCAGGAGCGCATGGCCTTCGAGGTCGTGCCGACCGGCTCGATCGCGCTCGATTTGGCGTTAGGCGTCGGCGGGTTACCGCGCGGGCGTATCGTCGAGATCTACGGTCCCGAATCGAGCGGCAAAACGACGCTTGCTCTCCACGCGATAGCCGAAGCGCAGAAGACCGGTGGAACGGCCGCCTTCGTTGACGTGGAGCATGCGCTCGATCCCAACTACGCCGCCGCGCTCGGCGTCGATCTCGATAACTTGCTCGTTTCGCAGCCGGACACCGGCGAGCAGGCACTGGAAATCGCCGAGATGCTCACGCGCAGCAACGCCGTTGACGTGGTCGTCGTCGATTCGGTCGCCGCGCTCGTGACCCGCGCCGAGCTGGAAGGCGATATGGGCGACGCGCACGTCGGTTTGCAGGCCCGTTTGATGTCGCAAGCCTTGCGCAAACTGACCGCCGCGATTTCACGCAGCAAGACGGTGATGATCTTCATCAACCAACTGCGCGAGAAAGTCGGCGTGATGTTCGGCAATCCGGAGACCACCTCGGGAGGCCGCGCGCTCAAGTTCTACGCATCCATCCGCCTCGACGTGCGCAAGCTCGAAACGATCAAGGTCGGTCAAGATGTGGTCGGCACGCGCACCCGCGTTAAAGTGGCGAAGAATAAGGTTGCGCCGCCGTTCCGTCAAGCCGAGTTCGACATCACCTACGGCCACGGTATCTCGAAAATGGGCTCGATTCTCGACGTCGCGCTCGATCAGAACATCGTCGGCAAGAGCGGATCGTGGTACACGTACGGCGAGCAGCGTATCGGCCAAGGGCGCGAGAACGCGAAGGCCTTCCTCGAAGAGCACACCGACCTCGCAGCCGAGATCGAAGCTAAGATTCGCGAAGCGCTCGGCAAGGTAGCCTCAACCAACGGCAAGGCTCCCGCGCCTGTGTCATCCTGAGCCTTCGATACGGTCAGGATGACAGGGACGGCGTACCATGCGGCGCTGACGCTCCTAGCCAGGCAGCGGTGCACGGAGGCGCGGCTATGGGAGTACCTCGGGCGCAAAGGTTTCGACGATGAAGACGCTCGCGCCGCGATCGAACGTTGCAAGCGCGAGCGCTTTCTCGACGATCGGCTCTACGCGAAGCTCTATGTCGACGGAAAGCGAAAGCCGGTTGGCAACGAACGGCTCGTTGGCGAGCTGATCCGCAAAGGAATCGAAGGCGACGCTGCCGCCGAAGCGGTCGCGTCGCTTGAAGAAGACGAAGGTGCGCGCTGTGCTGCGGCCTTCGAACGCTTGACAAACAAGCACTCGGCGATCAGCTATCCATCCGCGGCGCGTCGCTTGGAACGGCTTGGATTTCCCGCCGCCACGATCTATCGGATCTTGCGCGATCACGCCTCGCGTTTCGGTCCGCTCGCCGGACTCAGCGTGGACTGAGAGCCACTCCAAATGGAGCGGCGAATTGCGGGAAGGTAATCGTGTCGATAAGCTTCCCGACTGGGTATGAAAAGACGCGCACCGTTCCGTTCCCCGAAACGCCGTCGTCAGCGGCATAGAGCTTGTCCTGCCGCTTGTTGAGTGAGATCAAGGCCGGCTGCTCGAGGCCTTTGGTGATGATCTTGGACGGAGAGGTCGCGCCCGGCGAGAAAACGTCGATTGCTCGTGACCCTTGGTTGACGATCAACACGTTGCCCAGTTTGTCGACGGCTATTCCGTGCATGACCTGGATGGAGTTTATTCCAAGGTCCTGCGGAGTGTATGCGTTACGGCTGAGCTCGTACGCTTGCGCGAGCGGGTATCCAAGTGCCGCGACGAAGAGGTCATTGCTTGCATCGAGCGTCAATGCGTAGGGATCGTTGCCTTCCAGCGTCTGGAATGAGATCGTTTGATCGGGCGTCGTTGAGCCCTTGGGATACTCCGTAACGTCGTATCCATCGAAGTTCGCGACATAGAGCCGCCCATTGCCCTGCACGACGATCCCCACCGGCTCCGAAAGGCCCTTGGTATATGTCTTCGAGGGCGTCGTACTTCCCGGTGGATATACGGTTATTGAATAACCCGACGGAACTTCGCTATTGGCGACGTACAGGTTTCCAGAACGATCGGTGGTAAGGCCCGTCGGCTGATTGATGCCGTCGGTAATCTGTCCAATTGGGCTCTGACGATGGCCCTTGGCGTCGAAGACGTCGACGACGCTGTTGGCGCTATCGGAAACGTAGAGTAGGCGTTTCCCAGATCGCGCGCGCGGCGTTAGCCATCCATGGCGACTGCGTTCACCAAACCGAAATGCGGCGTCGCTCTTTGCGATGGACGTGGCCGAAGATGGGCTTGGCGTTAGCACCGGCGCTCCGCAACCGGTGAGTGCAGGCACTGCTAGAAAGAGGGCACTCAAGGGCAGATGCGTCTTCAAGCCAAACCCTCCGCGTAAAGGGGACCCATTTTTCGGGGCTTGAGCCTTAGCCGGCCTCGCACGCAAAGCCTCCGGGAGATCGGTAAGGAGTAGAAGTCCAGGTCCCATTCGGAGCTTGGGCGGGCACTTGTCCCGCTATGTCGACGCAGACCGTTGTCGTCGCGGAAGACGATTCGGCGATTCGCGAGCTACTGGCGCATCATCTCGAACGCGAAGGTCTGGCGGTCGTCGGCGTCGCGGACGGACATGCCGCGCTGCGGCGAGCGCGCGGGGCGGCCGATCTGCTGGTGCTCGACATCGGTTTGCCGGGAGTCGGAGGGTATGACGTCATGCGAACGCTTCGCCGCGAGGAGCGCAGCGTGCCGATCGTCGTACTCACCGCACGCAACGACGAGATCGACCGCGTGCTCGGCTTTGAGCTCGGTGCCGACGATTACATCTGCAAACCATTTTCCGCTCGTGAGGTCGTCGCGCGAATCAAGTCGATTCTTCGGCGCAGCGGCCGCGCGGTTCCGCAGCCGAGCCCGGTGCTGAACTTTGGGCGGCTCGAGATTGACGCTCGGGCTCGCGAGGCGCGAGTTGACGGCACCGACGTCAAGCTCAAACCACGCGAGTTCGCGTTGCTGATGGAACTGGCCGGCAATGCCGGCGTCGCGCTTTCGCGCGACTGGCTGCTGCAGCGGGTTTGGGGCTTCGACTTCAACGGTGACGAACGTACGATCGACGTGCACGTCCATCGGCTGCGCGCCAAAATCGAGGAACCGTGGCAGCTGCCGGCGCTGCTGCGAACCGTTCATGGATTCGGCTACAAGTTCGTCCGTGGTTGAGACGCTCGACCGGCGGGTGGCGCCATCCGTGCTCGCGACGCTCGGGCACGAGCTACGCACGCCGCTGACATCGATTAGAGGATACGTCGAGACGCTGCTCGAGGGCGATTTCGACCCGGCGACGTCGCGCCGCTTTCTGCAAACCGTCCGGCGCGAGGCGCTGCGGCTCAGTCGTCTCGTCGACGGCATGCTGGAATCCTCGATGCTTGGCGACCCAACCGAGGAGAGCTGCGACGCCTGCAACGTTGTCGAGCAAATTCGCGCGACCATCGAAATGCTCTCGCCGATGGCCGCGGCGCGCTGCGTGACGATCCGAGCGCAGCTTCCCGAGGCGGCGCTCGCGCGCGTCGACGGCGATGCTTGCGTTCACGCGCTTGCAAACCTCGTCGAAAACGCGGTCAAGTACGGCGTCGAACGCGGGATGGTCACCATTTCGTGCCTGCGCGAAGAGCACTTCGTCGCCATCGCCGTAGACGACGATGGAGGCGGCGTTGCTCCGGAATCACGAGAGACGATCTTCGTGATGGGCGTGCGCGGCAACGTCGCGGGCCGATCGGGTCGTGGAATCGGACTGGCGGTCGTTAAAGCGATCGCCGAGCGCGCGGGCGGGGACGTTCGGGTCGAGCCATCGCAGCTCGGCGGCGCTCGCTTCGTGTTGCGATTTCCAGAGCGATAAGGCCCTGAACGCGCGTCCGTTATTCCTGTCTCCCGACTTTACCCAGCTCAAGACAGCGGTAGTGCGGGAAAATGATCCCCAGTTGGTCTAGTCTACCTCTGACGAATTTGCTGGCATTTCACGGAGCAGCGGCATGAAGTTTTCGGGAATCTTTGCCGGCGCGCTGGTTGGTGGAGCGCTGTTAGGCGGATGCGGCGGCGACCATGGTTTCTCTTTACCGGCTTCTGCCACGGCGCCGGCGCAGACGTCGTCTGCGGACACAGCGAGCAGCGAGAAGGTACTCTATCGTTTCGGTGGTGGCAAGGACGGTGAGAATCCCGAGTCGTCGGTCATTGACGTGAGTGGTACCCTTTACGGGGTCACACAACACGGCGGTAGCGGCAGATGCGCTGCACTCAATTCGCCGCCCGGCTGTGGAACGATCTTTCGGGTCAACACGTCCGGCGCAGGATATAGAGTCCTCCACCGGTATCGAAGGAGTGCACGCGAGGGCTCTCAACCAGTGGGCGGCGTGATTTACCAGCGTGGGATGCTCTATGGCACAACCTCCTTCGGTGACGGCTCGCTGGCGTGTCAGGACAACGGCGGGTGCGGGACGGTCTTCAAAATGGATTCGTCCGGAAAAGGATATACGGTCTTGCACAAGTTCAGCGGCACCGACGGATTTGCAATTTATGCTGGAGTCCTCGATCGCAGCAGCACGCTCTACGGCGCCGCATTTTTAGGTGGACCCGGATCGTGTCGCTGCGGACTCGTTTATGAGCTGGTGCAGAGTGGTCAAGAAACGGTGCTGCACAGTTTCACGGGCACGATGGGCGGCTACGAGCCCTTTTTCAGTCCGATCGAGCTGGGTGGCGTTCTTTATGGCACGACGAGGTCCGGCGGAGACACGAAGTGCGCTAACAGTCCGTCTGGGTGCGGAACGATCTACAGCATGAGTACGAGCGGCAACGGGTATCGCATCCTCTACCGCTTTAAGGGCGGCAGCGACGGCATTACTCCGGCCAATGTCATCGACGTCAACGGCGTGCTGTACGGCACGACGGCCGCCGGCGGCGGCACGTCATGCAGCGGTCCCAGCGGCCTCGGATGCGGCACGATTTTCGCTATCGGCACGTCAGGGAAGGGATACCGCGTTCTATATCGCTTTAAGGGTGGCACCGACGGATGGAACCCGACCAGTCTGACGACCGACATGAAGGGCACGCTCTACTCGGCAACATCTTTTGGCGGGCGCTCCGGCTGCGCTACCGGATATGGGTGCGGAACGCTCTTCGAGGTGAGCACTTTGGGTAACGGATACAACGTTCTTTACCGCTTCAAGGGAGGCATGGACGGCGCGAATCCATATTTGCACGGTCCGATCGAAGTAAACGGCACGCTCTACGGAACGACATATGAGGGCGGGGGGTCCGGGTGCGGCGGCGGCGGATGCGGTACCGTCTTTGCAGTGACGCCTTAAGGTTCTGTCAGTGCCCTCCGTCCTGAGCTTCAGAGGAGCAAACTTCGACCTAAGACTCCGGTAAGTTGATCCTGTGCTGCCAAAGCGGCATTGCGCGCGATACCGCTTAACGGACGCAGGCTATCAGACACGTCCCACGCCAGATCGCGGGCGGCGCGAACGTTCCATATGGCAAGAAAGCGCCCGATCTTACCGGTGTCCTGCGCGGCCTCGCCGACTATTCCAGTCGCGAGGTATCGCAATGCCTGTGGAAGTACGGCTTCCAGAAGTCCGTTCACAGTTTCAAAGTCATCGTGCTCCGGGCTGTTCTGGAGCGGACTAAGGTTCAGCTCGGTGTCGGTCTGGAGTAGAGCTAGCGCCAGATCATGATTGATATGAGCGTTCATTCCCGCTAAAGCAAACTGAATGCGGTCGATGCCGGCAGTAAAGCGCGACTCGAACAGCGCTTTCCAGGAATCGGGAACGCTGGCTGAGTGCTGTAGCCAATCGGCGATGGCGTTGAAATAGAGTTGGGCGAATACGACATCGAGGCGAGTGAGCCAGAGCGGGTCCTCCCAGCCACCTGGCGGACGATGCCCGTCCACCTGTTGCGTTACGTTCAGGTAGAGCAGGTTGAACCATTTGAGACCGTCGTTGCTCGGTAGTGCGTTGTCGATCGCCTCCATCTTCGCTACCACGTCTGCAATCGCAGTCACACCCGGCCCGTTTATGATTTGAAGTAACTCTTGGTCAACCGAAGAGAGGTTCATCGAGCGATCCTTCGAGGGCAAGTGAGCTTCGAATGACCGTTCTGCGTTCTACGCTACTGATCTTCGCGATCTTCACGGTCAGCGCTCGAGGAACGTTAACGGCTCAGACGAGTTCAAAACCGTCAGCGCTAGTGATGCGAGCGGCATTGGAAGCACGGCGGTGTTGGCCAAAAGGAGGCTAAACGATCCCTTTGCCGATTGGCTCGCCGATGCGGGAAGTCGCGAAAATGGGCACCGAGATGTTCGAACGGCCTTCTGCCGCCGCTGCCCGCCTCAGCCCGCGATAATAAGCGGCTTGCAATGCGGCTCTCGTACCGAGTTTTCCGTTGCCGGCGGCCCGGCACGCCAGCTCACTTTGGGCGTACGCTCGATCCGCGTCGAACGGAATTTCGTGCGCCCGCTCTTCGACTGCATCCAGCGCTGTTCGCAGGAGAGCGTCCGAATCGCTACGTCCTAATCGTACCGCAACGCGAGCCCGCGTTACCTCAAAGCAGATGTTCCACGGAAAAATCGTTCGCTCGCCATCACCGGCGAACGCCAACGCTCTCTCGGCGGCCTCGGCATCACCCGGAGAGTTCCGCGATAGCAACGCCTCAATTCGCAGCGCTGCCAGCGTGCGGTTCTGCGCGGGGAGCGCTTCCCAATCGCCGTGCATTTCCATTCTAGCGGCGATGTCGAGCGCATCGTTCCACCGAGCCTCGACCAGAGCAACGATCGCGGTCATCAACTGATTGAAGAAGAGCGTCGGCGGCGAAGCGCGGTTGGCCATCGGGGTTGCTCTTGCAAGATCGCGTTTTGCATCGGCATAGCGTTCTCGCACGTAAGAAAGTACTGCGATCAGATCTAAGTGCTTAGCCATCTCCAATTGCCCGCAGCGCTGCGTCAGCTCGAGACTTGTCGCCGCCAGCCGCGATGCATTTTCGATCTTCCACCAAGCGCAACACGCGAGCAGTAGCTCACCTACTGCGGACTGCGCTCGAGGCCAATCAGCTGCAGCGAATGCGAGGTCGTACGCCTCGGCACCCAACGCGAGTGCCGAATCCCTTTCATTGCGGGCTCGTGCCACGGCGGACAGGTCGACCAGCGATGTCGCCAGCAAGGAAGTGTCGCTGAGGCCGCGACCCATTTCCGCTGCTTCTTCTAAGTCATGGGCTGCGAGGCCCCACTCGTGCGCCCATTGGTTGCAGCGTGCTCGAGTGATAAGCGCGTGTCCTAAATTGGCGTGAGAGCTCGAGCCGCGTTCGAGTCCGACGGCTCGATCTGCGTCCTCCAGGGACGCTGTTGTTTTTCCCATCGCAAAACGGGCGTCCGATCTTATGCAATAGAGGCTTGAAAGTGCATCGTCGGCCTCAGCCGATGCTTCGAGGCCACCCAATGCACGAATGGCTTCATCACATGCTGCCATACAGTCGAGAAAGGCACCCCTATCGAGCGCACCGCGAGCAACCCGAATGAAAGCACGTCCGGCTCCCAAGACATCGCCGGCCGCAAGCAAGTGCGAGGCAATTCGCGCGGGCGCCTCACGCTCGTGAGCGCGCAGTAGTAACTCTGCGAAGAGCCGATGCATGCGAACGGCTCGACCGGCATTGAGCAGCGCGGCCGCCACTTCGCGGATGAGGTCGTGAGAAAATTCAAACTGCGGCCCAACCTGCGGCTGCCGAATGAGGCCGAGTGCAAGCAAGTCGTCCAAGGCGTCCAAAAGCGCCTCCTCTTTCAGGCTCAGCACAATGCCGAGATCGGCCGCCGCGGCGAGCGGTTCGACTGCCAGGGCGCTGGCAACGCTCCCGGCAACGGGGCCTCGGGCGAGAAGCCTTGCTTCGATGAAGGCGCGGACGCTACCGGGCAATGGGAGCGATTCATCAAACTTCTCGGTGACGTTCCATGTTCTGCGCCGGAACTTTAAGGCGCCACCCTCAACCAAGGCTTCGAGTAAGCGCACGATGTAGAGTGGGTGACCGCCGGTGCGCTCAAAGAGCTTTGCGGAAACCTCCGATAAGTCGGATCCAGCGGCTTGACGGAGTGCGCCCTCGACGTCGACGCGGCTTAGAGGTCCGAGCGCGAGTTCAAACGGAGCGTACCGCTCTAAGCGGAGCCGTAGGCCGGCCAACGCTTCGGGGCGCGTGGCGACGACGAAACAGTGTCTCTCGACGGCCGTTTCCAGCACGTTCAGAAAAAGCAACAGCCCGTCTGCCGCGAGGTTCTGCGCGTCGTCTATGACGACGCTGAAGGGCCTTGTCGCTGCCGCAATCGCTTCAGCGCATTTGTCGAGGTTGTCCCGCTCGCTTCCGTTGCAAGCGATCTCGATCAATTGCAAACGATGTTCGGACGCGATGCGGCTCGTATGAGCTAGCAGAGTCGACTTCCCGATCCCCGCGTCGCCGTAGACGAGCGTTACGCTTCCTTCCCCGGCCGAACATTGCTGGAAGCGCTCCGCCAAGAACCCCAATTCGCGATCGCGCGCTACGAATGGAATTCTCAGCTCCGACTGAGCATCGTCGCGTGGGCGCCGTAACCTGCCGAACCGCGCTTCGAAGCCGTCCGAAGGCGCTGTTCCAACCTCTTCGAGAGCTCGCCTACAGCGTTCGACGAGAATGGCAGCCGCCAAGGTTTGGCCCGCCTTCAGTTGTGACTCGATCAGGGTCGCATACGCCGTTTCGTCGTAGGGGTTTCTTCCGATCAGTTGTTCGGCGGCGCTAACGTTGCCGAAGCTTTTCGTAGCGCGGCTTAGCAGCGTCTCATAGGCCAGGGAAATGCGCTCGCGCTCCGCCACTGCCCAGTCGTCGAAGTCTCCTTCGAGGAAGTCGCCCCGGTAAAGCGAGAGCGCTTCCTCTGCGGCCGCCGAGTCCATCTTTTCGGAGAGTTGCAATAGGCGATCCACGTCGAAATCGACCGCGCCGTGCCATCGTATTAGCGTACGATCCGTGCGTATCACGTCATCCGGATTTAAGCTCGCATTTCGAAACATGCGGCGAATCGACCACAATGTCGCGTTTAGGTTATCGCGACCGCGTTGCGGGTCGAAGTCTCGCCAAAACACTTCGAGAAGTTGCTCGCGCGAAACGTCCGCTGCGCGATGCATAACGAGATATGCAACCAGCGCGCGAGCTTTCTTCGTCGGCAGCAACGGTAAGCTCCGGCCGTCGCGCGTCACGGCAAATTCACCGAGCACCTTCAGCGTAAGCGACGCCATAGGTTATGATACCCCGCGCGACACGGGTACCGCAAATCGAGACATAGGCCTGGGGCTCGGCCGAGGCCATCAGTATTGCAACGTCGGGAAAAATCGTGAGTGCGGGGTCGCCCGCTACGTGATACGATTCAGCCAAGGGAGACCGATCGAGAGACTAAGATGAGACCATTGCGGATAGCCGTGGCTGCGCTTCTAGCAGCGTGCTCGCTCTGGTTTAGCCTCGCGCCTATACGAGGACTCTTCTGGCTGCACCCCGGCGACTTTGGAGTAGCGGCCGATTCGAGCATGCAGGTAATCGGCTTAGATTCCCCGGGCCCGGCATACGACGCGGGACTTCGTGTTGGGGATCGTCTTGAAGCCGCTACCCCGTTCGAAAAGCGCCTCTATCTCCAACAGGTGCGAAACCCGGCGCCAGGGCAGCTGCTCACGCTCCGCGTGAAGGAAAAGAACGGATCGGTGCGCGTGGTCGCCGTGATCGCTAAAATGCAGGTTTACGATGCACTAACCATTGCCTTGTATTTCCCGGAAGTTATCGTCGATCTGATATTGCTGGTCGTGGGTTCCGTTCTCGTGCTCTTACGCCCATCGAAAATGACATCGGCTTTTTTTCTGTACTGCGTCGGAACGGCCCCCGGCATCGTGGTGGGATATTACTGGCTGCCTGCGTGGTTGGTTTTCTCGAGTGGAGTGTTCGTCAACTCCCTGCAAGCGCTCGGTTTTGCTGCCTTCCTCGTCTTCTGCGTGCGTGTTCCGAACAATCGCGCCATCGGGGGCTGGCGCTATGTCGAGTGGGTCGGCGCTCCGGTTATTTTCGTGAGTTTGCTCCTCTGCGGGGCCGCGACCGACTTGTCAATCCTTGGGATCTTGCACGCCGACGCTATTGCCGGACAGATTCAGGGCGCGATCTTAAGCGCGACGTACGTGATCGGCGTCCTCGCACTGATTGCTACATTTCTTAGAGAGCGCGGGCTGGACCGCAAGCGCGTCGCCTGGATACTCACCGGGCTCGCAATAGGGCTGGGAGGGAGGATGGCGGGAAATCTGACCGATTTGGGCGCTAGCATTTACACCGGTAGTTGGCTTGCAGGTGGCGGACCAGTTTGGCTGTTGTTCCTTCCTGCGCTCCAAGTCGCAATACCGCTGACAGTCGCGTATGCGGTCATACGTCACCACGCGTTAAACGTCGGATTCATCGCTAACCGCACGCTCGTCTACGGCCTGTTCTTATGCGCCGGCTTCGCGGCGTTCGCCGTGCTTGACCTGCTGGCAACGAAAAGGTTCGCGCACAACGAGTTCGAGGTTGGATTGGACGTCGCCGTCGCTCTTGGGATCGGCCTCTCGTTTCAATTCGTTCATCCTCGCGCCATCCGCCTGATCGACCGGGTCTTCTTGCCCGAGCGCTATCACGCCGCGCTCGCGCTTGATAAGCTCCGAGCCACCCTTGGCCCCATTCGCAGCCAGAACGACGCGGCAAATCGTGCGGTCGATGCGGTCGCGAAAGAGCTGACGTTGTCTTCGCTTGCGCTTTTCAAGAAAATGCCCGATGGCGGCTTCGTGCGATTCGCCGCTGCCGGCTGGCCCAAAGGGTCGGCATGGCATATCTTTGCCGGAGACCCGCTGGTGCAATCGTTCGGCTCCACCAGGCCGGTTAGATTAATTGACGAGGCAGGTGCGGAGCAGTTGAAGGTTCCACTGGAACCAGGCCGGCCGAGTGTAGGCATGTCGTTGTCGCCACAAACCCCCGACGAAAGCCTGCTACTCGTTGGCGCACACGTGAGCGGCCGGCGGCCCGATGGCGACGAGATGCGGGGCATTGCCTCGCTGTTGCACGAGTTTGCTATCCACAAAAGCGCGGCCAACCTGGAGGGCCCAGGCTGATATCGCTCAGCCCAGGCCCTCAGCTTGTCATTTCGCTGACAGTGTAAGTTTGCCGATTTTGCCGACTAGCGACTCCGTGAACCAGATGTTTCCATCGCCGTCCGCCGCGATGAGCCAGGGCCCGCTGTTAGGTGTGGGAATGTCAAACTCTTGAATGAGGACCCCGGCTGTGCTAACTTCGGCGATTTTCCCGATATTAAACTCGGCAACGTAGAGGTTGCCATCGCCACCGACGGCGATGCCCTTTGGAAAGGCCCCGTAAGTGAGCTCAACCTCCTTGAGTATCTTGCCGGAGGTGGAGACCTGCGCTACTCGGTTCCTATAGAACTCGGTCACCCACAAATTCCCGTCGGGACCGGCAACGACGCCCGCGGGGCTGCCGTATTTTGGAAACGAGTACGACGTTATTACACCCGTGGGCGTGATGCTGGCGATCGCGTCATTGTTCAGTTCGCAGAACCAGAGATTGTTATCCGGACCGACGGCGATCCCAAAGGCCGAGTTGTGGTGCGGGAGCCGGAATGTGCTCAGCTTGACCACCTGGTTCTGTTTTCTCAGCGTGATTCTTCCGATGAATCCGGCCCTTGCGGTAAACCAAAGGGTTTTATTGGGCCCTGAACTGGGGCCTGACGTGATCGTTCGAGGATCGCTGAACATCGGCAGCGGCGTCACACTCGTCACGTGGCCGCCCTGGGTCATTGATACGATCGCGCCGTAAGGATCGGGAACCCCTCGGCTTTCCTGGCCGTATGTACGGGTACTGCCGGCCGCTGCCCAGAGGTTGCCGTCCGGCCCTGTCGTGACGGTTTGCGGACGCCGCGCTTGACCTGTCAGCTTGAACCCCGTGCCCCCCTTGCCCGCGAATATGCCGTCTGTCGTGATGCTGCCGAGCCTGCCGAGGCCGCGCTCGGTAAACCACATAGTGCGATCAGGGCCCAATGTAATTCCGATCGGGAATGTCTGCGGCTTCCTAGACGGGGGACGGGGTATCGTATACTCGTGGATCGTGCCGCTCGCCAGTGTCGCGAGTGATTTCGAATTCTGCGTCACGCCCGCCGGCAAGCCAACGGTCGAGCTGGAACCGCTCCCGCCGCCATTGCACCCGGCACCCGCTAGCATCGCGACACACGCCGCTATGCCATAAACTCGTGTTCTCCAAACAATCGTATTCATTTGGTCAAGTCTCCTCTGTAGCTTGTTCGTTTCGAAGGACCAGCGCCCACAAATCGTTCGCTCGGGCGACCATCCATGATCGTTTGGACAGGACGTCTGTGACGCGGCACCGGAGCGTGCCGTCCGGTTGCCTTAAGAAATGCAGGATAATGACGTCCTTGCGTTCGTTCCCGTTAATTGCGCTTCTCCGATCCTGAATCGCCAGTCAAACGCAAGCGTGGCCTGCGAGACTAAATGGAGACTAAATGCAGCCTCAAAGGGTCGCCGAGGATTGGACCGAACGGCAGGCCACGCGGGGACATTTGATCGCCGCCATCGCGCTATCGGCTGCGTTGTTGGCTGACGCTGCGTTAGCTATCGCCGGGACGACCGGTTCTATCACCGAACCGTTGTCGCCACGAGTGGAGGTGCGCCCATCGCCGAGGCGCGGATTTCGGCCGCGAGCCCATCACAGGTCGCGACCGTAACGACGGACGCCTCCGGACGCTTTTCACTCCTTTCGCTGCGCCCGATACCTATACGATCGCCGTTTCGAGTCCGGATTCGTACGGTCGGCAACGGCCGGCGTATCGGTGATTGCCGACGAGGTCCAGAGCTTGCGATTTGCTTTGGTCGCAGCGCTCAAGACCATTGCAACGGTGAAGACGCGCTCCTCGATGGATGTCGTCAGGCCGGGAACGACCCACCGATGTGTACTCCGTGAACGCGGCCGTAACGCAGGCCGTGCAAGGTGCGGCACTTCAACCCCGCACCTTCGAATGTTGTTCTAGGTTCTACGGTGATTCCTAGAGGGTTCGGCTGATCGCAACGAGCAATTTCGACTGCTCTCGGCTAACCCGGCGCCCCGACGGTGCGCGCTTTCTTAGGAGGTGCCTGATGCGATCTCGGCTCGGTCTACTCGTTGGTGCGCTAATCGTGCCCTTCGTCGCAGCCTGCGCGTCTCAATCGGCGACGACCGCTCCGCAAACGCCGGGAAGCGCGCCCGTGCAGTCGGTCCGAGCGGACGTCCGATTCGGCTTGACTCCCAAACAGATCGAGTCAGCCGATGCGCGACGCGGCAACGGATACCTGCACCGGACCCGACACAAGGCGACGCTATTCGTTTCGGACATCGACGCCGACGCCATCCGCCTCTTCCCAGCGAACAAGGCGAATCCGAAGCAAAAAGGCACCATTACCACCGGCATCAATCTGCCGGTCAACGTCGCAGTGGATCTTCAGGGGATGCTCTACGTCGCCAATAACGGGAACAGCACCGTTACCGAGTACCCCTTCGGTACGACGAGCCCAAGCGTGACCCTGAGCGGAACGCAGCTCATCTATCCCAACGGCATCGCCGTCGACAACAACGATACGGTGTACGTGACGAGCGGTGCAACCGCGGGGTCGTGCTACGTGCTGGTCTACCCGAAAGGCGCCTCGACGCCGAGCGAACAGATCAATGGATTCGATCTCCCGGTTGGCCTCGCGATCGACAAGCGCGGCAACCTCTACGTCGGCGACGCGCTTCAAAATGCCGTTTGGAAAGTACCCAAGGGTTCGACGACGCCGAGTAAGCTCAGCCTGAACGGCTTGGACGATCCGACCGGCCTCGCGATCGATCCAAGCAATAATCTCTGGGTAGCCAACAACAGGAACAATACCGTGCTCGGCTTCCATCACGGCGCCACTTCGGCGTTTGTCACGATCACGAGCGGGCTATCCGGGCCCTACTCGATCGCGTCCGAGAAAAGCGGAACGCTCTTCGTGGGAAACAGCCTGGACTATCCAGGAGACGTGGCGGGCTACAAGAGCGGTTCGACGACGCCGTTTGAATCGATCAGCGTCGGGAACCCGGCTGGCCTGGCGGTATTCCCCAAACCCAAGGACTAGTTGCCGCTACGTGCTCCAAGCTGGATTAAACGCCGCTCCATTTGTTAAAGCCGTACGCGTAATTCATCGCGCCGTCGCGGTACTTGTAAATGTCGACCTGTCCGTATTGATAATCTCCGGCACGATCACTGATTTTGGCAGCGGCAGATAGGCACCCGTCAGCTTAGACGTGGCTTCGCAGAAGGGCGCCTGGGGGTTTCGATCCCAACCAATCGACGGTGGAATGCACGAATCTATAGATGCATCACCACTCACGCGTTCCTAACCATGCTCTGGTTAGCGCATGCGACCCTGGGGAAGAATGTGCGCGGAGGTATCAAACATGCGTGATGAACCACGAGTGGTACAAGTTCAAAGCTCCGCAGGACCTATCGCGTGGGTCATCGGCGTCGCGATCGTCGTTGCGGCGATCCTATTCGTGCTCTTCTATTGGCATCCATGGAGTACGACATCGACAACGAACACCACAACGATAACGCAACCGGCGCATGGAGGAGCGCAAAGCAGCAGCAGCAGTTCCACTTCAAACACTCAGCCCCACTAGGAACCGCCCGCACTCTGCGCGGCGTCGGTTGGTGCTACGCTCCTCTGACGCCAGCTTGCCGCGACCACCGCCCAACAAATAGCATTTCGGCCGCCTTCAGCGTAAAGGAACTCACCGAAACCTTCACGCGCGGGCGATCGGCGCTCGAAAGCCAATGGAATCGACAAGAACAGCCCGACACCGAAGCCTTGCTCGCGCTGCAGCGGTACCGCTCATTCTTTAATCGGCTTCTGGGCTCATCGGAAGTTGGCGGGGTTAGTGGAGAGCGGTCGGCGGAGCCTCTGGCGCGTGAAGAGTCTGACGGAGCCCGCGGAGGGATAAGGCGCCGAACGCGTCGTAGATAACAGCCCGTGGCAATGTCCCCGGTTCCGTTCGCGCACGCGAGTGAAGCTGAGTTGGCGCGCCTGTTCGATTTCTATCGAATACCCTGGGAGTACGAACCCCGCAGCTTCCCGATCGCCTGGAGCGAAACGGGCCGCCCGGTCGAGTTTTTCACGCCGGACTTTTATCTTCCCGAGTACGACCTTTACATCGAGGTCACGGTCGCCAAACCGGTTCGCAACAGCCGCAAGAACCGCAAGCTTCGACTGATGCGCTCGCATCATCCGCGCGTCAACGTGAAGCTCTTCACCCGTCGCGACGTCGAGCACGTCTTCTCTCGCCTGAAGCGGGCCTCGTGATCGGCGACCCGCTCTTCGATTCGGAGTCGATCGCGGGCCGCGTGGCCGCCATCGGGGCGGCGATTTCCGAGGACTATGCGGGTAAAACGCCCCTCATGATCGGACTGCTGACGGCAGCCGCGACCTTCCTTGCCGACCTGGCGAGGGCGGTTACGATTCCCTGCCACCTGGACTTCATCGCGGTCACCAAGTACGGCGACGGTGACGGCATCGTCCTGGAGAAGGACGTGGGGATCCCGGTAGAGGGCCGCCACGTCATCCTGGTGGACGATACGGTCGACACCGGCCTGACGCTGCAGTACGTGGTCAAGACCCTACTCGAGCGCGGGCCTGCTTCGCTTGCCGTCTGCACGCTGCTCGACCGCCCACACAGGAGAATCGCAGACGTTGAAATCAAGTACAGGGCCTTCGAGGTCCCCGATGTCTTCGTCGTGGGGTATGGCCTCGATTATCTAGGGCGCTATCGGGAGTTGCCGGCGTTGTATGCACACGGAACGTGGCCCGCATGACGGGCCGATATCTCGTCGCTGCCGCTTTGACCGCGGTGGTTTTCGCGTTTGCACCGGTGTTGAAGCCGCTGGCGGCCTCGGCGCTCGAACTGCGCTCGATCGAACAAGCAGCGGCCGATTACCGTAGCCCCAACGGGCATCTCGAAGAGATGTTCCGCGCCGCCCTGCTCGATACGAGCCGGCTGGCTCAGTACGCGCCCGACGGCACGGCGTATATCATCACCGGAGATATTCCGGCAGAGTGGCTCCGCGATGCCAGCGCGCAAGCGCGTCCCTACCTTTTCTTTGCGAAGACCGATCCCGACGTACGCGCCCTGCTGCGCGCGATCATCGCTCGCATGGTGAAGTACCTGCAGGTCGATCCCTACGCGAACGCCTACACGCTCGACTATCGCGTCTGGGAGCAGAAGTTCGAACTCGACTCGCTCGCCTACCCGACCGCCCTGGCCTGGAGTTATTGGAAGACGACGGGCGATGCATCCATCTTCACCGGCAACTTCTCGTCCATGCTCGACGGCGTGCTCGCCACGATGGAGCGCGAGCAGAACCACCCACGCGACTCGCGTTACACGCATAAGGAGCTGCCCAACAATGGGTCGGGCAATTCGGTCGGCTACACCGGCATGATCTGGACGGGCTTCCGGCCTTCGGACGACGCTTGCGAGTACAACTTCTTGATTCCGTCGGAGATGTTCGCGGTCGTCGCGCTCGGCGACATGGCCGACATCGAGCTCAACGTCTATCACAACGTCGTCAAGGCCCGCGAGGCCAAGGCGCTGCGCGACGAGGTGCAGCGCGGCATCCAGACCTACGGTCTGGTACTGGTACCGAAGTACGGCTATATTTACGCTTACGAAGTCGACGGCCTCGGTCACGCAATTCTCACCGACGATGCGAACATCCCGAGCTTGCTCGCTGCGCCGTACTTCGGATACACCGCGGCGAACGATCGTTACTACGAGAATACTCGCCGGTTCTTGCTCTCGCAGGACAACCCATCGTTCTATCAGGGGCACGTCGCGCGCGGCATCGGCAGCTATCACACGCCCGAACACTATGTATGGCCGCTCGCGCTGATTATCGAAGGAATGACCGCCACGACCGGTTCCGAGAAGCAAGATGTGCTCGGTCAACTGCTCGCGAGCGATCCCGGCGATCATCTGCTCCACGAATCCTTCAATCCCGACAATCCTGCGCAGTATACGCGCCGAAGCTTTGGCTGGCCGAATGCGTTGTTCTC
Source organism: Vulcanimicrobiota bacterium (assembly GCA_963748875.1). GTDB lineage: Bacteria > Vulcanimicrobiota > Vulcanimicrobiia > Vulcanimicrobiales > Vulcanimicrobiaceae > Cybelea. The sequence continues at coordinate 2,134,947 of CAVVKC010000001.1, forward strand.
CGAGTTCGTCATGACGCAGTTCGAAGGCGTCGCCGGCATTCCGATGGGGGATACGGCCGACCTCGAGTTCAATACCGAGTAGGAGGCTACGAACGATGCGAGATGGCGTAACGGTGCTCGTGCTGGGCGCCGCGCTGGCGATGCTCTCGCTTGCGTGCGGATGTGCCTTGCGCAGCTCGACCTTCACGCCGCCGGCGCAATCGACGGAAGACTTCGACGCAGCGAATGCGGCGCTCGCGAAAGATCTGTACGTAACCGACAAGACCGCGGTGGACGTCGTCGTCAACGGAAGCTGGAAAAAAATCGGTGAAATCGCTAAGGCAAGTCATCCATGGGGCGATTGGGTCGACAAAGAAGGCGACCTCTACCTCACCAGCGTGACCGACAGCCACGTGGGCATCTCGGAGTACAAGCCCGGCAAGACCAAACCGACGTTTACGTATTCCAACGGTATGAAGATGCCGTTCAGCATATCAACCGACGAGCAGGGGCACGTCTACGAGGCCGACTTCCGGGGCTTCGTAATCGAATACGCGCAGCGGCAGCATAAGGTCATCAACAAGTGCGTGCTGCCCGCCGGCGATTACGTGACGGGTGTTGCCGTCAATGCCAGCGGTGCGGTGTTCCTCGATTACACCACGGGTCTGTTGGAGGGCGGCATCGTCGAGTATCGGACCGGCCTGCACGGCTGCCATCAAACTAAACTCAAGCCCAAGCTCTCCTATCCGTACGGGATCGTCGTCGATGCGCAGGGAAATCTCGCGGTCGCAGACTCCGAGTCGGGGAAGGTGCATATTATCGCCCCGCCGTTCGACAAGATCACCAAAACGTGGAGGACGATCTTTTCCCAACCCGTCCACCTGACGATCGATGCCCCGAACTTGCGGGCGTTCGTGACTGAGATCGGTAAGGACGTAAAGGTCGTCGGTTATCCGGGCGGCAAAATCTTTGCGACACTGGGTTCGTCGCATGGCCTTAACACGCCGTATGGCGCGGTCGACGGAGCGAACTTCGTCCCGTGATCCGTGGCCGCTAAAGCAGACGTAATCGTCGGGCTGCAGTGGGGTGACGAAGGGAAGGGCCGGATCGTCGACCTCTTTGCAGCCGACTATGACGTCGTGGCGCGATTTGGGGGCGGAGATAACGCCGGCCATTCGATCGTGGTCGGCGAGCGAGAGCTGGCGCTTCGGATCGTTCCGTCGGGCGTCATGCATCCCAACGTCGAGTTGTTCGTCGGCGGCGGGACGGTCATCAATCTTCGAACGCTCGCTGAAGAACTCGATGCGTTGGCTGCGATCGGCGTCGACACGTCGCGCGTGAAGATCTCCGACCGCGCGCACGTCGTCTTTCCGCACCACATCGAGCGGGATAAGGCAAGCGAATCCGCTCGCCCGAGCGCGATCGGAACGACCGGACGTGGGATTGGACCGGCGTACGTCGATCGCGTCGCGCGGACGGGCATCCTTTTCGGGGACGTGCTGCAGTCGGACGCCGCGGGCACGATGCGACAAGACGCGGAACGGTTGGCAGCGCACGTCGTTGATGGCGTAGCTTACCTTCACGAGCGATTTGCGCAAGGCAAGCGCGTGCTGTTGGAGGGCGCGCAGGGGTCGTTGCTCGACGTCGGATACGGCACGTATCCATTCGTGACAAGCTCGCATACGATCGCAGGCGGCGCGTGCACGGGCCTTGGCATCGGTCCGGGAGCGATCGGACGCGTAATCGGCGTGCTCAAGGCGTACTGCACGCGCGTCGGTGGCGGCCCGCTCCCGTCGGAACTGCACGACGAGCGCGGCGAGCGGCTGCGCCGTCAAGGTGGCGAGTTCGGCACCGTTACGGGCAGACCGCGCCGCTGTGGGTGGCTCGACGGCGTCGCCGCGCGATATGCGGTCGCCCTCAATGGCTTGACGAGCGCCGTTATTACGAAGCTCGACGTGCTGACCGGGTTCGAATGCGTCGGAATCGTTACGGGATATCGCCGCAACGGCAAGCCGGTGGAGTTTTCGGATGCCGGAAAGGCGGGCCTTGAGATCGAGATCGAGGAGCTGCCGGGCTGGAACGAACCGATCCACGAATGCCGTCACATCGGCGATCTGCCCAGGGCCGCGCGTTCGTACGTCGAGCGAGTTCGCGCGTTGCTGGGCGTTCCGATCGAGCTCGTCTCCGTAGGACGAGAACGCAGCCAGCTGGCTCGCTGAGGCGAGTTGGCGGGAGTTCTCTTCAATATGCCGGCCCGGTTCGATTTTCGCCTAGCGCCGCTGCTCGACCACCGCAAGCGAGTCGAAGAAGCGAAGCGGCGCGAGTTTGCCGCATCCCGACGCGCGCTCGAGGAGAGCACGTGCGAGATCGAGCGGCTTGGCGGGCAGGGCCGCAGGGCGATCGAGCAGCTCACCGGCTCCGCGAGAACGCAGCCTGCGGCAGAGCTCCGGTTGCGCGACGCGCACCTTCGTCGGGTCGAGCTGGCGATACGCGACGAGCGGCTTCGGCAGGGCGAGCTTTTCGCGGTCTGCGAGCGTGCGCGTGAGGAACTGATCGCCGCGAGCCAGGAGCGACGCGTCGTCGAACAGCTCAAAGCGCGGCGCCTTCGCGCTTTTGAGGTCGAAGCCGCACGTTACGAAGAGCTCGAGCTCGACGAGGCCAACGCTCGTCGCCGCGAGAAGTGCCGCGCGTGATCGCGCTCACACGCCCCAACGGTCAGCCGGTCATGCTGAACTGCGACCTCATCGAGTCGGTCGAAAAAGACGGCCCTCCGACGGAGCTCAGCACGGGCGAGACGATCGTTACGCTGACGACTGGGAACGTCGTCGTCGTGCGCGAGCCGCTAGAGGAGATCGAGCAAAGAGTCGTCGCGTTCAAGCGCAAGATCTTCGCGGCGCAAGAGCACGGCGAGTAGCGCGTCGTGCCGTCGAGTTTCTGGCCTCTCTACGTCGAGAAGCTCGCGATCGTGGCGCTCGTCCTTTCCGCGCTCTATTGGGCGGCGCGACGGCTGCGTCAAACGAGGCTCTTCGCGCCTTCCGGGCGGTCGGTGAACGTACTGGGGTCCACGATGCTTTCCCAGCACGCCGCGTTGCACGTCGTGAGCGTCGGGTCGCGTTGTTTTCTGATCGGGAGCGCCGCCGGCGGCGTCACGCGGCTAGCGGAGCTCGCGTCCCCCTTCGACCCCGGTCAAGGTGGTGGCTAGACGTTGAAGTAGCGGAACTGGCCGACTTTGTTGCCTGCGGTTTCGACGAAATAGATCTGGCTATCGAGTCCTAGCGTGAGCGCCGTCGGTTCGGAGTTCGCGGTCGGCACCGGATAAAACACGACGCGGTGTCCGCGCGTGAAGAACTGGCCGATCCGGTTCTTGGCCGTGTCGGTAAAATAGAAGTTTCCGTCTACGCCTTGGACGAGGGAGTTGGGCGTCATCGCTCCGTTGAGCGGATACTCTGCGAGCAAAACTCCGCCGGTTGACATTACTCCGAGCATTTGCCGCTTTTGCTCGGTGAACCACAGGGCGTTGTCATTTCCGGGGGCGATTCCGGCCGGACCCGAGCCCTTCGCCAATTTATATTCGTTCAGCGGGCCGCCGCTGGTCGGAAGGCGCCCAATGCTGTCGGTGCCGGGCTCGGTGAAATAGAGCGCGCCGTCGGAACCGTTCGTAATGGTGAGCGGTTGCGCGTTCCCGGTCAGGTGGTATTGAGTGAACGCGACGTGCGGCTTGACCCGAAGTTGTTGCACGCGCCAGATCGAGTTTGTTCCGGGATCGGTCAACCACATGTTCCCGTCGGAACCGAGCGCGATTCCGACCGGCCTGGCGGCGGGATCGGGCAGCGTGAACTCGACGTACGGCGGTCCGGTGACGGTAATCTGCCCGACGCCGTGGCGGTTCGCTTCGGTGAACCAAAGGTTAAGATTGGGGCCCGGACCCGAAGCGATGCCGATCGGGCCGGCGTCGGCCGACGGCGTAACGTTCTCGGAGATTTTGCCGCCCCCACCGAGCCGTCCGACCTTGCTGGGACGGTTTTCGGTGATCCAAAGAAAACCGTCGGCTCCCAGCGCGATGCCCAGCGGGCGGCTCGAAGCGGTCGGAATCGGGAATTGGGCCGTGACTCCGGGGGTCGGGGTCGGACCAGGGGTTGGCGTACCGCTCGTAACCGTTGAGTATGAGCTGCCGCATGCAGCTAGAAAGGCGGCGCCAAGTAATGCAAGCGCAACGCGGATCGTCGCCAACAAATGCTTCTCCTTGGGATCGTTGGGGATTGACTCAGCCTCCCTTATTGGCAGACGGTTTCGGCTTTCCCCCAGCACGGGGGGCGCCCGCGCCTTCGAGGCCCGGCTTTTAATCCTAAATAATTAGTTGACAAGACCAGAGCGGCGGAGTATTATGCAACTAAATCTTTAGTAGGAAACAAAGGAGGCCCCAATGACTCGCAAGCCCGACCTAACGACCTCGGACCTCGCGCTGACCGCCCGGACACGAGTAAGAATGCCCGACAGCTTTGCTCCGGCGCGGGTCTTCCCAGGCTGGGGACCGGACCTGGGGCGCTAAGGATGGCGCGCCGGCGATCCAACACCCTTACTGAAGCCGAGCTTCGGCTGATGGAGGTTCTATGGCAGCTCCGGGAAGCGACGGTCGCCGACGTAACGTCTGCACTGCCGCCCCCGCCGCTCGCTTACAACAGCGTTCTGACGACGATGCGGATTCTCGAGCGAAAGGGGTACGTCGCTCACGCGGAGGCCGGACGAGCCTTCGTCTACCGGCCGCTCGTCGCGCGCGAGGAAGCAGCCGGCCACGCGGTCGGGCACGTGCTTTCAAAATTCTTTGACAACAGCGCGGGCACGCTTGCGCTACGCTTGATCGAGACCGAACGTCCTTCAAACGATGAGCTGCAACGCCTGAAGGCCCTGATCGAACAGTACGAGGAGCCGCGAAGTGAGTGAGTTGTATCAAGGCTTCATAACGTTCGCGAGCGCCCTCGCGGCAATCGCGATCAACGCCCTCTGGCAGGACGCGCTCCTCGTCCTATGCGTGTGGCTGTTGCTGCGCGCGTGGCCCAAGCTCAACGCGGCCACGCGCTACACCGTATGGAGCGCGACGCTCGCGGCCGCCATCATCGTGCCGGTGGCAACGACGCTCGCCTTCTTTACGCCGTCGCAGCCGATTGCGACGACGCACGTTGCCGCGACCGTGCCCCTGCGCAGCGTTTACGCGCACGTCACCTCCGCGCCGCGGCGAGAGGTTCGCGGCGCGGCAACGGCCGCGTCGTCGCAGGAATCCCCGCGCTTGCCCGGACGGCTGCACGTTACGGTACCGGTACCGGCGGCTTTGGGGATCTTTGCGCTCTGGCTGGTTCTTGCCGGATACGCGCTGGTAAGGCTCGCAATCGGCCTGCGGCGGCTCGAACAGCTCAAGCGCGACGCGCTCCCGCTTCCGATCGAGTACCGCGATGCGATGCCGCAATGGTTGCGTGCGAACAAGGGTGCGCGCGACGTAAGGCTTTGCGTTAGCGATGATACCGACGTGCCGGTCGCGGTCGGGCTCTTCGACGCGATGATTTTGATACCGCACTCGCTGCTCGACCGGCTCTCGGAACCGGAAGTCGATCAGATCTGTTTACACGAGCTCGCACATTTGCGCCGAGCCGACGATTGGACGAACGGCGTGCAGCGCCTCATCAACGCGCTGCTCGGATGGAATCCCGCAGCTCAGTTCGTCGGACAGCAGCTCGACCTCGAGCGCGAGGTCGCGTGCGACGATTGGGTCCTCTCGTTCGTCGGCCGAGTGCGGCCATATGCGCTCTGCCTTACGAAAATGGCTGAGAGCGCATCGTGGCCGCGCCATGCAATCCCGGCGCCGGGTGTCTTCGCCACGCGCAAACATATTTCGCTGCGCATCGAGCGTCTGCTCGGCGCCGGCCGAAACATCGCGACGAACCTAGCCTTCGGGCCGGCCGCGGCTGCCGTCGCCGTGGTCGGGGCAATCGCTGCGGTGATAGCGGTCGTAGCACCTTCCATCGCCGCGCCGTGCGTCAGCCCGGCTACGGTCGCTTCGACGAGTCAAAGCGTAGCCGCGCCGGTGCCCTCGTTAAAACCGAAGATTATCTATCTGCCGGCGCCGCACGTCGCGGCCCCCGCGCGGCCGGGGGAGCCCAAAAAACAGGTGGTCGTGTTCGAAAAGCAGGTAACAACGGTGCCCGCAACGCGCGCGAACGCGCCCGCAACGCGCGTGGACGTACCCGCAACGCACGTGAACGCGCCCGAGACGCATCTGACGGTGCCTGGAACACGCCTCACGATTCCGAAAATGACGATTCACGCGCCGGGTGTCGACTCGGCTCAGCTCAGCCATGAGATCTCTCAAGAGATCGATCGCAGCATGAATCTCGCCAGTGCCTCCGCGAAGACCGCCTATAGCAAAGCCGTCTCGCAGGCGCTCTCGTCGGGCATTGCCCAATCGTCCAGCGACGGCGGACGCAACTGCACCGGCTGCGATTATCGCCGCGTCGATTGGTCCGGACGCGACCTGCGCGGCGTCAACTACGAAGGCGTCGATCTCACTGGGGCGCGGCTCGTCGGCACGAACTTCTCCGGAGGGAACTTCAACGGGGTTGATTTCAGCAAAGCCGATCTGCGCAACGCTTCGTTTCGCAACGCCCATTTGATCGGGTGCGACTTTACGGATGCCGACCTTAGCGGCGCCGATTTCAAAGGGGCGCGCATCAATGGCTGTCAGTTCACTCGCGCACAACTGACTTCGGCCGAGATGCGCGACGTATTGAATACCTGCAACGGATGCGATTTCAGCCACGCTAATATGAGCGGGTTAGACCTTTCGAACGTGCGCGCGAACGGCGACGATTTCTCGCAAGCGGATCTTCGCGGCGCGAACTTCGCCGGCGCACGGCTTACCGGAATGGATTTCAGCAAGGCGCGACTGGACGGCGCAAACTTCGTGGGAGCGACGCTCAGCGGGTGTGACTTGGGCGGCGTGGACCTCACGCACGTCGACCTTTCAAGGACGAAACTGATCGGCATGGATCTTCCGAACGACCGAAACCCGAAGCGATAAGCAACCGGCGCGCGGGTAGCGCGCTCGTAACGACCGACCTTTAAAAACGCCTCGCGATTGGGAGGCCTGGTTTCTCGCGCCCGATCGCTGCCACAAGTGGAGGACAGGGAAGAATGATAGCGCTGATTCTGGCCGTGATCGCCGGGCTCCCGACAAACTGCACGGGATGTTCCTTCGCGGGCCGTGACTTGCATGGCACCGATCTTGCCGGCGCATCGTACGTCGGCGTCGATTTCGCGCGTACGGATCTGCGCGACGCGAACTTGCAGGGTGCGCAGCTGGTTGGCGTCGATTTTCGCGATGCCGACCTGCGCGGCGCGGACCTGCGCGAGGCGAATCTTACAGGCGCGGATTTTTCGGGCGCGCGGATGCATGGCGCTCGTTTTGGATCTACCAACTTAACCGGCGTCGTTCTCCGCGATGCCACCAATGGTCTCGACGACGCCGATCTTCGAGGGCTGCTGTGGCAATGCGTCGGTTGCGACGCCCGCGGCGCCTCGCTCGCAGGGCGTAACCTCGCGGGCATCTCGATCGTCGGAAGCGATCTGCGCGACGCAAACGCTCGCGGCGCGCGGTTGGCGGGAGCCGATCTAGAAGGAGTGGATTTCGTCAACGCGGATCTGCGTGACGCCGATCTGCGAGACTCGCGGCTCTGTTCGCGAAACGAAGACGGGCGAATCGGCTGCGCCGATTTTCACGGCGCGAAATTGCAGGGTGCGGATCTGCGCGGAGCGTTGGTCTGCACCGGCGGCCGCGAGCGCCACACCTGTGACCCAATCGACGCCGCAACGCTTCGGCGCATCAGCGGCTCCAGCTTGGACGGCGCAATCCTCTAATGCGCTCCCGAGTGTGCTCGCTGCTGTGCGCGGCCGCAATCGCGGCCTCGACGGCACGCGCCTTCGGCTACCCTGCAGTTGCCATTCCGAAATCGGCCGATCCGTCGCTCGACCCGAACGCGGTCGCAACCGATTGGGCGCAGGCCGGCAGCGTGCAGCTCGGCTGGGACGCGGTTCACTCGCGTCCGGCGAGCGAACCGACCAAGGCCTGGATCACGACCGACGGCCAAGCGCTCTACTTGCGCTTCGATGCGACGCAGCGCGAACCCATTACCTCCGTGCAGCACACTAACGACGTCGGCCAAGGAAGCGACGACGCCGTCTGGGTGGACTTGTGGCCCAACGGCATCAGCGGTTACTTCTATCAGTTCTACGCGACCCCGAACGGCACTCATTACGAATACTCTTCCGAGAACACCGGTTATTCGCCGAACTGGGAGTCGCAAGGATCTGCGCGTAATGGCGGTTATACGGTTACGATGCGAATTCCGCTCGACGTGATCCGCAACGCACATGGCGGCGTGTGGAAAGCGCAGTTCGTGCGTTACGTGCGCGCTACGGGCGAACAACAGGTTTGGTCGTACAACGCAGTTCAGATGCAGCCCGACAGCTACGGGAACGCCGACTACGCCCACGCCGGCAGCATCACGGTACCACAGCTGAGCGTCGGCTTCGCTCGTCCGAAGCCGCGTGCTGCACTTTACGCGCTCGGCGAGGCGGCGAGCAAGACGATCGGCGGTTCGACCTCCCGCGTCGGCGCCGATCTCTCGATTCCGATTACGCCGACCGCGTCGTTCTATTCGACCTTCCATCCCGATTATTCGAACGTCGAGCTCGATCAGCAGTCGATCGCGCCGACCGTCTTCCAGCGGTACCAAAACGAGGTGCGGCCGTTCTTTACACAAGCCGCGAGCTTCTACAATCAGTTTAACTGCAACGCCTGTCAGAACATTCAATCGCTCTACACCCCTGCGATTCCGACGCCGGCGCAAGGGTATGCAGTCGAAGGGAAGCAGGGTCCGATCGGCTTTGCGTCATTCGATGCGATCGGCGACCAGCGTAACGACTTTGCAAGCGCGCTCAATTACACGTCGCCGGGCACGAATTGGTTCTCGAGCGTTCAGCACGTCTCCGTGAGCATGCCGGGGTTCATCGATAGCACCACTGAGGCCGGCGTTGCGTATTCCGATCTCAAGCATTTCAACGCGTACACGAACTACGGCGACAACTCGGGAACGAACGTTCTTGCACCCGACAAGAGTCAGTATTATGAGTTCGGCGCCGGCTGGTCGAACCAAACGTTTGGATTTTTCGGTGCGACGCGAAAGATCGGGGAGTACTACAACCCGACGGACGGCTTCATCTCACATCCAGGCATTGCCGGGTACGCTTTGTACGTGGCAAAAATCTGGGACTTCGACAGCAACGATAGCCTCGCATCGGTCGGCGCCTCGGGATTCGTCGACCGGTTCCAAGGGCCGTTGTATGGCATCGCGCAGAGCGATAATCAGCTTCTCGTGGATATCTTGACGAAGCACGCCCTCGACCTTCAGTTCTTCACGGGCTCGAACTACTGGCGATTCAACGATCTCTTGACGCCGATCTCACAAAACGGCGGATTTCAGTTCACCTACGACAGCGGATTGCAGACCAATAATCCGGGACAGTTTCCGTATCACGGCCCCTCGTCGTATCCGACTCAGATCTCGTATAATGGGGGCCGGTATGGAGCCGGCCGCCTCGACACGTGGTTTCGTACGACGACGATTCGGGTCGGCAATCGAGGCGCGCTTACGCTAGCCGTTGACAGTACCGATCAGTCTCAGCCGCTGCCGCAGACGGACAACATTCAATGGTTCGACAGCCTAAGCTATGCGTACCAGATCAGCCCCAATTCCTCGTTTGCCATCGGGCTACGCCGCGTGATCGGAAATCCGCCGCTGCCCAACGGCGGGGGCGATTGCATCGGGGACTGCTCGAACGTTTCGATCGCCTACCATCTGCGGCTGCGCACCAGCGAGCTTTATATTGCCTACGGCAATCCCAACGCGCTGACGACCGTGCCGCAAGCGATCTTCAAGGTGATCTTCTATGCAGGCGCGGCCAAGGGGACGTAAAATCAAGGTGCATGCGTTTATCGGCTTTTGCATTCCTGATGCTCGGACTTCTACCGATGGCCGCGGCGGCGGCGGCCCCGGTCCAACCGGAGGACCTCTTCAAGATCACGTTCTTGAGCAACGTGGTCATCTCGCCCGACGGCAAGCACGTGCTGGTCGAGGCATCGCGCATGAACGGTCCTAAGAATGGCTACGACCGGACGATTGAGTTAGTCGACGTGTCGAGCGGAAACTTGACGCATAATGTTACGAAGAAGATCGGGGACGGCGATTACGCGTGGATGCCCGATGGCCGCAGCTTCGTCTTCGTACGAACGGTCGAAAAGCAGAAGCCGCAACTCTACCGCTATACGCTGGCGAGCGGCGAGATCGTGCAACTCACGCACATTAAGCAAGGCGTATCGTCGCCGGTCGTTTCGCACGCCGGAGACCGGATCGCACTCAGCGTGACCGATACCGACCCGGCGCATGACGCGTACGTCGATTTTGCCAAGGCCGGCTTCACGCCGAAGGACGCGCAGAAGAAGAGCGACATCAACGTCATCGACCAGCTCTTCTTTGAGACCAACGGACAAGGCTACACGTATCGCGACCACCAGCACATTTGGACGGTCGCGGCCGACGGTTCGCATCCGGTGCAGCTAACTTCTGGCCGGTACTCGGAAGGGTTCGACGCCTGGTCGCCCGACGATCGGACGATTCTCTTCGATTCGCTGCGGTACGAATCGGTCGACGCCGGCCCGAATGACGTCTATACGATCCCTTCGACAGGCTCCTCGATGCAAAAAGTGGCGTCGCCCCTGCCCGTGAATTTCGGTATGTTCTTCGGAAACGGCGGACAGCGGGTCTATTACTTGAGCGGAGACGTGAAGGACTCGGCGCAACTGCCGGCGCTCGTTTCCGCGAAGCCGGACGGCTCCGACCGTCTCGTGGTCGCGCAGCACGATACGGTCAGCTGGGGCGATACGCTGCTCGCCGACATGAAAGAGGGCGGCGGGCTCTGTGGGTCGCCGCTGCCGGATGGTACGCAAGCGGTACTCAACGTGGACGGCCCGGGCTATTCGAATTTGCGGACGGTAGATCTCTCGAACGGGTCGATGACGGACGTTACCCCGCCTAAGGGCGAAGCCTGGTCGTGCAGCGTCACGACCGACGGCAGCAAGGTCGCGTATCTCTACAGCGACTTCTTGCACCCTGCCGACATCTACGTCGCCGACGTCAAAGGAGGTTCGCCGCGGCAGCTCACCAACGTCAACGGCGCGTATCTCGCGTCGGTGACGCTCTCAAAGCCGCAGGAGTTTAGCGTCAAGGATCCGGCCGGCAATACCGTGCAGGCGTGGTTCATGCCGGCAACGACCGGTGCCGCGGGTGAGAAGCACCCGACGCTGCTCGACATTCACGGTGGTCCCGAGACACAGTTCGGCGAGACGTTCTTCCAAGAGTTTCAAGTCTATACTTCGATGGGATATAATGTCGTTTTTGCCGATCCGGCCGGAAGCACCGGTCACGGGTACGCGTTCGAAGAATCGCTTGAAAACAACTACGGCGACGCGATGTTCCAAGACGTGCAGGCGGTGATGGACGCGGCGGTACGCCGTCCGGACGTCGACGCTTCGCGACTTGGCGTGCTCGGCGGATCGTACGGTGGATACGCAACGCTCTGGGTGATAGCGCACACCGACCGTTATAAGGTAGCGGTCGCGGAGCGCGCCGTCAGCAACCTGCAAAGCGAGAATCTCGCCGCAGACTTTGCGGCGAAGAACGGTCTGGGCGGCGGCTACTACACGTGGGGGCCGCCGTGGGACCCGGCGAGCGCAGCTTACGCCAAGTTCTCTCCCCTAACGTACGTCGAGAACGTGCACACGCCGGTCTTGATTCTTCACGCCGATGAAGATACGCGCGCGCCGATAGACCAGACGCTTCAGGAGTTCACATCGCTGAAAATTCTGGGTCGAACCGTTGAATACGTCGCGATCCCCGACGAGAACCACGACCTCTCGCGTACCGGTTCGCCGATCCATCGGATCGAGCGCCTGCACCTGATCCTCGACTGGTTGCGCCACTACCTTTGAGGCGCTCGGCTGAGCGTTCGCCGTCACAGGCAGGTCTCGCCGGGCGTCCTAGCAGTAGAGAGGTTTAATGCTGCGAGCGGTCGTCGCGCTTATGGTTACAGTGCTCGCGGTTGCGGCTACGCCGCCGCCGACGATCTATCACGTCGTCACTCGTCCGCTGTGCGGCGAACTGCACGAGCACATCGCGCCCGCGATCGGCATGATGCTGCAGAACGACACGACCATCAAGAAGAGCCCGGCTCTCTTCAAGCAATACAACGATGCAAGGCTCTATGGCAGTGATCCGTCGACGACCACGAGCGGGAACGATCCGGTCACGCGCGACCCCGGCGGCGGCTCGAATCCGGCGCAGAACATGGCGCTGCAGGGAATGGAGAACCTGATCCGCCCGATCGCCAACAACATTATCGCGATTCAGACGGCGCTCGATTCGCCCGCGCTTCGCACCGGAACGGGACGCCCTGAGGACGACCAGCTACTCCAAGACATCCGCCAGAAGCTGCTCAAAGCGCTCGCCGCGCAGAATGCTTCACTCGACATCATCAGCGGATTCGTGGACACGCAGCAGATGGCCGACCTGCAGCACGCCGGCGAGGCGTATATCAGCTCGATTAGCCAGCCCGACACGTCCAGCGCGAAGATCTCGACGCCGGCGCCGAACCCGCTCGAAGCGAACCCGAACTACGCTGGGCTCCCACCCAATCCGTACGACATCGACTTGGCGAATGTCCCAGGTTTGACGCTCGGTTACAATCCCGTGACGCGACTGCTCGACGCGCTTCGGTGGACGATTGACGCAACCGCGACGCGCGAGAACGATGCGGCGAAGGCCGTGATGTCAAGCGCGGCGCTTTGCAGCAACCAGATTCCAACGCCGGCGCCGTCGCCCTAACTACGGTTTGTACGTAAAGCCCTGAATCGAGGCCGCGCCCGTCGTGCGGTCTGACCAGACGACCCAGATCGTGCCGGTCTTCGGATCGACAGCGGTGGTGTGCACGCCCTTCGCGATCGGAAGGGTCGCGAGAAGCTTCGGATCGGTCTTGCCGTCGTACGAGTAGAGCGTTATGCCGCCTCCCGCGCAAGCGAGCCATGCGCGCGATGCGTCCCAACTGCATTGATCGACCCGCGACGGATAGCTCACGCGGTGCAGAAGTTTGCCGGAGCGGTCGAAGACGGCTAAGACGTTGTTCTCACCTGCGACCAGCAGCGTGTGATCGGCGGCATCGTACTGCAAGGGATGGTTGCTCTTTATAAAAGGAGTCGCAATCGAGCGGACGACCTTGAACGTCGTCGGATCGATGACGGCGATTCGGCTCACCGACGTATCGTCGCTCGAGATATTCTGATAGACGTTGTGGGTCTCGGGGTCGACCTGAACGTATTCGGGCTTGTGGCCCGGCAGTGCCACGACCGCGATCTGTTTGAAGGTTGCCGCATCGATGACAAAGATGCGCGTCCCGTCGTCTTCGTCGGCGTAGATGCGTCCGAGGACCGGGTCGTAGGCGATCGCATCGACGGGACCGTCAACGGCGACCGTTCGTAGAATCGTTTTCGTGACCGGGTCGACTTCGCTTACGGAGCGCCCGTCGCCGTTTCCGGTAAAAACATGGCCCGTCTTCGAATCGACCGCGACACCCGCCATCGGTCCAACTTTAACGATCCCGATCTCTTTGCCGGTGGCGGCATCGGCGATGAGCAGGCCGCTGCCACCGCCGTGCGCGGCGTAGACTCGCCCGCGCGCGGCGTCCACCGCGACGTAATCGAATCCGCCGCCCGGGGTGACGGGCTGAGGTTGCGTTACTGGAACGATCGGCATGCTGGGTGCTCCGGCAGTAGCCGTTCAGAATCCTGTCCTAGCGAACGCCTAATGAGGCTCGCCTACCGTTATGAGCATCGGAGGTGGTAAGGGGCTGACGACGTATGCTCTCGGCGTGCACAACGTAACCGAGGCGCTGCGGCTGCCGTCGCCCGCGCCGCGCCCACAGGCGCTTGCTTTCGACGGCGAAAAGCTCTGGATGGGATCGATCGAGACGGATCGTTTGTACGCGATCAATCCTCTTCAATGGACCGTTATTGAGGAGAATAAGGTTCCGGGCAAGCCCTGGGGTATGACGGTTCTAGGCGACGAGCTGCGCATCGTCTGCGGCGTTGGCGAAGAAGACGACCGCGTGATTCGCCGCTTCGTCCCGGGACATGGATTCAAGACGCAAGATTCGATCGAATGTCCCGATGCGACCGGGTCGCAGCTCAGCTATGACGGACGGTACCTGTACTTGAGCCAGTGGTACAACCGGCGGATTCTCGGACTCGACGATCGCGGTAATATCGTGCGTCAGATCGCCGTTCCGCACCAAATCTGCGGGCAGTGCTATATGGATGGCAACTTCTATCTCGTGACGACCGATGACGAACAGAGCGGCGAGTATTTTCTGACGCGCGTTTCCGCGAACGGCTCCAATGCGTCGGAAGATCTCGCGCGCATCCCGTTTGCGGCGCGGTCGCTCGCCTTCGACGGATCGAGATTCTGGACGAACCATCGCGAAGCAAACCAAATCGTCGCGTTTGACCGCTGAGCGATTCGCGTCGGGCGATCCGCACGCGCGGATCGCGCTTGCGGCGCTGCACGCACTCTTTGGCGAGGCATACGCCCGTGAATTCGGGATCCAGCTTTGGGACGGAAGCCGCGTGCCCGGCGCCGAGGCCGAGCGATTCGTCTTGCGGGTCAATCTGCCGGGCGCGCTGCGGGCGGCTTTTACGCCTCCGCTCGATCTTTCGGCTGGGCGCGCCTTCGGCGCCGGGCTGCTCGACGTCGAGGGCAACCTCGAACACGCCGTCGATTCGCTCGAGCGCGCGAGCGCGGCGCTGCGCGGTCTCGCGAGCGTCCGGCTCGTTCGTCTTGTTGGCGGCGGTTGCCGCGAATCGCCACGCCGTCCTTGCGCGAGGCCAAGCTTCGCGGACGAGTCCATTCGCGAGCTCGCGATCGAGCTGCAATCGGTTTTCACTACGATCAGCCGGCGGAATTCTATCGCAGCTTTCTCGGTAACGAGATGGTCTATTCGTGCGCCTATTGGGACGATGGCGTCAACTCGCTCGAGGATGCGCAATCGGCCAAGGTTGACTATACCTTACGCAAGCTGCGGCTGCGTCCCGGCGAACGTCTGCTCGACGTCGGCTGCGGTTGGGGTGCACTGGTCATCCGGGCGGCAAAGCTCGGGGCGCAGGCGCTCGGTATCACGCTGAGCCGTCCGCAGCGCGATGAGGCGCAACGGCGCATCGCAGCGGCCGGCGTCACGGCGTTTGCGCGCGTCGAGTTGCGCGATTACCGTGAGCTGCGCGGCGAGCTGTTTGACAAGATCGTCAGCATCGGGATGTTCGAGCACGTGGGCCGCTCGAAGTTTGCCGAGTACTTTCGCGCGGCTTACGACGCGTTACGACCGGGAGGATTGTTTCTCAATCACGCGATTGCCGATCAGAGCGGCGAGCGCAGCTGGAAATCAACGGGCTTCATGGGGCACTTCATTTTCCCCGACGGCGAGCTCGTTCCGGTTTCGGATGCACTACGCTTTGCCGAGCGCGCCGGTTTCGAAGTGCGCGGCGTCGAGAACCTGCGCGAGCATTACACGCGCACTCTGCGCGCTTGGCTTTCGAATCTGGAGCGCAATCGTGAGGCCGCCGTCGCGGCAGCCGGCGAGACAAGCTACCGCCTTTGGCGACTCTACTTTGCCGGCAGCGCGCAAGGTTTTTCCGTCGGCCGCCTAGGAGTTTATCAATCGCTCCTTGCAAGACCCGACGCCGCCGGCTCGGTCGATCTGCCGGCAACGAGACGTGATTTGTACGCGCGGTCGTAGCTCAATGGATAGAGCACCAGGCTTCGAACCTGTAGGTTGGGGGTTCGAGTCCCTCCGACCGCGATTAAAAAACAGAACGCCGGCTAGAATGGCAAGTTTGGGTCTGCGCAGAGCGTGAGCGGATCGGTGAGCACCGCGCCGCGTTGGTAATAGGCGGCGGCAGCGATCATCGCCGCGTTGTCGGTGCAGTATTTAGGTAGCGGGACGAACGCGGCGATTCCGCGGCTCTGCGTCCACGCGCGAAACGCGGCTTGCAAGGCTGAGTTTGCGGCGACGCCGCCCGAGAGAACGACGGCGTTATAACGATCGCGTTCGTAGGCGGCTTGCAAACGGGCCATCAGCACGTCGACGACGGCGGCTTGAAACGATGCCGCAACGTCCTCCGGCTTGGCGTCGCGGCCGGGCTGCGACTCCAAAAAGTAGCGCACCGACGTTTTGAGCCCCGAAAACGAAAGATCCAGCGAGTCGCCGCCCGGGCGATGTCGCGGAAAGGAATAGGCGCGGGCGTTGCCACGCTGCGCCATCGCGTCAAGCGCGGGTCCGCCAGGATACGGTAGGCCGAGCAGACGCGCGGTCTTATCGTAAGCTTCGCCCGCGGCGTCGTCGTGCGTCCGCCCTAAGACCCGCATGCACGTCGCCGATTCCACCTTAACCAGCTGCGAATGGCCCCCCGAAACCAGCAGCGAGAGGAACGGATAAGGCGGCTCGTCATCGCGATCGAGGAAAGGCGCGAAGACGTGTCCGTGCAGGTGGTTGACGGCGTAGAGCGGCCGTTGCAGGGCAAAGGCATAGGCTTTGGCGGCAGCTACGCCGACGACGAGGCTGCCGATCAATCCGGGACCGGCGGTTACCGCGATTGCGTCGACCTCTTTGAATGAGGTCTCGGCGCGTGCAAGCGCATCTTCTACCGCCGCCGAGAGCAGCGCCACATGCCTGCGGCTCGCGATCTCCGGAACGATGCCGCCGTACTTTGCGTGAAAAGCGTCTTGATTCGTCGCGACACTCGAAAGAACGCGTGACCCGTCACGCACGACCGCGGCGGCGGTGTCGTCACACGACGTTTCGATCCCTAGCAGAAGCACGCACTGCGATTTGGCGGTTGGAAGGAGCGCGCCTTTAAAGCAAGCAATCGCCTTCGTCGTGACGGCGCGGATTTTCGGTTCTGGCGAACGCATCTCGGTATACGAAGTTGACGACACGGATCTCGCGGTCGGCAGCACGCTCGGCGGTCCGAAGGGCGCGATCGTCATCAAAGCCTCGGGCGCGATCGAGAAGTTTTACTCGAGCGATCTGGGCGTCACGCTGCTGAGCGGTATCTCAATCCAGTTTTGGGACGGCCCGACCGGGGCCGCACGCCCGAAGATCGACGGAAAGTTTGGAATCCATCCCGACTTTCAGGAATACACCTATCGCATCGACGACGGCGTGACTGTCGTGGAGAAGCTCTTCCTGCTCAACACCATGCCCGACGGCAACCACGTGGATCCGCTGATCGCGTACATGATGGTGGAGATTCGCAACGAGTCGCAGGAATCGCGCGTTTTCGATAGCCTTATGGGGGCGCTGTTGCGTGGCAACACCACGCGCGACGTGCATGCGGCCTACGCTCCCGCCATT
The DNA here is from genome assembly GCA_963748875.1 of Vulcanimicrobiota bacterium. GTDB lineage: Bacteria > Vulcanimicrobiota > Vulcanimicrobiia > Vulcanimicrobiales > Vulcanimicrobiaceae > Cybelea. Next base: position 2,152,485 of record CAVVKC010000001.1, read on the forward strand.
CGTGCCGTGGTTGCGACCAACGCGTCGGCGCGCAACCAGGGACGCGCGATCGGTTCGTCGAGGATCGCGTCAAGCTTCGAGGTGACAACCGACCACGGCAAGCTAAACCGGCCGCATTTTGCCGGCAGGCTATCGAACGCCGTCGAGCGTCACGCCGCAGACCCAATCGCGCTCCTCCACCACCGGCATCGTCTCACTCCGGGATCGCGGCGTCGGTTTTGGTTCACGCTCGCCGGCTCGCCGGAGGGCGCTCAAGGCGCGCGCCGCGTTTACGCGAGGGCTCCGGCAGCACCGGCCGCGCTTGCGGAGACGCGCCGTCACTACGAAAAGGTTCTAGGACGCACGATCGTCGTCACGCCCGATCCCACCGTTAACCGCGGCGTGCTCTGGGCCAAAGCGAACATGCTGCGGACCGAGCTGTATGCGCCAACCGGCTGGTGCTTCGTCAACGACCCGACGCGTACCAACAACAGCGTTGGGCGAGACACCGCCGCGTTCGTGATGGGTTCCGACTACGTAACCCCGGAGTTTTCGAGAGAATCGCTGCGGTGGTATCTTCGCAACGCGGAGCGAAGTGGAAAGATTGTCGAATATTACGACGTCCGTACGGGCGAGCCAAGCGATTACGGGCTTAACGTCAACGACGATACGCCGCTGGTCATCTTGGCGCTCGGTCATCACTACCACGTCACAAAAGATCTCGAGTTCTTACGCGAGGGATACGCAGCCGCCAAACACGCGGCGGAATATCTGCTGACGCAGCGGGACGCGCGCGGGCTCGTCTGGTGTACGGCGACCAGCACCGCCGACTGGGGGATCGTCGGTTGGCGCAACATCATCGACGACTATCGAATTTCGGGAGCCTCGACCGAAATAAATTCGGAGTGCTATTTGGCCTTCGTCACGATGGCGGCGATGGGCGATGCCCTCGGGAAGAAGAAGGACAAGCAACGTTTCGCGCGCGAGGCGGTCGCGCTACGGGCCGCGATAAATCGTTACCTTCTCGACCCAGAAACAGGGCTTTACTATTTAAACATCGACGTCGACGGCACGCCGCGATCGAACGTGACCTGCGACATGCTTTTCCCCGTTATCTGCGGCGTGGCGGACCACGATACCGCTGCGCGCATCATCAGCCGTTTGAGCGTGCCCGCGTTTTGGACCGATGCCGGCATCCGGACCGTGCCTCGCGACGACCTCGAGTATAACCCGATTCAGAGTTGGGGGTTGCTCGGCGGCGTTTGGGTCGGCATGACGTTCAACTTCGCTCTCGCTGCCGCGCGTTTCAACTCCGGCTTCATGGCATATGCTCTCGGCGCCAGTTTCCAGCACTATTCGCGCGATCCGGGACGTCACAATACGGTGCCGGGCCAGTTTTCCGAGTGGCTCCACGGCGAAACCCTGGCGAATCAAGGCATGATGCTCTCGCCCTGGTATCCACCGCGCTACGTGTGGGCGGCGATCGAAGGCGCGTGCGGTCTCGACGTACGCGGCGATTTGATTTCGTGCAACCCGCGGTTGGCCCCGCAATGGAAGTGGATTGGCGCCCGCAACGTGCCGGTTCGCGGCAGGTCGCTGACGTGGTTTGCGGCGCGCCTTCCCGAGCCGACGCTCTACGCGAACTTCGAATGCGTTACCGGGTTACGTCTTCAAACCTTCGATCGGGACGTCACGCCGATGCTGCAGCTCGGTGACGACGTTACCGAGATCGCGCTCCAGCGCGGCAGAGACTATGTGATCTTCATGGGCAACACGGCGTCGCGCACGATCACGACGCCCCTTCGGTTCGCGCGGTCGCTGAACGGCCGCTACCACGTACGTTATTTTACGAGCCTTCTCGGGGAGTGGTCGTATCGCGAGAACGTCGAAGGTCGCGAACTCGCACGCGGCTTAGCCGTTGACGTGGACGCGCTGGGATTTTGCGTCGTCGAGCTTCAGAGGCTGAAAACCTAGGGCGGCCCGCCTGCAAAAGACCGCTAACGCTTGACTTTCTTACGGGTCGCGACCGTCTTGCGCGCTGCGCTTTTGGCGGCGCCGGTGCGCTTGCGCGTGGCCACGCCCTTGCGGGCTGCCCGCTTCGCGACGCCGGTACGCTTGCGCGTTGCCGCACCCCGGCGAGCGTTCTGCTTGCGATTGCGCTGGGGATGAACCCCAAAATCTTGCGCGGACGCCTCGGAAAGGTCGACGCCGTAGTGGTTGGCCGCTTTTTTGATGTTTGCGAACGCCAGCGCGCGGTCGCCGTCCGAGACGCCGATCACTTGATCGAAGCGCGCGGCGGCGTTGCGCACGTGCCGGGCGTCGGTCAGCGGCTCTTTGCGTTCCTTCGGGAAGGCGTAAACGCTAGCGGGCAGATCGCTCCGACGCGTCAAGCGGCCATGCTTTTCATGAGGTTTCCAGGTTGCTCTCATGGGATGATGATACCCACAAACGGCCCGAACCCGGCAGCGACTAGCGAAAGACGAAGAATCGGTCGAGCTTCGCCAACATGAAGATGCGGGCGATATTCGGCGCAACGCCGAGGAGGGTCACGGGACGCTCTTCGCGACGCAATCGCATCGCGGTCACCTCGGTGAGGAACGTCGAATCGATGTAAGTAACTTGGCGCATGTCGATGGTGACCGGCGCGCCGTTGGTAATTACGGCCAAAGCGGAGGAGAGCTCTTCCCTACGAGCGAGATCGTATTCGCCGGATAGTGCGATATAGCGCGGCCCCGAGGCAGTATTCTCCATCATACGAGAATGCTATACCCGCAAAGAGCGCTTTCTACTAAGGCGCCGGCTCACGAGCAGCGACGACGGGCAAGACGGCGCGGACGTGCGTACCGAACCTCGGGAGCTGCTCCACGGTGAGCTGGGCACCGAGTTGCTGAATCAGCCACAGCCCACGACCGCGCTCGGTGAGCGGATCGGCTAGGCGCCGCTCGGCGCCTGTATAGCCTTGCCCGCGATCTATCATATGGAGCACCGCGTTACCACGCCACTCGAGCGCGACGTCGATCAACCCACCAGCGTGCTGCGCGACGTTCGCAGCGAGTTCGCCGAAGATTAGTTCGGCCGCGCTCAGGTCGCTACCCGGCTGTGCCTCGGCGGCAAGGCAGGCGAGAAACTCGCGCCGTGCAAGGCGAGCGGCGCGGCTATCGAGCGAGTCAACCGTCCACCGCCGCGACTGGACGAAGTTGACCAGCAGAATCGCGACGTCATCGTGCGATTGATCGCGCAGGCAGAATGCCTCGAGGAACTCGGCCGGATTCTCAACGTACCCGACAGCGTCAGTGCGCAGCGCCTGACGCACCAGCCGCTCTCCGGCGAGCACGTCGCGCGTCGCCTCAGTCAGTCCGTCCGTGAAAAACGCCAGAAGCGAAGCATCGCCGATCGGATTCGTTCGAGCCTTATGCGATGGCCCGAACGAACGAAGGCCGAGCGGAAGCCCGTCGGCCCGCAACTCTTCGAGCGAACCGTCGCTGCGGCGTAAGAACGGGTATGGATGGCCCGCATTGGCATAGGTGATTGTGCGCCGCTGGGCGTCAAAGATGGTGACAAATGCGGTGGCGACCGAATCGGGGTAGCGTCGCAGCAGAATTCGTTCGGCTGCGTCGAGAATTCGCACCGGGTCGGGTTCGTACATCGCAACGACGTTGATCGCGTGGCGGAGCTTGCCCATCACGATTGATGCTTCGAGCCCGTGTCCGGTGACGTCGCCAACGGTTAACAGCACGCGGTGCTCGTCGAGATCGAAGGCATCGTACCAATCGCCGCCGACCAGTACGCCGGAGGCCGCCGGCCGGTAGACGGCGCTCAGTGTCGCACCTTCGACCGTTGCCAATCGTGTCGGCAGCGTTGCCTGCTGCAACGTTTGGATCAGGCGGCGCTCGCGAGCAAAGCTTTCGGCGTGCTCGAGTGCCAGGGAGGCACGCCGGCCGATTTCTTCGATCAGCTCGAGCTCGCCGGCATCGTAGGTATGTACGTTGGAGCAGCAGATCAGCGCGCCGAACGTCGTGTCTCCGGCGAGGAGCGGCACCATGACCCACGATCGCGGCGGTGTCGATTCGTAAAGCGGACCACCCGCGAACTCGGCCCGATGTCCACCCTCGGCAGTCTTTCCGATCATAATCGAACGCCGCTTGCGGAGCGCAACGATGATCTCTTGCGCCGCGTCTTCGCGAAACGGCGCTTTCGTGCCCAGGGCGGCGAGCACGCGCATCCGTCCGTCGGTAACGGTGGCGGCGACCGCATAATCTGCGAGACGTTTGCAAAGCTCGTCTAGCAAGAACTCGAGCATCTTTGCACGATCGAGCGTGGTGAAGAGGCGTTCGGTGATCCGCGCCAAGAGGCGGAAACGATCGGTGGCGCGACGTTCACGCTCGAAGACCCTGATGTTTTCAAGGGCCGTGGCAAGTTGCCGAGCGACGACGACGGCGACCTCGAGGTCGTGCGCCGCAAAAGCGCTTAATCGCTCGGATTCGAGAAAGCTCAGCGTGCCGATGCAGCTCGTGCCCACGAAGAGCGGAACGACGATCGTCGAGCGGGCCACCTGCGTCCGGCCGATAAGCAGCGGCTTTCGCGTCCGCGCGACGACCTCGGCGTCTTCTTTGAGTGCGCCGGCACCGATCTGCCGGGTGTTGCGACGCATGGCGATTCCTTCGACGCTCATCGAGCCGTCGTCGTCGAACGTTTGGACGGCGCAGAGATCGCAGAAGTGATCGACGGAGGTCTGGACGAGACGATTAACGATCGTCGCGCGATTGAGCGACGACGCTAACACGGCGGCGGCTTCGGAGATGAAGCGTGTGTCAGCCTCCGCCTGTCCGTCGGTTTCCGCCGCAATTCCCGACCAAAAGAGCACGGCATCAAACTCGTCGAGAACCGGGACGGCGCGCATAAGAAACGTGCGCGGGGCACCGCCCGCGTCCCGCACGTGGTAGATTGCACTGAAGCGTTCCGCGCAACGAGCAGACTTATGCCAAAGCTGCTGAATCTGCTCGACTTCGGTCTCGTCCAGCTCGCCGGCGCCGACCGGAATGGAAGGCCGGCAAGGGACGATGCGGGTCACTCTACCCTCTGCATCGGCTTGCCAGAGCACGTCGGTCATGCGCGTCATGACCGACCGAACGGAATCGAGTTTCGTTTCGCCGGAATCGGGCTCGCGCCCGTGCGGGTCTGGCTGCCTCATACGCTTCCTTTCAAGTCTTCGCGAGGAGCCCGCTGCGTCTTGCCTACGAACTCAATAGAGATGACAAGCCGCGCCGAGAAGAGTCTTGGTTCGATTTACCCAAGATTGGGGTAGACTGGCTCCAATATGATCAAGGGAGCTTCGTAGGAGGTTAAATGGTAGGCATACTGTGGACGATCATCGTCATACTGTTCTTCTTTTGGTTGATTGGGTTTTTGCTTCACGTTGGTGGAGGGCTCATTCACATACTCTTGGTGGTGGTTCTGATATTGGTGATCGTCAACCTGATCACGGGACGAGGCCTGCGCGTTTAGCGTTGTATTGCTGAAGGAAAGGAGTTGCTGAGATGCCGGCACGTAAAAAGTCGAGCTCGCGCAAAAAGTCCGGGCGAAAGTACGGCCCGAAGGCGCAGAAGAAAGTCGAGCGAGCTATGCACGAGATGAAGAGCGGTAAGCTCAAATCGGGCCGCTCGGGCAAGAAGGTGAAGAGCCGCAAGCAAGCCATCGCGATCGGCTTGAGCGAGGCTCGCCGCTCCGGCGCCAAAGTACCAAAGCGCAAGCGGTCGTAATTGTCGAGGCGGCTTTGCGCGGCAACAAAGCACTATTTGCCCGTCGCCGCCTTGCGCGCTCCCTTTGAAGGCGGTCCGGAGAGCAGCGTATGGACCCCGACCGCGAGCGCCGCGCCGATGAGCGGACCGGCGATATAAATCCAAACGTTGCCGAGCTCACCCGCGAGCAGCTGCGGAGCAATCGTCCGAGCCGGATTCATCGACGCGCCGCTGATCGGACCGGCCGCAAATCCGCACGCGGCGACGACGAACCCAACAGCGAGCGCGGCTTGTTTGCCGACCGCGGCCTGCTCCTGAGCGGTCATCAAGATTACCAGCATCACGGCGAAAGTGAGCACCATTTCGCAGATCGCCGCGATTGGCTGCGAAAAGTGCGAGCCGGGATGACTGGTGCCCAGCGCCAGATTTGCCGGCCCGAAGAGCGCCAGAAAGAGCCCCGCAGCGACGAAGCTGCCGGCGAACTGCGCGGCCACGTAGGCAAACGCCATCGGCAGCGGAAAGATGCGACGCAGCGCAAAGCCGACCGTTACCGCCGGATTGAGGTGCGCGCCGGACGTCTCCGAGAATGCGTAGATCGCTGCTGCCGTAATAAAGCCGCGCGCCAGCCATCGCGAGACAAAATCGACGTGCTCACCGCTGTAGTAGAAGATGTCGACGCCGATCGCCGTAGCGGTAACAAGAAAAGTGCCGATCGCTTCGGCGCCGAGCTTCTGGGCAATATTTGGGCTGGGTGCGTCGCTCATACGGAACAGGGCTTTTGGCGGCCAGCCCCTTCTGTACTGTTCCCGACAGACGGGCCGCCGGTGGGAGGTGTACGGTGAGATCTATGGATCAGGCTGAACCCGCGGCAATTTCGCCGGGGGTGACCGTCGTTGCGCTCGACGGCGAGTTCGACCTGGCGGACCAGTTGCGGCTGGCCGATGCGTTCGAAGTCGCCATGCGCGACCCGGTCGTGATCGTCGACTTAAGTCGTACCGCGTATATGGACTCGACGGCGCTCTCAGAGCTGGTGAAGCTGCGAAATTTCGTTCCAAAGCTCGTCGTGACGCAACCGACCGGGTCCGTTTTGCGACTTTTCGACGTGGCTCACATCGCAGGTCTCTTCGCGATGCGCCCCAGTCTTGATACCGCCATCGCCGAATTCGACGCCGGCGACGACGATATCAAGCGGATCACGCTGGTCGGGAAGGAGACTCGCCCCTAAGCGGCCGTTGCCGGGGCCTCGAGCTCGGCGGCGTTCGAAAGGCCGCCCCGGTCGGTCGTGATGCACCCGCACGCGTGGAGGGCGCGATCCAGTAAGACCTTCGAGTTCGCGTCGTCGCCGCAGATTTGAACGTTCGAGCCGGACTGCGGTATGTGGATCAACGCCCGGACGACTCGATGAGTATCCAGCTTGTGCGCCAGCATTTCGGCGCCGCTGCGTGAGGCGTTTCCGCGTTCGTCCTCGACCGCATCGACAATGACCGCCTCGGCGCCCGAGCCCATGGCCATCACCGCTCGGTCGATCTGCCTGCGGGGGACCGCCAGGACTAGCAGGTCGGAGCACATGGCCTGCCGATACGGGCTCTCTTCGCGCACGCCCACCGTGACGGCCGCGCGCCTCGCGCGCTCCAGACCGGCCGGGTCGGCGAACGTTACATGGTGGCCCCCGCTGCGCATCAGCTGCCCGATCGCCGTCGCACGCTCGTCAGAACCGACAATTCCTATTCTCATACCGAGAACGTACCCGGGGGTGGTATGAAGAATCGCAGGCGAGCGCCGGGCCGGATGAAACGGCTGGTGACATTCACGGGTTTATTGTGGTAGAATCGCTGCCTGTGCCCATTGCCAGCGGCGACGGTGGGAACCCTTACGTGACGACGTGAGACGCGTTTTCCCTGCGTAAGCGGCGGCAGCGGCGGGCCAGATGGAGTCCCTTCCTTTGAATCTCATCGACGTCAACAACTTCGACGCAATGCGTATCGGGCTGGCATCGCCTGAGCAAATTCGTGCTTGGTCGTTCGGCGAAGTAAAGAAGCCCGAGACGATCAACTACCGCACCCTCAAGCCCGAGCGCGACGGTCTCTTTTGCGAGAAGATCTTCGGCCCCACCAAAGACTGGGAGTGCCACTGCGGCAAGTACAAGCGAATCCGCTTTAAGGGCATGATCTGCGACCGCTGCGGCGTCGAGATCACGCGCGCAAAGGTGCGCCGCGAGCGCATGGGCCATATCGAGCTTGCGACCCCCGTAAGCCACATCTGGTATCTCAAGGGCGTGCCCAGCCGAATCGGCATTCTGCTCGACATGTCGCCGCGCCAACTCGAGAAGGTCATCTACTTTGCGGCATACGTCGTCATCGATCCGGGCGACACGACGCTGACCAAACGCGAAGTCCTCTCAGAGCAAAAATATCGCGAGGCGCGTGAGAAGTTCGGCAATCGCTTCAAGGCCGGGATGGGTGCCGAGGCGATTCGCGAGCTGCTGCGCGACCTCAACCTGCGCAAGCTCCAAGAAGACCTCCGCAAAGAGTTCAAGGAGACGAGCGGACAAAAGCGACTGAAGGCGATCAAGCGCCTCGAAGTCGTCGAAGCCTTCCTTTCAAGCGGCAACCGTCCGGAGTGGATGGTGCTCGCCGCCGTTCCGGTCATCGCGCCCGAGCTGCGACCGATGGTTCAGCTCGACGGCGGCCGTTTCGCTACCTCCGACTTGAACGATCTTTACCGCCGCGTCATCAACCGCAACAACCGCCTCAAGCGGCTGCTGGAGCTCAACGCGCCCGAGATTATCATCAAAAACGAGAAGCGGATGCTCCAGGAGGCAGTTGATGCGCTGATCGACAACGGGCGTCGCGGACGTCCGGTGACCGGTCCGAATAATCGTCCGCTCAAATCGCTCTCCGACATTCTCAAAGGGAAGCAGGGCCGGTTCCGACAGAACTTGCTCGGCAAGCGGGTCGATTACTCGGGACGATCGGTTATCGTCGTCGGTCCGACGCTCAAGCTGCACCAGTGCGGCCTGCCGAAAGAGATGGCGCTCGAGCTCTTCAAGCCGTTTGTAATGAAGAAGCTCGTCGACCGAGGGCTCGCGCACAACATCAAGAGTGCGAAGCGGATGGTCGAGCGCGTGCGCCCGGAGGTTTGGGACGTGCTCGAAGAGGTCATCAAAGAGCACCCCGTGCTGCTCAATCGCGCGCCGACGCTTCACCGTCTGGGAATTCAGGCGTTCGAGCCGGTGCTCGTCGAGGGCAAAGCGATCCATCTGCATCCACTCGTGTGTACGCCGTATAATGCCGACTTCGACGGCGACCAGATGGCCGTGCATCTGCCGCTCTCCGCGGGAGCGCAGGCAGAGGCGCGCATCTTGATGCTCTCGTCGAATAACATCCTGCTGCCGGCATACGGCAACCCGGTTTCGATTCCGACCCAAGACATGGTTTTGGGCCTCTACTATCTGACGTTCCATCGCGACCAGTATGCGGGACCGGCGAAAGCCGAGATTCTCGACGAGTACGAACGCGTTGAACGGGCGACGAATAAAAACGCGCCGGCTGCCGGCGGGCCTGGGTCGATTCCCACGTTCTTCGACGCTAAAGAGGCGATTACGGCATACGAAACCAAGCAGATCGGCCTTCAAGAGTGGATCTACGTGCGCTGGAAAGGCGACCTGATCAGGACGACCGTGGGCCGCGCGATCTTCAACATGGCTTTCCCCGAGCCATGGAATCACGATTACGTGAATCAGATCATCGACAAGGGCAGCTTGCGCAAGATCATCACGGATTGCTATCGCCACTACGGCAACTCCGAGACGGCACGCTTCCTCGACGCAATCAAAGACCTCGGCTTCCACTACGCAACGCTCTCGGGAACGACCGTCTCGATCAATGACGTCATCGTTCCGCCGAATAAGGACGAGATCGTCGGCAAAGCGCAAGACGAAGTCGACGAGCTGCACCGGCTCTACGAGCAAGGCTTCATCTCGCAAGACGAACAGTACAACAAGACGATTGACGTTTGGTCGAAAGCCTCCGATGAGGTCACGACCTCGATGCAGGCCTCGCAGAACCCGCTCAATCCGGTCTTCATGATGGCGACCTCGGGAGCGCGCGGCTCGATAGCGCAAGTCAAACAGCTCGGCGGAATGCGCGGACTGATGTCCGACCCGTCGGGACGAATTCTCGAGATTCCGGTCAAGGCATCTTTGAAAGAAGGACTGACGGTTCTCGAGTACTTCATCTCGACGCACGGCGCACGTAAGGGTCTGGCCGACACGGCGCTGCGGACGGCCGACTCGGGCTATCTGACGCGACGTCTCGTTGACGTCGCTCAAGACGTAATCATCCGCGAGGAAGATTGCGGAACGAGCAACGGCATAACGGTCAGCGATATTCGCGTCGGAAAAGAGATCATCGAACCGCTTACCGATCGCATCATCGGACGACGCGCGGCCGAGGAAATTCGGCTCGATCCCAAGCGTCCCACGACCGCGATCGTCACGCGCAACCAAGAGATTGACGAAGAGAAGGCCAAAGCGCTCATTGATGCGGGTGTCGCCGAGGTAAAGATCCGTTCGGTGCTCACTTGCCAGTCGAAGTACGGCGTCTGTTCGCTCTGCTACGGTCGCGATCTGGCGGCTGGAAGCCGCGCGGACATCGGCACGGCTGTCGGCATCATCGCCGCACAGTCGATCGGCGAGCCGGGAACGCAGCTCACGCTGCGGACGTTCCACACCGGCGGCGTCGCGACCGAAGACATCATCACCGGTCTGCCGCGCGTCGAAGAGATCTTCGAGGCGCGCAAACCGAAGGGACAAGCAACGATCGCCGAAGTCAGCGGCACCGTCAGGCTCGGGGACGAGAAGAACAAGCGGCTCGTTTTCGTGACCGATGCGGGCGGCGACGAGCATGAGTACGAAATCCCGCCGGGCACGCATTTGCTCGCGCAAGAGGGGCAGCACGTCGAGCCGGGCGACCAGTTCAACGAGGGTTCGCTCAACCCCCACGACATTCTGCGCGTCAAGGGTGAGACGGCGCTTCAGAACTACCTCGTTCAGGAGGTGCAGAAGGTCTATCGCTCGCAAGGCGTCGACATCAACGACAAGCACATCGAAGTGATCGTTCGCTCGATGCTGCGCAAGGTGAAAATCGTCGAGGGCGGCGATACGCCGATGCTGCCGGGTCAGCTCATCGAAGCGGCTCAGTTCCACGAGGCGAACGAACGGATGAAGGCGGCCGGCAAGGAAGTCGCCACCGCAAATCCGGTGTTGCTCGGCGTCACGAAGGCCTCGCTCGCGACAGAATCGTTCTTATCGGCGGCGAGCTTCCAAGAGACGACGCGCGTGCTGACCGATGCCGCGATCAAGGGCAAGTACGATCCGTTGCTCGGGCTCAAGGAGAACGTCATCATCGGCAAGCTGATTCCGGCCGGTACCGGAATGTCGCGCTATCGGAACGTTGACATCGTGCCCGAAGGGCAGGACGTCGACGACGACGGACGGCCGCGCCACGAGTACGAGTTGCCGTACACTACGATGACCGCCGATGACGCGGCCCTCGCCGAAGTCATGGGCGGCGGCGGAAACGGCGACGGGATGAGCCGGCTCGTCACTGCCTACGAACGCAATCGAGAGCCGCTTACCGTGCAGTATGAGGGCGAGTACGAAGACCACACGAGTCCCCATGCTGGTCCGAAGAAAACGCAGTACGACCGTCTGAAGGGCATCAACCCCGAAGACCTGTAGCGCTCGACACTCGCTTCAGTAAGAGAACGGCCTCGCAAGTGCGGGGCCGTTCGACTTTTATCCGGATGCTTTTCGCCAAGCGGGGCCGACGAGCGTCGCGGGCCGCGTCGCCAGTGAGATGACGGCCATCACTACTACGTTGGCGACCAAGCCGACGAAACCGGGATTGAGTCCGAGCGGGCTGACGTTGAGCGCTGCGAGCGGCACGGCGACGAGTAGTCCGGTTGCGATGCCGACGCCGACCGCCCACGCAGTCACGCGGCGTGAAACGAACGTAGCTACGACACCCGGTGCGAACTGCGTGATGCCGTTGTAGTAGAGCAAGAGAAGTTCGACGACGGTCTTCCCGGCGACGAGCCACACTCCCAGAGCGAGCACCGCCACGACGAGGACCAAAAAGCGCGTCAGTTGTGTTTGCGCCTTGTCGCCGGTCGCAATCCCGAACGCGTCTGCGGCCACGTTCTTCGTGATGACGCTGGCACCGGCAAGCAGCAGCGCGGACGCCGGCACGAGTGCTGCGAGCGCTCCGGCCGATGCGACGAACCCGAGAACCCATGCGGGAAAGTAGCGGGCAACGACCAGCATGAACGATTGGTCGACGTTCGGACCCTTTAAGCCCGGAACGATCAGTGCTGCCGACAATCCGGCGAAGATCATTAGACTCAGGAAACACTGATAGAACGGCAAAAGCATCGCGTTGCGGCGAAGCGAATCGCCACTGCGCGCGCTGTAAATGGCATTGAAGGACTGCGGGCCCATGAAGAAGCCGATGGCCGAAAGCAGCACGGTAGACGCGAACCAAATCGTTCCATGGTACGCGCTACCGAGTGGAAGTACGAGCATGTGCGGGTGAGTCTCGAGCATTCGCGTCAACATGCCGCTCGGCGAGCCGAAGAAGCGCACCGGAATTGCGATGCCCGCAAAAGTTACGGCGGCCAAGACCAAGACGTCCTTGACGATGCTCGCCCAAGCGGTGCCGCGCAGACCCGCGCTGAAAACGAAGAACGCCAAGATCAAAAACGAAACGCAAACCGCTGCTGTCGCATTGAAGGCGCCGTAGCCCGCGATTTGCAAAAGAATCTGCAGCCCGCTGAGTTGAATTGCAACGTAGGGTACGATCATCACGAACATCAGAACCGCGGTGGCGATGCCGAGCCAGCGGCTGTTGTAGCGCGTCTCGAAGAAGTCCGGCCCGGTGAGGAGATTGGCGTCCTTGCCAACCTTCCAGACTAAGGGAGTTATAAAATACCCCATGATGTACGCGCACGTACCGTAGGCCATCACGTAGAATCCCGGCGCGCCTTGGGAGTACGAGAGTCCGGCGATACCGAGAAACGTGAAGGTGGTGTAGATCTCGCCGGCCAGCAGCACCCAAAGAAAGATCGTGCCGAAAGAGCGGCCGCCGACGATATACTGCTGCGGATCCATCTTGATACGACGCACGCTCAGCAGCGCGAACGCGATCGTCCCGAAAACGACGACCGCCACGATGGTCAAGGCAACCGCGGCGCCGCTCACCAGTGGCGCTCCAGACGGCCGATCGTCCAGAGGAAGCCCGGCGTGAGCACCACCCACGCCACGATCCAGCTGAGCAGAAAGGGTACGCCGAAGATCCGTGGCTCGACCCGATTGACCAGCGGGATCGCAATGCTCAGCGCCGCCAGCGGAATAGCCGCCAGCAGCGCCCGCAGCAAAAGAGCCACCGATGGAGGGGCGGGCCGCATGGCGGCGCATTTGCCACGCTATGCAGCAACGTCCTTCATATCTCGGCCCGGTGGTCGTCATAGCGCTCGTCGTAGGCATCGCGCTTTGGATGGCCAGCGTTTACAACGGGCTCGTCTCCTTAGGCCAAGCGGTCGACGCCCAATGGGGACAAGTGCAGAACGTCTACCAACGGCGGGCTGACCTCGTTCCCAACCTGGTGGCCACCGTCAAAGGCGCGGCCGGCTTTGAGTCGAGCACGTACGAAGCGGTTGCCAGGGCGCGCGCAAGCGTCGGTCAGCTTCCGCCGGGCGTCGTGCAAAACGCCGTAAACAACCCGCAGGATTTCGCAAAGTATGCACAGGCACAGGATACGCTCGGGGCCTCGCTCTCGCGATTGCTCGCGGTCGTGGAAAACTATCCGCAGCTCAAAGCCACCGAGAACTTTCAAACGCTTCAGGCGCAGCTCGAGGGCACCGAAAACCGCATCGCTTTCGAACGCAAGAAATATAACGACGTTGCTCGGGCCTTCAATACAAAGCGTGACACGGTTCCGACGGTCCTTATCGCCGGCATGTTCGGCAGCCGCTTCAACGAGAAACCCTACTTTCAGGCGCAGCCGGGAGCGGCTCAAGCGCCGGCGGTGAACTTCTCTCCATGAACCGCGAGCAGCGCGATGCCATCGCTGCAGCGATTCGCGACGCCGAAGATGGCACGACGAGCCGGATCGCGGTCCGCGTCGTTTTGGACAAGACGGTGGATGCGTTCGGACGCGCCAAGTACGAGTTCGAGCGCGCCGGACTCCACCGGCACGAGGCGGAAAACGCAGCCTTGATTTTGGTTGCACCCAAGGCGCGCCGCTTCGCGATCCTTGGCGACCGCGCGCTGCACGAGCGAGTCGGCGACGACTTCTGGAACGACTTGGTGAAGAAGAGCCAACCCTACTTCGCGCGCGGCCAGCTTTTTGAGGGGATACTTTACGCCGTAGACCGGATCGGCGAGGCGGTGCACGAGCACTTCTTGGAGGCCGCCGAATGATCGCGGCACTCGCGTTCACGTGGATGCTCGGCGTCGCGGCCGATTTCAAGATACCGCCGACGCCCGATCACTACGTCACCGACGACGCCGGCGCGCTCTCGAGCGCAACGCGGGCGTCGGTCGAAAACGAACTTCATGCGTACGAGACGGCGACGGGGCATCAGGTAATCGTCTGGATCGGACAAACGACCGGCGACATTCCGCTGGAGACGTGGACCGACGAGACTGCCGATCGTTGGAAGATCGGCCGCCGTGGCCACGACGACGGCGCCGTGCTGTTTCTCTTCATGCAGGATCACAAGATACGAATAGACGTCGGCTACGGATTGGAGAGCGTTCTCACCGACGCGGACTCGTCTCGGATCATCAGGGACATCATCAGACCCCGCATGCGCTCCGGTGACGTGGACGGGGCCGTGTCGAGCGGCGTTGCCGCGATGCTGACCACGATCTCGCCGTCGTATAAGGGTGTCACGCCACCGCCCGGTGCGGCGACTACGGCGAGTGCGAATGCGGAGGTCTGGGTGGTGATCGCGATTGTCGTGATTTTCATCATTTTTCCGATCCTCATCCAACTGCTGGTAATGCGGCGCGTCGGTTATCTCGTGACGCGCGGCGGCGCGCGAGGGGCATTCCTCGGCGGCGCTTTTTCTTCGTTCGGCGGCGGCGGTTCGGGTGGTGGAGGCTTCGGCGGCGGATTCTCGGCGGGAGGGGGTGGTTTTGGGGGTGGCGGCGCTTCGGGCGGCTGGTGACCGCGTGGCCGCATGGTGAGCCTAGTTTTAGCGGCTTCGCTTTTTACGTACGACGTGCTGATCTCGGCGGGTCACGAAGGGCGCCCCGCGAGCTGCGCCCATTTTCCCCACCACCATTGCAACCTCGGCGCGCGCGGCGAGCGAGCCTGGACGCCAGTCGTTGCCGATGCGGCGACGCGGATTCTGCGCCAGTACGGCGTCACCGTGGCCCGATTGCCCGCCGATTTCGAGGGCATGTATCGCGTGCGCGCCGCCGTCTTCATTCACTTCGACGGCTCCGCTCCGCCGTGCAGCAGCACTGCCTCAATCGGCTACGCGCATAAGGCTGATGCTCCGGCCGCTGCCGCGTGGCGCACGCTCTACGGCTCGTATTGGCCGTACGGATTCCAACCGAGTAACTTTACGGCGGGACTCCGCGAGTATTACGCATATCGGCAGGTGGACGCGAGCGACGCGAGCATGGTGTTAGAACTCGGCGAGATCACCTGTCCCGTGCAGCACGCTTGGCTCGAACGACGCTTGAACTGGGAAGGTGCGCTACTCGCGTACTTCCTGAGCAAGCTTGTCGGGAAAGGTAACGTTCCCAATCCCGGCAGATACTAGCGGACAGCAGTAGTCGTTTCGGTCATCGCGGGGTACTCTTTAAAACGAATGCGTTGGGCAAGGAGCAGGTCGTGCTGGTCTTTCCAGTTCTGCCGTAATGGTCGATCTGTTGCAGCGTGAGGAGCGAAGCGACGGCGCGGCTGCCGCGCCGATCGAGCGACCGCGTTTAGGCGAACGATTGGCGACCTCGGAGGCCTGTTCGATCACTCTCTTGATCGCTCCGGCGGGCTACGGCAAATCGGTCGCGCTTCGGCAATATCTGGGCACGATACGAGAGCCGAGTATTCGTTTCGCATTGCGCGCCGAACATGTAACGCTGCTTGGGTTTTTGCGAGGCTTCACGGAGTCGCTGCGGGAGAGCGCGCCGCACGCGATAACATCGCTTGCCGGCGCGTACGAGCGAAGCACGGGTTCGGCAAACCGAGCCGGCGAGCTCGCCAGTTGGTTACACGCACACCTTGAGTCGTTCGCCGGTGTCATCGCCATCGACGACCTCCATCTCGCCGACGACGATCCGGAAGTCGCACGGTTTTTGACGTCGCTGATAGAGCGCACGAAAGGGAAAATCCGGTGGATTCTCGCGTCGCGTTCGACGACCGGCCTTCCCATCGGCACCTGGCTTGCCTATCGCGATGCCGACTTAGCCATCGACGAGCAAGACCTGCGGTTCACGCTCGGCGAGGCGCGCGAAGCGGCACGCGGGCTGGGGCTGGTGATCCGTGACGAGGAGCTTACCGAGCTACTCGCGCTGACCGAAGGATGGCCGGCGGCGATGACGTTCGCCTTGCGCACGTCGATCCGGTCGTCGGAGCTGCGGAACGTCTCAGCGATTACGCGCGAGATGATCTATCGACTGCTCGCCGAGCAAGTCTATGCCGCTCTCGATGCCGACGAGCGCGGTCTGCTTGACGTCGCGGTTGTGCTGCCGGTCATCGACGTACGCGTGCTCGAGCGAGCGGGCTTCGACCGCGCCTTTACGATCGTCGAGCGCCTTCGCGAACGAACGGCATTTATTTACGAAGAGTCGCCCGGTATTTACCAGTGCCACGACCTCTTTCGCGACTTCCTCCGTCGCGAAACCGCGCTCGCGGGAAAGCGCTCGCAGCAGGCCGTGCACGAGCGGGCCGCGCGTGCGCTGGAAGCCGGTGGTGACGTCGAGCACGCGATTATGTCGTATGTTGCGTCAGGCTCGGCGCACGACGTCGTGCGGCTGCTCGAACGCCATGGTCTCGATCTGTTGGAGCGTGCACGTGGCGACGTCGTCGCGCGCGCCGTCGAAGCGCTCGACGAGAAGACACGCCGCGAGAACGCTTCGGTGCTGGCTCTGCAGGGAGCCTTACAGGCAATAGCCGGCAAGTCCGCTCGAGCCGAATCCTTGCTTCGCCGCGCGATCTCCCGGGCAGCCGACGACCGCGACCTCGTGGCGACTACGAGCTTGCGCCTTGCTTCGCTGATCGGGAATCAAGGACGAGACGTCCGAGACGTACTTGACTCTGTAGCGGATGATGAAAAGCAGCGACCCACTTACAGGGCCGAAGCTCTCTCACTGATAGCGGCAAGGCAAGCGATATCTGGGGACCTTTCCGCCGCGAAAGTCGCGATTGAAACAATCGAAAGTCTATTGCCGGAGGTGGATGTTGAGGCTGCGCGCGCGCGCATACTCCACCACCTTGGGATCGTTAACCGGCATGAGGGTAATATTAGCGGTGCATTTCAAAAGCTGACGCAGGCAAGCGACTTAGCGTCAGACCTGCACTTCTTCAGCGTCGCGAGCCGGACATATGCGGTCCTTTCGAATCTATCGTTGCACGAGGAAGACGACGTGGACCGGCAGCTCCAGTATGCGGAAGCATCGGCAGACGCGGCGAGAAAGGCTGGTGACGCATTTGCGCTCCAAACGGCGCTGCTTCAGATGTTGAGCGCGCGCATGCGAAGTGCCGACGCCAGTCGGAGTCTTGCGATCGAGCAACAGTTGGCAGGGCTTAGGACGGACGACTTGGCTAACCGCTATATTACAGTCTTTAGAGCGGTGCGGCTCGCCTGGGAGGGCCGATTCGGTGAGGCGCACGGGCTGTTGTCAACATGCTGGGCCGAAATGCGTTGCGGTGTTGACAACGTGTGTTCGGGGGCTCAATATGGGCTTTTCCTGGCCCTCGATGGTCGTCGGGACACTTCGGTCGCGCAGGTTAAGGCGGTGCTGGATAATGTATCGGGTCTCACGACTTCGGGCCGGTTCGATCGCCGAGCAATAACCATGTGCCAGGTATTTTGTGTGTTAGCCGAGTGCGTCAATGGACGGCTAACAAATGCCGACCACATCCTGCGCCGCTTGTCTGCCGATGACCCGATCCAGGATGTCGCGGTGAAAATCGCAAGAGATGTCCTGCGCGCGGTGCGGCGCCGGAGCGGAAGTGGTTTACCTGAGGTAGCGGATTCAATCAAGAAGCTAACTGAGCTTGGGTATTGTGATGTTGCTCGTATGCTCGGCGCGGTTTGCCAAAAAATGAACGAACGTTTCGCCGTAGATGAGCGTCTTAGCGTTCTCACGGCATCAGAACGCGACGTTCTTCGATTTTTGGCTGGAGGGCTTGTGCCGAAGGAAATAGCGATTGAAACTGATCGCAGCGTCCATACGATACGAGTGCACGTCGCAAGTGCAATTGCTAAACTTGACTGTCATAGCCGATTGGAAGCAATCAACGTGGCTCGCCTGCGCGGACTGATTTAACACGAAACGAACTGCCTCGGGCCCAGGACTAGACGGGTGCGGGTGCGTACACCCCTAATCTCTTTTGCAGTGTGGGGAGGTAAAAATGCTTAGTCTGCTCGTCGCGCTTTTCATCGCTCTAGCTATTACGCCGCCTGATCCCTTCTAGCTCAAAAAAGTCTCTAGGCGCTCTTTTTAGTGGCGCGCGCAGTTGTGCGCCACCCAGTTGGCACTCGTCCATGTCAGGATCGGGGCATGGACGAGTACTTTATTGGCGCGGGGGCGCTCCTGACCTCAGGGCCATCGGCGACCATCGCCGGCGCCACCCTCCACGCCCAGCCCGCTCCGGGATTGGCCGCGAGCCTCAAGGCAGCGCTGGTCGATTTTGAGGCCGTCCAGCTCGGTCAGCTCTCGCGCATCCTTATAGTAGCGGCCGGGTGGAGCGGTGCTCGGTTCCAAGCCGAGGTTGTCCGCCGGCTGGTGGCCACCCGCGAGTGCGGGCTTGGCGAGGTAATCGCGACCCTCGCCGAGGCCACCGGGACGTCGGAAGTCCACGTTTTTGCGCACTGGGTCCCGGACGAGGCGACCAACGCTTTTCTGGCCGAGCGGGGCGTCCAGGTTCTATCGCATCCCCTCGCGGCTATTGGACAGGCGGCGTTGGTCTCGGGTCAGCGTCTGGAGCGCTGGCGTTCCCCGGTCCGCGCGGCCTAGCTTCGTTGAACCGGACGGCCGTTCAGGTGCTTCCAAGGGTAAGAACGCACGATGCAGCGTAGAAATGCATATGCCCAATGCCCGCGTTGCGGTTATAGACGACGACCGCATGGTGCGCGAGATGTTAGAACTGGGACTCTCCCGCGAAGGCTATGAGGTGCGGACCGCCACGGATGGCTTAGCCGCTCTCGAGCTCGTCAAGGTCTTCGATCCAGAGCTTATCGTGCTCGACATCATGATGCCGAAGATCGACGGCGTGACGCTACTGCCGCGGCTGCGCGAGATCACGCAAGCGCCGATTCTCATGCTCACAGCCAAAGGCGGGACCGAAGACAAAGTTCGATCCCTCAGCTCGGGAGCCGACGACTATCTCGTCAAGCCGTTCATCTTCGAGGAGCTGATCGCGCGCCTTCAGGCGAAACTGCGACGGCCTCAGCTGATCGAGGAGAACGTGCTGCGGTGGCGCGACATCTCGATCAACCCCGCTACGCGCGAAGCGTGGCGTGGCAAAGAGCCGCTCGAATTCACCCAGCGAGAGTTCGATCTGCTGGAGGTGTTTATGCGCGAGCCGCGGCGCGTCTTCAGCAAGGACCATCTTCTTGAAATCGTTTGGGGGCACGACTTTGAAGGCGGCCCAAACATCGTTGAGACCTACATCTCCTATCTGCGAGCAAAGGTAGATCGCCCCGGCGAGCCCGGTTCGTTCATTCGGACCGTGCGCGGCGTCGGATATGGGCTCTCGCAATAACAAAGGCCACGTAGCGTGAAGCTCGCAGCGCGACTCTCCGCTCTCTACGCCGTGTTGCTCGGCGTAACGGTCCTGATCGTCATCCTCGCCTCTTCGATCGCGCTCGTCTTCGAGCTCCAGCAGTTCTCCGGCGACGTCATGATCGCCAAGCACGAAGAAGCCCGCATTCTCGTCGATCAATCCCGGCGAGAAGGCATGACGCTCGCGCAAGCGGCGCCCGATATCGTTAACGCCTTGAGCGGGATTGGTTTGCGCGTCACCGTCTACGATTTGAAGGGGCGGTATCTTGCCGGGGACAAGACGCTGCGCCCCAAAGTGCTTGCGGGTGTACTGGCGGCCGGCGGAATGCAGCATTTCATCCCGCGGTCGCTGCACGGAGCTCAAGTCACGACGATCCACTCGTCGCATGGAACGTTGCGGGTCTATACCTACCGCGGCGGACTTGCGCCGCCGCCCGACCAGCCGCTCGAGCCGATCTCGCTTACCTCCGTGGAGGGTGGTTACGTCGGCTTTGAGCGCTCGTTTCCGCTCTTGCTCGTTTCGCTCGTTCCGTACTGGCGCATCGTCCTGACGATCGCGCTGGCGGCGATTCTGCTCTCGTGGTTTGTGGGCCGGCTCTTCGCGCAGCAATCGCTCCGTCCGATCAACGAAGTGAGCGACTCGCTCAGAGCCTTGGCCGACGGTGACTATACCCAGCGCCGTTTCGTGATGGCCGGGGGCGACGAGATAGCGTCGCTGACGGGCGCCTTCAACGACGCCGTCGCGAGCGTTGCGACCGCGATCGATCATAGGCGCCACGCCGAAGAGCGGATGCGTCAGTTTGCCGCGGACGCGTCGCACGAGCTTCGAACTCCGCTCACCGTGATTGCCGGATATATCGACGTGCTGCGGCGCGGCGCAATCGAAGAACCGCGGATCGCGCGGCAGATCCTCGCGACGATGTCGCTCGAGAAAGAGCACATGCGCGGTTTGATCGACCGGTTAATGCGCTTGGCGCGCCTCGATTCCGAAGCGGCTCCCCAGATCGAACAAATCGACGTTGTCGAGCTGCTACGCAGCCAGTGCGAAGCCGCCCGGCGGTTGGACGACCACCGGATGATCGATTACAGCGTCGATAACGTCAAAACGATCGCGGCCGATCGAGGCGAGCTTGGCGAAGCGGTCTGGAACGTGATCGAGAACGCGCTGAAGTATGCGCCGGAGGCGCCGATTCATCTGCGGGCCGCGCGGACGAACGGCCACGCCGTCATCACAGTGAGCGATGAAGGTCCCGGGATGTCGGAGTCGGAGCGTCTTCACGCCTTCGAGCGATTTTACAGAGGTGACCGGCGCGGCGAAATCGCCGGGACGGGTCTCGGCCTCGCGATTGCGAAGCGCGCCGTCGAACGTGCCGGGGGCGAGATCTCAATCGACAGCGCGCTCGGTCAAGGCACCGCTGTGACGATTACAATCTAGGCATCCCCCGCTACGACACGGAGATTCACAGGCTAGCTTCAGGCGTTTTGCGCGAGCGTTTTCTATAATCGTTCGGACATGTCGCCACGACGGAGCACAGCAGCCGCAGTTTCGCTGCTTTTGCTATTGGCGGCGGTAACCCCGAACGCCATAGCCCAGTCGGATTCCGGTGAAATCGATATCGTCGTAGTCGACGCATCTACCAAGCAACCGCTCGAACTCGCACGAGTGCTGTTGGACGGCCCGGTGATCGCTTCGGAGATCACAGGAAAGAACGGCAAGGTCGTTTTCACCGATGTTCCCGACGGCATTTACCGAGCCCGCATCGTGCGGCGGGATTACACGAGTCTAACGTCCGCTTCGTTCGAGGTCCTCGACGGCCGAATCGTAACCGTTTCGTTTTCACTCGCTTTGGCAACGGGCGGCTTGAAAGTCATTGGACAAGTGACGGCCAAGGCGTCGGCGACCATTTCCTCGACGAGCATCGATCAGAACTCGCCGCAACGAAGGCTTTCGACCGATTTAGCCGACGCGCTCAACAAGCTCTCGGGCGTAACGGTCTCGACTTCGAGCGACGACAGCGACGCGACGCAAACTATTTCGCTCGAAGGTCACGACCCGTCGCAGACGCAGCTCACACTCGATGGCATTCCACTCAACGCCCCGGGATCGACCGGAAACCTCGGCGGTTTCGCGACCGATCTCTTTCAAGGCGCGTCGGTGCACGCGGGCGCAACGCTCGGTGGCCTCGGCGGTTCGGTGAATTTCAGCACCCTGCAGCCGACGCTGAGCTGGATATCCCAGATTCAGATTTCGACTGGAAGCTACGGTCGCTACAATTACTCGATCGCCGAGACCGGATCGGACGGAAAGCTGGGCCTGGCGGTGCAGACGGTCAATCGGCTCAATCCAAGCCTCGTCGACGGAGATCTCTATACCGACGCAAGCGGCCTCGATTACGTCCACGATGGCGACAGCACGATCTCGGGGAACATCCTCTCGGCGCGTTATGAGTTCGGCGACAACAATTCGCTCAGCGGCATGTTCATGAACTCGACGCGAAACACGAACATTGTTTGTCTTCGCTACAATGGCGATCCGGCGACGACGCTGCCGTGCGGCTACGGGCCGAACAACACCGACAACAGCAACGTCCAGCTCTACTCGCTGTCGGATAGCGCGCTGATCGGGGCGACGCAGCTTCAAACGTCGGTGTTCTCACTCGACTCGGGCAGCGTCTTGAACCAGCTAGCCCGGTTCGTCAACGGCGAGCCGGCGCCGACCGGTTTCTCGACCGCTACGCGGTCGACCGGTTACGTTCTCAACGCGACGCTTCCCGCGCAGCAGCGCCACACGATCTCGTTCCAGGCCTACGGGACGTCGTCGCAGTTCACGACGACGCCGCTAGTCCCGGAGGCGGAAGAATTCTACAATGGCGCCGAGACGACGCAGTACGACGTTGTACAGGCGACCGACACCATTCACTCGAGTGATAAGTTGACGCTCTTTGGATCGGGCGGCTTCAGCGCCGCGACGGGCAACACCGGCATATCGGAGTTGGGCAGCGTCGGCGCGACCTGGCGGCCCACCACACGCGACACATATAGCGGATCGTTTACCTTGGGCGGCGCGGCCGCGACTGCGGGGAGACTCCAAGCGCTCAGCGATCCGGCATCGCTGCGCTTCGACTGCGCGGGGAAGGTCGCGTTCGGCAACGCGCCCGGTGAAGAACCGCAGAACAGCTCGTCAAATTCCGTGCGAGTCAGCTATACGCACCAGCTCCATGGCGGTAACGTTTCGTTGACGCTCTACCGGCAGGTGCAAAACGGCGTCCTGTTGCCCGTCTACGTCAACGGTTACGTCTTGAACCAGCTCGGCGCACTGCCGCCCGGTTATCTTGAAGAGGTTGCGTCGGTGTATAATTCGCCCGCAGGCTGCAACGGAGCTCCGTTGACAGCTTTTATGCCTCAGCAGCTCTACATGATGACGCCGATCGCCGGCGTGCAGCGGCTCTACCAAGGCGCCTCACTGACGGGATTCATTACGCTCGGCAATCTCGTCGTCGAGCCGTATTACAATCTTACCGGCGCACAGGCCGCATCGGATAGTTATCTCTTCGCGAACCCATGGTCGATAACGATCCCCGGAGAGCAGCTCCCGAACGTGCCGTTGCAGAAGGCGGGAATCGTTTTGGATTACAAGGCGCCGCACTCGATGCTTGAGTGGCTGGCGGACGCCCAACACGTCAGCGCAAACAATCCGAACAATCTGCCGGCTTATACGACGTACGACGCGGGCGTCACCGCGCAACTCACGCACGGAACGGTTACGTTCGCGGCGACAAACATCACCAACGCATTCGGCGGGGTATTCGCAAGCCCGGTCAATGCGGTGCCGTTTACGACGGCCGGCGGTGACGTCATCGCCAACATCGCTCGCCCGCTGACGCCGCGGTCGTATTCACTGACCTACTCGGCGAAGTTCGGACAAGGCGTCTCGTCGCAGACCGCCTCGACCTTTAGACCGCGCGGCAGCGGCGGAGGCTTCTACGGCGGAGGCGGACCTGGGGGCGGTCCCGCAGCAAGCGGACCTGGCAGTCCTGGCGGCGGCGGACCGGGCGGGGGCGGCCGTGGTTTGCAATCGCTCTTCTCGCCGTTGCCGCAGACGCCGCCGGCTGACCCGTTCGCAGTGGCGGCCAACCCAACGACCTGCAGCAGCGAAAACGGAGCGAAAGCGCGACAGCTCGCGGCCGAGCTTAAGGCCTTCGTCGCACAGATCGAAGCGGCGCGCACCGCCGCCGGTTATCCTGCGACGATGCCGGCGCCCGCGCTCAGCGACGCGACGCTCACCTATCACGGCCTCGGCGCGACCTACGCGATTGCGATAACGCCAAAAGGCACGGGCATTCTACGCGCTCTCGCGGGCTGCATGTCGCTCCACATCGCGCGCGCCGACGACGTGGCACAGCGCAAGCTCTACGCGGCGGCGAGCCCGCTCTTCTTCGTGCCGCAACTCAACTTCATGCCGGCGGTCGGCCTCTACTTCGTTGCACGCCAGCCGCAGGCCGGTCAGGAAATGTTTCGTCTCTACAAGCTGCCGGCGACGCCGCCGAAGGATCCGTTCGAAATTCGCACGACGTCTTCGTGCGTCGGCGAAGTGCGCAACCTCGCCACACAAGGGTTCACTGAGCTGAAGGGCCACTTCGCAAGCGGCGCCGCAACGCCGAGCTGGACGATCACCCCGCACACCGCAAAATCGGGCACCTGGTACGAACTGCAGCCCGGCGATGCGACGGTTATTCCGGCGATGATGATCTGCGGACGCGTTGCCGCCACGACGGCCGAAGAACTCACAGCGCGCGGATTCGACGGCAAGCCGATTCCCGAACTGAACTACGCGCCGAGTCTGGGCATCTACTTGGTTCGCCCCGCTCCGCGTTCGTCGCCGTCTCCCGCGCCGTCACCCTAAGGACTCCCGCGAGCGTCCTTTCCGGCGGGCGCGCTCGACCATTTCGCGCATCCGCGGATGGTCGCCGCGTATTGTTGCCACCCACGATTCGAAACGCGGCACGGGCTGGCCGGTGCGGAAGAGGAAGTACCAGACGTTCATATCGCCCATCAGGGTAAAGCGCCGCTTGATGTCCTTGGCTAGCGCTTCGTACGATAGGAACGAATGCAGGTACGCTTCGAAGCCGGCGTACTGGCGTTCGGCTTCGAGCATCGCGACCGCGTCGGCGATCGTCGCGCGAACCTTGCGAGGCATGCGCAGGATTCCGGGCGTTTCCAGCACGCGCTCGACGTCGACGTCGTCGTACGCGGCGACGCGGGCGGGGTCGAAGTCGGAGAACGCGTCGCGGTAAGCGTCCCAGTGTGCGGCGATTTGCTTCCAGCTCACGCCTGCTTGGAAAACTGCTCGTGTCATCACTTCGAAATAGTCAGCGAGCGAGGCGGGCTCGATCACGTCGGGGATCGTTTCGGCCACGATGTGGCGCTTCGCCCTTCGCCCGTCGACTCCGCGCCCTTCGACAAGCTCAGGACGTTCCGCTCCGCTCGGGATGACACGCACGGGAGGAGGCAGGGACCGGCATGGCCGAGGTCGCAGAAGCGCCCACACAATGCTACTCTCGTCACGTGGTCGGAATCTCGGTTCCCCCGGGTTTAGAAGCCCACACCGTCGCAGAGTCTAAGGAGTTTCTCGTTTCGTGTACGTTGATGAAATGCTCAACTGTGTAGACTGTGGACGCCAGTTTGTCTTCAGTTCGGGCGAACAGCGCTTTTACGAGCAAAAGGGTTTCCAGAACAAACCGAATCGCTGCCCCGATTGCCGCCAAGCGCGCAAGCAGATGCGTTCGAGCGGCGCCGGCGCAGGAGGAGGGGGCGGCGAGCGGACCGGGCGGCCGCGTGAGATGTTCACCGCGACGTGCAGCAACTGCGGCGGAGTTGCCGAGGTGCCGTTCAATCCTCGCGGCGACAAGCCGGTCTATTGCCGGGATTGCTTCGCATCCCGGCCGTCGTATCGCTGAAGTAGCTTACCCTAAAGACTCTTACGACGCCGTCGTGATTGGCGCCGGCCACAACGGGCTGGCGTGCGCGGCGTTATTGGCCAAGGCGGGGCGCTCCGTCGCGGTCTTCGAGCGCCGAGATCGACTCGGTGGCGCTGCGGTCAGCGAGACCGACATCTGGCCCGGGTACACCGTATCTTCCGCGTCGTACGTCTGCAGCTTGCTCGATCCATGGCTCGTCGAAGAACTCGGGCTGCGCCAGCGCGGCCTTACGTATTATCGCAAGGACCCGTATGCCTTCTCGCCGCTGCTCGACGGGCGATCGCTGCTCATGAGCACCGACCGCGAACGCAATGCGCGCGAGATTGCGGCCTTTAATCCGCGCGACGTCGCCGGCTACGAGGCATACGTCGAACGGACCGATCGTTTGGGCCGAGCGCTCTTCGACTCGTTCTCCGACGATGCTCCGAGTTTCGAATGCTTTGATTCGGAGACGCAGACGCTGCTGCGCGGCTCGGCCGCCGATCTGGTCGAGCGCTACGTTCAGACGCCGGTTCTCCAAGCGGAACTGGTCAACGACGGACTGATCGGTACTTACCTCGGTCCGCACGATGCGGGGACTGGATACGTCCTCGCACATCATCTTGCCGGACGGTTGCTGGGAACGCAGGGAGCGTGGGCGTACGTGCGCGGCGGCATGGGTTCGGTCTCTCAGGCGCTCGCTTCGGCCGCACGTTCCTACGGCGCCGAGATTTTTGCGGACGCGGCAGTCGAGTCTATCGCGATAGACGAGGGTCGGGCGTGTGGAGTCGAGGTTGGGGCAAAAACCGTGCGGGCGCGCGCGGTGGCGTCAAACGCGCATCCGCGCACGACGTTCTTCGAACTGCTCGACGCATCACTCTTCGACGCTGCATTCGCAGCCAAGGTCGAGGAGTGGAAGAGCATCGGACCATCGCTGAAGCTGAATCTCGCGCTCGGCGAGCTACCGAACTTCACCTGCCGCCCCGGAACCGATCCGCAGGCGCATCATTTCGCGACGATCCACGTTGCGCCGTCGATCGCGTATCTCGAAAAGGCCTATTTCGACGCGCGCCGCGACGGCGAAAGCGAGGAGCCGCTGATCGAGTGTTTCCTTCAGACGCCGACCGATTCATCGCTCGCGCCGCGCGGCAAGCACATCCTCTCGATCTTCGCGCAATACTTTCCGTACGATCGTGCCGGCGGCTGGCCGGAAGGCAAGCGCGAGGCCGCGGCCGAGAAGATCGTCGCGATCCTGGCGCGTTACGCGCCGAACCTGCCCAATGCAATCGAATCGCGCCAGGTGCTGGCCCCGCCGGATTTGGAGTCGCGCTTTGGTTTAGTCGGCGGACATATTTTCCACGGTGAACTGCTGCCCGGTCAGATCTACCAAGATCGGTTCGCGACGCGTACACCGTTGCGCAACCTGTATCTATGCGGATCGGGCGCGCACCCCGGTGGGTGCGTCAGCGGCTTTCCCGGCAAACGCGCGGCGGGCGCGATCTTACAAGATCTTGCATGAGGGTTTTGATCGGGACGATGGCGGCCTTGCTCGCACTCGGGGCGGCGTCGAGCGAACGATACGAAATCGATCAAGCGCATTATTTCTCGAGCCCTTCAGTCGAGGCGGCGAGCCGCGCGACGCTCAAGGCCGAAGCCGGCGCCTTCATAAGATCGGCGACGCCCGAGCGTACGGACGCAATGCGGCGGTGGCTCGAAGAGTACGACAGACTGCTCGAGCGCTTGGAGCGGCACGATATCTACGTGTACCTTCGCGCTGAAGAGAACGATAGCGATACCGCCGACGCCAAGGCCGACGATGCGCTCGGTCTGCTGCAGGATCATCTCAGCGACCGAGTCGCGCAGACAGCGCAGCAGCTCGGTTCGTCGCGCATCGAGGCGATGTCGCGCGCGGCATCGCTCGCTCCATACCGGTATCTTCTCGAGGATTCGCTGGCGAGGGCCGACCATCGGCTAAACCTGGCGCAGCAGCGGGCAGTCGATCTCACCGTCACACCGGTATTAGATGCCGCAGCCGCAACGTACAAGCGGCTGCGTAAATCGTCCGATTCGATTGCCGGCAATCAAGAGGCTTATGCGGCGCTGCTCGTCTCGATCGCGGCCGCGCGAAACGGTGTTGCGCGACTGCGCGGATTCGACGGCGCTGCGCAGGCTTCGTACTTCGATAAGGCGATCCCACGGGGCTCGGTCGAGCGAACGTTGACGGCCGTTCGCGCGTCGAACGCCTATGCTCGGTACCGAGCCGTTGCGGCGCTCGCGCCGAAGCCGGGTTTTTCCCCTGCGGCGCTTGCAATCGCGGATGCGATTCCGGTCATCCTGGCTGCCGAGCAGCCGATGGGCGACGAATACGCCAGCGCTTATGCCGCATTGCTCGACGCAAAGAGCCGCCGCCTCGAGATCTGCACCGCTTCGGAATGCGACGCTACCGGCTTTTCGCTCGGGTTCGCGGGCTTAGATTCAGCCGTCTACTTCGGCGGCTACACCGGCTCCGTCAGATCCATGCGTGCCGTCGCTCACGAGTCCGGCCATGCGGTGCATCGCGATTTCATGAGTCGCAACCAACCGATCGCGGCTTATAACCTCGGCCCTTCGTTTATGTTCGAGTCGTTTGCGATTTTCAACGAGCTGCTTTTTCTCGATCATCTCTACCGGATCGCCCCCAACGACGAACAACGAGCGTATTACCTGAACTATTTCTTGGAGGATGCGACGTTCCAGGTCTTCGGCTCGGCGCAAGAGACGGATTTCGAGAGCGCGATCTACGGGGGCGTGGACGCCGGCTCGGTTCGGAGCGCGGACGACCTGAACGCGCTGGCGGTTAAGGTTTTTGCTCGATACGATCCGCGCACGGCGGTGGATCCGGCGACAACGCTTTACTGGGCGCGAGACCGGCTTTTTTATACCGACCCGCTCTACGACGTCAACTATCTTTACGCGGGACTCCTCGCGCTGCAGTACTTCACGAACTTCGAGCGCGATCCGGCGGCCTTTTCGAAGCGATATGTGGCGCTGCTCAAGAACGGGTTCACGGATGCCCCGGCGGCGCTCGAAAGGCGATTTCTGGGCATTGACCTCACCGATGAGACGGGTCTCGTCGCGGGTGCGGCGGCGGTGATAAACGCGCGGACGGCCGCACTGTCGAAACTCTACGGCAACGCCCCGTCAACAAAGGCGGGATACGCTTCCTGGATGCAAATTACGTGGAGGCCCGAGCGCGACCCCGCGCACGCGGTGCGCGCCAAGCTGCCCGAGAGCGCGTTCGCATTCCCGAGCGAACGGAAAGAGCCGCTTACGGATGCCGGTCACGTTCGAAGCGCGATCGCGCGCTTCGGCGAGGTTCAGGGAGTCACCGACACCGAGCGTGCCCAGGCCTTTGCCAACATCAAGGCCGCTGCAGAGTACTACGGGGTAACGGTCAGCGCATCGAGCTGGCGCGACTTAGTAGGATAGCCCGCGGCGGGTAAGAAAAAGTGGCGTTCGGGTGGGTGCCTTAACGAGGGACTCAATGAACGCTACCGGCTATCAGTTTCCAGATGGCGGGCGAAAGCGCCGCGCTGATGCGCCGAGCGAGCACGTCGCACGCATCGGGTGGATGCTCATAACGTTGCTCTGCGACGGGGTACTGGAGTATGCGCGCTGCATCGATCTTTTCGGCATCTCGCCTCGTCAATTCCAGCGCGACCTTCGCAAGATTCGCGACCTCGGGCGCCCGCACGGGTTCGCGGTCTCGCCGAGTAAGGGCGGCCGCGTTTTCTTGTCGGCGGCGCCGCGGCGAGCTGCGACGCTCGGTTCCAGGAGCCGCGACGTAACATCGGCACTGGCGCGACTTGCGGCGGCGTTCGGCGGCCCGATCGCGCGCGAAATGCAAGACGCAATCGGAGCGACGGTCGCCGACCCTCGCGCCGGTTTTCTTCAGGTTCGCGAGCCGTTACCGGCAACGAGCGACCACGTCACTCGGCGATTCGAGGAGTTGAAGGCGGCTGCGGCCGGCCCGGCGCGGGTTGAGTTCGACTATACGCCCGCCAAAGGCGCTCGCGCGCGCCGGCGCGTGGAGCCGTACCACATCGTTGCGCGCTCGGGACGCTATTACTTGGTCGCCTACGATCTCGCGCGACGCGATTGGCGGCTCTTTGCGGTCGACGCGATCGGCGACGCCATCGTCCGAGAGGGTACCTTCACGCGACGAACGGTGCCGGAGCGATTCTTATCCGAACGCGCGGTCGGCTGGATTACCGGGCCGAGGGGCGGCGACGTCACCGTTGCGCTCAGTGCGCTGATCGCCGTAGCCGTCGGCGCGCGCACCTGGCAGCAAGGACAACGCTTTACGTTTACGCCCGATGGCGGCGCTCAGATCACGTTGAGATTCGAAGATTTGAGCGAAGCCGTGCGCTGGGCGCTGCAGTTCGGCACCGAAGCGACAGTCGTTGGGCCGCCCGAAGCGGTCTTGCTGGCACTTGAAACGGCGGCGCGCATTGCGCAGGCCTACGCGTTGGCGGTCGGCGAGCGAGCCGAGGGCCGCAAAACCGCCTGACCCAGCGTCGGTTGCCTCGGCCAAGGCTTGCCGGCGACACCCGTGTGGCGCCTCGCTTTGCTAGGCTGACGACCTATGAGCATGACAGCGATTCACTGGACCGTCTTTGCGTTCTTCGTAGGCGCGCTGGCAGTGTGGCTCGCTCGCGAGAAAGAGGCGACAGACCTCCGAACCAGCGTGGCCGAGGAGAGACGCTGTATCGTCGAGTTACTGACGAAGCTCTGCCGTTGTGAGGCCAATCTGTCGGAATTGCGCGCGGCGCTTTCGGCCGCCCGCCAGCGAGTCGCCGCACTCGTAAAGATCGAGCCGCGAGGCTCTCAGTAACATTTAGGCCGGTTCACCGTAGAATAGCGTATGAACAAGAGCATTTTAGCGTTGGTGCTGGCGCTCGGCGTCGTGCCGGTCGCTGCGCTCGCGCAGGAAACGAACGCCCCGGCCGCACCGACGGCCGATCAGCGGCAAGCGATGCGGCAGACCTTCGAGCAGTTTGGACAGCAGGAAAAGCAGCTTCACCAGCAGATGCGCTCGCAGATCCTCTCCTCGCTCAGCCCGGTTCATCTCCGCGCCGTCGCGGCGACGGTCGGCGACCTGGCGATCGAACAGAGCCCCGATCCGCAGGCCGCGGCGAAACGGCTCGATCAGATCCTTTCGCCTGCCGAGCGGCAACGAATTCTCGCCGCGCATTCGTCGTTCGCACAGCAGAGCCGTCAGCTCCACGACCAGATGTGGACCCAGCTGAAGAGCGAAATGCAGGCTGGCCACGCGAACTGGATGGACCACGGTCCCAATGGCGCGATGCCCCAGCGCACGCAGTTCGATGCCGGAACGGTCCTGCTGATGGCGCTCTCGCCGCGTCCGATGATCGGGATGATGGGGATGGATCACGGTCCCGGCATGATGCATATGGAGGGCGCGCCGCCTCAATAGGGTACAAGCGAGGGCGTGCAGCCTGGCTCGTGGCGGCGCACGCTGTGGCTGATGGTGACGGTGCAGGCCCTGATGTCGTTCGCCTTCTCCGTCTCCGGCCCGTTTCTGCCGCTTTACATCATTCAGCTCGGGGTTAAGCCGATCGCGGCGGTTTCGGCCTGGGCCGGAGTCGTCGCGTCAATAAACTTTCTGGCAGCGGCAATCTTCTCGCCGGTCTGGGGCGGGATCGCCGATCGCACGGGACGTAAGGCGATGGTCGTTCGCTCCTGCCTCGCGATCGCGGTGTTTACCGCGCTGATGGGTTTCGTGCAGAACATTTGGCAGCTCTTTGCCGCGCGCGCCTGCATGGGGATCTTCAGCGGCTTCTCTGCTGCCGCCATCGCAATGGTCGGCACGCAAGTCCCCGAAGAGAGCCTCGGATTTTCGCTAGGCTGGATGACGACCGGTCAACTCGTCGGCGCACTCTGCGGTCCACTCTTCGGAGGATTTCTCGCCGATCGCCTGCAGGATTACCGCCACGTTTTCTTCGCGACGTCGCTCTTCGCGCTGGCTGCGGCGTTGGTTTGCATCGCGTTCGTTCAGGAGCGGTTCAAACCTGAGAAGAGCGCGCCGCGCAGCTCGTTCTTTGCTAACTTGCGCGAGGTCGCGACCCACCCACGGCTCGCGCCGATGTTCGTGGTTGTGATGCTCGCGCAAGTCGTCGCCTTCGGCGTACAGCCGGTCGTGCCGCTCTTCGTACGCGAGCTTGTCGGCAACCCGGCTTGGCTCGCGACGGCAGTCGGACTGGCCTTTGCAGTCACCGGTCTCGCCGATCTGGTCGCCTCGCCTTTCTTGGGGAAGCGGAGCGATCGCATCGGCTACCGCCGCGTGCTGCTCATCTCGCTCTGCGGCGTCGCCGCGCTCACGATCCCGCAAGCGTTTGCGAGCACGATCGGCGCGTTCATCGGGTTGCGCTTCGGCGTCGGTTTGTTCTTGGGCGGAGTGCTCCCGACGGCAAACGCGCTGATCGGCCGAATCTTTCCGCGCGAGCGGCGCGGACAGGTGTATGGCATTACGTCGAGCGCGACGTTTTTGGGCATGTTCGCCGGACCGTTGCTCGGCGGATTGATTGCGGCGCGCTTTGGCTTCGAGGCGGTCTTTCTGACGATCGGCGGTATGGCGCTTGCGAACCTCGGGTGGGTCGCGCTCAGCGTGCGGACGCCGCCTGCGGTCGCACCGACTCGATGAACGCGCGGACCAAGGATTCGATCCCCAGGCGATCGGGGTCGGTGAAGCGCGCGTGCAGCGGGCTATCGCAGTCGAAGACACCGGCGAACTCGCCGCCGATGAAGAGCGGCACGACGATCTCGGAACGCGAGGCCGCGTCGCAGGCGATATGATCGTCGAACGCATTGACGTCATCAACCACGAGCGTCGCGAGCTTCGCTGCGGCCGCGCCGCAGACGCCACGACCCGGCGGTATGCGCGTGCACGCCGGGCGTCCGCAGAACGGTCCAAGCACCAGCTCTTGGGAGGGCGTGGTGAAGTAGAAGCCGGCCCAGTTCACCAACGGCAGTTCGTGAGCGATGAACGCTGCGAAGTTCGCGGCATTGGCGATCAGGTTGATCTCGCCGTCGAGTAGTGCGCGGAGCCGCTCTTCGAGCTGCTCGTACGATACGTCCGACATCACGGCGAATACGGATCCCGGCTATAAAAGGGGGCGCGCGTACCGTCGACGGTCACCTGGTACCAGGCTTGAGACGTGCGCTTGTGGAGCAAGTCGAAACGCTCACCGTTGCGAGCAACATGCGAAACGGCGACGGTATAACGCAATGGCTGGTTTGGAGCGATGCGTGGAATCGCCTGTGCGCGTACGAGGTACGCGCCGCGCCCGTCGGGTCCATTGAGCAACGTCGCGGTGCCGTCGGGATCGACGACGACCGAACTGCCTTGATCGACGCCAAGCGCGAATACGGTGCGCGCATCCGGCAGCAGGCGATCGTTGAGAATGCGCGCGAGAAAGACGACGGTGCGCCCAAAGCGGTTGCGCGCGACGAAGTGGGTGTCGGTGATCGTGTCGGTCAGCGCCGGCCATGCGAAGAGTCCGGTCGTGAAGCTGATGCGCGCTTCCAAGGGGTTTTTGACGGCGTCGCTGGTGGTCGTCTCTTCGTTTCGGCGGTCGCCGGCAACCGAGTCATAGACCACGGCGCCTTGAATCGCCAAACCGGCGCTTCCGCCGCCGACGACTCCGCCGCGCCCGTACACGCGTTTGACGGCCGCCATCAGCTCGCTGTCCTTCCACGCGACGTAATGCGCTTGATCTCCGCCGGAGAAGTAGACGGCGTCGGCGCCGTCAACGATCGGCGCTACGGAATCTACCTGCGCGCGTGAGGCGCAGGGCGGAATCAGCACGGTTTGTACCGATGCAAAGTTTCCGTACTGCCAAAACGGCTTATCGTAGATATCGGAATAGGAGGCTCGCAACACGACGACGTTGCCTCCGCGGAGCGTCGCGTCGCCGGTAATACGCCGATGAAGCCAGACGATCGACGAGCTGGGCGATCCGGTGACGCCGGCGCCGTCGAGCAGCAGCCCAGGACCGTGAAGGTGTTGCGTCGGGACATAGGTGCCGTGCCGCGCGAAGACCGTGATGGAGCAGGCGAGCGCGACGTGCAGCACGCAGAAAACTTGTTCGCGGGGGCACGAAATTCCTTATAGCGACCTAGATCAACTCAAATAGCAACCTAGATCAACTCAAGAACGTGCCGACTACTTCGTTTAAAGTCGCGTGGAGCGTTCAGCGCGCGTAGTCCGCCATGTGGTTGCCGGCGATCACGACCGACCACGCCTCACGCGAGACCGTGATTCCGCCAGAGTACGGCTGGCTAAACTCGATAATGAGTCCAAAGAAGAGTCCAATTGAGCCTGCCAGCAGGGCGGTCATGGACATTTGTTTGAGGTAGCTGCGCACGCCGAAGAAAAAAGTGAACGTGAGGACGAAGATCGCGCCTAAAACGAGCGCCTCCAACATTCCCGCCGGCAAATGACTCGAAGACTGAACGATTCGAAGTCTTCGGCTGTCTCCGATGCTGCGTAGGCTGCCAAGCAGCGAGTCCCGAACCGCGGCGTTCTCGAGAACTTGCGAGGGGCTCGAGCTGTTCGCGGAAGGCGGGGTCGTAACCACGATGCGCACTGCTCGTGCGAGCAGTTCACCGGTAGCGACGGCGTCTTCGATACTCGGATGAGACCAGTCTTCGCCCTTCACGGCAAGTGCGTATTGCGCGATGAGCCGTTGCACCGGGCGCCCTTGTGAGGGCGGCAACTCGGTCGCGTAGTTGAAGGCATCGGCTACGTATCCGGCTTCCAGGTCGGCCGTCTGCTGCGCCGTCGAAAAGTTCGTCCAGACCGCTCCGACGAGGAATCCCAAAACCACCGAGTAGAGAACGCCCACCACACCCACTAAAAAGCCCGCGACTTCGTGATGCTCGCTGAGTTTTTCGGGCGGTGGTAAGAACCGCCGAACGAGCGTGTGGGTCAGGACTCCGACGGTCGCGAAGGTAACGGCGAATAAGGGCAGCGTGATTACGGCGGGAAAGGTCGAAAGCCACACCATCTTGAGAGCGTTTTGACGTTGAGCGGCGTTAATGCCTTTGAGAGAATTCTGAAGAGGAGTCAAGGCTTGTGAGTTCGCTGGTTGCGGCGCTCCTTCTCGGCATCGTGGCGGGGCTGCGAACGCTAACCGCTCCGGCGGTGCTCTTGCTCTTACGAGGCGGTGGTTGGGCATCGTACGTTCTCGTCGTAGGTGCGCTGCTGGAGGATGCCGGCGATCTCAATCCCAAAACGCCGCCGCGCACCGCGCCGGTGGGGCTCATCGCGCGTTTGCTCAGCGGCGGATTTTGCGGATGGTGGTTGACCGTGCCCACCGGGGCGTCGGTCGTTATGGGGGTATTGCTCGGGGCCTGCGGCGCGCTAATTGGCGCCTATGGCGGCCTGTCGGCGCGCCGGCTGGCGACGTCGGTGATCGGACGCGTACCGGCGGCCTTGCTCGAAGACGTGGTCGCGATCGCGGCCGCCATCGCGATCGTGATGCACGCTGGGCCGCCGATCGTTACGCCGTGATCATTTCTGTTCCAGATGGCCGCCGAACTCGTAACGCATCGCCGAGAGCACCTTGTCGGCAAACTCCGCGTCGCCGCGGGAGCTGAAGCGCTCGTAAAGCGCCTCCGTTAGCACCGGCGCGGGGACCGCCTCGTCGATCGCCGCTTTGATCGTCCAGCGGCCCTCGCCCGAATCGGAAACGCGTCCGTCGAACGCTTTGAGCTGCGGATCCTGCATGAGCGCGGCCGCGGTAAGGTCGAGCAGCCACGACGCGATGACGCTGCCGCGCCGCCAAAGCTCGGTGATGTCGGGTAGATTGAGGTCGTACTGATAATGCTCGGGATCGCGGAGCGGGGTGACCTCGGCGCTAGCGACCTGTTTTTGCTTGCCGATGTTCGCGTTGCGCAGAATGTTGAGGCCCTCGGCGTAGGCCGCCATCAGCCCGTACTCGATTCCGTTATGAACCATCTTGACAAAATGGCCGGCGCCGCTCGGACCGCAGTGCAGGTATCCCATCTCAGCGGTGCCGCCGGCCTGCTCGCGGCCGGGCGTCCGCGGGATGTTGCCGCGCCCCGGCGCGAGGGCCGCGAAGATTGGGTCTAAGCGTTTGACCGAGGCGTCGGGTCCGCCGATCATCATGCAGTAGCCGCGCTCGAGTCCCCAGACTCCACCGCTCGTTCCGACGTCGAGGTAGTCGACCCCGGCCGGCAGCAGCGACGACGCACGCCGAATGTCGTCAACGTAGTACGAGTTTCCGCCGTCGATCAACGCGTCGCCTTTGGCGAGCAGCGGCGTCAGTTTCGCAATGCTCTCGTCCACGACCGCAGCGGGCACCATCATCCAGACCGAGCGCGGCCGTTCGAGCTTTTGCGCGAAATCTTCTAAAGTAGAGGCTCCCTGCGCCCCATCTGCGGCGAGCGCTTTTACCGCATCCGGATTAGGATCGTAGCCGACGCAAGTGTGACCCGCGCGTATCAGCCGGCGCACCATGTTCGCGCCCATCCGGCCCAAGCCGATCATTCCGAGCTGCATATCTGATGGTTCCTCCTACAGAAACGGCAACGCCGCCAGTCGAACGATGCCATAGATCAGTGCGATCATGCCGACACCGATGACGATTGCATGCCGAGGGTAGATCATCTTCGTACTCACACCCGCCAAGAACGAAACGGTGGCGAAAATCACCGTCAAGAGCAAGAACTCGTCGGCGTGATGGTTCGCCTCGAGAGCCGCGTTGAAGTTCGCTGAAGCAAGCGCCGTGTATCGCAGCGAGGCAGCTCGCGCGCGTAGCGAGTATTGCGGCATCACAAATGGCGACGAAGGCGCCCTCGGATTGGTAAAAGGC
This sequence comes from Vulcanimicrobiota bacterium, assembly GCA_963748875.1. Lineage (GTDB taxonomy): Bacteria > Vulcanimicrobiota > Vulcanimicrobiia > Vulcanimicrobiales > Vulcanimicrobiaceae > Cybelea. The sequence goes on from CAVVKC010000001.1 coordinate 2,189,077, forward strand.
TTCGTCGCGAGCCAGGCATTCATGGCCGCACGCATCTCGGGCCGTAAGCGCCGGTTAACGAACTGGGCCTCGCGCACGTTGCCGGCCTCAACCGCGTCAATATAGTGGAGGAAGAGGTTGACGTCGATGGCGGTTAACGCGAGGCCTCTATCGGCGGCCTCAGCGGATTCGATTCGGCTCGCGTTTGCGACGTTGTAGAAGCGTGCCTGCGCTCCACTCCAGCGGGCCGACTGGTACCCTGAAAGCGCGGTCAAGACGGCGGCCACCGAGATCAGGGCGACCCCCGCAATGTCGACGAACCTGTCTACGAGACTACGCACCTCCATCGCATCGCGTCCTTGTACGCCCGTTCGACCATTTCATTCCGCGCCGTTTCCCGTGTCAGAAGGGACGGCATCTTTGGCTTGGAACCCATACCCGTCTATGCATGCGGACAAGATCGTGGCGATGATCGCGTTGATTGCGTTGACGTTCGGGGCCGGCCTGGAGGTCAACCGCGAGCACCTCATTGCGATTCTCAAAAACGTCAGCTTGCTTGTGCGAGCACTGCTCGCGAACTTCGTCATCGTTCCGCTCCTGGGAGTGCTTCTTGCCAAGCTCTTCCATTTGCCGCCGCTGGTCGCCACCGGGTTTCTCTTGATGGCGATTGCGCCCGGCGTCCCATTAGTTCTTGCGTCGGTCAGAAAACGAGGCGGAAGCCTCGGGTTCGCCGTCGAGCTTGCCATTGCCCTACCGCTGCTCTCGCTCGTGACCGTTCCGCTGACCGCGCATTTCGTGCTGCCGACCGCGACCGCGGGGGAACTCCCACTGCGCCAGGTCGTCACCACGCTGCTGCTCTTCCAGGTGCTGCCGCTGCTGATTGGACTCATCGTAGCCAGGCGAATTCCGGCGATAGCGCCACGCCTCGTGCAAGTCTCGCGCATCACCTTTTTCGTCACGATCCTTTTGGTGCTGATCCTGCTCGTCCCCAAGTTTGTGAGCGCCGTAGCTTTGGTCTATGGGTCGAACGGCATGCTGGCGATGCTCTGCCTGGCGGTACTTTCGATGATAATCGGCTGGTTGCTGGGCGGCCCGGCTCGCGAAGACCAGCGGGTGCTTGGGATCGCGACCACGCTGCGGAACATCGGCTTCTGTTTGGTCATCTCGACGTCGAATTTCCGCGAGCCGCTGATCATTGCGAGCGTCATGGCCTATTTATTGGTTCAGTTCGTCGTCGTGACGATCTTCGGCAGGGTATTCGTCCAACGCGCTAAGGCGGCGGACGTATGACGCCGTTGATCTATTCGCAGTTCGGGCTCGCAACGCTCACGTTTAACGACTACATCTCGTTGATCGCGGCGGCGACGAACGCGTTCAACGGCGCGTTGCTGGCTCGTCGTCCCGATCACTACAGACACTTCACCATCATCGGCGTCGTCATTTTGGCATATGCCGGCGGTATCGGCGGTGGGATCGTGCGCGACGTCCTGGTCAACAAGATCCCGTCGGCGCTCGCCAATCCATGGTTTCTGATTGCGTGTTTGGCGGCGGCGTGCCTGGCTCTGCTGATCGAGTTCAACAGCGAACAGAAGTTCAAGGACGGCCTCTTTCAGTTTATGACCGCGTTCTCGCTGCCGTGGTACGCGATCGTGGGAGCTCAAGCGGCACTTCAGGCGCATCTCGGCTACTTCGCGGCGGTAATTATCGGGATGATCGCAACGACGGCTGGGCGATGGATCATTGACACGGCCTGTCTCGTCGTCCCCAAGCAGCTGGTCCGCGGCGAGTTCTTCATGACGGCGGCGGCGCTGACCGGCATCGCCTACGTCGTGTGCGACGCGGGGCTGGCTATGTCGCCGACGGCGGCGACCGGTATCGCGTTCATCGTCGGTTTTGGTTTCCGCCTGACGGCGCAGACCTTGGGCTGGGAAGAGTGGGAGCCATGGGAACCCGAGGAAGTCGCGGCAACCGAGAAGCAGCGCAAGACGCTCGGCGAAGGCTTGCGGGCCGAGCTGGGACCAAATGGTAAGGACGCATGACGAATTCAAACGGCAAATCGAAGGTGGTTCAGCGGGAAATCCTACCGATTCCGGATCAGCCCTATGCCGGATTCATTGCTTACGATGCCAAGGATCCCGACTCGAAGTTTGCGCCGATCGAGCCGTTGCTGCCGCCGAAAGCCGCGCCGAACGTGCTGATCGTGCTGATTGACGACGTAGGCTTTGGCGCCTCGAGCACGTTCGGAGGGCCCTGCCAATCGCCGACCGCGGAACGGCTCGCGAAAAACGGATTGCGCTACACGCGTTTTCACACGACCGCGCTCTGTTCGCCGACCCGGGCCGCGCTTTTGAGCGGCCGCAACCACCACGAGGTAGGCATGGGAGGAATCACGGAAATCGCAACGTCGGCTCCCGGCTACAACTCGATTCGGCCGAACTCGATGGCGCCGTTGCCGGAGATCCTTCGACTCAATGGATACTCGACGGCTCAGTTTGGAAAGTGCCACGAGGTTCCGGTGTGGGAGGCGAGTCCGGTCGGGCCGTTCGACCGCTGGCCGACGGGCTCGGGATTCGAGTATTTCTATGGCTTCGTCGCCGGGGAAACGAATCAGTGGTACCCGTCGATTCATGAAGGCACGAAGATCGTAGATCCCCCGAAGACTCCCGAAGAGGGTTATCATTTCATGGAGGACATGACGGATCGCGCAATCGCGTGGGTGCGTCAACAGCGGCTGCTGGCGGGTGATAAACCGTTTTTCATGTACTTTGCCCCGGGCGCTACACACGCGCCGCACCACGTACCCAAAGAATGGGCGGACAAGTATAAGGGGAAGTTCGACCAGGGCTGGGACAAGCTGCGCGAAGAGACGTTTGCACGACAGAAAAAGTTAGGCGTCATTCCGCCGGATTGCGAGCTGACGAAGCGGCCCGACGCGATTCCCGCCTGGGATTCTCAAACCCCTGAGTTCAAGCCCGTACTCGCCCGCGAGATGGAAGTCTACGCAGGATTCTTCGAGTTCGCCGACCATCACGTCGGCCGGCTGATCGACGCGCTCGATAAAATAAAAGCGCTCGATAATACGTTGATCTACTACATCATCGGCGACAATGGAGCGTCGGCCGAGGGCACGCTGCAGGGAACCTTCAACGAAACCATCCCATTCAACGGCATGAGCGCGCTCGAAACGGCCGAGTTCCTCACCCAGCGTATCGACAAGCTCGGCGGCCCCGAATCGTACAATCATTATGCCGTCGGTTGGGCGCACGCGCTGGACACGCCGTATCAGTGGACGAAGCAAGTCGCGTCGCATTGGGGCGGCACGCGCAACGGGACGATCGTCCACTGGCCCAAGGGGATCAAAGCGAAGGGCGAGGTCCGGCATCAATTCCACCACGTGATCGACGTGGCTCCCTCGATTCTCGAGATCGCCGATCTCACTCAGCCGTACATGGTGAACGGCGTCGCGCAAGTGCCGATGCAGGGCGTGAGCATGGCATATAGCTTCGACGATGCGAGCGCCGCCGAGCGCCATGAGACGCAATACTTCGAGATGTTCGGGAATCGCGGCATCTACCACAAGGGTTGGACGGCCGTTACCCGCCACCGAACGCCGTGGCTCATGACCGAAGTGGCGCCGCCCTTCGACGACGACGTCTGGGAGCTCTACGATACGACGAAGGATTGGTCGCAGGCGCACGATCTCTCGAAGCAGATGCCCGAAAAACTGCACGAGCTCCAGCGCTTGTGGCTGATCGAGGCGACGCGCAATAACGTCTTACCGATGGACGATCGCGGGAGCGAACGGTTTAACGCAGATCTGGCCGGGCGGCCGGTACTAATTCGGGGAACGTCGCAGGTGCTGGCCAACGGAATGGGCGGCCTCAACGAAAACGGCGTCGTCAACGTGAAGAACAAGAGCCACTCCGTTACCGCACAGGTCACCGTACCCGACGGGCAAACCGCAAACGGCGTCATCATTTCCCAGGGTGGCATCGCCTGCGGCTGGATGTTCTACGTCAAGGACGGGAAGCTGACGTATCTTTATAACTTCGTCGGGCTCCGGGACTTCGTCGTTGCGGCCACAGAGCAGCTGCCCGCCGGAACGCATCAAGTGCGAATGGAGTTCGCCTACGACGGCGGCGGTCTCGCGAAGGGCGGCAACGTGACGCTATACATTGATGGAAAGCCCGTCGGAGCGGGGCGAATCGAGCAGACGGCGCCGATGGTTTTCTCGGCCGACGAGACGTCAGACGTCGGGGTGAAGCGGGGCTCGCCGATGACGCCCGAGATGCCGCCGGAAAAGAGTGAGTTCAACGGAACGGTTGACGCCGTCGTCATTGAGGCTCCAGGCGAGAGTCTCGATCACTTACTTTCGCGCGAGGAAGTGCTCCAGATGATCGTCGCGCGGCAGTAACGTCATTTTGCCTCCGGCACATACGGTTTGTAGCGGTAACCCGCGTCGTGGAGTTTGCGCAGGCGAGTAAGAACCTGCGGTTTTGGATCGAAGAGGACGTTGGAAAAGGACCAGAATCCTCCGTAGTTCCTCTCTTCAGCAAGATATGCTTCGATGTTGACGTGATCCATGAGCCGTCGTCCCACCGCGTTGATCAGCATGCCGCGGAACCCGGTCGGCGTGAGGGCGGCGCCGTACCGGTCTCGCGAATAGGTGCGCACCCGTTCCAGCGGATTGCGCAGCCACTTGATCGAGGAAATATACGTGAGCAGCATCTCATTCCAAACCGCCGTATGGTTCAACCGAACCGCGCCGAGCTCGTGGCCGATCAGGAAAGAGATGACGTCGAGCGTCTTCTCGTCGTTGATGTCAAAGATGATTTGATGAAGAACGATGTAGGTCTCACGCCAAGACGAGAACGTTTGTGAGTAGGGTTGAATCGAGCCGCTAGTGAGAAAAAGCTCGGGAGTCTCCTTCATGCCCAGCCGCCGGCAGTGGTTCTTGAGAACGGCATAAACCCAGGGAAATTGCTGCTCCGAGAGGCGCACGGAATTGCCGCGAATCGATGCCTCGCGCCGATTTCGATTCAACACTAGAAGCGGAATGCCGATCAGGGCCGTGATCGCCAAAACTCGGAGAAGCGTAATCTCCTTGTTCAAAAAAGCGTGGCCTTTTAGCCAACCCGGCTGAAAAAATATTAAGGCAATCGCAATGCCCATCAGAAGAAAATTACCGACGACGGACGCAAGGAAGATCGGGCGCTCCCACGGATCCCGCAGCGCAGCTTCGTCGATCGAGTCCTTTCCGGCGCGTGGCTCGCTCACGCTTCGAAGGCGAAGATTCGCCGCCAATCCTTCTTCACGCTGATCACAATCCAACGTTTTGCTTGGGCCTCGTTATAGAGCGCTTGCGTAAAGGTGCCGACTTTGGTTTCGGGCAACCCGGTTGCCGGTCCGTAGGCATATTCGCGTTGGGCATCGTCGTGCAGTACGAGCATCATGAGTCGTGTTCCGGTGCCCGCCGTCGTCCATTCGAGCATCTGGCGATCGCCGGTTGAGTTTCCGAAAGCGGCCTGTGGACGGCGCCCGGTGAAAAGATAAATATCTTCGGGCTTGCCGGACATGTTGTTGTTGAGCAGCAGGTGCGGGCTGCGCATCAGAATGCCTTCACCCTGCGCGTTATAACCGTAGGTCGTCTCGAGCGAAGATCCGATGATTCGATCGGGCTCCAGATCGTAGACGCGCTTAGCGTAGGACCGAACGAAGTCTTGTCCCCCGCCGGTGACGATATAGACACCGAAGCCGTTTGAGCTCAGCAGGCGCATGACTTCGAGCATCGGCTGGTAGACGAGATCGGTGTAGGGTCGGTTCCAGCGCGGATTCTTGGCCTTTGCGATCCAGGCTGCGGCGGTCCGTTGAAAGGATGCGACATCCATACCGGTGTGCGTTGCTAAAACGATCGTTTCAAGGTCCTTGGTCGTGAGCTTTGCGATGTCGGCTTTGTCGCCGCTAAGCACGACGCTGAAGGGTTCGGTTGTGCGCCATTGCGGATGCTCGGGCGCCAGCGCAACGACCCGATCAAGCGCGAATATAACCTGCGTGTAGATCGGGTGCTCGACCCAGAGCGTGCCGTCTTGGTCGAAGGTCGCGAGCCTGCGTTCGGGCGGAATGTAACCGGCGCTCGAAAGATCGGCGGCAGCCCGTACGAACCCGAGGATTCCTCGCTTCGCACGGCCGTCATTCCAAGACGGAAGTGGATCGGCGGGATCCTGTGCGAACGCGGTCACGCGCCGTTGCGTTAGCGCCAAGATGGCTGCAACCGAGAGAGATACGAATCCGCGTCGGCTGAAGGATGTCATATGGTCGTCTTCGGGTTAGGAAAAAGCGGGCCTCGCGACGAGGCCCGCTTTTCGTACGGCCGTCTGCTACGAGCCGGAGTGCGAGGCGACGGCCTTTTGGATTTGCTCCTTGATCGCTTCGAGGTTGAACGAGGCGCCTTTTTGCATGGGCGGATACTCGATCGCGCTCTCTGCGGCCTTCGCGACGACCTCTTGCACGAGAACGAAGCGCCAGAAGTTGTACACGAAGAAGTGGTAATAGTTGAGCGAGCCGCTCATGCCGGTACGCTCGAACGGATCGAGCCGAATGTTCGTGAGAATCGGCCAGTCGACTTTGACCGTACCGCCGAGCCAGCCCCCGGGCTGGTCCACGAAGCGGTACTTGTAGTCATTGACGCGCACCGCGCCCAACGTACCTTCTGCGAAGTAGAAAATCTCGTGGCGGTTCGAGGGTCCCTTTCCGGTGATAAGGTTCGTCTGATCGTATCCGTCGAGGTGTACCTTGTAAGTCCGGTCGCCGAGCTGCTTGCTTTTTTTGAGCTCGGCGATAATGTTCGGGTTTCCGGCTGCAGCGACGAACGTCGGGAACCAGTCGAGACCGGAGAAGATGCCGTTCTCAACTTTTCCGGCCGGCACTTTGCCCGGCCAGCGCAGGAGACACGGCGAGCGGAACCCGCCTTCAAGAACGGTTCCTTTGCCGCCCGCAAACGGCGTCTGCCCGCCGTCGGGCCAGGTGAAGTTCTCCGTGCCGTTGTCGGTGGTGAACATCAAGATGGTATTCTGCTCGAGGCCATCGTCTTTGAGTTTTTTCATGACGGTGCCCACGATATCGTCGAGCTGGGCCATTCCGGCCTCGGACTCCGACCAGCCATTCTCGGGCGTGCGCATTTTTTGGTACTTGTCGGAAAGATGTGTGACGACGTGCATGCGCGTCGGGTTGAGCCAGACGAAGAACGGCTTATTGTCGGCCTTCGCCTTGTCGATGAATTTCATCGTGTGATCGAGGATCTCATCATCGACGGTCTCCATGCGCTTTGGGTAGAGCGTTCCGCAGTCTTCGATCTTCTGTTTGCCGACTTTTCCCCAGCGCGGCTCGACCGTCGGGTCGTCTTTGTCCGTCGCCCAGCTGTGCACCATATTGCGCGGACCGATCTTATCTTTGAGGTCCTGCGGATAGTTGGGATGCGCGGGATCCTCCATCGCATCGAGATGGTAGAGATAGCCGAAGAACTCATCGAAGCCGTGAAGCGTCGGCAGATAGCGATTCAAATCACCGAGATGATTCTTGCCGAACTGTCCCGTTGCATAGCCCATGGACTTGAGCGCGGTTGCAATCGTCGGCGCTTCGTCGGGCATCCCAACCGTCGCGCCGGCCTGACCGACCGTGGTCAAGCCCGTCCGAATTGGAAGCTCACCGGTGATAAAGTTCGCGCGGCCGGCGGTGCAGCTCGCTTCCGCATAGTAGTCGGTAAATCGCATCCCTTCGGACGCGAGTCGATCGAGGTTCGGGGTGCGGCTGGCCATGATTCCCTGATGGTAGGCGCCGATGTTGAACCAGCCGATATCGTCGGCCATGATGGCGACGATGTTGGGTTGCGCGGGCATACTGTTTCCCTTCTCGCACCGTGGCGAGGAAAGTGTGGATTCTTCAGTTCATAAGGGGGCTGGGAAAATTCAGCGCTCAGCGCGCCCGTCCCTCTCCGCGATAAAAATGGCGCTTCAAAAGGTACGAGGGCCGACTGTCAGCCGCGCTTAAGGATAGGAAGCCATGATCGAGGCAGTGCGCGACGCGATGGTCCGGATTGACGGTGGAACCTTCCAAATGGGTTCGGATCGGTTTTATCCCGAGGAGGCGCCCGTACGCGAGGTGCCCTTGGGGGAGTTCTGGATCGACGCGTACGCGGTAACCAATGCGGAGTTTTCGAAGTTCGTCCGTAGGACCGGATACGTCACGGTTGCGGAGCGCGATTTAAACCCCGCCGATTACCCCGGGGCGCCGGCGGAGAATTTGTTCCCCGGCTCGCTCGTCTTTCACATGACCGCGGGGCCGGTCGATCTTCGGGACTTCTCGCAGTGGTGGTCGTGGGTTCCGGGTACGTGTTGGAAGCACCCGGAGGGGCCCGGCAGTTCGGTTGACGCACGGCCGGATCATCCGGTCGTGCACGTCGCCTATGAAGACGCCGAAACGTACGCGCAGTGGGCCGGCAAACGGCTGCCGACCGAGGCCGAGTGGGAGTACGCGGCTCGCGGCGGATTGGACGGCAAGGATTTCGTCTGGGGCGATGAGATGGAACCCGATGGAAAGCCGGCCGCCAACACCTGGCAAGGAGAGTTTCCGTGGAAGAGCGATGCGCGTCGCGGGCCGGGCACGCTGCCGGTCGGGCGATTCGCAGCGAACGGATACGGGCTTTACGATATGGCAGGTAACGTCTGGGAGTGGACGATGGATTGGTTTGTGGCCGATCGCGCTGATGTAGAATCGCCGTGCTGCGCAGGCGGCGCGCGCGAACGCAGCTACGATCCCTGCCAACCGCAAACGCGCATCCCGCGCAAGGTGCTCAAAGGCGGCTCGTTCCTCTGCTCGCCCAGCTATTGCTTACGCTTTCGGCCTGCGGCACGCTCGCCGCAAATGATTGACACCGGCATGTCTCACCTCGGCTTCCGCTGCGTGCGGAGTTAGGACTTCAGCTTTGAGCAAAAACGGAGAGAAAACCACTACCGCGACCCCACTGGTTACCCATCGCGAATTCAAGCTGCTCCTCAAACCGGAGAAGTTCCCAACCCGGCGCGCAGTGCTCGAATTCAACGAGCTGCTTCACAAAGCGGCCGAGAAACTGGGCGTTCAATACGAACCGGTCGAAGCGCTCGACTCGCAGCTTCGGATCGTGCAGTTCTACGATACCAAGAACGAGGATCTCCGCAAGAACAAGCTGATCTTTCGCACTCGGCAGATTCGGCAGGGTGGCTGGCCCGACGAGAGCTGGGAACTTACTTTCAAATGCCGGGCGCCTGATTACGAGAAGGCGGCTAGCTTCGACACCGATACGACGATGACGAAGCTGCAGAAGAAGAAGTTCAAGGAAGAGCTGATTCGCGGCGACCAACCCGGCACGATGGTGAGCATCTTCTCGAATAACGTGATCGTCGAATATCCTACGGTGCAGCCAGACGTTCCGTTGGCACGCCTCGCTGACGCATTGCCACATCTGAGAACGCTGGGCTTAAATTTCGATGATACGCTTTCGGTCGTCTCAGGGGCGAAGGTCTTCGAGCTTCAGTCGACGCTGGGGAACTTCTCGTTCGGGCACGGCGTCAACGCCCATGCGACGCTCGCGGTTTGGGCGCGCCCCGTTCCGGATCGTTTCGAGCCGTTGGTCGCGGAGTTCGGCTTTTCGACGCGCGTGCTCGGCAAAGACGACAAAGAGGAGAAAGGTCAGAAGACGGCCGACGACTTCTTCAAAGCGCTGCAAGTGCCGCTGCATGACTATCTCGCCGACGGGACCACGAAGACGGCCTTGATCTACGGTGATGAGGCGAGCTAAAGGACCTTAGCCAGAAAAATCGCGCACGACGCGGTGACGATGGTGGCGACGGCGGCGCCGCCGGCAGCGAGCCAGCCGCCGACGCGGTTCTCGGCGATAATCGCGCGATTGGTTGCGACCGCGAGCAGGAGCCAGAGTGTAAGCGGTGTGGCCAAACCGCCGGCGACCGAGGCCCAATAGAGCAACGCGATGGGTGCGATTCCGGCATACGCGAGTGCCGTCGCAAGTGCGAGTGCGCCGATCAGAGCGGCGTAAAAAGTGGGTGCCTCGTGCAATGACGCGTTCAGGCTTCCGCGCCAGCCGAACGTCTGCGTGACGACGTATGCGCTGGTCGCAGCAAGGATCGGGACGGCGATTGCCGCCGAGCCCAGCAGCCCAATTGCGAAGAGCGCCGTGGCCCACGGCCCCGCCAGCGGCTGCAGCGCGATCGCGGCATCGGTTGCGGTTTGCACGCTCGTATGAGTTCTGCCCAACGTCGCCGCCGTCGCGACGAGGATGAAGAGAAAGCAGATTCCGGGTGCCAGCGCTCCCCACGCCGCATCGGCCTTCATGGTGCGCGCCTCCGACCGCGCCGTTCCGCGTTCGGCAACCTCGATGGACTCCCAATAGTAGACGTAACTCGTTAAGGTCGTGCCGAGCAACGCGAGCGTGCCGGTCACGACCGGCAGCGTAAAGTCGAAGCGCGGAACGATCAGCGAACGTAAGAGCGCCTCCCAATCGGGTTTTGCTAAGACCGCGCTGATGCCGTAGCAGATAAAGATGAATGGAAGGTACGATAGTAAGCGTTCGATGCGCAAATACGAGCGCGCCAAAAGCAGCCACGCAGTGCCGGCGGCAAAGGGCAAAACGAAGATTGCGCGCGGCAGGCCGGAGAGCAGCTTCAACGATTCGGCCCCCGCGACGAGGTCGGCAGCGAGCGTAAATACGTTGACGGCGACGACCGCGACGAGCGCGAGCAAAGCCCATCCCATGCCGTAGTGACGGCGGATAGCGGCTTGAATGCTCGTTTGAGATGAGCCGACCGCCGCGGCGATACTCTGCACGACAGCGATCATCGGAAACAAGAGCACGACGAGCCAGGAGAGCATATATCCGGTGGCTGCGCCGACGACCGTGAGGCTCGCTACCGTCGTCGGATCGGCGTCGGAGGCGCCCGCAATGAACCCGGGCCCCAGTGGGCCCTTTTTCATTCCGGGTCGCGGTGGTGCGCTTGCATCCGCGCGTCAATCGCGTCCGCGAGCGGCTGAAGGACCAAGTTTACTAGAATAATTGTGACGGCGCCGGCAGCGGCTTCGGCATAAAACGCGAAGCCGGCCAGCGCACCGATCGCGGCCGTCGCCCAGACGGTCGCGGCGGTGTTGAGTCCGACGACGCTCAAGCCGGATCGCAGAATAACGCCGCCGGCTATGAAGCCAACGCCCGTGACGACGCCGGCAATGATGCGCGTGCTATCGCCGGCGTGGAGCGTGTAATCGAGCAGAGCAAAGAGCGCGGAACCGACCGAGACCAAACTGCTTGTATGCAGACCCACCGAACGGTGACGCCACTGACGTTCGAAACCGATGGCGATGCCGAGTATTGCCGCGACGCCGAGTCGCGCCAGGAACGCTTCGATCGTCACAAGTTAAAGGTGTAACCCAGTAGTGGGCCCGCCATCGTCAGCTTTTGTATGTGCGAGGTGGGAGGGAATCCGTAATAGTTCAGGGTGCGATAGAGAGCGATCAGCGTTTGACCGTGATTGAACGTGTAGCCTGCTCCGGTATAGCCTTCCCAGGTCGAGTTGCCTAACTGTCCGATCGCCGTTCCGGTGTCAATGTAGTACGGCACGAACCAGTGATCGTTAAAAAACGCTTTGCCGCGCAAACCGAAGATGACGTCCTGAGTGACGGTGTCGGCCGCGATGTTGCCGGAGGGCGCGAGAATGCCTCGCCTGCCGATCGTTGCGGAATAGCCGAACGTGAGGTCGGCCGGCAGCCCGCGCATGCCGGTGATGATGCTGAGATCGGCGTTGTGGCCTCTGGCGACCGTAAAGCCGGCCGCAACTTCCCAGATCGAGCTTCTCAGACGCGCACTCGCGTCAACGCTTACAGGGATTTGAACTCTTCCCAACGGCCCGGTGATGACTCCGGAGGCACTCGCGCTGGTAGTAGCGTTTACATAGATATAGTCGCCGAAGAGATCCACGTTGCCCTTGCGCACGTCAAATGCAAACATTGCGGCTGAGTCGAGCTTCGAGAGATAGTCCGCTGGGCCGACCTGAAAGCTGGTCTGCAGGACACCACCGCCATGGCCCGGCCGTCGCGGGAGCGTCGGGATCGAGAATTGCAGATTCTCCCTCAGCGTCGGTGCCCAGATGTAGGGGGCAAGCGTGACGTGCAAGTTGCCGTCGTACTCGCGGTCCATGAAGGTCGGAGTGGACGTTTCGGCCGGCGCCGGTGTTTCTTGCGCGGCCGCAATCGCTGTGGCAGCCGCAAACGTCAGGGCGACGACGGCTAATGCGCAGAGGTTTTTGACCATACCCATATGGCGGTTTTTGACTACATTCATAACCTGGCAGGGGCTCCCTTCGAGCGGATTCTATGGACCTATCGTGGTTTTGTCTCTATCTTCGACGCGCATCCTGCCACGACGGTCCGGGACCGGTTCACGTATTCTCTAGTCGCGTAGCGCCAAGAATCGAGGCCTTTGAAAAACCTTTACTTTGTCTTAACAATCTGGAAGGGCGCGTTTTCAGTGTCTTGGAGACGTGCGAAGCGCCAGGGGGAAGCATTTGCCTTCGTGAACTCCAGGGGCTCTTCGAAACGCGAATTTTCAATGAGTCTGTTTTTCAGGAAAGTGAGCTCACGCTATGGCTGATAAAAAGCCTAATTTTCTTATCCTTTGGGGCGACGACATCGGCATCTGGAATCTCAGCAAGTTTAGTAACGGTATGATGGGATATCGTACGCCCAACATCGACCGCGTCGCCAACGAAGGCGCGCTTTTCACCGACTACTACTCGCAGCAGAGCTGCACCGCCGGCAGAGCGTGCTTCATCGCCGGTCAAAACCCGATCCGCACGGGTCTCACCAAGGTCGGCATGCCCGGCGCTACCGTCGGTCTTCAGAAGGAAGATCCGACGATCGCCGAGTTGCTCAAGCCGCAGGGTTACGCCACAGGCCAGTTCGGCAAGAACCATTTAGGCGATCGCAATGAATTTCTGCCGACCGTGCACGGCTTCGATGAGTTTTTCGGCAATCTGTACCACCTAAATGCCGAGGAAGAGCCCGAGCTGCCCGACTATCCCAAGGATCCCAAGTTTAAGGAGATGTTTGGGCCGCGCGGCGTGCTGGATTGCAAAGCGACCGACGTAGACGATTCGACCGTGGATCCGCGCTGGGGGCGCGTCGGAAAGCAAACGATTAAAGATACCGGTCCGCTCACCAAGAAGCGGATGGAAACTATTGACGAGGAGATCACGGCGCGCGCTCTCGCGTGGATGGAGAAACAGGCTAAGGCGGACCAGCCGTTCTTCCTCTGGTACAACGCCACCGCTATGCACTTCAGAACGCACGTTGCCGAAAAGAACATCGGCAAGAGCGGCCAGGATCCTTATAGCGATCGCATGGTCGTTCATGACGAGCAGATCGGCATGATGCTCGACAAGCTCGACGAGCTCGGAATCGCGGACAATACCTTCGTGATGTATTCCACCGACAACGGGCCCGAAAACGACACCTGGCCGGACGGAGCCAACACGCCGTTTCGCGGGCAGAAGGACTCCAACTGGGAAGGCGGCTGGCGCGTGCCGTGTTTCATGCGCTGGCCGGGCAAGATCAAACCTGGATCGGTCTTCAACGGCATCGTCTCCCACATCGACATGTTTCCGACGATGCTAGCCGCCGCTGGCAATCCGGACGTTACAAAACAACTCCTCGATGGTTGCACGGTGGGTGATAAGAAGTTCCACGTTCATCTCGACGGCTACGATGTCGGCCCGTACTTCAGCGGGCAAGTGGCTGAAAGTCCACGAAACGCCATCATGTATTTTAGCGACGACGGCGACGTCATTGCGGTTCGGGTCGGTGACTGGAAGTTCAACCTGGCGGTGCAGCGCGCAAATACGATGCGACAGTGGGCCGAGCCGTTCGTGAAGCTTCGGTTGCCGTATATCATGAGCTTGCGTCGGGATCCCTTCGAGCGGGCGGAGTTCAACTCGAATACGTACCTGGATTGGATGGTCGATCACGTACCCCAGATGTACGCGATGCAGGCCGTGGTAGCGAGCCAGATCGCGGACTTCGAAAAGTTCCCGCCACGGCAAAGGCCCGCCTCGTTTAATCTGGACTCGGTCATGGAACAGGTGAAAGCACCGCACGGCTAACGTCCCACGCTCCAAGACGGCACAAGTGGTGGGTGACTTTTACGAAAGTCACCCCTACCCGCCGCCGGTAGACGACCTGGAGGCGTATCGCCGGAACTGGGACGAGGCGCGCCGGCGCGCCGAATCGCATCTCTTCTGGCCGGCCGAGCGATACCGTGACGACCGGAGTATCCTCGTCGCCGGCTGCGGCACGACCCAAGCCGCTCACTATGCGCTGCGCTGGCCCCGCGCGCGAGTCATCGGGATCGACGTCAGTGCGAGCAGCATCGCGCATACGCGAGGTTTGAAAGCGAAACACGGTCTCGAGAACCTCGAGGTGTTTCAGCTCGCGGTGGAACGTGCCGGTGAACTCGCGCAGAACTTCGATCACGTCGTCTGCACGGGCGTTCTACACCACCTGCAGGACCCCGATGCCGGCTTGCGCGCGTTGCACGACGTGCTCGCACCCACCGGCGCGCTGCATGTGATGGTTTACGCGCCGTACGGTCGCGCGGGCGTCTACATGCTGCAGGAGTACTGCCGGCGTCTTGGGATCGGGTGGACGGCCGCTGAGATTCGCGATCTCGCCGCTAGCCTCAAAGCGCTTCCGCCCGACCATCCGATCGTATCGCTCTTGCGCAAATCGCCCGACTTTGCGAGCCAAGCCGGCGTAGCCGATGCGCTGCTTCATCCTCAAGATCGATCCTACTCCGTGCCGCAGCTGTTCGAGTTCCTGGGGGGCGCCGAGTTCGTTTTTGGACGCTGGGTGCGTCAAGCACCATATCTGCCATGGTGCGGCGCGCTGACAACATCGCCGCACCAATCGTTGCTGATCGAGCTATCGCCCGAAGATCAGTATGCGGCGATCGAGCTTTTCCGCGGAACGATGGCGCGTCACGCCGTGGTGGCGTATCGGACCGATTTTCCGGCGCAGCTTCGGCGCGTTGATTTCGAGAGCGATGCGTGGCTCGAATATGTTCCCATTCGCGTGCCCGACACGATCGCGGTGCGCGAACGCTTGCCGGCGGGCGCCGTAGCGGTGCTTATCAATCGTAACCATTCCTATACGGATCTCTACTTGCCGATCGACGGGCGTCAGGAGCGGCTGCTGACCGGTGTTGACGGGGAGCGCACGATCTCCCAAATTTGCGGCCGGCTCGAGGAGCACAGCTTCGCGCGCGACTTCTTCCGGCAACTCGTGCTGTGGGACCAGGTCGTATTGGATGCGAGTCGCGGTCGGCGCGACTAGCCGCTACCAGGGGTAGGCGTTATACTAGGGAGAAGAGGCCCCGGTGAAATCCCGAGGCATTTTAATGAAGGAGAAATCATACGTGAAACGTCTTGTTTTATCAATCTTATGCGGCGTTGGGATCGCCGCAACATCCGTGGCCGCGGCATTCGCAGCGCCCCCGAGCCTGACCGGCACGTGGAGCGTCCAACAAACCGGCCCGAACGGAACGACGCAGAACACGATAACGGTCACCTCGTCGGGTGATAGCTTCGTCGGCAAGCGTGCCGATGGAACTGGGTTTACCGGCACGTTCGTCACCGACGAGAAGATCAACGGAAAGTGGAATGGTCCCGGCGGGGCCGGGTGGCTGACGATCTACGTGACCCCTAACGGCCACAGCTTCAACGGAACCTGGGGCTACAACGGCCGGGCCTCCAACGGCTCGTTCATTGGCAATAAGGTGTTGCCGCCCTCGCCACTGTCGGCGGCCGGAACGTGGAACGTTACGGGCGCGGGTGGTTCGAGCGCGTTCGTCGGTAAGATGGTCTGCAAGCAGTCCGGTGCCGGCGTCGTCTGCCTCTCGGGCGGCGTGACGCTCAACGGAAAAGTGACCAGCGACCCGCGCAAGGTCAGAGCCACGTTCAACATGAGCGGCGCGTCGGGCGTCTTCTCGTTCTGGTTCAACGGCGACAATAACAGCTTCAACGGCGTGTGGTGGAGAGGCAACGGTACCGGAACACCCACGGGCCGCGTGATCGGCCAGCGCTCGCTGTCGCAGTAAGCGGTCGCCTGGGAGTTGGAACGAAAACGGCGCCGGCGCCGTTTCTAGAGCGCTAGGGACGCGCCGCTGCGGGGATCGGGGATGCGATCGTTCGCAACGCGCGCCCGTAGCACGGAGAATCGGAAGTCAGTCACACTCAAAACGGGCCTGCTTAATGCAGGCCCGTTTTTGCTTGAAAAGTCCCGGTCGGGTCCCCCGTAATATTTCGGCCGCGACCTTTCATTCCAGCGACTAAGGCTTGTTCGAACTTACGTTGGTCTGCCGTAGTAGCTGACGTAAAAGAAACGCAGGAATCTCACGAATCGTTCCCTACTTTTCGGCTTTCGACGTTCGATTGGGCACACGCACCAGCCAGTACTCGACGCCATCGAGAACGATGCGCTTACGGCGCTGGCTTATCTGCGGCGAGAACATCGCTCCGTCGTCTTGGTAGTACAGCATTAGCCACGCCAACAGGCGCGCTCGATCCGACGGCGTGAGGTGTTTGATGGCAGCCTTCACGGCCGTCGCGTCGCGAGTGGGCTCGCCGTAAGGGTCGCGGTCGTACTTGGGCGGTCGAGCCATGAGCGAACATGTGTTCGCCTCATGGCAAGCCGAGCCTGCGCGGTACCGCGGGTGAGTTCGACTCGCTAGGCGACCACGGCGAGATCGAACCGATCGAGGTTCATGACCTTTTCCCACGCGGCGATGAAGTCGTGCACGAAGTGATCGCCTTCGACCGCGTAGACCTCGGCGATCGCGCGGAGTTGCGAGTTCGACCCGAAGATGAGATCGCAGTTCGTCCCCGTCCACTTCGTATCGCCGGTGCGACGGTCGCGACCCTCATACGTGTAGTCGGCCGCGGCCGGTTGCCACTTCGTCGTATTGTCGAGCAGGTTTACGAAGAAGTCGTTGGTCAGCGCGCCCGGACGTTTTGTAAAGATGCCGTGTTTGGCCGCTTCGGCGTTTGCGCCGAGAACGCGCAGGCCGCCGACAAGCGCGGTCATCTCGGGCGCGGTCAGCGTGAGTAGTTGCGCGCGATCGACGAGCTGCAGTTCCGGCGAACGCGGGTGTTCGCGGCCAAGGTAGTTGCGGAACCCGTCAGCAGTCGGTTCCAGGACGGCGAAGGAGTGCACGTCGGTGTTCTCTTGCGTCGCATCCGCGCGTCCCGGCGTGAAGTTCACCTTTACGTCGCGACCGGCGCTTTTCGCGGCCTGCTCGATCGCCGCGCAACCGCCAAGAACGATCACGTCGGCGAGCGAGACCTTCTTGCCGCCGGATAGCGAAGCGTTGAAATCTTGTTGGACTTTCTCGAGGCCTTGCAGGACCTTCGCCAACTCCGCGGGCCGATTGACCGCCCAGTCCTTCTGGGGCGCGAGACGAACGCGCGCACCGTTTGCGCCGCCACGCTTGTCGGTACCGCGGAACGTTGATGCCGACGCCCAGGCGGTCGTGACGAGTTGCGCGACCGTGAGTCCGGAAGCAAGAATACGGCTCTTGAGTGCGGCAACGTCCTGCTCGTTAATTAACGGATGGTCGACTGCGGGTACGGGATCTTGCCAAATCTGCTGCTCGGCGGGCACCTCCGGACCGAGATAACGCGCGATCGGACCCATATCGCGATGCGTCAGTTTGTACCACGCCTTGGCAAAGGCGTCGGCAAACGCTTGCGGGTTTTCGTGGAAGCGTTTCGAGATCGGTGCGTAGGTCGGGTCGACCTTCAAGGAGAGGTCCGTCGTGAGCATCGTTGGAGCGTGCGTCTTCGACTTATCGTGCGCGTCGGGAACGGTGCCGGCGCCCGCGTTGCCCTTGGGCTTCCACTGATGCGCGCCGGCAGGACTTTTCGTCAGCTCCCACTCGAAGTTGAAGAGGTTGTCGAAATATAAGTTGCTCCACCGTGTGGGCATCTGGGTCCAGGCGCCCTCGAGGCCGCTCGTGATCGTAGCATCACCGTTGCCGTTGCCAAACGAATTGCGCCATCCGAGGTTTTGCTGTTCGATGCCGGCGCCGGCCGGCCCAAAGCCGACATACTGGCTGGGATCGGCGGCACCGTGCGTTTTGCCGAAGGTATGTCCGCCGGCGATAAGCGCGACGGTTTCCTCGTCGTTCATCGCCATGCGGGCGAACGTTTCGCGGATATCGATCGCCGCGGCAATCGGGTCGGGGTTACCGTTCGGGCCTTCGGGGTTCACGTAGATCAGCCCCATCTGCACGGCCGCGAGCGGACGTTCGAGATCGTGCTCGCCGGTATAGCGCTTGTCGGCGAGCCACGTGTCTTCCGGACCCCAGTCGGTACTTTCGTCGGGCTCCCACGCGTCCACGCGGCCACCGGCGAATCCGAAGATCTTAAATCCCATTGATTCCAGCGCGCAGTTTCCGGCCAAGATCATCAGGTCTCCCCACGAGATCTTGCGTCCGTACTTTTGCTTGATCGGCCACAGTAAGTGGCGCGCTTTGTCGAGGTTGGCATTGTCGGGCCAACTGTTGAGCGGCTCGAAGCGCTGCTGGCCCGAGCCGGCGCCGCCGCGCCCGTCGCCGATGCGATACGTCCCCGCGGCGTGCCAAGCCATGCGAATGAAGAGCGGTCCGTAATGACCGTAGTCAGCCGGCCACCAGTCCTGCGACGCTGTCATCAAAGCAAAAAGGTCTGCCTTGACCGCCTTGAGGTCGAGGCTTTTGAACTCACGCGCGTAGTTGAAATCGGCTCCCATCGGGCTTGACAGTGCAGACGGCCGATGAAGCACCGAAAGGTCCAACAACTCGGGGAACCAATCGACGTTCACTCGCGGGCGGAACGGTACGTGCCTTACCGGACATTTGCCCTGGTCGGCGTCCGACATTTCGGCGATCGTGTTTTCCATCTCGTGCTATCTCTCCGATTCCGGTGAAAGGTGGGTCGTGCTTGAAAGTGAATATCACTCTCACAATGGGCAGGATACCGCCGCATGCGGCTGGCGTCAATAGGGGCAAACGAAAGGCATCTACGACTAGCGCGCGAGCTCCGCAACGCGATACGATGCTGGGCAATATGGCGTCGCCCGGGCAGCCGTCGCTGCCGAAAAACTATCAGCTCATCTACGAAATCGTCGAATCGAGCGGGGTCGGCCGCCATCTTACTTCCTCGGAGATCTACGCAAAGGCTATCAAGCGGCGCCCTGGCATCGGATTCTCAACCGTCTATCGCGGGCTCGAGCGGTTGCGCGATCTCGGCTTGGTTTCGGAACTCTATTTGCCGGGCGTCGACGCGGCGGCCTACGAGCCGTCGGGGCCGCGGCACGCCCACTTCCGCTGCAGCGAATGCGGCCGGATCGAAGACGTAGCATACGCGATTCCAAGGCGCACGATCAACACGCTCGCGTTACAGCACGGCTTCACGATCGAAGGCGAACGGGTGACCTTGGAAGGCCGCTGCGCGGCCTGCGGCGCTTCCTAGTTCTTATTGGGCGTCATAAACATGCGCCCGTGCGGATAGTCGAAAACGTAGTCGAAGTGCTTGAGAAAATCGAAGCCAAGAAGCATGTAGCCAGAGAAGACGCCGCCGACGCATACTTCTTGGTTCGTGTAGGTTATCGGTCCGACGGCGAGGCTATCGAAGCCCGTGCATCCAAGCGTCGCCACCGGCAAATGGTGCTTCTTAGCGATATCATCGCTCATGAACACGATGCCCGGATTTCCGGTGTCGAGCATGGCGTTGACGGCAATCGATTTATTGAGGGTAATCGGGACCGCGGGAATCCTCGTCGAAAGGTCGAGAAGCATCGGCAAGCCGCGCTGGCCCGACAGATCCGTCGCCGGGTCGAGGACCGCCATTTTTGAGGCATAGACGTCGAGCTTGACGATCGCCCCAGCGAACAGATCGTAGCCGATGAGCCCGTCGTAGCCGTGCAAGTCGAGCCCTCGATAATCGCCGTCATGGAAGTCTTCGGAATAGGCTAGCGCGTTGCGAAGCGTTGCGTTCCCTACTTGGATGCTGTTGACGCTTCGCAGTTGCGTCTTCACGGAGCCGTACATCGTCTCCGCCTCGGTCTCGGTTTTCTTGACCGGCGCGCCTACGCGGTCGGCGAACCGATCGTCCAGATAGATCGCGTCGGCGCCCGTATCGAGAATAAAGCGGCCCTTAACGCCGTTGACCGTCGCGTCGACTAAAATGCGGTCGTGCGTTAGCGTGATCGGAACGGGACTCTGATCTCCAAAAGTCCACGCGGCCGAGGCCGCAGGCGGATGTAGGTCTTCATCGGACACCGCAACGTTGGGCTCGAACTTTTCGAACCTGCGCGTGCTCTTGTCGTCGTCGATCCGGTACGAGCCGATCATCTTCTTGCCGGGTAGCACGTCGGTGTAGGACAGAATGTGGAACGTCGTTTCGTAGGATCCGCCTGGATCGACCGTGGCTTGAACGTACGCACCGGTTTGGGGATCGATGTAGCAATCGATCGCATCAGCGTTATTCAGCGTCACCCGAACGACGCCGACGGTCTTCCCATCGACGGTCTTGTTTCCGACGAACGTTGCGGGCAGCTCAGGCGTGCCCTCCTGCTGCACCATCGTGAGCGAGGCCAGAAACTTGGCGTAGTCGCCGTAGATCGGCGCGGGGAAACCGTTGACGTCGGCTTGCCAGAAGAGGTTACCGGTGTAGCCGGTGTGGACGATCGCGCCGGCGTTGTCGAGCAGCGTGTAGGTGTTGTTGTAGACGACGCCCTTCGAGAGCATGACGAAGGTCTGCTTTTTCTTGCCTTTGTCGTCGGTAACGCTGCCGCTGATGCGCATGCTCGAAAAGGTTCCGTCACCAAGCTGCCAGCCGACATACGCTCGGTGTTTGGCCAGCAGCGTAGTGGCTTTGGCATCTTGCGCCGGGATGCCGGCCCGCGCCGGTAAGAGAAAAAACGCGCACAGAACAACCGCGACGGAGACATAAATCAGCCTTCGAATCATGAGTTTTCCGCCGTTCTGCGTGCGCGTCACGCGCACCCAGCAAGACTTACGCTCGCTCGCTTAGGCAGCTTTCGCGGTCGCGAGTTTTTAGCCGTTCGTCTTTTCGGGCTCTACCTTTGGTGACCACTCGTAGGTTGCGTATCCATCGACTTCTTGGCCGGTGGACCGGAACTCAGAGCGATCTTCAAGCACGTCGTAAACTTCTTTGCTGACCCAGAGAGTGCCGGGCATCGCCTGTTTTTGCATGTGGCCGGCGATGTCGATCGTGTGCTCGACTAAGTTTTCGACTGCCGAATCCTCGAAGATAACGACTTCGCCTTCGTTCACGCCGCAGCGGACGTCGAACGTACCTTTCAGCCGGTTGCGGCGCTCATTGAAAGCCGGCAGCTGCCGCAGAATGCCCTGGCCGGCTTTGATTGCATCCGGGAGATTCAGAAAGCAAATCATCGCGCCATCGGGTGTCCAAGATTCCTTCCACGCACGCGTGGCTTTAAAAATACGCCGCAGCATGTCTTCGTAAGCGCGGAAAGTCGAAGTGATGGCGAATTCAGATTCGCCGGATTTTATCGCTGTGGAGCCGACCACGTCGACCGAAAGGAAGGCACAGCGCCTGCGCTTGGCGTCGCTTAGCGCCGCTTCGATCTCGTGGTATTCCTTGTAGAGTTGTGCCCTCGCTTTTTCCGATTCAACCGTGGTTGCCGTCGGGGCGGCCTTCGCCTTGCTCGCGGGCGAGGGTTTGGGCGAGACGATTGCACGGCGTGCAACGGCGAACAGACGATCGGAAATCATCATCGCCAAGTAAATGATGGCCGCGAGCAGTAGCGGCGCGAACTGTTTTGCCTGGAGAGGAAGCCATCCCGCGACGCCGCCTACGATCGGATCTTCGAAACGGTGGAGTTTGACGACCAGCCAGGCGCGCGCGATGCCGAGGTGTAAGAACTCTATCGCGAAAAGAAGCAAAGACGCTAAGATCAGCAGACTTAGTATAAGGTTGAGGACTCGCTGCACTCCGTCGAGTACAACGGTCTCCCTGCCCGTTGTTCGCACGGGCGAAAGTTCTTGCCGGGTGGCGGGTAGGGCCTGCATTTTTTGCCCTGACCTTCGCGAGAGGCCTAGATCGCGATCTTACTTCCTCAGCGGTTGGCCCTGATAAGATTCTGACGCCCGAGAAGGTCTGCAACGAGCCAAGCGACTCCGGCTATCGCAAACGTCTCGAGCCCTTCACTCCAGTTCCGGTGCAACTTCGGGTCAGCGACCAGGATGGGAATCCATATTGTAACTCCGAACACCAGGAGCATCAAAGCCAGAAGGCGCGAGGCGAGCAGCGACTTGTAACCTACGACAAGCGCAATGCCGGCAAGTCCAAACGCAATCGTCGTCGCGATGGCCCAGAACATTCCGTTCGGCGGGATCCATTTGGGGACCAAGCTGACCGTCCTGGCAAGAAACTCGACTTGTTCGATCGCGAACGAGATGTTGCATAGGCCAAACAGCATCACAGCGCCTCGGCACAGGGTCGCGGCATAGGGCGGGGTGGGTGACGCCAATCCATACGCGACCGCTGCTCCGACCACAAGAGCCAGTTGATAGGAGACGTTTCCCCAACTCGCGTAAATCCCCGGCTGAGCAACGACGCCTGGCACGAAAGTGAGTGCAAAGGCGAGATACACGACGCCCAAGACGATAGCGCCTAGCACATTAGTCTTGCGGAACATCAGAGCCGCCCCGCCGACTATCTGCGC
This sequence comes from Vulcanimicrobiota bacterium, assembly GCA_963748875.1. GTDB lineage: Bacteria > Vulcanimicrobiota > Vulcanimicrobiia > Vulcanimicrobiales > Vulcanimicrobiaceae > Cybelea. The sequence continues at coordinate 2,211,895 of CAVVKC010000001.1, forward strand.
GACCGATGTCACAACAATGAAAGCTGCGCCGCCCGGTAGCTGCCAGTTCGATATCAGTTGACCGCGCAAGACGAGGCTCGCGATACCCAACAGCAGCGCCGCGCCTCCAAAAACGTAACGCCCCATGGCGCTAAGAAACGCGGCGGCGGGACGGAATGTGACGGTTATGATATCAGCGATCGTAGCCCCACGTCGGCGCCCACCTTGACTACTTCTTGACGGTTCACGAGTATGGTTAACGGAGAATCCATGAAAAACTTGCTCAAGACTCTGATCGTGCTCGGATGCGTGTGCTCCTTCGCCGGCCTCGCTGCGGCTGCCGCAGATGCACCTACTATCGTTATGGGCGATCAGGCGAAATTCGCTCCAGCGCCGGTACCTTATCCGTCCGGGTCGATGATGGCCGTGTTGTCGGGAGATCCGACGGAGGCTAGCTCTCAATACACAGTTCGGCTGAAACTCCCCGACGGAACGAAAATTGCGCCACATACGCATGGCGACATCGAAAACGTCACGGTTCTCAGCGGCACGCTAATGGTCGGCGTCGGCAACTCAGTCGATCCCGCGTCCATGTTGGCGCTCACGCCAGGCTCGTACGCGTCGATCCCCGCGGGGACGCCGCACTATGCCATGGCGAAAGGCGAGACCGTCGTACAGGTTAATGGCGTCGGACCTGCCTCAATAACGTTGGTGAAGTAGTCAACCCTCGGCCGACGGTGCATTTCCCGTTGTAGCCACCTGCGGACCGGTTTCAAAAGGAAGACGGCAGGCAAACCGCAGCGAGTTTTAGGATAGCGGTCGTATCATGTTGACCGTCCCCGCACTCCTCACAATGCTGGCCGTCGAGTCCCCGAGCCCGGCTCCGCAAGCCGGCGCGACGCCGGCTCCAACGAGCGGTAGACGCGATCCGTGCGGCGGCGCGCAAGAACTGCTCAAAAAATATCTCGCCGCGTCCCCGTGCGTCTTCGTTGCGGGTCAGGCGAGCGTTCAGGCGACCTACGCGACGACCACGATTCCGGCAGACGTCGTTCTCGATCTGGGCGGATCGACTCTGCCGGCGCGAGCGAATCGGTCAGCGATCGGCTATCCGGGAGCTCTCATCAATGTCGGCATATCCCAAAATGCGCAGATAACGATTCTGCCGCCGTCCTTCTCGCAGCTGTCGAGTGCGACGCGCGGAACGCTTGCCGCCGGTGCTACCGATATGCAGTTTTGGTACAAGCAGCTGGTCTACGTCGATCGCGCTCGCGGAATTCTCGGCGGTTTGCTGCTGACCTACGAAGCCCCGACCGGATCGCCGGGTCTCGCGGCGCCTGGCCCAGCCTACACAATCAATCCACTCCTCAACCTGGCCACGAATCGAGCGCGATCGATGGGCGTGAGCCTCGCCTTCCCGGTATCGAATTTCGCCAGCGCCTCGTCCTCTGGGATCACGCGGAGCTGGAGTTTCGCGCCCCAGGCCGTTCCCTTTTGGCGCTCGCCGGGCGGGACGCTGCTCGCGCTCGTTGTGTCTCACGACTTTACGACCAACGCCACGCCGCTGCTGCTCAATACTGCCCAGCTCGTAACCCGACAGTTTCAGATCCAAGCGACGTATGGCGGCGTCAACTCAGCCGTCGATCTCGCGAATCCGCTCGCGGGCGTTACGCGAGCTCAAGGAACGTCGTATTCGCGCACGCTGACGATAGGAGGAAGCTACATGCTCGGAACCAGCGAGCTGTGACGGCGAAGTGTCCCCCGGCCGCCGCGCCCGCGATGCAGCCTCGCGAGCGCGGCCTTTAGCGCCGGCGCAGGTAACGAAGTAGACTATCTCCTCGCTGCCGTCACGCCGAGCGGGAGATCGAAGTTCCCCGTGAGGACCGCGGTCGGTGAACCGCCGGCCGGGTAGTTGTAAACCTCGCCGGCGTCATTTCCAGCGTCGCCGCAATACAGCAGTCCCTTAACGATCCACGTCTGCGCGCAGTCGCTAGCCCCACTGTACTGTATGGTGTTCTTCAACGTCGCCGTCGTTCCACTAACCGTGTACTGATACGTCTCACTCGTGAGCTGATCGAACACGGTGAGGTAGGTGCCATCCCACTGCACCGAGCCGGGAAACTCCGGAGCGTTGCTCGTTTTGATCGTAACGAATTTGCTGCTGCCCTTCGGAAGCTCGACGAGCATGAAGTTATAGCTTGCGCCGAAACCGTCGGCAAAGAGATTGCCGCTGGGATCGTAGCCGTTAAAGTACTCTTTGGCCAACGGCGTGTTGTAAACGGTGGGTGTGCCGGTCGCGTTCTTGAAGATCACGACCTGCCCGCCGGGACCGTACGAATTAGCCAATAGTATTCCAACTGCAAGATCGCCGCTAGTGTTCATGGCGCAGCTAGATGTGAACGTGTAGTTAAGAGACAGCGTCCGGAGCAGCTTGTCTGGAACCTTGTATTCGGAAATCACGTTATTCGTACGCCCGGCGTTCCAGAAAATCTTCTTCCCATAACCGTACAAAACGTTGGTGCACCCTTGGCCGCCGGCGCCATTAATCTGACCAACCATCGCGGTGCTTTTTGGATAGTTGAAAATGCCGGCGAACGAGCCGTATTCGTTGAAGATGTACTCGTGCTTCCTTGCGTGCGACCTATCCGGTACAAGCTCGGCGTAACGCGGCAGTGGATTCAGCCTCGCCGCCGTTACCGGCCTCCCATTCACGAATAGCGTCCGGCCTTCGTAGGTCGCATTGAGCGTAGCGGCTGACGGCGCGACCGTCGAGCCGCTCCCGCATGCCGAAACAATTGCGAGTGCAACGACAGCACCGGCGCACTTAAGTAAACCAGGGGTGTTCATTAACCTTGCTCCTTTGAAGTAGATATCAGGCGTCGCGCTCGGCTTCTTGCAATTTGAGCCTTAGCTACCAGTCAGCACGCCGAATAGCAACACTGGTGTGCGCTGGATTTTCGACTGGCATCGGGGCCGGGCCTCCGTGAGAATACTCGTAGACCGCTTTGCTAAGCAGCCAAGTACACGTTGGCGTTGGCGTCTGAGCACACACCTTGAGCTTGCACTTTGATCGTTCCCAAAAACTTTGCCGGATCGGTAAGAAGAACTAAAGCAGCGCCTACCTCTTCGCTTCCGGCAGCATCGACGATCCGCCACGACCATGCTGCGTCAAGTTCGAATGGCTTGCGGTATAGGCTCGCCGATTCGTTGCCCTCTTGGGGCGCGCTGACGCATCCATAACGCTGCGGAACCGGCCTCGAAAGCGCGTGAGGAGCTGTACCGCTGGACCAAAATTGCACCGCGTCGTTAGATTCGAGGCACTCAAAGGCAGGTCAACGCGGCGCAAACCAGCATAAAATAAGGCAAAAACGTGCGCGCCCGTAGCTCAAACTGGATAGAGCAGGGGACTCCTAAAGCCAAATATAGCGGTTTTTGTGCTTCGCATTCGGACGTTACTAGCGAATCGACGAGGAGCCTGGGTCACGTTGAGACTCCAGCGGACTGCTTCGGTTTCCACCGACTGCACCGCAATTGCACCGCAGGGCCTTTAATGCCGATCGCGGTTGGCCTAGGACTTGCGGTTTGGCAACCTCGTAAGAAGGGGGGCGAGGGCCCCGGCTGCCTCGCGCACGCGTTTGCCCGGTTCCATCTCCGTCCGATTTGCGCAAAGGCGCCTGGCGCGCAGGTTTGTCGATTCGCCGCGCTGACCGCGCCGCGAGCGCAATGAACCGGGCGGTGCGATCGTCGCAAATCAGTGCCTCATTAACACTATGGGATTCGCCGAGGGATACTACATAAGGCCCCTGGAACTTCCGGTTTCTGCCTTGAGGTGATGCGTCAATACGCCAGAAGCGGTAACCATGACGAGGGGATAGATACCGGTATTCCGCGTCAAGCATAATTCGCATCAAAAGCGACGCCCGACCGAAGAATGCCATAGGCAAATGTAAGAGCGGCAACGTTCAAGTCCGTTGTCTATCGTCAGGCATTCCCCAATCGCCAAATAATCCTCACAGTTGCTTTATAGGCGGGTCAAGACGCAGGGCGGTTGATGGCAGTTCATCGGATGCTCACCTTGAAAATTGTGCCGCAGCCAGCCGAACCATGGCATGTTGTTTTTGCTCCGCCCCATGACGTCCAGCCGTACAGATCGCCGGACGGACCAAAGATGAGCGGACCGGGCGAGAAGCCGTCCCCTGCGTTGAAGTTCCAGATTATGTGCTCGATGTACGTCGATCCCGAAGGCGTCAACTTGAAAATTCTGCCGCAAGTGGCAACTACAGGGCAGGCGTTTGGCCCTCCGGTCCAGGTAGTGCCATACAAGACTCCATCTTTGCCTTTTATTAGCCCGGAATACGGCCAGAACCCATCGGTTTGGTCAAAACTCAGTAGAACGTGCTCGGTGTAACTGGTCCCCGAAGGCGTCAGCTTGAACGCGGTGCCGCAACTAGATCCAAGGCACTCGGATGGTCCGCCGAAAAATGCTGTGCCATATAGCGACCCATCTCCGTCCTTAAACAGCCCGCTCGCGCGCGGTCCGCCGTCCTGCCCATTAAAAATCTGGAGTACTTGCTCGCTATATTTATTTCGGTGCGGAGTCAACTTGAAGATGGTGCCGGAGTTATACGTACTTCCCTGGTTCGTTGTGCCATAAAGCGAACCGCTGGAATCTTCGATAAGCGGAGTTTGCGGGTATAACCCGTCATCACCGTTAAAGTTCCAGATGACGCTTTCAACGTAACGTCGCCCTGAAGGCGTCAACTTAAAGACGTTGCCATAGAGAAAGGGACTGGAATAACCGGTGGTCGTACCATAGAGCGCACCCGTCGCGTCGAGGGTTAGGCCAGCATACGGCTCCCCACCGTCCGCGCAATTATTTTGAGTGCAGAAGCTATAAAGTACTTTCTCCCTGTAAGCCTGCCCCGAAGGCGTCAACTTGAACACGATGCCCTGGCCATTCGCTCCGCCTTCAGTGGTTGTGCCGTATAGTGCGCCCGCGGCGTCCGCAACGAGCTTGCTCCCCGGACCGGGGGTCTGTCCGTCTCCAGAACCGCCGAAACTCCAGATGACACGTTCTGAATATCCTGAAACCGACGGCTTAAGCTCAAAGACTGTGCCACATCCGTCGTCCGTACCGCAACCCGAATGCGTTCCTCCGCCATAGGATGTGCCGTAGAGGTTGCCGTGCTTGTCTGCGATCAAGGTGCCCGTTGGGATTGCGGCGTCGGGAGAACCTCCAAACCTATAGAGGACCGTTACGCGACGCCGTGCCGGGCGCGACGCGGCGGCATTGAACGATACGGACTGTTTACCTTGCGCTACTCCAGCCGACGTGCCCACGGATGGCATCGATCGTCCGCATCCTGCAAGCAGTACCACCGCTATACAAACGTTTAGCGCACAGCGGCTGGGGTTCAAACTGTTCATACGTCTTACTCCTGTGGCGGATGATCGCAAGGGGGTCCCTCCGCCACGCTTAGCCTACCCCCTGCTCAGCCTCTCCACCGGCCGCCGGGCGCGGGGCGATCAGGCTAAGTCGTTTCAAAGCGAGGCCGGAACCCCACGGTGTTGGTTGGTAAAGTGGCTGCGCGATCGACTGCGCCTTATGGCATTAGCTTAAAGACCACGCCGGCGTTAGACGCGCCGCCCGAATACGTGGTGCCGTAGAGTGTTCCACCCAGATTCATCAGTGCTGCCTTTGGCCCAGCGCCGTCGCCATCACCTAATCTGTGAAGCACTTTCTCCGTGCCGCTGGTCGTGATGCTGAAGACGGTGCCGTTACCGTGCGCGCCGCTACCGTATGTCGTGCCGTAGAGTATGCCCCGTACGTCGATCAGGCCAGCTTCAGGATAAATGCCGTCGGTTCGCTTGCCAAAGCTGTGTAGCACCTTTTCAGCGCCGTGCGTGGTGACGCTGAAGACGGTGCCGCATCCGGTCTTGAGGAACCCGCAAGAGGCGGGTACGCCGCCTTCTTCCGTCGTGCCGTAGAGCGTGCCCTTTACATCGACGAGCGGTGCGTTGGGGATGCTCCCATCGGTTCCCTTGCCGAAGCTGTGCAGCACTTTCTCGACGCCGCCCGTGGTGACGCTGAAGACATTGCCAAGACCGTTGGCTCCGAATCCGGCTGTGCCGTAGAGTTTACCCTTTACGTAGATCAGGCCACCATCAGGATAAGCGCCGTCGGATCCGTTGGTGAACCTGTATAGCACCTTCTCCGTGCCGTCCGTCGTGATACTGAAGACCGTGCCATAGGTGTAGCCGCCTGCCGACGTCGTGCCGTAGAGCGTGCCGTTTACGTCAACCAGGCCGGCAAACGGGGCAGCACCGTCCGTACCGTTGCCGAAGCTATGCAGTACTTTTTCCGTGCCGTCCGTCGCGATGCTAAAGACCGTCCCGCCGCCCTCCGCTGCATACGGATACGCGCCGCCAGTGTACGTCGTGCCGTACAGCTTGCCCTTTACGTCAATCAGGGGCGCGTAGGGGAGTTGGCCGTCCATCCCGTTGCCGAAGCTATGCAGCACCTTCTCTACGCCGCCCGTCGTGATGCTGAAGACTGTCCCGGTGCAGTCGATCGGCGGCGGGCAAGAGCTGTGCACGCCGCCTTGCGACGTCGTGCCGTAAAGCACGCCCTTTACGTCAGTCAGGCCCGCGGTCGGGAAATTTCCATCCGGAGGGGAGCCGAAATTATATAACACACTATAGCTTAGCGGGCTGGTGTCGCGGTCACGAACGGTATCGACGTTCGGAGTGTACTGCAACCGCGAGAGATCCGCCGCTTGCGAGCACGCCGCGATGACAAGGCAGCCAGTGAATAGGGCGCACACGCTCAAACCTGAAGGTTTCACCTGCTTTGCTCCTTTGGGCATAACCCGTCGCAAGAGTCGCTCCTCTATGCCCCCCAGCCTAGCACCGGCTCAGCGTGCGGACCATACACACAACCTGTACAAATTGCAGGCGCCGTGCCGGATTGGCGCCCAGTTGCGGCGGAGCGCCCCAAGCCACGATCTCGGAACCCCCTCGGCCCACGGCTCTGTCGCCACGTCGCCGATCGGCGGCCCCTCGTTGATGAATCAAGGGCGGCCCGGTCGAAGCCGCGCGACCGCAAAGCGGGCTCACACGGCCAGCGCTTCGGCGACTGCCTGATCTTCTGAAAGCTGCGCGCCCTCGGCGGCGAGCGTTTCGATTTCGGCGTCGGTGAGTTTCTCGCGCAGCGCCGTCATCAGGATTTCGTAAGAGCGCGCGTCGGAGGGACCCCGCTCGTTACCTTCGCTGCGATACGAGGCATCCGCGTAGCCGCGCAGCCGCGCGCCTCGGTTAGGGTCGCCGCCCAACGCCGCGACGGTCGCAAGATGTTGAATTACACTCGCGGTCTGGGTCCAGGATGCTCCGCGCACGAGCCGCAGACCTTCGCGCGCGTCGATACGCGCTCCGGCGATATCGCCAAGCGCGATCTTGTACGCCGCTGAATTGCCCCACGCGAGCCCGCGGATAGGTCCGCGCCCAGTCTCAGTCTTAATCGCCGACACGAGCTCAAGCGCTCGCGCCGCGTTCCCGATCTTATATTCGAGTTCCGCCATGTTAATGCGAAATGCGCGCGCAATCATTTCGTTGCCAAGCGCGGTCGCAAGCGCGAGCCCTTCGCCGTATAATTGCAGCGCTTCGTTGAAGCGGCCCCGAAAAAAAGCTACCGTTCCAGCGGCCATCAGTGTGTCCACACGAGTAGACCTCTGAGTCAGGCCCTTCTCGTTCGTAAGTCGAAACGCCCGATCGCTTACCACTTGTGCATTCTCAAGGCGCCCCCCAATCGCGAGCCACAGAGCCAGGCCTGACAGATTCCGCACCGTTAAGTCTGGGTCGTTGCAGCGCTCGCTGAGCTCGACCGCACGTTGAGCCGCCTCGATCGCGGCTGAGCCCGAACTTACATTTGCTAGCTGATTCCACGAACGTGCCGCGAGTTCGGGCCGCGCGTCGACGTCGAGCCTGCGGAGCACCGCTTCAAGCCAGCCTCGCAGTTCGGCGTACATGCCGAGATGTAAAAAACCCACCGAAAAGCCCGTTGCTATTCGTGCCGCGAGAATTACGTCGTCGTGTGAAAGCGCCCACTCAATCGCCGAGCGCGTATTTTCGAATTCGGGCAGGTATTGTGCAAGCCACTGTGTCCACGGCTGCGTCTGCGACGCCTCCCTCGCCCGCTCGGCCAGATCGGCGCCCCTCTGAGCGTGCCGACGCGCAAGCGCGTCACGCTCCCCGCTCTGCTCGAGTTTCTCCAGTGCAAAGGCTCGCGTCGATTCGAGTAGTCGGTACCGCATACGGGCTTCTTCAGCTTCGGTGACAACCAGCGACTTTTCGACAAGCGATGACATCACATCGATCATGTCGATGGCATCCAACGTTACATCGCTGGTTACAGCCTCGGCCGTTTCCAATGTCCAGCCGCCCACAAAGATTGCAACGCGCCGGAAGAGCCGCTGCTCCCTTTCGGAGAGCAGCTCGTAGCTCCAATCGATCAGCGCGTGCATCGTCTGCTGGCGCGGGAGAGCTGTGCGGCTGCCGCCGGTCAGTACCCGAAAGCGCTCGTCGAGCTTCTCAGCGAGTTCCTGTGGCGCAAATACCTTCACCCGCGCTGCCGCAAGTTCGATCGCTAGAGCAATCCCATCGAGCCGTCGGCAGATCTCGGCGACGACCGGCGCGCTTTTGTCCGTCAGCTTGAACTTCGTGTCGGAAGCCGTAGCCCGCTGGACAAACAACGCGATCGCGCCAAACTCGAGCGCTTGATCGGCGGTAGGCGAGTCGCCGGCCGGAGGCACGGCGAGCGACGGCATCCGATAGACGTGCTCGCCGTCGATCCGTAGAGGTTCGCGGCTCGTTACGAGAAACCGCACGTGTGGCGCGGCGCGCAGAATCGCATCGGCAACGTGCGCCACCGCCTCGATGAGATGTTCGCAGTTATCCAAGATCAGCAGCAGATGGCGCTGCCGGAGATATTGCAGCAGCAGCTCGAGCATCGGGCGCTCACCCTGCTCGCGCAGTCCAAGGGTCGAAGCGGTCGTATTGACCACTAAGGCCTGATCGCTCAACGGTGCCAGATCGATGAACCATACACCTTCGCCGGAGCCGTCGAGCAGATCAGCTCCGACTTGCAGGGCCACGCGCGTCTTGCCGACGCCGCCGGTGCCGACCAGCGAAACCAGCGGATGTTCGAGAACGAGCGGTTCGATCTCAGCAAGCACGTCCTCGCGTCCCACCAACGGCGTGATTTGGCGCGGCAGGTTGTTCGGTAGCGATTTCAGAGACCGCAGCGGCGGAAACGTCTCGACCAAACCGGGCGCCGCCAGTTGCCAGATGTGTTCCGGCTCAGCGAGATCTTTGAGCCGGTGCTCGCCAAGATCGCACAACTCCATCTGTTCAGGCATGGCGCTGTGCAGAAGCTGCGCGGTCACGCCGGAGATCACAACTTGACCGCCATGCGCCACCGCGAGCAATCTCGCGGCGCGGTTCACGGCCGGGCCGAAGTAATCGCTCTCGCGCTCGTCGGTCGTGCCGCTGTGCAGCGCCATACGCACGGCCAATCTGCCGACCGCACTCCAATCTTCGGCTGCAAGCGCCCGTTGCGCATCAGTAGCTGCTGCTAGCGCATCCGGTGCACGCCAGAATGCCGCGCAGAATGCATCGCCTACCGTCTTGAAGATGTGGCCGCCATGAGCTTCGATGGCGCTACGGATTAGCTCGTCATGGCGCCGCAGCGCTATCGGCATCGCGCCGCGCTGATCTTCCCAATGCTGCGTGCTGCCTTCGATATCCGAAAACAGAAATGTCACGGTACCGGTAGGGCGAGCCGAAGGCGCCGGCCCGTTATCCGCCTGCGTCGCCATGGGCTGGGCTTCGTGCTCGGGGCTTTCGCCTCCGCCGAGCATCTACATTAGTGCCTCCCAGCGCCGTTTGTGCAAGTTGTGCCGGCCCCTAGCTGCTTTGTCCTCGGAACTGGACGCCGCACTCCTGTTTCCGGGAAACGTTCTCAAAACGGCTTAAGGCCGCGGATCGCTGATCCACCACACCGACAACGATGGGGCGGGTGTGTTGATTCCGCGGTTTCTGTGACGCTAGCGTCGAACTAAGTCGGTAAATTAAAATAGATGCCCCCGGCCCGTTGTCGCGGACCGGAGGCGTCGCACCCGGAGAGAGAGCTCCAGATGCATCAAGAGACTACCACACGGCCCGGCGCCGTGCCCATCCGCAGCGGCATCGTCATGCTCAGCGGCTACGGGATCAAAATCAGCGTCGATCGGCGGCACCTCGCCGTGAGCGATGGCATCGGCCGGCAGCGGCGCGAGGGGCGCTTTGCCAAAGCGACGAGCCGGATCAAGAGGCTCGTCGTCCTCGCGCAGACCGGCTTCGTGACGCTGGAAGCATTGCGCTGGCTCCACGACGCCAAAGCCGCGTTCATACAGCTCGACCACGATGCCTCGATCTTGACGGCCTCGATCGGTGGCCTCGACGATGCGAGGCTGCGCCGCGCGCAGGCGCTGATTGCGAACACCGAACATCGCCTTGCGATTTCGCGCGAGCTCCTGGAAGCCAAGCTCAAAGGGCAGCTGGCGGTGCTGAATTCGTTCGATCTCGATGGCCCGCGAGCTGTGCGCGAGGCGCTCTCATCGCTCGATAGCGCAGATCGCATCGAACGAGTGCTGATCGCCGAAGCGAAAGCGGCTGAAGGGTACTGGGATGCGTGGGCTGCCGTGCCAATGCAGTTCGCGCGACGCGACCACGTTCCCGATCATTGGCACGCGTTTGGCATGCGCCGATCGCCGCTGACGCTCGCGCCTCGCAACGCGGCGAATCCGCTCAATGCGATCTTGAACTACCTCTATACTTTGCTTGAAGTCGAGACGCGCATTGCGCTGATCGCTCGCGGCCTCGATCCAGGCCTCGCGCTCTTCCACGCGGACGCGGCAAATCGCCAAAGCCTCGCAGCGGACGTGATGGAGCCAGTACGGCCACACGTCGACGCCTTCGTACTGAACCTCGCACGTACGCGCACCTTCTCGGCCAAGGATTTTTCCGAGACACGCGATGGTGCATGCCGCCTCGCATCGCCGCTCGCACGAGAACTCGCACCGACGATGGCTACGTGGCTGAGGCTCGTCGCCCCGTATGCGGAGGCTGTCGCGCGGCACGTAGCGCGCCTCGCAAAAAGCGGCTTGGGCGTCGCGGCGCCGATCGGGCCGAAGCCATCGATCGATCGCGCGCGGGTCAAGGTCCGGGTGCGGCCGATCGCGGCGCCCATTGCACCGAAGGCCGTTCGATCGGTTCCGATCGCGGCGGCTGCCAATGCCTGCCGCAACTGCGGCGCCAAGCTCACAGTCCGCAAGCGCGTGTACTGCGATCAGTGCCTGCCGGCCGAGTTAGAAGCTGCGCGAAAAGCAGCGATCCCACGATTCAAGACCGCGGGCCCGGCCAAGATCGCGGCGATGCGGGCAGCCGGCTACGATCCCACCACGACCCCCGAAGCGCAGCGGCGCCGCGCTGCTACGGCCTCGCAGCAACGCAAAGCTCTGGCTGCGTGGCGTGATGATGGATCACTCGCAGGCGTGGATTTCCGGCGCGATATTCTGCCGAGCCTGCAGAGCCTTCCTGTGCGCGTGATCGCCGAGGCCATGGGTGCGAGCATCTCGCACGGCTCGAAGGTACGCGGCGGAAAGCTCGTGCCGCATCGGCGGCATTGGAGGGCTCTGCAAAGACTCTAGGCCCAGCTTCGTGCCACAGCAGCGAGGCCCGCCCATCCGGCGAGATGGCCGGGGGAGCCGTGTGCCGGGGTGACTTCAAGGATTGCCGGTTGAGTGTTATTATGAGCACCTAACAAGCGTTGAGCTCTCTCCGCGGCGCTGTAAAGGAGCAAAGAAGATGAAACATCTGAACCGGAGCCGCGCGCTAAGCCTTTGCGCAGCGGCTATATTGCTCGCAGCGTGTGGCGGGCGTAGCTGGGGCGGCGCCATTGCACCGATGGTAGCCGATCGCAGCGCGGGGAGCGATGCGCCGCAGGGCGCGACGCCGTCAGAATCCGCGCTTTACGTCGCAAATTTAGGCGGCGACCGGGTAACCGCGTACAGCCTGAGCGGGAAGCTGGCCATGACGATTACCGCCGGCATGACGGGACCGTTCGCCGTCGCCATCGACAAGAGCGGCAAAATTTACGTCGCAAACACGCTCCCGCATACTGCCGGTAACGTGACGACCTATACCCCGGATGGAAAGCAGACCACACCAACAATAACTGATGGGATAGCTTTCCCCGTAGGCATTGTGGTCGACAAGCGCGGCAAGATCCACGTCTCGAACCTTAACAACTACAGCGGCAACGGCTACGTGGCGACGTACAAACCCGATGGGACGCGAACCACGCCGACGATCACCACGGGGATAGCCGGCCCCGTCGGTTTGGCGCTCGATGCGAGCGGCAAGATCTATGTCGCGAACGCCTACAACAATACCGTGACGACGTACAGACCCGATGGGACGCAAACAAAACCGACGATCACCGTCGGAATGGACTTTCCGGTCGGCATCGCCGTCGACGCGAATGGAAAGGTCTACGTTGCCAACGGCGATGGCGGAGCTCGCAATACCGGATCCGTAACCACCTACACGGCGGATGGAAACCAGACGACGCCGACGATCACCGCCGGAATAAACGATGCCCACGGCGTGGCGGTCGACGCGAATGGAAAGATCTATGTCTCAAACTTCCAAGGCCCCGGCAATAAGGGCGGTTTCGGCTCCGTGACGACCTACATGCCGTCCGGAAAACGCACCACGCCGACGATCACTCGGGCGATAGGTGTGCCGGGCCTCATCACGCTTCACTAAGTGCGAACGCCGTTTGAGCGATGATTCCAGAAAGAAGGTTTGCCATGCAGCGTTTAGGTCTTTTGATCGTAGGAGTCGCATGTGAGGCTCTCCTCGCCGCGTGCGGCGGAGGCGTGCCGGGTACGACGCAGCAACCCGGCACGGGAAGTGGGTTGGTTTGGCAGCAGGCCGGCACGCCAGGGCGGGACGGCTGTTCGGAGCTCAGCGCGGGCAAGCTGGCGTGCGGGGTCACCATTATGAAGACGGGAGTGCGGCCTGCGCTGGCGGGATGGGCTCCCTCCGATCTCCAGGCGGCGTACAACTTGCCTTCGTCGTCGAAAGGCGCTGGCCAGATTGTCGCGATCGTTGACGCCTACGACAACCCGAACGTCGCTTCCGATCTCGCGACATATCGTTCGTACTTCGGCCTGCCGCCGGCGAACTTCACCAAATACAATGAGGCCGGGCAGCAAAGCCATTATCCCAAGAGTTGCAAGGGCCAGCCGGGTAACAGCTGGTGCGTTGAGAGCGATCTCGACGTCGAGATGGTCTCGGCCGCGTGTCCAAACTGTACGATCTACCTGGTCGAGGCGGACAACTACGACTACGGTGTCGGCACGATGGCGACAGCGGAAAGGGAAGCCGTGAAGCTTGGCGCACATATCGTTAGCAACAGCTGGGCATGCAGCAACTGCTGGCCCGAGAAAGAGTTCGAAAAAGCCTTCGAAACCCCGGGGGTAGTTTATCTAGCTGCGTCGGGCGACTTTAACTCCAGCTCCGCCGAACCGGCGAGGTTCGCAAACGTCGTTTCGGTCGGCGGCACATATCTTGCAAAGAAAGGCACGCGATACACAGAAATCGTGTGGCCTTGGACGGGCGGTGGCAGCTGCGCAACGGGTATTACGAAGCCCTCGTGGCAGCACGATCCAGGCTGTAAGTTCCGGACACAAAACGACGTCGCCGCCGTCGCCGTGGACGTAGCGGCGTACGACTCGTATGACTACGGCGGCTGGATTACGGCTGCCGGCACTAGCGTAGCAACACCTCTGATCGCCAGTGTCTACGCCCTTGCCGGCAACGCCAGTTCGCAGCACGCCGGTGAGGGGCTTTGGACGTTAACGAGGCAGCAGCGTAAAAAATATCTGCACGCTATTCGCGAGGGCGCCAACGGCAGTTGCAGCGGCAGCTATATCTGCACCGCCGGAACCGGACAGTACTTTACTTACTCGGGGCCGACCGGATGGGGCACGCCCAACGGCATCGGCGCATTCTGAAACGGGCGCGTGTTTTCGAAGGAGCAAAGCAGATGGAGGGTTTAATCTTAGCCGTTGTGCGCTGATCGTTTGCGTAGCGGTCATATTGCTAGCAGGTTGTGGCGGATCGCAGACGCCCAGTGCGCCTGGCGCAGCGTCGAAAAGCGGCATGGGATCGGCGCTCGATGAGAGTCACGCGTTGGTGCGCCCGTTGACCAAATCATGTCCTGCGACGACATGTATCTTCGTTGCAAACAACCCCTCCAACGCCGCTGGCAGCGTCACAGTGTACCGAGCGGATGCCACCGGAAACATCAGTCCTTACAGGGAAATCGCTGGAGACCAGACCGGCCTGATGTTTCCGATGGGAGTGGCTGTTGATTCGCGAGGTAAGGTGTACGTTAGCAATTCGGGCAGCCAGTCGAATGAGGCCTCACTTTCCGTATTCGGTTCGAGGGCCAGCGGCAACGTCAAGCCCCTACGTACCATCGCGGGGCCGGCGACGCGTTTGAACTTATTCAACGGCATCGCGCTCTCGGGCGGGAAAGTCTACGCGAACAACTTTGATACTACCGATATATGTAGACCCTTCAACGGATGCCTGCGGAGGGGGTACGTGACGGAATACCCTTCGAGTGCGGGTGGAAACGTCGCGCCGACCCACATTATTCGCGGTCAGAGGACCGGGATGTGGGTCATGAATGGCAGTAACATTGCCGTCGACGGCGACGGTGACGTGTACGTTGCGAATGGCCGAGAGTGTGTATACAGTGACTGCTTGGGCACGACCGGAATTCTGGTTTACGAGCCGGGAGTACGAGGACGTTTGGCGCCATCTTGGGCGATCAGCGGCGTAAAAACTCAGCTCGAATTTCCTCAAGGCGTTGCCGTCGACGGTGTCGGGAACGTGTATGTTTCCGACACAAGAGTCGGTCCGCACATTTTTGTCTATGGCGCGGGCGACCACGGGAACGTTGCTCCGATTCAAAGCATTTCAGGCTCAAAGACACAATTGACCATTCCAATGGCCGTCGCGGTAGATGCCGAGCGAAACATCTATGTAGCAAACTGGGGACGCTATGAACCCAGCAGTTTAACAGTCTACGCCGCTGGTGCTACGGGTAATGTCGCCCCGATACGAATCATCACCGGCTCAAAAACGGGGCTCACAGCTCCGTGGGCAATCGCGATCCACTAACACGCGCCGACTCCGCGAATCGCGAGCAACGCAGCAATTTGCGAGATCCATTGCATCTACCACTTGCGGCATGAACGGACCGCGAGCCGTGGGCTGAGGCTTCTTCCGAGATCGCGGCTTTGTGCTATTATGAGCTTCTGACGCATCTGCGAAAGGAGCAAAGATGAAGAATTCGAGTGTAAGCAGCTATGCGCTAAGTTTTTGCGCGGCGGCCGCATTGCTTGTGGGGTGTGGCGGATCGCAAACCTCGTTTTTCCCGACTAGCGCGCACTTGGCACAAACGAGTGCTTCCGGACACAAAGACCTCATTTACGTCGACTACGGTACCTCTTGTGGGAGCTTTTGCGTTTCCTCTGTCGTAAACGTCTACACATTCCCGAAAGGTCGGTTTATCGCGTCTTGGCTCGGAGGCAATGGGTCACAAATGTCCGGCGAGTGCGCGGACGGTGCCGGTAATATCTTTGTAACGTACGTTCAGCTCGGCAACCCTGACGTGGGTAGCATCCTGAAGTTTGCACATGGTGATACAAGCCCGGTGGCAACGTTGAGCGCTGGGACGGCATTCCCGGTCGCATGCTCCGTCGATCCGAACAGCGGAAACCTGGCCGTCGTCAACATCATCAACGGAACTCCCACAGGAAACTTGATGATCTTTAGCAATGCTTCCGGAAGCCCAACCGTTTACCGCGATCCCCGCCGCGTAATCTTTTACGGCGTCGCCTACGATGGTGCGGGAAATATCTTCGTGGACGGTCACTATATTGATGTTAAGGGCGGCCGCGCCGTGTTCGCCGAGTTCCCAAAAGGCGGGACCTCGTTCAAGGAGATAGGGCTCACCACGAGTGAGAATGAAACCGACGAAGTCCAATGGGACGGACATCACATCACGCTGGGACTTAACGGACTCCACAACAAAATAGAACGGCTCGATATACACGGAAGCTCTGGGCATGTGGTCGGCATCACTAAACTGAACCACCTGTCTCGCGACTATGGTTTACAATATTCGTTCACGGGTAAGGAGCTCGTCGTTGGGTGGAACAAGAGCTGCTTCATCACTTGCGTCCCGCCCGGCGGAGTAGGAACTTGGAGCTATCCTGCGGGGAGCTTGATTACGAAGAGTATCACGCAAGGGAGCTATCGTAACGTGCAACCCGCCGGTATAGCCGTCAGCCCCGGACAGCAATGAACGCTAAGCCCCTAGCTCGCCCGCCGCGACCGTGAGGCCGCATCGCGTTAGGGTCCTAGCAGCTTAGAAGCCTCGCAGCTGCGCAACACAGCGCTGATCGCGTTGCGCATTGCGGCCCCGCAGCTTGGACGCGAGCCTCGTAGTGTCGCCGAGGCCTTCGATCGCAGCGCCGGGAGCGGGGAGCCTTGTATAGGCGGGAGATGCTATGATCCACGCGTGAGGTAGACCGATGGGGGCCGGGGTTAACAACCCGTAAACGAGTTTTTGGTCACCTCACGCGGTGTTCCATCCATTCCGAACAGTTGCTTGGGCTTCGAGCCCGCATTGACAAGATTGGAGTTGGAAGATGGACGAATGTATCTTCGTCGGCATCGACGTCGCAAAGGACCAGATCGACGTTTGCCTGCAGCCGGCGGATATCTACCGAACGTTCCCTAACGAGAAAAAAGGCTTCGATGAGCTGCAAAAGCTCCTTGCGCATCAGCGGATCACGCTGGTGGTCTTGGAGTCGACCGGCGGTTTAGAAATTCCGGTTGCCGTGTCGCTGGGTTGTGCCGGCATCCCCATTGCGATCGTCAACCCGCGCCAAGTGCGGGACTTTGCCAAGGCTGCTGGGCGGCTCGCAAAGACCGATCGCCTAGATGCGGCCATCTTAGCGCAATTCGGGGCCGCCATTCGACCGGCGGCTCAAACCCTCAGGGGCGACGAACATCGAGCACTGGCTGCGATCATGACTAGACGCGTGCAAATCATCGACATGATCGTCTCTGAGAAGACCCGGCTGTCGTCGGTACCGAACCCTGAGATGGCCAAAGATATTAAATCGCATATCACCTGGCTCGAGAAGCGACTTCGCAAAATCGACGAGGATCTTGGAAAACGAGTGAAGCAAACGGCGCTCTGGCGTGAGCGCGATGAGCTCCTTCAAAGCGTGCCGGGTGTCGGCACCGTTGTTTCACGCACGCTCTTGGCCCATCTCCCCGAACTGGGTACCCTCGACCGCAGAAAAATCGCAGCTCTTGTCGGTGTCGCGCCACTGAACTGGGATAGTGGCAGAATGCGTGGACGACGCGTCATTTGGGGTGGTCGCGCTGCCGTTCGGAAAGCGCTCTATATGGCGGTAGTCGCATCCATCAAGTGCAATCTTATCATCGCGGCATTCTATAAACGCTTGAGAGCTGCTGGGAAAAAACCTAAAGTGGCGATCGTGGCCTGCATGCGCAAGCTCTTAACCATCCTCAATAGCATGGCCCGCTCAGGGGAGCCCTGGCGCAGCTGCACCTAAATTTCCCGATACAGTTGCTCGTTTTGAAACGGCTTAGCTCCTAACCCATCGTCATCGTTCCCTCGATAAGCGGATGACGCATTACCTCGATTTAGTCTGACGGCGTGGTCGTGGTGTGGACGCAGTCTGATCCGCGTCCCCGTCTCGTCCAGCCGCAAATGGAAACGATTGCCTACAGCGTCGCAGTCTTCGGAAGCGGATGCCCCTGCGTAGAGGGCTTAGGGGGAATGTAGGGCCCTGTGCTCTTCGGTAGCGCAACTGGGCGACACGTCGCCGGAGACATCGCGCTTATCGAGCGTTAGGTTGGGCGGTGCTTAATTCGCCCGTTGCCTCGTTGCAATCTACTGGATCTTCGGAAGCGTTTTGGACCGGCGATGCGGGCCTTCAGTAGGGGAAGCTCGGAAGTGTCCTGCTACGGAAGACTGCAGCGCGATTGTTCCTTACTAAGGAGCGCACCCAAAGCCACGCTTCCGAAGACCTCTTGCGCCGCAGGCACGGTAGTTGGCGCACTTGCGATGCTTCGCAACTGTTGGACGATCGAGGCACTCCAGCGGCTTCCGAGGAAGATTCGATGTGCCTAAAATGAACTTGCGCGGCTTACGGAAACGAGGTGATCTGACGATGGCTCGCGCGCTCGCGGTGCTTTGCGCAGTCGCCTCTTTGCTCGCGGTTCCGGCACCGGCTGCAACGCGAACCACCGTCGCGATCTTCAACCCGTGGACGTCGAGCGGCCTCCGGCACGGGTTCACCGTTTCTGGAAGCGCTAAGGGATCATGCTGGACGCATTCGCTATCGACGGATCGGCCGGACGCGTGGCGCTGCTTCGAGGGCAATGACATACGCGACCCCTGCTTCGCCGGACCGCCGCACGCCGCAGTGGTTGCATGCGCCGAAGGCCCGTTCTCCACGAAGGTCGTGCTGCTGAGGTTGAGCAAGCCACTTACGGACGGCGAGAACCCGACGACGAGGATGCTCCAACCCAAAGGCGAGCCTTGGGGGCTTCGACTCACGAGCGGGGATACGTGCGTCTTCGTTACGGGTGCGACCGATGCCGTCGCAGGCGAGCGCCTGAACTATGCTTGTGCCAAGGAAGGGTGGATCATTGGTGCGCCCGATCGTTCGACGGTTACGTGGACGGCGCGCAGCGTCGAATGGCCGAAAACACACGTAACGTCGGTCCGCATCGCGATGGCGATTTTCTGAGGCGAACAGAATGCGGGGCTTCGAGGGCCGTGACCAGCTTCGGCGCTTCCGGCCGGGCGACGAGTGGAAGAAGATGCCTGATCGTTGTAAAGCGCCTAACCGCGGCATGCGCCTCAAGCCGCGGCAAAGCGTCCGCATAGAATGCTGGTGCTGTGGCAAGGAAGTGCAGCGGTTTCGCAAGTCGGCGCGCTACTGCGGGGACGAGTGCCGCCGTCGCGCGCAATTAGAGCGCGATGCGCGGCGCAAAGGGAAGCCGTATCCTGCGGAGCGTATCCGCGGCGCTGAGCGACGCCAGCTCGCAATGCTGAAGGGAATCCGTCGTTATGGCAATTACCCCGAGTATGTTCGATTCACGATCGAGCAGAAGCGGAAGCGGGAGGCCGATCGCGATGAGAAACAGTGGCAGAAGATTATTTCGCAAGAATCAACAACCATCGGCAATCCAAGCACGAAGGTGCCTTCTTCGCTCACATGGGGTGCCCTAGAGCGCCGCGCGCCCCCAGGCGTCATTCGGTACGTTCGCGTTTTCCGTCCCTAGAGATGAATCGTCGCTGGGACCTCGCGGTTTCGTTCGGTGAAGCCGCGGCTGGGCTTACGGAAAGGTCGAGGAAGGGGTCGGAACGGGACTTTCGCGAGTACGTGCTCATGTGGGCTGTACGTGCTCAACTTGTTTCTTGAGCACGTACTCGTTCTCTTGAGCAGGTACTTGTCGGATCGCTCCTCCCTTGCTACTCCGCCAACGAATCATCGATCGTCCTAAGCAGGCCACATTCCCTGGCCTTCCTTAGCGAGGGCCATGATCCAAGGACCAGTCTTCCCCTCCCGCGTTCGCTTGACGCCGACGTCCTTAGTTGCTCTTCGCAAAGTGGCACGGCTGATTCTCGCTTTGTCCGCCGCCGAATAGACCTCACGCGATAGCTGCGGTCCCGGCCCAAGCAAGTCTTCGAGAAAGTCGGACGCCGCTTCTCGCGCGCTCTTGTCCTCGACTATTCGAGGACCCATTACGTCGTCCGCGCTCATCGCCACAGCACCCGCTTGCCAGACTGCGCGGCCGACTGTCCGCTCAAAGCCAGCGATTAGCGCGCCCTCGATCGTAAAGGCTAGCGTCGGGCCCTCCTTGGCGACGTTCAAGCCCGCATGCGCGAAGAGTCGTCGTTTGCCGGTCTCGTCCTCACGATCGCGCGCGATAGAGATTGTGGACCGCCCAAGCGCCGTGTACCCGGTGCTGCCGATGCCTCGACTTAACGCCGTCCCGTCGCTCTTCCGCACGTGTCGGATAGCAAGTGCGCCAATGTTTAGGCGACGAATCACCCCGATGAACGGCAGCATTGTAGAGTAAGACTGGGTATAAGAGCGGTCGTCCTTCGCGCCAAGGAAACCGAAGGTCCCGTCGACCAGCACAAGGTCCACGCCTTGCTCCCGTAAGCCGCGTTCGATTCCCGGCAAGTCTGTGAGAAACGACGGCAAGACGTCTTCGCCTCCGTCGCTTGCGTCGATAATATCCACCCGGCTCATATCCGCGCCGGCGACTATCAATCTAGGAATGATGCCTCGTGCGGGATCGTCCTCGCAGGTGAGAATCGCCGCGCGACCGCGAGTAATCGGTGCTCCGGTTATGAAAAAATCTCCGCGTGTTAGACGAGCGTTGATATCTAGCATGGCTATGGTTTTGCCAGATTTTGGCTCGCCTTCGACCCAAGTCACTTCGCCACGCGGGATGTAGGGAGCGAGAACGAACCGCGTTTCGACCGGCGCAATAGTGGCCGCGCACACGAACGATACGCGACGGGTCGACGGGGCAGCTGCGGCAATGCCAAGCCGATTCGGAGCACTGGTTGCAGGTTCG
This sequence comes from Vulcanimicrobiota bacterium, assembly GCA_963748875.1. Taxonomy (GTDB): domain Bacteria; phylum Vulcanimicrobiota; class Vulcanimicrobiia; order Vulcanimicrobiales; family Vulcanimicrobiaceae; genus Cybelea. The sequence continues at coordinate 2,232,688 of CAVVKC010000001.1, forward strand.
AACAACGTGCGCACGTCTGGCCACACCCTGTCACGGCAGCGATTGCCATGACACTTGAAAACAATCCCCGCCCGTCGGCAGACGAATGACGGCGGCGGTCGTTCCACTGTGCTCGGGGACAAACGGGCATTGAACGATCCAACGCTGTGCGATGCCGGAAGAACTTTCGTACGGATCTGGCCCGCGCTTCACCGTCATATTCCGCGCCAAAAAGCGTTCGAGGTCGAAATTGACGTGCGACGCTTGGCCCACGGAGCTCAGGGAAAGCTGGTCTTCTGCGACGAGCGCCTGCAGCTGCACCGTGCTCACTACCGCGTTGGGCGTGCGTTCATCCAGACCAGCTAAGATGTGCGAACAACGGTGGGGGCGATCGGGTATATCAGCGCCCTTGCGAGCCATCGTTCCCGGTAGCTTCATGAGTCGGGCGGCGTTATAAACGCATTGGTCGATTAGGACGGCTTCGTCGTCAAAGCGTCTAGCGAGCGCGCCTAGGACTGAGCGCACCAGAGTCTTAGAAGTTTCATCGTTTGGCAGGTCGATCGGGAAAAAGAGGTTCGCCCCATTGCCGCTGTCTACAAAGAGCGGCCGCGGCCAATCGCGCTCCTTGCAAAGGTAACTTACAGAGAGGATCCGCGTGAGATCGCCGCTTCGTGCTCCTCATTCGTCGCTGAGATTCCGGACTTTCGACGCGAGTCGAGGTCGACCGGCAGCCAGCAACGACTCAGGATATCTTCGTCCTTCGTCGTCTCCGTCGCATACGCTTGCAAAAGGTTAGGTCCGCGCGCAAGCAGTACGGGATCAACCTGGTTAATCGTCACATAGATGGCCAGCGCGCCCCGTGCGTCCAAGGCGAAGGCAGCGCGCGCTAAGGCGAGTGGATCGTCGAAGTAGCCTGACTGAATGCGCTTGCTCGGGCCTTTAGCGCGAAGCTCTACAACGCAGTTGCCTCGCCGCAACGCGTATGCGCCGCCTAAAATAGCAAGCATTGAGGCGCCGCTGGGTTTGTGATTCGGATTCATGCGGGTGCCCGGTTCATTTGCCCGAGCCAATCGAGCAACTCGATGCTAAAGAGTGGTTGGCGACCCGTGCTCCAGGTCCAACAGCTCGACTAAAGCAAGAAGACTCGCACTCTCGAACCGTTCGACGTTTTCAGCGAGCCAGCGATCGACGTGCGAGTCCAGCGGCCAGAATTCGCCAGGGACGTAGCGACGAACGTAGGAACGCGACGACGGGATGCTGCTGAAAAAGGTTCGGTCGAGGTCGCATGCAAAGTCTATTATGTCAGAGTAGACCTTGGGCGCCTCGCTATCACGGGGCGCTTCGTTCATGTCTTAAGCGCGCTCTGCCGGAGTTCGGCCTCGTTGACGAAGCGTTGAAGTTCGGATTCGGTCACTCTAATCGCACGCCCGAACCTAATGCTTTTAAGCCGGCCGGTGCGCAAGAAGCTGTAAATAGTATTTCTCCCGACATTCAGCCGCGCCCGAGCCTGCTCGGGCGTTAACAGTGCACTCATCTTCCAATCTCCTCTTATAGCGACCAACCAGCAATTTCACGGTATAGTAAGGGATTAGAAGGTATCAAGGAGTCGCTTATCATAAAGACGACCCAACATGCCGAAGGTGACGCCCCGAGCAAAGGCCATTCGATGCGGACCGAGGGGTGGCTAGAGCCGTGATGCAGGCAGAAGGTCTGACAGATTCGGGTCTTGCGATCGAGATGCTGTCCGCTGAGCGCCGGAAAACTCTAGAGTTAAGGGGTGCGCGTACCCTGATTCAGGACGCGCCGCGCAAGAAGATCGCGGTCTGGCGTTTAGGGGTGCGCACTCCGGACGCCGACAGCGCATTCGATCTAGGCGAAGCGTTGAGACGGCATTCTGTCCGAGGGGTTTGCGGGGCGTTCCTTAGCGTTCAAACTTGGCTACCCGGTCGATTTAGCGCGTGCGCTCTTAAGCTTATCAGTGCATTCGGAATGATCGTTTGTCGGCTCTTGCATTATTCGTCGCCGTGCCGCTCGTGGAGCGTGAGTCCACGATAGAAGAACCCGACCTGCTTCAACCGGCGCAGGACCTGTTAGACGCCGCTATTGCCGATGCCGGATCATGCTACGAGTCCTCGTTGGAAGGAACGCGATCGGACGCCGTCGCGTTTGGTGGCGATTCTCGACGGCCTTGAGAAGCTCGTGCGCGATTCGGGGGACTTAAGCGAAGGCGCTCTTCAGGCTTGGGGATTCCTTGTCAGGTGGGCGGTTCAGCAAGTAGTGATCTTGGAATGGAGTCTGCGCGCCCGAGGAGGGTACTGAACTCGGGCTACTGTCGCTGACGCTAGGGCAAGAGTTGCCGATTCGACGTTTCGACGCGTTGAACGCCGCCTAGTCACAGCCTGCTCAACTCTTCTTCGAAAACGAAAGGAACAAAACCCGTGAGCATTTACAAACGCAAGAGCGGTCGTTATGCGGTCCTCGTTGATCTCGAACCAGCGGCGCCGGGCATTCGTCGTCGCAAAAGCATAGGAACGTATCGCACGCGCAAAGAGGCTGAGGCCGCGGAACGCAAGGCGCTCGAAGCTCGCGATCGGGGAGACAACCTCGACCCCGAAAAGGTGACGATTGCCGAACTCGCGGAGCGTTTCATTAAGGCCGTTGCGCCGGACCTCGCTGGTCAAACGGTCTCTCGCTATGAGGAGCACCTGCGGATGCACATCGTGCCCTCCATTGGCGGCATCGTGGCATCAAACCTGAAGCCAGCGCACTTAGCCGAACTCTACGCGAAGCTTCGCACCGAAAAGATTCGCTATGAGAAGCGAACCAGGAAACCCGATGGGACTGTCTCCACAAAAGAGCGCTACGGGCGTCCGCTCGGGGCGACTACGGTGCTTCGCATCCACCGCCTCATGCACCGAATGCTCGGCTGGGCCGAGCGCAAAGAAATCGTCGCGCGTAACGTCGCGCGAAGGGAGATGGAGATTGCCCCGAAAGCCGCTCCGTCCCCGGTGCGCGCGTTGACAGCGGACCAGGTAGCGGCGTTCCTCGCGGCTGCCGAAGGGTCGGAGCATTACGCGTTCTTTGTCTTAGCGGTCGCGACGGGAATGCGTCGAGGCGAAATTGGTGCACTAACTTGGGATGCGATCGACACTGAGCGCGGCACGGCGGTAGTGCGTCAGGCCATCGGCGAGGATCGCAAGGGGCATACGTTCATCAAGTCGACGAAGAGCGGCAGGGAGCGGGTCGTCCCGCTCAACCGGCTCGCGATCGAGGCGCTGCGGCGTCATCGCGCCGTCCAGCGTGAGGAGAAGATGCGTAGTCGCGATCGCTATGCCGACCAGGGCCTCGTCTTCGCTGACGAACTCGGTGGCATGCTCGATCTCGACGCGATCTCCAAGGCGTTCGCGACCTTAGCGCGAGGGCGGGCATCAAGACCAAGGGAATCTCGCTGCACTCTTGTCGGCACTTTTGCGCCACCCAGGCGCTGGTGGCTGGTAACGACGTTCGGACGGTCGCGGCGCTGCTCGGGCACTCTTTAGCCCGACCACCTTGACGTGTACGGGCACGTCGTCGCGGGTGCGCAGGAGCGGGCCGTCGCGGGGATCGAGGACGCGATCGCGGCAGCACAGGCGCGCCGTGCGGCCGGTCAGAATTGACGCGTCGGGAAAGCTACCCCGGACTTGCACGGCAACCGAATGGCAACCGCGAGCCGATCGAGGAGATCGTTCAAGAGGTCAACGCGGCGCAAACCCGCATAAAATAAGGCGAAATCACGTGCGCGCCCGTAGCTCAAACTGGATAGAGCAGGGGACTCCTAAGCCCAAGGTTGCCAGTTCGATTCTGGCCGGGCGCACCAACCTACATTACTGAAAGTACAGCGGTGCTTGCGCCGATTGCGAATTCTTCCCGCAGGTGTATTTGCCGGTTAGGGTGGCGGGGCCAGAGTACTTCGGTCGTGCGCGGTCGACGGCGTAGAGAACAAATCCGCCATCGCTGGCAAGTTTGAATGAAGCGGAAAAACGGTCAATCGTCTTTTTTCCCGCCGTGATCGCCCAGGCCAGCGTGCATTTTCCTTTATAGCTAAGATCGGTGAACGATAGCGCGTACTGCCACGTCGCTGAAGTCCGCACGTAGCTCGACGGTCCGGTCAGACCGATGGTGTCGTTGCTCGACGCGCCGCTCACGCAGCCGATGCACGGCACTCCACCCTGTGCCGGGCCGTTTGAGACGAAGTTCATTAACGTAGCGGGCGATCCGGCGTCCGGCTGAACGGAGAGTTTCCGGAAAATCTCGTGACCGCCGGTTACCTGCGGCGCGGAGTCGAGAGCGGAAGGGACGGAACCACCGTTGGCTGCGCCGGAACAAGCAGCGAGCGTGACGAGGAGCGACAAAAAGAAAACACGCCAAATATAAGCGTTCATGGAAACCTCCGTGACGGCAAAAGGACGATCTCGGCTTGTTCCGCGACGGCGGCGAGGCGTCCTCGGTTGGTTAAGTCATGACGGGGACGGAGACCGCCAATCCACAGCCTGGCCCCCCGACGCCGGCCTACCGGAGCGCTGTGCCAGGCCGTCAGCAGAGCAGCGGCAGTTAGCTTGCTTGCTTGGAGCTTGCGGAAAGTTATTGCGAGGCCGAGCCTGGTGTGCTAGCATGAGTCTTCCGAACGGACCGGCGGTCCGTTTTATTCATGTTGTGGTAGACTACTGATGGCAAAGAAAGAAACACGCGTGATGGTGGTCCTTGCCTGTACGCAGTGCAAGCGCCGCAACTACAACACGCAAAAAAATAAGGCGAAGACGACGGACCGGTTGGAGCTCAGCAAATATTGCCGCTTCTGCCGCTGCCACAAACCGCATCGGGAGACGAGATAGGGCGGTAGCTCAATTGGTAGAGTCCTGGTCTCCAAAACCAGTTGTTGCAGGTTCGAGTCCTGTCCGCCCTGCCACACTTCGGAAGTGAATCTTTGGTGAACGAACAGCAAAAGAGAACGGCCCAATCGCTCGCAGGCGGTGACTTCGTCCGCGGCGTCATCGCGGAGCTACGGCGCGTTACGTGGCCGACTCGCGAGGAATGGATTTCGGCGACGATCCTCACGGTCGCGCTGGTGGTGGGCATCGGCCTCTTCACCTTCGTCCTCGACCAGCTCTTCGGCTGGCTCTTCAGCGTGATCCACCCGGCAACGCAGGGCCTACAGTAACCCAGCACGTTATGTACGACATCGAACGTCCAGAGCTCGGCACCGACGAGCCGTTGGTAGAAGAAGCGGTCATCGACGACAGCAAGATGGGCGACCTCTCGGGAGCGACCGAGGAGCCGCTCGCGGAGCCATTGCGGGACGAAGCTGTCATCGAGTTGCCTGCCGAGGACGCCGTGGCCGAGATGCCCGTCGAGGAGGCCGAGGGCGAGGTGCCGGCTGACGAAGCCGTCGCCGAAGCCGCGGCCAAGCCCAAGGACAACCGCAACTGGTTCGTGGTGCACACCTACTCCGGCTACGAAAACAAGGTCAAGGCGAACCTCGAGCGGCGCATCCACTCGATGGGGATGCAGGACAAGATCTTCCGCGTGCTCGTCCCGATGGAAGATGAGGTCGAGTTCAAAGACGGCAAGCGGAAAATCACGCCCAAGAAGGTCTTCCCCGGTTACGTGCTCGTCGAGATGATTATGGATGACCAGTCCTGGTACGTCGTGCGTAATACGCAGGGCGTCACGGGGTTTGTCGGAAGTCCGGGCCCGGGCGAGAAGCCGGTTCCGCTGCAGGATAAGGAAGTGAAGACGATCCTCAAGCAGATGGGCATCGAGGCTCCGAAGCTGAAGATCGACTTCAAGAAGGGCGACCGCGTAAAGGTCACGTCTGGACCGTTCTTCGACTTTACCGGCGTCGTCGACGAGATCGCGCCGGAGAAGGAGCGCCTGCGCGCGCTGATCTCGATTTTCGGCCGCGAAACCCCGGTCGAACTCGAGTTCTTCCAAGTAGAGAAAGTCTAAAAGCGAGTCATCCTTCGACAGGCTCAGGATGACACGGACTTGGGCTGAACGTAAACCCCAGCGTTCGGTTTAGACCCAAGAGAAACGTGGGGGAGAGGCGGCAAAGCACAGCCGCAATCGAACAGAAGGGCACTACATGGCTAAGAAGGTTGTGGGCAAGATCGGCCTGCAGATTCCCGCCGGCAAAGCGACGCCGGCGCCTCCCATCGGTCCGGCACTCGGACCCTACTCGCTCAATATCATGGACTTCTGCAAGCAGTACAACGAGCGTACGGCATCGCAGGCGGGCATGATCATTCCGGTCGAGATTACGGTCTTCGAAGACCGGACGTTCACGTTTATTACAAAGACGCCCCCGGCGTCGTTTCTGATCAAACAGGCGCTTAAGATCGAGTCGGGCAGCAAAGAGCCGAACCGCAACAAGGTCGGCAAGCTGACGGAGAAGCAGCTCGAGGAGATCGCGAAGGTGAAGATGCCCGACATCAACGCCAACGACATGGACGCGGCGAAGAAGATCGTGGCCGGGACCGCGCGCTCAATGGGCGTCGAGGTGGAGGCGTAACATGCCGCAGCATCATGGAAAGCGTTTCAAGACGCTCGCCGCCGCTTACGACCGGCGCCGGCTTTTCTCGACGCCTGAAGCGATTGCGGTCGTCAAGAAGAACGCGAACGCGAAGTTCAATGAGACCGTCGAGGCCCACATTCGGCTAGGAGTGGATCCGAAGAAGAGCGATCAGAGCGTGCGTGGCACCGTCTTGCTGCCGCACGGAACGGGGCGCATGGTTCGCGTCATCGCCTTCGCCAAAGGTGATAACGCGAAAGCCGCTCAGGAGGCCGGCGCCGACATCGTCGGCGATCAGGACCTCATCGATAAGGTCAAAGCCGGATTCACCGAGTTCGACGTTGCCGTGGCAACGCCCGATATGATGGCGCAAGTCGGCAAAGAGCTCGGGCGCATCCTCGCGCAGAAGATGCCGAACCCCAAAGCCGGCACCGTGACGCCGAACATCGGCGGTGCTATTCGCGACATCAAGGCCGGCAAGGTCGAGTTCCGTCTCGACAAGAGCGGGATCATCCACACGATCGTGGGCAAGGCGAGCTTCGAGGAAGCGGCGCTCATCGAAAATATCACCACGCTGCTCGATGCAATCGTTCGCGCGAAGCCATCCGCCGCGAAAGGCACCTACCTTCGCAGCGTTACGCTCGCGACGACGATGGGACCGGGCGTGAAGGTCGATCCAAACCGGGTAAAGGCAACGGTCTAAGCGCGCTGCGACCCGGAAATGAGACGCCAAGTCAGGCTGGGTTCTCCCACCGAAAGGGGAACCCATAGCCCGCAACCGACGAACGTTTACCGAGAAACGTAAACCCGGCGCCGGGAAGTATAAGAATGGTTTCGTGGGGGTTATCCTTCGACAGGCTCAGGATGACACTACGATGACGTTACTATGGTGGAGCGGCAAAGCGAAGCGGTAAAGGCGGCGCGTTCGGTCGTGCCGAGCAATCCGTCCATCTGCGCGCAGTTGAAGATCTGACGGCTACGAACGCAGCGACTGGCGAGATTTAGGGCGGCGGCGTTAACTGCGGGTCGGGAGCGATGACGTTTTTCGGAAGCGGCTTGGGCATCTCGGTGGAAGGTTGCGCGCATATACTTTTCTCGGCGCGATCGGTGGATGCTTCGAGCACGTCGCCTTTGCCGACTACCGCATCGTGGGCGTGAACTCCAAAGCTCAGAAATCCCGAGCGAACCCCGCCGACAAACGCTTTTTCGAATCCGACGTGGATCGTATCGCCGCAAAAGTTGACGACGTCGTCTAAATAAAAATCTACCTCTTGCGAAGTTGTTGTCTCGAACTGGCGTTTTGTCTGGTTCGTTTGCGTGTCGTAGTGGCCCTCGGCCAGATCGCCCGCCTTGGCGATGACGTACCCTTGATAGATGACGTCCTGGTCGACGGCAAACTTAACTTTGTGCTCCTCCTGCGATGCGCCGGCGGCTCCAACCCGGACTTCTCTCGTAACGAGAACCGGCACGATTACGCCACGCCCGACCGTGATGGTGGTTCCGGTCTCGGCAGGCTGCGGTGACTCGACTTGCGCCGGTGATGCGACTTGTGCCGGCGACTTTGAGGCGATTAGGCCCAGCGTACTTATCAGAAAAAGCGCGCTGGAGAGCGACCGTTTTAGCATGCCCAGCTTCCTAAAGGAACGCGATTTCGCCCGTTGAGGGTTCGCCAAGCAAGCGTCCGAAGCGTCGCGCCGGTGCGATCGTTTCATCGGCCCTTTCTTCCCCGCAGAGCTTCTTCACACAGTTTTTCCACACAGTTTCTCACACGTTACAAATCCATGATTGTCGCCCCACGCACCGACTGGTACTATGAACGAACTTAACACGGAAGTCGGAGAGGAGATGAAAATGCTTTTACGGGGACGCCTATCACTGCGCTCCATTTGCAGTTTTACCGCCGTTACGGGAGCGCTTGCTTTGCTTGCGGGTTGCGGCGGATCGCAGCCGCAGATGACGCCGCAAGGATTCGCGCAGGGCACCGGCTCGGCGGCTTCGCACTCGTTGGTACCGGCAGTGACGTGCCCGCCGACGGATGGTGGGGTCAGCGTGACGCCGTGCAGAGTGGAGCTGAACGCTTCGAACCCTGGCCCGATTGCGCTCACGGTGTCGACGCCTAACGGCTCCAAGGGCACGCTCAAAGAGCACGATCTCTGCGGGGCTTTGGGCATCGCAACGGTTAGTGGCTCGGGAGACTCCTGGAGCGTAACGGCCGGTTCGACGGCCGGCAAGTGCCGAATCAGCTTCGCGTATTTCAACAACGGCAAGAAAGTGGGTTGGGCTCGAGCCGTCGTCACCAACTCGATCTAGTCGCGACGGTCACTAGAATCAGAGGAGATGTAAATGTTTTCACGTCGACACCTAACGATGCGCCCCGTTTGGGGCAGCCTCGCGGCGGCCACCGCCACCGCGATAATCGCCGGCTGCGGTGGCTCGCAGCCGCAGATGACGCCACTGGGATTCACGCAAACAAACAGCGTCGCAGCCGGACACTCGTTAATGGACCCGGATAGCCGGCCTTGTCCGCCTCAGAAGGGCGCGGTGCGCGTTACGCCGTGCAGGGTGCACCTAAAACCTTCCAACCCGGGCCCCGTGACGCTAACGTTGAAAACGCCACATGGCTCGAAGGGAAGCGTCAGAGAGCACGACGTTTGCGCCGCGCAAGGCATTGCGACGATCACCGGCTCAGGAGATACCTGGACCGTAACGGCCGGTCCAAACCACGGCAAGTGTTTAGCAAACTTCGCCTATTCTAACAACGGACACAAAGTGCAATACGGCCGAGCTTTTATTCGTAACAAAACCTAGTCAGGAACGGCAGCGCCAAGGGCGCGCAGTTGCGCCTCAAGCCTGCCAATGCGGGCGCGGGACCGGTCGGCGTCGATATGATCGTATGCCGCGCCCGCGCCCCGTGTTATAGCGTGCAGTAAGTTACGCTCATCCGCCGTTAGCGGCGTACCGTTGCTGCGCGGTCCGTAGAAGATGAAGCCGAAGACGGCGCCTCGCATTAGCAGCGGAACGACGAGCGAGGGCGCTTTCGAGCCGCCCGGCAAGATCGTTTCGGCGCGCGGCCGTCCGTCGAGCACGATCGGCATCAGTTCGGCGCGCAGCTCGACGATCAGCGGATCCTCGGCGTCAATGGTTTCGGTTTCCTTGCGCGTCCATCCGCAGTCGGCGGTGCGCACGAAGGCGCCGTCGTCGCCCCTCGCGAGGAAGAGTGCGGCCGAGGTGAGGCCGAGCACCCGAACCGGCTCGTCGACGAGGAACTCTACCAGGGTTTTCTCGGAGGACGTATTTGCGAGCGACCGCGCGGCGTGACGCAGCGCCTCTTCGGCGCGCCGCTGGTCGCGGAAGAAGAAGGCGTTCAGGAAGTTCTCGACGCGCCCGTGAAGCGCGTTGAGCGTAAGGCCGATTAGGAGTGCCGCAGCGAGGCTGACGTAAATCGCCGGACGGGTGCTTTCGAAGATTTGTTCTGCCCACCATTCGAGAATCGCAAAGATCAGGAGCAGAACGGCGGTAATGCCGCCGTAGATCGCGGCGCGGCCGATCGCAAAACGAAAGTCGACCACGCGTTCGGAAAGGAATCCGTAGACGACAAAGATCGATCCCAGGAGCCCGAACCAGGGCAACAACGCGACGGTCCAATCTTGTAAGTTCAGCAACGGAATCGAAACGTTGCCGACCAGCATGTTGATTACGTTAGTGATCGCCCACGTAAGATCGAGGATCGGGGCCAGCGCGATGCCGGCGATAACCCAGTAGACGCGACCGCGCGGAATGCCGGTCGCACCCGAGGCGATGTAGGCTAGCCCGGCGAGCACGACGGTCAGCAAGAGCGCGTCTGAAAGACTCTGGAATAAAAGCGTCGGCCCTGGGACGCCGTACTGCTGGTAGACCATCCAGACAATCGGATCGACCCAGATGAGGAAGACGATGAAGGAAAGGACGATCGCGCTGCCCAGCAGCCACGGCCAGGCGCGGCTCGGGCGGCCGTAGAGTCGCTGGGCGAAAATCAAGATCATCAGCTGACTGGCGGGATAGACCACTTGTGCGGCGAGGTAGCTCGCGTAGCTGATCGGCCACGCCGCGAGATCGAGCGGGATCTTGTTCACTTTGATTAGCATCAGTATCGTATAGATGTAGAATGCCAGCGTAATCGGGCGCGGGCGCGCGAGGAAGAGTGCGCTGGCCAGTGCTAGCGAGAGAAAGAAACACAACGGCGTACCGACGTACCGCGTAAGCGTCGCTCGTGGAGAAAAGTCGGGCGAGCTCGCCACGACCTTGGTGTGGAACGTTCTGCCGTCACGCGTTACTTGGACGGGGATCGCCTTGTTCGCGTGGGCGCCCCCGATGAGGGCGAAGCGCTGCGGTCGCGTCAATGCCTGCAGATCGATCCGATCGCCCGTTTTAAGCGCGCCGGCATTCGAGCCGGCCGTAATCTCGATGCTATCGTTGTTCTGCTCGAAAAGCACCGGAAAACTGCCGAGTTGGGTCGAGTGTCCTACAACCAAAACAAAGACGACGACCATCAATACGGTTCCGACCGCGACGACGGCGAGCGAGAGCCGATCGCAGAGAAAGTTTATCGCCGCCGTTAGCAGGCCGCTACGAGAATGCGACCCAGCCGGTACTGACGTTATAGATTCCACCTATCACCTGCACTTCGCCCGCCTCAATTTGCTGCGAGACTATGTTCGAGGTCGACGTCACCGCGTTTACGTTGATCGCAACGTTCTGCGCGATTGCGTTTTCAAGCCAATCGCCGGGGAAGCCGCGGGCCGCCTGCACCGCCGGCGTGACGGCGTTGACGATTCCTTGAATATGCCCTCGCTGTTCGATGCCGTCGCGCACATAGGCCAGCGCGGCGGTAACCGCTCCGCAGCCGCCGTGACCGAGAACGACGATCAGCTTGATGCCCAAGACTTCGACCGCGAACTCGATGGAACCGAGGTTGTGATCGTTGAGGAAATTGCCGGCGACCCGGACGACGAAAACGTTGCCGGGAACTTGATCGAAGACGGTCTCGATCGGCACGCGGGAATCGGAGCAGCCTAAGACAACAGCGAACGGACTGTGGTCCCGCGCGAAGTCGCCGACACGTGGGCCGTACGGCTCGGACTGCGGGGTGCCGGCAAGGAATCGCGCGTTGCCGGCTTTTAACTGATCGAGCGCTTCGGCGCAAGTAAGACGCGTGGGCACGCCGGCACAGATTCGCGTTCCGACCGGCGTTGCTTGCTCGCGCTCGATTGCAGAGGAGGGGGATTCGAGCGGCAAAGGCCTTGCATCGGCCGGCAATCTCGTGGTAGTGTAAGCGTCGGCTCCAAAGACCGTAGCCGGCCGCGAGGCCTTAATTTCGACTACCGAGGACGCATTAGGATGGGTTTTGGCATCGCCCCGGCGATGCGAGCTTTGAATGAGGCGCCTCGAACGGGGCGCTTTTTCGTTTCATCGCAGATCGCTATAAGACCGGAAGAACAAAACGCCATGCCGACCGCCCGAAAAGAAGCATCCGTAGGAGAACTCGCCGAGAAGCTCGCCGGGGCGAAGAGCCTCTTCCTGACCGATTATTCGGGGCTAACCGTTTCGGAGATCACCAAGCTGCGGGGGGAGCTGCGCAAGGACGGAAGCACCTACTCGGTCGTCAAGAACACGCTCTTCAAGATCGCCGCGGGGGATCTGGCCAGCCGTCTGGAGAGTTTTCTTGCCGGCCCGACCGGAATCGTCTTCGCCGGAACCGATCCCGTCGCGCCCGCTAAGGCGCTCAAGACGTTCAGCGACACGGTCAAGCGCATTGCAGTCAAAGCGGCGTACATCGACGGCCAGATCGTGGACGCGAAGCAAGTCGAGATACTTGCGAAGCTCCCGCCAAAAATCGAACTCATTGCAAATCTCGTCGGCACGCTCGCCAATCCGCTTCGAGGGCTCGTCACCGTGCTCTCGGGGAATCAGAGCGGCCTAGTGCGGGTGCTCGATCGCATTCGCGAGCAAAAAGCCGGCGCAACTTCAAACGCTTAGATAAGGAAACGACCTACCATGGCAGTTGCCGAACTCATCGAACAGATCGATAAGCTCACCGTTCTCGAACTAGCGGATCTCGTCAAGCAGCTCGAGGAAAAGTATGGCGTCTCTGCGGCCGCGCCGGTCGCAATGATGGCGGCCGCGCCGGGCGGCGGGGCAGCCGCGCCGGAGGCCGAGAAGACCGAGTTCGACGTGATTCTCGCCGAGATCGGCGCCGAGAAGATCAAGGTCATCAAGGCAGTCCGCGAGCTCACCAGCCTCGGCCTGACCGAAGCCAAGGCGTTCGTCGAAAGCGCGCCCAAGGCCGTCAAAGAGGGCGTCACCAAAGACGAAGCAGAGCAGGTCAAGAAGAAGCTCGAGGAAGCCGGCGCTAAGGTGGAGATCAAGTAACGCCGCAGGCGAACCAGGGTCTCCCGGCGTGGGCGCAGTTGCTGCCACTCGTCATCGTGGTGGTGATTCTCGCCTATCGTCTCTTACGTCCACAGAAGATCAGCGTGACCCGCATGTGGGTCACGCCGATTGTTCTCTGCGCCTTGACGGCGTGGGTCATCTACGCCAACCAGGTGCTAAATCCGGCTCCGCCGCTTGAGATCGCGCTCGGACTGATCATCGGGGCGCTGGCCGGCATCCCGTTCGGCATTTTGCGCGGGATGCACACCGAGGTGCGCCCGACCGAGCGCCGAGGCGTCATGTATCTCGGCTCGTCATGGATCACGCTCATCATCTTTGCGGCCGCGTTCGGGCTACGCTACGCCATCCGAGCGTTCATGCCGCAGCACGGCAGTCTCTCGGCTACGATCGGGGACGGGCTGCTGGCTTTCGCAATCGCGTTCATCGGCGCGAGCTACGTGGTGATTTTTAGAAAGTACGAGTCGCTCCAGAGCGCTATTTCTTAGCCGGAACCGGGTTCTGCTATCGGGCAGTGACGAACGCCAGCCTAACCGCGTCCTCGCGAACGGCGTTGCTGGCGACAAGGCGGAGCGGCGGACGGGCGCCGGCAAAGTACGGCTTGCCGCGGCCAAGCACGAACGGACGAAAGTAGAGATGGTATTCGTCGATGAGACCGAGGTCAGTAAGGCTCCCCGCCAGATCGGGCCCGGCGACGTTGATGTCGCCGTCGACCGTTGCCTTCAGCCCGCGTACGAACGCCTCGACGTCGTCACCGACAAGTGTGGCATTGGCGCCGACCGATTTCAGCGACCGTGACGCGACCCATTTCGGCTGCGCCCGCCACGCTGCCGCGAATTCGTGCTCGACCGCGTCCCACTCCGCCCGATCCTCGTCCCAGTAGCGCATCACGTCGTACATCCTACGACCGTACAGGATCCCGGCGAGGCCGCGGACCTGATCATTGAAATAACGATGGAGCGCAATGCCGGGCGGCGGCAATTCCGGCCCGCCCGCAACGCCAGCGACGTAGCCGTCGAGAGACTGCATCATTCCGAAGACAAGTTTCCCCATGCTTCCCACACCTCCGAACAGGTTCTCGATTCAAGCATGACCGTAGGCGCCGGCTGACCCGTCTACGTGCGAATGGCCGCCGGGGTGAAACCGGTAAGGCGCTTCATGCAGCGCGCCATGTGACTTTGATTTGCGAATCCGGCCTGGAGGGCGACGTCGCTGAGCGGGAGCTCGCTGCGCACGATCAGGTCGCTCGCATGCTCGACCCGTCTTTGAATAACGTACTGGTGGACGGGCATGCCGACCGATTCTTTGAAGATCACCTTGAAATGCGATGGGCTCATTCCGATAACTTGCGCGAGTTGCGCGAGCGACAAATCTTGAGCGAGGTTGTCCGCAATGTATTCGAAGACGCGCCGGAGACGGCGCTGCGAGAGCTTCGAGTCGATCCGTGGCGCTGCCGCCGGGACGTAGGCGCGCAATAGGTGTGAGGCGAGAGCGAGACCGAGACTGTCGCCGTAGAGGCGCCCAAGCGGCTCGGACGATTCCAGCTCGGCCTTGACGGCCCAGCCGATATGCTCGATGCGCGGATCGCGAACGTGAAGCCGAGGCGCAATCGCGACGCGATCCGGATCGACACCCATCGCATCTGCGGCGCCATGGAGTAGAGCCGGGCTTAAGTACATCGAAAGCTTGATGGTTGCCGATTCGGTTTCCCAGACGCGTGGCACGCCGGGCGGAACGATCTTTACGTCACCGGGAACCTGCAAGCGCCGCAACGTTTCGCCGTTGCAACGGCTGGTCACGAGCAACGGCCGTCCGATCTGCATGCTGACGTTATGGCGAACGAACTGCTGCTCCGAGAAGCCGGCCGTTGCGTCGTAGAGAATCGCCTCGAATCCATTCCAGTGGCGGTCCTTGCTGCTCGCGCGCGCAGTAAAGACCATTTCGCGGTCCTCGTGCCGGCTCCACGCGCGCTCCTGCCACATCTCGAATTAGGGTTAACGCGAACGGGCGCCCGAACCTGTCGCCGGCGGCTCAGACTGCCGCGGAACCGGGATTTGCGATGATTTGCCGTCCGTTTGTGTTCTGGATCGTCCGAACGTGCGCGACACCGTTGCGAACGGGGGCTACGCTTACCTCACATGCTTCATTGGAGGTTTACATGCCAGGCCGAGCCATAGTCGTTCTCTTTGCGTTGTCAGCCGTCGGCGGCTGCGGATCGGGGAGCGGTAGCAGCGCCGTCCTTCCAAGTCACGCCTTGGTTGCCTCGGGTTCCGGTAGTGGTTACACCGTAACTATTTTGCCGTCGCTGGGGGGCACCAATAGTGCTGCGAACTCCATCAACGGACGCGGCTGGCCGATGGGAACTTCATTCTTGTCGGGCAACACGATCGTGCACGCGGCCCTTTGGCAAAATGGCAGCGCGATCGACCTAGGGACCCTGGGTGGTCCCAATAGCGCGGTCGAGTGGCCGGTCGAGAATAATCGCGGGTATATATCGGGCATCTCCGAGACGTCGAAGAAAGATCCGCTAGGCGAAAGCACGAGCTGGAGCTGCCATGCTTTCCTACCCGATAACGGTAGCTCGGGCGATACCTGCCTCGCGTTCGTGTGGCATAAGGGACACATGCGCACCCTGCCTACGCTCGGCGGAAACAATGGTTACGGTGCCGGAATGAATGAAAACGGCATGATTGCCGGTTGGGCCGAAACGAAGAAGCGCGACTCGACGTGCGTCGCGCCGCAAGTGCTGCAGTTTCTGCCGGCGGTATGGGACGCAAACTCGCGAAAGGTCAAAGCGCTCCCTACGATCACGGTACGAGGAAAGACCGATCCGGACGGCGCGGCTACCGCGGTCAATCGTCAAGGCGAGATCGTCGGCATCTCGGGGATCTGCTACGAAGCCGTTGGAAGTTTTTCCGCCCAGCACGCTGTGTTGTGGAAGAATTGGAAGCCGATCAATCTCAAGACGATCGGTGGACGTTCCTGGAATACGCCGACCGCGATCAACGACAGCGGGCAGATCGTGGGCTTTCTCAACCAACCCGGCAAAGCCGACCGGCACGGCGATCCCGATTTTATCTCGGCGATTTGGACTGACCCGAGGTCTGCGCCGACGATCATCGGAGCGCTGCCGGGCGACTCGCTCAGCGAGCCGACCTCGGTCAACAATAACGGCGTAGTGCTGGGCGTCTCGATCCCGAGTTCCGACGTTTACGTTTGGCAAGACGGCACGATGACCGATCTCACAAAGCTAGTGCTTCAGAGCTACCCACAACTAAAGCTCGTGAGCGTCGGTGGCATCAACGACCGCGGCGAAATCGCGGGGCAAGCCTGCGAACTGGTCAGCGGCGCTTGTCCGCCATCGGGCGCGACGCTGGTAACGTTCTTGGCAACCCCGAATAGCTGAGAACGCAGCCCGGCTTGCGGCGGCTTAAGATGCGATGAGCAGCGACATAAGCGGCGGCTGAATGTCGCGATGACCATGCAGGATTCGCACTACATAGACTTGGCCGCCCTCAGAGCGATAGAAGACGACGTAGGGCAATACGGGGAAGGAGCGGACCTCTGAGCCGAACTCGGGGCGAAGTCTCCCCACGCGCGGATTCCGCGCGATTAGCCGCTATAGCGTTGCGGCCAGACGGTTCAGGAGTTGCTCGGCGATCTTCTCGCCGCCGCGGTCGGTGAGATGCCGCTCGATTTGGTCGAGATCATCGGTCGCTCCGGGACCATATCGGATCGTCACGATTTAGAGCCGCGCCTTGCTTCTCGTCGCTTTGCAAGCTCCTTACGAACTTCCGCCGGGGTAAACGTTCTGCCCGCCGCGATCGACGCCTCACCCTCGGCTATGGCATTTCGCAGCCACTCGAGTTTTCGCGCCTCTTCCAGCATCAAGAGTCGAAGCCCGTCGCGAACGACCTCGCTTGCATGGGCGTACTCGCCTGAAGCAACCTTGGCGTCCACGTACGCTTCAAGCTCCGTTGGGAGCGAGATATTTTTCGTGCCCATGAAGGCACTCTAGCGGCCTTGGCGTTTTTTGCCAAGGCGGCCGTTGAGGGCGACGCGGTCGCGGTTAGCGCAGGAAAGCGACCAGTAGCAGGGCGACGATGTTGAGCACCTTGATCATCGGGTTGATCGCCGGCCCGGCGGTGTCTTTGTAGGGATCGCCGACGGTGTCGCCGGTGACGGCAGCTTGGTGCGCGATCGAACCTTTGCCGCCGTAGTTGCCTTCCTCGATGAGTTTCTTCGCGTTATCCCAAGCGCCGCCACCCGACGTGAACGAGATCGCGACGAAGAACCCGGTAACGATCGAACCGACGAGGATGCCGCCCATCATCTGCGCGCCGGTATCGCCGGGAAGCAGATTGAAGTACGAAAGGAGCACAACGATTACGGGCACGCCGACCGGAATTAGCGCGGGGACGATCATCTCGCGCAACGCAGCGCGCGTGACGATGTCGACGGTCGTGCCGTAGTCGGGCCGCGCGGTGCCTTCCATAATGCCGGGAATCTCGCGGAACTGACGGCGTACCTCTTCGACGACCGCGCCGCCCGCGCGGCCTACAGCTTCCATCGAAAGCGAAGCAAAGAGATAGGGCAAGAGTCCACCGATGAAGAGGCCTGCGAGCACGAACGGATTGCCGACCGCAAACAGGTTGCGCACGCTTTCGATGCACTGCTGCGTTTCGCTGACGCCGCACTTGTGGTTTGTCAGCTGCTGAAGGAATGAGGCGAAGAGCACGAGCGCGGCGAGCGCCGCCGAACCGATCGCGTAACCTTTGGTGACGGCTTTGGTCGTGTTGCCGACGGCGTCGAGCGGATCGGTTACGTTGCGCACGTCTTCCGGCATCTCGGCCATCTCGGCGATACCGCCTGCATTGTCGGTAATTGGTCCAAATGAGTCGATCGCCACGACGATGCCGGCCATCGAGAGCATCGCCATCACCGCGATGCCCACACCGTAGACGCCGGCGAACGAGTAACTGACGAGGATGCCGAGGACGATCACGATTGCGGGAAGGGCCGTCGCCTGCATCGAGACGGCGAGACCGGCGATAATATTGGTCGCGTGTCCGGTAATTGAGGCCTTGGCGATGCTCTGTACGGGCCGAAATTGCGAGCCGGTATAGTACTCGGTGATGATCGTGATCAGGCCGGTGATCAGCACGCCGATGACGGCGCAGATGAAAATGCCGGTCTCGTTCACGATCGTCTGGCCGCCGAAAACCTTGGCCGAGACAAAATAGAAGCCGATCAGCGAGAGCGCGCCGGCCACGATCATGCCTCGATAGAGTGCACCCATGATCTTCGCGCGGCGCACCTGTCCGACTCCGACGGCGATCACGCCGATAATCGACGCTACGATCGAAACCGCACCCAGCAGCAGCGGGAACGTCACGGCTTCCGGAAGCTTGTCGCCGAAGAGCAGGTTGCCCAGCAGCATCGCAGCGACGGTCGTGACGCAGTACGTCTCAAAGAGATCGGCCGCCATTCCGGCGCAGTCGCCGACGTTGTCGCCGACGTTGTCGGCGATCACCGCGGGATTGCGCGGGTCATCCTCCGGGATCCCGGCCTCCACCTTGCCGACCAGATCCGCACCGACGTCGGCGGCTTTCGTATAGATGCCGCCGCCGAGGCGAGCGAAGACCGAAATGAGCGAGCACCCGAAAGCGAGCCCGACCATCGCATTAAGCGTCGTCGCGGTGTCGCCGTTGTTGACCTGTTGGAGGATGGCGTAGTAGCCGGAGACGGCCAGAAGCCCCAGGCCTACGACCAACATGCCAGTAACCGAACCGCCGCGGAACGCGACGTTGAGCGCTGGAGTCAGGCCGCCGCGCGCCGCTTCGGCGGTGCGAACGTTGGCACGCACCGAGACGATCATGCCGATGAATCCCGCAGCCCCCGAAAGAATCGCGCCGATCAAGAATCCGACGGCGGCCTCTTTGCCCAGCGTTGGCGCAAAGAGGATGATGATGGCCATGACGATCGCCACGATGGCCACGGTGCGGTACTGGCGTTGGAGGAACGCCATGGCGCCTTCTTGGATCGCTGCGGCGATCTCGCGCATGCGCTGGTTCCCTGCCGGCTGCGCGAGCACCCAAAATGTCAGCGCGATGCCGTAGAGCACCGCGAGGACGCCACCAAGGAGCCCGGCTCCAATCGCTGTTTGTGCGGTCATTCGAATCCTTATAGGTGAAGCAAAAAACCGGCCCGGCAGGCCGACCGGCCTGCTTACTCCGACCGGCCCCGCAAGTCCTATCCGTCCCGGGAGTGCCCGGCGGAAGGAAGAAGCCCCTCCACGATGGGCGCGGTGGACTTCTTGGTGGTGGGGTGCGGCCCGGCCGGAGCGACGGCGGCGCGGGAGGCGGCGCGTGCCGGAATCGAGACGCTGGTCCTCGAGCGGGATGCGGTGGTTGGCCGCAAGCGAGTCTGTGCCGCCGGACTGCGCCCGGGTTTTTGCGAGACGTTCGACCTGCCGCGCGAGATCGTGCATTGCGATACCCCGCGGCTCGCGCTCTTCAGCGCGGAAGGGGACGAATACGCGATCGCTTTCGGTCCCGGCCATACGACGACGCGCGAGGAGCTCGACGGCACGATGGCTGATCTTGCGGTCCGCGAGGGCGCGCGGATCGTCGCGCGAGCGCTCTTTCGGACGATCCGCCGCGAGCGTCAACGCTTCGTCGTCGAGTATGCCGATCTAGCGACCGGCGAACGGCGTACGATTGAGGCGCGGTGCGTCTTCTTCGCGGTCGGGGCGACGGCACAGCTCGAGGTAGAACACTTCGGCAAGCTCGCGATGGCGCGCTGGCGCAACGGATTGCTGACGACGCTGCAATATCGCGTCTACCTCGACCGTCCTGCTGCAGAAATCGCGTATCGCACGCTCGAGCTTCACTATTACGCGGCGCGCGACGGGAGGCAGATCGTTGCTTGGATGTTTCCGAAACGCGATCATCTAGCGATCGGGCTCGGCGTGATGGGAAAGATTGCCGGCGAACCACTGCGCGCGGAGCTCGATGCATTCACGGAACGCATCCGAGCGCGGCTCTATCCGGGCGTGAGCGTGCGTGCGCTCAAGACCGAGGGACATCTGCTTTATGGTGGATCGCCGAGGCCGAGCGTTGCCGACGGCGGCGCGATGGTCGGCGGGACCGCGGCAGGCTTTGTTGATGCGACGAACGGCGAAGGCATTTTCGAAGCGGCGCTGAGCGGCCGCTTTGCGGCCGACGCGGTCGCACGTCATCGAACCGACGCCCGCCGCGCAAGCGAGCACTACGCGTCGCTCGTGGCGGGACGTTTCCGGCGGCGCCTTTTGCACCGAGTGAAGATCATGCACTACCTGGAAGCGCGTCCGCGCCGATTCGGCGTACTCTTCCAACAGCTCGCGGCGACTCCGCGGTTGGCCGAGGTATTGCTCAAAGACGATTGCGAACGAACGATTCGCGATCGTCTCTATCTATTTGGACAGGCTCTGCGCTTCGGCGCGCGTTCCTTCGCGTAGCGCCGCCGCAGCCCGTTAGGATCGCTGCGGCGGCGCAAGTGGAATTCGACTACTGTTCGAGCTCGTGAAGGCTGTTATCGTTGATGTCGGTGTAGTAAATCGCGGTGTTACCGTCGTTGCTGCCGATCGCCTGGACACCAAAGATGGCGGCGGTCTTGCTCCTGTCGAGGACCTTGGTGGCGAGCACCTTTCCTGTGGTTGTCAGCTCGACCAAGCTGTTGTTATGCGCGTTTGCGACGATGAGGTTTCCGTTCGGCAAAAGCGTCATGGCAACGGGCACGTCGAGCGGTGCACCAGCTTTGATCAGCTTAGCGCAACTCGTATGCGGGTACCTACATTTGAACGTCTTACCGCCCTTTTTCACGACGATCTCGCTCGTCTCGAGCAGTGAAGTGACAGCGTTAATCGCGATGAGCGTGCTGTCCGGGCCGTCGGCAACAAACAGCGTGCCTTGATGCGGCGACGTGAACGCGAGGGCCGAGGGGCCACGCGCGCTCCAGCCGGGCTTCTTGTTAACCGCGAATCCGGAGACTACTTCGGTCGGGGTCGGATTGCCGTAGTAGTTGACGCTAAAACTCACGATTCCGCCGGTCTGCGCGTCGCTTGCATAAATGTATTCGGCCGAGTAACCGCACTGCCCCGCGTTGCCAACGCACGCGCCATCGACCAGGGCGAAGGGCGCTGCCAGCGGCTTACCCCATGTTTTCTTCAGTTTACCTGCCGGCGAGAATTGGGCGACGAGATCGCTTGATATGCCACTCGTATAAACGTCGTCGTTGGCCGGGCTGATTGAATCGTCGCTGCAACCTTCGGACTTCGTATTCTCCGTGAAGGTCGCCGGTTTTGATCCGGGCGTCGGATTGAATACCTCGACCGTCGTTCCTTTGCCGGCGTCGCCCGCCTTGTCCTCAAAGTTACAAACGAGGATCTGTCCTTTTTTGAGCTTGCTGTAACTGCTCGAGACGACCGAAATACCGCGCGGACCTTTGTCGCCGTTCTTCGGGTCGACGCTCGAACCGATGACGACGTCTTTCTTGATTTTTTTTAGGATCGATGTGGTATCTTCGGGCAACGCCGCGTCGCGCGTCGCAGTCAAAAGGCGTAGCGCGGAGCCGGGTGCGTTGTAGGCGCCTCCTGGAACCGCTCCGTTCCCGCCGCATGCCGGCATGGTAAGAAGCGCACCCATGAGGAGAAGCGCCGCTTGTCTATTTGAGAATTCCATCGTCAACCTCGCAAGTAGCTTTGGTGCTATAACGAAGGCTGTTCTTCAAACGTGCCATTGTGCTCGCCCTGCACGAATAGGGAACCGGCGTCACTTTCCGGTGAAAGATCGCTACCCAACCGGCCGGATGCTAGCGCAAGGGCTTTAGCAGCGCGAGGACTTTTGTACATCGAGCTCAGCGCGACGCACAGGATGAACAAGCAGGGCGGCGGTTCTGCGAGGAACGGCAAGATCGTCATCGCTTGGTGGCGCTCGCAGCCGGAAAGCGTGCCCGTAACTGTTCGTCACGAAGATAGCTCCGGAATGAAGCTGGCGGTGCGGTTCTCGTTGCGGACGAGATACCCAATCGCGGCGAGCACGAAGGCCAAGCCGAGCACGCTCGCGGCGACTATCGCCATCGCACCGGCATAGTTCGGCGCACCGCCGTGGAGCGGGATCTTCGTTGCGAGCACGGCTTCCATCTGCGCGATGCCCGCGGCAATCAGGTTGCCCAGTTGGTACGTAAACCCTGGGAACGTGCCGCGGACGTTGGCGGGCGAAAGTTCGTTGAGATGCGAGGGAATGACGCCCCAGCATCCTTGAACCGCGAACTGGATCACGAAGACGCCGAGTGCGAGCGCCGCCGCGCCGGCGCTGAATATCCAGAGCGGAATGGCGAGCACGCCGATAGCGGAGCAGAGCATTACGACCGCCCGGCGGCCGATGCGCTGCGAAAACGCGCCGAAAAGCATCGAGCCCAGAATCGCGCCGAGCGCTCCGACGATTGCAAGCAACGAGGTCGTTCCGGGCGAGAATCCGTGCTGCTTTTGCAAGAACGTCGCGTAGAGATCCTGGGTACCGTGCGACATCCCGTTGAGGGCAGCCATGAATAAAATCGCATAAATAAAGAGCGGCCCATGCGCGGCGATCGATTTGAGCAAAAAGTTAGGCGCGATCGCGACGCGTTGCGCGCGGCCGGCGAGCCAGGCGGGCGATTCGGGAACGCCGGAGCGGATGTAAAAGATCAACAGTGCGGGCAGCGCACCGATTACGAAAAGGCTCCGCCAATCCCAGTGGGTGAAGGTGAAGACGAAGTAGTACACGGCAGCCGCCAGCAGAAAGCCCCACATGTAGCCGCTTTGAAGAACGCCGCCGATGAATCCGCGGCGTTCGGGCGGGACCGATTCCATGGTGAGCGCCGCACCCAAGCCCCATTCGCCGCCCATCGCGACGCCGTAAAGAGCGCGCAGCACCAAAAAGACGGTGAAGTTCGGCGAGAACGCGGTCAGCAGCTGAATGACCGAATAGCAGGCGATGTCGATCATAAGCGGCGTGCGACGCCCGTAACGGTCGCCGAGCCAACCGAAGAGCAGTGCGCCGATCGGCCGGCACGCGAGCGTCAACGTAATCGCGCCCGCGACCTCGGCCACGGTACGGTCGAACGACGTCGCAATACGCGTGATGACGAACGTTAGGAGAAGAAAGTCAAACGCGTCGAGCATCCATCCGAGGAAGCTCGCGATGAAGGTTCTACGAGCGGCGCCGGTCACGAGGACCGGTTAGGGGGAGCTGCTGGGTGAGGTCGTCGGCGATGGTGTCGGTGAGGGGGTCGGCGTCGAACCCGGCGGAACCTGGGCGCCGTACATCGCGAGCAGCCAGATCTGGGTGTGCCGCACGGATACCTTCGGCACGGTGAACTGGAACTGAACCGTGTTATTGGTCGGCGTCGTAAACTTTTGATAGGTTCCGAGAATCTGATCCAAGCGCTTTCCGCGGAGGGACGACTCATTGTAGAGCTGGAGCGCAAATACGCGGCCGCTGTACTGCATTGCCGGAAGCGTGTATTGCACGGTCGTACCGCCGTTAAGCACGAAATCCATGTTGCTCTGTAAGCGGATCGCAACGAGCGGCGTGACGTGCATGAACATCGGGTTGGGATTGGTCATGTTCGGCACGTCGCGCGGCAACGGCTCGACCTGCAGCGTGATCATTCCGGCGGGCGTCGGCGTCGGCGTGGTCGTATCGGAGCTGTCATCGCTATCGTCGCTACTGTCCGAGGACGGCTGCGGAGAAGGCGTCGGGCTAGCCGTAGGCGGCGCGGTGCTCTTCGCACCCGGCGAACCGCTAGGCCCCGGTGACGCCGCTGGAATGTTGAAGGCCACCGTGCAGTTGTACTCCTGATTGAACTGCTGCACCAGTGGACACTTCATGCCGGTGGGGCCCTGCCCGATCGGGTACTGCGCTTCGTTTGGCGCCAGCGTCGCGCCAGGATTCGCCAGTTGTTCTTGGCCGTTCATGCCGACGTTTGGACCGGCCATTTGATTGCCATTTCCGCCGTTGAGACCGCCTTGGCCCGGCATCCCTCCACCGGACATCGAACCCGGATTGGAAACCGGCGGCGCCATCTCGCCGCCCATGCCGCCCATGCCGCTGTCTAAGCCGCTGCCCTGGCAGGAGCCTAGCATCAGAGCAAGTGCTGCGAAAACTACGCGAGCATCAAACTTCATCGTTTTCACTGCTTCGCCTCAACGGTTGTTCGTAGTTCGTCGACGAATGACTCGATCGCAATCGTGCGCTTCTCGTCGACGCCGCGCTGATTGACGTTCACCGTGTTGTCCAAAACTTCTTGTTTACCCGTTACCAAGATGTAGGGCACTTTCTGGGTCTTCCAGTGCCGGATCTTGTATCCGAGCTTCTCGTTCGTTTCGTCAAGCTCAACCCGAAAGCCCGCCCCTTCAAGCCGATCTGCCACCGAGCGGGCGTAGCTCAGCTGATCCTCAGAAATGGGGGCTAGCACGACCTGAATCGGCGCTAGCCACGCGGGGAATGCGCCACCATAATGCTCGAGCAACACGCCGAAGAAACGTTCGAGCGAGCCTGCAAGTGCCCGGTGGATCATTACGGGGCAGTGGTCCTGGCCATCCGCGCCCCTGTATTTCAAGCCGAAGCGAGCAGGCAAAACAAAGTCCACCTGTACCGTGCCGAGTTGCCAGTGCCGGCCGATTGCGTCACGCACGTTGACGTCGAGTTTCGGACCGTAAAATGCGCCGCCGCCCTCGTCGATTTCGAATGGAAGCTGGTAGCGTTCTAACGCTTGACGGATTGCGTCCTCGGCGACGGCATCGGTGTCGCCGCGGTCTTCTGCAGCTCGACTGGAGAGCACGTAAGTAATTTCATCGAAGCCGAAGGCTTGCATCAGGTGACGCGCTTCCTCCAGCGTTCGATCGAACTCGCCCCCTAGCTGTTCGGGCGTGCAGAACAGGTGCGCGTCGTCAACGGTAAAACCGCGGACGCGCTCGAGCCCGTGCAGCACGCCCGACCGCTCGAAGCGATAGACCGTCCCGAACTCCGACAGACGCAGTGGTAACTCGCGGTAGCTGCGAAGCCGGCTACGGTAAATGAGGATGTGCCCCGGACAGTTCATCGGTTTGAGGCGGAAGCGCTGACCCTCGACGTCTATCGGACCAAACATGTTCTGTCCATAATTCTCAAGATGACCTGAGATTTCGTATAGACGCTCGTTGACCACGTGCGGCGTGACGACCGCCTGGTAGCCACGCTGACGCAAGCCTTTCTCGATGAAATCTTGGATGATGCCGCGGACGACCGCGCCCTTGGGGTGCCAAAAGGCGAGGCCCCCGCCGGCTTCGGGTTCGATCGAAAAGAGGTCGAGCTCTACTCCCAGCTTGCGATGGTCGCGGCGCAGCGCCTCTTCGACTCGTCTGACATACTCGTCGAGCTGGGCGCGTTCGTACCATGCCGTGCCGTAGATCCGTTGCAGCATGCGATTGCGCTCGTCGCCGCGCCAGTAGGCGCCCGCCACACTGGTCAGCTTAAAGGCGCCGATGGCTCCGGTCGAATCGGCGTGACCGCCGCGGCAAAGATCGGTGAAGTCGCCGATCGTGTAGAGCGTGATCGGCTCGCCGTCGGGAATCTCGCTAGCGATCTCGATCTTGTACGGGTTTCCGACGAAGGCGTCGACCGCTTCGGCACGCGCCACCTCGCGCCCGGTCATGGGATAGTCGGCGGACACAATCTCGCTCATCCGCTGCTCCAGGCGTTCGAGGTCGGCAGGCGTGAACGGCTCGGTGCGGTCGAAGTCGTAGTAGAAACCATTCTCGATCGCCGGACCGATGGTCGGTTTGGCATCGGGGAAGAGGTCCTGGACGGCGTAAGCAAGCACGTGAGCGGCGGTGTGGCGCAGCTCGGAAAGCGAAGGCCGGCGATCGTCGATCATCGGGCCGCGCCTTCGTCCATTTCCCCTTCGACTCCGCTCGGGGTGACGCGCTGGGAGGCGCTGAAGGTGAAGCGGTGGGAGGCCTCAGGTGTCACGGTGGTCTTAACGTGGGGTTAATCGGGCTAGCTTAAAACTAGAGCGTACCCATGCTGATGAGGAGTATTTTTTTGTGAGAGGATCGTTCGTTCACTCGTTCCTGGCGGCCGCAGTCACGGTTGCGCTGGCGCTCCCCGCGGCTGCGGCGACGCAGCTCACCGGAGCCGGATCGAGCTTTGACTACCCGTTCTTTTCGAAAGCCTTCTACATTTATAGCCAGAAGAATCCCGACGTCACCGTCAACTATCAGTCGATCGGCAGCGGCGGTGGGATTCAGCAGTTCACGGCAAAAAACGTCGATTTCGGGGCGACCGACGTGCCGATGAACCCCGAAGAGCTGTCGCGGGCGGCCCAACCGGTGCTTCAAATACCGGTAACGCTTGGCGGAGCGGCGATTGCATACAACCTGCCGGGCGTGACCGCGCCAGTTCGGCTCACCCGCGAGGTCATTGCCGACATCTATCTCGGAAAGATCCTCAAGTGGAACGATCCCCAAATCACCAAGCTGAACAAGGGCGTCAATCTTCCGGACATGCCGATCGTGGTCGTGCACCGCTCGGACGGATCCGGCACGAGCTACATCTTCACTGATTTCTTGAGCCACGTCTCGCCGGAATGGAAGAGCAAAGTGGGAACCGGAAAGAGTGTCTCGTGGCCGGCGCCGAGCGCCGTGGGCGCCAAGGGAAACGAGGGAGTTGCCGGTCAGGTTCGCAGCACGCCGGGTGCGATCGGCTACGTCGAGCTGGCCTACGTCGTTGAGAACCACATGTCGGCCGCGCTCTTACAGAACCGCGCCGGCAAGTGGGTATCGACCTCGGAGGCCACAGTGGCGGCGGCCGCAGCATCGAAGCCGGAAGTGAGCGCAACAAACTTCTCGATCGTTGACGCGCCAGGTGCCAACTCGTATCCGATTTCTGGATACTCGTGGGTCGTCGTCTACAAGAAACCGGGAGACCGCGCAAAAGAACTCTACAACGTCCTTTCGTGGCTGGTCGGACCGCAAGGTCAGGCGAACGCGAAGTCGGTAGACTACGTGCCGCTTCCAGCGAACGTGCAGAGTGTGGCCTCGGCGACGTTGAAACAGATGGAACACTGACCTTCAGACCTTCGACTTCGCTCAGAGGATGACAGAAGAACCGCGCTTTCGGCGCGTAGCGCGTTTCGTTAGCTTCGCCGACCGCGGCTTTGCGACGGTCGTCTACGGCGGGAGCATACTGTTTGCGTTGCTGATCGTCGGGCTCTTCGCCGAGCTCGTCCTCGGTTCGTGGCCGTCAATCCACGCGTTCGGTCCTTCGTTCATTTGGAAGAGCGCCTGGGATCCGGTCGCGAGCAAGTTCGGCGCGTTGCCGATGATCTACGGCACGGTGGTGACGTCGTTCATTGGAATCGCCTTGGCTGCATTCGTCGGTATTATGGCGGCCGTCTTTCTCGCGGATTTCGCGCCGCGCTGGCTGGCGGCGCCGCTCTCGTTTCTTATCGAGCTGCTCGCGGCGGTGCCGAGCGTGGTCTACGGCCTCTGGGGTCTCTTCGTGCTCGCGCCGTTCGTGCGTACCGACATCGGACCGGCGCTGCAGAAAGTTCTGGGCTGGACCCCGCTCTTTGCCGGCCCGATCTACGGCGTCGGTTTACTGACGGCGGGAATCATCCTGTCCCTGATGATCGTTCCGACGGTGACCGCAATCTCGCGCGACGTTATCGCGGCGATTCCGCGCGACCTTCGCGAGGCGTCCATGGCTCTGGGCACGACGAAGTGGGAGATGGCGGTACGGGTCGTGCTGCCGGCGGCGCGGGTCGGCATCTTCGGCGCCTGCGTGCTCGCGCTCGGGCGCGCGCTAGGCGAGACGATCGCTGTGACGATGGTGATCGGTAACCGCCCGCAGATCTCTGCATCGCTCTTCGCGCCCTCATATACTCTTGCTAGCGTCATCGCCAACGAGTTCACCGAAGCGACGACCAGTATTTATATCAGCGCGCTGATACAGCTGGGTTTGATCCTTTTTGTCGTTAGTATCGTCGTCAACGCGCTCGCGCGCCTGATGATTTGGAGCGTACGCGGATCGACGTGATGGCCGCATCTCGGAATTTAGGCAAACGCCGCGTCTACGGTTCGCTTGGCGTCGCGCTGGCGCTGGGCTGTGCGGCGCTCGCGGCCGGCGCGCTGCTAGTGATTCTCGGTTATGTCGTCGTTCAGGGCGCCGGTGCGATCAACTGGGCCTTTCTCACGCAGCTTCCGCACCCAGTTGGCGTACCGGGCGGCGGCGTCGGAAACGGCATCCTGGGATCGGTCATCGTCATCGGGATCGCCACCGCGATGGCGGTGCCGATGGGACTCTTAACGGGGATCTATTTGGCGCTCTTCGGTCGCGGCGCGATTGCCGAAGGATTGCGGTTTCTCTCCGACGTGCTCTCGGGTGTACCAAGCATCGCGATTGGGCTCTTCGCTTACGCGGTCTTGGTTGCGCCGCTGAAGCATTTTTCGGCCTTCTCGGCTTCGTTTGCGTTCATGATGCTGATGCTGCCGCTGCTGGTGCGGACCTCGGAGCAAGCGATTCGCTCGGTGCCGCAGACGGTGCGCGAAGGCGCATTGGCGCTCGGCATGTCGAACTTTCGCGCGACGATGCAGATCGTGCTTCCTACGGCGCGGCCGGCGATCATCACGGCACTCTTGCTGGCGATTGCGCGCGTAACGGGGGAGACGGCGCCGCTGCTCTTCACGGCGTTCGGCAGCCAGTTCTGGGAGACGAATCCGAATCAGCCGATGGCGGTGCTGTCGCTACAGGTCTTCAACTACGCGATTTCGCCGTATCCGAACTGGCAGGCGCAGGCGTGGGGAGGAGCATTGTTGCTGGTTTTGGCCGTTTTCGCGTTGAGTCTCGGCGCACGATTCATGCTGAGCCGTACGATGCGAGGGTTAGAGAGTTGAGCGCCAACGTGGGCGAGACCCGTCCGGAGGTACTGGCTGCCGACGATTTAAGCGCCTACTACGGCGAGCGGAAAGCCGTCGGGAACGTAACGATCGGGTTTACGCGCAAGGCGGTCACCGCGTTGATCGGGCCATCGGGCTGCGGGAAGACCACGCTTTTGCGCTGTTTCAATCGAATCCACGAGGTCGGCTTCGACGCGCGAGTCGAGGGCAGCGTACTCCTCGACGGTCAGGATATCTATGCCGCCGACGTTGATCCGATGTCAATCCGGCGGCGCGTCGGAATGGTCTTCCAGCGCCCGAATCCGTTCCCGACGCTTTCGATTCTCGACAATACGCTGGCGTGCGCAGGCAAAGGACTCAATCGCCGTCAGAGGGTTGATTCCGCCGAGCGCGCCTTGCGATCGGCCGCGCTTTGGGATGAAGTGAAGGATAAGCTGCGCACCAGCCCACTGCGGCTTTCGGGTGGACAGCAACAGCGGCTGTGCATTGCACGCGCCGTCGCGGCCGAGCCGGAAGTGTTACTGATGGACGAACCAACGGCGTCGCTCGATCCGATCGCGACGGCCGTGATCGAGGAACTAATGGCGAAGCTTACGGACGAGTTCACAATCGTCGCGGTGACCCACAACATGCAGCAGGCTGCCCGCGTCTCGGACTTCACGGCATTCATGCTTGCCGACGAAGACGGCATCGGACGCTTAGTCGAAATAGACGAAACCGCCAAGCTCTTTACAAAGCCGAGCGATCGCCGGACCGAGGACTATATTACCGGACGATTTGGTTAGCGCCCTAGCGCCTTCACGGGCCGGCGGCCTCTTGGTTTACGGCTTAGCGCAGGCGCCGACTCTCACACAGTTTATCGTACTCTTTTCCTTACAGCTTGCTTACGATGCTCTCTCCCACGTGCAGGCCTCGCCTTTTGGGGAACAGGTAGGTAACAGCTAGCATTGAAAAGAGGCCGACACCGTGGCTATTCGCTTTGACTGCGCCGCGCTTGGCGCACTTTTACTTGGTACTCTTCTGCAGGGTTGTGCACTTGCGCCAGGCGGTAGCGAGCCCGCAGGTTCGCTTCCGCTCGCGCGCGCACTTACGGTTCCGCAGACGCTAATGCCGAGCGAAAAGCCGGACGTCAGGTCAGGCGGCGTTTGGATGTATACGGCACAGCTCTACGGTGAAGATTTGGCCGTTTATAAGCGAAAGGGTCTCGCGTTAACGTTCTACACCAGCCTCGGCAAGGAAGTATCTGCACCGCAGGGTACGGACGCAACCGTGAATGGCTGGTGGTTTGTGGCCAACAGCGGCCATTCCAACGTACTCGTTTATAAATCGACGCATAACGGTCCGAAGGGGCCAGTCGCGAAGCTCGACGATTCGTCAGAGTTTCCTGTCAACGTCAATGTGACCCCGAGCCGCCGGCTCGTTGCGGTCTCGAACTACGAGACGGTCGGCGGCGGCCCGGGCAGTGTCAGCGTCTATTTGGACCGGCACAAAGAGCCTGCGCGAATCCTGAAATACGGCAACGACCCGCTCGAAGGAGCCGGCGTCGCGATCGATCACAACGGGAATTGCTACTGGAGTTTCAACGACCCCAACACCAACACCGGCTCGGTCGTTGAATTCGTCAAATGCCGTGGAGCGGGCCGGGTTGTCGTTCCAACGATTGCATCCGCCGGTGGAATCGCCTTCGACCAACGCGACGATCTTTACTACGTCGACAAAACCGCGGGAGTCTATACCTGCAAAAAAACATGGCAGTGCACGCTCTTCTCGACAGGCTTCGGTCTTCCGGTGAACATCAATTTTGACGTAAGAGACAAGCACCTGTGGGTCGCCGATGCCAGCGGTTACATTGACGCGGTCGATATGAGGACAGGCAAGATCGTCTATCAGAAGGCGGCCGAAGGAGGCCCGACCGATCCGCCGTTTGGAATCGCACCCGCGCCCGGCGGGTAGAGCGCAACGCTCGAGTTTCCTGCACTCCTCAAGCAGTTTCGCGTAAAGGCCGGCCTTTCGCAGCAGATGCTGGCGGACCGTGCGCTGATCAGCGTGCAGGCCGTCAGCGCGCTCGAGCGCGGCTATCGTAAGGTTCCCTATCGCAAGACGCTAGAACGGCTCGCCGACGCGCTCGGACTTCCAGAGGATGCCCGTGCGGCGCTCGAGCTCTCGGCCCGGCGCGCCCGCGGCTCGCGCTCGCCGGAATACGAACTTCACGCGCTCCACAACCTGCCGCGGCAGTTAACCTCGTTCGTCGGGCGGGACCAAGTCGTCAAAGAGATCGCACAGCTCGTTACGACGGCTCCGCTCGTAAGCATCGTGGGGACCGGCGGCGTCGGGAAAACGCGCGCAGCCATTGCGGTCGGAATGGAGTTGCTTGAGCGATTCCCCGACGGCGCGTGCTTCGTCGCGCTCGCACCGCTGCGCGAAGCATCGCTTGTCGTGAATACGCTGGCTGCGGCCTTGCGCGTACAGGAATCGCCGGATCGCCCCCTCCTGGTGACGATTGTCAGCCACCTGGCAGACAAGCAGCTATTGCTCATCCTGGACAACTGCGAGCATGTCATGGCGCAGGTGCGACGCGCGGCCGCCGCGCTGCTGCGAGACTGTCCGGGCGTCAGCGTGCTGGTTACGAGTCGCGAGCCGCTGACGATGGCCGGCGAACGCGTTTATCGGATCCCGCCATTGGCGGTTCCGCGCGCGGCGGACGTTTCGCCGGAGGAAGCGCTGACTTACGGGGCGGTTGCGCTACTGGCCGATCGCGTCCAAGCGGCCGACGGCCGGTTTCAAGTGGTGCCGCAGAATGTTGCGGCAATCGTCGAGATCTGCCGGCGCTTGGACGGGCTTCCGCTGGCGCTGGAGCTTGCGGCTGCGCGAGCGACGGTGCTCTCGCCCTGGCAAATCGCTTCGCGGCTCGATCGAGTTTTCGACCTTCTGGCCGGAAACGGAAACGCGGACCTTCCGCGCCATCAAACCATGCGCGCGGTGATTGATTGGAGCTACGCGCTGCTCTCATCGCAGGCGCGCACCCTGTTCAATCGACTCGCCGTGTTCGCGAGTGGCTTTACGCTGGAGACCGCGACGGCGGTCTGCGCGGATCACGACCTTCCGGCCGATGACGTATTGGAATCGCTCTCCGCGCTTATCGCACAATCGCTGGTGGCCGCGGACTTCTCGTTCGATACTGCGCGCTATCATCTGCTCGAGGTCACCCGGCAATATGCGCTAGAGCGAGTCGTAGAGCGCGGCGAACGAGCGGTCCTCGCCGGCCGTCATGCGCTTGCATTTCTCGACGTAGCAAAACGGCTCGATCGCGATTGGTCGACGGCTCACGAGCGCACCTGGTTCGAGGAAGCCGAGGCCGAGCTGGATAACTTTCGGCAAGCTTTGAAGTGGTCGCTGGCGGCCCGGCACGATCTCGAGACGGGACGCGTTCTCGCAGCGGCGCTGGCAAGAATTTGGTATTCGCTTTCACCGCTGGAAGGCCGGCGCTGGGTACGCACAGCGATCGAGTCGGTGGACGACCAAACGGACCCGGCAATCGTAGCGGAGCTGCACATTGCCGAGGCTCGACTCTGCGGCGCACTTGGCGAGTACGCGGCGTCGCACGATGCTGCCGGACGCGCCCTGGGGCTTGGCGAGGCCCTAGACGACCTCCAGATCGCGCGCGCACGAGAAGTCTTCGGCAGCGCACTAAGCGCGCTTGGGCAGGCAGCGGAAGGCGAGGCCGTGCTGCAAGCGGCGCTCGCCACAGCGAGGCAGTTGGAAAATCACGCGCTTGAGGCGCTACTGCTCGGTGACCTTGGAACCGCACGAAGCCGAAGCGGCGACATCGAGAGTGCGCGCAGCTATTATGCCGAGGCACTCGCTCGTTACATGCCGCTCGGGCTCGAACGTCCGGCTGCGTCGATCGCCGGGCACTTGGCGGAAGTGGAGTTTGCAGCCGGAGACGCCGCGGCAGCATTGCAGCGGGCCGAAGAGGCACGGGTTGGGCATGAAGCGACGCACAACCGCCGTTCCGTGGCGAACGATCTATGCAACATGGCGGCTTATTTGATCGCGCTCGACTGTTTTGACGACGCGCGATCGCATGCAACGCGGGCGCTGGCGGCTGCGCGCGACGTCAAGGCGACGGTTTTGACGGCATATATTCTCCAGCATTTTGCGGCGGTCGGAATATTACAGAGCGCGTCGGATGCAAAGAGTTCGGATTCGTTGGAGCACGCCGCGATGCTGATAGGCTTCGTGGATGCGCGGCTTGGGGAGCTCAAGGCGCAGCGCGAATTTACGGAGCGCCAAGAGTACGATCGAGTTCTGGCCGCTATAGGCGACCGATTCGGAGAGGGAGCGCTCGAGCTCGCGGCGTTGGGCGCTCACTGGAACGAAGAAAAGGCGATCGCCGTCGCACTGGAGCTCTAGTTGCCTCGCGTAACGACGGATCGCTTGTATCAGCGTCCGTGGCGAGTTGAAGATGCCGGCGCGGTCTTGGCGATGTACGCGAAGCCGCACGTCATGAAGTGGATACCCGGTGGCGTGTGGGACCGTAGCCAGACCGAAAGGTTCGTGGCCCGGATGATCGAGGTGCACGAACGGCAGGGCCTCTGCATCTACCCCGTTCTGCGCAAAGAGAGCGACGAGATCATCGGTCATTGCGGGCTAAACAATCTCGAGCGAGGTCCCGAGATCGAGATAGCCTATCTTTTCGACGAGCCGTACTGGGGTCAAGGCTTTGCCACGGAGATTGCGGGCAGCGTTCTCGAAGGCGCCTTTCAAACTGGAGACGTCGAGCGCATCGTGGCGGTGGCATTTCCGGAGAACGTTCGATCTATCGCCGTAATGCAACGGATCGGCATGCGGCCGATCGGCATCGCCCGCCACTTTAACGCGGACGTCGTTAAGTACGAAGCTCTAAGGAGCGCGATTACGGACGGGTCGCGTCATACCTTGTGAGGTGGTCCTACGTACGGGAACTCGACGAGCAGATCGCGATGGGGTTCGATCGCATCTCCGGTGACCTTCCCATTCGTGAGCACCGAAAGGAAGTGAGCGACGACGTCGTCGGTGAGCGCGCGGCCGTTGCTCGGGTACGAGGCTTGGCGCCCCGGCTGATACGGCAACATGTCGGGCAGCAGGGTGGCTGCGGCGCGCGTCGCCTCCTCCGGCGTGTATCCACCCGCGTGTTCCAATGAATGTGCGAAGAGGGCAATGAACTGCCCGTCTTTCGCCGGCTCTCCAGCAAGATAAGCGCTTTTGTCGTCGCCGGCAAGGAAGGGCTCCTGCGAGGCCCGTGCGCCTCGGTCCGCCTGAACCCAACTTCCAGACGAACCATCCAGAGTACGAGCCCACAGGTTTAGGTTCTCGGATCCCAGTTTAGAGTTGGGCGCTTCCAGCACGATCGAACAGACGTTTTTGTCGGCGAAGAAATCTTGCCCGGTGAAGTTAAAATTGTTGAGAACGCCCATTACGTCGAAGAAAAACGGATCGCTTCGCCAGCCCGCAAAGAAGCGGTAGTCGCCGGCGTTCGTCACGATTGGTTCGTGCCCCGTCGAGACCGGCGCGCCTTCGAGAATAACCTCGCCGTCGTCAGCCTTGCGGTCAGACCGCGTTCCCTCGATGCGACGTAGAGTTGCAGTCTGCCCACCTGTGCCTGAGGCCGCGACGCGCACGCTGAACGCAATATTCACAACCGCATCGCCGTCCGTGTCGATCATCACCTCGTACATTGCATTCGTCGCAAACGGCTCCGTCGTGGTGGGCCCCTGGGGGTTAAACCCGACGGACGGGTGAACGTCCATAATCAGGATCGTTTTACTACGATCGCCGGCCTTCGGAAACACAAACAGGTCAGTGAAGTCCAAGCGCGCGTCCCCATGGGGAAACGCAAAGTCGGGACCCGAGTAATGGTGAGACATAAATTAAGCGCCGCTGCGCACTGAGCGGAACGTTGCGCGAACGTCTTCGGAGAAGAGTTGCGGCTGTTCCCAGGCCGCGAAGTGACCGCCCACGTCGTGCTTCTTGTAATAGACGAGCTTTGGATATGCTTTTTCGGACCAGCTTTGCGGCGCGGCGTAGATCTCATGCGGAAAAGAACTGACGCCGGTCGGAATGGTGACGCCCTTGACGTCGAAGAAATCGAGCTTATTCTCCCAATACAGACGCGCCGACGAAATGCCCGTCTTCGTCAGCCAGTACATGGTAATGTTGTCGAGCACGTCGTCACGCGAGAGGCCGCCGGGCTTTCCGGCGAAGGCCGGCGCGATCATCTCGTAGCTGTCCTTGTCGTGATCGAGAATCCAGGCCGCCAGGCCGACCGGCGAATCCATCAATGCGTAAAGCGTCTGCGGGCGATTGCTCATCTCGATGGCGTAGCCCACATGGTGCGCATAGAAGTCCTTGAGTTGATCGTACGCGTGCAGTTCGTCGCTGGAAAGGCCGGCCGGTGCCGGGCGCCCCGACTTGGCGGCCGCCAGAATGTCGGCGGGTACAGTACCCGGCATGTTGCTGTGAATGGCTTGCACTTGCGCCGGCGCCAGTAGCGCGAGTTCTTGCGTGACGGCAGCGCCCCAATCGCCGCCTTGGGCCACGAACTTCGGATAACCCAGGCGCCCCATCAGCACAACCCACGCCTTTGCAACGCGCACCGGATCCCAACCCAGGGTCGTCGGCTCGGGTGAATACCCGTAGCCCGGAATTGATGGAATCACGAGATGAAACGCATCCGAAGCGCTCGCACCGTGCGCCGTGGGATCGGTGAGTGGGCCGATGATCTTGGTCTGCTCGATGATCGAGCCGGGCCACCCGTGCGTGACGATCAGCGGCAACGCGTTTTCATGCTGCGAGCGGATATGCATGAAATGAATATCCTGCCCGTCAATCTCGGTCACGAATTGCGGTATCGCATTGAGCTTGGCTTCGCATCTGCGCCAATCGTAGTCGGTCGCCCAATAGGTAGCGAGCGCCTGTGTGGTC
Source organism: Vulcanimicrobiota bacterium (assembly GCA_963748875.1). Classification (GTDB taxonomy): domain Bacteria; phylum Vulcanimicrobiota; class Vulcanimicrobiia; order Vulcanimicrobiales; family Vulcanimicrobiaceae; genus Cybelea. Next base: position 2,268,561 of record CAVVKC010000001.1, read on the forward strand.
GCCAACTGCACGCCCTGCGAATCGTCCGAAACGAGCTCCCGTGTGGGCCAGCGCGTCGCCTTAATGCGCGAGCGCAGCTCGACAAGTTCCGCTTCCGGAACGTGCAGCTTAGGAAATGCGCGGACGGCAGTCGATCCGCTCGCGGTTGGTTCTTGCACTTGCGTCATGTTTGAAGTCCTTTCAGAAGCGGCTTTGCTTGCGGTGGATCGCGAACAGCCGGCCATCGCCAGCTGCGCAAGGGCAACGCTGATCGTCGCCGCGCCAATGAAACGGCGGCGATCGACCGTAAACGGCGCCGGAGCGCGAGTGAGCATGTTACTTCTCCAGAAGCTTGTGGGGATTAATTGATAACAACCCAAGCGGGCAACTGTCAAGCCTTTCGACCGATGATCTTCGCTGCGCCTACAGGCCGGTTGGATGAAACCTTGTTGGCGAAAAAACAGCGAGCCCGCATTACGAGCTCGCTGCCTTCCCGCGCATCCTGCGATGCGGCTCAGGGTGATACGCCTTATTTCCGTTCTGTCGTGCTGACGGCGGCCCCGATCGGTTCGACGAACGGTGCGGTGTTGTTATAGTTGGTGGGCGTACCGCCGGTTTCATACGGCCAGCGGTAGGCGGCCATTGATGCGTAGCCGCAGGGCGTCTCATAGTCGGCGCCCACAACGTATTTTTCCTTATTGGCTGCGATTACGCCTTCGGCGACCTCGCAGACTGACCCACCTTGGTAGTTGGTGAGGTTCGTCGTGCCGGTGACCGTTCCACTCGAACCGGCAATCGATACCCAGTAGATGCACGTTGAGAGTGTGCCTGCGCACGCTTGATCTCCCATTGCAAGATAGTTGCCGGCGTTATACCACTGAACAAAGCCTGGGAGGCCGATCGTGGCGCCGCTCAGATTGATAAGCCGAGTGTTGCTGCTGCCCGCGGGCAGCTCGGCCAAATAGCTGCTGATTCGACTGGCGTCGGTACCGTCGAAGAAGAGATTGCCACTGGGGTCATAGCCGACGAAGAAGTATTGGAAAACGCTCGCGTTGGTGTACGGTGTTCCGGTGCCGGAGGCATTTGCGAAGATCTCGATGTTGCCGGCGCCGCCGGTCGTGCTCTCAATGTCGCTGACTGCGAGGTCGCCGTTCGACTTGTTGAACGCGCAGGACGCCGGAAATTCGTCGTAGACGGGGAGCGTCTTGAGCAGCGTGCCGGTGCGGGAGAAGAGCTGCATTTCCTCTGCGCCCGTATTAGCCACCCAAATATTGCCGTTCGCATCGGCGCATGCGCCTTCCGGATCGGTAAAGCCCGTGAGCGTTCCCTTTAGCGCCATGCTGGGCAGCGAGAAGATAAAGACATCGCCGGCGCCGTAATCGGGCACGAAGAGCAGGCGGGGAGCACGCTTCGCGTCCGGCGATATCCATGACTTGTGGTGATCCGGGCGAATGCGCGCGGGCCCGACCGCCGGCACCGGAACCACTCCGTGTTTGGCGGCGCTGGGTACCGTCGGAGCGACGGGTGCGAGTGCCGAGGACTGCTGAGAGGCATTGCTGGTACACGCGGCGAGCATGGCTGCGACCGCGCAAATGACTAACGTCTGTCGGGTCATAGTTGCCACCTTTCGTATAGTGCGAAGCTTCGGGAGAGTGAGCTTCAATCGGCGGATGCCGACACCTCCGCAGGCACTCGACATCTTGTACGTGGCGCGGCGCGAACCGCAGGCGTATACTTGAAGTGGGGCGCCCCGTTCTGAAAAAGGAGGTCCCACTATGCGATTTGCTCGTTTGGCGACGATCGTTCTCGCCGTTTTCGCAGCCTTTGTGGTAGGCCGTGTTACCGCGTCTTCGCAAGCGGTGGCCGCGATGCCGGCAGTCACAACGTACTCCCACTTCCAGTGTTACACCGCGCAAGTTCAAGGCACGTTCAGCGGTGCAGTCGTTCAGCTGACCGACCAGTTCCAGAAGTACCAAACCAAAGTCGGCGCCCCACAGTTTTTCTGCACCCCGGTCACCAAGCACGTGGTATCCGGACCGAACATGCGAGTACCGGCTCCTGCGAATCATTTGACCTGCTACCAGATTCAGGGCCCGACGATTCAGCAGACTCGACCCTTCGCGAACCAGTTCGAAAAAGGTAACGTCACGGTCGGAGCGCCGACGCTTCTCTGTTTGCCGACGAATAAGCAGGGCTGACGAAACAGCCAGGAGGCCCGCATCCTCCGTCCTTCGAATTTGCAGGGACGGAGGATGCGACTGTGTTTGAAGGTCGGGTGGCGTTGGTTACCGGCGGGGCTCGCGGCATCGGTCGGGCCATTACCGAGTGCTTGGCTGAAAGCGGAGCATCGGTAGCAGCGGGATATAGCCGCGACCGCGAGAGCGCGGAGAAGTTCGCGCAACGAATGGCCGAAAAAGGCGCGACGGTGTCGATCCATCAAGGCCGGGTTGATGACGCGGACGACTGCAACCGCGTGGTTAAGGAAGTGATGGACCGCTTCGGGCGCATAGATTACCTCATCAACAACGCCGGCATCACGGTTGACAAGACGGTTCGCAAGATGACCGTTGACGATTGGCATCAGGTGCTCAACGTCAACTTGTCGGGCGCCTTCCAGATGACCAAGGCGGTGCTCGAGCACATGATCGAGCGTGGATCGGGCCGCGTCGTCAACATCAGCTCGGTCATCGGGGAGACGGGGAACGTCGGGCAAGCCAACTATGCGGCGTCGAAAGCGGGTTTGTTCGGCTTTACCAAGAGCCTCGCGCTCGAGATGGCGCAGCGCGGCATTACCGTGAACAGCGTTGCGCCGGGATTCATCGAAACCGAGATGGTCGCGGCGATTCCCGAAGCCGCGCTGGCCAAGGTCGTGGAGAAGATTCCGCAACGGCGACTGGGCAAGCCCGAAGAAGTCGCGCGCGTCGTTCGCTTCTTATTGGAGGACGATTCGAGCTACATTACCGGCGCGGTCTACTCGATTAACGGCGGCTTGGATATGTGACAGCCCTTGCAAGCGAAGTCGCGAGTTGCAGGCGGGCGGGAGGTTTCTGAGTTGGGCGTTGGGTAAATCTAGCGCGTGGATAGTTTACCTCTCAAAGGCCGCATCGGAATTGTAACCGGCGGCGCCCGCGGCATCGGAGGTGCGATCAGCACCCTGCTCGCCGAGGACGGAGCGACCGTGGCGGTGCTTGGGTTGCCCGAAGACCGGGCGCGCGCGCAAAGTCTTGCCGCCCAATTAAACGGAGCGGCAACGCGCGTACATTTCTACGAGACGGACGTCGGGGTCTACGCCAAGTGCAAGGAGGCCGTGGCGGCCGTGCTTGGCGAGCACGGGCGAGTGGATTTTTTGGTGAACAACGCGGGAATCACTCGCGATCACACGGTCCGCAAGATGACGGTGGAGGAATGGGAAGCGGTTCTGCAGGTCAATCTGTCGGGACCGTTTTTCATGATCAAGGCCGTGCTGGACACGATGGTCGAGCAAAGCTTCGGCCGAATCGTCAACATCAGTTCGGTCGTCGGCGAAAGCGGCAACTTTGGGCAAGCGAACTACGCGGCCGCGAAAGCCGGCTTGATTGGGCTGACGAAGACCGTTGCCCTCGAGGTCGCCAAGCGCGGGATCACCGTCAACGCGGTCGCCCCGGGCTTCATCGACACGGACATGACGCGCGCTATGCCGGTGCAGGCAATCGAATCGGCGATCGAGCAGACTCCGGGCCGGCGGCTGGGGCGTCCGGATGAGGTAGCGCAGCTGGTGCGTTTCTTGCTCGACGAGAACTCGGGATACATTACCGGCGCGGTGTACAATATCAACGGCGGTTGGTACATGTGAGCGTTGACGAGAAAATCGCACCTGAGGAGCTAAACTACGGCATCGACGTGACCGGGCTCGACCCGGCCTCGCTTACCGATGCGTTGCGGGCGGTCGTCGCGGACGTCATGATGGACCCCCTGCGGATGAGCACGTGGCTGACCGGCTTCGCGCTCGCCGAGCAGAACGTCGGGCTCAACATGCTGCGCCGCCTGGGAGGTCAGGGGCCGTTCGGCCTTCGACAGGCTGAGGATGACACCGGCGCGAGCGGTGGGACTAAGGACAAGCGATTCGCGGAGCCCGAGTGGAGCAGCAACCCGTTCTTGGCCGGCGTCGTAGAAGATTATCGCGCCCGCACGCAGGCGGCGATGCAGCTCGTTGACTCGGCACGCCTTCCGGAGGCAACGCGGCGCAAGGCGCGCTTTGCGATGCAGCTGATGTGCGACGCGTTCTCGCCGAGCAACGTGCCGTGGCTCAATCCGGGCGTCGTGAAAGAGGCGACCGAGAGCGGCGGGATGAGCCTCGTCCGCGGGCTTCAGAATTTCTTGGACGACGTGGAGAACAACGGCGGCTATCCGCGGCAAGTGGACAAGGCCGGCTTCGAGCTCGGCGTCAACATCGCGGCAACGCCCGGACGCGTCGTAATGCGCAACGACTTGATCGAAGTGATAGCCTACGACCCGCAGACGCCGCAGGTTCACGAAGTTCCGCTGCTCTGCAGCCCGCCGTGGATCAACAAGTATTACATTATGGATTTGGCACCCGGGCGCTCGTTCGTCGAGTGGGCGCTGCAGCACGGGCATCAGACGTTCATGATTTCTTATCGGAATCCCGACGAGTCGATGTCGAACTATAGGATGAGCGACTATCTGCGGCACGGCGTGCTGGCGGCACTCGACACGGTGCAAGAGATCACCGGCGCGCCACGCGTGAACGTGGCGGCGCTCTGCCTCGGCGGGACGCTCGCCCTAGTCGCGCTGGCCTACTTGGCGGCACACGGGCAAGGCGACCGGATCGCGTCGACGACGTTGACCAATACGCTCGTTGACTTCAGCATTCCCGGCGATCTCGGCGTCTTTACAGACGAGGACACGATCGCGCGACTCGAAAGCCGCATGCGCGAGCGCGGATATCTCGAACCGGCTGAGATGGCGCGAACCTTCGACTGGATGCGCTCGAGCGATTTGATCTGGTCGTACGTGATCAACAACTGGTTCAAGGGGAAGCGGCCGGCGGCATTTGACATTCTGGCCTGGAACAACGATTCGACGCGGATGCCGGTCGAAATGCACTCGGAGTATCTTCGAGCGTGCTACCTGCACAACGCGATCGTCAAGCCGGGGGCGTTCGTGGTTGACGACACGCCGATCGATTTGGGGAAGATTTTGACGCCGCTCTACGTGCTCGGCGCGGAGAACGATCACATCGCGCCGTGGCGCGCGACCTATCTCACGACCCAGCACGTCGGCGGCATGGCAAAGTACGTGCTGACCAACGCGGGGCACATCGCGGGAATCGTGAATCCGCCGGGCGGCAAGAAGACGTGGTACTACAGCAAACCGTCGGCAACGCGCGGGGAAAGTGCGGATGAGTGGCTCGAGACGGCGGACCGGCACAACGGATCGTGGTGGCAGGATTGGGCCGAGTGGGCCAAGGCGTGCGGCGGCGCGATGCGCGAGCCGTACCGCGTCCCCGCAGGCGAGCCGGCCCCCGGGCAATACGTGCGCAACGAGACGGCGCCACCCTTTGGCACGAAGCTTGAGGCGCGGTCGTGAGCGACGAGGAGAAGGGCGTAGGCTCGGCCTGGCGCAGTCTCGGCGACTTCATCCGGGGTCAGCGCGAGCTGGCGAATCTTTCGATGCGGCAACTTGCCGAGATCGCGAAGATTTCGAATCCGTATTTAAGCCAGGTGGAGCGCGGGCTCTATAAACCTTCGGCCGACGTTTTGAAGAGCATTGCAAACGCGCTTCACATTTCGGCCGAGACGATGTACACGCAGGCCGGGCTGCTCGACGATTCCGAAGGCCGCGATGAAAGCCACCACGGCGTCGAGCACGCGATCAAGATGGATCCGCGGCTGACGACCGATCAGAAGGAAGCCATTATCCGGATCTATCGAAGCTTCGTCGGACGGGAGTAGCGACTACCTTAAGTCGAGCGAGGTAACGGGTGTTATATTGTACTGCTCGATTTGCGGGGTAAGTTTCGTTACGACTCTCACGTCGCGCTGAGGGCCTATGACGAGCTGCGTGGGAATCGTGTGGTCGTCGAACTTCGTATACGGAGCATCAATGCCGACCGTCAGCAGATCGAATCGGCCCGACGGTACGTAGAACATCCGGTAATTTTCTATCGTGGTCCCGGGATCGATCGCAATGTCCTGACCCGTGGATGAATTTCCCAACTTCGTGAGATACGCGGAGCTATATACCGTCACTCGGGGAGCAGTGCCATAGAACGGGCGGTAATCGTAGCGAAGACCGTTTATTTTCGAAGCGGGATGAGGCTTGGTAACGAAGACGCGCTGCCCGTAGACGTTCACTGCCACGCCTAAGAAGTGCGCCCTGACGGTGCCAATGTTCGCAAACCGGAGATGGATACCGATCGCGATGAGTCCGTTTCGTTCGCTCAACCGCTGAACCGACGCCGTGAGGTTGATGTCGGGTTTCGCCATCGCCGGTTTGATTCGGTTTTCGTAAGCAAAAACGTAGAAGGCCCAGATTCCCGCGGCGAGTATCGCGACGATCTCGATGACGTCGCGTAGAATCGTCGTTGGGTGCGGTGCCTCGCCGTGGTCCCGCTTTCCGCCGAAAAGCATGACCGTTTTTCGTTCAGTCCGAACGGCGTCGCGTTCCTGTACTAAAACCAGAGTCGGGTGGCGGCGGGCGAACAAAAGATACGGGCCCGCCGAAGCGGGCCCGTAATCCATGGCCAGAATGTAGCCGAGGCTACTTGTTGCTGATGGCCGCGCCGATTGGCTCCGAGAGCGTGCCGTTGAAGTTGGTCGGCGTGCCGCCGGCCGGGAACGCCCAGCGATTCGCCGCGCTGGGGGTCGAGTCTTCGGTGATGGTGCCGCCGGCCAAGTACCGGCCTTGCGGAGCAATGGTCGCTTGGTCAGTGTCAAACGCCGTACCGCCGCCGGAGTCCAACAGGTTCGTGACGCCCGTAATCGTTGCGACTCCGCCCGAAACGGTGGCCGAATACATGCACGATGCCGCCGCGCCGCCGCACTCCTGGTCGCCCAGGATCACGCTGCTGGTCGCCGAGTCCCAGTTGAGGCCGCCCGGGAAGAACAGCGTGCCGCCGCTGACGGTGACGTTCGTAATCGAGCTGCTGCCGGCCGCAAGCTCACTGAGCGCGTAGCCTGCGCCGCCCTCTCCGTCGAGATAGAGGTTGCCGGCATTGTCATAGGTCGGGAAGAAGAACTCGGTCACGCTCGAACTGGTGAACTTTGTCGGCGTGCCCGTGGCATTCGTAAAGACGTCGACGCTGCCGGCGCCGCCGGTGGTGGCAATGATGTTCGTGACGGCCAGATCGTTGTTCGCTCTGTTCACGGCACAGCCGACCGGGAATTCACCGGGAACGTTCAGCGTCTTGAGCGTCGTGCCAGTGCGTGACAGCTGAATAATCGACTCCGTTCCCGTGTTGGTTACCCAGATGTTTCCGGACGCATCGGTGCACATGCCCTGCGGCTCACTGAAGCCCGTGAGCTGCCCTTTGAGCACCATGCCGGGCATCGTGTACATGTTGACTTGGTTGGTCCCGTCATCGCTAATGAAGAGTATGCGCGGCGCGCGTGCCGCATCCGGCGATACCCAAGACTTGTGATGGTTGCTGTGGACGGGCTTGGACACCCGCGCCGTGAGCGTAACGCGGTCGCTCAGAGAGCGGATGTGAACCGAGGAAGAATTCGTGCCCGTCGTTGGCGCCAGCGCCGACGAAGGCGACCCACTGCCGCTGCACGCGGCGAGCAGGGCTGCGGCCGCGGTTACGCTGAAGGCGTAAAAGGCCGGCCTCGAGATTCTCATCAGAGTTGCTCCTTTTTCTTTCATGGAAAAGTGCCAGTATAACCAGGCTCGAGGAAGTCCCTTGCCCCCGCGCCGGGGATGACTACAGTGCTACTTTCTGCAGTTTTCTCCCTTCAGGCCCGGGCCATATTTCCTATAAAACCTCGGGCCGGTCGGCCCTGCCCCCTCCGGCAACCAAGTACGGCAGCCGCTGGGCCAGCCCGGGGAGCTTATCTGGCAGAAAATTTGGCGGGCAGCTCTTGACGGGCACAGCGGGTGCTTGGTATACTTAGCGCACCAGAAGCATACCGAGAAGGAGAATCAGTTTCCATCATGGCCGTCAACGTAGCAGAGTACATGACCAAGTTTCAGCAAGAGGGTCTTGCTGCAATCAAAGAGACCCAAGACGCGAGCCTGAAAGCGATGAACTCGTTCAGCGAGCTCACCAAGCAGATGAGCGAGCGGCCCGGCAGCGTCCCGGCGTTCGAGAACATTCCGTCGCCGACCCAGCTCGTCGAGCTTTCGTTCGGTTTCGCGAGCCAAATGCTCGAACTTCGCAAGGCGTTCACGATGCGCGTCGCCGAGATGCTCGTCGAGACCCAGAAGCAAACCGAAGCGAACTTCAAAGCTGCAGCCACCGTCGCGAACAAGCCCCCAGTCAAGTAAACCGTTCGATCCCTCTATCGAACCCGACCGCTCGGCGCATGCCGAGCGGTCTTTTTTATGCATCGCCAGAAGGCTGCGCAATGAACGCGGCAACGAAGATCACGATCGGCAAAGAGCTGAGCGTTAAACGCCTCGGTTTCGGCGCGATGCGCTTGTGCGGGCCGCGGGTTTGGGGATGGCCGGAGGACCGCGAGAGCGCGCTGTGCGTTCTGCGGCGCGCGGTCGAGCTGGGCGTCGAGTTCATCGATACGGCGGATGCTTACGGGCCGAATGTGAACGAAGAGCAGATCGCGCAGGCGCTCTATCCGTATCCCGGCGACCTGGTGATCGCGACGAAGGGAGGCGCGACCCGGCCCGGACAGACCGCCTGGCACCGCGACGGGCGCCCATCGCATCTGCGCGAGGCGTGCGAAGGAAGTTTGCGGCGCCTTCGGCGCGAGTGCATCGATCTTTACCAACTCCATGCCGTCGATCCGAACGTCCCCTTCGAAGAGCAGATCGGCGCGCTGCGCGGGCTGCGCGACGAGGGCAAAGTTCGGCTGATCGGCCTTTCAAATGTGGACCTGGAGCAGCTGCGGCTGGCCGAACGCATCGTCGAGATCGCTTCCGTACAGAACAATTACAACGTCGGCAATCGCATTAGCGAGCCGGTGCTCGAGGATTGCGAGCGCCGCGGGATGGCGTTCATACCGTACTTTCCGCTCGACGGCGGAGACATTCACACCGTCGAGGCGCTGACGCCAATCGCGCAGGCCCACGGGGCAACGATTTGGCAGATCGGGCTGGCGTGGCTGCTGGCGCGCTCGCCCGCGATGCTGCCGATTCCAGGAACATCGTCGCTCGAGCATCTCGAAGAGAACGTCGCGGCGTCGCAGATCGCCTTGAGCCAAGCGGAGCGAGCGGCACTAGACCGCGTCGCTGAAGCGCAGCGCGTAACGTAGGAGAAGCGAGCGAGGCGCGAAAGTTTCAGGCTTTCACTCTACTTCTTGCGGGAGGGGTTTATGCACGTATCTTTGCGTCGGGCCCTCGTGGCGGCGGCGCTCTTTGGAGTTTCCGGATGCGGCGGCGCCATGTCCCAATCGTCATCGTTGCCATCGCAGGGCGCATCTGCATTCGTTCATCGCGGCGTTCCGTTCTTGCCGCCGATGCGGTACCGCGCCGCCCGGCCGGCAACGGGCTCGGGAACGTATCCGCTCAAGAACTCGCTCGTTTTCGAAGGCGACCAAGAAGAAGCCGCCATCAACGTCTACGTAACCAAAGACCTGCCGAGCAATCCGGCACCCATCGCGACGATTCATGTCGCGGCCGGGTGCCCGTACGGCATGGCCCACGATAAGATCGGTACGCTCTACGTCGTCGACAACTGCGGTGGAAACGACGTCGAAGAGTACCCGGCAGGCTCGACCACGTTATCCAAGACGATCACGAACGGCATCAGCAATCCGCTCGGGATCGCGATCGACAAGCACGGCACCGTCTACGTCAGTAACTATCCCGCCTCCATCACCGTCTACCCGAAGGGTAGCAGCACGCCGTCGCAGACGATCACCGGAGGAGGATTGACGGATCCGTTCGGGCTCGCACTCGATGATAACGGAAACCTCTATATCGCCGACTTTGGCCCCGACGCGGTTTTTGAGCTCCCTGCGGGCGGGACCAGCGTGACGAATCTGAACTTGCAAAACGCCGGCGAGCCGATTGGTCTCGCTTACGATTTCAAGCATGGATATCTCTGGGAGACCAACGGCAGCGGGAATACCATCAACGTCTACAACCTCGCGTCGTCCACTAGCCCGTTTGAAACGATCGGGGGTAACGGCGAACCCTACGCGATCAGCCTGCAAAAAGGCGGGCACTATAAGCGCGAAGTCGTCGAATCGGATCTGGGAACCAATCACGTCAACGCTTATAAACGGGACCAATATTCATCGTACGCGACGCTCACCGACGGCGTCGAGCTGCCGACGGGCCTGCTCGTGGACAAGCTCTTCTAAGACTTCGCCAGACGAGGTCTAACGGGGACGAGCCTGCTGCGGCGGGCTCGTCTTTTTCGTTACGGGATGCCGTGATAGGATAGCTGACGTATGGCGCAGTTTCCTTACCACGTTGTCGACGTTTTCACGGCCACGCCCTTGGAGGGCAACGCGCTGGCGGTCTTTCCGGATGCGTCCGGGATCGACGACGCGACGATGCAGCGGGTCGCTCGCGAAATGAATTTGTCGGAGACGACATTCATTCTTCCCGCGGAATCGGAGCGCGACGCGACGCGCGTACGCATCTTCACGCCTGCGAGAGAGCTGCCGTTCGCGGGTCACCCTACGATCGGCACAGCGTACGTGATGAGGATGCTCGGCATGGTTCCGGCCGGCGCCAAGCGATTCGTGCTGCACGAGAACGTCGGTCGCGTGCCGATCCGGGTCGACGACGGAGACGACCCGATCCTGTGGCTGACCACGCCGCCGATTACAAAGCTTGGGGAGTTTCTGGCCGAGGCCTGCGCGCGAGCGCTTTCCATTTCCAGCCAACGTCTCGCCGCGGGCGTGCCGTGCGAACAGCTTTCAGCGGGGGCTCCGCTGGTCTTCGTTGCGGTCAAGGATCGGGCGGCCGTGGACGATGCGGAGGTGGACAGTGCTGCCTTCGCGGCGCTGATGCGCGAGAGCGAGGTCCCGTCGCCGATCTTCGTTTTTGCCGCCACGGAACGCGGTGCATACTCGCGGATGTTCGCGCCCGTCTTGGGTATCGTCGAAGATCCGGCGACCGGCGGCGCTACCGGACCGTTGGCGGCCTTCATGATGGCACACGGTCTTGTTGCGCGTGCCGACGGCACGCGTTTCGTTAGCGAACAAGGCGTGAAGATGGGTCGGCGAAGCCTGTTGCACGTTTTCGTTCACGGCGAGCGCGGCGAGGACGGCATCGAAGTCGGAGGTAACGTCGTATCCGTCGCATCGGGGACGATGCGATTGCCATAATTGCGAGCGCGGTGCGCTGTCGGCGCAGGCGAAGCGATGAAGCGGCTGGCTAGCTTGAAGTACGCCGCGAACGGGCGAACGGTTTCGGCGGGGTCGAGCCCGCAGCACGACGAACCGCCGTAGTCCCCGAAGGAGGAGACGCCGGAGTGGTTCCGTTTCGCTTTTGTACGCGCGCTGCATTAGTATGTCTCGTCGCGGTGGCGCTTGCGAGTTGTTCGGGTTCGCAGGGCTCGCTGCCGTACATGCAAGGCGGCGCACCAATACGAGCGCTCAACGGCACAGGCGCCGGCAAGATCACGCACATCGTCTACATCGTGCAGGAGAACCGCAGCTTCGACAATCTCTTCCAAGGCTATCCGCGCGCGGATACGGTCTCGAGTGGTAAGGTCTCGAACGGGCAGACCGTCAAGCTTGCGCCGGCGAGTTTAGCCGCGTTTTACGTGATAGATCACTCGGCGCAGGCGATGTTCGCTGCATGCGACGGCACTGGGAAGCTTCCGGGCACGGACTGCCGGATGGACGGCTTCGATCGCGAGGCGGAGTACGGTGGACCGAGAGGCGTCCAGTATCCCGAGTACGTCTACGTTCCGCATAAAGAGTCGAAGCCATACTTCGACATGGCGCACGAAGGGGTACTCGCCGACCGGATGTTTCAATCGCAGCTCGACGAGAGCTTCGTCGCGCATCAATACGTCATAGCGGCGCAAGCCGCGTCGGCCGTGGACCTTCCGTACGGCGCCTGGGGGTGCGAAGGCAGCGGCTACGACAAAGTAGCGACGATAACGAAAGATCGCTCGGTTTACGGACCGACCGAACCGGCTTGCTTCGATTACCAGACGCTCGGCGACGAGCTCGACAAGGCCGGGCTCTCATGGCGCTTCTACGCCAGCCAGTACGGCAGCGCGTCGAGCGGAACCGGCGGGGATTGGTCGAGTTACCAAGCCGTAAAGCACATCTACCACGGGCCGGATTGGAAGAAGGTCATCTCGCCGAACTGGAAGTTCATCGACGACGTGCGCAACGGCAAACTCGCGAACTTCACGTGGATCACGCCGGTCTGCGACGACTCCGACCACGTCAACTGCCCGGACGGCTACGGGCCGTCGTGGGTGTCGGCGCTCGTCAACACGGTCGGCAAAAGTAAGTTCTGGAACTCGACCGCGATCTTCATCCAGTGGGACGATTGGGGCGGACTGTACGACCACGTGCCGCCGCCGTACGAGGGCTACGACAGCCTAGGTTTTCGGGTGCCACTGGTCGTGCTCTCGCCGTATGCCAAGCAGAACTACGTTTCGCACGTACAGTACGAAACGGCGAGCGTGTTGCGCTTCGCCGAGGATCTCTGGGGTCTCAATCAGCTCGCGGCCGCCGACAAACGCGCGAACTCACCGGCCGCGGATTGTTTCGACTTTTCGCAGGCGGCCCGCCCGTACGTCCGGGTCAAGGCGCCCCTCCCGCCGAGATTCTTCATGCATCAGTTTAAGGACGACTACTTCGCGCCCGATTACGAATAGACGGGCGAGCGGGCGGGTACCAAGGGCAAGCTGACGAACTGAGCGCTAGCTCCCTACACCCAGACGTTAGGAGACGCACATGCGAACATCGTCACGCCCGATTGCTTTAGCGCTCGGGCTATCGCTGACACTCACGGCCTGCGGCGGACAGAACTCGTCGCTGTCATGGATGCCGACCAACACGGGCGCCGGCACCCCCAACGAATCGGCGCCGCGCGCCGCCGCGCCGGACAAGCCCTTGATCTCCATTCCGAAGCTTTCGGGAGAGCTCGCGTACAACGATGCCGGACGGCGCGCGGCCAACGCGCCCGTGAGGGTTTCGCTTACGTTACGGTACAACCATCAGGCCGAGCTCGACCGGTTCGTCGCAAAGGTCAACGCGGCAGGATTGGGTGCACGCCGGCAGTTCCTGACGGCGAAGGAATTCAACGATTACTATGCGCCGACCGTGGCGCAAGAGCAGCGAGTCGTGCGCGCGCTCGAGCGTGCCGGTTTCAAGATCGAGAAGCGCTTTGCAAACCGGACGATCGTCGACGCAACGGCCAAGAGCGCGCTCGCCGAGCAATTTTTCTCGACGGAGATCCACACCGTCCATCAAGGGAAGTACGGAGAGCGGTACACGAACGTGAGACCGGCAATCCTGCCTTCCGAAATTTCGAAGCTCGTGCGCGACGTTTCGCTCGACAACCTGATCGTCGTGCGGACCGTCGCCGATCAGAGCGGCGTGGAGAACGGGCGCACCGCGCCGCAGTTTCGGACCGACTCGCGAGGGCGCGTCCAGCTTCCGCTTGCGGGTGGAAGTGGGATCAAACCGATGGATTCGAGCGGGAACCTGGTTAATGGCAACTTTGCCAGCGGCTCGCTCAGCCCGGGATGGATCAACGAAAGCACGAGAAGCCGCTACGTACAAGTGACGACGGCACAGGCGTATCAGAGCACGTACTCGGCGTTTGAGGGCTCGCTGCAGCCGCCGGAAATCAACGGTTGGGCGTCGATCGCGCAACTGGTGAAGGTCCCGTCCAACGGCGTGCTGAGCTTCTGGGTCTACCAGGGATCGAACGAAGGGCAGATGGGTTACGGCACCAAGTACGCCTGGCAAGCCGGCTACCTGCTCAACCAGAGCGGTTCGATTCTCACGACGTTCTACAAGACCGTCAACAACACGAGCGGCTGGACGAACTATCAGATCAATCTCAGCGCGTACGCGGGACAGACTGATTACATCTATTTCGGCTGTTTCGGTGACGGCTACAGCCAGACATACGTTTACCAATACGTTGACGACGTCGCGTGGGTAGGGTCGCCGACCCCGTCTCCGACTCCGACCTCGCAGCCGACGGCAACCCCGACGCCTACGCCGACCTCGACTCCAACGTCGAAGCCGACGGCGAGTCCGACTCCCACACCGAAGCCGACATCGACGCCGACGTCGAGCCCGACGTCAACGCCGACGTCCAGCCCAACGTCGACGCCACCAAGCGGATGCAACAACGCCGCGCCCGATAACGGTCCGCTCACCAACTCGAGCGGAACGCTTGCGACCGGCGTCGCAAAACCGTTCGACTTCCCGGTTCAGCACGGATGCAACGGCGCTGGGTATACCGCGGCAATCGCGATCGACGATCCGGTCAACACCAGCTATCTCGCCAAATACTTATCGGCGGCAGGCGTTACGCAGACGGGTTCGGTCACCAACGAAGCCGTGGACGGCGGCGGAAGCGGTGACGACGCGGAGACCGATCTCGACGTGCAGACGATCTCGGGATTGGCTCCGGGTGCGAACATCATCGTCTACGACATGGGTTCGCTCGGCGACCAACAGATCGAAGACACCTACAATCAGGTGCTCAACGACGGCAAGGCGACCGCAGTAAACTCGTCGTTCGGCGGATGCGAATCGAGCGACGTTTCGTTCGCCGATGCCACCAACTCGATCGCAGAACAAGGCGCCTCGGAAGGTGTCGAGTTCTCGGCTTCGAGCGGCGACTCGGGCAGCAACGAGTGCGGGACGAAGGGCGTCAGCGCGCCGGCCGGCGACCCGTACTTCTCATCGATCGGCGGAATCAATTTCACCGATAGCAGTCAGGGCGTGCTCGAGACCGTGACGATGGGCAGCGCCGACGGAGATTCCGGCGGCGGCGGCGTGTCGACCGTCTTCGCACTTCCAAGC
Source organism: Vulcanimicrobiota bacterium (assembly GCA_963748875.1). Lineage (GTDB taxonomy): Bacteria > Vulcanimicrobiota > Vulcanimicrobiia > Vulcanimicrobiales > Vulcanimicrobiaceae > Cybelea. Next base: position 2,283,677 of record CAVVKC010000001.1, read on the forward strand.
TACCAGAGCGGAATCACGGGAATGATCACGTCGGGTCGCAATCAACCCGACATCTCGTTGCCGTTCTTTCCGGTCGCGGTCTATACGGGCGGCAGCTTCGGCGAGTACTTGGGCACGTCGTGGTCCTCGCCGGCTTCGGTCGCGCTGATCGTCGAAGCCAACGAACTCCACTCCGGCAAACTCGGGTGGGTCGACCCGACGATCTACAGTCTGTTCGCAGCAACGGGGTACGGCACGTACTACACGCCCTGCACGTCCGGCAACAACGGCGCGTACTCGTGCAACGCCTCGCAGTACAATCAGGCTGCCGGCATCGGAGCTCCGAAAGGCTGGGCGCTCGCCAACGCCTTGTAGCGCTAGCGGTGCGATCGCAGCGTCTTTGCTGCGATTGGAAAACGACAAGGGGTGCGCCCGCGGCGCACCCCTTTCTCGTGCGCCCGGCATGGGCGCTGACTTGGAGGTGAAAGTCCTCTGTGGAGCCTGGTCGTGGCAACCACTAGCCAAAGGCAACGGTGTCCGTCGCGAGGCGGAATCGGAAGGAAGCCGGCGGCAAACCCTCGCGCCGAGGAACACGAATCGCATCAGGCGCTTGCGTTCGGGCGAGTTCGCGAGACAGAACGAAGCCCGATACGACCAAGGGATGCAGGCGTAAATGCGGCGGCGACATGAGGGGAAAGTCAGCGTTCTTACCCGGGGAGATCTGCCGGTACGCCTTTGAGCAACCGCGTCAGCGATGGCGCGCTGAATCGGCAGAAGTCAGCCGAGGCCATAGTACCGCAAGCGATTGCGGGAAGGGCCGAACATCAAACGGAGGTCGAGCCTTGTCGAACTCGCAGCCCAAGCTGAGAAAGCAGCAAACTTCGCAAGAAGCCTCAGATGCAAAGAAGATGGTGAAGCCGGAAGGTATGCATCGAGAGCCGAGCGCGGGCGCGGTGCGAAACAACGACGACACCTCAAAGACCGAATCACTCATGGAGCAGGCGGTCGCCAGAGATAACATGCTGGCGGCGCTGCGACGCGTCGAGGGCAATAAGGGCGCACCAGGTAACGATGGGATGACCGTGGATGAACTCCGCGATTATCTCAAGACGAACTGGGCGCGCATCAAAGCCGAGTTGCTTGCGGATGCTTACAAGCCGCAAGCCGTTCGCCGGGTGGAGATACCAAAACCCGACGGCGGCATCCGGCTCTTGGGCATTCCAAGCGTCGTCGATCGCCTAATCCAACAAGCGCTGCTTCAAGTGCTCACGCCGATCTTCGACCCAACGTTCAGCGACTTCAGCTTCGGCTTTCGGCCGGGGCGAAGCGCGCACGACGCGGTCACGCTTGCGCGCGAATACGTCGAGGCGGGAAACGAATGGGTCGTGGACATCGACTTGGCGAAGTTTTTCGATCAAGTCAACCACGACAAGCTCATGGCACGCATCTGGCGGCGAGTAAAGGACAGGCGCATCTTGCACCTGATTCGGCGCTACCTGCAAGCTGGGGTGATGCTCGACGGCGTGGTGGTCGCGACGGAAGAGGGGACGCCGCAAGGTGGCCCGCTCTCGCCACTGCTCGCCAACATCATGCTCGATGATCTCGACAAGCTCCTTGAGCAGCGAGGTCATCGGTTCTGCCGTTATGCCGACGATTGCAATGTCTACGTTGGCATCCAACGGGCGGGAGAACGGGTGATGAGTACCATTCGCCGCTTCATCGAAGGGCGTTTGGGCCTGAAAATCAACGAAACGAAGAGCAAAGTCGACCGCTCACGCAACCGCAAGTTTCTGGGCTTCAGCTTCTTTCGGCGCAACGGAATCCAGATTCGAGTAGCGCCCAAGAGCATCGAGCGTTTCAAGAACCGCGTACGGGAGATCACGGCACGCAGCAACGGATGGAGCATGAAGCGACGTATCGATACGCTTCACGTCTATCTCCGGGGCTGGGTGCAGTATTTCCAGCTCGCCGAAACGCCGAGCGTCTACCGCGACCTCGACGGATGGGTCCTACGTCGCCTGCGGCTGTGTCAATGGAAACAGTGGAAGCTACCGCGCACACGACTTCGCGAGCTTCGCGCGTTGATGGTGAAGGAATGGCACGCCTGCGAGCTCGCCAATAGCCGCAAGGCTTACTGGCGTATCGCGGGAGGCCCCCTGAGCAGCGTGATGCCCCGCCGATACTGGATCGCACGGGGCTTCACAGGGTTGAGCGAACGATTCGCTCTCTCAGTTCGATGAACCGCCGGATGCCGAACGGCACGTCCGGTGGTGTGGGAGGGCGGTAGCCGCGAGGCTACCCCCTACCCGATTACGCGAAGGAGCGTGCGTCGCTAGAAGTCGTCGTCGGGGTCTCCCGGCAAACCGGGATGCTTGAGAAAGTATGCTCGTGAAAAGGGCGCCGCAATGTGGTGGAACTTCGACGGCGTCTTGGAGAAGTTGAAACAATCACTAAGGTCGTCGGCACGTACGTCGGTCGTGCCGAGCGATCCCAAGTCGAAGGTTTCCTCGGTGAACTTTAAGATGCTGCCGAACTCGTGTGGCACCGTCGAAATGTAGTTCAACCTTGCGTACGGGGAGATGACGAGCAATGGAACGCGGAATCCGAGCTCGTAGGAGTTGTACTGTGCGGGCGCAATCGGGTCGTACCATCCGCCCCAGTCGTCCCAGGTGACGAAGATCGCCGTGCTATTCCAGTACGGGCTCTCTCCGACCGCATTGACGACCGACGCGACCCATGACGGACCCAATCCCGTGTTGGAAAGGGCATGGTCGGACTCGGCCGGCGTGGGCGTTACCCAGACGACGTTTGCCAGCCGATTTTTCGAGATGTCCTTCAGCACTTGCGATGGTGGCGAGACGACATCGGTTGCAAAGTCAGGGCTGTTGAAAATGGGTGAGATAGCGTCGGGCGCATGCCAGAGTCCCGGTCCGGGGGCGGCTTGATAGTAGTGCCAGCTTAGCGATTTATTTTCCACGAGCTGGATCAGGGAGTTTCGGTTAAAGCAGGGATAGGCCGTCTGATTTTCGTTGCCATACTGATCGATCAGCGTAACCGCCGATCCAGCCGGCGAATCGCAGCCGCCCGTCGGGTTTCCTTTCGGCGTCTTCGGGTTTTCCGAGGCCCGTAACGTCGAACCGTCGGCGATCGTCGAGGTGCCGCTTACAAGGTACTGATGAGCCGGGAAGCTGGGGCCCTGATTCGTTTGGAACATTCGATTTGCGAACGTGTATTGCGAAGCCATGTCGTAGTACGGCTTAACCTCCGAGGCGCGGAACGTAACCGTACGCTCGCAGGCCGCGCGCAGGACACTGTTTGGGCTTCTTGCAGTTCGAACTCTCTAGGTTGAATCCGTTGAGGTTCCCGTTCGCGTATTCCACCTCGTAGGCCGGATGTCTGTGACTGAGATCGTAGGGCGCCGTCAAGGATATCGGCTGCAACTGGACGGTCTGCCCTTGCGAGTTGAGACCCGTCTGGGTCGTATCTGCGCCTGGAAACTTGTTGAAGAGGTTGTTGACGGTTCTATTTTCCTGAACGATGATCACGACGTGCTGGATTGGCGACGAGCCCGTCAGAGGCCGTACAGCACGTACTCGGTGCGTCTGCGCCGCCTCCGTGCTCGAAGCAGGATTAGGCAACGAACGCTGCGCCGAAGACGGCGCGCCAGGAGCAATATTTTCGGCGCATCCGGTGAGCGCCAATAGAACAATAAGGGCCGAGCTCCGCGTCCCATTCATGGTTTCGCACCTCCAGAAGCTTGTTTTGCTACCTAGGCCAAGTCTAACCATGTTGCAATCACGCGGTCAATACGCTTTGCAACGAGTTTCTCTGCAAAGTTGATGTAAGTGCGTAATTGTTGCCAATGAAGCGCATTCTCTTGCGCTTCATGATGACACTGGTAATCGTTTGTGCGAATTCGGAAGAGAGGCCATTACGCCGATAAAGCGTGTGCTTACACGCACGCCGTCAAACATTCCGCAGTCGCACCGCAGTGAAGGCGCCTGGCGCAAATTCGGGTCGTCGCGGAATCCGGCGATCAGCCTAAGAGTCGCGAGCGATAGTCAGCTTTCAGTTTGAGCCGAAGATGCCGATGCCGACTCGATAGAATGGAATACTCTATAACGGCCAACGCCGACAACGCGCCCACATGTAAATTCGGCCGTTCTAATGGTGGGCGGTACATGAGGGCGGCTCACCCTTCGCGCATTGCGGGCGCTAAGACATCACTTTTGGTTCACTCGGCAGCCAGGGTTGCCCCCGATAACGTTCGATTATTCGTAACGTCCGCCGAGCACCAGTTTCGCGTCGATCGTGCCCCGCTGATAAGTGCTAGTACTTTAAACTCGAACGCATTGCCCGCGTTTTAGCTACCAACTGAAGACGACTAACCCGTCACCGGTTGCGTTTTTCCAGCCTGCCCAAGTGCGAAAATCGGCGACGCTGGATTTAGACCAAGACGATCCGCCACCGCCGCCTCCGCCACTGCCTTCGCCGGCGCTGTTGTAGGCGGACCCTGCGCCACCGCCGCCTCCGCCGTAATAGCCGCCTCCGGCTCCGCCTCCGCCGGCAGCTGCGGCGTAGCCTCCCTGTCCGCCCGCACCACCAGACCCGAGCGATCCGTTTTGTCCGAAATTACCGCTACCTATAAAACAAGTGCCACCCGCGCCACCCGATCCGCCGCCGTACTGCGTTCCTCCGCCTCCCCCGTAACCGCCGCACTCGGAGCCACTACTGCCGCCAGCGTTGCCGCCACCGCCGCCTGCTTTGCCACCCCCCTTGCCACCAACGCCGGGCTCTTTGTAGCCATACGGGTTGATACCACCCTCTCCGCCGCCGCCACCAACAACCAGAACGCGGTCGGGAAGAGTATCGCTGCCTTCCCGTACGTCGCTGGCGCCGCCGCCGCCAAAACCTGGGCAGTTTCGGCAGTAGGAACCGTAACCACCGCTGGCGCCACCATTGAAACCGCCGGTCGTCGAAGACGCTTGGCCGCCGACAAAGACGTACAATATCTCACCGGGTCGAACGCGAATGACTCCATGAACCCGACCACCGCGGCCATGGAACTTGCCGCCTCCAGCCGCCCCGCGCATTACGACGCTGAGTTGCCTGACGCCATTCGGAACGAGGAACGTCTGCTCACGGCCGTTGTAGTAGAACGTCTTGGCACCCTTCGCTACTTGATTGCCCTTGGCTACACTACTCGGCCCTCCCATCGGCATCGACGATCCACCGCATGCAGACAGTAAAGCAGCCGCGCCGACGATCAAAGCAAGGCGACCGAAGCGGAACGTATTCATGGCGTCTCCCAAAGCCCGAGAAGCGGGGCTTACACGCCGCTTCCTTTCGGCGTCAGCCTGCTGGGCCACTTCCCGATAATGCTTTGTTATCGGTTAACGTGCGGGAGCGCCGATTTTTCGTCGAACCGTTACGTGGTCGAAAAGGGGTAGCGAGATGACTGATGTACGCTCTGCTCGGGTTTTTGGTATCTTTGCGGCGGTGGCTTTCCTTGCTGGCTGCGGCGGATCGCAGCCAATGACGGCGCCTGGTGCGGCGGTTCAATCCGCAACGCGCTCTAAGGAGCGCTCTTTTCATGGGTACTTCCTGGCTAAATTCACCGATGAGGTTGGGTACCCTATTCCCTTCTCGTCTTTGTGCTTGCGCTTTACGTCCTCTGGCGCTTGGTACTCTGTGCCGCCGAACGCGTTTAACGGAACGTACCTTACCTCCGGCAACGAACTGTTTGCATCCGCCCTAGCCCCCTGGTCGCCGACCGCCTGTGCGAGCTTGCAAGGGTCCGTCAACGCGAAGCAAGGCTCCGGCGATTACATCATCACGCAACCTAACGGCGACATATACAGCGGGGGGACGTTCACCATGACCCGCGAGGGAAAGAGCCACTGCAGCTAGGAGTGACGCGCCTTTTATAGGCAAACGCCCCCGTGTATCGGCAGCGCCCGAAACGTCAAGGCGTCGCGTCCCAAAATCGGTCATTTGCGGGCCTTTGCGCGCGAAACTCCGTCGATTCCGCTTGTTCCCGAAACGACGTAATGAAACAGTTAGCCTGTGGCGCTTGATAAATCTAGCGTCGAGTGTGAGCGAAACCTGAACGCCCGACGATCAGTACGGGAGGTAGGCGGAAAGGGAGGGTCCTCAATTGAGCTTGCCGACCGCGATAGTTGTCGCAACTGGAATGGTCTGCGCCACCGTTTTGCTTGTAGTTCTAGCCTCTTTTTTCTGGGCAGCCCGCCACCGGTAGCGGTTTGCCCGCCTGCGATTCATCCCGGCGAGGCTAGTGGGGCCGATAACACCTCTATTATCCGTAGCGTCGACGAGCGCCGATTTCCCGTCGACCGTGCCGCCGGCGAAACTCGGGGTCCGGCGCATTCGTCGGTCTTGCGCGCTTAACTTCACTTGCGGCCACGACAATTGGTGTAAGGATTTCCTGCTTCGTTGTGGATGTGGTCGTAACGGTGAATCCTGATTGAACAGTTAAGAGCGCAGTTGAGCGAGGTTCTTGGGGAGAAGGTACCGACTACGCCGTAATAAGCGCAGCGCGTCAGAGTAATACATTCCTGCAACCGTAAACTGCCAGCTAGTCGAAGGCGCATAGATCTTTCGTGAGATGTTCACTGCGTGGACTAAGCCAGACGTGCTCACTCGCATGGACTAGGCCACACTTCGGGTCTGCGCAGAAGCAACAGCCCTGCGCTTATCGGCGCGTCGCTACCTCCATTGCTACCCGCCCGCAAAAGCGACCTCTTCTATAAAATAAAAAAAGGCCCGCATCGCCTTATTTGACGGGCCATTTCAAACTTGGGCGGTACATGGATTGAACATGTGACCTCTTCCGTGTCAAGGAAGCGCTCTCCCACTGAGCTAACCGCCCGTCGCGCCGAGTTTTTCGCAGTTCGGCGCGGCGCACCTTCGGCGGACGCGTTTGACAAGCCGTTTCTTATCGTGATAAAGTGACGCGTATTACTCGCTCGTCAGAAGGAGGTTCGATGATCCAGATTCGTCAGCTTTCCTCCACCACACCACAGAATCGGTGTGGGGTCGACGTGCGTTTTGGCCCTTCGTCCTTGTCAGGTTGACTCGAGCTCGCGCTAGCGAGCTTTTCGAAGGACGAAGGCCTCCGCAGATCGACCGGAGGCCTTTTCAATTTTGGTTTCCGCACTTTCATAATGAGGTGAATCATGGAACTTTGGCTAGCCGCCGAAATCCGGATTCGCCGTGACGAAGCCTTGGAGAACGCCCGCCGCAGCCGGTTACTCCGACTTGCCGCGGTCGGACGAAGTACGAGGGTTCGCATTCGCATCGCCGACGGTGCGCAGGCGATAAGCAATGCACTGGCCGCGCTGGCGCGCAGCTTGCGGAACGGTGAAACCGCGTAACGGCTATGGGAGGGCGTCCCTGACGTTGGTGTCGGCGCCCTTCCATTCTTTTTCGAAGCGCGCGTGGGCTGCTGCGGCCTGCGTGCTTTGGCCGTCGGCGTCCAGCGCTTGCGCAAGGCCGAAGAGCGCGCGCGGATCGTTCGGGTAAGCGTTGAGTGCTTCGTTGAAAGCAGCGATCGCGCCGGCAGAATCGCCGCGACGCAAGCGCAACGCTCCGAGCGCCTCTTCGGCCGGGAAGAACGGTATCAATTCGCCCGAGAAGCCGGCCCTCTGGTTCGCGAGGCTCCGCGCGATCCAGTTCTCAGCTTGCGCGTATTGACCGTCCGTCTCGGCGAGCCGCGCCTCCAAGAGCTGTGGCAGGTAGCCCCGCGTGAAGCCGGCTGGGGAAATTCCCGCTGCGAGTTTCCGGCCTTCGCTGAGGTGTCCCAGCTGCAGGGCGGCAAGTCCGCGAACGCTCGCGGCGCTGAAAGCGTTGTCATCCGCAGCATAAGCGCTTTCGTAGCGGCCGAAGCGCAGCGCCGTTATCGCGTCGAAGTCCGTTCCGAACGCCGACGTCATCCGCCCAGCCCATCGCTGCGCCGCGCCGTAGTCTCCGAGCATCATCGCCGCAGAGTAACCGACGGCCACGTCATGCTTCGCGTAACTCTGCACGTGCTTCGGTCCAGCGTCGTCGTTTGAGAGTGCGTTCATCAGCGTGACAGCGCGTTCGCTGGAGGCGAGTGCCGCCGCGTAGTTTCCGGTCTCGATCCAGTAGTGTGCGGGCATATGCGCGAGATGCTCGGCTTGAGGTGGAAAAGTCGCGGCGTCGAGGCGTTGCGCGCACGGCAGCGCGGGAGTCCGGTCTTCGGCGAGATCGTACAGATGTATGCAGAGATGGTTGGCCATCGGATTGGCCGGATCGTCGCGGAGCACGTCCGAGACGAGCGCGATTGCTTCCCGCGACTCCGCGCTTTCGAGAACTCCCTGCTGCCAAGTTAGGCCGCCGTGCTCGAGCAGCCCTTCCGCTGCCAAGAGGCGCGCGTTCTCGTCGTGCGATGATTGCGCGAACGCGTCCATCGCTGTGCGATACGCGGCGTCGTTGGCCGCCCACGCTGCGAACTTCCCCTGATAGCGCAGCGCCATGATTGCGATAAAGCGCCGATCGGTCACGGCTGCGCCGGCATCGAGCGACGTCGCCTTTCGAATCGCCTGCGCAGCGAGATCGAAGCGCTCTTCGGTCTGCGGCGTGTTTAAGTCGGGACCATTAGCGAGCGCGATTCCCCAATACGCCATCGCGAGGCGTTGGTCGAGCTGCGCTGCCTGCGCGAAGGTACGCGCCGCGGCGCCGCCGTTGTAGGCATAGTAGAGGTAGAGGCCGCGATCGATTGCGGTCTGTGCGAGTGGAACCGTTGTCGAAACCGGCAGGTGAACGGTCGTTGCCGCCGAGAGTGTCGCAAGAACGACCGCGAAGAGACTCACGCCGCGCTTTTCCACCGCGGTTCCGCGTACTCCGTGCTGGACAGCAGCAAGCAGGGTAGGGTAACATGGCGTTTTGTCCAAGGAGCCGCTACCGGTACGGGCGCGTAGCTCAGCGGGAGAGCATCCGCTTCACACGCGGGGGGTCGCTGGTTCGAGCCCAGCCGTGCCCACCACCAAGCCGGCGGTGCCGGTCTTGGCGCTGTAGCTCAGTTGGTTAGAGCGTCGCCCTGTCACGGCGAAGGTCGTGGGTTCGAGCCCCATCAGCGTCGCCATCTTGGTCGGGCGCATCGCAAAAAGGCGGTGCGCCCGACAACGAAATCGAGCCAAGGTAGCTCAGTCGGTAGAGCACGCGCCTGAAAAGTGCGGTGTCGCGCGTTCGATTCGCGCCCTTGGCACCAGACCCAGTGAGGGGCCCGAGTAGCTCGGCCCCTCACCTTACCGAACGTGTGCACTGAGCTTGGCAATGTGCCATAACGCCTGGCACTCGGCTGTGTTATCCGTTCACCATGCCAAGGTTACGGAGCTGGGAGTGCGGCAAATGCGGCAGTCGTAAGATCCTTTTGGGGAGTGGTGCGTCACGTTGCCTTGCCTGCCACAACCGACGAGGTCGCGAATACTACCAAAAGAGCGCTCTACGACGTCGCAAGGTACGAGAGTCGTACGTGCTTAGAAAATACGGCGTTTCTATTCCGCACCTGCGAAGGATATTATCCCGGCAGGCGGGCTGCTGTGCAATATGTTTAAGGCCCTGGGAGGGTTGTGTAGCGGCTAAGCGGGTTCGCCACGAAACGCAGTTTCTTCAGTATCTATACGTCGATCATGACCATCGGAGCGGGCAGATACGTGGTCTGCTCTGCAACGCCTGCAATACCGCGATAGGGCTCTTTGATGAGGACCTTGCCCGGCTCGCCGCCGCAGCGTCCTACCTTGAGAGGCGATCTCACGCCAAGACGGGCGACCGCCGCTCGTAACTCTTAAGCGCGTAGAGTGCGGTCGAAGAAGTCGAAGGTGCGGCTCCATGCGCTCTCGGCGGACTGGCGATCGTAGTGTCCGAGCCCGCCTTGGCCGGGTGAACCAGTGTTGTAGAAGCCGTGTTGAGCTTGATAGCGATAAAACTCGGGCTTCCGGCCGGCTGCCTCGAGTCTCTGCTCGAGCGCATTGACAGCGGCCGGGCCATAATATGCGTCTTCGAGCGCCCAATGGCCCTGAAGCGGAACCGAAATCTTCGCGGGGTCGCCTGCTTCGGGCGGTGGAAGCCCGTACCACGCGCTGACGGCATCGAACGCACCCGGCTGCATTGCGCCAAGCATCGCCAACGCGCCCCCAATGCAGAACCCCATCACGCCGACGCGCTTTGCACCGCGCTCGCGCAAATAGTGCGCGGCGCCAACGGTGTCTTGCGTAGCCGCGTCCGCGAAGTCGAGCCCCTGTACCAAGTGCCTCGCTTCGTCGGGCGTCACCGCGCTACGGCCGCGGAAAAGATCGGGGACGAGCACGCTAAATCCTTGCGAAGCGAGCCGGTCGGCCGTCGCTTTGATTCGATCGTCGACGCCCCACCATTCTTCCAGCATCACGACGCCCGGCGCATCGGCCTGCGACGCCGGCGAAAGATAGCCCGGCCCAATCTTGCCGTCGGGCCGGGTGAACTCGACCATCGATCCCATCAGCGTTGCTCTACTACGCCAACCTCTTCGGAGTCCTGGCGATCGAGGTTCTCGACCCGCTCGTTTTGCAGCCAGTCATTGGCTTCTCGAATGTGCTCGGGGCGCACCCGGCCGGTGAACCACGCGTAAAGCAGTTCGTCGGTTGGGTTGCGCTGCAGCGCGTCGTCGAACTCGTCGGTCGTAATCCGCCAGCGCTCCATCGCACCTTTATCCATCGGACAAGGGTACACGTAGTCGTGTATCGTTCCGGCCGCCGCCGCGCGTCCTTTATCGGCCGCGCGAAGCAACCAAAGCGCGTCGCCGATAGTTTCGCGTCCGCGCCGTGGGAAAGTCTTTCCATCTCGAAAATCGGTAGGCATGGCACCCATAATGCGCGCGAGCGGTAGCGGGTTGCACGGGGAAGCCAGCGAACGGTGCGTCGTAATGCAAACCCAGCTGGTGATCCCGCGCCACGAGCCGCGCTGGCACGCTTCGCTGGCGGTTTTAGCTGCCCTGGCACTCTACGTCACGCTCCCGCCGCGCTTGACGATCGGGCCGACCTGGGCGGCCCCAGCGCTCGTGCTGATTTTGTTGATTCCGCTCTCAATCTTCGCGCCGCGCCGTCATAGCGAGACGCGACGGACGCGTTTTTGGAGCATTATCCTGATCGCGATCGTCAACTTCTTCAATCTGGCTTCGGTGCTGCTTTTGATCGCGTCGTTCTTCGAACCCGCGAAGGCCTCCGCGGCCCACGCCGGACTTCTGCTGCGCACTGGCGCGCAGATTTGGTTTACGAACATTCTCGTCTTCGCGCTCTGGTATTGGGAAATCGATGGCGACGGACCAGACGCACGCGCTCATGCCAGCGCCGCCACCGAGTTTAGCAACGCCGATTTCCTTTTTCCGCAAATGCAGATGACGATTGCAGGCAGTGGAGTGGCGAACTGTATCGATCCGCTTTGGAAGCCGCAGTTCTTCGACTACCTCTACCTAGCGTTCACCGACGCGACGGCCTTCAGCCCGACCGACGTAATGCCGTTGAGCGTCTGGGCGAAGGCGCTGATGGGCGCGCAGGCGCTGATCTCGCTTATCACGATTGCGATCGTGCTGGCGCGCGCGATCAGCCTGATCGGCTAGCCGGCCCAGCTCGTAAGTACCGAGCGCGCGGATCGGGTGTTGTAGGACGCGGTATGGAACGGCTCGAATTGGCTCTCCCGCTAGGCGGGTATGATGTAATGGCAGCCTGCGACCTTCCCAAGGTTGATGCGTGGGTTCGATTCCCACTACCCGCTTTGCCATTTGCCCACGGAAATCGCCCCAAAACGCGCCTATTGGTCGCGAACTGGTCACAGAGCTTGCGAGAAAGTCGCTTTACTTGGTGAACGGAACCGAGGGTCATTTCATCATGAACACAGCACGGTTGCTTCTGACGGTCGTTGTTGCCACGGCGTGCTTATCAGATCTGCCCTTTACGGCACGCGCACAGGCGCCCGCAGAATTCTCGGGTCGCCTCTGTGTCCCAATGCCGGAAATGCAAGCTTTCCGAGAAGCGTTCAAGGCCGACGCCGAGCTGCTGCGCAGGATGGTCGGCGACAACGCGACGATCAACGTGGTCAGCACCGGTGATGGATATCAGCTCAGCAGCCAGAACCCACCACTAAGCCGAACGGTATTTGCTAAGGCGATTCCAGCGGCGTCTTCGTGCGCTACCGTTCCCGCGGAAGAAGGCATCAAAAGGATCGGCGCAATTAAAGCAGCTTACATCGTATCGTTTGACGTAGTGACGTCGTATCGGCAAAACCACCAGCCATGGCCGCTGGGAGCTATCAATTCGGATCCGTCGCGTGCAGACGTCGCTGGAGCGCGTTACGGGCGGTACGTGATCATGGCATTTGCCGACAACTATTTGCACCGAGATGCTGCCGGCAACGCAATTCTCGGCTGCGAGGGAGTCGAGTACTATCGAGTCGATTTGCGCCAGGGGATCGCTTTACCGTTCGACGGGTGCGTTGAAGGTCACCGGAGCGGGCTACTTCCGGCCCTATCTCAACTGCCCCAGTCGGTCCGGCTCAGCCTAGAAAATAACTCTCTAAAGACTTGGTGAGTCCTTTTGCTTAAGGGGTCAACGCGAAGACTGTTCCGTCCCCGTGTGTGCCGCCGCGACTTGTGGTGCCGTAGAGCGTATCCTTGACGTCGATCAAGCTCGCTTGGGGCGTTGAGCCATCGGAGCCGCTGCCGAAGCCGTGCAGCACTTTTTCCTTGCCGGTCATACTGACGCTAAAGACGGTCCCGTAGCCGTACGTGCCGCCGCTGCTCGTGGTGCCGTAGAGCGTACCCTTAACGTCGGTCAAGCTCGCTAGGGGCGTTGAGCCATCGGAGCCGCTGCCGAAGATGTGCAGCACCTTCTCCGTGCCGTTCACCGTAATGCTAAAGATCGTTCCGCAGCCTGGGTAAGGACCGTTGCAAGAATACGAGCCGCCTCCAGCGGTTGTGCCGTAGAACATCCCGTTTATCTCGATCAGGCCGGCTCGGGGGAAACGGCCATCGTTTCCGCTGCCGAAAGCGTATAAGGTTTTCTGCTTGCCGCCCGTGGTAAGGCTGAAGACGGTTCCGCAGCCTCGGTAATGGTCGCAAGAATACGAGCCGCCTTGCGATGTCGTTCCGTAGAGCGTGCGGCCTACGTGGATGAGGCCGGCACGAGGGGAATGGCCATTGGTTCTCTTGCTAAAGTCGTACAGCACTTTCTCGATGCCGGTCAGCGTGACCGTGAAGACTGCTCCGCAGTGAAATTGGTAGCCCGAGCCTGCACAAAAATGGCCACCGCCCTGCGACGCCGTGCCGTATAACGTACCCTTTACGGCGTTCAGGGGTGCGGCAGGACTATCACCGTCGTCGCTGTCGTAGCGGCCGAAGTAATGCAGCACCTTCTCCTTGCCGCCCGGCGTAATGCGAAAGACCGTTCCGCAGGGGTCATAGTTATAGCCTGAGTAGATGCCACATCCATACATGCCGCCCCCGTGGGTCGTGCCGTAGAGCGTACCGCCTAGGTCGATTAAGGCGGCCTGCGGGTTACAACCATCGCTTCCGTTCCCGGCGAAGGTATGTAGCACTTTCTCCATGCCGCTCGGCGTAAGGCTGAAGACCGTCCCCCCGTCGGATGAACTTCCGCACGAAGGACCCGCGCCGCCAGAGTTCGTGGTGCCGTAGAGCGTGCCGCCTACGTCGATTAGGCTAGCCTTCGGGGTATTCCCATCGGGGGGTGCGCCAAAGCTATAGACGACTTTGTAGTGCGTGTGATCGGTGCGTACCGCGAGCGCGGAGGTTTGTGGCAGCGCGCCCCGCACGCCAATCTGCGGCTGCGAGCCCCCGCAACCTGCGAGCAATGCTGAAGCGGCGATGCTAAGGGCGTATAGAGCGAGGTTTTTCACGTGCGATGACTCCGATAGCTGCACGGGGAACGCGCGATTAGGTTCGCCGCCGCGTCGTTCGGTCCCGGCGGAGCGGCCAGGCTCGATCCGTGCGCAAGCAGAATGCGAGAGGCTTGAGCGACAACCATGGATGCACGCATGGCACACACTTGCACCGCTGCAAATGATGACGCGCAAGAGACCACTATCGGTTCGCGAGACACAACGTGATCTTTCGCGCGTTCAACAGTCCGTCGCCCGAGTGCAGGAGCCGGCGGTTGCGAGCATTGACCAAACGATCGGGACGGCGCAGGCGGGTCTAAACGGGGCTCAGAAGTGACGCGCCCGCGAGCGGTTTTGATGCGGCACGGCAACCAAATGGCAACTGCGGCGGGTTCCGGCAACGAGGTGGACGCAGGGACGTGGCGTGAAGACCCGCATGAAATCAGGGATTTCGGACCGATACGGCGACGTAGCCAAGTGGTAAGGCAGGGCTCTGCAAAAGCCCCATTCGGCAGTTCGAATCTGCCCGTCGCCTGAAATCTCTCTCTTATGAAGCGGATCGCGATCGTCGGGGCGGGTGCCATCGGCGGTTTTCTCGCGGCGGCGCTTTCGAGGGCAGGCCTTTCCGTGGCCGTCGTTGCGCGCGGCGACCACCTGGCGGCAATTCGGCAGGGAGGCCTGCGCGTCGAGAGCGACCTCGGAAGCTTCACCGCTCGGGTCGAAGCCGGCGACGACCTTCGCGAGCTCGGCGACTTCGACGCGCTGCTGCTGACGTTCAAGGCGCACCAATGGGCCGACTTTCGCGCGCAAATCGAGCCGTTTGCGGCCGGCACAGCGAGCATTGTCACGATGCAGAACGGACTGCCATTTTGGTACGTGCGCGAGCCGCCCTTGCGCAGCGTCGACCCGGGTGGAGCGATCGGCTGTCTTTTTCCTGACGAGCGCGTGATCGGCGCGGTCGTGCACGTTTCGGGTGAACTCGCCACCCCGGGCTCCATCCGCCAGAGCGGGGGTTTACGCTACGTGCTTGGCGACCCGCACGGCGCTAGCGCGGACCGCGTCGAGACGCTTGCTGAGGTTTTTCGCCATTCCGGCCTCGCCCCCGAGGTCGATACGAATCTCCGCGAAACGGTCTGGCTAAAGCTCGTTAATAACGTGGGACTCAATCCGACGAGCGTCCTGCACGGCTTGAAGATCAGGCCGATGCTTGCCGATCCCAGCGCGCGAGCGCAAGTGCATGCGATGATGACCGAAGCTCTGCACGTCGGGGAAGCGATGGGTGTCGTTTCGTCGCTCGACGTTGACGCGCGGATCGCGTATGCGGCGCGACTCGCCGACGTCAAGACGTCCATGCTGCAGGATTACGAGCGCGGCCGCCGGCTCGAGCTCGATCCGATCCTGGGAGCCGTCGTCGAACTCGCCGGCAGGTACGACGTGCCGGTTCCGCGGCTGCGCGATGCATACGATCGGCTTCGGCGTTTAACGCCGCCCGAACCGATCGCGTGATAACGTCGAGCGCGAACTCGCCTGAAATCGACGCGCTGAGCGGCGTCGGACCGAAGACCGCACCGCTTTTTGTCGAGCTGGGGCTCGATACGGCGGCGGCGCTCTTGGATCATCTGCCGTTTCGTTACGACGACCTTCGCTTTCCGACGCCGGCGATACGACTTGGCGAAACCGCCTGGGAGGAGAACGCGGTCGGCTGCGTTGCCGGGGTTCGGGAGCGGCGCGCACGCGGCCTCGAGATCGTTGAGGTGCGGCTGCTCGACGACGACGGAAATCCTTTCGTCGCGAAGTGGATCGGCCGTAACCGCTTCGTCTACGGACGTTTTCGCGAAGGGATGCGGCTCTTCGTTCGGGGTCGCGCCGAGCGTACGCTATCCGGCGCGGTCGTCAACGTTTCACATTACGCGCAGCTCGGCGAAGGCGAAGAGTATCACGGGGAGCTCGTCCCAATCTATCGCGCGTCGAAAGATCTCGCCAGCCGCAAGATCGCGGCGGTCGTCAAGAAGAACTTTCCTCGATTGCTGGCGAGCGCGCCGGTCGATCCGTTGCCGACCGCGCTAGCGACGGCTCGCGGATACGGGTCGCTCGAAGCGGCGTACCGAACCGTGCACGCCCCGCGTTCGCCTGAGGAAGCGGAACGCGCGCGCGAACGATTCGTATTTGCGGAGTTTCTCGCGTTGGCAACCGCCGCGGAGTTGCGCCGAAGCGCGCGCGAACGCGATCACGACGCTCGCGTGTTGCACGTTCCGGCTGGCTTGCTCGAACAGTTCGAGAACACGCTGTCCTTTCGGCTCACCGGCGCACAGCGTCGAGTCATTCTCGAGATCTGGCGCGACATGGGCCGCGACGTTCCGATGAACCGGCTGCTGCAGGGCGACGTCGGGAGCGGCAAAACGCTCGTCGCAGCCGCCGCAATAGTGTTGGCGGCGAGCAACGGCATGCAATCGGCGTTGATGGCGCCGACCGAGCTGCTCGCGTGGCAGCACGCCGGCAGACTCGCGCCGCTGCTCTTACCGTTTGGGGTCACGCTCGAGGCGGTCTTTGGAAGTCAGAGCGCCCGCTCGCGTGCTGCCGCCATCGCGAAGCTCGCCGGCGGGGAGGCGTCGGTTGCGGTCGGCACGCACGCGCTGCTCACCGAAGGGGTCGACTTCGATCGGCTGGGACTCGCAATCATTGACGAGCAGCACCGCTTCGGCGTCGAGCAACGCGCGCGTCTGCGGGCGAAGGGCATCTCCCCGCACACGCTCCACATGACGGCGACGCCGATTCCGCGCACGCTCGCGCAGACCGTCTATGCCGATCTCGATTTGTCGATCGTTGACGAGCTCCCACCGGGCCGCACGCCGATCGAAACCTTCGCGGTGCGAACCAGCCGCCTCGCACGGGTCTACGAATTCGTGCGTAAGGGCGTCGAAGACGGTCACCAAGCCTACATCGTTGCGCCCGCGATCGACGAAGGAGAAGGAACGGTCACAAGCGTCGTCGCTGAGGCCGAGCGGCTCAAACGCGACGTCTTCCCGGATCTGCGCCTCGGCTTGCTGCACGGTCGCCTTCCATCGCGCGAGAAAGAGGAGATCATGGGGCGTTTCGTTCGCGGCGATCTCGACGTGCTGGTTTCGACGACCGTCGTCGAAGTCGGCGTGGACGTGGCGAACGCAACGACGATGATCGTCCTCGACGCCCAGCGCTACGGTCTCGCGCAGCTGCATCAGCTGCGGGGGCGGGTCGGGCGCGATGCCGCGAAGTCGTATTGCGTGCTCGTCTATCCCGACGATGCGGGCGATCGCGAGCGCCTCGAAATTTTAACGCAATCTACCGACGGTTTCAAAATCGCCGACGAAGATTTGCGCTTACGAGGCCCCGGCCAGCTTGCCGGTACCGTCCAATCGGGCGTGACGGATCTCCGGCTCGGCGACGTCATCCGGGATTTCGACGTCTATCGCGCGGCGAAGGAGGCTGCCGGAAAGATCGTCGAAGCCGATCCGAATCTCGCCCGCGCCGATCACGCCGGCTTGCGAGCGGTGTTGGAGGCCCAGCCCAGCACCCGCGCGCTGCTGCTTTCGTCGTGAGGGTTATGCGTCGACAACGCGAACAGCAACGACCATGCGAAATCGCGGAATAATCATCGCTGTGCTGGCGATCGCAACGGCATTTGCCGCACTTGCGATCCAGACCCGAGCACAATCGCAAGACGTAGCACGCGCGACGCTGGCCAACGGTTTACGGGTCATCGTCGTGCGCAACACGCTGGCGCCGGTCGTCAGCGTGATGCTCAACTACGAGGTGGGGTCCGACGAGCAGTGGATACCCGGACTCGCGCACGCCACCGAGCACATGATGTTCCGCGGTAGCCGTACGCTCTCTTCGTCGCAGCTGATGGACGCGATCGACATTACCGGCGGCAACTTGGATGCCGACACTCAGGCCACCGTCACGCAATATGCCTTCACCGTGCCGTCGCAGTATCTTGACATCGCGCTGCGCGCCGAGCGCTCGCGCGCGACGGGTCTGATGATGTCGCAGAATCTGTGGCAGCAAGAACGCGGCGCGATCACGCAAGAGGTACAGCAAGACAACAGCAACGCGATCTATCGCGTGTTCGTTAAGATGCAATCGCGGCTGATCGGCGGAACGCCGTACAATAAGAATACGCTCGGTACGGTCGCCGATTTCGCCAACAACGTCGATAGCGCTCAGCTCTTGAAGTTCTACCATCAGTGGTATCACCCCAACAACGCCATCTACGTGATCGTGGGTGACGTCGATCCGGCGGCAACGATCGCGCGGGTCAAACAACTCTTTGGCGACGTCCCCGCAGCAAAACTGCCCGCGCGCGCCCCGGTGCGGCTCGCGCCGCTGCGCACGGCGACCTATCACGATTCGTCCGATCTGCCTTTCACGTTCGCGTTGCTGGGCTATCGCTTTCCGGGCTACGACAGCCCCGATTTTGCCGCAGGAAAGATCCTCGGGGACGTGCTCTCGAGCCAGCGCAGCGCGTTCGGCGGTTTGGCATTTACGAATAAAGGCGTGCTCGCGTCGCAATTCTTTGCACAGCCGTTTCCAAGAGTGTCAATGGCTCTGGCCGCGGTAGCCGTGCCGGTCTCGACGCCGCCGGAGGCGGCCGATCGCGAGCTGCGCGCGATCATCGCGGGATATCAGAAGACGGGATTGCCGCCAGACCTCGTCGAGTCAGCGAAGCTGCGCGCAATCTCGGAGCTCGAGTTCAGCGCGAACTCGATCCCGGGCCAAGCTCAAGAGTGGAGTCAAGCCGTTGCGATTCAACGTCTTTTGTCACCGGACGATGTGATCGCGCAGTATGAGAAGGTGACCGTCGCCGACGTCAACCGCGTGCTGCGTACTTACCTCGACAACCAACACGTCGTCGCCGCATATGCGGTTCCAAAGAGCGCCGGCGCCGCGAACATGGGTGGGGAAATGGCGAAAGAAAACAACCAAATTCCGCCGACCTCGCACGAGCCGCTGCCGGATTGGGCGCAGCAAGTACTCGCGCATCTGCACGTGCCCGAGCAGACGCTCGCGCCAACGGATATGACGCTTTCGAACGGCATTCGCTTGATCGTTCAGCCCCAAAATATCTCGCGGACGGTCGTCGTGGAGGGAGAAATTCAAAACAACCCGCAAGTGCAAGAGCCGCCGAATCAAGAGGGTGTCGCCGATGTGACGGAAGGGATGATGCCGTACGGCACGACGACATACGATCGAGTCGCATTTCAAGCCGAGCTCGACAAGATCGCGGCGACGACCAGTCCGGGCACCGATTTTGGCTTGAGCGTCCTCTCCTCGCACTTCGATCGGGGCGTGCAGCTCTTGGCCGACCAGGAACTGCACCCGGCGTTCAATGCCGCCGACTTTGCTATCGTGAAGCAGCAAGCCGTGGGCGTGCTAACGGGTCAAGTGACGACACCCAGTCACCTCGCCGAGATCGCGCTCAACAAGGCGCTCTATCCGTCCACAGATCCGGCGCAGCGGTTCGCGACGCCAAAAAGCGTTGGAGCTCTGACCCTCGACGAAGCAAAAGCGTGGTTTACCTCGGCGTACCGTCCCGATCTCACGACGATCGTCGTAATCGGCGATACGACGCCCGACCAGGCCAAAGCGATCTTCGAGCGCTACTTCAGCGCGTGGAAGGCGTCGGGACCCAAGCCCAACGTCGAACCGCCGCCGGTGCCGGCGAACGCGCCGGCGCAGGTCAACGTTCCGGCGACCGGCCGCGTACAATCCTCGGTGCAGCTTGTCCAGACGCTGCCGCTGGTCCGCAGCGATCCCGATTGGCCACAGCTGCAACTGGCAAACGCGGTGCTCAGCGGCGGCTTCTACTCGTCGCTGCTCTACCACGACCTGCGCGAGGTACATGGATACGCCTACTCCGTCGGCAGCCGTTTTGAGCCGGGGAAGGTGCGCTCGAGCTTCCGTGTGACGTACGCCTGCGAACCGCAGAATATCGTCCCTGCGCAGGCGCAAGTGCAAGCGATCTTGACGCGACTGCAGCACGAGCTGATTGAGCCCGATCGTTTGCTGCGCTCGAAAGCGCTGCTGATGGGCGAGGTGCCGATTCGCGCCGCGAGTTACGATGGAGTCACCGACCTGCTGCTCGGGTACGCCACGTTTGGACTGCCGTTGAATCAGAATATGCTCGACGCGCAGGCCCAACTCGGGGCAACGGCGGCCACCGTTCAAGCGGCATTGGCCAAGTACGTGCGCCCAAACTCGTTCGTTCGCGTCGTTACGGGTCCGGCTCCGCCGTAGGCCCACGCCCCGCGGCGTCGAACGCGCGGATGGTGGATACGGTCCGTGCGATCGGCTTCGATCTCGACCATACGCTTGCGATCGACAATCGGCTCGAGCGAGTCGCGTTTCTGCGCCTGCTCGACGAGCTCTTAAAGGAAGGCGCCCGACCGGTGGGGACGCTTGCCGATGAGATTGACAACATTGACGACTTGCTGGCGCGCCAGCGCGCCGGAGAGTTTTCGATCGACGACGCCGTGCGCCGCTTCGTCGCGCGCCGAGGACTCGAACCCGCCGAGCGGCATGTCGACTGGTTTCGAAGAACCGCCGTCGAGATGGTTCCTGAGTTCGTCGTGCCGCTTCCCGGCGTGAAGCCTACGTTGGAAGCGCTGCGCGAACGCGGAATCGCGGTCGCCGTTTTAAGTAACGGCTGGAATCCGCTGCAGTCGCGCAAGGCCGAACAGGCCGGCTTTGCGGGACCGATGATAGTCAGCAGCGAGATCGGCTGGCTAAAGCCCGCGCCGCAGGCCTTCGAAAAACTTTTGCGCACCCTGGGGACTGATGCTCGACGGACTTGGTACGTCGGCGACGACCCGCGATGCGACGTGACGGGCGCGCAAGCGCTCGGGATGCCGGCGGTGTGGATCGATTGGGAACGAAAAGAGTATCCGCCCGGGCTGCGTCCGCCCGAGCACACGATCCGCGAGTTCCAAGAGTTGCTGAAGCTTTTGCCCGAGCCGGTGCGCGCGACGTGAGACGGCTCTTCGTTTTAATAGCGGTCTGCATGCTGCTCGGTGCCGGGGAATCGGCGCCCTCGAGTTACGACCAAAAGCTCGTCAATCTCGATCGGAGCTACACGATGTGGTCGTTCGAGCAGAACCCGAGCAACGCGACCGATGCCGGAATTCATACCTACGACACCAAGCTCGCGGACTACTCGGCCGCCGCTCAAGCCGCGCAGATGGTGCGGTTGCGAGCCTATCGCAACCAGCTTGCGGCGCTGCTGCCGCCGGCCGGAGCGAGCGCACACGATCGCGTCGACTATCTTTTGGTCAGGGCAGATCTCGAAGGTGACTGGTGGGCTCGAACGGTCGTGCGTTCCTTGCAACGCAATCCGAGCGTTTACGAAGGCGAGTGCAGCAACGGGATCTTCTCGATCGTAAAACGGCAGTACGCGAGCGACGAAGTACGCGTGCGCGACGCAATCGCCCGTTTGCGCGCCTGCCCGCACGTCCTCGAACAGGGGCGAGCGAATCTTACGCAGCCGGTGCGCGAGTTCGCGCAAATCGCCTCGGAGGACATCCGCGACGGCGACTCGCTCTATACGACGACCCTGACCGAAGCCGCGCGCGAAACGTCGCCCGAGACGCAGCGGGCCTTAGCGCAAGCGCAGTCGGTAGCGCTGACGGCGCTGCACGCGTACCGGACCTGGCTCGACGGGCACATGTCCGGCTTTCACGCCGGCGGCTTTGCCGTTGGACGCCGGGAGTACGATTGGTTTCTCCGCCGCGTCCTGATGCTGCCCTACGACTCTTCGCAGGTTGCGGCGATCGGGAGGACCGAACTGGCGCGCGATCGAGCGCTAGAGATGTGGGAGACGGGCCGCGACGCACAACTTCCATCGCCGTCGCCGGCTCCAACCTTCGCGACGAAGGCCGAGTTTCTAGCCTACTACGAGCAGAGTCTCACCAAGCTCATCGCGTTTCTCAACTCGCATCAAATCGTCACGATCCCGTCATATATCGGGCCCTTTCACATCGTCGAGGTCCCCAAAGCGCTTGCAGCGACGTATCCGGGCGGTTTTATGAATCCGCCGTCGATGCTGGGAAGCGACCCGCAAGGCTTCTATTTCGTGCCCGATTTTAGCGCGAACAATCAGAGCTTCTTCGTGCAGCAGGCGCGCCAGTCGGTGCTTCCGCTGCTCGGTCACGAAGGCATTCCGGGTCACTTCATGCAGTTCACCTACGCATATCACAATCCGGACTTCGTGCGTCACGTTCACCAAGACAGCGTCTTTTCGGAGGGATGGGCCTTTTACGGAGAAGAGATGCTGATGCGGGAAGGACTCTACGCGGACGATCCGGGCGCGCGCAAACAGGTGATCCATCTGATGCGCCACCGGGCGACGCGAGTGGGCGTAGACGTCGGCTTGGCGACGGGGGCGATGACGTTGCCGCAAGCGATTGCGTACTTCCAGAAGAACGCCGGCATTGACTACGTCACCGCTTACGGCGAAGGCACCCGGTTTGCGATGGGGCCGGGTCAAGCGATCGATTATCTCCTCGGGAAGATACAGATCGAAACGCTGATCGGGTTGATCGCGGACCGTGAGGGCGCCGGTTTTACGCAGCGGGCCTTCCACGACCGGCTTCTTTCGTACGGTTCGGTCCCGTACTCCACCGTTCGGTACGAGTGGCTCGGCGACGACAGTTGGCTACGCCCGGCGTTAACGCCGCTCGCGCCGCAGGAGTTCTGAGACGCAATGCCCCCACGAATTACCGGCGGCTCGCTCGGAAGCCGAAAACTTCGCTCGCCGAAGGGGACGCACGTTCGCCCGACGCCCGGGCGGGTCAAAGAGTCGCTCTTTTCGATCTTGATGCAGCGGATCGAAGGAGCTCGCGTCCTCGATCTCTTTGCAGGCACCGGCGCGATCGGGTTTGAGGCGGCGTCGCGGGGTGCCGCGCGCGTGGTTTCGGTCGAAGCACAACGCGACGTCGCCCACGCTATCGAGGAAGCCGCAAAAAATCTCGGCATCGACAAGGTCGTATCGGTCTTTCAGGCGCCGGCGGAGCGTGCACTCTATCGCTTGGAAGGACCGTTCGACATCGTCTACCTCGACCCGCCGTACGCCGAGCCCGTTCCGCTGCAGCTTTTTCGACTGATGCGCGAACGCGGTCTGCTGGCGCCCGACGCGGCGGTCGTCTACGAGCATGCGGCCAAGCGGATCTTGCCGGAGATACCCGGGTATCGCTCCGTTCGCGAAGAAGTCTACGGCGATGTCGCTCTCGCCTTCTTGGCGCCGGAATCTTGACGAACGGTAAGCTGATGCGCGTGACGCGCGCAGTTTACCCAGGGTCCTTTGACCCGCCGACCAACGGGCATCGCGACGTCATCGAGCGCGCGGCCAGATGCTTTGGTGAGCTGCTCGTCGCGATCGTCGTCAATCCCCAGAAGCGCGCGCCGATGTTTTCGCTGGAGGAGCGCGAAGAGATGCTCAAAGCCAGCGTCGCGGGGTTGTCGAACGTTCGAGTCGAGCATTTTCGCGGGTTGCTCGCCGATTACGTGCGCGCCGCGCGCGCCGACGTCATCGTGAAAGGCTTGCGCGTCATTTCCGATTTCGAAAGCGAGATGTCGGCGGCTCTGATGAACCGCTCGCTTTCGGATGTGGATACGCTCTTCCTAATGTCTGACCAGAAGTACTCGTTCGTCAGCTCAAGCCTCGTCAAAGAGGTCTTCTTTCTTGGCGGCGACGTCGCCGCGCTCGTCCCTGAACCGGTGCTCCGCGTGATGTCGGAAAAGCGCACAACCCTGCAACGGAGGTAGCAATGTCGGTCTATCGCGTCCTGGATAAGCTCGAAGCCTACGTTCACGACGGAACGTGGCTGCCCGCCGGCTATCGCATTCTCTCGGAGGAACGGCTGCTGGAGCTGCTCGAGAAAATTCGCGCCTCGCTGCCGGAAGAGGTCGGGCGGGCGAAAGTCATCGCTAAGGATCACGAGCGGATGATGCGCGCCGCGCAGGAGAAGGCGCAGGCGATCGTGGACGAGGCCGCGAGCAAACACGAGGAGCTGGTCGACGAGAACGAGATCGTGCAGCGCGCGCGCACGACGGCCGACGTGGTCCTGCGTGAGGCCGAAGAGCGGGCGAGCGAAATTCGCAAGGGTGCCGACCGGTACGCCGGCGAGGTTCTGGCCGAGATGGAGAGCCGTCTGGCCGGCGCGATGGGCGCCGTGCGTAAAGGACGCGATTTCCTCGAGCAGCCGCGCAAGGTCGCCGATCAGCCGCTCGCAGATGCAGCGGCGAAAAGCAAGCGAGAGGCATTCGACTTGCAAGCTGCCGCGGAGGAAACGGCTGCGCTCGAATCCGTCTAGGATTCGCCGCCTCGGGGAATAAGGCGGGGTATGAAACATTTAGCAATCGGCCTCGCGCTCGCCGGCTCACTGATCGGCGCCGCACTGGCGGATCAACCGGGGGGCATCTCCGGTACGGTCGTGGATGTGAAAACGGGACAGCCGGTGGCGGGTGCGATGCTCTACTATTATCGCGCTCCCTACCTCGATAGCGGGCCCAATCACATCATGAGATTGCAGACGAATCGCCATGGCTTCTTTAGCGATGTGACGCTTCAGCCGGGCCGGTACGTGATCATGGCGAGATTCCCCGACAAAGTACAGGGCTGTGCCGTTGACGACGTTATGGGCGGCGAAGTCGCGCGAATGAAGATTGAAATTGGTCGCGACGCGATCATGTGCAGCGGGCCGCGCATCCACCCGGCGCTCGTCGATCCAAACGCGACTGCGGACGTCTACCGAACGTAGGAACCGAACGGGCGCTCTTTAACCCATACCTCACTCATGGAACGCCCGGCGCTCGCGAGCGCCGGGCTGGTATGCTTGTGCGGGAGGGCTCAACATGCTGGCGAGAGTAGGGGTTTGGCGGTCACGATCCTTCTCGCATGCGCTGCCGTCGCGTTCGCAGCTCCAACGACCCTAGACGGCGCCTCCGGCTTCGTGCGGCCCACCGGGCTTCACGAGCCGACTCTCAACCACTGGCAGCCGATGATCCGACCATTCGAGCGGATGCCGGTGACCAAGCATCCCAAGCCGTCGGAATTTTCCCGGTTGGCGCAAGCGCCGAGATACCGCACGGTCTGTCCGGCCGTGCTTTAATACGGCGAATCCGCGGCGTTGGTCGACCCAAGCTCGCTCGCGAACTGTCGCGACTTTTTTGCGTCGCTCAATCAAAGCGTATGGGGCCCGTTCTAACGCTGGTAGGTTTTCGGCGCAAAGATCTTTGATAGCATGTCGGGCGTGTCCGGTATGCGCTCCAGCGCGGGATAGCGCTGCCCACCGTAATATGCCACCGGCGCGCTCCGGATAAAGCTCGCATTTTGAACGAGCAGAACGATCGGCGAGCGAGTCCGTTGCGCGTCGTCAATTGCATCGAGTAGCCGGTCTAACGACCACGACCTGCCGTTGACGGCGACGATCTTCATCCCGGGCGCTAGCCCGGCTGAGGCCGCGGCCGAACCCGGCACGGTGTTGCCGACGATACCGTCGCCGGTGAGCAGCAACCCAATTGAGTAGTCTAAGTTGGCGAAGTGATTAGAGGCTTCCGCGGCCTTTTCGTATGCACTGGGCGTCGCGCGATAGACGAGCCGCCATCCCGAACGCTCGAACTCCTCGAGCGGCGGCTTCGGTGCGATTGAGTAAACGCGGTCGGAGAAGAAGGATCGCCAATCGTAGGACGCGACCGAGTTCAGCATTGCGACGATGTCGTCGAAAGTGTAGGGTTTAACGGTCGGTTCGCGGCTGCCGCCGGCGGCGTAAACGTGCAGGTAGTCGTCGAGCGTCTTTGCACCGTTCGTCAACGAGCGAATGAGCGTGTCGACGTCGAGCCAGAGCAGCAAGCCTTCGTCGTAGAAGTCGCCGGCGGATCGGCGTAGATTGCTCCAGCTGCCGGGGCTGGTGTAGAGAAACGGCGCGGAGATCGCCGTGTCGGCCAGCGGGCGCCAATCTCTTCCGGTGCGGTAACTCTGTTCGGCCGCAACCATTGCAAACGCCGCGCGCATGTCCTCCGGAGTCGCGAGCCCCGAGCGTACCGCGAGCAGCTTACCGAGATACTCGTTCATGCCCTCGTAGACCCAGATCAAGTCGTCGTTCATCGGCTCGTTGTAGTTCTCGATCAACATGCCGGCCGGCCGGCGATATTTTCCGTTCCACGAGTGCGAGTACTCGTGCGACATCAGATCGGGGCCGGCGCGCAGCAGAGCGGGCTGTGTCAGGTACTCTTCCCCGGCGCGGTCGTCGCTCGACTGATGGTGTTCGAAGCCGCCGTGCGGAATGGCGTCGCTCAACGACAGCAGGAACGTGTAATGCTCGTAGTGCGGAGGACCGTAGAGCGCGGGCGCTTCTTGCACGAGATGCTTCATCGCCGTGAGCTCGGGCGGCGTGATTTGCAGCGCGCCGGCGCCGTCGGCGACGATGTCCAAGTACGTCGGCGAGGGGCCCGCAGAGAGCTGAATTGAACGATGGAACGGTCCCGCGTGCAACGGCGAATCGACGAGCTGGTTGAGCATCGTCGTCGCGAAGGTGACGGCGTTTCCGGCGTTCGAGACGCTCTCCAGGGCGGTTCCGAAAGCCCATCCCGGCGGAAGAACGATACCGGCACTGACGGGCTGATGATAGACGTTGATACCTTCGGGATAGACCAGGAGCGAGCTCCACTGGATGAGCGCGACCCTTTCCGTGCCGTTGAGCGTAGCGTTGTATCCGAATGAGGGCGTCGTGCCGATGACGTCCATCGAGACCGTGACGTTGCGCGCCGCTCCGCTATCGCAAGAAAACGCGTACATGTCGACCGGATCGCGGTGCCACGCGATCGATCGGCCGTCCGCAGATACGCGAAGCCCGACGAGATTCTCGATCGGCCCCGCCGGCGTTTCCCATCCCGGAATCCATTTGGGGTAGACGAACCGGCAATGGCCGGGTGTCACCGGCATCGTTACCGTCGCGTGAAAGAGATTCTCGGGCGCCTGCGTCGCATCGACGCGAAGCGTCATTGCGGCGAGAAGGAGCGCTGGGCTCAAACCGGCGGAGCTTGAACGTTATGCGCGAAGGCTTCCAAACGGGCTCGGTCGATGGCTCGCACGCGCCCGCGGTCGAGCTCGAGCGCGCCCTCGTTCTTTAGACGCAAGAGCGCGCGTGCGGCCATATCACGCACCGTGCCGGCCGCTGCGGCGATCTGCGCCTGCGAAAGATTTTCGACGCCGGGAAGACCGCGGGCCATTCCGACCGACGCGCGCGCGTAGCCGAGCAGAAACTTTGCGACACGTTGTAGGACGTGGGCAAAGGCGAGGTCGGCGATCGTATCGATCGAGCGGCGTCGCGCCTGCGAGGCGGCGATCAGGAAACCCAGCGCGAGTTCGGCGTCGCTGCGGGCCGCATGGATCACCGCTTCACTCGGCAAGGTGACGATCGTTGCATCGGTCAATGCTTCGGCGCGCGTCGTTGCGCCGCCGGTGTCGAACGTACCGCTTTCGTTGAGCGTGTCGTGCGTAAGCCGCTCGCCAATCGTGTGGGTCTTGCCGTCGGGCGAGAGCAGCGTGTAGATGATCTTTCCGTTCTTCACGATACCGAGATATGGCCACGCCTCGCCTTCGTCGAAAATCGTGTCGCCGGCGCGGTATGCGCGCTCGCTCATCTGCGCGGCGAGCTCCTTGAGCGTGCCGGCCTTCGCCGACGTAAAGGCCGCGACGTGAGCGAGGAAAGCCTCACCTTCGGCGTTCTCGTCAATTCGCTCGAGCCGAACCGTCCAACGGTTTCCCCCCAGGTTGCGGGCGTCCCAAGAGAAGCGACCGGGGCGAAGCTGCGCCATTTCATTGCGCAGGGCGCGCGGCTCGGTCTCTTCGTTGATCTCCAGCGCGCTGCCGATCTGCAGCTTATCGAACGCTTCGATGATCTGCTCGGTCTTTGTCGCGGGCAGAAGCGACCGGGCGTCGAGCGCGGCGGCGGCGGGTCGATTTATCGGCATACTCGGCCCGTCTTAGTGACGGTGCGGGACCGTGCCTGCCGGGACGCGCGAGCGGGTGCGAGAATACTTGGCGCGCTATGAATACTTCATTCCAGGAGTCCGACATCGTTGTCCTCGCCGGAGCGCGTACCCCGTTTGGCAATCTCGGCGGCGTACTATCCGATCTTACCGCGACCGATCTCGCCGTGGCCGCGGCCGAGGCCGCAATCGCTCGCAGCGGCGTGCCGCGCGAGTCGATTGATGAGGTGGTCTTCGGAAACGTGATCCAGACGAGCGCCGATGCAATCTATCTGGCGCGCCACGTCGGATTGCGCGCCGGGTTGCCCGTCAACGTGCCCGCGCTGAACGTCAATCGCCTCTGCGGCTCGGGACTCCAAGCGATACTCTCGGCGGCACAGTCGCTGGCGCTCGGAAGCGCAACCTATGCGCTGGCAGGGGGCACGGAAAACATGAGTCAGGCGCCGCACGTCGTGCGCGGTGCACGTAAAGGCTTTCATCTCGGTCAAAACGTGGCATTCGAGGATTCGCTTTGGACGGCGCTGACCGACTCGTACGGAAACACGCCGATGGCGATTACCGCCGAGAATCTGGCGAAAAAGTACGGTGTCTCGCGCGAGGAGAGCGACGCGTTCGCGCTCGCTAGCCAGGAACGCGCGCTCGGGGCGCAAGGGAACGGCTATTTTGCCGAAGAGATCGTAGCGGTCGACGTCCCCGGCCCGAAAGGCACGAGCACGCGCATTGACAAGGACGAAGGTCCGCGGCAAGGTTTGACGATAGAGAAACTCGGAAAGCTGACCGCTCGTTTCGTCAAAGACGGCGTCGTGACACCCGGAAACGCGAGCGGCATCACGGACGGCGCTGCGGCGGTGGTGTTGACGACGATAAAGCAGGCGAAAGCCGACGGGCTTCCGTGGTTGGGACGCATCGTATCGGGCAGCGTGGTCGGCGTCGATCCGGCAATCATGGGAATCGGCCCCGCATTCGCGATACCCGGGGCGTTGGAGCGTGGCGGGATTGGAATGCGCGATCTCGCAGTTATGGAAATCAACGAAGCCTTCGCGCCGCAAGTGATCGCGTGCCTGCGCGAACTCGGTAATGATGGAGCGAAGCTCAATCCGCATGGCGGAGCGATTGCGCTGGGACATCCGCTCGGTGCATCGGGCGCGCGACTTGCGCTAACGACGCTTCACGAGCTGCGCGAACGCGGCGGCGGCTATGGCATCGCATCTGCCTGCATCGGAGGAGGTCAAGGCATCGCCGCGCTCTTCAGTGTGGAATAAGGTATGGGACGCGCTCGCCGCTCTGGTGATCGCCTTTGCCATTTGGAAGATTCTCGTCGCGCCACGCCTGTTGAGCGCTCCGGGGATCCACCCCGCGCCGCACGCGGTCTACGCGCGACTCGACGGCGCCCCGTTTAAGGTTGCCGACGAGCGCGGCCATACGGTCTTTCTAGAGTTTTACGCGAGCTGGTGCGAGCCGTGCAGAATCGAATTGCCGCTAGTCGAAGCGTGGAAGCGTAAACATCCCGAGGCGACGATCGTGCCGATTGACGTCGGCGAAGGGCGTTCGGTTGCAGCCGAGTTTGCGCGCCGACATTCGCTCGGTGACGTCGCGCTCGATCCGCAAAACAGCGCGCCGGCACTCTTCGGTGTCCAAGGTTTTCCAACGATGGTCGTAATTGACGCTAAAGGCGACATCCGCGCGAAATGGGAAGGGCTCAACCCCGCCATCGCCCTCGCGCTAAGCAACGCCCAAAACCACCTCTAGTGCGGCACGCGATAGCGGACCAACGTGGAGGTTCGTCCGTGACGCTAGCTCGCCAGCTTCAGTTCGTAGCGGAGCGACAACGCATCGGCGTTTTCGGTAACAAAGCGTCGAAGCTCGTGCAGCTCGGCCATGCCTTCGATCTTCGACTCGCTGCAAACGTCGAGGAAGTGTTCGAGGCTCTCCACGGCGTCTGACCAACGTCGATCGTTGGGGCGACCGGCGGCATGGTGGAACGCCGCGGCCAAGTCTCGAGTCGCGCGTCCGGCCGCATAGGCTGCTCGTACAATTGGCGGTCTCGGGACGTCGAGAAGAAGATGCGAGATATCGTCACAGAGTCTGTGGCAAGCGGCTTCGTATTCCAATGCAGATACCTCCTATACTCGTCTGCCTGCTAAGAGCCGGCGCGCTGGGGCTTGCCCCGAGGGCAGCGCTGCCTGAAGCGCGGGGAGTAAACGCCGCCGCCGATACCGGCCGGCAACTAACATTCTTCACTCCGTGGTTATTGGAAAGGGCTCGCGACTAGAGTACCAGTGGAACGATCCTATGACTAGGACCTGGCTTATCCTAGTATTGGTCGAGACAGCCTCATGCTTCGCTGCACTTCATGTACCCTTGCCAAAGAGGCCATCGCTGAGCTCTGGCGCCGAAGTTCGCGCAGAGCTCGTTGGCGATGGCGATTCGGAAAACGTGATGATCGGCCGCTCCGAAGTGTTTAGCGCCCGTGTCCCGTTTTTGAACGGCTATAACTGCGGATCACATCGATCGTAGCGCATCGAATCAAGAAACTCGCAGCGAACATGACGATGATCCCGCCGAGGGGCAGGCCGACGCTGTAGGGACTCACTCTACAACGTTACCAAAGATGTTTCGCTCGCGAAAAGCCGTCCTGCTTGGCTCGCTGTGATTCGACGCCCACGGAGGCTAACGCGCACGTCGTGTCATAGCAAGGGAGGCTTTGCATCCAGAAGCCGTGCAGCTCATTCGGACGCTGGGTCTTCGGCCGCATCCGGAAGGCGGATACTTTGCCGAAACCTACCGCAGTGAAGATCGCGTGAACTGCGGCGAGCGCCGCCGTAGTGCCATCACGACGGCTCAATACTTACTTACCGGCGAGGAGTTTTCGGCGTTTCATCGATTGAGGTCGGACGAGATCTGGCACCATTACGCCGGCGGCGGCGTAGCGATCGACATGATCAACCCAGACGGGCGGCATCAAGAGGTCGCTATCGGCGACGGAAAGTGCTGGCATGCCGCGATTCCACCCGGCGTATGGTTTGCCGCGCATCTCCTCGACCGGCATAGTTACGTGCTTGTCGGCTGCGATGTCGCGCCCGGTTTCGAGTTTGAGGATTTCGAGGTCGGATCGCGAGCGGATCTGCTGCGCGAGTTTCCCAAACACGCGGCGCTCATCGAGAGTTGGACGTGCCCGTGATGATAAACGCGCTGCTCCTTGCGGCGGTGATGACCGCCGGACCGCCCAAAGCCACGACTCCCCCGGCGGCGCTTCCGGCGGAGCAAGCCGCGGTATAGGCGCGACTTAACGCGCAGCTCGCCAAACTTGCCGGCAATAAACCGACGCAAACTCCGGCATTGCAGGTCGCGATCGCTCAAAACGGGCGCATCGTCTACGAGCGTGCCTTCGCCTATGACCCGTCTTGGAGCTTTGCGTGCGGCGATATCGTTTCGACGGGGAGCGACCTGGCGCGCTTTGACATCGCACTGCTCGATGGCAGGCTACTCGCGTCGGACACGTTTGCACAAATGCAAGCGAACGTCGTTCCAAATCCGTATGGCATGCAAGGCCTGGGCAATCTTCGTCATAAATTGGCACGGACTGCAGCTCGTGGGGCATCATGGTGGTGTGCCTGGCTACGAAGCCGAGAATGAAACGATCCCCGCGCGGCAGCTGGCGTGGATCGTACTCAGTAACGCTTTCGACTTTGGAACCACCCGCGCAAGCGGGATCGTCATCGGCTCGTTGTTTCCCAATTCTGTCGAACCGGCCGCGTCGACTGCGGAGGATCGTGCTGTAACCGAGCGATTTCGCGAGGCGCTCGGTTCGCTGTTCCAAGGCAAGATCGATCGGTCGCAGTACAGCGATGAGGTTAATGCCGCCTTGACGCCGCAGCTCCTCACGCAAACTGCGACGCAACTCAAACCGCTCGGTGCAATTCTGAAGATCAGCTTCCTAGGCGTCGACAAGGGTGCGGTGACCACGACCTACAGCTACAGCGTAACCTTTTCGGGCGGCCAAACATTTACGTGGAAGTTCAGTCTAGATGCGCGCGGCAAGATCGCCGGGATTTACGCGACGTTGTGACCGCGTTCGGCGATAATGGCTACGTTAAGCCGACGGCCCTTCGTATGCTGGATTCGCAAAGTAGAGGGGGCCTACAACCTGCGGAGCCATCCCCGTCGCGTAGGCAAGGATGCGGTCAGCGTTTGCTTCTAAAGCGGCTATATCGTCGGGCGCAAGCGTCACAAACCAGGTGTTGGAGAAGGTCCGCTTTTCGCCGGCGACCCATACTCGCACCGTCAGCGCATAGCGGCCCTCCTTCCAGAACAACTGCTTGAGCAGCTCCTCTTTGGCGGTAACGTAGAATTCTTCGGAGTTCGCGTCGTTGAAGGTATTCAACATAAAGACTGCGGCGTTGCCCTGATCGGAAAGGTCCTGTCCCTGGGCCTTGGCAGCGAGATACGGCGGCCACGCGACGAGAAACTTGCTTACGATTAGCTCGATAATATTTCGATCTGCCTGGCTTAGGAAGTTAATGTCGAAAAGCACGGTCGTGTCGGCAGCGAGCTGGAAGGGACACCAAGGACTTCCTTCCGTGCGGTCCACGTAACCTGCGGCACCACTCTCCATTTTGCGAACCCTGTTTACAAACGCTAAGAGTTCCGCGCTATCACCGGCTTGGCCGTGTTTGACGTTCAGCTCCATTCGCGTGATAACCGATAGCGCGTTTTCACTCTGAATCGTGCCGGCTATTCCAGCGGAAGGGCCGAAGGCCGCAAAGCCAATATCCGGAAACCAACTTTCATACAGGTTGACTCGGCGCGCGCGGAAATAACTCCGGTATATCGCAATGGCCAAGGGCTGCATCGCTCCGATGACGGCAATTGCAAACGTAACCCAGAGTATTAGCGGTGGTGTCGACGAATCGGGCAGGACGGTCCCCTTTCCGGCCTACTTACCTTTCCAAGTGGGTTTGCGCTTTTCGAGAAATGCGCGCGTGCCTTCCTTGATGTCTTCGGTGTCCACGAGCGTTCCGAACTCGAGCGCCTCGAGCTCGAGCGCGTCGTCAATCGACAGATGCGCGCCATTGTTGATGACCCGTTTGCATGCGGCGATCGCGAGCGGTGCCTTCGAGGCGATCGTCGTCGCAATGCGTTTTGCCTCGTTCATGAGCTCGGCCGCCGGTACGACTTTTTGCACGAGGCCGATGCGCAGCGCCTCGTGCGCGCCGATAGTCTCGCCCGTCAAACACAGATACGACGCCATGCCTTTGCCGACGCGCCGCGTCGTTCGCGCAGTGCCGCCGTAGCCCGGAATCAATCCGAGGTTGACCTCGGGCTGTCCGAACTTCGCGCTCTCGCTCGCGACGATCACGTCGCCCGCCATTGCGATCTCGCAGCCGCCGCCGAGCGCAAAGCCGTTGATCGCCATAATGACGGGCTTGCTCATACGCTCGATCTGCCGGGTGAGGGCCTGACCGCTGCGCGCTTGCGCCGCGCCGTGGCCGGCGGAAGCGAGCGCGTTGAGCTCGGAGATGTCGGCACCCGCGGCGAAAGCCTTTTCGCCTGCGCCCGTCACGATGACCGAGCGAACGCCGTCGTCGCGTTCCAGCGCGGCCAGCGCCGACGAGACTTCCTTTAAGAGATTCGTGCGCAGCGCGTTGAGCACGCTGGGCCGGTTGAAGGTGATGACGCCGATCGGCGCTTCGATTGCGACGAGAATATCTTCAAATGTCATATAAGAAAACCTTATGATTAGATAAAGCCCGCAGGTTCCTTCGTTGCGTTGCACGGAATGGCCCTTTGACCTATACTGAGGACGAAATTTCACTAAGGAGGTTGCGGTGGCGGTTCGGACGGCGTATCACGAGGCTTTGGAGGCGACGCGGCTCGACGTCGTGCGGCTTGGAGCGCTCGTGGGCGATGCGATCCGCGTTGCGGTCGATGCGCTCGACAAGCGCGACGCCTCGGCGGGCGCGCGCGTGGTGGCCGGTGACGACGTCGTCGACGACCTGCGCCGGCGCGTCGAGGCGCACTGCATCGAGCTGATTTGGCGGCAGCAACCGGTCGCCGGTGAGCTGCGCGAGATTGCCGCAATGCTCGAGATCGCGACCGACCTCGAACGCGTCGGCGACTACGCCGTGGACATTTCGAAAAATGCGATCAAGCTGTCAGACCTTCCGATGCGTCCGCAAAAGGTGGAGATCGACCGCATCGCGAGTGTGGCGCACGCGATGCTGCTCGACGCGATGCGCGCTTACACCGAGCGCGACGCGCGCCTTGCGAGCAACGTAATCGATCGCGACGACGAGGTCGACAAGCTGTATAAGCGCAGCATCAAGTTACTTCAGGAAGAAATGCGAGCCGACCCCGAGATCGTCCGTCCGGGCACGCGCTTTCTGTTTGTGTTGGCGTCGCTCGAGCGCGTCGGCGACCGGGCCGGCAACATCGCCTGGCATACGAAGGACATGATCGGCGCCGAGTGAGCACGCCGCTCCCGCGGGTCGATTTCGCCGTCACCGAGCGATACGTTTATTTCAACCATGCGTCGGCCGGCGTACTGCCGCGCTCGTCGGTGGACGCCATCGAAACCTTCGTGCGCGACCACGCGCGTGCCGGCGTCCTCGGAACCTTTCCGTACGATCTCCGCATGCCGGAATATCGCGAGCGGATCGGGCGTTTCATCGGAGCGGAGGGATCGCGAATCGCGATCGTTCCGAACACGAGCGCGGCTGCAAACGTCATCGCCGCCGGCCTCGAGTGGGGATCGGCTGACGAAGTCTTGCTCTGCGACAACGAGTTTCCGGCAAACGCCGTTCCTTGGATTGCGCTGCGCCGCCAAGGCGTCGACGTGCGGTTGCTGCGGACCGCGCGCGAACGGCTGACTCCCGACCTTCTTCGCCGCGAGATTTCGCGGCGCACGCGCCTCGTGGCGGTCTCTTGGGTCTCGTACGCGGATGGTTACCGCCACGACTTGGGCGGCCTTGCGGAGGTTGCGCATGAGTCGGGGGCCCTGTTCTGCGTTGATGCGATGCAAGGGCTCGGCGTTTTTCCGGTCAACGTCGCAGAGATCGACGCAGACGCACTTTTTTCGGGTGGCGCGAAATGGATGCTTGGCCTGCACGGCGCTGCGATGCTGTATCTGGGTCCGCGATTTGACGAACGACTGCAGTTGGCAATGCCGGGTTGGCGCTCCGTTCGGGACATGTGGGACTTCCATAACTACGATCAGCCGTTCTCGCGCGACGCGATGCGCTTCGAATCCGGCACGCCCAACCTGATCGGAACGCTCTCGCTCGTGGCCGCGATCGATCTCTTCGAACGCTGCGGGCCGACGGCGATCGCACGCCACGTTCTCGAGCTGACCGACCGGCTCTGCGACGGTTTGCACCGGCTCGGAGCGCAAGTATTTAGCTTACGCGGCGAGGGCATCTCTTCGGCGATCGTTACGTTTGCGTTGCCGGGCAAGGAGAGTATCGCGCTCGGCCGAGCCCTAGAGCAGGAAGGAATCGTGACGACCTATCGCGCCGGCGGCATTCGTCTCTCGCCGCATGGATATAACACCGCGGAGGAGATCGACGTTATTTTGATGGCGCTGGCAGAGAAGAGCCGCACCGAAGCCAAAGTATAGCTGCGATGATCGCGACATTATTGATTGCGGCACTAACGGGCACGCCGTTCCCCGCGCAAGCCACCTATCGGTATACCGGTTCGATGGCAGGCCAGAGGGTCGGATCGTGGTCGGTCAGCGTTACGCACGACCCGGCCCAGACGCAGATCGACGAGACCTCGTCGGCCTCGATCTTCGGCATGCCGCTCGCGGCGACGGCTTCGCTCGTTTTAGGTCCCGACTACGCGCCGACGAAATATAACGGGGCCTATCACACGCCCAACCAGAGTCCGAACGTGAGCGTCGTCGCGACGTCGAGCTCGGCAACGGTCGTAGGAGCGTTATCGACTGAGCCTAGGCAGATTGAGCTCGCCCCGAACACGCGGCACTTCGTCGTGATCGAACCGGGCTTGTTGGCCGGCCTTTTCGCCCTGCCGGCGCAGCTCGAAGCCTGGAAGGACTCGAGCGTTACCTGGATCACGCCTGCGACCGCTCAAGCCGAGTCGCTCTCGGCTAACCCCACACCGTCGGCGGTACGTCCGGCGGGAGTCGCGACGCAAGATGTCGAGCTCGCGATCGACCGTCCCGTTGCGGTCACGATTTGGTACGATCCAGGCACGCTCGTTCCCGACGAAATTACCGTTCCGTCCCAAAACGCCATTCTTACGCGGGTACGATCCTAAACTCAGCCGGGGCGAGTCCTGCGACGTCCTTTGACTCGAGCGGGAGATCGCGCAGTAACCGTTCGAGGATCCCGAGGCTGATGCGATGCCCGATCACGAGCATCGCGTGGTGCGATCGCAGCCTCTCGGCGAGCGGGCGTAAGCGGGCCGACGCATCTTCGATGCTTTCGCCGCCGGGCGGACGAAACGCAACTGGATTCCGTCGTCGCGCCGCGACCAGCTCGGGCGCGCGCTCCTCGACCAATTCGAGCGTCTGGCCTTCCCACTCGCCAAAATCGACCTCGCGCAAAGTAGGCGCGATCTCGAACGGGAGCTCCGGCACGGCGATCTCGCGTGTCTCCAAGCAGCGCCGCATCGGGCTGACGAGGCAGCGCTCGAAGCCGAACGATGTGAACGCGTCGCGCAGCCGCTCGCTCTGTGCTCGACCGTGCGCGCTTAACGGCGCGTCCGTCGTCGAGAGGAAGCGCATCGCGAGGTTGTGATCGGTAGCGGCGTGCCGGCAGAGAACTAAGGCATCAAAGCTAGGAGCCCTATGCACGAACGGACGACGTCATGACGGCGTCGGTCATTCCGTGAATCAGGCGCTTGTCGGCCGGCGCAATCGTCGCGAGTACGCCGCCGAGCCGCACGCTCTCTTCGCCGGTGACGAAGTAGTACGGGCAAAGCCGCACGCGCCCGTCGTACTCGCGAACTTCATCGGCTTCGCGATCGAAGTACGTCTGACGGACCAGCTTGCCTTTGTGAAAGCGCTGCAAGATCCAGAGCGTGCGATCGAACGACCCAAGCGCCATTTCGATCGTCGCCGTCCACTCCTCGCGCGTCAAGTCGTCGCCGATCTTGACGCCCCGCGAGCCCCAGGCGAGTTCGGAGAAGCCCGACGGTTTGACGACGTACGCGCGCTCGCTCTTCGGCAGAGCGATCAGTTGCCGGAAGTCCGAGATCGGCGCACCGCCGGCCTCCAAGCCCGCGATGACGCCTTGCGGCGGCATTTGGCGCGGATCGATCACCCACGTCTTTGGAAAGAGGCGCTGTAAACGCTCGAAGGTTTCGTTGCCGAGCTCGCCCCGCCAGAGCGATGCGAGCGCGTGATGGTGAAAGAGCGCAAAGGCGAGCTTCTCTTCGAGCGTCGCTTTCGGCGGAGGCGTCATCTTGACGCGGTTATGCCGGGCGGCGTAGAGCATGAGCTCCTGTTTGGGAACGTTGAAGAGGTCGAAGAGCTCGAAATTGCGGTAGATCGCGTCGAGTCTCGATTCGCGCCCGTCGTCGTGCCGGATGAAGAGACCCTCTTCGGTGAACGTAATCTCTTCGGGGCGGCGCAGCCACGCGTCGGCGAGATTCAGACGGCGCACGGCCGCGGCGAGCCAGGCCATTTCATTACGGTAGTCGGCCGACTCGTCCGAAACTACGATCGCGACGGTCGGATGCTCGGCGCGGGTCGCGTTGCGCAGCATTTCCGCAAAGCCGATCGGAATGCCGTCGTCTCCACCAAAGCTTTCGATGCCGAGCTCACAGTACGCTTCGGTCATCGCGCCGACAAAGCCCATACCTCCGGGGATGCTGTCGAGCTCGGTGGCGACGAATCCGTTACCGGTCAGAATGAGATCGGGCCGGATGACGCCCGGGATCTCCTGTTTGAATCGGTTCTGGCGCGCGAGCTTGACGACTTGCTCGGGCTTTCCGCGATCGAGATACTCGGCGATAAACGCCGGCGCGGTTCCGCGCGCGCTGCGGTTGTAAAGATTGTTGAGCGCGCGGTAGAAGCGCAAGAGCTCGACGCCAAGGCGTTCGATCTCCTCGGCTTGGGCCGCAGACAATGCAAACGGCTCGGGGCTGACACGCCAGGCGATACGTTCGTTTTCATCTTGGACCCGAAAGAGACCGGGTGGTATCGCTTCGTAAAGGTGGTGCGCTTGCTCGCGAGCCGTGAGGTTCGGGGTTGTCGCCGTACAGGGCATGATGAGGGGCAGACTCCTCTATCGACAGCCGTCGGGGATCTTGGAATTGTTGAAGGCGATGTAGCGCCGCCGCATACGCCCCCATAGAGTCTCCGGGGCGCCGCTAGGGTTGCATCGGGGTCATTTTATGGTGATCGCCCCAGGCGTTAGCAAGGCGCCCTCGAGCCGCACCAGACCGCTGGAGTAGGCGAGCGTCAAGTGCAACGTCCCGGTGAGTCCCAGCTTGGTCAAGTCGAGGCTTTGGATCACGCGAGAGACGCGCTCGCCGGCGATGAAGTGAAGTTGGAGCGCGAGTCGCACAGCCCCGCGCGGTCCCGAGTAGGAGGCGGCTACTGGCACGACGAGTTCGTCGGACCCGTTCGATCGGACCGCACCACTGACGCAGTAGCCGACCGCCACCGGCGCGCCTTCAACGGTCAGCGCTTCCTGCGTGCAGGGTGAGGCGGCGGTCGCGAGCCGAACGGTGCCGGCGACCGCGACGATGAAAAGCGTCAGCACTCGCATCATGTTGAGAATCTGCAGAGCGAATTCGGTACGGACCGAGGGGGGACCCGTCGAAGAGAGTGCCGCCATGCAGATTCGCGTGCTCGCGTTTGCACGATTGCGAGAGCTGCTCGAAGCGCCGGAGGTAAGCCTCGCAATCCCGCAAGAATCCCGTGTCGCCGACGTCTGGAGCGCGCTCGTCCGGCGATGCCCGCCGCTTGCTAAGGAGCGCGGCTCGACCCGAGTCGCCCGCAACGGCCGGCTGGTCTCGTTCGACGAAACGCTGGCCGACGGCGACGAGCTTGCGCTTCTGCCTCCGGTCGGCGGCGGATAACGATATCGAAGTGTTTCGCATCGTGCGCGAGCCGATCGAACCGAACGCGCTCGAGGCAGCGATTCGAGCCGGTGACGGCGGAGTCGTGACGTTTCTCGGCATCGTGCGCGATTCCGACGATGCGGGCAAGCCGGTCAGCGCTTTAGAGTACGAGGCTTTCGAGTCGATGGCGCTGCGCGAGTTCGAGATCATCGCGAGCGAAGCGCGCGAACGTTTCGGCGACGTGCGCGTAGCGATCGTTCATCGTGTCGGCGAAGTGCGCGTGGGAGAGATATCCGTTGCGGTGCTTGCGTCGGCAGGACATCGCGGCGCCGCGTTCGAGGCCTGCCGATATGCCATTGACGAGGTCAAGTCGCGCGCGACGATTTGGAAGCGCGAGCGCTATGCTGACGGCAGCGCGCGCTGGCGGGCGACGAACCCCGGTGGCTAATGTCGAGCTCTTTCGCATCTCGGCGGAGCGCAATCCGGTCGCGGTGCTGTGGTACCAACCCCGCCGTCCGCGCGGTGTCTCCGTGATCGCGGGGCACGGCTATTCGTCGAGCAAACAGAATCTCGATTTTCTGTGCTCGTTTTTGGCGACCCACGGTTTCGGAGTTTACAGTCTCGATTTCCCGGGCCACAAACTCGGTTCGAGCGGCGGAGAGCTTCGTGGCGTGGACGATTGCATTGACGCGATGACGGCCGTCCTGCGGTTCGCGCGCGAGCGCGGCGACGCGCGAGCTTACACGCTAGGGCATAGTATGGGCGGAATGACCGCGATCTTCACGGCCGCCCTCGAGCCCCGCGTCCAAGGAACGATCGCGATCGCGACCGGATACGGAAGGCCGACCTCACTCGAGACGCTGCGCCGAGTCGGAGTCGCCGATTTTCGCTCGTCGTACGTCGTCGGCGCCTCGTTGCCGGAGCTCGTTGCCGGGGTCGACCG
The DNA here is from genome assembly GCA_963748875.1 of Vulcanimicrobiota bacterium. GTDB lineage: Bacteria > Vulcanimicrobiota > Vulcanimicrobiia > Vulcanimicrobiales > Vulcanimicrobiaceae > Cybelea. The sequence continues at coordinate 2,323,557 of CAVVKC010000001.1, forward strand.
GCGCTATGGCGAGCTGCTCGCGCGGCTCGAGGGCCGCCCGGCGCTCTACGTCGCAGCGAATCATGACGCAATGGTCAGCCTCGCGAGCGTCAAAGAGCTTTACGATCGGGCGCCGAAGCCGAAATCGTTCGCGACGATCGAGAGCGACCACACCTATGCCGCGGAAAACGCGCGCGCGACCGTGTTAGAGTGGTTGAACGGTCGTCACGCGCCCGCAGGTTCGTCACTTACGTGAATGCGCGCGAGCTTCGACGATACAGCCGCCACCTTCTGATTCCCGAGGTCGGCTTACCGGGCCAAGAGCGGCTTCGTGCCTCGCGGGCGCTGGTCGTCGGTGCGGGCGGTCTCGGATCCCCGGCATTGCAATATCTTGCGGCCGCCGGCGTCGGGCGGATCGGCGTCGTCGACGATGACGAAGTCGACGAAACGAATCTGCAACGCCAGACCATCTTCAACCAAGCCGATGTGGGGCGAAAGAAGGCTTCGGTCGCCGCGGAACGGATCCAAGCGCTCAATCCGCTCGTCAACGTTGACGCGCTTCCGATTCGTTTCGATGCAACGAACGCTCGCGAACTCGTCCGGCTGTACGACATCATCCTCGACGGCACCGATCGTTTCGAATCGCGTTATCTGATCAATGATGCGTGTTTCTTAGAGAAGCGGCCCGACGTCTACGGGTCGATCTTTCGTTTCGACGGTCAAGTGAGCGTCTTTCGAGCGCCCGAGGGTCCTTGTTATCGTTGCCTCTATCCGGAGCCGCCGCCGATGGACAGCCGGCCGACCTGCGCCGAAGGCGGAGTCCTCGGCGCGTTGGCCGGAATCGTCGGCGCATGGCAGGCGAGCGAGGCGCTGAAGTTGCTGCTCGGCATCGGTGAGCCGCTCGCCGGACGGCTGCTGCTCATAGATGCCCTCCACGCGCGCGTGCGCGAGGTGCGTTTCGCGCACGATCCGCAGTGCGTCCTCTGCGGCGCAGGCGCGACGATCGGCGAACTCGCTATGGATACGTATCGTGAACCTGCCGTAGATTCTCCGGTCGCCGAGATCGAAGCCGGCGAGCTCGACACGGCGTTGCGCGACGCGCGTCTCCTGGACGTCCGGGAGCCGCACGAGGCGGTGCTCGGAACGATTGAGGGTGCGATTCACATGCCGGCCTCACAGCTCGAAGCGCGGATGCACGAGCTCGATAGCGCGTCCCGCTATGTCGTCGCTTGTCGCGTTGGCGCGAAGTCGCTCTGGGCGGTGGAACGTTTGCGCGATGCAGGATTCACCCGTTTGCAGCACCTTCGCGGCGGTCTGCTGGCATATGCCGCGCGCCACGCAGACTTTGAATTTTTCTAGAGCGATTCGATGAAATGGAAAGCGTTCGGTAAGACCGGCGTCGAGCTGCCCGTTATCGGGCAGGGCACTTGGAATATACCCGAGAGCGGCGCGCATTTGAAAGAAGCGCAGCGCGCGATCCGGCGCGGTGTCGAGTTGGGTATGGTTCATCTCGATACCGCCGAGATGTACGGCGCGGGCCGCGTCGAGGAGTTACTCGCTGAGGGGATCCGTGGTATCGATCGTGAGAAGCTTTTCATTACAACGAAAGTTCTGCCAAGCAGCGCAAGCTATCGCGGAACGCTCGCGGCAGCCGAAGCGAGCCTGCGACGGCTTCGCGCCGATTACGTCGATCTTTATCTCTTGCATTGGCCGGGGTCGCATCCGCTGACGGAAACGATGCGCGCCTTCGACACGCTGCTCGAGCAAGGCAAGTCTCGTTTCGTAGGGGTCAGCAACTTCGAGCCCGGCGAAATGGTCGAGGCGGCAGCCTATCTGCAGAATGGCCCGCTGGCCTGCAATCAGGTCCTCTATCACCTCTGCGAGCGCGGTATCGAACACGAACTGATCCCGACGGCGGCTCGCCATCAGATTGCGGTCGTCGCCTACACGCCGTTTGGGCGGGGTGCCTTCTTGCGGGCAGGCGCCCGCCGTCGGGAGAACCTCGAGCTCATCGCCCGCAAGCACGGCGCAACGCCGCATCAAGTAGCGCTCGCATTCTTGACCCGCGAACCAGGTGTTTTTGTGATTCCAAAAGCCGGGCGCGTGCAGCATGTCGAAGAGAATGCCGGTGCAGCAGAGCTCGTTCTCGACGCGGATGACGTTGCGACGATTGACGAAAGCTTTCCGCGGAGCCGGCCCGGGCCGCTGGCAACGTTATGACGACGACGATGAGTCCGGCTAAAATCAAGGAAGGCGCGATCCGAAAGGCGCTCGAGCTCGGTGCGGGCGCGGTACGTGTCGCATCGGCTTTGCCCGACGCGGAATCGCGGCGCCGAATGCAGGAGTCCTTTTCGCGCGGCGACCTCTCGACGTGGGGCTACGGCGCCGAGTACGCTCGACGAGCCAGCGATCCGGGCGAGCTTTTGCGGGGCGCGCGCAGCGTCATCTGTATCGCCGTAGCGTATGCGACCTCCCAGCGGGAGCAACGGGCTCCGCTACAAGGGCGCGTCTCAAACTATGCATGGTCGTCGGATTACCATCGCCGGCTGCGCACGCTTTTGCGCGCGGTCGCACACGAAATCGACGCAGCCGCAGGAGGGCCGGTCACGGCAGTCGCGTGCGATACCAAGCCGCTGGCGGAACGCGCCTTCGCGGCGCGCGCAGGCATTGGGTGGATCGGCAAACATACGAACCTGATCGCTTCACGGCTCGGATCGTTCGTTTTCCTAGGCGAGATCGTTACGACGCTCGAGTTGCCGCCGGATGGAGCGCTGCGCAAGACTTGCGGCACCTGCGCGCGCTGCGTCGAGGCTTGCCCGACGCAGGCGCTGCGCGGTGACTATACGATTGATGCGAACCGCTGCATCTCGGATCTGACCCAGCGAACCGATGCGATCCCCGCGGCAATGCGCCCGCTCGTTGGGCAATGGGTCTGGGGATGCGATATCTGCCAAATCGTTTGTCCGCCGACGCGTCGAGCGGGAGACGCCTCGTCGCACTGGGCGCCGCGCGATCGCGGTGCGGCCAGCCCCGGGCTGGTCGAACTGCTCGCGCTGCGCGGCGGTAGCTTCAAGCGCAGGTACCGCGACACCGCAATGGGCTGGCGCGGAGCGGCCGTCTTGCGGCGCAACGCGGCCGTCGCTCTCGGCAACTCCCTCGACCGCTCGGCGGTCGGCGCTTTGATAGAGAGTCTCAAAACCGACCCGCATCCGATGGTGCGCGGTCACGTGGCCTGGGCTCTGGGGAGAATCGGCTCGCCTCGCGCCCTCGCGGCTCTGAGCGAACGGTACGCCGGAGAAGAAGATCGTCAGGTGCGGGCCGAGATCGGCTGCGCGTTGGAGGCTTTCACATGATGCTGATCGCGGCTGCGACGGCGGCCACCCTGCTCGGCCGTATGGAGGCGGTCAATCCCACCCTCCATGCCTTCAGCGCGACGCTTATCGCGCACGTGGTGATGCGTTCGTTCCCGTTCCTGACCGCCGATCTCGCCGGAACGTACTATTACCAAGAGCCGGACAGGAATAAGGTCGTTTTCACGTCCGGCGTTCCCCTGGTCGCGCAGCAGTTCGATAAACTCTACGCGCACATCGAGAGCCCCAAGAAGTGGGACGAGCTGTACGACGTCACGCTCGTCTCCGACGACGGCAAGACCGCGCTCCTCAAGCTGGTGCCGCACAAAAGAGGGACCGTAGAGGAGATTGATGCATCGGTCGACGACAAAAACGCTACGGTGACCTCGATGCGCTGGAACTACAACAACGGCGGCTACGCCGAGATGACAAATCGCTACGGCAGGGTTGACGGGAATTTCGTCGTCGAGGCCCAGACGGGGCACGTGCAGGAGCCCGGCTACGCCGCCGACATCACGTCGACGATCGGCGGATACAAGATCAATCCGACCCTCCCCGACAGCATCTTCGAGAATCAATGACCAACGTCTCACTGATCGACGGTTTCAGCCGGCCGATCACCTATCTACGCGTTTCGGTCACCGACAAGTGCAATCTGCGCTGCGTCTATTGCATGCCGGAGGGTGGTCTGCCGTGGTTGCGCCGCGACGAGATCCTCAGCTACGAAGAGATCGCACAGATCGTGCGTGCCGCCGCGTCGGTCGGGGTTCGCGCGATCCGGCTGACCGGCGGGGAGCCGCTCGTCAGAAGAAATCTCAGCCGGTTGATCGCGACGATTGCCTCTATCCCAGGGATCGACGACATCGCGCTCTCGACCAATGGGTTGCTCCTTGAAGAGCAGCTTCCCGAGTTGGTAACGGCCGGGCTGCGCCGCATCAACCTTTCGCTCGACACGCTGCAGGCGGACCGTTTTGAGGCGATCGCTCGGCGCCCAGGTCTGGATGCGGTCATGCGCGCGATCGACGATGCGATTTCGGCCGGCTTGACGCCCGTAAAAATCAACTGCGTCGTGATGCGCGGAAAGAACGATGACGAGCTGGCCGACTTCGCGCGGCTCACTTACGATCGCCCGGTCTTTGTCCGGTTCATCGAAGTTATGCCGGTGATCGAAAACGTCGACTTGCAGCGCGACGCTTACGTTTCATCCGATGAGATTTTGGAGCGCATCTCCGCAATCGACAACTTGCAGCAGGTGATTGGACCGGCAGGGAACGGCCCGGCGCGTTACTTTGCGTTGCCGGGCGCAGCCGGTGCGGTCGGCGTGATTAGCCCGCTTTCGCACGACTATTGCGAACGCTGCAACCGCGTTCGGCTGACCGCCGACGGACGGTTACGCCTGTGCCTATTCGGCGACTACGCGCTCGACCTGCGTTCGCCGGTGCGACGCGGCGCGACCACCGACGAGCTCGCGTCCTTGCTTCGCTCCGCGATGCTGATCAAGCCGGAACGCCATCATCTGCGGCTCGGGGAGACCACGTCGCGAATGCGTGCATTCTCCGAAATCGGCGGCTAAGTGAATCGGCGTGTCCGAAGCAGCAACTTCGGAGATGCTACAAAAGTAGCATGCTAGCGGACGAGCGATAGCGGTCACACCTCTGGGCCGCGCGGCGTTCGGAGAAGAAGAGGAGAGTCGAATGGATGCGATCCGGGTGACGGATGACCGCCAGGCAGTCGCGCAGACGCGAGCCGAGTCGCTCGTGCTCGAATATCAGACTAAGCTGGCCAGGTACTTGCGCCGGATGGTCGGCGACACCGAGGTCGCGCTCGATTTGACGCAGGAGGTCTTTCTTTCTGCCTACCGCATGCTGCGGGCGGACCCTGCACGAGAGCTTAGCGCGGGGTGGCTCTATCGCGCGGCGACGAACGCCGGAATCTCATTTCTCCGTCGCAAGAAAATTTTGCGCATGGTGCCGCTCGACCGTGAAGTCGATCGCAGCGCGTGGCGGGTTGACGAACGAAGCGCTGCATCCTTGGACCTGCAGGCGGCACTCGCGCGGTTGGCACCTGATCAGTCGGCCGCCTTGCTCTTGACGAGCTATGCGGGATACTCGTCGTCGGAGGCCGCGACGATCCTCGGCACGACCTCCGACGCCGTGCGCCAGAGAGTCTGCCGTGCGATGCGGGTTTTGCGCGCGATGATGAAGGAGGATACGGAGCGATGATGAGTCGGGCGGATTGCGCGCGCGCCGAGGCGCTCGCGGGGGCAATCGCGATTGGCGAAGCGGGCGAAGGCGAACGTGACGCCTACCGCGCCCATCTAGCGGAGTGCGCGCAGTGTCTGCGCGAGCTGGGTGGGGAGCGCGAAATCGAGCGAGTGATGAACGCGGTGGGCCAGGCCCGAGAAACCGAATGCTGGGAACCGGATTTGCGCTCGACGCTCGCGCGCCGGCCTCAGTCACATCGCGTGTTGGCTTTTGCCGGCGTGCTGGCTGCGCTGGTGGTAGCCTTCTTTGTGCTGCGGCCGGCCCCGACGCCGCGAGCCGGCGCCCCGGCGCACATCCTCTCGGCGCAAGAAACGCGGGCGCTCGCGGCTCTCGGTACGCAGACCGCACCTGCACGGGAGGGCCGTGCCGAGTCGCTCGCGGTCGGCGCGGCAACCTTCTCGACGACGTTCGACGTAACGGTTGATGGACGAGGATCGGCGGTGCGCTGCACGATTACGAAGAGTTCCGGCGATCGCGCGTTCGACCAGGCGATCTGTCATGCCGCGATGCGCGCGCATCACGCGCCGCAAACGCCGGCGGTATCACTCACCAAATAGGGCGGGGGAGCGCGCGGCTCTACCGCAAAACCGGCCTGCAATGGCCGAGCCGCCGTTCATCTATCGCTTCACGAAAGACCTGCGTCTCGACGACCATGCGGGATTAGCATCGGCCGCGGCCCGCGGAAGCATCCTGCCGTTGCTCGTGATCGACCGCGCGCTCGAGCGGCGGCTGCGCCTCTCGCCGCGTCGAGCTGCCTTCTATTGCGCGGCCGTCGGCGCTTTGGCCGGAGAGCTGCAGGAACGCGGCAGCGCGCTCGTCGTTCGCCGCGGAGAGCCGGAGAAGATCGTTCCGGCCCTGGCGACCGAGCTCGGTGCAACGGGCGCCGCTTGGAGCTGCGCTTACGACGCGACTGGACTGCAGCAGGATCGCCGCCTCCAATCCGGGCTCGAAGAATCGGGCTTCGAGGCCGTCGTCGTCCACGATGCACCCGCGGTTGCGCCGGAGGAGAGTGCTGCAGCGCGCAGCGCAGCGGGCGCGGGCTATCGTGCGTTTACACCCTACTTTGAGGTCTGGTGCGATCTCCCGGTTCCCTCACACGAGCATCCGCTGCTATTGCGATTTTCGGGTCGCACCGTCCGCGGCGGCGCGCTTCCTGCGGCCGAAGAGTTCGGCGACGCCGATAACGCGATCGCCGCCGGCGCGGAGGCGGCGAGAGATCGCCTCGAGCGTTTCTTGCGTGAAGGCGCTGCTCAATATGCGGTCGCCGCAATCGTGCCGTCCGACGACCGGACCTCGCACTTGTCGGCCGACCTCTCGTTTGGAACGATTTCTGCGCGGACGGTCGTTCGTTCCGTGCGGGAACGTCTCGGCGATCCGTTTTTGCTTAGCGAAGAGCGTCTCTCGTTACGGCTCTTTTTGCGCTCCCTCGCGCGTCGCGACTTTTTCTTACAGCTCGCGTGGTTTTACCCTGGTACGCAAGACGAGCCGCTGCAGGAGAAGATGCGTGACTTTCGCTGGGAACGTTCGCATCCGGCGCTAGAGAGTTGGCGTGCGGGCTCGACCGGCTATCCGCTCGTTGATGCCGGAATTCGTCAGCTCCATGCGACGGGATGGATGCATCCGCACGTGCGTACAGTCGCCGCGTCGTGGCTCTGCTTCGACCTCGGCATCGATTGGCGGATCGGGCGTGAAGAATGGGATCGATGGCTCATCGAGGACGAACCGGCGCTTGCCACCGGCAACTGGCAATGGATTGCCGGAATAGGCGCCGACATGGCGCAGTACCCGCGCATCTATAACCCTGAGCGGCAGCGGCGGCGATACGATCCGGCCGGCACCTACGTGCGCCGCTGGGTGCACGAGCTCCAACATATCCCGCTCGAGTCTTGGCACGGCCGGCGCTCGGATTCGCAGCAGCTTGCGCTCGGACTCTATGCCGGCGAATCCTACGGCGAGCCGGCGATCGATCACGGCGTCGCGGCGCGTGCCTTTCTGCGCCGCTATCGAGCCTTTACGTCTGCCGAGACTTAGTCGGCGACCTTTGGCATCCGCTCGTCGATCCAGCTCGTCACGATCGGTATCCGTACGTCGTCGCCGTTCCAAGTCTTGATGCCGTAGTAGACGCTGGCCACAAGAAAGAGCGGTGCGAGAAGCGGCACGAGCACCCAGGCTGAGAATCCAAGGAACGGTACCTGCGCGAGCAGCGAGAGAAGTCCCCAGAAGCCAAAGAAGCCGACGTTGAATCCCAGCGCCTGAAGCGCTTGTCGCCGCAGATTGCGCGATTGCTTACGATCGAGAAGCGAGATCAGCGCTAAGGGCCAGAGCGGATAGCCGAGGGCAACGAGCGCGCGCGATTCGACCGGATCCGGGGCGACCGCGACGGTCGCCGGGCCGCGGACGCTGGCCGGCGCGGGGCGGGGCGGCACTTGGCCGGCTATTCGTTGCCTCGTCGCAGTCGCGGCCTCTACCTTGGCGGCCAGACGACAACTCGGGCAACCGCCGGTTTCGTCGCGACAGGTCGCGCAGACCGGCTTACCACAACCGGCGCAGGGGGCGACCGACGGTACGTTCGAGTGAAAATAGCAGTCCATGTGCGTTCTCCGATCCTCCCGGCATCATTGCCACCATCAAGTACCGGAGTGCGTTGGGGGAGGTTTCATCCGATTGCAACGGCAAGAGCGTGAAGCGCCACCGATGACCCGCCGCTCGATTCTGCTACGTTTGGCGCGCGAGGCGCGTCCCTACTATCCACGTCTAGCAGTCGCCATGACGATGGGCGTGCTTGCCGGCATACTCTCGATCGTGCCGCCGTTGGCCTTTCGGATCATCATTAATCAGGTGCTCGTTCCCCTGCACGGTCGGCCGCCCGACTTGAAAGCGCTCTACCTGGCATTGGGTCTGACATCCGTCGCGCTCATCCTCGGTAACTGCGCGATCTACGGTCAAACCTATCTTACCGCCTGGAGCGGTCAGCATCTGGTCGCGCGGTTGCGCGTGCGGCTTTTCGATCGCCTCTTGAGGTTGCCGCTCGGGGAGTTCGACAAGTGGCGTCCCGGCGAACTGATCGCGCGCTTCTCGACCGATCTGCAGATCATGATTGACGCGGTCAGCGTATCGGTCCCGCAGCTCGTCGTCGCGCTCGCCACCTTCATCTCGTCGTTCGCGACGATGATCTATCTCGATTGGCTGCTGACGCTGTCGCTGGTACTCGTCGCACCGATCGTCTCGGTTGCCGTCTCGAACTTCCAGCGTCTGATCTCCGCAAGCACGCATCGTGCGCAGCAACGAATAGCCGACCTGACCGCAAACTTGTCGGAAATCCTTGGCGGTCAGCGAGTCGTTAAGTCCTTCGGACGCGAAGAGTTCGAAGTAGGCCGGTTTCGCAACCGCAACGACGACTTCTTCGGCGCCTATATGAAACTGACGCAGTTCATTCAGACCCAGCCGCTTGTCATTTCGACCATTATGGTGGCAGCCGTAGTGGCGATTATCTGGCTCTCGGTTCGCGAGGTTTTGGTGGGCCGGCTAGACACCGGCAAAGTCTTCATGTACTGGGGTCTGCTGGTCAACTTGATGAACCCAATGAATCGAGTTGCGGCCTTTTTCGGAGACATCAGCAAAGCGGTCGTCGGCGCCGGCCGCGTCTTCGAGTTGCTCGACCTGCCAATCGAAGTACGGGATCCGCCCGGCGCCATTGCGCTTACCGCCGTCCGCGGCCAAATCGAATACCGCGACGTCACGTTCCGTTATAAGGCCACCGAGCCTCCGGCACTGCGCGACGTCAACGCCACGATCGAGGCTGGTGAGATCGTCGCATTCGTTGGGCCGTCAGGTGCGGGCAAGACGACGATCGTGAATCTCGTGCCGCGTTTCTATTCCCCGCAAGAAGGGAGCATTCTCCTCGACGGCATCGACATCGCCGACGCGCGGCTCTCCGACCTGCGTAAGGCGATCGCGATCGTGTCGCAGGAGGTACAGCTTTTCCGGGGCTCGATTCTCGAAAACATTCGCTACGGTCGTATCGAGGCAACCGACGCGGAAGTTCGCGCAGCCGCTCGCGACGCGAACGTCGAGGAGTACGTGCAAGGCTTTCCGGATGGCTATGCGACTCAAGTCGGAGAGCGGGGCATCCGGCTCTCCGGCGGCGAGCGCCAGCGCATCGCGATCGCGCGGGCCGTTCTGCGCGATCCGCGCATCTTGATTCTGGACGAGGCGACGAGTGCGCTCGATAGCCATTCGGAGGCGATGATTGAGCAGGCCCTCGACCGGCTCTTGCCGGGACGCACGACGCTGATCATCGCGCATCGGCTCTCGACCGTGCGACGCGCGCACAAGGTGCTGTTCATCGAGGCCGGCAGAGTCGTGGAGATCGGCACGCACGACGAGCTGCTCGCTAAGGGAGGAGCATATGCGCGGCTGCACGCCGCGCAATTCTCATTTAGGATACCTTAAAAAGGTGACCGGGCCGGAGACGAACAATCAGGGGAGGCTTTCACTCCCAGAAAGGAACTCCACTTGAACCAGGGATTCACCGTGTGGCTTACTGGCCTCTCCGGTGCGGGCAAGAGTACGATTGCCGAGCGGCTCGCGCCCGAGCTGAGTGCTCGCGGTTGCAGCGTTGAGGTGCTCGACGGCGACGAAGTCCGCACCCATCTCTCGAAGGGCCTCGGATTCAGCCGCCAGGACCGCGATATCAATATCGGACGGATCTCCTTTGTCGCCTCGCTGCTCGTCAGGCATGGCGCTGCGGTAATCACCGCCGCGATCTCGCCGTACGCGGAGGCGCGGGAGGAGGCGCGACAGCGCATCGGTAGCTCGCAGTTCGTCGAAGTCTACGTGCGTTGTTCGCTGGACGAGCTCGTGCGCCGCGACGTCAAGGGCTTGTATAAAAAGGCGCTCGCCGGCGAAGTGCAGCATTTCACCGGCGTCTCGGACCCGTACGAAGCGCCCGAGAAACCCGACGTCACCGTCGACAGCGAAGTCGAAACTGTCGAAGAGAGCGTTTCGAAGATCCTCGCGGAGCTTGCGAAGCGCGGATATTTGCACACCGACGTTAAGGCAAAGGCGCTATGATCGATCCTCACGGCGGAAAACTAATCAGTCGCATCGCCGACTCCCCGCAGGCGGAACTGGAGCTGCGGGAGGAGGCGAAAGGACTTCGTGGTCTTACGCTGACCGGTCGCGAGCTAAACGATCTCGCGCTGATCGGTAACGGAGCCTTAAGCCCACTCACAGGTTTTATGACGCGCACAGATTACGAAAGCGTCGTTCCCACGATGCGGCTTGCAAACGGATTGCCGTGGAGCATTCCCGTCGTTCTTGCCGTCGATCGCGATGAAGCACCGACGCCGGGTACCCGAGCGGCGCTCTACGACGGCCAAGGTGCGCTGCGCGCCGTCATCGAGGTCGAAGACGTTTTCGAATACGACAAAGGAGACGAAGCGCGCAACGTCTATCGTACGGAAGACGAAAAGCATCCCGGCGTCGCCGCCCTCTACGAACGCAAAGGCGTTCTCATCGGCGGCCCCATTTCGGTCCTGCCGCGCGAAAACGATCCCGAGAGCTTATCCCCCGCGCAGACGCGCGCCGAGTTCGAGCGCCGCGGCTGGAAGACGATCGTGGGTTTTCAAACGCGTAACCCGGTGCACCGCGCCCACGAATATATTCAGAAATGTGCGCTCGAAACCGTGGACGGGTTGCTGCTGCATCCGTTGGTCGGGGAGACGAAGAGCGATGATATTCCGGCCGACGTACGGATGCGCTGCTACCGGGCGCTGCTCGACAACTACTATCCGGCCGATCGCGTGCTGCTGAGTACGCTGCCCGCAGCGATGCGCTACGCGGGCCCGCGCGAAGTGATTTTCCACGCTATGATGCGTAAGAACCACGGTTGCACGCATTTCATCGTGGGTCGCGACCATGCGGGAGTCGGAAACTACTACGGTACCTACGACGCGCAGAAGGTCTTCGATGAGTTCACTCCGGCGGAGTTGGGGATCACGCCCCTCAAGTTCGAGAACAGTTTCTACTGCCGGCGCTGCCTGTCAATGGCTTCGAAGAAAACCTGCAGTCACGACTCGGAAAATCATGTGACGCTAAGCGGCACGCAAGTACGATCGATGCTGCGGGAAGGTCAGCTGCCGCCGCCGGAATTCTCGCGGCCGGAAGTTGCCCAAATTCTGATCGAAGCCTCTCGCGAAACCGCCTCCGCTTAGCTGGGAAGGCCCACTTCAGCGCATTCGTTGAGTTGCGTCTGAATCAGACCTTCCAGCATATCGTTCCACCGGCCAAGGAGGGCACCCATGCTAGTGCTCAGCCGTAAGGCTAATGAATCGATTATGATCGGTAGCGACATTCGTATCGTCGTCGTCGGCGTCGATCGCGATCAAGTAAAGCTGGGCATCGAGGCGCCGCGGCACGTGCCCGTGCACCGCTTGGAAGTCTTCGCCGAAATCCACGGCGGTGATGCGGCGATCGCCTCGAGTACGCTTGCGCCGGTAGGAAAAGCAGCCATCGAGGGAGATATAAGCGGCGATGCGGACCGCAACTGAAACGGATCGCAATGCTTTCTCGTCGTCGTTACCGCCCTGGGATCGGTGGGCGATCGGCTCGTCCACCAGCCTGCCTAGTGCTTGGAAGTCAGCCCGGATCGACCGGGACACGGCCGGCAGGCCGTTGAATGTTGACCTAGGTTCCCGTCAGCCAAGTCCAGCGAACTCATCGAGGTAGTGACCCGGCCATGAATATCAATTGGAGCTTCGTACTCGTCGGATTTATCGTGGGCGCCTGTACCGCGTACAGCGGTGTCGGCGCCGGCGCTATCACGACGCCACTGCTCATTTTTCTCGGCGTCAACACCGATAAAGCGATCGGCTCCGATCTGCTCTTCGCTCTCGTGACCCGAGTCCTCGCGATGGGTACCCACATCCAGAAAGGGACCGTACAGGTATCGGTACTCTGGCGGCTCTCGCTCGGCGGCCTTCCGGGCGCGATCATCGGCGTCGTGGCCAGCGCGTATTTGCACCGGCTGCTCAACGTCCATCAGCTCGAGCACGTGCTGCGAATCGCCGTCGCGACGGCGTTGCTCGTTTCGGCTGCCGGAATCATTTTTAACCGCAAGCTCGCGGGTGACGCTTCGAGCGAGTCGTCGAGTCAGCAGCTGCCCACGCTGCGCTTGGCCCTGATCGGATTCTTCGTCGGTTTAACGGTTAGCATTACGTCGATCGGAGCCGGCTCGCTGACGCTCCCGCTGCTGCTGCTCGTCGCGCCGGTCGTTGCGCTGCGGCGATTGGTGGGAACGGATCTCGCCTTCGCGGTCGTCGTGCTCGTGCCGTCGCTACTCGGACACTGGAAGATCGGCGACGTCAACGTCGCGATTGCGGTCTCGCTGCTAATCGGCTCGGTTCCAGGCGTATTCGTCGGATCGTACTTCGTGACGAAGTTGCCGGAGCGTTGGTTCCGCGGTGCGCTCGCCGGCATCCTGGTCGTCGTTGCGCTGGCGCTACTTCCGATTATGCCGCACGCGAAAGGCTAACTCTCCGGCCCGAAAGAGGCTCTCGAAGGTTCCGGCGTCGCTCCAAGCACCGTCGAGGACGTCGTACGAGAGAAGCCCTGCCGCGATGTAGCGGTTGTGCACGTCCGCAATCTCGAGTTCTCCACGCGCTGAAGGCGTCAGCGTTCGTATGAAGTCGAAGACGCGCGCATCGAACATATAGACGCCGGTGACCGCGTAGCGGCTCTTCGGCTGGGCGGGTTTCTCCTCGATCGCGACAATCCGGTCGCCGTCGAAGACCGGGACGCCGAAGCGCCCGGGATCCTCGACCTCTTTGAGAAGGATGCGGGCGCCGGAGCGTTGCGCTTCAAAGTTGCGCAGGTACGGTGCGATGTCGTTCTGCAGGATGTTGTCGCCGAGAATCACGACGACGCGCTGCTTCTCGACAAAGTGCTCGCACAGGCGGAGCGCGTCGGCGATGCCGCGCTCGCCTTCCTGATAGGCGTAGTAAATGTTGTCGAGCCCGAGCTCCGCACCGTTGCCGAGAAGGCGGAGAAAGTCTCCCGCCGAGTTGCCGCCCGTTACGATCATGATCTCTGCAACCCCCGCGCGAGAGAGCGTCTCAAGCGGATAGTAGATCATCGGCCGATCGTAGACCGGAAGCAGATGTTTGTTGGTAACCTTCGTCAGCGGCCGTAAGCGCGACCCGAGGCCGCCGGCTAATACGACGCCTTTCACTTTAAACGCACCGCACTTCGCGCGGTGCTTTGGCGTTCCGCCTTCGCTTCGGGGACAGTGCCCCCGAAACTCGGCTCCACGCCCCCGCGCCGACTAACGCGGCGCGGGCCCCCCTATGCTTTTGCATGTGCTTCCTTGAGCGGGCGCCACCAGGATTCGTTGTTGCGGTACCAATCGATCGTTTGGGCGATGCCGTCTTCGAAGGCAATTCGCGGGCTCCATCCGAGCGCGTGCAGCTTCGCCGAGTTCACGGCATAGCGGCGATCGTGGCCGGGACGATCCGCGACGTGTTCGACGTGGCTCTCCATCGATCGCCCGCAGCGTCGCAAGAGCTCGCGCGTCAACTCGAGATTCGTTCGCGGCGTTGCGCTCGAAACGTTGTAAACGCTCCCGATCTCGCCGTGCTCGAGGACGCGCAGGATCGCGCGCGCGTGATCGTCGACGTGTAGCCAATCGCGAACTTGCAAACCGTCACCATAGAGCGGGACCGGACGATTCTCGATCAGATTCGTGACGAAGAGCGGCACGATCTTCTCCGGATACTGATTCGGCCCATACGTGTTGCTGCCGCGGGTGACGACGACCGGTGAACCGTACGTCGCGTGATAGGCGAGAACGAGTAGATCGGCCGCGGCCTTGCTCGCCGCATACGGACTGCGCGGGCGCAGCGGATCGCTTTCGACCGATTCGCCGGATGGCACGTCGCCATAGACTTCATCGGTCGAAACTTGAAGAAAGCGCGGAATCTCGCGCTCGCGAATCGCCTGCAGCAGCACGAGCGAGCCGAGGGCGTCGGTTCGCAGAAACGACTCGGGCTCGGCGATCGAGCGATCGACGTGCGTCTCGGCCGCGAAATTGACGATCGCGGCGACGCCGCCGTCGAGTGCTTGGCGCACGGCGGCGGCGTCGCAAATGTTCCCCCGTAGGAAGCGGTAGTGCGAATCTCCCTCGACGTCGCGCAAGTTTGCAGGGTTTCCCGCATAGGTCATGGCGTCGAGATTGACGATCTCGAGCTGCGGCCGCTCGCGCAAGGCAAGCCGGATGAAATGAGAGCCGATGAAGCCCAGTCCGCCTGTGACCAGCCAGCGCATTTCGCGCTCTACGAAGGGGATTTCGCCACGACCTGCCCGGCCGGATCGTCCACGAGCGCACCCAGCTGCGTGCGCGAGGTCAGATCGAAGCGATCGAAGATCGCCGCGATATGCGTCTCGACGGTGCGCTCCCCAATGAATAACTGCGCGGCGATCGCGCGATTGCTCATGCCTTGGGCCGCGAGTTGCGCGATTTCGGCTTCGCGCGGAGTAAGGCGGCGGGTGCTGGCGCGATGGCGAGCCCGCCGGCGGCCGGCTTCCAAGTCGCGCGCGTGGCGGAGGAAACCATGTTGCCGGTAGAGAGCCAGAGCCTCCGCGTAGCGCCCGGCGAGTTCCAGTGCCTGCGCGTGCTCCCAGGGCCAGCCGATTGCCGCGAATTGTGCGGCCGCATCCATGGCGAGGGGTTTTGCAGCCTGTTCCCGGTTGACGTGCGCGACGCGGGCGTCGAAGAGCGTCAAGTGGGCCTTGGCTGCGATGTGGCCGGGGTCGGTCGCGGCGCCGGCGAGAAGGCTGTGGGCTCGTTCGCGCTCGTTGGGGTTTCTGCTCTTCGCCAAGTCGTCCAAAAGCCAAAAGGAAAAATCCACCGTCCGAAGCGTTCCAAGAGCTCGCGAGCGCAAGGCGGCGGCTTCATCGCGCAGGCCGACCGCATCGTAGTAGGCCGCGATGCAACCGGCGAGCAAGCCGATCCTCTGCGTTTCGCCCGAAGCAAAGGCAAGTTCCAGTGCTTGCGGGGTTGCAAGTCGCGCGGCCGCGTCGTCGTCGCCGCAGTAATACGCGAGCCGCAGACCCAGTGCGGTTCTTGACGTCTGCGTCATCGCGATGCCGGGCGGCAGTTGGGCGTCCTGATGCTGGCGCTCGCGAACGGCGGCCAGATTACCGGACAGCAGCTCCGCGAAGGCCAATCCCTGGATGGTCGAGGCTCCGACTTTTCCGAAGTCTTGACTTCGGACGCAGCCTGCTGCTTCGAGATGGGCGGCGCGCGCACGATCCATCCAGCCGGTTGCCATCGCCCGGCTTGCGTAGTTGTTCAGCGTCCACGCGAGTTGTTCTGGATCGTCGAGCTCACGCGCGATCGAAACGGCTTGGTCGTAGTCATCAAAGGCTTCCAGCAGCCGGCCCAAGGTAGCCGCGATGAGTGCTCGCACCATGCAGGCATTGCGCTGCTCCGTCGCCGGATGCTCGCCCGGCGTTGCTTCGGCGTACGCAAGGTATGCGGTCGCAGCATCGTTTCTACTCTGCAGTGCTTCAAAGTGCGCGAGCGTGACGTACGCGTCGTAGGCGACCGGGCCGCGTTCGCCGCTGAGGCGCAGGGCGCGTCGTGCCGCCGCTACGGCGGCGTCGGGCTTTCCGCTCTCGTAAATCCGGCGCGCCAGCTTCATCGCGCGTGAGGCGGCCTGCAGTTGCTGGCCGGCCGTTTCGTACGCATTCACCGCGCGCTCGGCGTACGCGCAGGCCTCGTCTACTTCGCCGTTGATCGAGAGCGCGCGTGCTAGTTTGTCGCACAGCAGCGGGTATCGGGCATCGCCGCTGGTCGTCGCCTCGACTGCGTCTCGATAGGCAGCTTGGGCGTCGCGGTGAGCGTTTCGAGCCATCGCATCGTCGCCGGCGCGTTCGTACGCCTCGCTCGCGTGCTCGTGACTGCCCGCCGCGCTCCAGTGATAAGCGAGGTCGAGAGGATCGGCGCCGCTTGACTTTGCCAAATGCTCGGCGACTTCGCGATGAATCGTTTGGGTTTGGAGTGCCAGCAGTTCGCGATAGAGGATCTCGCGAGTGATCGCGTGCCGAAACGTAAAGGCGCCGGGGTCTTCGCGTATTTCGCGCACGAGTTGTAACTCGCACGCGTTCGTCAGTACCGCCGCCACGGTTGCGTTCGAGGCCGCAGTGACTTGCGCCAGGAGTGCTGCGTCGAAGCTGCGCCCGATCACTGAGGCGTACAACAAAATTCGCCGCCGGGCGTCGTCGAGTTGCTCGAATCGCGCGAGAACGCCGGCGCGTATGCTCAGTGGCGTCAGGTCGGGCTTGGGCTCTTGCGGCGCCATGGCGGCGCTGGTGACGAGCTCTTCGGCGAAATACGGCTTGCCTTCGGCGAGCGAGCAGATGCGCTTGATTTCGCGCTCTCGACCGGACCTTGCATCCGGCCAGATGCTCGAAATCAGGCGCCGGATCTCATCGCTATCGAGCGGCGGGACCGCAAGGGCAACGGCGCCGAGGCGGCTCAAGCGGTTCAACGCTTCGCGTCGAGCGTGGTCGCGCTCGAGCTGCTCCGACCGGACCGCGCCGAGAACGAGCAGTTGCGAGCTCGCGAGCCGCGGCATCAGGAAAGCCAAAAACTCAAGCGTTGCAAAGTCGGCCCACTGCAAGTCGTCGACGATCAGTACCAGCGGCGTCGCGGCCGCGGCCTTGAGCGACTCGACCGCTTGCACGAAGACGCGATACCGGGCCAACTCGGAGCCTAACTGCGACGGTTCCCCGTGCGCCTCAAACGGCGCGGGAATGCGCAACGCGGACCAGGCCTCTCGCAACGGCGCAAAGGGCGGGCAGAGCGACTCGAAGCAGGTGGCCGCCGCGATCTTGGCGCCGGCGGCCAGGACAAGCGACGAAAACTCATCGAGCAGCCGCGTCTTTCCGACTCCCGCCTCGCCCCATAGCAGCGCGACGGCGCTCTCGCCCGCCGTGGCCCGGCCGTAGAGATTCTCCAGCTGCCGGAGCTGCGCGCTTCTGCCGATGAACGGGCTGCGAATGGAGCCCGGCGTTCCTCCGTACACCTCCCGATGCAAGCCGTAACCTCGCGTTGCTATGGTGGGAGAAAGCCTTTTCTGTTCTGGAGGACGACACCTTGAGTACAACGGCACTCCCGTACGATCCCGCGAAGTTCGAGGCCGCCATCGGGCGCTTTTTGGGCGACGTAGGCGCCGTGGTAACTGCAGCATCGGTGCTGATTGGCGATAAGCTCGGGCTGTACAAAGCGCTTGCAACGGGCGGAGCGCAGACCTCGCAACAGGTCGCCGAGAAGACCGGGACCCACGAGCGCTACGTCCGGGAATGGTTGGCAAATCAAGCCGCCGCCGGCTATATAACCTACGATCCCGCAACGAAGCGCTTTGCGCTTCCCGCCGAGCACGTTCCGCTCTTGGCCGACGACGAGAGCGAGGTCAATATGTGCGGACTCTTTAGCATGGGCCAGCCGCTCTTTGCCGACGAACCGAAGATTGCTGAGGCGTTCAAAACCGGTAAGGGTGTGGGCTGGCACGAGCACGATGCGCGTCTTTACGCCACGACGGACCGCATCTTTCGTAATGGTTACGCCTCGCATCTGATCGCGCAGTGGATTCCGGCGCTCGACGGAGTCGAAGAGAAATTGCGCACCGGCGCGCTGGTTGCCGACGTCGGTTGCGGCTATGGCAGCTCGACGATTCTCATGGCGAAGGCGTACCCGATGTCGACGTTCGTCGGTTACGATTATCACGAGGCCTCGATCGCCGCAGCCCGAGCGGCGGCTCGCAAAGCCGGGGTGCGGGATAACGCGCAATTTGAAGTGGCCTCGGCAAAAGGGATGCCTGCACGGAGTTTCGATCTGCTCTGCTGCTTCGACTGCGTGCACGACATGGGCGATCCCGTCGGCTCGCTTGCGCACGCCCGGGCTGCGCTGAAAGCCAACGGCACCCTAATGATCGTCGAACCCTATGCGGGCGACGCGCTGGAAGAGAACCTGACGCCGATCGGGCGGATTTTCTACGGAGCCTCGACGATGCTCTGCACGCCCTCGTCGCTCGCCCAGGAGGTCGGTTTTGCCATGGGGGCCCAGGCCGGCGAAGCCCAAATGCGGGACGTGGTGAACAAGGCGGGATTCACGCAATTCCGCCGTGCCGCGCAAACGCCGTTCAACATCGTCTACGAAGCACGGCCGTAGCCCACATGCCCGCGGGCAAGCGGAGACGCTGCCGCGGCCGGCATGCGCCGCGGCAGTTGCTTGCCTGCTCTGCTGCTGCGCGAGCCCTTGGAGAGCGATAGACCTCGTGATATAATCGCGCGGTTGTCTATCACTTCCCCCGCACGGAGGCGGGGTGGCGATGGCTCCACGACGCGGCTGCGACGCCAGGGATGGGCGGCGGCCGGGAGCCAGAAAGGTTAACCTATGACCGTCGTTACGATGCGGGAGCTCTTGGAAGCGGGCGTCCATTTCGGCCATCAAACGCGCCGGTGGAATCCCAAGATGAAGCCATTCATCTTCCAGGAGCGCAACGGCATTTACATCATTGACCTGGCGCTCACGGTGCAGCGGCTGCGGGAGACGTACGAAGTCGTCAAGCGGCTCGCGCGCGAGGGGCGCGTCATCCTGTTCGTCGGCACGAAGAAGCAGGCGCAGGACGTCGTTCGCGAAGAGGCAGAGCGTGCCGGCACGTTTTATATCAATCAGCGATGGCTCGGCGGCACGCTGACGAACTTCGCCACCATCCAAAAACGCATCGCGCGCCTGCGCGAGCTCGAAAACATGAAGATGCAGGGCGACTTCGACCGGCTTCCCAAAAAGGAAGTCGCCAAGCTGCAGGACGAGATGAACCGGCTGGAGCGATTTCTAGGTGGCATCAAGGATATGCATCGGCTGCCTGACGCCCTCTTCATCGTGGATCCGAAGAAGGAGCGGATTGCCGTTCTGGAGGCGCGCAAATTGAAGATCCCGATTATTGCGGTGATCGATACGAACTGCGATCCCGATGAGATCGACTATCCGATACCGGGCAACGACGATGCAATCCGCGCCGTCAAGCTGATGGTCGGCAAGATTGCCGACGCCATCATTGAAGGCAAGACCGAGAGCGAGAGCGCCTATGACGAAGGGGTCTACGGCACGCCGGCCGTGGAAGTCGAAGATGAGGCCCCGGTAACGATGGCGGAGGCCGGACGTTGATTTCCTATCAACCCAAGCCCGAAGAAATCAAAGCGCTGCGTGAGGAGACCAGCGCGCCGATGATGGATTGCCGCAAGGCCCTGCTCGACGCTGCAGGCGATGTCGAACGCGCGAAGGCACTGCTTCTCGAGCGCGGCGCGGCGCAGGCTGCTAAGAAAGCCGAGCGGACGGCAGACGAGGGTACCGTCACCAGCTACATTCACGCCGGCGGCAAAATCGGCGTCCTCGTCGAGGTCAACAGCGAGACCGACTTCGTTGCGCGGAATCCGAAATTCGGCCAGCTCTCCCGCGACATTGCGATGCACATCGCGGCGATGTCGCCACAGTATCTCGATCGCGAGAGCGTCCCGGCCGACGTGGTGGCGCGGCTGCGCGGCGAGTTCGGCGCCACCGTTCCGCCCGGGAAGTCGCCGGAGGTAGGCGAGAGAATCGTCGAAGGGAAGCTGACGAAATGGTTCGAGGAGCACTGTCTGCTCGATCAAGCCTTCGTTAAAGACGATTCGATGAGCATCGGCGACTTGATCTACCGTTCGATAGGAGCGCTCGGCGAGAAAATCCGCGTGCGCCGCTTTACGCGATACGCCCTTGGCGAGTGAGCTGCGTGGGCCGCGATTCTCTCGCGTGCTGCTCAAGATTTCGGGCGAGGCGTTTACCGGTGACGGGAACGGCGTAGACGTCACTACGACCGACGCGATGGCGCGGCAGATCGCTGAGGTCAGTCGAGCCGGCGTCTCGATTGCAATCGTCGTCGGTGGTGGGAACATTTGGCGCGGCAAGGTCCACGAGGAAGCCGGCATGGACCGAGCAACGGCCGACTACATGGGGATGCTTGCCACCGTGATCAACGCTCTCGCGTTGCAGGACGCGCTCGAGCGAATTGGCGTTGCCTCACGCGTTCAAACCGCGATTGCCATGCATCAGATCGCCGAGCCGTACATTCGCCGCAGGGCGATTCGCCATCTCGAAAAGGGACGCGTGGTCATTTTCGCGGCCGGAACCGGTAATCCGTATTTTACCACCGACACGACCGCGGCTCTGCGAGCGGTCGAAGTGAACGCCGAAGCCATTCTAAAAGCGACCAAGGTAGACGGGATCTACACGGCGGATCCGAAGAAAGATCCGCGCGCAACCCGATTCGAGCGCCTGGATTATATGGAGGTTCTGCAACGCGGTCTGGAGGTCATGGATTCGACTTCGATGGCGCTCTGCATGGACAACGCGCTTCCGGTGATCGTTTTCGACATGTCCGTTCCTGAAAATATTCGGCGCGTGATCTGGGGTGAGGCGATCGGCACGTACGTCGGACGGCGCGAAGCGACGCCGGTGGGAGGCGCGTGAGCGTGGCAAACGCAGACTTCAAAGAAATCGAATCACGCATGCACAAATGCATCGAGGCGACGCGCACGGATTTTACCACGATTCGCACTGGGCGCGCGGTCCCGGCGCTTCTCGACCGGCTGATCGTCGAGGCCTACGGCCAATCGGTTCCGATCAAACAAGTGGCCGGCGTCTCGACGCCGGATTCGCGGACCCTGCTCATCACGGCCTGGGACAAGGGGCTCGTTGCGGCAATTCGCAAGGCAGTGGAGAAGAGCGATCTCGGCCTGACGCCCAACGTTGACGGCACGGGAATTCGATTGGCGATCCCGCCGCTCAATGAAGAACGGCGAAAAGAGCTCGCCAAGCTCGTTAAGAAGAAGGCCGAGGACGGGCGCGTGGCCGTTCGCAACGTCCGGCACCGAGTCCACGACGAGCTGAAGGCGCAGCTGAAGTCGCACGAGATCACCGAAGACGACAATAAGCGCATGCAAGAGACGCTGCAGCGGCTTACGGATAAGTACGTCAAGGAAATCGACGCACTGGTAGCCGCCAAAGAAAAAGAAATCATGGAAGTGTGAACGAGGAGTTAATACTCGCGCCCGAGGTGCAGGCACGGCGCGTTCTACGAGATCGGCGGATCCGCTTGCAAGTACTCGTGCCTCACGGTCCCTGGATCGGCTGCGGTATCTTGCGCGTCCTGCGCGTGAAGATGAATGAGTCCGACGTAGAGCTGATCGTCGGGTACGAGTCGTACACGTCGTGAGCGCTTCGCTTGCAGTCGGCGTACGGCCCGGCCTCGATGCGCGAGGCTTGCCGCGGCACGTTGCGATCATCATGGACGGAAATCGCCGCTGGGCCAAGGAGCGGGGCCTGCCCGCGATCGAGGGGCACCGGCGGGGCATGATTGCGCTCCGTCGGGTTACGCGCGTCGCAAGCGACCTCGGCATCGACGCGCTGACTGTTTACGGTTTTTCGACCGAGAACTGGAATCGCGACGCGCGAGAAGTCTCGCTGCTCTTCGAGCTTTGCGTCTACTTTGCGCGCAACGAGCTGATCGAGCTGCGGCGCAACAACGTTCGCGTACGCGTGATAGGAGAGTGGGAATCGCTTCCCGCAGCGCCCCGCGGTGCGCTCGCCGAACTGCAGGCTCAGACCGCTAACAACACCGGCGTCTTATTGAGCCTAGCCGTGAACTATAGCTCACATGCCGAGTTGGAACGGGCGGTTCGAGCGATCGCCCGGGACGTGGCCGGCGGCAGGATTACCCCGGAAAGCATCGACGAAGCGCTGATCGGCCGGTACCTGTACACGGCCGACTTGCCGGAACTCGATCTGCTCATTCGGCCAGGCGGCGAGCGGCGGCTCTCGAACTTCCTGCTCTACCAGGCCGCATACGCGGAGCTCGTCATGAGCGACGTCTACTGGCCGGACTTTTCAAAGGATGATTTCGTACGGGCGTTGATCGAGTTTCAACAGCGGGAACGACGCTTCGGCGGGACTTGACCGAACGACGGATCGTCGTCGGTCTGATCCTGGCGGCGGTCGGTCTCCTGTGCGTCTTCTTCCCGTACGCGTTTTACTTACTCATTCTGGCGATCGGACTCGCCAGCATCTATGAGTTCAACTATCTCTGCGCCATCAAGGGGCAACCCCTGGAGTATCCGGTTGCCGTGCTAGGTGTCTGCGTCTACATCGCAATGGCCGTCTTCAACCTGCTGCACAAGTGGGAGGGCGTGTTGCTCGCGGCGATCGTGATCGTTGCCTTCGCGATCGGCATGTACGGCGAACAGAAAGGATACTTTGCGCGCACCGCCTACACGCTGCTCGCGGTTCTCTACATCGGCAAGCTGCTGACCTATTTCGTCTTCATCCGTCAGATCGCCGGGAACGGGATGTGGCTCACGATTTACGTTATCGTCCTAATCGCGCTCACGGACACGTTCGGCATGCTGGTCGGAAAGAGCGTCGGCCGTCATTCGCTCACGAAGATCTCACCGAATAAGACCGTCGAAGGTTCGATTGGCTCGCTGGCGATCGTGACGATCGTCGCTGCTTGTGCCGGCTGGATTCCGCAACTGCACTTGCTATGGTGGCAAGGCGCGGCGCTGGGATTCGCGACCGGCGTCACGGCGCAGGTCGGCGACCTCGTCGAGTCCGCCTTTAAGCGTGATGCCGGCGTCAAAGACGCGGGCGCGATGATCCAAGGTCACGGCGGCGTTCTCGACCGCTTCGATTCGTACTTATTGGGCGGCGTCGGCTTCTATGCAACGCTGCACCTGTTGGGAATTCTCCAAGTTCAGTAGACGGATGCGTAAACAGGTCGCCATACTCGGATCGACCGGATCGATCGGATCGCAGGCCCTCGACGTGGTCGCGCGTCACGCCGATGAGTTCGAAGTGGTCGGGCTTGCGGCGGGACGCAACGTCGAGCTGCTGCGCGAACAGGCGCGCGCGTTCGGTGTAAGCGTCACGAGCACGGCCCAGGAGGGGTCGGCCGGCTTGCATCGGGTCGCAGTCGAGAGCGGCGCGGAGATCGTGCTTGCTGCGACGGACGGGTCGGTGGCCTTCGAGGCAATCTTCGCAGCGGTCGAGCGCGGCATAGACGTTGCAGTTGCAAACAAAGAGTTGATCGTAGCGGCCGGGGCACTGCTCGTCGAGGCCGCGGCGCACAGCGGTTCGCGGCTGCTTCCGGTAGACAGCGAGCACAGCGCGATCTTCCAGTGCCTGGTAGGCGAGGAGCCATCGAGCGTCGCCGCGATCGTGCTCACCGCTTCGGGCGGCCCGTTTCGCGACGCGCCGCGCGAGGCGATGGAACGCGCCGAACTAGCGGCAGCGCTCGCCCATCCGACCTGGCGAATGGGAATCAAGAACACCATCGATTCGGCGACGATGATGAATAAAGGCCTCGAGGTGATCGAGGCCAGTCGCCTCTTTGCGATGGAAGGCGACCGCATACGGATCGTCGTGCACCCGCAATCGATCGCGCACGGTTTCGTGTTTTTCAAGGACGGGAGCGTGAAATCACAGCTTGCCGCTCCCGATATGCGGGTTCCGATCGGTTACGCTTTAGCGTATCCCAAACGACTTGCGTCGTTTGGGGACGGCGATGGTTTTACGGGCGCTTCGCCTGCGGCTACGCGCGATGACGTGCTTGCGTGGCTCGGGGCAAAAGATGGAGAGCGGGTGCTTCGATACGATTTCGAGCCGCCCGACTCGGCTCGGTTCCCCTGCATCCGGCTCGCGTACGAAGCGCTGGCCGCCGGCGGGACGCAGCCCGCCGTGCTCTCGGCTGCAAACGAAGTTGCCGTCGGAGCGTTTGTAGAAGGGAGAATCGGATTCGGGCGAATTCCGGAGGTCATCGAAGGAGCCTTGGAGCGGGCAAAACCCGAGGAACTTACCCTGCACGGGGTCAGGGAGGCCGATAGGGAAGCGCGCGAAAGCGCCGGGGAGATCGTGAAAGCTATCGAAAGGTCCGCTCGTTGAGTCTGCTAGCCGTCGTCACGTTCGTCGGACTTGAGAAAGTCCTCACGTTTCTCGTGATGCTTTCGATACTGATCGTTTTGCACGAGCTCGGTCACTTCGTTCTCGCGCGGCGCAACGGGGTTCGAGTCAATGAGTTTGCGGTCGGCTTTGGCCCAAAGATCATTGCGTGGACGAGCAGCCGCTCCGGAACGCTCTACACGCTGCGAGCCTTGCCGATCGGCGGGTTCTGCGCGATGGAGGGCGAGGACAACCGAGTCTCCGAGGCGCAGCAGCAACGCGAATTCCTTGCCGGGGAGCAGGGCGGCGATAGCAACTTTCAGGCGAAGCCACCGTGGAGGCGACTCGCCATCGTGTTGGCCGGACCTTTCTCAAACTTTCTGCTCTGCTATTTGATCCTCTTAGTCGGAGCGCTGGCGTTTGGGGTAGCCGGCGACCAGGCGCAACCGGTGGTCGGCGAAGTATTGCCTGGATCGCCGGCCGCGATTGCCGGCGTTCGGCCCGGCGACCGCATCATCGCGATCGACAACTTGCCCGTCACGTCGGGCAAACGACTCGTGGACACGATTCACGCGGCGTATCACAGGCGGCTCGATCTCGTTTACGAGCGCAACGGCACGCACTACGAAATCTACGTCACGCCAGCCCGCTGTCCGGCGCAAGTCGGAAAGAACTTTGGTTGCATCGGCTTCCAGCCGGTTCCAGCCTACGAGCGGGTTGGTTTCACGAGCGCCGTGCGACAGAGCGGTGAGGAGTTCGTCGCGATCGCGGATCAGACGGTGGGGGGCATCGTGCTTCTCGTAACGCAGTTCGCGAAGTACGCTCCCGAGATCGCCGGCCCGATCGGCATGGGCCAGGTCGCCGCGACGGTTCAAGATTGGGGTTGGGGGCCGTATTTCTCGCTGGCTGCAACGATCTCGTTTGCGCTGGGGCTCTTCAATCTCTTGCCGATTCCGGCTCTCGATGGCGGGCGGGCGGCATTCATCGTAGCGGAGCTTATTCGCGGCCGGCCGGTGGATCCGGAAAAGGAGGCGATGGTCCACATCGCCGGTTTCGCAGCACTCATGGCGCTGATCATGCTGGTCGCTTTTCACGATATTGTCCGCATCGTCAGCGGACAAGGGATAATGTAGCGCAGATGCTGCGCCTGCGCCGCAAAAGCAAACCGATCTTCCTTCAGAATAAAACCGGAAAACCGGACGCGAAGAGCGTCTGGATCGGCGGAGATCACCCCGTCGTGGTGCAGTCAATGACGACGACCGATACTGCGGATGCGGACGCGACTCTGGAACAGATCTACGGGCTCACGATGGAAGGTTGCGAGGTAGTCCGCGTAACGGTTAAAGATCCGCGCGATGCCGCCGGGCTGCCGGCTATCGTCCATCGTTCGCCGGTGCCGATCGTCGCGGACATTCACTTCGATCACAAGATGGCACTGGCCGCAATCGAGGCCGGCGTCGCGAAGCTGCGATTGAATCCCGGCAACATCCGCGACGTGAAGAAGGTCGCGGAGGTGGTCGAGGCGGCTAAAGCTCGCTCGATTCCGATTCGGGTCGGCGTGAACATGGGTTCGCTGGCGGCGGACCTCGAGAAATCGCTCGGGCATACGGCGGAGGCGATGGTGCTCTCAGCCTTGCGGCACGTCGAGATCTTGGAAGAGCACGGGCATTCCGACATCGCGATTTCACTCAAAGCGCACGATGTCGCGACGACGGTAGCGGCCTATCGGATGATGGACGGGCGGTTGCGCGAGCGCGGCACGCCGTACGCGCTGCACCTAGGCATCACCGAGGCAGGCTTGTTACGCGACGGCACGATCAAATCGTCGATCGGATTGGGGATTCTGCTCTGGGAAGGAATAGGCGATACCATCCGGGTCTCGCTGGCCGACGATCCGATCGAAGAGGTCCCGGTTTGCTGGGGCATTCTTAAGTCGCTGGGATTGCGGGAGAAGGGCTTTGAGATTACCGCGTGTCCGTCGTGCGGGCGTGCCGAGATATCGGTGCTCGAGCTCGGGCGCGCCGTTGAGGCGATCGCGAAATCGTACAGCGCTCCTGTGAAGGTCGCGGTGATGGGTTGCGTCGTGAACGGCCCCGGCGAATCGAAGATGGCCGACGTCGGCGTCGCCGGCGGAAAGGGCAAGGGCGCGATCTATCGCGCCGGCGAGCTGGTCGGTACGTACCCGGAGAGCGAGCTGCTCGGAATGCTTCGCTTGGAGATCGAAAAGGTAATCGCCGAAAAATATCCGAGCTACCTCGAAGAGATCGGCGGCGCCCGATGATTCGGCGTGCCGCCGAGCTCTATGGTGCGCTCAGCCCGCGGGGTCTTGCGATCATTGCGGTCGTCGCGCTGGCAGTTTCGGCGCTGCTCGCTCTTTCGCGGCCGATCGTGATGCTCGTTGACGGCGAACGCGTCGACAGCGACGTGGCGCCCGTCACGACTTCAAGCTCACGGGCCTTCGTGCCGTTGCGCTCGATTGCGGAGGCGCTGGGAGCTGAAACGGTAGCCGATTCTAAGACAGGGACCGTTGACGTCGTGCTCGGCGGTCAATCGTTGCGCGTTCGAGTCGGCGAAACGCGCGCGACCCTCAACGGCATTCCGTTCACACTCAAACACGCGCCTTTCCGCGTGCGCGGCCGGGTCATGATCGCGCTCGACGCGGTTGCTCGCGCGCTGCATGTACGCGCAAAATACGATGCGCGTAACGCGCGGATCGAGGTCGTCACGCCCGGCATCGGTCAGGCCCCCGGCGCTCCGAACGCTCCGGCCGAATAAGCACCGACACTTACTCTGTATCGGGCGGCCGCGTGTCGAGTGGCTCGTGGATGAAGTAGTCTTCGCCAAGCGGAGCCTTTATCTTAACGAACTTGCGCGGCGCCTGCATGAAGTCGAAAGCACCGATCGTTGAGTTGGCACGTCTGTCGCTGGCGAGCTCGTCGGGTGGCTCCAAACGCGGCAGGCCGAACCGATCCTCCACGAACTTCAGGATGCTGCCGTGCTCGTAATGGGTATGGTCCACAAAGCCCTTCTTAGCATAGGGCGAGATGATGAGCAACGGAAGCCGGTACCCAAGCCCGTCCTTATTCATGTAGCCCGGCGGCTCCGGATCGTACCAACCGCCTGGATCATCCCAAAAGATGAAGATCGCGGTGGAATCCCAGAACTTCGATTCGCCGATGGCGTTGACGACTGATGCGACCCACGAGGGCCCCTGCGCAGAGTGGGAGCCGCCATGATCGGAGTTTTTGTCAGTCGGCGTGATCCACGTCACGGCGCGCAGTTCACCGTTCTTTATGTCTGTTAGGAATTTGGATGGCGGTGAGAATGGTGCTACGTCTTGCGCCCAATCGGGCCCGTAGCAAATGTGTTTGATGGCCTGATAGGCGCTCCAGATACCCGGCCCTCTTCCGCTTGCACTATCAGGTCGCATCTCGTCGCCGCCGCAGCCGAAGCTGCCGCCGCCGGCAACCGGGACGGCATAGAATGCCCAGGGCAGCTTTGCGTCGTCGAGTTCGTCGCCAAGCGTGTTCGGGTTCCAACATGGCCGTTCGGTCTTGATAGGCCGCTGCAGTTCGTTAAGCCACTTGCGGTATTTGAAAAGGATGGGAATCTGGTCGCTCGGGCCGCCCGGGCAGCCCCAGTCCTGGTCGGGATAATCAACCGACGAATTTGGATTCACCCCGGCGATGATGTACTGGTGCGACTCAAAGCTGCTGATGTCGAAATCCGAAGCGTACATCTGGTCAGCCAAGACGTACTGGCGCGCCATATCGAAATAGGGCTTCGTTTCGGCGTGCGGGACATACGCGTACGCCAGATCCGCTTTCTTGGGGCATCTGCCCTTAACCGGGTGACACAACTCTTTATTGAATCCGTTCATCTGGCAGTCCGTACCGTGAATCTTCTTCCCGGTCCCGTTGCATGAGATCAAGTACCCTTGACCGTTGTGTTGCATGTCCCACTTTGTTGCGAGCGAGATCGGCTGCAGGGGTATCTTCTTGTTGTTCGAGTCGTAGCCGTACGACTGCGTCTTGGCGCCGGGATAACCGAAGAAGAGATTGTTGAAGCTTCGATTCTCTTGAACGACGATGACGATGTGCCGGATCTTTCTCCGGAGCGCAAGCGCCTGGAACGCCCCTTGGCTGCGCTCTGCACCGGCGAGCGGAAGCATGGGCGGTCCGGCGATTCCGTTACTACCCCTGCAACCCACAAGGGCAAAAAGCGCCAAAGCCACCACTGATAGCGGTCGTCCGAGCACAACATAACTCATCAGACGCTCCACGTAGACGTCAGCAAACAAATAGGATAACGGTCTGAAGGTACAACAGCGTCAGGCTCAGGTCCTCTACGCGTACTCCTCGAGGCCGGCCGGCTCTTCGACCGGCACGACGTCTGCCGGATTCGACTTTCGGAACCCATAGGCGAAGAAGAAGACCAGACCGCAGAGCATCGCGACGATGAACCACGTCCAGGTCATTCGCGAGAGGCCGAAGACCGCGAGAAAGAGCGAAAAGACGATTCCCAGGATTGGAAAGAGCGGCACGAACGGTACGCGGAAACTGCGCGGCATGTCCGGACGGCGTTTGCGCAGATAGAGTACGCCGGCGCAAACGACCGAGAAGGCGACGAGCGTCCCGATGTTCACGAGATTGAGCAAGTTGGTAAGCGGGACGATCAGCGCCAGAACCGCGACGGCGACGCCCGTGATCAGGGTCGTGATGAACGGCGTCTTGAAGCGCGGATGCACGGCGGCGACTGCCGGCGGGAGCATTCCGTCGCGCGCCATCACGTAGAAGATCCGCGATTGGCCAAGCAGCGACGCGAGCGCGACGCTCGTCGTGCCGGCTAGAACGCCGATCGTAATCACCCAGCTCAACACGGGTATGTGGAGCGGTGCCAACGCGTAAACGAGCGGATCTTTGACCGGCACCTTCGTCCACGGCACCGCGCCGACGAGCACGATCGCAGTAGCGCAGTAGATCAGCGTGCCGATCGCAAGCGCCCCGATCACGCCGACCGGAACGTCAAACTGCGGATTCTTGCACTCCTCCGCGGTCGTCGTCGCGGTGTCGAATCCGATATAGCTGAAGAAGACGAACGCGCTGATCGGGATGATGCCGTATGGCTGCGAGGACTCGGCGATACCGCCGAACGGGTGGAGCTTGCCCCAACCAACCGGATTGAAGTTGTGCAGGTTGGCCGCGTGCACCAGAAACGCTCCCGCGATGATGAAGACGATCAACGCCGAGATTTTCAGCACCACGAAGACGTTGTTCGCCGTCGCGGATTCTCGAATGCCGACCGAGAGCAAGACGCTCAGCCCGATGACGAAAAGCGCAGCTAGCAGATCGTACTGCGAATGCATGAGGTCCCAGCTCGACGGCAGCCACCACGCGCCGTGGATGATGAGATTCGACTGTTGCGCCCACGCGGGCAGCACGAGACCGGATCCCTTGACGACGTCTTGAATCGCGGCCGAGAACTGCTGCGCGACGGGCGCCGCGCTGATGCCGTATTCGAAAATCAGTGCGAAGCCGATAATCCACGCAAAGAGTTTACCCATCGTCGCGTAGGCATACGTGTACGCGCTGCCGGCCACCGGTACCATGGCGCCGAGCTCAGCGTAGCACAGGGCCGCGAAAAATGACGTGAGGCCCGCGAGCAAGTAGGAGACGATTACCGCGGGTCCGGCGCCTTTGACGCCGGTTCCGATCGTCGTAAAGATGCCGCCGCCGATCATCGTGCCCAGACCGATGGCAACGAGATCCTTGGCGGTTAATGCCCTCCGAAGAATCTTGCGCGTACCGAGCTCGCGAAGCTTCTCGGGATCGGTCGTTGCAAAGAGCTCCGAGAAGAACGGCATTCCGTCGTCGGTTACGCTCTACTCGTGCGGAGGCCTGCCGGTCGGATTCCAGATGTGCTCCGGAATACCGAGTGCGTCGTTGATCCAGCGCGCCCAAACAAAGAGCGCGTCGGAGAGACGATTGAGAAAGTGCAACGCTTCGCGACCGGGCTCGTCACGATCGAGAAGCGCGACCAGAAGGCGCTCGGCGCGACGGCAGATCGTTCGCGCAAAATGGAGCGCCGCGCCGGCAGTAGATCCGCCCGGGTGGATGAATTTCGTCAACGGCGCGAGCTCTTTTTGCGCCTCGTCAATGGCGCGCTCGAGTGCTCGTACGTCCGCATCGCCGACCGATGCATGGCCTGGCTGCCGATCTTTCGGCAGCGTGGCAAGCTCGCTGCCGAGATTGAAGAGCGCGTCCTGGGTCCAGGCGAGCCACGCGTCGAGACGTATCGCTCGCGCCTGCTCGGGTAGCAAGGGGTGTAACGCCGCGCGCGCGACCCCAATTGCGCTCGAAAGCTCGTCCAGCGTACCATACGCCTCGATGCGGAGGTCGCTTTTCTTGATACGGCCGCCACCCACCAATCCGGTCGTTCCCCGATCGCCCGTGCGAGTGTAGATCCGCGCCGGCTTCGCCATTGAGTCGCTATGCGCGACGGGGTTCAAAGTTCCCCGCGAAGGCCGTTTCGGCGTCGCGCGCGAAGCGGGGCCGGTCATGTCCGAAGCACTCCGCGCGGGCGCCGTCAAGGAGATTCCTCCAAAGGCGGCCGACCTCTCCGCATGGTACACGGCGGCCTGTCTCAAGGCCGAGCTCGTCTCGTATTCACCGGTGCGTGGATGCGTCGTGCTTCGTCCGTACGGCTTTGGGCTCTGGGAAAACCTCCAGAAGCATCTCGACGCGCGGTTCAAGGCAACGGGTCACGAGAACGCATACTTTCCGCTCTTCATTCCGCAGAGCTTGCTAGTTCGCGAAGCCGAGCACGTCGAGGGTTTCGCACCCGAAGTAGCGTGGGTAACGCGCGGCGGCAGTGAAGAGCTAACCGAGCCGCTGGCGATCCGGCCGACCTCCGAAGTGATCGTCGGAACGATGTACGCGCAATGGGTCGAATCGTACCGCGATCTCCCGATCCTCATCAATCAGTGGTCAAACGTCGTACGATGGGAGAAAGCGACCCGGCCGTTCTTGCGCACGATGGAGTTTCTGTGGCAAGAAGGGCACACCGCGCACGCTACGGCCGCGGAGGCTCGCGACGAAACACTCAAGATTCTCGAGCTCTACCGGGATTTCACGGAGAACGTGGTGGCGATTCCCGTCTACTACGGCCGTAAGAGTGCCGCCGAGCGATTCCCGGGTGCAGTCGAGACGTTCACCATTGAGGCCTTGATGCCGGACGGCAGGGCGCTCCAACTGGGGACTTCGCACGACCTGGGGCAGAACTTCGCCAAGGCGTACGACATCAAGTTTGTAGACGCCGATCGCGCGATCAAGCACGCCTACACGACGTCGTGGGGCATATCGTGGAGAATGATCGGCGGTCTGATCATGGTGCACGGCGACGATCGCGGACTGCGCGTCCCGCCCAAGATGGCGCCGGTCGAGGCCGTGCTGATACCGATCGTTCGTTCCAACGATGACCGCGCCGTCGCAGCCTGTCACGCACTTGCCGCGCAGCTGAAGGAGGCAGGTTTTCGCGTGCGAGTCGACGCGCGCGACGAGCAGCCCGGCTGGAAGTATAGCGAGTGGGACCTACGCGGCGTGCCGGTGAGAATCGAAATCGGCCCGCGAGACGTTGATGCAGGCACCGTCGTGCTCGCCCGGCGCGACCGCAGCAAGGACGAAGCCGGGCAGCGGCAGAGCGTCGCGCTTGCGCAGGTCGCAGAGACTCTATCCGAGCTGCTCGACGACATTCAAGCTTCGCTCTCCACACGCGCGAAGTCGTTTTTGGCCGAGCACACGTTCGTCACGGAGGATCGTGTCGAGTTTCTACGGCTCTGCCGCGAGCGAGCCGGAATGGTAGACATCGCTTGGTGCGAGCGACCCGAGTGCGAGGCCAACGTGAAGGCGCTCACCACCGCGACGACGCGCGTCGTGCGGCCGCTTGAAGAAGCCGGTCTTGTCTGCGTCGCTTGCGGCGAACCGGCTAAAGCGAGGGCATACTTTGCGCAATCGTATTAGGCTCGCATTCGCGGCGGGTCTCGCGGCGGTCCTCACTTGCGGTCCGGTCGCGGCGTACTCTCCGAGCGTCGCGCAGCTCGATGCGCAGGCGCGCGCCGCCGGCAATCGCATCGATCTTGCCGAACGCATCGGCGACGCGATCTTCGCGACGCAGTGGTCTGCGGAAGTCAGCCAGATCTCCGCGAACTCGCTAGCGGACCACCTTATCGTTGGGATCCGAGTTTGGGGAGTAAAATTTCACCGCCCGATGACGCGCGACGCGTTCGCATCGGAGATCGCCGCGCTTGCGCAAACCACGTTCGCAGTCGTTCCCTCGACGGAGGAGGTCGATCTCTGGGCGAGCGTTCCGATCGCGGTGACAAAGGGAGAGATCGTAAACGGCGACCTAGCGAAACCGACGTCGCGGACGGTTTTTAGCATTACCGTGCCCCGCGGCGAGAGCAGCGAGTCCACTCGAGCGCGAGTTCGCGCCGGAAGCGAGGGCGTCTTCTTCGATTCGCAGTGGGCTCGGGCGAGCTTTAAAGAGGAGTCGTAGTGCATCGGAAGACGACCCTGCCCAACGGTCTGCGGGTGTTGACCGAAACCATGCCGGCGGTGCGCTCGGCCACGGTCGGCGTTTGGGCAGACGTCGGTTCGGCCGTCGAAACCGAAGAGCGCCGCGGGATCTCTCACTTGGTCGAGCACATGCTCTTCAAGGGAACGCAGCGCCGCAGCGCGCGTCAGATCGCCGAAACGATGGACGGCGTCGGCGGAAATCTGAACGCCTTCACCGATAAAGAGACAACCTGCTACTATGCAAAGGTGATCGATCGCCACGTGCCGCTGGCTCTCGACGTGCTTGCGGACATGTTTCTGCATTCCGCCTTCGATCAGCAGGAATTGGCTAAAGAGCAAAAGGTCGTGCTCGAAGAGATCAAGATGTACGAAGACTCGCCCGACGACTTGATTCACGACGTCTTCTTGCAGACGATGTGGCGCGGCTCCAGTCTCGGCGAGCCCACGATCGGCTTCGCCGACACGGTCGTGCGCGTTACGCCGGCCGACTTGCGCGCGCATATGCGCGGTCACTACGCACCGAATTCGGTCGTGGTCGCCGCTGCCGGAAACGTCGAGCACGACCGGTTCGTGGAACTGGTCTGCGAGCAGTTCGCGGAGTTCGAGGGCGCCTGCGAGCTGCCACAGGCCGAACGGCCCGCTGCAACCCCCGCGTCGAAGATTCGGTACAAGGAGAGCGAACAGGCGTACGTCGTGGTGGGAACGCCCGGCATCGACATTCGCGACGAGCGGCGTTACGCGCTTTCTCTGCTCGACACCGTGCTTGGAGGCGGTATGTCAAGCCGGCTCTTCCAGGAGATTCGGGAACAGCGCGGCCTGGTTTACAGCGTCTATTCATTCCAGGCGGCTTACCGTGGCGCGGGGCTCTTCGGTGTTTATGCCGGTACTTCGCCCGGCAACGTCCAGTCGTGCATTGACGTGATCCTCGAACAGTTCGCGCGAGTTCGCAACACGCCGATCGGCGACGACGAGTTCCAGTTGGCAAAGGAGCACATCAAGGGCAACCTCACGCTGACGCTCGAATCGACGTCGAGCCGGATGATCCGGCTCGTCCGCAACGAGTTCGCACTCGGCCGGCAGGTCACGCCCGAAGAGATCGAACACCGAATCGATGCGGTTACCGCGCTGGACGTGCAAGAGCTCGCCCGCGAGTTGCTGGTGGACCAGAATCTCGGCTTGTGCATCATCGGCCCGATCGACGAGTCACAAATCGTCTGGAGCCGGTACGCCGCATAGCGTGCTTGCGTCTGCGGTGACGCCGCACTTATGGTCGGGCAAGCTCGTCGGGGCGATGCTCATCACCTTCGTCGTTCAAGGCGTAACGATCGGAGCGTACGCCGCGCGCCTTGCGGGCGTGCAGACCAAGCGAATAGCGACGTCAATTTCGCTTTTCAATCTGTTGGTGACCACGGGGCGGCTGGCGAACCTTTTCATGGCGTTTTTCATCGGGCCGCTCTCGGACCAAGCGGGAAGTGCTACGGTAGCGGTCGCGGTCTGGCATCACGTCTTCGAGCTGCAGCTTCGATTGGTGGTACTGGCGGGGACGCTCGGAATGATGGCATTTTCGCTGCTTTTGCCGATGTTCACCTACCTTTTCCGGCGCGGCGTACGCTCGTTTGAGGCGCGCGGTTCTATTCCACACTCCTTGATACGGCTTGCATCGCCGGCGGTAATCGGCGACGTGCTGAAGTCGGTGCGCCTGCCCCGGCTCGCCGAGCTGCGCGCCTTCAATTGGCGCGTCTTGCCTAAGCGCTTGCTGATCTTCAACACGGTGGTCATGTGCGTCTACGCGATCGGCGTTCAAGCGTCGTACCTCGCCTCGGTTCTCGACCCGACGGTCGCGCGAACCGCCATCGGGCTCTCGGGCGTCATTAATGGGATCGGGACCATCGCGTTCACCCTTTTCGTCGATCCGACGTCGTCGATGATTACCGATCAGGCGATCCACGGAAAGCGTTCGGTCGAGGAAGTCCGCTCCATGGTGTTCTATTTATCCCTCACGGCCATCGTGGGGTCCTTAATTTCTCAGGCCATCCTCTACCCCGCCGCCGTGCTAATCAAAGTGGTCGCACTCTTTGCCATGCATGCACACATCTAGAATTTTCGCCATAGCCGCTGGCGCGGTGCTCCTGACGGGATGCGCGCGTTCGATCGAGCGCTGGATCGTCGATACGCGCGTCCATCAGGGCGACGTGTCACTTGCGGCGGGCGATGCGTCTGATGCCGAGCTCGCCTACCGGCTCGCACTCCGCGTCAATCCGAAGGACGCGCGGGCGCGCGCCGGGTTCGTACTGGCAACCGCAGAGCTCGCAGAGATCGAATATACGAAAGGGGCGTTCGACGACGCCACGACGACGGTCGCCGATGGCCTCGCGGTAGACCCGGAGAGCGTGCGCCTTGCCGCCCTCAAAGCGACGATCGGTCAGGCGAAGCTCGAGCGCGAAATCGTAATCTCGAACTACCCGACTTATCGCGCTGCGGGTCTCGAGCTTCAGCGTGCGTTCAAGCAGCTCGATGCGACCAACGCGCTGCTCTTGCGAAACTTGAGACGCTTCGGAAACACATTAGACGCAAGCGAGCTCGTGGCTGCCATCAAGCGCAGCTACGAACTGCAGTTGGAGGTTGCCAGGAATACGAACCGGCTGATCCTCTACCGCCAGCTGGTTACTTCGGGCGTGCCGGAAGCGACCGAGTCGACGACCTTCGGCGCCGGTTCGCTGTTGCCGTTACCCTGAGAGACGGAAGCGCGCACAGCGTGATCAACTGGTTGAGCACCCTCTCAACCGTGACGGCCGGGGTGGTCGTGATCGGCAGCTTCGTTCTCGTCTCGCTTGCGATTGGGTATCTCGTCGCGCGGTTCACGTCGGTAGAGGTTCGAACCGCGCATAACGACCGCGCCGGTTTCATTCTCGCAGTGATCGGCGTCATTTACGCGGTGCTACTCGCCTTCGTTGCGGTCGGCGCGTGGGAGCGGTTTCAGCAGGCCGAAGCGCGCAGCTACGAGGAGGCCAGTGCGCTGGCGACGGTCTACCGCGACGCCGATTCGTTCCCACAAGGTGGCCGGCTGCGAGCGCTGCTACGCTCGTATGTCCGCTCGGTCGTGGGCGACGAATGGCCCCGGCTGCGCCAAGGCGGAAGCTCGCGCGTTTCGGACCAGCTGCTTGAGTCGACCGACCGAAGCGTTCGCGCGCTTCCGGTCAGTTCGTTTGGGCTGCAGGCGATCGACGCTCAAATGCTTTCAGCAATGGACACGGCGCTCATCGATCGAGAGAGCCGTTTGACGCTGGACTCCACCGGCATCAACGCGGTCATGTGGGCGGTGCTGATGCTGGGGGCCTTCGTAACGGTGGCCTTTACCTATCTCTTCGGCTTTGACAAAAAGGTCATGCAGCAGCTGATGGTGGGAGGCCTCAGCCTGATGATCGGCTTGGTGCTCTTCCTAATCGTAGCGCTTGATTATCCGTTTCGCGGCAGCATCGCGGTTGGACCGGAGGCGTTTCGTGCTTTGCTTGAAACCTTCAACTCTCTGGGCCGGTAACGCGGCAGCGCTGATGAGCGTCTATGAACGCTCTCCCGGATCCGGCGCGTTCGGCGCGTCGAAATTCGCGCCAGAAGCCGTCGGCTTGCGGCGAGACCTTGGCGGGATCGGTCTCGTAGACGGGCCATCCTCCCGCGTCGAACACCGGAAAACGCTGCAACCACGCGCAGAGCTCCATGTTGAGCCGCAAGCGGTTATCTTCGATCGAGATAAAATAGCGCGCGCCCTTGCGGATTGCGCTCTCTTCGTCGAATGGAGTCCACAGGGCGGGATCTTCCTGCCATCCGAATCGATCGATGTAGTACTGTACGTCTGGGCCGTAATGGCCGATGACGATCAACGCGTTTTGGGGCAGCCTTCGATCCAGAAGGAGCGCGTTTCGATAGGCCTGTTTGTTGTAATCGTAATAAGCGGCAACCGGCGCGCGGCTTCCGACGAGCGCCGCGAGGGCAAGCAGTGGGACGATCGCCAGCAACGCGTACCGCGCTGCCGGCGCTAGCGCCTCGGTGCGTACTGCGGCCGAAAAAGCGCCGGCGACGCCGCCGATGACCAGCGCGAAGAGCGGCAGCAGGGGAAGCATGTAGTAGTCGACGCGTTCGACGGTCACCACGACGTAAAGGTAGATCAAGCCTCCGGCCAACCAGCCCCAGAGCATAGCTTTGCCGCGCGCCGGGATCCATGGCAACGCGACGAAACCGACGATCGCAAGCCCGAAGGAAAGGCTGCCGGCTAGCGTACTGCGCAGCATGCCCAGAACCTCGCGAAGTTGCGTAAGTTTCATTGCGAACCCCGTACCGCTCGTCAACGC
Source organism: Vulcanimicrobiota bacterium (assembly GCA_963748875.1). GTDB lineage: Bacteria > Vulcanimicrobiota > Vulcanimicrobiia > Vulcanimicrobiales > Vulcanimicrobiaceae > Cybelea. The sequence continues at coordinate 2,361,099 of CAVVKC010000001.1, forward strand.
ACCGCGAAGCGCCGGAAGGACGTGCAGGCGCGTGATGCCGCTAGCCCAATGCCACTCCGCGTACGAGTCGACTCGTCGATCGTAGAGCGCGAGGACGAGCAGTGGTACCGCAAAGACGATCGCGACCGAGAGCGGGCGTGTCGGGCGGCCCGAGCGCAGGCGCGCGACCAACAGCCCGACCAACGGCACGAGAGCTAGGGTCGCAACCGGTTTTGCGAGATAAGCCAGCGTGAGGAGAGCGGCCGGGCTCGCTAAACCGCGAAGCGAGAGGTCCGCATCCTCGTCAAAATAGCGCGCGGTTGCGTAGAGCGCCGCCGTCAAGAAGAAGACCATCGCGCAGTCCGGCATGAACGTTCGTCCGTAGTAGACGCTGCCTGGAAAGACCGCATAAAAGAACGCCGCAACGAGTCCGGCCACCGCGCTGCCGAATAGCCAGCGGGCAAAGTACGCGAGCGTAGCGACGGTCGCGAGGCTAAAGATCAGTGCGATGATCCGGCCAAAGATCTCGTGCACGCCGAAGACCTTGTAGAGCGAAGCGGCCAGAAACGGCACGATCTGAAGCTCGAGCTCGACGTAGTTTGGCGGTGGTCCGTTGTAGAGCGTCTGCGGGTACATGATGTTGAAGCGCAGCCGAGCGAAGTTTCGCGCGATCGCCGCCGTGTCGCCCTGACGCCAGCCCGGATGGTCGAGAATGAGATCGTGGATCCCGTGAAGCCTCAATACCGACGCAATGAGCAGCACCCCGATCAACCCAATCCACCAGTAAGCGGCCGCTGGGGCAACGCGTGCTCTATACGGCGAACTCAATTGAGATGCCTAAACGTCCAATACTTGTTGAGGAAGAAGTTGACGAAGACTCCGGATAGGGTCGCAACGAGCCAGGTCGTCGTGAAGTGGTGAAAGTTCGCTCGTGCAGCAATCGAAAAGACGATCCCGCCGAAGACCAGAGCGATCGTCGAAACCGCCAGGAACTGCAGGCCTTCGATAAAGGGATTGCGTTGCGAACCGAAGGTCCAGATCCGATTGAGGATATAGTTGGAGATGCCGCCGACCATGAAGCCGATCGCGAAGTCTACGAACCACGAGAGAGACGTCGTTTTCTCGAGGACGTGCGCAACGATGAAGTTTAGGACCGTTCCAGAGGCGCCGACGATTCCGAATTTGAGGAATTGCCGGACGCCGCGCCTACGCAACCCAATACCAATCGGCAAAGAGAACCGTAAAGAGCCCCAGCAGCGGCAATGAGAAGGCAAGAATTACGTTGTTGACCCAGGGACGCTCGCCCCAGCGCGCGAGGATCACGAACATCGGGAAGAGGACGAGGGCGAACCGGGGCATGGACATTAGGTTCGAGGTTGACATCGGCACGAGGATCGATAGCGCCATGTACGCGATGTACGATGGACGCAGGCTATGCCAACCGCCGACCAAGACGGCGATCATGAGCAGCGTGAACCCAATTTCGAGCGATTGGTGGGCGGCGAGCTGCGCGCTCGATCCATGGATTAGCTTGCCGAAAGCATTCTCGACGCTAATCCACGGCGGCGCGAGGTGCCGGTTCCAGTGAATCTGGACGTGCGAGAAGTACAGCGGATCGGCTCGCAGGACCCATAGGTAGGCCATGTAGACGGCGAGGCCGAGCGGAATTAGCAGGCCGGCCGCAAGATCGTAGATCGTCTTGACGCGCAGCGAGCGATCCTGAGCCGCCCACTCGATTACGAAGGGCACGACCAGAATAACGCCCTCGACGCGCGTAAGCGCTGCCAGGCAGCCGAAGACGCCCGCGAACCACCACCGGTGCGCGCGCATGTAGTAGAACGACCCGACCGTTAGCATGAAAAAGAGCGATTCGGTATAAACCGCGGTGAAATAGACCGAGGTGGGAAAAATCGAGACGTAAAAGATCGCGCGCCGCGATACCGCGCGATCGTATTCGTGCTCGAGGAGTTTGTACAGATAGAGAAGTCCGAAGAAGAACGAAGCATTCGAGATCAGCAGTCCGGCGACAAGGTGATTGCCGGCGAGAGACCCCACGATCCGTATTAGCAGTGGATAGAGCGGGAAGAACGCCATGTTGGTGCCGCGGTAGCCCTTGGTCGCGATATCGAGATAGTGAACCGCGTCCCAACGACCCCAAACCGCAAGGAGAACGTGCGAGGACTCTTGGACGTGCGTTCCCGAGCGCTGTCCGATGATCACTGCGGCTAGCTCCGCAATGACGATGATCGCCGCGCGCGTTGCGGCAAAGTCGATCAGAACCTCGCGCACCGTCTGATTGAATCGCGCCGCGATTAGGACTTTGCCCACACACCCCAGCGTGATGGCCGCGAGGAAGAGACGCGCGCCGTGCGTCAGCTGCGGCGGTAACAAGAACGTGAGCCAGAGAAGTACGAACGGTAGCCACGTCAGCGCGTCGTAGCGTAACGAACGAACGAGCGTTATTCCGGCTCGGCGCGAAAAGTAGTGCGCGTAGCCCATCCAGAGCGTCGCCGAAACGAGCAGGCCTGCAACCAAGCCCGCGAAGAGCCCGACCTCGCTGAGGAAACCGTGATGGTGCGGGACGACGAGCGCGTACCAGCCGAAGAATCCCAAAGTGAGACCAGCGCTCGCAACCGCAGCCATCGCCGGCCAGCCGGCCGCGAAGATGTCGGCGAAGTGGACGAACCGGGAGTGCAAGGGTCGCGAAAGTGTGGTACCGGCGAACACGCCCGAACGACTTTAACAGGAAATACGCCGCTTCCCTTTGTAGCAGGCCAATGAATGCCTCGATCTGTTATGCGAGCGGTGCTGGACCATCCGGTTCATTCGCTCGACTTCGTGAAGGTGACCGAGAGTGCGGCGCTTGCCGCGTCGCGCTGGATGGGTCGCGGCGAACGTGACGCGGCCGACGGTGCGGCGGTCGAGAAGATGCGGGAAGCGTTGGGGGACATGGAGATCGCCGGCCGCATCGTCATCGGTGAAGGCGAGCGCGACGAGGCGCCGATGCTTTACATCGGCGAGGAGGTGGGCACCGGAGGAAAAGAGGTCGACATAGCCGTCGATCCGGTCGAGGGGACGAACCTCGTCGCCAACGGTCTGCCGAACTCGATCGCGGTGATGGCGATTGCCGAGCGCGGCGGCCTGCTGCACGCGCCCGACACGTACATGAAGAAACTGGCCGTCGGCGCTAAGGCGGCACCCTACGTGCATATCGATGCGCCGGTGCGCGAGAACGTCGAAGCGGTCGCAAATGCGCTGGAAAAACCGATCAACGACGTTTGCGTGATCATTCTCGATCGTCCGCGCCATGCCGAGCTGATCCGCGAAGTACGCGCGGCGGGGGCTCGAATTCGTTTGATTTCAGACGGGGACGTGGACGCATGCATTGCGACCGCGATCGAGTCAACTGGAATTCACATCGCGATGGGGACCGGCGGCGCGCCCGAGGGCGTGCTGGCCGCCGCCGCTATCAAGTGCCTCGGCGGAAACTTCATGGGTAGGCTCGAGCCACGCAATCAATCCGAGACTGACCGCGCGATCGAAATGGGTTTTGGCGATATCGAGCGAATTTTGGAGCTCGACGACCTCGTCCGCAGCAACGACGTGATCTTCTGCGCTACCGGCATCACCGACGGCGACTTGGTTCGCGGCGTTCGATTTTTCGGGAACCAGGCGAGGACGCATTCGATTCTCGTTCACTCTAGCGGGACTGTACGGTTTATCGAATCGACGCATCGGCTCGGCGCCCGCCCGCACGGGCGGTAATGCCGGATCGAGTTCGCCGCCACGACCTGATCGTCGTCGGTGCCGGTTCGGGGGGGTACGCGGCCGCGCGCACTGCACGTGACGTCGGCTGCGACGTCGCGCTCGTCGACAAGGGGCCGCTTGGAGGGCTCTGCATTTTGCGCGGCTGCATGCCGAGCAAAGCGCTGCTCGCTTCGAGCGACGCGCTAGCGGATGCGCGCGAGGCGCGCGCGTTAGGCATCGAGTTGCAGACGCTTGGCGCGGATATGCCCTTCATCGCGAATCGGAAACGCGAGCTGGTGCGAGGTTTCGCCGATTACCGGATCGAGGGAATCGAGGAATTCCCGCTCTATCTCGGGCCGGCGCGCTTCGTTTCGCCCGGGCAGCTCTTGGTAGGCGAGAATCTCTTGCTCGAGGCGCCGAAGTTCATTATCGCCACGGGAAGCATCGTACCTCCGGGCGTGCTGCCCGGCCTTTCCGAGACCGGCTACGTTGACAGCGATGGGGTGCTCGATCTCGAGCGGATTCCCAAGTCGGTCGTCGTGCTCGGCGGCGGCTACACCGCCTGCGAACTTGGTCAGTTCCTAGCGCGCATGGGGGCGACGACGACGATGCTCATCCGCAGCGGACACCTGCTGACCCATAGCGACGACGACGTCGGGGACGCGCTCACGCAGTACTTTCGGGAAGAAGGCATCGAGGTGATCGCGCATTCGTCGCTCGTCAGCGCGGAGCGCCGGGGCGCCGAAAAAGTCGTGCGATATCTTCATGGCGGCGTCGAGCGCGAGGTCGCCGCCGAGGAAATATTCTACGCGCTCGGCCGCGCCCCCGATACCGAGGGGCTCGATCTCAGTAAAGCCGGCATCGGGGTCGAACCGGGAGGCGGGATCGCGGTCGACCGCGGCCTGCGTACGAGTAATCCCAACGTCTATGCGGTCGGCGACGTAACGGGAGAGTACATGCTCGTGCACGTCGCAATCTATCAAGGCGAGGTTGCGTCCCGTAACGCGTGCCTGAATCTAGACGAACGCGCCGACTATCGCTTGACCGCGGCTCACACGGTCTTTTGCGATCCGCAGTTCGCCGCGGTGGGGATGAGCGAAAAGGAGCTTGCGCGCAAGAGCATCTCCTACGTTCGTGGACGCTACGATTTTGCGGAACACGGAAAGGCGCAATGCTTGGGTAAGACCAAGGGATTCGTGAAGATGATGGCGGATCGCGACGGCGGCCGAAATTCTTGGGGCGGCGGTGCTGGGAGCGCAAGCCTCGGAGCTGATTCACGAGATCATCGTGGCCATGACGTTTGATGCGACCGTCGAGCGCTTCATGCGCATTCCGCACCTGCATCCTACGCTCGCGGAGATCTGGACCTACCCGGCCGAGGAGTGCGCGGCGGAGCTGGGCCAGAAGATTCCGGGCGACGAGCAGGTGGAGCTGGCAACGAGCCTGAGCGGTGAGTGACGCGCCGCTCCAGCTGCGGGCAGCGTTGCTGCAGACAAAGCCGGCGAAGGGCCAGTATGCCCGAAATCTGGCCGACGCGCAGGACGCGTTCGCGCAGCTTACCGCCGATCCACCCGATTTGGTCGTGCTTCCGGAAGCTGGGCTGACAGGCTATTTTTTGGAAGGCGCGGTCTACGATCTCGCGCTTTCGGCGAAAAACTTCGCGCGCGACCTGGCGCGGGCGTGGCGGGCGGCAGGCGGGAAAAGAGTTGACCTCGCGGCCGGGTTCTTCGAGAACGACGGCGGGACGTATTATAACAGCGCGGTCTATCTGCAGGTCAATCCTGACGGCGAGCAGATCGTACACCTCCATCGCAAGATATTCTTGCCCACCTATGGCGTTTTCGACGAAGAGCGCTTTCTTTCACGCGGGCATAGCGTCGGCGTATTCGAGACGCGCTTCGGAAAGACGGCGGTACTGATTTGCGAGGACGCCTGGCACGCGATCGTTCCGACGATTGCGGCGGTAAAAGGCGCGCGAGTTCTGATCATTCCCAGCGCTTCGCCGGGGCGGGGTATCGAAGGTGACGGCGACGGCGAGCTCGAGAGCGTTCGGCGCTGGCGCGACATACTGCGGTTGGCGGCGCTGGAGCACGGAGTCTACGTGCTTTATGCGGGCCTTACCGGATTCGAGGGCGGAAAGGGAATGCAGGGATCGTCATGCATCATCGATCCCCGCGGGCGTATCCTCGTGCAAGCTCCGGCGTCCGAGGCCGGCATCGTGCGCGCCGACCTGGACCTGCGCGAGATCGATCTTGCGCGCGCGAGACTGCCGCTGCTCGGCGATTTGGAAGCGGTGCTGCCGGATCTGCTGCGAGACGACGATCTTCCCCTACCGCGAAGCCACTATGACGCTACCGGTCTTTGAGCCCTGCCCGTCGACGGGGCCGCCTGGGATCGATCCCGTCGTTACGACGCAGTGGCTGGTCGCCTTTCTACGTGACGAGCTGATCGCTCGTCGTGGCATCCCGCGCGCGGTGGTCGGTCTCTCCGGCGGCGTCGACTCGGCGGTGACGGCGTTTCTCTGCGCGCGCGCGCTCGGCCCGCAGAACGTCTACGCGATTCGCATGCCGTATAAGACGTCGCACCCTTCTAGCTTGGGCGACGCGCAGCTCGTGGTCGACGCCTTAAACGTTCCATGCGCGACGATCGAAATCACCGCCGCCGTCGACGGATACCTGCAGTTCGAGCCGGAAGCCGACGCACGGCGTCGAGGGAATGTCATGGCGCGCACGCGGATGGTCGTGCTGTTCGATCAATCCGCGAAGCTCGACGCGCTGCCGGTCGGCACTGGAAATAAGACCGAGCGCCTTTTGGGTTACTTCACGTGGCACGCCGACGATACGCCACCGGTAAATCCAATCGGGGATCTCTTCAAGAGCCAGGTCTGGGAGCTCGCCGGCTATCTCGGCGTCCCCAAGCGATTGATCGAGAAGGCTCCGACTGCAGATTTGCAGGCAGACCAAACCGACGAAGCCGACCTTGGAATAAGCTACGCGCGGGCCGACGCGATCCTCGCGCAACTCTTGCTCGGCTACTCCGACGGACAGCTCGTCGAGCACGGATTCTCTCCCCAGGAAGTAGCGCTGATTCGCGGCCGCGTTGATTCAACTCACTGGAAGCGGCACTTGCCGACGACCGCGATGCTCAGCAGCACCGCCATCAACGAGTTCTACCTCCGCCCGGTGGACTACTGATCTGCGTAAAGCATTTTTTCCGGTAAGCCTGAATCTCGAAGGTCGCGCCTGCGTCGTCATCGGCACGGCCGACGACCGCGAAGCGGTCGAGAAGAGCGCCGCGCTCGAAGAAGCCGGCGCGCAGGTGCGGCGAATCTTCGATCCGCAGAATCTGCGGGATGAAGACGTCGCGGACGCCTTCTTCGTCATCTCGACGCCGCAGGACGCCGCGCTCTCTGCCCGGCTGCGAGCGCTTGCGGACCGGCATCGCTTCCTGCTCTGCTGCATCGATCAACCACGCTTCGGTTTCGTAGCGATGGCGGCAATCGCGAAAGCCGGCCCGGTGCGCGTCGCAATTTCGACGGCCGGTCTCGCACCGCGGGTTGGCAAGGCGCTTAAGAACGCGTTACAGCGGGCGATGGACGAACGGTTTGCTCGTTTCATCGAGATTCTGGCTCGCCGCCGCGAGCAAACCCACGCGGCACATCCGGAGCCGGATGAGTCGAGCCTTCGGCGCACGGCGATGATCGAGGCGGCCCGGGGATTCCGGGCTGACGTGCGTTTTGAGTACCCGCACTGGTTTGACGAACGCGATGCCGAGCGTTGAGCTGATCGCAGTCGGTACGGAGTTGTTGCTTGGGCAGCTCCTCGACACCAACACCGCCTTCATCGCGCAGCGCTTGGCAGAAAACGGCATTGACGTTCATGCGACGCACGCCGTCGGCGACAACGTCGCGCGGATCGCCGCCTCGCTACGTTCGGCGCTGGGACGCGCCGATGGCGTCGTGACGACGGGCGGCCTCGGCCCGACGGTTGATGACCTTACGACGGAGGCGGTCTGCAAGGCGCTCGAACTCGGCACCGAGCTCTACGAACCGGCGCTGCGCCAGATGGAGGAGCTCTTTGCAGAACTCGGACGCCCGATGCGGGATAATAACCGCAAGCAGGCCGAGCTGCCGCGCGGGAGCCTTCCGTTGGACAATCCGAACGGGACGGCGCCCGGGTTCATCGCCTTTGCAGGTGACGGAAAGTTCGTTGCCTGCATGCCGGGTGTGCCGCGCGAGATGAAGCCGATGCTCGTCGAACAGGTCGTGCCGTTTCTGTGCGATCGCCTGGGGAGCGGCGAAACGATCCGGACGCGCGTCCTTCACACGATCGGTTTGGGCGAATCGGAGATCGACCATCGCATCGCCGATCTCTTTCGAGCTTCCGAAAATCCAAAAATCGCGGTGCTCGCGCACGATTTTCGAGCCGACGTCAAGATCATGGCCAAATCGGCCTCGGCGAGGGCGGCCGAGGCGATGATTGCGCCGTTGCAGCACGAGCTCGAGCGCCGATTGGAAGGCTTTGTCTTCGGGCGCGATGACCAGACGCCCGCCGGCGCGATTCACGCGCTGCTTCAATCGCGTAGCCAAAAGCTCGCGATTGCGGAATCGGTTACCGGCGGACGCATCGCGGCGGCATTGACGAGCGTGTCCGGATCGTCGCTCAGCTTTCTGGGCGGCGTGATCGCGTACGACAACGTGGTGAAGATTGCCGAACTTGACGTTCGAGCGGAAACGATCGCGCGCGTCGGTGCCGTTAGCGAAGAGGTGGCGCGGGAGATGGCTCGCGGCGTTCGCAAGCGCCTTGGCGCGGACGTTTCGCTCGCCACAACCGGCATCGCCGGCCCGACCGGAGGATCGGTGGAGAAACCGATCGGTCTGGTGTGGGTCGCGCTCGACGCCGCCGACGGAACTGCGACCGCCCGGCGCTACCAGTTAAGCGGCGAGCGCGAGGCGATTGTGGCGCGTGCGACCACGATCGCGCTGGGGAGCCTTTGGCGGCACCTGAAGGGTCAGACCTCGTAGCCGACGGCGGCGAGCGTTTCTTGCGTACGAAGCGCTTCCGTGAAGCTCGGCAACGCGTTGGGTTTGGCTTCGATCTTGTTGACGAACTCGTCGTAAAGCTCCATTAACGGCGGGACGTTGGGACCGAAGCTTGCAAAGAGCCGATACGGTGAGGGTTTGCACTCCAGTTCCTCGGTTTTGTCGCCGTCGACGGCATAGAGCGTGAGGTCGAGTATGTCCGCTCCGCTCGCGACCGCGGTGCGCTTTTCGCCATGTACGGCGCACGTGTACGATTCGAGAGCAGTCGCTCCGTCGGCACAGAGCCGCGCGACGAGACCCTCGCCGTAGTCGAGCAGCCCGAAGCCGGCATCGTCGACGCTCGATTCGAAGTTGCCGCGCTCGTCAACTCGTTGCGGATTCGCCTGCCGCAGAAAGCCGACTGCCTGTAAGGGCGGCCGGCCTGCGAGCCAGTTGGCAAGATCGATCAAATGGGAGAGTATGGCGCCCGTCAGGCCGCCGCCCCGCTCGCGTTCGAACCACCACCCGCGGGCGCGGCGCTCGTGACGGCGTAGCGACGCGCGAAGAAGCGTGAGCTCGACGTTTCGAAGCGGATCGAGATGGCCGTTGGTGACGAGCTCTTTGAGAGCGATCGTCTCGGGGACGAATCGGAACTCGTGGCAGACCCCGCAGGCGACATCCACGCTCTTCTCGGCCTCGACGAGTGCCACCGCGTCAGCGACCCGCAGCGTAAACGGTTTTTCGCAGATCACAGGTTTGCCCGCAGCCAGCGCTGCAAAGACGTCGTCGCGATGGGCGAAGGGCGGTGACGCAACGGTCACGGCATCGATCTCGCAATCAGCGACCATTTCGGCGCATGACCGAAACGCGTGCGGAATATTCGCTTCTTGCGCAACTCGCAGTGCGCTCGATGGCGACGCGATCGCGACGACCTCGAAGCGCGGATGGTTGGTGAGCGCCGGAAGGTGAGCTCTTGCTCCGAACCCAGCGCCGACGATTCCGATGCGGTAACGTTTCACTGTGAACGCACCGGCGTGGTATGAGCGAAGAGAAATGCCAAGGTGTCGCCGAGGGTACCTGCCAGGGAAGCTTTTGAGCCTCTAATGTGGCCGCGGTTCCTGGCTACGTAAAGCAAGATCGGATTTGGTGCTTCCTGTCCCCACTGAAGAGCTGCGGCGAACTTATACGAGTGAGCGGGTGAAACGCGTACGTCGTTTTCGGACGTCATGACCAGCGTCGCGGGATAGGAGACGCCTTTTTGAATCGCAACGAGCGGCGCATACCCGTAGAGCCATTTGAACTGCGCCGCACCGCCAATCGGCGATCCGACCTCACCGGTCCAGGCGGATTCGCCGCCGTACGTGTACCCGCGCAAGACATCTACTGGACCAGCCTCCTCAGCGACGGCGCTGAAGAGCGCTGGATGTTGGACCTCGGTGACGCCGACCAGCAATCCGCCGCCGGAGTACCCATATGCGGCAAGCGTCGAGTGTGACGCGAAGCCGCGCTCGATCAAAAGATTGGCGGCGGCGGCGAAGTCATCGAATGCGTGCTGCTTGTTACCGAGCATACCTGCGCGATGCCACTGCTCGCCGTACTCTCCGCCTCCACGAACGCATCCGATGGCGACAACGCCGCCGTTGGCAAGCCAGACCGCGCTAAAATTCTGCCAAATCGGCGTATACGGGAAGCCGAACCCACCGTACCCCGTGAGCAGCGTCGGATTATCGTGGTCGAGCTTGATGTCTCGCCGATGGGCGACGAAAACCGGGATGCGCGCGCCGCCGGTTGACGTCGCAAAGAGTTCTTCGGTGACGTATTGGGCGGGATCGTAGGGGACCGGCATTTGGGAGTAGACCGTGCTCTTGTTCGTCCGGACGTCGTATGAGAAGACCGTCGGCGGATGCGTCAGGCTCGAGAACTGGTAGTAGCCGATGGGATCGTCGACGGTGCCCGACACGTCGGTCGCGGATCCGACGCCCGGAAGCTCGATCAAGTGCAGAGGTCTGCCGGTACGATCGAAGACGCCGAGTTCCGAGTTAACGTCCCGGAGGTACAGTGCAATGAAGCGTCCGCCGACTGCGTTCACGCCTTCGAGGACGGCCGTCCGCTGTGGGATAACGTTCCGTTCGACGTGCGGATCGCGCAGGTCGATTGCCACGAGCTTTCCGCGCGGTGCGCGCGCGGTCGTGAAAAAATAGAATAGCGGGCCTGCGTTGTCAACGTAGTCGTACTCACCGCGTCCAAGCGGGCGGAGTAGCGTCGTTGCGGGTCGACCGTTGTGCAGCTCGCGGATTGCGACGAGGTTGCCGCTACTTCCCGAGCTCTCGTACGAGCTCAGAATCAGGTACCGGCCGTCGTGGCTTTCGCCGGCCGCTGCAAGCCAATCCGGATGATCGGGACGCTCGTAGACGAGACGATCGTCCGACTGCGGCGTTCCCACACGATGAAAGAATATCCGGTAGCCCTCTCCAACGGGAAGGCCGGATTTACGCGGCTGCTCCGATCCGTAGCCTCCGTAGTAAAAGCCGCTGCTGTCGCGCGCCCACCAAATGGCTCCCCAGTCAGGGACGCCGCGGACGGTTCCGGCACCGTCCGCGCCGCCGGTCGTATAGAGCGTATGCCAACGATACCAGCCCGCCCCGGCGACGTTCGTTGCGTAAGCGACGGTACGTCCGTCGGGAGAGAGGGACCAGTCTGCTAGATACATCGACGAATTATGCCAATGCTTCGCGGGATCGAAAAGCACCGACGCCCTTCCGTTTCGACGTACCATGAGAATGGTGTGCGCTGCGCCGGCGCGGTCACGACCGAAGATTGTCGCGTACTTACCCTTCTGAGGGACATAATCGATCGTAGCTGAGATCAAACCCAGCACGATCGAGCGCAGCGGCAGCCGCCTTGGAAGCGGCGCAAGGCTCCTCGCCGTCAGCGCCGTTTCGAGCGATACCCAGCGTTTGACGTAGGGCGACTGCGTCCGCTCCATCCAGCGATACGGGTTCGGCACGGTCGTACCAAAATAATTGTCGCTGTCGCTGGTACGCGGAGTCGGCGGATAGACGATTGGCGGCACGCTTGCGCCGACGACCGACGGCCTTCCGAAGCCGAGAAGAATCCCGGCCAAAATGACGATGCAAAACGCGACTCTAGAGTTCATGCGGCACCTTTCCTGATGGCGGTCTCGAGAACTTCAACGGCGCGATCGAGCTGCGACTCTTCGATGGTCAGCGGCGGGCTGATCGCGATCGTGTCACCGGCGACGCCGGATTGCAAGAAGATGACGCCGCGCGCAAGGGCCTCCTTTACGACCCCAAAGGCCGTTGCAGCGTCGCGAAGCGCGACGCCCCAAAACAGGCCGCGTCCGCGCACGTCGATGACGTTGTTCCTCTCGCGCAGCCGATCGAGACGTAAGCCGAGCCGCTCGCCGATCCGCTCCGCTCGTGCCGGAAGACTCAAGCGTTCCATTTCATCAATCGTCGCCAATGCAGCCGCACAGCCGAGCGGGTTTCCGAGAAAGGTAGATGTATGCAGCGCTTCGCCGGTGGAGAGCGGCCATGCATCCATGATCGCGGCTTTTCCAACCGCCGCGCTGATCGGTACGCCTGAACCCATGGCTTTTCCGATGCAGAGAATGTCGGGCACGACGCCCTCGCGGTTCACTGCGAACCAGTCGCCGGTGCGCCCGAAGCCCGTGTAGATCTCGTCGGCGATCATGACGATGCCAACGTCGTCACACACGTCGCGCAGTGCGGCGAGGTAACCCGGCGGAGGAACGACGCAGCCCGCGCGCCCCTGGATCGGCTCGAGCACAAGGGCGGCCAGGTCTTTGGAGGCACCCAGCGCCTCACGCGTCTCTTTTGCAGCTCGTTTTCCGTCCGATTCATCGCGGCCATGGGGAAACTCGAGCAGGAGCGCGTCGCCGCCGAGCGCGTTTGCAAAGGGTGCGCGGAATCGCTCGATGCCGCCGACGGTGAGCGCGCCGAAAGAGAGACCGTGATAGGCGCCGCGAAACGCCGCAAACCGAGACTTCCCGGTCGCGAGCATTGCAGTTTTGAGCGCGGCTTCGATTGCTTCCGATCCGGTGGTCGCAAGAAAAAATCGGACGAGTCCGTGAGGGAGAATGGTTATTAACCGTTCGAAGAGGCGCACGCGAATGTCGGTCGGGTGTACGTCGCCCATCCCGTGCGTTAGGCGCGCCGCTTGCGATGCGACGGCGGCAGAGACTCGAGGGTTGCAGTGGCCCACGTTGGCGACGCCGAACGCCGCGCTGCAGTCGATGTATTCGTTACCATCGACGTCCTTTACCGTTGCGCCGCTTGCAGATTCCCAAAAGACCGGAAAGTCCTGCGCGAGAAACGTGACGTTGCGCTGCTCGTAGCGATGCAGACGCCGCGCCAAGGCCGCGCTTCGCGGCCCAGGTATCGTACTCACGTCTCGTTGCCGACCCAGCGCACGAACTCGGCGATCCGCGGCCGTCCGCCGTGAAAGGCGCCGGCTGGTGGCGCTTGTAGGGTCCCTAACTTAGCCACCCGCGCCGCTCTTAAGCGCGTTGCCAGCTCGAGCAGATCGGACCGGCTTTCCGTGACGGCAAGCGCTTCGATCGAGATGCCGTGGTGGTCGAAATATTCGGCGACCTCGCCGACGCGGTCGACCGCGCGAATGCCGATTGCGCGCGGCAAGAAGAGCGGCGGCTCGTTAAACGGCGGATCGAGGACGGTGAGATAACCCGAGTCAGGATCGAACGCAGCGCGCTCGGCTGCGCCGCGAAAAGTCGCAAGGTCGCGCCTGGCCGCGATTCGCCACGCAGTGGCTGGGTCGCGCGGTGCGGCCGGAAACGCAACCGCGGCCTTTTGCATCTCGTCGGCCAGCATCGCTGCAAATCGTTCCGGGGAGACGACGGCGCCGCGCTCGACGAAAAGAGCATGCAGCGATAGACAGCCTTCGCTCTCGTAGAGCGAAAGGTCGAGTGCGGCGGCCTCCGCCGCCGCATGCGCATCATCCTCGTGCTCGAGCGTTGCGCGCGTGACGAATCCGGCGCTCGCCTTCGAGCCGTAACCTATAAAACGCGTGCGCGGCGATAGTGCCATCGCGATTTGCGCGAGCGTGGCATCGTTACCGAAGGCGACAACAGCCTCGAAGCTAGTAAGCGCGTGAGCGTCACCATCGCCGTGCCAGATTTGCGCCGTCGCGCAATCACGCAGCTCGGGAAGCGTCTCGGCTAAGGTTTCGAAGAAGGCTGCCACCAGATGGTCTTCGCGATCTTTGACGAGTACGTCACATTTTGCACAGAGCGCGAAAACGGCCGGAAGAATCGCGACGCCGATCGTCGTGCGACTCGACACGATGCAGACGCGACCGAGAGGAAGCGCGCGCGCCAGCGGACGACCGGTGCGCTCGACGAAGCGATCGAGTACGTCAAGGCTGCCAAGTTCATCGGTGATCACCGCTTCGAGCCGATCTCGGCGCAGTGTGCCGAAGAGGCAGTCGACCGCATACTCGACGGCGGGAAGCGAGTATCCGGTACGCGCGGCGACGGCATTTACGACGCTGGCACGGGGTGCGAAGCTTCGTGCGTTCCAGCGGGCGGCCGCGGCATCAATCGCACCGATGATGGAGCGTACGGGTTTCCTAACCATCGTTTCATCTCTTCAGGAGTGCGCAGCGGGACTCCCCGAGGTTCCAAGGTGCGCCGCGGCTAAAGGGTGCCGCAATGCGCGGTCGCTGGTTTGCCCGCCTCTTCTTTGCGGTGGTCGCGGGGTTTGCCGTAGCCGGCGTGATGGCCGGGACCGCGTGCACTCGCTGGGGGCAGCCGGGCCCGACGGTCCCGATGGTCGGACTGATCTCGATGCTCTTCGTCGATGCCAAGATGGGAAGCGATACGAGCGGAAACGGCAGCGCGACGAAACCGTATAAGACGCTCACGAAGGCCGTCGAGGTGCTTTCTTCGGCGAAGAACTTAAATCCGATGGGCGTTACCATCACGCTTTTAAGCGGCGACTACAACGCTGCCAATGGCGAGAAGTTTCCGATCGTAATTCCAACGAAGGTCAGCATCGCGGGCTCGAACTATGGCGCCGGTCTGACCGCGGGCTCGTTCATTGACGGTCTCGGTGAAGACAAGATTTTCGAGACCCTCGTCCACGCCCCGCGCCACTCGTTCTACACCACCCTCGAAGTCGCGCCGGCGACCGTGAGTCTCGGTAGCCTCTACATCGGTGCTTCGACGATTTCCATGCCGTCGCGCGCTTCCTACGTCTCGTTTAACAATTTTGGTATGACGGCGGCAGGCAGTACGACTTTTGACGCGGGGATCACATCGAGATTGCCGAACGTCAGCGGCGTTCTCGACGCCGGCGGTTCGTTTACGTGCACCTCTTGTCGGATTAGCGGCAACGACTTTGCGATCGGCGCGCTGACCGTGCCGCTTTCGACGGCTTCCCCAAGCACCCTTACGCCTACCGTTACGTTGGAGCACTCCGGCGGGGATGCCGTGATCAGTGCTAAGGTCGCCGGCATTCTTACCGACGGCAGTGTTAACGTTACGGCGGAAGGGCAATCGTTCCAATTCGGGCGGTACGCGTATGCCGACGCACTCTCGCCGGTCGTTGCGGTGCCGATTCGAGGGGCTGTCGACTTCGGCGGCGGTGCCGGAGGCTCGACCGGCGGAAACACCTTTATCGGAGCGAAGACCACGGAAATCTACGTGACCCGCGGGAACGAAACGGTTAGCGCACTCGACGACTTCTGGAATCCCAGTCAGCAAGGGGCGAACCGATCCAGTCGCTATCCGCGAACGAGAGTTTTCGCCGCAGGTGCGACTGGAAGAAACGTCACGATTCTCCATTCTGCGGTCGGCTCGACCGTAACGGTTGGTCCCGCGCCGGTCCCGACGCCGTCGCCGTCAATCTCGCCTTCGACCTCGCCGACGGCGACCGCGACCTCGACGTAGTATGATCGATACGCTGCAGAAGATCTATGCGGCGAAGGCCGCGCTGCTCGAACAAGAGCAGGCGCGCGAGCCGTACGAGGTTTTGCACGAGCGCGCGCTCGCGCGGATGGGCGAGCGCCGCGGGTTCCTTACGGCGTTGCGCGACGCTCCCGGTGGGGCCATCGTCGCCGAGATCAAACGTGCCTCTCCTTCGAGCGGTCTCATTGCACGCAGCTTCGACCCCGCCGCTATTGGCCGCGCTTACGACGCGGCTGGGGCCGACGCGATCAGCATCTTGACGGAAGGCGACCATTTTCTCGGCGAGCTCGCCTATCTCGATGAGGTGCGCGCGGTAACGTCGCGGCCGCTCCTGCGAAAAGATTTCATGTGGACGCGCTATCAGGTTGCGCAGTCGGCCGCATACGGTGCGGATTGCGTGCTCTTGATCGTCGCCGGCATGGACGATTCCACACTGCGGGAGTCCATGGCTGAAGCCGCGACGTATGCGCTCGACGTGCTGGTCGAAGCCCACGACGAAGACGAGCTGCGCCGTGCTATCGCGGCAGGGGCACGCCTGGTGGGCATTAACAACCGGAATTTACGAACGCTGGAGACCGATCTCGCCGTGAGCGAATACCTGCTGCCGAAAGTTCCGCCCGAGATCTTTGCCATTACGGAGAGCGGAATGCGCGACGCGGCGGACATCGCGCGCTTACGAGCTTCGGGTGCGCGCGGTTTCCTGGTCGGTGAGGCGCTTATGCGGGCGGAGGATCCCAGCTCGCTGATCGCCGCGCTGCGCGCCAGCGCGCGCAACCCGGCCATCGCGTCCCTATAGTAAGAAGAAGAGCCCCGCGCCGACGAGCGTGCCGAGCGTGGCGACGAACGCGGGGGCCGAACGCCGCCCAAGCGAGGCAGCCGCGAGCCCACCCAATCCGATGCCGACGATCCCCGTTCCCGGGTAGATTTCGCCGTGCTGGAGGTAGCAGGTCAGCAATACTCCGGTGACGCCGAAAAGGAAAGCGATGAGCGGGGAGTGCCGGCGGTCGAGCGCGACTGCAATCAGCAGCAAAATCGCGATCGCGAGCAGTGCGTGGAGGCGTTCGAATGGCTCTCCAGCCATCCCGATTCCGAGGAAGAACGCCGCGATCGCGACGGCAACCAACTCCGGCATGCCGGAGGCTTCGCGTCGCAGCAAGCAGGCCCCGCTTGCACGTTTGCTGGTAGTATAGCGTCATGACAACGACAGCCACGAAACCCGTCCAAGAGATCGCCCCGTTTCAAAACGAGCGCGTCAAGGATTTCAAGGTTCCGGCAGACGCTGCGGCGATGCGCTCCGCGCTTGACGCGGTGAAGCGCGAGCTCGGCAAGCATTATCCGCTCGTGATCGGCGGGCGCAGGATCGAGACGGAGAAGAAGATTCTGTCGCACAATCCCGCAAACCCCGACGAGCTTGTCGGCGCGACGAGTGCGGCCTCGAAGCAACAAGCTAGCGAGGCGATAGAAGCCGCGGCGCGTGCGTTCAAGTCGTGGCGGCGCTTGAATCTGCCCGAACGCGCGGCCTACATATTTAAAGCGGCGGAGCTCTTGCGAACACGGCGTTTTGAGTACGATGCCTTGCTCGTCTACGAAGTCGGAAAGAGCTGGGTCGAAGCCGACGGCGACATCGCCGAAGCGATAGACTTTCTGGAGTTTTATGCGCGCGAGGCGCTCCGCTACGCGCAACCGCAGCCGGTCGTTCCGCTCGAAGGCGAACGCAACGAGCTCGTCTATATCCCACTCGGCGTCGGTGCGATCATTCCGCCCTGGAACTTCGCAGGAGCGATCATGATGGGAATGACGGCAGCCGCGATCGTCTGCGGGAACACCGTGGTCCTCAAACCGTCGAGCGATTCCGCTGTGATCGCCGCGTGGTTCGTCGATTTGTTGCACGAAATCGGTGTGCCGCCGGGTGTCGTCAACTTCGTTCCTGGTTCGGGCAGCGAGATCGGTGACCTGATCGTCACTCACCCGGAGATTCGTTTCATCGCGTTTACCGGCTCGAAGGAAGTTGGATTGCGCATCAACGAGCTGGCCGCGAAGCCGCAGAAGGGGCAGAAGTGGATTAAACGCGTCGTCGCCGAGATGGGCGGTAAGGACTCGATCGTCGTCGCTGGGGATGCCGACCTCGACGCGGCGGTGGAAGGCGTCGCCGTTTCAGCCTTTGGTTTTCAAGGACAAAAGTGCTCGGCCTGTTCGCGTGCAATCGTGGACGAGCGAGTCTACGATACGTTCGTCGAGAAGCTGCGGCGGCGCGTGGGAACGATTACCGTTGGAGACCCGAGCGACCCCGCGAACTTCATGGGCCCGGTCGTCAACGAAGGCGCTCTCAAGTCGATAGAAGGATACATCGAGCGCGGCTTGACCGAGGGACGTCTCGTTACGGGCGGAAAGCGCGTCGGCGACAGCGGCTACTTCTTGGAGCCGACCGTCATCGCCGACGTCGAGCCAACCGCAACGATCGCGCAAGAGGAAATCTTCGGGCCGGTTCTGGCGGTAATCAAGGCTAAGGACTTCGAAGATGCGCTTGCAATTGCGAACAACACCGAGTTCGGCTTGACCGGTTCGCTCTATACTTCCGACGAAGCGAACATCAAACGCGCGCGCGACGAGTTTTTCGTCGGCAATCTGTACTTCAATCGGAAGAGCACCGGTGCGATGGTCGGCGTTCACCCGTTCGGCGGCTTCAACATGTCCGGCACCGACAGCAAAGCCGGCGGCCGCGACTATCTGCTGCTCTTCATGCAGGCCAAGACGATGTCTCGCAAAGTCTAGATAGGGACGACTGAGCCGGGAACCGGCTCAGTCGGAACTGGTGGTAACAAACAGTCGGTGCTCATTCCAAATGGGAAGCGTTCAACTCGGACTCGCGCGGTAACAGATCTCTAGCTTGTTGCCGTCGGCATCTTCGAAGAACGTTGCGTAGTAGAACGGCGTATACTCGGTGCAGACATGGGCCGGCTCGAAGGCCGCCGCGCCGGCCTGCTGGGCAACGCCGGCCAAGCGATCGACCTCGGCCCGGCCGGCGGCCCGTATGGCGATGCGGGTTCCGTTCGGGCGATGGTTGGGGTCCATATCTAGGGCCAAGAACGCCGCCGTGCGGTCCTCGCCCGGGCGATAGTAGCAGATGGATTCCGCGTCTTCGGCGATGCGGCTATAGCCCATCGCCGGTAGCAAGGCGTCGTAAAGGCTCCGCACCTTGCCAAGATTGCTGACTCGCAGGTCCACGTGGTCGAAAAGCATGGGTTGCTCCTTTTGCGGCAGGCTAGTCAGACCCAGCCCTCGTTTCGGTGCTTGCCTGGCCGGCTGGGCTGAAACCAATTGACTGGGCGGGTGGTTAGGCATTCCAGTAACGGCCGCTTTCACGGCCGGAAAGTCTGCTGAGGCTTTCCTTGACACGCCATATAGGTGGCGATATGATAGCCGTCGTGCCCCGAGCGACCCCGTGCCCTGCGCGGCCGGTGGAATCGCTCGCGGTTCGTGTTCGCTCCTTGAAAACTGAACAGTGCAGCAAGCGCAAAAGTCTGTGGGTCTCCGGCCATTTTTGGTCGCGAGATTTCGTAACAAATCTAAGAGTTTGAGAGCCATCGTCAAAAGGCTCCATGATTTTATTATGGAGAGTTTGATCCTGGCTCAGGACTAACGCTGGCGGCGTGCCTAACACATGCAAGTCGAACGGGGTAGCAATACCCAGTGGCAGACGGGTGAGTAACACGTGGTCAACCTACCTCTGTGTGGGGGATAACTAGCCGAAAGGTTAGCTAATACCGCATACGATCGTTTTGGGGCATCCCAGAGCGATGAAAGGAGCAATCCGCACGGAGAGGGGACTGCGTCCCATTAGTTAGTTGGTGGGGTAACGGCCTACCAAGACTCCGATGGGTAGCTGGCTTGAGAGAGCGACCAGCCACACTGGAACTGAGACACGGTCCAGACTCCTACGGGAGGCAGCAGTGAGGAATTTTCCGCAATGGGCGAAAGCCTGACGGAGCGACGCCGCGTGTGGGACGAAGGCCTTCGGGTCGTAAACCACTGTCGAAGGGGACGATAATGACGGTACCCTTGGAGGAAGCCCCGGCTAACTACGTGCCAGCAGCCGCGGTAAGACGTAGGGGGCAAGCGTTGTCCGGAATTATTGGGCGTAAAGCGCTCGTAGGTGGATCGGCAAGTCCGCAAGCAAAGACCCGGGCTCAACTCGGGAATCCGTGTGGAAACTGCCGACCTTGAGGGAGTCAGAGGATGATGGAATTCCCGGTGTAGCGGTGAAATGCGTAGATATCGGGAGGAACACCAGTGGCGAAGGCGATCATCTGGGGCTAACCTGACACTGAGGAGCGAAAGCTAGGGGAGCAAACGGGATTAGATACCCCGGTAGTCCTAGCCGTAAACGATGGACACTAGGTGTAGGTGGTATCGACTCCATCTGTGCCGCAGTTAACACAATAAGTGTCCCGCCTGGGGAGTACGGCCGCAAGGTTAAAACTCAAAGGAATTGACGGGGGCCCGCACAAGCGGTGGAGCATGTGGTTTAATTCGACGCAACGCGAAGAACCTTACCGGGGCTTGACATCCTGCGCAATCCTAGGAGACTAGGTTTCCGGGCAACCGGACGCAGAGACAGGTGCTGCATGGCTGTCGTCAGCTCGTGCCGTGAGGTGTTGGGTTAAGTCCCGCAACGAGCGCAACCCTTGCCGTGTGTTGGTCGCAAGATCTCTCACGCGGGACCGCCGGTGACAAGCCGGAGGAAGGTGGGGATGACGTCAAGTCAGCATGGCCCTTACGTCCCGGGCTACACACGTGCTACAATGGGAGGGACAACGAGTCGCGAACCCGCGAGGGCTAGCTAATCTCACAAACCCTTTCTCAGTTCGGATTGAAGGCTGCAACTCGCCTTCATGAAGTCGGAATCGCTAGTAACCGTAGATCAGCTACGCTGCGGTGAATACGTTCCCGGGCCTTGTACACACCGCCCGTCACGTCACCTGAGTTTAGTGTACCCGAAGCCGCCCGTGCAACCGCAAGGAGCAAGGCGTCTAAGGTATGCTAGGTAAGGGGGACGAAGTCGTAACAAGGTAGCCGTATCGGAAGGTGCGGCTGGATCACCTCCTTTCTAAGGAGTACATGTCATCGGATCGTGCTTGCACGATTGCGATGGCGTACCAAAACCTTAAGTCGACCACAGATCCCTTCGATTCCACCTTCGACTCCGCTAAGGATGACGAGGAGGATGATGGGGGGTAGCCTATTGCCAAGGAGTCTATCGATCATCTCGATCGTATGGCTGGAGGCATGAAGCGTATCGCGTTTCGCCTGCACTGTTCAGTCTTGAGGGAACGAACCTCGCCGTTTACCGACGCTTCGTGCGTTCGGTCGACGGCCGGATCGTTTCTGAAGCATCGCGGATGGATCGCAACGAGCGAGCCTCCGCGAGAGATCCTTGAAAACTGTATAGAGAAGAACTTTCATGTGTCGCGTCAAGCGACACATAAAAGCGGCCTCCTTCGATAAGCTCAGGAGGATGGGGTTGTCCTAATCTTAGGATGACACCAGTCGTTCTGCGCTCGAGAAGGGGGTGCAATTTTGCGTTAGTTAGAAAAAATAATTAAGGGCATGCAGGTGGATACCTTGGTTCCACAGGCGACGAAGGACGCGCCAAGCTGCGAAAAGCGTCGGGGAGCTGCTAAGAAGCGATGATCCGGCGATATCCGAATGGGGCAACCCCCATGCCGTCATGGGCATGGACGCCACGATGAATTCAATAGTCGTGAGCGAGCGCACCCGGTGAACTGAAACATCTAAGTAGCCGGAGGAAAAGACATCAACCGAGATTCCCCTAGTAGTGGCGAGCGAACAGGGAAGAGCCTAAACCGTACGTGTGCAAGCATTCGGGCGTTGCACGAACGGGGTTGTACGACAGCCGTTTCGGAGCCGAATCTCCGGACGCGAGTTACAAAATCGATCGTTAGTAGAAGCCGGCTGGAAAGCCGCACCATAGAGAGTGAAAGTCTCGTAGACGAAAACAATCGATCTCGCGGAGCTGTTCGTGAGTAGGGCGGGGCACGGGAAACCCCGTTTGAAACTGGGAGGACCATCTTCCAAGGCTAAATATTCTGTGGAAACCGATAGCGTACTAGTACCGTGAGGGAAAGGTGAAAAGAACCCCCGGAGGGGAGTGAAAGAGAACATGAAACCGCATGCCTACAAACCGTGAAAGGCCAATGCGCAAGCAAGGCTGATCGCGTGCCTATTGAAGAATGAACCTGCGAGTTACTTGTAACGGGCTTGGTTAAGGTGTTGAGCCGGAGCCGTAGCGAAAGCGAGTCTGAATAGGGCGTTCGTCCGTTGCAGTAGACCCGAAACCGAGTGATCTATCCATGGCCAGGGTGAAACGTGATTAACCTCACGTGGAGGCCCGAACCTGTTGTTGTTGAAAAAACATTGGATGAGCTGTGGATAGGGGTGAAAAGCCAATCGAACTCGGAGATAGCTGGTTCTCCCCGAAATAGTTTTAGGACTAGCGTTGTGTGTTAACCCGCGGGGGTAGAGCACTGACAGGGCTAGGGGTCTTACCGGATTACCGAACCCAATCAAACTCCGAATACCGCGGCGAACTGCGCAGCAGTCAGACTGTGGGGGATAAGCTCCATGGTCAAAAGGGAAACAGCCCAGATCAACAGCTAAGGTCCCTAATCGATGCTCAGTGGTAAAGGAAGTTCCGTCGCTCAGACAACTAGGAGGTTGGCTTAGAAGCAGCCACCCTTGAAAGAGTGCGTAATAGCTCACTAGTCGAGTGATGGGGCGCCGAAAATCCAACGGGGCTCAAGCATCGAACCGAAGCTTTGGGATTACTAAAATAATCGGTAGGGGAGCGTTGTGGCGTAGGCCGAAGCACGACCGTGAGGACGTGTGGACGAACCACAAGTGCGAATGCAGGTATAAGTAGCGATAAATGCGGGTGAGAACCCCGCACGCCGGAAGTCTAAGGTTTCCTGAGCAACGTCAATCGTCTCAGGGTGAGTCGGGAGCTAAGCCGAGGCTGAGAAGCGTAGGCGATGCACAAGCAGTTCATATTCTGCTACCACCGACGACCGTTTAGACTTTCCCATACAGTGTCTAGCAAAATCCCGCGAAGGATTTTCGAGCGAGCGTTAGGAGCGCCGAGGGAGTGGTCTATGGACCATGACCGAAGCGCGACAACACGATCGCTGAAAAGACTCGCGGTGCTGGGCATCGTTTGGTGAAGTCTATGAGCCGAGGGGGTGACGCAGGAGGATAAGTCAGCGCGCGGATGGATGTGCGCGTCCAAGCTGGTAGGCGGTGCTGTAGGTAAGTCCGCAGCACGTAACGCCGAGAAGCGAATGCGAGGCTCTTCGGAGCCGAAGTGATTGACTCCACGCTGCCAAGAAAAGCCCCTAGGTAGATCGTAGGTGCCCGTACCGTACACCGACACAGGTAGACTGGCAGAGCATGCTAAGGCGACGGGAGAATCCCTGTTAAGGAACTCGGCAATTTGACCCCGTAACTTAGGGAGAAGGGGTGCCTCCTTTGGTCTAGTGTTTACCACGAAAGCTGAGGGAGGCGGCACAAAATAGGCCCAAGCGACTGTTTAACAAAAACACAGGTCTCTGCGAATGCGAAAGCAGACGTATAGGGGCTGACTCCTGCCCGGTGCTGGAAGGTTAAAGGGAGTCGTCAGCGCAAGCGAAGCGGCAAACTGAAGCCCCAGTAAACGGCGGCGGTAACTATAACCGTCCTAAGGTAGCGAAATTCCTTGTCGGGTAAGTTCCGACCTGCACGAATGGAGTAACGACTTGGGCACTGTCTCGATGGGGATCCCGGCGAAATTGCAGTACCAGTGAAGATGCTGGTTACCCGCAGCAGGACGGAAAGACCCCGTGAAGCTTTACTGTATCCTGATCTTGGGTTCTGAGATTGTCTGTACAGGATAGGTGGGAGCCGATGATCCGGCGGCGCTAGTCGTCGGGGAGGCAACGTTGGGATACCACCCTGATGATCTTGGGATTCTAACTAGCCGCCGTAATCCGGTGGTAGGACATGGTCAGGTGGGCAGTTTGACTGGGGCGGTCGCCTCCTAAAGAGTAACGGAGGCGCCCAAAGGTTCCCTCAGGACGGTCAGAAACCGTTCGTACAGAGTGCATAGGCATAAGGGAGCTTAACTGCGAGACGGACAGGTCGAGCAGGTGCGAAAGCAGGGCTAAGTGATCCGGCGGTTCCGAATGGAAGGGCCGTCGCTTATCGGATAAAAGCTACTCCGGGGATAACAGGCTTATCTCCCCCAAGAGTCAAGTAGGGCTCTCCATCCGAGTGATCGGATGGCAAACTCATTGCTCATATCGGTGGAACCATTTTCGTGGCAACACCGAGGGAAGAACGTTTCGCCGCCGGCAATGGCGGGCTAAACCGTAAAAGGCATGCTTAGCGGACGTTCCCTGTAACGACTTCGCGCGTTCGAGCGCGAGATGGATGTGCGGCATCGGTTTTCGGTGCAAATTTATCGCGTCCATAATACGCAATGCTCTCGAAAGAGATGAAGGTATAGTCTGCGCTGCAAGTGATTGCAGAACGCCACATCGACGGGGAGGTTTGGCACCTCGATGTCGGATCGTCGCATCCTGGGGCTGTAATAGGTCCCAAGGGTTGGGCTGTTCGCCCATTAAAGCGGTACGCGATCTGGGTTCAGAACGTCGTGAGACAGTTCGGTCCCTATCCGCTGTGGGCGCAGGAGATTTGAGGAGATTGGACCCTAGTACGAGAGGACCGGGTCGAACGAACCTCTGGTGAACCGGTTGTTCCGCCAGGAGCATAGCCGGGTAGCTATGTTCGGATCAGATAAACGCTGAAAGCATATAAGCGTGAAACTGACTCCAAGATGAGATCTCAATCCCGCAAGGGTGAAGAGTCGTGGTAGACTACCACGTTGATAGGCCGGAGGTGGAAGCGTCGCAAGGCGTGGAGCTGACCGGTACTAATCGCTCGGATATTTTTAAACTAACGATGTGCGCGCGTCGCGACACTGAAAGTTCTTCTCTGTACAGCTTTAAATCTTCCCGGCGCGATCGGCTCGAGCTCCGGCTCGCCATCGCGCTCGGGGACCAAGGATAGAAAAGGTTTCTGGCGCCCATGGCGGCGGGGTCCCACCCGTTCCCATCCCGAACACGGCAGTTAAGCCCGCCAGCGCCGATGATAGTCGGGCCGCAGGGCCCCTCGAAAGTAGGACGGTGCCAGATTATACGAAAGAAAGAAGCTCGTCAGAAATGGCGGGCTTCTTTTTTATTTGCTATCGTCATCGGGTAGCATCGCCGCTCGCTCGGACTGGAGATAGACCACGTGAGGATTGCGAAATCGGTCCCCGTCGCCCTGGGGATTCTGGTACCCATTGGTCTTTTAGCTGGATGCGGCGGCAGCGCGGGATCCCAACTCTCCCAACTGCCATCGCCGGCAACGCAGAATGCGACGCGAGCGCTGCGGCTCGGGTCGGAAGGCTCCCTCCGCGGCGATTCCTGGATGGCGCCTGACGCGAAGCGCCACGATCTGCTCTACGTTTCCGACCTTGGCAGCGGCGACGTAAACGTCTACTCGTATCCGCGCGGGGAGCTTAAAGGCGTGCTGACCGGGTTCTCGGCGCCGCACTACGAATGCGTGGACGCAGCAGGAAACGTTTTTATTGCCAACGGCTCGGCAAATCAGCTGCTCGAGTACGCACACGGCGGTAAGACCCCGATAAAGACCTTCAACGAGCCGGGCTTCACGCACGGTTGTGCCGTCGATCCGACTACCGGGAATCTCGCCGTGCTCCACGACCCCGCTTCGAGCAGCCCCGGCGGCTTTTCCATCTACAAGCACGCTCGCGGCGTGCCGAAGGAATACACGACGCCGAACGTCTTTCGAGTCTACTTCATTGGCTACGACGGGAAGGGAGATCTTTTCGTCGACGGGACCGACATGCACAACGCCTACGAGCTTGCCGAGCTGCCGGCGGCCGGCAAAGCGGCTAAAGCCATCACGCTAAATCAGAGCATCATTCTGGCCGGGGCGATTCAATGGGACGGCAAATACCTGGCGATCGGCGATCAAGTGTCGATCTACGGCCCCTCGAAGATTTATCAATTTTCGGTTGCCGGCGACGCGGGAACTCTCGCCGGCACGACGCGGCTTGCGAACTCGTGCGACGTTTTGCAGTTTTGGCTTCTAGGACAGCGGGTTATTGCAAGCAACGTCTGCGCACCGCACGTCTTATATTTCAACTACCCCGGCGGAGGTGCGTCGACCAAGACGATCAGCGACTCCCTGATCGAGCCGGTCGGCGTGACGGTCAGCCGAAAATAGGTTTCCGATGAATGAGCCCACCATTCTATCGGCGGCCTCATCTCTTCGCGGCGTTCAGCGGGAAGCCGGCGTCTTTCGGCCTCGACAATGTCGGAGATTCCACCTACGCTGATCACCTTTTCGAGCTCGAAATCGGCGGACGCAAGTAGCGCTCTAAACTGGGTCTCCGTTCGTTCGCGCCCGCCCGGCGTGAGTGCCAACATGGTCATGTCGACGAGGTACCCGATCGGGTCGAAAGGGTTCGGCTGGTCAGGCAGCACGCGGTCGATGATCAAGAGACGCGAACGTGACCCCATGGCGCGATTGCAATTCCTCAATATCGTGGAAGATCGCTCTCATCCCAATCGTGGATGATGTGCTTGAGAAGATAAAGGTCGCCGCCGGAAGGTATCGTTTCAAAAAAATACCTCCCACGACTTCGCAGCGGGCAGCAACACCGGCCTCCTCGAGTAGAGAATACGCAAGCTCAACTACGTGCGGCAGGTCTGTCAGAATGGCGGTAGCTGCCGGCTGCTGTCGAAGAATGGCAGCGAGCAGAGCTCCGTTTCCACCGCCAACGTCGACAACGGTGTGAAACGGCGAAAAGTCGTATGCATCCAGCACCCGAGCCGTTTCCGTGGCCGTCAACCCCGTCATGGCGTCGTCGTGAATGGTCGATACGTCGGGATTACGTTCCCAGTATTCGAAGTTAGACATACCCCAAACATGGTCAAACGACGGTTGACCCGTTCTCACGCTGTAGCCAAGCTGTTCGAACGCACGCCATGCCCACGGGCCGACGAGGAAGCGCACCGTGGAGCGCAGTGAGCGCGGTGAGTTGGATCGGAGGAGTTGGCCCGTCGGACTGAGGCCGAACCGGACCCCGTCGCGCTTGAGTATCCCGAAAGCGACCAGCGCTTGGAGAAGACGCGCCAATGCGCCAGGATGCAGGTGAAGTTTGCTTGCTAAATCCTCCACCTTTAGGGAGCCGTGAGCGAGGTGATCCGCGATCCCGAGATCCGCGGCGACATACAGAGCCTGCGATATGACGAATGCAAAAGCCATCCGCAACACCGCGGCGGCTTCTTCGGACTGTTCGACGTGACCGCTGGACATAGCACCCCTGAACCTCTGTGAGCTGCGTCGGCCTTATTCCGGTTTTGGTTTCCAGCATCCCTCGCCCTTCGCGCGTAATCCGGCGTTAGGATCGTCGCTGGCCTCAGTTGCTCCGAAGGGTTAGGTTGTTTGCCGATTAAAGCGGCTAGGCGATGAGGTGATGAGCAAATGACGGACCTTCAGAGCATCAAGTACACCAACGAAGAGGACGACAAATATGGCCAGCTTACGCTCGTCGACATTCCCGCCGAGGTAGCGGAGCACGAGCCCTGGTTTAATCGAACGCTCACGACCGTCAACGATGCGGTCGTGCGACTCGGGATCTTTAAAGGCGAGTTTCCCTGGCACAAGCACGACGACCAAGACGAGTTTTTCATCGTATTGGACGGCGAGATCTATCTGGATACCGAGACGAATGGCTCGGTACGCCTGCAACGCAATCAGGGCTTCACGGTCCCGAAAGGAACGCTGCACAGGCCTCGCTCGCCGGAGAAGGCCGTCGTGCTGATGGTCGAGCGCGTCGGTATCGTCCCGACCGGAGATTAGCGATCGCCGACGGGAATTAGCAGAAACGTACGCCTCGGGGGCGTCTCGTAGGTGCGCTGGGTTATGGGCGAGAACGCTTCGTGCCCCACCGGAGGACTGCGCCCATGCTCCCACGATCGATCGGCCTTCTCGCTTTAACCTGTGTGCTGGAAGCGTGCGCGTTTACTTCAAAGGCGGTGGTGCCGAACAGCTCCGCGGCCGAAGTCGGGCCGCGTGTAGCGCCGGAGGTTGCGCAAAAGGGGAAGGGTGCGCAATGGGTTAGCTTCGCTCCCCACAGCCTTGGAGCGCTCTACAGCGCGATCGTACTTGGACCAAACCTATGGTTTATCGACGAGAACGCAGCGAGCTTGGCGCGTATAACCGAAAGCCGTTCGTTCCGGGAGTTTTCGCTCGAGGGTGCGGTGACCGGCAGCGCCGTCTCGATGACGGTCGGTGCCGATAACAAGTTCTACATCCTTGACGAGTCCACGAACGTCGTTCGAGCCACCGATAAGGGCGTAGTCCAATCGTTCCCAATACCCAGCGGCGACGGTACGTCGATCGATGGCTTAGGACTCGGACCAGACGGAAACGTTTGGTTCGCCGAGTTCAACCACATCGGCAAGATAACGCCGGCGGGTAAGATCACGGAGTTTGCCTATCCGAGCGGATATTCCACCAATCAATATGGGAGCGTGACGGCGGGTTCGGATGGGAACGTGTGGTTCGCCGAATCCTCCGATAACGCAATCGGCCGGATCAACCCGTCTTCCGGCAAGATCACGATGTTTCCGATATCCGTTACCTGTATCCCGGCGCCCGTCGTCCTCGCGAATGACGGCAACGTATGGTTTGCATGTCTCACGAGCTCACCCATGATGGGCCGCATCACACCGAGCGGCAAGATTTCGACTTTTGCAATCGGCGGGACGTTCAGCTCCAACGAAACGGAGCAGTTTTGCGCCCGCGGCCCGGACGGCGACCCCTGGTGTGCGAGCGGAAATGACGGCGACATCTTCCGTGTAAACTCCAAAACGCAGAAGGTGACGACGTTTACGCCACCGCTTGGCGCCGGCGTGCGTCCCGACGCGCTAGCAACCGGCGCCGACGGGAACGTCTGGGTCGATACGGTCGGCGGTGAAATCGCCGTGCTCGTGACGGACCCGATCACCCTTTCGCCGGACAAGCTCGCATTCTCGGGGCCGGGTCAGCAAAGGAATCTGTCGGTGAGCGAAACCGGACACAAGAGCTGGTCCGCAAAATCGAGTAATATTGCGGTCGCGACCGTCGCTCAAGGTGGATCGGCTGCATCGTTCGCCGTTTCTTCGGTCGGTGGAGGTACCTGCAGGATCACGATATCGGATGGCGCCGGCAACAGCGCCTCCGCGAAAGTCACGGTCAAATAGTCAGCGCAGCGCGACCGGTTCGAAGAACGCACGAAATTGCGACGCGGGAAGCGTGGTCTGCGCCGCGAGCTGCTCAAGCTTTATTTGGTCGGTAAAGTCCGCCGGCTCGAGATACACCATGTAGTCGCGGGCGACGCGATAGGCTTCGGTGCGAAGATCCACTCGACGCGTTCGGATACGCCCCGTTTGCGGGTCGAGCAGGTCGGCGAGCGAGACGGGGCGGACGTTTCCGCCCTCGAGTGCTATTAACGCGCCGCTGCCGCCGTCGACGAGATAACGAACCGCGCCGAAGCCCAGCGTTCGCGTGTAGTCGACGTCGAAGGGTACGGGTTTTGCGCAGCGCAGTTCGTAGCCGATGTCTTTGGCATGCACGACCGAGTCAACGCCGATCTCGGTTAGGCGAGCGCGAATCGCGTCGCGCAGAATGGTCCCAAGCGGAACGTCGGCGAGGCTCACGTTTCCGAAAGAATCCCGGCCGAGGTGCTCGTTCCCACGCGACACATCGTCCCAAATGAGCTCGGCGATCCCCTCGGCGACGACGGCTATGCCGTGTAGTCGCCCGAGCGCGCGGCGTTTGACGATTGCGCCGACGATCGTATCGGCAATTGCTGCGAGGGTCGTTTTTTCGGCGAACTCTTCGGGTAGAACCGCGAGTGTGGAACCCGCCGCCTTGCACATGCCCAGCGCTAGCGATCCGGACTTTCGTCCCATGCAGACGACGACGTACCAGCGTTCCGTGGTGCGAGCATCCTCCATCAGACTTTCGAGAATTCCGGCGCCGACCGAACGCGCCGTTTCGAAGCCGAACGTCGGCGCATTTTCGGGCAGGGGAAGGTCGTTGTCGATCGTCTTCGGGACTGTGGAAACGCCGATGCGCCCGCGCGTGCGCTCCGCAATCTTTGCCGCACCGTACGTCGTGTCGTCGCCGCCGATGCAGACGAGATATCGCAAGTCGAGCCGCGCGAGCGACTCAACGCATCGCCGAAGCGTTGCTTCGTCCTTGGCCGGATTCGTGCGTGAGGTTCGCAAGATCGAGCCGCCGCTGGTGTGAATCCTCGAAACGCGATCGAACGTCAGGTCAACGATTTGGGGCTCGCGACCGGCGGCGAGATCGTAATAGCCGTCGTAGATCCCGATTGGACGCAAGCCGCACTTGGACGCTTCCATCGCTGCGGAAGCGATGACTCCGTTGATGCCCGGCGCGGGACCGCCGCCGACCAAAATGGCGAGCGTTTCAGGCACGTTGCGGCCGCACCCGATAGATCGCACCGGCCTCATCGTCGCCGACGAAGAGGGAACCTTTTGCGCCGATCGCGACGCCGGTTGCCCGCCCGATGCGCGACATGCACCCGTTCTGAAATCCCGTCACGAAATCCGTCCACTGAGTCGTCGGATCGTTCCAGTCGGCGGGCCGCTCGGGCCGGTCTCCTTTCATCGCGACGAAGACGACTCGGGAGGGCGCGGCATAGCATCCGTGCCGGTCGCGGTGCCAAGAACCGTGAACCGAAACGAAGAGTCCGCCTCGATAGCGCGGCGGGAACGCGTGCGAGCCGAGTTGATGAACGGGATAAAAAGCCGCGCCGATAACGGTCGAGTAGGCAGGAAGCACGACGAGCGGCACGACCGTTCTCGAGCAGTCGTACCCCGACACGTAGGCGTGGTGGTCTTCCTCGCATTCGGGCCAGCCGTAGTCGGCGTCGCCCGGACGCGCGGAGAGATCGTCGAGAAACTCGTACGGGTGGCCGGACTGCAAGTCGTCCTGCCCCGCGTCGCCCACCCAAACCGAGCCGGTCTCCGGATTGACCGTCAGCGCGATCGCGTTGCGAATACGCTTCGCCCGTTGCTCGAAGTTCGAGCCATCGGGCTCCATCACCGAGACCGCGGCGCGCGTGGGGTCGACTTCGGTGCACGGGCTTCGGCCGCCGTTCATCGTTGCGTTGCACGAGGATCCAGCGGACGCATAAATGCGGCCGCCGGCATATGCGACGGAGGTCGTCGTGTGAACGTCGCCGTCCGATCCGGGCGCAATCGGCCCGCTGCGGACGTCGGCAATTCGACGTATTTGGCCGGCGCTGCTCGCGCCGCTATAGGCAATCGCGTAAACGTGATGCATCGTCGCCACGTAAATCTCGCGGCGGGAGGCTGTAAAGGTGACGCCCGCGGCGAGGTCGTCGTCGAACCGGGCGAATATGCGCGGCGAGCCTGCGTTCCCTTCTGCATCCGGCACGATGTAGAGCGCGGCACCCGCAGTGCCGACGAGGAGATCGCCGTTAGGTAGCGCAGCGAGTTCGCGGACGCCGCCGACTCGCGCGATTGTCTCGATCGAAAATCCCGACGGAACGCGTAAGCCGGGCGAAACGCCGACGTCTGCGGCGAGAACGAGGGCGAGAAGAAGAACTACGGCGCGCATGCCGACCCTTTCGGTCGTTTGCGCGCCGTCACCCGGCTAACGGTGTTTCGTTACTTTAATGCCGGTGGTGGACCGGAAGGTTCTTGACCGCCTTGGTCCGGCGGGCCTTGCTGATCGGGAGGTCCTTGCTGATCGGGTGGCCCCTGCTGTTGGGGTTGGCCCTTGACTGTTGGGGTGGGCCCTGTTGATACTGCTGTTGGGGTGGGCCCTGTTGATACTGCTGTTGGGGTTCGCCCTGTTGATATTGCTGTTGGGGTTGGCCCTGTTGATACTGCTGTTGGTCTTGCGATTGGTTTTGTCCGCGGCGCTGCTGCATTTGCTCGCGGTGAGCGCGCATTTGCTGATGGAGCTGATTCTGCTGATCGCTCGTCAGAACGCCCCTGAGCTGCCGGCGCAGTTCACGATTCGCTTCTCGGTCGACCGGGCTTCCCTCGGGGTGAGCTTGCGTGTATTGATTTATGATTGATTGAACGTGCTGCTGCTGGTCGCCTGAAAGGTTAAGGTTGCCGAATCGTTTTGCCCACTTATGTTGGATTCGGGTTTGACTGGGGGTCGTATGGCCGTACGCTGCCGACGCGGGCGGCTGGCCCTGCTGCTGAGCGCAGACGCCGAGCGGTAGGGCGAGCGCGGCAGCGAAGGCGCCGGCGGCCAGGAGGTTGATCTTCATGGGGTCGATAGTAGCGTAACCCCCTGGTGGCCGCCTGAACGCCGGATTAGGACCGAGCAAGCGGCCTTATTGCAACCGCGTTGATCGAGTCCGAAACGTGATTCTCAAAGCGCTTGAAGTTATCAAAGAAGAGCTGCGCAAGCTTGCGCGCTTGCTCGTCGTATGCGCGTTTGTCGGCCCACGCGTTGCGCGGGTTCAAGACCTCGCTTGGGACGTCGGGAACCTGCTTCGGAAATCTCAACCCGAAGAAAGGCTCGCTCTCATAATCGTCCGGAATTCGGCCTTCGATTGCCGCGTTCACCATTGCGCGCGTATGCGCGATTGCCATCCGGTGACCGACGCCGTACGGACCGCCGGTCCAGCCGGTGTTGACGAGCCAGCACTCGACCTCATGCTCGTCTATCTTCCGCCCGAGCAACGCGGCGTAAACGGTCGGGTGATGCACCATGAACGGCGCGCCGAAACACGTCGAGAACGTCGCCTGCGGCTCGCTGACCCCGCGTTCCGTTCCGGCAACTTTCGCAGTGTAGCCGGACAGAAAATGGTACATCGCTTGATCGCGCGAGAGTTTGGCAATTGGGGGAAGTACGCCGAACGCATCGGCCGTCAGCATGATGATCGTCTTTGGATGACCGGCCCGGCTCGTCGGAACCACGTTGGGGATGAACTCGAGCGGATAAGCGGCGCGCGTGTTTTCGGTTTTAGCGTCGGAATCTACGTCGAGCGCCCGCGTCGCCTCATCGTACGCTACGTTTTCGAGCACCGTGGAAAAATGGTGCGTAGCAGCCCAGATCTCTGGTTCCGCGGTAGAGGAGAGTCGAATCACCTTTGCGTAGCAGCCGCCCTCGAAATTGAAGACGCCGTCGGCCGACCATCCGTGCTCGTCGTCGCCGATCAGGGGCCGGCGTGAATCCGAAGAGAGCGTCGTCTTTCCGGTCCCTGAGAGCCCGAAGAGAATCGCGACGTCACCGCTGCGTCCGACGTTCGCCGAGCAATGCATTGGAAGCGTATCGCGCAGCGGCAAAAGATAGTTCATGACCGTAAAGACGGACTTCTTGATCTCGCCGGCGTAGCGCGTGCCGCCAATCAGAATGATGCGCCGCGCGAAGTTCACAAGAATGAACGTCCCGGTCCGGGTGCCATCCCGTTCCGGATCGGCCGAGAAGAGCGAGGCATCGACGACGGTGAACTCCGGAACGAAGTCCGGCTCCGCCCGGTCGGGCGTAATGAAAAGATGGCGCGCGAAAAGACTCTGCCAGGGAAGCTCGGTGTAGACGCGCAGGGCGACGCGATAGCGTTCGTCGGCGCCCGCATAGCAGTCGAGGCTGTACGCTTCCCGCTCGGAGAAATAGGCCGCCACGCGATCCCAGAGAGCGTCAAAGCGTTCGGTGGAGATGGCCTGATTTGATTCGCTCCAGTCGATGTGTTCTTCGCTCGACGGCTCGCGCACGAAGAACTTGTCCTTTGGCGAACGGCCGGTATGCGGCCGGGTGTCGACGATGAGCTGCCCGTCAGCTCCCAGCACGCCTTCACCCCGAGCCAGCGAATGTTCGATCAGGGTCGGAACGGAGAGGTTCTCCCAGAGCTTGACGACTTTGAGTTTTTCCGGAATCGAAAGAATAGCGTGCCTCCTTGTGACGAGTTGTTTCCATGCTTTTCCGGCCCGGACGGGCGAGCCTGCAGGCGACCCTCGACGCCTGCGTCCAATGCAAGAGGCATGCGCTGGATGCTTCTATTCCCGGGCACGGCCGCGATTATGCTGGCTGCGGCAACGGCCTCGCGCGCTGTCTTACCTTTCCATTTCGGATTCTTCGCGACCGGCCCACTCGATGGTATTACCGATGTCGCAGGCGTCCAGGTCGCGCATATTACCAAGGTAGAGGGGAGCGATATTCGGACCGGGGCGACGGCGGTTCTTCCGAACGCCGATCCCTGGGATCACAAGGTTTCGGCCGCTTTCTTTGCTTTCAACGGCAACGGCGAGTTGACGGGCACGCACTGGATCGAGGAGTCGGGTTATCTCGAGGAGCCCGTGGTCCTCACCAACACGCTCGACGTGGGAAGGGCGGCCGACGGCGTCGTGAGCTGGGTGATCCAGCGTCATCCTCGCGTTGGTCGCGGCGACGACGTGCCGCTCCCGGTCGTCGCCGAGTGCGACGATGGGCTCCTGAACGACATCCAGGCTCGTGCGGTCACGGCAAGCGACGTGGTCGCGCTGCTCAACTCGGCACGAGGCGGCCAGTTCGCGCGCGGGAGTGTCGGCGCCGGCACCGCGATGAATGCCTTCGGTTTCCGCGCCGGCATCGGATCTGCATCGCGCGTTTTGCCGACCGACGCCGGCGGCTATCGCGTCGGCGTGCTCGTCAACGACAATACCGGAAGCAGCCGGCGTCAGCTTACCGTTGTCGGCGTTCCGGTCGGCGAACGGCTCAAGAACGAGTATCGGCCGGTTTTTCCCAAAAGAGTTACGCTCAAGGGCCGGCTGGGATCGGGAAGCATTATCATCGTGATCGCGACGGACGCACCGCTCGACAGCCGCCAGCTGCGAGCCCTCGCCCTTCGGGCCGCCATGGGCATGGCCCGAACCGGGCTTACCTCGTCGGTCGGCAGCGGAGACCTTATCGTTGCGTTTTCGACATCTCGCGTTTTCGAACGCGTCGCCGACTTTACCGTTGCTGCGCCGAAGGGCCCGATGCTCGAAGACGACGACGCGCTGGACGCGCTCTACACGGCGACGGCCGAGGCGACGCAAGCCGCTATCTACGATGCACTCTTCGAAGCCAAGACGATGACGGGAAGAAACGGCGTAACGGTCTACGCGCTACCCGTCGATCGCGTCCTGCAGATGTTGCGCGAAGCCCGAGCGACCGATCAGTAGCACAAGGGTCGCGCCCGGCGCTTAGGGTAAACGTCAGCGTGCCCGCTAGCGGTAGGTCCGCGTGACTCAGTTCGTCCACCTCCACGTCCACTCGGAATACTCGTTGCTCGACGGGGCCTGCCGAATCGACCGCCCGGGCGAGCTAAGGGCAGGGCTATGCCGGCGGGCGGCGGACCTCGGAGCCACGGCAGTTGCGTTGACGGATCACGGGGTCATGTACGGCGCGATGGAGTTTTACTATGCCGCACGCGAGCTGCGACTGACGCCGATTCTAGGCTGCGAAGCCTATTTGGCCCCGCGCGGACGCTTCGATCGAACGGCTCGCGAAGAGGCCCACGTCACCCTGCTGGCGGCGGATCTGGTTGGTTACCGAAACCTGATGATGCTCGTCTCGAAAGGCTTTCTCGAGGGCTACTATTATAAGCCGCGGATCGATCTCGAGCTTCTCGCCAAGCACAACGATGGCTTGATCGCGCTTTCGGGGTGCATGTCGGGATTGGTTGCAGCGCCGTTGCTGCGCGGCGACTACGCGAGCGCGCTGCGCAACGCAAAAACGTACGTAGAGATCTTCGGCGATCGCTTCTACGTGGAAGTCATGCGGCACGGGATGCCCGAGCAGGATGCTATCAACGAGGGTCTCGTGCGAGTTGCGCGCGAGCTCGAGGTGCCGATCGTTGCTACCAACGATTCGCACTATCTCGAGCAGAAGGACGCCGCGGCGCACGACGTCTTACTCTGCATCGGGACGGGCAAAACCATTTCCGATACGAATCGAATGCGATTCTACTCCGACCAGTTTTACCTCAAGTCGCCCGACGAGATGCGCGAGCTTTGGAGCGATCTGCCCGAGGCTTGCGATAACACCGTTAGAATCGCCGAACGCATCGATATCCGCATTCCGGAAAAGGTCTTTCATCTGCCGCAGTATCCCGTGCCGCAGAGCGACGACGCGCCGGCGCGCGGCGACGCCGAGTATCTGCGCGAACTCTGCGAGCTGGGATTGCGAGATCGATACGGCGAGGACCGCATTGTGAACGATGCGACCCTGCGCGAACGCTTGGAGTACGAGCTCGGCGTCATCACGAAGATGGGGTTCTCTTCCTACTTTTTGATCGTCTGGGATTTCGTCAAGTACGCGCGCGACCGCGGAATTCCGGTCGGGCCGGGACGCGGCTCGGCCGTGGGCTCGCTCGTCGCATATTGCTTGAGGATCACGGACCTCGATCCGCTGCGTTTCAACCTGCTGTTCGAGCGTTTCCTCAATCCCGAGCGCATCTCGATGCCCGATATTGATACTGACTTCTGCGTCGAACGGCGCGACGAAGTCATAGCGTACGTC
Organism: Vulcanimicrobiota bacterium; assembly: GCA_963748875.1. GTDB lineage: Bacteria > Vulcanimicrobiota > Vulcanimicrobiia > Vulcanimicrobiales > Vulcanimicrobiaceae > Cybelea. The sequence goes on from CAVVKC010000001.1 coordinate 2,397,476, forward strand.
ACCGAAAAGTATGGAAAGGATCGCGTTGCGCAAATCGTGACGTTCGGAACGATGGCGGCGCGCGCGGCGATACGGGACGCGGGCCGGGCGCTCGGCGTTCCGCTACCAGACGTCGATCGGATCGCGAAGCTCGTCCCGTCGGGGCCGGGCGGCTTTTCGATCAAGCGCGCGATCGAACAGATCGCGGAACTCAAAGTAATCTATAGCGCCCAGCCGGAAATGCGCAAGCTGCTGGACACGGCTAAGGAGATCGAAGGACTCGCGCGTAACGCGGGCACCCACGCAGCCGGGGTCGTCATTTCGGCCGGGCCTCTGGTGGAATACACGCCGCTCTGCCGGTTCGGAGACGGCGGGGTGAACACGCAGTACGACATGGACTCCATCGAGCGAATCGGTCTGCTGAAGATGGACTTTCTCGGCTTGCGTAACCTGACCGTGATGGACAACGCCGTACGCGAGATCCGCAGGACGGTTGACCCTCATTTCGAGCTGTCCACGATTCCGTTCGACGACGCGCGAACCTACGAGATGCTCGGTCGTGGCGAGACGGTCGGCGTGTTTCAGCTCGAGTCCGAAGGAATGAAACGAGTCTGCGCGGAGCTGCAGCCGTCGCGATTCGACGACATCATGGCGTTGGTCGCTCTCTACCGCCCGGGTCCGATGGAGTTGATTCCGCAATACATCGCCATCAAGCACGGCCGCTCGACCCCGCAATATCTGCACGCCAAGCTCGAGCCGATTCTATCGGAAACCTACGGCACGCCGCTCTATCAAGATCAAGTGATGCGGATGTCGAGGGAGATCGCCGGCTTCAGCCTGACCGAAGTCGACGAACTGCGCAAGGTCATCAGCAAGAAGCAGAAAGAAAAGATTCCATTCTACCAAGATAAGTTCGTGGCGGGCGCCGCCTCGACGTCGGACATCGATCGCGGACTCGCCGAGCGGCTCTTTCATTACATCGAGCCCTTTGCGGGCTATGCCTTCAACAAGGCGCACGCTGCGGCATACGCCTGGATCGCCTACGAGACCGCGTATCTGAAGGCCAATCATCCGCTCCAATATCTGGCGGCGTTGATGACGTCGGTCAAAGACAAGACTGAGAAGCTCGCGGAGTACATAGACGAGGCCAAGAAGGTCGGGATTGACGTCTTGCCGCCGGACGTGAACGAGTCGTTGGTAGACTTTGCCGTCGTCGGCAGCGCTATTCGTTTCGGTCTTGCTGCCGTCAAAGGCGTCGGCGAGGCCGCCGTCCGCAACATGATCGAAACGCGTGACGGCAGCGGACGCTTTGGGGATCTCTTCGATCTCGCCGCGCGCGTCGACGCCAAACAAGTGAATCGGCGCGTTTTCGAGGCGCTGATAAAGTGCGGCGCACTCGACGGGGTCGAAGGCAATCGCGCTCAGAAAATCGCGGCGCTGGATACGGCGCTCGAGCTCGCCGCGCGAACTACTCGCGACGCCGAGCTCGGCCAAGTCTCGCTCTTCGGCGAGGCCGGCGCGGAGGCGCCGACGCTGGCTCCAAAGTTGCCGAGCGTAGCCGCACCGACGACCCGAGAGATGCTTTCGTGGGAGCGCGAGACGCTGGGCGTCTTTGTCTCCGGACACCCGCTGGCCGAGATCGCGCCGCTCTTGACGCGCGCGGGCGCGGTGCCAGTCAAAGAGTTACGAGCCCTATCGGACGACACCGCGGTGACCGTTGCCGGCACCGTGACCGGGGTCCGCCGCTCGCTCACGAAGGCCGGCCAGCAGATATTGGTCGCGCAACTGGAGGATACCAGCGGCCCGATCGACGTCGTGCTCTTCGCGAAGGTCTACCCTCAAGTACAGCATCTCTTTGAGAACGATGCGATTCTCGTCGTCAAGGGAAGACTGCGATTACGCGAAAGGCCCGGCGCCGCGCCGGGCGACGAACCTCGCGTCGAGCCTTCGATTGCGGCCAATGACGTCTCGGTCTTTGTCCCTCCGCCAATGGTTTCACCGGCCGGCGCGGTGCGCGGATGGCATGTAGAAGTGACGCATCGCGAGCAGATCGATCGGCTGGCCCGGCTGATCGATGAGTGCCCTGGCGACGTGCCGGTCGTGATGCACGTGCGGGGGCGCGCGCAGCGCGTCGGCCGCGCGATTGCGAGCGACGCTCGAGTGCGCGGCGAGCTCGAGCGCATCTTCGATCACAAGGGCGTGCGCGAAGGCGCGCTCGACCTCGGCAATTTCTGATGAACGTTGTCGCCGCCTCCGACACAGCCGCGTTGGCCGGGCTGCTCGAGACCGGCTGGAATCCTCCTGAACATGTCGTCGCCGAAGTGTCGCAGATCGTCCAGGACGTTCGAGCGAGCGGTGACGGTGCGATACTCGGATACGCCCGCCGCTTCGACGATGAATCGTTCGAACTTTCGAGGTTGCGCGTACCGATACCAATTCTGGATGGCGCGAGATCGATGGTGTCGCGAGAGATCGCGGCGGCGCTGGAAGTGGCCAAAGAGCGAATCGGACACTTTCACTCGCGGCAACGACAACCCGACATATCGTACGCCGAGGAGGATGGAACGCGGTACGCGCTCGCGCGACGCCCTTTACGATCGGTCGCGATCTACGCGCCGCGAACCGGCGCCGCGGTGGCGGTTTTAATGGGCGCGGTCCCCGCCAAGATCGCCGGCGTGCCGCGCGTCATCGTGCTCTCACCCGCCGCAATCGACGGTGCGGCCGCGCCGGTGCTCTTTGCGTGCGCGCTCGGTGCAGTGGACGAGTTGTACGCCGTCGGCGGTGCGCAGGCCGTCGCGGCCGCCGCGCTCGGCACGTATTCTATCGCACCGGTCGACAAGATCGTCGGGCGCGGCGGCGTTTGGACGACCGAGGCGAAACGGCAAGTCTTTGGCCGCTGCGGGATCGACGCACTCGCGGGTCCTGCCGAAGTGCTCATCGTCGCGGATGACGGCGCAAATAGTGAATATGTCGTCGGCGAGCTCCTGGCGCAGGCCGAACTTCCCGGGGTTGTCCGGCTTGCCGTTCTGTCGGAATCGCGACCATTACTGGAGGCGGTCGCTCAACTTGTCGATACGCTCGATCTCCGAACGCTGGATCGCCAAGAGTTCGTTACCGAAGCGATTTCAAAACGTTGCAGACTCGTAGAGGCGAGCTCGCGGGAAGAGCTCTTCGAGCTCGTCAATCGAGTCGCACCGGCATATCTTTGCTTGCAGGTCCGCGACGCCTCGGCATACTTGGATCGCATTTACACGGCCGGAACGGTGTTCGTGGGAGACATGACTCCGGCCGTGAGCGGCGAGTACCTTGCCGGGACGAGTCACGTCGTTCCGACGGCCGGTACGGCGCGCTTCGCTTCGAGTCTAGCTTTGACCGATTTCACTCGAGGTTTCAGCGTGATAGAAAACACGCTGGAGCGGATCGCGAACGATGCGCCGATGCTCGCGTCGCTGGCGGAGCTCGATGGGTTGCCGCACCACGCTCAAAGCGCTCGCATGAGGTGCGGCAATTGACGCCGCCGTCCCGACTCGTGGCCTTCGACGTGGACGGAACTCTGGTCGGACGCGATCTGACGATTTCAACGGGCGTGCGCGATGCGATCGAACGGATGAAGGCGGCCGGTACCGTCGGCTGTTTGGTGACCGGTCGCATGTATCGCGCAACGCTGCCGTTCGCGCGTGAGCTCGGGTTCGCGACGCCGCTGATCTGCTACCAAGGAGCTGCAATCATCGATCCGGAGACCGACGACGTGCTGGCACACACGGCACTCGGCAACGAAATCGTGCGCGAGCTCATCGGGTTAACCGAGCGCGACGGAATGCACTTGCAGCTCTATCGCAACGATGAATATTATTGCGAAACGCACAACCGCTTTTCGGAGTTCTACGCTTCGCTGGCGATGACGCAGCCCGTGCTCGTTCCGTCATTGCGGGAAGCGTTTGCCTACAGCCCCGCCACCAAGGCGGTCGTTGTCGCAGACGAGCCGGTCGCGGCTGCGTACGCCGAGAAACTCAGCCGGTTGTTCGAGCGGCGCGCGAACGTTACGCGCAGCCTGCCGGAGTTTGTCGAGGTCCTCGATCGAAACGTCGATAAAGGTGTAGCCCTTCGATTCGTTGCGGCGCGGCTTGGCGTCGACATCGAGCAAACGATCGCGATTGGCGACTCTTGGAACGACGCGCCGCTGCTCCAAGCCGCGGGCTTCGCCGTCGCGATGGGGTCCTCGCCTCCGGAGCTTAAGGCGATCGCGGATTCGGTTGTCGCCGATGTGGCGCACGATGGGGTCGCGGAGGCGATCGAAAAGTACGTGCTGACGTGCGCGTGAAGGCCCGCCGGCGCAAAGTCTCGCCGGTCGCGCGCCTGAAGCCCTTCTGGATACCGATCGCGCTGGTTGCCGTGTTCGTTTTAGCGGCGCTTTCGGTCGGGGGAACCTGGTCCGGATTCAATCCAACGCAGGTTGCCGTTAGCGGAAACCACCGGGTGTCGAGCGCGGAGATCCTGCGCCGGGCGGAGATCCCCTCGCACGTGAGCATCTGGCTCCAAAATACCGGTGCGATCGCGCGCCGCGTAACGGCGATTCCGTACATCGGCGCAGTCCACGTTCATCGGGTGCCCCCTTCGGCGATTCGGATCGTGGTAGTGGAACGGGTTCCGTTTGCGGTCTTGCGCAGCCCATTCGGCGACGTGGTCGTCGACCGGGATCTGCGGGTCCTCGAACCGGCAGCCGGCGACGAGACCCTCCCGATATTCGTCGTGGAGTCGAGCGCCGACGTCACGCCCGGCGAGTACCTACGGACGCGCGAGGCGATCGAACTGCGCGACGCCTCTGAGGCGATTGCGGCTCGGCGAATCGTACCGCTGGAACTACAGTTCGACCGTTTCGGCGGTCTGGTCGTTACGATCCAGGGCGGCATGCGGCTGCTTCTCGGCACCCAAAATGATCTCGGTGCAAAGCTGACGCTTGCGGACGCGATTCTTTCGCAGGTTGTCGGCCATCAACGGCGCGTCGCGGCAATCGACTTGCGGGCGCCTGCCGCGCCCGTACTCGTATACCGGTAGACGATCGGCCTAGTGGTTCGTCAGGTCGACGTAGACCATGACGTTGCCGCCGATGAGTGAGAGTTTGATCTGGTCGTTTGGTTGGAGTTTTGAGAAGTCGACGTATGGCCGGCCTGCCGGCAGCGTCGCCTCCTGCCCGTTGTCCATCACGACGTCTACGTGCTTTGCGTCGACAACCTTGACGACCTTGGCGGTGTAGGTGCCGTCGGGAATGGCCGTCGAGGCGACCGACGCCGCAAGCGCGGTCGACGGCAACAGCGAGGCGAGAAAGAATGCAGCGGTTATAGAGGTACGATTCACAAGGTCGAGCTCCCAGTCAGCAGCGGTTCCAAAGTTGGATAATAACTCATCCGGCCGCCACGCTTCTAGAGCATGGTGACCCAGTGTCAGCAGACCATTTGAGTTCTTTTTGATAAGACCTCCGCCAATTTTTAGTGACGGCTCGCTTGGAATGCACAGCTTTTCCACACGTTTGCGAGCTTCTCCGCAAGGAGATGACGGGGCGCTCGCCAAGGCCTGCTTAACTCGTTCGGTCCCTCAATGAGTAGTAGGATTCGTTGAAAAGGACCACAATATATCGTGGTTAACCGGCAATTTCTAAGGACAGGTAGCGCGGAGCGGATGAAGCACGAGACGGTATGCGGGCTGGATATCGGGACGACCAAAACCTGCACCGTCGTCGCCGTCAGCGGCTCCGCCGGTCTCGAGATTGTCGGCGTCGGTGAAGCTCCTTCGTTTGGGATGCGCAAAGGTGTCGTCGTCGACTTAGAGGAGACGATCAAGTCGATCGAAGCCGCAACCGAAAAGGCCGAGCGGATGGCAGGGCTGCATTTCAACGAAGTCTTCGTCGGGATCACCGGCGACCATATTCGCAGCACGAACAATCGAGCGGTGGTCGCGGTCTCCGGCGATGACCGAGAGGTTACCGCGAGCGACGTTCGCAGGGTCGTTGACGCGAGCAAGATCATCAATCTTCCGAGCGATCGCCAGATCATCCACGCTCTGCCGCGGTACTTCACCGTGGACGGTCAAGAGGGCGTCAACGACCCCGTCGGAATGGCCGGCGGACGCCTGGAAGTCGACACTCACATCGTCACCGGAAGCAGCAGCTTCATCACAAACGTCCTCAAGTGCGTGCAGCGTGCCGGCTTGGAGACGCTCGGCGTCGTCTTCGAACCGTTGGCGAGCTCCGCTTCGACGCTCTTGCAGGAAGAGAAGCAGGTCGGAGTCGTTTTGCTCGACATCGGCGGAGGAACGACCGACATCGCCGTCTATTCGCTCGGCAGCGCCATCTACACCGCGACGATCCCGGTCGGCGGAAACGTCCTGACGAGCGACATCTCGCTCGGTCTCAAGACGACGCTCACGGAAGCGGAAGCGGTGAAGAAGCGGCTCGGCGCCACCGAAGTGGAAGAGCGCTTTGACGTCCGCACTCTCGACGGACGGGCGACGCGGGAGCATTCGACCATAGAGTTGCACCAGATCGTCGTCCCGCGCGTACTCGAAACGCTACGGATGGCCAAGCAGAAGATCGTCGAGAACGTGCCGCGAGATTTGGTGCTGGGGGAAGTGGTCCTTACGGGCGGCGGCGCCCAGCTCCCGGGGATCGAACGAATCGCCGAGGAGGTATTCGGCTTGCCGGTACGCATAGGAACGCCAAATACCATCAGCGGACTAACGGATTCAATGGCAGCCCCACAGTACGCGACCGCAATGGGTCTAGTGCTCTTTGGCGCGAACGGCGATCGCGACGACGTGTTACGCAGCGGCCGCCGCTCAAAGGCGGTCGTGACGAAAGTCCAGCGATGGCTGGCGGATCTTTGGACCTAGCTCTATACTTTACGCTTGACGGAGGCACCCGAACCAATGGCTGAAGCACGACGTTCCATTTCCGAGCCCGAGCACGCAGCGACGATCAAAGTCATCGGAATCGGCGGCGGCGGTTGCAATGCCGTCAATCGGATGATCGCGGGCGGACTGAGCGGGGTAGATTTCTTCGCGGTAAACTCTGACGTCCAGGCCCTGCGCGGCGCACTCACGGAGAATCGCGTTCACATCGGTGGCGGTCAGACGCGAGGGTTGGGCGCCGGCGCGAATCCGACGCTCGGACGCGAGGCCGCCGAGGGGTCGCGAGAGGATCTGTCGCTCGTTCTTGAGGGCGCGGATCTCGTTTTTCTGACCGCCGGAATGGGCGGCGGGACCGGCACGGGTGCGGCGCCGGTTATCGCAGAACTCGCGCGCGAATCGGGCGCGCTGACGATCGCGGTCGTCACGAAGCCGTTCGCGTTCGAGGGTAGAAAACGCATGCAGATCGCGGAGAACGGGATCGCCGAGCTCGAGGCGAAGGTCGACACGCTGATCACGATTCCAAACGAGCGCATTCTGCAGGTGATCGAAAAGAAGACGCCGCTCAACGAAGCGTTCTCATACGCCGACGACGTGCTGCGCCAAGGAATCGCGGGCATCACCGATCTCATCACCCAGCCCGGGCTCATCAATCTGGATTTTGCCGACGTCAAGACGATCATGAGCGACGCGGGTTCGGCGATGATGGGCATCGGCGAAGGGAGCGGCGAGCACCGCGCCGCCGACGCAGCGCAGAAAGCTATCGCGTCGCCGTTGCTCGAGACCACCGTGGAAGGCGCTCACGGCGTCATCTTCAACATTACGGGCGGTCCCGACATGGCGATGTACGAAGTGAACGAGGCCGCGGAAATGATCAGCCGCGCGGTGGACTCCGAGGCGCAGATCATCTTTGGCGCGTCGATAGATCCCACGATGTCGGGAAAGGTGCGCGTCACCGTCTTGGCTGCCGGCTTCGGCTCGCGGCGCGGCTATCGCAACGCGCAAGGCGGCTATACGTTCGATACGGGCAAGCTGGATACGGTCGCGCCCGTCACGATGGACGACATCGACGTTCCCGCCTTCTTACGTTATCGCGGCTAAACGCTAACGCCGCCCGTGGCGTATAGTGCGCGCGTTCTGCTGGACTCCGTCAGTCCGCTCGGAGTCCGGCTTACTACGCTCGAGGTAACGTTTCCGCGCTTCGTGCTCGCGGAATTTAACACGCATCGAAGTTTTTCAAGAAATTCCGCGAGCAGCCGCGCAATCCCGACGGCGAAGCTGATCGAACGCGTCGAACAGGATCCCGTGTTGCCGTTGGAGTGGGGGCGGAATAAAGCCGGCATGTCCGCGAACGACTTGCTGTCGGCAGGCGAAGCGGACGCCGCGCAAAGGGTTTGGTTACGCGCGCGCGACGACGCGATCGCTCACGCGCGGGAACTTCTCGACTTGAAGGTTCACAAGCAGGAGTTAAACCGCATCCTCGAACCGTTTCTTTGGCACACCGTGATCGTGACGGCAACCCAATGGAATAACTTCTTCGAGTTGCGCTGTTCGAGCAACGCGCAGCCCGAGATTCGTAAGGCCGCGATGCTCATGCGTGAGGCGATCGCTGCCAGCAGGCCGGAAGCACTCGCCAATGATGCTTGGCACACGCCGCTGCTGCAGCCGGACGAGGGCGACCTGCCGCTCGAAACGCGTAAGCGGATTTCGGCGGCCCGCTGCGCGCGCGTTTCGTATTTGACGCACGAGGGCCGGCGAGAGATCGAAAAGGACCTCGAGCTTTACGAGCGGCTAAAGAGCGACCGTCACTTGAGCCCCTTCGAACACGTCGCGACGCCGGCTACGGACGACGATTTTCACGCAAACTTTCGCGGCTGGATTCAAATGCGGGCTGAGATTGACGGCCGCATCGAGCCGCAATTGCAAGCGCGGCGATCAGAGCGGCCCACGTCGGGAGTTTGATCGCAAGCCACAGCGGGTCGCGCGTGCTTCTTGCCTCGGTATAGTCGCGCCATTCATTCTGCACGAGGTCATTTGGAAGGTACGCGCGCCACGCGCTCGGGGTCGGAACCGGCAGATGCGGCGGGTGAAGTTGGAAAAGATAGATCGTTGCGGCGATCAGGCAAAGAAATCCAAAGGCAACCGGGAGAAAGATTTCTAGTTCGAGCAAGATCGCCGCGCAGACGAAGATGCTTGCAAGAAATAGCTGCTTTGTGCCCCAGACCAGCAGCCAGGGAACCGCGAGGACGCAGAGCGCAAGGGCCGCCAGCGTACGCGCTCTCCCGTGCGTGGCGATCGCGAGAATCAGAAGGGCGGGAAGCGCGAAGCAGAGCTCTTCCTGATGAAGAAAGGGTCCGGCGACGACCGCGCTGAGCGCGGGAAGAAAGACGAGCAGTTCGGGCCGCTGCAGTGCCGCACTCGTTCGCGGCGCTAGCACGAGACCGAAAACAACGAGGACTACGTACGAAAGCGCCCCCGCGATTTGCGCGATGGATGGATTCAGGCCAACGTACACGAGAGCGGACGTCAGGCTGTATTGAAACGGGAAGTGCAGTTCGGAGCCTGCGTGCGCCGGGAGGACGTTGGCGACGTAGTCGAGGACGCCGGCCGGTCCAACCACCGCGGTCGAGATGAGCGCAAGCAGAAGCGCCGTCGCAACGACGGCGATGCGGGCACCCGGTACGAACAGCAGCGTTGCGGCAATCACAGGCAGGCCCGCCGACGGCTCGATTGCGCTTAGCGTAATCAAGATGCCGGCCAGCACATAGCGGCCGCGCGCGAGCGCGAGACCGCCGAGAACGAGCGCCAGCAGCGCAAACGGAACGATCTGTGCGGTATTGAGCTCGACATAGGCGACCGAGAGTGTCAGCGCTGCGAGCGACAGTCCGAGCGGTACCCCCAGCGCAGCGAGCGCCATGGCGCAGACGGCCACCGCGGCTACTATCGCGACTCCATCTACGATCCGCGCCGGCGTAACGGGCAGCCGTGCCAGCGCCGCGTAAGGAACGAAATCGTAGGGTGGCTGCGGCGCGGGAACGGCAACGCGTGGATTGCTTGCGAAGAGGCGAGCGCGAAAGCCGTTACCCACGTTGACGCGGTGCTCGCACGCGTGCAGCGGCTCGTAGCGATAGGGATTCTCGCGCTGGTCTACGGCCTCGCCCGCGCAGTAGAAATCCGCGAACTCATCCATCGTTCGCCACGGTAACGCATCACCGAGCCGGCTCAGATCGCGCAAGGCGGCGATGCCGAGCGCGATCATCACGACGGCGACGACGAACTGCCGGCGGCCCTTCATGGTCGCTGCGCTACCCGTTCCGACCGAATAACCGCTACGGCCGAAGCTACCATCGCCGCTAGCGCGACCCAGCTCGGGATCTTGACCGCAAGCCATGTGATGCTCGCCGCTCCGAGTTGCGCGACGTACGCTCGCCACGCCGCTTGCGCCAAATCGCCGGCAGCGAAGGTTCCCGGCGTGATCGCGACCAGTGGCGCGGGCGGCGCCAATTCCAGAAGGTAAATGCTCGCGGCAACTCCGGCAAAAAGTGCGAGCCCAAGGGCCGGGTTAGCTCTCAGACGCCATAAGAGCGCCGCAACGACGAAGAGCGAGGCGAGAAAGAGCCTTTTGGAAATCCAAACCAAAATCCAGGGAACCGCGAGAAGGCAGAGCGCCGCAACTGCGAGCTCCCTAGAGCGTCCTCGAAGTGAGGTTGCCAAAACCATGGTTGCCGGGATCGCGAACGAGAGATCGACCATGTGAACGTATGGGCCGGCGATCACGCTGCAGGCTCCGGGGATGTACGCAAGGAGCTCGCGCCGTTCGAGCCGCTGCGCGACGTGACGCCCTAGCCAAACTCCAAAGACGGCCATCGCTGCATAAGAGAGCTCGCCTGCGAGGAGGGCTGCGCCGCTTGGCGCTCCGAGCATTCGAAGGAGATACGTGAGGCTGTATTGATAGACGTACGCCGTTTCGGCCAGCGCCTGACCGGGAAGGACGCGTCCTACGTACTCGGCCGCTCCCGCTACTCCGACCAACAGCAAGCCGACGCTCGCGAGTACGAAGAGCGAGGCGATGAGACTGATTCGGCTGCGCGGCAGCCAGCAGAGCACGGCCGCGCAGACCGGTAGCCCTAAGTGAGGCTCGATGAGGGTTAGCGCGGCCAAGATTCCGGCCACTCGATCGAGTCCGCGCGCAAGTGCGACGCCGCAGAAAACCAATGCGGCGAGCGCAAACGGGACGACTTGACCTGCATTGAGGAGGACGAAGCCGGCGGGCAGGAGCAGCGCCAGCGCCGCGACGTCGAGCCGGCCGGTGACGATCGCAAGCCCCCAAATCGAGAGGCCGACGGTCATCGCGATTGCGATCGCGGCGACGATGCGCGCATTTGCAAAACTCAGCCGCGCCGCGAGCATGAGAGGAGGGAAAGCGTACGGCGGCAGTGGTGCCGGCACGACCCGGGCAGGATCGGCGCGATACGCGGCGGTCTCGTTGACCGAGTGTTCGCAGCGGTGCAGCGGTTCGTAGCGATACGGATCCTCGTTCCGGTCGAGCGCTGCGCCCGCGCAGTAGAAGTCTGCAAAGTCGTAGAGCTGTCGCCACGGTAACGCATCACCGAGACGCGCAAGATCGCGAAGAGCCGCAATCGCGAGAAGCGCCAGCGCCACGAGCAGTACGGCACGTGACGCTTTCATACTAGGGAACCTCTGGAGAAGTCCATGTACCGATCGTTTGTACCGCAAAGCCGTCAGATGCTAGAAGAAGGCGAGGAAGCATACGCGGAGCAGTCTGTGACCGAGCCTTCGACAACGCAGATGGCGGCTTTGCGGGCAAACCCTTGGGGCAGCGACAGTTTCGCCGCATCTCTTTGTTGCGCCCTCGGTCACATAGCGCTCCACTATGCTCCCTCGGGCGCGCCGCGACCTGCGGCGAAACTGCTCGCTGCGATCGGTGCAGCGACTTCTTCAGAGGTTCCCATACTCGTCGTCGCTGCGCGCCGACTCCTGCAGGCTATTGCGCTTTCGAAGTGCGTGGTATATAACGTTTAGCAACGGATGCCGCTTTCGAGCGTCAACCGTCGAGACTCTTTCGAGAAGAGGTTTGGGGTGTGGCTCTTCGATTCCGTGCAACGCCGTTGCGCCGGCCTATTGAGCGCGACCGGTACATTGTAAAATATTGGTATCTCTGCCGGCGAGCGGCGCGGCGTTTCGTGCGTCGCGGCCTCGATCGTGCCGATCTCGAACAAGTCGGCGCGATTGGGTTGATCAAAGCCGCCGATCGGTACGATCCTGGCGAGCGCGCGCCGTTCGAAGCGTATGCCTGGCTTTTAATCGTCGGCGAGCTGATGCACTACGTTCGAGATAGCGAGCGTTTCTTGCGGGCGCCGCGCGGGGTACGCGATCTAGAGCGGCGCTGGAACGCGGCCGAGCGGGAGCTCTCGGCGCGCTGGGGGCGGGTACCGTCTGAGAGCGACGTCGCGAGCTTCGTTGCGGCAACGCCCGCACAGGCGCGCGAGATACGCGCTTACCGCGCCAGCAGCCGGATGATCTCCTTCGAGCGGTTGAAGGGCCGCGAGGATTGCGTCCCGCCTGCCGGCATCGACGATCTTCTCGATCGTTTGACGGTCGAGCGGATGCTTCTCGTCCTGCCCCCGCTGGAACGCCGGATCATCGAGGCGATTGACCTCGGAGGAGCGACCGTCGTCGAACTCGCGGCGCGGCTGGGTTATTCCCGCCGTCACGTTTCCCGCTTGCATCGCGCAGCGATGGAACGTCTGAGAACGTCGACGCTGGCGTCTCGGCGACAGGGACGCCGGTGAAGTAGGCGCGCTGCGAAGCGCCGAAAGGCGATCAGTGACCTGCAATGCCAGGGTGTGTACCGCCGCTGGCCGTCTGCAGGATGATATGCAAGGAGAGATGAGCGACAAAAGCGGTGCTTTGCGAGCGAAGAGCTACGAAGCAGATCGCCTGCAAACGGCCAGCCCTGCGGGTTGCGGGCAGCACGGGTGCGCTGGCTGTGTTGCTCGTCGGTCACAGAGATACGGCTATGCTCCCTCCTCGCGCCTTGCCAATCGCACCCGTGGTGCCTGCAACGGCGACACACACCCTGGCATTACAGGTCACTAGGTGTTTCGTTATCTCACCGCAGGTGAGTCGCACGGTCCGGCGCTGGTCGGCATCCTCGATGGAGTTCCGGCGCACCTGCGCCTGAACGTGCAGACGATTAACGAGACGCTCGCGCGGCGGCAGGGCGGCTATGGTCGCAGCGCTCGCATGAAGATCGAGCGTGACGAGGTCGAGTTCCTCGCGGGGGTGCGAGGCAGCGAGACGCTTGGATCGCCGATCGCCGCGATCGTCCGAAACCGCGATTACCTGACGCCGAAGGTGCGTGCGCTGATGGATCCGCTGACTGGCGCCGGCGACCCGCTGACGAACCCCCGTCCGGGACACGCCGACTACGCCGGCGCGTTAAAGTACCGGCAACGCGACTTGCGCAACGTGCTCGAACGGGCCAGCGCGCGCGAGACGGCGATGCGTGTCTGCCTCGGAGCAATTTGCGCGCAGTTTCACGAAGCGCTCGGCGTTCGAACGCGTAGCTACGTTGCACAGATCGGCGACGTCGAGGCACCGGAACTCGACGAGTGGGAACAAGAGGAAGTCGAGCGCAGTGACGTGCGCTGTCCGCACGGCGAATCCGGCGCGCGGATGATTGCTGCCATTGACGCGGCCAAGAGCGCGGGCGATACGCTGGGGGGCGCTTCGTCGTTCGCATTGACGGGATGCCGGCCGGGATCGGAAGCAATCGGCAACCGAGTCAACGTCTCGACGGCATTCTCGCCGGAGCGATCATGGGAATGCAAACCGTTCGCGCGGTTGAGATCGGGCTCGGCGCCGGCCTCGCCGCGACGCCGGGTTCACGCGCGCACGACGTCTTCGCCATGTCCGACGAACGGGTGGTGCGCGGCAGCAATCGCGCGGGCGGCATCGAGGGCGGTATGAGCAACGGTGAGCCGATCGTCGTTCGAGTCTCGGTGAAACCAATTCCGACGCTCATGAAGGCGCTGCCGTCGGTGAATCTTCACCAGGGTAGCGATGCGCCCGCAACGATCGTCCGCAGCGACGTCTGCGTCGTGCCCGCGGCGGCGATCGTCGGTGAAGCGATGGTCCGGCTTGCTTTGATGGCCCCGCTCCTGGAGAAGTATGGCGGCGACTCGATGGAAGAGACCTTGGATAATCTGGCGCGCGGCCGCGATGCGGCGGCGCGCCTCTTCGCGCGGTGAAGCGACACGTCGCGTTGGTTGGATTCATGGCGTCGGGCAAATCGACGATCGGGCGAAAGCTCGCGCGCAAGCTTGGGTGGGCATTTTTCGATACGGACGCCATCGTCGCGCGCGAGCACGGACCGATCGCGACGATCTTCGCTGACGAGGGCGAGGCGGCGTTCCGACGGTACGAGCATGCGGCAATACACGCTGCGATGGAAAATGCCGACACGAGCGTCGTCGCACTTGGAGGCGGCGCTCTCACTGTCGCGGAGAACCGACGCCTCGTGCGAGAGAGTGCCTACCGCGTCTTCATCAAGGTTTCGCCGCAGCAGATCCTGGCGCGTGTGCGGCGAAGCCGGGAGGTGCGGCCGGTTCTCGGTTCGAGCCCGACACTGGAACGAATCGAGGAGCTGTATGCGTCGCGCATGCGCGACTACGAGAGCGCCGATCGAGTGATCGAAGCGACAAGCCGCAGCGATGGGCGGGTCGTCGACGAGATCGTTGACTGGCTGCGCAAGCAGAAGCTCGACGGGCGCCGCGCATCGGCATAATGGCGGAAGCATTGCGCAACGACGATCTCGGTTACCCGATCGTCGTCGGGAAGAATCTGCGTTCGGAAATAGCGGACTTCGCGCGAGCGCACGGTCCCGCGCGCGTGCTGCTCTGCGACGCGAACCGCCACGTCCTCGCGTTCGGGCAAGAGGTGGCGAAGGCGCTTGGCAACCCGCCCGTGCTGGCTTTTCGGCTTGGCGAGACGCAAAAACGGCTCAACACGGTCGAGCACGTCTTGGACGCGATGGGCGCCGAGGGGGTCGAGCGTTCGAGCCTTGTGGTGGGAGTAGGCGGAGGCGTCGCGAGCGACCTTTTTGGTTTCGCATGCGCGACCTACATGCGCGGCATCGCCTACGGGCACGTCGCGACTTCTTTGGTGGCCATGGTTGACGCGGCCATCGGCGGAAAGATGGGCGTCAATCTTCGTGCCGGCAAAAATCTTGCGGGCTGCTTTCGAGATCCGGCCGCGGTCTTCTGCGACGTCGCAGCTCTTAGCTCGCTCTCCAGGCGCGGTTTTGCCCAAGGTCTGGCAGAGATCGTCAAGGCCGGCGTCATCGAAGGCGGGGACTTCTTCGAAGCGCTAGAGGAGCTCGCGCCGCACCCGCTCGCACGCTGGCCGTGGGAGCACGTGATCGAATCCGCGATTAAGGTGAAGACGATGACCGTCGCGGACGACCGGCACGAGGCGGGTATTCGCGAGCTTCTGAATCTCGGTCATACCTTCGCACATGCGCTCGAGCGAGCTTCGCAGTACCGTATGACGCACGGCGAGGCGGTCGCGGTCGGACTGCGCGCCGCGGGGTTGTTGGCCTTACGGACCGGGCGTTTCAGCGAAGCCGAGCATTTGCGCGTCATCACGCTGCTGACGCTTCTGCGCTTGCCCTTGCAGACGGCCTTAGCTCCGGAGGCGGTCCTCGCGGCGATGAGCAGCGATAAGAAGAGGCGCTCGGGGCGTCTGCGCTTCGTGCTTCCGCGCAGCATCGGCGACGTCGAGTATGGAGTCGAATGTTCGGGCCGCAGCGTCCGCGCCGTCCTTGCCGCGCTCCAGGAACCGCCGGAGAAGCTTCGTGCGCGTCGTTGAGGCGTTACCGGCGATTCGTTCGTCGCGCTTCGACCTTCCGCTGACGTACGATGCGGACGGGCTCGAGCTGGGGATCGGTGACGTGGTACGGGTCCCGCTCGGCAGCCGCGAACTTCTAGCGTTCGTCGTTTCGCCCGTACGCGAAGCCGCCGAGCCGCCCAAACCACTCAAACGCGTACTCGAGCGGCTCGACGTGCCGCGGGCCTTCGACGAAATCGGTCTGCAACTGGCGTCGTTCGTGGCCGAGCACTACCTCTGCACGTTGGGCGAAGCACTCGGCGCCGCCGTTCTCGCCGACGCGATCCCTCGAATGCGCGATTCCTTCGTTCGCGGAGCCCGACCGAACTCGCGCCGTTATCCATCGCTGCCGCCGCGATTGATTCGCATGATTTGGGAGGAGCTTGCCGACGGCTTCGGGCTCGAGCAGCTCCTGCGTCACCCCGAAGCACGCCGAATTGGCGACCGCGGGACGCTCCTCGCGCACGTGCGGGCGCTGGTTCGCGCCGGCGCGTTGACGCGCGAACGCCGGCTGATCGAGCCGCGGACGAGTGAGTATCGGATCCGCGTTCTCGATCTGGGCGATCGTGCAATTCGGGGAAAGAAGGCCGAGGCGCTCGTGGCATTCGTTGGCGCGCATCCCGGCATCGCGCGTGCCGATGCGATGCTAGCGGGATTCAGCAGCGCCGTGATCGGGCGCGCGCTGCGAGCCGGTGCGGTGCGCGAGCGATATGCTCGGCCGGCGGCGAGTGCGCGCGCAGAGACGATCGCACAGAAGGCCCCGGCGGCGAATGCCGAGCAGTTGCGTGCGTTGCGATGGATCGAGAACGCGATTGAGGCGAAGCGCTTCGGCGCCGCGCTGCTTTACGGGGTGACGGCAAGCGGCAAGACTCACGTTTACGTCGAGGCTATCAAGCGGGTCGTTGCACGTGGCGGCCGCGCGATCGTACTGGTGCCGGAGATCTCGCTCACGCCGCAGACCGCAGCGCGTTTTGAGGCCGCATTCGGAGAGCGCCTTGCGGTGCTTCACTCCGCGCTCTCGGAACGAGAGCGGTTCGATGCGTGGCAAGCCTGTGCTCGAGGAGAGGTAGACGTCGTCGTCGGTGCGCGAAGCGCGGTCTTCGCTCCGTTGCGCGACGTTGCATTGCTGATCGTCGACGAAGCGCACGATCCTTCGTACAAGCAGGAGGTCGTGCCGCGGTACCATGCGGTGGCGGTGGCGCGCGAGCGAATGAAGCTCGAGGGTGGCGTCTTGCTGCTCGGAAGCGCAACGCCTTCCTTGGAAAGTTACGCGGCGGCAACCAGCGGAAGGATCGCGCTTCTGGAGCTGCGCGAACGGGCCACGTCGCTGCCGCTTCCGGACGTCCGGGTCGTTGACATGCGCAAGGAGTTC
Organism: Vulcanimicrobiota bacterium; assembly: GCA_963748875.1. Taxonomy (GTDB): domain Bacteria; phylum Vulcanimicrobiota; class Vulcanimicrobiia; order Vulcanimicrobiales; family Vulcanimicrobiaceae; genus Cybelea. Next base: position 2,414,637 of record CAVVKC010000001.1, read on the forward strand.
GAGAGCGGCAACCGCGGCATCTTTAGCAGCACGCTCGTGCAAGCCATCGGCGAGCGGCTGCAGCGGGGTGAAAAGAGCCTTCTGTTCGTCAACCGGCGGGGAAGTGCGAGCGCGCTGATCTGCCGCAGCTGCGGAACCTCGCCGCAATGTCCGCGTTGCAGCGTCGCGCTGACCGTTCACCGCAGCGAACGGCTGCTGCGATGTCACTACTGCGACTATCAAGTGCCGATTTTGCAGCGTTGCGCTGCATGCGGGTCCGAAGCGATACGGGAGCTCGGCGTTGGGACCGAGCGGGTCGTCGAAGAGGTTCATCGGCTCTTTCCGGATGCTCGCGTTCTGCGGATGGACTCGGATACGACGACGCGGATTGGCGACCACGCGCGAATCCTCGGCCAATTCGAGACGGACGGCGACGTATTGGTCGGAACGCAGATGGTAGCGAAGGGTCTGGACTATCCGACCGTGACGCTTGCCGGCGTCGTCGCCGCGGACATCGGACTTTACGCTCCCGACTTTCGGGCGGCGGAGCGAAGCTTCGCCTTGATCGCGCAAGTCTGCGGGCGCAGCGGTCGGGCCCGGCGCGGGGAGGCGATCGTTCAGACCTACGCGCCCGATCATCCGGCGATTCGCTTCGCCGCGCTTCACGACTACGACGGATTCGCCGCGGCGGAGTTGCAAGAACGCGCCGCCGTCGGTTTCCCGCCGACACAGCGGCTCGTCTACTTAGGAGTCATCGGGCGCGATCGCCGGCGGGTTGCGGAGACCGCGCGCCGCTACGCCGGATATCTGCGCGACGCAAAGATCGCGGAAGTGTTGGGTCCCGCGCCGTATCCGGTCGCGCGCGTCAACAACGAATGGCGGTACAGAATCGCGCTGCGAAGCCGCCGGCCGGCAGCGTTACGAGAGATCGTTCGAGAGCGAATCGTCAAAGCGGCGCGTGCCGATCGCACGACGCGGCTCGCGATCAACGCCGATCCTTAACGAACGTTCCCTAGCTTTTCTTTTTACTCGAGCGGCCTTTTGCCGGCTTCACCGGCGCGACGGTCGTGCGGCGCACGGCTTTCGCGAGGCGGGCCTTCTTGCGAGCGGCCTTGTTGCGATGGATGATCCCTTTGTTTGCAGCCTTGTCGAAGGCGCTTTCGACGGGCGGCGTCGAGGCGATGTCGCCCGCGTCGGCGGCGCGCTTAAAGAGCGTCCGCAGCCGGCTTTTAACACCTTTGTTGCGCGTGGCTCGCTTCTCCGACTGTAGAACCCACTTCTCGGCGGCTTTAATATTTGGCACGGCGAGTATCATAGCAGGCCGCTTTAGTGAGTGTCCAGCCTAGGAGGTGTTCCGTGGCGCTAGGTTGGTTCCAGCAGCATCTTGCGGTAGCTCGTATAGCGGCTCGAGGCGATCCGGCCGGCCGAGAGCTCGGCCTGTACCGCGCAATCCGGCTCCTGCAGGTGGGTGCAATCGGTAAAACGGCAGCGGTTCGCAAGCTCGCGCATCTCGCGAAAGGCTTGGGTCAGGTCGGACGAGTCCACCGCGCCTAGGCCGAATTCGTTGATACCGGGGCTATCGATTAGGAATCCTGAGTCAAGGCGATAGAGACGTCCGGTGGTCGTGGTCTGTCTGCCCAGTCCGTGGCGCGAGACCTCGCCAATCGGCGATTCCCCGCCGAGAGCACGAAAAATCGTGCTCTTTCCTACGCCCGAGTTGCCGACGAGCAGCGCGCGCCGGCCGCGAATCAGCTCGCGGAGCGCGCCTAGGTTTTCGCCGGCCTTCGGATTGACGGCGATCGCCGGATATTCGAGCGCTTGGTAGAGGGCGAGCAGCGCGCGCATCTGTGTCTGGTCGCCAAGGTCGGGCTTAGTGAGTATCACGGCAGCCTCGATGTTCTCGATTTCAGCAAAGGCAAGGAGCTGGTCGAGGGTCACCAGACGAGGCGCCGGATCCGCTAACGCCGTGACGGTGACGAGCAGGTCTATGTTTGCCGCCATCGTTTTGGCTCGTCCGCCGGCACTTCGGCGCTCGAGCGTGAAGTGGCGATCCTCGATGCGTTCGATAAGGGCGTGTCCGTCGTCGAGAATCCGGACGTCGGCGACGTCGCCCGGCACGGGCATGAAGCGGGCTCCGCTCATTCGGCGAAGCTGCGCGTTTCGCAAGCCGTTTTCGCCGTCGACCGAGACCCATGCCGAGTTTTTTCCGGTTGAAACGACGAGCGCCCGGCGAGTCTGCGTTACACGCAAGATTGGATGCCGTAAACGGCTAACGATGAAGCGAGCGTGGCTTATTTAACCTTGAGCATCGAGGGCGATCTCGACGATGCGCGCCGAGCGGCGATCGAGGATGCGGTCCGGCGCCAGGGCGGTAGCATGCTTTGGCGCACGAACGCGGCGGCCCGGCGTTCATACGCGCTGCTCGCGATGCCGGATCGGTACGATGCCGCGGCCATCCGCGCGATTGCGGCCGGCACGCTATACGACAAACCGATCATTGCCTTGGCAGTTTTCCCTGCGCTGACGGAAGCCTTGCCGCTGCTATGCGAAAGCCTCGGCGGCACCGGCCGGCCTGCTGGGGTTCTTGCCTGCGTGCCCGTCCCCGGAGGTGTCGTCGTCGAATGGGATCCGAGCCTCACCGATGCCGCGGTCATTCTAGCGCTCGTTGACGTCGAGTTGCTTAGGTGGCAGAGCGCCCGTACCGCCGAGCTGCTCTCGCCGCTTCCCCGAGCGGTGGCGGCAAAGCTCGCCGCCAGCGGACTACGCGCGCCACAGATCGTGCCGGAGCGAGTTTTGGAGAGCAGCGATCGTGCCTAGTCCCCTTGGATACGTCGGGCTTTCGGACGTCGTCGACGTCATCGCGACGAGCATCTTGATTTATTACGTATTACTGCTGATACGGGGCACGCGCGCCGTGCAGATCCTGACCGGCATTCTCGTCTTGCTCGGGTTGCTGGGGATTGCCACGCTCTTTCACCTCTATCTTCTCGGCACGATTCTGAGACTTCTCGTCGTCGGCGCGGCGGTGACGATTCCGATCGTCTTTCAACCCGAGCTGCGCCGAGCGCTCGAACAGATCGGGCGTGGAGGCCTCTTTCGAATGGAGCGCGAGCGCGGGGAGTTGGGCCGCAGCCGTCCCGAGGACCGAACGGTCGCCATTTTGGGCCGCACCGCGTTCTTGCTCGGGCGTAACCGGAGAGGCGCGCTGATCGTCATCGAGCAGCAAAGCGGGCTCAAGGACTACTGCGAAAGCGGAACCTTGCTGCACGCCGACGTTTCCGAGGAGCTTTTGGCGTCGATCTTCGCCTCAAATTCGCTCCTGCACGACGGTGCAGTCGTTATCCGTGAAGGCCGCATCGAAGCTGCAGGCTGCACCCTGCCGCTATCGGAACAAGCGCGTTCGATCACCCGCCTCGGTACGCGCCATCGTGCTGCCCTGGGGGTGAGCGAGGAGACCGACGCCGTCGTGCTCGTCGTTTCGGAACAGACGGGAGCGATTACGATCGCGCGCGGCGGCCTGCTCTCGCGGCCGATTGACGACGAGCAGCGTTTGATAAGAATGCTGCTGGCGGTGACGAGACCGCCGCGTCAACGGCGGGGTTCGGACTTGCTCGCGCATCTGCGGTCGCGACTGCGACCGAGGCGGAGCGAGGCGGCATCGCGGGTTTCGTGAAAGAATCATTGATTGGAGATTATCCGCAAAAACTTCGCGTTGAAAGCGCTGGCGGTCGGGCTCGCGATCGTTGGATGGGCATACTTCCGCTTTGCCGGTAACCCGATCGTTGCGACCTCTGAGTTTCAGCAGCTTTCGATCCCGATCTCGGCGGCAAACTTGGCGTTGGGTTACGTGGCTCGATACGCGGATCGCGAGGCGGTCGTGACGGTCGCGACCAAGCGCGGCGAGCCAGGCGTTAAGCCGGACGAGATCAAAGCCGTGCTCGATCTTTCGAACAAGGAGACCGGCGTTTACAACGTCCCCGTGCAACTCGTCGCGCCCGACGTGGCTGTCCAAAGCCTTAGCCCGGCATCGGTTACGCTTACGATCGAAGCCATCGAGCAACGCTCGTTCCCGGTCACCGTCCACTACGTCGGTGCGCAGCCGAGCGGCATCGTGGTCGGCGGAATGCAAATTCTGCCACAAGCGGCGATCGTTCGCGCGCCGACTTCGCTTCTGGCTCAAGTTTCGGCGGTGCACGCCGACCTCGCGCTGCCCAATTCACCGAAAACGGTCGACGAAATGGTGCGTCCAATAGCCGTCGACGCCTCGGGTACCGAGGTTGCAGGGCTGACCGTCACCCCCAACTTAGTTCGAATCCGGACGCGTTTCGTCGAGGGAAGCGGTCTCGTAAAATGAGCCGCCTGTTCGGAACCGATGGAGTGCGCGGTGTCGCCAACAGCGAGCTGACGCCGGAACTGGCGCTGCAGGTCGGGCGTGCCGCGGCCAGCGTTCTTTCCGAGCGGGGCGACCGAGATGCGCCAATCGTGGTGGGCCGCGATACGCGCGTATCGGGCACGATGCTCGAGGCGGCCCTCGTCGCCGGCATCACCTCGGTCGGAAGGAATGCAACTTCGATCGGGATCGTTCCTACCCCAGCGGTCGCCTGCATCGTTCGGTCTATCGGCGGCGCAGCCGGCGCGATGATCAGCGCGTCGCATAACCCGATCGCCGACAATGGGATCAAGTTTTTCGGCCCGGACGGCTTTAAGCTCTCGGATACGCTGGAAGACCGCATCGAAGCGCTGCTCCATTCTCCCGAGCTGCCTCGTCCCAGCGGCACCGCGGTCGGCACCGCGCAGGTCGCCCAAAATCTCGCGCGCCACTATTACGCTGAGCTTTACGAACGCGCGCAAAACTTGGCCGGGCTTCACGTCGTGCTCGACGGCGCGTTTGGCGCGGGCTATGCGATCGCGCCGTACGCGTTGCGCAAACTTGGCGCCAAAGTCACCGAGCTTAACTGCGAAAACGACGGGGGCCGCATCAACGTGGGTTGCGGTGCTACCGACTTACGTGGAGTGCAGGCAGCCGTTCGTTCCAGCATCGAGAGCGGTGAAAAATCCGTGATCGGCGTCGCGTTCGACGGGGACGCAGATCGCGCGCTCTTCGTGGACGAGACTGCGACAATCATCACGGGCGATCACGTGCTCTTCGCGCTCGCCTGCGACATGCAGGACCACGACGAATTGCCGGAAGCTACGGTCGTCGCGACGGTCATGAGCAACTTTGGGTTCGAACGGGCGCTTCGGGCGCGCGCGATTCGTTTGCTTCGCACCGCCGTCGGCGATCGTTACGTGCTCGAGCAGATGCGAACCGGCGGTTATCGGTTGGGCGGCGAGCAATCCGGTCACGTCATCGATTTTCGCCACAACACGACCGGAGACGGCCCACGGACCGCGATTACGTTGCTCGGAATCATCGCTTCACAAGGCGCGACGCTTCACGAATTGGTTCGCGACGTTGTCTACGTGCCGCAAGTTCTCGTCAACGTTCGGACGCCGCACCGAGAGGTGCTCGACTCGCCGCGCGTACGCGAAGAAATCGCCGCTGCGCAAATGGAGCTTGGCGAAACGGGGCGGTTGCTGATTCGACCCTCGGGGACCGAGCCGCTTATTCGCGTGATGGCTGAAGGCGACGATCGCGCGCTCGTCGAGAATGCGGCTCGTCGCGTTGCAGGCCGAATCGAGCGGGAGGTCGAGCGGTTCGTTTCAACGTAACCCCAGGAATCGGAGAATCGTATGGATTGTGGAAGGGCGCCCTGGCGTGGTGCCGAAGCGCCGCCACATCAACCTGTAACAGGTCACTGAGTCGGAGTAGCAGCTCCGAGCGGGGGATATCCCGGTAGGGGTGAGTGGGCCGGTCGGCCCTAGGGCGAATCTTTCCCGCCCGAACCCGTCAACTAACCCCGCAAGTGTCGAGAAAGAGGAGCGGATTCTTGCGTCATGTGGTAGCTGTGTGGGCGTTTGCCCTTTTAATCGCGAGTTCGGGAGCGCTTGTGCGCGCCGATACCGTCACCAACTCACCCGAACTTGATTACGCCGGGGCCGCACAGGGGGCCAACGCCCAGGCCCTAAGCCCCGACGTCGCGGAGTGGACCTCCCGTCTGATCGTCACTACCCACCAACATCATCATGCCGGCATCGACCGCTTCACGGGCGGAATCCTCGCCCGTACTTCAAAAATCGCCCAAGAACTCACCCGAAGCGCGTTACGCTTTCTCGGCGTGCCGTATGCCTTTGGCGGCACGAGCTCGGCCGGCTTCGATTGCTCGGGGTTCGTCCAGCACGTATTCGCGCTGCTCGGGGTCTCGCTGCCGCGCACGGCCGACGCGCAGTACGACGTTGGCCGTCCAGCCGTCGGTGGGCCGCGTCCAGGTGATCTCGTCTTTTTCGATACCTACGGCGGCGTTTCGCACGTGGGCATCTATCTCGGGCACGGAACGTTCGTCCATGCAAGCTCGAGTCATGGGGTCACGGTCAGTCACCTTTCCGAGTCGTATTGGGCGGCGCGGTACGTCGGAGCGAAGCGCCTGCTGGCAACTCGGTAGCTTCGGCGAACTCCTAGCAAAAGAGCAAGCGCCGCCGTGCGTACGGCGACGCTTGCTCTTTGCCCTTATGGGCGGGCGCTAGGGAATTTTGCGTTAGCGAGTGGTAAGCTTCGTCGAAGGGTCACTCGACAATGGGGTGTAGCCAAGCGGTAAGGCAGCGGACTTTGACTCCGCCATGCGTTGGTTCGAATCCAGCCACCCCAGGCTTTGCCATGCGTTGGTTCGCCCTTCGACTGCGCGCCTGCGGCGCTTCGCTCAGGATGACAAGGCCACCCCAGGCTTTGCCATGCGTTGGTTCGTCCTTCGACCGCGCGCCTGCGGCGCTTCGCTCAGGATGACAAGCCACCCCAGGCTTTGCGCCGGATTACCTCGTATGGCTCTTCCCTTCCGAAACAACACCGACGTAGGCGAAACCGTTGCCGTCCACGTCATCGATCTCTGCAATCCGGTGAACGCGCGGATCGGCCGTCGGATGCTCCGTATCTGTCACCACCATCGAACCGGGTTGCTTGCAGACGACTCGGTTGAGGTTCGGCACGACGACGACGCGTTCGCCATTGAGATAGTAGCGGGTGTAGACACCGAGCGCGTACCACGCCGGGCGAATCGAGAAGCAGACCGTCTGGTGACCATGAATATGTGCGCGAACGAACGCGAAGGTCGCAGCGGTTCCGGAATCCCACGCGTTCGACGCTTGGTGGACATACCGCGTAAAGTAAAAGGCCGCAAACTGCACCGTCGAGATGACGACGACTGTCGTCAGCGCGATCGTAAGTGCGAGCATCGCGATAGCACGCGCCACCTTACGGCGCTGGCTGCGCGCCCAGTCTAGCAGTACGACCGCGCCAATTGCGGCGAAAACGCAAAAGACGGGCGCGCCGGCCAGCGTACGCGGCGCGTTGGGTGCCGCCTCGTCCGTCAACGCACTGCCCAGCGGATAGATAAAAAGCCAGAACCAAAGCCAGTAGCGCCAGACAAACGAGCGCACCTTCGTGACCGCCCCCACGGCGCCGAGGACGGCTAGCGGCACGATCCACCAATAGAAGGCGCCCATTCCGTTGAGATAGCGCCAGGTCGTCCCCGGGATCGGCTCTCCGTCGACCGCGAGATACGACCAGTTGAACTGAGCGAGGTAGTTCATTGCGAACGTTCGCAACGCGGGGAGCGTCACGCCGAAACGAAACGTGTCGATACGTGACGTCCGCAGAGCGGTCTGCGGATCGATAAAGATTTCGTAGAGCGCTGGGGCGGCGACGATGAGCACGAGCGCGTACGCGAGCAATGCCGCCCGGCGATGGTGCGGCGAAGGCGCAAAGATCGCGGAGAGTCCGAGCAGCGCGCCGCCGAGCAAAAGCGCGTAGAGCCACGAGGCCATGTACGTGTACGCGGTCAACCCAAGAACGATCGCGCCGGTCATCAGCCAGCGCACGCGCAGCGGCGCAGCGACCGCCTTCGGTTCGCCAATTGCCAGCCCGCGCGACAGCCCGTAGAGACCGCCGAGCATAAAAGGCAGCTCGCACGCCGGCTGCCAGGCAATCCGTGAAAAATGCACCAGAATAGGGGCAATCGCCGCAAAAAGCGCGGCAAGCACGGCAATGTCGTCGCGTTGCGTCATCTGGCGCACGAGTAGAAAGAGCAGCCAGATGGTCAGTAGGCCGTAGACGGCCGCCGCGAGCCGCAGCGAAAACGGGCTCGGCCCTATGAGGGCCGCGAATGGATACTCCGAGATCGAATAGATCGGCGGATTGCGGCCCGGGTTTGCGCTAAAGAAGAACAGGTGACGCTCTCCATCGACGTCGTGGCCGGTCGTTGCGAAGCTGGCTGCCGAGTTGTAAAATTCCAGTTCGTCGGCGCTCAGCTCGGTGGGAACACCGGAAAGATCGTAGAGCCGGAGGGCTGCTGCAAGCAACAGAACGAGTGCGAGGGGCAGCCACCTCGTGATCCTCGCCATGGACCACTGTTCGCTGGGTCTGAGAAGAATCTCCGTCCGAACCGGCTTTCAAGCAATAAAACTCCCAGAATTGCATTAGGGGTTTGACCGCGGCGGGAACGAACAGCAGTCTCTTCGAGCAATACTCTTACTGTGGCGGCTGGGGTCGCCGAACGGCATCGGAGCAATCTAGGAAACCCTCAACCTGACTAGCTCAGCAGCAACGCTCCATATCACCAACGGCGACGGAGCGCTCTACTTGCTCAAGAAAGCGGGCCTGCTCGGGACGCATGTTGCGTGGCAGGACGCGTTGAACGAAGGTCCGGTCCCGGCGGGCTTATCGCTCGAGCAGACGAGTGCGATCCGAACGCAATACTTGGCGGAGCGCGGATACGGCAATCCGATCAAACTGATTCACGACTTTTCCCGCCGCGATGCGCAGCTTCGGCGCGCAGAAGATTTTGATGAGGTAGTGCTCTGGTTCGAGCACGATCTTTACGACCAGCTGCAGCTCTTGCAGGCGCTGACCGCGCTCGAAGAACTCGATCTCGAGCCTGGGCGAGTTTCGGTCGTACAGAGCGATCACTACCTCGCTAACATGACCGTGGACGAGATCTTTCCGCTTTTCGCCAAACGCCGAACGGCGACGCCGGCGGTCTTTAAGTCCGCCCGGCGTAGTTGGCAGCGCTTCACGTCAGATTCACCCGCCGATCTTTACGCGGCCGCGGGCGAGGACGCGATCGGGCTGCCCTTTCTACGCGTCGCACTGCAGCGTCTCTGCGAAGAGTATCCCTGGAAACGTGACGGGCTCTCACGGTCGCAGCGCCAAGCCTTGTATGCCGTCGCGCAGGGGCGTGGCCGCGCAGAGGAACTATTCCTGCGCGCACAGTCGCGCGAAGAAGCCTATTTCTTGGGGGAGCGCGTTTTTGCGAAGATGCTTGAAGATCTTGCCGCCGGCGAGGCGGCGCTGGTTGAAGAAGAAGATGGCACGCTCGTTACGACGGCGCTTGGCAGACGCGTGCTCGCTGGTGACGCCGATTGGCTCGAGGAGCACGCCATCAATCGTTGGATTGGCGGCGTCCATCTCGTGAGCGAACGCGTGACGCGTTGGGACGACGATACAGGCCGTTTCGTCTAGCAGGCGCCGCGAATGTAGGCCAAACCCGGCGTGGGCTCGAAGAGCAGGCGCGAGCATGACACACGACGAGTTAAGCATCGACCTCAAGACCGAGGGCGGCGGCGAGACGCTAATCCTCAAGCTCCGAGGGAGCCTGGACCTTGCGACCGCTCCGACGATCCGCGCCGCGCTCGGGGAAGCGACCGAGAAGGGAAGTCAACGGCTAATCGTCGACCTCACGCAGCTCGAATTTCTAGACTCGACGGGCCTCGGAGTCCTGATCGGCGCGCACCGGAGGGCGGCCGAACGCGGCGGTTCCTTTCGCCTGATCGTTAAGGACGGCCCGATCTCGCGACTGCTCAACATCACCGGCTTGATCGGAGTCTTCGCCGTCTTTCATTCGCTGGCCGACGCACAAAACGATACGGACCGCGTCACGGCGACGCTTTAGCTTTCATAGGCTTCGTCGAGCAGTTCGACGACGTGCTTTACGGTTGCGGGATAGCGCGCATCGCGTAAACCGGCGCTCACCTGAATCGCACAACCGGGATTCGCCGTCGCGACGATCGTCGCACCTGTTCGTTGAATCGAATCGACCTTGCGCCGTTGCAGGCGCGAGGCCATTTCCGGCCGGGTTAGATTGTAAACCCCGGCACTACCGCAACAAACCGCACTTTCATCCATCTCGATGAGATTGACCCGCGGGATCCGAGCCAGTAACCGCCGCGGAGCGCCGGCAACTCGCTGGGCGTGAACGAGATGGCAGGGCTCCTGGTACGTTACGCTTGCCTCCAGCGATCGCGTGGGTGCGGGCAAGTCGAGCGCGTCGAGAACCTCGGTGACGTCGCGAACCCGTTTCGAAAAGCTTGCCGCACGCTCGGCCCAGGCGGCGTCGCCGGCGAAGAACTCGGCGTACTCTTTGAGCGTGGCGCCGCAGCCGGCCGCGTTCACGACGTAGACGTCGGCGCCGCTGCGTTCGAACGCCGCGATGTTTCGTTTGGCAAGCTCTCGCGTAAACTCCATCTCGCCGGCGTGAAGGGCAATTGCACCGCAGCATCCTTGTCCGCTCGGAACGAGCACCGATAGTCCGCCACGCCGGAGCATCCGAACCGTGGCGCGATGAACCTGCGCGAAAGCAAATGGCATGATGCAACCGGTGTGCAAAAACGCGACGCCTTGCGGCGCCGCGGCGTCGAATCGTTGGTTTCTTGCGGTGAAGAACGAGCTGGATACCGGCGGCGCTAGCTTTGCGGCACTTGAAAGCCCGAAGGCACCGGCGAGCGAAATTAACCGGGTCCGTTGCGTAAATCGCAATAGCACGGCGGCGAGCCCCATCAAATCGGAGCCGGCGAAGAGCCGGCGCAGGAGCGCGGCGCGTAGCGTGAGCCGTCCATCGGATTCGGAGGGATCTTGCGCGCGTCGAATCTGCGCCCGTGCCGTCTCGACGAGCTGGCCGTAGTGAACGCCGGAAGGACAAACCGCCTCGCAGGCGCGGCAGTCGAGGCACTCCCACATTTGTTCGACGAAGCCCTCGCTGCGCAGATCGAGGCGCGATTCCGCAACGGCTTTGATGAGACTAATCCGGCCGCGCGGTCCCGAGGTTTCTGTCATAGTCTCCAGATAAGTGGGGCACGACGGGAGACAGAGGCCGCACCGAATGCAGGTATCGTAGATGGACGCGCGGGGCTGGTCGGTTCCGCTGAAGCCCATCAGCACGTGCTCGGTCATCGGCTTCCATGCCTTCGCCCTGCATGAGCGTCACTTCTCCTGACGAAACGGAAGGGAACCTCTGAAGAAGTCCATGTACCGATCGCTTGGCTCAAACCCTTCGGGCGGCGGCAGTTTCGCCGCATCTCTTTGTTGCGCCCTCGGTCACGTAGGGCTCCACTATACTTCCTCGGTCGCGCCTCGATCTGCGGCGAAACTGCCCGCCGCGATCGGTGCAGCGACTTCTCCAGAGGTTCCCTAGCGTGAAGAAGAGGATAAAGGTAGCGGTAACGGGTGCGGCCGGACAGATCGGATATGCGCTGATCTTTCGGATCGCATCGGGCCAAATGTTTGGGCCCGGAACGGAGATCGAGCTTGCGCTGCTCGAACTGGAGCAAGCCCTTGGGGCGCTCGGCGGCGTCGTCATGGAGCTCGAAGACTGCGCATTCCCCCTGCTCAAGAGCGTGCGCTACGGTGCCGATGTCAACGAGATTATGGATGGCGTCAACTGGGCAGTCCTGGTCGGTGCGGTTCCGCGCAAGGCCGGCATGGAGCGTTCCGACCTGCTGCGGGTCAATGGCCAAATCTTCACCGCGCAAGGTCGCGCGATCGACGCACGTGCTGCGGACGACGTGCACGTCTTCGTCGTCGGGAACCCCGCTAATACGAACTGCCTGATCGCGATGAGGAATGCGCCGCGCGTTTCAAACGACCGGTTCTTTGCGATGACGACCCTCGACGAACTGCGCGCCCGAGCCCAGCTCGCCCGCAAGTCCGGCGCCGACATCACGGAAATCACACAAATGGTCGTTTGGGGAAATCACTCGACGACGCAGTTTCCAGATTTCGTCCACGCCAAAATACGGGGTCGCGCGGCATCCGAGGTCATCTCCGGCCCTAACTGGCTCGAGAACGATTTCATCACCACGGTCCAGAACCGGGGTGCCGAAGTGATCAAAACGCGAGGCGCCTCCTCCGCGGCCTCCGCTGCAAATGCCGCGATCGTGGGCGTTTACAACCTGACGCACGATACGCCGCCCGGCGAGCTGTACTCGGTGGGTCGATGCTCCCATGGCGAGTACGGAGTTGATCCTGGCTTGATTTTCTCGTTTCCGTCGCGCACCGAGAACGGCGTCTCGCGGATCGTCGAAGGGATCGGGCATGGCGAGTTCGGCCGCGCACGGCTGGCTGCTACCCTCGAGGAGTTGCGCAAGGAACGCGACGCGGTCAAAGACCTGGGGCTCATCCCCGCGAACTAGGCGGTATGACCGATTCCGGGGGCGAGCGTCCCGACCTCGACCTCATTCACGTTAACATCGCCTCGGCGGCGGGCGCCTATACGGTAGGCGACGCTTCATTCTTCCGATACATCCTCCGTCTTGGGGAACTCGGACTGCCGCTCTCGCTCGCCGATCAAGAAGCCGTGGACGTCCTCGCCGCGGTGCCGCACGCGCTGCTAGGTGGACTGGAGGACGTACCGTTCGTCTCCGGGCCCGGCTGGCGGGTCGTACCCGCGCAGGGCGAGATGGATTGGCCCGTCTTGGAAGCGACGCCCGAGCGGCTGCGCAGCGCGCTCGAACGGGCGCGAAGCATTCTCTGGATTCACGCGGCCCAGTTCCGCGTGAGCGCGCGCGAGATCACCGCGATCGAGCGCGAGCTCGACGAGGTTTACGGCGTGCTGATGCGCGCCGCCGCAGCCGGCGTCGCGGTCAACGTTTCGTACGTAGCGTAAACGCATTCGTGAAAAGACTCTGTGAGCTGCCGCTCCGCGGCGCGGGCGGTGAGCCGATTTCCTTTGTGCGCACGATTCATTCGCACGGCTGCGCGCGATTGCCGCCCGCTTCGATAGACCCCTCGGCGCTCGTCTACCGGCGGGGATTTCGCGTCGGCGAGCGCGTCGTCGCCGTCGCCATGCATGAGGATGGCGGAAGACTCGTCGCGCAATCCGCCGCGTCGCTGCGGCCCAGCGAGAAACATGCCGTCGAAGCGGCGATCGCGCGAATGTTCCGATTCGACGACGACCTCTCGCCGTTCTACGCACAGATCGCGGGTGACGAAGCGCTGAACTGGGCAGCAGCAGGCGCCGGACGGATTCTCGCCAGCCCGAGCGTCTTTGAAGATGTGATCAAGACGATCTGCACGACGAATTGTGCGTGGTCGGCGACCGTTCGGATGAGCAGCGCCTTGGCGGATCTCGGCGAAGGGGCATTCCCAGCACCCGAATTACTCGCTGCGACACCGGAGTCATGGTATCGCGACATCGCCCGCATGGGATACCGCGGAGAGTACGTACAGACGATAGCGCGTGGAGTTGCGGACGGCGAATTACAACTCGACGCGCTGCTCGACGTAGAACGCTACGACGACGATGCGGTAGAAGAGATACTGCTGACGCTCCCGGGAGTTGGTCCGTACGGAGCGGCACACGTAATGCAGCTGCTCGGGCGCCATCGCGGGCTGGTCTTGGACTCGTGGACGCGACCGAAGTATCGCCGTCTCGCCGGGAAAAAGCAGGCCGCGGACTCGACGATCCGGCGCGCCTTCAGCCGATACGGGAAGTACGCCGGGCTCGCTTTTTGGCTCTATCTCACGCGAGATTGGCTGGCAGGGTGATCGTCTACCCGATCGCGCGGATGGGCTTCGTCGTACGCGCGGCGCTTATGCCCCATCGCTAACTGCAGATAGATACCGGTGGTCGCTAAACTTTCGTGACCGAGTAGCTCGCGCACGGTTTCCAGGTCGACGCCGTTCTCGACGAGATGCGTAGCGAACGAATGGCGCAGAGTGTGGGGCGTAGCGTGTTTCTGAACGCCGCTGACGGCGTAGATCGCTCTGAAGATCCGCCAAACGTGCTTCGGCGTAAGTCCTTTGCCGCCGCGGCCGAGAAATAGGTGCGGATCCGCGCTGCGCGGGCGAACCCGCAAATAGGCTTCGATTGCCTCGGCGGCGGCGTGGTTGATCACGACGAGCCGTTCCTTATTACCCTTCCCGGTCACGCGAATCGTGCGCTCGGTGAGGTCGACGCCGCCCAGCGCAACGCCGGCGAGCTCGGCGCGTCGCATCCCGCTGGCGTAAAAGAGCTCCATGATCGCGGTGTCCCGGAGGCGCGCGGTGTCGCTTCGCCCCGCGAGCGACGTGCGCAGCAGCGTCATAACCTCGCCTACCTTGAGCGGCACCGGCCGTTTCTTGGCGACCGAGGGGCCCGGAATCGCGGCGGCCGGATCGTTCTCACGGACGCCCGTGATCTTCAGAAAGCGATAGAGGGCGCGAATCGACGAGAGCTTGCGGCAGACCGTCCGGCTGTCGCAGCCGCGCGCGTCAAACAGGTGCGCGATATACCGGCGGATCTGGGACGTCGTCGCCGTCTTGAGCGACGCGCTTCCCTGCGTTTCACGCAGAAAGCCCGTGAACTCCATCAGGTCGCGCTCGTACGCCTCGACGGTTAGCGGGCTGCGCTTGCGCTCGGTGAGCAGATACCCCCGCAGGTCGCGTACCAGCGGATCCGGGCTCGGGGCGGCCTTCTTCGTGCGTGCTGAATGCGACATAATAAATCTTTTGTCGCATTCGAGAAGACGAGCATGAATCCTCGGCTGGGAGACCCTCGAATGCGACAAAAAATAGCGAGAACCAGCTGTCTTCTGCCCAGGCTGGCCCTAGCGGCTGATGGCTACCCCGAAGGCAACTGCGAGGCCGGTGAGCTCGTTGACCGGCAATCCGCCCCGTGGGTAATCGTAAATCAGCACGTCGCCGGTGGGGTTCTGAATCGACCCGCAGGTGTTGGCGACCATCGCTTGCTTGTCAACGACCAAAAACTGGGTAATACGGCAGGCCTTGTCAAGCGACGTCTGCCCGACAACTCGGCCGTTTGACGTCCGGAAGATCGCGTGCCGTTTCTGATCGCCGATCGCGAGGACGCCGTGCTGATAGACGACACCGGCCGGTGCCTTGATTCGCGTACCGGTCAGCGAGAGGTCTTCGAGTTTTTTGGCGCCGCGGGCGAGCTCCGCGAGGCGAAACCTCGAGAGCGTCCGGTTGGAGCCGTCAACGAAAAGATTTCCCTTGCCGTCGTACGTGAGGAACGACACGAAGTAGATGTTGCGGTCCGTAAAGAGGCGAGCGCTGCCACGAGACGTCTTGTAGATCGAGACGCTCCCCGGGTCGCTGCCCCCGTCGTTGAAATTTGCGACCGCAAGGTCGCCGGTTACCGGGTCTACGGCGCAGGCGTCTGGATATTGGTGGCCGTCCAAAAGCGTGGCAATCGGCGTCGCGCCTCCGTGCGCAAACTCGATTACCTTCGAATAGACCGTACTGACGACCCAGACGTTTCCGGTCCGGTCGTCAACGCAAAGACCCTCAGGGTCGCCGACGTGGACGCTTCCTTCGAACATTAACTGTGGGAACGAGTACATCCGCACGGCGTCGCTCGTCGTATCGGAGACATACAGCAGGGCGTCGCTCGCGAGGGTCGTCCGAGAAGCCGACGCCGCCGGCTGCAAGCTGCTAGTGCCGGCTCCTCCATAGCCGCCGCATGCGGCGAGAGTTAAAGCCAGGCACATCGCGGACAAGACGTGAGTTCTCATACGGTTAGCCTTCTTCTACTGCGTGTCGACGGGTAGCCGGGATGGTCGCTGATGGAGGAAGTACGCGCGCGGATATTTGGCCCCGATTTGCCGGAAGGGGCGCGGCGATTGCGAGAAGTCGAACGTGTCGCCGATGCTGTTGGTCGTTTCGTCGGTCGTGCCGAGCCGCCCTAGGGTTTTCCGGCCCATCAGGACCTGATTCGCGGCGGAACCGAAATTGACGCGACCGACAGCATGATCGACAATCTGCCGTACATCGGACAGGCGTGGCACGCGGTCGTAAAAGAGGCGCGGAACGCTCATAGAAATGCAGCCTTCGTGAAGTTAGCCCCCCTTCTTCCCCTTTTGGCGTTGATCGCGTGCAGCACGCCCTCGCCGTACGCTACAACCGTCGGCGTTCTGAAGCCGGGGGCGACGCTCGCCGTGCGCGTCGGCTCGGGAAACGTGCGCGCTTACCAGCCGCTAGCCGGTCAGCGGCGCGATTTATTCACGGTCGCGACGACCGCGCTGCCCAAAGGGACGCCGCCGCCGGCGCCGCGTCTAGAAGCGCAACCGCCAGGCGTCGCCGTCCAGGCGCCGGCCGCGTACGACTCGCTCTTGGTGCGCGTTCCCGACGGCGTCGACTTGGCCGTCGTGTCGCAGCATGGAAACGTGAACGTGACCGACATCAGCGGGAACGCGCGCGTCGTAGCCGCCGAGGGAAACGTCGATCTACGCCTACCTGGTTACGGGCAAGCCGCGGTCGGAACCGGCAACGTCACCGTGATGATGGGCGCGACAACTTGGCCGGGAACGTTGCACTTCTCCACCCATCGCGGCGACCTCGAGGTCTGGATCAGCGGCAAGGCCGCCTTCGGCGTCCATCTCCACACCGCCAACGGCGTGCTCTTTACCGACTTCGGCCTGCGCGGAACGTCGAACGGGTCCGCCGAGACGATCGACGGCAGCGTTGGTAGTGGTTCGGCGCAGCGCGTCGACGTAGAAACGGCGTCGGGTTCGATTCGGCTCCTGCGGCTACAGCCGCAACCGTGAGCGCGAGAGCAGCGCTTCGCGCGCCTTGACGAGACGCAGGATCGCCTCGTTGTACGGCGTCGGCGTGCCGGTGCGCCGTCCGAAGGCCACGACGGCGCCATTAATGTGATCGATTTCGCTGGGGTGGCCCGACTCGAGATCGTACGCCATCGAGCTTTTCGCGTCGGCACCCAGAGCGACGACCTCCGTAACATACTGCCACGGGTTGACGTACGGAAGGTTGATCTTTAAAGATGCCGCGACGCTCGCGGTCTCATCGGCGAGCGCCTCGGCCAGACGCGCCGCGTTCGGGTCGCGCGGTATCTCGCCGGCGTTGCAGTCGAGCAATGCCGAAAGCGCGTTGACCGCCGCATTGGCGACCAGCTTTCCCCAGAGATGCGGCCGAATGTCGTGGACGGCCGAAGCGCGCAGCCCGCTATGCGTCAATAGCTCCGTCACCGTTCGTGCCGTCTTGGGCGATGCGCTCGTCGCTCCGATGATGGTGTTGCCCTGCTCCGAACTTCGCACGTGACCCGGCCCGATCGTTTGCGAGGATTCGGTCGTAATGCCGAGGATAACCGGCACGGCTCCTCCGAGGGCCGTCTTGATCGCGTCTTCGTTCCCGACGCCGTTCTGCAGCGAGATGACCGGCGCTGCCGGGTCGAGCTCCCCGGCGAAGGCGCGCAGCGCACGCAGCGTATCGACCGCTTTCACGAAGAGGAAAAGCATCTGCGAACCGTAGAGTTCGCGCGCGCTCTGCGCTACGCCGACACGGCGCGCCGCCTCGTCGTTGACACGCAATCCGTCGCGGGTGACGGTCGCCGCGAGCTCCGCATTGTCGTCGAGCATCGTCACGCGGCAGCCGGCAGCCAAATGAAAGCCGAACAGCGTGCCCATCGCTCCTGCGCCGATGATGCCGATACGCGGTCGTTGCGTACTCTCAGCCACGACGCGCTAGAACTGGTACTGGAACCCGAAGGTCGTGCGTCTCGAAGCGTGCAAGATGTCGCGCTCCCCGAAAAAAAGTTCGCCGCTCGGGCTGACGTGCAGGTTTCCGTAGACGTCCACGAGCGGATAGGTTAGGTCGTAGACGCGCGCCTCAAAGCCGAGCCCGCGTAACGGCGCGTACTGACCTAGGACGCCGATCTGCGAGTATAAGACGCCGCCGCCTAAATGAAAGTCGCCCTGGTTCTTCTCCAGCACCGCGTTCCAGGTCGTATTCGTACCAATCGCGTTGGCTCCGAACATTACGCTCGTGTTGGCATGGGGCAACAGAACGAGGTTGAGATCCCCGAGTGGGCCCTGGCTGCTGGTGAGCACCGGGTTGAGGCCGGGATTGACTTGCTGCGTGAGTCCGCTCAGTCGAACTTGAATGGCGACGAGGTTGTGGGCGAGTTGCGCCAGCTTACCCTGCAGCTGCGCGCGGGTCGCCGGTGGGATGCCTGCGGGGGTGGCGGATGCGCCCGGCGTCGCTCCCGGATAGGGCGAGCTGTACGGCACCGCCGGAGGCGCGGGCGTGGCGCCCGCGTCAACCCCGTAAACGCTGCTCTTGGCGCCGAGTTCGCCTAACAGCGAGTTGGCCTTCTGCATCACCGCATCGAGATTTGCAACCGTGTTGCGCACCTGCGCCTGCGTCTGCGGGTCGCCGGTGACCGTGCGCAGGTCTCGAGTCAAGGCCGCGAGCGTTGCCGTCGTCTCCGCGATGTTCTGCGTCGTTGCCACGATGTTCGCTTTGAGGCGCGGGTCGGTCGCAAGGTCTTGCAAGGCCGTCATCGATCGGTTGAGCGATGTCGCGGTCGATTGAAACTGGTCGAGCAAGGCACCGACCTTCTTCGAATCGACCGTTGCAGAGTTGTTGAGCGTCGCCGACAGCTGCACGACGTTGGCGCTCGCTTCGCCGAGACTCCCTTGGAGATTTGCGCCCAGCGCAAGCAGCTCGCCGGAAAGACGCTGCAGCGCGACCTTCGTCGACACGGTTAAGTCATTGGCGTTGTTCAGCGTCGTCTGAAGCGTGTTGATGAGCTTGGGCGTGCGCTGCTCGATCATGCCCATTAAGCTATCGAAGCGCCTGAGAGAACCCTGTCCCTCCAAGAGCAGGTCCGCTATCGAGGCCCCGTTGCTCCCACGAGGCTGGTCGGCGATCGGCAAGACCTGACGCGGCAGCAGCGGCAGCGGGGGCTTCCCCCGCGGCGGGAAGATGACGACGGATGGTGAGCCGGTAAGCGGTGCCTGGATGAGGAACCGCGAGGCGAGCGGTACGTCGATGTCGCGATTGATAGCTAGAATCACGTCGACCGTGTTGTCGGCCAGCAACTCGATCGAATCGACCGAGCCGACGTTGACGCCGCTGAAAAAGACCAGTGCACCAGGCGTGAGCCCCGCCGCCGACTGAAAGTGAACGCCGACCCGGTAACCGGTATGCCGCGTCCCAAAATCGGTGATGACGTAGAATATCCCAAAGAGCATGAGCAATGCGACGATTGCGAACGCGCCGACCTGTGCTTGCCTGGTCATAGCGGAGATATTATTCGTTCAAGCAAGAATCGCCTCGCCGGGGAAGCGCAAGCGAGGGCCGCGATGCAGACTGGGTAACATGACGCAGTGAGCACGGCAAGAAATCACGTTCCCGGGATGGCAACCGGCCTCTCCGCGCGAGTGGGCGATCCCGACAATGCACAGCGCATCACCGTGAACCTTTCGGGCGATGTCGGCGACGCGTTGCGTGGAATAGCGGAGCGTTGCGGCGTCAGCGAGAGCTCCGTCGTCGAGATCGCGCTGCGCCAGCTTTTCCTGCGCGTCGACCGCGCGACGCTCGGCGCATTCTTGCGCGAGCACGGAGGTTGCCTCCGTCGTCGCCGATCGTAGCCGGGGTCTTTGCCCAGCTCTAGATCGGTATCGGCCCGACGTCAGAGCCTTCTAAAAACTGCGCGACGATCGGGTTGCGCGAGTTCCGGATGCGTTCGGCGGTGTCGTAAGCGATGATCGCCCCTTCGAAAAGCATCGCAACGTAGTCTGCCATTGCAAAGATCGACGCGAGATCGTGGGAGATCACAACCGCCGTTCCTTTGAGCTTCTCGCGCAGCCTGAGAATCGTGTCGGTTATCAGGTTCGTGACGATCGGATCGAGCCCGGTCGTCGGCTCGTCGTACAACACCAGCTCCGGATTCGTGACGATCGCTCGAGCGAATCCAGCTCGCTTGAGCATTCCGCCGGAGAGTTCGGCCGGGAGATTGTCGTATGCGTCGGCGAGGCCGACGCTTTCAAGCGCATCCATCACCAACCGCCGGATTTCGGCGGCGGAAAGCTTCGTGCGCTCCTTTAGCGGCAGCGCGACGTTCTCACCGACGGTAAGGCTATCGAGCAGCGCCGAGAACTGAAATGAAAGGCTGATCTTCCGGCGCACGACGTTGATCTGCTCTTCCGATAAGTGGCAGATGTCCTGGCCGTGCACGAAGACGTGCCCGTCGTCCGGAAGCAGCAGGCCGTCGAGGAGCCGCAGGATCGTCGATTTCCCCGCGCCGGTCAGCCCGATGATGCACGTTATCGCCCCCTCGATGATGCCGAGGCTGCAGTTCTGTAGAACGACGCGCTCGCCGAAGGCAAGGCTCACGTCCTCCAAACGCGCGATCAGCTTAGAGTTTTCCGGATTCTCCATTTCAACCAAACAGGAAGAACGAGAGGACGAAGTTCGCAACGAAGATCAGAATGATCGAAACCACGACCGCGCCCGTCGTTGATTTGCCGACGCCGGCGGCGCCCCCGCGGGTCGAGAGCCCCTGGTAGGCGCCGACCATCGCGATAATCATGGCGAAGACGAAAGTCTTGAGCAATCCCTTGATCACGTCGCTGAACTCGACCGACTCCCTGACCGAAGATATAAACGACTGGTACGGTATGTGCGCGTAGGCTTGCGCGATCCACATCCCTCCGACGATCGAGACGACGTCGGCGAAGATGACGAGCAACGGCAACATTATCAGCATCGCGGCGAACCGCGGTACGACCAGAAAGCGCGCGGGTTCAAGTCCCATCGAGCGCAGCGCTTCTATTTGTTCGGTGACGACCATCGAGCCGAGCTCGGCCGCAATCGCAGAACCGACCCGTCCGGCGACGACGACTCCGGTAAGCATGGGCCCGAGCTCGCGGACCGAGGCATACGCGACCGCGCCCCCGACGAAGTTGCCGAAACCGTACGCCACGGCTTGCTGCGCCGACTCGAGCGAGATCACCATGCCGGTGAAGAGCGACGTCAGCATAACGATAACCGCGGATTGCACCCCCAGCAGCGCGCACTGCGAAACCGTCTCGCCGGTCCGAATGCGAAGCCGCGCCATAAACCCGAGCGACTCGGCCGAAAGGAGCGTCAAGCCGCCGGCGTATTCGAAGAAATTGGTCGTCGCACGACCGACGCGATCGAGCAGCTTCACGGCGCGCGGCCTGCGACCGTCGCCAGCACCTCGAGAACCGAAGACGTTGCCTCGATTCGCTTGACGGCGACGCCGCGTTCGGCGGTTAGGTTGAAGTGAACTTGGTTCGCCCGCTCGAGCCGGCGGTCGACGTCGCGAAGTTGCTCGCGCGCTTCTCGATCGAAGCCATCGAAATAGCGCCGAACCTCGTCCAAGTACGCCGAGCGCACCGCGTCATCTAGGGCGCCCTTCCCGATCGCCGCCTCGACCGCCGCTTGCGCTCGCTTCATCGCGCGTTGCGTGATGTGAAAGGAAGCGACGCGGTTTACGAGGTCGGCAAAGCCGGGATCAACGGGCATGAACCGGGAGCGTCTCGCCGAGGGCGGCGCCCTGCAGCTCGAAGAGGCGCCGGATGCCCCCCTCCGCGAGCCCGAGCAACGTGTCCAAGTCGCGCCGGTCGAAGGGAGCGGCTTCGGCGGTGCCTTGTACTTCAACGAAGCGACCGGCATCGGTCATGAAAACGTTCATATCAACGAGCGCTCGGCTATCCTCGTCGTAAGCGAGATCGAGGAGCGGCTGACCGGCGACGATGCCGACGCTGATTGCGCCGACCATCGCGCTCAGCGGCCAGTGCGCGCGATCGGCCGGATCGAAGCGAGTACGCAGCGCAAGTGCGAGTGCAACGTACGCGCCGGTTACGGCCGCAGTGCGCGTGCCGCCGTCGGCCTGTATGACGTCGCAATCGAGCCAAATCGTGCGCTCGCCGAGTTTTGCCATATCGGTCACAGCGCGCAGCGCGCGTCCGATGATGCGCTGAATCTCCTGCGTGCGTCCGCCCAATCTTCCTTTTGAAGCCTCGCGCTGCGTGCGCTCTTGCGTCGCGCGTGGCAGCATGGCGTACTCCGCAGTGACCCAGCCGAGGCCTCGTCCCTTCATCCAAGCCGGAACGCGCTCCTCGAGCGAGGCCGCGCAGATGAGCCGCGTGTTGCCGATCCCGATTAATACGCTGCCCTCGGGATATTTTAGAAACCCCGGTTCGATCGTTACCGGGCGCATCTCGCCGGGCGTGCGGCCGTCGCTGCGAATCACGAGACTACTCGACCGTAACGGTCTTCGCGAGATTGCGTGGTTGGTCGACGTCTTTACCCTCGATGTCCGCGATGTGGTACGCAAGAAGCTGTAGGGGAATGACGTTCACGATTGGCGAGAGCAGCTCGTCGACCTTCGGCACCCAGAAGACGTGGTCCGCGAGAGCCCTGATCTCCTCGTCGCCGCGATTCGCAACGACGATCACCGGCGCCTCTCGGGCTTTTGATTCCATTAGGTTCGAGAGCATCTTCTCGCGAACGCGGTCCTCGGTCGCGATGCCGATCACGGGGACGCTCGAATCTAGCAATGCGATCGGACCGTGCTTCATCTCGCCCGCCGGGTAACCCTCGGCGTGAATATACGAAATCTCTTTTAGTTTCAGCGCGCCTTCGAGCGCGGTTGGGAAGTTGACGTACCGGCCGATGAAGAGTATGCTCTGCGCTTTGCGCAGCTCGCGGGCGACCTTACGGATCTCATCGGAAGTGTTGAGGACGACGTCCACGGCAGCGGGCAGCAGTTTCGTGCCGTCTGCGATCTCGGTGAGCCGTCGCTCGTCGGTCGTACCCCGCACCCTCGCCAAATAGAGCGCCAAGAGCGTCATTGCGGCGACCTGCGATACGTACGTTTTCGAAGCCGCTACGCCGATTTCGGGTCCGCCGCGCGTGAAAAGCATCCCGTCGGCAAGCCGCGTGAGATGCGAGCCGAGCACGTTGCAGATCCCGAGCAGGCTCGAACCTGCGGCCTTGGCAATCCGCACGGCCTCGATCGTATCGGCGGTTTCGCCCGACTGCGACATCGCGATTACCAGCGTGGTGGGGTCGATAACCGGGTCGCCGTAGCGAAACTCGCTCGCCAGTTCCATCTCGACCGGCAAGTGCACGAGCGAACGCAGCAGATACATGCCGACCATGCCGGCGTAGTACGCCGTCCCGCAGCCGGTGATCGCGATCTTGCTCAAGTTTCGCAAACGCTCGGGCGTGATCTCGCCGAGATCATTGGCGAGGTTCACGGCGCCATGCTCGTCAATGCGTCCGCTCAGCGTCTCCTTAATCGCAAGCGGTTGCTCGAAGATCTCCTTGAGCATGAAGTGCTTGAAGCCCGTCTTTTCGGCGGAGCCGGCGTCCCAGGTGATCGAAACGGGATCGCGCTCGATGCGAGCGCCCGAGTAATCGCTTAGCCGGAACCCGTCGCGCCCGACGACCGCGATCTCACCTTCTTGAAGAATTACTTCGCGGCGCGTGTATGGCAGAATCGCCGGCGTATCGGAGGCGACGTACATTTCCCCGTCGCCAATACCGAGCACGAGCGGGCTCGCGCCGTTGCGCGCGAAGACGAGGTGATCCGGATCGTCGCTCGAGATCACGCCGAGCGCATACGCGCCACGGACCTCCGCAACGGTCCGCCGGACGGCGGCTTCCAAGTCCCCGTCATAGTGAAGCTCGATGAGGTGGGCCAGGACCTCCGTGTCGGTCTCGCTCGTAAAAACGTGCCCTAGCTGGAGCAGCCGTGCGCGCAGGGCGGTGTAGTTCTCGATGATGCCGTTGTGCACGACCGCGATGCGCTCGCGGCAATCCAAATGCGGGTGCGCGTTTGCGTCGGTCGGGCGTCCGTGAGTAGCCCACCGCGTATGTCCGACACCGACGGCGCCCGAGAGCGCTTTGCCGTTTTCCAGGTGCTCGGCCAGCCGAGAAAGCTTACCCTCGGATTTCGAGCCCGTCAGGGTCCCGGTCGAGTCGATCACCGCGATACCGGCGCTGTCGTAGCCGCGATACTCCAAGCGCGCCAGCGCGTCGAGAATGATCGGAACGCTATCGCGTTGGCCGATATATCCGACGATCCCACACATAGTCTGCTACTTAATTCCTTCCCTCGTGCGGCGGTAGCTAATCTTGCCGTCGGCGATCTCGTCGAGTGCGATCGAGACCGGTTTGTTGGGGTTGATGGCTTCCTTGTCGACGAGCGGCTCGCTCGCGAAGTACTCGCGGCGATCGGTCGCCGGGAGCTGCTGCACCCGAATCCAGTTGTTCAACTGGCGAGCGCGTTTTGTGACGATGTTGACGAGGCTAAATTTCGAGTCGGCGTGCTCGAGAAGGACGTCTAGATCGCCGAAAACCGATTTACTCATGAAGTATCGAATAATTCCTTTGAATAGCGTTCTTGTTTTTTACGACGACTCGACCCGGCGGATCGAGTCGTCCGGATATCGGTGGATGCGAAAGCGCTCCGCTTGCAAGATTGCCTCTAAATCGCGCACCGCCTCCTGCGGGCGGTCTTGCGCGTTGACGACGATGTAGTCGAAGCGCCGAATGAATTTCATTTCCCGTTGCGCGATCTCGAGCCGTCGCGCGATCTCCTCGTTGGTTTCCGTACGACGAGCGAGCAGCCGCTCGCGCAGATTCGAAAACCGATCCGGAACGAGGAAGATCAGTACCGCGTCGGGATGCGCCGCCTTGACTGCAAGCGCACCGTTGACCTCGGGCTTCAAGATAACGTCGTATCCCTCGGTCAGGCTTCGCTCGATGAAATCCCGGGGCGTCCCGTAAAGGTTGCCGTTGTACTCACGTGACTCGAGGAGCCCACCAGTGCGAAGCAGCCGATCGAACTCTGCTTCGGAAACGAAAAAATAGTGCTCTTCGTTGCGTTCCTCAGGTCGCGGCGACCGCGTGGTAGCCGAAATAGAGTAGCGCAGCGTTGAGCGTTGCTCCCTGAGCGCCTCGACCAGGGTATCTTTACCGGCTCCCGACGGCCCCGATACGACGAAAAGAAGACCCGGCCCGGTGCTCAATCCCCTCCGATTCACGCTGGGGGCCCGCTTGACCTAGGTAAGCAAGCGAACTCCCGGCGACTCTCGGTGCGGGCGGATCACGACGACACCGCGCAGAGCACGCTCTCCATTGCCTGCGTGGCGCTGGGGTCGGCCTTGGCACCGGTTGGGCGAACGTACCGCACGCGAACCGCCTGGCCGTCGTGAACGGCAAAGCCTTCTTGGACCGTGGTTTGATCCGGGAGCGAGAAGCTCGCGACGCCTGCGGCACCGGGGCAGGCCGGGAACGGTACGCTGCCGTGAAACCTGGCGCCCCGATGGCGCATCAAATTGTCGATCGTGACTTGGGACGCGAGGTCTTGCAGGCCGCCGCCGAAGGGCGTCTTGACGTACGAGTACTGCTGCGCAGTTTCGCCGCTGCCGGTCGTCCAGGCGCCGCTGGCACCCGGCACAGGTTTCCAGCCCTTCGGCCCGTCTGAGCTGCCGGCACAGCCGGCAGGCAGCATTAGCGACGCCAGGATCAAGGCTACCGCGGCTCTCACGATAAGAAGGTTTTGATGCTGACCGATTGGGTCCTTATCGGGAGGCTTTCCGAGGAGCTCCGGCAACGGCTCGGCGGCGCGAGACTCGAGGACGCCGGCCTGCTCGCGGACGGCCGCCTCGGACTCCTCTTCCGGCGGCGCGGTGCGCGCCTGCTTTTGGCGATCGATCTCTTCGCTTCGCCGCCGAACGTGACGCTCGAGGACGGCGAGCTCGGGATCGGCAACGAGCCCAGCTTCGTCCGCGCAGTCGCCCGCTCGCTGCGTGCAATGATCCTCGCCGACGTAGCCTCTCGTCGCAACGATCGGCTCCTCCGCCTGACCTTCTCGGCGCGTTCGCGCTTCGGTGTCGGCGACCGGCTCGATCTCTATCTCGAGCTCGTCCCACGCTTCGGGAATGCGGTGCTGGTCAAAGACGAGACCGTCGTCGCCGCCTATAAAGAATTCGCGTTGGCCGAGAATCCGCGGCGCGCGGTGCAGGCCGGCACGCTATACGCGCTGCCGCCGTTGCCCGAGAATCCCCGGACGTTGGCGTCGCAACCGCCGGGGTCGGCGCTAGATTTCTTTGCCGAGATGCGCGCCCAGCAATCGGCCCGAGCCGGCAGCGAGCGCAACGATTCGCGCCGCCAAGCGTTGCTGAAGCGGCTCGGCGAGCGCGAGCGCAAGCTGCGCAGCGAGCTTGCGTCAGTGGACGACCGGCGCAGGCAGGCCGAGCGCCGCAAGGCGCTGCGCGCCGAGGGTGAGGACATCTTTGCAACGCTACACTCGCTCGACGATCGCGAGCAAGATGCGGCCAAGGCGCGTGCGGGCGAGCTCTTCGCCGAGTATAAGAAGCTCGCCAAGAGCCTACCGCATCTCGAATCCCGCGATCGCACCCTGCGCGCATCGCTCGAAGCAGTCGAGACGCTGTGTTGGGAGACCGAACGCGCCGGCGACGACGATCTCGACGCGGTCGAGGCGGCGGTTGCCGAACTCGGGCCAAAGCGCGGGGCGCGAGACGTTGGGCGTCCTCCGAAACGAAAACGGGCGCTGCTCGAGTTCCGAACACCGCACGGATCGCGAATACTCGTTGGACGATCACCGGTCGAGAACGCGGAGCTTACCTTCCGTGTCGCCCGGCCGAACGATCTCTGGTTTCACGCGCAAGGAATCCCCGGTGCGCACGTCATCTTGGCCCGTGACGACCGGACGCCGCCTCCCGAAGAAGATCTCTCGCTAGCCGCATCGCTGGCCGCTTTTTATTCGCGCGCAAAAACGTCGACCACGGCGCCGATCGACTATACGTTACGCAAGCACGTGCGCAAGCAGCGGTCGGCGCCGCCTGGTCTCGTCTGGTACACGCAAGCGAAGACGATTTTGGCCGAGCCGAAACCGCTAGCCGCTCTCGTTGATGCGCCCCGCTAGGGGAGGCGCGACTCGCACGCCTTCCAATCGAGATTTTCGAAGAAGGCCTCGATGTACTTCCCCTTCTCTGACGGCTTGTAATCCTTGATGAACGCATGCTCCCAAACGTCCATGACGACGATCGGGGCGAAACCCGCCAGGTTGCCGTTTTCGTGGTCGCCGATCCAGTGATTTGTAATTCGTCCGTTGGTTAGGTCGCAGTACGCGATCGCCCAGCCGACTCCGCGCATCCCCCCGACCGCAATGAAGTCCTTCTTCCACTCCTCGAACCCGTCGTACGCGGCGCCAAGCGCATCGTAGAGGCGACCGCCGCCAAGCTGCTCCGGCGACTGCGTGAGGTTATCGAAGTAATACTCGTGCAGCCTCATGCCGTTGTATTCGAAGCCGAGGCGACGGACGAGCTCGGCGTATCCCGGATCGCTTCCTGCGGCTTTCCCGGCTAGGCGAGTCTCCTGGAGGCGCTCGTTGAGCAGGTTCACGTTTTTGACGTAACCCTCATAAAGACCAAAATGCATCTCGAGCGTTCCGTCCGAGATGCCGCGCAGACCCGAGAGCGTCCACTTCTTGGGCGTGTAGCTTTTGACCGGCGAATAAACATTCATGGGGCGAAATTACCCGTTACCAAAGGGCGCCAAACGACCGCGCCCGGCTGCCAGGAGGACCCTACTCTGCGGCGCGCAACCATGCGCTCATAACACACTGTGAACTTCGGGGGAGGCTGGAACGTGAAGAATCCATTGGACTCGCTCTGGGGAACGGTTATCAGCGGCTTCATCTTGACCGCGATTCTATGGTACATCGCCAAACTAATCGTCTCGCATGCGATGGGGACGGGCGCATGAATCCGTCGACTGATTGGATTCTCCGCTGGTTCCACATCATGGCCGGCATCATGTGGATCGGCCTGCTCTACTTCTTCAATTTCGTCAACGCTGCGGCCGTAAAAGAGGCGACGGCGGCCGGCGAGGCCGGGCCGATCTCGAAGTACGTCGTTCCGCGTGCGCTCTTCTTCTTTCGCTGGGGTGCGGTCGTGACGTGGATCTTCGGAGCGGCGCTGTTGGGCGGTTATATTGCGCCGACCGGCGCGAATGGCTTCGTGTCGGCGTTCACGCTTCAGGGGGTGATGGCTCCGATCGGTCTTGGAGCCTGGCTCGGCACGATCATGCTCATCAACGTCTGGACCTTCATCTGGCGAAACCAAAAGAAGATCCTCGGCCTCGTGCCCGCGACCGACGAACAGAAGGCCAAAGCCAGGCGCGTTGCGTTTCTAGCGTCGCGAACCAATACGATGCTCTCGATTCCGATGCTCTTCTTCATGGCGACTGGGCCGACGTCCATGAGCCAGCTGATATATCACTAAAAATCGCACTGCACTGCGCGCAGTGCTCTGGCGCTTCACCTCGCTTTCGAGAACTTCGCGGTCGAAAACTCGGTTACGCGCCCCGCGCCACTAGCGCGGTGCGGGACCCCCTGGCACGAGCACGATCTTTCCGACGTGCGCGCTCGACTCCAATCGAACGTGCGCGTCGGCGGCCCGATCGAACGGGTAGACGGCGTCGACGATCGGCACGATTGTGGTGCGCGCCGGTAAGAGCGGCCAGATGTGCCGCTCGAGCTCGCGAGCGATGACGGCCTTTTCGGGCGCGGTGCGCGTACGCAAGCGCGAAGCGAGAATCGCGCCGCGCTTGGCAAAGAGCATTCCTAAATCGAGGCGCACGATTCGTTCGGCGCGCATCGCCAGGCACGCGATTCTTCCATCGAGCCCGATAGCTTCGAGGTCACGCGCAACGTAATCGCCGCCGACGATGTCGAGCACGACGTCGACGCCGCGCTCGTCGGTAAGGCGCCGCGCCTCCACCGCGAAATCGGTCGTGCGGTAGTTGATGGCCGCAACGGCTCCGAGCCGTACGCATGCCGCGCACTTCTCGGGCGTACCGGCGGTCGCGAGTGCGGTCGCTCCCAATGCGGTCGCGAACATGATTGCGGTGCTCCCGATTCCGCTCGTTCCACCGTGGACTAAGACGGTCTCGCCGGCGCGCAAGCGTGCGCGCGTGAAGAGGTTGTCGTAAACGGTGAAGGCGTTTTCCGGCAGCGTCGCCGCTTCAACGGCACTCCACCCTGGTGGAATCGGCAGCACTTGTCCGGCAGCGACGGCGACGTAGTCGGCGTAACCGCCGCCGTCGGTCAGCGCGCAAACGCGATCTCCGTCTTTCCATCGGGTAACCCGCCCTCCGGTTGCTGCGACCGTGCCGGCAACCTCGAGGCCTAAAATCTGCGACGCGCCCGGCGGAGGCGGATAGTTGCCGGCGCGCTGCATGACGTCCGCGTGCGAAACGCCGGCGGCCTCGACGGCGATCAGCACCTCCTCCGGACCGGGCTGCGGGGCCTGCGCATCGGCGACCCGCAGCACCTCGGGTGGTCCCGGCGACTCAAACGTTACGTATTTCATGCGAACCCCTCTGCGCGATAAGCATCGCATCGCCGAACGAGTAGAAGCGATAGCGCAGCTCGATCGCTTCGGCATAGGCTCGCAAAATTCGCTCGCGTCCGGCGAAGGCGCTTACCAGCATCAGCAAGGTCGAGCGCGGAAGATGGAAATTCGTGATCATCGCACCGGCGACGCAAAATTCGAAACCAGGCCGAATGAAGAGGTCCGTCTGAAATTCACCGGCTCGAATCGCTCCGAACGTCTTGTAGTTGCCCTCCAGCGCACGCACGACCGTCGTTCCCGCCGCGACGATCCTTCGCCCGTCGCCGCGGGCGAGTTCGATCGTTCGGGCGGCCGCGGGTTCGATTGCGTAGGCCTCTGGGTGCATCCGGTGCTCGTCGAGCGACTCGACGCTAACCGGCCGAAACGTTCCGAGCCCAACGTTGAGCGAGAGCCGCACGGTCTCCACGCCGCGACGCGTGAGTTCGCCGAGCAGCTCGTCGGTGAAGTGCAGCGAGGCGGTTGGCGCCGCCACGCTGCCGGGCCGGCGCGCAAAGACCGTTTGATAGCGTTGCTGCGCGTCCGCGGAATCGTTGTGAATGTACGGCGGCAGCGGCATTCGCCCGGCGCGCTCGAGAAACTCTTCGAACGGAAGCTCGAGATGAAACTCGATTTCACGCATCCCTTCCTCGAGTTGGGCGCGAACGAGCGCTTCGCCGAACGAGCCGAATTCGATGCGGTCGCCGCGCCGCAGACGGCGTGCCGGGCGCGCGAGCGCGATCCAAGCGCGGGCGTGCCGATCGTACTCCATCGAGCCGGCGGGATGCAGCAAGAGCAGCTCGACCTGTGATGTCCGGGCGTCCTCGCCGACCCGCTCGCCGAAAAGCCGGGCCGGAATAACGCGCGTTTCGTTGAGAACCAGCAGGTCGCCGCTTCGCAGCACATCGGGTAGATCGCGAAACCTTCGATGCAATCGTCGCTCGTCATCGAGCACCAGCAGACGGCTCGCATCGCGGGTCGGCGCCGGCGCTTGCGCGATCAGCTCGGGTGGAAGCGCGTACTCAAAATCAGCGGTGTTGCGCGAGATTCTGAATGTCCGTACCCGGAAAGTAAAAGGCGAGAACCTCGGCGGGCTGGCGTCCCATCAGGGCCATTCCACGTGCGCCCCACTGGCAAAAGCCGACGCCGTGCCCGAGGCCGCCGCCCGTGAAGAGAATCCCGGAGCCATCGGGTGCTCGCTGGACGTCCGTGAGCAACAGGCTCGGCAGGACGCGCGAGCCGACGGCACGTCGAAACGCACTTCCGGCGACGACGGTGCTCCCGCGATCGGTCAGCAACTCGATCGTGCGCGCGCGGCCGCTGCCGTCGCGCTCGGCGATGCGCACGTCGTTGAGGTTGCCAAGCGTGGCGAGAGAACCGGAAAGCCGCGAGCCGATTGCGTCGAACGCTAGGCTGCGCTGCCAGCGATAGTTCGGAGAGTCCACGCACGACGTGCACGTTACTCCCGAAAGGTAGGGCGGCGCCGAACTACCCCAGGCATCGAACGCCGACTCCGTATGACCGCCGCAGCACGACGAGTAGGCGATTTGCGCGAAGGCTCCGGCGAACGAGAGCACGCTTCCGGCGGTCGCATCAACGGCCGCGACCGCGGCCGGCGTCTCGGCGCTGAGCCCGTCATAACGCTGATCGACTTCGGACGGCACCAGGTCGTATGCGCGGCGCGGGTCGCTGCGCTGCAAAACGTACGTGCGCGCACATATGGATTGCGCTTCGAGTGCCGCGACCGGCCACGACGACGGCATTTCTCGAGGAACGACGCTGTAGAGATATCCTTCGAGATCCACGAGGTCGACGATCTGCCCGTCGGCGGTGCGCTCGAACGTGCCACGGTAGAGCTTCCCGTCGAAGCTGAACGTCTGCCCCGCGCTCGGCTGAGCGTTGCCTTGACCGAGCAGCACGCGCAGAGCCTGCCGAGCGGCGGAGCTGGCCGGATCCACATCGTCTTGCGCTCGTGCGCGCCGTGCAACCAGAAAGGCAGCCGGCGCCAATAATAAAAAGCTCGTTCGTCGCATCAACGAACGTCTTAGAGCAGGCGCTCTTGCGCCGGCGTTTGGCGCATGACGCCCAGATGTTCGTACGCCACGGCGGTGGCGCGGCGTCCGCTCGCGGTGCGCGTTACGAATCCTTCCTTCAGAAGATAAGGTTCGACGACGTCCTCGAGTGTCTCCGCATCTTCGGTAAGCGTCGCTGCAATCGCCGCGATTCCGGCCGGTCCGCCGCGGTATTGCTCGACAATGGTGCGCAGAAACGCGCGGTCGAGCCGATCGAGGCCGAGTTCGTCGACGCCCTCGCGCTGCAAGGCTTCCTCGGCGTTCGCTCGGGTAATCCGGCCGTCGCTGCGGACTTCGGCGAAGTCCCGAACTCGGCGCAGCAGCCGATTCGCCACGCGCGGCGTCCCTCGGCTCCGCGCTGCGATCGTCTTAGCTGCATCACCGTCAATGGGCACGGCCAACACGTTTGCAGAGCGGTGAACGATGCGTTCGAGCTCGGCAACGTTGTAGTAATCGAGATGGTGCACGATGCCGAAGCGCTCGCGCAGCGGCGCCGTCAGCATTCCGGCACGCGTGGTCGCGCCGACCAGCGTAAAGCGTTGCAGCGGCAGCTTTAACGTCTTGGCGTAAGCCCCGCGATCGACGACGAAGTCGATCTGAAAATCCTCCATGGCGGGATAGAGGAACTCTTCGACGACTCGGCTGAGGCGATGAATCTCGTCAACGAAGAAGACGTCGCTCTTCTCGAGCGACGTCAGGATCCCGACGAGGTCCTTGGGTTTTTCTAGCGTCGGTCCACTGGTCGGACGAAAGTTTGCGCCGAGCTCGCGCGCGATGAGACCGGCGAGAGTCGTCTTGCCCAGCCCCGGCGGACCGTAAAAGAGGACGTGCTCGAGCGGCTCGCCGCGACGCTTTGCGGCATCGATCGAGATTCGGAGATTTTCAACAACGCGCTCTTGGCCAACATATTCGTCGAAAGATCGCGGACGCAGGCTCGCGCCGTAGACCTCGTCTTCGAGCGTATCGCCGGGATCCACGACGCGTTCGTGCTCCTGCGACCCGGCCGGCTCGAGCGAAGCGTCCGCAGGGCCGAGCAGACGTCTGCGAGCGCTCGACTCGCTCATGCACCCCGCTCGTTCATGCGGTTTCCTTCGCCTTTCGGCGATATATCTCCGCGAGGAGCCGCTCGGCATCGCGAATCGTCGAATCGGCATCGAGCGTCTTGCGGATCATGGCCTCGCCTTCGCCGCGCTTATAGCCTAGTTGCAACAGCACCGCAAGCGCTTCGTCCGCAAAGTCCGGAATCGGCTGCGGCTGCGCCGGCGGGGCGTCGCGGATCAGTAGAAACCTCGTCACTTTGCCTTGCAGCTTCGCGACGATGTCACGGGCTTTCTGCTGCCCGATTCCCGGCAGGCTCTTCAAGAAGGCATAGTCGCCGCGATCGATCGCTCCGGCGATTGTCGACATCGGCGCACTGAAGGCGCGGGCGGCGGAACGCGGACCGATCGATGCGACGGTGAGCAGCGCTTCGAAAAACTCTCGCTCGATCGCGTTGGTAAATCCAAAGTAGGTGAAGCGCCCGCTGTTACCGTCCATATTCACCACGGAGTAGATTTCGAGCGTTACCGGCTCGCCGGCCGTTGCGGTGACCTTTTCTGAAATGCACGGGGGCAGAACGATCTCGTAGCCTAAGCCGCCGGCTTCGATGACGGCGCTCTCGCCCCGGCGCTCGACGAGCGAGCCGGCAATTCTAGCGAACACGGAACGGTACCCGATCGACGATGTTCAAAAAGGCGAGCGCTAACGCGAGCGCATCCGAAACGTCGTGTGGCTTCGGAGCGCGCTGAAGCCCGAGCAGCCGCATCACCATCGCGTTGATCTGTTCTTTGCGAGCGCTTCCCGAGCCGACGAGCGCGCGCTTGACGCGCGCGTGCCCGAGCGTATGAACGGCGACGCCGGCCTGCGCGCTTGCTAAGCAAAGCACGCCCCGAGCATGCCCCATCAAGAGCGCGGATCGCGGATTCGTGTAGCTCGTATAGAGCTCTTCGATCACGACCAAGCTCGGTGTGGTCTGCGCGATCACTTCCGAAATGCCGGCATGCAACTCGCGCAAACGCTGCTCGAGCGTAGCATCGGTCGCCGGCGAGACGATCCCAGCCTCGATAAGCGCCACGCGGCCGTTGCGGCGTTCGATCGCGCCGTATCCAGTCGTGCGCAAGGCGGGATCGATTCCGAGGATGCGCAGTGGAGCGTTGCTCAGGGCTGCGGCGCTCCGTTGACGATAACCGTTACCGACGAGCTTGGAGCGAGCGCAGTTCCCGCACTCGGATCCGTCCCAATCACTTTGCCGCCGGCCCCGACGCTCGTCGTGTACTGCCACTTGCCAACCGAATAACCGTACGACTCGAGCGTCGTGAGCGCACCTTGGCGAGTCATGCCGTCGGTATCGGGCACCGAACCGGAAACCGAGAGCGTAATCGTCACGGTCGACCCCTGCGGCACTTGGCCGGCCGGGGGATCCTGCGCGACGATCGTACCGTTACTCGTGCTCTGTACCGCGTATTTCACGCTCGCTTGAAAGCCGGCTTGCGTTAACGTCTCCTGTGCGGAGGCGTAGTCTTCGTTCACGACGCTCGGGAGGGCAACGACCGGCCCATTGGGTTGTGCCGTAGGCGGCGCGTTCGGCAGGCCGCTGTTGACGATGACGCGGACGATTGCGTTACGATCGACGACCGTCCCGTAAGGAACGCTCTGCGAGGCGACCGTGTTCGGCGGGGCGCCGGGAACGGTTTGCGAGGCGTCGAGGGTAAGTCCGCGCGCGTTGGCGAGCGAGCGCGCGGCGGCCACCGTCATGCCGACGAAGTTCGGTATAAGGATCGGTTTTGGGCCGGTTGAAACGATCAGCGTAACGCGGCTGCCTTCGGGGACTTTCGCTCCAGGTTTTGGAAGCTGATCGATGACGTTGTCCTTAACGGTGTTGTCGAAGCGCCGGTCGATCGTCACGGCAAAGCCGTCCTGTTGAAGCGAACGCTGGGCGTCGTTCACGTTGAAGCCGCGGACGTCGTTGAGGCCGCGCAATGGTTTACCATTGCTGACCACCAGCTCGACGACCTGATTCTTCTCCACCTTCGTTCCTGCGGTAGGTGACTGATGAATGACGTGGTCGGGAGGAACCGTTTCACTTGCGCTCTTTATGAAGCGCGTTCGCAGCCCGGCGTTCACGACCGCTTCCTGCGCGTCGGCGAGGGTCATGCCCGTGTAATCTCCGACCACGACGCCGCCCGCGAGTGGTGCGAACGGCCTGGCGAAGAGAATGTACCCGGCTGCGGTTGCGGCAACGAGCGCTGCAATCAGCGCGGCAACAATCCACGGCGAGCGTCGCGATTCGCGTTCTTCTGTGTCTGGCGATGCAGGCCGGCGGTCGGGCATCGGCGAGCGGCGGGGCGGGAGCGCATACGAAACGGATTTTGGCGCGTCGTCGGAGATGCGATAGCCGGCAATCGCCGGACGTTCGCGCGCTTCGCGCAAGGCGGTCGCGAGCTCGCTCGCAGAGGCAAACCGGTGCGTGGGATTCTTCTGCAGCAGACGGTTGACGATCGCCGCGAGCGCCGGGCTGACGCCAGTCTCGCGGATATTGATTTTCGGCACGGGATCGCCGATATGTTTGAGCGCGACCGTTACCGGCGACTCGCCGGTATAGGGCAACTTGCCCGTCAGCATCTGGTAGAGAACGACGCCCAGAGCGTATAGGTCGGCGGTCTCGTGGACTTCGTGCTCTTGCGCCTGCTCCGGGGAGATGTAATAGACGCTTCCCATCACCAGTCCAGGCTTCGTCAGCGCCATCGTCTGCTGCGAGACCGCCCGCGCGATGCCGAAATCCGAAAGCTTGACAACGTCGTCCTTGGTTACCAACACGTTTGCCGGCTTGATATCGCGGTGGAGCAACCCCTGCCGATGGGCGTACGCAAGCCCGCTCGCAATTTGAGCGGCGTAATCGATCGCGACCGGCTCGGGAAGGCGCCCGTCGGCGGCGATGATCTCACCGAGCGAATTTCCGTCGACCAGCTCCATCACTATGAAATAGGTGTCGTCTTGGCGGCCGACGTCATACGTATTGACGATGTTCGGGTGGGAGAGCTTCGCGGCCGACTCTGCCTCCTGGTAGAAACGTCGCACGAACTCGTCGTCCGCGGCGTACTGTTCGCGTAAGACCTTGATGGCGACGCGCCGGCGCAGCAAGGTATCGGTGCCGCAGTAGACCGTCGCCATTCCACCTTCGCCGAGCTTGCGGTCGAGGCGGTAACGGTTATTGAAGACCCTCTCCTCGATCAACTACTCGGGACCTCCGCTTTCCAACGCCGTCCGAATCACTTCGCGGGCGATCGGCGCAGCGTAGGTCGCGCCATAGCCGACATTTTCGACGACGATCGAGACCGCGACGCGAGGCTGCTCCGCCGGCGCGAAGGCAACGAACCACGCGTGCGAGCGGCCGAGCGGATTCGTCGCAGTGCCCGTTTTCCCGGCGACGCTGACGTGCGCGAGCTGCGCCGGAGTGCCGGTCCCGCGCTGCACGACGGCGATCATCATCGCCGTAACCTTCGCGGCGGTGTCGGACGATACCGGGCTTGCGAGGGTCGCGCTCTCCGAGGTGCTCTGGGGCACGCCCTCGCGAAGAACCTCGCGTACGACGTACGGGCGCGGCTCGTTACCGCCGTTGGCGATCGTCGCTCCAAGCAGTGCCATTCGCAGCGGCGTCATCAAGAGCGCTCCTTGGCCGAAACCCATTTGGGCGAGCTCGCCGGGTACGAGGTTCGACTCGGGCGGCACCCGGTCGGGCTGCACCGGGAGCTGAAAATCCGGCGAACCACCGATGCCCCAGCGTTGCAGATAGTCGTAGAACGTGCCGGTACCCATCTTGAGGGCAATCTGCGCGAAGTCGACGTTGCTCGAGAGCGCGAACGCGGTCGTCAAGTCGCCATACCCCGTCGCTTCGCTCTCGTTGTCGTGCAGCGTATAGTTGCCGATAACCAAGTATCCCGGATCGTCGAAGTGCGAATCCAGCGTTACGGTGTTGCTGTCTAGCGCAGCCGCAGCCGTAAAGATCTTAAACGTGGATCCTGGCGGATAGAGCCCGTCCAGCGCCCGGTTGAGCAGAGGTGACTCCGGATCGGAGTTTAGCGAGGGGAACTGCACATCGAAGTCGTTGGGATCGTAGCTCGGTACGCTCGCAAGGGCCAGCACCGCACCGGTACGTGGATCGAGCACGACGCCGGCGGCGCGTGGATAGCGCGATAGCAGGTCGAAGAGTTTCGTTTGAATGCTCGGCACGATCGTCGTGACGACGTCCGCGCCTTGGTTGGCGTTCGCGCTGCCTCGCAGCGTGGCAACGAGTGCAGCCAGCTGCGCTAACGGGTCGCCGCTAAAGTCCGGAGCACTGAGCGCGCGGTCGAAACTTCCTTCGATTCCGCTCGTTCCGTAGCGTACCGAAGCGTAACCGATCGGCGCGGCGAGCGCGGCACCGAGCGGATAGACACGCCGTGCCCCGACCGTTTGTGCAAGCACGGTGCCGTCGGTCGCGAGAATGCGTCCACGGCCGATGTTGAGCATGGCGTGGCGCGGGTTCGTGACCCGCGCCGAAATCTTGGGTGCCGCGACGAGCTGCACGTAGGTCTGTCTGACTGCCAGAGCGACGAAGAGTAAGACAAAGCACGCCAAGAGATCGCGAATCGCCCGGTTTGTCACTCTTTTCGCGCGCTCGGAGTAGCCGCTTCGCGCAGCAGGACGATGCCGCTTTCCGTCTTCACGGCCATATTCGAGCGCGCGGGATCGAGCTCGAGGACTCGGTTGACGATCGCATGAACGGCCGATTCGCTAAGCTCCGCGACCGTCAGCAGGACGTCCACGCCCAACTCCGTCAGCAAGCCCGGAGCGACATACGCGCAGCTCGGCAGGGTCGGAAAGTGACGCTCCTCGTAGGCGCCCTCGCGCCAAGGACCCCGTTTACCGAAGACCTGTGCGTGATAGTCCCAAGCACAGAGCTGTTTCTCTTTCCAAACGAAATCGTCGCGTATACAGAGCCGCCGGCAGGCGGCGCACTGCTCGAGCGCAACGGGAGGTCGAGCGAGCGCATTGGCCATTTCGTCGGGAATATCTTCGACGTTGAGAACGCTGCGCTCGTCGAGGTCCTGAGGGTACGGGGAATGCCACCCGGTCCGAATCAGAAGCTCGAGATCCCGGACCGATGCAACAAACGCATAGTCGTCATCGGCCGGAAAAGTGCGGTCGATCCAATCGAAGAGACCGTCGAGCGGAACGGCGGCTTCCTGCCGGCCTTCGCCCAGGACGAGTCCTAGGGGTGTCGCTGCGAGGGGTATCAGGTGCGCGGTGATCCGCCCTTCCTCTGGGCGCAGCGAATTGACGACGGCGAGCGTGCTCGCGTTTGCGCCGACGACGAATACCCGCGCCTCGCCCGGTACTACGACGCGATCGTCGCTCGAGCGCTGCGGTACTCTTGCAGGCTGCGCGGCGGTCCGGCCCGGCTCGTGAGCGCCTCCACCAGCGCCCTCGCGGTATCGAGACTCGTCAAACACGCAATGCTCGCTTCGACCGCGGCGCGGCGAATCTTGTAGTCGTCGGAGATTTCGCGCGCGCCCTTCGCATCGTTGATGACCAAATCGACGCCACGCGAGCCGATCAGATCGAGAACGTGTGGCGATCCGTCGGCGATCTTGTTGATAGGCTCGCTCGCAATACCGGCTTCCTCGAGCACCACGCGCGTTCCGGGTGTGGCGACCAGCGTGTGGCCGAGTTCGGCGTACTTCCGTAACACCGGTATCGAGTCAACCTTCTCCTCATCGGCGATCGAAACGAGAATGCGGCCGCCCGTGCCGGGCAGCCGGACGCCCGCCGCGAGGAATCCCTTGCGCAGAGCACCCCCGAACGTTTCGTCGATTCCGAGCACTTCGCCGGTCGACTTCATCTCCGGCCCCAGCACCGTCTCGACGCCCCGCATCTTGGAGAACGAGAAGACGGGGACCTTGACCACGACGTATGGGACGTGCTCGATCGACCCGACGCCGTACTCCATGTCGCGCAACTTCTCCCCGAGCCCGATGCGCGTCGCTGCAGCGACGAGATTGACGCCCGTCGCCTTTTGAATGATCGGCACGGTGCGGCTGGCTCGCGGATTTGCTTCGATTATGTAGAGTTTTCCGCCGTGCAGGACGAATTGAATGTTGATCAATCCGCGGATTCGCAGCTCCGCCGCGATGGCGCGCGCAACGTCGGCGATTCGCAACTCCAAGGCAGGCTCGATCGATTGAACCGGATAGACGCTGATCGAATCGCCGGAGTGTACGCCGGCACGCTCGACGTGCTCGAAGATACCGGGGATGAGGATATCCTCGCCGTCGAATGCGGCATCGACTTCCAGCTCTAGGCCCCGCAGGTACTTGTCTACCAGCAGCGGCGCATCCGGAAGAATCGGCGGTGCCGATTCGGCGTAAGCGGCGAGCTGGGCTTCGTTATAGACGATCTCCATCGCGCGCCCGCCCAGGACGAACGACGGTCGAACCAAAACCGGGAAACCAAGTTCGCGCGCGATCGCTCTAGCCTCGCGGAAGCTTCGGGCGGCCTTTCCTTCGGGCCGCGCGACGCCTAGCCGGTGAAGCGCTGCGTCGAACTGTTCGCGATTCTCGGCCATGTCAAGCGAACGGCGGTCGCTGCCGACGATCGGCACGCCCCGCCGGCTCAGTTCCCCCGCAAGATTGATTGCCGTCTGTCCGCCAAAGGCCAGCATCACGCCAAGCGCCTGCGTCGCGCGATATGCCGCCTCGACCTCGTCGGCCCCGGGCGGCTCGAAGATCAGCGCGTCGGAGATATCGAAGTCGGTAGAGACGGTCTCGGGATTGTTGTTGACCACAACGGGAGAATGCCCGGCGTCCTTCAATGCCCACGCGGCGTGCACGCAGCTGTAGTCGAACTCAATCCCCTGTCCAATTCGAATCGGACCGCTGCCGACGACGACGACCGCATCTCGAGGCGTCTTGCGCATCTCGTCGAGCTCGCCGTTCGAAAGATAATAGTACGGTGATTTCGCCGGAAACTCGGCTGCCGCCGTGTCGACCATGCGGAACGACGCCGCGACCGGCCGCCCGTTACGCCGCGGCGGCGTATCCGTGAGGCGCGCCAGACCCGCCGTCGAGTAACCCGACTCGAGCGCGTCGTGAAGATCCGTTTCCGACGCTCCCGCGCGAATTCGCTCTTCGAGCGAAACGAGCTCGCTGAGCTCGTAGAGCCAGAACCGATCGATGGCGCAGAGCGAGTGGACGCGCTCGATCGTCTTGGTGCGATCTTCGAGACCATGCCGGTGCAGAAGCTCGCAAAGCGCGAAGAGCCGTTCGTGCGTTGGGCGGGCGACGATCGCTTCCAGCTCCACGTCGCTCCAGTCGGTGAGCCATCCCGTTAGCGTCTCGCGGTTGAGATCGAGTCCCCGCACCGATTTGAGCAATGCGGCGCGAAAGGTTCGGCCGATACCCATCGCCTCGCCGGTCGACTTCATTTGCGTTCCGAGCGCCGTGTCGGCGATCGGAAACTTGTCGAATGGCCAGCGCGGAATCTTCACGACCACGTAATCGAGCGTCGGCTCGTAGGCCGCCTTTGTCACGCCCGTCACGGGGTTTGGGATTTCGTCGAGCCGCTGCCCGAGCGCAATTCGTGTCGCTATCTTTGCGATCGGATAGCCGGTTGCTTTAGAAGCCAGCGCGGAGCTGCGTGAGACGCGAGGGTTGACTTCGATGATGGCATATTCGCTGCGCTCCGGATGGAGTGCGAACTGGATGTTACAGCCGCCCTGCACGTCGAGCGCGCGAATCACATTGATGCTCGCGCTACGCAGCATTTGGTATTCGAGGTCCGAAAGCGTCTGCGAAGGTGCGACCACGATTGAGTCGCCGGTGTGAACGCCGACGGGATCGATGTTCTCCATGTTGCAGACGACGATGCAGTTATTCGCTCCGTCGCGCAGTACTTCGTATTCGATCTCTTTCCAACCGAGAAGCGACGTTTCCAAAAGAGCCTGATGGATCAGGCTCGCGTTCAGTCCGGCATCGAGAGTTGCGCGCAGTTGCGCTTCGTCGTAGACGACCCCGCCGCCGGTCCCGGCGAGGGTATACGCGGGGCGCACGACGAGTGGATAGCCGATTTGCTTCGCGAATTCCACGCCTTGATGGATGGCGGTGACGACCGCGCTCTCGGGCACCGGTTCGCCGATCTCGAGCATCTTGTGCTTGAAGCGTTCGCGGTCTTCTGCGAGCCGTATCGTCTCGATCGGCGTTCCGAGCAACTCGACGGCGTAACGGCGCAGCACGCCGGCCTCTTCGAGCTCGACCGCGAGATTGAGCCCAGTCTGTCCTCCGAGGGTCGGCAGAAGTGCATCGGGGCGTTCGCGCGCGATGATTTCTTCGACCGACTCGACCGTGAGCGGCTCGAGGTAGACCGCATCGGCAACCTCGGGGTCGGTCATGATCGTCGCGGGGTTCGAGTTGACGAGGACGACACGATGGCCTTCCTCGCGGAGCGCTCGGCAAGCTTGAACTCCAGCGTAATCGAACTCAGCGGCCTGACCGATTACGATCGGTCCAGATCCGATGACCATCACGCTGCGCCGGGGCATGCTGGAGCGACTTGATTAGTTGTTTAGCTCGAGCTCCCCTTTTGGAGGCTACTTGGCGGTACTAAACGCCACGCCGTAAAAGCTGCGCTCATCGCCTTCAAGCGTCTTAAAGGCGGTGCCTCCGGCCGGATAATGCCACAACCCGATCTCGCGATGGTCCGATCCCTCGATTCCAATCGCGACCGCGCCGTTGAGCGAGGCGAAAAGTACGGCGTCTCCGTTCAACCTCGTCTTGCCGGCAATCTCGGCTTTCCTCCCAAATCCGGAGTAGACGATTGCTACGCGATCGAGCACCGCGCGGTTCGAGCCGGTCGGCAGTTCCTCAACCGCTAGGTACTTTCCGTCCCATTGCATCGTGGCCAAGTGCGAGTTTGGCTTGAGCCGAAGTTTGTAGTTTGAAAACTTCCTCCGACCTTTTGCGAGCTCCCCGAGCACGTTTGAGTAGGCGTCGACGAAAAGGTTGCCGTCGCCGTCGAAGGCGCAGTAATTGTAACCGTACAAGACGGGGTCTTCATAATCGATCTGTTTGCCCGTGATCTTCGGATAGACCGCCACGTGGCCCGGTCCCGAGCCGACGGTCATGGCGACCGCGAGGTTGCCGGTGGTCGCATCGAACGCACAGGCAAACGGAGCGCCGGAGCGAGATACAATTATCGTCGTCGGGGTCGTTGCTCCGTGCGCGTACTCATAGATCCGTCCATCCGTTATGTTACGCCGGACGCTTATGAAAACGTCGCCGCTGGGGTTCGAGCAAAGGCCGCTTACGGCCGCGTGAAATCTTAGGGTTCCGAAGATAGCGCCGGCGGGATACGCGATCATGTCCACGCTGCGCTGATGGCTGACGTACAACAGGTCCGTAGCCGCCGCGCCGAGGAGCGTTGGAGACTGCTGTGACGGAGGCCCCATCGCGCCCGGCGGCTGAGGTCCACTGCAGCTCGAAATCATGACTGCGGCTGCGGAAACGCCGAGCGCCCGACGACCAAAATTCAAGGCGCGCATCTCGACGATATCATATCATGCGGCATCGCGAGATAGAAGCCGGAGCGGCTAGGGTTGGAGCCGCGTGACGTCCCAGGCGTTCCCATTGCGAACGTACTCTAACCGATCGTGCATGCGATTGGGGCGTCCTTGCCAAAACTCGATTCGCGACGGTTCGAGGAGATAGCCGCCCCAGGAGTGCGGGCGCGGGACCTCTTCTCCTTCGAAGCGCGCACCGAAGTGCGCGAAGCGCTCTTCGAGCGTGATATAGGCGTCGAGCGGCGCGCTCTGCTCCGATGCCCAGGCCGCAACTTGGTGGCCGCGCGGGCGGGCGTTAAAGTATTCATCGGATTCATCCTCCGCGAGCTGCGTAACGTCGCCCTCGATTCGGACCTGTCGCTGCAGGCGCGGCCAGTAGAGTACCGCAGCTGCGTGCGGGTTCGCGCCGAGCTCCACTCCCTTGCGGCTCAGGTACGACGTGAAGAACCGCAGGCCGCGTCCATCGAGTCCGCGCAGAAGCACCATGCGCGCGGACGGGTGCGCGGTTGGATCGGCCGTTGCCAAGCACATCGCAATCGCGTCGAGTGAATCCGGGCCGCCGGCCTCGTCGATCCAGCGCGCGAGCAGTTCGATCGGATCGTTCATGGGTATCGCCCGAGCCCGAAGCCGGCGAGAAAAGCAGCGAGCATTCCAAGCGCTCCGGCGACCGCAAAGCCCAGCGATGCGTCGACCGGCTTGCGCTGCAGCGCGGTAACGCGGCCCAGTCGGGCCAGCGCGTCACGAAGCTGCGTGGCGTTCTCGGCGCGAGCGTATGCGCCGCCGCTGGCTTGTGCGTAACCACGCAGCGCCTCCTCGTCGATCGTCGCCTCCTCGTTCGTCCCGGGAATCAGTCCCCCGTTGGGCGTTCCGATGCCGACCGTGTAAACCGGAACGTGGTGGGCGCCAAGGTACTGCGCGATCTCCGTCGGGTCCGTCCCGGAATTGTTGACGCCGTCGGTGATCAACACGACGACGCGGTGACCGGTAGGCGGCAGCATTTGCGCAGCGAGCTTGAGTGCGTCGCCGATGGCGGTAGCGCCGTCCGGCTGCGGAACGTCATCGAGCGCCGCGATAACCGATTGATGGTCTGCGCTAAGCGGCGCGACGACGCCGGCCGCGCCGGCAAACGAAATGATGCCGATCTTCGTCCCGGGCGGGCTTTCGGTAATGAAGGCTTGCGCCGCAGCCTTTGCCGCTTGCGCGCGGGTGGGAAAGACGTCGGTCGAGGCCATCGATCCCGACGTGTCGATGCAGATGAAAACGGAACCGTCCCGCACGGGGATCGGCACGGTCAAATGGGGGCCTGAGATGCCTAGCACGACGCCGGCGAGTGCGAGGATCCAGAGTGCTTGCAGCGCGCGCGGTATCCACCTCCGCGGCTTGGCGGCCGTGACGAAAAACTTGATGTTTGAATAGGCAAGATCGCGTGCCGTTGCGCGCCGCTGCAGGCGCGCGTAAAGCACGGCAAAGGCTGCCACGAGAACGATGCCGAGTGCGAGCCGTGCCGGGTGGTCGACGCTCACGGGTGTCGCAATCCGAATGCCGCAGCCAGCGAGAACGCTCCGTCCTCTTCGCGGAGAACTCCGCTACGCCAATTCGCCGACTCGAAGCGACCGGCGAGTTCGATCTCACGCTCGCGGACGGCCTCGCGAAACGCCGCCCGCTCCCGCGCTCCGATGTACGCCCGGACGTTACCGCCCTCGGTACCGCGCATGCGTACGATCCCGCCGAGCGGTAACCCTTCGTACCAAGGGTCGCGCGCGATCAGCGCCGTGCAGTCGTATCGCATGCCCAGCTCTGCAAGATCACGATCGAGCTGCGCGTCGAGATCGTACCAGTCGCCGATCGCCAGCAGCGCCGTACCGCGCGGAAGCGCGGCGCGCGCGGTCCGAAGCGCGCGTTGTAGATCGAACCCGGCACTGCGCGCGCCGAGCGAGGCTGCTCGATGCGCGTGGCGCTGGAGCGCCGGCGGCGTCACGCCGCTGGCGTCGACGCGAATGCAACGGTCTTCTCCAACTGCGGCACCGAACCAACTCTCCAGTGCCTCGCGAGCAGCTTCGAGCAGCGGCCGCCGGCGCCCGACTGCCATAGAGGGCGACTCATCGACGATTGCCGCTAAGGTAAGCGCGACGTCCTCGAGCACGACGCGTGTCTGAAGCTCACCGGAGCGCGCGGTCGCGGCCCAGTCGATCCGCCGGACGTCGTCACCCGGAACGTACGCTCGCAGCTCGACGAACTCGTAGCCATCGCCTCGATAGACGGTTGGCGATCCCGCACCGAAATGGCGCGGACGCCGGCGAGCGCGCAGCAACGCCTCACGAAGCGTCACGGCGCCGG
This sequence comes from Vulcanimicrobiota bacterium, assembly GCA_963748875.1. Classification (GTDB taxonomy): domain Bacteria; phylum Vulcanimicrobiota; class Vulcanimicrobiia; order Vulcanimicrobiales; family Vulcanimicrobiaceae; genus Cybelea. The sequence goes on from CAVVKC010000001.1 coordinate 2,459,211, forward strand.
AACCGCAGCAATCAGCGCGTCGATCACGTCCTGCGCGGCGATCCCGTCCGCAGCGAGACGGTAGTTGAAGCCGATACGGTGGCATAGCGCGTGCGACGCAACCGCGCGGACGTCGTCGGGGAGCGCGAAATCGCGCCCCGCCAGCAGCGCGCGGCCTCGCGCCAAGAAGGTGAGCGCTAGGGTCGCGCGTGGGCTGGCGCCATAGTCGATGAGCTCGGCCGCGCGCAGCGCGGCGCCGGAGTTCGAACGCACCATGACGTCCCCCGCTTGGCGACTCGTCGCAACCAGCTCGACGATGTACCGTTTCAGCTTCTCGTCTACGTGCACGGCGTGCGCCTGCGCGCGCCAAGCGCGAACGTCTTGGAGCGTCGTGACGGCGCGCACCGGCTGCGTGTCGGCAACCGCGAAGCGGTCGAGGATTCGCAGCTCCTCCTCGCGCGAGGGATAACCGACGTTGACCTTCATGAGAAAGCGATCCATTTGGGCGATCGGGAGCGCGTACGTTCCTTCGGAGTCGAGCGGATTCATCGTCGCCATGACGACAAACGGATCCGGCAGCCCGTACGATTGCGGACCGATCGTCACCTGACGCTCTTGCATCGCCTCCAACAGGGCAGACTGCACCTTGGCGGGGGCGCGATTAATCTCGTCGGCAAGCACGACGTTAGCGAAGATTGGCCCCAGAACCGTGGCAAAGGCGCTCTCTCGCTGATCGAAGATACGCGTGCCGACGATGTCACTGGGCAACAGATCGGGCGTGAACTGAATCCGCTTGAACTCGCCGTCGAGCGCGGCTGCCAACGAGCGGCAGGCGAGCGTCTTTGCCAAGCCCGGCGGTCCTTCGAGGAGAACGTGTCCGTTACAGAGCAGCGCTAAGAGCAGCGCCTCGACAACGCTCTCCTGCCCGACGATCGTTCGCCCGAGCGCGTCGCGTAGATCGGTCAGGCCGCGTGGGACGATCATGGCGCCGATCCGATATAGCGCTCGAGCGCGCGGCACGTGTCGTCGATCGCCGCCCCCAGATCGCCGTCGTAGGTGAACGCGCTACGTTCCAACGCCGTCAGAAGATCGCGCATTGTCGTGTCGTGGGCACCCGTTGCTCGCAGCACGTCGTTGAGCGTTTCGCCATCCGAGGCACCCGCCATGCGCCAAATCGCAGCGCGAACGGCGACGGCAGTCGAGCGCGATTGCTGCGCGCGGAGGGCCGCGAGTGCGGCCTCAGCCTCTTCCCGGCGGGACCGCGCGCGCTGCACCGGCGCCGGAGGCGGCACGGGCACCGCTTGTGCGACCGGCCGGCGGCGGAAGAGCAGGACTACGATGGCGGCTACGCAGCCCAGCCCGAGCAGCAATAGGCAGAGCCACAGAAAGAGCCGCAGCGCCGCCAGCGTCGCGGCGACCAGCGCGCCGAAGCCGCCGCCAAGGGGTCGCGCGGCGCTACCGGCGACGCGTAGCCGAAGCCCGTTCGTAAACCATTGCTTGGGTTTGCCGTCGCGCGCGTCGATTGCCTGTAACGTCGCCGGCGCGATCGCAAGCGCGCCGCCTTCGTGTGCAACGACGGTGATGCTCTCGCGATAAAGCGTGCCGTGCGGACCGCTCGCCGTCTCGCGTTCGTCGCCGAGCAGCTCGAGCTGCGCGAGAATCGGAAGATCGAGATTATCGATACGCGCTACGCGCTCGCGAACGCGCAGCGTTACCGTCAAGTGAAACGGGGTGTCGATTCGCGGCGCAGCCGTATCTGAACTGAGAACGAACGACTCCACCGTTAGGCGTTCCAGCGATTGCGCACCGGCCGGTGAGAACGCCGCCGCGACGAGGCTGAGCGCTGCGGCTAATCCGGCGAGAGCTCGTCGAGCCATTGCGCGAAGACCCGGCGCGCATCGAACGGGCCGGGCGAGGCTTCAGGGTGAAATTGCACGCCCGCAATCGGCAGCGTGCGATGACGGAATCCTTCGTTGGTCCCGTCGTTGAGATTGGTCATGGTCGCTTCGAGCTCGGCGGGCAGGGACGCGGCGTCGACGGCGTAGCCGTGATTGTGTGCGGTTATGAGGACGTCGCCTAATACTAGATCTTTTACCGGTTGGTTGCCGCCGCGATGACCGTATGGGAGCTTATACGTGCGTCCGCCGCAGGCTAGTGCGAGCAGTTGGTGGCCGAGGCAGATGCCGTAGAGCGGTTTGCGGCCGACTAGCCCGCGAAGCAGCTCGATGGTCTCGGCTAAGTCGGCCGGGTCTCCGGGTCCCGGCGAAATTACAACGGCCTGCGGATCGGATGCGAGCACCTCGGCCTCGGTCGCGTCGTACGGCACCACCGCGACTCGCGCGCCAAGCGCCTCGAGCTGCTCGATGATCGCACGCTTCACGCCGCAATCGATAAGCGCGATGCGCCGCCGCCCTTGGATGCCGATCGTAAACGATTCACGGGTGGCCACGCTCGGAACGAGCGCCTTTGTGTTCGCACCGCGAACGTAATCGCTCAGCCGCCGTTCCGCATCGTGCAACGCGGCATCGCCGACCGCAAGCGCAGCCCAAAGCGTCCCATGCTCGCGCAGCGTAATCGTGATCGCGCGCGTATCGGCGCCGATCAATGCCGGAATGCCCTGTTCGTCGAGCCATGCGGGCAAGTCGGTCTTGGCCAGGTGATGCGACGGACGATACGCAATCTGCTTGATGACCGTTCCGGCGACGCAGGCTCGCCGGTACTGCGCAGCGCTTCCAGAGATGCCGTAGTTACCAATCATCGGATAGGTGAAGGTAAGAATCTGCCCCGCGTAAGACGGGTCAGTGAGCGCTTCTTCATAACCGGTCATGCCGGTGTAGAAAACCGCTTCCCCAAGCGCGGTCCCTTCGACACCGAGCCCGTGACCGTCGAAGCGGCTTCCGTCAGCGAGAAAGAGCGCCGCGCGAAACGCATCGCTCCTCATGCCGTGCGCTCCGGCGCCCGATAGCGCACGATACCGCCGACAATCGTCGCCAGCACTCGGCGCGGAAGCCGACGCCCGGCAAAGGGCGTGCATTTTCCCATCGAGGCGAACGAAGCCGGATCGACGGTCCAGGCTTGCTCCGCGAAGATCGTCACGTCAGCCGGTTCTCCAATCGCCAAGTCGCCGCCGCCGACGCCGACGATCCGTGCCGGATTCGTCGAAAGCATCTCGACGAAACGCGGCAGCGGCAAATCGGGAAGCGCCGCGGCGTATGCGCCAACCGCAATCTCCAAGCCTGAGAACCCCGGTGCGGCGCGCTGTGAATCGCCGGTCTTCTCCTCCTTGGTATGCGGCGCATGGTCGCTGGCAAACGCATCGATCGTGCCGTCGCGCACGCCCTGCCGAAGGGCCCGCACGTCCGCGTCGCTGCGCAGCGGCGGATGAACGGACGCGGCCGGGCCAAGCTCGCTAACCAGCGCGCTGGTAAAGGTTAAATGATGCGGTGTCACCTCGCAGGTAACGCGAGCGCCGCGGGCTCGAGCGCCCCGAAGCTCATCGAGCGCGCCGGCGGTCGACAGATGCGCGAGATGCCAGGCTCGCTGCGTCTCGCGCGCGATCTGCACGTCTCGCGCGACGATCGGCTCCTCCGGCTCGCAGTGCTCGATAAAGGGCGCCGGCAAATCGCGCGCTTGCAGCGCCGCATAGCGTATCACCCGCTCGTCGGCGACCGTATCGCCATCGTCGGAGAAAGCGACGGCGCCCGCCTTCGCAAGCGCCGCAAAGTCGGCTGGCTCGACGCCGCTGCGGCCGAGTGTAATCGCCCCGATCGGATAGACGCGGCAGCGGGCGCGCCGCTCGATCGCCTCCATCAACGCGGCGACTACGGCCGGATCGTCGAGCGCGGGACTCGTATTTGGCATGCAGGCCACCGCGGTAAATCCGCCGCGGACTGCGGCCTCCGTCCCGGTTTCAATCGTCTCTTTCTCTGGAAACCCGGGTTCACGCAGGTGCACGTGGATGTCGACGAATCCCGGTGCAACGATTGCGCCGCTCGCATCGAGCACCTCGTCTTCCTCGCTAGCTGCCAGATGCTCGCCGATTTCGGCAACCCGCCCATTGTGCAGGCGCAGATCGCGCAACGAATCGAGCGCGCTCGCCGGATTGACGATCCGCCCGCCCTTGATCAGGATCGATCTCATCGCGCGTTGACGAGCAGATCCAAAACGGCCATTCGGACGGCGACACCGTGCAGAACTTGACGTGCGTATCGCCATCCGGCAAACTCGAGCACCGAATCGTCGAGTTCCACGCCCCGGTTATACGGACCGGGGTGCATAACGATCGCATCTTTTCGCAGACGCCCCAGCCGGTTATGGTCGAGACGGTAGCGCTCGACGTACTCGCGATCCGAGATCGGGGTCTCGACGAAGCGTTCGCGCTGGATACGCAGCAGCACGACTGCGTCAACGTGCGGCAAGACCGCGTCGAAATCTCGTTCGACCGTAATCCGGTTGCCCGCGTAGCTGCTGGGGAGGAACGATTCCGGCCCGACCAAGATGACCGAGGCGCCAAGACGCGAGAGCCCGCGTATCGTTGAGTGCGCAACGCGGCTGTGGAGAACGTCGCCGACGATCGCGATCGTGCGTTCGCTCAGCTCTCCGAACTCCTCGATCATCGTGTAGATATCGAGCAGCGCCTGGGTCGGATGCGCGTGCACGCCGTCGCCGGCATTGATGACGTGCCCGTCGAACGCTAACGCCACCCGTTGCGGGAAGCCGGCTTCGTGATGGCGCACCACCACGACGCTGATCCCGAGGGCCCCGAGGGTCAGCGCGGTATCTTCGAGCGTCTCGCCTTTCGAGGCGAGGCTGAGACTCTTCGGCGCTAGATTGACAACATCGGCGCCAAGTCGCAGCTCGGCCAGGTTGAACGACGTAAACGTGCGGGTGCTCTCCTCGAAAAACATGTTCACGCAGGCTTTGCCCGCGAGCAACGGGCCGGGAGGCGACAGCTCGAACTGCGCGGTGCGTTCGAAGATCGTCTCAAGCTCCTCGGCCGTTAAATCGTCGAGATCGATGAGGCTACGGCGGATGCGCACCTTAAGGATTCCCTGTACTCTCCGCGATCGTGATCTCGTCAGAGGGCGCAGCCTTCGGCGCGAGCGTCACCTTGACTCGCTCGTCCGGCGTAGAAGGCGTAAAGCGCCCGACGTAGTCGGGCTGGATCGGCAGTTCGCGCAAGCCTCGATCGACCAGGACGCAGAGCCGGATCGCTGCCGGTCGCCCCAGGTCGGTGACCGCGTCGAGGGCCGAGCGGATCGTACGGCCCGTATAGAGCACGTCGTCAACGATGACGACGACGCGTCCCGAAAGATCGAGCGGAATCTGCGACTCGGGAAGCTCGTGCGATACCCGGTCGTCGCGGTAAAGATTGATGTTGAGAAAGCCGAGCGCCGGCGACCGTCCACTGATCGTTGCGATCGCGGCCGCGAGCCGCATCGCGAGCGCCTCGCCGCCGCGACGCACCCCCAAAAGCACGAGTCCTTGCTCGGCCTCGTTGGGTTCGAGAATCTGATGCGCGAGACGCGCGATGATACGCTCGATTTCCGCGCTGCGCGCGAGAACGCGAGCGGTGTCCGTCGTCATGCCGGCTCCTTCAGCTCGACCAAAGCCGCCTCCACCCGCTCGAGCTCGCCACGATAACCGTCGAGCTTCTCTCGCTCCTTCGTGACGACGCTCGGCGCGGCTTTGGCGACGAACGCTTCGTTCTCGAGTTTCCTCTCACCGCGGTCGATTTCAGAGCGAAGGCGCTCGGCCTCCTTTCGGTAGCGCTGCGCAAGCAGCTCTCGCGGAGCGCGAACCGCGGTTGCGGCGAGCGCTTCTTCGGTGCCGCTTCCGGCCGGCGCGACACGCTCGATCGCGGCGGTCGCGAGTAACCCGAGAAGCTCCGACATCTCCTCGGACAGGTTCACGGGAACGTCGAGGATGACTCGATCCCGCGGGTGCAGACCGATCTCGGCGCGTGCGTTGCGGGCGCGTTCCACGGCGCGTTGCAAGGCTTCAAAGCCTCGCGCATCATCCGGAAAGGCCCGAACCTCGAGCGGATCGGGCCAGTTCGCCGTCACGATGCTCTCGCCGTCGTGCGGCAGGGCCAGCCAAACCTCTTCACTGATGAACGGCGCAATGGGATGGAGCAAGCGCATCGCTGTATTCCAAACATACGAGAGCACTGCCGCACGGGTCGGCCGGTTGATCGCGGCCTTCGTTGCTTCGAGGTACCAATCGCAGAACTCATACCACACGAAGCGCCAAATCGTTTCAGCGGCGTTGCCGAAGTCGTACTCGCGCAGCAAGTCGCCCATTCGCTCGATCGTCTCGCGCAGCCGAGTCAGAATCCAGCGATCCGCGAGCGTCAGCAAAGCCTCCGAGGGCAGCGTCATCGCCGGCGGAAGACCTTCGGGGAGGCCCAGAATGTAGCGCGTCGCATTCCAGATCTTGTTGTTGAAGTTGCGCGCCTCTTCGCAACGTGACTCGTTGTAGCGCATCTCCTGGCTCTCCACGCGCATCTGCCGCAGTACCGAGATGCGAAACGCATCGGCGCCGTACTTTTCGACGAGATCCATCGGGTCGACGACGTTGCCGAGCGATTTCGACATCTTGCGGCCGATCGCGTCGAAAACCAGCGGCGTGATAAAGACGTCGCCGAACGGAATCTCGCCCATGAAGTGGATGCCGAGCATCACCATTCGGGCGACCCACAGGAAGATGATCTCGCCGGCGGTGATCAGCACTTGCGACGGATACCAGCAACGCAGCTCGGCGTTCTGCTTCGGCCATCCGAGAATCGAAAAAGGCCAGAGTCCGCTCGAGAACCAGGTATCGAGGGTATCCGGATCGCGCGTCAGATCGCGGGTAGCCGTAGGTTCGTTGCGCGATGTCGAGTGCCTCGGCTTCGCTCTCGGCAACGATCTCGCGCCCGTCGGGCGTGTACCAGACGGGAAGCTGGTGTCCCCACCAAATCTGCCGCGAGATGTTCCAATCTCGGATGTTCTCCAACCAGTATTCGTACGTGCGGCCGTAGCGCTCCGGCACGAAACGTAACCGCCCGTTGCGATAGGCTTCCAAAGCCGGCGCGGCGAGCGAGGACATCTTTACGAACCATTGCAGCGATAGGAGCGGCTCGACGATGTCGCCGCTGCGCTCGCTGGTCGCGATCGAATGACGATGCGGTGAGACCGCAACGAGCGATCCACTCTGTCGCAGATCGTCGACGATGCGCGTGCGCGCTTCGAACCGGTCTAGTCCCGCGTAGCCGCCGACCTCGACCTCCGCACCACGGATGCGCGCGTCGTGTCCGATTACCGACGGCATCGCCAGTGAGTGGCGTACGCCGATCTCGTAGTCGATGGGATCGTGCGCGGGAGTCACCTTTACCGCTCCGGTCCCAAACTCGGGATCGACCGCCTCGTCGGCGACGATCGGAATCTCGCGTTGGAGAAGCGGCGGAAGCCAGACGGTGCGGCCGACCAGGAGGGCGTACCGCGGATCGTTGGGATGAACCGCGATTGCGACATCGCCGAGCATCGTTTCCGGTCTCGTCGTCGCGACCTCGATGCCGATCGTGCAATCGTCCTTCGAAAAAGGATAGCGAATGCGCCAAAGCGTCCCTTCGCGTTCGACGTACTCGAGCTCCGCGTCAGAGACGGTAGACTGCGCGGTCGGGTCCCAGTTGATCAAGCGCGTGCCGCGATAGATCAATCCCTGTCGGTAGAGCTCGACGAAAACGCGCTGTACCGCGGCCGAAAGGGCCTCGTCCATCGTAAACCGCGAGCGTTGCCAGTCCGGGCCAAACCCAAGCCGCCGGAATTGGGCCTCGATCTGGCCGCCGAACGTCCGCGACCACTCCCATGCGCGCGCAACGAATCGCTCGCGCCCCAGGTCCTCGCGCCGCAATCCTTCTCGGCCGAGCTCCCTGGTCAGCACGGCTTCGGTTGCAATAGCTGCATGATCGGTACCTGGGAGCCAATCCGCATTCTCGCCGAGCATCCGATGATAGCGCGTTAACACGTCCATCGGCGCGTACGTGGACGCATGTCCCAAATGGGCTCGCGCCGTGACGTTCGGCGGCGGCATGCAAATGATGAATGGCGGTCGCGCGGGATCGGGTTCCTCGTGAAAGTACCCGTTGGCTTCCCAACGGGCATACAGGCGCGGCTCGACCGCTTGCGGATCGTAGTGCTTCGGGAGATCCATCGGTTGGCCAGCGTTCATCATGGCCTGGGGCGCTGCCTGTTAGGGCGTCGGCGAGCTCCTGAGGGTCAGATTTGTTCCAGATCGCGAAGCGGCCGGTCGAAGTTTACAAATGGTAATCGAGACCGGCCGCGACAAAGAGCTGGAGCAAATATGGCCCTTAGGCGGGCATGTCTTTTTTTTGTTCGTGGTAAACGAGCGTCGGCGATTCTTTCTTTTCGATAACGTCCTTGTTGACGACGCACTTTTTCACGCCTTGCAGCGAGGGCAGGTCGTACATGACTTCCAGCATCGTCTCTTCGAGGATCGAGCGCAATCCGCGCGCACCGGTTTTACGGCTCTGCGCCTTGGTCGCGATCGCTATCAGCGCCTCTTTCGTGAACTGCAAATCGACCCCGTCCATGTTGAGAATCTTCTGGAACTGCCGAACCAGGGCGTTGCGCGGCTCCGTGAGGATTCGGCGAAGCGCGAGCTCATCGAGCGCGTCGAGCGTCACGACGATCGGTAGCCGCCCGATGAATTCGGGTATCAGACCGAACCGCAGAAGATCTTCGGGCATCAACTGCTGGAGCAGTTTGCCAACACGCACCTCGCGTTTTCCCTCCGGCTGTGCCCGGAAGCCCATGTTATTGGCCGCCACTCGCGATTCGATGATGCGCTCCAAACCGTCGAAAGCACCGCCGCAGATAAAAAGCACGTTGGTAGTGTCGATTTGAATGAACTCTTGATGCGGGTGCTTGCGGCCGCCTTGCGGCGGAACGTTGGCAGTCGTCCCCTCTAAAATCTTAAGCAGCGCCTGCTGTACGCCCTCGCCCGAAACGTCGCGGGTGATCGATGGGTTCTCGCTCTTGCGCGCGATCTTGTCGATCTCGTCAATGTAGACGATACCCTTCTCGGCGCGTTTGACGTCGTAATCCGCCGCCTGTATCAGCTTGAGCAAAATGTTCTCGACATCTTCGCCGACGTACCCGGCTTCGGTCAATGAAGTGGCGTCGGCCATCGCAAGCGGAACGTCGAGGATCTTGGCCAGCGTCTGCGCCAGATACGTTTTGCCCGAACCGGTCGGACCGACCAGAAGGATGTTCGACTTTTGCAGCTCGACGTCGTCGGCCGTGGCGCCGGCGTTGATGCGCTTGTAATGATTGTAAACCGCGACCGCCAGCGACTTCTTCGCGCGCTCTTGCCCGATCACGTACTGGTTGAGAATGTGGTTGATCTCTTTAGGCTTCGGTATGTTTCGAAGCCGGAGGTTCTCGTCGACGTTCTTATAGAGCTCCTCTTCGATGATCTCGTTGCAGAGCTCGATGCACTCGTCGCAGATATAAACGCCGGGGCCCGCGATCAGCTTACGCACTTGCTCCTGCGATTTTCCGCAGAAGCTGCATTTGAGCTGGCCCTTATCGTCTCCGAAGCGAAACATCGCGCGCGGGGTACCCCTCCACTCTTACGCCGGTAACGGCAAGCCTTCACGGTTTTCGATGATCTGGTCTATTATCCCGTAGTCCTTGGCCTCCGACGCGGTCATATAATAGTCCCGCTCGATATCCCTCAGAATTTGGTCGATCGGCTTCTTCGTCGTTTCTTGATAGATCCGTGCGACCGTCTGCCGGGTCGCGATTAGGTCGCGGGCCGCGATTTCGACGTCGGTGGCCTGCCCCCCGATCTGCGAGACCCAGGGCTGGTGGATCACGATTTTGGCATTGGGAAGGGCCATTCGCTTCCCCGGGGCCCCGCCCGTTAAGAGAATCGATCCCATCGAGGCAGCGAAGCCCATGCAGATGGTCGCGACGTCGGGTTTGATAAACCGCATGGCATCGTACATCGCCAGTCCCGCGGTCACGCTGCCGCCGGGACTGTTGAGGTACATGTCAATGTCCTTCTCGGGGTCTTCCTTCTCGAGAAAGAGCAACTGCGCGATCACGAGGTTTGCGAGGTGATCGTCGATCGCACCGCCGACGAAGACGATCCTATCCTTGAGCAGGCGCGAATAGATGTCGTAGGCGCGTTCGCCGCGCGCGGTCTGCTCGACGACCATCGGTACTAAATGTCCCATGCTCCGTTCTAACTACGACGCGGTGCCGGGGGTTTCTTCGTCCACGGTGACGATCGCGTTATCAATCAGGAAGTCGAGGGTCTTATTTCGCACGATCCCGTCGACGAGCGAGAGTACGTTATTGCCCAGCGCCTTGCGTATTCGAGCGGCGGGTTGACCGTATCGCCGTGCAAGCGCTTCGACTTCTGCGGAGACGTCGGCAGGCGTAGCCGAGATGTCTTCGGCCTTGGCGATCGCTTCGATCAGCAGCGCAGCCTTCACGCGCGACTCAGCCTCGGAGCGATGTGCCGCGCGCAGCTCGCTTTCGTTGCTTTCGCCTTCGGGCGTCGCCTTGGCGAGGTCTTCGATCAGATGATTCAGCTCGTTCTCGACCATCGAAGCGGGCAACGGAAAATCGTGGGACGCGAGCAGCTTCCCGACTATTGCGTTGCCCACGTTACGGCGCGCGCGACCGGCTGCGACCGCCTCGAGCCGCCGCTTGACGTCCTCGCGTAGCTCTACAACCGACTGGTCTTGTGAAACGGCCCGCGCGAAGTCATCGTCAATGGGCGGCAGCTCGAGCTCCTTGAGCTCTCGCAACGTCACTGTAAAACGCGCTTCTTTACCGGCAAGCTCAGCCGCGGGGTACTGATCGGGAAACCGGACTTCAATCTGCTTCGTCTGGCTCGGAAGCATCCCAACGATGCCGGTTGCAAAGCCCGGGACGAATCGCCCCTCGGCGAGCTCCACGATTTCGCCCTCTCCGCGGCCGCCTTCGAATGGGGTGTCGTCAACGAAACCCTCGTAATCCACGGTCACGACGTCGCCGAGCTTCGCCGGCCGCTCGACCGGCACGAGGGTCGCCCGTTCCTTGGCGAGCGCCTCGAGGCTCGTCTCAACGTCGGCCTCGGTCACCGCCGACGGCGGCCGCGACACGGTAACGCCCTTGTAGGTGCCCAAGGCGATTGAAGGCCGAACCTCGACCGTGGCTTTGAGCCGCGTCGGCCGCCCGCCGGTCTCTTCGACTACTTCAAACTTCGGCCGTTCGACCGGCTCGAGATCGTGCTCGCGAACCGCCTTTGCGTAAACTTCCGGGACGACAGCATCCACGGCCTCGTTGGTGACCGCTTCGCTCCCGTAGGCCTGCTCGAAGATCTTGCGTGGAACTTTCCCCCTGCGGAAGCCCGGCAGGCGCACGTTCTTCGCGAGCCGGCGAAAGGCGCGCTCCTCCGCGGCGGCGAGTTCGGACTCGCTGACCGAAAACTCCAGCGCCACGACCGTCGGGGCGAGATGCGTCAATGTAGATGCCGTCATGGAAAATTAGCGGAAGACGAGATTCGAACTCGCGACCCTCGCCTTGGCAAGGCGATGCTCTACCACTGAGCTACTTCCGCGCAATGTCGCTCACTGCTTTCACCTACGGGTCATGGTTCTTACGGACGTTCGGCTCGCGCATCCCGCGCTCACCTTCACTCGATTCTGCGCCCTCTCGCCATCCGTGGCTCCGGGCGCATTCAGACGCTGTGCGAACCATGACCCGTACGCGAAATCGGCTCGCTAGGTTAAAATTGTACCCTCCGGGCTTCGCTCGTCGGTCAGAGCCTCCTCGACTGCACGTATCTTCGTATCTCGCTCAATCAGAACTCAGCACTGTGCTCCGGCGCATTTAGACGCCGTTCGAGCCAGGTAACTGAAATTCCGAAAAGCGCCTCGCTGGGTTGAAATTGTCGGTTACCATAGCGGCGGCATCTGGGCAAGCAGAGACTCGAACTCTGACGGGTCGCCCCACTGGATCCTAAATCCAGCGCGTCTGCCAGTTCCGCCACTTGCCCGGCGACTCCCATAGATAGAACGCACCCCGTGCTTTTCCTTCAGGGCGCTCCTAGGAGCTGTCCGGAGCGGTCGAAAATGCCGCTTAGCAGCGACGGGACGTGACGGAGGTCAGGGCTCAGACATTTCTACTAATGACTCTGCGCGAGGGGCATTGACCCGTCGCGATGCAATTGCGAGGACGCTCGCTGCGGCTGTGGCCTTGGGCGCGACCCGCGGCGGCGCCTCCGCCACAACTCTCGAAGCCGCCGCGGCGCATGGCGGGCGCTTCTTCGGATCGGCGGTCAAAATCGACCAGCTCAACACGCAGCAGGATCTACGCGAGGTCGTGTTGCGCGAATGCCGGCAGCTCGTCCCCGAATACGAAATGAACTGGAACTCGGTCGAACCTGCGTACGGCGAGCTTTCCTTCGGCAAGATGGATCAGCTTGCGGCGTTTGCGATCGCGAACGGGAAGAGCTTACGCGGGCACATGTTGCTGTGGCATCTCAGCGTGCCGCAGTGGGCCGACGAAATGCTCCGCGAGCGTCCCGATTGGAACATCATCGCGCGGTACTTTGGTTCGGTCATACCTCGATACGGCGACGTCATCAACACGTGGGAGGTCGTCAACGAGGTGATTGACGTCGGTCACCGCATGGACGGTCTGCGCGAGAACGTCTTTCTGCAGGCGTTCGGCCCTGACTACATCAGCCGCGCCCTGCAGCAGGCTCGAACCTTCGCTCCCAAAGGACAGCTGCTGATCAACGAGTACGGCCTTGAGTACGACAATGTCGAAGAGCGCGACCGGCGTTACCTTTTGCTGAAGCTGCTCGAGCGCCTCAAGCAGACGAAGACGCCACTCGACGGACTCGGCTTGCAATCGCACCTCGATTTGAGCAAAGGACACGTTTCGGAGACGGCGATCGTGCCATTCCTCAGAGAAGTCGCGAATATGGGTCTCTCGATTACCGTCACCGAGCTCGACGTCAAAGAAGCCGACTACGTCGCGCCGGTAGCAGATCGCGACCGGATGGTCGCCGACGAAACCCGCCGCTATCTCGATATCGTCCTAAACCAATCCAACGTTCTGGGTGTGACGACGTGGGGACTGAGCGACCGGCACTCATGGCTCCAGGTTACGCCGCAGGATTACGCCCGCTTTCCGGGTGCCTGGGCCAACGGCTCCGGCCCGGGCCTCAACCGGGGGTTGCCGTTCGATTCATCAATACAACCGAAGCCGATGTACTACGCGATTAGAGACGCCCTCTGGTACGCAAAACGCCTGCGTCAGATACGCCGCAAGTAGATGGCTCGCGTGTAGATGCGAGGCGAAAATCCGGATTGCCAAGCCTCGCCGACCGAAAAGTCAATCTCGGAAGTCTTGTCAAACGCGAAGCCGGCGTACGGACCGACCTGATAAAGGCTGTAGCTGGGATTGCCCTCACTGTAGCCTTCGAGCCCGAGCCGCCAGCTTGGCGATAACGAATGCGTGCCCCCGATGAAGGCCGCGTAGTCGTCGAGCTTCGGGCCGTAGTAACCGTACCAGTCCACGCGATAGGGTCCGGAGAGGGAGCTGCCGTCGCTACCGAGGCGAAGCTCGACCTGGTTTCCGCGCAATTTATTGGTGGGATCGTTCGGCACTAGGTTCGTGTACGTATCGTTGACCCCAAGCGAGAAGTCGGCGAAAAGGTTCTTGTGCTCTATCTGATAGACGCCGTCGAGCTGACCTCCGCCAAAGTTTCCCTTGACCGTACCGAGGTCGCTGCTAATGTAGTCGTAACCGCCCGTAGCCAACGAGCCGCGAATCGCAAATCCGTTGTTCGTACCGTTGTTGTTTGGCGGGCGCGGCAGCGAAACGGTCGCGCCGATAAAGACGTAGTTGGCGAAGTCAAGCTGACCTCCGGCAAAAAGCTCGACGTTGTTGTCGTCGGCCAAGACCACCGCCGGCAGCAACGCCAGCGTCAGGAAGCCCGCGGCGGCCAGCGCCAGGACTCGCTCGATTCGACGTTTTCCTCGCATTTCCGACAATTTCGTTCACCCCTCAACCCGCGTGCGCGGAAGGATAGCGTGCGTGTAAGTGTCTCGCTGCTAGACCAGCAGCTTTTGCTTTTCAAGCTCCGCGACGGTCGTTTTGGTTCGATCGACCGGCGCTTTCGTTACGCTGACCCAGCTGATGAGCTCCTGCATCCCTTCGTCAAACGAGCGCTGGGGCTTAAAGCCGAAGGTTTCATCGATTTTCGAAATGTCCGGAAAGCAGTGCCGAATGTCGCCGACGCGGTACTTACCAAGGAACTCCGGCGGAATGTCTTTTCCGAGCATGCGCGCTAGGGTGGTCGCGATCTCGGCGACCGTAATCGGAGACCCGCTTCCGACGTTGAAGACGTCCCAGACCGCGCGGTCGCTGTCGAGCACGGTTACAAAGGCATTGGCGACGTCATGGACGTGCACGAAGTCGCGCTGCTGGTTTCCGTCTTCGAAAACCAAAGGAGGCTGGTCGTTGAGCAAGCGGGAGATGAAAATGGCGGCGACGCCGGTATATGGATTGCTTAGCGCTTGGCGCGAGCCATACGCGTTGAATAAGCGCAAGGCGACCGTTGGTATCTGCAACGCACGGCCGACCGCGACGAACATTTCCTCGTGATCGCGCTTGTTAATTGCGTAGATCGAGGCCGGTTTGAGCAGCTTTTCCTCCGTCGTCGCTATCGGGATCAGCTCCTCACCGTTGTGCGAGAGCTCCCAGCGACGTGCCGAAAGCTGGTCGTGGCTTCGCAGCTCGGGCGCGACGATCGCTCCCGATGGCAGGCGGTAGGCGCCTTCCCCGTAGATCGACATCGACGAGGCCACGATCACGCGCTCGACCGTGTGCGGGCGCTGCGATAGAACTTGCAGCATTCCGGCGGCGGTCATGACGTTGTTGCGCGTGTAATCCACGATGTTCGTCATGCTCTGCCCGACTCCGACGGAAGCCGCCAGATGAACGAGGTGCGTCACGCCTTTGAGGCTCGCTTCGAAGAGATCGGCGTCGATGAGGTCGCCGGCAATTCGCTTCGCTCTCGGGTCTAAGTAAATCGGCCAGCCATCGGCGTCGCGCTCGGCGTCACCGTGCACTTGCGGCAACAGGTTGTCGAGGACGGTCACCGCGTGGCCGCGGGCCAACAGCCCGTCGACGACGTGCGATCCAATGAACCCGGCTCCGCCGGTGACGAGCACATGTTTACTCACGATTCGGTTCTCCGCTTTGGCTTAGAACGGCCGATTGGTCTCTAATTTTCTTACGGATCAGCAGTTTGTTGGCGTCAATTTTCTCGGTCCGTTGCCACGCCAGTCCCTCGTCGCGCAGATACATGCGAAAGCCGATTACCAGCGGAATGATCCAGAGGAACCACCAAACGAAGGCCGAGAGCGGATTGACGCGGATCATATACCAGACACGATCCTGCCATCGCGTCAGAACCAAGCCCGTACGGCGCCACACCATGACGTAGAGCACGGCCATGAGTGCCAACACCATGATTATGTCGGCGCCGGACAGATCGATCGCCCACAGCGGCAGCCACTTATCATGCACAATGTAGGCGTAGGCAGCAACTGCGCCGAGGAAAAGACCGACGGAGTTAATGCCGAGCGATAGACACGGGACAAAGATTAGCCAGGACTTGAGACGCTGCCAGAAATTCATCCCCAAATAACCCAGGGGCGCGCCCAGCGACTGGAAGAAACCGCAGACCCAGCGCTTGCGTTGCGTGATTCCTTCCCGCCATGTTTCCGGCACCTCCTCGATGAGAGGACTTTGGAGGATACCTAGGCGCTTCCCGTTCATCCAGTACCGCAGTCCGATTTCGGGATCTTCGATCGTTATCCACGGATGGAAGCCGCCTAACGGAATCAGATCCGATACGCGATAGAAGAGCCCCTTACCGAGCACCCAGTATGGCTGGCGTCCATGCGCGGAAAAGTGCGGGTACATCCAGCCGTCCCAGGCCATGTGATCGAAGGCATGCCACGCCGCGGCCTGCGATTTGTTTAAGTTGCCGGCGACGTTAAGGGATTGCAGAACGTCGTAATGTTTAAAGCCGATTACCGCCCCCTTGAAATGATCTTTCGGCGGGCAGCTGTCGGCATCGATGTAGTTGATCGCGAGATTCTTCTCGTGCTTGAGCTCTTCGGCGGTGTGGTAGAGTGCATAGATCAGCTGACGCGTCTTCTTAGGGGGTAGAGACCGGTCGCCGGCACGGCGGCCTTGATGCCACCAGTAGGCCTTTGGATTAGCATCCCACGCATCCCAGACGATCTGCCACGATGAATCGCTGGTAGGCGGTACCTCCAGCAGCTTGAGGAACGGAAACTCGGCCATGAGCCGGCGAAGGCTCGCGATCGTTTCGGTGTCGTCGCCGTTGGGGATCGCGACGACGCGGTACCGGTCTGCCGGGTACTCGAGCTTTGTGAGCGAGAGCATCGTCGTGCGCATCGTCGTCTCCAGTTCACGCAGAACCGGATAGAACAAGACGATGTACGGCCACTCGCTCTCCGGTTCCGACACCTTCTCGTTCATGTCGACCCAGTCGACGGGGAGGCTGAAAATGTACGCAGTCGTGAGCAGGCCCAGCGCGTAAAACGCCTGCGTCGCAATATATACGACGCTGTAAGCTACAAGAAGTACTAATAGGGCAGTTGTCATGGTAAGCGTAGTTTCTGTTTTCTCCGGCTCAGCGGGCGAGAGTCTCGGCTCCGCGCGCCGCGGTCCGAAAGTAGTTCAAGGTTGCGGAAAGCCCCTCGCGCAGCGCTACCTTAGGTTCCCAACCAAGCTGCGCGCGCGCTCGCCCGATGTCGGGCCGCCGGCGCGTAGGATCGTCAGGCGGCAATTCGCACGCAACCGTTTCGAGCGGCACGCCGGCGACCTCCGAGAGAATCCCGGCGAGCTCGTTGATCGTGAACTCGTTGGGGTTACCCAGATTTACCACGCGCTCCGCGACCGTGTCTCGCTTGGCGAAACGTACGATTCCCTCGACAAGATCGCTGACGTAGCAGAAGCTGCGCGTTTGGCGTCCGTTGCCGTAGACTGTTAACGGCTGGCCGCTCAAGGCCGCCAGGCAAAAGTTAGGGATCACTCGACCGTCGCCGGGCTGCATGCGCGGACCGTAGGTGTTGAAGATTCGCACGATCCTGGCGTCAATGCCGAGCGTTCGGATCGCCGACGTCACGTACGCTTCGGCATAGCGCTTCGCCTCGTCATAACATGCCCGAACGCCGATCGGATTGACGTTACCCCAATAGGTCTCGCGCTGGGGGTGCTCCAGCGGATCGCCGTAGACTTCGGAAGTCGAAGCAAAGAGCAATCGCGCACCGCTCGCGTTCGCAAGCTCTACGCCGTGCATCGCCCCAACCGCGTTGACCGACATCGTTGCGAGCGGTTCCCGCCCGTAGTCGACTGGACTCGCTGGCGACGCAAAGTGCATGATGAGATCCGGCTGCTCGGCGCTCTGCGCCCAGGTCCATGGCAACGCAACGTCGGCGTCGACGAATTCGAAAGGCAGATCGCTCCCGATGTGCGCGAGGTTGGCAGGCGATCCGGTTACGAAATTGTCGACGCCGACCACGCGATCGCCGTCTGCGAGGAGCCGATCGACCAGGTGCGACCCTAGAAAGCCGGCGGCTCCGGTGACCAATACCTTCAAGGGCGCTTCATTCGACGGCATCCACGTAAGCTAGATCGACGACGCCCGGTTCTCTCGCGCGTCCGACGCCGATGTAGCGCAATCCCTCGAGGGTAACTTTCTCGGCGTCGAAGATGTTGCGCCCATCGAAGACAACGTTTCCGCGCATCAGCTTTCTAACGATCCGGAAGTTGATGCTCTTGTACTCGCTCCATTCGGTCGCTAATACGAGCGCGTCGCATCCGTTGATTGCTTCGTACATGTCCAGACAATAGGTAACGTCGTCACCGACCCTGGCCCGCGCTTCCTCGATCGCAATCGGGTCGTGAACGTTAACCCGCGCCCCGGAGCGCAGCAGCAGGTCGATCAGATGAATCGCCGGAGCTTCCCGGATATCGGAGGTATTTGGCTTGAACGCGAGCCCTAGCACGCAGATGGTCCTGCCTTCAACCGACCCGTCGAGGGCCTTTTCGATCTTCGCGAAAGTGCGCGGGATCTGCGAGCGGTTGACGCTCTCCACCGAACGTAGGAGCGTTGCTTCGTAGTTTCGCCCGTGCGCGGTCCTCTCCAACGCCCGGACGTCCTTGGGAAAGCACGAGCCGCCGTACCCGATGCCGGCGCTCATGAACTGCGTGCCGATGCGGTGATCGAAGCCGATCCCACTTGCAACCGACTTAACGTCCACGTCGACGAGCTCACATATGTTGGCGATCTCGTTTATGAATGAAACCTTGGTGGCCAAGAATGCGTTGGCCGCGTACTTAATCATTTCGCTCGTTCGAACGTCCGTTACGACGAACGGTGCGTCGAGTGGCGCGTAAAGCTCGCGGATGACCGCTTCCGTTTGCGGATTGGTCGTGCCGACGACGATGCGATCGGGGCGCATGAAGTCCGCGACGGCCGATCCCTCACGGAGAAACTCCGGGTTGCTTACGATGTCGACGTTGTGAGGTTCGACCGCATTCTCTGCGACGATCGCCGAGACCATCTCGCAGGTATCGACCGGCACGGTCGATTTCAAAACGACGATCTTCGGACCATTGAGTTGACGGCCGATCAGCGCCGCGACGTCCCAGATCGCCGAAAGATCGGCGTGGTCGTCGTGACGCATGGGCGTTCCCACGGCGATGAGGATTATTCCGCAGTCGCGCACGGCCGCTTCCACATCCTCGGAGAATGAAAGCCGGCCGGCGTGATGATTGCTCACGGTCATCTCGAGCAGGTGTGGTTCGAAGAACGGCACTTCGCCGCGCCGCAACATTGCGATCTTATGCGAATCGGTATCTACGCAAATCACCGATTGCCCTAGTTCCGCTAAACACGTTCCGGTGACGAGCCCTACGTATCCGGTTCCGATGACGGCGATCTTTCGTCGGCCGTTCGAGCGGTGTACGGGCATCGATTCAGCAACGGGATGCCGATGCAAGCCATTTGTCGTCACGAACGTGGATGCGGGAGGCGGTAATGACGGACCAAGCGTTTCCATCCTCGTCTCCTTTTCGACTGATGAGTGGTCGACGGGTGACTGAAGTCCCTCGCTGCTGCCTGCGAGCCCTCTTTTGCTTCGAGAGCGCATCCTCCTCCCGGCGGCTCCAGCGTTCACTCCGCGCTCAATCGGAATCCGGAGGCCGCCGATCGAGCGGTTCGAGTTTGAAATAGTTTTCATCGAGCGGAGCATGTATCGGCACGAACGTTCGCGGCGCCTGCGAGAAGTCGAAGCAAAAGCGTGCCGGCGAGTTGGCGCGGGTGTCACTGGCCGCTAAACGTCTCAACCCGAACTGATCTTCGACGAACTTCAGGATGCTGCCGTGCTCGTAGTGCACGTGCGAAACGAGCCCCTTTTTTGCGTATGGCGAAATGATCAACAGTGGCAGGCGCATGCCGAGTCCGTCGAGATCTAGGTGCGCCGGCGGTTCGGGATCGTACCAGCCGCCGTAGTCGTCCCAAAAGATGAAGATTGCAGTCGATTCCCAGTATTGCGACTCGCCGATTGCGTTGACGAGCGACGCAACCCACGCTGGACCGGTTTTTGAAGCCGATCCTCCGTGATCGGAGTTTGCATACGTCGGCGTGATCCACGTGACGTTGCTGAGCTTTCCTCTTCCGATGTCGTTGAGGAACCTCGAGGGCGGCGACATGACATGGGCGTTCCAAGCGGGACCGTAGCAAATGTTTGCGATGGTCTGGTAGGCGCTCCAGATCCCGCGTCCGTTCGACGTACCACCGCCGCCGGCGTCAGCGCCGGGGTGCCCGCACGTCTTGTGGTTATCGTCTCCGAGCGGCGTTGCATAGAACGACCACGAGAGGCCCGCCTTATGGAGCTCGTCGCCGAGGGTGGTTACATCCCAACATGGGCGTACCGACCCGACCGGCCACACCCGCTCGGAGCCCAGAACCGAAATGCGATCGGCGGTGCCTCCCGGGCAACCCCACCTCCCATCGGGAATGCCGATCGATGCGTCGGGATTCACGCCGGCGATGATGTACTGGTGCGACATGAAACTCGTCGAGTCGAAGTTTGAGGCGAACATCTCGTCGGCCAACACGTACTGGTGGGCCATTTCGAAGTACGGTTTGGTCTCGTCGTGGGGCACGAACGCGTAGGGCGGATACTCGATCGGGCACTTCGGGTACTTCGGGGTATCGCAGGTCCACGTCTCGTTATCGAACCCGTTCATCCGGCACTCCGTACCGGGAATTTTGCCTTTGCCGTTGCAGGCCGCTATGAATCCGTGTGGATTGTGTTCGAGATCCCAGTTCGTTTCCAGCGGGATCGGCTTAAGCTCGATCTTCTGCTTTTTTGAGTCGTGGCCGTACTTTGCCGTCCTTGCGCCCGGATAACCGTAGAACAGGTTGTTGAAGCTGCGGTTCTCTTGGATGATGATGACGACGTGCTGAATCTTGCGCCTGGCGTGACCAAGCTCCCGAACCGGCGAGCCACCTTGGTAGACGGCGGCCGGCAGGGTCGACGGCGCGCCAAAGCCGGTCTTGCCTCCGCACGCGGAAAAGCAAAGCAACAGGGTCGCGGCCGTTAGCGGCCGGCTCCAGCCCGGAACGCGACGCATCTAGGTTCTCCTTAAAGTGGCAGGTACCCGAGTCCATGCTATGACGAAGCTGGGAGTAATTCCCCCGACAAACGTTGCCTCAAGTCATCTTTTATTGATGATTCTTGACCTTAACGGTGCGGGAACGGCGGCATCGCGCGCCTCTGAGTTCGGGAACGAGACGTCTAAAGACCGGTTGCGAGAAAACATAAGAAATGTTGGGAAATTGGTACGAATGTACCAAGGGAGCGCGAAACGCGCGCTCCAAGCGTTCCATTGCTCCAGTGCTAGTTCCACGCTGCTGAAACTCCACGGGGCAAGGATCGCCTCAGAAATGGGGCGGTCCTCTCTTTTTATACGAGCAACACAAGTTATACGAGCAACACAAGCGCGCAGATCAAACGAGCGCGGCGAATCGCCGCAGCGACTCGCTAAGGGGGACCGGCACGCCTGATTGCCAAAGGCCCGCCCTCTTACGACCGTCGCACCTCTTTTGAAAGGTACTGCCCATGCGAATCGATTTCACGGCGCACAACTTCGTGCGCTTCTGCGCTGCCGGCGTTATCGCCGCGCTGGCAGCGGGTTGCAGCGGAGGGATGACACCTTCCACAAGCTCGCAGCCCGCAGGTTACACGGCGCCTCTCCAATCGAACGAGGGCGCGGCCTACGTCCAACGGCAGATTGCAGCCGGGAATTTCATAGAAGCTTGTCCCGACATCGTCTTCGGGGAAGGGCGTTGCCTCGCGCTAGGATTGAAAGATAAGTCTCGCGCGCCGCGCTCCGAAGCCGGCGTTGACGGCGCGGTACAGGGCTGGGGTCCCTCGCAACTTCAGGCCGCGTACAACATCACCAAAGCTGCGCAGAAAAACCGCGGCGGCCTCGTCGCTCTTGTCGAAGCCGGCGGCGATCCGAGCCTCGTTGCGGATCTCGCCGTTTATCGCAAGCAGTTCGGATTGCCGCCGTGCGGTCGCAAGTCGGGTTGCATTACGATCGTAAACCAAGAAGGCAAAGCTAACCCGAAGCCGCCGGTGATCAAGGGTTGGCTCGCCGAGCAGTCGCTCGACGTCGACATGGTTTCCGCGAACTGTCCAAACTGCAAAATTCTCGTGGTTCAAGCGAGCACGAGTTTAGGCAAAGCCGAGCGGGCGGCCGAGAAAGCCCATCCAGTGGCCATTTCCAATAGCTGGGGCGGCGGCGAGTTCAAGGGCGAGAACCCCTCCGAACATCGCCTCTTCAGTGATCCCGGCGTTGCCATCACCGCGTCATCGGGAGACGGCGGATATGGCGTCATCTTCCCGTCCGCAGCGAACACCGTGACGGCCGTCGGCGGCACCTCGCTGTTTACAGCTAAGGGTTCGCGCGGCTATACGGAGACCGTTTGGGGCGGTGCCGGCAGCGGCTGCAGCCAGTACATTCCTGAGTCGTCGTGGCAAGCTCCAATCGAGCAGCAACTCGGCGGCTGTGCCAACCGCATTACCGCGGACGTTGCGTACGAGGCGGACCCGAATACCGGCGTGGCGGTCTACGAGTCGATCCCGGGTGACGGCGAGTCGCCGGGCTGGCAGGTCTGGGGCGGCACGAGCGTCGGCTCGCCGGCGATCGCCGCGATTTACGCGCTCTCGGGCAATACCCCCGGCATTCCCGCGTCGCTCGCGTACGCTAATCCCAAGGACCTCTACGACGTAACCAGCGGCAGCAACGGGCAATGCTCGCCCTACGACTACCTTTGCACCGGTGAAGCCGGTTACGACGGACCGACGGGACTCGGAACACCCAACGGATTGGGCGCCTTCTAGCCGATGGGTCGAATATCGCCGGTAGTACGCTTACTGGCGATCGCCGCTGCGGAGCTCCTTATTGCGAGCTGCCGCAGCGGCGGCCTCGACTCGTCCCCCGGGCTGCCGGACTCAAACGGGCAACGAGATCCCATTGCAGTCGGGCGCTTCGCACACCCGATCGACAAGATCGATCACATCGTCATCATCGTTCAAGAGAATCGGAGCTTCAACGATCTCTTTTACGGCTTTCCCGGAGCCAAGACAAAGAAGTACGGCTACGATTCGAAAAACGAGCGCGTCAAGCTCAAACCGATCGGTTTGGCGACGTCGTGGGACCTCGAGCACAACGCCGAAGGCTTTGAAGCGGCATGCAACGGCACCGGCAGCATCCCGGGTACCGATTGCCGGATGAACGGGTTCGATAACGAGACGTGGACCTGCGGCACGGCAAGCCAACCGAAATGCCCGATCAAGTATCCGCCGTACAGCTACGTTCCGCAGTACGAAACCGCACCGTACTTTTCAATCGCGCAGCAGTACGTATTAGCGGACGAAATGTATGCCTCCAACTTCGACAGCAGCAGCTACGTTTCGCACCAATACATCATTGCGGCACAAGCCGGGGCGGCGATAAACTATCCGGTGAGCAACTGGGGTTGCCCGGGCGGCCCTCCGGATTGGGTCTACACCACCAACGCTCAACGCGGATACGGACCGAAGGTTCAGGACTGCTTCGACTACACCACGCTCGGCGACGAGCTCGACGCAGCCGGCCAGCCCTGGGCGTTTTATGCCGCGCCCGTCCAGAGCGGGCCGGGTGGATCGTGCGGCGCAAGCCGGGTCGAGGGCGATTCATATAAAGAGAACAACGGCATTTGGAGCGCCTATCAAGCCGTAAAGCACATTTGCTACGGCGCCGACTGGAATCAGGACGTTATCTCGCCTCAGACCAAATTCTTCACCGACATTCAGCATGGCAATCTTCGCGCGGTAACCTGGATCGTGCCGACCTGCGCCAACTCCGACCATCCTGGCTGCAACTCGGACACCGGTCCCTCATGGGTGGCCTCGCTCGTCAACGCGATCGGCGAATCGCAGTTCTGGGGTTCGACCGCGATCTTTGTCTTCTGGGACGATTACGGCGGCTTTTACGATCCAGAGCCGCCTGCCTACGTTGATTACGACGGTCTCGGCGGCCGGATCCCGATGTTGATCATTTCGCCGTATGCGAAGCAGGGCTTCGTTTCGCACGTGCATTACGAACACGGCAGCATCCTGAAGTTCGTCGAAGATCGCTTCGGCTTAACGCCGTTAGCCGCTAGCGATACGCGCGCCGCTTCACCGGCCCGAGATGCCTTTAACTTCTCACAGTCGCCGCGAGCGTTCGTGCCGATCTCGAGCAAGTACGGCAAGGGCTTCTTCTTACATCAGCGCGCCGATCTGCGGCCACCCGACACAAACTAGGAGTTTTTTCGGACTCCTAGGGTGTCACTTGAATCGCCGTCATGCTCCATGCCGGAAGCGTAACGGTAGGACTCCCAGACGCTGCGCTTCTTCCCTTAGTAGTCGATCGTCAGTAGTCGATCGTCGTCTGAAGCTTGTCTCGATCTACCGGATGGCGTGAACGCGGACGGTCTGGTCGAAGCCCTTGAGCGTGACTAAGCCCAGATCTTGAAACGTCAACTTTTTCCCAATGCACAATTCGGCAACTACGTTGGAGACCAGACTTTGCTCGGGGTCAGCGTGGGAACAGAGTCTGGCCGCTAATTGAACCGTCGATCCAAAGAGATCGCGATCGCTTTCCACCGGTTCTCCCGCAGCGGCACCGATCCGAACCTTCACCGAGCACCCATTGTTATGCCAAGCATGTTTGGATAGCGTTTGGTGAATCTGAGTTGCACATCGCACTGCTGCGGCCGCCGAAAAGAAGGAGGCCATGAGGCCATCTCCGGTGTGCTTGACTTCGCGGCCCCCGCACGCTTCCAGGGCGCCTCGCACGACGTCGTCGTGAACCTTAAGAAGCACCATGCTAGCCTCATCGCCAAGGCGTTGCGTGAATGACGTCGAGCCGACGATGTCGGTGAAGAGAACCGTGCGGATGCCGGAATCGCGTTCGTTGACGTTGCCGTCCGGGACCAGTGCCGCACCGTCAGAATTCACTTCGCACCCGCCAAGGAACCCTTCTGCAACCTCCGGCGCTACTTCGATAATTTTCTCCGCGACGAGTCCGTGCGCTTCGCGATGCACGCTCATCGCGGCCTCCGGATTTGGAGCGCTACAGAGGCAAAAGACCTTGCCTTGACCTTCGTTGAGCCAATACTTGTGATAGACGACGCCGTACTTATCTTGAGTCGCGACGTCGGCCGAATGCGCGGCCGCGACTGCCGCAGCCGTGGCTCCCGGAATGTCGTGGATGTCCATATACGTCGGCATGCCGAAACCCGCGCTTCCTAGTTTATGCGGAGGAGCTTTTAGACACGGACAACTCGGGCGGCTGTCGCAGCGTCTGATAGACGACGCAGTAGCGCTCGGTCAACTTAATCAGTGCGTTCAACTGATCTTCAGACGCATCCGTGTCGAGGGCGAAGTCAATCCGAATGCGGCTAAAGCCAACCGGTGCCTCTTTGGCGACCCCTAACGTTCCTCGAAAGTCGAGGTCGCCCTCGGCTCGGACCACGCCATCTCGAAGGTTAATCTCCAATGCGGTCGCAACGGCGCTCAGCGTTACTCCGGCGCACGCGACAAGCGCCTCGAGCAACATATTGCCCGAGCAAGCGCTCAATCCAGTTCCGCCGGTCGCGGGATGCAGCCCCGCTTCCACGAGCGCTTTACCCGTTTGTACGCTGCAGGTGATTCCTTCGCCCAGGTGGCCTTCGGCTTTGAGGGTAATGAGCGCGGCGTCCGGCTGTGCTTTGTACAGCTCTTTTATCGGCGCTTGAATCGCGCGAAGCCCTTCAGAGTTCATATCAAAATGCCCTGAGATCCATAAGTCTTTGTTCGCTTCGCCGTCAAGTAGCGAGGCCCCGCTACGTGCAAAGGTTCACGTCTTCAAAGGCGCTTGTTTCGTTTGCCTGACGCGGTTTTGCGGCGGCGGCTTGACGGGTTGTGCTCCGGACTGGATGTTGTCGAATGTCTTTTCGATCGAGGCGGGGTAGATCTTGTACAAGGCGACCTTCTTGAGCGGAGGAAAAAACCCGAGCTTTCCGGCAGTTGCCAGAACCACGGATAGAAAGGGCGACGAACGTGAGCGATTCAAAGAACAAAATCGATGCCATCTACGACCTGCGTCTAGCGGCGGAAGAGAAAGCGCTAGCCGAGAAAGCCGTCGACGACGACCCTTCGTGGCAGAACCGTGACGTTCTACTCGAAAAGCAATCTAAGCTTGAGGCAAAGACGGTCAGCGCGATCGTAGCCTGCCATGAGTGCGGGCACGAGCACTTGCCGGACGCGCCGCACCGTAAGTAGACGATCATTTCGCGGCCTCGAAACTGACGCTACCTTCTTGCGCCGCTCGATGCATTCGATGCCGTTTCGTTTCAGATTTAACCCCAGCCTCGTAAAGCTACAGCGCCGGGTCGTGGCAGGTGTATTAACAGGCCTGGTGCCTCGCTTCAAAGAATCGGGGCGGGCTAAAGGGGGATCCCCACATGAGGTTGCTGCGCCTCTTCGTAGTTCTCGTGTTGGCCGGCTGCGGCGGATCGCAGATGCAACTGTCACGCGCGCCGTCGTCCGCCGCCGATGCGTACCACGCCGGCTCACCGATCAAGCACATTATCGTCGTCGTGCAAGAGAATCGCACGGTGGACGATCTCTTTCAGTTTTTGCCGGGTGCAGACGTAGTCCGAAGGGGGCTCAACTCCAAGGGTCAGCACGTCCCGCTCGCACCAATCCCCCTCACCGAGCGCTACGATCTCGCTCACCATCATTCGGACTGGCTCACGGAGTACGACGGCGGCGCAATGAACGGCTTCGATAAGGAAGGTTCGACGTCGTGCCGCGGATCGTGCCCGCCACCGAACGTACGCGCTTACGGCTATGTGCCGCAAGAGGAAGTGCAACCGTACTATGATCTGGCCGAGCAGTACGCTTTTGCCGACGAAACCTTCGAGAGCAATCAAGGGCCGTCGTTTCCGGCGCATCAATATCTCGTCAGCGGGACGTCCACCATCTACACCGGCGCCAACTTGCGCGCGTCGGAAAACGCCATAGGTAAACATTCAGGCGAACCCCCCGGCGGTTGCGATTCGCGGCCTGGTAGCTACGTCCAATTGATTTCGCGGGGTGGATACGAAAACAAACGTACCTTCCCGTGCTTCGACCGTAGTTCGATTATTAGCGAGCTTGACGACGCGAGCGTTTCGTGGCTGTATTATCAGTATCTCCCTGGTACGGGTGACTGGCATGCCGTTGACGCGCTGAAACCGATCTGGCAGAACAAGAACGAGTACGCAACGCACGTTATCACGCCTAGCTCGCAGTTTCTCACCGACATCGGCAACGGCAACCTTGCCGCCGTTACCTGGATTACGCCTACGATTAAGGCATCCGACCACGCGCTGCGGACGAACGGCAGCGGGCCGGCATGGGTCGCGAGCGTCGTCAACGCGGTCGGTGAAAGTCCGTTTTGGAACTCGTCAGCGATCATCATAACGTGGGACGATTGGGGCGGCTGGTACGACCACGTGAAGCCGACGATTTTCAACAGTTATGAGGACGGGTTCCGCGTTCCGCTCATTGTCGTTTCGCCTTATGCGGTGCAAGGTATCTCGCACCAGCGGCGGGAGATTTACGGGGCGACGCTTCGATTCATCGAGGACACGTTCAATCTCCCGTCGCTTGGCACGACCGACGTTCGCAACGATGACCTGAGCGATATGTTTAACTTCCGGCAGCTGCCGAAGTCCTTTACGCCGATTGCGGAGCGCCACTAAGAGTGGGGCCTGGCACTTTGTCATGCACCAAAGCTGGGATCGGCGTTTGGCATAACGCTTTTCGTCGCTCTCGAACGTCGCGCGAGTTAACGGGCGCTCAATCGCCACGCGAAAACAGTGCCGACGGCTTCTTCGCCGGAAGTTACGCACGTGCTATAGTACGGACCGCCTCCAACCGTAGTGCCGTAAAGCCACCCGTGAAACGCAAGCAGCGCCGCGATCGGATACGCGCCGTCCGTGCCGCCGCCGAAACTATGCAAGACGCGCTCGCTACCGGTCGCTACGTCGAAACTGAAGAGTGTGCCACCGGAGCTGGTTTCAAAAGCGCCGCCTTGTGCGGTCGTGCCATAGAGCGTTCCGTTGACGTTGATCAGATCGGCGCGCGGATTTTCGCCGTCCGGAGAGTTCATGAAGCTGTACAGTACGCGTTCGCTGCCGGACGGCGTTAGACTGAAGATCGTGCCGAAGTTCTTCGTGCCGCCCGCAGCGGTGGTACCGTAGAGCGTTCCGTTCAAATTGATGAGTCCGGCCTGCGGATCGAGACCGTCCGGCTCGCCGCTGAAATTGTGGACGACGCGTTCAGCACCAGATTTTATGTCGATCGCGAATACGGTGCCGTCGTCATTAGCACCACCGTACGTCGTCGTGCCGTAGAGCGTTCCGTGGACCGCGAGCAAATCTGCTTGCGGCTGGCGTCCGTCCCCTGGCTTGCCGCGGAAACTATAGATCAGCTTCTCCGCACCGGTCTTCGGGTTCACGCCAAAGACGGTTCCGTTGCCATACGCGCCCCCTTGAAAAGTCGTACCGTAAAGCGTACCGCCTGCATCGATCACGTTCGCCTGCGGCGAGTCACCGTCTCCCTTTGGACCGAAACTGTGCAAAACGCGTTCATGCTTTCCCGAGGTACCGATAGCAAAGACCATTCCTCCGTCGTAATAGTCGCCGTTTGCCGGCGTCGTGCCGTAGAGGGTCCGGTTTATCGCGACGAGTCCGGCTTTTGGACCGCCGCCAAAGCCGCCGTATTTGTTGTGACCAGAGAAGCTGTATAGCACGTTCTCCAAACCGCTCTTGGTGACCGTGAAGATCGTGCCGCCGCCGTTCGCGCCGCCGCCGAACGTTGTTCCATAGAACAATCCATTGACGGCGACGAGGTTTCCGTACGGGTTCGCACCGCCGGGACATTTGCCGGACGGCGTGCCAAACACGAAGAGCTGACGATACGCGGATCGGTGTGCGGAGATCGCATCGGTCAAGTCTTGACCGGCGGTGCTTCGCACAATCCATGATCCGCCGCGCTCGGCGTGCGCTGCGATCGCGTCACCTTGCGGTACAGAGCCGGGCCCGCCCGATCGGCGGCTGCGATCCGCCGCAGCTGGAAAGCATCGCCGATGCGCAAATGCCAAACAGACAGCGGCTGAAGTTCCAAACTCTCACTTGCCTTGCTCCTCTACCCAGCCGATAACCGCTCCCCTCGGGTCCACAAGATCGCCAGCCGCGTTTGGTTTCATAGGCTCGACTCTTCGCGTGCTCTGTGCCACTAGGGTGGCGCTCGAGCGGATATTTATCAGCTAAAGACGATTAGTCCGTCTCCCGTTGCATTCTTCCAACCTTGCCAGCTATGTACTCTTACCGCATTCGGTTCAACGTACGACGATCCACCGCCACCGCTGCCACCGGAGCCACCGTAAAATAAACTTCCGTACGAACCGCCGCCGCCGCCGCCACCACCGCCGCCGTAATATCCGCCGCCAGCGCCGGCGCCGCCGCCACCGTAACCGCTAGGATTGCTGCCTCCCGCACCACCGCTGCCGCCAACACCCAATGCTCCAGACTTTCCTGGAAGACCATTTCGGCTAGCGTAGCCGCCCTGACCGCCACTGCCACCGGAACCACCGCGCCTTTGAGTACCACCGTGCCCGCCACCGCCTGCCTGATAGCCGCCGCTACCGCCGGTCCCACCGATCGACCCACCGCCTTTGCCGCCGAAACCGTAGTTGAGGTTGCCGGAGTTGCCAGCTAACCCGCCACCGCCTCCAACTACGAGGATACGATCCTTTAGCTTATGGCCACCCTCTCGCACGTCAGATGCACCGCCTCCACCCGTGCCGACATCTGCACTTCCGTAGCCGCCGTTTCCGCCGCCGTTGAAACCGCCTGAGTACGATGAGCCTTGGCTCCCAACGAAGACGTATAAGGTTTCTGCCGGCTGAACGGGGATGATCGCTTTGACTCGACCGCCAAGCCCGAGGTAGTAAACGCCTTGGGAATAGTAGCCACCACCTGCGGCGCCGCGCGCGACGACGCTGATTCGCCTGACGCCCTTGGGAACAAGAAATGTCTGCTCGCGTCCTGTATAATAAAATGTCTTGCCGCCGTGGGGTGAGCGCAGGTCTGCAGCCCAACTGCCAACGCCCGCCGTCGGCATCGATGAGCCGCCACACGATGAAAGTACGAGCGTCGCGGAAAGCGACAGGGCGTCACGGCAAAACCAAGAGCATTTCATGAAGCAGATTTCGCCGGACCACCCCGATCTGCTGCGCGTCAGATAACTCTCGCTCTGGATTCCGGAGTGCGTGAAGGCGAGCTTATCGCGTTGCGGTGGGAAGACGTGTACTTCGCTCGACGCAAGATTCACGTTCTTACTTACTCCGCTTCGATCCCAAGTATGCAGGCAGAGGCCGCTCGTGCAATCGGGCAACTCCTGGGCACCTCGGGCGTCGGCGAAGCTCCCCCAAAAGGTCGCGATAGGCGGTACATGGCGTAAGATGAACGCGGCGGCTAAAAAAGTTAAAGCCCCCGTAAAAGTCCATATCCTACAGAGGCTTTTGAGACTTGCACCGCGAGGGACTTGAACCCCCAACCAAGTGATTAAGAGTCACCTGCTCTACCATTGAGCTAGCGGTGCGAACTATGCGCCCTCCGGGACTCGAACCCGGGACCAACGGCTTAAAAGGCCGCTGCTCTACCGACTGAGCTAAAGGCGCTCGCGTCGATGCGCCGGCTTAAGTTGTACGTTTGCCTATATAGAGTCCTCCGGCGGATCGTGGGGTGACTGACGGGGGTCGAACCCGCGACCTTCGGTGCCACAGACCGACGCTCTAACCAACTGAGCTACAGTCACCACGAGGACGTATTGTATCACGCGCCCGGAGGGACTCGAACCCCCATCTTCGAGTTTAGAAGACTCGTGCCTTATCCCGTTAGACCACGGGCGCAAAGACTGGTCGGGGCGACAGGATTTGAACCTGCGGACCTCCCGCTCCCAAAGCGGGCGCTCTACCAAACTGAGCTACGCCCCGAACGCGTGTGAGAAGGTTCGCTCTTTTAATCTTGATCCTTTGGCGACACGGGTTTAACACGGGCGTCGCCTTGGGCAAAACATCGGGTTGTGAGGAGCTTAACGGAATTTCTCCCGCTAATCCTCTCGGTCGTTTGGGTGGGTCTGGGCACGCTAGCCGGTTTCGCCGTGGACCGTTACATTGTGAGGCGTTTGACGCAGAGTCGCAAGGTGACGGAGTCGTTTTGGCTCGCGGTTTCGGTCGATGCAGTGCGCGGCGTCGCAATCGTTTGGGGTCTGATCGCAGGGCTCTACGCCGCCCTCCTCACCGACAATCTCAATCCGCGTATTGACTTCTCCATAAGTCACCTTCTGCTCGTGCTCGTGCTGGCGTCAGTTACCTTTGTCGCAGCGCGGTTTGCCGCAAGTACCGTCGCGCATTACGGCGGCGGCGTCGAGAAGCGCTTGTTATCGGCGTCCCTGTTTGCGAGCATCGCACAGATCACCGTGATCACGTTCGGCGTGCTTATCATCTTGAACTCGCTGGGAATCGCGATCACGCCACTGCTCACGGCCCTTGGGGTTGGCGGCTTGGCGATCGCGCTCGCGTTGAAAGATACGCTGGCAAACCTATTTTCCGGCATCCAGATCGTCGCGTCACGCCAGCTGCGGCCGGGCGACTACGTTAAAATTGAAAGCGGTTTTGAGGGCGTCGTCGAGGACGTGAACTGGAGAAATACCACGATCCGCGAGCTGGCGAACAATCTGATCGTCATTCCCAACGAGAAGTTGGCGCAATCCATTTTTACCAACTACCATCTGCCGCAGGCCGAACTGACCGTTTCCGTGCCCGTCACGGTCGCGTACGGAAGCGACCTGGACGAAGTCGAGCGGGTCGCACTCGAAGCCGCGACCGCGGCGCTCGACGACATGCACGCACAAGTCGGCGATCGTCCGTACATTCGCTTTCGCGATCTGGGCGACTCGACCGTCCATTTAACCGTTCACGTACGAACGCCGGAGTTCGCGGACCAGTTTCAAGCGCGCAGCTACTTGATCAAACGGCTTTACGACGGCTTCAACCGGGCCGGACTCGGCCCTATGCCGCAACGAGTACCGCGCAAGAGCGAGTTAGGACGGCTTTAGAACAGAAGCTGGTGGCGGCCGATATACGTCGAGAGGTCTGAGAGCGGAGCGTCGCTTGCGATTGTGAAGACATCCTGAAATTCGCAAGCCGGCGCGTAACGACGCTCTCGCGATTCGGCGGTTCGAGCCTGGTACGAGCGCGGTGCACCACGAAGCCCGATGAACGCGTTGCAGCGTTACCAGCGCGTAAGCAAAGATCTGCACCAAGTAAACTTCCGACGCGCACGCCGACGGCCCGACGCACCCATCCGGCCAGACGTACGCGTAGCCGACCAATTCGCCGTGCAAGGAGAACGCACTGCCGGATGCATCGCGTGCAAACGACGCATGATCGGCGGGGCGGATCGTTCCTCGAGTCTGCCGGTCGAGTTCGTTCAACGCCATGCCGTGTGCGGCGGGGTCGATCGGCTCGACCCCAAACCGGTACTCTCCGGCGGCCATCTTCGCAAGCTCTTCTTCTCGCGGGATCGTACCGGCAAAGCGCAGGACCGGCTGGCGCAACGCCATTCCGTAGCGATATGCCAATCGAGCCGCGGCTCGATCGTTCGAATCGAGCAGCATCGTACGCGCACGGTCCTGCGCATCATCCAGCGCCGCGGCCAACAGACCGCTCCCGACGCCTTGCGTTCGGTACGATGCTTCAACGTAACAGTCGCCGATGTAGCGCTCGTCTTCCGAATCATGGGCAATCGCAATCCCGACGATTTCAGTCTGGTCGCGTGCCGCCCAGGCACGGCCGAGATCCGCCGCCTTCAGCGAGAGGCTCAGAGCGGTTTCATCGAGCTTACGTCGTCGCGCGATCGCCCGCACGTCGTCGATCGACGCCGGCGTGCCGAGGATCTCAACCACGCTCTTGCAGCACGGTCAGCAGCGCATCGGCGGCGTTGTGCCGGTGGCTGACGGCATTCTTCTCCTTTTCGGTGAGCACCGCAAAGCTGCGCCCAAGCGACGGATAGAGGAAGAGCGGATCGTACCCGAACCCGCCGCTGCCGGTTGGGCTCTCTAGTATGTAGCCGCGTGCCTCGCCGGTCGCAGTGACCGGCTCGCGCCCCGGCTCGATCAGCACGAGCGTGCAGACGAAGCGCGCGCCGCGGCGATAGGGTGGCACGCCGCGAAGCTCTGCGAGTAACGCCGCTCGCCGCGCCGGCCAATCGAGCTGCGGACCGCCGTAGCGCGCCGAAAGTATGCCCGGCCTTCCCGCCAGCGCGTCGACCTCCAATCCGCTGTCGTCGGCCAGCACCGCCGCCGCCGTATGCCGTTCCCGCAACGCTTCCGCAAGCGCCGTTGCTTTCAGCAGAGCGTTACCGGCGTAGGTCGCGGCGCTCTCGACCACGTCGAGTTCGATCCGCTTGCGCGGCGTTACGATCTCTAGGGGCGAGCGAGCGAACAGCGCCTTTAGCTCGCGAAGCTTTCCAAGGTTACTCGTGGCGACGTACGTCTTCACGAGCCCAGCCTCAAGACCGCCATGAAGGCTTCCTGGGGCAACTCGACCTTGCCGACGCGCTTCATGCGCTCTTTTCCAACCTTTTGCTTTTCGAGCAGTTTGCGTTTGCGCGTGATGTCGCCGCCGTAGCACTTGGAGAGCACGTTTTTCCGCATCGCGCTCACCGTCTCGCGGGCCACGATCTTACCGCCGATGGTGGCTTGAATCGGAATTTCGAAGAGCTGACGCGGGATGAGCTCCTTGAGCTTTTCGGCCAGCGCGCGGCCCCGCTGAACGGCCTTGTCGCGCGCGACGATAAACGACAGGGCGTCAATCGGCTCGTTATTGAGCAGTATTTCCAGCTTGGCGAGGTCACCCTCGTGGTATGCGATCACCTCGTAATCGAGCGAGGCGTAGCCTTTGGTTCGCGACTTCAACGCGTCAAAGAAGTCGACGATTACCTCGATCAACGGCATCTCGTACGTCAGAATGACGCGCCCGTCGTGGAGATACTCCATATTTGAAAGCGTGCCGCGACGGTTCTGCGTGATCTCCATAATCGCTCCCACGTACTCGGGCGGCGAGATGATCGTCGCTTTAACGTACGGCTCCTCGATCGTGCGGATGATGTTCGGCGCCGGCAGCTTAGACGGATTGTCGACGGTCAGCGTCGTGCCGTCGGTACGCGTGACGCGAAAAACGACCGACGGTGACGTCGCGATCAGATCGAGGCCGTAGTCGCGCTCGAGTCGCTCTTGCACGATCTCCATGTGCAGCAAGCCTAGAAAGCCGCAGCGAAAGCCGAAGCCGAGTGCGACCGAGCTCTCAGGCTCGTAGACTAGCGCCGCGTCGTTGAGCTTGAGTTTTTCGAGCGCATCGCGCAGCCCGTCGTACTCGCCCTCATTCGGATAGAGTCCGCAATATACCATCGGAACGGCCTTGCGATATCCGGCCAGCGCTATGTGGGCCGGATCCGTCGCCGAGGTAATCGTGTCGCCGACATCGATTTCGCCCAGCGATTTGATGTTGGCGATCACGTAGCCGACGTCTCCGAGCTGGAGCGACTTGGTCGGCTGCATCTGCGGCGCGAAGACCCCGACCTCGGTACACTCGAAGACGCGCTCGTGCGCCATTGACATGAAGCGTATCCCCGGTGAGAGCGTGCCGTCCACGACGCGCACGTAGCTCACTACACCCCGATATTGGTCGAACTGCGCGTTAAAGACGAGTGCGCGCAAGCGGTCGCGATGCCCCTTCGGCGGCGGGATGCGGTGAACGATCGCTTCGAGGATCTCCTCGATGCCGACGCCGTTCTTTGCGCTCGCCAGGATGCACTCGCTCTTCTCCATGACGAGCAGCTCTTCAATCTCACCCATCACGCGCGCCGGGTCGGCGGCGGGAAGGTCGATCTTGTTGATCACCGGGATGATCGTCAGGTCGTGCTCTAACGCGAGGTGATAGTTGGCGAGCGTTTGTGCCTCAATTCCTTGCGCCGCGTCTATGATGAGCACCGCGCCTTCGCACGCGGCGAGCGAGCGGGAAACCTCGTACGAAAAATCGACGTGGCCGGGCGTGTCGATCAGGTTGAGCCAATAGAGCTCGCCGTCGTTGGCTCGATATTGAAGCGTGACCGGGTGCATCCGGATCGTTATGCCGCGTTCGCGCTCGAGGTCCATCGCATCGAGCGCCTGTTCTTCGAGCTCGCGCGAATGGACGGTTCGAGTAATTTCGAGCAGCCGGTCCGAGAGCGTTGTCTTGCCGTGATCGATATGCGCGATGATGCAGAAGTTGCGGACGTTGCCGGCGACGTCAATGCGGTGAGGCCGCTCCGATTTCAGCGCCAAATCACCAACTACGAGCCGAGCATGCAACTGGTGGCCAACGACCAAAGAGCGGGCCGAACCAGCAGCTGCAGTACGAGCAGTACGATCAGAAAGGCGAGATCGAGGCCGCCCACCGGCGGAATGATGCGTCGAATCGGGATCAACACGGGTTCGACGAGCGCGGCCAGCGCGTACGTCCAGCGCCCTCGAAGACTCGGAAACCACGAAACGATCGCATAGATCAAGAGGACGGCCGTATACGCGTAGACGGCGTAGTAAAGAGCGTTTGCGATTCCGCAAAGGAGCTGGTTCACGCTTGCGCCGTTCTACGATGCCGCGAGACGTGCCCGCTCGATGGCCTCGAGCTCTTCCGGCGAAGCCCGTACCTTGGGCTTAAAGGCCTCGACGGGCTTGCCGAACGTACGAGCGTCCTCACGCGAATAAATGCTGTTGAGGACCACCCCGTCACCCTGCCGGTTCAGCAGCGCGAGCGCGTATGAGAGTCCCGATCCATTGTCGGCGAAGGCGTCGTAGCGGACGAACCCGACGCGCGACAGGTCGGTAGCGGCGAGCGCCTCGAGCGCACCGAGCCGATCGTTAAGGTCGTGCAGCGCGGTTCGCGCCGTAGCCTGCGAATCCTCAAGCGCACCGAATCGGTTTGCGGCGCTGCGCGTATCTCCCGAGAGCAGATTATCATGCAGCTCGAGCAAGCGGTTTGTCCGCTGCAGCGCGGGGCGCGCAACGGCAGCGTGATAGACGAACAGCGCCACGAGGGCGCCAACAAACGCGCCTGCGGCCGCGTAGAACGTTCCCAACTCGATCCTCCGACGATTGAGCCACGACGAGAGCCAGGGGGCTCACGGCACCCGTAAGGGCTCGCTTACCGTTGCTACCTTCCGGTTCTGGCGGGGTTCGCGGCGTTACGCCGCGTGAGGCCTAACTCCCATCATGGCCACGCCATGATACCATACGGCCATGCTCCGAGTTGCAGCGGCGCCGGCCGTCCTTCTCGCGGCCGCGACCGCAATGATGAAGCTGAGCAGCGGGGACTTCCCGGACAACGGAGTCATCCCGTCGGCATCCATGGCTACCGACTGCGGCGGGAAGAACCGCTCGCCCGCGCTGGTCTGGAGCGCCGAACCCAAGGCGGCAAAATCTTTCGCTTTGATCGTGCACGATCCCGACGCGCCAATTCCCGGTGGCTTCTACCACTGGGTCGTCTACAATCTGCCGGCGACGGCGCATGGGCTCGCGGTCAACGAAAATCTTTCTGCCGATCAGCTCGGCGAGTCATCGCTCGGTAAACCAGGATACTACGGCCCGTGTCCTCCGCCTGGACCGCCGCACCATTACGTCTTTACGCTCTACGCGCTCGACGTCGCGCACGTTGCGGCCGACCCTCCACTAACGGCGCCGCAGTTGGCGGCGCGCGTCTCCGGTCACGTGCTGGCCCGCGCCGTTCTCAGGGGAACCGCGTCACACCATTAGGAGCGCGTAGCGCGCACGTCGAAAGCGAGCCCCAATGAATGACGTAACGATCAAAGCCCGCGAGAGCGGCCCCTATCTGATTCGCGGGAGCTTCACGCTGACCGATGCCGACGGCAACGTTTACACGATCGAGAGTGAGAACGTGGCGCTCTGCCGTTGCGGCGGCTCGGAGACGAAGCCGTTCTGCGATGGATCGCACAAGACCAACGGCTTCTGCGCGACCGAACGCGCGATCGTCGTTAACGCCGAGAGCGCCTAGATGCCGTCCTACGTTCGCGAGGGCTCCGTCCCGCATAAGCGGCACATTCAATTCCGCCGGCCCGACGGTGGACTCTATGCCGAGGAGCTCTTCTCGACGAAGGGGTTCGAAAGCGTCTACTCGCTTCTCTACCACGTGCATCCGCCGACGGCGACGCTCGACGTTCGCCCGTGGGAACGCCCGCCGATTGCCTTTGCCGAGAACGACCCGCTGCGCAACCGGCATCTCAAGAGCGCCTCGCTACTGCTGGAAGGGAGCGATCCCATCGCGTCGAGAACGCCGCTGCTCGGTAATAGCGACGTGGTTATCTCCATCGCCGACGCAACGAGTGCGATGGAATACTTCTATCGTAACACCGGCGGCGACGAGCTCTTCTTCATCCACTACGGTGCCGGGGTTATCGAGACGCAGTTCGGCGAGCTCGCCTATCGAGAGCGCGATTACGTTTTGCTGCCGACCGGCACGATCTACCGCGTACACCCGGCCATGCCGACGCGAATTCTAATTTACGAGACCACCGGAGCGGTGACGATTCCCCGCCGCTATCGCAACGAGTTCGGTCAGCTCGAAGAGCACGCGCCGTATTACGAGCGCGACTTTCGCGCGCCGGTATTGAAGCCGGCGGTCGACACCCAGGGCGAATACGAGATTCGCGTTACCAACGCCGGCCGCAACGCGATCTACCTCGTTCAGAATCACCCCTGCGACATCGTCGGGTGGGACGGTTATTGCTATCCGTACGCGTTTAATCTCGACGAGTTCGCACCGATTACCGGCAAACTGCATCAACCTCCTCCGGCGCACGCGACCTTCGATGCGCCCGGGGCGGCCTTTTGCGCCTTCGTTCCGCGGCTATTCGATTACCATCCGTTGGCAATCCCGGTGCCGTACAACCATTCCAGCGTCGACTGCGATGAAGTGCTCTACTACGTCAGCGGAAACTTCATGAGCCGGCGCGGCGTCGAGGAAGGTTCGCTAACGCTCCACGCCGCGGGAGCGCCGCACGGGCCGCAGCCCGGCGCCGTCGAGTCAAGTCTCGGGAAGAAGTCAACCGACGAGATCGCTGTGATGATCGACACGTTTAAGCCCCTGCAGCTCGCGCAGGCCGGCCTGCAGTGCGAAGATCCAGAGTATTTTCGCTCCTGGGTCGAGCAGCCCGCTCGCGTCTAGGACGGCCTTAGCGCCGGTTCGATGCGGCCACGCGCCACGCCGAAGCCGATCCGGCGCGCTCCGGGCTTCTCGCACCAGCCGCGCAGCGTAATCTCGTCGCCGTCCTCGAGGAACGCGCGTTTCTCGCCGTTGGAGAGCTCGATCGGACGTTCGCCGTTCCACGTTAGCTCGATGAGACTTCCTTGCGTTCGAGGCTCCGTGCCGCTGATCGTACCGGACGCAAAGAGATCGCCCGGACGGGCGATCGCGCCGTTGACCGTTGCGTGCGCGAGCTGTTGAGCGACGTTCCAATACATGTCGCGAAACGTCGTATGCGAAACCGTTTCCGGCGCGACGCCTTGCTCGCGCATGCGGGCGGTCTGGAGCTCGATTGCGAGCCGGATGGCGTATGCCCACGGTTCGTCGGCTCGTAAATATTCGATAGGCTCGGGATGCTGGTGCGGACCTTCGACGCGAAATGGTTCGAGCGCGTCCAGCGTCACGATCCACGGAGAGATCGTCGTTGCGAACGACTTGCCTAAGAACGGCCCGAGCGGCTGGTACTCCCACGCCTGAATGTCGCGCGCGCTCCAATCGTTGACCAGGACGAGTCCGAAGATATGTTCGCGCGCATCCCCAACGAGGATTGGAACCCCCAACTCGTTTCCGGGGCCGGTGACAAAGCCCATTTCAAGCTCGATGTCGAGCCGCCCGGTCGGCCCAAACTGCGGAACCGGCGTATCGGGCGG
Organism: Vulcanimicrobiota bacterium; assembly: GCA_963748875.1. GTDB lineage: Bacteria > Vulcanimicrobiota > Vulcanimicrobiia > Vulcanimicrobiales > Vulcanimicrobiaceae > Cybelea. The sequence continues at coordinate 2,497,945 of CAVVKC010000001.1, forward strand.
CTTGCGTTGGCCGGACGGACGCCGCACCGGCGTGCCGTCAACTACAACGGTGCTCGACCGCCCGTGGTAGCCGACTGGAATCCAACGCCAGTTCGGCAGCAGCGCCTCGGCATTCGGGCGAAAGAGCCGGCCCAGGTTCGTCGCGTGCTCCATCGAGGAATAGAAGTCCACGTAATCGCCGATTTCCATCGGCACGCGCATCTCGACCGCGCTTCGATCGACTAAAAACTGGTCGTCGCCGGCGTCGCGTAACCGGGGATCGCCGTCGCGGCGCAGCAGCTCCGAAAGACGTTCGCGCAGCGCGGCCCAGACGGAGCGCCCCGCTGCAAGCAGTGGATTGAGCGTCGTCGCCTGCAGCAGTTCGGGCTCGCAGCATTCATCGAAGAGCCCGGCCCGCGCCGTTGCGTAACAGTCGACCAGTTTCTCGCCGATCGCCACGGCAATGCGCGGCAGCCGGCCGTCGGAAACGAAAACGCCGAAAGGAAGGTTTTGAACGGGAAAGTCGCTAGCCGCGGTAACCGGTACCCACGATTCCAGACGACCGTCGGTCGTATCGGCCCGCCTGGTCATTGCGTAGGAAGCAATCCGAGCGCTGATAGATCGTCGACCGGCTCGGAAAAACTGCAGCTTCCATAGGCGACGAACGCGTCGTTGCGCGTTTGGGTCAGCTCCGCGATCCCAATGCGCTCGTTTCTCCATGAGAAGGACGCGTCGTCGAACGTAAATGCGTTCGGGTCTTCTTCCGCCACGACGCGCTGGAGGGTCGGCGAATCCACGCGTGGGGCGAGCGCTGCAGCGGCAATCAGGTTGAGAAAGCCGTGCATCATGAAACCGCTCGCCGGATCGCGGTGCCGGATCGGATGGTGCAAGCCCGCGGTCGCTTTGAACGCGACGTTTGCGTCGCGCGCCGCGAAGATGAAGGCAGCGACGTCGGCGACGCTTGGGAATGCTTCGGCGGTGACTCCGCCGCAACGCAGTTTTCCGCCAAGCTCGGCCCGCGCTAGCGAGTTCATCGCGACGGACATAGAGCCGAGCCAGTGCTCGTCGCGCGGAAGCTCAACGAAGGCCGGCACGCCGCCCAGACCGGCAATGGCAATGTCGGCTCCAAGTCTACCGATGGCGCCGGAAATTTCGTCGGCCGAGCTGTTTTTTGGCAGTGGAATCTCGAGCGATTCGATGTGCGCGCTTTTTGCGGCGAGCGTCGCGAGGCGCTCCAGCGCGTCGGATTGGGCGTCAACGATCACCGAGAACGGCAGCTTGACGCCCGACCAGGTGGCGATCAGCGGCGCCGAGACGATAAAACGACCGAGCATCCAGGCGTACGGGCCGCGGCGCGCGGCTTCGTATTCGGTTTGCGCCGCATCGATCGAAAGTTGCGCCGGTGGAAAGAGGCCGGCATAGTCGATCAGTCCTGCGAATGCTGCGCGAACCGAGGGCCGCAGCGCCGTTGAGGTGGCCATGGACGGCTGCTTTGACAGGGCCCGCCACGAGCCTTCGCCAAGACGGGGCGCCATGAGTACCGCGACCGAAGCGCGCAGCAATCCGCTCGCACAGATCGACTGGGACCACGTCGAGTTCTACGTCGGTAATGCCAAACAAGCGGCGCACTATTACATGTCGGCCTTCGGCTTCGATCAGATCGCGTACGCCGGACCTGAGACCGGCGTACGAAACCGCGTGAGCTATCTGCTCGAGCAGAATAAGCTGCGATTCGTCCTTACCGCCAGTCTTGTGCCCGACGATCCTATCTCGCGCCACGTCGTGCTGCACGGCGACGGCGTCAAAGATATCGCGATCCTGGTCGAGGACGTGCAAGCCGCCTTCGAGATGGCGGTCCGCGGCGGAGCCCGCGTCGTCCTCGAGCCGGCGACGCTCGAAGATGCCCATGGCCGCCTCGTCAAGGCGACGATCGCGACGTACGGCGATACCGTCCATTCGTTCATTCAGCGCGACGGCTACACCGGAATATTTGCGCCTGGTTTCGTCGAAGATCGCAAGACGATCGCGGGCGCCTCCAAACCCGGTTTGCAGTTCATCGATCACTGCGTCGGAAACGTCGGCTGGGGTGAGATGGATCGATGGGGTGACTTCTATGGCCGCGTCTTCGGCTTTTCGCAGCTCGTATCGTTCGACGACAAGGACATTTCTACCGAATATACCGCGCTGCGCTCCAAAGTGATGACCGATCCGCGACATCGTGTGAAGTTTCCGATCAACGAGCCGGCGCAGGGCAAGAAAAAATCGCAGATCGAGGAGTACCTCGATTTTTACCGGGGCGCCGGCGTGCAGCACATGGCGATCCGAACCGACGATATCGCCGCGACGATCCGGGCGCTAAAGAGCAATGGTGTGGAGTTTCTCGATACGCCCGACTCATACTATGACCTGCTCGAAGAACGGGTGGGCACGATCGACGAGGCTCTAGAAACTCTTCGCGAGCTTAGAATCCTCGTCGACCGCGACGACATGGGCTACATGCTCCAGATCTTCACCAAACCTCTGCAAGACCGCCCGACCCTGTTTTTCGAGATCATTCAGCGCAAAGGCAGTCTTTCGTTCGGCAAAGGCAACTTCAAGGCGCTCTTCGTTTCGATCGAGCGCGAACAAGAAAGGCGAGGAACGCTGTAGTTACCGGTACCGCCATCGATCGCGCTTACCTTCTGGAGTGGTACCGCCGCAATCGGGAACGCACTGCGGCGATCTTTGGTTTGATCGGCGGCGATGCGTTTTACGACCGCCCGATTCCGCTGCGCCATCCCTTCGCGTTCTACGAAGGGCACATCCCCGCTTTCAGTTTTCTGACGCTTAACGAGCGTGGCTTGGGAGAGACTCCGCTCGATTCCAAACTGGAGCGTCTCTTCGAGCGCGGGATCGACCCGGGAGATCTCGACGAGGCTCGTCGCCACGACCGCGCCGACTGGCCCGACCGCCAGACCGTAGCTGCCTTTGGAGCGCGTTGCGACGAGCACGTAAAGAGTGCGCTTGCGTCCGCGCCAATCGAGGATCCGGGTGTTCCGCGCCTGGTTCGAGCGCAAGCGGCGTACACGATCCTCGAGCACGAGCCGATGCACCAAGAGACGCTGACATACATCATTCATCAACTGGCATACGATCGCAAGCGCAACGTCCCGACCAAGCACGAAGACCACGATATTCCGCCGGCCCCAATGCGCAGCATCGCAGGCGGAACGGCGACGCTCGGCGTCGAGCCCGACGAGATTCCGTTTGGCTGGGACAACGAGTTCCGGCACACGGAATTCGAGGTCGCGGCCTTCGAGATCGACACGTATCCGACGACCAACGGGCAATGGATGCGGTTCGTGGAAGCCGGCGGCCCGATCCCGGTTTTCTGGCGCGAGCGCGACGGCCGCTGGTTTTTACGGACCGTCTTTGAGGAGATACCGCTGCCGCATTCTTGGCCCGTCTACGTCTCACATCGGCACGCGACTGCCTACGCGGCGTGGGCCGGCAAGCGGTTAGCGTCGGAGGCGGAGTATCATCGCGCCGCCTTCGGCACGCCCGCCGGCGGCGAACGTCCATTTCCGTGGGGCGCAGATCCGCCCGCGCCGCGCCACGGTAACTTCGGGTTCGAGCGCTTCGACCCCGAACCAGTTGATGCACATCCGGACGGAGCCAGCGCGTGGGGCGTCGCGGAGCTGATCGGCAACGGATGGGAGTGGACGTCCACGCTCTTTGCCCCACTGCCCGGCTTCGAGCCGATGGCTTCCTATCCGCAATACTCGGCCGATTTCTTTGATGGTAAACACTACGTCATGAAGGGCGCTTCACCGGTCACCGCACGGGAACTGATCCGTCGGTCGTTCCGCAACTGGTTCTACGACGACTATCCCTACATGTACGCAAAGTTCCGCTGCGTAGCGACATAGTAAGTTCATGCAGCAGACACCCGTTACGGTCGCGTACGGCGACGGCATCGGCCCAGAGATCATGACGGCAACGCTTCGCATCTTGGATGCCGCGGGCGCTCACCTCGCCCTCGAACGTATCGAAATCGGCGAGTCAATCTACAATAAGGGTATCTCCAACGGCATCGAGCCCTCCTCGTGGGAGTCGCTACGGCGAACGAGGGTCTTTCTCAAGGCGCCGATCACGACCCCGCAAGGCGGCGGCTTCAAGAGTCTCAACGTCACCGTGCGCAAAACGCTGGGGATGTACGCGAACGTGCGGCCCTGCATGTCGCTCTACCCGTACGTTGCGACGAAGCACCCGAGCATGGACATCGTCATCGTTCGTGAAAACGAAGAGGACGTCTACGGCGGCATCGAGCATCGTCAGACGAACCAAGTCGCGCAGTGCCTGAAGCTAATTTCGAGGCCCGGCAGCAAGCGCATCATCCGCTACGCGTTCGAGTACGCCCGTGCGAACAAGCGCAAAAAAGTCACCTGCTTTACCAAAGATAACATCATGAAGATCACCGACGGGCTCTTCCATCGGACCTACAACGAGATCGCTACGGAATATCCCGAGATCGAGCACGAGCACTGGATCGTCGACATCGGCGCGGCCAAAATGGCCGACACGCCCGAGGCCTTCGATGTGATCGTGATGCCGAATCTTTACGGCGACGTGCTTTCGGACGTCGCCGCGCAGATCACCGGTTCGGTCGGCTTAGCGGGTTCGGCGAATATCGGCGATCACTGCTCGATGTTCGAAGCGATCCATGGGTCGGCGCCGCGCCGCGCAGGCCAGAACCTCGCCAATCCGTCAGGCCTCCTGCACGGATCGATTCTGATGCTGGTGCACGTCGGACAGCCCGGCGTCGCCGAGCGCGTCCACAACGCTTGGCTGCGCACCATCGAAGATGGCGTGCACACCTACGACATCTACAAGGAAGGTACGTCGCGCGAGAAAGTCGGCACCAAAGAGTTCGCCAACGCCGTGATCGCGCGGCTCGGCCAAAAGCCCGAAAATCTCAAGGCCGTCGAGTACGACAAAGAGTCGCAGATGAATCTCGCGATTCGCCCGGCCGGTAAGCCCCCGATGAAGCTGCGCGCGGGTGTCGACCTCTTCATCGACCGCCGAGACGGCAACCCGGATCAGATTGCCTCGGTGATGAGCCTATTCGGCGTCGACGGCGTCAAGCTCACGACGATCAGCAATCGCGGCACCAAAGTCTGGCCCAACGGGAATCCCGACACCTACTGGAGCGACCACTGGTGCTGCCGCTTTGAGGCCGACGGCAAGCCTTTTTCCTCGGAGAACGTCATCGATTTGCTCAAGGCGGCGGGTCGAGCCGGCTTCGACGTCATCAAGACCGAGGGACTCTACACGTTCAACGGCGAGCGCGGTTACTCGCTCGCTCAGGGAGAGTGATCTCCAAGCGCTCGCGCTATCTCGCGCGTCGCATGCGCGACCAGCTCCACCTGCGTGAGCACCCAGGAGCTCATCTCGTAGGTCTCGATTTCTGCGGCGCTATCGGCGACCGCAACGATGGAGGTCCGTTGGCTGCGAAGATCGAGCGCCCGCGAAGCTTCGATGATCTCGCCGCCACCGCTCGCCGGAAACTGTTCGAACCGAGCAACTACTTGCGCGAAGAGCCCACTCGCGGCGGTAACCGCCGGCTGCAAGAAGTCTAACGTCAACCCCGCTTCCGCGCGTCGTCGCGCAACGCTCATCAAGTTCGCGACGACATCCGTGCCAACCGTTGCGAACGTATCCGCGCTTACGATCGCCGCAACGGTTCGATTGCGTTGCGCCCGATCGAGACCGTCGCTCGTGCCGATACGGCCGAGATATTCGATCACCTCTCGACGGCCTTGCTCGATCGCCGGATCGTTTTCCTCAGTTTGCGGCGGCGTGGCCACCGCAGCGGCGAGGGCCGACGAAAGAGCCGCGCTCGCGGCCCGCCCTAACGCCGCTACGCTCTGCCAGGCCACTCCGATCGCTAGCGCGGGCGTCTCGATCAGGTCGGGGTCGAGCGCGAGCAGCCGCTCCTGGTCTGTCGGCCCCGGGATAATCTTGCGCACTAACGATGCGAGCTGTTTCGTAAAGGGCAAGAAGATTAGCAAATTCACCGTATTGAAGAACGTATTGGCGAATGCGAGCTGCGACGCAACGTTCGGCGCAAAGCGCTGCGCGACCGACGCCAAGACGGGAATCAAGAATACCCAAAGCGCAACTCCGAGTACGTTGAAGATTACCTGCACGCCCGCGAGCCGCTTGGCCTCGGCCGACTTATCGAGCGAGGCGATGATCGGCATCACGACCGAGCCAACGTTGGCACCCAGCAATATGGCGATGCCGCCATCGAGTCCGAGCAAACCCGCACTGGCGAGCGTTACCGCTAAACCAATCGTCGCGGTTGAGGATTGGACCAGGGCCGTCATCCCAAAGCCCAACGCAATGCCGACGAGCGGATGCGACGTCGCCGCCATTAAGTCCACGAACGGCTCCCACGACCGCAGTGGAACCATTGCCTCCTTCATCAGCTCTAGGCCGCTCAAGATCAAACCGAGCGCGATGACCGCCGCGCCGATGTGGTAGATGCGTTGAGACCTCGCAAACTTGAGGGTGACAAAGCCGATCGCAATCAGCAGATAGGCCCAGGGCCCGACCTGTACCGAAGCAAGATAGGCGGTCGAGGTCGTACCGACATTTGAGCCGAGCACGATCGGAATCGCCTGTTCAAGCGTCATGAGATTTGCCGACACAAAACCGATCGCGATGGCAATCGTCACGGCCGAGGCCTGCAGGATCGCCGTGACGACCACACCCGTCAATGCACCCGAAACGGCGTTTTTCGATAGACGTTCGAGAACGTTGCGGATACTATCTCCGCCGATGGCCTGTACGGCGTGCGAGATCCGGTCGACGCCGAACAAAAAGAGCGCGAGACCGCCGAGCAGCCCCGCGACGATGGCGAAGACGTTCATAGCGCGCCTTTTGGCCCGGTTCGCTGCATGCCCTTGCTAAGATGAAGATCGTCAGCCTTCTGCCGAGCGCGACCGAGATTCTGTTTGGAATCGGAGCGGGCTCGGCCGTCGTGGGCGTTACGCACGAGTGCGACTTTCCCGCCGAGGCGCTGGGATTGCCGAAGCTTACCGCCGCGGCGGGACCGCAAATGCAAGCGCCGCAAGAGATAGATCGCCACGTGCGTGCCGCCGTGCACGCGGGATCGAGCCTCTATCATCTCGACGCGCAGCTGCTCGACCGCCTCGAGCCCGATTTGATCGTTACGCAAGAGCTCTGTCCCGTTTGCGCGGTTTCCTACGAAATCGTCGCCGACGCCGCACGGCGCCTACGCTCGGATCCGCGCGTGGTTTCGCTCGAGCCGCGCTCGCTCGACGACGTCTTTGGCAACATCGCGTTGCTCGGCGGAATTACCGACCACGCCGAGGGAGCGTCGCGACTGATCGGAGGATTGAGGTCTCGGGTGGAAGCGCTGCAACACCGTAAGGGCTCGCGCGCAAGAGCGCGCACGCTCGTGCTCGAGTGGACCGATCCGCCGATGAGCGCGGGTCACTGGATTCCGGGTTTGATCGAGCTTGCCGGCGGAACGCCGATCTTGGCGCATCCTGGTGCCAACTCGCAACGAATCGGCTGGAACGAAATTGAGGCTGCGGATCCCGACGCGATCGTCATCGCACCCTGCGGGCTGGATCTGTCGGCAACGCAACGCGCGCTGGCGCTGCTCGATTCGGTCGCAGAGTGGCGATCGCTGCGGGCCCTGCAGCGCGGACGCGTCCTTGCGATGGACGGTAATGCGTATATGAGCCGGCCCGGACCTCGCTTGGTGGATTCGGCCGAGATCGTCGCCCGGTGGTATACTACGCTGGCGGAGTACGCCGGATGACTGCCCCTCCGACAACCGAAGGGGAGGAAAGTCCGGGCTTCATACGGGCAAGGTGCAGGATAACGTCCTGTCGGGGCAACTCGAAGGAAAGTGCCACAGAAACATACCGCCGGCGCCTTCGGCGCCGTGCAAGGGTGAAATTGTGAGGTAAGAGCTCACGGAGAACCGCGGTGACGCGGGCTCGGGCAAACCCCACCTGAAGCAAGACTGCTCGATAGATGGACGGCCCGTCCAAACGAGCTACGTCGCAGCGAGGCGCTCGGTAACGAGCGTCCCAGAGAGATGGTCATCGCCCACCAGCGTGGGAACAGAATCCGGCTTACAGGCGTACTTCGCTCAAAAAAATGCAACTAGTGGGGTGACGATGGCGTTCTATCGAAGGAATGCATCCGATGAACGACCAGCGCTTCACTCCCGAGATGACCGTCGACGAGGCGTTCAAGCTGCACGCCGGCGCGCGCCGCGTCTTCGCGGGTTTCCATTTAGGCGGTTGCTCGAACTGCGCGATCAGTGAATCGCATACGATTGGGGCGATTAGCGACGACTACGGTATCCCGCTGCCGCTGCTGCTCGATGGCCTCAACGCGCTCTTCGATCAGGGCACGCTCGCGGTCGGCGATCGCGTCCGAATTCCTGATGAAATTCGTGCCAAGATTCCGCAGCTTGCAAACGTCCCCGACGTCGGCGAAATTACGGCCGCCGAGAGCGGCGCTTATACGGCTGATTTCGGCGACGTTCGTCTGCAGGGGCTCGCCGAAGACTTCATTGCAGTCGCGCCGGAATCGGCGGCGGCGGCGACCTAACTAAAGCAGCGGCTTTCGGGCTGCGAACCCCTCGTCTGCGGCGTGCCAGTATGCCACGGACGGCTCGCCCAGCTTCCAGCAGAGATTGATTTCCTCGTCGTCGAGCATCGCCGGAAAGTCGACGAGCCCTAGGTCGATATCTTTGACCACGCACCCCAGCGATTCGATGCGGTAGATCAATCGGCCGATTTCGTGTTTTAACTCCCCGAAGCGCGGCGGCGGCAGCGCGGAACGCGCCGAGGCGATTCGGGGGCGGCGAGGCGGCGCTTGATGCAGCGCGGGGTCCGACTCGAGCAGCCTGATGGCGAGCTCGCGCCGGCGCCTCAAGAGCTCCTCCATCAACGGCTCGAGCTTTGAAATGAGGGCGTTGGCGCGCTCGGGCGAAAAGAGCTTCATATGGGTTCGCTGCGCATCGTCTTCGTGACGGGCCTCTCCGGTGCGGGCTTGAGTCAGGCGATAAAGTCCTTCGAAGATTTGGGCTTTTACTGTATCGAACACCTGCCTCCAGTCGTTCTCGAGGGCGCGATTGCGGCGCTCGAACGCTCTCCCGTGCGAGATGTCGCGATCGCGCTCGACCTTCGCAGCGGCGCCGAACTGGGAGATCCGGGCGCCTCGATAGATCGGATTGCGCAAACGCACGACACGCGACTGCTCTTTTTGGACGCCGCAGACGATCTGCTCGTGCGGCGCTTCAGCGAAACGCGCCGGCGCCACCCCTTCTGGCCGGAAGGCTCGCTGCGCGAGGCGATCGATGCCGATCGGCGAGTCCTTGCTCCGTTGCGCGAGCGCGCAGACGTCATCGTCGATACGACCAGCCTCACGGCCGGCGGGCTCAAAGAGCGAATAGCCGCTGCTTTTCTTGCCGATCGGCCGGTGCGGTTGACGATGACATTCGTTTCCTTCGGCTTCAAGTTCGGTCTGCCGACCGATCTCGATCTTCTCTTCGACGTGCGCTTCCTGCGCAACCCGAACTATGAAGAGCGGCTTGCGCCGCAGACGGGTGAGGACGCGCCGGTCGGCGCATTCATCGAGAGTGACCCGTCGCTTGCGCCATTTCTCACGAAGGTAGCCGATCTGCTCGATTTTCTGGTCCCCCGATACCTGGCCGAAGGAAAGACGCAACTTACGATTGGGATCGGATGCACCGGAGGCCGCCACCGCTCCGTGTACGTCGCGCGGCGCCTGATGCAACGATTCGCCGAAAATCCTCGGCTCGACGTCGCCGTTGAGGCGCGCGACCTCGCGCGAGCGGTCTGATGCGCGAACGATTTACCCGCTCGCTCCAATGGCTCTTGCCCGGTGTTGGGGTCAAACGTTGGATTTTTGTCGCCGCCTTCGGTATCGTCGTGCTGCTCGATGCGGCGACGCGATGGCTCACCGCACAGGGGACGGGAATTCACGTCAACGAGACCCTCGACGGCATCGTTGACGATTATTTCCCGCCCTCATATTTAACATGGATCCTTGCAGTCGCGGGCCTTGCGCTCGTCGCGGCCGGACTTTGGATGTGGATTCGAGCGGTTGTTCGAGTCGCGCGCGGGCGCAGCCCAAAAGGATTTCGCGATGCATTGGCCGGCAGACGACTGCAGCAGGGTTATAAGATCGTCGCCATCGGCGGGGGAACCGGGCTTTCGACGCTGCTTCGCGGGCTCAAGCGCCGAACGAGCAATCTCACCGCCATCGTAACCGTCAGCGACGACGGCGGCTCCTCCGGGCGGCTTCAAAAAGAGCTCGGCGTCTTGCCGCCGGGCGACGTCCGCAACTGTCTCGTAGCGCTCGCCGACGACGAAGCCCTGGTGACCGATCTCTTTCGCTACCGCTTCACTGAGGGCGAGGGTCTGAGCGGTCATTCCTTCGGTAACCTTTTCTTGGCGGCGATGTCCGGAATCACGGGGAATTTCGACCAGGCCATCAAGGAATCGAGCCGCGTGCTTAACGTCGTTGGACGCGTCCTTCCCGCGACGCTCGGTTTCGTTCGCCTATGCGCCGAACTCGACGACGGCACGATCGTTGAAGGCGAATCGAAGATATCGGCGGCGAAACGACCGATCAAGCGCGTGTTCTTCGATCCGCCCGCAGCCGCACCGCTCGATGAAGTGATTGAGGCGATTCGCGAGGCCGACGCGATCGTTCTCGGCCCTGGATCGCTCTTTACGTCGGTGGCGCCCAATTTTTTGGTAAGCCGAATCGCGCGCGAAGTCGCGCACGCTCACGCAGTCAAGATGTACGTCTGCAACGTCATGACGCAGCCGGGAGAGACCGACGGCATGACCGCAGCCGATCATGTGAAAGCGCTGCTGGCCAATGCGGGCGAGCAAATCTGCGATTACGTCATCGTCAACGACGAACCGCCGTCGCGCCTGCTCGGGGCGTACGCACAGGAAGGCCAAGTGCCCGTCGATCCGGATATCGATCGAATTGCGGCGCTTGGAATCGAACCCGTTTGCGCGGCGGTGATCGGTGAAACCGAGATGGTGCGGCACGATCCGGAGAAGCTCGCTACCGTCGTTCTTGGAATCGTCGACCGGACCGTCGCCGATCGCGCGACGCTGGTAAAACCGGCCAGCGCGTACCGCCGCTCGACGGCGGTCGGCTAAGCGACCGCCCTAGTGCACCTGCGCTTGCGCGAGCGTGAGATTTAGCTGGAAGGGCTTACCGGGTTCGATGTTTGTGGTGGACGCAAGCGTCTGATAGCCCTTGGCCTGAACGGCGTAGTCCGTAATTCCGCTCGGAACTTTTTCGATCGAGAACTTCCCGGCGGCATCCGTCGTCGCGGTCAGGACGGTGTCGATCGTGATAACCGCTCCGGCGACCGGGGCGTTTGTCGCGGCGTCGACGATGATGCCGCTCACGCTGGCAAATCCCGCGGCCGGCGGGAGCGAATCGTTGTTGCATCCAGCCGTTGCAAATAGGAGCAACGTCATTACAGCGTAGAGCGCGCCGGCGTACCTTTTCATAGGCGAACTTCTTCGGCACGCCGAAGGCGCCGCTCCTATGGCAAGCCCTGCTCCATCCTCCCGGACGGCACGCCTCGCCTATTGCGAGAACGCGCTCGAGGCGATCGGCCGAACGCCGCTCGTCCGGCTGAACAAGGTCGTCAACGGAGCGCCCTGCCTCGTGCTTGCCAAAGTGGAGTACGTCAACCCGGGCGGCAGCGTCAAGGACCGCCCAGCCGTCGCGATGCTCGATGCCGCCGAAGCCCAGGGGCTGCTCAAGCCGGGCGGGACGATCGTCGAGCCGACCAGCGGCAACACCGGGACCGGTTTGGCGATGGCGGCGGCGATACGAGGGTACCGCTGCATTCTCGTCATGCCCGATAAGATGTCGCGTGAAAAGATCGACCTCTTGCGAGCCTATGGTGCGGACGTCGTCATAACGCCGTCCAACGTGGCGCCCGATTCACCCGAGTCCTACTACGGTGTCGCGAATCGGCTTGCGTCAGAGATTCCGGGTGCATTCCAACCAAACCAATTTCACAATCACTTCAATCCCGACGCGCATTACCTTACGACCGGCCCCGAGATTTGGGAGCAAACGCAGGGCGAGATCACGCACTTTGTCGCTGGAATCGGTACGGGCGGAACGATCTCGGGTTCGGCCCGCTATCTCAAGGAAAAGAATCCGACGATTCACGTCGTCGGCGCCGATCCCGAAGGCTCGATCTACTCAGGCGACATTCCGCGCTCGTATGCCGTCGAGGGAATCGGGATGAATTACCTTCCCGAAACCGTCGACCTCCGCGTGATCGACGAGATGGTACGCGTTTCGGACCGCGATTCGTTTCTAATGGCGCGCCGGATCGCTCGCGAGGAGGGTCTGCTCGTCGGCGGCTCATCCGGAACTGCGGCGGTCGCTGCAGTCAAGCTGGCCAAGACGCTGCCGGCCGACGCGATCGTCGTCGTGATACTCCCCGATTCTGGGCGCGGCTACATGTCGAAGATATTCAACGACGAGTGGATGATCGCAAACGGTTTTCTAGCCGATTCCAAACGCCGCGCCACCGTCGGAGACGTGTTGAGAAGCAAGACGCCCGTGCCTCCGCTAATCACCGTACAGCACGACGACACCGTCAAGACGGCGCTCGACCTGCTACGGCGCTACGAGATCTCGCAGCTGCCGGTGATGCGCGAGCGAGAGCTGGTCGGCAGCGTGAATGACATCGGCGTAATGCAGAGCGTCTTCGATCATGCAGACATCATTCACCAAGCCGTGAGCGAAGTGATGGGCCGTCCGTTCCCGGCGTTGGAACAATCCGAGGAAATCGAGCTGGCGTATAAGCTTTTGACGCTTGCGAATCCCGCGATCGTCGTAACGGACGAGTCCGAGCCGATCGGCGTGCTGACGCGTCAAGACATCATCAGCTTCCTTTCGACCAGCTCCGACGTCGTTACCACTACGTGACCCTTCGCCCTTCGACTTCGGCGCTACGCGCCTCCGCTCAGGATGACACAGGATGGTGACCGCTCTGCTCAGGATGACACAATACGACGCATGAGATTTTCCACGAAAGCGATTCACGTCGGGCAGGAGGCCGATCCGGCGACCGGCGCCACGATCGTCCCCATCTACCAAACTTCGACGTACACGCAAACGCGGGTCGGCGAGCATAAAGGCTTCGATTACAGCCGCACGATCAACCCGACGCGGCTCGCGCTGGAGCGTCAACTCGCCTCGCTAGAAGGCGCTCGGTTCGGCAGCGCCTTTGCGAGCGGAATGGCCGCTACCTCGGCGGTGCTCGGTATGCTATCGGCCGGCGACCACGTCGTCGTCGGCGACGATCTTTACGGTGGAACGTATCGTCTCTTCGCGCGCGTTCTCGAACGATATGGCATCACTTTTACGTACGTCGACACGACCGATTTCAACGCGGTACGTGCGGCCGTCATGCCGGCGACGAAGCTTTTCTGGATCGAGACGCCGAGCAATCCGCTTCTGAAGCTCGCCGACATTGCGGAGATCGCTCGGCTCCGCCGGCCCGACCAAGTCATTGCCGTGGATAACACGTTCGCGACGCCGTATTTTCAGCAGCCGCTCGAACTCGGCGCACAGATCGTCGTCCACTCAACCACCAAATACATCGGCGGCCACAGCGACGTCGTCGGCGGCGTCGTCATCACCGACGACCAGGCGCTGCACGAACAGATTCGCTTTCTACAGAATGCAGTCGGCGGCGTTCCCGGACCGCACGATGCGTGGCTGACCATGCGCGGAGCGAAGACCTTAGCGCTGCGCATGCGCGAACACGCTCGCAACGCGCAGGCGGTAGCCGAGTATTTAGAATCGCACGACGACGTCGCCCGCGTCTACTACCCGGGCTTGCCTTCGCATCCTCAACACGAGCTAGCGAAGCGCCAGATGAGCGGATTCGGCGGGATGCTCTCCTTCGAGCTCGAAGGGCCGCCGCAGCGGGCGCACGAGTTCGCGAGCCGCTTGAAATACTTCAGCCTAGCCGAAAGTCTCGGCGGCGTCGAATCGCTGATCTGTCACCCGGGGCGCATGACGCACGGCTCGATACCGGTTGCCGAGCGCGAACGGCGCGGTGTCGGCGACGGGCTGCTTCGCTTGTCGGTAGGGATCGAAGACTGCGCGGATCTCATAGACGATCTCCGCGCCGCGCTCGAGGCTACGGCTGGTATAAAGGATACCGAACTGCCGTCACCTGTTTGAGCACCTCTTTCGCTTCATTCGCCGTCGCGTCGCCCAAGCGCGTGACCTCGGAGAGCACGATGCCGCGCTGACCGTCGGCCCAGACTATCGCGTACTCTTTTTTTGCGTCGAAGCCGCTGCCATAGGCAACCTCAACGAAATACGCCGGCATCCCGTTCAAGAGCGCCATCGGCGTCTTGTTGCGGATGAGGGTGCCGTCCTGCGAACTGTGGGTTTGGCTCTCGAACTGCGATTCCCACTGTTCGGGCGCCCCGTCGAATGCCTCCATCGAAAGCTGGATCGTGCGCGCGTCCTCTTTACCCGGGTTCAGTACCCAAGCGGCGACTGGTTGAAGATCCTGCGAGAGCTGACTGGGTGGCAACACTTGGCGCGCTATCAGGTACGCATTCGCCGGAGCCGTAAAGGTCATCGCCGGATCGGTGTAGGTGCGCGGATCGGGCGCCGGGGTCGGCTCGACAACTTGCGCGCGCACCGAAGTTGCGCAGCTCAACGCGAGCAGCGCGGCCAACAGCAGGCTAAATCGTCTCGTCATTTATCGTCCAAAACGGTGGCAAGCGCCGGCAAAGAGATTTCGTACCGGTAACCGACGTTGCGATGGTCGTCGTCGAATTCCTCGTGCCGGACCGAAAGCCCTAGCTCGCGGATCCGTTCGGCTATAACCCGCGCGCCGATGTCGAGATTATACTCGTCGCGCCGCCCGCAGTCGAGGTATCGTAGGCGTAGCCGAGCCAATTGTGCGCGGTGCGTCGCGATTCTCTCGGCGGGATCGAGGGCCAGCCAGCGCGCAAAAACGTCGTCGCGTAAGGCTCCGCTCGCTCGTTCGAACGGCAGATCGAGATCGAAGGCGGTCGCGCTGCCGGGCGAATAGGCGGCAGTATATGCGAGCATCTCCATCGTCGTGTACTCCGTCATGGCGCGCTTATGCTTGCGCTCGAATGCTTCGACGAACGCGGCGAGATCGAAGCCGTATGACTCGAGCGTCCGATGGACCGTCGCAAACGCAGGCAGATGGGCATAGCGAAAATACGAATCGCCGCTGTGCGAGGCAAACGCTGCAAAGCTGCCCGGATGCTCCAAAACGAGGTGCATCGAGCCGAACCCGCCCGACGATTTTCCCAGCACCGCACGTCCACCTTCGGAGGGAACCGAGCGATACGTTCGGTCCACGTGTCCGATGACGTCGCGCACCACGTAGGTTGCATAGCGCCCGTTGTGCACCGAATCGACGTATTGCGAGCCGCCCAACCGCGTAAACCCGTCGACCAGTACGACCAATGCCGGCGGCATCCGCTCTTCGCGCATCAGACGATCGGCCCACTGGAAAACGTTCGTCTCCCAAGGCCGGGACGAGAGCAGCGCCGGCACGTCACCGGTATAGCCGTGTAGGACATACAGCGCGGGATAGCGGCGCGAACCTTGCGCGTCGTAGCCGGCCGGCAGATAGACGGCGACCGGCCGCGTCGCCGGATCGCCGAGCGGATTGTCTGCGAGCGCCTCGCTCTCGACGAAATCGACGCGAACGTCGCCTGCGAGACCGAGCAGTCGCGCGAGATTGGAACGATCCTGCATGGCGACGGGGTTCGTCGCACGAAATGGCGGCGCCTAGTGGCCTATAGATGAGCGAGCTCAAACGCGCAATCGATCTGCGCGGCGCAATTTCGATCAACGTCATAACGATGATCGGCATCGGTCCCTTGGTGACGATTCCGCTCGTCATCGCAGCCCTTGGCGGCCGGCTGGCGCTTCTCGGGTGGATCGCGGGCGCCGTCGTCGCGCTGTGCGACGGCTTGGTTTGGGCCGAGCTCTCCTCACGGTACCCGGGATCGGGCGGTACCTACGTTTATCTGCGCGAGGTTTTTGGCGAGCGGCGACTCGGCAAGATGCTCGCCTTTCTTTTCAACTGGCAGTTCCTGCTTTACGCGCCGTGCTTACTGGCGAGCGGGTACATCGGTTTTGCCAACTACGCCGCATACTTCTATCCCCCGCTCGCGGTCCATCCCGCAGCCCACGATGCGCTCGCGATCGGCATCGGGGTAGTGACGCTGATCATGCTCTATCGCCGCACGTCGAAAGTCGCATCGCTCGGATCGGTGCTGGCGATTGCTGCCACCCTTACGATCGCGCTCGTCGCGATAGCGGGGCTCTCCCACGCAAACTTCGCGCAAGCTTTCCACCTCGCCCGTCCTTTAGCGCTAAGCGCCGGATTCGTCGCGGGATTCGGCAGCGCGCTCTACATCACGCTTTACGACTACGCGGGGTACGCCGACGCGGCGCTTTTGGGCGACGAGGTGCTGCGCCCCGAGCGAACGATCCCACGCGCGATCCTGCTATCGGTGGCGATCGTGGCGGTCCTTTACATTCTGCTCCAGATCGGAGTGCTCAACGCGGTGCCGTGGCAATCGCTGCTCGACGCCCACGGGCAGCCGACCCCGCAAGCGCAATATGTCGGCGCCCTCGTGGTCGAACGTCGCTGGGGACACGGCGCCGCGACCGTCGTAACGTTACTTGTGCTCCTTACCGCGTTCGCATCGCTCTACGGGAATTTACTCGGTTTTTCGCGCATCTCGTTTGCGGCCGCGCGAGACGGGGCGTTTCTGCCAGTGTTCGCGCGGCTTCATCCCCGCAAGGACTTTCCGCACGTGGCGTTGCTGGCAGTCGGCGCGCTATCGCTTATCGCCAGCTTCTTCACGCTCGATCAGGTCATTGCGTTCCTGACCGCTGGAATCGTGCTGATCCAAGGGATCGCTCAAATCGTCGCGCTGGGACTGCTGCGGACGCGGCGCGCGAGCGGAACATTCAAAATGCCGCTCTATCCACTGCCGGCGCTGGTGGCGTTGGCGGGATGGTCGCTCGCATTCGTTGCTTCCGGCCTCTTTGCGATCGCGCTCGGAGTCGGCTGGTTAATCTGCGGTGCGATCGTTTATTTCGTGACTGCTCGCCTGCAGCGGTGGTGGCCGTTCCTGGCCGCGGTCGTCCTTGCCCTCGGCGTGCCGGTAGCCGCGCGCGCCGAGACGACCGCTGGATGGCCGGGCTGGAACGTTTCTCGCGTGGTTCAAGATCGCGGCTATCCCGTCTTCAGTGTGAACGGAAAGCCGTTCTTTCTTTACGGCGCCGCATTTTTTTACGAGCGGATACCCCGCGACCGATGGTCTCAAGCGCTGCTGACGTACAAACGCCTCGGCATCAACACGATCGATCTGTACCTTATTTGGAACTGGCACGAGCCGGTCGAAGGCACCACCGACTTCACGGGCAGCACCGATCCGCAGCGCGACCTGGCCAGCCTGTTAAAGCTAACGCACGCGCTGGGATTCAAGCTGGTCTTGCGACCGGGGCCCGTCATTCGCAACGAGTGGCGCAACGGCGGGTACCCCGGGTGGCTGCTCGAGCGCCCCGAGTACAAGATGCCGCTTCACGATGTGCTCGAAGGACGGTATCCGGCGACGGCAACGCTTCAAAACGCGCACGCCGATGCTGCAGCCGCCGAATGGCTTGCGAACGGCACGCATCTTCAGGCCTCCGCGCAGTGGTTGCGCGAAGCACTGCACACGGTCGAACCATACTGCGGCGACGTGATCGCAATCGCCCTGGACGACGATCAGGGCGCGTACCTCGACAACGACACCTGGCCGGCTCCGCACTGGCACGCTTACGTAGGCTGGCTGCGCGCAACGGTTGCGTCGGTGGTCGGTAGTAAGGTTCCGCTGTTCATCAATACATACGAGATGAAAGTGCCGGCCGCATCGCCGGCTTGGGCATGGGGAAACTGGTATCAAACCAACTCGTACCGGTTAACCGGGCACGATCTCGCCGACCTGGACTTTGCTACCGGTCTCCTGCAGACGCAGCGGCGGCTGCCGGTGATGCAGTCGGAGTTTCAAGCTGGTTGGCTGCAGGCTGCCGACGAAGCCGCTCCGCGCCCGAGCGATGCGACGAGCACGGCGCTTGCGCTCGGCGAGCTGCTTCGTTTCGGCGCGCACGGCGTTGTGAACTTTCCGGTGCAAGATACGATCTATCCGCACGGCTGGGAGGCGCCGTGGGCGAACTGGTCGTACGCGTGGGACGCTGCCCTTACCGAAGATCTCCGCGCATCGCCACGCTATGCACCCACGCGCGCTTTCGGCGATATCGTTGGCAAATACGGCGCGTGGTTGGCGAGGACGCACATCGCCGCGGATGCCGCGATCGTGTGGCCGCCGAGCCTCTTTGCGCCCGGCACTTTGAGCAACGGAGACTTTGCCGCGCTCGCCGGCGCGACGATTAGCCATGCAGCGCGCGTGCAACGCTCGCGGCCTGAGCTGCACTCTTGCCGATCTTGGCGCCGCCGACACGGGGGCTGGTGCGATCCCGCTTCTTCTGCCGCTTTCGCCCGGTTCGGCGCTGATGAGCCGGATAAAACCGTCGGCGCTCGCGGCGCTTCGTGGGTTGCGGTCGTCGGGACGGCTTATCGTTGATCCATCGTCGGTTCACACGGACTCGGTTCGCAAGCGGATCCCGAATGTCACGCTGCTGCTTGCCGACGATTCGTCCTATGGATTCATCGTCGCGATCAACCCGAGCAACGCGGGGCGCCGCATTGCCGTCGGCAAGGTGCAGCTGACGCATCGGATGATTGCGGTGCGGGCGTTCGAACTTCAGCCCGGGGGCGCGCGCGTCGTTCCCATCGGTCTCACCGTCGGCCCCGTCGCGGCGGCGCCTGTGCCCGCACGCGGCACACCGCCCCCGTTCAGCGATCCTGACGGTACGGTGATCGCAAATGCGAAGCTTCGCGCGGTCTTCGCGCCGTTCGCCGGCGCGCGAATCGCGGAGCTCAGCGACGGCTCCGGAAACGCGGCAACGAGCATCGGACTACTAAGAGATGCGGCCGATCCGCAACCGGCGGCATCTTCGCGCGATTATATCGCGCAATATACACACCCGCTTCCTGCCGGCACGTTTAACCGCACGTACGCCTGCAGCAGACTCGACGTTCTTACCTCGACGCGGTTTACGTGCTCGTACGACGCGCCCGACGTTCCGGAGGGCGGCGCGCTCTTTCGCCGGACGCTGACATTGAGCGGCCAAAGCAACGTGCTGACCGTCAGTGAGGATTTTGTTCCGCACCATCCGGGCTCGACGGCGCGTCTCGTCAGCATCTCGGGTTTTGCCTTCGTGCCGGGCGATATGCTTCTCAACGCTTTAGATCGCGACGGCCTAGGCATTCTCGACGGCCGGCGTCTAACGATCCTTCGCTGGCATGCGGGAGACGTTGCGCATCTCGACGTGCGAAGAACCCGCGGCGCCTTGCTCGTAACGCTGACCTTCGCACGAAGGTCCGTGGAACTGCGCCTCGGCGTTGAGGCAGCAAGGAACGCCGCCGAGGCTCAACGCCTGCTCGACGAGAAACAGCCGTAGCCAGCGACGGGGAAGTGGCGGAATGGCAGACGCAGCCGCCTCAAAAGCGGCCGAGGCAACTCATGTGGGTTCGACTCCCACCTTCCCCACCACGATTTGAGCACGAAAACTGGTCGCAAGACTTGTGACGGATTGGTGACCGAAGCTTCCGACCGAGCTTTGCGAATGTTCGGCAGAGGCGACATGCTGACGTTTTGGATGGACAATAAACGCCGAACGACTTCGCAGCGTCTTGCAGACCTTTCGCAGGATATCGACACGACCAAGGTTGACCAGCAGCTCCAGCAGCTATCGAAGACTGGTGCGATCGCGGCGTCGGCTGATTTGAGGCGAGAACATCGCCTCATGGTCTTTATAGTAGAGCGGCATCCACGCAATCAGTAGAGCCCGATCTTCCGGACTGAGGTGCTTGATGGCCACCCTCACGGCCGTGAAACCTCGGGTCGGATCGTCCGGGCGCTCGTACTGCGGCGGCCGGGCCATACGTCGAAGAACTGCACCGCGCCGAGATTCAGAGCATGACTCAAAACTCTCTGACTTTGTAACAAGCGTAGTAGCAGGTGTAGGTTTTGCCGAGGCGAGAGCATAGTATAATGCTACGATGAGATGTACCCGTTGCTACTCACTGATCTTGATTTTTGGAGTTTCGGCCTGTTCGCAATCGTCTTCGGTCGGAACGGTTCCTGTTTCGCACGATGTTCCAGCCGTGCACTCGCTTCGCTTAGGTAGCCAAGCGCACAAAAACCGCGCGGCGCAGTCGCCGATCCAACACGTCGTGATCATCGTTCAAGAAAATCGAAGCGTGGACGATCTCTTTCAGTTCCTTCCTAACATCAACGTCCGATCCTACGGGCCCGGCTCGCACGGGAAAGGTCACATAAAGTTGCAAAGCGAGTCGCTCACAGCTCCGTACGATGTAAGCCACATTCACCAAGCCTGGCTAACCGAATACAACAACGGCCGGATGGACGGCTTCGACCAGGCTTCGTGCAAAGGAACGTGTCCGAACGATGCAGCCTACGCTTACGTCCCGCAGAGCGATGTCCAACCGTACTACACGCTGGCCGAAACCTACACGTTTGCCGACAAGATGTTCGAGACCGATCAAGGACCGAGTTTCCCGGCGCACCAGTACCTGGTCAGCGGAACGTCCACAGTTAGCGACGGATCACGATACAAAGCATCGGAGAACACCAAGGATCCAAGCGGCAAACTGGTGGGTGGCTGCGACTCGCCGAGTGGCTCGCTCGTCCAGGAGATCACCCCGCAGGGCAAAGAGCCGCTGTCGCTCCGCACTTTCCCGTGCTTTCAGCGCCAGTCGCTCATGAACGAAATGGACGCAGCCGGGGTATCGTGGAGGTACTATCAAGCGACTTCCGGCGCGGGGTTGTGGAATGCGGTTGATGCCATCCAGTCGATTTGGTCGAACAAGTCGGAGATGGCAGCCAATGTCGTGACGCCTCCGTCACAGGTTCTTACCGATATCGCCAACGGTCAGCTGGCGGATGTCGTTTGGGTTACGCCTACCAAAGCGGCTTCAGACCACCCCAAGAATAACGACGGATCCGGGCCGTCCTGGGTCGCCTCGGTCGTCAATGCAGTCGGCAGCAGCCAATACTGGAACAACACAGCAATCTTCATCACGTGGGATGACTGGGGCGGCTTTTACGACCACGTGACCCCTACAATTTATAACTCTTTTGAGTTGGGCTTTCGCGTACCATTGATTGTGGTCTCGCCGTACGCAAAAACCGGCTACGTCTCGCACGTCCAACATGAGTTTGGGAGCATCTTGAAGTTCACCGAAGAGACCTTCGGCCTGCCGTCTTTAGGAACGACCGACAAACGCGCAGACGATCTTTCGGATTGCTTCACCTTCTCCAAAAAACCGAAGCCGTTTGTCCGAATCCGGTCTAAGTATCCGCCGAGCTACTTCTTCCATCTTCCTTCGCAAGAGCCCGACGACTAAACCGGGCGCGCGGTCACGCCCGCGCGCCTCTCAGCCGATCACCTTCCATGGGACTGAGCAAGCCTGCGGCGAACGTTCCTAACCACCACTCCGCTGAACTCCCGGGAGGCGTTACTTATGCGATACCTGCTTCGCTTAGCCCTTACGATTAGCGCCGCCGTGCTATTTACGGACTGCGGCGGATCGCAGCCGCCGATCGATCCGCGAGTGACGATGCAGCAAGCGCCAAGTTCTGCGTCGGCTGGGCAACCCGCTCTTGCCCAACGCTTAGCGCGAGGAACCGGTGAGGTTCAGTACTTTTCAAACAACGGCTATGGCGGCGGCGGTCTGCTCGAGTTTGACTTTCCAAAGGGCGAGTCGCCAATCGGATCGATCACCTTCAACGGCGGCGGCTTTTGCACGAAAGGAGCGAGGACGTTCTGGGCCACGGGCTCGGATGAGATCGCAGAGTTCAAGGTCGGCGGCGCGACCCCCATCAGAGTGCTCAAAACGGGCCCTTACAGTTCGGGATGCGCCATTGATCCGGCGACCGGAGACCTCGCAGCGCTGGAGGTCTTCGGCGGCGTCACAATCTTCCACAAGGCTCGCGGAAAGGGCAAGGTCATCAGCGGGTCGGGCTTAGCGTACTTCGACGGGTATGACAACCAGAGCAATCTATTTGTCGACGGCTTTAGCAGCACCTACGACTTCGCGCTCGTCGAGCTCAAGAAGGGCAGTAGCGCGTTCGTTACCATCACCACGAGCAACACGGTGGAGTTCCCTGGCTCCGTGCAGTGGGACGGTAAGTATCTGACCGTCACCGATCAGGGCGCGGACGCAATCTATCGCTACACGGTCAGTGGCACCAACGCGACTTTGAAGGGCACCGTTTTGCTGAGCGGGGCAGCCGATTGCGCCGCGTCTTGGATCGCAAGACTCTATGTCTATTGCGCCGATGCGGGCAACAACGATGGCGAAGTCTTCAAGTACCCCGCAGGTGGTTTGCCGATAGCGACGCTTGAGGGTTTGGACTTTCCACTCGGCGTCGTTTCCTTACGCGTTCGCTAAACCATAATGAGTAGCTCGACTAGCGAACCATAAAGGCATGATGAGAACCTCACCTCGCTTTGCGCTTAGCATCGGCGCCGCTGCGCTTTTTGCTGGCTGCGGCGGATCGCAGCCGCCGATTGGCGCCAATATTACGAGCGCCGGAACGCAAGCTCCGTCGCACCATCGCATTTTTCATTACACGGGCGGCGAGCAATCATTCGAGGTGCCGCCCGGCGTGACGGACGTTAGGATCCTAGCAACTGGCGGAGTCGGTTCGTCCGGCGACCCTCCAGCCTTCGCCAGCCGAAGGAGTGGGGGAGGCGCAGCAGTTACGCTGGGGGCCACGATACCGGTGACGCCCGGAGAACGCTTGGCGGTCTTCGTCGGTGGAAGCGGCATCACCGGAGGCTTTAACGGCGGGAGCGGGTCGGGCTGTGAGCCCGGCCGCCGCTGCTATGGCTGGGGTGGGGGCGCCTCTGACGTACGGCGGGGGGGCGACCGATTGGGCGACCGCGTTGTGGTGGGCGCGGGCGGCGGGGCGGCGGCGCTGACGGTTGCCGGGGCGCGACTTACCCCTATTGCCTCTTCTACACCTTAGGCGGTTACGGCGGGACCGGCGGCGGAAACCAGCGTGGATCGGGCGGTTCCGGTGAGCAGGGGTCCGGTGCGCTTGGCGGGAGCGGCGGGACCGGCGGCACGCACAGCAAGGGTGGCAAGGGCGGTGCAGGCGGCGCTAGTGGCTGCGGCGGCTCCGACGGAAAACGCGGTGCTGGCGGCGCGGGCGGGGTCGGCAATAGCTGCGCCAGCGCCGGAGGTGGGGCGGCGGCGGCTACTACGGCGGTGGTGGCGCGGGCGCAGGCGGAACCTACAGTGGCTCCTATTCGAGCGCTGGCGGCGGCGGCGGCGGAGGCTCGTCGTTTGCAAAGAGCGGCGCGACGCACGTGCAGATCGCGCCCGCCGTACACAAGGGCGCCGGAGTGATTGAGATCAGTTGGTAAGGGCATGGCCCTGAACGCGGAGTCGTTCTCACAATTTTTTCGCGCAACGTGGGAGACATTCGCGTGCTACTTGGAGGTGTCGCGTGAGAACCTTCGCTCAGTCTACACTTACCAGTCGCGCACCCGCGCGCAAGCGGGTTCCCGTATCGCGAGTCGTTCTCCGGTTGGTTCGGCTGCTACCGAGGGCGTAGCACTCCTCGCTGTCGGAGCATTTCCTTTTTACCGAGATTGTCGGCGAGCGTGAGGCGGTTCTCGGTCTGCGGCGATGGTGCCGGAGTCACCGCCGCCTATTGGTTCGGCGAGCTCGGTCCGAAATGACTGCGGGGCTCGCTACGACGCTGTCGTGGTTTCCGCACGTAATGAAGTAGGCCTATCTCCTCGCTGCCGTTACGCCGAGCGGCACGTCGAAATTCCCCGTAAAAACCGCAATCGGTGAGCCGCCGGCCGGGTAGTTAAAAACCTCGCCGCCGTCATTTCCAGCGTCGCCGCAATACAGAAGCCCCTTAACGATCCACGTCTGCGCGCAGTCGCTAGCCCCGATGAGCTCTATGGTGTTCTTCAACGTCGCCGTCGTTCCACTAACCGTGTACTGATACGTTTCACTCGTGAGCTGATCGAACACGGTGAGGTAGGTGCCATCCCACTGCACCGAGCCAGGAAACTCCGGAGCGTTGCTCGTTTTGATCGTAACGAATTTGCTGCTGCCCTTCGGAAGCTCGACGAGTGCGAAGTTAGAGCTTGGGCTGCCGCCGTCGGCAAAGAGATTGCCGCTGGGATCGTAGCCGTCGAAGTACTCGCTGGCCAACGGCGTATTGTACACCTTGCCCGAACCGGTCGCGTTCTTGAAGATCACGACCTGCCCGCCGGGACCGTAAGAATTACCCAATAGTATTCCGACTGCAAGATCGCCGCTAGTATTCATGGCGCAGCTAGATGTGAACGTGTAGTTTAGAGACAGCGTCCTGAGCAGCTTGTCTGGAACCTTGTATTCGGAAATCACGTCGTTCGTGCGCCCGGCGTTCCAGAAAATCTTCTTTCCATAACCGTACAATACGTTGGTGCACCCTTGGCCGCCGGCGCCATTAATCTGACCAACCATCGCGGTGCTTTTTGGATAGTTGAAAATGCCGGCGAACGAGCCGTAATTGTTGAAGATGTACTCGTGCTTCCTTGCGCTCGATCTATCCGGTGCAAGCTCGGCGAAACGCGGCAGTGGATTCAACCTCGCCGCCGTTACCGGCCTCCCATTCACGAACAGCGTCCGACCTTCGTAGGTCGCATTGAACGTAGCGGCTGACGGCGCGACCGTCGAGCCGCTCCCGCACGCCGAAACAATTGCGAGTGCAACGACAGCGCCGGCGCACTTAAGTAAACCAGGGGTATTCATTAAGCTTGCTCCTTGATGAAGTAGGCTATCTCTTCGCTGCCGTTACGCCGAGCGGCTGATCGAAATTCCCAGTGAGGACCGCAGCCGGTGAACCGCCGGCCGGGTAGTTGTAAACCTCGCCGGCGTCATTTCCAGCGTCGCCGCAATACAGCAGCCCCTTAACGATCCACGTCTGCGCGCAGTCGCTAGCCCCGGTGAACTGTACGGTGTTCTTCAACGTCGCCGTCGTTCCACTAACCGTGTACTGATACGTCTCACTCGTGGCTTGATCGAACACGGTGAGGTAGGTGCCATCCCACTGCACCGAGCCAGGAAACTCCGGAGCGTTGCTCGTTTTGATCGTAACGAATTTGCTGCTGCCCTTCGGAAGCTCGACGAGTGCGAAGTTATAGCTTGCGCCGAAACCGTCGGCAAAGAGATTGCCGCTGGGATCGTAGCCGTCGAAGAACTCTCTGGACAATGGCGTATTGTACACCTTGCCCGAACCGGTCGCGTTCTTGAAGATCACGACCTGCCCGCCGGGGCCGTACGAATTACCCAATAGTATTCCGACTGCAAGATCGCCGCTAGTATTCATGGCGCAGCTAGATGTGAACGTGTAGTTAAGAGACAGCGTCCTGAGCAGCTTGTCCGGAACCTTGTATTCGGAAATCACGTCGTTCGTACGCCCGGCGTTCCAGAAAATCTTCTTCCCATACCCGTACAAAACGTTGGTGCACCCTTGGCCGCCGGCGCCATTAATCTGACCAACCATCGCGGTGCTTTTTGGATAGTTGAAAATGCCGGCGAACGAGCCGTAATTGTTGAAGATGTACTCGTGCTTCCTTGCGTTCGATCTATCCGGTGCAAGCTCGGCGTAACGCGGCAGTGGATTCAGCCTCGCCGCCGTTACCGGCCTCCCATTCACGAACAGCGTCCGACCTTCGTAGGTCGCATTGAACGTAGCGGCTGACGGCGCGACCGTCGAGCCGCTCCCGCACGCCGAAACAATTGCGAGTGCAACGACAGCGCCGGCGCACTTAAGTAAACCAGGGGTATTCATTAACCTTGCTCCTTTGAAGTAGATATTAGGTGTCGCGCTTGGCTTCTCGCGATGTGAGGCTTAGTTAGCAATCAGCACGTCGAATAGCAACGGTCGTGTTCTGGGTTTTCGACTGGCATTGGGCCCGGGCCTGCGTGAACGTATTCGTAGACCGCTTTGTAAGCAGCCAAGTACACGTTGCCGTCGGCGTCTAAACACGAACCTTGTTGCGCGGATTGCCGGGCATTTGGTTAGACCTTAAGCGCCTCGTCAGCCGTCCGATCTTCCGACCACGCCGCGCCTTCGCCCGCGAGCTTTTCGATCTCGGCTTCGCTTAGCTGCTCGTGCAGTACGGCCATGAGTTTCTCGTAGCCCCACTTCTCGGTGGCCTCACGCTCATTCCCAAGTTCTTTGAATTGCACATTGACGTAGCCGATGAGCCGCGCTGCACCGGTCACTTCTCCACGCATTGCCAGGAGCAATGCGATATGCTGCAACGCGGTCGCGATGAATAGTGCATGCTGTGCTTGCCGCGCCCAGCACAGCCCCTCGCGGGCAGCCTCACGCGCCCCATCCGCATCTCCCAGCGCAATGCGATAGGCGGCGATGTTGCCGCAGAAGCTCGCCAAGTTCGACGCGTTCTTCCCACGCGATTGGATCTCTAGGCCCTCGCCTGCCAAGCGCAGTGCCTGCTCAACCTGACCATCTGCGAACTCCAGCTCCGCGAGATTCCCCAGCACCGTAGCTGCCCCGGACTCGTTTCCGAGGGCCTTGTGTGCCGCCAGCGCCTGCGCATACAACTCGCGTGCCGCCGCAACGTCGCCGCGATCCGACTGGATGACCGCACGTACGTTGAGGCAGTTAGCCACTCCCGGTTTATCCCCTAACGTGCGCATCGCCGCAAGCGCGCGTGCATTCAAATCACTGGCTTCTTCGAGCTGGCCCATTTGATAAAGACTAAACGCAAGACTGGAGAGCGCCCGAGCCTGCTCCTTCTCGTCGCCCACCGATTGGGAGAGCGCGAGCGCGCGTTGCGCACAGTCGTGCGCGCGCTTACCGGAGGAAAGTCCACCAAGCGCACGCCACATCCGGGCCGCCACCTGCGGGTGCATCGATTCGTCAAGACCCGCTTGCGCAAGGCCGATCCAATAACGTCCCTCCACCGCGAGTCCGCCATTAATCCAAAGCGATTGCAGCGCGCCAGCCACGGCACCACCCAGCGCCATAGCGTGCCCGTCTTTGAGCGCACACTCCAACACGGCGCGATAGTTGTCCAGTTCTCGTTCTACGCTCGCCAGCCAGGCCGCGGTCGAGCCTGTGCCAAAGCGTTCGTCGGCCTCCTGCGCCTGATCGCGAAAATACTCGGCGTGACGGTGAGCCAGCTGTTCGTGGGCGCCGGCTGCGATGAGCTTCTCCAGCGCATAGGCGCGCGTGGATTCAAGCAAATGGTAGCGTTCTTGCTCGCCGGCGGTGTCGGCCACCACCAGCGACTTATCGGTCAGCGATGAGAGCAGGTCTAAGATGTCGATCTCATCGAGGTCCTCGTCACTGCACACTGCGGTGGCCGCATCCAGGCTGAAACCTCGGGCGAAGATGCCCGCACGATCGAACAGCATTTGCTCCGGCGGGGTGAGCAGGTCGTAGCTCCAGTCGATAAGCGCGCCCAGCGTCTTCTGGCGCGGGAGTGCCGTGCGGCTACCACCGGTGAGAATCTTGAATCGTTCGTTGAGCCGTTGCGCAAGGTTAGGGATTGAAAGCACCTTGACCCTGGCGCTGGCAAGCTCGATGGCCAGTGGAATACCATCCAAGCGGCGGCATATGTCGGCGACAATGGGAGCGGTGTCGTCGGTCAGCACAAAGGACTTGTCAACTGAGCGCGCCCGATCCACAAACAGAGCCACCGCGCCAAATTCCATCACCGCTGCCGGCGTGAGATCGGCAATCTTGTGCGGTACGTCGAGCGAGGGAAGCCGCATGACCTCCTCGCCACTCACCCCGAGCGCCTGGCGAGAGGTGGCGAGCAGTCGCACATCGGGGCAACCACGGGTGATCGCGTTGGCGATCGCTGCGACCGTTTCCAGCACGTGCTCGCAGTTATCCAAGATCAGCAGCAGTTTCTTGCGACGCAGCCACTGCGGAAGGGACTCGTCAATTCTGCGGCCCTCGACTTGGGGCATACCAATCTCTTTGGCAATAACGCTCGACACCAGTTCGGGGTCGGTGATCGGCGCAAAGTCGGCCAGCCAGACGCCATCGGGATAGTGGTCGAGGATCTCTGCTCCGACTTGCAGCGCCAGCCGCGTCTTGCCAACACCGCCGGAACCAAAAAGTGTCAGCAACTTGTGATGATTCAGCAGCGACTTCACTTCCTCAAGATCGTGCTCGCGACCGCGAAAGCTCGTCTGCTGAATAGAGAGGTTGTTGGGAATCGTATCGAGTGACTTGAGCGGGGGAAACTCTGCAGGCAGTCCGGCGATGGTCAGCTGCCAGACTTGCTCGGGTTCGGTGAGGTCTTTGAGCCGATGCGAGCCAAGGTAAAGCACCGATGTGCCGGTGGGAAGATCGCTATAGGCTAGGTCGCGGGTGACGCCAGATAAGAGGATCTGGCCGCCGTGGCCGATCGACATCAGCCGAGCGACGCGGTTGACGGCCGGTCCGAAGTAGTCACCATGACGCTCCGAAGCCTCGCCGGCATGCAGCCCTATGCGAATCGGCAATCCGCCGACTGAAGAAAAATCCTCGGCGCTCAAGGCCCGTTGCGCTTCGAACGCGGTCGTGACGGCATCGGAGACGCGTGCAAAGGCAACGCAAAACGCATCGCCGATGGCCTTGAACACGTACCCGTTATGCCGATCGATCGCATCGCGTAAGAGCGCATCGTGGCGTTTTACCGCCTCGTCCATGGCCGCGCGGTGCGATTCCCAACGCTGCGTGGACCCCTCGATGTCGGTAAAGAGAAACGTGACCGTGCCGGTCGGACGCGCCGAAGCCGGCGGTCCAGAGTCGAGCTGGGTCGCCATGGGTTCCGCGTTTCGTGTTTGGCGGCGTTCCCCTCCGCCGAGCATCGCATAGAGCGGCCTCGATCTCGCAGGCCGGCTAAAAAACCGCGGCCGCCGTGTCTAAAAGCTACCTCCATAGAATAGACGACTACGGAGGCCCCGCACGCCGAAACAATTGCGAGTGCAACGACAGCGCCGGCGCACTTAAGTAAACCAGGGGTGTTCATTAACCTTGCTCCTTTGAAGTAGATATTAGGTGTCGCGCTTGGCTTCTCGCGATGTGAGGCTTAGTTAGCAATCAGCACGCCGAATAGCAACACTGGTGTGCGCTTGGTTTTCGACTGGTATTAGGGCCGGGCTTCCGTGAGCGTATTCGCAGACCGCTTTATAAGCGGCCAAGTACACGTTGTCGTTGAGGGCAACCCGCATTACAGTGAGCGCCGCCGATCTTGAGGGCGCCGCGCAAACCGTCAATGAGCCACAACTGCGGAACACACTGGCTGCGCCGCATGGCACCGCGACCTTTATGCTTGTGCGCTGCGGGTAGCCGCGCGATCGAGAAGTCGCTCGGCCTCGTCGAGCTTTAGAGTCAACGCCTGCTCGAAGCGGTAGAACCACCCGCCGAGCGTTGCGCGGCGCCCTTTGCCGGCGCGTAATGCATCGCAGAGTTCGCGCAATTCCGGCGCTCCTTCTCTGCCGTTACTCTCGCGGCACGTCGCAACGAGCGCCTGAAACCGTCGGAGATCGACGTCCGCCCACGGATGTAGAACATACCCCTTACCGACGCGCGTCACGATACGCGCATCGCCGGACTTTTTTCGCAGCCGATGGAGGCAGACACGGAATGCATTGCGTGCCGCGTCACCCTCGGATTCGGGCCAGAGTTCGTCGATCAAATCGGTGTCATTGAGGCTCGTTCGCGCCGACGCGACGGCGAGCAATAGCTCCAGCTCCTTTTCCGCCAAAGGTAGGGGCACGCCGTTCTGGCAGAGTTCGGCATTAAAGAACGAGACTTCAAAGAGCGGGCGCCCGGGCCGGCTCTTTCTTAGGCGAACCTCGACGAAGGGTTGAAGGATGCCGATGTCCCGAGCGTTGGCCCGCAAGGCTAAGATCGATTTGCTCAACGCGGGCCAGCCCGCGTCGCATGCGATGGCGTGAGCTCGTTCGAGCGAGACGTCACGCTGGTCGGCGTTGGTTTCGGCGACGGCGACGGACGCGAGGGATTGCAACGAGGCAAGTCCAGCGAGGTCGGCGCTCGCTAGCGCGTCAGCCGCATATTGTTTCGCGCGATCGGCGTCGTTGGTTCGAGCGCAGCGCAACAGCGCCGCGCGAGCCTTCCATTCGGGTAGGTCATCCGGGAAGGCGGGCTCGTCGTCGGACGTCGCCGCACGAGCGAAGCCACGGAGCCCGCGCATGTTGCGGGGTCCCAGCAGACGCGTCAGCGCGTCGGCGTTTCGTTCGAACTCGGCGTCGTCACCGTTACGCCACGAGCTAAATGCCATCTGCGCGCGGACCTCAGCGATAAAGCTCTGCCGCCGCGTTCGTTCCGCTAACCGCAAAGCGTGCGTCAAGGCATCGCGCTCGTCGCGCGGGAGCCCCTTCGCCCACGAGCTCCAGGCATCGACGCTTGCGAGGGATAGGCTACCAGTAAGGTCGCGCAGCCCGCTCACCCAGTAACCGATCGCAAGGGCTGCAAGGATCTCGATCGGAACGAGCAACGCGTAGCCGGAAAACACTTGCGCAACCGCGACGTCCACTGACCCAAATAGGGCGATGACGAGCAGAACGACGATAACGTATGCGACCATACGGCTCAGCACGGGCCCGGTATCCACGATCTTTGAACGCACAATCAGGTAAAAGGCGAGCAGCGATCCTAGAATCCTTAAGATTGAAGTTGGGAAGTAAAGATCTACCCACCAACTCGGGGGTCGCCAACGATCGATCATGAGCCATCGGTTCATGGTTGCGGCCGGCAAGTTCGCGAAGTACCAGGAGTCGTAGAACGCAAACATCGAGCCGTTGAAGATCGTTATTGCTCCGATAGCTGCGAGCAGTCCGGCGAGCAGTCGCAGGATGCGCGGCGATGACGTGGTCGCGGCTAGTTGGAGTAGGAGAGCGATTCCGGCGACGTAGCAGAACCACATAGCCGAGAAACTGGCCCAACCGGCGAGCGGCCATGCAGGGCGCGCTCCGGCCATGAGTTCCAATACGTCACTGATGGCGACCGGCGCGACGATGATGGCCAAGAGCACAGCCCCCGCTGCGATGACCCGTTGCGAGCGAAGGCTCCGCTTTGGGTCGAGATAGAGTGCGAGTCCGAGGAAGCCGATTGCACCGAGCCCGACGAGTATATCGGACACGACCATAACGGCGGCGTATCCTCGAGGCGATAGAAACGAGTAGTAGATCGGGCTTATGGTGCCGTACTGCGCGACGAAAAGAAGAAAGGCTGCTGCAAGCCCAGACGGCCTGAGCACGGCGAGCGCCGATCCCAGCAGTACGAGAACCAGAAAGATCGCGTTCACGACGACGAACAAGAGCAGGGCCAGCACGATCCCGAACAGCTCGGCGCGCTCCCATTTAGAAAATATGAAATCGTTGCCTACTGCAGCCAACGCCACGGTGTGTTTCCTACCATGGTGCGCGACGACGTACGACACCGTCTTGCCTGCCGGGGGTGCCCGCAGTCCATCATTCGAACTGCCGTATCGCTCGTCCACCGGCATCGCCGAGTAGTCGATGCTGTCACCGCGTGAGATGCCGGCTGCACGCGCGCGCTCGTTAGAGCTAATAACGACGTTCGCCATCGTCCAGAAATCGGGAGTTGCGGACGAATTTGGACCGAAGGCCACGAAGATCTGGAGGAACAGCCCGAGGGACGGGAACGCGATTGCGGCAACGACGGCCGTCCGCAGCACGCGCCGAAGGACCTCTCCCGAAACCGGAATCGCTATCATCGCGCAGCTGACTCGAACTGGGCATGCTCGTCACCATTAAGATCGAGTGCGCCGGCTAAGAGCGCGAGGGTTTGACGCTGCGGTCTTCGCCGGTAGCCGCGCTCAAGTGCGCCGATCCCATTTGAGCTCAGCCGGGCGCGCTCGGCTAGAGCCTCCTGCGAGAGTCCGGCGGCGAGCCGGTGGCGGCGTAGCAGGGCTCCAAACCCTGTCGAGCCTGACGACCCTTCGAGGTCCTGCACGGTACTGCTGACGTTCGCACCAATGAAAGCCTCGCCCTCATAGATCGGATGCATCGAAGCCCTGCGGGAAGGCCGCAATGCCGGCTTGCCGTCCCGCGGGACGATCGACGTCAAAAGCGCGTCCAGGAATGCGCCGATAAACACACGAGAGAACTTCATCTCTTACTCCGCGCTGGGCCACTGCTCAGGTCTGTAGCCATGAGCACCACGTACATCAGCGGGCATTACATCGCCATTACCAGAGCTGAGGCGACCGTTCGAAAGCGTTACCCCGACGTTACCAAGCCCGTCCCGGGTAAGGGAATCCGGCCAAAAGGCTGGCCGCTCCGGTTGAAGAAGCATCAGCGCAGCAGACGGTTTCGCCGACCGGATCCAGCGGTGCTCTCACTGTTCCGCCGGCACGCGCAACCGGAAAAGCTCGGATCGTCTTTCGCACCGTTTAACAATTCAAGGGAACCGATGGCCAATTCCCGGCAGCAGGCCTGGCGGTTAATAACCGTCTCCTTTACGGTACGACGATCGCTGGAGGGGGAACGGGGTCAAACGTTCAGGGGACTGTCTTCGAGCTGCACACAGACGGAACGGAGCGCGTCCTTCATGCATTTACGGGGAATGGGGACGGTCAGCAACCGGAGGCTGGGCTAACGGTCGCTAGCGACGGTGTGATGTTCGGCACCACGAACTTCGGCGGAACGAAGGGCGAAGGAACGATTTACGAGATCCACACCGACGGAACCGAAGTCGTGCTCTACAGTTTTAAAAGTGCGGGCCGGCAAAAATCTTTGGGCCCAGATGGTTATAGGCCGGGCTCCTCCGGGCCGCTATTTTTTGACGGTGTGCTGGTTGGCACGACTTACTTAGGTGGCGCGAACGATAGGGGAGTCTTCTACGAGGTGAACCGAGGCTATAAGACCGAGGAGTTCATCAATCCGGTCGGCGCTAACCCGGACGGCGCCCATTCAAGAGCTCCGTTAACGCTGCTCGACAGCGTCTTTTACGGCACTACGGAGGCCGGCGGCGACAACGATAAGGGCTGCGTTTACAAGATAAATGCAGATGGCTCGCAACACGTCGTGTATAGCTTCAAAGGTGGCAGCGGCGACGGAGCAGTGCCCAACGCGGGGCTAACGGTCTTGAACGTCGTTTTAAGCAGTGGTCTCTTCGGCACCACATTGATGGGCGGCGTAAACAACGACGGGACGGTTTTCGAGTTGGTCCCGTAAGGCGACGTCACGCTTCCAGCCGTCCGGACGTTGCCGAGCAGTGAGAGTCTCCTTATGCTTTAGGTCGCTCATTGCGTTAGGCTTGGTCGCTCACCCCATCGTTTCGATTGCATCGTGTCTGCCGGGAGCTAAACCGTCCTACCAAGACATCTCTGCGGTCTACTTCCGCTCAGAAGGGGTATCCGAGCCCGTTGCGATTCGTCCCGGGGAGAGGGTTCAGCCTGGAGCGTGTCCCGTTGGCGTTAAACTTTACGTTTCGCGTAGCGACGTGGAAAAGGGCGGCGGCCCATACTGTTTCGTTGGACGCTCGGGCGAAGTGCGGAGTTGCTGTGGTGCAACCGACTCAAGTACCGACGACTCGCCGCAACTCATCTTCAACCGGCTCGTTACAGTCTTGG
Source organism: Vulcanimicrobiota bacterium (assembly GCA_963748875.1). Classification (GTDB taxonomy): domain Bacteria; phylum Vulcanimicrobiota; class Vulcanimicrobiia; order Vulcanimicrobiales; family Vulcanimicrobiaceae; genus Cybelea. Next base: position 2,531,845 of record CAVVKC010000001.1, read on the forward strand.
AAAGGCATCGCTTTTATGACATCGCTGAGTCTTCGCAACCGACTGAGTCGGATGACGTAGCATTCTATAGCATCGTCGTCATGCGATGTGAGGCGCAGCCGAAGAACAGAGGCGCGATTACATTTCTTGGACCACCCCAACCAAAACCAACTAGGTCCATACTAGCGCTAAGTATTCCCTTTGGTTCTTTGCCGCGGGCCGCCTACGACTCCGAAATACTGGCGCTATTCGATGACTTCACTCGTGCGATCTACCAATCCCAGTGGACGCTGGAAGACGTCTACTAGGGCGCGAGCGGTTTCAAGGGAGGGGTGGGAGTTTTGAGTCGAAAGCGTAGCGTTCTTCAGGAAAGGAGCACGGAAACATGGCCGGTTTGCTTGTTAGGTGGCTACTCAACGCAATCGCACTCGCGATCCTTGTCTACTGGATCGCGCCGCTCTTCCACATCGGGGTGTATGCGAACACGTGGGTTGCCGTCATCATCGCGGCCCTCGCTTTTGGTGTCATCAACGCCGTGGTTCGTCCGATTGCCACGATCGTCTCGATTCCGCTGATCGTAATCACGCTCGGATTGTTTCTGTTCGTTCTGAACGCGCTTTTACTGTGGCTCGTGGGAGCGGTCGTGCCCGGCTTCCACGTGGACGGCTTCTGGGCGGCGTTCTGGGGCGCCATTTGGCTCGGCATCATCTCGTGGGTGATTAACGCAGTTGGTCTTAGCTCTGCAGTGGACCGCGTATAAAGCTGCGGAACGTCGTAGAGGTTCACAGCAGCGGCGTGTCTTGAACTTTCGGCCAGGGGTGGGCGCTGCAATCGTCCCGCGGGGACTAAGCCGAAAGCCTCATTTTTCGCGTTTTCGTGCCGTAGTAGCCGTCGGCAAAAGTAAGTACTGGAATTCCACGGCGATCATCGTGGTCTGGGAGGACTGGGGTGGCTGGTACGACCACGTTACGCCGCCGCAGCTCGATTACGCCGGGCTTGGGTTCCGCGTTCCGATGATCGTCGTCTCGCCGTACGCCAAAGCGGGCTACGTCGCGCACACCCAGTACGAGTTCGGCAGCATCGTCCGCTTCGTCGAGGACACGTGGAATGTGGGGCGCCTCGGAACGACCGACACGGGCAGCCAGCATCGACGACACCTTCGATTTCGCGCAGAAACCTCGAAAGTTCTCGTCTATCCCGCAGAACTAAGCGAAAGCGCGCTCGCTCAACTGTAGCATCGAGTGTAGCGACGGGCGTAGGTTGTCCATCGTTGCTTAAACACCATATAATGTTTCGATGAAGAACGCCCGTTACTACGCTCTAGTACTGCTCTTTGGAGTCTCGGCGTGTTCCCAAACCTCTTCGGTCGGAACGTCGCCGGCAGGCTCGCAACTTATTCCAACCGAGCGCTCGCTGAACCTTTCGCACCGGGCGCACCGCGGGCGCTACGCACAGTCGCCGATCCAGCACGTCGTTATCATCGTTCAAGAGAATCGCACCGTTGACGATCTCTTTCAATTCCTTCCCGGCGCCAACATCCAATCGTACGGACCCGGGCCGCACGGAAAACAACACGTACAGTTACAGTCAGAGTCGCTGGCCGCGCCGTACGACTTGGCTCACACGCACGCTGCGTGGCTGACCGAGTACAACAACGGCCAGTTGGACGGCTTCGAGAATGAAACGTGCAAAGGAAGCTGTCCGAAGGACGCAGCGTTCGCGTACGTTCCCGAAAGCCAGGTCCAGCCCTACTACACGCTGGCCCAGACGTTCACGTTCGCGGACAACATGTACGAAACCGACGAGGGACCAAGCTTTCCCTCGCATCAGTACCTCGTGAGCGGGACGTCGACCGTGAGCGACGGCTCTCCGAACAAGGCGTCGAACAATCCCCAGGATCCGAGCGGCAACCTCGTCGGCGGCTGCGACTCTCCGCGAGGATCGCTCGTCGGCGTTATCACGCCGAAAGGCACCGAGCCGGCATCGCTTAAGACGTTTCCATGCTTCCAGCGCCAGTCGCTCATGAACGAACTGGACGACGCCGGGGTCTCTTGGAAGTACTATCAGGCCAAGCAGGGGCCAGGACTCTTCAACGCTCCCGATGCAATCGAGTCGATCTGGTCCAACCAGTACGAGATGGCGGCCAACGTCATCACGCCCCCAACGCAAGTCCTCAGCGATATCGGGAACGGCCGGCTAGCGAACGTCGTCTGGGTTACGCCGACCTCATTGGCTTCCGACCATCCTAAAGTCAACAATGGTTCCGGCCCTTCGTGGGTTGCTTCGGTCGTCAATGCGATCGGCGATAGCCAATACTGGAACAACACGGCCATTTTCATCACATGGGATGACTGGGGCGGCTTCTACGACCACGTGCCGCCGACCATCTACAACTCGTTCGAATTGGGCTTCCGCGTGCCGTTGATCGTGGTCTCGCCGTATGCTAAACAGAACTACGTGTCCCACACCCAGCATGAGTTCGGCAGCATTTTGAAGTTCACGGAGGAGACCTTCGGCTTGCCGTCGCTTGGCACGACCGATCAGCGCGCCGACGATCTCTCCGATTGCTTCAATTTCTCAAAAGAACCAAAAGCCTTCAAGCGCGTGAAGACGAAGTATCCGCCCAGTTACTTTTTCCACCTGCCCTCAGTGGAGCCGAACGACTAGGAGCATCTCTTACCATGAAGAGCCCTCGCCTCATCTACATCATTCTTCTCACGGTGCTTTCGGGCTGCGCACAGAGCGCTTCAGTAGCGAACGTACCGGTCACGACAGGGGCGGCGCAATCACTCATTGGGAGCGCCGCTGCGTCGTCGAAGATTCAGCACGTCGTGATCATCGTCCAAGAGAATCGCAGCGTCGATAACCTCTTTCAGTCTCTGCCCGGCGCCAACACGCAATCCTACGGGCTCAACTCACAGGGACAAGAAGTTCCGTTAAAGCGGGTCTCGATGACCGCTCCCTATAATGTCGGTCACGTTCACGCTAGCTGGCTGACCGAATACAACAACGGAGCGATGAACGGCTTCGATCTGGAGACGTGCCGCGGAACGTGCCCGGTCAACGCAGCCTACGGATACGTCCCCAAGAGCGAAGTCGAGCCGTACTACACCATGGCAAAGACCTACACGTTTGCCGACGAGATGTTCCAGACGAACCAAGGGCCGAGTTTTCCCGCGCATCAGTATCTCATTAGCGGCACGTCGACCCTGAACAACAGCACCACCGATCGTGCGGCGAACAATCCGCTGACGGCGAACGCGCAGTTGACGGGCGGCTGCGATTCGCCGGCCGGGTCGCTCGTCGCGGTTATCAACACGCGCGGGGGCGAGCCCGAATCGCTCAGAGCCTTCCCGTGCTTTAAGCGCAAGGCCCTAATGAATGAGCTCGATCAAGCTGGATTGAGCTGGCGCTACTATCAAGCCACGCAGGGTCCCGGACTCTGGAACGCTGTCGATGCGATCTACTCGATCTGGTCGAACCAATCGGAGTATAACTCGAACGTCATCGTGCCTTCATCGAAGGTGCTCAGCGATATCGCCCGCAAGCAGCTTGCGGACGTCGTCTGGGTAACCCCGACCAAAGCCGCATCCGATCACCCCAGAGAGACGGACGGCTCCGGCCCTTCCTGGGTCGCCTCCGTTGTCAATGCCATCGGCCAATCACCGTACTGGAATACGACCGCGATCTTCGTCACCTGGGACGACTGGGGCGGCTGGTACGATCACGTAACACCGCAGATTTTCAACTCGTACGAACTCGGCTTTCGGGTACCGTTGATCGTCATCTCGCCGTACGCGCGAGCGCACTACATCTCGCACACACCGCACGAGTTCGGCAGTATCCTGAAGTTCACCGAAAAGACATTCGGTCTTCGTTCGTTGAGAACGACCGACGAGCGCTCCGACGATCTCTTCGACTGCTTCGACTTTAATAAGCAGCCGGCGCCGTTCAAGCCGATTCCGGCGAAGTACCCGCCGAGGTACTTCTTCACGCTGCCGTCCGTAGAGCCGGACGACTAACTTGTAGGCCGCGCCGCGCCGAGGGCACCCGCCCCTCGGCGTGCACGCATTACTGGATCGTTACGTTCACGGGCGACGACACGATCCCGTTCGTCACCACAACCAAGCTGCTCGCGCCTGTCTGAACGCTCGAGGGGACGTCGAACTGCGTCGAGACCTTCTTACGTCCCGTGGCAACCCCCATGTAGCTAAAGTTGTGCGTGCGGCAATAGAAGACGTGGCCGCTCGACGTGTTGGTGACCCGCACGAGCGGATAGTTCGTAGCCTGCTGAACGTCATCACCATACATATTGTTCTGAGTGGCGCCGTTGAAGCGCATCCCGCTGATCTTGTACGTGTTGCCGTGCGTTAACGTGGTGGGCACCGACGTGATGATCGGACCGATCCCACTTAAGGGCCGACCGCCGGTATAGATCTCGATGTCCGGCGATCCGTCATTCTCCATCACCTGACCGGTTGGAAGCATCAAGAGCCTGATGTTGTACGACGAGTCGTTTGGCGCGTTCGGGGGCGCCGCGACGCTCTTGAGCTTCGTACCATTGAAGAGATAGAAGGTGGCCGGCGCGTGGTACAGACCCGGGCTCGCCGAAATCATCACCTGACCGTTCGTCAAGACCGTCGATGGACCGTCGGCAACGTCGAGCTGTCCGCTCGCAACAACCGGGAACGTCGGTCCCTGTGTCCAGGCGCCCGTGCTGCTATTGTAGATCGCCGACTCTCCATTCGCTCCGGCGATAAAGACCGTCCCGTCGGGACGCAGCGTCTGCGGACCGATCTCCGCTTGGTTAATCAGATTGACCGGCAGCTGGCCGGCGGATTCCCACATGTTCGCCTTCGGACTGTAGGCCTGCGCGCCGGGCGGGTCGCTGACGTTGGCTTCGAGCACCGTTCCATTTTTGAGGAGCGTCCAGCCTTCTTCGCTGTTCGCGTCCTGCTTGCCGGTTCCAACGATCGTCCACGTCAGCGCGGACTCGTTGAGAAGAGCTTGCGTATTCGTGCAGCAGTTGCCCAGCATGTACGTCCCGTTGGGAAGCACAACGCTCTGCGCGTCGCCGATCCGGCTCCATCCGCTCGGAGGGCTCACCGACGTCCACGTGTTGGCAATCGGATCGTAGATTGCGCCGGTCGTCTGTTCCTTGGCGAGGCAGTCCTGGTACTCGCCGCCATTGATGACCAGCTTGCCGTCAGGAAGGATGGCAGAAGCGAAGTAGAGCGGCGCGTAACTCGACGGCAGCGACGGTACCGACGACCACGTTCCGGTAAGATAGTTGCCAGTCTTGTCCGGCGTCAGTCGAAATACGCTCGAACTGCAGGAGTCGAAGACCATGACCGTTCCGTCGGTCATCAGTATCTCGGTTTGCGGTCCGTTTGGCCAGGCTGGAGACGAAGCGACCTGCTGCCAGCCGCCCGCGCGGGATCGCGCGCGCTCCGCGGCGGTTATATTGTGCCGATGGGGCGGCGGATGAGCCGGTGTGTGTATCAAGCGAAGAAAACGCGGCCTGGAACGATCGGCGGCTAGAGCGCTATTAACGGCGGTTGCACTAGCGACGCCGGTGCTCGGCGCCGTAGCACCGCTTCCGCTACATGCTGCGGAGAGGAGCGCTACGGCAATCGTAGAGAGAGCAAGGGGAAAACGTTGCATCATACCTCCTGTGTAGGGGAGAACGCCGTACTATTGGCGTTCGAGCCTTACAATCCGTTCGCCATTAGCGCAGCGCAAAGCGGAATGAAGACAAAGACGGCCACTTGAGCCCGTATACGACCAGCGCTATGCCGGTGACGATGACCAGTCCGGCGGCGATGCCGTAGAAACGATATCGACGAGCTGAAGTTGAAGGAGCATTGCCGGCGGGAGGCTCCTACGGAATAGGAAGAGCTCCCCGGCCAGCATTGCCGCAAGCGTAAAAAATGCACAGGAAGTGCGCGTAATGCAGCAGCGCGTCGCGCTCGATCACGAGGCGCTTCCCTTACGCGGCCTAACCGTCAGCGCTTCTTGCGACCAGCTGCCTTTCGCGCCGGCGCCTTGCGCGCAGCGACTTTCGGTCCGGCCTTCTTCCGAGCGGCTCCGCCGCGGCTCCCACGCTTCGACATCACGGCTTCCTTCAGCGCCTTGGCCGCCAGGAACTTGAAGACGCGCTTTGCCGGGACCTTGACCTGTTCGCCCGTCGCCGGATTGCGCGCCATGCGGGCCGCGCGATCGCGGACTTTGAACTGCCCGAAACCCGGAATCTTCACCGCTTCACCCGCGACGACCGCGACTTGAATATCATCGAAGATGCCGTCGACGAGCACGATGGCATCCTTACGCGAGATTTCCAGGCGATCGATCGCCGAGCGTACCAAATCTACTTTATTCATCGGTTCCTTTCGTGTCGAAAAGCAGCCGCCGTTCGACGAAATACTTCGCGCTGCATCCTACGAAATGATGATGGACTCCTTGTCTGAAATCAAACGCTCATGTCCAGCAAGGTGGTGACTTTTCATCCGGGACCGCTGCGCGGCTCGGCCTGCGTTCCCGGCGACAAGTCGATCTCCCACCGCGCGCTGATCGCCGGCGCCTATTGCCGCGAGCCGCTGCAAGTCGCACGTCTGAACCCGGGGCGCGACGTCCGAGCTACCCGCGAGGCGTTAACGGCGCTCGGAACGCGGATCCACGCCGAGGAGCGCGACGCGATCGTGAGCGGATCGCCTCTGCGCGCGCCCTCGACCACCCTCGACTGCATGAACTCGGGGTCAACGGTCAGGATGCTTCTGGGCGCCTGCGCGGGTGCCGGCGTGCGCGCTTGCTTCGATGGAGATGGCTCGCTGCGGCGCCGGCCGATGGAACCGGTCGCCGCGCAGTTGCGCGCTTTCGGAGCGCGGATCGAGAGTACCGACGGTCATCTTCCACTCGAACTTCTGGGGCGACCGGCGATTGAAACGCGCGACTTCATACTCCTTTCGCCGTCAGCCCAGGTGAAGTCGGCGTTGCTTTTTGCGGGGCTCTTTGCGGGCGTCCCGGTCAGCATCGATGGAGACCGCGGCTCGCGCGATCATACGGAGCGGCTGCTCCGCTACCTCGGCGCCGATATCGAGTGGAACGAACGTAGCGTTCGGCTCGCCGCCGGGTCGCTGGAACCGAGAGCCCTCGAGATCGCCGGCGACTTCTCGGCCGCCGCATTTTTCATCACGGCCGCGGCAATCACGCCCGGCAGCGCGCTCGTTATACGCGACGTCGGCGTGAATCCCACACGAATCGGCTTACTCGACGCTCTCCGGGCGATGGGAGCGGCGATCGAGCTGCGAAACCAGCACAGCCGTTGCGGCGAACCGGTAGCCGATGTGGCCGTTGAATCCGGTCCGCTGCGCGCGACGAGCGTGGGCGCCGATCTAGCGTTGCGAGCGATCGATGAGATCCCGCTCGTCGCGATTGCCGCAGCATTCGCCGCAGGGACGACCACCATCGCCGGCATCGCCGACCTACGCTCCAAGGAGTCGGACCGGATCGCCGCCATCGAACGGCTGCTCGCCGCGGTAGGCTCCGAAACGCGCTACGACCGCGGCGTCATGCGGATTGTCGGCGGCACGCCGCAGACGCGTTATTCGATTGTCGAAACGGGGCACGACCACCGGACCGCAATGGCGGCAGCGGTGCTGGGGTGCGCTGCGGGGCCGGTTACGATCGATAACGGCGAAAGCCTGGACGTGAGCTTTCCCGGCTTTCTTGCCTCCCTGGAGGCGCTCCGTTCGGCTTAGGCCGCCGAGTCCGAGCTTTTGGTAGCGCTCTTTGGCTCGCTCGAGGCAGGCGCGTCGGCCTTAGGCGGCGCGGCCGAGCCGGCTTCCCCTTTCGGCTGCTCAGCCTTTCCTGAGGCCGCCGAGCGGCGTGAATCCGTGACGTAGAAGCCCGACCCTTTGAAGAGCACCGGCGCCGGGTTAAAGACCCGTCTCAGCGCCCCTCCACAGGCCTCGCACGGCTCGTTGAAACTCTCTCCGAAGCCATGCCGGACTTCCCGTACTCGCCCGCACTTAGTGCAGGCATAATCATAGAGCGGCATGGATGAGAGTATAGCCCGCGTTAGCAGTCTTGGTCAATGACTGCTAGGGTGGCCTAGAAGTCGGCCAGAATCGGCTCGTCCCGCTTGTACTCGACCAAGCCCTTGAAATGGAGCAGCGAGTCGTCCAGCGCGTTGGCGACGCGACGCCCGCGTTTCCAGCGGTCGAGCACGCTGCCTAACCGCCCGTGATAGGCGGGATAAGCGAGCCGAGCGTGCAGTTTCGAGCACGAGGTACGATTTTCGATTCGAAACTCCAAGCGGCGCCGCAACGAGTAGGCGCCGACCAATGAGAGCCGGTGGTTCGTAATCAAACCGTCGACTTCGTAGAGCTCTTCTTCATCGCCCGGCAGCCAAGATCGAATCGCGATCTCGCTGCCGACGCTCAGTTGCGCGGGCGGATCCGCCTTGCGTACGCTACGCAGAAAAGAGAGCCAGACGGGCCACTTCTCAACCGCGCACAGCAGATTGAACGCTTCTTCTGCCGAACAGTCCAGGTCGAGACTCGCGTTGTGCGATCGCAGCCCTCGAATCACTGCATCATCGCCGACGATCATGCATCCGATTATTCTGCGCGTTACGCTACGCTATCCTTTTGGCTCGCTATCCACAAAGCGTGTGAATACTTATGAACCTATTTCACTGCCGCCGAGCGCAGCCGCAAAGAGCACGAGCGTTTGCACGCCGAGCGGCAACGCAGCCTCGTCTATACGAAAGAGCGCGCTATGTCCGGGATGGATCGCGCCAGAGGAATCGCTGCGCACTCCAAGGCGAATCAAAACTCCCGGCACGCGCTCGGCAAAGTATGCAAAGTCTTCGGCACCCATCGTCGGCGATGACTCCTCGACGCGAATCGGCGTGTGCGCCTGCACGTAGCGTGAAAACTCTCGTGCCAGTTTCGCGTCGTTGCGCACCGATGGGTAGCCGCGCACGACCCGTAGGTCGGTGCGAACGTTATAGGCCGTCGCAACTCCGTCGACGATCCGCCGAACCCGCGCCTCCAACTCGTCGCGGACTGCGGGGTCGCGCGCGCGGAGCGTTCCGCTCATCTCGACGACGTCGGCGATAATGTTGTTACGGTAGCCGCCGGCAATCGTTCCGACGGTGACGACCGCGCTGGCCAGCGGGTCGGTTTCCCGCGCGACGACGTTCTGCAACGCGAGAACGATCGCGGCGGAGGCCGGAATCGCGTCAACGGCGGTGTGCGGATACGCGCCGTGTCCGCCGGTCCCTCGAACGGTAACGTAAAGCTCGTCGGCGGATGCGCTGACCATGCCCGGCGTGATTCCTACCGAGCCGACGTCCAAATGCGAATCTACGTGCAGCATTGCAATCGCATCCACGCGCGGATCCTCGAGAACGCCCGCCTCAATCATCGGCAGCGCTCCGCCGGGCCCTTCTTCGGCCGGCTGAAAGATCAGCACGACGCTGCCGCGCAGCTTCTCTTGCATCCCAACGAGCACGTGCGCCGCACCCAGCAGCATCGCGGTGTGCGCGTCGTGCCCGCAAGCGTGCATTCTTCCTTCGATTTCCGACGCGAACGGGAGCCCGCTTCGTTCCCCCACCGGCAACGCGTCCATATCGGCCCGCAGCGCCGCCACGCGCCCCGGCATACCGCCATCAATGCGCGCGACGACTCCGGTCTTCGCCACACGCCGGTGCGCGATTCCCAACGCATCAAGCTCTCGCTCGACCAGCGCCGCGGTCTCGTGCTCGTCGAAACCGAGCTCCGGCCTGCGGTGAATTGCTCTGCGCAGCTCGACCACTCGCGCGTATAGCGGTTCGTTTACTTCGACCGTCATTTCAAGCGGAAGTTAACGGACCGGTACTTTCGTTCCCGCCGGCGAAGCCAGATGGCGAATGATGACCGCCGATCTCGCCTTCGCCCTGCTGATCAACCGGACCAGCGCATTCTATCAAGCCAACGCGCCGCTCTACATGACCTACGTAGAGCACACCCACGTCAGCGCGCCGACGCTCGGGCGGGCGCAAGACATCGATCGCGCGGTTATGGTGCGCGTCAGCGATAACCTCGCGGTCATGAAGGACCTGCCGAATGGAGGACAGCGCGTAGGACAGGCCTTCCCGATTATCCCGATCTTCGATCCGCTTTCAAACTTCAAGTTTAGTTACTTTGCCAACCTCAAGCGGGTCGACATCATGCTCGAGCGCGGAGGAGCCTTCTTCCTTACGATCCCGCCGCCCGATCCAAGCGTCAACGTCGTCGTTCCGTACAACAGTTATTGGGCTGCCCGCTACGCGAGCGACTCGACCGATGCGGCAGTCCACCTCTTGATCGAACCCACCGCCCGCGTTCAGCAAGGGCTCTACCCCGCCGAGATCGCCGAGGACGCTGCGTCGCACCTTCCGTCGCACATCGAGATGCGGGTCGCTGGGGCAGGCGACGAGGTCATCTCGCTCGACTACTCGCTCCTCGAGGGGCACTGGGTTATCGTGCACGGCACCTTTACGCAAACGATGCACGTTGCATTCGTGACCTACAAGATCATCGCCGACGTTACGTTCAAAGACATCACGTTTCCAACCGAAGCGCCCGACCCGCGATTGGCCGGAACCCCGGCCCCGACGACGTCGCCCTAGAAGCTCCTACGCGTGCAGCGCTTCCGGAATCGGCTCCGTTTGCAGCGCGAGCTGATCGACGCCGGGATGTGCGGCGCCATTCGGTGACGGGTGATCCTTCGGAGCGACCCACATATAGACGTTCGGAATGAGCAGCAGCGTGAGCACCAGCGAACTGAAGACGCCGCCGATTACCACGATACCCAAACTCGAGCGCGAGGCCGAGCCGGGATCGAGCGCGAGTGCGAGCGGCAGGTTGCCGGCCATCACCGAAAAGCTGGTCATGATAATCGGACGAAATCGCGTCTGGGCGCTCTCCTTGATCGCCGAGAGTTTGTCCAAGCCGCGAGCTCGCAACGTGTTCGCGTAGTCGACCAAGAGGATGCCGTTTTTGGATGCTATGCCGATCAGCAATATGGTCCCGATGAGCGAAAAGAGGTTGAGCGTTCGGTGCGTCAGGAAGAGCGCGCCGATTGCGCCGATCGCCGCGACCGGTACCGAAAATATAATGATGAACGGCGAGACGTAACTATTATACAGTGCAACCATCAGCAGGTAGACGAGGATGACGGAAACGATCATCGAGAGTCCCATGCCGACCAGCGTTTGGTGCATGAAGTCCTGCTGTCCCAGCGGCGCGGGGCGCACGACGATGTTCGGCGGAAGGTGCAACGACGGCAATCGCTTCATCAGGCCGTTCTCGACCGCCGAAAGCGAGGACTTCGGGGCGTAGTTTGCGTTGACGTGAACGACGTTGCGGCGGTCGGTTCGCGTCACCAGCGGCGGCGTCGGCGTAGATACGAACCGCGCGATGTCGCCGAGATAGACGATGCCTCCGCTCGACGAGCGAATCGCCACTGACTTGAGCTGCTCGATGCTCGCCCGGTCGGCCTCGGGGTAAATCACCTGGACTTGCTCAAGCCCAGCGGTCGTCTCGAACTGCGTGGCAAGATTCCCGCCGAAGGCCGCGCCTGCGGCTTGCGCCGCCTGGCCGAGATCGACGCCGAGCGCCTGCGCCTTGTTGCGATCGAACTGAACGTCTATCTCGGGTGCGAGCAAGCTTCCCGTGCTGTTGACGCTGGTCGCTCCCGGCACGCGCTGCAGCAGCGCTTCCACCCGCTGCGCGTACGCCGTCGGATCGCCGCCGGTAACATCGGTGACCAGCAGGTCGACCGGCTGCGCGTTGCCGCCTTGCGTCGAGGTCGCGGGAACGACTACCGTGTCCACGCTGCGCGGCAACGTTTTCTGCGCGATTTGCCGCACCTGCGCGACCCAGTAGTCGGTCGGATGGCGGCGGTTGTCTTTCAACCAGAGGTGAACCTGGCCGACGTTATTTTGACTGACGAAACCGCCGAACGAGGCCGCGTACGCACCCGCGACGGTCGTGATCGCAACCGCATCGGGAGTATCGAGCACCTTGCGCTCGAGTGCGAACGTACCCTTTTCGACGGTCGAGAGCGGCGTGCCGATCGGATACATGAGCTGGATGTAGATCTCGCCGCGGTCGACCGGGGGAATGAACTCCTCGCCGACGGCGCCCAATCCGACGAGCGCGAGTGCGAGTACAAACGTGCCGGCGCAGAAGATCGCAACCAGCCGGCCGTGGGCGAGACTCCAAGGCAGAACACGGCCAGTGTACCAACTCCGCGTTTGATCGAACTTCTCGCCGAACCAATCGACGGCGCGCCAAGGCTTCCAGTGCGAGCGTAGCGCCCACAAGCCCGCCAGCGTCGGCGTAATCGTAAATGAGACGAAGAGCGACGTGAGCGTGGATATGACGACGACGATCGCAAATTCCCCGATCTGACGTCCGACCTGTCCCTGAATGAACGCAATCGGAAAGAAGACGACGACGTCTACCAACGTGATGACGACCGCGGCGGCACCAATTTCCTCGCGCCCGCGCACCGCCGCTTCCTTGGGAGGCTGCTTGAGCTCCCTAAAATGGCGCTCGATGTTCTCGAGAACCACGGTCGAGTCGTCGACGAGTATCCCGATGACCAGCGACATCCCCAGCAGCGAGATCGTGTCGATCGTTAGATGCAGCAGCTTCATCGCCGTTATCGCGATCGCAAGCGAGGTCGGGATCGAGACGCAAACAACGATCGCACTGCGCCACGACCGCAGGAAGAACAGCATCGCGATGCACGTACAGAGGATCGCCAGCGCAAGGGTCCGCATGACGATGACGATCTGCTGCTCCGTGAACCGCGACTGAACGTTGATAACCCGGAAGCTGATCTCTGGAAACTGCCGCTCGATCTGCGGCAGCGCGCGCAGCGCATTGTTGGAGGCATCGACTTCGCTGGCGTCCGACGTTTTCTGAACCTGCAGGAAGAGGCCCGGCCGCCCGTTGATGTGCGCCGATTCCAGCCGCGGCTCGTAGCTTTCCGTAACGGTCGCGACATCGCCGACGTGCACGACCGCGTTGCTGGCGCTCCACGGATTGACGACGCCAGGCAACGCCGACATCCCGCCGCCCATGTTTTCGACTTGCGCGCCGGTGGAATTCGCGGTCGTCGGAGCGCCGGTGCTACCGGCAGGTATGATCGCCAGATTGCGCACCGAGTCGAGGTTCTGGATGTCTCCCCGCACGTCGATGGTCGTCTGCCGGTTCGTTTCGTACGCAAAACCACCCGGGACGCGCTGGTTATCCGCGGTCAACGTGTTGATTACGTCGTTGATCGTCAAGTTCGCCGCCGCAAGCCGGTTGGGATCGACGACGACCTCGTAGGCGGGCGTGACGACGCCGCCGACGTTGACGAACGAAACGCCGGGAATTTGCTCGAACTGCGGCGCGATGACGTTCACCGCGTAGAGCGCAAGGCGCGAAAGCGAAAGCTTCCGCGAGAAGAGTGCAAGCGTGACGACGTTGGACTGCGTCGGGTCGCGAAGATTGACCGTCGGCGGGCTGATATTCGTCGGAAGGTATTTCTCAGCGGCCTGAATGGCCTTGTTCGTCAACGCCAGATCGGTCGCGGTATCCGAGGTTATGCCAAAGATGCCGGTGATCGTGGCTTGGCCTTGTTGAACGACCGAGTTGAAGGTTTGCAGATCGGGAGTTCCGGCCAGGTTCTGTTCGATCGGCTGGACGATGTTGTCACGCATCTCGGCTACCGACGCACCGTTGTATTGGACCGAGATGGTTACGGTCGGCTGACTAACGTTCGGATAGAGTTCCTTGACGATCGTGGCCGCGGAAAGGATGCCGGCGAACATCATCAGCGCGACGATCACGAAAACCAGCGTCGGCCGATTGATGAAAAGCCGGGTCAGGCTAACGTTCATTGCCGGTATGAGACCTTTTCGCCGTCGCCAAGGCTCATCTGACCGTTGCTGACGAGGCGAGCTCCGGCGGCGACGCCCGTGACGACCGAGGTCGTACCGTCGCTCCCGAGCTCCCCGACCTTTACGGTTTTGATCGTGTCGTCGGGCTGAATTACCATCAGCGCGTCGTGATTGTCATCGGTAAAGGCGGTGACCGGGACCCGAATGCCCCTAATCGGGATCGCCGCGATGGCGCCTTGAACGACCATGCCAGGGCGTAATCGCTGTCCGGGATTGGAGAGCAGCACTTTCACCTGAAAGTCCGTCGAACCCGGGTTGATCTGATTGAGGACGCCGACGATGCGACCGTTGAACCGCGCGTTGCTCGTCAGATCCGCGGCGGTAATCGTAGCCGCGGCGCCGTTTACGAGCCGCGCGATCTCTTCGCTCGAGGCGTGAAGCACGGCGTAGATCGGGTCGACCTGTTGCAGCGTGAAGATCTCTCGATTCCCCGGATACTCGCCCGGGTTGATATTTCTATTTACGACCACGCCGTTGATAGGTGAAACAATCGCGGCCTTGGCGATCTGCACGCGCACTTGATCCGCTTGAGAGATTGCCACTTGCTCTTGCGCGGCCGACTGCTGCACCGCCGTCGATTGCAGACCTTGTCCCGAAAGCGTTCCATTGGCGGCGACAGTCGAACGCGCCGAGGACAGATTTGCGTTTGCGGTGTTGAGCGCTTGCTGATCGTTCTTGACGAGCGTCGCCTGCGCGTCGACCGATTGTTGCGAGATGTAGCCTTGCGCGAGCAGATTCTGATCGCGACCAAGATTTTGTTGATCGTTGTTAAGCGTCTGCTGCGCCTGCCGAACCGCGGCTTCGTCCGTGCGAAGGGTATCCACTCCTTGCTCGATCGTCAGGGAACCTTGAACCGTCGTGTGGACGGTGTTGGCGTGGTTGCTGTTGGCGGTGGCAAGATCGGACTGCAGCTGCGCCCTCAGATCGGAGGTGTCGAGCTGAGCCAGCAGCTCGCCGGCTCGCACCGCGTCGCCTTCGCGAACGTAGACGGTGTCGGCGGGCTCCGCAAGCGTGCTCTGGATCGCCACGTTCTGGTACGGAGCCACGACGCCGGCCAGCCGGCGCGCAGGCTCGATCGAACCGAAGCTGGTGACGCTCGTGTCGACATAAGGACTCTGGGCGGCTGGGGGCGTGCGACGCCCTCCGCAGCCGCTCGCGGCTAGAATCGCGAAGACGGCACAGAAGAGTCGTCGCGAGGGCCCGCGGCTGAATGTCATCGTTGGTCCGATTGTAACTAAAGCAGGGGTGCGTGATCCTGGAGCGAGTCTGAGAATGGCTTCGGCCGGCGAATCTGCAAGGGTGCTCGTCGTGGACGACGAGCGGGCCCTGCGGGAGTTGCTCGAATATGGGCTGGAGCAAGCGGGCTTCTCGGTTCGAAGCGTCACCGAGGGCTCGGCTGCATTCACCCTGCTCCAAGCGTGGTCTCCTGATGTCATTGTACTCGACGTTATGTTACCCGGCCGAGATGGCCTCACGCTTCTGCCCGAGATTCGGCGCTTGACGACCGCGCCGGTCGTTATGCTTACCGCGCGGACCGAGATCGCCGAGAAGCTCGCCGGCTTCTCAGCGGGTGCGGACGACTACGTCGGCAAGCCGTTCGAGATCGAGGAGCTAGTCGCGCGGCTTCGGACGCTCTTGCGGCGGCCGCGGATCGAAGAGCACGAGACGCTCAGCTACGCCGACCTTACGCTCGACGCATCCAGCAGAGCCGTCTATCGCGGGAACCGCCGCATCGAGCTGACCCCTCGTGAGTTCGACCTACTGCGCGTCTTCGCCGAGCACGCCGAAAAGGTCCTGACTCGCTCCGAGCTGCTCGATCTCGTATGGGGCATCGATCGCGACGTGATCCCAAACACCGTCGAGACGTTCGTTTCGTTCCTGCGCGCAAAGATTGACAGCGGAGAACCGATCAAACTGATTCAGACCCTTCGCGGCGCCGGTTACTCCTTACGAGCGACGAGCCCGTGACGACGCGACTCGCGCGCCGAATTCAAACCCTCGCCGCCGTCGAGACCTCGCTCGTGCTCGTCGCGGTGCTCGTCGCAGGTTCGCTGCTGGCCTTCGGTTTTTACATCCGCACGCTCTCGAACGAGCTTAGCGGCACGATGGCTCAACTCCAAGCATCGCTCGCGCACAAGTCGGTAGCCAACGCTCGCGACGCCGGCGCTTTCGCCGCTTCGTTGTTACTGGGCACCGGCAGCGAGATCGTTTTTCTTGACGCCAATACCCGCGTGACGGTTTACCGGCTGCATCGGACCGACGCCCGCCCCACCGTGACCGAGCATCTTCGCGGCAACCTTTCCGGCGATCCACGCGCCTCGGGGCCGCTCGCACGAGTCGCACTCGGATTGGCGACGGCCTTTGGGCTCCAATCGCTCTTCGCCCACGTCGGGAATCTCTACATTATCGTCAAGAGTAATGACGCGACGCTCGTTGCGACGGTGCGCGCCTTCACTCTACCGCTAGCCATTGCTCTGATCGTCGCGATCATTTGCGGAATTCTCATCGCGCGGGTCCTGACCCGGCAAGTCGTGCGTCCGCTCGACGACGTAACGGCGGCGCTGCAACGCTTTGCCTCGGGCGACCTTACGCCGCAACTGATCGCCGCCGACGAACGGCACGAGCTCGGAGGATTAGCGGTTGCGTATAACGGCGCGATCGAGCAGATGGAGCGCGCCTTCGCCGGGCGCGATCGCGCCAACGCCTCGATGCGGCAGTTTATTGCCGATGCCGGCCACCAGCTGCGAACGCCGCTCACCGTCGTGCAAGGCTTCATCGCAATCCTTCGGCGCGGCGGCTTCGAGAGTCCCGGCGATCGCGAACACATTCTCGACACGATGAACGACCAGAGCCGTATCATGGGCTCGCTGATCGACAAGCTGATCTTGCTCGAGCGTTGGGAGAGCCCGGAAGCGTCGGCGTCGGTCGCGCCCATCGACGTCGGAACGCTCGTCGCGGATCTGGTCGCGCCGATCGCCGACGCGCATCCCGAGCGGCGATTCGCACTCACCACACCCTCCGGAATTCTCGCAGCGATCGATCCGACCGAGCTCGGCTACGTCGTTACCAACTTGACCGACAACGCCGTGAAATACGGCGAAGGTCAAATCGAAGTGCGCGTTCAGGCGCGCGACTCGGCGGCCGTCATCGAAGTCGCCGATCACGGACCGGGCATACCGTCGACCGACGCAACGCGCGTCTTCGACCGTTTCTATCGCGGAGCGCAACGCGATGTAGCCGGCTCGGGCCTCGGGCTTGCGATCGTCAAGCGCGCGGTCGAACGCGCTCGCGGCTCGATATCGCTCGAGAGCAGCCCAAGCGGCTCCCGCTTCACCGTAAAACTCCCCCTCGCAGCGTAAGGAAATTACAATCGCGCAGCGAGTTCGCTACATACTGTAGAGGGGCTTCCGACGCGAGCGCCATTGGCAGGAGGCCATAATTTCCTCAGCAGGTGGCGCGAGCGCGGATGAGCAGGAGCGCGCAGGACGCGCGCGACGCGCGGCCCCGATGCAGTATGTAGCGCGCGAGCGAAAGTGGCGGAGAGGGTGAGATTCGAACTCACGGAACGCTCAACACGTTCGCCCGCTTTCGAGGCGGGTGCCTTCAACCACTCGACCACCTCTCCGAGGCTGTGGGTTGGGACGAGCCAGGGCTTATACCTTCTTACGCTTGCGCGCGCCGTTCCCGGAAAAAACGTGCGAGCTGCTCGCCGGCTTCGGCCTCCAAGACTCCGGCGCTGACCTCGAGGCGGTGGTTGGTTCTCGGTGACTGCAACAGATCGAACGCGCCGCCGTCCGCGCCCCCTTTGGGATCGCGTGCTGCGTAGACAAGCCGCTTGATTCGTGCCGCGATCATTGCGCCCGCGCACATAACGCAGGGTTCCTTCGTGACGTAGATCGTCGCCTCGGAGAGCCGCCATGCGCCGAGCCGGCGCGCCGCTTCCTGCAACAGCAACATCTCCGCGTGTGCGGTTGGATCGCGGCGGGCCTCCTTTTCGTTCTTCGCCTCGAGCACCAGCTCGCCGCTGACGAGCACCGCGCCGATCGGCACGTCGCCCGCGCGCTCGGCTTGCGCGGCTAGCTCGAGCGCGCGTCGGAGAAACGCTTCGTCATCATTCATGCGCGATGCGCGCCCGGAGGGATTCGAACCCCCGATCCCAGCCTTCGGAGGGCTGTGCGTTATCCAGCTACGCTACGGGCGCAAGAAAGCGAAGTTTCAATGAGGTGCGTCGGGCGGCAATCCCGCGCTGGGAATGTGCTTGAAGAGGTCGAGTTTGTGATCGACCAGCGTTCGATAGAACTTGCGCACGCAATCGGGATGACCGAAAAAGTACGTGCGCGCGTACGCGAGATCTTCGCCGGAGCTATCCGGCACGTAGTGCGAGATCTCGATCTCCTCCATTTGGCCGCGATCGACCGGGTGAGGGCAGAAATCGCACGGAATCGTTGACATTAGAAACCACCTGGCTTATTCGTTTTTTGGCTCGGGTAGGACTTGAACCTACGACCAAGGGCTTATGAGTCCCCTGCTCTACCACTGAGCTACCGAGCCTCGGCAAGCGCCGTTCGACTCCGCAGTATAGCAGGAGTTCGCGCCTTGCGACAACTCCGGGGAGGTTGGCGCGGTCGGAGGGACTCGAACCCCCAACCTACAAGTTCGTAGCCTGTTGCTCTATCCAATTGAGCTACGACCGCGTGCTTCGTCCTTCGACAAGCTCAGGATGACACTTACCGATTTGGCTTCGGAGAGAGAGGGATTCGAACCCTCGATACGACTTTACATCGTATAACGGTTTAGCAAACCGCCGCCTTCAGCCGCTCGGCCATCTCTCCACGCTCTGCTAAGCCACGGTTTGCTAGCCGGCTCCGCCTACCTCCGGCGCGTGGCCATTCACACCAAAAAGGTTCCCAGGTACACGTCATGAATTGGCGCGGCGAAGACGAGCGTTCGGCTGACCGATGCGCTTGGACGGAGGGACGAGATCTCGCACCCTGTTCGCGTAGTGCCCTGGGCACGGTTAAGAACCGCCGGCGGCAGGATCGTCGTGCCGCTTCTCGTTGCGGTTGCTTACCTCGCCGCGGCGAAGTTCGGATTCTCGCTCGCGTTTGCGACGAAACAAGTGACGGCCATCTGGCCTCCGACGGGAATCGCAGTCGCCGCGCTGCTTCTCTATGGATACCGCGTTTGGCCAGGTATTTGGCTCGGAGCGTTTGTCGGCAACGCTCTACTCTCGGAGCCGGTTTGGACGGCGGCCGCGATCGCGACCGGGAATACGTTGGCGCCCGTCGTCGGCACCTTTCTGCTGCAACGCTTCGGGTTCCGGAACAAGCTCGAGCGCGTGCGCGACGTCGTGCTTCTCGTGCTTTGCGGGTCGGCGGCCGCGATGACCGTCTCCGCAACTAACGGCGTGATTTGTCTCGCGCTGGCACGAATCGTTCCGTGGAGTGCATGTCCGTCGGTCTGGTGGGTTTGGTGGAGCGGCGACGCGATGGGCGTGCTCTTCGTTGCGCCGCTGCTTCTCACATGGATTACGAGCAACGAACGCGGAGTGCGTTCCGACGGCGGCAAATTCGAACTTGCACTCCTTGGCGTAACACTCGTTGGCGCAAGCTGGGTCTCTTTTCTAAGCGCCGTTGGGCTGCGACTCTCCGTCTACCCGTTCATTATTTGGTCGGCGCTGCGCTTCCGGCAACGCGAAACGGCTACCGCGATCGCCGTCATCGGCAGCATCGCTATCTGGGCGACGACTCACAACTTGGGCCCTTGGACGACCGGGTCTTTGGATTTGCGGCTGATTCAGCTCGATAGCTGGATGTCGGTCTTCGCGTTCACCGGACTCGTTCTCGGGGCCGTAACTGCCGAAAAGCGCGCGGCGCGAGCTGCGCTTGACGCGCACCTCGAGCGAACGAAGCACTCGGTTGAAACACTGCAGGCCGCCTTTCTCCCCGCAGCCCTTCCGCAACGTCCGGACCTCCAAACCGACGCGCTCTACATCCCGGCCGAACGCGAAGCGCTGATCGGCGGCGATTGGTACGACGTCTTCGAGCTTCCCGACGGAAGGATCGTGTTCTCGATCGGCGACGTTGCCGGTCACGGACTCGATGCGGCGGTCGGCGGCGCGCAGCTGCGCCGGAGCATCTTCGCTGCCGCTTTTGAAGCGCGTGAGCCGGCGGAGATCCTCGCGCGCGTTGACCGAAATCTGCGATTTCCGGTCGGCGCGCTGGCCACCGCGATCGTCGCAATTATAAGCCCGGATCTTTCCGAGATGAGCTACGCCAGCGCGGGGCATCCACCCGCGATTCTCGCAGGCCCGAATACTCCGGCGCATTTATTACGATACGGCGGCACGCCGTTCGGTGCCGGCGTAGCCGTCGCGCCACACACCCATACCGCGGTCTTAGAACGCAACTCCGTCGTTCTCTTTTATACCGATGGACTCACGGAGTTCCAACGCAATATTTCTCTAGCCGAATCGGCTGCCTTGCGTGCCGTTTCGCGTTTGGTTGACGACCCAAAAATCGAACGGCCGGCGGCCTTCGTTCAACGCAGCGTCATGGGATCGCAGCGACCGGTGGACGATACGGTGCTCGTCGTAGTGCAGCTCCGGCAACGAACCTGACGGGTTTGCGAGTTGCTACTAAGCGATTAAAGGCCGCTGCTACGGCGGGGCGCTTGGGCCGTTAAAGGGACGCTCGGGAACCACTTCTGCAACCACCCTCTGTTTACGGGGCGCGCGCGGGCCGCGCAGCGCGTCAAAGCCCGCGACGCGTCCGGTCGGCAAGAACAGACTGATCGCCGAAAGCAGCGCGAGGGAGGCATCCGCAGTACCCCAGGCGCTGACCGTCGCCCCGGCACCGCGCGCCGCCATATACACAAGCGGAAGCACGATGCCAAAGAAGCCCCCGAGCCGCGTGAATAGGCCGAGAATGAGCGAGATCCCGACGCAGAGCTCACCGAATCGCACTAGCTCGGCGAAGATTGCCGCGTTGGGACCAACGACGCCGGTCAGAAAACCGTGAAATGGACCGGCCGTCTTCGCGATACCGTTTTGCAGGTACGTTGCAAAAACGCCGTTCGGCGGCAAGAAGGCCTCACCGTTCATAAATTTCGGGATAGCGTGGATCAGCCAGATCGCACCGGTCAATATGCGCACCACCGCCAAGCACGTAGCGTACGTTCGCGACGAAGGTAGAGTCAAGCGACGATCTCCTTTCGGGATTCGGCAAGCCCCGCGATCATGCGTGCTGCATCTATTGCGGCGTTCGGCCGTCCCAAGCGGCGCGCTGCGGTAACCATTTCCTCGCGACGCAAAGGATCCGCGAGCAGCGATTCGACCGTCGCGGCAAGCTCTTCGAGCCTCCGCGTGCGCACCGCGGCCCCGGCCTCGACGAGCACGCGCGCATTACGTTCTTCTTGACCAGGCAATGGTTTGCAAAGGACCAGCGGGAGCTGCGCCACCAAAGCTTCGGCCGTCGTGAGCCCTCCGGGTTTAGTGACGAGCAGGTCGGCGGCGTGCATGTAGTCGTAGACATTTTCCACGAAAGGCAGCACCCGAACCGGAAAACTGACGCTATCCGCGGTCCGGGCGAGCCGACGTCCGATTCGAGCGTTTCTCCCCGCAACGACGACTGCAGCAATCGGCGCGCACACCGGTTTTAGCGCTCGCAGCATTCGCTCGATCGGAGCGAGCCCCAGGCCACCCCCCATCAGGAGTACGACCTGCCTTCCTCCGGGCAGGTCGAGCCGCTCGCCGAGCGCCGCGCGCGCCTGGGCCGGAGGCACGAACTCCACGCGTACCGGAATGCCGCTCACCGAGATCGACTCTCGGCGCACGCCACCGGCCGTCAGCGCCTCGCGCATGGTCTCGGTCGCGACGACGTATCGATCGATGTTTTCGTGCATCCAAAAACGGTGCACGGCGAAATCCGTGACGATCCCAACGACCGGCGGCGCATCCGCAAAGACGTTCTTGTACTCGGCCATCGCGCCGCACGGAAAGGCGTGCGTGCAGACGACCGCATCCGGCCGTTCGCGCAGCATGAGCGGGCGCAGGTTACTCGCCGTAAACTGGTGGGCCCAGGTTCGAAAGCGACCAACTTCGGTCGCTCTTTCCGCCCGATCGTAAATGTAGCGGTAGAGCTGCGGGGTGGTTTTAACCATTCGAAGATAGCCGTCGGAGACGACGCGTGAGACGACGAGTGCTGCGTACTCGTACGAGTCGATCACCGACGTTTGCGCGGCGGGTTGGATCTTGCGCAGCGCCGCCGCAACGGCATTTGCTGCCGAAAGGTGGCCAACGCCGACGCTTGCCGAAAGAAAGAGTATCCGAATCAGCGTCGCTCCCCGTTATGAGCTCCGCGTTCGGCGTCTTCTTCGGCAAATGCCAAGAAGTCGTCGAGGATCTCCTGCGCGAGTTGCTCCTCTTGCAATAAGTTGCCCTGGACGTCGGTTACGATGAATTCGTCTTCCTCTTCATCGGCGGCTTCGTGGCGAAGAACTGCGTACGAAACGCCGTCGTCGGGATCCTCGAGAATGCCGACCACTTCGAACGAGCGCGAGGCGCCGTCGTTGGTCTCGATGTTGAGCACGTCGCTCAACTCGAGTGGTCCACGGGGCTCCTCGCCTTCACCATTTTGAATTGACATCTCTCTCTCTCTCTCTCTCTCTCTTTTTCTTCTAGGAGCCCGGACAGCGGGCGACGTTGGCTTGATGCTCCGCGAGCGTCGTAGCGAAGACGTGACGCCCTTTCCCGCAATAGACGTAGTAGAGGTCTTGGCCTTTCGACGGATAGAGCGCCGCCTCCAGCGAGGGGCGGCCAGGATTCGCGATCGGTGTCGGAGGCAGGCCGACGCGTTGGTAGGTGTTGTAGGGAGAGTCAACCTTTAAATCTTCGAACGAGAGCCGGCTTTTGTGACGCGGCAGCGCGTACTCGATCGAGGCATCGATCTGTAATGGCATCCCAAGCCGCAGCCGGTTGTAGATGACTTCGGCGATCCTCGGACGATCGATCTCGCTCTTCGCCTCCCGCTCCACCAGCGACGCCACCGTTACCGCCTGCGGGACGGTTACGCGCAGCGCGCGCGATCGCTGCCGGGCCTCCTGCGGCAGCTGCTTGAAGAACTCGGCGACCATCGGCGCGGCGACCTCTTGCGGTGATGCACCCAGCGGCACCAGGTAGGTGCTCGGAAAGAGAAAACCTTCGAGGCTTCGCGTGCGGGTGCCGTCAACGAGCAGACGTTGCTGCATGAAGTTTCGTGAAAAAGCGGCGGCCGGCCCCACGCCGGCCTTTTGCAGACGCTCGGCGATCTGTGCGGCGGTGAATCCCTCGGGAATCGTAACCCAGGCGGCGACCTGCGAGCCGCCGGTGACGATCGCGCGCAAAACTTCGCTCTGCGTGAGATGCGCCGTAAAGCGGTATTCGCCGGCTCGAACCTCAGACTCTTGACCGCGCAGCCGCGCCAGCAGACGAAACGTCAACACGTTGTTGATGACGCCCTCCGCCACTAGCTTTCGCGCCGCGTCGCCCAGCGTGCTGCCGCGTTCGATCACGACCTGGGTCGTCGTCGCCGGAAGGCCGCGATTCGCGTAGATCGCGTACCACAGCCAACCCGCTGCCGCACACAGCAAAATCACGGCGGCGAGCACCGCCGTCACGACGTACCGAGTCCATCTCATTGGTTTGAAGCGTTGCGGCGGAGCGCTAGAAAGGATTCTAAAATTAGAGCGGCTGCCATCGCGTCGACGACTTCGCGGCGCTTGCGCCGCGAGACGTCAGCGTCGATCAAGCTCTTCGTCGCCTGAGCCGTCGTTAGGCGCTCGTCGACCCGGTGGATCGTTCCGCCGAAAATCTCGTGCAAACTCTCCACGAACGCGTCCATGGCGCGGGCCGCGATGCCGCGCTCGCCCTGCAGCGTCAGCGGGTCGCCGACGACGAGCTCGTCGACACCGTACGACTCAAGATAGCTCTTGAGCCTCGCGAAATCGTCACGCCGATTGGTGCGCGTTACCGTCGTCACCGGCAACGCAAAGCTCTCGCTGGGATCGGCGACGGCGATGCCGATGCGCTTGCTACCCACGTCGAGCGCCATCAGCACGTTTAGGCTCCGAGAGTTCCGAGCGCCGCGACCGCTTTGGGGCGTTTTCCAAGATGGTGAGCCACGAGCTCGTCGACGGCCGCCGCCGCGCGTGGCGTGGCCCGCAAGATGCCCTTGCGGGCCTTGGGAAGGGCGAGCGCACGCAAGTTCTCCAGGTCCGCCTGCTGCAGCTCGGGCAGCTCTTGCCAGCGCGCCCGACAGGCACCGTCGACGACTCCGCCGGCAGCCGCGTCGAGCCAGACCTGACCAGACAAGAGGGGCTCGCCGCAACGCACGCAGGTCGTCAGCGGCGGCGCCAATCCGAGCATCTCAAGCAAGCGGAGGGAAAAGCGCGGCAGCAGGATGCGCGGCGACTCTGCGACCGCAATCGCCGCGATCGCGCCGACCAGCAGTTCGTAGACGTCCGGCAGCGCCAGGTCCGGCTCGCAGAACGCGTCGATCAGCTCGCCGACGACGGAGACCACTTCGTAGCGCCGCGGCTCGACCAGCTGCGTCCACCACGCGCGCGCGATTTCGGCGGAGACGATGACTTCGAGCGAGCGACCGCGATGCATGAGAAAGTCGCACTCGTTAAAGAGCTCGACGCGGCCGCCGAAATGGCTGCGCGGACGGCGAACACCCTTAGCAACGGCATCGAGTTTGCCGCGCTCGGTGGTGAAGAGCGTAAGAATCCGGTCGGCTTCGCCGAGCTGCCGTCCGCGCAAGACCACGCCCCGCGTCTTATAGGCGCGCGGCTGCGTCAGTGTCCTCCGATTCCAGCGCCTGCTCGATGCTGCCGTTGGTGTAGACTCGTACCGCCAAAATGCGCCGGCCGCGCGTGCGGTCGACGCGCAGCCGCGTATGGTCGGCGGCGTCGATCTCCTCGCCCTCCTTTGGGAGCCTTCCGAAGAGCCCGACCGTATAGCCGCCGATCGTCTCGAAGTCTTCGGTCGGAAGCTGCGTGCCGAGCTTGGCGTTGACGTCTTCGATATTCGTACCAGCTTCAACGACCGCTTCGCATTCGGAAACGATCGAGATCGGTTCTTGCTCGTCAACGTCGTGCTCGTCGCGAATCTCGCCGACGATCTCCTCGAGCAGGTCCTCCATGGTGACGAGTCCGGCCGTGCCGCCGTACTCGTCAACCACAATCGCGAGCGAAAACTTATCGCGCTGCATCTCGCGCAAAAGCTCGGCGGTCTTCTTCGTCTCCGGAACGTGCACGGCCGGCCGCATCAGCGTGCGCACGTTGACGTGGGCGAGCGAGCCGTTCGCAAGAGCGATCAGGAGCTCGCGATCGTGAACGACGCCGACAATGTCATCCTTCGACTCCTGATAGACGGGCAACTTCGAGTAGCCCTCCGCGATGACGACGTCGAGCACCCGCCGTGGCGAATCGTCGACCGAAACGGCGACCATCTCGGGACGGGGTTTCATCACCTCGCGCACTATGGTATCACCGAACTCCATCACCGAGTGGATCATCTCGCGTTCCTGCTCCTCGATGACGCGCTGCTCGGCGCCCACGTTGACGAGCGCACGGATATCCTCTTCCGTAACGTAAGGACGGTGCGCGTGTTTTATCCCAAACAGGCGCAGAATCAAGTCCGTGACGACTTCGAACGTCCGTGCAATCGGCGTCAAGATATACGCAGCGTAACGCATCGGCAGCGCTAGCCGCAGCGCCCACCGCTCGCTGTCGCCGGTCGCGACCGTCTTCGGCACGATCTCTCCAAAGAGCAGAAAGATCACGGTCATGATGACGGTAGAAAGGATCGCTCCGGACGGAATCCTTAGCGATATCGCGATGTAGGTCGCGAGCGAATCGGCGGCCAGCAGAACGATCGTATTGCCGACCAAAATCGCGGTGAGAAAGCGGATCTTGTCGTCCACCAGCTTCTCGAGGTTGCCCGCGCCTCGGACGCGACGGTCGGCGATTGCCCGCGCTCGCAACCGCGAGATGGAGACGAGCGCCGCCTCCGAGGCCGCAAAGAAGCCCGCGAGGAGCACGAGCACGACGAGCGCGGCTATCTGGTATGGCAGAACTTCGAAGCTGCCTCGTGCGGGGTCCGTGTTCAAATCGGCGCCATTATAACATAACGTGGGGCCGCACTAGTACGTAGATTGCTAGGGCGCAGAGCGTCCCGAGAACGGCCCCCCAGAAGACCTCGAAAGGCCGGTGTATCCGCGCCTCTACGCGGCTCTGGGCCACCAGGAAAGCGACGAAGTACGCGATGATCGCGGCCAGCGGCTTCTGGTAGAACAGCGCCAGCATGGTCGCAGCCGCGAATGCGAGTGCCGCGTGCCCCGAGACGGCACCTCCCTGCAACGCCGATCCCCGCCCGACCCAAGCTTTGGCGAAAACGGTTGCAATCGCCACTACGGCAATCGAGATCAACGCCACGTTGGCCGGCACGGCCTGGACGGCCTGAAAGACTCGTGCGCCGCTGCTGATGATCCCCTGGTAGAAGATTAGGTAGGCGCAAAGGGCCGACCCGACCGCCGCGATCAGCACCGCTCCCGCGGCGGCATCCTTCGCACTCTTAGCGAGCGGGTGGTGCGCGACGGTGAGCAGATCGACGATCGACTCGATCGCCGTGTTCATGAGCTCGAGGCTAAGTACCAGCGAGACGAGCGTGATCGTTGCGATGACGTAGAAGCGGTCGAGCCGTAAGACGAGCGTCGCCAGCAACACGAGCGCTGCAATCGCGAAGTGCACGCGCATGTTCGGCTCGGTGCGCGTTGCGTAGATGATCCCTTCGAACGCGTGGTGGAACGAACGAAGAAAACGGCTACGATCGACCGGCAGATAGCGCGGCTCCTTGTCCCGACGCGAGGACGACGAGCCTGTCCGCAGCGGAGTCGAAGGATCGGCTGGATGGTGCACTACGCGCCCTTCGAATACGGCCAGGGAAGCGCGATCGCGTCCGCTAGCCGCCGCTCTTCGCGCCGCATGCTGCGCCGCTGCGCGAGCTGTTCGTGGTCGTGGCCTTTCAGGTGCAGGAGCCCATGTATCAACAGCCGATAAATTTCGCGCTGTAGCGATGCATCATACTCCTCCGCTTGCCGGCGCGCCGTTTCAACGGAGATCACGATGTCGCCCAGCAGCGTTTCGGGAACCTTGTGATCGGACGTTTCGGCCAGCGGAAAGCTCAAGACGTCGGTCGCGGCGTCGTGCCCGCGATACTCGCGGTTGAGGGTGCGGATCGCGGCATCGCTTACCAGCGAGAGCGAAAGGCCGGCGTCGGCTTCCCCGACTTCGGCGAGCAATCGCTGTGCCGTCGCAAGCAGCGCACGGCCGCCAACGCCGCTGCGGCGCACGTCGTTGCGATAGTAGATCACGCCAGGGGCCTTTCGCGCGCGTATGCGCGCACGATTTTTGCGACCAACGGATGGCGCACGACGTCGGTTTCGTCGAGTTCGACCACGCCGACGCCATCGATCCCGGCTAGCCGCGTGGCGGCGTCCCGTAGCCCGCTTCGCTGTCCGCCCGGCAGGTCAATCTGCGTCACGTCGCCGGTTACGACCATCTTCGATCCGGAGCCCAGGCGGGTCAGGAACATCTTGAGCTGATCGTCCGTCGCGTTCTGCGCTTCGTCGAGAATGACGAATGACTCCGAGAGCGTACGCCCGCGCATAAACGCCAAGGGTGCGACTTCGAGCGTTCCACGCTCCATGTGCTTATTGACGACGGTCTCATCGAGCAACTCGCTGAGGGCGTCGAAGAGCGGCCGCATGTACGGGTCGAATTTTTCGCGTAAGTCGCCCGGAAGGAAGCCGAGCCGTTCGCCTGCCTCGACCGCCGGCCGCGAGAGAATCACGCGCGCAACGTCGCGCCGTTTGAGCGCTCGCGCTGCCATCACCACGGCGAGGTAGGTCTTCCCCGTCCCCGCCGGACCGATGCCAAAGGTCAGCGTCGCTTCTTCAATCGAGCGCACGAACGAGCGCTGGCCGGCTGTACGCGGGCGGATCTCGCGTCCGCGGTGGCTGCGCAGCAGAGTGGCCGGCAACGCCGTATCGCGTTCGACTCGTGCGTCCGAGAGCGCGAGCGCCACGTCGTCGGGCGTTATGTGCGCGCCCTCGACGGCGGCGTTGAGGACTCGCCGGACGACTTCCTCGGCACGCGCAACGGCAGCATCGTCGCCCGCCAAGACCAGGCGGTCGCCATCGGCGCGCACCGCGACGTCGAGCGAGGACTCAATCGCCGAGAGGTTGCGGTCGTACTCTCCGAAGAGGCGAACGCGGTCCGAAAGCTGGCCCAGGTCGACTGAGCGTTGCGATTGCGCTGTCAACCCCGGGTCTATTCGTCGCCGAAGGCGCGGGGCTTTCCGAGCACTTCGGCGGCGATCACCGCCCGGACGAGATCGCGGCGGTCGCCGAAGAGGCGTTTCGCCGCCGTGCTAGCGCCTGGCCTGACCGCTTGAACGGTATCCGAACCGACGCTCCGAGGCGGCGGCGCCGGCCGCTTCGCGGGCATGGTCCTCACCGGCACCGGCCTCGCGGGCGTGGCCGGCGCTTGCACCACTTGCGCGGAGAACGGCTGCGTGCGTTGCGGCGCCGGCGTTGGCTGCGACGCTTGCATTCGCTGCGGTGCGCGCTGCGCTTGGATCTGACGCAGGCTGCGAATTCGAGAGGTCATGCTGCCGACGACACCTACGATCAGCAGCGCAACCCAGATCAGGATTCCGATGTCACGCATGCGGCTTTACTTCGGGCTTGGCCCCGGCGGCGGCTGCTGCGAGTCGCTCGAACTCTCCGTCGTCGTACCAATCGACGCGCGCATCTCGGTATCGGCTTGCACGTTCCTGAGCCGATAGTAATCCATCACGCCCAAATTGCCGTGGAGGAACGCCTGAGCGATCGCTTGTGGGATCGTCGCTTCGGCCTCGACGACTTTCGCACGCATCGCTTGCGTCTGCGCCTTCTGCTCTTGCTCCGACGCCTGGGCTGCGTATTGCCGTTCCGCGGCCTTCGCTTGTGCGATGCGCCGGTCGGCCTCCGCCTGACTCGTCTGCAGCTCCGCGCCGATGTTCTTGCCGACGTCCACATCGGCGATGTCGATGGAGACGATCTCGAAGGCGGTTCCCGCGTCCAGGCCCTTTGCCAGCACCGCTTTGCTGATGCGGTCCGGATATTCGAGGACCTCCTTATGATCGATCGCCGCGCCGACGGCCGAAACGACGCCTTCTCCTACGCGCGCGACGATCGTCGGCTCGCCCGCGCCGCCGACGTAACGGTCGAGATTGCTTCGCACCGTGATCCGTGCTTTGACGTTGAGCTGAATGCCGTTCTGCGCGACGCCCTGGAAAATGGGCGTCTCGATGACCTTCGGATTCACCGAGGTCTGCAGGGCTTCGAGCACGTTGCGCCCGGCTAGATCGATCGCAGCGGCGCGCTGCCATTCCAGCGGAATCTCCGCCCGCTGCGCCGCGATCATCGCCAGCGTGACGTTCTCGACGTTACCGCCCGCGAGGAAGTGCGACTGCATCTGATCTACGCTGAGGTTCAACCCGGCCTTACGCGCGCGCACGTAGTTTGTCACGATCACGCTCGGCGGAATGCCGATGAGCCGCATTCGCACGAGGGAGATGATACCCAGCGGTACGCCCGCGGCGATCGTACGGATCCACAGACCGATCGGAAAATAGTAAAGGAACGCGAAGAACGCGATGACGACGATAAGAATGAGGACAACGCCGCTAACGGCAATCATTGATGCTCCTATGCAGAGAGGGGTTCGACGAAGACTCGGGCACCTTCGACACGCACGACGCGAATCGGCGTTCCTTGCGCAATGAACTCGCCCGAGGTCAACACGTCCACGCGGCGGCCGTCGATCGAGGCGATTCCAGCGGGTCGTAAAAAGCTGACGGCCGTGCCGGTGCATCCGCGCAGACTTCCGTAATTGGCGCTCGCCACATACTCAGGGCCCTGCGCGGCCGCCAAGGCGAGCCGCTGTGCCCAGGCGTTTTGCGGCACCGCCCTGACGGTCAGCGTGAAAGCGATCACGGTCAGGACGATCGCCGTGGCGATCGTTTCAATGCCAACGAACACGAACGGCAGGCCGAAAGCCCACAGCACCGCCACCAGAAGGGCGACGACCCCGAGAATCCCGGGGAGACCGTGACCCGGTACGACGTGGAGCTCCCAGAGAATCCCAATCAGTCCGAGCACCGCCAGCACGATCACGAAGCCGTTTGAAAAGCCTGCGTAAAGGTGGGCTCCAAAGAACAGACCAAGCGAGCCGATGCCGATGATGCCGGCGATGCCGTGCAGCGTCTGCATCTCGATCAAGAGCCCGAGCATCCCAAGTGTGAGCAGGAGACCGCTGACGACCGGATCGGTTGCAAAGCGCGCGATCCGCTCTGCCAGCGTAAACGACTGCGTCGTACGCGGAGCGTCGGCCAGATGGAGCTGGGCCAATGCGGCATCGAGGGTGGGCGCGGTTCCGGTCGCGATTCCAGAGCGGACCGCATCTTGTGTGTTGAGCGTGAGAATCGCGCCGGGACGTTTATACTGCGGTAGATCCACGTTCTTGTCGACCATCGCTCCCGCAATCGTGCTATCGTGATGATTGCGCTGCGCCGTCGACTCGAACTCACCACGCAGCCCCGAGATCATTTTTACCGTCGCCGGAATCGGTTCGGCCGCACCGATCGACGCGCCGGGAGCCATAATGATGCGGCTCGCCGCAAGCGAAACGAGCGCCGCCGCAGAGTAGGCGCGTTCGCCGACATACGCGATCACCGGCTCTTGCGCGCCGAACAGCGCGTCACGAATCGAGAACGCAGCTTCGACGAGGCCGCCGGGACTGTTCACGTCGAGTACGATTGCGCGAGCGTGCTCCTGATTCGCCTCGTCAACCGAACGCTGGACCAAATGGGCCATCCCATCGTCAACCGTTCCGGTAATCGGTATAACGACGACGGGGTTGCCTACTTGACCGCCTGCCGCAAGGCCGCAGAGTCCCCAGAGCAATAGAACGTACGAGATGGGCGCGCCGAGCCGGAATCGTCTCATGCCGGTTGCTACCTTGGGCTGCCTCCGAAGGTTACGCCCTTCGACGTCGTTCGCTCCGGTCAGGATGACAGAAGGTCGGTGACGATCTGGCGGACCAGATTGCCGTCGGCGAGGCCGCGCAGCTGCGGCATGACGACCTTCATCACCGCGCCCGCGTTGCGCTGCTCGGGCGGAAGCTCCGCCAACACGCTCTGAACGATTTCGCGGATCTCCTCGGCGGATCGCTGCGCCGGAAGGTAGGCCAGCAAGATCTCGCGTTCCGCGCGTTCCTTTTCCGCAAGATCGGCGCGGCCGGCCTTTTCAAACTCGGCGAGCGAGTCGCCCCGCTGCTTTACCAGCCGCCGCACGACATCGAGTTCGTCGGCGTCGGAAAGCTCGTGACCGCTCTCGGTGCGCTTGTAGATGAACCCCGAGAGCGCCGAGCGGAGCGTGTCGAGGCGCAGTTGGTCGCGCGCTCGCATCGCCTCTTTTAGATCGGAGGCGATGCGGTCTTTAAACGTTCCCATGGGTAATCGATCGGTTAGGCGCGACGTTTGCGGGCAGCGGCCGACTTCTTCTTCCGGCGGACGCTCGGCTTTTCGTAGTGCTCGTGCTTTCGCGCCTCCGCCAGAATGCCGGCCTTTTGGGTGGCCTTCTTGAAGCGGCGCAACGCGCTCTCGATCGTCTCGCCCGGTGAGATGCGAACTTCCATTTGTTGATGACCCCCCTTTCGGCGTACCGCTCCGGGTGCTGGACGGCACGAAAAATTAGGCCCTAAGAGGGCCAGCCACAGCGTAGCATAGCGCCCGAGGCAGCGTCAAATACCTAGCCTGGCGGCCAGGTCATGCGCCGGCCGGCCATTACGTGGATGTGAAGATGCCCAACCGTTTGTCCGCCGTCCGGTCCCGTATTGACGACGAGGCGATACCCGCGCGCACCGCCCCGCTCTTTGCCTAAGCGCGTCGCGATCTCGAACAGGCGTCCCGCCACGCTCTCCTCGTCAGCTCCCGCCACAGTGTCGCCGAGTGTGTCGTAGTGCTTGACCGGCAGCACGAGCAAATGCGTCGGCGCCTGCGGATTGAGGTCTTCGATCGCAATCGCGATCTCGTCGCGATAGACGGCTTTTGCCGTAATCTCGCCGCGCGCGATCTTGCAAAATATGCAGTCATCCATCAATGCGTTCGAATCGTGAAGCTCCACGACTTGACGGTCGTATTTCCGGCCTGGTCCGCGACGCGCACGGTGACGTGCACGGCGCCGTCGGGATAACTGTACGACGGTAGATACTGAATGAACTGCGCCGTTCGCAGACATTCCGAGGTTACGTCGCGGCCGTTGATCCACAGCAATGCCGTCGACGGGTTGACCGGCACGGCATCCGCGGCGAAGCTCGCATAAACTGCGGGCCGGCTGGTATTGATCGTCGAGCCGGAATTGGGTGCAAAGTCGGCAATGCCCGGTCCGATACTCGACGCCGAAACGGTTTGCGGAGCGGGAGCTTGCGCGCTGGCGTTCCCGATCGATAGGCGCCCGATCAAGGCCACGTCATCGAAGTTTGTGCCGCGCGGAATCGTGTAGCTGCCGATGTAAAGGCCGGGAGATCGCTGCTCCATCGCTTGATTCACAACGTCGGAGCCGATGTCGAAGGTCGCCGAACCGCCTGGCGTGCCGTGCAACGTTACCCGAATCATGTCGCCGGGGTGCAGGGGACGGTTTGCGTCGGTATCGACGCCGGAAATCTGCACGTTCGACGGCTGGCTCGAAGATGCGCCGGCGGCGCGCCGGCTGGCGAGAATTTCGCGCACTTCGTTGGTCTCGACGTTGTACCGAACCGTGATTTGATCGCTCGGCCGCAACTGATCGAACGATGCGCCATTCCCATTGAGCGAGATTTCGGTCGTTCTTCCGGCGGCGATCACTTGCCCGTTGTCGAGCACGAACTGGTTCCCGCCGATTGCGACGATGTGACCGTTTCGCGAGCCATACTCGTCGACGATTCGCACCACGCGCCCGTCCTTTCGCATCTGGACGCGCGCAAAGTCTCCCGGGCGCACGTCGCCGAGCTCTCCCGGCGAGGTCACGTTCACGTTGACGTCCGCGACGTCGATGGACGCATTGGGCGCCACCGGGATCGTCTTTATTTTGCCGTTATACTCGAGCGTGATGGTCGGCGGATCGGAGAGCACGTCCACCGCCGCAACGGTTCCGAAGCGCTCGAATCCGCTCACGGTTGTAACGAAACTGTTCGAGGAGCGTCCGACGAGCTGCGCGACGATCGTCATCGTACTACTCTTCCGGTCGAAGCTCGCTTGGGCGCCGAGAACGTCGGTGAAGTACCGCAGCGGAACGTAGAGTACGTTCGCGACTTCGATCGGCGCGGCTTCGAGTGTCAGCTGCTGGCCATCAATCACGGCGACGCGGCTCCCGATCGTCAAGACGACCGTTTTCGAGCCGATCTGCGTTGTGATTTGCTTTCCGCTGCGGTTGAACGAAAGCCCAAGCGCCTCGATGGTTTGGCGCACCGGCACGAAGAGTAAGCCCTTTTCGAAGCGCGGCGGTGGATTAAGCGAAAGGCTGTTGCCGTTGATGACGACGGCAATCGGACGAGGTGCGGCCGCAACCGGTCCCATCTGTAACGCAACGACCAGCAGTGCCAGCCCCGCCAAAGCGCGTGTCAATCTTGCTCCAATACTTCCCGATAGACGTCTGCGGTGGCGCGCGCGCAGCGATCCCAGGTGAGCTCCTGCGCGATCTTTAGACCTATGTTGAGCGCGCGACTGCGAAGACCCTCGTCGGAGAGAAGCCGCTCGAGCACGGAGCGCAAATCGCCGGCATCGCGCGCCCTAAAGGTCAGCGCGGCCGGCGCCAAGACGCTCGGTATAGCATCTCCGCTGGCGACGACGGGGCAGCCGGCTGCCATCGCCTCAAGCATCGGCAAGCCGAAGCCCTCGCGCAGGGCCGGTTGGACCAGCGCTCGCGCGCCGGCGTAGTACGCGACCAGCCTTTCCGTCGTGACGTCGCCGAGTGCGACGACCGCGCGACCGGGTCCGCCGCGGCGCTGCAGCTCACCGCCGAAGTCGTCCGGGCCCGTCAGTAACAGGTCAATCTTCCACGTTTCGGGCAAGCGTGACCACGCTTCGAAGAGCGTTGCGAGGTCTTTATGCTCGCGATGATTGCCGACGTAGAGTAGATAGGGCCGAACGCCTTCGTACGGCACGACCGGTTGCCGAAAACTCTCACCGACCCCCAGTGGAATCACTCTAACCTTCGAAGGGTTCACGCCGAGCAACGCTTCGAGATCGTCGACGGTGCGCTGGTCGTCGGTGATCACCCGCGCGGCACGAGCGCACGCGAACCGCACGATTGTGGCGTAATACGGCCCGACCTTGGCTTTAAAAAACTGGGGGAAACGCAGGTGAATCAGGTCGTGTATCGTCACGACGAAGCGCCGCGGGAGGAGCATCGGAACGTATTGCGAGAGAAAGTGCGCAACGTCCAGCCTCGCCCTGCGCATCGCGAGCGGAAGCGCGATCTGCTCGCGCCATCCGAAGTTGCCGCCCTCCGCGAACCGTACGTATGTAAATTCCGGCGCTACCTGCGGCAGGCGCGCGATCAGCTCGCGCGCGTATGTTTTCATTCCCGCAGACATCTGGCGCGTCAGTCGCGCGTCGAGGCCGACGCGCGCGCTCACGGCCAGAGCGCTTTGCGCGCCGCCACCGCCGGGTACGTCGCGGAGCGGTAGGCTACGTACCAGCCACGGGGACCGTCCAGCAGCGCACCCCGCGCGAAAAGCAGCCACGCCAGCCGGCCGACGCTTGCCGCGCACGCAGCCAGGAGCCCGACCGGTGAGCCTTTCATCTGTTCCGCCTCGACCATCGTGTACCGCTCGTATTTCGCCCGGTACGACCTCACGTCGGGGTACGAATAGTGCAGCAACGTGCCCGGAAGATCGCCGACGGGTCCCTCGCACGACCACGCTTCATGCAGCTGGGCGGTGCTCGCAGCGGCCGGATGCGCTTCGAGCGTAACGCGATTGGTTCGAAAAAGCCGCACGAGCGGCTCGTTGCGCCAAATGCGCATCGGCTTGCCGCAGAAATAGGTCGTGCGTTTGATGCGATACGCGTCTCCATCGGGTGAGGCGCCCACGATCGCGTCGCGTGCCACATCGTCCAGAGCTTCGTCCGCGTCGATCATCAGCGCCCACGGCGTCTGCACCTGGGCTAGCGCGAAACGCCGGGCGTCGACGAAATCCGTCCAGTCACGTTGGATTACCCGTGCACCCGCTCCGCGAGCGAACTGGACCGTATGGTCGCGCGAGCCCGCATCGAGCACGAGAAGCGCAATCCCGCGTGGAAGACTCGTCAGAGCGCGCGGAAGATTACGCTCTTCGTCGCGCGTTAGGACGACGGCAGTGATTAGGCCTGGGTCCAGAGTGCCGCCTCGGCAACGCCGGTGCGGCCCTCGACGCGCTCCTCGTGCGCCAGCGCGGCGCCGATGAACTCACGGTAGAGCGGCGCCGGGCGATTGGGCCGCGATTTGAACTCGGGGTGCGCTTGCGTCGCCACGAACCATGGGTGCATCTCCGGCGGAAGCTCCACGACCTCGACGAGCCGCGTCTGACCGATCGTGTGGTGCCCGGTAAAGCGCATTCCATGTTCTTCGAAGATCGGTCGATAACGGTTATTGAACTCGTAGCGATGACGGTGGCGCTCGCTTATCTCGAGCTCGCCATACGCGCGCGCAGCTTGGCTTCCCGGCTCAAGCGTGCACGAGTACGTTCCCAGCCGCATGGTGCCGCCGTACATTTCGAGGTTTCGTTGATCGGGCATGAAGTCTATCACCGGATCGGTGCTCGTCTCGTCAACCTCGCTCGTCATTGCCTCAGGCAGCTCGCAGACGTCGCGCGCGAACTCGACGCAGGCCAGCTGCATGCCGTAGCAGATGCCCAAGAAGGGAATTTTGCGTTCGCGAACGTGCCGAATCGCGAGCAGCTTCCCCTTTACTCCGCGCGCCCCGAAGCCCGGCGCTACCAAAACGCCGTGCGCGCCGCGCAGCGCGTCGATCCCCTCGTTCTCAACCTGCTCCGAGTCAATGCGCTTGATCTCGACCGCCGCGTGATGAAAGATGCCGGCGTGTGCGAGCGCTTCGTCGATCGAGATGTAGGCATCTTTTAGCTCGACGTATTTTCCGATCAGCGCGATCGTCACGCGCCGGCGCGGCTGGAGGAGGCGCTCCGCGATCGCGACCCAGTCGTCGAGCATCGGCACCGACGAAGGCAAGTTGAGCTTGCGGACTGCGGCCTGCGCCAATCCCTCGGCCTCAAGGTTGAGCGGCACTTGATAGATCGTGCGCGCATCGCTGTTCTGCACGACTGCGCTCGGCGGCACGTCGCAGAAGAGCGCAATCTTCTCCTTCAGCTCCAACGGCATCGGCAGCGCGGACTGAGTTCGACAAACGATCGCATCGGGTGAGATCCCGATGCCGCGCAATTCGCGTACCGAGTGCTGCGTCGGCTTCGTCTTAAGCTCGTCGGCCGCACCAAGATGCGGAACGAGCGTCAGGTGAATGTACATTACGTTCCGTTCGCCCACGTCATAGCGCATCTGACGAATCGCTTCAAGGAATGGCAGCGACTCGATGTCACCGACCGTTCCGCCCACTTCCACGATGCAAACCTCCGCGCCGCTTTCCTCAGCGACACGCTTGATATGCGCTTTGATCTCGTTTGTAATGTGCGGAATCACTTGCACGGTCGCCCCGAGGTACTTGCCCCGGCGCTCTTTTTCGATCACCGAGTTGTAGATCTGCCCGGTCGTCACGTTATTCGCGCGCTGAAGATTTTCGTCGATGAAACGCTCGTAATGCCCGAGATCGAGATCCGTCTCGGCGCCGTCCTCGGTCACGAAGACCTCGCCGTGCTGGTACGGGTTCATGGTTCCGGCGTCAACGTTGATGTAGGGGTCGAGCTTTTGGATCGAAACGCTCAAACCGCGGGCTTTCAGAAGCCGGCCGAGCGAGGCTGCGGCTATGCCCTTTCCGAGCGAACTCACCACGCCCCCGGTGAAGAAGATATACTTCGCCATCTCGGGGCGTTTCATTTCGCCCTCTTCTGCTCGCTTACCTGGCTTGTGAGGTTGGTGGCTCCTTCGGGAACACGTACCGCAGCCGCGGACGCTTGGCTCGCGCTTCGTGCGCGAGCCGGCGCTCGATTCTCCGGCCTCGCGCCCTCCTGGCTCCGGCCGGATTCAGACGCCGCCGCTGCACTACGTGTTCCCTCGGAGCCGGCACTTGTCGCCCGGACGTAGCGGGGAAGGTTTGCGTAATCGCAGTGGACCGAGATGGTGAAGTTTGGGAGAGTGGTGCGAACGATCTGCGCCAGACTTTCTATTATTGGGGGGGCGGCTTCGAATAAGATCAACGCCTGTTCATTGAGGGGTGGCAGTTGTGCCAGCAGGCTTCGGTAGACCGCGAGGCCGTCGGGGCCGCCGTCGAGCGCTGCACGCGGTTCGAATGCAGCGGGGTCGGGCCGTTCCGGCAGATCGTTCGTTGGAACGTACGGCAGGTTTGCGATGACGGCGTCGTAGCGATGCGTCCGAACCGGTTCCGCGAGGTCGCCGTGGTAGAAGCGGCAACGTTCGGCTACGCCGAGCCGGCGCGCGTTCTCCGTTGCGAGTTCGATAGCCGCACGCGACGCATCGGTCGCGTCAACGACCGCCGGCGTTTCCGCTGCAATGGTGCACGCGATCGCGCCGCAGCCCGTGCCGGCGTCGAGCACGCGCATCGGTCCGTGAACGAAGCGCAACGCGTCCTCGACCAAATGCTCGGTTTCGGGGCGCGGAACGAGCACGTCTGCGTTGACCGCGAACTCGCGGCCGTAGAAAAAGGCGCTCCCGACAAGATAGGCGACCGGCACGCCCGCTGCGCGGCGCTCGCAAAGCGTTCGAAAAGTGCGGGCGTCTTCCGCGCAAACCGGCGCTTCGCCGTGCGCCACGAGCCACTCGCGCGGCCGGCCAAGCACGTGCGCGAGCAGCAGCAGCGCATCGGCACGCCTCGAGGGACTGCTACGGGCTAAGAGTTGAATCTCGCTGGAGAGTAGTGCTTGGGCGCGGGTCAAAGCGCGGGCTCGCCGGCGAGCATGCGCGCTCGCTCGTCCGCAAGCAACTCGTCGGTGATGTGGCCGAGATTGCCGTCCATCACGCCGCGGATATTTCCGAAACTGCGGTTGATCCGGTGATCGGTGATGCGGTCCTGCGGAAAGTTATAGGTGCGGATCTTCTCGGCGCGTTCACCGCTGCCGACCTGCAAACGGCGGAGCGAGCCGACCGCCTCCTCTTGTTCGCGACGCTTTTGGTCGTACAGCGTCGCGCGCAGCATCTGCATCGCCTTCTCACGATTCTGCTGCTGCGAACGCTCCTGCTGCGAGGCCACCACAATGCCGGTCGGCAGGTGCGTGATGCGTATCGCCGATTCCGTCTTGTTTACGTATTGGCCGCCGGCGCCCGACGATTTGTAGGTGTCGATCTGCAGTTCGACCGGCTTGATCTCCACTTCGACGTCGTCTTCGACCTGCGGAAGGACTGCGACGGTTGCCGTGCTGGTATGGATGCGGCCCTGCGCTTCCGTCGCCGGAACGCGCTGCACGCGATGGACGCCGGACTCGTGTTTCAAAAAACGATACGGTTCGTTGCCTTTAACGGCGAAGACGATCTCTTTATAGCCGCCGGCTTCGCTCGCGCTCTCCGAGACAAGCTCCGTCTTCATCCCCTTCGCTTCGGCAAAACGCATGTACATGCGCGCCAGATCGCCCGCGAAGATTGCGGCCTCGTCGCCGCCGGTGCCGGCTCGGACCTCGACGAAGACGTCCTTGGAGTCGTTTGGATCGCTAGGAAGCATGAGCTGCAATAGCTCGAGCTCCAACTCCGTGACGCGCTCGTGCAGCGTGAGGTTCTCCTCTTCGGCGAGCGTCCGAAGCTCGCCGTCTGCTTGACGAGCGAGCGTCTCATTCGCTTGGATCTGCGCGCGCGTTTCGCAGAGTCTCCGATAGGTTTGCACTGGAGCCTCCAACTGCGCGCGCTCCTTTACGAGCGCGGTGTAGCGCGACTGATCGAAAGCACCGGTGGGGTTGGCAAGCTGCGCGTCGATCTCGTCGAAGCGCCGCGCCATCGTATCTAGGCGCTCGATCAGAGCGCGGCTGCGGCCTTCTTCGCCTCGCGCGCGGCCTTGCGGGCTGCGGCCTCCTCCTGCTTACGGCGCGCTACAGCCGAGCGCTGATTGAACTTGTCCACTCGCCCTGCCGTATCGACCAGCTTCTGCTGTCCGGTAAAGAGCGGGTGGCAAGCAGCACAAATTTCGACCGAAATCTCGGCCAGGGTCGAGCCGGTCACGAAGCTATTGCCGCATGCGCAGTGGACGCGAGCCTCGGGATACCACTTTGGATGGATCTTCTCTTTCACAGCCCCTGCATTATAGCAGAGGCGGCAAGAGGGTCTTGGCCCGCTGCAGCGCGGCAACCGGTCGCATGGGAGGTCCCTTGGGCCGGCCGCTCAAAGGCTCGCACGTGAACGCTCAATCTCATTGGGTAGCGCTCGGCGGAACGACCCTATTCGTCGCGATCGCGTTCGCGGTTGGAACGCCGGCTACTCCCGCCGCCGCCGCAACGCCTCCCCCGACGCCCCCGCCGATCGGCGCGCCCGCAAGCCCGCAGCCCAACGCGACGGTCTTTCCCGCGTCGACGATGACTCCGGCGAGTCTGCCATCAACAACGCCGTACAAGAAGACTTCCGCGACTCCGAGCCCGCCGCCTAACGCGCGCAAAGGTCTCGACGGTGTTTGGGAGGTTCAGATACAGCGTGACACCGTGACCGATTACACGCACTTTAAACTAACGCAGGAGGGTGACGCGCTGACCGGCACCTATCTCGACTCGCATAATAAGAAGTATCCGCTGTCGGGAACCGTCGACGGCCAAGCGATTCGTTTGATCGTAGCGATGCCGAACGGAACGACCATTCTGATGGAAGGCAAACTCGACGGCACGACCGACATGGTCGGCGAGCTGACGATGCCCACCGGTGAAGTGCCGTTTACCGCTTCCTATCGCGCGAAAGAGAAGTGGATCGAAAACGTCAGCCCGTCGCCGGGGGGCATGCCATCTTCCTCCGGCGGAGGCTATACCCCGCCTAAGTAAGCTCTTATTCAGCGCATCTCGTTGTCGACTCGGGCCTCGATTACCACAGTAAACTTCGGCCCTCGCCTCCTAGAGCTGCATCTAAATAAGAGCTTAGTTTACTTTGTCTCTTGCAGTCTGCTTTCGACGTAGGGGACGAGTCCGCCGGCATCGATCAGCGAACGCATAAAGGGCGGGAACTCCGCCGCGCGATACTCCGTGCCGCGGGTTAGGTTGCGAACGATTCCGCTCGCCGGTTCGAGCTCGATCTCGTCGCCCGAGTCGATACCGTCTACAGCCTCGACCGATTCGAAGATCGGCAGACCGATGTTCAGCGCGTTGCGATAGAATATCCGCGCGAAACTTTTGGCGACGACCGCGGCGGTTCCAGAACCCTTGAGCGCGATTGGTGCGACCTCGCGGCTCGAACCGCATCCGAAGTTCGAATCGGCGACGATGATGTCGCCCGCTTTCATGCGGGTTGCGTACTCCGGATCGAGTCCCTCGAGTGCGTGCTTGCCGAGCTCCGCGGGGTCGATGATATTGCAATACTTGCCCGGGATAATGACGTCGGTGTCGACGTTCTTTCCGTATTTATGCGCGTGCCCGCGCAGCTTTGATTCCACGTTGGTTCCTTCTAAGCGAGGGCAGCATGCCCCGAGGCTAACGGTTCGAGAGCGAATTCCCGCGGGTCGGTGATGCGGCCGGTGAGCGCCGAAGCAGCACAGGTCGCCGGTGACGCCAGATAGATCTCCGCCTTCGGCGAACCCATCCGCCCGACGTAGTTACGATTCGTCGTGGAGATCGCACGCTCGCCGTCACCGAGCGTTCCCATGTGTCCCCCGAAGCAGGCGCCGCACCCCGGCGTGTTGACCGCGCAACCGGCAGCTGCCAGGGTTGTGAGAACGCCCTCTTGCGCGGCCTGCATCCAGACCTTCTGCGAACCGGGATTGACGATGACGCGCAGATTCGGCGCGATACGTTTGCCCTCGAGTATCTTCGCGACGATGCGCAGGTCGTCGATATAACCGTTGGTGCACGAGCCGATGAAGACTTGATCGACGAGACGCTCCTCGCGCGTCACCTCCGAGATCGGATGGACGTTGTCGGGCGTATGCGGGCAGGCGATCT
The DNA here is from genome assembly GCA_963748875.1 of Vulcanimicrobiota bacterium. Classification (GTDB taxonomy): domain Bacteria; phylum Vulcanimicrobiota; class Vulcanimicrobiia; order Vulcanimicrobiales; family Vulcanimicrobiaceae; genus Cybelea. Next base: position 2,573,171 of record CAVVKC010000001.1, read on the forward strand.
GCGGCTCCAGCTCACCGATATCGATGGATAACACGCGCTCGTAGACCGCGTCGGCGTCGGCCCGCTCGAGGACGAACGGCCGATCCGTGCGTTCCTTTACGTAGGCGATGGTCTTTTCGTCGGCGTGGAAAATGCCGTTCTTCGCGCCCGCCTCGATCGCCATGTTCGCCATCGTAATCCGGCCCGTGATCGAAAGCTCGTCCACCGTCGTTCCATGATATTCGATGGCGCGATAGGTGGCGCCGTCGATGCCGAGCTCGCCGACCGTGCGGAGCATGATGTCTTTCGCGTACACCATCGGCCGCGGCGTTCCGTTGTAAACGATCTTGATCGAGGCCGGAACTTTCAGCCAGACTTCACCGAGCACGAACGCCGCGGCGATGTCGGTCGAACCCATACCGGTTGCGAAGGCACCGAAAGCCCCGTACGTGCAGGTGTGCGAGTCGCCACCGACGATCAGCTCGCCCGGGGCGACCAGCCCCTCTTCCGGAAGGACGACGTGTTCGATACCGCCTCGGCCGACGTCAAAGAAGTGCTCGATCCGCTGCTCGAACGCGAAATCTTTCATCAATCGCGCGAGCCCCGCCGATTGTGCGTCTTTTGCGGGAACGAAGTGGTCGGCGACGAGCGCGATCTTGCTCGGATCAAAGACGAGCTTGGCGCCTTTGATCTTGCGCATCACGCCGATTGCGACGGCGGCGGAGAGCTCGTTAGCGAGAACGAGGTCGACCTTGGCGTTGATGATCTGTCCCGGTTCGACGCGAGCCAGGTCTGCGTGGCGCGCCAGGATCTTCTCGGTGAGTGTCATGCCCATGATAAGAGCATTATAAGGCGAAGAAGGGCCGGTAACCTACCATGCTGCAGCAAGAACGAGAATTCGGCTTTTTGACGCGCGCGCTCCACGCCGGGGCGCCCCCCGACCCGGCGACCGGCTCGCGCGCGATGCCGATCTACCAAACGGCGGCGTACGTCTTCGGCTCGACCGAGCAGGCGGCGGAACTCTTTGCGCTGCGCAGCTACGGCCACATTTACAGCCGAATCAGCAACCCCACGGTCGCGGCGTTCGAGGAACGGATGGCGAGTCTCGAAGGCGGCCTCGGAGCGATCGCATTCTCCAGTGGCTTGGCCGCGCAGCTCTGCATGGTTCTCTCGGTTGCCGAGGCCGGCGATCATCTCGTCTGCACCCAGAACGTCTACGGCGGAACGGTCACGCAGCTAAGCGTGACGGTGAAGCGAATGGGCATCAATACGACGTTCGTACCGGTCGACGACCTCGACGCGGTGCGTGCCGCAATCCGTCCGCAAACGAAGTTCATCTTCGTTGAAACGGTCGGCAATCCGTCGGGCGTTGTCGCCGACCTGCGAGCTTTTGCGGCGCTGGCGCACGAAGCCGGCCTCCCGCTCGTCGTCGACAACACGTTTGCGACGCCGTATCTTTGCCGCCCGATCGAGCACGGCGCGGATATCGTCGTGCATTCGGCAACGAAGTTCATCAACGGCCACGGTACTTCGATTGGTGGGGTGCTCGTCGAATCCGGGAAGTTCCAGTGGGATAACGGACGCTTCCCGCTTCTTTCGACACCGAGCCCCGGCTATCACCAAAAGGTCTTCACCGAAACGTTCGGAGAGTACGCCTTCTTGATGCGTGCGCGAGCTGAAGTTTTGCGCGACGTCGGCGCGCAGATGGGGCCGATGGACGCGTGGCTGCTGCTGCTCGGGTTAGAGACGCTCGCGTTGCGCATGGAGCGTCACGTCAGCAGCGCGCGCGAGGTGTCGAACTTTCTCAAGGGTCGGCCCGAGGTTGCCTGGGTCCGCGAGCCGCAGCTCGGATCGATCTTTACCTTCGGTCTACGCGGAGGCCGCGAGGCCGCGCGGCGCTTCATAGACGGCCTCGAGCTCTGGAGTCACCTCGCCAACGTTGGCGACTCGAAGAGCCTCGTCATCGCGCCGGCTTCGACGACCCATTCGCAACTCTCCGACGACGAGCTGCGCAAGGCCGGCGTCGAGCCGGAATCCGTTCGGCTGTCGGTCGGACTCGAAGACGTCGACGATTTGACGTGGGACTTGGGCAACGCTCTGCAGGCCGCGGCGCGGGTGTCATGATCCTCACCACGCCGTCCCAGCGGCGCGATTTGCTCGATCTTGCGCACAGCATTGCAATGGTCGGAGCGTCGAACAATCCGTTGCGCCCCAGCTACACGGTCTTTTCGTATCTTCGGAGGCAGCCCCGTTATGACGTGACTCCGATCAACCCGCGGATCGAGGAGATCGACGGCGTTAAAGGCTTCCCTTCGCTGGCAGCGTACGCCGCGGCGCGTGGCGCGCCCGACGTCGTCGACGTCTTTCGCAGGCCGAGCGAACTGGTGGCCGTGGTGAACGAAGCAATTGCAGCCGGTGCTAAAGCGATGTGGTTTCAGTACGGCGTGGTGAACGACGAGGCAATTTCGCTCGCCGATGCGGCCGGGCTAGACGTCGTCGTGGATCGCTGCATGAAGGTCGAGCACGCGCGCTTCGCCGGCGGCCTCTCCATGAACGGCCTGAACAGCGGGTTGATTACGTCGCGGCGGAGGGCATTGTAGCGCCGCTCGCAACGTGCAGCGCTTCGGCATCCAAGGAGCAGCCGCGAGGACTCGCTTCGGCGGCGCGGCCGAGCAGCTCGAAACCATCGTTCGTTTGCACCCCTAGATCTTCGGTTTGGATTGCAAGGCAAGACGACCGATTCGCGAGATCGACGTGAAGCAGCGCCCCGACCGTGCCGTTCGCAAGCGTGGTCCGTTCGGGTCCAACGATGCGCGTCCGCAGCCACGACGGCGCGCCGTACGCGCGTGCCGACCACGCGGTATAGTACTGCGAGGTCAGTTCGGTCATGCCGTATTCGGAGATGATCTCGTTCTCAGCGATACCCAACCTGCTACAGATCCGCGCGTAGAGCTCGTCGCGCCCGATGGTCCGCGACCGTCCTTTGAACCCGCCCGTCTCCATCACTCGCGAGCCGCTCGGGAGCGTGAATTCGATGCCTCGTTCGTTCATCGCATCGAACAGATTCAGTAGCGCGAATGCGGTCGCCGCGATGCAGACCGGCCGACCCGCCGCGATGGTCGCGCGCAAGTCGGCCTCAAGGGCGTCCATCAGCAACTCGTCTCCGCGCAAATACCAACCGGTACGGCCGTCACCGCGCACCCGTGCGACGCAGGCCATCATGTATCCGAGGGAGGAGTTCGGGCGTTCGGCCGGATTCGGCACGAGGTTGAAGTAGCGCAACCGCGCCGCGTCGGCAAGCACGAAGCGGTCGAATCCTGCCAGCAAAGCAGCGTCGTAGAGCACCGCCGTCTCCATGAAGTGGCGCCCCGGCGTTCCACGCGTCGTCCCGCTGGTCTCAAAGCTGAGTGCCGCACGCGCCGGATCGAACGTCGTTAGCGCTGCCTCCTTGAATGCGGCAGCCGGCACGGCGGGAATTTGCTCCCACGTTTCCGGCGACGTCACGCCGAGCGCGGCACAGTAGCGAGCATACGGTTCATTATGGCGAAGTTGATGTGCGAAGATCCGCAGCGCTACGTCGTCGAACGCCCGTTCTTCGAGCGGCTCGCCATCGTAGTGCCAGCGCTCGATGACGCCGAGTATCTCGGCATCGAGGGCGCGCGCTTCGAGGTCGTATGCAGTCATAGTAATGCGGTGTCGCCCTCTCCTTCGACTCGCTTCGCTCGCTCAGGACAGGCTAGGCTCAGGGTGACACCGCTGGAGGTCGCTACGTGTTGATTCCGTTTTAAGTTAAAAGTTCGATGAGTGAGAGTTCGGCCGCGTCTCCCGAGCGCACGCGCGTCTTCGTGATCCGCGTGTATCCGCCGGTACGTCCCTTTAGTGCCGGCGCGATCTGTTCTACCAGCTTCTTGACCACCGCGGGCTCGGTAATGAACTCGGCGAGCTGCCGTCGAGCCGCAAGGTCGCCGCTCATCGCGGTCGTGATAAGCCGCTCGGCAACGCGGCTGATTTCCTTCGCTTTTGTCGAAGTCGTCTCGATCTTGTCGTGCTTGAAGAGCGACGTCGCGAGATTGCGCAGTAGGGCCTTGCGGTGGCCATCGGTCCGGGAAAGGCGTTTGTACGCGACTGAATGCGGCATTACGTTCCTGTCCTACGCTTGGCGCAGCGACAGCCCCCTCTCTGCTAAGACCTGCTTGATTTCGTCGAGCGACTTTTTACCGAAGTTGCGCATCTTCATGATTTCGTCCTCGGTTAAATCGAGCAGTTCCGAGACCTTTGAGATCCCAGCACGCTTGAGGCAGTTGAACGAGCGCACCGAAAGATTGAGGGTCTCGACCGGAATGTCCCATTCGTTCGGAGGCGTCTCAGGCAAGGGCTCCGCTCGATTCGTAAACGAGACGAAGAGATCGAGCTCTTCCTGCATGATCGAGGCTGCCGTCGAGAGCGCTTCGTCGGGCGTAATCGACCCGTTCGTCTCGAGTTCGACCGTCAGCCGGTCGTAATCGACGCTCTGCCCGACGCGGGTATCGTCAACGGTAAAGTTCACCTTCCGGACCGGTGAGAAGAGCGAATCGAGCGGAATCAAGCCGATCATGTGCTCGACGTTGCGCTGGCGGTCCGCCATCACGTAGCCGCGTCCGCGTTCGACTCCGATCTCCATCGTTAGCTTCGCGTCTTTGGACGCGAGCGTGCAGAGGCGGTAGTTTGGATCGAGGATCTCGACATCGGCGTCGGGGACGATCTCGGCCGCGGTCACGTCGCGCGCACCGCTGACCGAGAGCGTCAGGACTTTCGGCTCGTCGCTGTTGAGCTTGACGGGAAGCCCCTTGAGGTTGAGCATCAACGCGATCGTATCCTCAACCATCCCCGGTATGGTCGAGAACTCGTGCAATACGCCGTCGATCTTCATGTAAGTGACGGCCGCGCCCGGAATCGAGCTGAGCAGCACGCGGCGCAATGCGTTGCCGAGCGTGATACCAAAGCCGCGCTCGAGCGGCTCGATCACGAATTTGGCGTAGTTGTCGCGGCGCTCGCGAACTTCAATGGTCGCGCCGACGGGCGCTTCCAACATGGTAGTCATGTGGTTCTATTTCCTTTTCGCTACTTACGTTATCCGCGACCGATCCCGGTCACGATCGTACGCCTAGCAGCAGTGGGTGAGCTTTGCCCTCGCCACGTTCCGGCTTGGACACATTCATCGCGCCACGTCCTGTGGCGCTCTTATCGACTGCCTCGCGCCTCCGCTATCCCGCTGCGGTGCTTGGTCAGACGGTCCTCGCCGGAACGTGGCGAGGCCAAAGGTTTAGCGTGAATAGTACTCGACGATCAGTTGCTCGTCGACCGGCGTGTCGATCTGTTCGCGCGGCGGCGCTTGCACTACCTTGGCCGTCCTCTCTTGGTCGTTCCACTCGAGCCACTCGGGCGGCCGGCGGCTCTGCGCGACTTCGAGATTTGCCCCAAAGACCGGCGACTTCAAGCTGTTCGGCGCAATTGATATTACGTCACCGGCGCGCACGACGTAGGACGGAATGTTGACAAGGCGCCCATTCACGCGGAAGTGACGGTGGGTCACCAGCTGACGCGCCTGCGCGCGACTCGTCGCCAGATTCAAGCGGTAGACGACGTTATCGAGGCGGCGCTCGAGAAGCTGTAAGAAGGTGCGGCCGGTCTGTCCGGGCACGCGCGCGGCCTCGCGGAAGTAGTTTTCGAACTGCGTTTCGTGCACGCCATAATACCGGCGCATCTTCTGCTTTTCACGAAGTTGGCGCCCGTACTCGGAGACTTTGGTGCGGGACTTGCCGGCGGTCTTCTGCCCCGGAGCGGTACCGCGCCGCTCGACGGCGCAGTTGCGCGAGAGGCAACGGTCGCCTTTAAGGAAGAGCTTGATCTTCTCGCCGGTCTTACTGGCGGCGGTCTCTCGGCGACAGAGCCGGCAGACCGGCCCAATATAGCGCGACATACTCTCTAGACCCGTCGTCGTTTCGGCGGCCGGCAGCCGTTGTGCGGGATCGGCGTCACGTCCTTGATCATCGTAATCTCAAGACCGGCAGCCTGGAGCGAGCGGATCGCGGCCTCCCGCCCAGCGCCGGGGCCCTTCACGAGCACTTCCGTTGACCTCATGCCGTGCTCCATGGCCTTGCGGGCGGCCGCTTCGGCGGCCATCTGGGCTGCGAATGGGGTCGACTTTTTCGAGCCTTTGAACCCGAGATTGCCGGCCGACGCCCAAGAAACGACACCTCCATGAGGGTCGCTGATCGTAACGATCGTGTTGTTGAAGGAAGCGTGGACGTGAGCGACGCCCGCCTGGACGTTCTTGACCTCGCGCTTACGTCGCGATTTCGATTGCTTCTTGGCGGCCAAAACCTCTCCGTTCTTTGCCCGTGAAAACTGATGACGACGGTGGGCCTGAGAAGGCCCAAGCGGTTATTTTACCTGCAGAGTGGGGGCAAAGGCAAGGGGGGACCGGCTAGCGGCCGGGCCCCCGCTGAATCTACGGATAGAAGAACCGGACGCCGAGGCCGGCAAACGGCCCGTTATATGAGCGATTGATCGGCGCGTTTTCCTTGTTAGTCCAGCTGTCGCCCATCCAGCCGCCCTCGATGAATACGGGACTATTCCCGATGGCGTAGGTGACTCCGATCTGGTACTTGAGGATGTTGTACGCGAGATTGTACGAGGCCGATGGAATGGTCGACGAGGACGGTGGGGTCGTCGTATACGATCCGTGGACGTTCGGATAGTACCAAACGCTGCCGAAGAACGAGAGCGCCTGATTGAGATCCGGCAGCTTTTCCCCGCCGAAGCCAAAGCTTTGCATGTTGGGGTAGCCGTAGTTGGTCGAGAGCCACATATAGCCGATGCCAATGTAGACCCGCGGATTGAGAACGCGCACCGCCAATCGCACGTCAACGTTTTGATCGGCGAGCGGCGAAGTAACGAGCACCGGCGTGCTGCCCGCGCCGCCGATCGTCGTTACGAAGCACTCCGGCACGTAGGTCTGCGTTCCCGGGATGAAACCGTTGCAGTTGTGCGGGTACTGCCAGTGTGCGTAGGCGCCTTCCACCATGAAGGGTATCTTTCCGAGATCGAACTCGCCCGCGCCCCGAACTGCAAAAGAGCTATTGCCCGTGTTGCCGGGACTGAACTCGTTGTAGACTCGCGGTGAGATGATGTAATCGCCCGCCACAAAGAGCTCGTTCAGCGCCGGCCTTGGGGTCGGCGTCGGTGGTGGCGGCGGCGGCGGAGCGGGCGGTGGCGGTGCCGGACTCGGCGGCGGCGTTGCGGGAATGTACCGCACCACCACGAGCCGCCTATCGGGAACCCACTGCACGTATGCCCCCATGCCTTCCGAAATCACACGGACCGGCACGACGACGACGCCCTGGTAGATCTCCGGCGGAACGTCCAGCGGACGAGACTCGCCGTTGATGACTACTTCGGGCTTGCCGACCGTCACCTTGACCTCGGCGCCCGGTTTGGTTACCGTCGCCGTTTTGCTCCCGGCATCCCACGAGACCGTCGCACCCATCTGCTCGAACATCGAGCGCAACGGAATCAGGATCGTACCGCCCTTGACCAATGCGGCAAGGACGCGACCCTGTTTGAGAAGATCGGGCTTACTGTAGACGTGATGATCGTTAAAAAGGATTGGAATCTGGCCGGACGGCGGACTTCCGAAGTCCGCCGGCGGAGCTCCGCCCGCCTGCGCGACGCCGTTTCCCGCGTTTCCTTGCGTCGCAGTCGACGGAGCGGCTACCGCGTTCAACCCGCAAAGCGTTGCGATCAACGCTACGAGTACTCCGGTGCTCAGTCGTTTCACGAGTGCCTCCTTTAAAATTCCACTATGCGAGCGAGCGCCTGGCCTGTCGCTGCTCGCACAAACACACGATACCCGTTGTTCCCCGATAGTGCAACGCCCTAACTGCCGGGCGGCCTAGCTCTTCCCGAAAGTCTCACGAAAGACCAATGCGCAGGCATAACGAGAGCAGGGCGCTCCTTTGAAGGGAGCGCCCTGCCCGCAGACCCGCGTTGACTGTTAGCTAGAACGGTAGGAAGAACAGCAACCCGGCGTAGGCACCGTTGAAGGTTGCCGAGATCGGGAAGTTGTTCTTATTCGCGGCGTTCTCGCCCATCCAGCCGCCTTCGATGGCGACTGATGGGATGACCGCATACGAAACTCCGACTTGGTACTTCAACAGATTGTAACCGACGCCGAAGGTTTCGTTCGGCGGGACGGCGTTGCCGCCGGTGGTGAACGATCCGCTAAAGTTCGGATAGTAGTAGATGGAACCGTAGTAATCGAACTTGTGGCCGAAGTCCGGCAGCTTTTCAAGGCCGCCGCCGACTGCATTTAAGGTCGGATAGCCGTAGTTATTCGAACCCCAGATGTAACCGATTGCGATGTAGACGTGCGGATTGAAGATCCGGTAGCCAAAACGTACGTCGATATTTCGATCGACGGCCGTAAAGGCCGGCACGTACGTTGCGCCTCGACTGCCGATGACGGTGACGAAGCACTCAGCCGCGTTGTTGAGGTTTGCTTGGGCTTGCGGAACGCCGCAATTGTGCGGATACTGCCAGTTCGTGTAAGTCGCCGCGATCATAAACGGCAGGCCAATCGCGTCGAACTCAACGCCGCCACGGACGCTGAACGAGCCCCCCGCGCCACCGCTGCCCGGCGAGAACTGGTTGTAGACCTTCGGATTGAAGAGATAGTCGCCCGCAATGAAGACAACGTTTGGCGGGTGGACTGGTGCCGGCGTCGGTGGTGGCGGCGGCGGCGGAGCGGGCGGCGGCGGCGGTGCCGGACTCGGCGGCGGCGTTGCGGGAATGTACCGCACCACCACGAGCCGCTTGTCGGGAACCCACTGCACGTATGCCCCCATGCCTTCCGAAATCACACGGACCGGCACGACGACGACGCCCTGGTAGATCTCCGGCGGAACGTCCAGCGGACGAGACTCGCCGTTGATGACTACTTCGGGCTTGCCGACCGTCACCTTGACCTCGGCGCCCGGTTTGGTTACCGTCGCCGTTTTGCTCCCGGCATCCCACGAGACCGTCGCACCCATCTGCTCGAACATCGAGCGCAACGGAATCAGGATCGTACCGCCCTTGACCAATGCGGCAAGGACGCGACCCTGTTTGAGAAGATCGGGCTTACTGTAGACGTGATGATCGTTAAAAAGGATTGGAATCTGGCCGGACGGCGGACTTCCGAAGTCCGCCGGCGGAGCTCCGCCCGCCTGCGCGACGCCGTTTCCAGTGTTTCCTTGCGTCGCAGTCGACGGAGCGGCTACCGCGTTCAACCCGCAAAGCGTTGCGATCAACGCCGCGAGCACTCCGGTGCTCAGTCGGTTCATTGAGTACCTCCTTAGGGAACCTTCTGTTCGAATCGAGTATTGCAGGTCATGCCTGCTGAATGGTTCGTCACGCTGCTGAAAAGATCATGCGGAAGGGTGCCTTCCTGGGTCTGCTGCCGCCCGCTAGCCTGCTATGACGGCGGGCGACAACCTCCATAACCAAGCGATGCCGGCAAGCGTTTCGATGAGTGCTAGCCCAAAGGCCACTCTAGGCGCTGCGGCGCTCCCCGCCAAGGACAAATACTGCAGCACGAGGGTGGTGAGAGCGGGTGCGGCGATCTGGGGCAGTACGATCGCTAGATTCCAGACCCCCATGGCCGAGGCCATCGCGGCCGGCGGCAGCACCCGGCAAGCGATCGCCCAGTCGGCGACGAGAAAGACGCCCCAACCGACCCCGGCAATCAGCGTAGCGGCGGCCACGCCGCCAAAGGAGTGCGCCGCGATGAAAACCGCCAACGCCAGGATAAAGACGCTGCCCCCAATAGTCGCCACCAAGCGTTTGTCGCGCCGGTCGCTCGGACGCGCTGCGAGCGCGGCGCCAAGCGCGCCGACCAACGTAAAAGTGAATATCAGGATTCCGGTTTGACGGCGGGCATCGGCGAGCGTCGCAGCCCCGAGCACACTTTCGACGTAGAAGAGCAGATAGCCGAGCAGCGTGTAAAACCCGACGTACACAAGCGCGCGCGACACAAACAAATCCACGAACGGTCGCGTCACGCGCAGACCTCCGACACGTTCGGGGGAATCGCGCAGCGGAAGCTTGTGCGCGTGCGACGACGTTATGGCAGTGGTTACGAGCAACAGCGCGCCAAGTGCCGCCCCCAGCGCCCGCGCATTGGTTATGAAGCTCGCGCAAAGCGCGCCGATCGCGTTTCCCGCCGACTGCAGTGCCGCCATCCACGACGACGCGTTCCCGATTCGTATCCGCTCGACGAAGTCCGGAATAATCGCCTGATACGGACCGATTGCCACGTTCAGCGCCGCCTGCAGCGCGACGTACGCGACCGTTAGCGCGAAAAACGTCTGCGCGTCGTAAAAAAAAGCGATCGCCGCGGTGCCGCCGATCGCGCCGGCAACATAGAACTCGATGCGACGGCTCCCGCGCCGCCGGCGCGCGTCGGACCAAAGACCGACGACGATTTGCACTATCGCCGCCGTTGCCGCGCCGACGGTCGCAAGCCGGCCGTATGCTATTACGGGGTTGCTCGCAGCGAGTTCGATCGTGCGCGACTGTAGCGAGATTCCCAAAAGCGCGCCCCACACGGCTTGAATGCCCAGCCAGAAAAGCGCTAGGCGAAACGGACTAACGGTGCGCGCAGGCATACCGGTATTCAAGGACCGTATCCACGTCGAAGGCGAGTTCCGGAGCGCAGCCGCGAAGGGCCTGCGCGGGAACCTGCAGCACGTGCAGCGCCATCGTTTCCAGATCCGAGACGCGCAATCTTCCGGAGAGAAAGCGGATCAACACCGCCGGACCGACCAGGCTCGCCATCCGCCACGGTTTCTTTCGAGCTTCGAAAAAGCGCGTCGCTATTGCAGCGAGCTTCTCGCCGGCTCCCGGCGGAATCGAGAACAACCCCCCGTTGACGACGCGCTCGCGGCCAAGCCGGATCCCAAAAGATGGCGCGCCGGGAAAACGCGCGTTGAAGTCGGCAAACTCCGCAAGTGCGACGGCAAGGGTACCATGCCCGGCGCGATTGACGAAATCCGCGGCCGCCGCGGACGTCACGTAGGGCAAATCGCTGGTCGCGTAAAGAAGCCGTTCCTCGTTAGGCCAAGCACGCAGCGCGCGCAGCAAATTCTCGCTGCCCGAAGGGCTTTCCACGACGAAACGATCGACCGCCGAGGCGCACGCGGCCTTCACCTCGTCCCCTCCTACGACCGCGATCCCGGTGACACCCGCAGCGCGTAAGGCGTCGATCACTCGTTGCAACATCGTCGCACCCCGAACGGGCGCAAGCGCTTTCACATCGGTTCCGGCGAGCGCCGCAAACTCGCCGTCGATGCGGCCGCCTGCGGTGATAACGGCCTTCAAAACGAGAAAGCTCTAATTTGGCGCATCTCGTTGTCGCCTCGTCCTTCGACGGAGCCCGTCCCGAGCAAAGTCGAAGGGCTCAGGATGACAACAACTGACGGCGCATCTACTTCTTGGCTAGAGTCTTTTTCTTGCCGGCGACGGTACGCTTGGGACCTTTGCGCGTTCGTGCGTTTGTCTTGGTTCGCTGACCGCGAACCGGCAAGCCGCGCCGATGGCGGAGCCCTCGGTAACAGCCGATGTCCATCAGCCGCTTGATGTTCCCCTGCACCTCGCGGCGAAGGTCGCCTTCAACTCGCAACTGCAGCGAATCGATTGCATCGCGCAGTTTCTTTTCGTCTTCTTCGCTCATGGCTTTCACGCGCAGGTCGGGATCCACGCCCGCAAAGGCGAGCAACTTGCGCGCGGTCGTTGCGCCAATGCCGAAGATGTAGGTCAGCGCAACTTCAACGCGCTTCTCGCGCGGGAGATCGATGCCGGCGATACGTGCCATATTTTATTAAGTTTCCTTTTTGGTCTTTAAGCCTGAGCCTGTCGCAGGGCCTTACTACCCCTGTACCTGTTTGTGCTTGGGGTTGACTTCGCAAATCACCCGCACCTTGCCGCGACGACGGATGATCTTGCATTTCTCGCAGATTTTCTTTACCGAGGGTCTGACTTTCATTATTGTACGGCGCTTCGCCCCGGGCTGCGCGCCCCCCATTTAAGTGGGGCCCCCGTCCCATGGGCGCCTTTCACATTTTGGCTCGCTTGAAACGCCCCCTGGGGCGTCCAAACTATCGTTGTCATTTTGTACGGCGCTTCGCCCCGGGCTGCGCGCCTCCCACTTAGGGACTTCGTCGAATTCATTTATATCTATACGTTATTCGGCCGTGCGTCAGGTCGTAGGGCGAGAGCTCGACGAGGACGCGATCTCCGGGCAGAATGCGGATGAAATTCATCCGAATTTTCCCCGAGACGTGCGCCAGGACGCGATGTCCGTTGGTCAACTCGACTCTAAACATCGCGTTGGGCAGCGGTTCCACGATCGTGCCCTCGACCTCGATTGCCTCTTCCTTTGGCGTGGCCGTTTTCGCGGCTTTCTCCACACTTGCTTTGCCGCGAGGAGGGCGTCCGCCCCGCTTGCGCGCCACTAACGGAGCACCTCTTATGCAATCGCTTCCTGCGGCGGACGGTACCGCTCGATGGCGGGATCCTCCGCAAAGTCCCGTAGGGTTAAAATCCTCGGGCCATCCTCCGTCAGCGCCACCGTATGCTCGAAGTGCGCTGCGAGCTTACCATCTGTGGTGACGACTGTCCAGCGGTCGGCGAGAATGCGAATCTTCGGGCCCCCCTGTGTGATCATCGGCTCGAGCGCCAGCACCAAACCGGGGCGCAGTTCCATGCCCGTCCCGGGTTCTCCGTAGTTGGGGACCTGCGGCTCCTCGTGCATTGCCCTGCCGACTCCGTGTCCGACGAGCTCGCGCACGACTCCGTATCCGTGCCGCTCGGCATGCGCCTGCACCGCCGCCCCGATATCTCCGACGTGCTTGCCGCGCTCCATCTGCGCGATTCCCACCGTGAGACACTCCCTCGTAACGTCGAGAAGGTGGCGGGCGGTTTGCGAAATGTTCCCGACGGGAACGGTTACTGCACTGTCGCTGACGTAGCCGTCGAGCGTCGTGCCAATGTCGATCGAAAGAAGATCGCCCTCGCGCAAAACGCGCGGGCCGGGGATTCCGTGCACGACCTCCTCGTTGACGGACGCGCAAATCGATCCGGGAAAGCCATTATAGCCTTTGAAAGTCGGCACGCCGCCCGCTTTACGAATACCGCGTTCGGCCAGCTCGTCGAGCTCACTCGTGGACATGCCGGGACGCGCGGCCTTCATCAGCCCCGTCAAAACTTGCGCCGTTACCTTGCCGCTGCGACGCATCGCTTCGATCTCGCGCGCCGACTTGAGCGTGACCATCAGTTGTGCGCCGGCTCCGCGCCGACTGCCCCAGCAATCCGGTCCGAAACCGCTTTGACGCTCGCGAGCGCGTCAACCTCGACCAGCTTTCCTGCCTTGCGGTAATATGCGATCAGCGGCCGCGTCTGCAGGTCGTAAACTTCCAACCGTTTTGCGACCGTTTCGGGACGGTCGTCCTCGCGCTGGACGAGTCTGCCGCCGTCTTCGTCGTCGATGCCCGCTACTTTCGGAGGATTCGTCAGAGCATTGTACGTTCGGCCGTTGCGAGGATTCGTCCAGCGCGCGGCTAGGCGCGCGACCAGCGCGGAACGTTCGCCGCTAAAAAGAATCGCTGCATCCAGCGGGCAACGCCACCGCGCGAGCGACGCGTCGAGAGCCTCAGCCTGAGCGACCGTTCGCGGGAACCCGTCGATCACAAAACCGTCGTGCGCTCGTTCGAGCTCGTGCTCGATCATCCCGATGACCAGCGCGTCGGGAACGAGCCGGCCAAGGCGCATATACTCTTCCGCTTCTTTTCCGAGCTTCGTTCCACGCGCCAGGTTGGCGCGCAGGAGATCGCCGGTCGAGATCTGCTCGACGCCGAAGTGCTCGTGTAGCAGTCGCGCCTGCGTTCCTTTTCCCGCACCGGGGGGCCCCAGAAAGATTATGTGCATGAGGTCGGGACTATCGTTACCGTTTGATAAAGCCGCGATAGTCTCGCATAGCAAGGCGCGCCTCGATCTGCGTGATCGTGTCGAGCGCCACGCCGACCACGATCAATAACGACGTCGAGCCCAAATAGAAGGTCGTGATCGACAGGCCGCGTTGGAAAGCACCCGGCAAAACTGCCAGAAGACCGAGATAGATCGCCGCTGCCGTCGTGATTCGCATCAAGATCTTGTTGAGGTAATCGACGGTCGGCTGCCCCGGACGAATCCCGGGGACGAAGGCACCGGTCTTCTTCAGATTATCGGCAACGTCGCGAGTATTGAGCACGACCGAGCTGTAGAAGAACGTGAAGATGACGACCAGCCCAAAATAGACGATGTTGTAGATCACGCCGTTGGGCGAGAACCAGACGTTGAAGACGCTCGCTAGCGCGGCCGGGTTGGTCGGAAACTCGAAGGGTCCGAAGAGGTGCACGAACGTCGGCTGCGCGCCCGCGCCATGCCCGAACCACCCGAGCGCCTGCTGCGGCAGCAGCAGGATCGAGATCGCAAAGATGATCGAGATGACGCCGGCGTTGTTTAGGCGCAGCGGAATATAGGTTGACCGGCCGGCGAACATCTTGCGCCCGACGACTCGCCGCGCCTGTTGGACCGGCACGCGCCGCTGCCCCTGGTAGAGAAAGACGATCGAGACGATGACGAGGATTGCGATCACGATGTAGAGCAGCAAATTAAGCAGCGATTCGGCGCCTTGGCTTGCCGACGCGTACGTCTGGGTAACGTACTGCGGATAGCGCAGAACGATTCCAATGAAGATGATCAGCGAGACGCCGTTGCCGATACCCTTATCGCTGATCTGCTCGCCGAGCCACATCAGAAAGAGCGTGCCGCCGACCATCGCGACGATCGCGTAGAGCAGATACCAGGTGCTCGTGTCGTAAAAGACGCCGGAGCGTTCCATCGAAATCGCCATGAACGTCCCTTGGACCGTAGCGAGCACGATCGTCAGCCAGCGCGTGTACTGACTGATCTTTTTCCGGCCCTCCTCGCCGCCTTTCTTCGCCATCTCCTCGAGCTGCGGCAAGACGACGGTCATCAACTGCATGATGATCGAGGCGTTGATGTACGGCGTGATGCCCATCGCGATGATCGAGAGCTTCTGGAGCGCTCCGCCGGAGAGGAAGCCGAGCAGATTGTAGAACGCGCCGCTTTGGAGAACGCGCTGCCAGGCGGCTTGATTGACGTTGGGAAGCTGCACGTGGATCATGAAGACGAACCACGCGAAGGCAAAGAAGACGAAAAGGACGCGCTGGCGGATTTCGGGGACGAGCACCGCCGCGCGGAGGTTATCGAACATCAGCGTCCTTCGACAAGCTCAGGATGACGGTCACGTGACGTCTTCGATGGTGGCGCCCGCGGCGACGAGCGTTTCGCGAGCACTCTTCGAAAAGAGCACGTGACGCATACGCAAACCGGCCGGCAGCGTCGTGTCGCCTAACGCACCGAGAATCTTGACCCCGTCGCGCACCGCTTTAACGAGCCCGCGTTCTTGCAACGAGTCGGGAGTAATCTCGACGGCGGGATCCCATTGCGCGAGACGCTGCAGGTTGACGACGGCGAGCCGCGTTCCGAAGTGGCCGCGGTCGCGCGCCTTTTGCGAGTAGCCACGCCGATGCGGAAGCCGACGCGCCCAGGCGGTCTGACCGCCCTCGAAGGCCGGTCCCTTACCGCCGCCGGAGCGGACGGTCTGGCCCTTACCGCCTTCGCCGCCCGTCTTGACCATACCCGACCCGTGGCCGCGACCGATGCGCTGGCGCTTCGGCCGGCTCCCAGGTACGGGCTTGAGCGCCCCAAGTTTTAGCATTGCTTCGTTTGCCATATCACGCTAAGTAAATTTCTTTGACGGTCTTGCCGCGCATTGCCGCAACTTGTTCGGGCGTGCGCAGCGACTTGAGAGCCGAGACGGTCGCCATGACGACGTTGATCGGATTGTTGGTGCCGAGGCATTTGGTGAGGATGTCGTGTATTCCGGCGAGTTCGAGAACTGCCCGCATCGAGCCGCCGGCGATGACTCCGGTCCCGGGTGCGGCGGGTTTGAGCAGGACTGTGGCGGCGCCGACCTCGTGGCGCACCTCGTAAGGAATCGTCCGCTCGACCATCGCAACGGTGACGAGGCTCTTGCGGGCCTGCTCGACGGCCTTGCGAATCGCCTCCGGAACCTCGCCGGCTTTGCCGATTGCGAAGCCGACTTTGCCTTTGCGGTCGCCGACGACGACGAGGGCGCTAAAGCTAAAGCGTTTTCCGCCCTTGACCACTTTTGCGACGCGGTTCACGCGCACCACGGTCTCTTCGAGTCCGCTGCCATCGCGGTCGCGACCCCGATATTGCATTAGAAGTGTAACCCCGCTTCACGAGCCGCATCGGCAAGCGCGCGCACGCGGCCGTGATATTTGTAGCCTCCACGATCGAAGACCACGTCCGATATTCCGGCAGCCTTCGCCTTGGCTGCGATCGCATTGCCGAGGGCCTTTGCCGCCTCGACGTTTGTCTTTGACGCAAGCTCGCCAGTGACCGACTTGTCGAGCGTCGATACGGCGGCCAGCGTATGGCCGCGCGAGTCGTCGATAAGGATCGCGTAGAGATGATGAAGCGACCGGCGCACGTACAAGCGCGGGCGTTCTTGCGATCCTGAAACCTTCTTGCGCAGACGTACGTGCCGTTCGCGCCGAGCTTCGGCCTTGCTCATTATTTCTTTGCCGCCTTTCCGGCCTTGCCGAGTTTCTTGCGAATCCGCTCGCCTTCGTAGCGGATGCCCTTGCCCTTGTACGGCTCGGGCTCGCGCAAGCGCCGGATCTCGGCTGCTACTTGGCCGACGGCTTGCTTGTCGATGCCGTCGACGTGAATCCTGTTCTGGCCCTCGACGGAGAGTGAGATGCCGGCAGGCGCTTCGAAAGCGACCGGATGCGAATAGCCGAGGCTCAAGTTCAAGCGCTCGCCCGACTTCGCAGCGCGATAACCGACGCCGCTGATCTCGAGGCTCTTGCGAAAGCCCTTGCTGACGCCCTCCACCATGTTCGCGATGAGCGTGCGCGTCAGACCGTGGGCGCTGCGATGTACTTTGGCGTCGCCCTTGCGCGCGACGACGACCTTACCGTCGGTCATGCTCACATCGACGACGTCAACGAGAATGCGTTGGCGCAAATGGCCCTTCGGACCGCTCACGAGAACTTGGCCGGCCTCGAGCTTAACTTCGACGCCGGACGGCACCGTAACCGGAAGCTTTCCTATGCGCGACATGGCTTACCACACATACGCGAGAACCTCGCCGCCGACGCCCTGTTTCTTCGCCCGCTTGCCCGACATGATACCCTGCGGCGTAGAGATGATGACCAAGCCGAGGCCGCCTAGCACGCGCGGTATCTCGGTCTTGGGCGTGTAGACGCGCAGTCCTGGACGCGAGATGCGGCGCAATCCGGTGATGATCTTCTCCTTCTCGGGGCCGTAACGAAGCGCGATGCGAATCGTTCCCTGCGGGCCTCCGTCGATTCGCTCGAAGCCTTCAATGAAGCCCTCATCTTGCAGGATCCGCGCTATCGCATGTTTGACGCGTGACGCCGGCACGTCGACCGTCTTATGGTTTGCCGTGTTGGCGTTACGAATGCGCGTAAGCATGTCTGCGATTGGATCGGTTATCGACACTTGCTCGCCTCCTTCACCACGAGGCCTTGGTTACGCCCGGGACGACGCCCGCGTGCGCGTTCTCGCGAAAACAAATTCGGCACATGGCGAATTTCCGTAGATAGCCGCGTGGCCGTCCGCAGACTCTGCACCGGTTGTGCCGGCGAACCCCGAACTTCGGGTTGCGCTGCGACTTAATGATTAAACTTGTTTTGGCCACTAGTTCCGGCCCTTCTGCAACGGCAATCCCATCGCAACGAGGAACTCCGATGCCTCTTCGTCGGTCTTGGCGGTCGTCACGATGGTCACGTCCATTCCGCGCGTTTTATCGACTTTATCGTAGTTGATTTCCGGAAAGACCAGTTGCTCGCGTAGGCCGAGGTTGTAGTTTCCACGCCCGTCGAACGACTTGGCCGGCAAACCGCGGAAGTCGCGAATGCGCGGCAGCACGACGTTGAAAAGCTTGTCAACGAAGACGTACATCCGATCGCCGCGAAGCGTTACCTTGGCACCGAGGTTCGTCCCGGCGCGAAGCTTAAAGGCTGCGATCGACTTCTTTGCTTTCGTAACGATCGGCCGCTGACCGGTGATCGCGGTCAACTCGCTCACCGCCGCATCGAGCGCCTTCGGGTTGGCGATCGCCTCACCAACGCTCATGTTAACGACGACCTTTTCCAGCCTTGGAATTTGATTGACGTTCTTATACCCAAAGCGCTCTTGAAGCTTCGGACGAATCTGTTGCTGGTACATCTCTTTTAACCGTTCAGCCACGCCTTACGCTCCCTTCGCCGAGTCGCGGGCCGGTTCGCCGCAGCGCGCGCAGATGCGATGCACCGTGCCGTCGGCCGTGCGGCCACGGCGCAGGCGCGTCGGCGCCTTGCATTTCTCGCAGACGTACTGCAACGCCGAGAGAGGCAGCGCGGCCTCCTTCTCGATGATGCCGCCGGTCTGCATCGCTTTGCCCATGGACGACTGCTGCTGCCCTTGCTGCTTTGCGTGACGCTTGACGATGTTGACGCCTTCGACCGTCGCGGTGCGAGCCTGCACGTCTTTGACCGTGCCTCGCTTGCCGCGCTCTTTACCGCGCCGGACCATCACTGTGTCGCCTTTGAGAATCGTTGCTTTCATCGCCTACAGCACCTCAGGGGCGAGCGATGCGATCTTCAGAAACCCGCGCTCGCGCAGCTCGCGCATCACCGGACCGAAGACTCGCGTCCCGCGCGGGTCGAGGTTATCCTTTTCGCCTTTGATAATCACGCACGCGTTGTCGTCGCAGCGAACGACCGAGCCGTCCACGCGTCGAACGGGCGCGCTCGTCCGTACGACGACGGCCTTGACGACTTGGCCCTTCTTGACCGCCGCACCCGGAATCGCGCTCTTGACCGTGCCGACGACCACGTCGCCTACGTGCGCGTAGACGTGCCGGCCGCCACCGCTCACGTGAATCACGAGCAGCTCGCGCGCTCCGCTGTTATCGGCAACTTTGAGCCGCGTTTCTTGCTGGATCACTTCGCGCGCTCCACGATCTCGATCAGGCGCCAGCGTTTCTCGCGCGAGAGCGGACGGCACTCGGCGATCCGGACGACGTCGCCCACGTTCGCCTCGTTGCGCTCGTCGTGCGCCTTGAAGCGGGCCGACTTGCGAACGATTTTGCCGTAAGCCCGATGCGGCACGCGCGTCTCAGAGACGACGACGATCGTCTTCTCCATCTTGTTCGAGGCAACTCGCCCTTGCTTAATACGACGTTTTCCCCGAGCCGTCTCTTGGCGCGAGGTAGAATTGCTAGGCTGCTCCATGCTCTCCCTCGGCAAGCCGTTTCTCACAGATGATCGTTTGAATTTGCGCATAGGAGCGGCGCATCGCGCGAATCTTGCTGAAGTCGGTCAAGTGACCGGTGCGCAGCGCGAACCGCAGATTGAAGAGCTCCGACTTTACGTCGCGAGCCTTCTGCTGCAGCTCCTTGACGGTGAGTTCGCGCAATCCCTCGAGCTCTTTCCTCTGCACGTTAGGCCTCCTCACGCGCGACGATCTTGGTATCGATCGGCAGTTTTGCAGCGGCGCGGCGCAGTGCCTCGCGAGCGACCGCGGGCGCGACGCCCGAAAGCTCGAAGAGCACCCGCCCCGGACGAACGACCGCGACCCAGCCCTCGGGGTTTCCTTTTCCCGAACCCATCCGAACCTCAGCCGGCTTCTTCGTCACGGGCTTATCCGGAAAGACCTTGATCCAGACTTTGCCGCCGCGTTTGATGTAACGCGTCATGGCGATACGCGCCGCTTCGATCTGCCGGTTGGACATCCAGCACGGCTCCATCGCCTGCAGACCGAAGTCACCGAAGCTCAGCGAGTTTCCGCGCACCGCCGCACCCGACATTCGGCCGCGCTGCACCTTGCGCCACTTGACTCTTTTCGGCGTCAGCATCTTATTGCGTTACCTCATCGCCGGCATCCGGCGGCGCAGGCGTTGCGAACGTCTCTGGGAGCGGCGCAACGACCGGATCCGAGATCGGCTCGGCGACGGGCGCCGCGACGTGTTGCGCAATCGGTTCGACGGCGGGTTGGGGAGCCGACGCGATAGCGGGCTCGATCACGGGCTCAACGACCGGCTCGGAAACGGGCTCGGCCACCGTCTCGGGTATCGAGCGCGGTGCAGCCTGCGGCATGCGAGGCTCGCGTCCACGTCCACGGCCGCCGCGGTCGCGACGCTCGCGTCCACGATCGCCGGTTCGCGTCAGTGCTCCGTCGCCACGCGGTTGATCGGGCAGAACTTCGCCTCGATAGATCCAGACCTTCACGCCGATGCGGCCAAAGGTCGTAAAGGCTTCCACTTGTGCGTAGTCAATGTCGGCGCGCAGCGTGTGAAGCGGAACCTTGCCGTCGGCGTTATGCTCGGTGCGCGCGATCTCGGCCCCGCCCAAGCGCCCCGATACCTGAACCTTGACGCCGCGCGCGCCGGCTCGCATCGTCCGCATGATCGCCTGCTTCATCGCGCGCCTGAAGGCGATCCGCTTTTCCAGCTGATCGACGATGTTCTGCGCGACGAGTCGCGCGTCGAGCTCCGGATGCTGGATCTCCATGACGTTGACGGCGACCGTCTTACCGGTGAGCAGCTCGAGATTCTTGCGAATGTCGTCAATGCCGACCCCGCGTTTACCGATGATGATGCCCGGCTTGGCGGTGTTGACGATCACCCGCGCTTGATTGGCACGCCGTTCGATCTCAATCTTACTAATCGACGCCGAGCGCATCCAGCGATTGAACGACTTGCGGATGGCGACGTCTTCGTGCAGCCAATCAACGTAGTGCTTCTTTTCGAACCAGCGGCTGTCCCAAGTGCGCGTGATTCCCAAGCGCATGCCGACCGGATGGATCTTCTGCCCCATCTATACTTCCTTGCTTTCGCTGCCTTCGCCGGCGGCGGCCGCCGCAGCGACCCGCTTGCGCGCCCCGCTCTTCTTGCGACGCGAGGCCGTCGATGCATCCGGCGCGGCTCGTCGCGTTACTCGCGCCGCCTGCACCGACGCACCGGCGGCTTTCTTGCCGCGTTTAACCGGCGGCGATTCCGTGACGACGACGGTTACATGCGAAAGACGCTTGCGTTTGAATGCCGCGCGTCCTTGCGCGCGCGGGTCGAGCCGTTTCGTAAAACGGCCGCCCGGCCCGCCATCGACGGTGATGCGGGAAATGTAAAGCTCGTCGGCGTTCATGTTGTGATTGTTGCCGGCGTTTGCGACCGCGCTGCGGACGAGCTTTTCGATCGGCTCGGCGGCGTAGACCTCGGCAAACTTCAGCAGCACGAGCGCTTCGCGAACGCTCTTTCCGCGAATCGCGTCGGCGACTCGGCGCAGCTTGCGCGGCGCCGTGCGGACGAAGCGCAGGTGCGCGACCGCTTGCGGCATGCTATCCGTCACGTCTTGACCGTAGCCTTCTCGCCGCCGTGGCCGCGGAAGTGGCGCGTCGGCGCGAACTCACCGAGCTTGTGACCGACCATGTTCTCGGTGATGTAGACCGGTATGTGCATCTTGCCGTTATGCACGCCGATCGTGTGCCCGACCATCGTCGGAAGAACGGTCGAAGCGCGGCTCCACGTCTTGATGACGCGACGCTCGCGCGTTTCGTTGAGCCGCTCGATCTTCTGCACCAAATGTGGGGCGACGTACGGCCCCTTCTTTAACGACCGCGCCATTATTTAGAACCTCGGCGACGCACGATCATTTTGGAGGTACGCTTGTTGCGGCGCGTCTTCTTGCCCATGGTCATTTGACCCCACGGCGTCGTCGGCGGGCGTCCCGATGTCGAGCGCGCCTCACCACCACCGTGCGGGTGATCGACGGGATTCATTGCGATCCCGCGGACGCTCGGCCGTTTGCCGAGGTGACGCATGCGTCCAGCCTTACCGATGACCTGATTTTCGTGTTCGATGTTTCCGAGTTGACCGATAGTCGCGCGGCACTCGATATGAATCTTGCGCACTTCGCCGGAGGGCATGCGCACTTGCGAGTACTCGTCTTCCTTTGCCATAAGCTGAGCCGAGACGCCGGCAGAGCGCACCAGCTTACCTCCTTGTCCGGCCCGCAGCTCGATGTTGTGAATGACCGTGCCGACCGGAATGTTGCGAATCGGCAGCGCGTTGCCGATCTTGATATCGGCGTTCGGTCCCGATTCGACGAGCTCGCCGACTTTCAGACCGAGCGGCGCGAGGATGTACCGCTTCTCTCCGTCGCGATAGTTAAGCAGCGCGATACGACACGACCGGTTCGGATCGTATTCGATCGTTGCGACCTTCGCCGGAACTCCGTCTTTACCACGCTTGAAATCGACGATGCGATAGATCCGCCGCGTGCCCCCGCCACGGTGACGCACGGTGATGTGCCCGTTGTTATTGCGGCCGGCGTGCTTCTTACGGACCTCGATCAGCGAGCGTTCGGGCGCAACTTTCGATAGCTCCGAGAAATCGAGCGTCGTGAGGAACCGCTTTCCGGGTGACGTCGGCCTGTATTTCTTTACCGGCACCCTTGCACCCCGCGCTTGCGCGCTTGCCGCGTCACTGCGTTATTGCTCAAAATAGTTCACTCCGCCCAGCTCGATCTTTTGTCCGGCTTTGATCGTAATGATCGCCTTCTTGTAATCGCTGCGCCGTCCCGTCACGCGCCGGCCGCGCCGCGCAAACGTGCGCGCTTTGCCGCGAACGTTCATAGTATTCACGTCCACCACGTTGACCTTGAAGATCTCCTCGATCGCGTGACGGATCTGCGTCTTCGTAGCCTCGGGGTGAACGACGAACGTATACTGGTGCGCGAGGGCATCGGCCATCGCTTTTTCCGTAATGCGCGGAGCGACGATCACGTCACGAGCGTCCATCGCGGCCCCCTTTCTCGGCGTCCAGCGTCTGCATCAACGAATCGTAAGCCGTGGTCGTGAACAGGATCCGCTCGTAGCGTAGGACGTCCTTCACGTCGAGCGCTCCCGCGTCGGTGATTCCGACGCGCTGCAGGTTCCGGCTGACGCGCGCGATCGCGCTCGCGTGCGGATCTTCAGAGCCGCAGACGACGAGTGTCGTCGGGCCGGTGCGCGCGGCTTTCGCGCTTCCGAAAATTGCCTTCGCAAACGCCGCCGTTTTCTCGATGCCAAAATCGCTCGCATCGAAGACCATCACGGCTTCGTTGCGGAAGCGATCGGCAAGCGCGGCGAGAAAGGCGACGCGACGCTCCTTTTTATTGAGGGATTCGACATAGCTCCGCGGCTGCGGGCCGAAGACGACGCCGCCATGGCGCCATTGGGGCGAGCGGATGGAGCCCTGGCGCGCGCGCCCAGTACCTTTTTGGCGCCAAGGCTTACGCCCGCCGCCGGCCACCTCGTCGCGCTTACGCGTCGACGCAGTACCGGCGCGCGGATTCGCCAGCTCGCGATGAACGGCCCGATAGACGACGCCGAGCTTTTCGCTAAAGTCACGCTGAACGAACGCCGGGGCCTCGCGCTCACCCACGACCTTCCCCGTACTGTCGATGAGGTTGGGCACTAGGCCTTTGCCTTCCGCGCCTTGACGCTCTCGCGGATTACGAGCAGGGCGTTTTTTCCGCCTGGCACCGCGCCGCGCACGAGTAAGAGATTGCGCTCGCCGTCGGCGCGAACTACCTCCAGGTTTTGGAGCGTGGTGCGGTCGGTACCGAAGTGTCCCGGGCGGCGACTCCCTTTTAGCGAGCGACCCGCATTCGTATCGCCGTTTGAGCCAGGCTGGCGATGGATCATCGAGCCGTGGCTCGCTCCGCCGCCGCTGAAGTTGTGACGCTTGATTCCGCCCGAAAATCCGTGCCCCTTAGAGACTCCGACAACATCAACGTGATCGCCCGGCTCGAACGCCGAGACGGTGACACTCTCGCCGACCGCAGCATCACCGAGGTCGGTTCGAAACTCGCGAACGAAACGCGCCGGCTCGACGCCTTGCTTCTTGAAGTGTCCGGCGAGCGGTCGGGTTAGGCGCGCTCGCTTGACCGTCTCGAAACCCAAAGCCACGGCATCGTAGCCGTGCGTCTCCTTCGTTCGCCGTTCCACGACCGTACAAGGACCGGCCGCGATCACCGTCACGGGCACCGAGCGCCCGTCGGAGGTGAAGACGCTGGTCATCCCGACTTTACGGCCCAGGATATTCTTCATCACTTCTCTATTTAGCAGGTTGTCGTTGCGATAAGCCACGGATCCAGGCGTATTGCTCGCATGAACCGCAACTTCGGCAGTTTACCAGGACGGCTTCGCAAAATCAACTACGACTCATGATGATGAAATTCGCAGCGCCCCTGCTGGCGGCCGGCATCCTTCTTGCCCCGGTTGGCCAGGCGACGGCGGCATCGCCCTCGGCCCGAACCTTACTCAACGCTTTGCGGAAGGCCATGCTGGAACGGCCGGTCGCCTCGCTCGCCTCCCTTCATACCGTCGGCACGGTCGAAATCCTCGGCATTCGGGGACGGGCGCAGGAGTGGGACGACGTTCGGGGCGTCCGCTTCACGACGGCGCAAAACGCCGGCCCGCTCAGCGGCGCATCCGGCTGGGACACCAAGGTCGCGTGGAATCAAGACTACGCCGGGCTTGTGACGGTCGACGGTGGCATGGCCGGGCGCCTGCAGGCGATCGACCAGGCCTACCTTGGTAACCTGCGCTACTTGCGCGCCGACGCGGGCGGGGCGACGGTGATTTATGCCGGCCCGCGCAGCGACGGCGGCATCACGTACGACGTTCTGGCCGTAACGCCGCCGAACGGCTCCGAGCTCGACCTTTGGCTCGACCCGCGGACGCACCTCATCGCGCGAGTAACGTCCGCGATCGGCATCGTCTCCACGACCACGACCTTTTCGAGTTACCGGCGAGTCGACGGACTAACGTACCCTTTCGAAAACACCACGCAAACGTCGACCGGGAACTCCTTCGCGGAACGGGTGTCGTCGCTCGAGCTTAATAGCGACGTCGCGGAGCGGATGCGCGTACCCGGACAAAACGTGCACGACTTCTCGATAACGGGCGCCCCTAGCACGACCGTTCCTCTCGAAATCGTCAACAACCACGTCTACCTCAGCGTAACGCTGGATGGCCGCGGTCCTTACACTTTCGTCCTCGATAGCGGCGGTGACTACATCGTGACGCCTGACGTCGCTCGAGCGCTGCAGGCGAAAACGACGGGCGGTTTACAGCTGCAAGGCGTCGGAAGCGCCACCGAGGGAGCCGCGTTCGCACACATCGCCTCGATCGCGATCGGCAACGCCGTGATTCGCAATCAGTATTCTTTGGTTTTGCCGATCGCGACCGGGTTTGGGGTTGCAGAGGGACTCAAGATCGACGGCATGGTCGGATACCAGCTGTTGGCACGTTTTCTGACCACGATCGACTATGCAGACTCTAAACTCACGCTCGCGATGCCCGGCGTCGGCCCCGCCGCGATCTCCGGCGCCGCCCCGGTCGGGTTCTACATCGCGGGCACCGTACCGCGTATCCCGATCGTCGTTAACGGCATCACGACCTCTGCCGAAGTCGATACGGGAAATCGCGCCGGACTCGAGCTCTCCTCGCCCTTCCTCGCAGCACACCCGGCGATTGCCGCACTCGCGAAAACTCCGCCGGGGGTCGTCGGATTCGGGGTCGGCGGCCCGGCGTACGCGAAACTCGGAAGGGTTCCGGCGCTCCAAATCGGACCCTACACGATTGCGAATAGCATCGCGTCCCTCACGTATCAGAGCACAGGCGCATTCGCCGATCCGTTCACTCCCGCGAACGTCGGCGGCGCGATTTGGCGGCGCTTCGACGTAACCTTCGACTACACACATTCGCAGCTTCTGCTCGCCAAGAACGCGAACTTTGACACGCCGTTCGGCTACGATCGCTCCGGGCTCTTTCTGATCGACGCCAACGGCGCATACACGGTGCTTTCGGTATTCCCCGGAACGCCGGCCGCGGCAGCCGGATTGGCGAAAGGCGACGTCATCGTCACCGTGAACGGCGCTCCAGCTGCGAGTACCTCGCTCGCGGGACTGCGAACGCTGCTCGCCGGACCCTCCGGCAGTGTCGTTCACCTGCACATTCGCGGACCTGCCGGCCACGACCGCGACGCGACGCTAACGTTGAATGACTACGTGTAGCTCTGGCCCGTAAGGCGGGACGGTGCGTCGTCGGGATCGCTCCCTTGGACATCCGTGTCCTGCGGTCGCTCGTACGCGATTTTCTCGAAAACAAGTTTTGAAGAACACGTTCCGTGTTGCTCGAAAATCGCTAAGTCCCGATACGCAAGGTCCGCACCCAGGTCAGGCGTGAGAGGGCGAATTACGTAAACGCGGGGAGGCCGGTGATCTCTTTGCCGACGATGAGCGTGTGCATTTCGCTGGTGCCTTCGTAGGTTAGCACCGACTCGAGATTATTCATGTGGCGGATCACCGGGTATTCGAGCGTGACCCCGTTGGCGCCGAGAAGCGTTCGCGCCTCGCGCGCGATCGCCAACGCCTCCCTAACGTTGTTGAGCTTCGCAAAACTCACCTGAGTGGGATGAAGCCGGCCGCGATCTTTCGCACGCCCCAGGTGAAGCGCAAGCAGCGTGCCCTTATTGAGCTCGAGCAGCATGTTTACGAGTTTTTCCTGCGTTAGCTGAAATGCGCCGATCGGACGATCGAATTGGACGCGCGTCTTCGCGTATTCGAGGGCGCTTTGGTAGCAGCTTCTCGCAGCGCCCATCGAGCCCCAAACAATGCCGTACCGAGCTTCATTTAGACAGGCCAGGGGCGCGCCGAGTCCTTCGGCCGCCGGCAACAGCGCGTCGCCCGGGAGGCGGCAATCCGCGAGCACGAGTTCGCTCGTTACCGACGCGCGCAGCGAGAGCTTTTTATGAATGTTCGTTGCGCTGAAACCCCGTGCGTCGCGCGGCACGATGAATCCGCGGATGCCGGCGTCAGTCTGCGCCCAAACGATTGCAAGATCGGCAATCGATCCGTTTGTAATCCACATTTTCGTTCCGTCGAGCACCCAATCGGCTCCATCGCGACGCGCAAAGGTGCGCATCCCCGCGGGATTGCTGCCGAAGTCGGGCTCGGTGAGTCCAAAGCAGCCGATGGCCTCGCCTCGCGCCATCGCCGGCAGCCATGCGGTCTTTTGAGATTCGCTGCCCCAGCGGTAGATCGCATACATCGCCAGCGATCCTTGGACCGAGGCAAAGCTGCGCACACCGGAGTCACCGGCTTCTAGTTCTAGACACGCGATGCCATAGGCGACCGCACTCGCGCCGGGGCAACCGTAGCCGTCGAGATGCATGCCGAGCAAGCCGAGGCGGCCGAGTTCGGTACCGAGCTCACGCGGCAGCCTACCCTCTTCGAACCAATCGGCAACGTTTGGAAGAATCCGATCGCGTACGTACGATCGCACGGTCTCCCGAACGAGTCGCTCTTCATCGGAGAGCAGTGCGGCGACGTCGACGAAGTCGACGGCGTCCGGCGGCGTCAACGCTTCAAAACTCGGGCGAGCTTGTCGAAGAGCGCCTCGGTCGAACGTTCGAACTGATCCTCGAAACGTCGCCAAAGAAGCCGCCCGTCCATATCCGAGAGCGTCGCATCGACGCGGTACTCGAGCAACGTCTCCTTCCCCTCGGACGAGAGATAGTACCCGTGCGTTCCGTCGAAGCCGTCGTTGCGAAATCGCCAGACTATGCGTTCTTCGGGAACCGCTTCTTCGAGCACCGCATGAATGCCCAAATGCCACTCTTCGGTGCGGCCGGCGGCAAGCGGCCCCGGCGACCGCATGAAGGGCTGCGATGCAAACGGCCAGATCTGATCGCCCGACGTACCCATCTCCTCCAGCAGATGGTAGATCCGTCGTTTCGTTCCGTGAAAGGCGCGCGACCGCACTTCGTGAAGCTCGATGGGCATGGCCGGTCGTTCGCTCAGCGAAGCGCGACGACCCCTACGCCGCCTGCCAAAAGGATGAGCAGCGGCGTGGCGAGTTTGGTGCGAAGCATCAACAACGTAACGATAACCGTGAGCGCGTAAGCAACGGCGCCCGCGGGCGCGCCGCGCCCGATCGTCGCAACGCTCGACCAGACCAGGCCGACGATGGCCGGCGCCAGACCCTGTGAAATCACGGTTCGCCACGGCGAAGCCGAGAAGCGCTCCCACAGCGCATCGAACATAACCATGATTACGCTTGACGGGACGAACATCGCCAATGTAGCGACCGCGGCGCCGAGCAGCGGCCGATCCGGCGTCGCCGCGTAGCCCACCAGCGCAGCGAAAATTGTCGTCGGTCCAGGCACGAGCTTACCGATCGTGTAGAACTGCGTAAACTGCTGCGAGCTAACCCAATGATAACGCCCGACCGCTTCTGCATGCATCTGGGGAATGATCCCCTTCCCGCCGCCGAATCCGAGCACCGAGAGCTGCGAGAAAACCCACAGCAGGTGTAGGAGCGTCACTCGGCCGCGCCTCTTCGCGAACGCACGTATTCGCGGACAATTCCTAGACCGCCGAAGATCACGAGTACGAGCAGCAACGGCATTCGCAGAAACGAAACGGCCAGCGCGGTGACGCCGACCAAGATAATGCGCACCCAGTCCGCGCGTTCGTCCCAGGTAAGCTCGATTGCGTTGCCAAGGGTAAGTCCGAGAGCGCCGGCCGCAAATCCGCGCAGCGCCGCATGAACGTATGGGTTCGACGCGTACTTGAAGTAGAGCGCACCTGCAATCAGTACGATCAGAAACGGCGGGACGCTCGCCCCGGCGAAGGCCGCAATCGCCCCTGGAACCCCGCGTACTCGCTGACCGCAGTAGAGAGCCAGATTCAGAATGTTCGGTCCCGGGAGCACTTGGGCGATCTCCAGACCGTCCATGAAACGTTCGCGGTCCATCCAGCCCCGCGCGAGCACTTGCTCGCGGATGCTCGCCTTCTGGCCGCCGCCGAACGCGGTCGACGAGATCGATGCAAACGCCAGTGCGATGCTGGTGAGTGAGGGAGGCTTGGGGCTAGCTGACATCCGGCATCGGGCCGTCGACCACGGGCGAGGTGTGCTTGCCCGAAAGAATGTGAATGTGGACGTGCGCGGTGTGTTGGTACGGCGGCAACACTCCCAAGCGGATCATAAAACCCTTTTCGTAGAGGCCCAACTTCAGTGCAACCTTCTGAATGCCGGCGACAAGCCGGTGCCAAAGCCACGCGTCACCGAGTCCAAAATCGAGAAGCGTCGGAATCCATTTCTTTGGAATGATAACGACGTGAACTTCCCACCACTCTTCCTTGCTCTCATCGACGTTGTGACGAAATGCAAAAACAGCGTCGTCCTGGTAAACGACCTCATCGGCCTTCGCGCGGGTGCCGTCGAGCCGTCCACGAAACGTATGTTGTGGATCCGGCTTCTCCCACTTCCGTTGTTCCGGTCCGGAGATCAGCTCCGAAATCCACTCTGGCATGCGCGCGCTTTCCGCTAAAGCGGAAAGGCGTCCTGTTGGCGGCGGTGAACCGAGCGCACGATGAGCGACGAGCACAAGAAGAAGATCTCCGCAGCCGACTTGCTCGGCCACGAACCGGATTGGCCGAAGGAAGCGAAGGACTGGGAAAAGCTCCTCGACGATAATGAGGTCGTCTATGAAGACCGCCACGTCGTCGTCTTTCACGATCCGGTCGACGAAGACAATGAGTCGGAGCGCAGCGCCGGCGAAATTCGCTTGACGTTGCTTTCAAAAAAGGAAGGCGTCGACACGCTAATGGATCTTGGCGTCGCCGACGAAACGCTTAACGCCGCGATCCTCCACGGCATTCAGCAGGCGGCGCTGCGATTGGGCCTCGAGAAGAAAGGCTTTGAAGTGCGCGCTCACATCTATCCGCCGCTGCAGCACCGGCCTGCCGTCGCCTTTAAGATCCGCGCCGGGAAACTCCCAAAAGGCTCCGAGCTTTCTGCATCCTCGTAAGGCTTACTGCGACGGTTTCTTTCCGAACGGCAGCTTTGCGGTCAGCTGGGCCTCCTTCTCGGCGAGCTTTGCCAGCGTTTGTACTACGACGATGGCTAGGATGGTGACGAGCACCGCGTAGATAAACTGCGCAAGCAGCCCGCTGCCCGGCTTCAGAAAAAGAGCGATCGTGTCGCCGATGAATTTGTTCCAGGCACCGGCGGCAATGAGTCCGAACGCGACGGTCGCCAACCCGATCATCGTGCCGATGTACGTCGTTTTGACCTCCATGGTTCCTCCTTTTAGCTTCGCGTTGAAAAAGAAAAGCCCGAAGGTCGCGCCTTCGGGCCTAAATCGTTTCTATCTTCTATGTTTTAGGCTTTAAGTTCGATGTCCACGCCGGCCGGCAGATCGAGATGCATCAACGCGTCCATCGTCTTCGGCGAAGCTTGCAGGATATCGATCAGCCGCTTATGCGTACGCATCTCGAAGTGCTCGCGCGATTTCTTGTCGTTGTTCGTCGAGCGCTGCACGCAAAACCGGTTAATCTCTGTCGGTAGCGGCACGGGCCCGCTAACGAAAGCGCCCGTGCGTTTCGCCGTCTCGACGATCCGCTCGGCGGACTGGTCGAGAACCTTGTGATCGTACGCCTTGAGGCGTATCCGAATCATCTGCTTCGCCATCTAAATTCGTTTCTTTTCCATCTTTATTGTTTCAAGGAGCGGGTGGTTCCGGATTATTCGGCGACGGACGTTACGACGCCGGCGCCGACGGTACGGCCGCCCTCACGGATTGCGAAGCGAAGGCCTTCTTCACACGCGATCGGCGTGATTAGCTCGACATCCATCTGCACGTTGTCGCCCGGCATAACCATCTCGACGCCATCCGGCAACCTGATCGTGCCCGTCACGTCGGTCGTTCGGAAGTAAAACTGTGGACGATAGTTCCCGAAGAACGGCGTGTGGCGCCCGCCCTCTTCCTTTGAGAGGACGTATACCTCGGCCTTGAACTTCCGGTGCGGCTTCACCGAGCCCGGTTTCGCGAGCACTTGCCCGCGCTCGATCTCGTTACGGTCGACTCCTCGCAACAGGACGCCGATGTTGTCGCCGGCGATGCCCGCGTCAAGCAGCTTGCGGAACATCTCGATGCCGGTAACGACGGTCTTCTTCGTTTCCTCTTTGAGACCGACGATTTCTACTTCCTCGCCGACTTTCACCTGGCCGCGCTCGACGCGGCCCGTGCCGACGGTTCCCCGGCCGGTGATCGTGAAGACGTCTTCGACCGGCATCAGGAAGGGCTTGTCGATCTCGCGCTGCGGCTCGGGAATGTAGTCGTCCACCGCTTCCATCAGCTTGAAGATCGGATCCGCATCGGGGTCGCCCTTGCGGCCGCTGGAGTTGAGCGCCTTGAGTGCCGAGCCGCGAATGATCGGGGTGTCGTCGCCTGGGAACTCGTACTTGCTGAGCAGCTCGCGGATCTCCATCTCGACGAGCTCGAGCAGCTCCTCGTCGTCAACCATATCTACCTTGTTGAGGAAGACGAGAATCCTCGGAACGCCGACTTGGCGCATGAGCAGAATGTGCTCGCGCGTCTGCGGCATCGGGCCGTCCGAAGCGGCGACGACCAAGATCGCGCCGTCCATCTGGGCCGCACCCGTAATCATATTCTTGATGTAGTCCGCGTGGCCGGGGCAATCGACGTGAGCGTAGTGGCGCTTGGGCGTTTCGTACTCTTGGTGCGAGATGGCGATCGTGATGCCGCGCTCTTTTTCCTCGGGCGCGTTGTCAATCTGATCGACGCCGACTTTTTGCGCCAACCCCTCGGTTGCTAGGCAGTGCATGATCGCCGCCGTCAGCGTGGTCTTACCATGGTCGACGTGACCGGTGGTGCCGATGTTAACGTGCGGCTTCTTGCGCTCGAACTTTTGCTTTGCCATCAGGTTCCTCTCAAGGTGCGATGTAAGTACACGGGCCCAGGCGTTCTGCCTGGCTCGGCCGCCCTTACGCGGTAAACGCCCTCCCCGGGAGGGCGCGTGCCACGGAATAGTAGCAGGCGCGACGAGCGAATGTCAACGATTCGAGATGGAGCCGCGCCCACGTGTAACCGAGGGCGCCGTTAGGACGGGAACGCTACACCACTTCGACCGGCGCCGCGATGTCGCGCGGATCGCTCTCGCGGGCTAGGCGGGGGCGAGTTTCTTTCCGGCCGACTTGGCGACGATCTCTTCTTCGACACTCTTGGGCGCCTTCTCGTAGTGCGAGAACTCCATCGTGTACGTCGCGCGTC
The DNA here is from genome assembly GCA_963748875.1 of Vulcanimicrobiota bacterium. Lineage (GTDB taxonomy): Bacteria > Vulcanimicrobiota > Vulcanimicrobiia > Vulcanimicrobiales > Vulcanimicrobiaceae > Cybelea. The sequence continues at coordinate 2,605,509 of CAVVKC010000001.1, forward strand.
CTTGAGTCGCAGAACGCATGTCGGTCGCGTAGCCGAACATCTCTGAGAGGGGCACGTTTGCGGTGATCACTTGCGCGCCGCCAGGAGCCTCCTCGGTTGCGTGGATCGCGCCGCGCCGCCGGTTTAAATCGCCGTTGATCGCGCCCATGTACTCCTTGGGCGTGGTTACCTCAACCTTCATGATCGGTTCGAGGAGAACCGGACCCGCCGCGCGGTTTGCTTCCTTCCACGCTAACGAAGCGGCAATCTTGAACGCCATCTCGGATGAGTCAACCTCGTGGTACGAGCCGTCGAACGCCTCGGCCTTGAAGTCCATAACGGGGAAGCCCGCCAGCACGCCGCTCTGCGCCGACTCGCGAATGCCCTCTTGGACCGCTTTCTGATACTCCTTGGGAATCACGCCGCCGACGATCTTCCACTCGAAGACGAAGCCGGTGCCCGGCGGTTGCGGCTCGACGCGAATCCAGACGTCCCCGAACTGCCCTTTCCCGCCGGTCTGCCGAATGTAGCGGCCTTCCTTCTCAACCGTCTTGGTGATCGCTTCTTTATACGCAACTTGTGGCTTACCGACGTTCGCGTCAACTTTGAACTCGCGGCGCAAGCGATCGAGGATGATCTCCAGGTGCAGCTCGCCCATGCCTGCGATGATCGTCTGCTGCGTCTCCTCGTCAGTCCGCATTCGGAAGGTCGGGTCCTCTTGAGCGAGGCGCGCGAGCGCCAAACCGAGCTTGTCTTGATCGGCCTTGCTCTTCGGTTCGATCGCCTGGTGAATGACCGGTTCCGGAAAGACGATTGATTCGAGCGCAATCGGCGCCTTTTCGTCGCAGAGCGTATCGCCGGTGCGCGTGTCCGAGAGACCGACCGCGGCCGCGATGTCGCCCGCGCCGATTGCGTTGATGTCCTCGCGATGGTTGGCGTGCATGCGCAAAATCCGGCCGATGCGTTCCTTGCGTCCGGTACGCGAGTTCAGCACGTAGCTGCCCTTGTTCAGCACGCCGGAGTAGACGCGGAAGTAGCTTAGGTTCCCGTACGGATCGGTGGCGATCTTGAAGGCAAGCGCGCAGAACGGGTCATCGTCGGCGGGCTTGCGAACGAGCTCGCCGCCGGTTTTTGGATCGCGTCCGACGATCGGCTTGGCTTCGAGCGGCGACGGCATGTATTCGACCACCGCGTCGAGCAGCGGCTGAATGCCCTTGTTCTTGAAGGCCGAACCGCAGAGCATCGGCAGCACCGTGCCTTCGATCGTCGCCTTGCGCAGCGCCGTCTTCATTCGGTCGATCGGCAGCTCCTTACCGTCAAAGAACATCTCGAGCAGCTCGTCGTCCTGCTCCGCGATCGCCTCGACGAGATTGCGCCGCCACTCCATCGCGAGCTCTTTAAGCTCGCCCTCGACGTCCTCGTGAGCCATCGTCGAGCCGAGCTCGTCGGTGTAGACGATCGTCTTCATCGTGAACAGGTCAACGACGCCTTTGAACTTATCTTCGGCACCGATCGGGACTTGAATCGGGACGGCGCGCGCGCCGAGTCGCTCGCGAATCTTTTCGACGACGTTGAAAAAGTCGGCGCCGACGCGGTCCATCTTGTTGACGAAGATGATCCGCGGAACCTTATATTTGTTTGCCTGACGCCAGACCGTTTCGGACTGCGGCTGAACTGCGGCGACCGAGTCGAAAAGCGCGACCAAGCCGTCGAGCACGCGCAACGAGCGCTCGACTTCAACGGTGAAGTCGACGTGACCAGGGGTATCGATGATGTTGATGCGGGTTTCGCGCCACGTCGTCGCAGTAGCGGCCGACGTGATGGTGATGCCGCGCTCTTGCTCCTGCACCATCCAATCCATCGTTGCCGCGCCGTCGTGCACTTCACCCATCTTATGCACTCGGCCCGTGAAGAACAGGATGCGTTCGGTACACGTCGTCTTGCCGGCGTCGATGTGCGCGGCAATGCCGATGTTCCTCGTGCGCTCGAGCGGATATTCCCTTACAGCCATGGCGTTATTCTAGCGAATTTACCAACGATAATGGGCGAAAGCTTTGTTGGCTTCGGCCATCTTGTGCGTGTCTTCACGCTTCTTTATTGTAGCACCAGTGTTGTTGGAAGCGTCGAGGAGCTCGCCGGCCAGCTTCTCCTCCATCGAGCGGCCGCCGCGTCCACGGGCAAAGCCGATCAACCAGCGCATCGCCATCGCCTGACGGCGGTCGGGGCGCACTTCCATCGGCACCTGATAGGTGGCGCCGCCCACGCGGCGCGGCCGTACCTCGACCAGCGGCATCGCATTCGAAAGGGCCTGGGAAAAAACTTCCATCGGGTCGCGGCCGGTCTTCTCGGCAACGATGTCGAGCGCGCCATAGGTAATGTGCTCGGCCGTCGATTTCTTCCCGCGCAACATCACCTTGTTGATGAAACGCGCGAGAACTTTCGAGTTGAACCGAGGATCGGGCAGAATCTGCCGTTTTGGCGCTGGACCCTTACGAGGCATAGAGTCTTCTAACTTTCCTTTTTAGTCGTGAGCATGTCCGAAGGATACTTTATTTCTTCTTTTCGCGCTTAGCGCCGTACTTGGAGCGGCCTTGTTTACGGTTTGCCGTGCCGGCCGTGTCCAGCGTACCGCGGATGATGTGATAGCGAACGCCGGGCAGATCCTTGACACGCCCACCGCGCACCAGTACGACCGAGTGCTCCTGAAGGTTGTGGCCGATCCCGGGGATGTAGGCCGTCACCTCTTCGCCATTTGTCAACCGGACGCGGGCAACTTTGCGGAGTGCCGAGTTCGGCTTCTTGGGCGTGACCGTCTTGACTTGCGTGCAGACCCCACGCCGCTGCGGATTACCGGTCACCTCGAAGGTCCGGGTCGGCAAGTCGGGGTGGCCCGGCTTCGGTCCGGTCAAAATCACCCGGAAAGCTCGAGTCTTGACCTTTTGCTCGGTCTTCTCGCGCCCACGGCGGACCAGCTGGTTAATCGTCGGCAAAAAGCTCGCTCCTTAAAATGTAGGCTACACAAAACACGGCCTCACCCGCAGGTGGGACCGAGGCTCCACTATACCAAGGGGCCCATTACGCGTCAATTACGTTTAAGTTTTACCTTGCTTGCCCGCTACGACTCAGCTACGACGCCGGCGCGCCCGAGCTCGGCGGAGATCTCTTCGGGCGTGAAACCGCGGTGCCGCAGCAGGCCGACAAATTTTTCGGTCGCCTCGCGCAGGCTGCGCATTCGCGAACGCGGGTTGATCGGGACGTCGCCGGCGACCCGGGTGCCACGCCGGCCATCGCCGACCAGCCAGCCATCAGCTTGCAATTGGGTGTAGGCGCGAGCGACCGTATTCGGCGCGATGCCGAGATCGCCGGCAAGCTGCCGAACGGTCGGCAAAGGCGACTCCGGCGTCAGCTCCCCGCGTTCAATTGCCGCGCGAATTTGCTCGGCGACCTGTTGGTACGGCGGAATTTCAAGCTCGGGATCAACGACGAGATATGGCGAGTTCACTCGACGCGCATCGAATTCGGCAGAAGCAGGGCGGCGTGCATCGTCTACGCGACGCTGATGCTTCGCCGCAACGGAAGTGCAGCCAAGATTAACGCGACAAAGAACGCGACGATAACGATCGACTGAGCCGCGACCGCGTGGAGAGAGTACTGAGGAGGCACGCTGCGAGTCGAGAGCACCACGAAAACCATCGCGGGTGCGCAGGCCAGCAAAGCGATGCTGGTTGCCCGGCCCGCGCGAACGCGCTCGTCAACTGCATACTCGGCTTGGGGATCGATTCCAAGCAGCAGCGCAGGAGCGCTGGCGATGCGCCAAGCGATAACGCCGAGCACGAGCGTTACGACCGCACCGACGATCGCACCGGCCCGCAAGGGCGGGTAAATCGCAAGCGTCAGCGCTGTAACGAAGCAACAGAGCATCGCGACGATTGCCGCCAGCGGGAGCGCGCTGAGCGCTGAACGCGGCAGCAACGGCGCCACGCGCCGATCCGTCGCACGTCGAAACTGCAGATATCCTAGGATCGTGAGGACCGCGATCGCCACACACAACAGCCCGTACGGCACAACGAACGGCACAGGGTACACGAACGTGAATGCGGCGACGGCGATGCCAAAGACGCCCAGCCAACGTCCGTACGCCTCAGGAACGCCTTCGGCGTTCTGGCGGGCTGCCATCGTGCGTTCCAAACGTTCCCGCTCCTGCGGAGAGAGCTTGCCTTCCGAGCATTTGAAATACGGTCTGATACCCCAGAAATAGTCGGGCGAGATAAGCGCCCAGAGGCCCACGACAAAGACCGCGAGCGCCATCATCGTTCTCGTCGCATCTCCGAACAGCGCGTGTGCCTGAATCATTGTATTGATACCCTAATACAATGCCGCTTTTGTGTCAACCCCTTGGTTCAAACACGCCTGCGATTAAAACAGAGGTACTGCAGCCCGAGGTCAGCCGCCGTCAAAACTCTCCCGGGTTAACACGTCGACGATACGCTGCACCGTACCGTCCCACCGATACAGCAGATAGCTACAGGAATAGCAGTTTGAAACGACACGCGGTCGCAGACAGGCGACAACAGGCCGGTGCTCTTGGTCGCGAACGCTCCGATAAAGTATTCCATCGACGAGATTCTCCTCGTAGACGCGTATTCCGTAGCGCTGCGAAGCTACGTACAAATTCGGATCGAGCCGCGGATCGTCGGAACTGCTCGACGTCAGATCATCGAACTTACCCGCTATTCGGGCACAGTACGCCCGCATGTCTATATCCGCACTCACTTCGTTGGTCGCTCGATAGAAGAGTTCGACGTGAAAGCGGCTCTCGGCGACCGCCGTACCAAGTTGCCGCGTGGCATAATACGTGCCGAACGATCCGTCTGAGAAGCGATTCGGACGCGTGTGCGTAAAGGCCGCCATAATCGGCGTCGTGCCTGGCCCGACAATGCGATCCTCCGGACGGACGAGTGCGATTGCGCCCGTCTCGTCCAAGACTCGCGGGTTCGTGCGGCGCTCGAGCGCCGCGAGCAACTCGAGATCTCGCGGGTCGGCAATGCGATCGAAAATTCCGACGAAGGGATACCGCGAGTGAATGATCCGAAAGCTTTGCGCCCAGTTCAGCGCTACCACACGCCTCGAGCGCCGTCCACATATCGCCGGACACGAATGAGATCCTCGATCCTGCCGCTGAACATCAGGTCAGCGGCCGGTCTACCGCCAAACGGCAACGCCGCATTTGGCCGGCGTATCCAACAGTCTGCTTGCTCCGGACGAGTAAACAGAATATGCAGCGCCTTGTAGATGCCCAAGTAATACGATACCCGGTCGAGCTGATCGCCGTTGAGCCGGGCGCGCTCGGGATGCTCGCGCCAGTTATAGATGGTCTGCTTCGAGATATTGCCGAGTGCGGCACGTTGCTCGCGCAAATCCATGCCCCAGGCGCGCGCAATATTCCCAAACGCCCTCACCGTCGCGGCCGAAAGAGCCGTCGCCTCGGTTGTCTCGCCGGTTCGCATGGTCTAAGTTTAGACTAAGATTAACAAATAGTCAATAACTGGACTCGCCGCAAGTACTGACGGTCGCTACCGATGTAGAAGGAAACCTAAATGGCCGCGAGCGGAGCGTTTCACAGCCAGGAGCGTCTCGGCGTCCTGGACGGGCTGCGCGGCATCGCGGTGCTGCTCGTGCTCTGGTACCACGTCTGGGAAATCTCCTGGCTCTCGCCGGCCTGGTGGCTCGATTTTATTCCGGCAACCGGGTTTGTCGGCGTCCATCTCTTCTTCTTCCTCAGCGGTTTCGTGATCTCGTACCCATTCATTCGAGCCGCGCAGCGAGCGACGCAGCAGCCTTCATGGCGCCACTTCGCCTGGCGGCGTTTCATCAAGATCGTTCCGTCGTACGTCCTCTCGATCGCGGTCGCGTATGCGATCGGTTACGCACAAGTTCAACCGGATGCGTCGGTCGTTCCCGACCTCGTCACGCACTTGCTCTTTATCCACACCTGGTTTCCGTCGCGCTACGGCACGATAGACGGCGTACTTTGGACGCTCGCGGTCGAGGTTGAGTTCTATTGCATCTTCCCGCTGATCTGGTGGTGCTTCAGACGGCAGCCCTGGTTGACGGCGGGCGCGATGATCGCAGCCGCGTGGTGGTGGCGTGCGGCGCTGGCGACCTGCTGCTACTCTACGCTCTTTGCGCAGTACTCAGAGAACCTTCCCGGCTATCTCGATATCTTCGCCTTCGGAATGATCTCTGCATACGCGTTCACACGCTTCGGCGATCGCTGGCGGGCATCGCGCGCTCGATACGCCGCGCCATTGCTCGCGATCGCGGGTTTCGCGTTGCTTGTGATGTTACTACAGAGCCTTTATTCGTACCGGTTTTACGATCAGTGGGCCGGCGTCTGGCAGATCAACGGGAGACCGCTGCTAGGCGCGGCGTTTGCGATCATCGCGTTGGGGTCGCTGGCAAGTCCACGCTGGTGGCAGGCACTGCTTGACAACGTCGTGCTGCGGTTCATGGCGACGATCTCCTACAATCTCTATCTCTACCACCAGATGGTTGCGCGCGAACTGCTCGCGGATCACATCCCGCCTTATGCGGGAGATCCTCACGAGAACGCGCGCTGGCAAGCGCAATACACGGCCGCGGCCTTCGCGATCAACGTCGCGCTGGCGACGATCGTGACTTATTGCTTCGAACGACCGCTTCTGCGGCTTAAGGATCCTGCGCGCTTCGCGGCTAGGTGAGCTGCGACTTGAAGATGCTCTCCGTCAGCGACGCGACGCCGGGAATCCGCACCTCTTTACCTTGAAATCCGGTAATGAACGTCCAAACCCAGACGATCAGCGCCAGAAACCAGAGGATCGGGTAGAGCAGCCAGAGGTGGATGAAGCTCAACACAAACGAGAGCACGACGTACAGTCCCCACGTCGTAATCGACTGGCAGGCCGCCCATTTCACGAAACGGTTCGTCCCGCCGCCGACGAGCATGACGATCCCTCCGAGCAGACAGAACAGATAGGCTAATCCGGCTGCGACGTTCTGATCGAGACCAAACGGAGTATCTTTAGGGGGCTCAGTTACCGACATCGGGTGCACCTTTCGTCTTCAACAAACTCTCGGAGCTTCCGAGCCTTGCTTTGCCTTACAAGGGGAGCCTCCCTTTGCGGAGGGCTTTCTGGGAACAGGCACCGGACCTGGCCTCGTACAACGACCGCCTCATGCGCCGCGGCTGGTACCTGCTGCTGATTCTGCCGTTTGCCGGCACGCTGCTTCCGCGGCTTTACAACCATCCACTGCCCGCGCTATTCGGCATTCCATTCTTTTATTGGTATCAGCTCCTGTGGGTGGTTCTGACCGGCGCGCTGCTCGGACTCGTCGTCACCATGACTCGCGAGGGCGGCGATGTCTAGCGCCGCCCTTATTCTGGCCATCGCGCTCCTGGGCGTCACGGCGATGGGTTTTCTCGCGGCGCGATGGGGCGACGCAAATCTCAACCGGCTGGAAGAGTGGGCCCTGGGCGGGCGCAGCTTCGGAACGATCGTCTCATGGTTTTTACTGGGCGGCGATCTTTATACCGCGTACACGTTTATCGCGGTACCGGCGCTCGTGTACGGCGTCGGTGCGCTGGGGTTCTTCGCCGTCCCTTACGCAACGATCGCGTATCCTATTGCCCTGATCGTGCTGGCCCGATTCTGGGGCATCGCACGCCGTCGCGGGTACGTCACGACCGCCGACTTCGTGCGCGACCGCTACGGCGATCGCGGGTTGGAGGTCGCGGTCGCACTGACTGGGATCGTGGCTGCGCTACCGTACATCGCGCTTCAGCTCGTTGGAATGCGCACCGTCTTCGGCCGGTTCGAGATGCTCGGCGCCGGCGGCGCGCTACCTGCGCTCACCGCCGCGTTCGTGCTGCTTGCTGCATACACGTACACCAGCGGACTGCGCGCGCCGGCCCTGATAGCGTTCGTCAAGGACGGGCTCATCTACGTCACCGTCATCGCCGCGATCGTTTACATTCCCGCGCGTTTGGGAGGGTGGGCCCACATCTTCGCGCTCTCGCAACTCGCGCTCGCGCGACGACCGCATCCTTCATCCATCCTCCTTACGCCGCCCCAGTACTTCACCTACGCCACGATGGCGCTCGGCTCGGCGCTGTCGCTCTTCATCTATCCTCACTCGATCACCAGCGTCCTCGCGGCAAAGAGTCGCGAGGTCGTTAGGCGCAACGCGGCATTGCTGCCGATCTATTCGCTGCTGCTGGGCTTGCTCGCGCTCTTGGGTTACTGCGCCATCGCCGCGGGGATCGAAGTCAAGGATACGAGCACCGTCGTGCCGCTGCTTTTCGCGCGCTTCTTTCCGGATTGGTTCACGGGCGTCGCGTATTCTGCGATCGTCATCGGCGCGCTCGTCCCCGCTGCAATCATGTGCATCGGTGCTGCGAACCTCTTTGCAAGCAACGTCTTTCGCGAGTTCTCCCCTGCGCGTTCGCCGATCGAAACGACCGTGGCCAAGGCGCTCACGGTAGCGATCTGCGCGGTCGCGCTGCTTTTCGTCGTTTTCGTACCGGTGCCGTACGCGATCGACTTTCAGCTGCTCGGCGGCGCGCTGATGCTGCAGATCTTCCCCGCTTTCGTGCTTGGTTTGTGGACGCGCTGGTTCCACCCGAAGGCGCTGCTCGCCGGCTGGGCGTCCGGACTCGTTGCCAGCTGCGCGATGGCCTATGCGAGCGGATTCAGCTCGAACTTCACGCTGCACGCCAACCGTCTCTCGCTGACCGGTTTCATCGCGCTCTACGGACTGCTCATCAACCTGCTCATCAGCGTAGCAATGACGTTTTTGTTGCGCGCCGTGCGCGTCGGCGCCGGCGTCGATCGCACGAGCGCGGGAGACTTCGCATGAGCGACACGATCAACCCGAGGGGCTGGCCGCGACCCAGCGGATACTCCAACGGCATCGTTGCGGAGGGGCGCTATCTCGCGATCTCGGGACAGATCGGCTGGAACGAGCGCAACGAGCTCGTCAGCGACGAGTTTCTCCCGCAGGCGCGACAGGCGCTGCAAAACGTGATGTCGGTGGTACGCGCCGCCGGCGGCGAAGCACGGCATCTCGTACGTTTGACATGGTACGTCACCGACGCGAACGAATACCGGCAGAGCTTGCGCGAATTGGGTGCCGCGTACCGCGAGATCGTCGGAACGCACTATCCGGCAATGGCGCTCGTTGCGGTCGCCGCGCTGCTCGAAGAGCGGGCCAAGGTCGAAATCGAAGCCACCGCCGTGCTGCCGCCAAAGCTTCAATCGTAGCAGCGTTGCGCAGCCGGTAGTTGGGCGGGGAACGTTCTAACGAGGACCGTCTGACCGAGCGCCGCAAGGAGTGCGGGAGGCGCGAGGCAGTCGATAGGAGCGCGACACGAGGTCGCACGACGAATGAGTCCGAGTTGGAATGTGGCGTCCGGCTTCGAGTGGCATGTCATCCTTCGACATGCTCAGGATGACACGGAGGTATCGCTCGGTCCTTCGACTGCGGCGCTTACGCGCCTCCGCTCAGGATGACACGGAGACATCGCTCGATCCTTCGACGGAGCTTGTCCTGAGCGAGCGCTAGCGAGTCGAAGGGCTCAGGATGACAGGGTTCCTTCGCGTAGTTTGAAGCGTTGGAGTTTTCCGGTTTCGGTGCGAGGCAAAGCGGAAACGAACTCGATTTCGCGCGGCGCCTTGAACGGGGCGATTTGGCGCTTACAGAACTCGCGCAGCTCGTCCGCCTTTTCGGGCGTCGCCGCGCAGCCCTCGACGAGCACGATGAAAGCCTTCACGATATGCGTCTCTTTCTCCGGATCGCGCTTGCCGGCCACCGCAACCTCTTTCACATCGGCGTGAGCAATTAGCGCCTGCTCGACCTCGGGACCGGAGATATTGTAGCCGGCCGAAACGATCATGTCGTCAACGCGCGCGACGTACCAAAAGTAGCCTTCTTCGTCGCGGCGGTACGCGTCGCCGGGATAGTTCCAGCTGTTCTGCACGTAGCTGCTCTGCCGTTCGTCTTGCAGATACTTGCAGCCCGTTGGGCCTTTGACCGCGAGGCGCCCGATCGTACCGTCAGCTACGCGCCGGCCCGAATCATCGTGAATCTCTGCGACGTAGCCCGGCACAACGCGCCCCGTCGAGCCGGCCCGAGTCTGCGAGCTCGGCGCTCCGACGAAGATGTGCAGCATTTCGGTGCTGCCGATACCGTCGAGAATTCTAATCCCGGTCTTTGCGTACCATTCCTCCCACACGCCGGCGGGTAGTGTTTCACCCGCTGAGACGCACGCGCGCAACGTCGAGATGTCGTAGCTATCGATCGCACCGAGCATCGTTCGATACGCGATCGGGGCGGTGAAGATCGTCGTGACGCCAAACTGCCGGATTGCCTCGAGCAGCTCGAGCGGGCCGGCCTTTTCGAGCAGCACCGTTGCGGCGCCGGCGTAAAGCGGAAAAAGCAGCAGACCCCCTAGCCCGAACGTAAACGCTAACGGAGGACTCCCGCAGAAAAGATCGTCGGAGGCCGGCTGCAATACGCGCGTGCCATACGTATCGCAGATCGCCAGCAAATCGCGGTGATAATGCATTGCGGCTTTCGGCGTGCCGGTGGTGCCCGAGGTAAATGCAATAATTGCCACGTCCTCGGCCGCAGTCTCGACGTTGCAAAAGTCGTCCGCCTTCGACTCCATGCGCAGCTCCAGCGAGTCGTGGTCGGGCGCGGCGCCCCCTAGGTACACGCATCGCACGTCGCTGCGCTCGCAAGCCCGATCGAACTCGTCGCGTAGGCGCGCGTCGCAGAGCGCGTACGTAACCCGTGTCTTCTCCATGATGAATCGCAGCTCGCCGGATCGGTAGAGGGGCATCGTCGTCACGACGATGCCACCGGCTTTCAGCACGGCGAACCAGCATGCGGCAAGCATCGGAGTGTTCGGGGCGCGCAGCAGAACGCGGTTGCCGGGTTCGAGTCCAAGATCTTCAACGAGTACGCGGGCAATTTGATTTGAAACCGTGAGCAGCTTCGCGTAGCTCCAAGCGCCCCCGTCCGGAAGAACGATGCAGCGGTTAGCGGAACCGCCGGAGTCAACGTGACGGTCGAGAAAATAGGCCGCCGCGTTGATCCGCTCCGGATAGGGAACCGCGAACCGCTCGAAGATCAACTCGGGCATCTGCCCCAGTGGCGGCAGGTGATCTTCCGCGAAGGTGTCGACGTGGCCGGTGAGGCGCATCGTCAGGCCTCCAACGTTTGTTTCGCAATCACGAGCTGCTGGATCTCGCTCGCCCCTTCGTAGATTCGCAACGCCCGTACGTCTCGGTAAAGGCGTTCGACGATCTCGCCGCGCGTCACGCCGCGGCCCCCGAAGAGTTGCACGGCGCGGTCGCAGACCCGTCCCGCAGCTTCGGTGGCGAACCATTTCGCCATCGCGGCCTCGCGCGTGATGCGCGCCGCTCCGCTATCCTTCAGCCACGCGGCGCGGTAGATCAGGAGCGCGCTTGCGTCGATCTCGGTCGCCATCGCCGCGATCGCGGCCTGGGTGAGCTGAAGCGACGCAAGCGGCGCACCGAAAAGCGCGCGCGATTTGACGTGCTCGACCGATTCCGCCAAGGCACGCCGCGCAAAACCCAGGGCCGCCGCACCGACGGTGCTGCGAAAGAGATCGAGGGTCGCCATCGCGATCTTGAAGCCTTCGCCTTCCGCGCCGATCCTGCGAGCAGCCGGAACGCGAGCCGCCGCGAATCGCAGCGTTCCGAGTGGATGCGGCGAAATGGTCTCGACCCGCGCGGCGACATCCAAGCCGCGCGTTGACGCATCGACTGCAAACGCGCTCAGTCCTTTCGTGCCGGCCTCTCCGGTCCGTGCAAAGACGATGTAGAAGTCGGCGATTCCAGCGTTGGAGATCCAGCTCTTCTCGCCGTCGAGCACGTACTCGTCGCCGTCGAGACGCGCGCGCGTGGCCAGCGCAGCGACGTCCGAACCTGCCTCGCGCTCCGAAAGCGCGAAGGCCGCGATGCGACGACCGCCTGCGACGTCGGGCAAATAGTACCGCTTCTGTTCGGCGTTGCCGAACAGCGTTACGGGTGCGCTGCCGAGGCCTTGCATCGCAAACGCGAAGTCGCCGAGCGCGCTGCAATAGGCGAGCGTTTCACGCGCCAAGCAGAGCGTGCGCACGTCGAGCGCGGCGCGCACTCCTCCGTACGCTTCCGGCACGCAGGCGCGCAGCCAACCATTCTCGGCAAGGGCGCGCACCCACGCGCGGCAACTTGCATCGGCGTTGCCCTCATCGTCGAGCGATTCGGTCTGCTTGCGCCAGCGCTGGAGCGCGTCCGTAAAGACCCGATGCTCTTCGTCGAAAAACGGCCATTCCAGGCTCATTTCGGTCAATCGCCTTCGAAGAGCGGCACGCGCTTCTGCGCAAACGCCTCGTAGGCACGGCGGAAATCGCCGCTTTCCATGCAGAGCGCCTGAGCCCGCGCTTCGGCATCGATCGCCTCATCGAGCGGCATGGCCCATTCATCGTGCAACATCTGCTTCGTCATCGCGTGCGCCTTGGTCGGACCGTCTGCGAGTCCGCGCGCAAAGCCGTGCGCGCGCTCGAGCAGCTCGCCCGGCTCGCAGATTTCGTTATAGAACCCCCACTCGAACGCTTGACGTCCGGGCAGGCCGCGTCCGGTGTAGAGCAGCTCGGCGGCACGGCCGAGCCCGATAATTCGCGGAAGCATCGCGCACGCGCCCATGTCGCAGCCGGCAAGTCCGACGCGCACGAAGAGAAAAGCGACGCGCGAGCGCTCGGTTCCGAAGCGAAGGTCGCTCGCCATTGCCAGAATCGCCCCCGCTCCCGCGCATACGCCGTCAACGGCGGCAACGATCGGTTGCGGCGCCGCTCGCATCGCTTTGACGACGTCGCCGGTCATCTGCGTGAACTTTAAGAGCTCGCTCGGCGTCGCCGCCGTCAGCGGGCCGATGATCTCGTGAACGTCGCCACCCGAACAGAAATTGCCGCCGGCACCGGTCAGCACGACTACCTTGATTGAGTCTTCGGTCCGCAAAGCTCGGAAACGGTCGCGCAGCTGCGCGTAAAGTTCGAAGGTCAAAGGGTTCTTGCGCTCCGGCCGATCCAACGTGATGGTCATGAGCTTGCCGTCGACTTCACAATGCGCGTTCGTCATCGTAGCCTTAGCGGCACGTTCTCTTCGTAAGCGCGGCCCGCGCTGTTACGGGCGATCACACGCAGGCGATACGCGCGCACGAAAATCGGAGGCGCATCGAGGACGTCCAGGATGAACGCGAAACGCCCGGGAGCGCGTTTTGGCGCGTCGATCGAAAAAAGATTCGTCCGCACCTCGAGACTCGCCACGTTGGTGCCGGTCACGAACTCGCCGGACCAGTGCGTGCCGCGCTTTACGTCGAGCGTGGAAAAGCGCATCGCGAGAATGCGCGGCGGCGCATCGTTGGGCTCGACGCGCGGCGTCGGCAAGGCTACCAACCCCACGGCCAGATTTGCCGGTGACTCCGGAAGGCGCGAGGCGCAGGCCGGGAGCAGCGCCGTAAATGCAAGCGCGCCGATTCGAAGCAGCACGCTTGAAGCGTACGAAAACCTTGACGACGCCACCTGCTTGCGAGAAGGCGCTCGCAGACGGAGTCCGTAACGGCCTTCGCATGGTTGAGCAGCGTGCCGCGCCGCGAAGCGTAGCGCTAGACTATGCCGTCGGCATCTGCGGGGTCTGGATCTCCGCCGGATTCTTCCTCGACGCGTGGGCTCACGGTCACGTTCCGGTGGAAACGTTTTTTACCCCATATCACGCGGTCTTCTACACCGGCATCCTTGCCGTCGCGATCGTGCTCGCCGCGTACGTGCTTCGCAACCGCGGCTATGGTTATGCCTGGGCGAACGCCGTGCCGCGCGCTTACCGCCTCGCTATGCTCGGCATTCCGATCTTTCTCGCCGGTGGAATCGGTGACTTGATCTGGCATCGACTCTTGGGAATCGAAGAAGGAGTAGATGCCCTCCTCAGCCCGTCGCACCAGATTCTCGGATTGGGGATATTCTTTCTGTCGAGCGGCCCGATTCGTTCGGTTCTCTCCGATCGGCGCGCGACGACGCTCGCGCGCCAGCTTCCGCTCGCTCTCGGCCTGGCGACCTGGCTGATCTTGGTGCATTTCGGCACCGCCTACGCGTTCGATCCCGGCGCGGGGCGCCCTAACGCGCCTCCATCCATCGCGCCGTTTACCCCCGATTATCTGACCGCGCTCTCGATCGGCTACTACAAGGTTGCAACCGGCGTGTTGATCGTCATCTTTCAGAGCTCCTTGATGGCGGGATTCGCGCTTTGGCTCGTCGCTCGCACCCAGGCGAGCCCCGGAATGCTGACGCTGCTCTTTACGATCGGAAACGCGCCGGCGGCGGCTGCGTTCACAAACCAAACGCCGCTCCTGGCCGTCACGCTCGCGCAATCGCTGCTCACGGGAATCTTCGCCGATGTCTTCGTGCAGCGTTACGATCCGCAGCCCTCCGCCGGCACCGCTGCGGTCTTCCGGCGGTTCGCCGTCGGCGTGCCGATGACGTACATCGGCGTCTATTTAGTTGCGATGTCGATCGCCGGCGGCATCTGGTGGGATTGGAACGTGGCGCTCGGCGCGTGGATTTGGTCGGGCGTCTGCGGATTTGCACTCAGCCTCTTAATCCTCGCGCGCCGCACCGAGTGATACCGCTCGCGCTCTCGTCGGTTGCGGCGCTGCTGCACCTTGCGACGGCCTGGCGCTACGGCTATTTCCGCGACGAGCTCTACTTTATCGCAAGCTCGAAGCACCTTGCCTGGGGGTACGTGGATCAGCCGCCGATGGTCGCGGTCGCAGCCTGGCTTGCGGCTCCGACGGGCTACGCTTTGCTCGCGCTGCGCGCGTTGCCGATTCTGGCGAGTGCGCTCACGGTCTATCTCGCCGTGCGACTCGCTCGCGAGCTCGGCGGTGGGCGCTACGCCCAACTGCTCGCCGGCGTCGCGACGCTGCTAGCGCCGGCCTATTTGCTGCTCGGGAATACTCTGACGACGACGTCGTTCGAGCCGTTCTCTTGGACGCTCGCCGTTTATTGCTGCGTACGGATCGTGCGCGCTCCCGATTCGCGGCGAGCCCCGTGGTGGCTTGCGCTCGGACTTACGACCGTCTTCGGCATGTACTCGAAGTACTCGATGCTTCTCTTAGTAACCGGCCTTTTCGCGGGTCTGCTCGCAACGCCCCAACGCCGCGTTCTGCGTTCGCCGCACGCGCTCTACGCGCTGGCGGCGGCTGCCGTTTTACTCGCTCCTAATATTGTCTGGCAGACCGCGCATGGTTGGCCGATCGTCGAAGTGCTGGGCGGGGACGTCGCGCATCGGCACGCGTTTGCGAACGGGCTTGCGTTGGAGTCGCTCAACGTGACTCGCAACGCGCTCGACTTCGTCCTCGAGCAACTTCTCTACACCAATCCGGTCTCCGCGCCCGTTTGGATCGCGGGGCTGCTCGCGCCTTATAGCCGCGCCGCTTTGCGCGATTTGCGGTTCGTTACGATCGCGTACGCGGTCATTTTGTTCGTCGCTGTGGCACTTTCAGCGAAGGGCTACTACATCGTCGGCATCTATGCGCCGCTCCTTGCGATCGGTGCGACGGCCATCGAACGGGCAGCCGCGAGCGTGCGGATCACAATCTTCACGCTGCTCGCCACGGTCGGCATCTTGACGCTGCCCCTATCGCTACCGGTACTTCCCGTCAACGCGCTGATCGGCTACAGCAAGGCACTCGGAATAACCGGACGCGACGGCTCGCCGCCGCATCTCGTCCAACCCGTCTTTGCGGAGGAGTTCGGCTGGCGACGGCTGGCGCGTGACGTCGCCGGGGTGTATTTCTCTCTTCCGCCCAGCGTACGCGAAAGCACCGCCATTTACGCCGACACGTATGGCGACGCCGGGGCGCTCGACTTTTTCGGACCGGCCTACGGGCTACCGGGTGCAATCTCCAGCCAGAACAACTACTACCTCTGGGGGACGCGCGGCCTCAAAGGATCGACGCTCGTCGCGATCGGTGCAACGCGCATCGACCTCCTACGCCGCTTCTATCGCAACTGCGTGCTCTCGCGCACGTCCGCGGAGCCGTACAAGTGGATCGTCGAGGGCCCCGCGCCGATCTACGTCTGTGGCGATCCGGTGGCGCCGCTGCCGGTCATTTGGCCGCAGCTACGTTGGTATGGGGCCTAAGCGACGGTAGAGCCGGGAATGACGCGCGCGACGCCGGTTTGCGCGCCGTTTATCAGCTCGAGCACGGCTTCCGCGACCTCGTCGACTGTCGCGATCCGTCCTTCGGGGTTGCCGCTCGCAAGCAGTTCACGCGCTGCCTCTACGCTGCGTCCCGTCCGCGCCGTGATGTTTGCGATGGCGCGCACCATCATTTCCGTTTCGACGTAGCCGGGGCAGACCGCGTTCGCGGTGACGCCGGTCGAAACGAACTCGGCAGCTATCGCCCGCGTAAAACCAATCACGCCGTGTTTGCTCGCGCAGTACGCCGAGAGATACGGCGCGCCCTCTAACCCGGCCGTGCTGGCGACGTTTACGATCCGCCCCCAACCCGTGGCGACCATCTCTTCGACGACCTGGCGCGTGCAAAGAAACGTTCCAGTCAAATTCGTCGCGAGGATTCGCTGCCACATCGCAAGATTGGTGCGCTTCAGCGGCGCCGATTCGGCAATCCCGGAGTTGTTGACCAGAATCTCGATCGGGCCGTTGGCTTCGCGCGCCGCCGCGAAGGCGCGATGAACTTGCTGCTCGTTCGTCACGTCCGCTTGCGCTGCGAAGCACTCAATTCTCATGTCGCCCTTCGACGGAGCCTGTCCAGAGCGACGCTGAGCTTGTCGAAGCGGAGTCGAAGGGCTCAGGGTGACATTAGGGTCGTCGCTCAGGGTGGCACTGCGGCTGACGATGGTGACGCGAGCGCCTTCGCGCGCGAGCCGCTCGGCGATCGCCAGACCTATTCCTCGCGCACCCCCGGTGACGAGCGCGTGCCTTCCCGCGACGCTCACGGCGTACCGCTCGCGGCGCGCGCGACGAGCCGCTCGAGCTGTTCCTTTCCGGGGAGATACTGCATCGGCCAATCGGCCTCATGATACCCCAGCTTCGCCGCCGCGTGCAGCGTCCAGAACGGGTCGGCGAGGTGCGGCCGCCCGAGCGCAACGAGATCGGCGCGTCCACCCGCAAGAATCGCGTTAACCTGATCCGTATCGGTGATGTTTCCGACCGCCATCGTTGCGATGCCAACCTCGTTGCGGATCCGGTCGGCATACGGTGTCTGGAACATGCGTCCGTAAACCGGCTTGGCGTCAGTTGATGTCTGACCCGTCGAAACGTCCATGAGATCGGCACCTGCCGCTTTGAACGCGCGCGCGATCTCGACCGAGTCCTCGCCGGAAATGCCGCCGTCCACCCAATCCGTTGCCGAAATTCGGACCGACATTGGAAGTTCGGCCGGCCAGACCGCGCGCACTGCCCGAAAAACTTCCAAGGGATAGCGTAGTCGGTTCTCCAGCGAACCGCCGTACTCGTCGGTTCGTTGATTGCGCAGCGGCGTGATGAAGGACGAGAGCAAATATCCATGCGCGCAGTGCAGCTCGAGCATGTCGAAGCCTGACGAAACGCCCATCTCGGCGGCGCGGACGAAGGCATCGCGAATGTCGCGCATCTCTTGCTGGGTCAGCTCGGCCGGCATCTGATTGACGGGCGCGTACCGGATGGCCGACGGGCCGACGATCGGCCAGTTCCCATCATCGAGCGGCTCGTCCATTCCCTCCCACATCAGTTTGGTCGAACCTTTCGGACCCGAATGTCCGAGTTGCAGGCAGATTTTGGCAGATGACCGCTCGTGCACAAAATCCACGATTTGCTTCCAGGCCGCCACATGCTCAGGAAGATACATCCCGGTACAGCCGGGCGAGATTCGGCCTTCACGCGTCACGCAGGTCATCTCCGTAAAGATCAAGCCGGCACCCCCGAGCGCCCGCGTTCCGAGGTGGACGAGATGAAAGTCTTGCGGCGTTCCGTCCACCGCGCTGTACATGTCCATCGGTGAAACGACGATCCGATTCGTCAGCTCGAGACCTCGCAAGCGAAAGGGAGTGAACATCGGCGGCACCACGCGTCCCGCGAACCACCTCTCGACGCCGTCAACGTAGGTCGTATCGCGCAGCCGCAGGTTCTCATGACCGATGCGCTGGCTGCGCGTCAGCAAACTATATGCGAACTGCTCCGGCGGGAGCGTCGCGTAGCGCGCGACGTTCTCGAACCATTCGGTCGAGTTGCGAGCCGCATTTTGCAGCTTAAGGACTTCGACCTTTCGCGATTCTTCGTACTGCGAAAGCGGGGCGCCAAGGTCACCCTTCGACAGACCTTGTGCGGAGAGACTATCGGCGAGCGCGATAGCGTCCTCCATCGCCAACTTCGTTCCCGAACCGACCGAGAAGTGCGCGGTGTGGGCGGCATCTCCCAGCAGCACGACATTCTGGTGCACCCAGCGTTCGTTGCTCACTCGCGTAAAGTTCAGCCAGTCGCGACCGCGCAGATGGGCGCTATTTGCCATCAGCCGATGCCCGCGCAGGTACGGCGCGAAGAGCCGTTCGCAGAACGCGAGCGTATCCTGCGTGCCGGCCGAGTCGAGGCCGTGTGCGAGCCACGTCTCTTCCCGGCACTCGACGATGAACGTGCTCAGTTCTTCGTCGAAGCGATACGCGTGCACGGTAAACCAGCCGTGCTCGGTCTGCTCGAAGAAAAACGTGAAGGCGTCGAGCGGCAGCGTCGTCCCGAGCCAAACGAAACGGCATAAGCGCCGGTCGAGCTCGGGCCGGTACGCGCTTGCGTAGGTACTTCGGACGCGACTGTTAATTCCGTCAGCGCCGACAAGCAAGTCGCATTCGGCACGCAGCGCCTCGACGTCGTCCACTTCGTGCGAAAAGCTCAGCTCGACGTCCAGCTCGGCAGCGCGGCGTTGAAGGATCTCGAGAAGATGTTTGCGGGAAATCCCAGAAAAGCCGTGACCTCCTGAGACGATCGTCCGTCCGCCGAAGTGGATTTCGATATCCTCCCAATGCGCGAACGCTTCGGTAATCTCGCGATGCGTCGGCTCGTCGGCCACCCTCAGATTCTCGAGCGTCGCGTCGGAGAAGACCACGCCCCAGCCGAAGATATCGAGAGGCCGATTGCGCTCCAGCACACGTACGTGCCAGGCCGGAAATCGCCGCTTGATCGATATGGCGAAGTAAAGACCGGCCGGACCGCCTCCGACGCACGTGACGCGAAACTTCTCGGGGGATGGCATTAGGTCAAAGTTTGATGAGAGGCGCAGACGAATCCCGCTCAGCCGTGGTACTCTACGCTCGAACTGCAGATGAAAGCCCTCACGTTGCGCGCACTGGTTTTTGGCCTCTGCGTCGTTGGAACCCTCACCGCGTTTGCGGCGCAAACGCAGCGCGCGATGGCTGCAGCGTCCGTGAGCCTGTCGAGCGGATCGTACGAGACGCGCACCACGATTCCGGTGACGATCGACGGTCAGCGAGCCACCTGCATTCTCGATACCGGAACTTCTGCAATCGTCGTCTCCCAATCGCTCGCGCAGGCCGCGCACCTTTCGGCACAGGCCGGTACCTTTGAGGTCGCGCCCGATGGCCGCACCTATATGGACCGCCAGACTGACATTTCGACTTTTGGCGTCGCCGGACACGCGCTTCACGACGTACATGCCTTGATCTCGTCGAACCTCACTGAACCCGATGCGCTGTGCGGCTACGATTTCTTCGCGCACTTTCCGACGCTGATCGATCGGGATCGCCGCCTCGTCACTCTTTTCCCGGCTCCGTCGCAGTTCGCACGCATGCACTGCGTCCAGGTCGACCTGTCATCGCACGTGCCGCTTGCGACGCTCGAGATCAACGGCACGTGGTTTAGCCACATCGTACTCGACTCAGGGATGGGCGGCGGCGGCATGCTTTGGGAGGGCGTGCGAACCCAGCTTCAACACCCGCTCGTCGCCAACGCCAACTTTCAAACAATGCCCGGGGCCGTTGCGAAAGGCTTCGCCTGCGGTGCGATCGCTTCGGTACGTTATGCACCGGGCGCGCCGCTGAGCTCGATGCCGGTCTGTACCGAACCTCAGCGGCCCGATGGTGACAACGGCATTATCGAAACGAACGTCGACAGCGTTCGCGCGATGGCCGTCGACTATCCGCATCAGCGCATTTGCTTCGACGTGAGTGGCTACTCGGAGGTCGCTTCGCCGGCCGATACCACGCATCAGGCGAGCGCCCCGCGCGACGCGTGGGCTCGCTTTAACTACCTGCGCCCACCAAAAACCTAGGCAAGCCCGGCGTTTCGTTTTAGGGCGATTAGGAGCCCGTCGCAGACTGGAAGCAGCGCGACGTCGACCCGATCGTCGCGACCCGCCTTGCTATTGACCGCGCGTAAGGCTCGAGTGTCCGGATCTTCACCCGACGCGTCTACGACGGCGCCGCCCCAGAGCACGTTGTCCACGAGGATCAGCCCTCCCGGGCGAACGAGCGCGAGCGCTTGCTCGTAATACTCGCCTACGTTTGCTTTGTCGGCGTCGATAAAGGCAATATCAAAGGGTTCGACACCTTGCGCACGCAGGTTTGCGAGCGTCTCGAGCGCTGGACCGATGCGCAGGTCGATCTTAGCGGCAACGCCCGCGGCCTCCCAGTAGCGCCGCGCGACGCTGGTGAACTCTTCGCTGACATCGCAGGCCAGCACGTAGCCGTCGCCAGGCAACGCCAGCGCCATCGAAAGCGAGCTGTAGCCCGTGAAGACGCCGATCTCTAAGTAGCGACGGGCCGCAATCGCATGCGCCAGCAACTGCATGAGCTGGCCCTGCTCGGGCCCGATCGCCATGCGGGCGTTCGGAAGGCGTAAGGTTTCCTCGCGCAACTCGCGCAATACGGGATGCTCCCGGACGACGGTAGCGATGACGTACTCTTGAATCGCCTGATCGACGAAAGTGCTCTTTGCGGTCATCGCCGCATCATAACATAGACGAGCGCCCGCGATGGACGCGGGCGCTCTTGCCGTTGCTTCGAAGCGTTTTTTTGCGCTATCGCATTGGCGGCGGAGTCGGAGCGTCGTCGTCAGGCGACGTCGCGTCGGCGGCAGGCTGGTAGGGCTCGGGAGCGGCATAGCTGGGCGCCGCATCCGAGACTTGCGTCATACCGATGGGCTGCGCTTGAACGGGCTGATCGTACGTCGCGATGCCGGAAGCCGGCACTTCCTCCGTCGCATACGACGGCAGTTGCGCATACGCCGGCGCCGGCGCATAGGAAGGTCCAGCATCGTACGCGGGCGGTTCGGCACCGTCTCGCGCGATCTCGTTGAGGTCGGGATTCGAACCGTAGACGAGCGCCACCGTCCGGGCGGTGTAGGCGGAATCGGGATAGGACGTGCGCATGAACGCCAACGCCGCCACACCGGTTGGACTCGACGCCTGTCCGGCACGCCAGTACTCACGCATCAGATGAGCGAGCATGGGGGGCAACCACGGATCGCGCGGATATCTGTGCTGCCAGTCGCGTATCGCGAGCTGCAGGTGGTCAAGATATCCGCCGACCGAGGGATCGAGCATCGTGCTACCGGCTAGTTGGTCGTAATCGTTCAAGCGGTTCCGGATTTCGAGAACGCTCTGCTGGTAGGGGCCAAAGTATTCATCGGCCGGCGCAGCGTTCGGATTCACATCGGCCCGCGCCACTTGCAAGGAAGCGAAGAGCAGAAGGGCTAGTGCACTAATAGCTTTACGCATTGTAACTCCTTCGAAGGGCAATCAACCGCAAAATTGCGGCTATGAGATAATTGTCGTAGGAACACACGCTGCTCGTGCACTAGAGGGCGATTACAACTCGATTAGGCTTAGGTTAGCGGGTAACCCGAGTAAGCGCGAGCCAGTCATCAAGACCGCGAGCGAAGTCCTCGAAGGCCGTGCGATGGAGGTTGTGGCCGGCGTTCGGTACGCGCACAATGCGAACGCTCGGGGACCGGTCGCGCTCGACCTGCTCCAGCGTCTGCTCATCGTTGATGCTTTCGCCGGGAGCCGCGAGCGCGAGCAAGAGCGGCTTTTCGTATCGAGCAATGCTCGCCCGTACATCCCATTCGCCGCGCGGATTCGCGTGCAAGAGCCCCGCTATCGGCTCGGCAGTCATCGAATGGACCGCATGCACCTTCGCCTCGACGTCGAGTGCGGACCAATCGCGATAGTCCTCACGCACCTGCGCGTCCCGGTCGTTCCCGGTTAGCGCGAAGAGCTCGCGAAGCTCGGCGAGATATTCATCGTACCAAGCCACACCGACCTGACGGATCATGGGGTCGATCGTGGCCACCCGCGCGACCGGCAATCGACCTCCCGCCAGAATGGCGACGGCACCACCCCAAGAATGGCCGAGCAATACATCAACGGGCTCGCCAAGCGACGCGGCGACGTTTTCTGCATCGGCAACTCCGCGCGCGAGCGACATCGGCCCAGCGACCCGCGCGCTATCGCCGTGGCCGCGTTGATCGTACGAAACGAGACGAAAGCGCCCCTCGAGATGCCGAGCCAAGCGTTCCCACGACTTGCGAGAGCTCGTCATTCCGTGCACGGCCAGGACCACAGGGCCGCGTTCGCCCCAGCGCTCCAGCGTCGTAGCGGCGCCGTCGTCCAGGACGACGCGTCCTTCGACTCCGCTCAGAGTAAACTTATTTGCGGTGAAGGTGGCGATGGACTTCGTCGAGATCTTCGACGGTGTTGAGCGAGACCGCGTCCTTCACTGAGGTATCCTTGATCTTCGACGATTCGCGCATCTGCTTGCCAAGCTCGTCGCCGTGGTGATATCCACGAATCGCCGCGTTATGCCGCTCGATGGTCGCCTTGTCGGTCTTCCCGTGGGTAACGACCCAGGCTTCGAACTCCATATACGTCGGTCTGTTCGAACGCACGAAGTCGATCGTCTTCTGCCGATCGAGGCCGAGCGCGCTAAGCGTCATCCCATCGAACCCAGAGCCGCACTCGTCGTACCCTTCCGGTAACGCGTCGGCGGCTGCGAGCGAGAGCTTCAGCCAAAGACGCGGCAAATGAATCGCTCCAAGCGGTCCGGCCGTTCCCGAGCTGATCAACGGCACTACTTTCGTTCCAGTATCCGCAGGCATGACTTCCTCCTAATTCACGAGTGCGCCGCGGTACGTTGACCGTGGCGTGATTTGAACGTTAGCTCCGATACGCCCGACTTGTCGAGCTCGCCGAGCCCGAGCTCCTTCATTTTCTCGTACTGCTCGAAGGTCGCCTGGGCGAGCGGAAGCGTCAAGCCGGTGTCTTTGGCAAGCGAAAGGGCAATCCCCGAATCCTTCGCGGCATGCGCCGCCGAGAAGTAAACGTCGTGCTCGCGGTTTTGCATGTCGGCGCCGTCGGTCTCCAGCACGCGCGAGTTCGCACCCGTCTGCGAGAAGACTTCGCGCAGAAGGTCGAGGTCGAGGCCGAGCGCGTCGCCAAGACCCAATCCCTCGGCCAGACCCGCGGTGTTGACGTTCATGACCATATTGACGAGCGCCTTGACCTGCGCGGCCTTGCCCGCCTCGCCGACGTACTTCAGCGACGCGCTCATTTTCTCGAGCATCGGTTTGACGCGCTCGAAAATCTCTTTACGGCCGCCCACCATCAGGTAGAGCGTTCCGTTGCGGGCCTGCGGAATCGAGCTGGCCATGCAGGCCTCGAGCGAATCGGCACCCTGCTGCTGCGCGCGACGCTCGACCTCGATGTGCACTTTCGGCGTCAAGGTCGCGCAGTTGACAAAGATCTTACTGCGCGCGTTCGTCAGCAGCGAGTCGCCGGCGCTAGCGAAGATCCGATCCATTGCCGCATCGTCGGTGACGACCGTCAGGATAACGTCGGAGAGCTCCGTCACGCGCGCGAGCGAGCCGGTCACCTCACCGCCGGTCTCGGCCGCGGTCTTGCGCGCAGACTCGATGCTTGGATCGTAGAGCGCGACGATCGAATAGCCGACGTCGTGGAGACGTTTGGCGATGTTCGCGCCCATGCGTCCCGTGCCGACGACCCCGATTCTCGAAAGTTCGCTCAATGGATGCCTCCCACAGCGCAGCCGGGTACGCTACCCTGACCAAGCATTCGATACCTTCAAACCGCCGAGTGGCCGCTGAGAAGATAAGCAGGCGTGCAGGCGGGGGGCGGAAAACTAGTGCTTTTCGCCATATCTTACTAGGAGATGTTAATGCGCATATACCGCGCTGTCATTGCCGTTGCCGTGTCTGGCTGCGGCGCTTCCGTCTTTCGCTCTCGCGCAGGTCGAGAGCACCCCGATTCCCGCTCCCAAGAAGCCAAACTTTTCGTCAATGAGCTACTTGGTGGGAACCTGGACCTGCACCACCAAAAGCTCGCGCCGTCCGGCGGCGTACGTAACGACGTCGAACTACACCATGGATCCCAGCGGCTGGTGGATTAACGAAACGTCTACGACGAACACGACCAAGTGGATTCCGGTGAAGCTTACAACCACGGATAAGATCACGTACGATGCCGACACTCACCGCTGGGCCGACATTACCAACGGTCCGCAGAACGGCTACGCTCTCGCGTTCTCGAGTGGATGGAACGGCGATCAGATGTCCTGGCATGACGTGTCCTTCGCGCCTACCGCCGACATCAAAAGTCAGACCGACAATGTGGTCACGAAGGTTAGCAACACTAAAACGACCTTGTCCTCATCGTTCACCGAAGCGGGCACCGGTCGCGTCGTCAGCGTCAGCGGAGTCTGCACGAAGCACTAGCACAAACGAAGAGGCCCCGCACTAACGGGGCCTCGCGTGGCTCAGGACGACACGTCGCTAGAACTCTTCTTCCTGAGTGCCGTTTTCACTAAACGGCGTCTCCTCTTCTTCGGATTCATAGTTGGGCTTTTCGTCCTCGTAGGAAGACTCGTCGTCCTCCTCCTCGAGTTCATAGCCTTGCGGTCCCTCGGGTTCTTCCTCTGGGGTCGCTTCCTCCTCGAAGATCTCTTCCGGCTCGACCTCGACCGCGCGCGGTACGACGGGTTGAGGCGGAATCGGCGCCGTCGCATCGAGCGGCTTGCTGTCGTCGATCTCTTCCTCTTCCTCTTCCTCGGGTGCGGCTTCCCCAACCGGCTCCCCAACGGCTTCAGCGACTGCTTCGCGTGCCGCGACCGCGGTTTGCGAGACCACCGCCTGTTCGTCGCCCATCAGGAGGCCGTACTCGCGGCGCTCCGATTCGCCCATCTCGTCTTCAGGCGTCTTGATGTCAACCTCTTCGCGGTTTTCGGTGAGCACTTTCACGTCGAGCGCGAGCGACTGAAGCTCCTTGATAAGTACCTTGAACGATTCGGGAACACCAGGCTCCATGACGTTCTCGCCTTTGACGATCGCTTCGTACGTCTTCACGCGTCCCACGACGTCGTCGGACTTCACCGTCAGCAGCTCCTGCAGCGTGTAGGCGGCGCCGTAGGCTTCGAGCGCCCAGACCTCCATTTCACCGAAGCGCTGACCACCGAACTGCGCCTTTCCACCCAGCGGCTGCTGCGTGATCATCGAGTACGGGCCGGTCGAGCGCGCGTGAATCTTGTCGTCGACGAGATGCGCGAGCTTGAGCATGTAGATCTGACCAACCGTGATCGGGCGCGAAAAACGTTCGCCGCTGCGCCCGTCGCGCAGCCACGTCTTGCCGTCGGCCGGAAGACCAGCGTCCTGCAGCCACTCTCCGATGTCCTCGGCGTGCGCGCCGTCGAAGACCGGCGTCGCAACGCTCATGCCGAGCATGCGCGCCGCCCAGCCGAGATGCGTCTCCATGATCTGACCCAGATTCATGCGCGACGGCACGCCGAGCGGGTTGAGCACGATGTCGACCGGCGTTCCATCCTCGAGGTAGGGCATATCTTCCTCGGGGAGCACCTTCGCAATCACGCCTTTGTTACCGTGGCGTCCCGCCATCTTGTCGCCTTGCAGAATTTTGCGTTTCTGCGCGACGTAGACGCGAACGAGATGGTTGACGCCGGGTGAGAGCTCGTCGCCGTTATCTCGCGAGAAGACCTTAACGTCGATGATCTTGCCCTTCTCGCCGTGCGGTACTTTGAGACTGGTGTCGCGCACTTCGCGCGACTTCTCTCCGAAGATCGCGCGTAACAGCCGCTCCTCGGCGGTCAGTTCCGTTTCGCCCTTCGGCGTCACTTTGCCGACGAGAATGTCTTCGGGACGAACCTCGGCGCCGATGCGTATGATGCCGCGTTCGTCAAGATCCTTCAGCGCGTCCTCACCGACGTTGGGGATATCCCGCGTGATCTCTTCGGGTCCGAGCTTCGTGTCGCGTGCCTCGCACTCGTACTCCTCGATGTGAATCGAGGTGAAGCGGTCTTCCTTGACCATTCGCTCGCTGATGAGAATCGCGTCTTCGTAGTTGTAGCCTTCCCACGGCATGAACGCGACCAGCACGTTCTGCCCGAGCGCGAGCTCGCCCTGATCGGAAGAAGGTCCGTCCACGATCACTTGGCCCGCTTCGACCTCGTCGCCGACCGCGACGATCGGTCGCTGATTAATGCACGTGCCGGCATTGCTTCGGACGAACTTCAACAACTCGTAGGTCTTCTCGATGCCGTCACGATTGCGGACGGCGACGCCTTTGGCGTCCACCGACGTAACCGTTCCCGCCTCTTCGGCGACGACCAGACTTCCGGAGTCCTTGGCGGCGCGATACTCCATGCCAGTCCCGACGATCGGGGCGGACGGTCGAAGCAGCGGAACCGCCTGACGCTGCATGTTCGCTCCCATCAGCGCGCGATTGGCGTCGTCGTGCTCGAGGAATGGAATGAGCGCGGTCGCGACCGAGACGATCTGCTTCGGCGATACGTCCATCAGTTGAACGCGCGCAGCAGGTTCTTCGATATACTCCTCGGCGTAACGCGACACGACGGATTCCGCCGTAATGCGCCCCGACTCCGAATCTACCGGCGTGTTCGCCTGCGCGATGATGTACTCGTCTTCTTTGTCGGCGGTCAGGTATTTGATCTCGTCCGAGACGACGCTTTCGTGTACGACGCGGTACGGCGTCTCGATGAATCCGAACTTGTTAACGCGCGCGTAGGTCGCGAGCGAGCCGATCAAACCGATGTTCGGACCTTCCGGCGTCTCGATCGGGCAGATTCGTCCGTAATGCGAATGGTGAACGTCGCGGACCTCGAAGCCGGCGCGCTCGCGCGACAGACCGCCGGGGCCGAGCGCCGAGAGACGCCGCTTGTGGGTGAGCTCGGCGAGCGAGTTGGTCTGGTCCATGAACTGCGAGAGCTGCGAGGACCCGAAGAACTCTTTGATCGCCGCGACGACCGGCCGGATGTTGATCAAGGCCTGAGGCGTGACCGTCTCGATGTCTTGTACCGTCATGCGTTCCCGCACGACGCGTTCGAGCCGCAGCAGACCGACGCGGAACTGATTTTGCAGCAGCTCTCCAACGGAACGAACGCGACGGTTGCCAAGGTGATCGATGTCGTCCTTCTGCACCATGCCGACGGCCACGCGAATCAGCCGGCGGATGACCGCGATCATGTCATCGCGCAGCAGGCAGCGCGCGCCGTCGCCGATCGTATCGCCCTTCTTCACGCTCTGCCCGCGAACGATTCCCGGCGCGACGCGGGGTCGAACGCCCAGCACCTTTCGGATGCCGAGATCGCGGTAGAGGTCGTAGACGACGGTGCTGCCATCCTTATACCGGATGGTCACCAGGCATTCCGACTGCTCGGGCTTTTCCTTATCGAACGCGTCAACGACGTCGACAACCTCGCCGTCCTCACTTGCGGTGACGATTGCCTTCGGCTCGGTCAGACCCGCGTCGTTGTATTCGTTGATCGACAGGTACGGCTTCTCTACCCGTGCCTCGGGGTCCGGATTCTCGATTCGATACTGGAACTTGCTGCTGAGCTTATAGCGTCCGACGCCCGCCAAGTCGTAGCGTTTGTCGTCAAAGAAGAGCGATTCGATCAGCTTTTCGGCGTTTTCGGCGTTTTCGGGTTCGCCGGGCCGCAGCTTTTTATAAATCTCCTTGAGCGCGTCTTCGCGGGTCTTGATATCCCGGTCTTTCTCGATCGAGTTGCGGATGATCGCTAGCCCTTCGGGGGGCAGGTCCTCGAAAAGCCCGAGAATCGCTTCGTCGCTCTCCCAATCGTAGCCGAGCTGCGGCCGCGTCAGCGCACGAATGAAGGTCGAAACGTAAATCTTGCGGTTCTTGTCGATCCGGACGCCGATCGTGCCTTCGGTCTCGTCATTCTTGGTGCCGTTATCGGTTTCGAACTCGATCCAGGCCCCTCGGTTCGGAATGATCGTGGCGTTGTACGTGGGGCGCGCGTTGGTGTCGACGTCTTGGCTATAGTAGACGCCGGGCGACCGCACCAGCTGGCTGACGATGACGCGCTCGGCGCCGTTGATCATGAACGTGCCTTTGTCCGTCATCAGCGGAAAGTCGCCCATGAAAATCTCTTGGTCCGGGATGCCTTTGATTTCGCCCGACTCGGCCGTGATCAAGCGGACCCGCACGCGCAGCGGCGCGCTGTAGGTCATGTCCCGTTCGCGGCACTCCTCGATCGAATACTTCGGCTCGCCCAACGAGTGCTCGCCGAACTCGAGAATTAGATTCCCAGTGAAGTCCTTGATCGGGGAGATCGAAGCGAAGGCTTCCGCAAGCCCCTCGGTCTTGAACCAATCGAAGCTCGCCTTCTGGAGCTCGATCAGGTTCGGAACCTCGAGAACGTGCGGAATACTGCCAAACGAGTACCGTTCGCGCTTCGGTCCGGGCTCGGGTCGCTGCTCGACGGTGAATGCGCCCGTCGGCATTGGGAACGTCGAGGGCATGACGGTCGAAGACCCGTTTCCGTCGCCCATCACTTTCAGTGCGGCGACGGAGCGCTTTGGCCTTGCCTTAGCAGCCCTCGGCGAACTCGGGACAGGCTCCGGCGAACTCTTCGGTGCGGACTTCGGAGCTGTCGTCTTCCCCATCAAATCTCTTTCTCTGCGGATTAATGTACGTTAATGAATGCGGTCCCTCGACTCCACGCCTACGGCGTTTCGCTCAGGATGATAGCGGCTTTTGGGCACACCAAAAAGACGAAACACTGGCTCCCTAGCTTGGAGGTGTCTCGCCCTTCTGTTTCGGCGGCTGTCATGCGCCCCGGGGCATAGGAGACGAGTTTAGCACCCGTCGCCACCAGCGTCAAGGAACCCTGCTTGGGGATTAGCGGCCCCCAGATATTTGTCGGACCGCACCTCACCGAAGACGGAGGTAACCGCCCTCGCCCGTCGCAGCCAAGCACTTGGAGGTGTCCGATGTCTGGAGCACGCTGGATTCGCATTTCCCTCGCCCCGCTGGTCGCACTCGCAAGCTGGTCGCTGGCGGGCTGCGGCGGGGGTAACCCCGCGCTCGTTGCCACGGGAGCGGCGCCGGCGCAGACCCGTTCCGAGGGAACGGCAGGATCGAGCGGTCCGCGTATGAACGCGTCGGGATGCGGGAGTTCGCTCGTTTACGTGACCTCCTACAACAACTCGGTCTACATCTTCAATCAGAGCCACAACGCCAAGACGCCATGCGGGCAGATCACCGGCGTCACTAACCCGCAGGGTCTTTTTGTCGACAAGCAGCGAAATCTGTGGGTCGCCATTTCCGGCAACTGCAAGACGCAGTTCTCGAGCGTGCTCGACTTCCCACCCGGCGCGTCAACGCCGGTCAAGACGCTGCAGGACGCGGCCGGTTCGGCCACCGACGTCGCGGTCGACAATGCTTCGGGGACGGTCTACGTCACCAACTTCTTCAACTACACGCAAGGGTGCGCCAGCGGCAACAACGGCGCGGTGGAAGTCTACGCCAACGGCAGCACGACGCCGACTGGGACGCTCACCGACCCCAACATGAGCTACGCCTTCAACGACGCGGTTGATAATCGCGGGAACCTGTACGTGACCTACCTCAAGCTCAACGGACCGACCGGCAGCGGGCAGATCGACGAATGGTCCGCAGGCGCGGGATCGCCGACCGATCTCGGAATTACGCTTCAGTCGCCAGGCGGCATTCAGACTACGGCCACGGGCGCACTGCTGGTATGCGACCAATCCGCCGCCTGCGGCGACTTCGCTTCGGGCTCGGCAACGATGACAAACCTGTTTGCAACGAAGCATCCCGGATCGTTCGGCGTCGCGCTCAACAAGCGCGAGAACCGCGTTTGGGTCGAGAATCCCGGACTGAGCGCCAAGCAGTTGCAGCGCTACGCTTATCCGGGATCGCCAGGCCGCCCGATGGAGTCGATCACGGTGCCCGGCGGCGGCTACGCCGGGGTCGCGGTGAGTCCCGCGGCTCCCCAGGGGGCGCCGTATTCGCCAAGCTTGATCCGGCGACATAAGCCGTCACAGGACGGCGTCCAGCGACGCTTTTAGCGACATGAAAGTCTTTGCTGTCGCCGCCCTGGCGATCTTTTCCCTATTCCCATTCGTGCCGGCGCTCGCCGACGAAGCCCCGACCTACACTGGGCCGCTCTCGTCCACTGAAGCGCAGTTCGTTTCATCCGTAAAGACCGATCTTCTCGCGCGCTTCCCGCATGCAAGCGATGCCGAGAAAGCCGGCTACGTTCGATACACGAGCCCCGACGACACCGGCGCGATCAGCTACGCGGACAAAAAGTGGAACGCGGATCCCACGCACCCAAGCCAGCTTTGGTACGACACAAGCGGTAATCTCATGGGCGCCGATTTCTCGGTGCCGCGTCCGAACGGCGAGCCCCGGCCGCAGCTTTGGGGAATCAACCCCGGCCGCTGGTACGAGTTCAACGGGCACGTGCACTACGTCATCACGGCCAACGGCAAGATGGTCTACGACCAGTGGGTCTGGAACCCAGACTTCGTAAATGCGGGCGGTAACCTCAACTCGCCCTCGGCCGATACCCTTGTCAAACTTGGCAAAGTGCCGAGCCCCGATTACATCAAGACAATCTTCGATATGCCGACGCAATGGGACCTCATCGTTTGGGT
Source organism: Vulcanimicrobiota bacterium (assembly GCA_963748875.1). Taxonomy (GTDB): domain Bacteria; phylum Vulcanimicrobiota; class Vulcanimicrobiia; order Vulcanimicrobiales; family Vulcanimicrobiaceae; genus Cybelea. The sequence continues at coordinate 2,636,564 of CAVVKC010000001.1, forward strand.
GCAGCCGCATCCCGCGGGGCCGCTTCATTGGTAGCTTAAGCGGCAAGCATCCCTTCGATGTAGTCGAGGGTTTGGCGCAGGCTGCTGCGCCCATCGGGGAGTCGCTTATTTGGGTCGAGCATCCCGCCCGGCACCTGGTGGCCGACCGGCCCAAGGGAGATCTCCCTCAACACACCCAGCCGCTTCGCCACGTTCCAATAGGAACGCACCATGATCTTCCAGCGCGAGGGAAACATCGCCGGCCCGGCGCGCTCGATCATGTCCTTGTCGCCGACGAGATGGTAGAGTCGCTGGAGCTGCAACAACGGATTGTCACCGCTGATCACGCCTCCCAACGAGATCACCTCGATCGGCGCGCCGATTGCCTCCTTGAGATAGAGCGCCGCGCCGCACGCCATTTGCGCTCCCCCGCTGTAGCCGATCAGCGAAACCGGAACGCCTTTGCCTGGCGGATAGCCGTTGGCGACCAGCGACTTATACATAACGTACGCGACGCCGAAGTTATACATCGGCCCGTAGCGCCGATCGGCAGAGACCGCAACGATCATGACGTTGCGCAGGTTGATGACCATCCCGAGCGCATTGCGCAGGAACGAGTCGCCGGCACCACGCGAACCTCCCGGGCGCGCCGCATCCACGAAAGACCAGAGTCGCGACCACAGCGGATCGTCCTCGAGCGGACGGTTCATCACCGAGTAGACCATCAGGCCGCGAATCAATCGCACTCCGGAGGGGAGCTCGGGCGCCAGCGCATCGAGAAAAGTCTCGATGTCGGGTGTGTAGCGCGAACTCGACTGCGAAATCCCGTCGAGATAGATCGCGTAGCGGCCGAAGCGCCCAGCCTGCGCGGCGTCATCAGCGGCGTCGACCGGTACGACGCCGGCGTCCGTGTCGATGCGGTCGCCGTACCACCCAGCCCACCATCCCAGCGTCTCGAGCGGCGCCATGATGCCCGCGACGATCAAAGCCACGAAACCCAACCAAATTAAGTCGATCGGAATGCGCACGATTCGCGGAAGATTCGCATTCCAGCCAAAGAGCGTTCCGCGAATCGGATCGAGCGCAAGCGCTACGATAACTGCAAGCACCACGACGGCAAAGAGGCTGAGTCCCGTGCGCCAAATGCTGCCACTCGTCGTGGCCGCCGCAACGGCGGCAGGCGCATCCGAATCGCTGCGTGCAGCGACGTTCTCCGTCAACGCAGCCGTCTCGACGGCGCGCCCGATGACCAAATGCTCGTCCGCCACGAGCTTTACGCCGGCGACGGCGTCGAGGATGCGAACGCCAAGCGCGGCAATCGGCTTGCCGAAACTGCGTTCCGCGAATATCATCACCGTCCAGCCGACCGCAACATAGGCGGCAGCCGGAAAGAGTCCGATTTGGGCGACGGCCGAAAGGCCCACCACCATCGCGAGCAGATGCCAGATACGCAACAGCGTCAAGATCCCCGGACCGAGATACGGCAGCGCGCCGAAAAACGAAAAGAGCAGCGGCGCGTAGCTCAGCGCGAAGACGATCGCGAGTTCTGCCAACGGCAAATGCGGCGCCCACGGCAAACGCGAGACGGCCCACGTGCTGAGCACCAGAAAGACGTAGGCAAAAAGAAAGAGCGCGGCGCCGATCGCGCTGGTAAAGAAAAATCGCGCCGGCGTTACCCGGTTGGCAAAGAGCACGATGCCCTGTGCGAGCGCTTGGCTCAAGCCGGCCAAGAAGACGATCGCGAATCCGAGCAGCACCCCCTCGCGCGACGTCGAGGCAGCCGAAGCAAACGCCCAACCTTGCAGGCTTAAGACGCCTCCGAGCGCGTTTCCAAGATTCGGAAGGAAGGTCGAAGCGGTCAATTCGACCTCTTCGTTACGCTACGTGTGGCGAACTCGGCTCGGCGGCGGCAACCTGTTTGATCCGCGCGGCCAGGGCATCACCGTTGAGACCGAAGAGCGCGCGCTGTTTGTCTTGTGAGTCGTGTTGGATGAGCACGTTAGGGACTCCGACTCGTTCGACGCACAACGTCAGCCCGTGGTCGGAAACGAACTCCGCGACCGCCGAACCGAAACCGCCCGCTAGCGAATGCTCTTCGAGCGTGATCACGTGCGTGTGGTCGCGCTGCAGGTCGAGCAGCAGCGCTTCATCGAGCGGCTTGGCGAAACGGACGTTAACGACCGTTACACCCACGCCCGAGTCTGCCAGCAAACCCCACGCGTCGAGCGCGATGTCGACCGTCGTGCCATAGGCGAGGATTGCCACGCCGCGCCCGCGACGCAGCACCTCGGCTTTGCCGTGAACGAGCGGCGCGAGCGGTTCGTCATGCTTGCCGCTGGTAGAGCCCCGCGGATAGCGAATCGCCGCAGGTCCGCCTAACGCTAACGCATGTTCGAGCATCGGCAACAGCTCCGCTTCGGTGCGCGGCGCCATTAGCGTAAAATTGGGCAGCGTGCGAAGATATGCGATGTCGTAAAGGCCCATGTGAGTCGGACCGTCGTCGCCGACGACCCCGGCGCGGTCCATGCAAAAGACGACCGGCAGATTTTGCACGACGACGTCGTGGACGATCTGATCGTATGCACGCTGCAAAAAGGTCGAGTAGATCGCGCAGACGGGCCGAAATCCTGAGGTCGCAAGGCCGGCCGCAAAGCAGACCGCGTGCGCCTCCGCGATTCCGACGTCGAAATAACGTTCGGGGAAGCGTTTGGCGAACTTCGCCAGGCCGGTTCCATCGGGCATCGCGGCGGTGATGCCGACGACCCGCGGGTCCTTTTCTGCAACGGCAATCATCGCGTCGCCGAAAACATCCTGAAACTTCGGCCGTGCGCCGGGGCTGCTCTTCTTGCTGCCGTTGCTCGGCTCGAATGCGTTGGCGCCGATGCCGTGAAACGTCCGTGAGTCGCGCTCGGCCGGCTCGTAACCCTTGCCCTTTATCGTGCGAACGTGCAGCAGGACCGGACGATGGATGTCCTTAGCGGTCTGGAGCGCGTCCACCAGGACGTCGTAGTTGTGACCGTCGATCGGCCCGATATAGCGAAAACCGAGCTCTTCGAAGATGACGGCCGTCTTTTCGGAGGGACCCATGAAGTGCATCGCGCCGATTTCAGCGCCCTCGATCGCCTTCTTCGCGGCGTGCCCGAGCGGAATGCGCTTGAGCACCTCCTTGCCGGTACGCCGGACAAAGTTCGCAAACGGCTTGCTGCGAAGTACGGAGAGATACGAGGCGATCGAGCCGACGTTCGGCGCGATCGACATCTCGTTGTCGTTTAGGATGACGATGAACTGACTTTTGAGTGCTCCCGCGTTATTGAGCGATTCGTACGCAAGGCCGCCGGTTAGCGCACCGTCGCCCAACACCGCTACGACGATCTCCTCGCCACCGGAGAGATCGCGGGCAAGCGCCATGCCGAGCGCTGCAGCTACGCCCGTGCTGGCGTGTCCCGCGCCGAACGGATCGTACGGCGATTCGCTACGCATCGCAAAACCGGAGATTCCGCCCCCTTTGCGCAGGGTCGCGAAGCGATCGCGCCGGCCTGTGAGTATCTTGTGGACATACGTCTGATGGCTCACGTCCCAAACGAGCTTGTCGGTCGGAAGATCGAGCACTCGGTGGAGCGCAAGCGTTAGTTCGACGACGCCGAGATTTGGCGCAAGATGGCCTCCGTTGACGGCACACGTTCGAACGAGCAGCTCCCGAATCTCACTTGCCAGGACGTCGATTTCCTTGCGCCGCAGGCGCTTGACGTCTGCCGGAGAGTCGATCCGCTCGATTACCATTGCCGCGTTATACGCACCCTATCTCCGATGCCCTGCGCCCAGCAACGACGCGCGCCGCAAGCGCAGCCGCGCGCGGCGCTTCACGCGCGAGCCAGAGCGCTTGAGTCCAGTTCCACGGTTTCAGCATTGCCAGCAACGGCGATGCCCAATCGGGCGAGATTTCGCGCCGTGGAGTATCGAGCACGACGCGCACGGCCGCGATGCGCGGCGCGCGCAGGAGTCCACTCTCCATGTCGACGCCGGCGAAGCCTTTGGCCGCCCACAACCCGCGTTCGGCGCCGTTGACGATGTTCTCGCTCGTTAGGAGCCCATCGAAGACCGGCATGACACCGAGCCGGCGAGCGCTATCGGCAAAGGCTTCGACCAACTCGTCGTCGCAACGCAGCGTCCTGCCGTCCGGTCGCCGGATCTCCTTTGGAATCAGCAAGGTTCCCGTTGGAAGATCGTCGCGCAACCCACCGGCGATGCCGCAACTTACAACGACGTCGCCGAGTTCGCCGACGACCTTCACTAGTGCGATTCCCGCCTCAACGATGCGCGCGTGCGGCATTTCGCGTTGCAGCGCCTTGAACTCGAGCCGGGTTGCCGCGACATAGGTGATGGCTTCCGAAGGCCGACGCTCCACCGAGGGTTTCTTTTGCATGCGGTCGTAGGCTCATGCTCCGTTGTAAGGGAAAGCCCGTTTGGCACGCCGCTAAAACGCGCACGATGATTGAAGGAAGGAGTCCCAGGATGACCGCAGCGAGCAAACCATTTCTTTCGGACATTACCGCGCTTCAGCGGCGGGGGCGCCAACACATGGACCAGGGAGCGTTAACGCAGAACTACGGCGGCGACGTGCAACAGGCAATCGACCTGCTGCAGACGGCCCTGGCGACCGAGATCGTTTGCGTCTTACGCTATACGATGCATAACGTCGCGGCAGTCGGGATCGACAGCGAGAGCGTGAAGGGAGAGTTTGCCGAGCACGCCCGCGACGAGTACGAACACATGGAAAAGATCGCGAATCGGATTAATCAGCTCGGCGGCACGCCGAACTTCGATCCCGAAGGGTTGCATACGCGCTCCGCGACCGAGTACGGCAACGCCGTGAAGCTGATCGACATGATCAAAGAGAATCTCGTCGCAGAGCGGATCGCCGTCGAGCACTACCGCGACCTGATCCGCTTCTTTGGCGAAAACGATCCGACAACGCGGGTGATGCTCGAGGGGATCCTGGCGCAGGAGGAAGATCACGCCAACGACATGCACGACCTGCTGGTCGCGCACGAAGGAAAACCGTTCCTGAGTTCTTAGGTACGGCCGGCCTCGCGGTACCACGCGACGGCGCGGTCGAGCGCGGCGCGCACCGGCGTCGAGGCGTAACCAAGATCGTGCCGCGCTTTCGACGAGTCGGCGTACATCCGCACGCGCGATAGCCGGACACCTTCGAGCGGAACTGACGGGCTCGCTCCCGTAACGCGGCAGCGAAGCTCGTCGAGATATGCTGCGGCGAGCGCGAGCGCGTAAGGAGCTCGCCAGGCCGGCATCGGTTTTCCGGTGACGTCGGCGAGCAACTGCCAGATTTCGTCCATGCTCGAAATTTTCGCCGCCGACTATGTAGCGCTCGCCGATCCGGCCGCGCTCCAAGGCCGCAACGTGCGCGCTTGCGACATCCTCGACGGCAACCAAATTCATGCCGCCGCTTCCCGGCGCTTTCGCGACGATCTTTCCGCGCGCGAAGTCGAGCACGAGCTTGCCGGTCGGCGTGGGCTTGCTGTCGCCGGGGCCAACCGGTGCGGTCGGCAATAGCGCAACGACCGGAAGCCGGCTCGCAAATGCGGCTCGCTCCTGCTCGACTTTCGAGAAATGGTAACCGCTTTGGGCGTGACCTTCGGTAGCCGAGCTCGACGTGAGGATCGCGCGTTCGAGACCGGCGAGATGGCCCGCAAGCATCAAGCTTGCCGTTGCGTCCACATTTACCGCTTTGAGTTCGGCGCGGTCGCGCGGTGCAAACGAATAGAGCGCTGCGCAGTGGATAAGATAGCGGCAGCCGTGCAGCGCGCGTGCGAACCGGCCGACATCGCGCAAGTCGCCGGCGATCCAGTCGACTGCTGCTGTGTCATCCTGAGTGGACGCGGCGGTTCGCCTTAGGGCCCGCACGGGGTACCCCGCCGAGAGCAGCTCGCGGAGAACGTGGGAACCCACGAATCCGGTTGCGCCCGTCAGGAAGACGCGATCGCCAGATACCATCGAGCCGTACTGCTACCGGGTTGCGACGATGCCCTTCGAAGGGGTTCCCTCAAACGACACGGTACGGGCGTCCATGGAGATCCCCGACGGCTACCACGCCGTGCCGCGCGGCAAGCTTGCTAACGTCCAGACCTATCTTGAAATGCGCGGGAAGCCGGCACTGCGTTCGGCCCCTTCGGAACCGAGCTGGAAGCTCGAGCGCTTTGCCACACCGGACTTGCCAAGATATCGCGAGGTCTTTCACCGTGTCGGCGACGAGCATTTATGGGCCGGACGGCTGCTACTGCCGGAAGAGGAGCTGCGAGACTTCATCACCGATCCGCGCGTCGAAGTATACGTTCTCGTAACCGCTCGGGGCGACGAAGGTATCTTGGAGCTTGACTTCCGCGTGGATCGCGAGTGCGAGATCGGCCTTTTCGGCGTGGGGCCGTCGCTTATTGCAAGCGGCGCCGGCCGTTGGCTGATGAATCATGCGGTCGAAAAAGCGTGGACACATCCGATCGAACGGCTATGGTTGCACACGTGCACGCTCGACCATCCCAACGCCCTTGCCTTCTACCAGCGCACCGGCTTCCGGCCGTACGAGCGAAAGATCGAAGTGTACGACGATCCGCGCTACATCGGCTTGACGCGCGCCGACGCCGCCGCCCGCGTGCCAATCTTATAGGCGCTAGAACCCGCGCGCCGGCGCCTCGTTGCGCAGTCGAATCACAAGGTCGGCCGCCGGCGTCATCCCGACAACCGCGCGCCGATTCGGCCAGCCCAAGGCCGGGACGCCGGACACGCCCGCCACGAGGGCTTCGTCAATGTACGCGTCGACCGTTGGAGAAAAGCGGCGCTCGCGCCATGCGGCTTCAACATCTACAGCGGAGACGCCTGAGCGTTGTGCGATCGGAACGATGACCTCGTGTTTTGAAATATCGGCGCGTTCGGTAAAGAATGCGCGTGAAACGTCCTGATGAAAGGCACCGGCTGCATCGTCACCTTTTTGGACGCGCACGAGCTCTGCCGTCTCGAGCGCGAACCTTGAGTTTACGTTACGCTGCGGAGGGTCGATCGGAAGTCCGACTTCTCGAGCCAAACGCTCGAGTCTCGCTCGAACTTGCGGCCACTCCTCCGGCGGAAACGGCTTGCGTGCTCCTTCCGGCGGCGTCTCCGGATGAATCTCGAAGGGTAGCCAACGCAGATCGGCTTTTAGGTCTCGTGCCGCTTCCTCGGCCCAAACTGAGCCGAGATAGCAAAACGGTCAAATAACGTCGGACCAGATATTGATTACGCGATTCACGGCGCGCTTATCATAGCACGGACCAAGCAAAATGCGATCGCTAAACGTCCGCAGACTCGCTACGGCGAAATTTTAAAGACGATGCCGCAGCCGCCTTGGCATCCGGTGCTGGCACCTCGGCTTGCGGCCGTGCCATACAAGGCTCCGTTCGCGTCGGCAATCAGAGGTGACGACGGCTGCGCGCCATCGGTGCCGCCTGCGAATTTATGGAGCACCGTTTCATTGAAGCCCGCGCTTGTCGGCTGGAGCTTGAAAGCGAGGCCGCAACCGTAACTTTTTTCGCGACCGAGGCACGTCTCGAAGCCACCGCCGCTCGTCGTGCCGTATAACGCACCATCTTTTCCGAGCACCAGCGCCACGAGCGGAAACGCACCGTCGTGGTGCTGAAAGCTAAAGACCTTCTCGCTGTAGCCGGATTTTTTGGGCCTGAGTTTGTAGACGGTTCCGCATCCGAAATGCATCTTGCAGCGCGACGTGGCGCCGCCTTCGTACGACGTACCGTAGAGTACTCCGCCCGGGTTGCGGTTGTGACGCACCGGGCATCGCGAACGCGTTCGGCTGTGGGCCCCCGCACGCCGGCAATGCAGCCGCCGCGCCGATGCTTGCCGCGAAGCAGATAAGAGCAGGAGTCTTCATTTGTTCGGCGTGTTGATTACGGCGACAGTGTGAAGACCGTTCCGAAGCCGTAGCTGGCGCAACACACGTCGTGGTCTCCGCCATCGTAAGTGATTCCGTACAGGGTGCCGTTTACGTTGGTCAAGCCACCGACGGGCACAAAACCGTCCGTACCTCCGGCGAATCGATAGAGCACCGTCTCGATGCCGGCGGTGGTTATGCCGTAAAGCGTTCCGCAGTTGCCATTGACCTGGAAGCACGAGCCGCCACCGCCCGACTGCGTCGTACCGTACAGCCTACCGTTCACATCGGTCAAGCCGCTTTGCGGCTGTGCCCCGTCCGAACCGTCGGCGAAGCGATAGAGTACCTTTTCACCGCCCCTCGTGCTGACGCGGTAAACCGTTCCGCAACCGCTTCCGTAGCAGTCCGAGCCGCGCTGACCGCCGCCAGTGGTCGTGCCATAGAGCATGCCGTTCACGTCGGTTAAACCTGATAGTGGGGAGACGCCGTCCGAGCCGCCTTGAAAGTCGTAGATCACCTTCTCAACGCCCGCCGGAGTGATGCTGTAAACCGTTCCACAACTGTTGCCGTACGCCTGACACGAACCATCGTTGGCCGCGGTGCCATAGAGCAAGCCCTTGACGTCAATCAACGCTGCCAGCGGGTATGACCCGTCGGAGCCACCGGCGAACCGGTGCAGCACGGTCTCTTGGCCGCTGGTGTTCAAGCTGAAAACGGTTCCGCAGCCGAGACCGCTATAACATCCCGAACCGCCACCTTTGGTAGTAGTGCCGTAAAGCGTGCCTTTCACGTCGATCAAGCCGGCCTCTGGACTAGCTCCGTCGGAGCCGCCCTTGAAACTGTATAGCACTTTCTCCGCGCCGGAGGTGCTTACGGCGTAAACGGTTCCAGCGCTCGACGAGCCCCCACCCGCGGTGGTGCCGTAGAACGTACCGTTCACATCGACCAAGCCGGCCTGCGGATCGGCTCCGTCTGAGCCAGCGTGGAAGCGGTAGAGCACTTTGTGCACGCCGCTAGTACTGATCGTGTAAATGGTCCCGTGCGATAAGCCGCCGCGTGAGGTCGTCCCATACAGCGTGCCCTTCACGTCAAGCAACTCCGCGGCGGGGTGCGTTCCGTTCTTTTGGGGGTCAAAGCGGTACAGCTGCTGATAAGATACAGTGAGAGCGGCGTGATGCGCTGCGCTCCGAGCCGCCGAAGTCTGCGGCAGCGTCGCCGGCCCGGAGCCGGGCGCCTGCAGGCCGCAACCGGCAAGGCACGCAGCAGCCAGGCCTACACTGAAAGCACAACCCGTATGATAAAAGCTCTTCATTTCTTTGCGCCTCCGTCCATGAACAGCTAGGTTGAGGACGTTCGGCGTTGGCGGCCGGTGACCATACCTGAAAGTAAATAAAGCCTGAAATTAATCGAACTGATTGCGAGATGTTCCTTTACATTTGATTCAGATTTGCATGTCACGCTGTTGTGACTGGGTCAACAGAAAGGAGCACTCGATACATGACCTTGCACCGGATCTACATCCCCCTGATACTTCTCTCAAGCTCAGTTCTCTTTGTAGGATGCAGCGGCACTTCGCAAGCGCCGCTGATGGGCGGTCTCCCCTCCGGCTCGCGTTCGATTCAGATCCCCGCAGACAACGGGCGAAATCGCCAGGAATGCCAAAACGACGGCGGCATCAACCTGAGGCCTTGCCAGATAACATTCGATGCACAAAACCCGGGCCCGACCGACGTCCGAGTAACGCATGATGGTGACGGCGGCCGGCACGATCGTGACGGCGGCCGGCACAACAGGATCAGCGAACGTGACAACTGCGCTGCTCGCGGCGTCGCAATGGTAGTTCGCGACAGTAACTCACGCTATACCGCAATGGCCGGAATGATGGCCGGCACGTGTTCTGCCACCTTCAATGACAATGGTAACCGCAACGACGATGGGGGTGGTGGTCGCAACGGGGGCACCCAGCTCAGAATCGTCAACAAACTCTAACCAAACATAGGTCCGCGTGTGAGAAGGCCGTTGACAAGCGGCCTTCTGCGCGTTTAACGAAGGCCGATCGCCGTCGATGGCCGCACCTACGTGCCATAAATCGCTGGAACCGACGGCTCGTTGTCGAAGGTATTTGGCCGCTCGTCCGTTCAGCTATAAGGAGGCACCCCACATGAGAACCTTGGCACGCTTAGCGCTTACCGCCGGGGTAGCTGCAATCTTGGGCGCCTGCGCTGGATCGCAGCCGCCCATCGGCGCATCGGGCGCGACGGCGCAAAACCGAACTTCCAACGTGGCACCGCAGTGGCAGGCGCAGCATCTCGCGCGTGCGACATGCCCGCAAGTCGTCGGTAAGCCGACATGCTTGGCGCTGCAGGTACTAAAGGGCGGCATTACGCCGCTTTGTTCGCCGACGTCGAGTTGCGGCTGGACGCCGGCACAACTCGAAGCCGCGTACGGCCTCACCGGCGCGTTAGGCAAGGGATCGGGGACGAACGTCGCCCTCATCGAGGCGGGCGACCTTAGGAAGGCCAGGTCCGATTTCTTAACTTACCGCAAGCAGTACGGACTCGGCTCCGGCAACTTGACGAGGTACAACGAGAGCGGACAGCAATCCAACTACCCGCCGAGCTGCCAGAACTACGGCTGGTGTATTGAGAGCGATCTCGACATCGATATGGTCGCGGCGGCCTGCCCGAAATGTAACATCTTCCTGATGGAAGCCAAGGGCGGCATTAGCGATTTCGAGGAGGCCGAAGCCGAAGCCGTTACGCTCGGCGCGACGATTCTCAGCAATAGCTGGATCTGCTACGGCAGCGCCGACTGCGGCGATACGAACTTTTCGAACTACTTCGACACGCCGGGGATCGCTTATCTGGCCGGATCCGGTGACGAAGGGTACGCCGGTATCGGCGCTCCGGCGGCCCTCGCCAGCGTGATCGCGGTTGGCGGCACGCAACTCGCCGTGAACGGTTCGAAGTATAGCGAAAGTCTGTGGGGCGACGCCGGCGGTGGCTGCGCGGGTCCGAGCGCCGTCGGAGGTTCGGGTATTCCGAAGCCATCGTGGCAGAAAGACCCGGACTGCAGCTATCGCACCATTGCCGACGTGTCGTCGGAGGCGGGCTGCTCGCCGGGGGTCGCCGTGTATTCCAGCGTTTACGGCGGTTGGACGGGTGTCTGCGGCACGAGCGCTGCGTCGCCATTCACAGCCGGCGTCGTCGCCCTCGCCGGCAACGCCACTACGCTCGACGCGGGCAAAACCTTCTGGACGTTCAGCAGCAAGCAGCATCAGAAATACTTCCATCACCCCTCCGGCGCGGGCAGCTGCGGCAACTACTTGTGCGGAGACGGGAGATACAAGAAATACTATTCAGGTCCGGGTGGCTGGGGCTCACCTAAGGGAATCAGAGGCTACTAGCTGCAGAGAATAGAGGTTCGATGGCCAGCAAAGCACAGGTTGAAAACGCGATCTTACAGCGTGAGGGATTTCGGGTAGAACTCGAACTCTTCGACGGGAAACGATCGGAATTACCGTCCTACGACTATCGCGTCATGGCGCCGCAGCGTTGGAAAGTCTCTGATTGGAAGAACGCTCGCCTTGGCCCGTACCGATTGCTCGTGAAGGGAGTCACGATTTATCGCGGCGATGGCACGCCGATTTCCCGGGACCTGCAATTAGGCAACCTTCGCGATACCTATTACGAAGGCGCTTTCGGATCGCTTGACCCACCGCTTCCCGACACGTAGCCGCTGAGGAAGTTAACACCAACGCGACTCGCGACGAAGATCCCCAGCGCGAACAAGGCCCCAGCGAATAAGACCGAACGGTGTCGATGATGCGCGTGTATACGTCGATCGCCGGATCCGGCGCGCTAAAACGATAAGCGAACTAAGCGATCTTAGCCCTACTTGCCGATTGCGAAGAGCGCCATCGCGATGATTAGGACGAATGCCACGACGCCCGAGGCGTGAATCGCGTGCGCGGGGTGCAGTCGCCGCGCGCCGCCGTGATGCCAGACGATCCAAAGGTCGGCGACCGAGACCGCGATGCCCGCTACAGCGAGCACGATCAGCAGCGGCAAATAGTGGAAGTATGCCGTCGCGCCAAGCGCAACACCCAGAGCGACATCGCGGATGCCCGTCGCGCGAACGTAGCCGTGCGCCTCGTGCCCTTCCACTGCCACGCCGTACGCGCGCGCAAGCGCCCGCGGTTCGACGAGTGCGTAAATACCTACGACGACGAGAACGACTGCGATAGCCCAGCCCAGATAGAAGACGGCGCTCATGCCCTGCGCTTTCGGCGCGTCCCGCTCGAATCCGTTCGGGGCGCGTCGTTACGATGGCCGTTGCGGGTGAGTGAGTGGGGAGCATCGTATACTTTCAAAAGCGACGCACATGTGCTTCTTCCACGCCCCCTTTGCCGAACCGATAACCCGCGCCGGCGCCATGAAACGGTTAGCCGCGCTGGGCGCGTTGCCGATCATGCCGTCCTTAGGTCCAGCGCCGCGCGTGCTCGAGCAGAACGCTAACTATGAATACACGGCGATCCTCGGATCCACGGCGCTCGTTGGCAGCAACCTCAAGCCGCTGCACGACGCAACGATTCTCCTGCGCGCGAACAAAATCGCAGCCTTAGGGCCGCGCGAAAGTACCGCCGTTCCGGATTCGGCCTTTCGAGTCGACGCGTCCGGCGCGTACACCATTCCTGGTTTGATCGACGCCCACGTTCATTTCTTTCAATCCGGCGGCCTCTACACGCGTCCAGATGCAATCGATCTGCGCTCCGTCCGGCCGTACACGGACGAGCTCCAGTGGATCAGAAGTAACTTGCAGGACACTTTTGCTCGATACCTGCGGGCCGGCATCACCTCCGTCGTTGACGTAGGCGGCCCGTTCTGGAATTACGACGTGCGAGCGCTCGCGCAGCGAACGCTTGCGAGCCCCCGCGTCATGGTCGCCGGCCCGCTCATCTCGAGCGTGGATCGCAGCATTCTCGACCCCTACAACGATCCGCCGATCGTGAAGATCGACACCGTAGAAGCCGCCCGCGCTCTCATAGATCGAGAGATCGCAGCGCGGACCGACTTGGTGAAGTTTTGGTGGATCGTCACGCCGACCCATCCGGCCGCGGCCTTTCAACCGGTCGCCCGTGCCGCCATCGAGTATGCGCACCGGCGAGGAGCGCGCGTCATCATCCACGCCACTGAGCTGGAAACTGCCCGGCTCGCCGTCGAGTCCGGCACCGACATTCTCGCGCACAGCGTCTTCGATACCGACGTTGACGAGACGTTCATCAGTTTGCTGCAGTCGCGCAAGGTCATCTACTGCCCAACGCTGCTGGTCGTCGGGAACTACGGATATACGTTCCACGGCACTCCGCATCTCACTGCGGTCGACCTTCGGATCGCAAATCCCGACGTCGTCGGCACGCTCTATAACATGCAAGACGTCGAAAGCGTGCTCTCACCCGCCGTCTTGGCTAGAATCCGAGCGCTGCGCGTCCCCGAACCGCCTCATGCTGCCATGCGCAATCTCAAGCGCGTTCACGATGCCGGCGTCCGCGTCGCGGCGGGCACCGATGCCGGAAACATCGGAACGCAGCATGCCTCGTCGCTCTATGCTGAAATGCTGGCGATGGTTGACTCCGGGCTTTCGCCTACAGAAGTGCTGTCAACCGCGACCCGCGGCGGCGCCGAACTCATGGCGCGCTCCGATTCGCTCGGGACGATCGAACCGGGCAAGCTCGCGGACCTAGTTATTCTTCGCGAGGATCCAACTCAGAACATCGCCGCAATCGCTAGCGTCGACCGCGTGATCAAGGAAGGGCACGTTTTCGACGTCGCGGCGATCCTCAGCGAGGGCCCCGAACAAATCGTGCAGCGTCAAGTCAACGCCTTCAACCATCACGATGCCGAGGTCTTCACGGAAACCTATGCGGCCGATGCGAGCGTCGTCAACCGCAGCGGGTCCACGTTGCGGTCGCGACCCGCAATTCTCGCTGCCTATCGCGAAACGTTCGTGGCAAACCCACAGTTGCGCGCCGAGATCTTAAATCGCGAAACGAACGGTGCTACGGTCGTGGACAAAGAGCACGTGACCGGCTACGCCGACGGGCACGAGTCACGTGCAACGGTCACGTACCAGATCCGGGGCGGGTCGATCGAAAGCGCCGAGATCGCTTCGTAGCAGGCTAGTTACCGAACGCGGCTCGGAGTGATTCCTTGAACGACGCCGTCGTTTGGATCACGGCGGTAGGCTCGTATCCGCAGTGGGCCATGCAGTTCTCGCACGACTCGTGCTTGCCGCGGCCATACTTCGACCAATCGGTTTCGTCGAGCAGCTCTTTGTACGTGGTCGCATAGCCTTCTTTGCTCATCAGGTAGCACGGTCGCTGCCACCCAAAGACCGTGTAGCACGGGATGCCCCACGGCGTACACTCGAAGTCCGTCTTGCCTTCGAGAAAATCGAGGTAGAGCGGGCTATGGTTCAGACGCCACTTCTTGCGCTTTCCACCCGCGAACGCGGTTTTGAAAATCTCGCGCGTGCGCTTGACGCCCAAGAAGTGCTCTTGATCGGGTGCCTTCTCGTAGGCGTAGGCCGGCGAGATTTGCATCATGTCGACTTTGAGATCGTCGTTGAGATAGTCGAGCACCTCGCGGATCGATTCGGGGCCGTCTTGGGTGAAGAACGTGGTGTTCGTGAAGACGCGGAAGCCGCGGGCTTTGGCCTCTTTAATCGCGTCAATCGCCTTGTCGAAGACGCCCTGACGGCAGACCGACTGATCGTGACGCTCTTGCATTCCGTCGAGATGGATCATCCAAACGAAATATACCGACGGCTTGAAGAGATGGATCTTCTTCTTGAGCAGCAGCGCGTTGGTGCAGAGAAAGACAAACTTTTTGCGCTTGACCAGCTCCTCAACGATTTGCGGCATCTGCTCGTGCACCAGGGGCTCGCCTCCGGCGATCGAGATCATCGGCGCGCCGCACTCTTCGACCGCCGCGATGCACTCTTCCACGTTCAGGCGCCGGCGCAGAATGTCGTCAGGATGCTGGATCTTCCCGCAGCCGGCACACGCTAGATTGCACTGTAGCAGTGGCTCCAGCTCGAGCACGAGCGGATACTTCTTCTCGCCTTTGAGCTTTTTGCCGGCAACGTACTTTGCGACGGCGAACTTCTGTCGTAGGGGCATAGTCATGGTTGAGTGGCTGCTTCCTTCATGGTTTCCTCTGGTGCTCCTTCGTCCTGAGCCCTTTGAGCGCTGGCTGCGCTAGCGCTCGGGGTGACACGAGGAGGTTTAGCTTCGCGAACGGCCGTGGCGAGAGCCATCGCCGGAAAGAGATGGCGGTAGAGATGGTAGTTGATATAAAAGTCGCCGGGAAATCCGGTTCCCGTGCACTCCGGCTCGTTCCACGTTCCGTCCGGCCGCTGCCTCGCGCACAAATACGCAAGACCGCGCTCGACGGCCGGATGTTGCGCCGATCCAGCAAGTTGTAGGGCAAGCACGGCCCAGGCCGTCTGCGAGGCCGTGCTCGCGCCGATCCCGGCGAACGACTCGTCGACGTAGGAGTGGCAGCTTTCGCCCCAGCCGCCATCGCCGTTTTGCACCGAAATCAGCCAAACGGCGGCGCGTTCGACCATGTCGGAGCCGGTCTTCAGCGCGGTCAACGCCGAAATGACGCACCAGGTTCCGTAAATATGGTTGACGCCCCAGCGCCCGTACCACGACCCGCACGGCTTCTGGGTTTTTCGCAAATATTCCAAACCGCGCGCAATCTGACGGTCCGCCGTGCCGTAACCAAGGGACGCAAGCATTTCGAGCACATGCGCGGTGACGTCCTCAGTCGGCGGATCGATCATGGCGCCGAAATCCGAGAATGGCATCCGATAGAGCAACTCTCGCGTGTTATCGCGATCGAAGGCTGCCCACGAACCGTCGCGGCAATCCATGGCGAGCGTCCAGCGCCGCGCACGCTCGACGGCCGATGCAACCGCAGAGCGATCGCCGCCCTCGAGCAAGGCCAGCACCACGATCGTCGTATCGTCGATATCGGGGTAAGCATCGTTGTCGAACTCGAAGGCCCAACCGTTGCCGTGTGTCTCCCCGCACTTCATGCGCCAATCTCCGGGCGCGTCGTCGGGGATCTGCTCGCGAACCAGCCACTCGACCGCGCGCCGCATCGCCGGATGTGAGGCGTCGAATCCCGCGAGCGCGAGGACGCGCACCGCCCAGGCGGTATCCCAAACCGGTGACATGCAGGCAAGGAATCGCCATCCGTGCGCATCGTCGATCGTGAAGCGCTTCATGCCTTCGATGCCTTTACGCATCACGGGATCGTCCACTCCGTGCCCCATGAGATTTAGCGCGATCAGCGAGTAGACCCACGGTGGCTGAATACCTCCCCAGCTTCCATCGGCCTCTTGGCGCTCGATCACCCACTGCGCGATACGGCGCTGCGCCTCGTCGCGGTACGGGTGCTTGCGCATCCGGTCGTAGAGTTTCAGCAGACGCTCGACGTAAAGCAGCCAGTGGCGCCGGCCAGTGACGCGGAGCATCTCCTTCTCGGTTCCCGGTACCACGATCTCGCTGACGTCAACGCCAAGCTCGCGCACCGGCTTCTTGGAGATGACGATCGTCAGCGGCGCGACCGTGCCGCGAGCCCAGCATGCAAAATCGTAGAGATTGAACGGCATCCAGAGTGGAAAGTAGACGATCTCCGGCGGCAGCGACGGCACTCCCGACCATGGATAAATGCCGAACAGCGCAAGCCAGATTTTCGTAAAGACGCGCGCATTGACGACGCCGCCGCCGCGTACAATCACCTCGACCGCCTTACGCATCTCGTCGCGCTGGCGATCCACGCCCAATACTTTCAGGGCGACGTATGATTCGATCGTCGTGCTCAGGTCGGCCGGGCCATCAGAGTAGAGCGCCCACGATCCGTCGCTGCGTTGATTCCCCAAGATATGCGCGACCGCACCGAGGCGAAAGTCGTCGTGCGGCAAACCCAAGAAGCGAAAGAGCAGCACGTGCTCGGCCGTCATCGTTACGTTCGTCTCGAGCTCGCCCGACCACCAGCCTTCGGTGGACTGTTCTTGCAAGAGCCAGCCGATGGCGCGCTTCAGGGATCGCTCGACCGGTGGGGGTACTCCCGCAAAACCGCTCGTCGCTGGAGCATCGGGTGGGTTCTCGCGCGAGACCGCTCGTCGCTCCACTTCCATGCTTCGCTCCTGCTGTTCCACTTTTTCGGGAGAGCAAGCTTTGAAGCAGCCATCCATGGCTGGCCCGAAAAAGTTGGAACTCTCGCTTTGAGAACCCACCCGATGCTCCGCGCTTAAAAGAAACTCCGCTGCGATTGTGCCGCTGCGGACGGCGGATTCCATGGTGTCGGCCCAGCTGGTGTCGGTCCACGATCCGGCGATTGCGATCGCCGGGTGCGCGGTGCGTTGCGAGGTTCGCGCTGCGCCGACGCCCGGCAGCCACGTTGCTTCGGGATTGCGCGTGACGGCACTGCGCACGAGTTTGGCGTTTTTAAGCCCAGGCAGAAAGGCTTGCACCTCGCGCCACGCGAGCGTTTCGAGCTCTTCGGTCGGCAAGCGCAAGTACTCCTCTGCCGCGCTGATGCTGCAACAGAGATAGCCTGGCGCTTTTTCGAAGATCCACTGCAGCGGCGAATCGAGCGCAGCTGCGAAGTCGAAGCCGAGCTTGTCCCCGTCGTGCCAGAGGTGCACGTCGACGATTGGATATGCGTCGTACGCGTCGAGGTTCTCGATGCCGTAGCGCGACGGATCGCCGAGAATTCGCGCGACCTGGCGAGGTGGCACGGCCAACACGACGGCGTCAAAGGAGGCGGTGTCGCCCTTCGACAGGCTCAGGGTGACAGCGCCGCTCGGGGTGAAACCGCCGATATCGAGAGCGTCGACGCTGAGAACCGCCGTTGATGTCTGGACGGCGTCGAGCTTTGCGGCGGCGGCAGCCGCAAGGTGTGCGAGCGGAATTTTGGAGAACCCGAAACGAGCCGCTCCGGCGTCGCGCAGGAACGCGGTCTGCAACACGAAGATCGCGTCGGCGGCAGCGACGCGATCGTACGGTGCGTTCAGTGCGGGAACAAAGAATGGATCCCAAAAGGCACGGCGCTCGCCCGCGCCCTGCCCGTTGCGTTGCAGCCATTGCTCAAAGGTCTGGTTATCCTTCGACGAAGCTTGTCCTGAGCCGCGCAGGACGGAGGCGAGGGCGCGGGCGATGCTGAGCTTTTCTCGTGGCGTTAGAAACGGGTACGCTGCAAACGACTCCAGCAGATGAAACGGCGCGCGCAAGGCGCCGGCCCGGAGCCGTCCGCTTCGGCCGTCGCGCGAGAGAATGCGCGCATCGAAGCGATCTTGCAAGCGCAGCTCGTGCTCCATCCCGACGCTTTGTGCGAAGCCGACGAACTGCTCGCAGCAAGCGAGAAAGACGTGCTGGCCGTTGTCTACCTCCACGCCGTCAAGCTCGAACGAGGTGGCGCGGCCGCCGAGTAGACGGCTACGTTCGAAAAGCTCGACGCGGGCACCGGCCTCCTTCAGGCGCAGGGCCGCCGAAAGGCCGGCAAGCCCGCCGCCGACGACGGCTACGCGCTCGAGAGCCACGATCGCACGACCACACGCAGCTTTTCCGTCTTCGAGAGCGCGGCGCGCGCTTTCAACGGAAGCCCGGGATCGCGCTCGATCTTCTTCAACAGCTCCTCGTAGATGCCGGCCATCGTTTGAACGCATGCGGCCGGGCGGCGCGGGATGTAGCGCAGGACTTCGTATCCGCTCGTAAAGTAGGTCCGGGCCCGCGCGACGCTATACTCGACCAGCTCGCGCCAACCGGGGTAAATCTGCCCGTTCTCGAGCGCGGGCTCGGGAATCCCGAACCGGCGAAGCTCGTCCTGCGGCAAATAAATTCGCTTCATGTCTACAGCGTCTTCACGCACGTCTCGCAGAATGTTGGTCAGCTGCAGCGCGAGGCCGAGATCGTCGGCTCGCTCGAGCGCAACCGGATCGCTGAAACCGAAGATGCGGACGCACATCCTGCCGACGACCGACGCAACGAGCGTGCAGTAGGTTCGCAACTCCTCGAACGTTCCATATCGAGAGCGGCTGAAATCCATCTCGACGCCGTCAACGAGCATCTGCAGCTCGCTTTCCGGAATCGAGTAGCGGTCGATCGCCTCGGCGAGCACGCGCAGAATCGGATCGTCGCCGTAATCGCCGCGCGCCGCGCGCGTGATTCGCTCGCGATGGACGGCGAGCCTCGCGGGCAGGTTCTCGAGGCCAACCGTATCGGCCTCGTCGTCAACCTGCCGTGCGAAGTTGTAGAGCGCGTAGATCGCCATGCGCTCGTGATAACCGAGCGAGATGAAGCCCCAGTAGAAGTTGCCCGCCTCACGCTTGGCCATGTCGCGGTTGAAGCGCTCGGCCCGATGCTGCGCCGAATGCGGCACTGCGATGCCGAGCAGGGCGCGCTGAAGGTTAATCATTAACCGAGCCCACTCCTCGAAAACGCTTGTAACGCGGCGCGAGCCACAAGCGAGACTTTGGTGGCCGTCGAGACGCTCGGTCGCTCATCCTCAGTTTTATACCCGATTGCCTGGATTGCGTCGCATATTGCCAAGCCTCCCATACGGTAGAGCGTAAGCTGCAAGCGGAGTGGTCGCGGAACCGATCGTTCGAGCGCCTCGCCCGACGCCAGCAAGGCACGGGCCCGCTCCACCATGGCTTGTGCGGCGCCGGCGATTCCCCTGGCTTCAACGTCGCTATCCACAAGATATCGGCGCCCCATCCGCGCATCACGGCTTACGTCCTGAGCGTGATTCGCGAGTTGCAACCCGATGCAAACATCGTCGGAGAGCCGCTCCGCGTGCTCGTCGTTGACGCCGAAGACAGCAAGCACCATCCTTCCGACTGGCGCTGCGGAAAGGCGGCAATAACCGATCAACTCGTCCCACGTGCGATAGCGCGTGACTCGTTGATCCTGGACGTTGGCCGATATCAAGTCGAGAAACGGTTGCGCCGGCACCGCGTGCCGCTCGATTGTCGGCTGGAGCGCAACGAGCACCGGATGAACCGGTGGCGCTCCGCCGAAGAGTGCGTCTACCTCGCTGCGCCACCGTTCGAGGCGGGCGAGTGCGCTTCCGTAGGGGCTCTCGTCGCCGAGATCGTCGGTCGTACGGCAATACGCATATATTCTCGTCAGGTCGCGCCGGGTTCCCGCATCCACGAATCGAGAAGCAACGCTGAAATTCTCGTAGTGACGGCGAGTCAGGACTCGGCAGTACTCATCTGCGGCGTCCAAATTGAACGCCGCGGCATCGAACGTCACGGCAGCAGCGTCCCGCGTAGGTCGGGCGGTCTGCGCGCGCCGACGCAAAACATCGCGATTCGCAGGGTCTCCGAGATCTCGCGAGCCAGCTCGAGCGCAGTATCGAGGCCTTCGTCGGCGGCGCGTAGGAAGGGACCCGCAATACCGACGAGGTCGGCGCCAAGTGCGAGCGCCTTGGCAACGTCCAAAGCGGAGCGGATGCCGCCGCTCGCGATTAGAGTCTCGGAGGGCGCGACCGCGCGCGCTTCGATCAGCGCACGCGCTGTCGGAATCCCCCAACCCGCGAAGGCGCCTGCCACCCGTCGACGCCATGGCTCGGCGATCCGGTAGCGCTCGACTTCGCTCCATGAAGTACCGCCCGCCCCCGCGACATCCACCGCAGCCACGCCTGCGTCGAAAAGCGCGCGAACGTCGGCAGCGCCAATTCCCCACCCAACCTCCTTCACGACGATCGGAAAGCCGGCAGCGCTGCAAAGTCGCTCGATCTGCGCCAGCAGGCCGCGGAAGCAGGTATCGCCTTCGGGCTGCAGCGCCTCTTGTAGCGGATTGAGGTGAAGCACCAGCGCGTCGGCGTGCAGGAGCTCGACGAGACGCCGGCATTGATCGACGCCGTATCCCTGGTTGAGTTGAACCGCTCCAAGGTTCGCAAAGAGCGCGGCGTCGGGTGCCAACGAACGAACGTCGAAGGTTTCGACCGAATCCGGCGACTCGATCAGCGCACGGCCGGAGCCCAGGCCCATCGCAAAGCCGAGCGACTGCGCGACGCGCGCGAGCCGCCGGTTGATCCGTCGAGCCTCGGGCGTGCCGCCGGTCATGCACGATATCAGCACGGGCGCCGCAAGCTTTACTCCGAAAATTTCCGTCGACGGATCTACCTCCGCGAGATCGATCTCCGGTAAGGCGCGGTGCGCGAAACGATATGCGCCCCAACCCGCCTCGATATCCTTACCCGCAACGTCGTGTTCGATGTTAATCCGAAGATGCTCCGCCTTCCGGGACGGCGTCGCGCTTTTAGATCGCTCGTCGCGCAAAGTAGCGTGCAACTTCTTCCAAAACGGCTAAATCGTCGTGCCCGATCACACCACGCAGTCCGGCGACGGCGCCGCTCGGATCGCGCAGTGCCAGGCAGCGTCCGGCATCAGCAAACGCATGCGTTAGCGTCTCTGGCGCTTCCGCGATCACGGAACCGGCTTTCAATGCCGCCGCGGTAAGCGCGGCGTCGCGAGCGGCGTTGCTGTCGCCTCGCTCGATCGCCTCGAGGACGGCCTGCCCGACTAACCGCGCGGCCTCCAAGCGCGGAGGCGGGTTCGATACGTCGCTAGCAAGGCTCCGAAACGCCAACGCATAGAGCGCGTCGCCGGCGTTGAGACTCTGACCGAGACCCCAGCGGGTCGCTATCGCCGCGGATTCGTCAGCCAACTCGTCGTGAAGCAGCAAGAAGCGATCGAAGAGATCGAAGGCGGCTGCAACCGGCAGCGCATCGTCGAGATTCCCGTCGCATGCAGCACAAGCCCACAGCAAAAGGCTCGGTCGAATCGGATCGAGGACATACTCGGAAGGAACGCGTTCTTCGATGATGCGAGCCGCGACCGAGCGGCCCGGAAATGTGATTCCACGCAGGTACCGCGCGATTGAAGCGCGATGATTGCCTAGAGGAACGGCGTCATGGATCACGGTCATAGGTGTGGGGTCCTTCGACCGCTCTCCGGATGGTTGCCTTCCGATATTCTGAGATGGAGTGCTTGCGGTGCAGATCGGCTCGAACGAACACAAGGAACTTTTTTGCCGCTTCTTCATGGAATCGCATCGGCCCTACGATCCGCGGGAGTGGCCCTGGCCGCAGCTCGATGAGCTTTCGCTGGCCCGGTTGCGCGCGATTCCGATTTGGACCCTGGCGCTGGAAGTCGAGCTCGGTGCGGGCGCGATGTTGACCGGCTTTGCGAAGACGGAGCGGGATCCGCTCGTGCGTAAAGCGCTCGAGCTGCAGGGATACGAAGAAGACCGGCACGGTCGAATCTTGCAATGTCTGATCGAGCGTTACGGGCTTTCGGTGACGCCGAACGTTCCCAAACATGAGCCGGTGCGCCGGGCTTTTCTCGATTTTGGTTACGATGAGTGCGTTGATTCCTTCGCCGGTTTCGGAATTTTTCGCCTTGCGCGCGCCGCGCGCATTCTTCCCGAGACGCTGACCTCGCTCTTCTCTCAGATACTCCTTGAGGAAGCACGCCACATCGTCTTCTTCGTCAACTGGATCGCCTGGGACCGTTTTCGGCGGGGCTTGCGCGGACCGGCGATGCAGTTGGTTCCCGTCTTGCTCTCCTATGGTGCCGCAATCGGGCGGAAGGTCAGAGGCGGCGCGCAGATCCAAGGCCCCGAGCCGGCAGACGGGCGCGACTTGTTCGGCGACGCGCTAAAGGACCTCACGGCCGCAAAGTTTTTGCGCGCGTGCGTCGAGGAGAACGATCGGTACCTGGCGCCGTTCGATCCGCGCTTGCTTCGCCCGCGCGTAATTCCGGCCTTGGCGAAGGCGGCGCTGGCGATCGTCGAGACGATCGAGCGTTTGCGCGCAGCCTTTCCGAAGTCGGCGCCCCGTTCGACGACGTGATACTTAGAACTTGAAGTAGATAAACGCCGGGGAGACTCCCGGCCACGAGAGCATCATGAGCGCGAGCAGCAAACCGGCCAGCGTTCCGGCCTGCGCGATCGGACGCAGTCGCGGCCAGCTTGGATCGATCCCCAGCCGCTCGAGAAGCAGGCGCACGGCGCCGAAGGCGACGATGCCGCAACTCAGTACGGCCTGCCATCCGGACAGCAGCAACGGTCCGCTACCTCCAGCAAAGAGCGCGCGATAGACGGCGGCCGCGCTGCCGAAGCTGGGCGAACGAAAGAGCACCCACGCCAAGCAGACGATGACAAACGTAAGGACTACCCGCGCCAAAATGACGAGTCCGCGCACGGCGCTTCGTTCGTGTCCGATGCCCAGGACGCGTTCGATGCAGAGCATGACCCCATGGAAGGCGCCCCAGGCAACGAAGGTCCACTGGGCACCGTGCCAAAGGCCGCCGAGCAGCATCGTCAGCATCAGGTTGCGCAAGGTCGCAGCAAGCCCGTGACGGCTGCCGCCGAGCGGTATATAAAGATAATCGCGCAGCCAGGTCGAGAGCGTGATGTGCCAGCGGTGCCAGAAGTCGGTGACGCTCGTCGCTAGGTACGGCATCCGGAAATTCTCGGGGAAAACGAAGCCGAAGAGACGAGCGCAACCGATCGCGATGTCGCTGTACCCCGAGAAATCGAAATAGATCTGCATCGCAAATGCAAAGAGCGCGCTCCAAGCGGCGGGCGCGCCCGGATGGGTCGCGATCGAACCCCAGTAGACGTTTGCGACGCCCGCGAACTGATCGGCGATCGCCATCTTCTTCACCAATCCGAAGCCCACGCGCGCCAGACCATAGCTAACGTCCTCGGGGCCGGGCGGCCGCCACGCAAAGAGCTCGCCGAAGAAGAGTCCGGCGCGCACGATCGGACCCGCAAGCAGCTGCGGAAAGAAGGCGAGATAGAGCGCGTAATCGAGTGGCTTGCGAATGGCGGTGAAGCGGCCGCGATAGACGTCGACGAGGTACGAGATGCTTTGGAACGTGTGAAAGCTTATCCCAATCGGCACGAAGAGCGAGACGATCCACGGATTCTCGTGCATTCCCAGCAACGCCGCGACCGTGCCGCTTGCAAAATTCGCATACTTGAAACTGCTGAGAAAAGCGAGGTTCGCGGCGATACCAAGCGCGAGCAGCAGGCGCGAATTGCGGTAGCCGCGCTCGCGCGCGCGCTCGAGGCCGAGCGCGATGAGGAAATCGCTCGCGGTAAGGATCCACAAAAAGAGCAGATACCATGCGTTCCAGCGAGCGTAAAAGTAGTAACTTGCGATTAAAAGCACGTAGCGCCCCGCGCGTCGCGGGAGACCGTAAAAGAGCGCCGCCACGATCGCCAAGAAAAGCCAAAACTCGTACGACTGAAAACGCAGCGGGATTCCGATTCCGATAAGCTCGCCGTACCAGGAGTGGGCGCGAGGTTCGCGCCCCGGCGCCGATGGTGATGGCGGGTTCGCTGGAATTGCCGCAGTTCGCAGCGTCTGATCTGACAGCGCTCCCCGCACGTCGCGCCCCAGCAACCGGCTAAAGAGCCGGCTTCCCGCAGCGTTGAGGTGATCCTCGTCCGCAAAGAGCTCGGGACGTTCGAGAGCCATGTACGGCGCGGCAGCGATCAGGCGTGCGCCGTGCTCGCGCGCAATCTCCAGCAGCGAACCGCTGGGCGTCTGCGACGAGTTCCGGTGCACCGGCCGCGTGGGAATCCGCACGAAGAAAACTGGAACGCCTGCCGCCGCATAGCGCGCGACGATCGGTTCGATCCATTGCTCTCGATAGCGGGCATAGGACGGGCTCGGCTTAGGAGCGGTCAGGACCTGCGTTGCAATCGCGCGGCGCTGATCCGCCGAAAGACCTGCTGGATAGACGATCGTGTTTGTTGCAACGTCCATCCGCAGCCCCGCCAACGATTCGCTGCGCGGATGGGCCGCAAGCGGATCGTAGGCCGGCGCACCGCGCGCTTTCGCGAGCTCGGCAACGCGCGCGTCGGGATCGGCCGCGAGCGCTTGAAAATCGTCGCGCAACTCCGGACCGCGCCAAAAGAGATCGATCCCGTGTTCG
The DNA here is from genome assembly GCA_963748875.1 of Vulcanimicrobiota bacterium. GTDB lineage: Bacteria > Vulcanimicrobiota > Vulcanimicrobiia > Vulcanimicrobiales > Vulcanimicrobiaceae > Cybelea. The sequence goes on from CAVVKC010000001.1 coordinate 2,661,507, forward strand.
ATTCGCTCGCGAGGATCGGAGAACGAGCCCGCGAGCTTGGGAATATCGGCAAGTCGCGTCTGGAAAACGACGTACCGCAGATCGAGCGGGCGTTCGTCGCCGTCGAGACTGCCGATCGCGCTGTCGTCGTCGGCGTACGTGTCGACCGCAATGACGACCGCCCGGAGCCGGTCGCGCCGAGGATCGATTGCTCTAACGAAAAAGGGCCAGGTACGCGGCGTGGTGCCCGGAAGACCGGCGTTGAGAAAGCGCAGCCCGCCGCTCGCGGCGCCGGCGGCGGCGGGATCGAGCCCTGAATAAACTCGCGAATCGCCGAGCACCAAGACGTCGGCGCGCGGCTGTGCGCGGAGCGCCCGGAACGCGGCGATCGCGGCCTCGAAGCTCCCGGTGCTCGAAGCCGGGTCGAGGACGCTGCGATAAAGAGGGGTGCGAAAAGCGATGAAGTCGGCGGCGACAAAAATCGCTATTGCCGCCACAACGAAAAGAGCGGCCGTCCTCTTCTTTGCCGCATCAAACCGAAGATGCACCGCAACGTCCCTTGTTCGAGGGCGGGTTAGAGGCCTTTAGAAGATGTCGGCCACCTTAGCCATGCGCAATCCGCCGCGAGTCGACCATGGGCCGCCGGTTGCGCTAATTACGATCACCGTGATGCTAGGCCTCATCATGGCGATCATCGACAGCACGATCGTCAACGTGGCGATCAGCACTATCGGCGGAAATCTTGGCGCGACCGTTGACGAGGTTGCCTGGGTTGCCACCGGTTACATCCTCGCCAATGTCGTCATCATGCCGCTCAACGGGTGGCTGACCGCGCTCTTCGGACGAAAGACTTTTTACGCCGCCTCGCTTGCACTCTTTACCGTTGCGTCCTTCTTCTGCGGCACCGCGCGATCTATATGGGTTCTCGTTTTCTACCGCATCATCCAAGGCATCGGGGGCGGCGCGCTCCAGCCGACCGCGCAGGCGATTCTCTTTGAGACGTTCCCGGTCGAGCGTCGCGGCGCCGCGATGGCGATCTTCGGAATGGGTGCGATGGTCGGGCCCGCTATCGGGCCCACGCTGGGAGGATGGATCGTCGACAACGCGAGCTGGCCGCTGATCTTCTACATCAACATTCCGATCGGGATCGCGGCCTTCCTAATGACGCTTGCGTTCATTCCGAGCCCGAAATACATCGCCAAGCCGAAGGGCGGCGTCGACTGGGTCGCGCTCGGTTTATTGACCGCGGGCCTGGCGTCACTGCAGTTCGTTCTCGAGCAGGGCGAGCGCGATGACTGGTTCCAATCACAGACGATCGTGCTGCTCAGCGTAATCTCCGCCGTGACGCTGATTGTTTTCGTTATGAAGACGCTGCGCGACAGGTACCCGGTCGTGGATCTGAATGTCTTCAAGTTCAGATCGTTCTCGGTCGGCTCGGTCTTGGGCGTGATCATGGGTTTCGGGCTCTTTGGGACGGCGCTGATTCTGCCGCTCTTCTTTCAAACGTTGCTCGGCTTCACGGCGTTCGACACCGGTTTGGCGCTGATGCCGGGCGCGCTTTCGACGGCGCTCTCGATGCTGATCATCGGACGCCTGCTCAACTACATTGACGGCCGCTGGTCGATCGTTTTCGGGATGGTGCTTTTTGCTTGGTCGAGCTGGCTCTTGGGCGGCATGACGGTCCAAGCCGGCTACTGGGACGTTTTCTGGCCTCGCCTCCTGCAGGGCTTTGCGCTCGGTTTTCTCTTCGTTCCGCTGACGACGATCTCGTTGAGCGACGTTCCAAGGGCCGAGCTTGCCGGCGCAACCGGCGTCTTTACGCTGCTTCGTCAGCTCGGGGGAAGCTTAGGCATAGCGATTCTCACAACGCTGCTGACGCACCAAACGGCCGTCGCCTGGAACGTCCTTGCTTCCGGCGTAACGCAGACGCATGGTTACTCGACCCCGGTGCTAACGCAAATGGTATCGCAACAAGCCTCGATGATTGCCTACAACTACCTCTTCCGCGTGACCGCGCTGGTCTTCGTGCTCACGACGCCGCTCGTCTTTCTCATAAGGCCCAGCTCGGCGCGCGTGATGGTGCCGGCCGCGGTGGCAGAGTAAGCCACTCCGTTACCGCTCGCGAACGAGCCGGCGGGCAAGAGGGTCGAGAATCCGCGAACGCCAGCGAAGCTCGTAGTGCGGTTTGCGAAATAGGTTGCGCAACTTCACCGCAACGGGCTGCCTGCGCACGACGTGCCGGGTGAGCTCGTGATGGCGCTGCAAGCTCGGCTTCAGACGCTCGAGCGTCGATCGTACGAAGGGCGGATGCGAACTGGTGAAAGGCAGCAGACGCGGATAGACCGGCGCAAAATACCGAACGACATCGAAGGCGTCGAGCTCTTCTTCGCGCAGCACGTTTCCGGGCGCCCCGAGCGATGAGTAGTGGCGTCCCTTCTCGGCATGCCGGCGCGGTTCGAGCGTGTGACCGTAGTGCGCGTAGATGTAGGGCAACGCCGTGCGTTTGCCGTTTAGACCTCGCAGCTGCTCGTGGACTGCGCCCTCCCATCGCACCTGCCGACCATAGCGGAAGAACATCATGCGGCGCTCGATCGACGTATAGTACGAGAATGACCCGAAGAAATGCCACGTGTACCCGTCAACAAAATCGTACTCGGCCGGAACGCGATCGAGACGCTCCGCGATCGTGCGCGCGCCTGGGCCGTGCACCTCGTCGGCATCTATGAACGCAATCCAGCGCGCGTCGCTGCATTGCGCATGCAGCCGCATGCAGACGTTGCGGGCGGCGGCGAATCCGTAAAACGGCGTGCGATCGACCACGAGCCGATCGGTTCGGCCGAAGTGACTCGCCGCCAGGGCCGCCGCATGCGGCGAGGGATCGGGGCCGTTGTCATTGACGATCGCGAGCGAGGCGACGCCGGCGATGGACTCGAGCATCGCGCTCAAGAACGGCTCTTCGCGCGGGCCCAGAATCACATGCGCCGCAACGTCGGTCACGCGGCTCGGATTCGAAGACTTAGCGAGTGGGAAGGATCCGCGGCGGTCGTCCTGGCGCGGAGCCTACGACAGCACTCTAAACGTGCCCAATGCGCAAATTTCGGCGATGCGCTCGTTACTCAGTCGCAAGAACTCCTTATTGGCGTACACGAACGGCTCGCCCGCCCCGGCTGCGTCATAATGAGCCTTGGCGGCGGGATTGAGCGACGGTCGCTCCTGTAGCGTCTGGTTCTTGAAGTTTACGCGATAGGTACAACGCGCTGCAAAGAGGTTTACGTCTCCGCGAGCATTGGCGTAGCCGCCGTAAATCGGTTCGAAGGATTGGTCGACCAGGCTGGTCTTGGTCTTCCGGCCGATTTCGAGAAGCGCGATTGGCGAGCGCGAGTCGTCCATTGCAATTATTATTCCTCGTCGGGGCGCAAGCAACCTACGACGCGGAGATTAGTGTGGAGCATTGGTGCGAGTGTGTTGTGCGATAATACCAGCGCAGCACCCGCAGGGCGCGCATTGTATTCCACCGGCTCGGCTTGGCGGCTGCTTCTAGCGGGAAACCCAGCCGATCCGTGTGGAGATGGTTCATCGGCCATCGGCCGTCTTTGCGACGTCGCGCTTCGATGATTCCAGCCGCTTCGGCGACGCGCTCGTCAGGCTCGAGACCAGCGCTTCGAAGATAGTCAAGGCCACGAAGGGTATCGTAGTGCCACATCGTCGGAAACGCGAAGCGCGTCCAGCTGCGGTCGACGATCTCACCGGTCGTCAGTCGCCTGAACATTCGGCGCTCGAGCAAGTATTCGTGCGCTTTCGTCCGCGCGTCGATCGTCGCGGTCGCGGCGCCCCACGTACGTTCGTGTTCCAGTAAGCCTTCCAAAACGCGAATCGTGGAATTGAACGACGATCGCGTACTCGGCGGCGCCTCGCAGTTCCATCCGCCGTCTGAAAGCTGTTCGCCTAAGAGACGATCGACGATCCGATCGCAGCGCTCGCCAAAGTAACTGCCGAAGGCCAGAATTGCGCCGTTGATGCACGCCTCGGTCTCGCCGTCGAAATATGGGCGGTTGCCGAGTGACTTCCACGTGAGATGCGTTTTCACGCGCGAGATTGCGAGGCGCGCCTCGGCGCTCGACGGATCCAGGCCCATTTCACGTAAGAGTGCGAGCGCGTCCATTGTGATCATCCAGCCTCGATCGTTGGGGCCACCCCAGGAACCGTCCGGAGTCTGGCGGTCGAGGAGCGCTCGACCCCACCCCTCCTTCGCGACTCGCAACCGCTCCATCGCGATGACGCTGCCGGGCTCATGCATGAGATCGCTTATGACCTGCCATCGGATCGCCGGGTCTCCCTCCAGAAGCCAGCGGCTCACGCTCTCTTCGCTCATCCGCCGCGGCATTCGCAACGGCCGTCGTCTTTGCATTTATACAAACGACCGCCGCTTGCCGCGGTCAGCGAGACGGGGAGTCTGTGCGTAGCAGGGTCGAAGGACGCGCGATGCCACCTCTGCGCCTCGCAGTCGACGCGCGCGTAATCGCCGAAGATACGCGCGGCATCGGGCGCTATGCGCGCGCGGTGCTCCGGCGACTCGCCGCGCGCGACGACGTCGAGCTGACGCTGCTAGCCGATGGTCCTTTCCCGCAGCGTCGCCGCAGCGCATACGCGCGCGCACTCGGGGACGACGCATTCATTGTAGGCGCGCGGGCGGGTAATCTCGACGCGATCTGGCATCCGGCCAACGGCACCTTCTTCGGCTCGTCGCTTCCGAGCGTCGTAACGATTCACGATGCGGTGCCGTTTCGTTATCCCGATCCCGATCCGAAGCGGCGCGCGCGCGCGCAGCAGCCCTTTCTGCGCTCGGCGCGCTCGGCGTCACGCGTCATCGCAGTCTCGCGTTTCGGCCGTGCCGAGTTGCACCAGATGCTGCAGATTCCGTTCGAACAAATCGAGGTCATCGAGCACGGAGTAGAGCCGTCGTTTTCGCCCGGAGCGGCTGAGCCGCTTCCGCCCGGACTGAGACCGCAAGAGTTTCTGCTCTTCGTCGGCGACCCGATCGCCGAGCCGCGAAAGAACTTCGCAATGCTCTACGAGGCGTATCGGCGCGCGTGGGATACGGGCGACGGGCCTGCCCTCGCCGTTGCCGGGCCGCGTGCTCCGGAGCTTCCGGGCGTAGTCCACATTGGAAACTTGGGCGACGATCTAACGACCGATTCGGACGAATCGCTGCGAGCCTGTTATCGCGGCGCGCTGGCAGTAACGCTCGCCTCGTACCACGAGACGTTCGGCATGCCGATGCTCGAGGCAATGGCCTGCGGAACGCCCGTCGTCGCCTCGCGCGCGAGCTCGCTGCCTGAGATCGGCGGCGACGCAGCACTCTACGTGCCGCCCGACGACGCCGGAGCTTGGGCCGCGGCGCTGCGCAGCATCGTTGGGGATTCCGCGCTGCGCGACCGGCTGCGCGCCGCCGGGCCGGCCCGCGCGAAACGCTTTAGTTGGGATGAGAGCGCGCGCCGCCATTTTGAACTCTTCCGCGCGGTCGCCGGTTGATGAGGCTCGGCGTCGACGCCTGGAATCTGCCCGGGGACCACCGCGGGATCGGGCGCTATCTGCGCCAGATTCTTCGCGTCTGGTACGAAGCGCAACGCGTCGAGGTAACGCTGATCGTTCCGGAGTGGCATACCTGGACGGTCCGGCGGCGCTACCTGCGGGAGCTCGAGGAGCGACCTTATCGCGTCGTCTCTCGGCGTTGGCACGGCCGCGCCGGCCTCGACGCTCTATGGTTTCCATTTAACGGCTGCAGTTGGACGAACTTTACGCTCCCCGCTGCGGCCACGCTGCACGATGCCTCGAACTTCGTGGTCGCCGATTACGCACCGGAGACGCAAACGATCTTTCGTGCCGCGGCGCAGCGTTGCCGCGGCCTAATCACCGACTCGAAGTTCGCGCAGGGCGAGCTCGCACGCGAACTGGGCATCGCGCCGCAGCGCCTCGTACCGATCCCCCTCGGCGTTGCGCCGCCGCGGCCGGCCGTTCCGGTCGCTCTTGACATAGACGCGTTGAAACCATACGTGCTCTATGTCGGAACGGCCGAACGGCGCAAAGGGTTCGACACCCTGCTCGACGCGATGTCGCTGGTCGCGCGCGATCGCCCCGATCTCTCGCTCGTCGTCACGACGCGCCTCGATGGCTTTGCTCCCGCGGCAGACGCGCGCGTTGTCGAGCTAGGGTTCGTCGACGACGATCTGCTTGCGGCGCTCTATCGCGGCTGCGCGCTGGTGGCTTTTCCATCGCGCTACGAGGGATTCGGCCTTCCAGTGATCGAGGCGATGAGCTACGGTGCCGCGGTCGTCGCGTCGGACGCGTCCTCAGTGCCTGAGGCGGGCGGCGACGCAGCCTATTACGTTCCTTGCGGCGATGAAGCGCAGCTAGCTGCGGCGATCGTGCGCGTCGCCGGCGACGCCGCCTTCGCGGCCGAGTTGCGGGAGCGCGGCCCCGCACACGCGGCAACGTTCACGTGGGAACGCACCGCGGCACAAACGCTCGACGTGATCGAAAGCATACTCTAGGTTCTCGATCTTATGAGAGCTCGAGCCGGCGAGGCAACAGCGCCGCCGCTTCTTGTACGGCTGCATTGCGAACCGACAGCCTTTCCGGCTCTCCTCTGAGCTGCAAATTGCTCACGTCTCAAAGGCCGATGCTTTGCCATCCGGATTCATAGCGCGACCACCAAGCAATGCCGATCCATCTGTCAGTCTTGTAGATTCGCGCCGCCCAGGCTTGCGTTTTGCTTCGGTCACGTGCGACGACGTCGGAGGGCCCTAACCCGTAGGCTAGAAGCCGGGCGGCGTTGTCGAGATCGCAGATCGCAGCTCGATCGTCCAAGTAAAACGCGGCCAGAGAGTACGGCCGGTCGCGACCCGCGAACAGCGCCCGCGTCCAGGTGTCCAGGCGCCCGAAAGCCTCGCTTACAGCGCCGGCAGCGGTGCTGCTCAGATAGAGCTCGTGATAAAGATCGGGGTTTCCAATGCGCCCGAAACCCGACCGCGATGCGAACATCGGTCCACCCGACCCCGCCGGTCGTGCCGTCGCATCGAACGTGAAGACACGGTAGAGCGTCATGCATAGATGCCCGCGTCGATGGCGTCGAGGGCTTCGATCAACGGCGCCGCTCCGCGCTGCGCAAGGACATCGATCGGCCGAGCGTCGTTGAGAAACGGCTCGTGCCCCACGAGCCAATCCGTTACGACTTCGGGCGCGAAAACCGCAATTGCGCGCGCCAGCACCGCGTGCAGATCAAGAATGCGGCGCGACATCAGCGGGCTAATCTTTCCGCCTCGCTTCCACCGCGTAACCATCGCAGCGTCCACGTCAAGCAGCCGCGCGACCGGATTGTGACCGTACGCCGAGACCATTTGGATCAGAAGGGGATGAACGTCGGCCAGTGCCTGGGGATTCTTTGGTGCTGCAAGCGGATCGAACATCGGAATCCAACGTTCGCCGCCCATGTTCCAATGATAATCTCGTGATCAGCGGATGTCAACGCATTTCGTTGACTAACCTACAACTGTTATAATGCAGCGTGAGCGTCATGGTTCGACAACGAATTTGAGCAACGCCACGCATTTGGCGACCGGCATCCTGGTGAGTGGCGGACGGCTGCTCATGGTCGGGTCACGCTACCCCAACCATCCGCAACCGCTGTGGAACCTGCCCGGTGGAAGGCAACTGCCAGGCGAGCTGCTCGAAGAAACGGTCGTCCGTGAGGTTTTCGAAGAGACCGGATTGCGCGTGGATGCCGGCGAGGTCGCGTACGTCAGCGAGAGTTACGATGGCGAGAAGCATTTCCTGAACGTTACGTTTCGAGTCATCCTTCGACAAGCTCAGGATGACACATCGGTGCCTGCGCCCTTCGACGCAGCTTGTCATGAGCGAGCGTTAGCGAGTCGAAGGGCTCAGAATGACACGATCGATGCGACGGCGGACGATCATGTCGTGGGGGTGGAGTGGGTGCCGCTTGGCGAGGTCGCCGAACGCATCGTAGTTGCGGTAGTCCGCGGGCCGCTGGTCGAGTATCTAGGCGGATCGCTCGTAAAGCGCTATGCGGGGTTCCACCAGGCGAACGTCACGATCAAGTGGCCGCCGGATTCTCGCTAAGCCTTGAGCTCCAGCGCTCACGCTCAAGCGCGTGCGCGATAACGTCCACGGGCCTTCCCTGTACCGTTGCGCCGCGCGCTAGCGTCCCTCGATCGTCAAAACCGTTGCGCTGCAAGACGGCGCGCGATGGCGTGTTTTCCGGAAGACAATAGGCTCGGATTTCTCTCAGCCGCGCGCGGGAAAACCCCTCCTCGATTAAGGCCGCCACTGCCTCCGACGCGATCCCCTTCCCGCGATGTGCGCGCACGACGCTGTATCCGATCTCGCCGGTAGTGCGGTTCGCTTCCGAGATCCGCATCGAAACCCAGCCGAGGGGGTCGTCGTTGCCATCGTAGTGGAGCAGCCACTCGAAGCGACCCGCGGTTCCGGAAGCGAAGCGTTTGGGACGTGCGCCGACCATCCGCAGAAACTGCGCGCGATCGAGGTCGGGCAAATCTTGATAGTCGCGTAAATCCGGCTCTTGAAGCACTTGCCAGAGCAGTTCGGCATTTGTCGACGTTACCGGTACGAGGCGCAAGCGCGCGGTCCGAAGCGTTCGCATACTGAATGCCCTAGCCATTCCCGCACGACGCGTGATGAGAGCAGTGATGGATCTCGCTGCCGCGTATGCCGGAACGGCGCCGGCCTGGGTAGACTTTACCGCTACGGTCGCGTCGCCGCCGCGATTCTTCTTTGGATCGCGCACGCACGCCATGCACGAGGCCTTTGACGTGCAGAGCAGCGCGGGAAGGGTCGAAATCGTCGACAACGTCGGGATCGCGCCGCGCTGCCCCGTTCGGGCCGGCGATCGCATCGAGGTACGCGGCCAAATGGTTCACGATCCGGGTCGTTTGCCGGTCGTTCACTGGACGCATCACGATCCCGGCCACCACCATCCCGACGGCTTCATCCGCCTGCACGGGAAACTGTACGCTTAGGAGCGCGCGCCTGCAAGTGCAGCAGCTCCGGTATAGTGACGAACCGATAGCCTTGGCGTTTTAGCGTCTCGACGATTAACCGCGTCGCCTCTACGTCGGCGCTGCGATCGCATAGCCGCGCCATCGCGTGTCTGGCAGCACAGACGATGCCTTGATTGCCGTCGTGCAGGTCGATGATCGCTCCGTCGCCGGCGAAGCGCAGCACTCGCGAGGCAATGACACCGGCGGGCGGATATTCCCAATCGTTGGGCAGCGGCACGGACCACATCACCGGAGTGTACCCAAGCTTTCGGACCTCGCCGAGCACGAGCCAGTCGCGCGCACCGAAAGGCGGCCGCATGATCCGCGTATGCACTCCCGTCGCGGCGAAGATCGCCGCATCGGTGCGTTCGAGCGTACGGCGCAAACCGCTCCCGTCGTAGAGCAGAAGGTGACCGTGACTCCAGGTGTGATTCCCGATCGCATCGCCGCTTTCGACTTCCCGGCGAACGACGCGGGGATAGGCGGCGACGGCCCGCCCCACAACGAAGAACGTCGCGCGAACGTGCTCGGCGCGTAGGACCGCGATGATTTGATCGGTGTACGGCGGATTCGGCCCGTCGTCGTACGTCAGCGCGACGACTCGCTCATTTTTCGGTCCGCTAACCAGCGTTTTGCCGAAAATCTGATTCGCCGGGCTTTCGGCGATCTTATACGCCTCGACTCCCACGATAGCGAGCAGCGCAAGCGCGACGGCCGCTCGTATTGCAGAATGGCTCTTCACGTCAGCCGTGCATGCCGCGAATGCGCGCCTGCGCGATCTCGACGTTATGCCGAAACTCGTCGGGGCCGAAATTGCGGAAGTCGGTTACGATTTGCCCGTAGCGCGGATCGGCGACCTGCGTGCTCTGAACGTGAAGGAAATCCTTCGGCACGCCTTTGGAGAGGTCAATCTGGAACTGGCGGCTGGTCGTGGTCGCCCAGTGCTCCGGGTTCGTGAAGGTGACGGTTCGCTCGCCGTGCTGGTAATCGACGACTTGCCGTACGAAGATCGTGTAATGCGCGTTCGCGTTCGGCAGAGGCTCGCGGTTCACCAGCTCCCAAATGCCGTCTTGGGTAAGCCGGCCAAAGAAAAAGCTGACGTCATAGACCCGTGCCGCCGGCGCGGTCACCGTGATCTCGTGCCCTTTCGTGCCGCGTATCCGGTAGACGAAAGACGAAACGCCCTCGACGTCGGACATTCGGTACTCTTCTTCATAGATCGGCGCTTTGACGTACCTGACCGTCATTCGCGCGTAGAGCGCGCTCGGAGCTTTCTGAGCGTGAACGACTGGGCCGAAGCGGCCCATCTCTCCCGCACCGTAGATGCGCCAGCCGAGGATCAACATTACGGCCGAAAGCACGATGATGAGAATTTCGATCGGGAAACGGCGCATCTCAGTCGCTTACCTTTGCCGGCGTCGCCGCTTCCTGGTCCAACAGCCGGTTTACCAGCCGGTCCGCAAGCGCGTTCTGTTTGCGCGGGACGTGCTTGACGTCCACCTCGCTAAAGCGACGCAGGAGTTGTCGCGCGCGGTTGTAGAGCGGCTGCAGACCGGCGTGCTTCACGCGATACTCGCCACGCAGCTGCTTTACGACGAGCTCGGAGTCGAGGCGTACGCTCAACCGCAGTATCCCTCGCTTTGCCGCAGCCTCCAAACCGAGCACGAGCGCCGTCCATTCGGCCACGTTATTCGTCGCGATACCGAGGCACGCGCCAACTTCTTCGAGCAGTTCCCCGCTGGGATCGAGCAGCACTGCGGCGCTGGCTGCCGGTCCGGGATTACCGCGCGAGCCTCCGTCTGCAAAGAGCGTCGCTTCCATTCTACGGCCTTCGCCGATGCGTAGGCATAGACCGCTCGCTTCGTGGGTACAAACGAGCGATGAGGTACATAGCGAATTTCCCGAGCAAGGCGGCGCTAACGGCGGCTCTGCTTTGCGGGCTGCCGGTCGCCGCGGTTGCTACGACGACGCCGACCTTCTACGGCATCACCGTTCACGTGTCGGCTAATAACATCAAGGTGCAAGATCCTAAGACCAAGCAAACCCTGAGCTTCGTCATCGTACCGAAGTTCGATCAGGTCTTCTCGGCGGACGGCAAAACGACGTATCAGATGAACAAGATCAAGGCCGGCCAGTATGTCGGCATCATTTACGATCAGAAAGCGCTGGGCGCGCGGCATGCCGACAAGATCTATTTGCTCGACAATGCCAACGAAAAGATTGGAAGCCAGTAAGCGTTGACGCTGATCTCGCGGGCAGCGCTTTCGCTCGGGGGCGGGATCATTTACTTAGGGCTCGCCGTTCTCGCGTTCGGCGGGCCCGCAGCGTTCTTCTCGCGGGCACCTTTGGTCGCACTCGCTGCGGTTTTTGGCGCGCTCTGCATCGCTGCGGTCTTTGCAGGCGGCAACTTGAGCCCCGGCGTTCGCGAGGACCGTGGAAATCGCTGGGTGATCGGCGCGATCATCGTCATCGGGCTGCTCGGTGCGTTCTTACCTCCATGGACCGACCGCATCGGATTCTGGACAATCGATGGCGATGCGGTCCGCTGGCTCGGCGTCGCGCTGACGGCGATCGGCGGCGCACTGCGGCTCGTGCCCGTCTTTGTCTTGGGCGATCGGTTCAGCGGGCTGGTCGCGATCCAGCCCGGGCATGCCTTAGTGACGAGCGGACTCTACGGCGCCATCCGTCATCCGAGTTATCTTGGGCTGCTGTTGAGCTCCTTAGGTTGGGGCCTCGCCTTTCGCTCCGGCGTCGGCGTGCTCTTAGCGGTCCTCTTGATCCTGCCGGTCATCGCTCGCATATACTCCGAGGAGGCACTCCTGCGCGCGCAGTTCGGCGAGCAGTACGAGGCCTACCGCGCCAAGACGTCACGACTCGTTCCGGGTCTGTATTAGTCCACCTTTATACATTCTTCACACTTTACCGGAATGAACTCGTCAGCATGAACTACGCAAGCTATTCCGAGACAAACCAACGCCTCACGCACCTGCCGGCTGCTGCCCTGCGCACCTTTGCGGTCATCTTGGGCGCGTTCATACTTGCCTTTTTGTTATTCAGTATCAATGCAATGAGGGAGGGGTTGAACTCGACAAACGCCAGCCTGCATTTCACGAATGCTCAGCTTCGCCTCACCAACCAGCAGCTTTACCTCACGAACGCTCAGCTTCGACACACCAACGAGCAGCTTAGCACGACCAATCGTCAGCTACATCTGACCAATGCGCAGTTAGGCTCGACCAACGGCAAACTCAACGGCCTGTCAAAGACAAATACATCGCTCGCGGCAACCAATTCCAAGCTTCAGGCAATGGCCGGCGAGTTGGCCGCGATGCGAAATAGTCTGCAGCAGATGACCGGGAAGATCGTTCACGCCAAGCTTCTCTTTTAGGAGCTTGGCGGGCATCATCGGCGCGCGGGCGGCTTTACAGCGCGGAGCTTCTCGCGCGCCTGACCGATTCGGCGCGCGCGTGTCTCCGGCTTCTTTGCGGCTTCGATCCATTGCACGTATTCCTTGCGGTGCGAGTACGACATGGCGTCGTAGGCGCGCCGCTCGGCAGCGGTCATCTCTTCGGCGAAATCCGGGGGGAGGGCTACCGTGCGTTCCTCCCGGTCGATTTCGAGCGACACCGCGATGCGGTCGCCATGCTCGATGCGAGCCGCGCGCCGAACCGTCGCGGGAATGCCGATCGAGGGTCCCCTACCCATATCGCAGATCGTCGTCCGGTGCTCGACGCCGTTGACCGCGATACGCACTGGAACCCGTACCCGGCCGTCAAACGCTTGCATGACCGAATCCGGGACGCGGACGAACGTTCCAGACGAGTCGCCGACGCCTTCCAAAATTGCACGGAATCGTTTCGCCACGTCAGGCTCGCTTCCACACGAGCACGTTTGAACTCCCCTAAATCTCGGGGAGGTGCCCGACCGGGGCGGGACTACGTGAAACGGAGCGTAACCGCGGCGAGCCGGAGAAAGTAGCGTCATTGATGATCGAAAGGGTCGTTGCCGCCGCCGCGATTACCCTGCTTGCCACGACGTCTTCTGCGCTCGCCGCGGACGACTCGGCGGCGGCGCTCTTTGCGCGCGGCGACTTTTCGGCGGCCGCGACCGCGTACGTAGCCTATCTGCGAACGCACCCGGGCGATCGGGAGGCCGAGTTCGATCTCGGCGCAATACGGCTATACGAGAACAACCTCAGCGCAGCCGAGGCCCTCTTGGATCCGCTCGAGACTTCAGGCGTCCAAAGCAATCGCGTCGCCCGGCTTCTGGGTGAAGTCGCGCGGCGTCGCGCCGAGGCTGCGCGACGGACGACGCTCGAGGGAGGCGAGACGCACGTTCCGTTTCTGACGGCCGACCCGCTGCCGGTCGTACGCGTTGTGGCCAACGGCACGCCCGCCAACTTTATCGTCGACACGGGCGCCGACGTCGACCTCGAACCGAGCTTTGCCACGCGGATCGGCGTCAAGACGGCCAGCTCCGGCAGCGGGATCTTCGCGGGCGGTCGCCGCGCGCCGACCGCAAGCGGCATGCTCGCGTCGCTCGCGCTTGGCGGCGCGACTGCATACGAGGTTCCGGTGCACGTCATTGTCACGCACGCTTCCGGGCTCTTTCCGAAGCTGCAGATCGATGGCATCGTCGGTACGACATACTTCGAGCGCTTTCTGGTAACCCTCGACTATCCGCGCGGGCAGCTGATTCTGCGCCCGCGCTCGGCGTCGGCCGTCTTTCAGGCGAGCGCGGTCGCTGCAAACGCGGCAATCGTTCCCTTTTATCTGGCCGGCGATCACTTCGTGATGTCACGCGTGCAAGTGAATGAGACCGCTCCCGGTCTGTTCCTGTTCGATTCCGGTCTTGCCGGCGGCGGCCTGATGGCTTCCCAGCAGCTCGTAGCCGCCGCGAAGATTCAACTCAATCACGCCGCGGCCGGCACCGGTTTTGGCGGCGGAGGGGCGGTCACGGCGATCCCGTTCGTCGCGCACCGGATCGCCGTCGGCGACGCGATGCAGCAGAACGTCGCGGGGATCTATACGCCGCAAGGCTCACCGCTGACGATATTTCCGTTTACGGTGTGGGGCGCCGTTTCGAACGACTTTTTGAAGCACTATGCGTACACGGTCGATTTCGACGCGATGAAAATCGTGTTGGCAACGCCGCAAACGGCCCAATCTGCGCCGCTTGCGCCGGCGCAACGGATCTTCGACGAAGCGTTCCGCCGCTGGCAGACCTATCCGGTTCCGCCGTATGCAATCTGGACGGCGACCTGGCACATCAGCGCGATTCCGATGGGCTTCTATACCGGAACGAACTCCGACGTGGAAGTTCATCGTTACGCCGTGCGACTCGCCGACGGTATGGAGAACGTGAGCGATCCGATAGCCAGCGGCAAACTTCCGCCCGCGATGATCTTGCCGGAGTTCCTCGGTCCGTTCGCTTGGGTGACGCGGTCGTCGGTGCGCGTTGCGCCCGCCGGCGGCGGGGCTTCGATGCTCCCCGACGTCGCCGGTTTTAAGACGATCGCGCGGGTCGTCGCGGTCGCCAAGCCTTCCTACGCGATCGGAAACAGCGCGCAAACCCCGCCGATCGAAGAGGTCGAGGGACACGAGACCTATCACTTGCAGTTGGAGCCGCGCGACGATCCGCAAAAACATAACCTGCGTGACCTTTGGATCGACGTGCAAACTTACGACTTGCGCGAGGCCCACTTCGTCGGAACGTACAGGCCGACGCTCCAGGCACCGGCGAGCCCAACAGACGTCACCGTCTACTTTCGCAACGTGCTTGGCTGCTGGGTCGTTACCCACGCGATTTGGACCTATCAGAACCCTCCCATGTCGTTCAACTTTGACGTGCAGAACAACGAGATCGGGCTGCCGGCGACGCTCCCCGACTGGCTTTTCGATGCCGCCGAATACCGAAAGCATCAGGTCGCGGGCGAACCCGATTACCTCGGCATCCTGCTCGATCGTCTGCGCAAAGGCGGTGGGTAAGGCAGCCGGGTTCGTCGAACCCGCACCCCGTGAATCGCGCATTTTTTGCGGCGTCGATCGCCGTCGCTCTGACTTCGTGTAGCGGCTCCCGCAGCGTGGCGCCGAGCGGCACGTTGCCGCAGATCCTCACCGAAAATCATCACACAAGCTCGAAGTACATCAAGCACGTCATCGTGATGATTCAAGAGAATCGCAGCTTCAACAATCTCTTTGCGACCTTTCCCGGAGCCGACGGCACGACGCGCGGCAAAGAGAAGGTCGGGGGCAAAACAAAAAACATCACACTGCAGGTCGCAGATCTGGCCTATCCGTGCGACTTCGGGCACTCCTACGCCGGCTTCATCGGCGATTACGACGGCGGTAAGATGGACGGCTTCAACCTCCCCGCAGGGGGGCCGCAATGTCCGGGTGCGGCCGGCAAGAAATCGTACCAATACGTCAATCCGCAGCAGATCGCGCCGTACTGGGATATCGCTAAACAGTACGTGCTCGCCGATCAGATGTTCCAGACGCAA
The DNA here is from genome assembly GCA_963748875.1 of Vulcanimicrobiota bacterium. Taxonomy (GTDB): domain Bacteria; phylum Vulcanimicrobiota; class Vulcanimicrobiia; order Vulcanimicrobiales; family Vulcanimicrobiaceae; genus Cybelea. Next base: position 2,677,065 of record CAVVKC010000001.1, read on the forward strand.
GGCAGCGGGAGCTTTACCGCACATCAGGACTTGATTCGCGGCGGCACGACGATCGATCAAACCCAGACCGAGAGCCTGGTCGACTATCCGACCACCCATCCATGGGGATGTGACGCGAAGGCAGGCACTACCACGACGTTGCTCGTCTGGACCGGGAGCGGCTTCACGCGTGCGAAAGGCCCCTACCCGTGCACCAATCAGTTTCCGGGATCGGGTGCCTACTATCCGACGCTGCGCGATCTGCTCGATGCCAAATCGGTCTCGTGGAAGTACTACTCGCCCCCGGTCAAAAATGGCGTGGGCGGGTATTGGAACGCGTTCGACGTGATATGGCCGGTCCGCAATAGTTCGGAATGGGGTACGAACGTCACCACCGCTTCACCCTGGCAGAACCTCGTCTTCCAAGACATTAGCAACGGAACGCTTCCGGCCGTCTCGTGGCTGATTCCCGACGACTCGAACTCCGATCACCCCGGCGTCGCACGCGACAACGGCCCGTCCTGGATCGCGAGCGTCGTCAACGCAGTCGGCCAGAGCTCGTATTGGGACTCGACCGCGATTATCGTCGTATGGGACGATTGGGGCGGTTTTTACGATCACGTAAAACCGCCGCAGCCGTTCGATCATTGGGGCGGCCTCGGATTTCGCGTGCCGATGCTCCTGATCTCGGCCTACGCGCGTAAAGGGTCGGAGAGCCAAGGCGGCTACATCTCCAACACCCAATACGAGTTCGGCAGCATCGTAAAGTTCATCGAAGACAACTGGAATCTCGGACGTTTGGGAACGACCGACATGCGCGCGACGAGCATCGTTGACTGCTTCGACTTTTCGCAGACGGCGCGCCCCTTTACGCAGATTCCGTCAAAGTATTCGCGCGAGTACTTCCTGCACCAAGCACCGTCATACAAGCCCGTCGATACGGAGTAAAGAATTCCTTAGCGCCTGCGCGAAGCGCAGTCCTGAGCGAAGTCGAAGGACGGTCGATACGGAGTAAATCGCGAAGCGCACCGCGGCAGCTAACCGAATGGGGCGGCGCGATCGGCTTCGTCCTATTTCCGAGCCCTGGGGCCGACTAGCGGTTCAACCTAAGCCGAGCCACTTGGCCTTGGCTTGCGCGAACTCTTGATCGGTTAGGACGCCGGCGGCATGAAGGTCGCCAAGTTCCTTGAGTTTCGCGATCGACTCGTCCATCAGCGCTACGTTTTGCGGTGCGGCTGCAGGCGCAGGAGGTTCCGCTTGGGCTGGAGCTCCGCGCCTCCCCGCGCCGCCAACCGCGTTCATGGTTGCTGTAGCGGTACCCGCGATAACCGCGGTCCGCGCCGCGGTGCCCAGCAAACTGGGGCGGCCAAATCGTCTTCTCATGGTCGTGCTTCCTCGTGTTACGCTGTAGTGGGTTCGACTATGGGTGCTGCATCTTCGGTAAGAATGCCGTTTTGGATGAGGCGGCCATTTGCGCCAAGAACCGCTTCGCGGATCTTTTTCGCCCAAACATGCTCGACCAGTACGAGGGCCGCCGACGAATCGTTTTCTAGGCCGCTTCCGATTTCGTCGAGATCCTCGCCCGAGAACATGCCGTCGGCGTTTTGATCGAGCGCCGCGAACGCGCGGGCGACGTCGCCGTCGAAGTCCTGATACTCCAGCCGTGTTACTTCGCCCGAGCGATCCTTCGAAACGAAGACCAGATCGACAACGCGGATCGCGCCCGCGTCAACTGCCTCCTTGATGGCAGGGGCGATCTCGCCGCTGAAGCGGCGACCGTTGAAGCCGATCACGTAGTATTCCAGGGGTCCGTGTGCCATGATGTCACTCCGTACGGACAGAGGGGCTTGCGTTATTGGCATACTAGAGGAATAAGTCCTAGGGAGCCCAGCAACGATGAAGACGAAAATCGCCATAGCCTGCCAGAGCGGGTGAGCTACAGAGGATGATCGACTTCGAAGGGAAGCTCGACCGCAGCGGATACGCGATACAAACGCTGATGGTTAACGGGCGAAGCAGGGCCAAAGAGTTCCTCGCCGCGCGGTCGGTTTAAACCTTACCCACCGCCGAACAAGAGCCGGTATCGCCGCCGAAGATGACGGCAAGACCGCAGGTGGACGTAAACATGCGGCGGTTGTCATGCGGTACGCCTTCCACGAACGCATAACGCTGCGTCGTACCTTCAGGATGGCGACGACCGAGGTAGCCGATGAAGTACTTTGCCCGAGCAAAGCGATAGGGGCCTTGGGCTTCGCCTCCGCAGGACCGGTCGAGATCGTCTTCTTTGGGATCCACATCCGCCGTTCCCATTAGGTAGACTACCTGCCGCTTTACGTAGCGCTCCTCTAGATCGGCCGACGTTCCGGTGACATAGCGCGGCGCCCCGCGCAAGCCGTAGCGCCACTCGTTGAAGTCGCCGCAGTTACTTTGGGGATTCGGACGCCAATCCGTAAAATAGAAGTAGGATGACGGGTTTGAGACGATCAGACGCACCGGAATCGGCCCATTATCAATCTCCGGCGCTTTCGCGACGACGGCGTAGCGCTGGACGATCTGCCCGCCCGCGGAATGTCCGACCACGATGATCTCGCGCAGCTTCGGAAAGCGCCGTGCATCGGAGAGCCGCGCGATCATCGCATCGAAGACGTCATAAGTACTGATCGGCGCGGGCGCGATCGCGTCGGAGCCGCCCGGCCACTTCGAGCTCCAGTAGAGCGTCTGCGGCGATACGTTATGTCCGGCAAGGTCGTCTTTCTCTACGAATTGAGGCGCGATCACGAGGGTGTCGCTCAAGACGTGCGCAGCATTGGCCGCGATCACGCCGGTGTCGTAGTAGTAGTCGGCATCGCGTAAGACACCGTGGACGACAATTACGGCTCGAGTTACCGCTGCATCACCATCCAGCGACGACGTGCCGAAATAACGCGCATAACCGCTGCCAAGCGCCGTGCGAACCAAAAACTGACGATCGGCAAGGGCGCCCGAGTTATCGGGTTGCGGGGTGGTGGTGACCGGAACCGTCACGCCGCAGAGCGTTACGGCGAGCGCTGCGACGGCGAAACGGAGCACGCTATTCGTAGTCGGGGGCAAAGTAGCCGCCGTATTGGTGCATGAAGAAATCGGGGCCCTTCGGGGCTTCGACCTTCACGAAGGGGCGCGGTTTCTGCGAGAAGTCGAAGCAATCGAGCGCCGGCGAGACCGCGCGCTTGTCGGCCGCAGCGAGATGACCGAGGCCCCAAAGATCCTCGGCAAAGCGCAGCACGCTGGCGGTTTCATACTGCACGTGCGAGACGTAGTCGTGCTTCGCATAGGGTGAGATCACGAGCAGCGGAACCCGAAAGCCTAGCCCGTCGTAATCCTTAAAGGGCGGCGGCACGTGATCGTAGAGGCCGCCCCAATCGTCCCACTGCACGAAGATCGCGGTCGAATCCCAGAACTTGCTCTTGCCGACCGTGTTGACGAGTGCTGAGACCCAGGATGGTCCGTAACCACCCCGGCAGTTCACGTGATCGGAATCGTCGCAGACCGGTACCACCCACGTGAAGTTGGCGAGCTTTCCGGCGCGCACGTCGGTGATGAACTTCCAATTCGGGGTGACGACGTCTTTCTTCCAATCGGGTCCGTAATAAATATGCTTTACAGCCTGAAAGGCGGACCACTCGCTGGCATCGCCGCTCGATGCGCTGCCGAACTGGCTAGCATAGAAACGCCACGAAAGGTGCGCGTTGTCGAGCTCGTCGCCGAGCGTTTGGTAGTCCCAGCACGGCGTGACGTACGCTCCGTATTTTCGGTCTTGCTTGATCGTCTGCTCGATGTCCGCCGGTCCTCCCGGGCATCCCCACGCACCGAACGGAAGATTGACGCTCGACCCCGCTTGCGCCGCAATGATGTACTGGTGCGCGACGAAGCTCTCGTCGAGCTGCGACTGAAACATTTTGTCGGCGAGCACCCATTGGTGAGCCATGTCGAAGTACGGTTTCGACTCGCTATGCGGCACGTACACGTACATTGGGCGCTTGAGGCTCGCGGGGGCGTTCATGTGACCCTCGCGGTCGAAGCCGTTCATGCGGCAATCCGTTCCGGGGACTTTACCTTTTGCGTTGCAGTCGAGAAACATTGCCGTTGCCGAGTGATCGAGGATGTAATAGGCGTTGAGGCCGGCGGGCTGAAGCTGGACACTCTTGCCGCCGGAATCCTTGCCGCTCGAGACCGTATCGGCTCCCGGATACCCTTGGAACAGGTTGTCGAAGCTGCGATTCTCCTGCACGATGTAAACGATATGCGTGATCTTGCCCGCGCCAGTCGCGCCGAGTGCATGCAACGGCGCGCCGTTCTGCATGTACGGTAATACGCCGGCACCCTGAGGCTGTCGAAAGGGTGAACCGGCAGCGCAACCGGCCAGAAGCGCAAGTAAGACAAACGGCGTACAACATTTATTCATAGTCGGGTGCTTGATATTCTCCGTATTGAGTCATGAAGAACTTCGGCGGCAGCGGCGCCGCGATCTTGACGAACTTGCGCGGCTTTTGCGAGAAGTCGAAGCAATCTCCGGCGGGCGAATTGGCGCGCTTATCGGCGGCCGCAAGTTGGCCGAGGCCGAAAAGATCTTCAGCGAAACGCAGCACGCTGGCGGTTTCGTACTGCACGTGCGAAACGTGGTTCTTCTTAGCGTACGGCGAGATCACCAGCAGCGGAACGCGGAAACCGAGGCCGTCGTAATCTTCGTACGGGGGAGGCACGTGATCGTAGAGGCCGCCCCAATCGTCCCACTGCACGAAGATCGCCGTCGAATCCCAGAACTTGCTCTTGCCGACGGTATTGACGAGCGCGGTGACCCACGACGGGCCGTAGCCGCGGGGGCAGTTTACGTGATCGGAATCGTCGCAGACCGGCGTGATCCACGTGAAGTTGGCGAGATGTCCGTCGCGCACGTCGGTAATGAACCGCCAATTCGGCGTTAAGACTTTCTTCCAGTCGGGCCCGTAAAAAATATGCTTTACGGCTTGATAACTCGACCAAAAGCTTGCATCGCCGCTCGAGATACTGCCGAACGTGCTCGAGTAGAATCGCCAGGAGAGATGGGCCGCGTCGAGCTCGTCACCGAGCGTCTGGTAATCGAAGCACGCCAGCTCCGGTCTTCCGGCCGTTCGGTCCTTGCCGATCGTCGCGACCGTCGAGCCGCCCCCACAGCCCCAGTTCCCATTCGGAAGATCCATGCTAGATCCGGCCTGCGCGGCGATGACGTACTGATGGCTGACGAAGCTCTCGTCGAGATGCGACTGGAACATGCGGTCCGCGACGACCCATTCGTGCGCCATATCGAAGTACGGCTTCGAGTCGCTATGCGGAACGTAGACGTACTCCGGATACTGCACCGGACCACCTTCACTCGGCTCGCGATCGAAGCCGTCCATCCGGCAGTCCGTACCCGGAATCTTGCCGCGTCCGTCACAGGCGAGGAACATCGAGTTGGCGGAATGGTCGATCACATATTGATCCGAGAGCGGCACCGGCTTTAAGTCGATCGTCTGTCCTCTCGAGTTCTTTCCATGGTTGACGGTGTCGGCACCGGGATAACCTTGGAAGAGGTTATCAAAGCTGCGGTTCTCTTGCACGATGTAGACGACGTGCGTGATCTTGCCCGCCCCGGTCGCCGCAAGCGCGCGCAGTGCTGCACCCTGACTCATATATGGCATAACGTCCGTGCCACCCTGAGCCAGCTTGCCCTGAGCGGACTCGAAGGGAAAGCCCGTCGAGCAGCCGGCCGGCACGATAAGCGCCGCGGCCGCGAACAAACCGGAGACGAAAAAGCGTTTCAACGAAGGCGGCCTCACTTTATTCGTCGTCTGGGATACGATAATCGTTATTCTTGTGCAGAAAAAAAATTCGGACCTTTGGGGGCTTTGATCGGAACGAACCGTTGCGGCCCTTGCGTGAAATCGAAACAATCGCCGGCCGGTGAGGTTGCTCGCTTGTCGGCTGCGGCGAGTTGACCGAGTCCCCACAGGTCCTCGGCAAAGCGCAGCACGCTCGCGGTCTCGTATTGCACGTGCGAGACGTGGTTTTCCTTTGCATACGGCGAGAGAATCAGCAACGGCACGCGAAAGCCGAGGCCGTCGTAATCTCTGAAGGGCGGCGGCACGTGATCGTAGAGCCCGCCCCAGTCATCCCACTGCACGAAGATCGCGGTCGAGTTCCAGAACTTGCTCTTCCCTACAGTATTGACGAGCGCAGCGACCCACGAGGGGCCGTCACCTCCGCCGCAGTTAACGTGATCGGAGTCGAAACATTGCGGCGTGATCCAGGTGAAGTTGGCGAGCTTGCCGGCGCGCACGTCGGTTATGAAGCGGTTCTGCGGCGTGATCACGTCTTTGAGCCAATCGGGTCCGTAGTAGATATGCTTGACCGCCTGATAGCCCGACCAATACGAGCCGCCGTCGCTCGAGGGCGCCGAATATTTGCTCGTGTAGAACCGCCACGATACACCGGCAGCATCGAGCTCGTCACCGAGCGTTTCATAGTCGTAACACGGCGTCTGCTGCGGACCTTTCGGATTTCGGTCTTCCGTGACCGTGCCGACCCGGTCGGTGTTTCCCCCGCCGCAACCCCATTGTCCGAACGGCAGATTGACGCTCGACGCTGCCTGCGCGGCGATCACGTACTGGTGCGCGACGAAGCTCTCGTCGAGCTGCGACTGGAACATTCGATCGGCCAAAACGCCCTCGTGCGCCATGTCGAAGTATGGCTTTGACTCCTTGTGCGGAACATAGACGTACTGCGGATTCGCGGGCCCGCCATAGGCGAGCTCGCGGTCGAAACCGTCCATCCGGCAGTGGGTCCCGGGAAGTTTTCCGGTCCCATCGCAGGCCGCAAACATTGACTGAGCCGAGTGATCGATGTCGTACTCCGACGCCAGGCTAGTAGACGTCAGCGCGATCGTCTTGCCTTTTGAGTTCTTTCCCGACGAAACGGTATCGGCACCGGGATATCCTTGGAAGAGATCGTCGAAGCTGCGGTTCTCCTGCACGATGTAAACGACGTGCGCGATCTTCGCGGCACTGGCTTGCGTGAGATTTCGCAGCGAATCGCTCGTGGTTGGCGGTAACGACGGCGGCGCGTGCGTGGCGCACGCGGTCAGCGGCAGCAACGCCGCGAGTGCGAGCGCCGATCTACTCGGAATCGCCATGCTGCGGCGGATGGGGCCGCTCGATGAAATACTGCGCCGAATGCTTCGACGAGATCGCCGTAAAGGGGCGCCGCGCCTGAGCGTAGTTCAGGACTTTACCAATGCTCGTGGCGCGCGCATCGGTCTGCCCAGTCGCCTTGAGGTTCCAGTTGTTCTCGATGAACTTGAGGATGCTGCCGAACTCGAAGGGCGTATTTGCGATATAGCCTCCCTGCTTGGAAGTGCCTGCGATCGCGTACGGCGAGATGATGATCGACGGTACGCGGAAACCGAGTCCGCCGTACTTGTCCTGAAACGGCGGCACGGCGTTGTCGTAGAAACCGCCCCAATCGTCCCAGACGACGACGATCATGCTGGAGTTCCAGTACGAGCTCTCGCCGACTGCGTTGACGACGCTGGCAACCCACTCCGGCCCGTTGTCGGCCGCCTCGTCAGGATGATCGTTTTCGTCGTCTTCCGGGATCACCCAAGAAACGGCGGGCAAATTGCCGCTGCTGATGTCGCCGAAGATGTTGGTCTCGGGCATCGAGACGTTCGTGCCCCATTCCGAGCCGTAACGCACCGGAGCGCTCACGTCGAACGCGTTGAGCAGTGCGGCATCGCAGTTGGGACAACCTTGGCTCGGGCTGCAGCTGCTCAATTTGAAGCAGGGCGTGTAGTACTTCCAGGAGACGGCCGCCGCGTCGAGCCGATCGCGCAGCGTCGTGTAGCCGCCCGATCCGTAGTTGGGAAAATCTTTCGAGCAGGGGAACGGGCCGCCGGTCGTCACCTGGCCCGAACTGCTGATGAGTGACGTCTTCGTGCCGGGAGGCGAGTCGCAACCCCACGGCATTCCGCTCGGCGTATCGACGAGGCTCTCGGTCGATCCCGAAGGCGTCTTGCACGACGTTGCCGACGTTATGCAGGTTCCTCCGCGGATCAAGTCTTGATGCGCGCTAAAGCTGCCGCTGCCTTGCGTCTGGAACATCGCGTCGGCCAAGACCCACTGCTCGGCCATATCCCAGTACGGTTGAATTTGACCTTTGCTCACATATTGATACGGCAGCGTCCCGGCGGCGTTACCCTTGCCGCAGCCGCCGAGCGTCTCGAGATTAAAGCCGTCCATCTTTCCGCCGTCGTAGGCCGTCTCGAACGAGACGTGGCAGTGCGCGATATCGTGCTTCCAGACCAACGGCTGTTCCGTCAGCGTGACCCACTTGTCGACGTACTTGGCACCCCGTTTTATTTTTTCCTTACCTCGCGTCGCGCCGTTTGCGCCCGGGAACTTCGCAAAGAAATTATTGAAGCTGCGATTCTCTTGCACGACGATCACGACGTGCGCAATCGGCGAAGCCTTTCCGCGCATCGCGCCGAGAGGCACACCGCTCGGAAGCGAGGATTCCCCTGAGACACAGCCGCCGAGCGCGAGTAGCATCGACAACGCGCTCGGCCAAACATATAACGATGCTCGCTTGATAAGAGTTCCGTCCTATTCGGTGTCGGGCGGCACGCCCGAGGGTGGTTCGTGGACAAAGTGGTCCTGCGAATACGTCGAGTGGATCTTTACGAATTTCCGCGGCGCCATCTTGAAATCAAAGGCATTGTCGATGCTCGTCGAGTGCGCGTCGTTCTTGCCGAGCGAGCCCAGCTTCCAAGTCTCCTCGATGAACCGCAGGATGCTGCCGAACTGATACACGGTGTGGTCGACGTGGGCCTTGACGTATGGCGAAACGATCAGCATCGGCACGCGAAAACCCGGACCGCCTTGCCAGTTCAGCGGCGGCGGCGCGACGTGGTCGTAGTATCCACCCCAATCGTCCCAAACGACTACCACCGCGGTCGACTTCCAATACGGGCTCTCGCCGATCGCGTTGACGATCGACGCGACCCAGGAGGGGCCGTTATCGACCGGCGTCGGGCCGGGCGTCGCGCAGAGGGCGTGCTTATATTCGGAAGGGTGATCCGAGTTCGCGCCGTCGGGCGTAATCCACGAGACCGCCGGCAACTCGCGTTTGGCGACGTCCGTAAAGAACACGTTCGAGTTTTGGGTGACGTTCTTGTGCCACTCCGAGCTGTCACGTACGGCTTTGATCGCATCGAACGCGCTCCAGATGCCGGCGGTGTCGCCGTGATCGCAACCCGCCTCCTTCTGCACCGCCATAGCGTAGAATTTCCACGACACACTCTTGGCATCCAGCAAGTCGCGCAGGGTCGAATACGTCAGGCACGGGAAGGGGCCCCCGAAAGGATACACTTTTTGGCTTCCGCGTTTGATGATCGCCGTGCTCACCGACATGTTGGCGTCGCAGCCCCACGGAAAGAAGCTAGGATTATCGATCAGCGCCTCATCGGACGAGATTTGCGTGCCGGCGGCGATCAAATCTTGATGGCCGGTGAAACTTCCGCTCCCTTGGGTTTGAAAGGTGTGATCGGCTAAGACGTACTGCTTAGCGATATCCCAATACGGCGCAATGTCGGATGGGTTGACGTATTGATACGGATACGTACAGACCGGAAGGCCGCTGCCGTTGGCGTCCTTGCCCGTCAGGTCGAAGCCGTCCATTTTCGCGCCGTCCCGGTCGGTCATAAAGCCGGTGTGAATGTGATCAAGGTCGGCATTGTAGTCGAAGTTGCCGTTCTTTCCGAAGCCCGCGCCGAAGAGATCCGTCTCCTGCAGCGGAACGCTCGTGGGCTTCGAGATTGCCGGCATGCCCTGGCCGACACAGTACTGGCGCTCGGTCAGGGACATTTTCGCCGCCTTTCCCGTTTTCGTTCCGTCTGCGCCGGGAAACGTCGCAAAGAAGTTGTCGAAGCTGCGGTTCTCTTGAATCACGATAACGACGTGATCGATCGGCGTCGAACGTCCGGTTGCGCGAAACTGGTCGGTAACGATCGGCAGTCCGACGCTTGGGTTACCACCGCACGCGACGACGCCCGCGACCATCGCGAGCGTCAGAAAAGCGAGGACTGCCACGTTCGCGCGCATCGTTACCTTGCTTAATCGCTGTCGGGCAGTACGCCCGAAGGCTTCTGGCGCAGGAAGAATGACTGCGGATACTTCGACGGGATCTCCTTGAACGGGCGCGGTGATTGATTGAAGTTGAACGCGTTCTCGATTCCAATCGCGCGGCTGTCCTCTTGCCCAAGCATCTTAAGATTCCAGTTATCTTCGATGAAGCGAACGACGCTCGCCGTCTCGTACTGCGTGTGCTCAACGTGAGCCTGGACGTACGGCGACACGATCAGCATCGGGAACCGGAAGCCAAGTCCACCCTGTCCGTCGTAAAACGGCGGCGACACGTGGTCGGAAAAACCGCCCCAGTCGTCCCAAAGAATCACGATGGCGGTGCTATCCCAATACTTGCTCTTACCTATCGCGTTGACGACCGAGGCGACCCACGCTGGACCATAGTCGACCGCAACTCTCTGCTTATTGATCTCGGCGGGATGGTCCGAGTTCACGGCATCAGGCGTGATCCACGAGACCGCGGGAAGACGGCCGGCCTTGATGTCCTTGAAAATATTGGTGTCCGGCCAGGTCACCTTCGTCCCCCACTCCTTGCTATTGTATACCGCTTCGATAGCCTGGAAGGCGCTCCAAATGCCGGCATTGCCACCGCTTACTTTCGTCGCGTAGAATTTCCAGCTAATCTTCTTAGCATCGAGCTGATCGCGAATCGTTGTGTACGTGAAGCATGGAAACGGCCCTTGATTACCAAGATACTGGCCATTGGTTTCGATCAGCGACGTTTTTACGCCAGGCGGCGCGCCGCAGCCCCAAGGCCAATATGTCGGGTCGTCGATGACGCTCTCGTTCGAGTTGATCGCCGTACCGCCGGCGATCAGCTCCTGATGTGCCGTAAAACTGAGGCTGCCTTGCGTCTGAAACGCGTTGTCGGCCAGCACGTATTGCTGCGCAACGTCCCAGTAGGACGTGATGTCGTTGGGATCGACGTATTGATAAGTGTAGGTGCAGGTCGGGTGGCTCGTCTTGGATCCGCTGCCGTTCGCGCCCGAATACGATAGGTCGAAGCCATCCATCTTGCACGGATTCGAGTCCTTCGGCTGCGAGGCAGCAGAATCACAGTCGCCGAGGTAGCCGTGAGCGTAATCGTGAGACAGGTCTTGGTCCCAATCGAAGTTATTCTTGAAACCCTGGCCAAGGAGGCTGACCTTGGTCAATGGCACGCTGGTCGGCTTTGTAATTACCGGCTGTTTCTCCGAGGCGCAATACTGCGCGATCGGTGTGGGCATCGGCTCGGCAAGGCCGACCTTGGTGCCGTTCGCACCGGGAAAATCGGCAAAGAGGTCATCGAAGCTGCGGTTCTCTTGAATCACGATGACGATGTGTTTGATCGGTGTGATTGGCTTAGTGCTGCGCAATCCGCCCGTTGAAGGTAGCAACCCATTCGGCGCCGGGGAACCGCCGCTGCACGCGACGATACCGCCGACCGCAGCGATCAGAAAGAAAAACAAACCGGCCGCCCGGTACTGCAAGCGCACCTCCATTCCAGCCGCGCGTACTTGGCCGTAAGGCTGCGTTGTCTCCTCTTTAATAACGATAAGATGACTTTGTTTATCGTTTAGCGCGAGCGGATTAGTCGTAGCTTTCGCGCACGGTTTCGAGCAGCGTCTGACCGAACTCGACGATTTCGCCGTCGCCGTCGAGAACGTCCACGCCGAAGCCCGGATAAAGGCTGACGAAGCGATCCTGCTTCCATCGCGCGACCGACCAGCGATCGCGCGCGCCCTTCTCGTACGGCCAGGGCGGCATCCCTTCGCGGTCCGAGCGTATGTCGCGTCCGTCCGACGTTCGGACGCGAACCTGAAAGCCCTCGACCCGAGCGATCTTCATCTCGAGCGTACCGATCTTCATCGCGGCGTCGGGTCCAACACCGTCACTGCATATCCAGCTGTTCCCCAGACTTTGCCGTCCGGCGCGACGGTGACGTCCTGGTTCGCGGGCAGGTGATTCGGCGACGCATACGTTGTAAAACGCTTCGACCTAACGTCGAAGCGGACGAAGCCGCCTCCCTTCTCTCGATTTCCACGGTCAAGACGCGCGGCCGCATACCACACCGACCCATCGGGTGCTGCTGCAACGTCGTCAGGAAACCCGTTGGCGAGGAATCGGCGAGGGCTTTTGTACGTCGTTACAGTCTCCGTCTTTAGGTCGAACCTGATCAGGTCGTAAATTCCGTTGAAGCCCCCGACCGCGACAAAGAGCGATCCATCCGTTGCTACGATGCCTCCGCCGGTGTACGCATGCGCCTCATAGCTTGCAATGTTGCCGTTTCTCGGATCGAGGCTCGAGATTCCCGCACCTCCGAGATACCAGACCTTTCCGCGAGCCCATGTCAATCCTGTGCCGCCCGAAGTCCAGCCCGGCGTCGCATATTCCTTCAGCAGTCGACCGTCGGGCGCTACTTTGGCGATGTGCGAGAGCTCTACCACCCAGATGTTGCCGTCCGCTCCGAGCGCAATTCCGCCGTTCGTGTCGTCATTGAGGACGATTTCCGTCGTCTGCCGCGTTTGCGGATCGAACTTCAGAATCGCCGACAGCAGCCTGCCGTTCGTGAAGAATAATTCGCCCTTGCGGTCTGCGGCGATCTCCTCTGCCCCCCACCCAACCGAAAAGCTCCGCTTTCGTCCGCTGGCCGTGAACCGCACCAGGCTTCCGTAGGCGGCGTAGTTCGCCACCCAAAAGTTGCCGTCAGCCGCGCGTACGATGCCTTCCGCTTCGCCTGGCTTGAGCGGAAAGGTTTGCCACGTGCCACTCGAGCGTACGTCGCGAGCGAGCGGCACCGCAGCGAAAACCTGAGCGGGTTGCGAACCAACCGGCGAAATTGCATTCGGCTCTGGGCCACAAGCGCAAACCGCAGCAGCAATGTAAAGCATCGAAAGATGTCGCAGACGCGCAATCATCGTTGTCGACGAGAATGGTCGGGCTGACTGGATTCGAACCAGCGATCTCTAGTCCCCCAGACTAGCGCGATAACCAAGCTTCGCTACAGCCCGTCTGTAAGTTTCGTCGCCACGTTCGACATGGCTTAGGATGACACACGTTTCGCCGATTGTTTCTTTTTGCGCGAGCGAGTCCCGCCGACGGCCTCCTTGAGCGACGAGCCCGCGACGAAAGCCGGAACGTTGTGCGCGGCGATCGTGATCCTTTCGCCGGTCTTGGGATTGCGTCCCTCGCGCGCTCGGCGCGGTCGAACGACAAAACTGCCGAACGGGTTGAGCGCAACGCGATCGCCGTTACGCAACGCTGCTTTGATTTGGTTTAAAATGAAATCAACGATCTCGCTCGCCTGACGCCTCGAAAGCTCCGCTTCGACGGCTACGGCGTCAATCACATCCGCCTTCGTCAACGTGGCATCTCCTCAATCAGCGGCACGACGGAGAAATCGTTCAACGGGGGCCGCCTGGCTGGAGTATACGCAGGCCGCATGGTCGCTCCTCCCCCCGACGGCGAGCCTAGCGCGCGAGAATTTCGCCGAGCGCGCGCAATGCCAGGACGTAGCCCGACGTGCCGAGTCCGCTGACGACGCCGCGGCAAGCGGCTGCCGTCACGCTGGTGCGGCGAAAGGCTTCGCGCGCCGCGATATTGGAAATGTGCACCTCGACGACGGGAATGCGGATCGCGGCGATCGCGTCGGCGATGGCATAGGAGTAATGCGCGTATGCGCCCGGGTTGATGACGATGCCGTCGCAGTTCGTCCGGGCCGCGTGAAGCGCGTCCACGATCTCCCCCTCGCCGCTATGCTGCTCGCAGCGAACCTCGACTCCGAGATCCTCCGCCGCCGCGGCGATCGCGTCGTTCAACTCTGAGAGCGTCTGGATTCCGTAGAGATCGGGCTCGCGCTCTCCAAGCAAGTTGAGGTTCGGTCCGTGCAAAACCAAAACACGCATCGTTTCCGCTTCTTGGAAGGAAAAGCGCGCGCCTTCGAACCAGAGGCGCTCATGCCCGACAGGCTTGTAGCGGCAACGAACCTCGATGACGGGGTCGCGCTCGTCGCTGCGATCACGACCGACCTCGTGGCCGAGATCAGAGACCGGCACGACCTCTGGCCGACCGCGACCGCGGCGGTCGGACGGCTGACGACGGGAGCCGCCCTTTTCAGTGCGAGCCTTAAAGGTAGCGAACGCATTTCGTTGCAGATCGCGGGCAACGGGCCGCTCCAGACGATCGCCGCAGAGGCGTGGCTCCTCGACGGCCGCACGGCCGGCGCGCGCGGGTTCGCGCGCAACGGACGCGTCGAGCTTCCGGTCGACCACCGCGGAAAGTTCGACGTCGCTGGGGCGGTTGGCGCGGGTTCGTTGCAGGTAACGCGCTCGAGCGACGTTGGGCAGCCGTACGTCGGCGTGGTGCCGTTACGTTCCGGCGAGATCGGCGAAGATCTCGCCGTGTATCTCGCGCAATCCGAACAGATCCCCAGCATCGTCGCGCTCGGCGTCCTGGCCAATCCCAGCGGCGTCGTCGCCGCAGGCGGCATCCTCGCGCGAGCGCTCCCCGGCGCGGACGAACGCGTTTTGGCCGCGTTAGAGGCGCGCGCGGCGAAGATGCCACCAGTAACGAAGCTCATCACGCAAGGCGCCGACGCTCACGCGCTGCTTGCGGCGCTGGCCGGCGACGTCGAGTTGCGTTCGCATCACACGATCGACGTACGCTTCGCTTGCCGCTGCAATCGCGGCAAGGTCGAAGCCGTTCTCCTAGGGCTCGGAGCGGACGAACTCCTGGACCTAACGCGCGAGCGCGACCGCACCGAGGCGACCTGCGAATACTGCAAGACTCGTTACGTTTTCAGCGCCGAGGAGATCCGCGAGCTCGCCGAACGGCTCTAACTACGCCGCGTCGCCTGGGAGCACACGGACGAAGCGGCGCGAGCCCACCGAAAGTACGGCCGGCGTACCGGCCGTCCAGGCTGCGTTGGGGTCGCGCACGACCTCGCCGTCAATCTTTACGGCGTTTCCGGAAATGAGCCGCTCGGCCGCACGCCGGCTCTCGGCGAAGCCGGCCTTTACAAGAACCTCGGCGATTCGCCGGCATTCGCCGAGCTTTATTTCGTCGAGTTCGCCGGACGGAATCTCGCCGCGCTGGACCGTCCGTTCGAAGTAATCGCGCGCGCGCGCCGCTGCGCCCCGATCGTGATAGCGCGCGACGATATCTTCGGCGACGCGCTTCTTCTCTTCCATCGGCTTGGCACGTCCGGCGGCCAGGTCGGCGGCGAGGCGTTTCCCGTCCGTTGACGAGCGGAATGCTGCGAGCCGGGCATAAACGGGAATCAGCTCGTCCGGCATCTTCATGAGTTTTCCGAACTGTTCTTCAGCCGACTCCGCGACGCCGACGTAGTTGCCGAGCGACTTGCTCATCTTCTTCTCCCCATCGAGCCCGACGAGCAGCGGAACCGTCGCGCAGATCTGAGGAAGCTGTCCAAAATCACGCTGGAACTGGCGCCCCAAGAGCAAGTTGAAGAGCTGATCGGTCCCGCCAAGCTCGACGTCGGCTTCGATCGCGACGGAATCGTACGCTTGCGCGACCGGATAGAGAAACTCGTGAAGCGAGATCGGTGTGCCGGAAACGTAGCGCTCGCGGAAGTCGTTGCGCTCGAGCATTTGGGCGACCGTCGTTCGCGCGAGCAGCTTCACCAGATCGGCGAGCGAGAGCGGCGCCAGCCACTCCGAGTTGTAACGCACCTCGATACGCTCGAGGTCGAGCACCTTGCCCGCCTGCGCGAGGTAGGCGCGCATGTTGGCTTCGATCTCTTCGCGCGAAAGCTGAGGCCGCGTTACGTTCCGGCCGCTCGGATCGCCGATCCGAGCCGTGAAGTCACCGATGATCAGCGTAACTCGATGGCCGGCCTGCGCAAAACGCTGCAATGGATGCAGCACGACCATGAAGCCCAAATGAAGGTCGGGACTCGTCGGATCGACCCCGAGCTTGACGCGCAACGGCCTCCCCAACCGCAACCGCTCCTCGAAGTCTGCGAAGGTCTCGACGTGCTCGAATCCCTCGAGCAGCTCGCGCGCGTCCGACAAGCTCACGTTCGCAGCTCGATCAGCGTCACTCCGGTCGAGCCTTCCTCTTCATTGCCGTAACGCAGGCTTTTGACGCCAACGTGGCCGCGCAGATACTCTTGAAGACCGCGCCCGAGCATGCCCGTGCCTTTGCCGTGAATCAAACGCAGTGGAGAGTTGCCGGCTAGCATCGCATCGTCGATCCATCGCTCGACAAGCGGCTCGGCCTCGACGTAGCGCTTGCCGCGCACGTCGAGTTCGGCGGCGGAGCGCTGCGTGGCTGCGATTCGCGCGTCCACCTGCACCGCCGATCGCTGCGCCGGCTTGGCAGCGGGGCTTTCGAGGCGCACGTCGCTCTTCTCCACCGAGGTCTTCATTGAACCGATTGAAACGAGCAACCTTTCGTCCCAATCTTCGACGACTATCCCTTCCTGATCGAGCGAAACGATTCGTACGCGGTCTCCCGGTGCGAACGGCGTCTCCACCGGCGCGCCCTTTTCGTTTGCCTGGATTCCGAGGTCGCGGCGCATCGCCTCGATCGTATCCGTTAGCAGCCGCGTCTGCGAGCGCGTCACTTTTTGCCCGTGCAGCTCGCGCACGAAGTCGCGTAAACCTTGCTGTAAACGATCCTCGGCGCGCGCGCCGAAGTTTCGCCGCTCGGTCTCGAAGTCGTCGCGAGCTCGCCGAAGGTGCTCGAGCTCGGCGGCCGGCCGCGCGGCGTTGCGCTTCGAGCCGGATTCGTTCCTCTCTCAGTTCACCGTTACGCTGCGCGAGCTCGGTTAAGGCGGCCTCGTAGTCGAGCTCGCGCCGCTCGAGCAGCGCGCCCGCCCGCTCGACGATCTCCGGGTCAATTCCTAGGCGAGTAGCAAGCGGAAACGCCAACGACTGCCCCGGCGTGCCGACGTCGAGCTCAAAGGTCGGTGCGAAGGTCGTTGCATCGAAACGAACGCTGGCATTCGCAACGCCCGGGGTAGCATGCGCAAAGAGTTTGAGTTCGACTGAGTGAGTCGATACGATCGCGCGCGCGCCGCGGGCGAGCAGCCGCTCCAGCATCGCAATGGCGAGCGCGGCGCCTGCGCTGGGCTCCGTGCCCCCACCGATCTCGTCGACGACGGCGAGCGTTCGATCGTTCGCGCGCTCCAGTATTTCTCGCATGCGCTCCAGATGGGCCGAGAACGTCGACGCGTTGGCGACGAGCGACTGTTCGTCGCCGATGTCCGCGATCACGCGGTCGAAGCGTCCGACGCAGCTTCGAGCGGCGGGAATCTGCATGCCGCAGTAGGTCATGACGACGAAGAGGCCCGCCATCTTTAGCGCAACCGTCTTTCCGCCCATGTTTGGGCCGCTGATGACCAGCAATCGAGTCATATCGTCAACCGCCAGCGACTGCGGCACGGCGCGCTCCCCGAGCAACGGATGACGACCCTTCTCGACGGTGAGGACCGGCGAATCGCTCAACTCGGGAGCGATGCTTTGGCTCCGGTGCGCTAGCTCGGCCTTTGCCGCCAGCAGATCGAGGCGCGCAAGCATTTCGACGTTCGCCTCGATCTCGACGGCGTGACTTCCCACGGAGCGCGAGAGCGCCTCGAGAATTCGTGCGACCTCGCGCTCCTCTTCGATTTGCAGCGTGCGCACGCGGTTGTTCGCTTCGAGGACGGCGAGCGGCTCGACGAAAAGCGTCTGTCCACTCGAGCTGGTATCGTGGACGATGCTCGGCAGCGTTCCCGCGAACTCAGCTTTGATTGGAATCACAAACCGCCCGTTGCGGATCGTGACGAGTCGCTCTTGTATTGCTTTCGAATATTTCGACGAGGCCAAGATCGAGGTTGCGCGATCGCGCGCGTCGGCTTGCGCCTGCGCGAGGCTTCGCCGTATGCGCCCCAGGGCCGGCGAAGCGCGATCGAGCACGCCGGCGCGTTCGTCGATCGCGTCAACGATCGAGCGCCCGAGCTCGCGCAACGGCGTATAGCCGCCAAGCACGCTCGCGAGATCCGGATTCCCGTGGACGGCGCGATGAGCCGCCGCAGCGGCAGCGATTGCGTCGCCGATCGAGCGGAGGTCTGCGGCACCCAGCGTGTGACCGACCGCCGCCGCCTCGGTGAGCGTGGCGGTTTCAATTGCCGGCATAACTCGAAAATCCGAGCCGGCCACCAGCAAGCGCATCGCATCGGTCCGAAGCTGTTCGCGGCGAACGTCTTCGAAGTCGGGAAGCGGCGCAAGGTCGCGCGCGTAGGATCGCCCACGCTGCGTCCGCGTCGTCGCAACGACCGCGTCGCGCACGGCGGTAAAGTCGAGTGCCTCGAGCGTTCGGTCGTCAGTCAAGCTCATCCAAGAACCCGACCGCTTAGGAAGATAGTTTCGCGCGCACCAGCTCGTTCACGAGTGCCGGATCGGCCTTCCCGCGGGAGGCTTTCATGACCTGACCGATCAGGAAGCCGATCACGTTGCTTTTGCCCGCGCGATACTCGGCTGCGACGTCTGCGTGCGCGGTTAAAACCTCGTCAACGAAATGCTCGATCGCGGCAGGATCGCTCGTTTGCGCGAGGCCCTCCCGCTCGACGATCGCGGCCGGCGAACCGGCGCCATCCCACATTCGCACGAGCAGCTCTTTGGCGATCTTGGAATTAACGCGTTTGGTTTCGACCAGCGCGATCAGCTCGGCCAAATCTTCGGGCGACACCTTAGATTCGCCGACCGGCACGCCGCTCTCGTTGGCGAGCCGGGAGAGATCGCCGAGCACGAAGTTGCTCGATTGCTGCGGGTTGCGGCTGCACGCGACGACGCGGTCGAAGTAACTTCCCAGCGCGAAGTTATCGATCAGCTGCGTCGCTTGTTTCGAACCCAAACCATAACCGGCGGTATAGCGTTGGTAGCGTTCCCACGGCGGCACACCGAGTGCGGCGCGGATCCGTTCGACGTCGGCGCTTGCCGGTTCCAACGGCACCAGATCGGGATCGGGAAAGTAGCGGTAGTCGTGCGCCTCTTCTTTGCTGCGCATCGAGTGGGTCACTCCGTTGACCTCGTCCCAGCCGCGCGTCTCCTGAACGATCCGGCCACCTGAGGTGACGATCTCGAGCTGACGTTCGATCTCGCTCTCGATCGCGCGCTCTACCGAGCGAAACGAGTTCATGTTCTTGATTTCCGTCTTGGTGCCGAGCTCGGCCGAGCCGGCCGGCCGAATCGAGACGTTGGCATCGCAGCGCAGCGAGCCTTCTTCCATCTTCACGTCGCTGACGCCGAGCGCGAGCAGCGTGCGGCGCAGGGATTCCAAGTAGGCTATCGCTTCCGTCGCGCTGTGCAGCTCCGGCTCGGAGACACACTCCATGAGCGGAACGCCGGCGCGGTTGAAGTCTACCAGCGAGTACGCGCTGCCGGCGATACGGCCGTCGCCGGAGCCCGCGTGCGTTGATTTGCCGGTGTCCTCTTCGAGGTGAATGCGCGTCAGCCGGCACTCGCGCATCGTGCCGTCCTCGAGCCAGTACTTCACGACGCCGCCGACCGCCAACGGCATGTCGTACTGCGAGATCTGATAGTCCTTGGGCATATCCGGATAGAAGTAGTTCTTCCGGTCGAACTTCGAAAAAGCTGGAATCTCGGCGCCGAATGCGAGCCCGGCAGTTATCATGTGCTCGATCGCCTTTGCGTTGGGTACCGGAAGCGCCCCCGGCATGCCGAGGCAGACCGGACAAATCTTGGTGTTCGGTTCGCCGCCGAACTCGTTGAGACAACCGCAGAACATCTTGGTGACGGTCTTCAGCTCGACGTGGCACTCGATGCCGATCACGGCCTCGTACGCGGAGCTCATGCGCGCGCGATTTCGAGCATCGGCTTGCGCGCCGCGGCGTGGCCGGTCGCGCGTTCGTAGGCGTGCGCGGCACCGAGCAGCAGAGGCTCGCCGAAGAGCGGAGCGCAGAGCTGCAGCCCGATCGGCATCGGCACGCTTCCGCCTTCCGGCGTGTTCCAGCCGCACGGCACCGAGAGCGCCGGCAACCCCGCCAGCGCCATCGGAATGGTGTAGTAGTCCATCAAGTACATGCTGTACGGATCGCTCTTCGCGCCGAACTCGAACGCCGGACAACTCGCAGCCGGACACGCGATAAGGTCGCATTGCGCGAAGGCTCGCTCGAAGTCGCGCGCGATCAGCGTTCGGGCCTTCTGCGCGCGCACGTAATAGGCATCGTAATAGCCGCTCGAGAGCGCATAGGTGCCGATCAGAATGCGGCGTTTGACCTCAGGGCCGAAGCCGGCCGCGCGCGTCTTGTCGTACATCGAGCGTATGTCCTGCGCATCAACCCGCAGACCGTAGCGCACGCCGTCGAAGCGAGCCAAGTTCGACGAGCATTCCGCGGGAGCGATCAAATAATAGGTCGCGACCCCGTAGTCGGCGGTCGGGAGCGAAACCTCGACGAGCTGCGCCCCAAGCCGTTCGAGGTCGCGATAGGCAGCACGATAGAGCGTGTCGAGCTCGCCGCCCAGCGCTTTCGAATCGAACTCGCGCACGAGACCGATTCGCAACCCTCGCAAGTCTTCGAGCAGCGCGCTTGCGGTCGGCTCGACCGGCCGGTCGATCGAGGTCGCATCCATCGAGTCGTACCCTGCCATCGCGTCGTATGCTAAGGCAGCATCTTCCACGGTGCGCGTAAGCGGACCGATTTGATCGAGACTCGACGCGAACGCGATCAGCCCGTAGCGCGAGACTCGACCGTACGTCGGTTTGAAGCCGACGAGATTGCAAAAAGCTCCGGGCTCGCGGATCGAGCCGCCGGTGTCGCTGCCCATACCGACCGCAGCCTCGTACGCGGCGACGGCCGCGGCCGAGCCGCCGCTCGATCCGCCCGGAACGCGCTTGGGATCGTAGGGATTGCGCGTCACGCCGAGCGCCGAGTTCTCGCACGAACTGCCCATGGCGAACTCGTCGCAGTTCGCTTTTCCGATCGGAATCGCGCCGGCCTCGAGCATCCGCGCGACTGCAGTCGCGGTATACGGCGCGATCCACCGCTCCAAACTTTTGCTTCCACACGTGGTGCGCGTGCCGTCCAAACACATATTGTCTTTGACCGCAAGCGGTACGCCCGCGAGCGGCAAGGCTTCGCCCTTGCGCACGCGTTCGTCCACTCGGGCCGCCTGAGCGCGCGCGTGATCGGCGAGCACCGTCAAGTATGAGCCGAAAATTCCCTCGACCGCGTTGACGTGCGCGAGCGTGGCGTCGGTAACCTCGAGCGCGCTGCACTCTCCCGTACGGACGGCGCGCGCGATTTCTGCCGCGCTCCTCTCGATACTATCCAAAGACACGGCGCGTCCTACTCGGCGAGAATGCGCGGCACGCGGAAGAACGCGCCTTGTCGCTGCGGCGCTTGCTCCAACACGCGTTCGCGGTCGAGACACGGAGCCGGCAGGTCTTCGCGGGTTACGTTTCGGGACTCGACGACTTGCGCAGTCGCCGGGACGCTCGCGGTGTCGAGTTCGGCGAGCGCGTTGACATGCCCAAGCAGATCTCCGAGCTGGCGCCCGAAGATCTCGACTTCCTCTTGGGTTAGTTCGATTCGCGCGAGCTTCGCGACGTAACGTATGTCGATCGTGTCGGACGGCAAGTTTATGGATACTCCAGTTGGGCGAGTGCCTCCACGTGCCCGGTTTGCGGAAACATGTCGAATGGTTGAACGGTGCCGAGCCGGTAGCCCTTGGCCACTAGGAACTTGGAATCCCGTGCGAGCGTAGCCGGATCGCACGAGAGATACCAAATCGCCCGAACGCGCGCCTGCGCGATCGCGTCGAGCGTCGCTCCGTCGCAGCCTTTTCGCGGCGGGTCGAGAAAGCACACGTCGGCTTCATTCAGCGCGTCGCGCAGCTCCGGGGTGGCGCAGAGCCGTTCGACTTTTGCCGCTTGGAAGCGCGCTCGCTGCGCGAGACCGTTACGCCGCGCGTTGGCGGTGGCCTCCGCAATCGCCACCGCGTTCTCCTCGACGCCGATCACGTGCCACCCATGTTTGGCAAAGAAGAGCGCGAACGTTCCGACGCCGCAGTAGAGGTCGACGATTCGCCGCTGGTGTTTTGACGTGCGGCTCGAGATAAGCAAAGATTCGCGCGACCATTTCGACGTTGACTTGGAAGAACGAAGCGGCCGAGAAACGATAGCGCACGCCGCCGATCGCCTCTTCGATCTCAGCCGCGCCGCCGAGCGAACGATGTTGCCGGCCGGCGATCGCGTTGGCGCTGGGGAGGTCAAAGGAATTCGTTACCCCCGCCAAGCCCGGCAGGCCGCGCAGCAGTATCTCCGCGGCGCGGCGGGCACTCTCCGAGCGGTGCGCGGTCGTGACGGTTAGAATGCTCGCTCCGCTCGAGTCCGCGCTGCGCGCGATCAGATGGCGCGCGTCGCGCAGCATCGTCGCCACCGGCTCCTCCGCGCGAAGAGCGTGGAGCGCAGCCAGATCGTCGTTCAGCTTCGGGGTTACGATCGGACAGCCGTCGATCGGCACGACGTCGTGCGTTCGTTGGCGGTAGAAACCTAGTGCCGGAGAGTCGCCGCGATGGTCGACGACGAGCGCCATCTTGTTGCGATAGGCTCGCGGCTCCGTCATGCCGATCGTTTCGTTAACCTCTGCGTCGTCCAAGCCGCCGATTCGCCGCAGCGCCTCTTGCACGACGCTGCGCTTCCACTCGAGCTGTGCGGGATACCGCAGCTGCTGGAGCTGGCATCCGCCGCAGGCCCCGAAGACCGGGCAAAACGGCCGTGCGCGCGACGGGGATTCACGCAAGACTTCGATCAGATCGGCAACGGCGTAGCGAGCTTTTACCTCGCTGATTCGAACGCGGGCGAGCTCGCCAGGAATTGGGCCAAAGCAAAAGACGACGACGCCGTCAACGCGGCCAACGCCCTGGCCGTTGGCGAGCAGGTCCGTAAAGGCAAGCTCGAGTTCGACGCCCTTACGCAGCGTCGGGGCGAGGTTAGGCGCTGTTTCTCTGGTCGTCAAGCGCCTTGAGCAATGAGTTGGCTTCGTCGATCAACTCTTGAATGCGTTGGGTGGTCGGGTCTTCGCGCCGGCCGGCCGCAGCGATCCGCAGCGAGAGATACGCCACGGTAGCGCCAAGCGCGGCGACGCTGACTCCGATGCCAATCCAGAAAAGCGTGCGCGCGAGTCCCCGCTCTTCCGCGCTATCGAGGCGCTCTTCTTCTTCCGGCCGTTGCGACTGCATAGGCTTATTCTTCGCGCTCGAGGTGCCGGTGAGCCTGTTTAGGAGGCACAGACTCGGCGGTCGTCAAGATCACGTCGTCGAGGAACTGTTGCGTGGAAAGCTTCGGGTAACCGTCGCCGTGCACGCCGAAGTAGATCCAGAGCGTCCGCCCCGCGTATCCATCGAGATTCCAGCGACCGAGCACCCACGTGGGCCGGTTGTTGACCGCCCGAAAAAGATTCACAATCACGTTGCCGCGGTCGTCGAGCAGATCGGCCTCTTGGTATGCAAATGCGGCACCGTTCTCGTTGGAAAGCTGATAGAGTCGCGCGGTAAGCACGCCGGCTTTGGGGATCGTCACGCGCTGACAGACGCCGGAGTTTCCGAGCGGCTCCCCTACGCCGCTCGGTAGGCCGGAATACTCTTCGTATCTGCCCACGTACGGATGTTCGGTCGTGGCGTAGGCGTTGACGTCGCCGCATTGGTACCAACCGCCGTCAATGCTTCCGCTCTCGAAGCTCGAGTTCGTCACGACATTGAGCGATGGCGATGATGCGGGACGCGAAGCAGGCAGACGCGGCAGGTTGAAGTGGCCTGTAACGGCGTGCCGCTGCCCCGCGCCGGGGGCCGCACCAACGAGGACCAGTGGCAGAAGTGCGGCAACTACGAATAGAAGTGCGGTGGGGGCCCCAACGGCTTTGCCGTTGGGGGGCGCGGAGCACGCGATGCGTGCGGAGCGCCTCTCAAAACTAAAGGGGCCCCCAATCGACTTTGTCGATTGGGGAGAGGTGGTCGAGCGGTTGAAGGCACTCGCTTGGAAAGCGAGCAGAGGTGACAAGCCTCTCGAGGGTTCGAATCCCTCCCTCTCCGAGGCTTTCCGGTCCCCCACGCTTCGGCGGATCAACCGCCCGCAACGCGGTCGAGGTGCGCGAGCCAAAAGTCGAAGCTAGCCCGCGCTTGCGCTTCGAGCATTGCATCGCCGGCCACGACCTCACGGCCGAGGTCACGCGCGAGCGCCGCGCGAGAACCGTAATTTGCGTCCATTACCAGGTCCGGAATTCGCAGCGCCGCTGCGAGCTCGTCGGGCAGGCGCGCTTGTGGGGGCAACGTGCTGATCACGATCTCGGGCGGATTCTCATTTGACCAGGGTCTCGCTTCGAACCGCCGGCAAGCTTCGTTCGCGCGCTTGGGATCGCGCCCCCATAGAAACGTGTACGCATCCTTATCGTGAAGGTCGGCGAGTATCGCGCGAGCCGTTGCACCGTAACCGAGAACTCCGACGCGCTTGAGCGCCACCGGTTCGTCGAGCAACGTCTCGACCGCAGTGCGAGCGCCGATGCCGTCAGTGTTCGCGCCGACGGTCCGACTCCCGAAGAAGATCGTGTTGACCGCGCCGGCCCGCCGGGCTTCGTCGCTCAGCGCATCGCAGGCGGCGAGCGCCTCTTCTTTGAGCGGGTACGTCACGTTGCACCCGGTGTATCCTTCCGCTCGCAGCCGCGCGATCGCGGCCGCACCTTCGCCGCGGCGGACGCGAATCGCAACGTAACTGCCGTCGATCTCGGCCTCATCGAGAAAGCCCCGATGCAGGCGCGGGCTGCCGCTGTGCTCGACCGGGTCGCCGATCAGCGCGAGCTTCATACGCGGCGGCCCGGCAGCATCAATCGCTCGAAGAAGCGGAAGATTCGCGTCACCGCAAAGTCCTTGCGCTCGATCGGCTCGGTAAGGATCGTGTAGTGTCCGCAGAGTTTGCCGCCGAGCACATCGGTAAATAGCTGATCGCCGACGACGGCGATCTCTCGGCGGCGCAACTGGAGGCTCCGCTTGGCGCGCAGAAAGCCGAACGGGAGCGGTTTGAGCGCATTGGGGAAACACGCCACGTCGAGCCGGGCTGCCAGACCGCGGACGCGCTCCGAAAAGTTATTCGAAAGCATCACGATTCGAAAGCCGCGCTCGCGCGCCCGCGCGACCCAGTCGAGGTGTTCTTGGGCGAGCTCGGTCTCGCGAAAGCCCAAAAGAGTGTTGTCGAGATCGACGATCAGGCCCCGGATGCCGGCCGCTTCGAGCTCTTCGTGCGACACGTCGTGGAGGCGCGGCGCGAAGCGATCCGGTCCAAACATGGCCTCTGCCTTGTACCGGTTATCCCCGGTATCCTCGGCCCTGTCCACACGGCCTCCACCCGCCTGCTAGGTTAGCTGCGTTCCTCCACAAAATTTCCGCAGGCTAGTCGCCCCCAATTCGCAAGGAGTTTGGCTACGACCCCAATATCTTGTGGTAACCGGCACAATATGGCACAATAGGTATCCCACTGGCGCCGGAGAATCTATCGAATGCGAACGTGTGTTCGATATGGAGCAAGGAGTCCCAGCATATGAAGTTCGAGCGTACCTATTCGGCCCCCGGCGATCCCTACGCAGGCGTCACCTTCGAGCCGCGAGACTCGCGGATCGTCAACCCCGACGGCTCGGTTATCTTCGAAGCCAAGGACGTGATGGTTCCCGCGAGCTGGAGCCAGGTTGCGGTTGACGTCCTCGCCCAGAAGTACTGCCGCAAAGCCGGGATCCCGAAGGCGACGCTGAGGGTCGCCGAGGAAAGCGTGCCGGAGTGGCTGCAGCGCTCGATCGCCGACGGGCCGGCGCTGGATGCGCTTTCGCGCGACGATCAGTTTGGGTACGAACGCGACGCCCGCCAGGTCTTCAACCGTTTGGCCGGCTGCTGGACGTACTGGGGCTGGAAGCGCGACTACTTCGACTCCGAAAACGACGCGCAAATTTATTACGACGAGATGTGCGCGATGCTCGCGCGGCAGATCGGCGCGCCGAACTCACCGCAATTCTTTAATACCGGCCTGCATTGGGCGTACGGAATCTCAGGACCGGCGCAAGGGCATTGGTACGTTGAGGCGGCCGACGGCGTTGCGAAAGCGTCGCATGACACGTATTCTCATCCACAAGTCTCGGCCTGTTATATCCTGGGCATCGACGATGATCTCGTTAACGAGGGCGGCATATTCGACGGCGTGGTTCGCGAAGCGCGCATCTTTAAAGGCGGCTCCGGATCCGGAGCAAACTTTTCGAAACTTCGAGCGGCGGGCGAAAAACTAACCGGCGGCGGCACGTCGAGCGGGCTTATGTCGTTTCTCAAAGTCTTCGACCGCGCTGCGGGGGCGATCAAATCCGGCGGCACGACGCGGCGTGCCGCGAAGATGGTCGTGCTCAACGCCGATCATCCCGACATCGAGGAGTTCGTCAACTGGAAGGTGCGCGAAGAGCGCAAAGTTGCCGATCTGGTTATCGGCTCGCGGATCTTCGAAAAGCGTCTCAACGCAATTATCTCTGCCGCGCACGACACGCGCGTTCCGGAGCACGCTCGGCTCGATCCCGCGCTAAACGCGTCGCTTCGTACCGCTATTCGCGAAGCGATCGCTGCGGGTGTGCCATCCGGCGCTGCACAGAATGCCCTCGACTACGCGCGCCAGGGTTACACGCGGCTTGAGGTCGAGCAATACGAAACCAGTTGGGATTCTGAGGCCTACATCACGGTTTCCGGCCAGAACTCCAACAACTCGGTTCGGCTAACGAATGGCTTCTTCGGTGCGCTCGATCGTGACGACGATTGGCTGCTGACCGCGCGCACGACGGGCGACATCGTTAAGCGCATCAAAGCACGTGACCTTTGGGAGCAGATCGCGCTCGCCGCATGGCAATGTGCCGATCCCGGCCTGCAATTCGACGACACGATTCAAGAATGGCACACGTGTTCCAATGACGAACGAATCAATGCAACAAATCCATGCAGTGAGTACGTATTTCTTGATGACACGGCGTGTAATTTAGCTAGTCTCAATCTGGTCAAGTTCCTGAACAACGACGGAAACTTCGATGCGAAGCGCTTTGCTGATGCGACCCGCATCTGGACGACTACGTTAGAGATCTCGGTCGCAATGGGTCAAATGCCGTCGAAGCGAATTGCCGAGAAAAATCACGGCTACCGCACTCTAGGTCTAGGCTATGCCAACCTCGGCACGCTGCTCATGCGAATGGGATTGCCGTACGACTCTGAAGAGAGCTTCGGTTGGTGCGGCGCCATCAATGCGTTACAGACCGGAATGGCGTATCGCACGTCCGCCGAAATAGCGCAGAAACTCGGGCCGTTCGCGCGGTTCGCCGCGAATCGCGAGCCGATGTTACGCGTCATTCGCAACCATCGCCGAGCGGCCTACGCAGCCGCCGCTAGCGAATACGAAGGCCTCACGGTCAGGCCTGTAACGCACACCCCGACGCTGTTCACGCAACAAACATGGGCGCTCGCTCGAAAAATGTGGGATGATGCACTTTCGATCGGTGAGGTTGCGGGCTATCGAAATGCGCAGGTCACCGTAACCGCTCCGACTGGAACCATAGGTTTGGTCATGGACTGCGATACGACCGGAATCGAGCCTGATTTCGCGCTCGTAAAATTCAAGAAACTGGCCGGCGGCGGATACTTCAAGATCGTAAACCAATCCGTTGACGCGGCGCTGCACAAGCTCGGCTACTCGCAAGAGCAGATCGAGGCGATAGAAACGTACGCGAAGGGCACCGGCACGCTCGAGGAAGCGCCGCACATCAATCGCGCGACGTTGAAAGCCAAAGGCTTTGACGACGACGCGATCGCGCGTGTCGAGGTCGCGCTTCCGAGCGCGTTCGAGCTTCCATTCGTCTTCAACAAATTTGTGCTCGGCGAGGATTTCTGCAAAGAGAAGCTCGGTCTTAGCGAAGCGCAGCTAAACGACTGGAGTTTCTCGGTCCTTCGCGACGGCCTCGGGTTTAGTACGCGACAGATCGAAGAGGCTTCCGCCCATATCTGCGGCCGCATGACGGTGGAGGGAGCGCCCGACCTCACCGAAGAGCACCTAGCGGTCTTCGATTGCGCGACGCCATGCGGTAAGTACGGGACGCGCTACATCAGGCCGCTAGCACACGTCGACATGATGGCCGCGGCGCAACCGTGGGTCAGCGGGGCTATAAGCAAGACAATTAATTTTCCGCAGACCGCTACGTTAGCAGACGTCAAGGAGGCGTATCGCTACTCATGGGAGCGCATGATCAAAGCGGTTGCGCTCTATCGCGACGGCTCGAAGCTCTCGCAGCCCCTCGCTGCGAGCTACGACTTCGGCGGAGACGCCGACGAGCAAGAATCGGTCGCCGCGCAACCGCAGCCTTTTGCAACGCCGATGCAAATCGCCGAGAAGATCGTCTATCGCTACATCGCCAAGCGGCGGTCGATGCCGCAGCGGCGTAGCGGTTACACGCAAAAAGCCACGATCTCGGGGCACAAGGTCTACCTGCGTACCGGCGAGTACGAAGGCGGCCAACTCGGCGAGATCTTCATCGACATGCATAAGGAGGGCGCCGCCTTCCGCTCGCTGATGAATAACTTCGCAATCGCGATCTCACTTGGCTTGCAGCACGGTGTGCCGCTCGAAGAGTTCGTTGAGGCCTTCACCTTCACGCGTTTCGAGCCGAACGGTCCGGTCATCGGGCACGATCACATCAAGATGGCCACGTCGATCCTCGACTACATCTTCCGCGAGCTCGCGGTGAGTTATCTCGGCCGTTACGATCTCGCTCACGTGCAGCCGTCAATGCAAATGGATGCGATGGGACCCGAAGCGCAAGAGGAGTACGTCGCCGAGGAAGAGGCCGGCGTTCAGGTGCGCCCGGTTGGCCTCGTGGAGAAGCTGCACCCGGTCAGCGCGCATCTACATCCCGGTCAGGAGCCGCATCAAGGTGCAAGCCCTTCGATAGCGCCGGATCCCCCGGCTCAGGCGCCGGCCCACCAGCCGAGCAGCAACGGTGGAGGAACGGCGGTCGCAATCCTTGCGCGTACTCAAGCAATCAATGCGTCGAAGGCAAAGGGTTATACCGGCAACGCCTGCTTGGAGTGCGGTCAGCTCACGATGGTGCGCAACGGCGCCTGCGAGAAGTGCGACTCCTGCGGAGCAACGTCCGGCTGTAGCTAAAAGCGCGCAGAACGCCTAGCGGTCCTCGCTCGCGGCGAGCTCGAACGCTTGGCGTAAGAACGGTGTGACGGCGCGCAAGTCAGCCGCCGTCCTGACGAGCGCGACGTGCGAGACGCGCTTGCCGCTCCGCCCGACCTTGACGAAACAGGCCGCTTTCGCCGCGCGATCGAGGTGAATCACGACGCGCAGCGCATCTCGCATGACCGTCAAGTCCGCAAAGATACGAGTCGTGCGGAAGAGCGCGTACCGGTCGCGCGTCACTACCTCGACGTCGGCGAAGCGCCTTACAGACCTTTCGAGCTGTCGATAGAGAGCGACAAGCTCTGGCGACCGGTCTTTGAGGATACTTGCCGCGCTGCCGACTCCACAGGCGTGACGCTGATTCGGCGCGCGGAAGCTTCGATGACACCGCGGACACGCCCAACTCATGATATCAGCAGCGAAGTCGACACAGGAGCATCAATCGCCCTTTTCAAAGCGTTCACGAGTGACGCCTGTCTTGGCCGTTTTCAACGACACCCGCTTCGCCGTATCGTTGCTCGCCGTGCTGACGCTTGCGCCGGCCGCGAGCGCGAGCGTGCCACAGCCGCTGCAAGCTGCAACGCCCGCGCCGGCTGACGATGGAATTCACAAAATCAAACACGTCATCGTCATCATGCAAGAGAATCGCTCGTTCGACAGCTACTTCGGAACCTTCCCCGGAGCCGACGGAATCCCGATGCGGGACGGCGTTGCACAAGCCTGCGTTCCAGACCCGGCGAGCGCGACGTGCGTTCGGCCTTATCATGACAAAAACGACGAAAACACCGGCGGCCCGCACGGCGCAAGGGCCGCCGATCTCTCTATCGACGGCGGCAAGATGGACGGCTTCATTGCCGTCATGCACGGCGCCCTCACCACCGGCGGCTGCCCGACCGACATCCCAACCTGCGTCGTCAAAGGGCACGAGCGCAGCGTCATGGGTTATCACACCGGTGCAGAACTGCCGAACTATTGGGCATATGCTAGCAACTTTGTCTTGCAGGACCACATGTTCGAACCGATCCGTTCCTGGAGCTTGCCGGCGCATCTGTACATGGTCTCCGAATGGGCCGCGAGCTGCGCAACGATCGGCGATCCAACGAGCTGCAAGCCCGAACGAACGTATTTTACCTCCGGCGATCTGCCACGCGATTTCGCCGTAGGATTTCAGCAGACTCCCGGGCACCCCGACTATCCGTGGACCGACCTAACGTATTTGCTTCACGCGAATCAGGTATCGTGGGCGTATTATGTCATGGACGGCTTCGAGCCGGACTGCGTTGACGATCAAAGCAGCTGCAATCTGAAGCCGCAGAACGCGCGCACGCCGGGCATCTGGAATCCGCTGCCCTCCTTTACCGACGTCAAGGCAGACGGCCAGCTTGCAAACGTGAAAGACACGTCGCTGTTCTTTAGCGACTTGCGCAACGGCACGCTGCCTGCAGTGGCCTGGCTAACGCCGGGCAACCGCTACAGCGAGCATCCTCCAGGGCTTCTTAGCACCGGAGAAGCGTATGTTACCGGAATAGTCAACGCCGTGATGCGCAGCAAGTACTGGGATTCGACGGCTATCTTTTTAAGTTGGGACGATTGGGGCGGCTTTTACGATCACGTCCCGCCCCCGAATGTGAACTTCTTCGGCTACGGACTTCGCGTTCCGGCTCTGGTAATCAGCGCCTACGCGCGTAAAGGGTACGTTGACCATCAAACCCTCAGCCATGACGCCTACGTCAAATTCATCGAAGACGACTTCTTAAACGGCCGGCGCCTCGATCCCAAGACCGACGGCCGTCCCGATCCGCGCGCCGGCGTCGCCGAAAACGCACCCCAGCTCGGGGATCTGCGCAGCGATTTCGATTTCGCGCAGAACCCGCGTCCGCCGCTCATCTTGCCGGGCGGCATGGGTCCGCCCTACAAGCCAGGCTACACCGGGCCGCCCTAAACGACCCGGATGACCGCCATCATGCCGTGGTCTTCGTGAAAGAGCATGTGGCAGTGGAACACGAACGTTCCGCGCGGCACGTGGCGAAAATCCAGCAGTATCTTGGTGATTCGCGGCTTGACGAACGGATAGTTTGGATCGTGCGGATTCGGTAACAACGTTCCGATCGGAACGAAGACGGTGTCGGCCATCAACGGCGTCCCGCGAACCGCACGCTCTTGCACGAATGCCATTTGATGAATATGAAACGCGTGCGACTCCATGGTTGCATTGACGAGATACCACTCCTCCACTGCGCCCCGCTTCACGACGATGTCCGGGTTCGACGGCACCGTGGCTCCCGGACCATAGATCGGCCAGAAGGGATGCTCGTGGAAATTCTCGTTCGTCGTATCGGTAATGTAGTAAGCCTGGTGTGACGGAATCTTGCCCTTCTTCGGAAAGACGTACTCCGTGAACGTTAGCGCTCGGCGATTTACGCGTGCCGGGTGGGCGCGAGCGTACGCAACGAGTCGCCCCGCCGGCGTGTCCGCGATGACCGCGGGCTTCGACTCGACCGCTAGCGACGGCACGTGGGCGTTGGGAAGTGCGGAAATGTTTACGAGGTCGTGGTGTATTTCAAAGAAGGCGTCTTTGCCTCCGCAGTAGTGCTCGGAAGAGATCGTTAGCTTCTCTCCCGGCGCGACGCTTACCAGAATGTCGGCCCGTGACATTGACGTGAGCATGAGCTCGTTCGTGGAAACGTAGTTCGAGAGCGGATGCCGCGAATCGCCCGAGACGGGAACGCCGTCGAGCCCAACGAGGTGAATCGCTTGCACGTGTCCTTCGCCGTCGCGCATCTGCAAGCGCGAGGCCGAGTCCGACGTGCCGTTGAGGATCCGTAGCAACTGCGGTTCCCCATCAGGGACTTGGAGCGAAACCGGCGTGTCGGCTCCATTCGCCGCAACATAGACTTCAGAACCGATCCCGTCGCAGCCGCTCCGATCGAGTGTCACGCCTCCCGCGCTCATCGGGTACGTTACGGGCCACGGTGGCGGGTTGAACGGATCGTACGAAACCGGCTGCGCCGGAGGCAGCGCGGCTTCGTGCGCGGTGGCGGCCGGAACGAACGCGTCGCCGGCGGGGGCAAACGGATTATCGAAAACGAGCGGTATCCGGTAACGCAGCATGATCACGTGCTCGGCGGAACGTGGAAGCTGCGTTTCGTCAGGCTCGACGATCCAAACACCGTCGAGTCCCAATGCCACCTCGGCGTCCGACGAGCCGTGAGAGTGCGGATGGTACATATACGTGCCGGCCGGCTGGGTACGCGGGATCGTGATATGGTACTCGCACGCGTGCATCGGCGTGCTCAGCGTCGATAAGAAGATGTTCTCTTCCGATTCCGGTCCCTCATATCCGTGCAAATGAATATTGGTGTCGATCGGTGCCATCGCCATCCATCGGTCGTCAATGGTATGGTTCAAGTAGCCGACGTAGTGGTTCGTAATCGGCGCAGGCATCGCCATCGGCATGCACGCAGGAATCGCGGTCGACGCAACTCGCGCGGCATTGCCGGGAGCGCTAATTTCGTTGACGACGCGCAGCGCGAAGTGCTCGCCGCGGCGCACGCGAATCGTCGGCGCAACGGTTTGCATCGCGCCATCCCACTCATACCGGTAGCAGAACCGCTGACTCAGACCTTTCCCGTCGGTGCGAACCGCCAAGATCAGCTCGTGCTCGCCGCTAGCATTAAGGGGAAGCTTCCAGACCTCGATGTCGGGTGGCTCGACCAGCTCACGTGAAGCCCCGAACGCGCCGCACACTAGCGGATGAGACGTGGCGGGCGCGGCGAGACCGGCCGACACGCTCGCACCGCCGATCAGAGCAAGCACGAGGGCTCCTAGCCACGTGCAAAACTTCATCTATTCCTCCCCTCGCGTCGCAAGCTGCGGCGGCACAAATGAGCATCGCAGGGCTCCTGAAAGGAGTCCCACCGAGCTACTTATTTGGGCGCTTCCGGTTTATTCCTGGATTACGGGCGCGCGCCCATCAGCTCGATGAGGTTACCGGAAGGATCGCGCACGTAGAACGAATGGCTTTTACCGTCGGGCTCTTCGTTGATGCGCTCTTCGACGATTTCAGTGCCGGACGCCGCTAGATGTTGGCGCAGGGCGGCCGCATCACACGAATCTAACCGCACCGCGATGTGATCGACGTTCCGTCCGCCGTCGACCGGCGGTCGTGCCCAGGCGCCCTCGGGTACGGACGTATCGACAAGATCGATATGCGAAGCGCCGGCGCGAAGTTCGGCCATGGCGTAGCGGGGAATCCGCGCCTCGAGACGCGCGCCCAAAACGTCCTGGTAGAACGCGAGCGCGGCGTCCATCCCGTTGACCAAGAGCAAGACGTGCTCGATGCCTCTGAGCGCAAAGGGCGGCGCTGCCGAGCGGCTCGTCATGCTGACCAACTTTGCATGCCGCCGCATTAGCACCTTGCAAAAGGATTTTCAGCTCTGGGAGCCCGATAAGCGCAACATGAACCGTCCTCTTGTTGCAGTCTTTGCCGTGTCGCTGCTCCTCACGCCGCTTAAAGGCCAAGCCGCCGCTTCGGCTTCGCCGTCAGCTCAGCTAATGAGCAAGCTGCAATGGCGTAGCATCGGTCCTTATATCGGCGGCCGGTCCGTCGCGGTTGCGGGGGTTCCGAGCGATCCGAACCTCTTCTATTTCGGCGGCGTCGAAGGCGGGGTTTGGAAGAGCACCGACTACGGCTTGAGCTGGTCGAACATCACCGATGGCAAGATCCCGGGCGTCGCCAGCCCGATCGGCTCGATCGCCGTCGCGCCGTCGAATCCAAGCGTCATTTACATCGGCACCGGCGAGGCCGATATTCGTGGCGACTTCGATACCGGCGACGGCGTCTACAAGACGACCAACGCCGGAAAGACCTGGGCGTACGCAGGCCTGCGCGATACGCATATGATCGCCAAGCTAGTCGTTGATCCCGGCAACCCCAACGTACTCTATGCTGCCTCGATGGGGCATGTCTTTAAGCCGAATGCCGAACGCGGCATCTTCAAGACGACCGATGGGGGGTCGACCTGGCGCAAAGTTCTCTTCGTCGACGACAACACCGGCGGTATCGACCTCGCGATGGATTCACGCAATCACAACGTGCTCTACGCGGCAATGTGGCAGGCGCAGCGCCAGCCCTGGAAACTCACCGACGGCGGCCCGGGCAGCGCCCTCTACAAGAGCGTTGATGGCGGCGCGCATTGGACCAAGATCTCGACGAATCCGGGATTCGCGACCGGCACCCTCGGTAAGATCGGCGTCTCGGTCGCCGCGAGCAACCCGCGGATCGTGTACGCAATCGTGCAGGCAGGTAACGGCGGCGTCTTCCGCTCGAACGATGCCGGGGCCACGTGGAAGCGCGTCAACTCAGAGTGGAAGCTTCGCCAGCGCGCCTTCTACTATACGGCGATCTTCGTCGATCCGACGAATCCTGACGTCGCCTACGCGCCCAACGTCGACGCGTTCTACAAAACGAAAAACGGCGGAAAGACGTGGAGCGAGGTCAGCCCACCGCACGGCGACAACCACATCATCTGGATCAATCCGCGCAACCCAAAGATTCTTCTCGTGGGTGACGACGGCGGAGCCAGCGTTTCGACGGATGGCGGCGATACCTTCAGCGACGATCACAATCAGCCGACCGGGCAATTCTATCACGTCGCCCTTGACGATCAGTTTCCGTTCCACGTCTTCGGCGCAAGCCAAGACGAAGGCGCCTACGAAGGGGCGAGTGCCGCGGTCGGTCCCGGCATCGGTCCCAGCGAGTGGCACCCGGTCGCGTTAGGCGAGAGCACGTTCGTCGCTCCCGACCCTGAGGATCATGACGTCACGTACGGAAGCGGCTATTATAGCTCGTTCGTTGCGCTCAACTGGAAGACGGGGAACGAGAAGAACGTCAGCCCGTGGCCGCGCTACATGGCCGGTAACTCGTCAGCGGCAACGGCCTACCGCTTCGGATGGACCCACCCGATCTTCTTCTCACCCGCCGACCCGCACGAGTTGCTCGTTGCGGCGCAGGTCGTCTTTTCGAGCATGGATCACGGAAAGACGTGGAAGATCATCAGCCCCGATCTGACGCGCAACGATCCGAGCACCGAAGGGCCTACCGGCGGTCCCGTCTACTACGATCAAACCGGTGCCGAGACGTTTCCCGACATCTCGTCGCTCGCCGTTTCTCCGCTCGACGCACACGTGTTGTGGGCAGGTTCGGCAGATGGGCTCGTGCACGTGACGACCGATCACGGCGCTCACTGGACGCTCGTGACGCCGCCGCAGCTTCCGGAGTGGACGCAAATCAGCTCGATCGAGCCGTCGCATACGGCAAAGGGAACCGCGTATCTCACGGCCTCGCGTTATATGTGGGACGACTACCACCCGTACGTCTACCAAACGACCGATTACGGCGCACACTGGACAACGCTAACGAACGGGCTGCCCGCCGATCAATACGTCTTCGTCGTTCGGCAGGATCCGCGCGAGCCGAACCTGCTCTTCGCCGGGACCCGCAGCACCGTCTACGTCAGCCTCGACGGCGGGACGCAGTGGCAACCGTTGACGCTCAATCTTCCCGGCGTCCAGGTGCGCGATCTCGCCATTGATACGCGTGAAGGCGAGCTCGTCGCGGCGACACACGGCCGCGCGTTCTGGATCGTGGATAACATCACGCTGCTCGAGCAGTTGGCTCATCAAGCAGCACTCTCGACTGCGGGCGCGCAACTCTTCGCACCCCAAACCGCGTGGCTTACGAACGCCTATGGCGGCCCCAGCTTCTCAATCCCGGAGTTCGGTGACAACCCGAAATACGGCGCGGCGGTCTTTTTCAATCTGCCGCCGGGTTACAACGGCTCGACGCCGGCGACGCTCTCGTTCCTCGACGCAAACGGCGCGGCCGTGCGGAGCTTTACGCTCCACCTCAAGCCGAAGCACGAGCCCAAGCTCACGCCCGAACAAGAAGCAAACCTTGACGCTACCCAAGATCGCCGGCGCGATACGGACAAATTAACGGCGGTCGAGCCCGGGATGAACGCCTTTCAATGGGATCTGAAGTATGCTCCCGCTTACGACTCCCCCGGTTTCCGGACGGTACCCACCGACGACTGGCCGGACGTGGGAGACGGACCGACAATCGTGCCGGGTTCCTACACGGTGGTGCTGCAGTACGGCTCGCAGACGCTCCGCGCTCCGGTGACGGTACAGCTCGATCCGCGAATTCACCCGCCGGCCGGCGCTCTGGAGGCGCGCTTGGCGCTAGAGATGGAGTTGCACAACGCGATGGATCGCCTGGATCGCGCAATCGCGGCAGCCCAGAACGCCCGCGGGCTCAGCTCGGCGCAACGCGCGCAGGTGGATGATGAGGTCGCGAACCTGGTGATGCTCGACGTTCATTCCAGCGAAGCCGACGTCGTGCATCCGACGAAGATTCGCGAACAACTCGGATTTCTGATGAACTCGCTCGAAAGCGCGTACGCCGCGCCGACCGAGGCCGAGTACGCGACGGCCAAAGACCTCGAGGCGCTGGCCAGCGCCGGCGAGACGCGCTTGGCGAGCCTAGCGGCGCATTAGGCGACCGTCACGAGTAGCAGAAAGAGTCCGAAGAAGCGTCGCCACCTTGGAGGCGGACTTGGTGCGCGCGGTGTTTGGGGTCGAACTCGACGAAGAACTTCGGGTCGAACGCAATCGCGCCATCTTGCGCAACGTCGAGTTTGACCATCCAAGTGCCGACCCCGTCGGGATAGAACTGATCGTCCCACGCGCGATAGAGCGAGTTCGTAAAGTAGACGCGTCGTCCGTCGCGACTGATCTCCACCATCTGCGGACCGCCCGCCAGCGCTCTTGACGGATCGCTCGGATGCGCCGCGCGCCGCGCGATGCCGCCGATATGAACCGAGCCGACCAGCTCGGGATGGTAGGGATCGCTCACGTCGTATTGGCGCATTTCACCAGTTCCCCAGCACGATGCGTAGAGGAACCGGTCGTCGAGCGAAAGGTCGATATCGCTGAGCAGCGGAGGAACTGCCGAAAAGCCTTTTAGCAGATCGGGCAGTTGCGCCGGATCGGCCGGCTCGGCCGGAATCTCGATGACTTTCTGCACGCCCCACTTGCCGTTCTCGCGGTGCCATAACCAGATCGAGCTCGACAGGTCTTTGAGCGAGACGACCACTCCGGCAAACCCGTAGGTTTTCGCGGGATCGTGGGCCGGGCGCAGCTCGAGCACCATTTGCTGCTCGGCCCCGAGATCGAAACTCTCGACGTGCGAGCGACGCCGTAAATCCCAGAAGTGCAGCTGATGGCCGTATTTACCTTCGAGCAAGAGGCTCGGGTTGAGACCGCCTTCGATCATATTCGGCGTACCCCACTCGCTCGTAATCATGACGTCGTGCGTCAGATGCCACCAAAAGTCGTAGGCCAGGTATTGCGGTCCGCGATCGGCTTCCCAAGCGCCGATGATGTCGAACGTGTCGCAATCCATCGTGAAGATGCCGCCCGGACCGTCGCCGGCCGCGTTTCCCAGCGCGCTAACATAGATCGCGTCGGGCCCGCAGTGGATGGTGTGCGGTCGCGTATACCCCGTTCGCTCGATTAGCTCCGTGGGTTCGATTACGCGCGCGATCCGCGGCTGCGTCGGATCGGGTTTGGTATCGATGATATGAATCCGCGACGAACGCAACCCCGGAACGATGAGGTAACGCCGCTCGACGTGCGGTCGCGGCGCAAAGGGACAGAGTGCCGAGCTGCACGCGTTCCAACCGAAGTGGTGAAGTTCGTCGCTCGTGTTCGGGAGTTCGACGCGGCCGAGTTGGGCGCCATAGGTTTTCGACGTGCCGTTCGTGTCGACGACCGCAAGCGCGTCAGGCGATCCGTCTCCGGTCGCGCTGAGCAGCGCCACGTAGGCGAGCGTCTCCGGCGGAGCCTTCATCGCATCTTTCGCCGATGCGTAAAACGTGGGATCCGGCTTGATCTGCATGGCGGAGTATTAGGTGAGCAGCAGGACAATCCCGGTCGCGAGCAGGGCCGCCCCCCAAACGAGATCGACGTTGAACCACGCCGTGCGCAAGAAACTCACCCCGAACCTCGTGTAAACCACGAACGCAACAGCCGTCATCGCGGCAAGATAACCCAGCGTGTGGACGGCAATCACGAGCCAACCAAACGCGTACGGCGCGTGCGTCGCAGCCATCACCCCCGGCATGGCCATCGCGCCGGGCATCGCTGCACGCCTGGCGGTAACGAACGGCACGAGCATCAAACCGGCGCCGTGCGCGCTCGACATCAGAAATCCCCAGGCGGTTAGACCCCAAAAGCCAACTTGCATCCCAACCCATCGCGGATGGCGTGCACGAATCAGCCGATAGCCGCCGAACCCGAGCAGCACCCCCGCAGCGACCCGTTGAACGATTGCGTGCGGGAACTCGACGGAGGCGAAGACGGCAACCAGCACCACGATGGCAACGGAGAGCAGGTGTCCCAATGTGAGCGGGACGACTGCGCGAAGAACCGCCGAAGTGCGCCGCTCTTGCAGCCCGAGGGCGACCGCGAACAGCCACCCCATCGCGGGGTTGATGCCGTGATAGCATCCCAGCATAAAGAGCGCGAGCCAGATGTACGGCGAGGTCACGTTGTAAGCGACGACGAACGAGCGATCACGGCAGCTTTTTCGGAGGTCATCATGACACTCGTTCGTTTTTCCGTGCGCGGCGTTATTTGCGTGGCGACGGCAACCGTTCTCTCAGCCTGCGCGCAGCACGGCGCGTTCATGCCGGCGACTTCGTTCGTACCCCAACAGATCGCACTTCCAGACCTTACTCCGCCCAAGTGCAAAGGTCAGAAGAGCACCAAGAACTACGCATCGCTGACCGTTACGCTCTCCACAAAAGGCGGCTCGTTCTGCGTTCCGGAGTTCGGGGGTTTCGGCGGTACGATCGAATACCCCGGCGCCAATCCTTCGGTGAAACTAGCGCTCATCAGCAGCACCACGGACTACAACCATCTGCCGCAGCTCGGAACGGGAACGGCAATCTTCTATCTGCAGCTCGCGATATCGGGCGGTACGGCGTTCGGAAACCAGGTTCCGGCCGGCGGCGGGCTCGCCGCGAAGAAGCTCGTTCCTGGAAAGCCGTACACTTCGTACGGTCAAGCCAAGATCTTCGGATACACGTTCAAATTTGGACCTTGCGTTGCCACTGCCAAGAAAAGCAAGTACGGCGGCAGTATCGGCGGCATCGGCACGCTCTTGAAGGGCGCCCACGTTCCATCGGCGGCGAGCGGCCTCATCGAGATCTACTCCGGGAAGCAAACCGCGACGCCGTGCTAAGCGACGGCGCCGGGTAGGATGATGCCGGTTAGGTTGAGCGGGTCGTAAGCTCCGAGTGAGACGCGCTCGCCGTCGGCGCCGCTGCGGCGCGCCGCGCGCAACGCGTCTACTGCCTCGGGCAACGCAAACTGCTCGCCGACGAATCCCGCGACGAAACGTCCGCCGCGAATCTCGCCGCGTGCCTCCATGCGCCGTAGCGCCGCGAGCAGCTCGCGCCAGGGCGGCGCCAGGCTCTCGCGCGCAATGACGTCGCGAAAGACCACGCCCCAGCGCGCCAGCAGACGCCGCGCGAATGCCTCGCGGTCAATGCGCGGCGTTGCAGCCGAAAGCAGCGTCCAGCGGCCGCTCGAAGAACGGGGGCGCGCGCGCAAGCCCTTCTCGCCTAACCGGCGCTTGGCATCGCTGAGCGAGCGGAGCGCGTCGAAGCCGTCGGCGGTCACCAAACCCGCAGCAACGAGCTGCCAGAGCGCTTCCTCGACTTCGCTCGGAAGCCGTTTGGTCGCGCGCGCGATCTCGGCAAAGAACGGCGCGTGCAGAATCTCGATCCGATCGAGTATCTCACGAGCCGCGTGCGAGAGCGCAGCGCAATCAATGTCGCGCTGAACGATCAGCTGCTCGGCGTTTGAGCGCAAGAAGAGTGCGATCGGAGCAAGCCGCGTCGGACGCACGCGGGTGTGGTCGTCGCCAGGGTTTGCTTCGAGCGCAGGATGCGGCGAGAGGCGGCCCCACATCACGTCTCCGGCGTAACAGAGCCGGTCGAGCAGCTCCGGGCGATAGCCCGCAACGCGCGCCGGCAGTATCTGCTCCTCCCAGGCATAGGCCGGGATTTCGTATCCTTCGAGCTGGCGAACGATCTGCAGCGTCCCGTCGATTCCGTGCAGGCGCGAGGCCGCTGCGACGTGTTGCCAGCGTTGCAGAAACGTGACGTACGCGGCCGTCGTGACCGGCTCGATCTCGCGGCGCAACGTACCGATCGTGCGGCGGTGGATACGCGCGAGAACTCGCCGGTTGCACCACTGCGCGCCGGCATCCGGGCCCGTGAAGCGCCCGCGCAAGACTTGACCTTGCGTCTCCAGGCGCAAGAGCGCCGCTTCGATCGCTTCGTCCTCGATCTTTAGGCGAGCACCGATCGCAGCGACGCTCAGCGGTCCGCTACACTCGAGCCAGCCCCGCAAGACCTCCGTTACCGCCTCGTCACGCGCCTCCCCAGAACTGCCGTACGCCGCTTGCGCCACGTCGGCGCGTTCGGTGCAGGTCCACATGTCATTCGGAGCGGAGCCGAAGGACGCAACGGTCGCTGCGCGGCGATCGGCGACGAGCTCGTCGAACCAGCCGCTCCATGCCGCGACGGGGGGCAGGACGACCAGCGACATCAGCGCATCGTGGAGCTCGTCGGCATCGCGAACGAGCGGCCACGACTCTGCCGCGACCTCGGCGATCGCCGCCGGATCAAGCACGCCGGCGCCGTCCACATCGTCGCGCAGCGTCCGTCGCAGCTGCACCGCACGCGCCCGCCGCTCCTCGAGCGGCGCATCGTCCAGATACGCATAGGGATTCGCGTTGAGGATCTCGTGACAGAAGGGCGAGGGCTCGGGCGTATCGATCGCGACGGTTCGAATGCTCCCGCTCTCGACGCCTTGCAGCACCTCGCGCAGGCCGTCAAGATCCATCGCCTCGCTCAGACAGTTACCGATCGTCTCCCGTACCAAAACGTGATCGGGAATCCGAATCGGTCCGGTGAGATTCTCCGGACAGGCCGCTTGATCCGGAAAGACGGATGCAAGCAGATCGTCGGCGCGCATCCGCAGCAGTTGCGGGGGCACCTTGCGTCCGCCGCTGAATCGCAATACCGCAAGGGCTCGCGTCGCATTCCAACGCCACCTTGCCGCGAACATCGGCGCGGGCAGGAGCGCTTGCGTCAGTGTATTCTCGACGCTAGCCGACTTTACGAATTCAAACGCGGCGTCGAGAGGAAACGCGTGCTGATCGGTGAGCGAGAGCACGAACCCGTTGTCGGTCGCTGCAGCCTGCAACTCAAGGTTGAACGAACGGCAGAAGCGCTTCCGCAGCGCTAGACCCCACGCCCGGTTGATCCGCGCGCCGAACGGCGCGTGGATAATGAGCTGCATGCCGCCGCCTTCGTCGAAGAAGCGCTCCGCGATGACCATCCGGTCGGTCGGGACGGCCCCTAAAATCGCTTTACCGGCGCGAACGTACGCGACGGCCTGTTCCGATCCGGCACGATCGAGGGAGCACTCCCGCTCGAGCCACTGCCGCGCGGCCTCGTCGTCGCGCTCGTCGATTGCCGCGCGCACCGCAGAGACCTCGCGTGAAAGCTCGATCGTTCGCCCCAAGCCCTCACCGTTCCAGAACGGAATCGAGGGCGGCGCGCCGTGGGCGTCCTCGACGCGGACAACCCCGGCTTCGACCCGCCGGATCTTCCACGAGTTGGTGCCGAGCAGAAAAATGTCGCCGGCCATGCTCTCGATTGCAAAGTCCTCGTCGAGCGTGCCGATGACGTGACCGTCGGGTTCGACGACGACGTTGTAGTTTGCGGTATCGGGAATCGCGCCGCCGCAGGTGATCGCGGCGAGGCGCGCGCCGCGCCGCGCGCGAAGACGGCCGTTGACGCGATCGTGGTGGAGGAAGGTTCCGCTACGGCCGCGCGAGGTCGCGACGCCGTCGGCGAGCATCGAGACGACCTCATCGAAATCGTCGCGCGCCAAGTTACGATACGGATACGCGCTGCGAAGCATGGCGTACAGCTCGTCAACCTTCCATTCGTTTTGAGCGCAGGCGGCTACGATCTGTTGCGCGAGGATGTCGAGCGGCGCGGCGGGTATCGTGAGCGCATCGAGCGCTCCCGCGCGGATCCCGCGAACGAGCGCCGCGCATTCGAGCAGCTCGTCACGCGTCGTGACGTACAAAATGCCCTTCGGTTTGGCGCCAATCCAGTGACCGGAGCGGCCGATGCGCTGCAACGCAACCGCGATCGCGCGCGGCGAGCCGAGCTGCACGACGAGATCCACCGAACCGATGTCAATGCCAAGTTCTAGTGAGGCCGTCGCGGCGACCGCACGCAACTCGCCCGCGCGCAACCTGCGCTCGACGTCGAAGCGCGTCTCGCGCGCCAGACTCCCGTGATGCGGCATCACGAAGGCGTCGCCGAGACGCTCGTTCAGCGCAAAGGCGACCCGCTCGCTCATACGCCGCGTGCCGACGAAGATCAACGTCGTGCGATGGGCGCGGATCTGTTCGGCAACCCGATCGTAGATCTCGCCCCACATTTCCTTGCTCGCCACCGGTCCGAGCTCGTCGGAAGGAACTTCGACCGCGAGCGCCATCTCGCGCCGGTGTCCGACGTTGACAATCGTCGCTTGCGGGCTCAAGAATCGCGCGACCTCGTCGATCGGGCGGACCGTCGCTGAGAGGCCGATCCGCTGCGGACGGCGTCCCGACTCGCGCAAGACGAGCTCGTCCAGACGCGCGAGCGTCAGCGCCAGATGCGAGCCGCGCTTGTTGCCGGCGATCGCGTGAACTTCGTCCACGATAACGGTGGTAACGCCGGCGAAAAGCCGGCGCGACTTTTCAGCCGTTAGCAGAATGTAGAGCGACTCCGGGGTCGTGACGAGAACGTGAGGGGGCGTTCGTAACATTTGCTGGCGCTTTGCCGCCGTCGTATCGCCGGTCCGGACCGCCGTACGAATCTCCGCGAGCGGCGTCGCGTTTTGACTGGCGAGCGTCACGATCGCCGCGAGCGGCTTCTCGAGATTCTCGCGCACGTCGTTGGTCAGCGCTTTGAGGGGCGACACGTAGACGGTCAGCGTTCGATCGGGGATCGCTCCAGCGCTCGCCTGCCGGACGAGCTCGTCGAGGGCGAGCGTGAAGGCCGCAAGCGTCTTTCCCGAACCGGTTGGTGCCGAGATCAATACGTCCTGGCCCGCTCGAATTGCGGGCCAACCCTGTGCCTGCGGCTCGGTCGTCGTGCCGAAGGTCGAACGGAACCATTCTCCGACCAGCGGATGGAATTCGTCGAGCATCGTGGTCCCTTTTTCCACTGCTACCAACAAAACCAGCCGCTCGGAAAGAGCTGCGCTTTCCGGCCCGAACCCGGCTCGGATGCTAACCGTCCTCCTGGCCGCCGCGGTCTTACAGATCGGCGACATGGCGCGCATCGTTGACCTCGAGGAGCCGGCGATCTCACCCAACGCCGGACGAGTCGCGGTCATCGCGATCGCGAAGGACCTTCGACGAAACAGCGAGGTCAACGCGCTGCTGCTCGTAGACACGCGGTCTTCGCGTACGCAGAGGCTCGTGACCGGCAGCGACGTCGCGGTTCCACGCTGGTCCCCTCAAGGAACGCAACTCGCCTATCTCGCCCGCCCTTCGG
The DNA here is from genome assembly GCA_963748875.1 of Vulcanimicrobiota bacterium. Lineage (GTDB taxonomy): Bacteria > Vulcanimicrobiota > Vulcanimicrobiia > Vulcanimicrobiales > Vulcanimicrobiaceae > Cybelea. The sequence goes on from CAVVKC010000001.1 coordinate 2,721,118, forward strand.
AGAATGGCGTGCGGCAGCTCTTCATCCGCACTGCGGACGGACATACCGTCCAGCTCACTCACGCGCAGGGTGACGTCGTGGACGCAGCCTGGAGTCCCGACGGGCGCCGGCTAGCCTTCGTCGCGACCGACCGCCAGGATCCGGCGCCGTTCTTCTTTGCCGGCGACAACGATTACACCGCGACCGCGCTGACGCCGGCCGAGCATCTGTGGCTCGTTTCGGCTGCCGGCGGCAACGCTACGCGGCTCACGAGCGGGTCGTGGACGATTGCGCCGACCGATCCCGGCGGAATCTTCTCGCCGCAGATCGCGTGGACGCGCGATGGCCGCCGCATTACGTACACGCGCGTCGAGAACACCTTCAGCGGCGACAGCGAATACTCGACGCTCTGGCAGGTGGACGTAGCGACGCGCGCGACGCAGAAGCTCACCGGCCATTCGGCTTTCGAGCTGAGTCCCGCCTACTCGCCGGACGGCTCGCGTCTCGCCTACTGGTATCCACGCAACGGCGACTTCAACGCTGAAAACACGCTGCGTGAGATTCGCCAGGGCGCGGATGTGCAAGACGCAGCCGACCTCGACCGTAACGTTGCGGCGTCACTTTGGCTGCCAGACTCACGTCATCTGCTGGTCTGCGCGGCCGACGGCACGCAGAACGTGCTCTGGCACGTCGGCCCCGCAGAGACGCGCCGAATTCCGTTGGGCAATCTTCATCCGGTCTGCGATCCCTATTCCAGCAGTACGTTCGACGCGGGAATCGCCGGTGACGTCGCGCCCGACGGATCGATCGCGTTCGTCGCCACCAGCGCAACGAGCGCGCGAGAGCTCTACTACTTGCCGGCAGCTTCAACGACGCCCCACCGGCTCACGCACGTCAACGCGTTCCTCTCGCAGATCGCCGTCGGCGCAATGAGCGAGCTCAATTGGACCGGACCCGACGGCTTCGCTGAGGACGGCGTCGTGACCGATCCGCCCAACGCCCAGCCCGGCGTGAAGTATCCTGTCGTGCTCCTCATTCACGGAGGGCCGGGGCTCTCGAGTAGCCGCGATTTCGTCTTGGAGACCTGGCCGCTCGCACAGATGATCGCGTCACGCGGCTACGTCGTGCTGCAGCCGAACTATCGCGGCAGCGACAATCTCGGTAACGCGTACATGACGGCGATCGTGCGCAATACCGTCGCTGGGCCGAGCGCAGATATCCTCGCGGGACTCGACGCGCTGGAACGGCGCGGTGGCATTGACGCCTCGCGCGTGGCGGTCTCCGGCTGGTCGTACGGCGGAGAGCTGACGTCGTGGCTGATCGGTCACGATCATCGGTGGCGGGCCGCCGTCTCCGGCGCCGCCGTCAACAGCGAGTTCGACGAATACAATCTCTCGACATCGAACGTGCAGGATCGCTATCCGCTGGGAGCCTCGCCCTTCACCGGCGACGGCCCGCGCATCTATCGCGATAACTCCCCGATCACGTACTACGCGCAGATTACGACGCCGACGCTGATCTGGGGGACGACGCAAGACCCGGTCGTGCCGATCACGCAGTCATACGCGCTCTTCCACGCGCTAACCGATAATCACGTGCCGGTGCGGTTCGCGGTCTTTCCGGCCCCGACGCACGGGCCAGCCGATCCGCGACAGACCGCCGAGCTCACTCGGCTCTGGCTGGGCTGGCTCGACGCTCACTTGCGGTGAGGGAGCCTCATCCAATTGGAGCGGCCCGGCGTTATACCATACGTGAAGTTCATTACCGGATTTGCCCTTAGCCTCTCGATCGCTGCCGCGGCAATCGCGCCGGCGAACGCAGCCTCGCAGCGCGTCGTCTTTGCCGGCGGCTGCTTTTGGGGAATGCAGCTCGTCTTCGAATCGCTCAAGGGGGTCAACTCGGCGGTCGCCGGTTATGCCGGCGGCAGCGCCGACACGGCACAGTACGAAACCGTCAGCACCGGCACCACCGGACACGCCGAGTCGGTCGAGATCACGTACGACCCCGCGCGAATCTCATTCACGCAGTTGCTCGACGTCTATTTTCTCGTCGCGCACGATCCCACCGAGCTGAACCAACAGGGGCCGGACACCGGCACGCAATATCGCTCCGAGATCTTCTATACGTCACCACAACAGCAGTCCGAAGCTCTCGGCGCCATCGCGGGCCTTGCAAGCCGGCACGTCTACTCATCGAAGATCGTGACGATCGTCGCGCCGCTTCGGGGTTTCTACCGCGCCGAAGCCTACCATCAAGATTTCGCGGTGCATAATCCGCAGAATCCATATATCGTCTTTAACGATATTCCGAAGATGGCGAAACTGCGCCAACAATTCCCACAGCTCGTCAAGCCGAACGCCCCGTTTAAGAGCTAGCCCTCAGAGCGGCGCGTCGTCCGTATGCTGCGCGTAGGAGCGCGGATCGAAATACCATTCCGGCAATGAGTCCGGGAACGTGATGTCGGTGAAATCGTAGTCGACGGTGGCATCGCGCCCGAGATACTCGGAGTCGGCCTCATAGGTCGGAGTGCCGTGAATTTGGGTGACGATCGGCATGTTGTGCATCCAACCAAGCGTGACGGTGAAGAGCATCGGATAGACGTGCTTGCTGCTGTCCTCCTCGTAGAGCTTGTCGGTTGCGACGACCTCTTTGAGCTCGAGCGTCTTGGCATCAACGTAGAGCTCGCGCAAGCGATTGCGGTCAATATCGCGGCGCGGCATCAAGCTGACGTGGATCCGGTCGCCTTCATTGGCGACGCGAGTGACGCGATAATCGAACTCGCCGAGAGCCGTGACGCTTGCAATCGTCTTCGGAAGGGCTCCGGTCGGCTCGGGCGTCGGAACGAACTCGCGCGGACTGGTGTGCGGATGAAGCGGTGCCGGCTCGAACAGGTCGGCGGTGGGAGGGCCCGGGTCCCACGGCTCGTTGAACGACGGCCGCAAGAACTCCAGCGTTCCCCGAGACGAGCCGTGATAGACTCGCCGGCCGAGCGCAGCGCGATCGGAGGTTCGCACCCAGATGTGATAGGTGTAGCTGTTGAGCAGATCGGGATAGCCGTCGTCGAGCGTTTGCTTACGAATCAACGTGTACGTGGTGTACGGCGGAGGCGGGCGATGCGAGCGAAACTGGCGGCGGATCAAAAAGAGTAAGCGATCCGGCGAAGGGAGCGGAATCGGCGTAGCAGTCGCGGCCGGGCGCGGCGTCGCCGAGGCTCGCCATGGCGGCACGTTTCCGGCGTGCAAGGGCTCGGCAGCGATAAAAATACCGAGCAAGACAAGCGCAGCAATGAGCGCGGATTTCACGCGTTCATCTTAGCTATGCGACCGGTAAAGCTCCTACTTCGGGGCCATTCGTATGGCGCCATCGAGACGGATTACTTCGCCGTTGAGCATTTGATTCTCGATGATGTGACGCGCGAGCGCCGCGTATTCGGCGGGTCTGCCAAGTCGTGACGGGAAGGGCACTTGCTTGCCCAGGGACTCGCGCGCCGCCTCAGGCAAGCCCGCCAGCATCGGTGTATCGAAGATGCCCGGAGCGATGCTCGCAACGCGAATTTGATGCTGCGCGAACTCGCGAGCAATCGGAAGCGTCAGCCCGACGACGCCGCCCTTCGAAGCCGCGTAGGCCGCCTGACCGATTTGCCCGTCGTAGGCCGCAACCGACGCGGTGCAGACGATAACGCCGCGATCCTCACCGGGCTCCACCGAACGCTCGAGCATCTTGGCAGCCGCTAATCGGATCACGTTGAACGTGCCGATCAGGTTCACGGAAATGACCTTCGTGAAATGATCTAACGGCAGCGGACCTTCCCGCCCGATCACCCGCTCCGCGGTCGCGATCCCGGCACAGTTGACCGCGCCGTGCAATGCGCCGAACTTCTGCGCGGCGGTATCTACCGCGCGCTGCACCTGCGCGCCATCGGTTACATCGGTGCGCGCAAAAACGACGGAGGCGCCCAGTTCGCGCGCGAGGTCGGCGCCGCGTTCGCTGACGTCGCAAATCACGACGTTGGCGCCGTGGCGAGCAAATTCGGTAGCGCACGCCGCGCCGAGCCCCGAGCTGCCGCCACTAACCAAAAACGTTCGTCCATCTAACTGCATGGCGCGTGCTACATCTTTACGGTGGCGATATCCTGGACGGGCGAGGCGGTCTCAAAACCCCCCGCCGCCGGACGGGGTTAACAGCGACAAAGGAAAGGACTCACTGTGAACATTGCGTTTCTGAAGCTCTACGGCCGGCTCGGCGGCGGTCTCGCCGGCGCCTCCCCTGCCGGTCTAGGCGGGAGACCGAGGTCCGTATCGTGACGGTAGCATTCTACGGAGCGGGCCGGCTCGGCTCAGCAATGATTCGGGCGATGCGCAGCCGCGGCCTCACGGTGCACGTTTGGAACCGCACCCCGGAGAGAGCTCGCGCGCTCGAAGAGTATGGCGCGCAAGTCTTCTCCGATCCGGCGCAAGCCGCGCAAGGCGCTCAGCGCATTCATCTTTGTTTGAGCGACGACGCGAGCGTGGATGCCACCATTGATGCGGCCCTCGAAGGCATTGCAAAGGAGAGCCCCATCATCGACCACACGACCGTTCTGCCGCAGCGCGCGGCCGAGCGCGCGGAACGGCTTGGCGATGCAGGATATACGTTCGTGCACGCGCCCGTCTTCATGGGCCCGCCGATGGCGCTCGCGGCAACCGGCGTGATGCTGGCCTCCGGCGACCCGGCGCTCTTCGAGCGCGTGCGAGAGGACCTCGTGCAAATGTGCAGCGACCTTCGGTACGTCGGCTCGCGGCCGCAGGACGCGGCGATCTTCAAGTTGATGGGCAATGCGATGCTCCTGGCCGTCGTCGGCGGCCTCAACGATCTGTTGCGCATCGCCGAAATTCAAGACCTCAGCCGAGAGGAAGCCTATCGGCTATTCGATTTCTTCGATCCATCCGGCCAGATCAAGGGTCGTGGAAAGCGCATGGCCGCCCAAGAGTACGAGCCGACTTGGACGATCGATATGGCGCACAAAGACGCGGTCCTCATGCAGTCCGCCGCACACCACGAACGGCTTTCGGTCGTAGACGCGATGGAATCGCTGTTGCGCAGCGTCTCCGACCGGGGGCTGGGTGGTCTCGACCTGGGTGCGGTCGCCTCTCGCTGATGGATCTAAATCCCCAGGCCAAGCAAATGGCCGACGAATCCATGGTGCGCAATCTCGAAGCGCAGGCTCGCGCCATTTGGCCGCAGGAGGCGCCGCTTCTCAAGCGCTACGCATTGCCGGAGGAGGCCTCGATCCTCGACGCAGGCTGCGGCACCGGCGAGATCTCGTCGCGCGTAGCACAGCTCTTTGCGCGAGCGCACGTTCTCGGCGTTGACATAATCGAGGAGCACCTAGCACTCGCGCGCGAGAGGTACGCCCATTTGGCGCCGAGGCTGCGCTTCGCTCGTGAGAGCATCTATGCTCTAGACGCACCCGACGGCTCCTTCGACCTTACACTTTGCCGGCACGTCATCCACTCGATTCCGCAGGCCGATCGCGTCCTTGCAGAACTGATCCGAGTCACGCGGCCGGGAGGATACCTGCACCTGATTCCAGAGGACTATGGCATGCTGCACTTTGCGCACGCGGCAATAGATCCAAGAAATTTCTGGCACGAGGTGCCGGCCGCTATGTCGAAGGCGACGGGCGTAGACTTGTTCGTCGGCCGTCATACCTACGGCATTCTGGCAAACTTGGGACTCGACGAAATCACGGTAGATTATGCCGTCGTCGATACCGTACGCGTTGCCCGCGAAACGTTCGCAACGATCTTGGAGGCGTGGCGCGACGGATATGCGGGACCGATCGGAGAGACGACGTCTATCAGCAAAGAAACAGCCGAAGCCTACTTCGATCAAATGATTGCCAACGTGCGCGATCCTCAAGGTTATGCGGTCTGGATGGTGCCGGTCGTGAGCGCGCGGATACCTAAGCAAGCGTAAGGGTGAAGGCACTTCAAATCGACCGTTTCGGCGCGCTGAATGATCTGCAAATTCGCGACGTTGCGGATCTCCCGTTGCCACCGCAATCCGTTCGCGTTCGCGTCGAGGCCGCGGGCGTCAACCCGAGCGACGCCGGCGTCGCGCTGGGTCGATTTGCGAGCGTCACCCTGCCGCGTATCCTTGGCCGCGATTTCTCCGGCCAGGTCGTCGAAGGGCCGGCCGATCTCATCGGTCTGCCCGTCTGGGGATCGGGCGGCGGGGAGCTCGGCATGACGCGCGACGGCTCGCACGCCGAGCACCTGATCCTTCCTGTGAAGGCGGCGATTCGACGGCCTTCGCATCTGACCGCGCAAGAAGCCGCGGTTGCAGGCGTCCCGTTCGTCACCGCCTGGAGCGCGCTCGTCGAACTCGCGCGTTTTTCGAAGGATGAGACGGCGATCGTCTCCGGCGCAGCGGGCGCCGTGGGATCGGCCGCCGTTCAACTCGCGCTCGCGCTTGGAGGACGCGCGATCGCACTCGTTCTTGAGCGCGACGATCTCTCACCGCTCGACGGATTGGCGCTGGCCGGTATCGTACGCTCGGATCGCGACGACGTGCCGGCCGCCGTGCGCGAACTCACCGGCGGCCGCGGTGCCGACGTAGCCCTCAACAGCGTCGGCGCGCCGGTCTTCGCAGTGCTCTGCCAATCGCTGGCAAAGGACGGACGAATGGTCGTCTTCTCTGCGCGCGCCGGACGCCGCGTCGACCTCGATTTGTTTGACTTCTATCGGCAACGGCTCGCGCTCTTCGGTCTCGACACTGCATCCTTCACCCTAGAGCGAGTCGCCGGCCTCTTTGAAAAGTTCGGCCCACTCTTTGAATCGAAGTCGGTCAAGCCTGCATCGATCGCGGCGCGATTTCCGCTCTCTCGCGCGCGCGAAGCGTACGAGCGCGTTGAGAACGGTGAACCCGGAAAAGTCGTTCTACTTCCGCCGAATTAGCGGCGGCGGGAACGGCAGCGCCGTGCGCCGCGGATAGGGTGGACCGGTCCAGACTGGTCGCGGCGTCGACGGCGGCGCCGGCGTGAAGACTGTCGTCGGCGCGACGGACGGAACGGACGGATCGAAGGGCGTTGGCGACGTGACGACGTCACGCGTCGAAATGGCGACGACGAGGCGACGCTCTTTCGCTTCGTAGTGCACGGACGCGCCGAGCGCTCGAAGCACCGGTCCGGCCGCCACGTACGTAGCGTCGAGCGGACCGCCCGGCGCCGGCGTCAGCCGAATTCGTATGCGACGGTCGCCGCGCTCGACGACGAGGGTGTCGCCTTCCACCCAGAGCCGGTCCACGAGGCCGGTCAACAGCGGCGCGACCGGCGCGAAGACCCGGCCTCCGGCCAGATACGCGCGCGTGTAGCCGACGAGAGGACGCCCGTCGATCAGCACGGTTACCGGAGGTTGAGGTGGGAATAGCGGCACGTTCCCACGATATACCGCTTGCAATGCAGCGACTCATCTCCGCGTTTCGCGAAGCGGTCGTGCGCTTCGCGAAAGACGGGTGCGCATTCCTCGCGCAGTCGGTTGCGTTCAACGCCATCTTCGCGCTCTTCCCGCTGAGCGTCTTGGCGATCACCGCGATCACGTTCGTCTTCCCCGAATCGCAACACCGCGCGCTGCTCTTTTTCGACACCCTCGCGCCGACGCTCCATGACTTCATCGCGAACAACCTCGAAACGTATATCTACGGACGCGGCATCTCGAGCGCGATCGCACTAGCCTTTCTGCTCTGGTCGGGAAAGAATCTCTTCATGGGACTCGCGTACGCCCTCGACCGAGCGCTCAACGTACCGAAGGGGCGGCCGCTCGTGCACAACCTTCTACTTTCGTTGGTGATGCTGCCGATAACGGGCGTCTTGCTGCTCATTGCGATCGCGCTGCCGATCGTCCTCTCGATTACGTTCCACGTCGCGGGAATCCACGATCCGAGCCGCGTGACGCACATCTTGTCCTATTTGCTCTCGATCGCGTTGGTCTTCATCGTCGCGGTCGTTCTCTATCGCTGGCTGCCCAACCGAAGCGTTTCGTGGGCTTTTGCGCTGCGCGGTGCGGCAGTGGTAGCAGTCGGATGGCCGCCGGTGCAGTACGCGTTCACGGCGTATCTCACGCACGTCGACTTTACGCACGTCTACGGCGCCTTATCGGCCCCGCTCGTCTTGCTCCTGTGGTTTTACTGGATCGGCTCGATCTTTCTCTTCGGCGCCGAGTACAGCATCGCGTGGCCAACCGGACATTCCGACACCGTTCGCGAAGAGACGGCCGTTGATGCTTGAGAGATTCTCGTTACGCCGCTTTCTCGGGTCGCTCTTGGTTTGCTCGTCGCTCGCGTTCGCTACCGCCGCCGCGCCCCCGCCACCGCTGCCCGTCGCGACGCCGCCCACGCTCGAACAGACGCCGGTCGTCTTGGTCTATCCGTTCGACGTACAAACCGGCGCGGATCCACGCATCGGCATGGCAATCGCGCAGATCCTGGCTCAGGAGATGACCGCAGCCGGCGGAATCAGCGTGCCGCCCGTGCCGCAAGGCATCAAACGCGCGGATTTTCTCAGCAACGCACGGACCGCCAAAGCCGACTTTTATATCAGCGGTTACGTCACGCCGGTCGGTGATAGCGCCGCAGTCGTCGAGCAAGTCGTCAGCGTTGAAAGCGGCGTCATCCTCTTCTCGCAAACGGCTCAAGTCGCGAGCGTCGCCGACGTTGCCTCCCAGTCGCTGCTCGCGCGCTCGCAAATTTTGACGTTTCTCGGGCGGGGAACGCAGAACGTGGAAACGCGGCCCTCAAACACTCCAGCTCCGAGCTCCACGAACGGTGCAAAGGTTCCGATTCAAGGGATCGGGAGCATCGTCAACTCGGTCTTCAAGCATAAGGGCGGCAGTCGAGGACCAACGCCCGCGCCCGTCGTCAAACCTTCGCGCGGCGTGATCGTCGCGCCGATCGGCGCCTCGACGCCGGTCGCTGCCGCCGATCTCACCAACGCGCTGCACGAGCTCTACTTCGCGCTCAACTCCCGCTTCAACGCACAGATGACGTCCGTGACGTCGAACGTCTCTCAGTCGAGCGACGCGATTTGCGGATCGAATCGCGATAACACGATCGCGAGCGGCACCCTGACGACGAAGGCCGCTGCGCACGGTAAGCCGCAGATAACTTTCGTGCTCGAAGTTTATACTTGTTTTGGCGCGCTGCTCGGACGCGAAGTCGGCAACGGCAGCTCGATCAAGAATGCCATTGACGCCGCGGTTGCCGCGTACGCCAACGCTCATCCGGACAACAGTTAATCGAACAGGCCTTCGGGCGGATCGATGAGGATTCTCCGGCGCTCCACGTCGATCTCGGTAACGATTGCGCGCACCATCGGTACCATCGCACCGCCGACCACCAGCATGTCGCTGGAAGGGTAATGCTCGACACGATCGACGCTGCCGTAGGCTCTCCCATCCGTGCCGAAGACCGTGCAGCCGGCGAGATCCTCGTCGAGATACTCGCCGTCGCTTAAAGCGATGGCGATCCGGGGAGCGTACAGGATCGATCCCGCGAGCGCTGCCGCGACGTCCGCGTCATCTACGCCGGCGAGCCGAATCAGCAACCGGTTCTTGTGCGGACGCGCGCTCGTAACTCGGACCGTCCACGACTCCTCGTTGCGCGCGCATCGCAGCTGCGCACCTGCGCAAACGAGGGTGCGACCCGAACTCGTCGGGTCGCACTTTAACTCTCCACGAACGCCAAAGACTCCCACAATCCGCCCTACGACAACGTCAGTCGGATCCCGGGTCGTCATCCTCGCGGTCCTGCGCCGCTTCCTCGCTGTCGAGAATGTCGACCGATACGCGGCCTTCGGCGGTGGCACGCACGACCGTTCGTAGCGCTTGCGCGACGCGGCCGCTGCGCCCGATCACTTTTCCTAGATCTTCGGGATCGACGACCAGCTCGATGACCGGCTGCGCGTGCTCGTCGATGAAGAGCTCGACGCTGACGCTATCCGGCTTCTGCACGAGCTTGCGCGCGAGAAAATCCAGCAGCTCGGTCGCGCGGCGATGCCCCGCCCACGGATCGGCTCCCGGAGGGTTGGGTTTATGCTCGCGCCGTCCGACCGGTCGCGCCGGACGCGGCGCGGGACGCGGTGCAGGCTCGCTGCGCGGGGGTTCTTTGCGCGGCGCCTCCTTGCGCGGCGAAACCTGACGCTCGGGTTCGTCGACGACCGTTTCGCTAAAGAGACCGAACTCGTCGTCGAACGAGCTCACGACGCGCTGCCTTCCGCACTCTTCGGACGACGCTTCGTCGTTGGAATCGGACCGCGATCAACGAGTCCTTTCTCGGCAAATAGCCGGCGCACCGTATCGGACGGCTCCGCGCCCTTTGCCAACCACTCGCGTGCCTTGACCTCGTCAACCACTACCGTTCGCGGCTCGGTGCGCGGATTGTAGTGTCCAAGTATCTCGATAAACCGTCCATCGCGCGGCGCCCGTGCGTCGGTCACTACGAAACGATATGTCGGCTGTTTCTTCGCGCCAATCCGGCGCAATCGGATTCGTACCATTATTTCTTTCGTTATCTAGCGCGCTTGATGCGGCTAAGCTGTTTGGTCATTTGTCGCGCTTGGTCGAACTGCTTCACGAGCCGGTTCACGTCGGAAACTTGCGTGCCCGATCCGAGAGCGATCCGCTTACGGCGCGATCCATTCAGAATGTCGGGATGACGGCGCTCGCCGCGCGTCATCGAGCAGATGATCGCTTCCACCTTGACGAACTCACGCTCCGGAATCTCAAAGTCTTTCGGCAACGCCTTCGACATGCCCGGGATCATCTTCAAGATATCGTTGAACGAGCCGAGCTTGCGTACTTGCCGCATTTGCTCGAGGAAGTCGTCGAGCGTCAGCTTTTGCTTGAGGAGTTTTTCCTCCAGCTTCTTGGCCTGCTCTTCGGAATAGAGGCTCTGGGTCTTCTCGATTAGCGTGAGCGCGTCGCCCATGCCGAGAATCCGCGAGGCGAGCCGCTCGGGATAGAACGGCTCGAGCGCCGAGAGCTTCTCGCCGACGCCAACGAACTTTATCGGCGCACCGGTGACGCTATGAATCGAGAGCGCCGCGCCCCCGCGCGTGTCGCCGTCCAACTTCGTCAGAATGACGCCCGTGATCCCAAGGCGTTCGTGGAAACCCTTGGCGACGTTCGTCGCTTCTTGGCCCGTCATCGCGTCTGCAACGAGCAGAATTTCACGCGGGTCGGCAACCGCTTTGATTTCGGCTAGCTCCTGCATCAACTCTTCGTCGATCTGCAGCCGTCCGGCAGTGTCGACGATCGCGGTCGAGATGCCGAGCCGCTTCGCCTCCGCGATCCCATCGCGCACGATGGCGACCGGGTTCTCGACGCCGCGATCGTAGACGGGAAGCGCGATCTGTTTGCCGAGCGTTTTGAGTTGCTCGATCGCGGCGGGACGATAGACGTCGGCGGCGATCATGAGCGACCGCCGGCCCTGCTCTTTAAGACGCAGGGCGAGTTTGGCGGCTTGCGTCGTCTTGCCCGAGCCCTGCAGGCCCACAAGCATGATCACCGACGGCGGCGCATCGGAGAATTGAAGCCGGCTTTGGCCCGAGCCGGTCGGTGGCCCGAGCAGCCCGACCAACTCGTCGTGAACGATCTTGAGAATGGTTTGAGCGGGAGTGAGCGACTCGAGCACGTTTGCGCCGACCGCGCGTTCCCTGATCCGCGCCACGAATGCCTTGGCAGCAGCAAGCGAAACGTCGGCCTCGAGCAACGCGACGCGAACTTCGCGCAGCGCTTCGTTGACGTCGTCTTCGCTTACTCGGCCTCGCCCGCTTAAGCGGTCGAAGATTGCGCCGAGGCGTTCCTGGAGTTGATCGAACAACGGGCAGTTAGGAAGTCGAAGACCCGGCCGTCGTCTCGTCGATGCGCTTTACCGCGTCGCCGACCGTCTTGATCTTTTCCGCTTCCTCGTCGGGAATGTCAATATTGAACTCGGTCTCGAATGCCATCACCAGCTCGACCTGGTCGAGCGAGTCGGCACCCAGATCGTCGGTAATTGACGCTTCGGGCGTCACTTCCGACTCGTCGACGCCGAGCTGCTCGACGATGATCTTCTTGACTTTATCGAAGGTGGTGGACATTACGTCTCCTTTCAACTTGGTGTCGACTTCGTCACAGCTTACATCAGAATGCCGCCGTCGACCACCAGGGTTTGCCCCGTGATGTAGCCGGCGGCGTCAGAGCAGAGGAACGCGACTACTCCGCTGACATCTTCCGGCTTCCCGGCTCGGCCAAGAGCGGCTTGCTTGATCAAAAACTCCCTGGCGGCGTCGGGCATCTTCTCGGTCATAGCGGTCTCGATAAGACCCGGCGCGACGGCGTTGACTCTTATATTCCTCGAACCCAACTCCTTTGCCAGCGATTTACAGAGGCCGACGAGTCCCGCTTTCGAGGCCGCGTACGCAGCCTGGCCGGCGTTGCCGCTGATGCCGACGATGCTGGTCAGCAGAACGATCGACCCGGCGCGCTGCTTCATCATCGGTTTAGCTACCGCGCCGCAGAGATAGAAGGCCGACTTGAGGTTGACATCGAGCATCCGATCGATGGTCTCCGACTTAAGGCGCAGCAGGAGCGCGTCGACCGATTGTCCGGCGCCCGCGACCGCGCAGTCGATCCGTCCGAAGCGTGCCAACACATCGGCGGCGATCCGCTCGACCGTCGCTTGGTCTGCAACGTCGCCCGCAAAGAGTTCGGCGACCGCTCCGGGACGCGCATTGGCGCAGAGCGCAGCGCTCTCCGCAAGTGCGTCAAGGTCGCGTCCGATCAGGGCGACGTCCGCGCCTTGCTTAGCGAATTCGATCGCGATCGCGCGACCGATTCCACGACTTCCTCCGGTAACTAAGGCGGTCTTTCCGGAGAGGTTCATACGTTTGCTTCTGCGGCGCCTTCGAGCGCGCTGCGCAGTCGCTCGACACCGGCGTCATCGCTCACCACGATCGTCGGAGGAGCCGAGGGCAAGCGTTTCATCAAAGCGCTCAACACCCCGCTGGCGCCGAACTCAATCACCAGCTCGGGCCGATACGTGAGAATCCGCTCGGCGGTATCGTGCCACCGCACTTCGTCGACGACGGACCGGATCAGGTTGGCCTTGATGGTGCCGATATCGCGATACGGACGCCCGTCAACGTTCGAGATAACGTCGAGCGCCGGCAGCGCAAAAGCGCTCGCTTCGACGATGGCTCGCAGCGGCTCGACGGCGGGCTCCATCAGTACGCTATGCCAGGCACCCGAGACGTTGAGCGGCACGACACGCTTAGCCCCGGCTGCAAGCATCGCGTGGCCGGCGCTTTGAACGGCATCGAACTGGCCGCTGATCACAATCTGCGTCGGCGAGTTGAAGTTTGCGAGCGCCACGTGGCCGCGATCGTGCATCCCCGCAAGTACCTCGCGAACTCGCGCCGCATCGAGCCCCAATATCGCCGACATTCCTCCTCGCGTTCGCTGGGCGGCCGATTGCATCGCCTTCCCGCGTTCGCTGACGATCCGCAGCGCATCTTCGAACGAAAGCGATGCGGCGATCACCAAGCTGCAGAGTTCGGCGAATGAGTGCCCGGCGGTAACGACCGGCTTCAATGCGTCGCCGACCGCGGCGTAGAGCGCGAGGTTGGTCGTAAAGATTGCCGGCTGGCTGAACTCGGTCTCGCGAAGCTGTTCCTCGGGACCGCGGCGCTGCAGTTCGAGCAGATCGTAGCCGAGCACGGCCGACGCGCGATCGAAGATCGCGGCGGCGGCAGACGAGCATGCCGCAACCTCGCAACCCATACCGACGCTCTGCGATCCCTGTCCCGGGAAGACGACCGCGATTCGCACTAAGCGGCCCAGCGCCACGCGACCGCGCCCCATGAAAGGCCGCCGCCGAACGCGACAAAGATGATAAGATCGCTCGGCTTCACGAGCCCCGCGCGCACCGTCTCGGAGAGCGCGATCGGAATCGATGCGGCCGAGGTGTTGCCGTATTCGGCGATGTTGGCTACGACTTTCTGCTCGGGCAAGCCGAGATAGCGCGCCGTCGCGTCAATGATGCGGCGATTCGCTTGATGCGGGATGAGAAACGTCACGTCGGCTTTGCTCAAGTTCGCCTTCTTCAGCACGCTGTCGGTTGCATCGACCATCCGTTGCACGGCGAGCTTGAAGGTCTCGCGGCCTTGCATATGGATGAGGTGCACCTTGGCGTCGAGCGCGGCATGATCGAGTGGCCGGCGCGCTCCACTGCCGTGTGCGTAGAGCAGCTCGGGCCGGCTTCCGTCTGCGCCTAAATCCGATGCGATAAAGCTGTCAACCGCGCTGCGCTCCAGGATGACCGCGCCCGCCCCGTCTCCGAAGAGAATGGCGGTCGAGCGATCTTCCTTGTCGAGGATCTTCGAGAGGGTTTCGGCGCCGATGAGCATGATGCGCTCGTAGACGCCCGAGCGTATCAAACTAGAGGCGACGGTGAGCCCGTAGATGAAGCCGCTGCACGCGATTCCGATATCGAAAGCCGGTTTTTCCGTTACGCCGAGTTTCGAGGCGACCAGACATGCGGTCGCGGGAAAATAGTAATCGGGTGTAACGGTTGCGACGATGAAGCAGTCGATCTCTTGCGCGCGAAGTCCGGCGTGAACGAGTGCAGCGCTCGCCGCCGCAGCTGCTAAGTCGCTCGTTGACTCTGCTTCAGAGGCCCAATGACGCCGCTTCATTCCCGTTCGCGTCGTGATCCACTCGTCGGTGGTCTCCAGCCAGGCTTCCAGATCGTGATTACTGACGACTCGCGACGGCGCATAGTGACCGACGCCGACGATCTTTACGCCAGAGGGGGGCACCTACGCTAACCGGCCGACTCTTCTTGTATCTTGCGGACTTGGCGCCCCTTATACGTGCCGCAGTTCGGACATGCGAAGTGCGGCCGCTTGGGCTGATGGCACTGCGTGCAAAGCACCGCCGTGACGTCGCCGAGCTTCCAGTTGGCAGCGCGGCGGCTGCGCGTCTTGCTGCGGGGCGTCTTCCATTTTAAGTTCGCCACGATATTCTCCGTTTCAAAAGGTTAGGCGGGCTGGCACGAGCATTCGCTCGTATTTCGATTCGCCCCGCAAATCGCGCAGAGACCGCGGCACTCCGGACGGCAGCGCAGTCCCATCGGCAGGGCGCTCAGGACGTTCTGCTGCGCCAAATCGGCCACGTCGAGACGCTCCCCCATCAAGACGTTGCTCTCGCCGAAGGGTTCGACATCGCGGCCGTGCGACGGATCGAACCGCTCGTCGAGCTCGACGTGGATGGGCAGGTCCACGTCCTCGAGGCAGCCGTCGCACTGGCCGTGGACGCGGGCGTCGACGCTGCCCTCAACGGCCAGCATCCGGTCGGCCGAGCGCAGCTCGAGCCGCACCTGGGCGGGCTCGGGGAAGACCACGCCTTCAAACGGCTCGAGCGGCACCTCGTCGGAGACCACCATTAGCTGGCGGCTGCCTGCAAGGAGCCCGCTGACGTCGACCCTGTGTGAACGATCCATAAATGCGCGTCGCCGCAGCATGAGGCCCCGCCAACCAGGCAGGGCCGCCACGGACTTTGCCATTTTAGAACCCGCATCCAACCTTGTCAAACGCTTGAGGCGGGGGATAGAGGGTTGCCGTGAGTATCGACCCGATTGCTTCGAGATTGACCGCCGATGGGGTCGCATACGCCCCTGAAATCGCGAGCGCCGCCCGGCGGCACGGTCTCGATCCGGAACTGCTGGCCGCGGTCGCCGCGCAAGAGACCGGCGGCCCCGGAAGCAATGCCGGTCGCAACGTCGTCGGCGACGGCGGTCACGGCCGCGGCCTTTTTCAAATAGACGATCGCTGGCATCCCTTCGCCTCTACGCCGGCCGCGATGGACCCTGGACAGAACGCCGACTACGCCGCCAGCATGATCTCAGGGTTGCTGAAGCGCTACGGAGGCGACGTTCACGAGGCGCTCTCCGCCTACAACGCCGGCTCCGCAACGGCGACCGGCACGCGGACGCGCTGGTCGGACGGCAGCGATCCTGGTTACGCCGACTCGGTGATGCGTCACTACGAACGGCTGACCGGCGGACCCGCGCAAGCCTCGGCGATAGCCGAATCCGGCGAAACGGTTGCTTCCGTTGGCGCGCTGCAAAACGCCGCACAGCGCCTGCCGCCGATGGTGCCCCATCCGCTCTCGGCTCCATCCGGCGAACTCCACACCGCCCATACCTATCACCGGCAATCGACCGATTATCTCTCGCTACTGAGCGACGACACCGACGAGACCAACTCATAACAAGGAGAACTTACGTGTCAACTTTACAGCCAATCGATGGGAATATTTCAGCGAAACCCTTCACAAGCACCCTCGCCGGCCGCGTGAGCGGCGCGGTTTGCCCGCCGCGCTCGGGATCGGTCACCGGTGACGTGGGAGGGTCTCCGGTAAGCTCCGCCGTAGCCGAACTCGGCAATCTCATCTCCTCACTCGGTTCGCTTTCAGCGCAGGCGCAGAGCATGCCGCTTAGCGCCCCGACGCTGCCGGGCTTGCAAGAGCAGAGTTACCGCCCACAAGCGACCGACTATACACAGTTCAACGACGACTCGAATTAAGTCGTCAAAAAGGAGCAACGAGATGGCATTTCTGCTTCCGGTCCTCGAAGGGCTCGGGTCCGGTCTCCTCGGCAACGCCATCGGCGGTGCGGTCGGCAACGGTGTCGCCGGCAACGCCGGGAACGCCGCGATGAACGCGCTCAACTCACAAGACGAGAACTTCCAGCTCGGTATGTACGCGTCGGAGATTCAAAACCAAGAGCAGCTTCAGATGCAGTCGGAAGTCTTCGATCAGATGATGGACGAGCGCAGCGAGAACATGCGCGAAGTCGATACGCTGCGAAACGTCGATATGACCCAGCGTAAGATGGACGACTCGATCACTAAGAAATTCATTCAGTCGATCACCGAATGACGAGCGCTCCGCTCCCTTCCATTCGTAGCGAACGCGTCTCTGCGGCGCGCGGCACGGTCGCCGCGCCCCGCGGAGGTGCGGCTGCCACCGATTCCTCCGACCTCACCGCCGAAGCGCAGCAAATAGCCGCGCAGCGCCAAGCCTTCGACTACGACGCCGCAGAGCGCGCCGAGATCCTGCGCGAGCACGAGGTCCTTGAGGCACTCCTGATGGCGCACCTCAAAAATGAGGACGAGATTACGAAGAAGTGGATCTCGCTGATCTAGTCGCGGCGCTGCGTCATCGCGCGTACACCGCGGAACTAAAGGGAGCGGTAAACCGCCGATTGGTGGCCTTCTTCCAACGGTTTTCGGAGACTCGGCCGATATCGAGCCAACCCCTGTGCGGGCTGCCGGATCCGCCCGTCGTACCGTCGCCGACGACGACGAGCGTGTCTTTACCGTTGAAGCCAAACCCGTGCGGATCGCATCCTTGAGCGCACGGCACGAGCGTATTGAACGGCGAGCCGCCATATGTCAGCGGCAGGGCGTATTGATAGATCCTATGACTGGAATCTCCCACGTTGAGGACCGTTCCGGCACTGCTGATCGAGAAGCCCGCGATGTCGCCATTATCTATCGTGAAGGTGAACGGAAGGATTTGGTTCATGCTCGGCCCGGTGGTCGGATTGGTTATTTCCGCGACTCCATAAGCGCCGCCCCCAAAGTCCCGCAGCCAGAGATTACCGGAGTTGTCCTCATCGCCGGCGTCAACGAAACAGATTTCCGAACAATCACTGGGCAGAAGCACTTCAACGGGGGTCGCTGAAGGATTTCCGTTAGGCCAGTACTCGTACCCGCTGCCACTGACGGTATAGGTTCCGACCTTGTACTGGATTTGCTTCATAATCGCGAAGACATGGTTGTTGTCGACGACGGTGTCGGTGACCAAACCTGTAAACTTTGAACAATTGGAAACCGCGCAACGAGGTGAATAGGCGCGTGTAAAGCTTCCGTCCTTATACTCCTGTATCACGCCGGCCTTGCCACCACTGACGTCGGTCACAAACAAGTTTTTGGCGCGATCGACTTTGAGCGTCAACGGGTCACCGCCTTTGACCGGCTGCCTCTCTGTCGAAATAATTTTTAGAACGCGTTTTGCGCCCGACGATAGACCGAATATCCTGCTGGTCTGCTGCGCTGCCGCCCATATCTCTATGCCGCCCGCATCGGCCTGCGGCATCGTGAAGTGGGCCGAGCTGGCCGGTATCGCCGGCGGCGTGGTTCCCCCGTTGCAGCCCGCGAGAAGCGACGGGACGCATGCAAGGCTGAGCGCGAGAAGTACGCGATTGGCGAAAGCGTTCATTGTAATGCCTCCTTCAGACATGACGGCCGTCGAGAATGGAGCCCATCGGTGCGCCTGACCATAGACTTCCGAAAGCGCGGGATCGTTTAAATCTTATTGCCGGAATGTTCGGGACCCTCCACGCGCACCTCTAGCTGCGCTTCGCCACGAACGCTCGACCGGGCACCTCGGCCGCTCCCGCGTTTAGAGGAAGCGTGCCCGGCGCGTCCTAAACCTCTAGCTCGCGTCGGGCCGTTAGCTCAGCTGGTTAGAGCGCATGCTTGATAAGCATGAGGTCCCTGGTTCGATCCCAGGACGGCCCACCATCGGCGAGCCTTGTTCGTTGTTAAGCGGATGAACTCGGATCCGACGTGCATGGAGTGTTATTCCTTACGACGAGGTTAAGAGTGGTTGCATTCGATCGCTGATGCAATGGGTGAACCAAGCTTCTTTGCACTACGAGAGTGTGCTATAAAATTCACGGGCTGCCGCCTGCCACGGGAGCGGACGTTCAAACGACGGGGAAAGTTCGCAACAACGTGGCTACAGCCAAGTCCGCGTAGAGGCTCCGGACCGCTCCGGAGCCTCTATTGCGTCCGCCCCCAAGATTCGCGAGTTTAATTGTTTGTCGCGAGAGCTCGCAACATCTCACTGGTGTCGCCCGAAATCTTGATCACGACGCGTCCCACCAGCTTGATCGTTCCGGTCGTGTACGGCTTACCTTTCGTCGTGACCAAGGTCGCTGAACCGGCGCCGCCTTTTGACGATAGATGCGAGATCACCAGTTTCGAGATCGACCCCTGGTCCACAAACGTGCCGCTAAAGTTCCCGGGCTCCAAGTTCGGAGTGCCGATCGTAAACGCGTTATACGTCGCGCCCTTGATTTTCGTGCCCTTAACGGTCGTTTCGAGATAGGCGCAGCCCACCTGCTTATCTTTCATTGCGAAGGTGCCGTAGTAAAAGTAGTATGCGACCGGCTTCGGCGTCGGCGTCGGTTTCGGGGTCGGAGTCGGTGGTGGCGTAGGTGTCGGTTTTACCTTCACATATTTTTCGAGCACCCAGATCGCCTCACCGGATTTGCCGGTCAATGCCTTAAACGTAGCGCTCTTCACATTGCCGGCCGTATAGTAGACCAAGTACGTTCCGGCTCCTACTTTCTTTGCCGAGCAGGCCGGAATCTTGAGCGGACCTGACCCCTGTGTGGACGTCGCCTCCCCAAGGTCTTGCGATGTCGCCGGGTTATAGCCTGTACCGATGCCGTGGCACGCAACGAGCGCGGCAACTATAAAAAGTGCCGCCGTCGCGCTTGGCAGATTAAACGATTTCATATGTGTCCTCCGGGTTAACGTAGGTAGCGATCAAACCATGCGATTGTCTGCTCCAAAATATCGATTTGGTTGGCGATCTTCTGCGGGCCGTGGCCTTCGTCGGCGTAGACGATCAGCTTCGTCGGCACCCCAAGGGTCGTCATTGCGTGCCAGAACTCGAAGGCTTGCGGAGCGGGGACCTCCTCGTCGCGCTCGCCTTGAAGTATGAGTACCGGCGTCTTCGAGTGCGTGATGAACGTGATCGGAGAGCTCCGCGCGTAAACCGCCGGATCTTGATAGACCGAAGCGCCGAAGAACGGAATCATCCACTGATCGATTTTATTCTGCCCGTAGTACGATTGCCAGTTTACGATGCCCGCGCCGGCTACGATCGCCCGGAAGCGGGTGGTTTGGGTTTCGCCCCACATCCCCATATAACCGCCGTAGCTCCACCCCATTAGCCCCAGGCGATTCGGATCGATCGGTGCGGCCTTCAGAGCAGTATCGACGCCGGCAAGGTCGTCGCGCCAATCACCATACCCGAAATCCTTGACGTTGGCCTGCGTGAACTCTTCGCCTTGCCCGAAGCTGCCGCGCGGATTGGGCATGAAGGTGAAGTAGCCTTGCGACCCAAGCGCGTTGAGATTGCGCGACCCGAATGACGGCCCGGATGCGGCGGATGGTCCGCCGTGCACGATCGTCACCATCGGATAGGTACGGCTAGGGTCGAAATTCAGCGGATAGACGAGCCAGCCTTGGGCCGTAAACTGGTCGCTCTTCCATTGCAGCGAAACCGCCTTGCCGTAAAGGCGCCTCGCGCCGGCGTTGCTCGAAGAGATTTGCCGGAGCGCGGCCGGCGAACCCACCCAGACTTCGGGCGGAGCGTCGAACGACGCTCGCACGAGCGCGACGATCGCGCTGCCCTTGGCGCTCGACCAGCTCCACAGCGACTCCTCACGGCTGGTCAACGGGCTCAACCGGCCCGTGGAAACCTGGAGATTCATGAGGTGCATCGATCCCGAAACGTGTGCGACCAGATCGATGCTCGACGGGTCGTTCCAGCGAAGCGACTGCACCGAAACGGGCGCTGCGGCGGTAACGTCGCGTGCGGCGCCGCTCGTTGCGTCGACAAGATAGACGTCGCCGCCGGTCGACCCGAAATCGCTCATGATCCCGCCGATGATCGCGATTTGCTTGCCGTCGGGCGACCAGCGCGGATCGTTGATCTGGTACGGCGGCGCGAGCAAATCGTGCATCGCGCCGGTTGCGGCATCGACACGCGCGAGGCGCGCGATCCACCAGTTGTTGTCGCCGTTCCCTTTTGCGTAGGTGACCGCCGCCTGCCGGCCATCCGGCGACCATCCATACTCGTAGACGTAGGTGTCGGGCGGCGTCAATGCATGCATCGCACCGCTCGCGGTGTCGATCGTCGTCAGCCGTTGCTCCTCGACCGTCGTCCCGATGACGCCGACGTCGCGCGCGCCCGGGGCAAGCGCGCCGGCCTGCCGATGAGCCGCGGCGATATAAAGGAACGCGAGCCGCTTCCCGTCCGGCGCCCATGTCAAGCGTTGCACGTCTCCAGCCAGCTCCTTGAGCCGCCGCACGCCGCTTCCATCCGCGCGCGCGATGAAGAGTTGCAGCTGCCCTTTCGACCGCGCGTCGGAGAGGAACGCGATCTCGTGCCCGTCCGGCGACCACACCGGGTTCTCCTCGTCGTAAAAGCCGTTCTGCGTACCGGCGGTCAGCCGAAAGGTCGGGCCGCCGGCGATCCGTCGCACGTAGATGGCCGTATATCGCGGTGAGTGTAAGAGGTCGTGCGGGTCGTGAAACGTCTCGTCCCAGGCGACCGCGCCGCCGTCCGGCGAGCAGTCGACACCGCCGAGATCGCGCACCTCAAAGGTCGCCGTCAAAACGTCGCGCATCGAGGGCGCCGCGCTTACTGCCGGCGAACCGGCCGTTACCGCTAGGACGCAGATCGCAAGCGACGCGTAAAGCCGATGTCTCATCTAGACATTCAACCTCCGGCCATCGCGCCGACAATGAGGAACGGTTCGGCGCCGTCGGCAACTGCATTCGGAAGCGGCGCATCGGGCCGTTCGTGAGATAGATCGCGCTCGCAGGCGAAGAACCGCACGTATGCGCGTCGCTTCTTCGTCTGGTAGTCGCGCATCGTGCCGCGCAGGGCGGGATAACGCGATTCGAGCGCATCGAGTACCGCTCGCTGGGTGGCTTCTCCCACAATTTCCAAACCGACCTCACCGTCGACGCGCGCCAGCGCGCGTAAGTGCGCCGGCAAGATCACGCGAATCATGCGAGCGTCTGGACTTCAACGGAGAGCACCGCCGGCAAGTCGCGTACGATCGCCCTCCAGCTTTCGCCGGAGTCGGGCGAGACGTAGACCTGCCCACCGGTCGTCCCAAAATAAATACCGCATGAGTCGAGCGTGTCGACGGCCATGGCATCGCGCAGCACGTTCACGTAGCAGTTCGCCTGGGGGAGTCCGTTGGTGAGCGGCTCCCACGCGTCGCCACCGGTTCGGCTGCGATAGACACGCAAGCGTCCATCGATCGGGAAGTGCTCCGAGTCGCTCTTAATTGGTACGACGTAAATTGTCTCCGGCTCGTGTGCGTGCACGTCGATCGCAAAGCCGAAGTCGGTCGGAAGGTTCCCGCTGACTTCGCGCCACGAGTCGCCGGCGTCGTCGCTGCGCATCACGTCCCAATGCTTCTGCATGAAGAGCACGTTCGGGTTGGACGGATGCATCGCGATCCGGTGTACGCAGTGTCCGACCTCGGCCTCTTGCTGTGGGATCCCGTTCGATTTCAGCCCACGATTGACGGGACGCCAGGTCGCGCCCGCATCGTCGCTGCGGAACGCACCGGCAGCTGAAATCGCGACGAAGATACGCTTTGAGTCTGTAGGGTCCAGGATCACCGTGTGCAGGCACATGCCGCCCGCGCCGGGCTGCCAGGAATCGGCTGTCGCGTGGGTGCGCAGGCCGGCAATCTCTTCCCACGTCTGCGCACCGTCGGCTGAACGAAAGAGCGCGGCATCCTCGACGCCGGCATAGACCGTATCCGAGTCGGTCAGCGACGGCTCGAGATGCCAGACGCGCGCGAACTCCCACGGATGCGGCGTACCGTCGTACCATTGGTGCGTCCCTGGCGTGCCGTCGTAGACGAAGCGATTTCCAACCGGCGCCCACGTTTTGCCGCCATCGTCGGAGCGCTGCACGATCTGGCCAAACCAGCTCGACGACTGCGATGCGTAGAGTCGATCCGGATCGGCCGGAGAACCCTTAACGTGATAAATCTCCCAGCCCGCAAAATGCGGGCCGTCAACCTTCCAATTGGCGCGCTTACCATCCGACTCGAGAATGAATGCGCCTTTGCGCGTACCGACCAAGACCCGTACCGAGCTCATCGCGCAATCTACGGGACCTGCGAGCGCGCCCCCTTCGCCCCGGCCGCTAGAATCTTCGCAACAAGCCTAAGCGCGGCGCAAAGACGTAGTTGAGCTGCACCAGCACGATGAATCCGATGCTCACGTACGTGTTGACGAGACAGAGCAACGCGCCGACCGCGTACAGGGCCTGGGCGATGATGATTCGGCCTCGCACGGCGACGTCGATTCCCACGGGCGCTTCTTCCTTGATCAGGTTTGCCTTGCGCGCGTAGCTCCAGCTCCAGTAAAGGCCTGCGCCGAGCCCGACGATGTTGAGCCAATAGATTACCAGCGCCGTGCGATAGGTGATGAAAGCGGCTAATAATTTCGTAGAAAACGGTACCATCGTCACCATCAGCAGAAATACCAGGTGAATCCACGTCAGGGTGCGTTCGGAGCGCTTGAGTTTGCTGAGCTGCGTGTGCTGACCGACCCAAAAGATCCCGAGCGTCATAAAGCTCAGGAAATAGGTCAGGAGATTTGGTGCCAACGCCACCAGCGCCATACGCAGACCCGGCTCGGAGTGAACGGCCTCCGCGGCCGGAACGCGAAGGTCGAGAACCAGCAGGGTCATCGCGAACGCAAAGACGCCATCGCTGAGGGACGACAAGCGCTCCAGGCTTCGCCCCGCAATTTCGTTGTACGAGATGGCCACTCAATGAAATTAATGCGTTAGGGGCGCATCACCTCCAGCCGCCGAACACCCCGCACCAAAAGACCGTCAAAGGAGCAACACACTAAATGAAGCTGCGCGTTCTCTGTTCGGCGCTGAGTGTCTGCTTGGCGATCGTATTTGAAGGTTGCGGCGGCCCGCAAGGCGCGATCGGCAACCCTTCCGCGCTATCGCAGGCAGCGCCGCCGCCAGCGGCGATGCCGGCAGGGCACGGCGGCCTTCTCTACGTCTCCGACACGGAAACGAGCGACGTCTACGTGTTCTCGTATCCGAAGGGAAAGCTCGTCCAGACGCTTACCGGCTTCACCGATCCGGCGGGCGAATGCGTCGATAAGAGCGGCGACGTGTTCATTACCAATACCGGAGGGAGCAACATCCTTGAATACGCGCACGGCGGTAGCGCTGCGATTGCGACCTTGAACGATCCGGGGTACTTCCCGACCGGCTGCTCCGTCGACCCGCTGACGGGAAACCTCGCCGTGACCAACTTCTCGACGAGCCGCAGCGGGCCGGGGAACGTCGTTATCTACCGGAACGCGAAAGGCAAACCTACCGGGAACTATATGGATAGTGCCATCAATAGCATGCTGCTCTGCAGTTACGACAACGCCGGTAATCTCTTTCTCGACGGCCTGACTCAAGCCAGCGCCTTTCGTTTCGCCGAGCTGCGCAAAGGCGCTACGAGCTTGGTGAACGTTAAGCTGAAC
This sequence comes from Vulcanimicrobiota bacterium, assembly GCA_963748875.1. Taxonomy (GTDB): domain Bacteria; phylum Vulcanimicrobiota; class Vulcanimicrobiia; order Vulcanimicrobiales; family Vulcanimicrobiaceae; genus Cybelea. Next base: position 2,745,506 of record CAVVKC010000001.1, read on the forward strand.
CAAAGTATTCAGAACGCAGGGGGCGTCGAGTGGGACGGCACGAACGTCGCGGTCGGCGACCAGGCGACCAACGTAATCTATCAGTTCGCGATCAGCGGCGAGAAGGGCAAGAAAGTCGGGTCGACACTGCTGAGCGGCGCCGCGGAAGTCTTTCAGTTCTGGATCGATGGCTCGAAGATAATCGGCCCGAACGCCTACGGCGCGGACGTGGGAATATGGCACTATCCCGCCGGGGGTTCGGCCATTCGCACCATCGGCGGGCTTTACGCGCCGCTCGGCGCGGTCGTCAGCGCAGGGAGCTAGCGGGAAACGCTTGGCCGCTTAGCAAAGCGGCAAAGGGCTTGCGTCGGCGATCTTCGACGCAGTTCGCACAGGAGTAGAGATTATGTTGAAAAGAGCTCTCATTTTTCTTGGGACAAGCGTAGCTTTTACCCTACCGGTCGCGACGCAGTCGGCGACTGGAATGGACGCGCTGCAATACTACGTCGGCAACTGGACGTGCACGGGCGGTAACATCGGATCACCACCGCAAACGGCGACGGTTTCCTTCACGCTCGATTCCGGCATATTGCGAGAGTGGATCGAGGTTGCTGCGCAAGGGACAATGAAGAACCCGTACGCGATTAGCGCCGCTTTCAGCTACGATTCGAAGAGCGACCGTTTCGCGCAAGCCGGGACCGACAGCATCAGCGAATGGTGGGTCTCCTACGCCAAGCCGTGGACTGGGGATACGGAAGACTGGGCGGACCAACAGAATTCCACCGGTAAGCTAGGCCACAGTCAGATCGTGCGTAGCGCTCACGACACGTACGTCTACACGGGTTGGGAGACGATGACGGCGCCAAATCCCAACTTTAAGGTGACGTGCCAACGCTCGACGTAACGCACTAGACTCGCCGTCACGAGGGCGGCGTACGCAAAACGTAATGGTGGTCGGTGCCGCGGACCCCATCGAGCACGTCCTCAGAGATCGCTGTGGCCTGACGAACGAAGCCGACGCTCTGGGCCACGGATATCGAAGGGGCGTTGCGCACGTCGATCGTAGCCCGAACCTCCGCGACGCCGTTGCGCATGAGGTGGCTGCAAACCGCGCGGACGGATTCGCGCGCGTAGCCGTGTCTTTGAGCCGCGCGTCCGATCGTCCAGCCCATCAACGCGTGGTCGAGGCTCCGCGGTAACGTCGCTTGGATGCAGCCAATGGGGGCGCGATCCTCGAGCCGCGAGACGATCCAGTTCAGCCACAACTGCGATGCATCGGGTGACACCCCCAGGGACAGTACGCGGTAACGTTCGCGCAGCCACATAAGACTCGTCGGAAGCTCGCTTCGCATGTAGCGGTACAGCGACGGATCGTCGAGCACGCTAACCATCCCCTCAGCATGGCCTTCGGTGACCGGCTCGAGCAATAGCCGTGCCGTGCGGATCGAGATGAACGGCAAACTCGCCGGCGACGACATCAATGGCCAGTTAACGCCGGTCTAACACTACAGTGGTGGCCCTGGTCGCCATGTGCCCCAAAAGGTCGCGGCGCCTTCGACGGGTTCACAGTCAACGACCTTCGGCCGATACTTTGAGATTTTTGCTGCCTGCAAAAGCGACGGTGAAACCTGCGCCAACAGCAGCGTGAGGATGACGACCGACGCCATACCGTGCTAATACGACGGAGCGCAAACGACTCCCGGGAAAAATGGGCGATCGTGGGTATCGGTGCTATGCGGCTCAGCTATCAGAGCAAAGCTAAGCCGGATGCGATCGCGGTGTGAACGTTGCGGAGTTACCGGATCAAATCCCACATGCATGATCCGCCTATCCGTATTCGCTGGCTGGAAAACCTCGATGAGACGCCGATCTCAAAAAGGCTAATAAAATCGGCTATTTTTTTTGTGGAGATGAGGGGGCTCGAACCCCTGACCCCCTGCTTGCAAAGCAGGTGCTCTACCAGCTGAGCTACATCCCCAGGCAGCGAACCTTCGTACCCCCGGATGCGCGGTCATCCTTCGACTCCGCTCAGGATGAGGACAACTTCCGCTCAGATGACGCGGGAGCGCGCCGGCATTATTCCGCTCGTCGGCTTAGGCCAACCAGGAGTGCGGCAAAGGCACGAAGCCGGGGCATAATGAATAGGGCGGTCCGGCTCGTGGGGGCATAGCTCAGCTGGTAGAGCATTACGCTGGCAGCGTAAGGGTCAGGAGTTCGAGTCTCCTTGCCTCCACCAAAGAACGCTCGTTTATACGGGCGTTTTTCGCGATCGTCTGCGTGACGGTTGGCATTTGGTTGCCATCGCTCGCAAAATCGCTGCGATGCAATAGCTCGTTCTTAAGTGGCGCCACTTAGCTTTAAGAAAAACGGGGCCCGTAAACGCGGACCCCGTTTCTGGACTCCGATCGGGTGATCGGCTCTTCGCGAAGCCTACTTGTCCGAAGGCGTGAAGGCCGCGCCTTGGCAACCGCCGGCGCAATCGGCAGTGGCGTGGATCTTGGCCGTATTAGACTTCACCGTGATTGCGTCGAGCCAGCCGTAGGCGTCGCCGGCGATCATCTTGGAGTCGTCGCGATTGAAGCCGCCCGTGACCGGATCGCCCAAGCCGAACGGGGGAGTCAGCGTTGGGCCAAGCGTCCCCAGCGGAACACCCGTCCACGGCAGCGCGTACTGCGTGACCGTTCGCGCATTCTGGTCGATGACGTTAAGGATCTTGCCATGGTTCGAAATGGTCACTCCGCCAAAAACTCCGATCGAACCCGGAGGAAGCAGGACGACTTGCGCACCGGACGGGCTCGTCGCGTTAGCGTACTCCGCGAGGCCGTATCCGCATGTGTACGGGGAAGCGTTCTCGCATCCGTTGTACGTGTAATAAACGTCGCCCGAAGCGTCTGCGTCGAGATATCCCGATCCCGAAAGCGTGATGCCGGAGAGGTTAAAGGGGTTGACCGTCGGCTGCGCCGACGCCTGGCCCGCCTTCCAGAATTCGACACCGCCGCCGGCCACCGTCGTGCAGTTGTAAGAGGCGTCGCAGGTCACGTAGTACGTCAGGCCGACGAATACGTGCGTTGCGCTCTCGGCTTGGTCCACCGTGTTGCTAAAGAACTCGGCGCAGAGACTAGCCGCGATGTTACTCGGGCAACCGGCCGAATACGTGGTCAGGAGCGTTCCGCTGCCGTTGTATTCCTGCGCGGCACCGGCCGTGAACGACGCATTGGTCTGGCAAGCCAGCCAAACATTGCGCCCGTGGTCGACCTTGACGCTTACCGCGTTGTAGCAGCCGTTTGCCGAGGTGTCGACCGCCGCGACCGTTTTGTGACGGCTATTCATTCCAATGAGATAGCTGGCACCCGAGCTCGAAATCCACAGCGCCGGAGCGTTGCGGCTGTGAAGGTTGTGGAACGGCGGCCGCGCCGTGCTCGCAACGCTGTTGTATACCCACTTCGCCGCAGCGGGAGTGAGCGGCGAGATGATCTTGCCCTCTGCCTGAAGCTTTAAAAGCTCCTTCGAGCCGGCAAACTTCCGCTTCGGGTACATCCAGTGCGGGGCGCCGGTATGCTGGATCATCGATTGCTCTGCCGTTGCAGAGCCGGGAAGTGAGTTCGCTCCCTGAGACGAGGAACAACCGGCGAACAGCGTGCCCGCTAAGGCAACACAAATCACCGGCACTTTTCCTATGTGCATTCTTGTTAAAGTTCTCCTGTAAGAAGTAGCCGCTGCCTCTGTGTCGCGGCGGAGATGTTTTGCAGCGACGCGCGTTTTTCAACGTCGGCGTCCGCCTGACCCCTCTCTTTAAAAGCCATTGTTACATCGTTGCTTGCAACGCTAGCCGTACCGAGAGTACGTTTCTAGACCATCGTTGTTTCGTCGGCAGTGACAATTGTCTGTAGTCGGCAGGTTGCAAAACTAAGCAGTTTTAGTGCGGCGTTTACCGTGCAACTATCCGGAAACCGTGGACGACCCCCGGCAACACACCGATCCGATCGAAGCGCGTTAGGGCGCCCGACGAAACGTCACTAGGCCGTCATCGGAAGGTACGCCGCGAGATGACCGTCGAACGAGTTAAAGCCTTCCTTAACTTAAATATCGCAATGAAATACGTTCTTTACTATCAGTCGTCGCCGGACGTAGCGACGTTGGCCCCGCTCCACGGTGCAGCGCATCGCGCGTCGTGGAAGGAGTATTTGTCGAACGGAACGTTGCTGATGATCGGCCCGTTCGCGAATCCGCGAGAAGGCGCGATGGCGATCTTTACGACCCGTGAGGCAGCGGAAGAGTTTGCAAAAGGTGATCCGTTCGTGCTCAACGGCGTCGTCACTAGCTGGGTCGTGCGGGAGTGGATGGAGGCCGTCGTTCCGGAGTAACGGCTGCGTTACGCGCTCAGCGCTCGTACAGCCATCGCGCAACACCGGCCCGGACGACGCCGCGTTCGAGCGCGTGCACGCGCTCCATCAAGTGTGGCTCTTCTTCTCCCGGCTCCACGCGCAGCGGCCGGCGAGCCATTACCGGTCCGCGATCGGTCGCACTCGTCACGCGATGGAGCGTGGCACCAACCCATTTGCTCGAGACCGCAAGCGCATCGCGCACCGCCCGGGCACCGCGAAACGCGCGTATCGCCGAGCCGTCGGGCATCACGACCTCGTCGCGATCTTGCTCGAGCGGAAGAAAGGCCGGGTGGAGATTAAGCATTTCGGGAAAGGCGGCGACAAAGGCATCGGAGAGCAAGTGCATCCAGCCGAGCAACAGGACGAGGTCCGGCCGTTCCGCCGCTGCGTCCTCGAGAAGTCGCGCGTCGTAGGCTTCTCGCGTCTCTTCGCCACGATTCCAGGCAACCAGATGCGACGGAACGCCCGCGTCGCGAGCCCGGACGAGCGCGTAGGCATGCAGATTGTTGCTGAACAGCGCCACGAGATCGAGCGGCAGCGTTCCTTCGCGCGCCGCATCCACCAGCGCTTGAAAGTTACTGCCGTTTCCCGACGCGAAGACGAGCGTCCGTCGCGCCGGCCGATAGAGCGAATCGCGCTCGAATCGCCGCGTCACGCGCGCGCCGATCGCATCGGCGTAATAGCGCACGAGCTCCTCGCTTACCGCCGGGATGAGCGCTCGAACGCAACCTCGCTCGCGCAGCGAATTCAGCGCTAATCGCAGTAGCGCGGTTCCAAGCCCGCGCTTGCGCTCAGCGCGGGCGACCCCCAATGGGCCTAAGATACCGACGCTAGGGTCGCGCGCGATCCCCTCGAGCCAGGCAAAGTTCAAGCCCTTCGATTCGATCGTTGCAAAGCCAACCGGCGCTTCGCTTCGCCGCGCGATGACATTGCGACCAACGCGCGCTTCTGAACTCCAGAAGCCGCCGAATGTGTCGTCTATCCATGCCAGCGTGCGTTCGTCCGCAACGCCGGCCGCCCCGATCTCGACTCCGGCCGGCGAATCGGTCGCAAACGGCTCGCCGAGCTCGACGACGAGGTTGGAGAGCGCCGGCAAACTAGTCGTAGAGCGGACGCAGAACCGCCGCGCATTCTTCCAAGAACGAAACGTCATCCTCGGAAAACGCACCGGTCCGATCGCTCTCGGCATCGAGCGTACCGATGACGATGCCGCTCTCCGCGCCGAGAATCGGCACGATCGTCTCCGAGCCGGTGCTTTCAAAGGCCTCGAGATATCGCGGGTCGGAAGCGACGTCGTTGCTGACGACGCTCGCGCGCTTGCGTACGGCCTCCCCGCTAAGCCCGTTCTCGATTTCGAATCGCTCGTGGCGCGGCGACGCCGCGCCCGTATAGCCGATCAGCGCAATCTCCTCGTCGCCGACGTCATAGATGCCAACCCACCGATAGCCGCGCGCGCCGCGGATGATCTCAGCAGCAGCTCGCGCGCGCTCCTCGCGTGGCGATTCCGCATCGGCCGCGCGCGCCAGCTCCGCAACGATCTCGTTCACGCGTCCTCGCGAGCCGGATGGACGATCACGCGCGGCTCGCCCGGAGCGTGAGCTTCAATCCAACCGACAACTTTCGCCCCGGCAGCGGCGGCGATTGCGGCGGGCGCGTCGGCGAGCGGTACGACCAGCGTGTAACCGATGCCCATGTTGAAAACCCGATAGCGCTCCTCTGCGCCGAGGCCGCCGCGACGTACAAGCTCGTGTTCGATCGGCGGCACCGTCCAGCGCTGCTGCTCGAACACGGCCTTGCAACCTTTCGGCAGCGTGCGCGGCACGTTTTCGATCAAACCGCCGCCGGTAATGTGCGCCATCGCTTTAACGGTTGCCACTTCTTCGATCGCGCGAACGGCATCATAGTACGATGGGTGCTCCGCGAGCAGCGCATCGGCGTAGGTCCCCTTGTCAAACGAGGAGTTCCACTCGGCGGCGGGGATCAGCGCGCGCGCAAGCGAGTAGCCGTTCGTATGAAGACCCACAGCAGGAAGGCCCAGGATCGCATCACCCGGCACGACGCTCTCGGCGTCGGGGATCGCGCTAATCTCGACGCTACCGACGATCGTGCCGGCCAGGTCAAAGTGACCGTTTGAATATATGCCGGGCATTTCTGCAGTCTCTCCGCCGAGCAGCGCGCACTCGTGCGCGCGGCATGCCTGCGCGCAGCCGCGCACGATCTCGGCGGCAACTTCGGGATCGAGTCTACCGACCGCCAGGTAATCTAAAAAGAAGAGCGGGCTCGCGTTGCAGACCAGAATGTCGTTCACACAGTGATTGACGAGGTCGCGCCCCACGCCGTCGTAGCGCTGCAGTTCGGCTGCGATGAGCACTTTGGTACCGACACCGTCAGTCGAGGCGACAAGCGCGCGCTTTTCGTCGCCGGGAAGGCGAAAGAGACCGGCGAATCCGCCGAACGCGTCGAGTTGCCCGGGCTGGCGCGTTTCGGCGAGCAAGGTGCGGTATCGCGCCACGGCTTCATTGCCGGCGGCAACATCAACCCCGGCTTCCGCGTAACGGTCTGGAGCGGCGGCTTTTTCTCCCGAACGAGGATTCTCCCAGCTTTCCGCCATAGGCTGGCACTAGTTCACCGTCCGAAAGGTTCACCATGCAAGTTCGTCTTATCGCTGACGAGCCAACCGGCGTCAGCGCCGGAGCGCTCGTCGTGCCCTTCTTCGCGGATGCTCCGCTCGAAGGCGTTTCTAAGGAAGTCGATGCCGCTCTAGGCGGCGTCATCATCGCTGCACTTACCTCGGGCGAGGTGCGTGGAAAGCCGGGCGATCACGTCCTCGCCTACGCGACCGGCCGCCCGTTTCAGCGCGTGCTCGCGATCGCGCTCGGCGACCGCGCGAGCTTTCAGCCTCAGCTCCTGGCGCGCTACGCGGGAAGCGCGGTCCGATATCTTGGTCGCCGCAACGTCGAGACGATCGCCATCGCGCTACCGCCTGAAGCATCCGGCCAAGAGGCGATCTGCGCATCGTTCGTCACCGAAGGCGCAATCACGGGGAGTTTCGACACCACGCTCTACCAGGAACGCCCGGAACGTCGGCTCGCGACCGACGTGGTAGCCATCCTGGGCAAGGGATTCGACGCCGCTGAGATCGAGCGCGGAATTGCGCGCGGATCGGCCATCGGCGAAGCGGTCAACCTAGCCCGACGGTTGGCGATCACTCCCGCTAACGACATGACGCCGACGCGAATGGCCGAAGAGGCTACGAAAGTCGCAGAGGCGACCGGGCTTGAAATCGACGTCCTCGATGAGGCGCGAGCGCGAAGCGAAGGCATGGGTTCTTTTCTCTCGGTTGCGCAGGGCAGCGTTCAGCCGCCGAAATTCATCGTGCTGCGTTACACCGGCGATCCTGCGAGCAAAGAGCTGCTCGCGCTCGTCGGGAAGGGCATTACGTTCGATACCGGAGGCATTTCGATCAAACCCGCCGAGCGCATGGAAGATATGAAGTACGACATGTCGGGCGGCGCCGGCGTCATCGCTGCGATGAGCGCGCTCGGCAAGTTGAAACCGAAGCTCAACGTCGTCGGAATCGTCCCTGCCACGGAGAACATGCCCGGCGGTAAGGCGACCAAGCCCGGCGATATCGTAAAAGCGATGAACGGTAAGACGATCGAGGTCATCAACACCGACGCCGAGGGACGGCTGATTCTCGCGGACGGACTCTGCTATGCGATAAAACTCGGAGCGACCAAAATCGTCGACGCGGCTACGCTTACCGGTGCGTGCGTGATCGCGCTCGGTCATGCCTCTTCGGCGGCGATCACCAACGACGACGCCTTCGGCGCCGAGTTCCTCGCCGCGGCGAAGCTAACCGGCGAACGCTACTGGCAGATGCCCTACTACGAAGATTACACGATGGCGATGAAGAGCGACATCGCGGATCTCAAGAACACCGGCGGGCGCCCCGCGGGCACGCTGACGGCCGCCGCGTTCTTGCGAGAGTTCGTCGGAAACACCCCGTGGGTGCATCTCGACATCGCCGGCACCGCGTACCTCGAAAACGAATCGGCATGGCAAGCGAAAGGCCCGACTGGAACGCCGGTGCGTGCCTTTCTGGCGCTGGTCGAATCGTTGGCGCGCACGTCGCCCGCTCAAGATGACAAAAGCCATCCAAACGGGGCGCCGGCAGAGCTCAAGGTGTGACCCTTCGACCGAGCTGCCCTGAGTGACCGGAGCGAATCGACGGGGTCAGGGTGACGTGACCGTTCGGCAGGGGCAGGCGGATAGCGCTCGTCCCTACGAACCCGAAAAGAACCCGGCAATCAGGCGTCTTACCGCGGGTGCAATCAAGCGACGCAAGGGTAAGACGCTCTTTCCGATCGCGACCGCCTACGACGCGCCCTTTGGGCAGTTTGTGGAAGCGGCGGGCATTGACGTCATCTTGGTCGGCGACAGCGTCGGCAACGTCGTGCTGGGCTTCGACGAAACCACGCCAGTGACACTTGACAGCATGGTCTATCACACCCAGGCCGTGGATCGCGGAACGGTACGCGCGCACGTCATGGCGGACATGCCGTTCGGCTCCTATCAGGTAAGCAACGAGGAAGCGCTACGCGCGGCAATCCGCCTCGTCAAAGAAGGCGGAGCATGTTCGGTGAAGCTCGAGGGCGGACGCGATCAAACCGAGCGCATCCGCGCGATCACCGGTGCGGGCATCCCGGTCGTCGGACACATCGGCGTGACGCCGCAGACCGCCGGGCTCGGTCCCGGATTCAAGATGCGCACGCATCGCGATCGGCTCATTGACGACGCCCGCGCGGTCGAATCCGCCGGCGCTTACGCGATCGTCCTCGAGGTTGTCGACTACGAGATCTCGCGAGAGATCACCGAACTGCTGACGATCCCGACCATCGGAATCGGCGCGGGACCTCACTGCGACGCGCAGGTGCTCGTGCTTCACGATATTCTCGGCATGTACCCGCATTCGCCAAGTTTTGCCAAACGCTACGCCGAGGTAGGCAGCATCGCGACGGAAGCACTGAAAAGGTTCGCTCAAGACGTGCGCGACCGAAACTTTCCTACCCAAGACCGCTGAGAAAGGATGCCATGAGCGATTATCACGATCACGCCCATCTGTCGTTGCTGCCGGAGCTCAAGAAGCTCGATCGCGCCGGTTTCGAGGGATTCGTCGCGCTCGACAAGACGGTCGGGCGCACCGACGGGGAGATTCCGCAAAAATACCGCGAGTTGATCGCGCTGGGCGTTGCGCTGACCACGCAGTGCCCGTACTGTCTCGACGTCCACACGGCAAACGCAAAGAAGGCCGGCGCAACGCGCGAGGAGCTGGCCGAAACCGTGCACATCGCGGCCGCGTTGCGTGCCGGAGCCGCACTCACCCACGGTTTGCTCGCACTCAAACTGTTCGACAAGGCGTGACGGGGCGCGGCGCGAACCGCAGCGGATTGCGCCGTTTCCACTACACGATCTTTGCTTACGCCGGGGCCGGCGTCTTTTGTGACGGATACATTCTTAGCAGCATCGGGCTAGCGCTCATTACGCTAACGCCGCATTTTTCGCTCGATGCGGTGACGACCGGTTTGATCGGTGCGGCGACGCTCTTCGGGATCCTTGTGGGCGCACCGCTCTTCGGGCACCTCACCGACCGCCACGGACGCCGCATCTTGATGATCGGCGATTTATGCGCCTTCGTCGTCATCGCCATCGCGCAGATTTTCGTGACCACCGCCTGGCAGCTGATCGCGCTTCGTTTTGCGCTGGGCGTCGCAATCGGCGCCGATTATCCGATCGCGACCGCAATCCTCGCCGAGTTCATGCCCCCCAAACGCCGCGGCGCCGCGCTCAGCGCGCTCGAGGCCGTTTGGTTTCTCGGCGCGGCCGTTGCTTACGTTGCGGGATACGCGCTCTTGCGTACGGGTCCGGAGAGCTGGAAGTGGATTCTCGCGAGCCCAGCGGTCTTCGCGGCGGTCGGCTTGCTGCTGCGGACGAGTGCGCCCGAGTCCCCAATGTGGCTGGCGGCCCGTGACGCGGGCGAGCTGAAGCGAGTCTCCTATACGACCATCTTTCAATCGAAGTTTCGCGGCCCGCTCGCATTCATTTCGGCGATGTGGCTCCTGCAGGTCGTACCGCTCTTCGCCATTTACACCTATGCGCCGACCGTGCTTGCGCAGCTCGGGCTTAGCGATTCCGGATCGCCGCGCGGAAGCGTCGCGATCGCGGCCGCGTTTGCACTCGGAGCGTTCGTCGCGATGCCGTTGGTCGAGTGGTGGGGACGGCGGCCCGTCTGCATCGCCGGATTCGCCATCGCGGTGGTCGCGTTCGGCATTCTGCCGTTCGCGCCGAGCCTTCTATTGGTCGTCGTCTTCCTTGCATACGCCGTCGGAATGGGGGCCGCGACGGTTCTCGAGCTCGTCTATCCGGCCGAGCTCTTTCCGACGTCGGTTCGGGCTACTGCGACCGGATTTGCGGCCGGGGTAAGCCGCGTCGGCGCTTTTTTCGGAACCTTCCTCATGCCGATTGCGCTCGCGCGGCTCGGCGTCACGACGGTGATTCTGGGCGCCTGCGCGCTCTCAATCGCCGGCCTGGCGATCTCGCTGCCATGGGCCCCCGAAACCAAAGGAAGGCCAATCGCATGATGCCGCACTGTTGGCACTCTGCGGTGCTAAGGTTGCGCTATGCTGGAAACCAACGAGTGGTCCGACCCTCTGCTTATCGCGATGCGCGCTTTCGAGCGCGTCCTTCGTGCGTGCGACGCCACGCCTCGAGCGCATCGAGACGGCGGCGAACGGCTTGCATCTCTTCGATCAGTGCAAGGCCACCGGTTGCCAAGTGACCGGCTTGGGCCGGCAGAAGTAATTCCTCTGTCTCCTCGCCGGGATCGCTAGGCGTTGCGTCGCGAACGCGCGCGCCGGCGCGTTCTAACGCGGCCACTACAAGCGCGTGCGCGCGTGCGCGCGCGGCTTCGCCGGTCTTTCGCCCGAGCGTGCGCACCGCGATGAGGATCGAGATTTTGTTCGCCTCGACCAAAAGCCGCGTCTCGTCGCGCTCGAGGCCGTAGAGTGCCTCGGCGCTGGTGCCCAACGCGCGCGCGATCCGGACGATGACGCTGATCGTGGGGTTGAGCCGTTGATCGGCTTCGATTTTATAGAGCGTCGGGTGATTCACCTCAGCGCGGCGGGCGAGCTCGTTCTGCGACCAGCCCAAGGCATTGCGCAGCGCGGCAATTCTCTTTCCCAGCGTCACTCATCTGGACTGTAGCAACCGGGAACCAAGGCCCTTGAACCATCCGGTTATACCATGTGTCATTCCTGAGCCCCTCGACTTCGCTCCGGATAAACTCCGTCGAGGGTCGCTCCGCTCACGCGGGGGTGGCGTGCACCTCGTGCGCGGCCGGCACGTTGGGGTACTCGCCGACCAGACAGCCCAGACACATCTCCTCGCGTTTGCGCCCGACCGAGGCGATGAGTCCATCGAGGCTGAGATAGCCGAGCGAATCCGCGCCGGTCTTCTGGCGAATCTCATCGACGGTGTAATTTGCGGCAATCAGCTCGTCGTACGTTGCCATGTCCACGCCGAGATAGCAGGGATGCTTGATCGGAGGCGATGTGATGCGCAGATGTACTTCGCGGGCGCCCGCCTCGCGCAGCAAGGCGACGATTCGCGGAGTCGTGGTGCCGCGGACGATCGAATCGTCGACGACGATGACGCGCTGCCCCTCGAGGTTCTCCACGACCGGATTGAACTTTAAGTGAACGCCGCGCGCTCGCATGCGCTGATCGGGACTGATGAAGGTGCGCCCGATGTAACGGTTCTTGATAAGCCCTTCGATATACGGCAAGCCGCTCTCGGTCGCGTACCCGATTCCGCCCGCGACCGCCGAGTCGGGGACCGCCATGACGACGTCGGCGTCAACCGGGTGCTCCTTGGCGAGGCGACGCCCCATCTCGTAGCGTGCCATGTAGACGGAGCGTTCGTTGAACTTCGAGTCGGGACGCGCGAAGTAAATGTATTCAAACATGCAGAGCGCCGGCTGAGCGCGTTCGACCTCGGCTTGGTACGTCTCTAATCCATCGTTACTGATGCGAACGATTTCGCCGCGCCCGATCTCGCGAAGGTATTTGGCACCGATCGTGCCGAGCGCGCACGATTCCGAAGCGACGACGTAACCTCCCTCGGCGAGACGCCCGAGACAGAGCGGCCGGACACCCCACGGATCGCGGAACGCATAGAGCTCGCTTTGCGTGCATAGAACGATCGAATAGGCTCCGCGGGCCGAGGCAAGCACCGCCCTGATCCGATCCAGCATCGAGCCCTTCGTCTCGACGATCAGCTTCGCCATGACTTCGGAATCCGAGCTTGCTTGAAGCACGGTCGTCGGAGCCAGCGACTGGCGCAGGTCGTCGGTGTTGGTCAGGTTTCCGTTATGCGCGAACGCGAAATCGCCGAGCTCGGTGCGCTCCAGCAACGGCTGCGCGTTGACGACGATGGACGAACCGGTCGTCGAATAACGGGTGTGTCCGATCGCGATGTGGCCGCTCAGGCCGCTCAAGATATCCTCGTCGAAGATGGCCCCGAGCAGGCCCATCTCTTTGTGCGAGCGGATCGTTCCGCCGTCGGCCGCGGCGATTCCCGCGGACTCCTGCCCACGATGCTGAAGCGCATAAAGCGCGAAAAACGCGAGTCGAGCCGCGTCGCGCCCTGGTGCGAAGACCCCCGTTATCCCGCACATCTCAGCTCATTATAGCGTATAACGCGTCGTCTAACCCAATTGCAGGGTCGGAGCGAGCCGCTAGGAGCGCCGCCCTCCAAAGATTCGCAGCAGCGCAAGGAAGATATTGATCGCATCGAGGTAGATGCTGGTCGCCATCTGCACCGCGGTCAGGCCGTCCCCGCCGGCGCGAATCCGAGCAAAATCGATCAAGACTAAACCCGAAAAGATGATCAGCGTCAGCCACGCGTAGACTTCCGGATGAATGAACCGAACGAAGATCGAGACGACGCCGACCACGACCAAACCGAGCAGCGCGACAAAAAAGATGCCCTGAAAGCGGCGCAAGTCGAGGCCCGTTGCATAGACGATTGCGGCGAGAGCAAACATTCCCAGCCCGGTCGTCAGTGCGGCGTTCACCACGATGTCGGGGCCGAACGCATGCACGTATTGACTGATGACCGGCGCGAGGCCGATTCCTTGCAAGAACGTGAAGGCGTAAAAGAGCAGGAGCGATAGCGCTTCATTGCGTCGGGTCGCATTCATGGAGATCAGAAGGACGAAGCCGACGATCATCGCGATGAGGCCAAGGCCGGGGGAGACTCCCTGGAATAGCCAGGCCGCTAACGCGGTGACGCATAGCCCCAGCGCGGTAATGCCGAGCACCTGGCCGAGCACCGACTGGGTTGGAACCGCCGGCGCTATTGGCCCGCCGATTTGGTTTTGCGGTTGAAAACGATAAGCCATGACGTCTCCTTATAACCTCCGTCCGCACCCGGAGTTACACCTAAAGCCTCTCGCGTCACGCATGAGCGTACGGTATTCGGCGGCTCGTTACAGGCGAGCACTCGCTTGCACGGTACGTCCGCCGGCGCCCCGACCCTTCACCGCAAAAGACCCCTCAGCGGAATTTATGCGGTGATCTTCCAGCAATCAGACTTTCGGTCTCCGCGAACGGGACGCGTCACGGCTCATGCCTGGCGGCTCAAAGTATTGTGCCGTCAAGTCCACGGATTGACAACCGCGACTCCACTTCGGGAGAAGTCCGACTCATTATTAGTCACGAGCGTCAAATCATAATGTAGCGCGGTCGCGGCGATCAACGCGTCGATGACTTGCAGTTTTCCCGACCCGCGGCGTGCCCGGCCTTCCATTCGCCCCCAGCGTTCGGCAACGGACAGATCGAAAGTCAAGATGCGCCCCTCGAAGCGCGGGATTAGCTCTGAAACCAACCACGCTTCGAGATTCGATCGCTTCTTGCCATCCGTTTGCATCTCGATACCGATTCGAAGTTCACCGACGGTTACGACGCTCAAAAATAGACCCAACTCGTCCACAACCTCGATCCAACGCAGCAGCCCCGGATTGGGCCGCTGTTTGCGTAGCTCGGAAACGACGTTCGTATCGAGCAGGAAACCGCTCATAGCTTAACGTCGCGGCCAGTCCTGCGATCGCGCTTTGCGCCAATTTCGATCTCTCGGTGGGGGAACGCGCGAAAAACTCCGCGAGTAGACCCACCGCGGCGGCCAATCCTCGATCGATATGTTTGCGCGGAGATTACGATAACCGCCTCGCCGCAACCACGTCCGAAAGTTTCGCCTTGGCTTCTGTTACCGCCCAAGTCTTCGTCGGCATATGCCTCCTGCTCACAAACCATGTGATCGGAGCTAACTGACTATATAGTCACTCTAGCGATTTCCACTCGAGAATCAAGGGCCTCGCGGCTCAGTGCCCGGCGGTTCGAAATACCAGGCCGGAACGGTTGTCGGGAAACTGATATCGCTAAGATCGTCAGCAACGCGCTCGGTTTTGCCGGAGAGTACTCCATGAACGACCACTTCGGCCTCGATATGAACGATCGCCCAAACGCGTGCAGGTCCAATTGGGGCAAACCGATAGGAGACCGACGCCCAGGTGTCGCGTTCGTCGTACGGTCGGGCGTAGGTAAGCGCGACGATCTCGAAGCTCGACTCTTCGACCCATACGTCGCGCAGCGGGAAACGCTCGGGCTCGGCCCGAGGGTGCAGCTTGAGATGGTAGGATCGCCTACCGGCGATGCTCTCCTCGCCCGCCAAGGCGATGTCGTATGCGTGTGAGTTCGCCGTCACCGTCGCAATCGTCTGAAGCGGGTCCGGTGCGAGATTCGGCGGTGGCGAAGGCGGGGCCGAACCGTTCGTGAGCACGCGATAGAAGCCGAGCGGCGTTCCCGCCGGCCCGGTGATGTACGCACCGTGCAGCAGCACCTTTCCAGCGCTGCCATTCGACGGCGCCGTCTGCGCGAACGTTCGACCGTCGCTGTTGCGGACGGTGAACGCTACGAAATCGCCCGCACCGCAGCGCGACGTGAGAAACGTCTGATCGCAGGCAATGTGAAACGACTCATAGGGCGGGACGACGCGCGCGATCCACGCCTTCTGCGCCTGCAAGAAAATCGCCGTAGCATCAATCACCCTTCGACAGGCTCAGGGTGACACGGTGGGATGCGTCACTTCGCTCAGGGTGACACGATGGGATGTGTCGTTTCGCTCTGGGATGACACAGCGGCGATGTCGGTACGGTAGGTTAACGCGCCGGTGCCCAGACGACCGGCGAGTCGCGCGACGGCGTCGTACGCCCGCAAGCGGGCCGCGTGGAGGCCTCCGCCGAGCGCCGTCACCGTTAACACGCGTCCGCCGCCGGTGCTGACCAGGCCGTCAACCTGCCGCGAAGCGCCCCAGAACGCGCGACAGCCGTCGTCGAGCGAAACGTCCGGATTCAATCCCTCGAGCGGCGTGTTGCTGCGCGGATAATCGCCGGTTGCCAACACGACGCCGACGCAATGTTGCGCAGACAGCGTCGCGAGCGAAAGATCCATCGCGCCGCGCGCGACCGAATCGAGCAGCAGCGCGAAGTCGCCGTTGATGCGTGGAAGCAGCGTCTGCGTCTCCGGATCGCCGAAGCGGACGTTAAACTCGATCACGTACGGACCTTGCGCCGTCCACATCAGCCCGCAGTAGATTACACCGATGTACTCTTCGCCCTCGGCCAAAAGACCGCGCAGCAGCGGCGCGAGGATGCGCTCGCGGACGCAGTCGTAGAGATCGTCGGGGAATCCGTCGGGCGGCGAGTACGCGCCCATGCCGCCGGTGTTCGGGCCGGTGTCACCGTCGCCGGCTCGCTTGTAGTCGCAGGCCGCGCCGATCGGCACGAGCGCCCGTCCGTCGCAGAGCGCGAAGACGCTGACCTCGCGTCCTTCAAGGCGTTCCTCGAGCACGACGTCGGAGCCGCCGCCGGGAACTCGACCGTGGCGATACCAATCGCCGAGAACGGCGCGTGCCGCCTCGACGTCGGGCGCAACGATCACGCCCTTGCCGGCGGCAAGACCGTCGGCTTTCACGACGACCGGGCCGTTCCATTGCTCGAGCGTCTTATTTGCGGCTTCCAGCGAATGTACGACGGCTGCATGCGCGGTTGGAATTCCGTGACGTTCCATGAATCGCTTCGCAAAGATCTTGCTCGATTCGAGCCGGCCGCCCGAACGATTCGGACCGAAGACCATAATGCCGGCATCGCGAAGACGATCGCCGACGCCGGCCGCAATTGCCGTTTCAGGCCCGAGAACCGCGAGGTCAATCCGGTTCGCGGCGCAGCGTTCGACTAATGTTTTGCCGTCGGTCGCCGAGACATCCCAGTTTTCTCCGCGCGATGCAGTCCCAGCGTTGCCCGGTGCCGCGAAGACCGCTTCACACGATGGCGACTCCGAAAGCCGCCAGGAGAGCGCGTCTTCGCGCGCACCGTTACCGACGACCAGCGCGCGCATCGTCTATTCCCACTCAACGGTGGCCGGCGGTTTGGTCGTGATATCGTAGGCGATGCGATTGACGCCACGCACTTCATTGACGATCCGGGCCGAGATGCGCTCGAGAAGCTCGTGGGGAAGCCGGGCCCAGTCGGCAGTCATGCCGTCGGCGCTTGTGATCGCGCGAACCGCCACGAGATTTCCATAGGTGCGGCCGTCGCCCATAACCCCGACACTTTTGACCGGCGTAAGCACCGCAAAGTATTGCCACGGATGCGGATTGAGTCCCGCCGCGTCGATCTCTTCGCGCACGATCGCGTCGGCGTCGCGCACGACATCCAAGCGCTCCAGCGTGACGTCACCGATGATTCGCACCGCCAAACCCGGACCTGGGAACGGCTGACGCGCTACGATGCTTTCGGGCAAACCCAGCTCGCGGCCGAGCTGGCGGACTTCATCTTTAAAGAGCGCTCGCAGCGGCTCGATCAGCGAAAGGTCCATCTTCTCGGGCAGTCCCCCGACGTTGTGATGGGATTTGATTTTCTCACCCGCCTTGCTTGCAGGCGTCTTCGATTCGATGACGTCGGGATAGAGCGTGCCTTGCACCAGATGCTTCACGCCGGGAATCTTAGCGGCTTCCTGCTCGAAGACGTCGATGAACTCGTGCCCGATGATCACGCGCTTGCGCTCGGGATCTTCGACCCCAATGAGTTTGCGCAGAAATCGCTCGCGCGCATCCACCGCGACGACGTTGAGATCGAGCAGCCCGCGAAAGGCTGCCAGCACCTCCTCGGCCTCGTGCTTTCGCAACAATCCGTGGTCGACGAAGATACACGTCAGCTGCTCGCCGATCGCGCGTGCGACGAGGGTCGCCGCTACCGCCGAATCTACCCCTCCGGAGAGCGCGCATATCACTCTGTCCGAGCCGACTCGAGTGCGGATCTCGTCGATCGAACGCTCGAGAAACGAATCCATCTTCCAGTCCCGCCGCAGGCCCGCTACCTCGCCCAAGAAGTTTTCGAGAATCGTTCGCCCGTGCTCCGTGTGCACGACCTCGGGATGAAACTGCACGCCGTAGATCTTCTTCTTCTCGTTGCCCATCGCCGCGACGTGACAGCGCGCAGTGGAGGCGAGCGCGCGATAACCGCGCGGCAGCGATACCACCGAATCCCCGTGCGACATCCAGACTCTCGATTCTTCCGGGACTCCGTCGAACAGCGGCGTCTCTTTATCGCCGACAACCAGCGTGCTCGGACCGTACTCGGCATGCTCGAGCTTGACCAGCTCGGCGCCGACCTCGCGCGCCAGCAGCTGCATGCCGTAGCAGATGCCGAGGATCGGCAGGCCGGAGTCTACGATTTCCTTATCCATTTCCGGCGCGCCGTCAACCAGCGCGCTTTCCGGACCGCCCGAGAGAATCAGCGCCGCCGGCTCGCGCGCGGCGAGCTTCTTCCATGGCGTGTCGTGCGGAACGATCTCGCAGTAGACGCCGAGCTCACGGGTCCGGCGCGCGATCAGCTGCCCGTACTGTGCGCCGAAATCGAGAATGAAGACCGTCTCGGTCACGGATCGTCTATGCTGCCGCGACGGCTGCCTTCAAGGCTGCGTCGTAATCAGGTTCGTTCGCGACTTCCGGAACGATCTGGACGTAGGAAACCACCCTGTCCTTACCGATCACGACGATCGCGCGCGCGAGCAGTCCGAGCTCTTCGATCAGGAGCCCGTAGTTCAATCCGAAGGTGTGGTCGCGATAGTCCGAGAGCATTTCGAGCTTGACGTCGCCCTGCGCACCGCACCAGCGAGTTTGCGCAAACGGCAAGTCTAGGCTGACGACGGCGACTCGAACGCCGGTAGGGAGCTCGTTGCTGCGCGCATTGAATTTTTGTGATTCGAGCGAGCAGACGCTCGTGTCGAGCGATGGCACCACGATGAGCATCGCGGCGCGTTTGCCCTCGTCTGTGAGAATGTCCAGGTTGACCGGCGAAAGATCGCTCGCGGTCAACGAGAACTGCGGCGCCGGGTCGCCGACGCGCAGCTCCGGGCCGAGCAGCGTCATCGGACTTCCCTTGAAGGCAATTACTCCGCTGCGGGATTGCACTGAATCGACCGTCATATTTCCTCCATCAGATGAGTCTTGGATGCTTCATGTCAACACATCTCCGAGCCGATCGGTGTCGCGCGCCATGACGACTTCCATGGCAACACGCTCGCCGACCGAAACGTCGCGCCCCCAACGATAGGCCGAATACGGCGTGTAACGCGTTCCGGGCGAGCCGGGCATCCTCAGCGAAACGTCATAACAGACGAGCTCCTTCGGCGGTCCGGCAGCCACGACGCACTGAAGCGCAAAGGGACCGATCACGCCCGGCGGCTGCAGTTCGCGAGCAGCCGTGACGAAACGTTCTCCCATCTCGAAGGCGGGCTCGAGCATGGATTCCAGAACGGTGACCGCGACGTGCCCGGCTTCCTCCAGGCGCATCGCAACGCCACGAACGGCGTCGAGCGCGGCAGGGGGCAGATTGCGAAAGCCTTCGAGGTTCGTCTGGCGCCGGGTGTCCGTACCGGAGAGCTCGAGCTCGCCGAGCAGCGGCGAGTAAAAGAAGTTGAAGTTGACCGAGGGTCCGAGCGCGTATTCCTCGATCCGCGCCGTCGCCAGACCTTCGGGCGTCAAGGCGCCTTCCGCGATCAACCGGTCGCCGGTGGCCTGGAACTCTTGGCTTGATGACGCTAAGAAAAAACCGCGCTCGAAGCTGACGCGAGCGTGCGGCGCCTTCACCATAACGAGCCGATCGATCTCGCTCGGCGACGCGAAGCGCTCGGGATGCCGGATGCCGGCCTTGGTCAGCAACGCGTACTGATCGGTGTCACCGCCGCGTTCTTCCGCTTTAAGAAGGCGGCGGTTACCCAAAAAGGGCACCAGCATCCGCCGTTCGATCTCGTCGTACTCGTACTTTTGGCGCAAATAGACTTCGAACGAGCGGTTCGGGACAAAGAGAACGTTCTCGCGCAGAAGGCGCTCTTGCACGTCGTCGTTGAGAATATCGGGAAACGAGTCAAGCTCGACGACTCCGTCAACGCAGCCGCGCCGCACGGGCCGCTCGCGCGCCGCAAAGTACCGGACATAGGTACGCTCGCGACCTTTCGCGGTAACGACCAGATTTCGCAGCTCTTGCGCACGCGCGCCATACGCGATCTCGAGCGCCGAATGGCTTCCGATCGAGCATAGCGTCAGGCGCGAGCGGTCGTAGGCGGCGAGCGCGCGAGCAACCTCCCCGGTAATCACTGCGGCGTCATTCGACGCGAACCTTGCCGGCCATTGCCCGCCAGACGATCGAGCTGTAGATACCGACGATCACGATACCGGCAACGTTGACGATCAGCGCACAGGCCAAAGCGACCGCCGAAGGCGCCGCGTCGAAGATCGAGATACCGCCGCGCCCGGTCCCGGCTGGGAAAGCGGGCAGCAAGTACGGGAAGAGCGTCCCAGCCGAAGCCACTAGCAGGGTGGCAATAAAGCACGACGACATCGCGAAGGCGCGGACCGCGTTGCCGGCGCTCGCATTCCACGCCGCAGCGAAGAGCGCGATCAGCGAGAGCGGGGGTAGCGCCGCGAGCCAAACGCGACTCGGTGCGTGAATAGCGAACGTGAGGGCCGTGACGCCGAGGTAGAGCGCCAGCACGAGCCACCAACCCCTTTTTACGACGCCGGTCGCGCGTGCGCCGGGCGGCCCATCGATTCGCATCGCGGCAAAGGTTGCGCCGTGAATTGCCAGCGTCGCGACCGAAAACGCCCCGACGATTAGCGAGTAAGGATTGAGTAAAAACGAGAACGTCCCGCGAAAGTATCCTTCGCGGTCGAGTGGAACGCCGCGCAGCAGGTTGCCGAGCGCGATGCCCAAGACGAAGATCAGCAGCGCGCTCGACGCAAAGAACGCCGCGTCCCAAAACTGATGCCACAACTCAGAGTCGAAATGACCGCGCAACTCCATTGCAATGCCGCGAAACATCAGCAGCCAGAGCGCGATCACGAACGGCAGATAAAATCCAGAGAACGAAGCCGCGTAAGCCGAAGGAAAGAGCGCAAAGAGGGCGGCCGCCGCGGCAATGAGCCAAACCTCGTTGCCGTTCCAAAACGGTCCGATCCCAGCCATCACCGCTGCTCGCTCGCGATCGTTGCGCGCGATCAGCGGCACGATCGCGGCAACACCCAGATCGTAGCCGTCGAGCAAGACGTAAACGGTCAACATGAACGCGACGACGACAAATCCTGCGACGCTCACGCTGTGTCACCCCGCGGCCCCACTCCGATCTCGCGCAGGACGAGATACAGGACGAGCACGCCGAGCAAAAGATACATCCCCGCGAAGCCCATGAGCGTGAAGATCGTCTCGCCGTTTCCGACGGTCGGAGAGTTCGCAACGTTGGTCCGCATCAGGCCGTAGATGATCCAAGGCTGCCGCCCGACCTCCGCAACGACCCATCCCGCTTCGTTTGCGATGTATGGAAACGGCATCATCAGCATCAGCACCCAGAGCAGCCAACGTGCTTGCCAAAGCCCTCCCAGCATCAGCAACAGAACCGCCGCCGCTCCAACCGCAACAAAAATTGTTCCCAGACCGACCATGATGCGATACGAGTAATACGTGACCTCGACCGGTGGCCACAGGTCGCGCCGGTAGGTGTTGAGACCTCGCACATTGGCCTCGAAATTTCCATACGCAAGAAAACTCAGGAAACGGGGCACGAAGATCGGGTCGATCAGACGGCGGGTGGCGACGTCGGGCATACCGATGATGGCCAGCGGCGCGCCGCGCGTCGTTGCAAAGAGTCCCTCCATCGCGGCGAGCTTGACGGGCTGAGCGGCTGTGACGTTCCGGCCATTGCCGTCACCGGTCGGAAAGATCGCCAGCGTTGCAAAGATCAAGCCCGCAATCGCGCCCGCGCGCGTAAGTCGCCGTCCAATTGCTTCGTCGCGGCGCGCCAGCACGAAGTACGCGCCGATCCCGGCAACGAGAAAGGCTCCGGCCACCAGCGCCCCCACCAAGACGTGCACGAACTGCCAGCCGAGGAATGGCGACGTTAGAACCGCCCAGATGTCATCGAGAAGAATCGTACCGTCCGACGCGATGCTATAACCGACCGGGTGCTGCATCCACGCCTCGGTTGCGACGACGAAGAATCCCGAGAGCCACGATCCGGCGCAGACCAGCACGGCCGACCAAGCGACGAACGGCGAGGGCACTCCGCGACGGCGGTAGAGCAGCACCCCCAAAAAGACCGACTCGAGAAAAAAGGCAAAGACGCTCTCCATCGCCAGCGGTTGACCGACGACCGACCCGCCCCGCCGCGAAAACGCGGCCCAGTTCGTACCGAACTGAAACTCCATCGGGATCCCGGTGACGACGCCGGCTGCGAAATTGATCGCAAAGATTTTTGTCAGAAAACGCGCGATGCTCGCCGCATCCTCGTCACGCTTGTACGCCGCCTTCCACGTGTACGCCGCCACAAACGGCGCCAGCCCCATCGTCGTGATCGGGAAAAGATAGTGGAACATCACCGTAAAGGCAAACTGCAGGCGATCGGCCAGAACCGGTGCCATGCGTTAGGTGCCGAGAAGTTTTCGGGCCTGCGGGCTGTCCTGGTACTCGATCGTCAGAATCGCTTTGATATGACGGGCAGTGGTTCGCGCCTGCTCGTCGCTCATGCGCTGCAGGGTCGTATAGCACCAATAGAGCAGCATCGGCAGGTCGCGATCGCGTGGATAGACTTTTTGCATGTCCACGATCGCGTGCGCAACGTTCGCACCGTCATCGCTCTCCTGATTTCCGTAGTTGTAGTCGAGCATGAAATTGATATGCTTTAGACGGTTTTCTATCTCGAGAATCGACATGTTCAAGGGGCCGAAGTATTCGTCGGCAGGCGCCAGCGTCGTGAGATAGACGTCGTGCGGCAAGGCTTGGACCGTCGCAATGACGCGGATCGGATCGACTGCTTTGAGACGCGCGATGAACGTCTGCGCGTTCGTCACGTCGGCGGCCGTGTACCCGCGCTCCGTCGAGGCGCTGCTGGCGACGTTCACGAGCTCGTTTCCCCAGTTCGTCGGCAGGTGCGCGACCGGAAAGTTCGGCGCTGCCGCGCGCGCGATCGCCAGCGACCTCCAGGACGGTTTTTGGGTCAAAAGCCATGCGCGCCACGGGGCTTCGGTCTGAATCAGAAGTGCATCAATATCGCCCGGATAGTTCTTGACGTTCGCGGTAGCGTCGGCATCCGCAAACGTCGCAAGCACAGCCGGATCGTCCTCGGAGTTGACGCGCTGCAGCAAACTTTGCGCTTGCGACAGCAGGGCAAGATCCTCGGAGTGCTTGGAGACCCAGTCGGCCGCCTCGCGCACCCACCAAACGGCGCCGTCGTGATTAGTCAGCGGATTATAATGAAGACCCGCACCGATACGGACCGTGAGCGTCGCCAGTTCGCCGTATGCCGGGTCGTTGGGATACTGCAGCGAGTACGCGCGCCCGGCGTTGAAGATGGTAGAGAGATAGATCTCTTCCGAGCGAAAATCCCAGCCTGCGGCCGCTCCCTTCGCGTAGGCGTCCTTCATTTGCGCGTAGAGCACCGCCGGATCCACCTCCAACGTGGCGCGCGCTACGGTCGGAACTCCGGCCGCCACGATTCCCACGAGTACCAGCGCCGCGGCTCTACAAAACGCTCGAGTCATCGAGCACCAAGTGCAGATTGTTCGTTAATAAGGCGTTCTTGATCTCGCGGGCGATTCGCCGGCCGGTCGACATCGGTTCGGAGTAGTTAAGGTAAGAGTAGGGCGAACCATCAATGAAGAGATTCGTCCCGGCAACGATGCGCGCCGAGATCTCCATGACGTAGAAATGGATGTCGGGCGTAATGATCGTTTCGATGCAAAACGCGCCGAAGAGCCCTTTGGGCCCGCAGATCTCTTGGCTGACGCGGACGACGTCGTCGCCCATACGCAGCGCTTCGGCAAGCATCGATTCACGCAACGAGACCGGCTGGTTGCCCACGACGACGTAGGACGGGCTGACGTCCATGCCTTCCTGCGCCGCCGCAGGGATGCGCCCCAGTGAGTCTACGTTGGTCTCGTAGCGGCGGTCCATTGACATGATTTCGAGTTTGCGCTGCAGCGGCGAGTAGAAGTAGTGGATGTAGAGCGGTACCCCGATGATGTATTCCTGAATCGTATAGGCTTCCTTGAGATGCGCGGCTCGCGCCTCGAAGTCGTGCGTGTCCCTAATAAACATGTAACCTTTGCCGCCGGCAGCCCCGTACAGCTTGACGATGACCGGCCGGTCGATCTCGCCAGCGCTGCGAAATTGGCGCGGCAGCTTGAGGCCGGCTCGCGAGAGCCACTGGCGCTGCAGTTCGCGGCTGGCCTCCCAATCGAGCACTGCCTTGTTTCCAAAATAGGGGATCGTCATCTTCTTGTGCTCGTCGAGCGACAGATAGGCGACGAACGAGCCATGCGGGACAATGATGACCTTGCGCTTCTGGAGCTCCTCAATATGCGTCATGAACTCCGAATAGTCGTTCAGCGCGATCACCTCGTCCACGAAGGCAAAGGAGCGGTAGAGTCGCTCGGTATCGCGATTCGATATCGCCAGCGTGCGAAATCCCTCGTCGTGGGCCCCTTTGAGTATCTGCAGCGCGGAATGCGAGCCGAGCGTCGCGATCGTATACGGTCGATCCATTCGATTCCTACTACTCGCTTCCGATTGGAATGTCCCGGTCGCTTCCGTCGCCCTCGGTGACGGCACGATCGATCGCCGGATTGCACAAAAGACGCTCGATTGCGGCGTCGAGTATCGCGCGCGCGACCGGTTCGCCGTTCGCATCGAAAAGCCGCCACGCAACCGCTGCCGGGCCGCGCGATGCCGGCGAGAGAGGCTCGATCCAAACCTCGCCGGGACGAGGAACGGACTGGTCGAGCAGCGCTAGACGGTGCTTGTTTGGATTGAAGATCGTTTCGTCGTCCACAATGCGCCGCTCGAGCACCGTGTCGTCGCTCTCGTCAAAGAACCAAACCTCGCTGCGCTCGACGCGCTCGACGTCCACGCCTAAGCGGCGCAGCGCCACGCGCGCGGTATAGGCCGCGTTGTCGGGGATTTTTAAACCAATCGCAACCGCGCGCATTACGAGAGCGCTTGGACGAAGCTGCGGAAGAGCAGTGCGCCGCCGGACGGAGCAAGTACATCGTCGCCGTCACGCCGGTCGAGATGGTTGAAGTTCCAACCGTCGCGTTCGGGGTGCGGCATGATCGCGAGCACGTTGCCGGCGCGATTCACCAAACCCGCACAGCGCAGCGCCGAGCCGTTCGGGACCGCCGCGTCGCTCACGGTGCCGTCGGCGTTTGCATAGACGAATGCGAGATGGTCCCCCGCAACGATCTCATCGAGGTGCTCGGGCGTCGCAGCCAGGCGCCCTTCCGCATGTGCCGCCCACGCCGGCACCAGCGCTCCGGAAGACAACGATGCGGTGATCGCGCAGCGTGCCGGCTCGACGGCGAGCTTTAGGTAGACGTGCCGGCAGACGAAGTGCGGCTCGGGTGCATTGGCAGCGAAAGCGGCCGTCGGTTTGCGCGCGCTTTCGGTGCCGGGCACCAGTCCCGCCTCGAGCAGAATCTGCGCTCCGTTGCAGATTCCGAAGACGAGCTTTCCGGCAGCAGCGCCATCAATCACGAAGTCGAGGATGCGGTCGTGCGCGGCGATCGCGCCGGCGCGTATGCGGTCCTCGTACGCGAAGCCGCCGGAGAGCACGTACGCATCGTACTCCGCGAGTCGCTGCGGCTCCGACCAGTGAACGAGATGCGCGTCGCCGCCGCAGTCGCGTAGCAGACGTACGGTTTCGTCCTCAGAGTTGGTGCCTGGGAAAACCGGTACGGCGATGCGGGCGCTCATGGGTAGAGTTCGGCGAGCGGGCGCGACCAAATCTCGTACAAATGTGGCATTTCGAAGCGTACTCCGTTGACGACTAGCTCCGAACCGGCAATCGTCTCACCGATTCGCAGCGTCCCAGTGAGATCGATCTCGCTCGCATCGCTTACTTCGCAGATGAATCCGCCGCTCTCGCAGAGAGGATTGCCGAAGTCGATCTCGGCGCCGATCTCACGCCCACGCAGCATCGCGTCAAAGCCGAGGCGCGCCAGCGCGGTCAGCATTCCGCCGTCGGCGATCGCGCGACAGGAGCGAACCAGACCGCGGGCGACCGCGTCGTGCAGAATTCCGACGGCGGCTCGTTCGCCCTCGTACGAGATCGCGGGCAACGGGCCTTCGGTGCCGAGCAACTCGCCCAGGACCGAACCGCCTACGACGAGTTCGCGGCTTCCGATCCAAAGCAGCGTCGATCCCACCGCTTTCAAACCCGGTGTGACCGTGTTTCCAACGTCGTCGAGCGCGCCGATGCAGGCGACGATTGCCGATGCGGGAACCGCGCGTCCACTGGACGATTCGTTGTAGAGGCTCACGTTGCCGGAAACGAACGGCAGGTCGAGCTCGGTTGCGGCCCGCGCGAGTCCGTCGACCGCCTCGACGAAAGCGCCGTATTGGTCTTGCTTGCGCGGATTTCCAAAGTTTAGGCAGTCGGTAAGTCCGATCGGCCGAGCACCGACGGCAACGACGCGGCGCATCGCTTCGGCGACGGCACGCTCGGCGGCGTACGCGGGGTCAATTCGGCCATAGCGCGGATTTCCGGCGACCGCAAGCGCGACGCCGAGCCGGCTGCCTGGTATCGGCGCAAGAACGCCCGCGTCGGCAGCGCCGCGCGGTAAGACAGTGCAGCCGCGGACGACCGCGTCGTAACGCCGATAGAGCGGCTCGCGCGATGCGACGTCGGGATGCGCCAGCACCTGCGGAAACAACGCCTCAACGTCAACGGCCGGGAGTTCGACACTCGATCCAGCGTGGCGAATGATCTGCGTGTACGGCAGCTCGTCCCGGATCGAACCGGTGAGAAACTCGCTCTCGACGTCCATCACGACCTCACCGCGGTACCGCATGACGTAGCGCCGTTCCGCCGTGACCCGCCCAATCACCGTCGCTCGCGCGTTGAACGCGATTTCGGGTAGCGTAAACTCTTCGTTGTAGATTCGCACCACCTCGCGCGCGACGTCCGGCGGAAGAACCCATAGCAGGCGTTCCTGCGTCTCGCCGACCGCAATTACTTCGGGCCGCATGCCGCCCACGGCAACGTTTACCGCATCGAGATTGATCTGCGCTCCATAGCCCCCGTGCGAAGCGATCTCCGCCGAGCAGCCCATAATTCCGCCGGCTCCCAGATCCTTAAAAGCGGCGGCAATCTTTTGCTCGCGCAACAGGCCGAAGACGCGGTAGCTCGCGCGCATCAAGACGTTTTTCAAGAACGGATCCGGCACTTGGACCGCGCCTTTGTTGAGCTCGACCTCCTTCGCGTCGAGCGTCAGCGACGAGAACGAGGCGCCGCCGAATCCGCTCGGATCCGTCGCCTTCCCGACCAGCACGATTGCCCAGTCGTCGGCGCCCTTTGGAGCGTACGAGTGAATGAGATCGGTCTCTTTGACGATGCCGAGCGCGACGACGTTGACGAGGCAATTCTCGTCGAAGCCTTCTTCGAAATATACGTCGCCCGCGATGTTCGGAACCCCGATCGCGTTGCCATACGCGCCGATTCCATCAACCACGCCCCGCGCGATGTGACGCGTCCTTTGATCGAAATGCCCGAAACGCAGCGGATCGGCGACAGCGATGACCTCGGCGCCCATGCAGAGCACGTCGCGCACGATCCCGCCGATGCCGGTCGCCGCACCCTCGAAGGGAACGACTTGGGAAGGATGATTGTGCGACTCGTGGGCGATGACGACCGAGTAGCGGTCCCCTGCGTGCGTACCGAGGTGGAGCACGCCTGCATCCTCACCGGGTCCCAGTACGACGCTCGCGCCGCTAGTCGGAAGGCGCTTCAGATGGTGCCGGCTCGACTTATAGCTGCAGTGCTCGCTCCACTGTGCGTCAAAAGCGTGCAGCTCGACGATCGAAGGTTCGCGCCCGAGCCGCTGCGCGATTCGCTGCAGCTCGTCGTCGCGCAACGCGACGTTCGGAGCTCCGGAGAGCCCACTAACCAAGCGCGGCTCCATTCGGCATCGGTACCTGTTGCTGCAATGACGCATCCGCGTGAAGGACGCTCGAGCGCGCGTTGGCTTGCATCAAAAGCGTCCGCCCATACAACACCGTATCTTCAAGACCCAAAAGCTTGGCGCTCTGCATCGCCAGCTGATGCGGCTCGACCGTCCCATCGAGCACCGGTGCCGAGGATGTTGCGTCGAGCATCGAGCGGAGCAGGTCGTTATCGCCAACCGCAACGAGGATCAAGCGCGCGAAGCTCGCCTCGAGCTGCTGCGCTAACTGCAGCACGAATCCAGGCGTCGCGGTTGGGCTTGCAACGTGCCGAACCGTCGGCAAGCCGAGCTGCCCCAGGATCTTCACGACTTCGTTTGCATTCTCGACCTGCTCCGGCGAGTCGGCGATCACCGCCGCCATTCCAGGTCGCATCACGGGAAACGTCCCCACTAGGTCCCCAACCCGTTCGTAGGCTCGCTTCACCCGTTCTAATGCTGCGTCGTCAACCGTTTCGAGGTTGCGGTACATCTGCTTGTCAAGCATTAGCTCTTCGCGCCCCTGCGGCCAAATTCGCCACGAATCGTTGTCAATCACGTCGGCGATCACGAGCTGACCTTGGTTCTCGCCACCGGCCAGACGACCGAACTCGATCTTCAGGTCAACGAGCAGCACGTCGCGCTTTCGCCATGCGTGGGAGAGTATGTCGAAGGTCAAACGCGCCAGCTCGGTCATTACGCCGACTTCCTGCGGCGCGGCGATGTTTTGCGCGACGATTTGGTCGGGTGTAATGAGGGGATCGTGGGCAGCGTCGTCCTTAAAGAAAAACTCGATCACTCGCGGCACGAGCAGCGCGCCGCGCTGTACACCCGGGTTGCGCTTGACGAACGAGCCGGCGGCGACACCGCGGGTTACGACCTCCAACGGAATCATGTTGCAGCGGCGGACGACCATCTCGTTGTTGTCGTCGTCCTCGCCTCCGTTGAGATAGTGGGTCGGCAACCCGCAAAGATTGAGCAAGCGAAATACCCGTGCGGTCGTCTGAGCTGCCAAGCGCCCTTTACCCTGGATCTCGTGACGCCGCGCGCCGTCGCCGGCCGAGATGCTATCGGTCTGCGCGACGACGAGTTGATGCGGCTGTCCCGGATTCTCGTAAAGGACCTTCGTCTTGCCGCGCGCGATCTCGATGCCCTTATTCACTCGAAGCCTCCACTAGAGACGCACCTCGGTTTGGCGCGGAAACGGCGCGAGCGTATCGATGCGGTCGGCGAGCAGCCGCGCGCGCTGGGGCGCGGTGCCGACATAGGTGCTGGGGTCGAGCAGCCGCCGAATCTCGGCGGGATCGATGAGCGCGGTCAACTCGGGCTCCTCGGGAAGCAGGCGCGAAAGCGGGTTGTCCTCGCCACGTCCCACCGCGGCCCACGCCTCCATTGATGCACTGCGTAGTATTTCGTGCAGGCGCTGACGGTCTCCGCCGGCGCGAGTCGCCTCCAACATCACCGCTTGGGTACCGGCGAACGGCGCATACGTGCGAACGTTAGCCGCGATTCGCCGCTCGTCGATTCTCAGCCCTTCGACAACCGTCCGAGCGATCGTCACGATTTCGTCGGCGCAGAGCAGCGCTTCGGGAAGAACGATCCGGCGGTTCGCGCTGTCGTCGAGCGTGCGCTCGAGAAAGTTTGTCGCGGCATTTTGCCAAGTCACGCCGGCATACGTCGGAAGCAGGCGCGCCAGCGACCCAATTCGCTCGCAAAGAATCGGATTCTGCTTGAACGGCATCACCGAACTTCCGACCTGCTCCTTCGCGAACGGCTCCGCGACTTCGCCGAAACCCGGGCTACTCAAAATTCGCACGTCGGCCGCAAACTTCGAGAGTGAGGTGCCAAGGCCGGCGAGTGCGGCGAGCAAGAGGTAGTCGAGCTTGCGCGGATAGGTCTGAGTGCTGACCTCGCGCGCGAGCAGCCCGAAACGCTCGAGCACGTACGCTTCGATCTCGCCGGAACGACCGCTGTGGCGGATCAGGCGTTCGTAAGAAGCGGCCGTGCCGACCGCACCGCGCAATCCCTTCGTCGTTAAGTTTTGGAAGACGAACCGCAAGTTTTCGTCATCGACGAGCAAGTCTTGCGCGTAGGCCGCGAGACGATATCCCAGCGTCGTAGGCTCGGCCGGCTGCAAATGCGTGTACGCCATGCAGACGAGATCGGCATACGTTCGAATCTTCGTCCGGAATGCGGCGAGCAGCTCGGAGAGGTTCTCGCCGATGTACGAAAGCGCCAGCCGTAACCGGTACGTTTCGACGGTGTCCTCGACGTCCATCGAGGTCGCGCCAAGATGCAGCTTGCCGCCGCCGCGACGTGCTTGCTGCGCGAAGACCCGAATCTCGGCCATTAGATCGTGATGGATCTCGCGCTCGATTTCGATCGCCGCTTCGACGTCAATGTCGCCGGCGTGCGCGCGCAGGTCGGCGACTTCTGCCTCCTCAATCAGCCCTTGCGCGGATTGTGCTTCGGCGAGCGCGACCCATACGGCACGCCAGAGCCGGCGCCGCATCCGCTCCGAGAAGAGCGAACGTAACGCTGCGCGGCCATACCTCCACGAGAATGGCGAGGCGTAGGATTCGTAATCCATGGACGAGGCTGCCCTTCGCCCCGCGGGAAGGCACCGCCTCGTCACCGTACTGCCCCTATCTAATGAAGACGCCGGCGGCGTTGCTGCTCGTTGTGGCCGTCGCGAGTTCCGGTTGCTCGAGGCAAGGAGCGTACCACGGAGCGCGCCACTCATGGACGCAACCAGGACTGCTCCGCATTTCTATCGGCGAGGAGCCGAAGAACCTCAACCCCCTGCTCGCCGGAACGACCTACGAAGTTTTCATCGACCGCCTGCTCTTCGAACCGTTGGTCTCCGCGAATCCGCGCGGCGATCCCGTGCCGATGCTGGCGACGGCCGTGCCGACGCAGCCAAACGGCGGCATCAGCGCGGACGGCCGCACGATCGTCTATCACTTGCGGCGGAACGCGACCTGGAGCGACGGTGTCCCGGTGACCTCGCGCGACGTGATTTGGTCTTGGCAAGCGATTGAAAGTACGAACAACAACGTCGTCTCGCGTCACGGATACGATGACGTCGGCTCGGTTGACGCACCCGACGCGCATACGGTCGTCGTTCACTTAAAGCGACGCTTCTCGCCGTTCGTGAACACGTTCTTCGCTGAGAGCGATCAACCGTACGAGATCGTTCCGGCGCACGTGCTCTCGCGGTACGCCGATATCAATAACATCCCGTTCGACGCGACGCCGACCGTCTCAGATGGTCCGTTTCGCTTCGATCGGTGGCGGCGTGGCGACCGAATCGTGCTCAGCGCGAACCCCACCTTCTTCCAAGGGACGCCCGGCTTGAACCGCATTGAGATCGAGTTCGTCCCCGACGAACAGTCGGCGATCAACTTGCTTCGCACCCATGCGATTGATTATATTTTTCAACCCTCGATCCAAACGTATCCCGCGCTTCGCACTCTACCCGACGTACAAATCGTCTGGGTCAACATGAACGCCTACGAAGGCGTCGAGCTCAACCTCTCACATCCCGTCCTTGCCGACCCCCGGGTGCGGACGGCAATCGCCGCAGCGATCGACAAGAACGCGCTGACGCGTCAACTCACGTTCGGTCAGGTAACGAGGGCGACCGAAGATATTCCGGACTGGATGTGGGCCTTCGACCCGTCGGTGAAATCGGTCCCATTCGATCCGGACGCCGCGAAGGCGATGCTCGCGGACGCCGGATGGATCGCGGGACCCGACGGTACGCTGCGAAAGAAGGGACGTCCGCTGGAGCTTCTGCTCGCGACGAGCTCGACTTCGGCGACGGAACGCTCGCTCAGCCTGCTGATTCAGGCCGCCCTTCGCCGGATCGGCATCGCGGTCAGCATCAAGTACTATCTACCCGATATACTTTATGCGCCTAAAGCGATGGGCGGGATTCAGCACGGCGGCAAGTTCGATCTCCTTGCCTACGGCTGGTACGCGGGAATCGATCCCGACAATTCCTCGCAGCTGACCTGCAATAATTTTCCACCGCATGGCTACAATGACCCGCGGTATTGCAGCCGCGCGATGGACTCCGCGCAAGAGCAAGCCTTAACCCAGTACGACCGCGCCACGCGCAAGCTCGCATACTCAAGAGTAGAGCGGCTGCTCTCGATCGACAATCCGATGATCTTTTTCTGGTGGCAGCGCCAGCAGGAGGCGATCTCCGTCGACTTCCACGGCTTCGCACCCAACCCGGTCATCGAATCCTGGAACGCCTGGCAGTGGAGTATTTAATGCGACGGCGGGCACGCGCCAACTCGGACACATTCGTCGCGCGACTTCCTGTCGCGCTCCTATCGACTGCCTCGCGCCTTCCGCAGTCCTGCTGCGGCGCTCGGTCAGACGGTCCTCGTGCGGCTCGTACCCGCCGTCGCGGTTGGCATGAAATTGTGTTAGCGGGTTTCGTTTCGGATGGCCGGCGTGCATAGCGTAACGAGCGCAATCACCATAGCGCCGGCCGCAGAAATCGACATCGCGACGTGCGGCGAGCGGTGATCGGCAACCCAGCCGAAGAACAGGATCCCGGGCGCGATGCCGGCCAGCACCAGCAATCGCACCGCGCCCATTACCCTTCCAACCAGCTCCGGCGGTGTGACGCGCATTCGAAAGCCAAGAATCTGCGCGATTTGGAAGTTGGCAAGCGCGTTCGACGTTCCCCAAAAGAACGCCGCCAGCCAGATGTTCGATACCAGCACGACCGGCAGAAAGATAAGCGCGTCGAGAACGTAGGCGACCACGAGAGCGCGTCCGAATGGCCAGCGGTCGGGGTAGCGCGCCGCGAGCGACGCCCCGGCGATCGCGCCGAGCGCCGAGATGCCGAAGAAAATTCCGACCTGCTGATCGGTCGCGTCGAAACCCTTCTTCAGAAAGGGAATCAAGATCGCGTAGCCGCCGAAGCCGAATATGTTGAACGAGAACGCGACGAACGCTTGCGCGCGCATGCCGAGATCGCCCCACAGGTGACGATAGCCCAACGCCACGTCGGCGACCAGGTGCCGCAGCGTCGGCATCCCGACTATGCGATCGGGCCCAAGCGATGGAATCCAGACGAGCGAGAGCTGCGAGGCTAGATACGTCAGCGCGTTGATTGTGAGCGCCGGAAGCGGACCGAAATATGCAAAGAGCGCACCGCCGATCGCCGGCGTGATGAGATTCGACGAATTCTCGGCTGCGATCAGCACGGCGATTCCCTTGGTCGCCTGATCCTGGCCGAGCAGGTACGGCAAGCTCGATGACTGGCCGCCGAGGAATCCGGCCGCGCAGATGGACATGATTACCAAGCCGCCGTAGATCATCGGGAGCGTGAGCGCGTGAAACGCGTATCCGAACGCAAACAGGCTCATGATAACGAAGCGGACGGCGTCGCAGCCGATCATCAGCCGGCGGCGGTCGAGCCGATCGGCCAGTGACCCGCCGACGAGCGCGAAGAGCGAGAAAGGCACGACTTCGCAGATCAGCGCGGTCCCCGTCGAGAGTGCCGAGTGCGTGAGGTGGAACGCAAGCAGCGGCACTGAGAGTATCCGCAAACCATCGCCTATGTAACTGAGCGATTGACCCGCAAAATATCGCCTGAAGGAACGCGAAGCAAAGACGCTTCGCGCGCGGTCCTCGGCAGTCACGCGTGCTACCGCCGCGAGAGGATTGAAAGTTCGACGGTGATACGGTCGACGAGCGCTCGTTGATCGTCTGGATCGCTTCCCGCTCGGCCGGTGACGACCGCTGCGACGCCTCGAACCGCGCGCTCGTACGCCGCTCGCGCCCGGCCTGCGCCGATGCGCTTCGAAAGCGGCCGCACGTACGGCTCGCGCCAGCGCCAACGCTCGGGAAGTTTGCCCTTGGAACGCGTGAGCTCCCAGATGTAGCCGCACTCCGTGGCGAGCGCCGAGAGCAGCGGCACCGCCGCGTTCCGTGGATCGTTGGCGAAATACTCGTGCGCGATGGCCAGCGCATCCGCGATTCTCCCGGCGGTAAGCGCCTGCGCGTATTCGTAGATTTTCGGATCCTCGATCGTCAGCGCTTCGCGCGCTAGGTCTTTGAGGGTAATCTCCTTGTCCGCCAGCGCGAGCTTTTCGAGGTCGTTACGAACGGCTGCAAGCTGCGCCTCACCGCGCGCAAGCTCGCCGATAACCCGCGGCTCGGCTCTCGCGTTCAAGCGCGCCAGCGTCTCTTGAACGAAGCGCGCGCGGGTCTCTTCACCAGCCGTTGTATCAACGCGCAAGGCCGCGCGACCCGCCGCCGCGCCAAAAGGCTGCGGCGCCTTCGCGCGCGGTGAAAGAAGGTCGAAAAGTACGAGCGTATTACCCTCCGGCACCGTCTGCGCTACCGCAAGGAGCTCGCGCCGGGCCTCGGCGCGCAACGTTTGGGTATCGGTCACGACCACGACGCGCCGATTGGCAAGAAACGGCATCGCCGCTAGCGCGTCGGCAACGCGCGCGACGTCCGCGACGTCGTCAGCGGTAAATCGCGCGAGATTCAGCTCGCGAACGTCGCTAGGCAAAACGCGATCGAGCAGCACCTCCAGCGCGCGATCCGCCAGCACGCGTTCGGTCCCCTCGATAACGACGAGTTTGCCGATCGCCGGCTCCTTGTCGAGAAAATCGTAAAACTTCATCCTTCGTTCTTCGACAAGCTCAGAATGACACGTTACGAATCACACGTTACGGGTGACACGGTTACGATAATAGAGCGACGCGTGGGCGGAACTCGAGAGAGGGAATCGAGTCGACGTAGGGCGGCCGTAAAACTCCGTATTCGGTCACGAAGGCGGTGACGAGGTGACCGGGCGTTACGTCGAAAGCCGGATTATAGACGGCGACATCTGCGGGTGCCGCGCGGGCGCCGGCAAATGAAGCGACCTCGTCGGCGGAGCGCTCCTCGATCGGAATTGCCGCGCCGCTGCGCAGCGAGAGATCGAACGTCGAGCGGGGCGCGGCTACATAGAACGGTATGCCGTGGTGCGCGGCCAAAACGGCCAGGGCGTACGTGCCTATCTTGTTCGCGACGTCGCCGTTGGCTGCGATCCGATCCGCGCCAACGATCGCCAGATCGATGCCTCGCTCTTTCATCGTGATCGCCGCGGCGGAATCGACGATCAGCACCGCTTCGACGCCGGCCTGCTGCAGCTCGACGTAGGTCAGCCGCGAACCCTGAAGCAGCGGGCGTGCCTCGCATGCAAAGACGAGCGGCTTCTTTCCGCCTCGCTGCGCCGCGGTGATGACGCCTAAGGCTGTACCGCCTCCGGCGGTCGCGAGCGGACCAGTATTACAGTGCGTGAGAACGCGCGCCCCCTTGGGAATTAGCTCGAGTCCATTGCGGGCGATTGCCGCGTCGACTGCGATCTGCTCGTCGTGGATGGCGCGCGCCTCGCCGACCGGATCTGTCGCAGCGAGCACGCGGTCTACAGCCCATCCCAAGTTGACGGCGGTCGGGCGCGCCTCGCGCACGCGTTGTGCCGCCGCTGCGAACTCCGCATCGTCGTGGATCGTCGTGCGAAGCAGCGCGACGCCGTAGCCGCCGAACACGCCGATGCAGGGCGCTCCGCGTACCGCGAGGTTTTTTATCGCAGCGACGATTTCGTCGGCCGTGCGGGCGCGTTGGTGACGCACCTCATGCGGAAGCATGCGTTGATCGAGATATCGCACGGCGTCGCCATCCCAGGCGACCACTTCAAACGCAGTCATTTCAGCGGAACACGGGCCTAGGTGCGACCAATCGCATTCAGTTCCTGCAGCAGTTCCGCGGCGGCGATTGCGGCCGCGTAACCCTTATCTCCGCCCTTCGGGCCGGCGCGCTCGAGGGCTTGTGCGAGATTCTCGGTCGTCAGGACGCCAAAGCCGATCGGCGTGCCGGTCGCAAGCATCACGTCCATGAGTCCGCGCGCACACTCGCCCGCGATCAAATCGTAGTGTGAGGTCTCTCCGCGGACGACGGCACCAACCGCAACGAGCGCGTCAAAGCGCCGGCTCGCGATAATATTTCGGCAGGCCAAAGGCAGCTCGAAACATCCCGGGACCTCAAACAGCTCGACCCCTTCGTCCTTGACGTTGCAGTCGCGCAGCGCGCGCTTCGCGCCGTCCACGAGCAAGTCGGCAAGATCCGCGTAGAAGCGTGCCACGACGATGGCAAAACGCCGCTCCCCGCAATCGGGCATCGGGCGCGTCGCGCCGTCTTTCATGAAGCGGCGACTTCGTCCAAGATATGGCCGAGTTTCGATCGTTTGGTGTCAATATAGTGCTGGTTATGCGCGGTCGGCGTCGTCTGGAGCGGTACGCGGCCGACGATCTTAAGACCGTAGCCCTCAAGTCCGAAGATCTTCTTCGGATTATTCGTGACCAAGCGCATCTCGCGAACGCCGAGATCGGCCAGGATCTGCGATCCGATACCATAGTCGCGCTTGTCGATCGGCAACCCTAGGGCGAGATTCGCCTCGACGGTGTCGGCTCCGCGGTCCTGTAACTCGTACGCGCGCAGCTTGTCCGCAAGCCCGATGCCGCGCCCCTCCTGTCGCAGGTAGAGAAAGACGCCGCGTCCCTCATCGGCGATCATCTCCATAGCTCCGTCGCGCTGAGCGGCGCAGTCGCAACGGATGGAGTGGAGGGCGTCGCCGGTCATGCATTCGGAGTGGACGCGAACGAGAATCTCCCTGCCGCTGCCGATCTCTCCCATCACGAGCGCGACGTGGGTGTTCTGGTCGGTCGTCGTGCCGTACGCTACCCCTTTCCAGTCGCCAAACGCGGTCGGAAGATCGAACTCGGCGATCCTCTCGACGAGTTTCTCGGTGCGCATCCGATAGGCGATGAGGTCCTTGACCGTGATCAGTTTGAGCGAGTGCCGGTCGGCGTAGCTGCGGAGTCCCTCGAGCCGTTCCATGCTGCCGTCATCGGCCATGATCTCGCAAATCACGCCGGCCGGATACAGACCCGCAAGACGAGCTAAATCGACCGCGGCTTCGGTCTGACCGGCGCGTACGAGCACCCCGCCGTCGCGGGCCCGCAGCGGAAAGGTGTGCCCCGGCCGCAAGAAGTCGGCGGCCCGGGCCTCGGGATCCAGCAGCTTTTTGATCGTCGCAGCTCGATCGTAGGCCGAAATGCCGGTCGTGGTGACGCCGCGCGCCTCGACCGAAACGGTAAACGCCGTTTCGTGCACGGCGGTGTTATCGCGTACCATCGGCGGAATGTGAAGATCGTCGAGCCGCGCTCCGACCAGCGGCACGCAGATCAAGCCGCCGGCGTGCTTGCGCATGAAGTTAATCGACTCGGGCGTAACCATTTGGGCCGCCATTACGAGGTCGCCCTCGTTCTCGCGGTCCTCGTCATCGAGCACGACGACCATCTTGCCGGCGCGGATATCCGAGATCGCCTCCTCGATCGAATCGAACGGCCCCTCGCGCTCGCCCAACTGCTCGCGGAGCGTTGGAAAAACGTGCGCCAGCCGCGCGAGAGTCCGGTACGACGGCTCGCGTCGTCCAGCCCGTAGTAAGGAAATCGCCGACTCCGTCAGCCCCGAGCTCTGCGCAACCTCGACCGCCGTCAGCCGGGCCTCGTCCATCGCGCCCTTAAGTAGATTGGCAAACCGGCTCATGTTCTAAGGGTAGAGCCTACTTTACAAATGTCAAGATAAGCCGCGCACGCGTCACCGGCAGCCGGAAGAATCCACAAGCGACAGGCCGCTCGCACGGTATAATTGTGCTATTCTCGCGCCGTGGGGACCGCACGGCGCAAACGCTCGACCGCGGCGGAAGTCTTGGTCGTTCGCCTATTCGGCGGTGCTGGTTTCGCACTTGGCCAAACGCCGTGGCGATTCGCTGCGCCGCCGCGCACGCTCCCGCTGTTGGCCTATCTCATTCTCAAGCGTCAGAAGCCCGTGCCGCGCGACGTCACCGCGTTCACGCTGTGGCCCGATGATGATGAAGTGACGGCGCGCGCGAACTTGCGGCGCCATCTCCACTATCTCCGCTCGGCTCTTCCCCCGACACCAACGAACCGGCCGTGGGTGGTGATTCAAGGTCGCAGCACGTTGCAGTGGAGTTCCGACGCGCCGTGCAGCATAGACGTTGCGGATTTCGAGCGCCTCAGCAGCGACGAGGCATCGCTCGAGGCCGCCGATTTGCTTTACGCCGGCGACCTTCTTCCCGGCATTGGTGACGAGTGGATCCTTGCCGAACGAGAACGTCTGCGCGAGCAAGCGTTGGTGAATTTAGCGAAGCTCATCGCGATGGCGAGGCGAGACGGCGATTTGCCCGCTGCACTGCGCTTCGCGCAGCGTCTTCTGATTTTCGATCCATGGCGCGAGCATGCCATTCGTCAATCCATGGAGCTGCGATACGCGCTCGGAGATCGCGCCGGCGCCGTCGCGCAGTTCGAGATCTTTGCTTCGCGTCTGCGCCGCGATCTCAGCGCAGACCCCATGCCGGAAACGATTGCTTGCTATGAGTCGCTGCTGCGCGACGCACCCGTGCTTGAACCGGCTCTTAAAGACCGAGCCGCAATCGAGGGCGAGGCGCCGCGGCTTCGGTTGCCTTTTGTGGGCCGAGAGGCCGAGCTGGCGCAACTGCGCGCGTGGTGGACGAATGCGGCGCGCGGCAACGGAACGCTCGGGCTGATCGGGGCGGAAGCCGGCGCTGGTAAGACCCGTTTGCTTTTTGAGTTCAAGAGTCTGGTCGAATCGGAAGGTGGACGAGTCTTGGCGGGTGCAACGGCGTCGCTCGAGAGCCTTCCGTATCAGGCAGTCCTTGACGCCCTGAGCGGCGCCGCGCCGATAATTTCCGGATTGCCCGTGGATGGCGTGTGGATTGCGGTTTTATCAGAGTTGCTGCCCGATCTCGCAACGCGCCAACCCGCTGTCGAGGCGCCCCAAATTTCCGTCGACCAAGTCCGCACTCGACTCTTTGAAGCCTTTTTTGCGGTGCTAAAGGCGCTCGCGCTTCAGCGGCCCACGCTGCTCGTCGTTGAGGACATTCATTGGGCAGGCGACGCGACGATCGATCTGCTCGAGCACCTCTCCCGCCGGATTGCCGACTCGCGCCTACTCATCGTTGCATCCTATCGCGAGGAAGAGGTCCCGCGATCGCACCCGTTGCGCCGGCTTCGCAGGCGCGGGACGCCAGGGCGTTCGATCGCACCTATCGCACTGGGACCGATCACTCCCGGCGACGTTGCCACGCTGGTAACGAAATTCTTACGCCGGCTTCCAGCCGATCCGCAATGGCCGCAGCTGCTCTAGCCGAAGTGAAGGCAATCCACTCTTTCTTGCGCAGCTGATCGCGACGGCGATCGAGCAGGGGACGGCCGCGCCGCAGCACGACGCGTTGCCGGGCGGAGTTGCCGAGCTAATACGTGCCCGCCTCACGCGTTTGACGCCGGACGCCCGCTCGCTGGCGCTGCTCGCTGCGGTCGTCGGTGACGCTTTTGATATCGAACTGCTTCAAGAAGTCGCTGCCTGGGACGCGACGCGGACGAACGCCGCGCTGCACGAGCTTTTAGACCGACGAATGATCAGAGATACGGGGATCGTCGCGGGCGGCGACTACGCTTTCTCGCACCATCTCATCGAAGCGACGGCATATGCGCAAGCGTCCGCACGCGACCTCACGCGGCGGCACGAGCGCGTAGCGATCGCGCTGCGAGAGCTCTACCCTTCCAAGCAGGACGAGCTGAGCTATCGCATCGCGCGTCATTTCGAACGGGGCGAGCAACCGCAGAGCGCGGCAGAGTTTTACGCCCGCGCCGCGCAACTCGCGCTGGCGCGGTTTGCCTACGGCGACGCAGCGGCGCGAGCTACGGCCGGTTTAGCGCTTGCGACATCGAATCCGCAGCGACAAACGCTCTTACTTATCCGTGAAGCGGCGCACGCGCGTTCCGGCGATTCGGCGAGCCGCGAAGCCGATTTGGATGCGCTCTGCGCGCTCGTGGGTCCCAGCGACTTTGAGACTCGCTGCGAACTCGCGCGCCGGCGAGTCAATCTTCTTCACGCGACCGATCGGCGGACCGAAGAGGGTGCGGCGATCGACGACCTGATCGCACTTGCCGATCGCTCTCTTTCGCCGCTCGCCGCTTTTGAAGCCCGCTTTGCTCGAGCCCGTCTGCTCGCGGTATCGTCGCGAGCAGCAACCGCGGCTGCGGAATGCGAACAGGCGTTGCAGCTTGCAGTCTTGGCAGACGACATCGCCGCGCAAGCTCGCTGCTATTGCCTGCTGGCCGATATCTTCGATCGCTGCGCCGATTTTACGCGCGCACACGACGCGCTGGCCAAAGCCGAGGCCCTGAGTTGCCAAGGCAACGACTCCGGCGGCCGGCTCGCGGTGCTGCTGATGTCCTGCCGGCTGGCCAACTGGCAGAATCGCTACGACGATCTTCATCGCTACGCCTTGGGAATGCTCGAGCTCTCGTCGGCATGCGGCGACCTTGGCCACGAGGGGACCGCCGCCAATGCATTGGGCGTCGTCGCGCTCTATCGCTTTGCCGTCGCTGACGCAGGCCGCTATTTCCTTCGAGCCGTTGACGCGTTCCGGGCTCTGAACCGGCCGCGCAACGTCATCGCCGCCCAGCTCAATCAAACGCTCTTGTTCACACGTTTAGGTTGTTTGGACGACGCGATTGCGCTAGGAGAGGCGACAAGGAAGATGGCCGACGACGCGAACGCATCGCTCTTTCGCGAAGCGTTGGACTGCGTCGTTGCCGAACCGTATCTGCGCAAGGGCGATGTCGAGCGCGCCCGGACGCTGGCTTCGGACGCGCTCGAGCGTAGCACGGCTTCCGCGTCACGGAATAGGGCGCCCGCGACGCTGAAGCTGGCACGCTGCGATGCGGCGCAGGGTGACTTTGAAAAGGCACTCGCCCGCATTGACCAAACAATGCCGCTGCTCGCGCTTCCGGGTTTAGAAGTTCAACGCTGCGAGGCATTGGCCGATCGTTGCTGGGCGGCATTGCATCTCGGCAGATGGGAGCAGGCGCGATGCAGCGCTCACGAGTTCTTGCCCACGTTGCGCGCCGACCCGACGCGCTTTGGCGAGCCCGAATCGCTCTTCCTCACCGGGGCCCGAGCTTTCCACGCTGTGGACGCGCCGGATCAAGCGACGGCACACCTCGCCGCGGCGTGGACGATCTATCGGCACCGGCTGGCCCAAATTGACGAACGGCCGGTGCGCGAGCGGTATGCCTCGTTGTGCTTTCACCGCGACTTGGTAGCAGCTTGGAAAGGGAGGGAATAATGACCTAGGGCATCGAGGAACGATGACTTACGGCATCTAAGTCTTCGGTCCCCAAAGGAGCAGAGTCCCATGCTCGATCTATCTAGATTCACACGGCCGCCCTTAGGGCTTGCCGCAGTTCTTGTTGCCGGCTGCGGAGGCAATGTGACGACGCCCATTGTCTCGGGCGTACCCTCGGGAACGCCGCAGGGAATTCACCGAGCCAGCCCCGCCCTTACGACGCCGGCGTTGATAACGTTCGATCCTCAAACCGGGGGTCTCGCCTACTTTAAAATACAGCATAACGGCAGTCAGTCGCTCAACCCGTTCACGAGCTCGCTTGGGATCTCCGCCGCTTACGCGCTCGCCGGTGACGGCGACGTCGTGATCGTCGCGAGCTATTCGCCGGCCGCGATCGTCACCTACAACGTCGACACG
This sequence comes from Vulcanimicrobiota bacterium, assembly GCA_963748875.1. Lineage (GTDB taxonomy): Bacteria > Vulcanimicrobiota > Vulcanimicrobiia > Vulcanimicrobiales > Vulcanimicrobiaceae > Cybelea. The sequence continues at coordinate 2,787,185 of CAVVKC010000001.1, forward strand.
AAGGCGCAAAAGACGATGAGCGATCCTTACGGAAATCCCTACGACGTCGCCGTCGACAAACACGGTAACATCTACGCGATGAATATCGCTAACGTTGCGGTGTATAAAGGCGGATCCTCGACCCCAACAGAGCTGACGTGTTCGTACGTCAATACAAGCGAAGCGATCGCCGTCAATAACGAAGGAGACGTCTTCGTCGACGGTTACGGATCGACGTTCCAAGGCGTCATCGAGTACCCAGCGGGTTCACAGAACTGCAGGAAGCCGCACTTGCGCGCCACGCGAGGCTACATCGCAGGCGTCGGCGTCGATCCGAAGACCGACCGATTGATCGTTATTGACGATCCCGATTTATGCGCCGGCGGCATCGAAGGGCGAATGGTTATCTATCCGAAGCCCTACGAGCAACGGACCTCGATCCGCCGCGTTTTAAACGCGTCGTACTGCTCGGGCGCCTTCAGGCTCGATGCGAACTCCACGCACATCTTCTACTCGGACGCGACCGTGAGCGACGGCCGGCCGATTATTGATGAAGCGCGGTATCCAACCGCTAAGTTCGAAGGCCAGTACTGGCTGGGCTACTATTCGAGTCAGAACTTCTCCGGCATGACGACCATTCCAAACCGACTTCCAAACTAGCGGGCTCGCCCTTCGCCCTTCGTGACCCAGTGGGTGGCACCTAACATACTTGAAACGAACGTTTCAAGTATGCTAGGATAACCCGTGTCGCGAACCGCGGACGAGGCCCGGCGGGCCGAACTGCTCGACCGAGCCGTCGATTACGTCTGCCGGCACGGGCTGGCCGAGCTTTCGCTGCGACCGCTCGCCAAGGCCGTCGGGTCCAGTCCGCGAGTTCTGCTCTACTACTTCGAGTCGAAGGAGGCGCTGGTGGTCGAGATCGTCCGGCGCGGCCGTGCCCGCCAGCGAGCAATGATGGCGCACCTCGAGCTTACCGACCTCTCGCCGCGTGAAATCTCGCGCACGCTTTGGCGGGAGTGGAGCAAACCGGAGTGGGAGCCGCTGACCCGGCTCTCCTTCGAAGTCTACACGCTCGCACTGAGCGATCGCTCACGCTTTCCTGGCTTCCTCGACAGTTCCGTCAACGAATGGCTCGACGCGCTCGAAGCCTGCACGACGCTTCCCGGTTATACTCGGGCCGAGTCGCGCGCGCTCGGGACGCTCCTGATCGCCGGGTTTCGAGGTTTCCTTCTCGATCTATTGGCAACTCACGACCGAGCGCGCATCGATCGCGCGGTCGAACTCTGGCTCTCGCTCCTCTACGAGGGACCGCCGGCGACAAAGGGAGTTAAAGATGCAGGCTAACGGTGCGCGCCGCGCAGCCACCATCTTCATCTTCATCACAGTGCTCATCGACATGCTCACGTTCGGCATGATCGGGCCGGTACTGCCGAAACTGATCGCAGGCTTTGTCGGAAATAACTACGCCGACGCCGCCGAAATCATTGGGCTCTTCGCAACGGCCTGGGCGCTCATGCAGTTCTTCTGCTCGCCGCTGCTCGGAATGCTCTCGGATCGGGTTGGACGGCGGCCGGTCATCCTCATGTCGAACGCGGTCGCGGTCGTTGATTACGCGATCATGGCGCTGGCGCCCAACCTGTGGTGGCTCTTCGCGGGGCGCGTTCTCTCCGGAATCGCGTCGTCGAACATGAGCGCCGCGAGCGCCTACATCGCCGACGTTACTCCGCCTGAGAAACGGGCTGCCGCTTTCGGGATGATCGGCAGCGCTTTTGGGCTCGGCTTCGTGCTCGGTCCGGCAATCGGCGGCCTGGTCGGAAACGTCAACCCGCGCTTCACGTTTTGGGTGGCTGCCGGCTTCGCCTTGCTCAATACGTTATACGGGCTCTTCGTTCTGCCGGAATCGCTTGCGCGCGAGCGCCGCACGCCCCGGCTCGAATGGAAGCGAGCCAATCCGGTCGGCTCGCTGCGGCTGCTCCGCTCGCATCACGAGCTCTGGGGCTTGACGTGGGTGAATTTCTTCACGTACGTCGGGCATGAAGTCTTTCCGAACGTCTGGGTGATCTACTGCATCGCGGCTTTTGGCTGGAGCACGGGAAGCATCGGCTTGACGCTCGCGCTCGTCGGAATCGTCGCTGCCATCAATCAGGCGACGATGGTCGGAACGGTCGTAAAGCGGCTTGGCGAGCGCCGGACGCTCCTCGCAAGCCTGATCGTCGCGATCGTCGGTCTTCTGCTGTTGGGTGCTAATAACGGGATCATCTTCTTGGTCGCCGCGGTCATCATTGCGTTGCCGATGTATCAAGCATCGTCGCAGGCGCTGATGACTCGCCGCGTGAGCGCCGCCGAGCAAGGCGAGCTGCAGGGAGCGCTCGGATCGGTGCGCGGAATCTCGATGCTGATCGGACCATCGCTCTTTACGCTGGTTTTCGCGCAGTTCGCGGGTCCCTGGAAGTCGCTCGGGCTCATCGGTGCGCCGTGGTTTTTAGCGGCGCTCTTTTATGGTGTGTCGCTTTTTATCGCCTGGCGTGTAACGTCGCGCGCCGACGACGTCGTGCTACCGATTCCCGACCCGGCCGCGCCGATCTACGCCGAACGCTAACCGAACGTAACGATCGGTTTGACGATCCGCGACTCGGCAAGCTCGCGATAGACGCGGGGGACGTCGTCGAGCGACACGAGCGTGGCACCGACCTTCCCGGCGGTGACGATTCCGCTCGCGATCAGTTCGAGCGCGGCGCGCGTGTCGTCGGGGCCGCACGAGTAGCTGGCGACGAGCCGCAGGTCGCCGAAATAGAAACGCTCGGGATCGACCGTAATCGGAACGTCGGGCGGAAACGGCGTGAACATCACGACGGTCCCTGCCGGCGCGGCGGCCGCGATCGCCCCTTGCATCGCTTGCGAGGTGCCGGGACCGCAGATGACGACGTCGGCGCCGTCTCCGAGCACGCGGCGCACGTCATCGGGATGAAACGCGACGGCCCCGTTGCCTTCAGCGATGGCGCGACGCTCGGCGATGAAATCGCTCGCATAAACGACGGCGCCCAGCGCTCTGCCCGCAAGGACGTGGAGCAGCCCCATGACGCCCAGGCCGATCACGTAGAGGCGATCGCCGGCGCGCAGGCCGCTGCGCCGAAGCGACTTGACGACGCACGCAAGGGGCTCGATCAACGAAGCATCGGGGAAGCCGACGCCGACGGGAAGCGCGAGAGTGTCTCGCTGATTTTCGCGCGCAACGCGAAAGTATTCGGCGATGCCGCCGGGATCGATCTTGCTCGCACGCCACGTCGCACACTGCACGTATTCGCCGCGCGAGCAGGCGCCGCACTCAAAACAGGGCGCGTGATGATGAACGAAGACTCGGTCGCCGACCGAGAAGCCGACCTCACCGCGGATCTCTGCGACGATACCGGCCGGCTCGTGACCCAGCACGAGCGGGGCCTTGCGCCGGATGTACCACGCCATCACGTCGCCGCTGCAGATGCCGCTCGCCATCGTGCGAACGAGCAGCTCGCCGTCGCGCAGCTCGGGAATCGCGCGCCGCTCGATCCGCACGTCGTTGACGTCGTAGAGCACCGCCGCCTGCATCGTCCGCGCGTTCACGGCTCTATCAAAACCTTGAGCCCCTCGCCCCCATCGAGCTTACCGAACGCGACGGCAAGGTCGTCAAGCGAATAGACGTCCGAGATCAGCCGCGAAAGTGGAAGCTGGTGCGCGACGATTGCGTCGCGGGCGACGCGCACGTCGGCGGGTGAAAAGTGAAAGGGCGCGACGAGCTGCACTTCGTCGTAGTGCAGCCGGGCCGCGAGAAACGAGACGCGCGCCTCGGCCGGAAGGCCTGCAAAGAACGAAACGCGTCCGCCGCGGCGTACCAACGACGGCGCGCTCTCCCACATCTCGACCGTGCCGGTGCATTCGATCACCGCGTCGGCGCCTCGTCCATGCGTTGCCTCGAGTATCGCGTCGCGGATCGGCACCGCTCGCGAATCTACGCTCTGCAAGCCGAGCGCGTGGGCAAGCTCGAGCCGCTCCGGGTTTCTGCCGAAGAGCAGCGCTTTGACCCCTTGACGGCGCAGCATGAGCGCATGCAGGATGCCGAAGCCGCCGTTGCCCACAATCGCGACCGTCGAATCCGGATCCGGTGCGAGCGCGGCGATCGAGTGAACGACGCAGGCCAGCGGTTCGAGAAAGGCGGCGTCGGCGTAGCTCACGTGGCCCGGCTTGATGAAGCAGTTGCGTGCGACGACGCGCTTGGGAACGGCGATGAGATCCGAGTACGCTCCCAGCAGCATCGCGGGCATCAACTGCTCGCAGAGCTCTTCTTGCCCGTGACCGCACCAAAAACACTCGCCGCACGGCGCGGTGTGCACGCACATGACCGGATCGCCGAGCGCAAACGCGCTGACGCCCGCGCCGACCGCCGCGACGTCGCCCGAAAACTCGTGACCGAAGCGCGTCGGCATCGGCATCTTGGGATGCCCTCGGCGATAGGTCTTGAGATCGGTTCCGTCGGTCAGCGCGGCGCGGACGCGCACCACGATCCCGCCCGCCTGGGGCGCTGGGGCGGGCTCGTCGCGGAGCTCGATCTGCCGCGGCGCGACGAGCATCGCTACACGCACGCGAGCAACGCCGCGCGCAGCGGCTCGGGAATCGGCCGGCTCTTCTTCGTCTCGGCGTCGATCGCCACGACGATGACGTTCATTTCGGCACCCGGGTCGCCGCTGCGCTCGTTGACGAACAACGTCTTCCAGCGCAGACTCGAACTGCCGACTCGTTCAACGTGCGTACGCATCCGCAGCCAGTCGCTCATCAGTGCGGGTGCGCGATACTTCGCCTCGACGTGGACGCGCGGCAGCCAGAACGCGTACTCCGTAAAGACGCTTTCGTAGGGGAACCCCAAGTCGGCGAAGAGCCGCATCTCGGCGTACTCTGCAAACCGCGAGTATGCGGCAAAATACATGATGCCCGCGACATCCACGTCGGCCCACTGAACCTGCAGCCGCGCTTCAAAGACCCGCACCGCCTACGTCCTCCTAACGTATCTAGCTAAGGGATCGACTTCGAGATTGACGCGTCTGCCTTGGGCGCGCGAGCTCAACGTGGTGCGCGCGAGTGTTTCCGGAACGAGCGCTACTTCAAACCAGTTACCGTTTGCGGCGGCAACCGTGAGGCTAACGCCGTCGACGGCGACGAAACCCTTCGTGACGATCATCGGCTGCAGCGGCGACGGCAGCTCGATTCGCAGGCGTTCGCCTTGGCCTTCACTCGTACGCTGCAGCACGCGAGCGACAGCGTCCACGTGCCCGTAGACGAGGTGCCCACCAAGCCGCTCACCTAGACGCAACGCGTACTCGACGTTGACGAGATCGCCGGCTGCCCGATCGCCTAACGTGGTGCACGCCAGCGTCTCGGGAACGACGTCGAAGCGCACGACCGCGGCGTCCACCTCGGTTGCGGTCAGGCAGACGCCGTCTACTGCAATCGAGTCTTTCGGCTCGGGGCGCTCGCGCTCCACGCCCTCACACCGGACTCGCAGCGTGATGCCGCCTTCCGGCAACCTCTCGCGCTCGGTGACGGTACCCCGGTATGCGATTATGCCGCCGAACATACCGTTCCCGAAAGCACGACGTCGGGCCCGACATTCTCGACGCGATCGAAGCGCACGCGCACGCCGCGCAGATCCGCGCCGGAGAGAACCGGCACGCCATCGCCGGCGTTGCGAAAGCGCGGCGCGACCGCCCAGTAGACTCGGTCGACGACGCCGGCCGCAAGAAGGCTCGCGCCGAGTCGAGGCCCACCCTCGCAAAGCAGGCTCGCGACACCGTGCGCGCGCAGGGCCTTCATCGCTTCAGCCAAATCGAGCGAAGCGGCGTCCGGCGCACCGATATCGAGCACCTCGGCAACATCGCGCAGCGTTGCGAAGCGATCCCTCACGCCGGCCGGCACAAGCACGATCGTCTTCGCGTATCCATTGGGCACCGACCTGAAGAGGCGGCTCTCCGTCGAGAGCGGTTCTCGCTCGCAGGCGATGACGCGAAGGTAGGGGCGCATGCGATCGTGCGGCGGCCGCACGCTCAGCGCGGGATCGTCAACACGGACGGTTCCGGCTCCGACCATCACCGCATCGAACGCGGTTCGCAGCTCGCGCACGTAACGTTCTTCCTCCGCAGAGCCGATCCGTTCGCGCACGCCCGAACGGCTCGCAACCACACCGTCGAGCGACATCGCCATCTTCAGCGCAACGTACGGACGCTCGCGCAGGATCGAGCGCGCGAAGCTCTCGATCAAATCGCGGGCGGCCGCATCGCCGGCGACGACGACCTCGATTCCGTGCTCGCGCAGCTGCGCGGCGCCGCCGTGCTCGGCCGGATCGAGCGCCCCCGCCACCACGCGCGCGACCCCCGCCTCGATCAACGCGCGCGTGCAGGGCGGCGTGCGTCCGACGTGGCGACACGGCTCGAGCGAGACGTAGACCGTCGCACCGCGCGCACGTGCTCCGGCTTGCGCGAGCGCGATCGGCTCGGCGTGCGCATCGCCGGCGCAGTGGTGATACCCCTCGCCGACGAGCTGCTCGTCGCGTACGACGACCGCACCAGCCGGCGGATTCGGCGCGGTGCTGCCGATTCCACGCGCGGCGAGCTCATACGCGCGCTGCAAGAAGAGATCGTCGAGCGGCGTCAGTTTACGATCGGAACTCTGCACGGCTGGTGGCTCTTCGTCACGGCGACGACAACGGCATCCTCGACGAGGCCGCCGGCCTCCCGGACCGCATCGGCGCAGTCCCGAAGCGTCGAGCCGGTGGTGCAGACGTCGTCGAACAGCGTCACGCGTCGCGACTCGATCTCGGCCGGGTCGCAGGCAAATCGCCCGCGCGCCGCGAGGCGTTGCGTTCGCGAGCGTCCGCGCTGCGCGGCCGGCGATCGAAGTTCCAATGCGGCAACGACGCGCGCTTCGCGAATGGCCGCGGCGCGGCGCGCGACCAGCGCGACGCCATCCATCCCGCGCACGCGAGGGCGTCGCGCGGTCGTTGGAATAGGTACAAGCAGCGCATCCCTCTCGACCAGGCAGGCTACCATTCGCCCGAGCGCCTCGGCCACGTCGCGGCGCCCATCTTTGAGCGCCAGCACGGCCGCACGCAGGCTACCCTCGTAGGCGCCGAAAGCGGTCACGCACAGCGTCGGGAGCCGTATCCGGATCGGATCGGCGTGCGGCGCGCACGCGTCGCAGAGGCCCGTGCAGAACGCGTTACAACTCGCGCACTGCGACGGGAAGAGAAAATCGAGCACCTGGCGCCAGGCCACGCCGCTCGATCACGACGACGTGAAAGCGCCGCTAGCGTACCGATGAAGCTGAGGCTCGATCGTCGTGCGCGACGAGTATTCCGGAAAGAATGCTCCCCGGCTCGACGGGGTAGTTGCTTCCAACGACGGTATCGCGCAGCTCTGCCCCGGCGCCAATGACCGCGTTCTCCCAGCAGATCGTTCGCTCGAGCAGTGCGCCGGCTTCGACTCGTACGCCGTCGTCCAAAATGCTCGGCCCGACGATCGCGGCGCCCGCGCCGACGTGCACCGAGGCTCCAATGCGCACCGGGCCTTCGATCCGCACGTCGCCGGCGACCGAAGCGGTTGGATCGATCCCGTTCGGCGTCGTCTGCGGAATACGCACAACCCCACGCACCACGTCGTAGCTAGCACGGCGGTACTCGCGCGGAGTCCCGATGTCTGCCCAGTACGCTCCCTGCGCGTCAAATCCGTAGAACGGTTCCCCCGCGGCTTGCAAAGAGGGAAAGACCTGATTTCCAAAATCGTAGAACTCGCCGGCGGGAATGTGCGCGAAGATCGCGGGAGAGAAAAAGTAAACGCCGGTATTCGCCAGCTTGCTGCGCTCGGTTCCCTTTGCCGGCTTCTCTTGAAAGCCAACGATTTTTCCGCGCTCGTCCAGTACCACCACCCCATATTGATCGACCTCCTCGCATTCGACCAGGCCGATCGTCGCGAGCGCGCCACGATCTCGGTGGAACTCGATGAGCCGATCGAGCCGCATATCCGTGACTTCGTCGCAGCCGATGACGACGAACGGCTCTTCACCGAAGAAGCTTTCTACGTTCTTCACGCCGCCGGCGCTGCCGAGCAGCTCGGGCTCGTACGAGTAGTGCAACTTCACTCCGAAGCGGGAGCCGTCGCCGAGCGTCGCAACGATCGCATCGGCGAGGTAGTGCACGTTGATGACGACATCGTCGAAGCCATACTGCTTGAGATACCGCAGCAAGTTCGCCGCATTTGGCACACCGGCGATCGGCACGAGCGGTTTGGGAACGAGTTTCGTGAGCGGATAGAGACGCGTCGAAAGGCCCCCGGCCAAGATCATCGCTCTCACAGCCCCACCGCCCTTTTGCGCGCCCCGTGAAAGCCGAGCTCCTCGAGCGCGACGAGCCAGACGAAGCGCGGCAGCGCGAGCTGACGCCGCCAGCGCCACGGCTCCCTCACTAAGCGATAGAGCCACTCGAGGCCTAAACGCCGCACGAGCCGCGGTGCTCGCTCGATTCGTCCGGCGATGACGTCGAACGAACCGCCGACGCCGATTCCCGCACCGCACCCCGTTTCGCGCAGATGTTCTGCGAGCCAATACTCTTGGCGCGGCGACCCTAACCCGGCCAAGAGCAAGCGCGCGCCGCTGCGCGCGATCGTCTCGACGACTGCCGGCGTTTGGTCATCGCGAAAGTATCCTCCTTGGGTACCCGCGACGCGCAACCCCGGAAAACGCGACGCCAGCGTGGAGGCGGCGGCCTCAGCCACTCCCTGCGCACCTCCCAAGAAATAGACCGGCAAACCTTGGGTCGCCGCCCCTGCGCAGAGCCGTTCGATCAGCTCGACGCCGGTTACGCGCTCGCGCAACGGCGCACCGCGCCGCCGCGCGACCGCGAGCAGTCCGACCGTATCGCAGAGCGAAAGTGCCGATTCATTCACGATCGAGCGAAACCGGGCGTCGCGCTGCGCGTGCACGACCATCTCCGTTCCCAACGTGACGACCTGCGCGCCGTTTCCCTCCTTTGCAAGCGCGAGGATGTGCACCGCGGCCTGCTGCGCATCCACTGGATCGAGCCGGCAGCCTAATATTTGCACCGCGTTCACCGCGACTCTACCGCCGGCGATGCATACGGCGCGATCAGCGGGCGCAGCCGATCGGCCACGTTGCCGGGCATAGCGTCGAGTGGAAGACGGCACTCGCCGACGTGGAACCCAAGCTGACGCATCGCCCATTTGATCGGGATCGGGCTGCTCGTCGCGAATAAAGCGTCGATCAGCGGCAAGAGGGATGCGTGAATCGCCGCCGCTTCATCCACGCGGCCGCCGAGGTACGTTTCGAGCATTGCGCGGTACTCGCGCGAGCAGAGATGGGAAGCGACGCCCACGATGCCGTCGGCACCGAGCGCGAGACAGGGCAGGAAGAGGTGATCGTCGCCGGCCCAAACGACGAACTGCTTCGGACGGTCGCGCAAAATCATGCCGATCTGTTTGAGATCGCCGCTCGACTCCTTCACGCCCACGACGTTGGAGTTGCGCTGCGCGAGCTCCATCAGCGTTTCCGGCAGCATGTTGGCCCCGGTACGGCCGGGGATGTTGTAGACGACGACGGGCAGCTGTGTCGCCCGAGCGATTGCGCCGAAGTGCGCCAGCATTCCGCTCTGCGTCGGTTTGTTGTAATAGGGAACGACCGCGAGAATCGCGTCCGCACCGGAGGATGCCGCGTCCTGCGCGGCGGCGATGGATTCGCGCGTCGAGTTGGTGCCGGCATTCGCGACAACCACGGCGCTGCTGCCGACGGCCTCTTTAACCGCCTTCCAAAGTGCGACGCGCTCGCGCGCATCGAGTGTCTGGCCTTCGCCGGTCGAACCGGCGACGACCAATCCGTCGTTTCCGCGATCGACGAGCCAGCGCGCCAGCCGCTGCGCTTCAGGCAGATCGAGCTCACCGCGCGCGTCGAACGGCGTCACCATAGCCGTAAGAATGGATCCAAGCTGCCGGTTCAATTTTGAGAACCCCCGGCGTCAAGTCCAAACTGTTCGTGGACGGCAAGCTCGGCGCGCGTGACATGGTCGTCGGGTACGAGAACCGATATCGTCACGTTGCTGTCGGTGCAATGAATGATCTCGACGTCGGCACGCGAGAGCGCTTCCACGACGCGGTGGACGACGCCCGGCGTCTGGCGCATCCCCGTGCCGACAATCGAAAGCTTCGAGCATCCTTCGCGGACGCGAACCGCGAGATTCAAATCGCCGAGCAAACGGCGGATCTCGTTTCCGCGGTCGCCTTCAACGACGAATGCAACGCCGGCTTGGTTGATCGTAACTTGATCGATCGAGATTTCCGCCTTGGCTACTCGCCGGAACATTTCAAGCTCGGTCTCCATTCGACGCTTCGGTGATTCGATGTCGCCGCGAATGACTCGCACCCACGTCACGCGCCCAGTCGAAGTTACACCCGTTACGGGACGTTCCTGGCCGGCGCTTTCGTCCACGAGCGTGCCGCGATCGGTGTGCAGCCCTTTCACGGTGTAACTCGTGCCGGTGCGGCTCGCGTATTCGGCCGCCTTATGGTGCATCACCTTCGCGCCGCTGCTCGCAAGCTCGGTCATCTCCTCCAGCGAAGCACGCTCGATCGTCCGCGCGCTTGGGACGCGCCGCGGGTCGGCCGTCATCGCGCCGCTCACGTCCGTGTAGATGTCAATGCGCTCGGCCTCGAGCGCGTGTCCGAGCGCGATCGCCGAGAGATCGGTGCCGCCGCGGCCCAGCGTCGTCACCGTTCCGTCCTCGGCCGCCCCCTGAAAGCCGGCGACCACCGGGACGACGTTGCGATCGAGCAGCGCGACGACCGCGCGCGGCTCGACGCGCAGTATCGTCGCGTCGCCGTGACAAGCGTCGGTCACGATACCGGCCTGCGCGCCGGAGAGCGCGACCGCCGCGATCCCTTCGGCGGCGAGTTCGTCGGCGAAGACGGCCGCCGTGATGAGCTCGCCGCAGGCCAGCAAGAGATCCGCATTCGAACTTCCCGTCCGCCCGCCGACGAGGGACAGCAGCGCGTCGGTTGCGTAGGCGTGCGGAAAGCGCCCCATCGCGGAGACGACCGCCACCGTAGCGTAACCGGCATCGCGCGTCTCGCGCACGCGCCGATATGCAATCGCTCGATCCTCGCGCGTTGCAACCGACGTGCCACCGAACTTCAGGATCGCAACGCCGGAAGTTGCGCTCATGCCGCGACGTAGCCTTTTTGGAGAAGCAGCTCTAGAATCTCCACCGCGTTCGTCGCCGCCCCCTTACGAAGCTGGTCGCCGACACACCACAACGCAAAGTGACGCTCGTCCTCGCAACGAAGCCGAGCGACGTGCACCTTGTCGGTTCCCTCGACGTCGCGAGGCGTAACGATCGCGTCGCGGTAAAAGACGATCCCGGCCGCCGCTTCGAGCGCCGCGGCAAGCTCCTCTCTGCTGCTCGCGCGCTCCGTTTCGAGAAAGACGGCTTCGCTGTGGGCCGTTCGAACCGGAACGCGAACCGCGGTAGCGCTAACAACCAACGCGGGTAAATCGAGCAGCTTTCGCGTCTCGTCGCAGACCTTGCGCTCCTCACTACTCCAGCCGCTCGCATCAATCGTACCGACTTGCGGAACGACGTTGCGCGCGAGCGGCCGCACGAAGACTGCGGGCTCCGCTTCGCGATCGCCGGTCGCGAGCGCACGCTCGCCGGCGAGCAACTCATCGAGACCAGCGCGCCCCGCGCCGCTCGCGGCCTGATAGGTTGCAACGTGGACCGAACGCAAGCCCGCAGCGTCGCGAATCGGCCGCAACGCCGTGCAAAGCACGATCGCAGTGCAGTTGGCGACCGGAAAGAGGCGGTGCTCGGCGCGCAGCGCGTCCGCGTTTACGTCGGGCACGATCAGCGGCACGTCCTGCCGCATGCGAAACGTGGCACTGTTGTCGATGACGACCGAACCGCGTTTCACCAGAGCGGGGGCATATTTCTCGCTGGCATCTTCGCCGCCGGCGAAAAAGACGACGTCGCAACCTCGCAGCGCGTCGTCTGAAGGAGCGCGCACGTCGAGCGATGCGCCGCGAAAAGATACCGCGGCTGAGCGCTCGCGCGACGCGAAGGGACGCAGCTCCTCGATAGGAAGATCGCGCTCCTCGAGCACCCGCAGGATCGTTTCGCCGACCGCGCCGGTCGCCCCGACGACCGCAACGTTCATCCTACGTCTCCACGCTCGAGAATCGAGTCGAGACCAATCGAGAGTCCGCGCAGGTGAATGACGGAGCGCACGGCGGCGAGCATTCCGGCGACGAAAGACTCGCGCGAAAGCGAATCGTGACGGATTGTCAGCAGCTCGCCGGGTCCGCCGAAGTGCACCTCCTGGTGAGCGAGTAGGCCGGGCAGCCGAACGCTGTGAATCGGCGGTAATTCTCCGGTAGTGCGTTCGATGCGACGCGCGGTTTCGCGTGCCGTTCCTGACGGCTTGTCCTTCTTTGCCGGGTGATGCAGCTCGATGATCTCCGCTTTTTCGAAAAAGCGAGCCGCCTCTTGCGCGAAGTGCATCATCAACATCGCGCCGATGGAGAAATTGGGGATGATGAGCACTCCAATGCTTCGTTCTGTCGCCATCGCGGCGAGCGCGGCTTGCTGCTCGTCGTTCCAGCCGCTCGAACCAACGACGGTCGGCAGACCGCGCGCGACCGCTTCGAGCGAGATCTCGTAGCTTGCCGGCTGCGTCGTCAGATCGAGCAGCACGTCAGGCTTGCGCTCGAGGACCTCGTCGAGCGACGCGAAGATCGCGCGTTGCGGATCGGCCCGGCGCGCGAGACCGCAGCAATACAGGCCCTGATGTTGCAGAGCCTCGCGCGCGACGGTACCCATGCGCCCGTTCGCGCCGGCCACCACAACCTTCAACCGTTCGGACATCGTCCTTCGACAAGCTCAGGATGACACTGCGCTAATCGAGCAGTGTTAGATTTTCTCGAGCGGCGCGTATTTCAGCATGAGCATTTTTTGGCCCACGTTGGGAAAGTCGATCGTCACCAGGCCGTCGCCGCCTGCGCCGACGATGCTTTCGATCCGGCCTTCTCCCCACTTCGGGTGCCGCACGCGGTCGCCGCCTTTGAGCCCAAGGTGCACGCCCGCGCCGGCCGACTCATGTATCGCCACCTCGCGCCAGCGTCCGCCGGCGGGACGCGGCAACGGCACGCTGTCGCTTTCCAGCACGTCGACTGCCGGCATCTCTTCCAAAAATCGCGACTTCGGGTACGCGTACGTATTACCGAAGAGCGCACGCCGGGCCGCATAGGTCAGAAAGAGGCGGTCGATGGCGCGGGTGACGCCAACGTAGGCAAGCCGCCGTTCTTCTTCAAGCTCCTCGGGCTCGGTCAACGTACGACTGTGCGGAAAAACGCCCTCTTCCAGCCCCGTCAAAAAGACGCTCGGAAACTCCAAGCCTTTGGCGCTGTGCAGCGTCATCAGCGTCACATACGATGCGTCTTCCTCGAGCGCATCGAGATCGCTGACGAGCGCTACGTTCGCCAGAAACCCGGCGAGCGAGGGATCGTCGTCTGAGGCCTGGTATTCGCGCGCCACGCCAACGAGCTCGGAGAGGTTCTCCAGCCGTACTCGCGCGTCGTGCGTGTCCTCGCTTTGCAGCTCGCGGACGTAACCCGAACGTTCCATTACCGCAACGAGCAGGTCGGAGACCGCTGCGCTTTCGGCAAACGTGCGCAACTCCGCAATCAGCTCCGCAAAGCGCTCGAGCTCCTTGAGCTTCTTCGGCACCGCCGCGCGCAAGAGATCGCTGCTGAAGATCGCCTCCCCGACGGAGGTGCGCGAGCCGTTCGCCGCCTGGACCAACGCCGCGAGCGTCTGTTGGCCGATACCGCGGCGCGGCACGTTGACGATTCGCTTGAACGCAAGCGCGTCCGACGCGTTGACGATATAGCGCAGGTAGGCGACGACGTCTTTGATTTCGGTTCTGGCGTAAAACCCGACGCCGCCGACAACTCGGTAAGGAATGCCCTCCGCGAGCAACGCCTCTTCAAAGACGCGCGACTGCGCGTTCGTGCGGTAAAGCACGACGAAATCGCGGTACGCCGCGCCGTCGCGAACCATGCTCTTGACCTTCTCGACGACGTATCGTGCTTCGTCGCGTTCGGTCGCGGCCGGATAGAGCGTGATCGGTTCACCCTCGCTGCGCACGGTGAAAAGCCGCTTCGGTTCGCGCGAGCGGTTATTAGCCACCAGACCGTTGGCGGCTTCGAGAATCCGGCTCGTGCTGCGATAGTTCTCTTCCAGCTTGAAAATCTTGGCGCCGGGGAAGTCTTCCTCAAATCGAAGGATCATGCGATAGTCGCTGCCGCGCCAAGAATAAATCGATTGGTCGTCGTCACCGACGACGGTGACGTTGCCGTGATAGCCCGCCAGCAGTGCGATCAGCCTATATTGGGCGGCGTTGACGTCTTGATACTCATCGACCAGGATGTACTCGAACCGCTGCTGGTACTTCTCGCGCGTATCCTTGTCGCGCTCGAGCAGGTCGATCGTCCGAACGATCAGGTCATCGAAGTCGAGTGAGTTCGACTCCGAGAGCCGGCGCTGGTACTCAGTGTAGACGTTGGCAATGCGCTCGCCGATGAACGACGTCTGACTCTGCGCGTATTGCTGCGGCCAAATCAACGCGTTTTTGGCCTTGTCGATCTCGGCGAGACAGGCGCTCGGGGCAAGATGGCGCTCGTCGTAATCGAGATCGTCGAGAATCTCTTTGACGAGTTGGCGCTGGTCGGAGTCGTCGATTACGGCAAAGCTCCTACCGATCCCGATGCGCGTGCCGTCGCGCCGTAGAATGCGCACGCACATCGAGTGAAACGTGCCGACCCACAGGTCGCGCGCGGTTGGGCCGATCATTGCCTGTAGCCGTGACTTCATCTCGCCGGCCGCCTTGTTCGTAAAGGTTACCGCCAAAATGCGCTCGGGCGCGACTCGCAGCTCGCCCAGAAGATACGCAATCCGATGCGTCAACACGCGCGTTTTGCCGCTTCCGGCGCCGGCGAAGATCAAAACCGGGCCATCGGCTTGCTGAACGGCGGCAGATTGCACGTCGTTTAGGACTTCCGTTTGAAGCAGCATTTATAGCGATTCGCCGAACAAGTGGTCGTCGCCTGTTTGACGACGCGTCTTGCGACATTTGCCGCAAAAGGTTAGCGAACGGCGCGAAGAACCCGAGCCCGGCGAGCTGCCATCGCAAAGGCCGCCGAGAGCAATGCGAGTGTGGACTCGGCGCCCATATTGGCATTGACCGAGTTTTCCGATAAACCATCGTAGCATCCGCCGTTATTGGCCATCGTGATACCGCGCGAATTCTTTCCGTAGTACCACTCGAGCGCGAGCTCGGCGGCGGCAACGTGGCCTGCATCTCCGCTCAGGTCGAAGGCCGCGAGCTCGGCGTCCACCATCGCGCACGCCTCCAGCGGCTGCTGCGCGTAGCGCGCCCGCGGTCCGGCACGGATGTACCATCCATCGTTTCCGATCGGAACGTGCACGCCGTTTTCGGTCGTGACGCTCTCGTAGAAGGCTAACGTAGCGAGCCCCACTTCACCAAACCGCGGCTCTTGGAGCACCTGGCCGGCGCGCAGCAATGCCTCGGGCAGCCGCGCGTTGTCGTAGGTCATCCGATCCTCGAACCACGGCCACTCCTCGTCCGCATTTGCTTGGTACGAAGCGAGAATCTCGCCGGCGAGGTATCGCAGCGCATCCGAGTATTTCGTTGCCTGCAGCGCGCTAAGCGCGTGGGAAAATCCGAGCGCGGCATACGCGCGCGAGCGGATGTATTCCAGCGACTCAAGCGAGGAGATGCTTCGGTCAAGGAGCGCCGTGCAGACGTGCCGCCACTTCTCCGTTGGTGCGTTGGCGACGCCGTAGCCGAGCGCCCAGATCGCGCGCCCGCAGCTATCGTGCGTCCCGATCTCGTCGAGCCATCGGCGATCGAAGTCCATGAAATTGTGAAACCGGCCGTCGTCGAGCTGTGCGTGCTGGAGAAATGCGAGATAGGTGGACGCCAGGCGCTGGCTCAGCTTGTCGGACGGCGAAAGTCGCAGATGCGCGAGCACGGCCATGAAGGCGCGCGCAACATCGTCCGTGCAGTACCCAAACTTTCGATTCGGCACGTTCTCGAGTGCGTGCTGAATAACGCCGACGTCATCAGAAAGCACCGCCAAATAGTCGAGCGGCGGAATCGTCGTGACCGTGCGTGCTTTAGGCAGAAGTCACCAGCTCGAGCGGATCTCGCGGACAGAGTTCGCTAAAGAGCGCGCCGTATTGCGCCGAGACGTGCGGCCAGGTCATCTGCCGGCCGAAGCGATAGGCTCGACGTTCGGTGGCCCGGCGCAGCGCCGGATCGTCGAGCAGCATGTTCAGCCGCGACATGATCGACGCGGCGTCGCGAAAGTTGCATAAGAACCCTCGGTTGTGCGCGAGCAGTTCCTCCGCATACAGGTACGGAGTCGAAACGATTGCTTTCCCGCATCCCACCGCATATGCGAGCGTGCCGCTGGCGATCTGCGCCGGGTTGAGGTAGGGGGTAAGATAGATGTCGGTAGCCGCGAGGTAACTGACGACCTCATCGAAGTCGAGATACTTGTCAACCAGCTGCACGTTGTAGTGCAGACCGTACTGGTGCACCATCGAGTGCAGCGATTCGCGGTACGATTCGCCCTCATTACGCCGAACGACCGGGTGCGTTTCACCGAGAATAAGGTAGAGCGTCTCGGGGTGTCGTTTGACGACGCCGCGCATCGCCTCGATCGCGTACTCGAGTCCCTTGCCGCGGCTGATAAGTCCGAACGTCGAGATCACGGTGCGCTGACCGATGCCGAACGAAGCCTTCGCGGCATGCGTGTCTTGAAACGGCACGTCAGGCACGCCGTGGTGAATTACCTGAAGGCGCGCGGGATCGATCCCGTAGACGGATTCGAGCAGATTTTGCCCGGTCGCGGAGAGCGACACCACTTTGGTCGCATGTTCGCAGAGCGCGCGCGTCACGCGCAAATAGGTTTCGTCGGGTTCGGGCAGGACGGTGTGCAAAGTCAGCACGATCGGTTTTTCGAGCGCGCGCATCAAATCCACAAGCCACTCACCGCGCTCGCCGCCGAAAAGACCATATTCGTGCTGGATATTGACGAGTTCGACGGGGTACGCGTTGAGGAATTCGGCCGCCGCGGTGTAGCTGGGATGCCGATCTTCAGCGATGCGACCGACAACCTCGGGCGGATAGCGACGGACCTCCGCTCCGGGCTCGTCGATCGCGATTACTGGGCTCGAAAGGCTGAAGGCGCGATCATACGCGTCTACCATATCTTTGGTAAACGTCGCAATCCCGCACTCACGCGGCGGATATGAACCCAAAAATAAGGCTCGTGGCGGCTGCATCTATTCGACGGACTCCTCGATTTCAGTACCATAGTCTACCCTTCGACGGATGCACATTAAACCGAGCATGCCTTCGCTAGCCAGCTACTTCCTCGGCCGGCGAGCCCAGCCGAGCACCTGGTTGAAGGATCGCGCCGGGTTCGACGGTCACGTCGTGGCCTATGACGCTGCCCTTGGCGACGAGCGCTCTGGCGCCGATCGTGACGCCGCTGGCGAGAATCGCTTCCTCTATTATAGCGCCGGCGCCGACGCTGACGCGCTCCCAGAGGACCGATTCGCGGACCGTCGCATCGCTGCCGATGCTGCAGCCTTTCCCTAAAACTACGTTCGGACCGATCCGCGCACTGGCGTCCACCACGACGTCGGCGGCCGCATGAACGGGCGGAATCACGCCCGGATGCCCCCGCAACGCGTCGCTGCCGTCGCCTCGAAGGCCGGGCTCAACCGCAAGCGGCATCGCACCGCTAAGCACATCGCGATGCGCGGCGAGGTATTGCTCGGGCCTTCCCAGGTCGAGCCAGTAATCGTCCGTCGTGTAAGCGTAGATCGCTTTGCCCTTTGCAATAACGTCGGGAAACGTCGCGCGCTCGATCGACACGTTTTGGCTCGGAGGGATAAAATCGAGAATCTCTCGCTCCAGCAAATACGTTCCGGCGTTGATTTCGTCCGTCGGCTCCTGGCCTTTCGGAGGTTTCTCGACGAACGCCGTGACGCGACCGTTCGCGTCGTGCACGACGCATCCAAAGGGTGAAGGATCCTCGACGCGGATGAGATGCAACGTGCCGATGCCGCCTTTTTCGTGGTGGTACTCTCGCATCGCGCGCAGGTCGAGGCTCGTCAAAATGTCGCCATTGAGCACGAAGAACGGTCCGTTGATATGCTGCTCGACGTTCTTGACCGCGCCGGCAGTGCCGAGCGGCACCGCCTCGATCGCGTACGTCACCTTCATGCCGAACTCCGAACCATCGCCGAAGTAATCGACGATCGCCTGCGGCATATAACCGGCGGCGAGAATCACCTCGCGGATCTCGGCAGCGTAGAGACGCTCGAGCGTACGAGCCAGGAACGGCACGTTCATGATCGGCACCATCGGCTTGGGTGTGCCGTAGGTGAGCGGCCGCAACCGCGTTCCCTCGCCCCCAACCAAAACGACCGCCTGCATAAAGTTATATTTTATATCCATCGCTTATAGCCTTGTTGTGTGCTGCGTGCGTCCGTTTAACCCCGTATTATGCTGCGCGGAGCGAGTACATCTCTCTCGTCATGCCGACGAAGCGCGGCAGCCCCTTGTGTCATCTGAGCGAAGCGCCGTAGCCGCGTAGTCGAAGGGGCAGGGCGGAAAAACGCAGCACGACGTTTTTGCAAAATGCCATACAGCTGGCATATCAATTGCTTAGCATCGATACATGCCAAGAAAACTTTATGACTGGACCACAGTTCAACAATATCACGACGAGGGTCATGGTTTCGTCGCTTGCGCACAAAGGTTTGGTTTCACTTACCAAGGCTGGGCTAAAGCAATTAAACAAGGTAAGCTTCGTCTCGAACGGTCGCGATTCGACGATCGTCGGCGCAAATATGACTGGGCAGAGATTCAAGCCTCTTATGACGGTGGCGCTAGTTTCAGAGAATGTAAGGAGAAATTTGGCTTTCACACCGGGGCGTGGATGAAGGCTGTACGGCGCGGCGAAGTGAAACCAAGATCCCAGGGCAAGCCGCTAGAAGAGCTGCTGCGTACTGGTAAGAGTCGGTACAATATAAAGCACCGGCTGATTCGAGCCGGGCTTCTTAAGAACCGTTGCCAGAAATGCGGGCTCTCTGAGTGGCAAGGAAAGGCGCTCACCGCACATATCGACCACATCAACGGGGTCAAAAGCGACCACCGGCTCGAAAACTTGCGCATGCTCTGCCCCAACTGTCACAGCCAAACGGATACCTACAGCGGCACAACGCGAGGCGCCGACGCCAGTTGCAAGGGGCGACACAAAGAGTGTAGTATTACGGTCCCTACGATCCCGGGTAGTTCAGCTGGAAGAACGGCGGCCTCTGAAGTCGCATGTCGGTGGTTCGAGTCCATCCCCGGGAGCCACGGCCCTATCGTCTAGAGGCCTAGGACGCCGCCCTCTCACGGCGGTAACGCGGGTTCGAATCCCGCTGGGGCTAATTCAAAAATACTTATTTTGCAAGGGTTTCCGACGCAACACCGGGTGTGGAAAACCCGATTTGTCACATTTTTGTCACATCGGCTTTCATTATAACTAGGCCACGAGATAACTAGGCCACGAGTCGCTCGAAGGCAGCCGCCGCCGCGGCGTCTCGCTCCTGATAGACGGTGAGGTATCGATCGACCGTGATACTGATGCAGCTGTGACCCAGGCGGTTGCTGATCACTTCGATCGGCACGCCGGCCTTTGCCAACAGCGATGCATGCGTATCACGGAGGTCATGCAGCGTGATTGGCGTGACGCCGGCGCGTTCGACCAGGTCTTTGAAGGCCGCCCCGAAGTTCCACGGCGTAACTGGCGCGCCGTCAGGCCGCGCAAAGACCAGATCGCCTTTGGCGTACGCCTCACCGAGGAGTAACTGCTCCTCCGCCTGCTTTGCTTTGTGGGTCTGGAGGATTGCTGCCAGCTCCGTACCGATCGTAATGGTCCGCACCCTTCCGTTCTTTGGGCGTTTGAACGCAAGACCGGAGCGTGGTTCGCTCAGCGATTCTCGAATCGTTACCGTACCCGCGTCGAGCTCGAGGTCGGACCATTTGACCGCCAGCACTTCGCCGCGCCGAGTTCCGGTATACGCCGCGAAGGCGATGGCCGGATAGAACCACGGCTGCGACGATAACGTGCCCCGCTTGAGTGCGCGCCGCGATGGCCGTTGGGCTTCGGCCAGCAATGTGCGCAGTTCGGTCTCGTTGAGGACCACGTTCTCGGGTTTGAGGGCCTTGGGCAGATCCTCTGCGGTAACCTTACGAGCGACGTTGGTTTCGGCGTAATCGACGCTCACTGCCCAGTTGAGGGTCGCCCGCAGGAGATCGTGTGCGTGGTGGATCGTGCGGCCGCTGGGGCGCCGCGCATGCGCCTGCCATTTCTCGTACGCCTCGAGCAGATTCGCCTTTCGCAGCGATGCCACTCGGATCGCGCCCAGCTCCGGGCGTAGATACGTGGAAATCAGGCTTTCGTATCGATCGATTGATGTCGCTTCAAGCCGCTTCTTCTTCACGGCAACGAACTTATCGAAGAGTTCGGACATGGTCATCCCCGAATCATCGGCGAACCCGTGGATCTTTGCGCGCTCAACGCGCTTTGCGAGAGCCGCCTCGGCTTCTATCTTGGTCACGCCGCTGAGGATCTCACGTTTTTGTTGACGCGCCTTGCCATTGCGCGGGGGCACGTCATAGACAATCATATATTTCTTGTTCCCAAGTCGTTTTGGCTTTGCCATGGATGCCTCTTGGGTCCCGGCAGCGAGGCTATTCGACGCTGCCGCCGAAAAACTCTCGCAGCGCCGCCTTGGTGATGAGCAGCTTTTGGCCGACCCGCACATTCTTGATGCTTTGTCTTTTGAGTGCGTCGTAAACGGCATTGCGTCCGATCGGCAAGAACGCGATCAGATCGCGCGGTGTTAGAATGTCTGGTAAGTCTGCAAAGCGCGCGTTTGTCGCGCCTGCCGGTGTCAACACGATTGATCTCGCAGTCATGTCTGGTCACTCACCCTTGCGTTTTTGTGGAAAGGAACAAGGCTCCACGATTCGAACCTGAGTTATCGATCGATTGTCATGGAGTGACGGGCGCGCTGTTCCCGCCTGATGCTGTACTCGACGTCACGTCGTAGCGTCTCCGGTATCGCCTGGTATCCACGCTCAATCGACGCGGCAAGCTCATCCAGCCGCGAGCAATCGTAGCAATCGACGTGTGCGATACCAGCCCGCTCGAGAACATTCAACTGCTGCTCGATTTTCGGTATCCGATCGCGCTCGTCACGCGCGTGATTGATTTCGCGCTCGAGTCTCAATGACGCTGCGGAGTATTGCCGATAGCGGTGCTCGTGGGCGCCCAGCTCCTTTTCAATCTGAGGCAGGTCACGCTGATCAAACTCATGCATCGCGCTCCTCAGTGTCTTCTCGTAACGAGAGCGTTGGTCGCCCTGCAATCGCTCCTCTTCCTTTGCGGCAGCGCGGCGCGACAACGGATTCCACGACCGTTTCTCCTTGGCAAGCTGCTCCAGCCGGGCGCGCTCCACGTCCGAATAGCGGGTAGTCGCCGCAGCACGCTCCTGAACTCGCCGCCGCTCGGCGGCGACAGCTTCGTCAAGTGTCGGAGGACGCTCGATGTGCTCCAGATGCCTGCGCTCAACGCGTGCTCGCTGAAATCGCCCCTCTTCTTCGGCCCTGATCACGTTGAGCCGCAAGCGCACCTCCTCGAGGGTAACGCGGCGCGGTTCACCCTGCGGGACACGCTCCTTACGCTCGAGCGTCGGAGCAACGAGCGCTTCGATCACTCGCTGTGCCCCAAGGTCGCCGCGCTGCGCCCTTTCATGAACAAAGGAGCGATAATCCATCGGCTTCTCCTCACGCACTCGCTTCCGCTCTGACGCCAGCACGATCTTCGTCGACTCCCAGCGCACCCGCGCAGCATCATATTCCTTCGCGCGCCGGCGGCCGATGATGGCGTTGATCGACCAGTAGGCCAGCTGACGGGCGATCGCACCGCGCGTGCCCAGTCGCGCCACTGCGCGCAACAGCAGGCGCGCTTCGCGGCGCTTTTGGGCATCGCGCTGCCGTTGCATCCGCTCGCGCTCCCAGGCGGCATCCCGGCGCGCGCCGATCGCCTGGGCGCGTCCACTGAAGAAACGGTTACGATAGCCGGCGTATTCCGAGCGCAGCCGAGCGTGGTCGGCGATGCCTTCGGCGTCGCGCACTGCCCAGCGCGGGTCACGATGAGCCTCGTGCTCCGCTCGATCGCGGACGTGGCTACGCTTGGGTTCGCTGCGCTGCTGGGCTTCACGCGGGAAAGGACCGAAGCGTTGCTCCAGGGCTGCCTTCTTGCAACGCGGATGGATCCGTGACGCGCCACAGCCCGGCCCCTGGGGATCGCTGCCCGCTGCAAATGCGAGACCCTGCACGCGTGTACCGCGCTGGATCAGCTTGACCACGATCCCGTCGCGATCGAGCCGCTGCGTGAGATCATCCCAGGTCTTCGCTGCGTCGACCGCCTTCAAAATCTTCGGACGAATCTCGTCAGCCCATGCAGTCCGGTCCGCCACTTCCACAACAGGCTCGGGCAACGGGATAAATGGCCCCAAGCGCGACTCTAGCGCGCGCAGTGCACAGCGCGCATCGATCCGCGACGCCGCACAGCCCGGCGCGCGGCGATCGAGTCCTTCAGCAAATGCCAGACCTTGCACGCGCTCACCGCGCCGAACCAGCTTCACGACGACGCCGTGGGCAGCCAAGCGCTGATGCAGGTCGCTCCAGTCCTTGGCACGATCCACCGCATCGAGCACGTAGGGCCGGGCACTCTCTTGCCACGGCAGCTCACCACGCTCGTGCAGACGACGGTACGCACCGTCACTCAGGCGGCGCTCGGGATCCGGCGGCGGCGCGTAGAGATGCCGGGCGCGCTGCACGATGTCACGGTTGTGGTGGCCGACGACGATCTCCCAGTTGCGTTCGGCTGCGATCTCGGCGCAGACGCGCTCCCGAATGATCCGCTCGTGCCAGAGGTCGTTGGCCTTGCCATCCGGGCCGATACGGTTAGCAATCACGTGGGCATGGAAGTCGTCGGTGTCCTTATGCGCGGCGAGTACGTACTGGCTCTTCTCCATCCCGATCGCTTTCAGCAGCCGCTCCGCATCGCTGACAACCTGCTCGTGCGTCGGCCGCTCACCCTTGGCATAGGCGATGATCAGATGATAGACGGGATCGCGGCAACGCTTGGACAGCGCAGCAACCGCCTCCATCTCGATCGCTGCCGTCTCCACCGACATGACGCCACGAAGATGCACCCATTCAGCTTTCTCCGGTGCACTCGCATACGCCACGCCGCCTTCAAAGGAGTGACCGGCCTTGGCGACGGCCCGCTGATGCGTATGCTCGGTGATGTAGTCGACCCCGATCGCGAAGGTGCGGGTGTGAGCACGCGCCGGCACCGCCTTCGTAATCATGACGCCTCCGCAAAAGAAAAAGCCCCGCGCGAACTGCCGTACGGGACTTCAGGGTTTTACCCGCATTATAATGCGGGCGTTAGTCGGTTACACTTTGTCAACCCAATTATACCACAGATGCAAGTGCGCCGCCATGATTTCTTTTCGTGGTCCGGCCGCTGCGCCGAGGGTTTTGTCAACGTAGCAACGGCACTCTCCTTACGCCCCCTCTTCTTGAACCGCGGCACATGCAACGCTATACTTTTCCCATGCGCAGCCGACAGCGATCTCACTTTCACACCTCGGCATCAACGCTTTCTCCGATCGCCTACTTTTCAAAACGCAAGCCGGTCGTTGTGCGCACAACGCCTGCGGCGCCGTGCGCCCAACCGACGAGGGCGCGGTCGCTTCGCCTTCGGCTTCGCTCAGCTCGATATCGAGATCGCCAGCCTCAGCCGCAACGCCCGCGCGGCTGAACAGAAGCGACGCATTGCGCCTACGTGAAAAGCAAGCTCCTCGTGCGCCCTAGCGCCGTTGCTGCGGTCAAGGAGCTAAGAACGTCCATCGAAAGCGCGTTGGCGGCGGTGAAGCGACAATGAGCACATCGCGGAAGTTCGAGAGATTGTAGTAGTCGAGGTCGCCAAATTGTAGACCCCCGGATTCAAAGTGAACGTTTGCGAGTAGCATTGCTGGCTGACCAACGCCGCGATGCGCCGGGTTGACCACAGGCTGCTCGTGCTCACCGCGGCGGCGGTAGGGGACGCGGCGGCGGTGGGAAACGTGTAGGGAACCGGCAGGAACGAGTTGCCCTTAAATCCCACCGTCGAACGAAGCGCCCCACCGTTCGCGAATACCTCACGAGGCCGTCGAAGTGATCGGGGGAGATGCGACAGAATGCACTTAAGCTACCCGACGATTAGGTGGCAATGACCTCCAGGCAGAGAGATTCAGACAGACGGAAAGCGTGAGTTCTCGGGCGCTTGACCGCCCCTAGATAAGCCCTCGCCGATGTAGCGTTAGGACAACCTGTGCTAGCGAGAACGAGGTCGGCAGAACCACTGGAAATGTCACCAGCTCGCACCTCGTAATAATCGGCGGCCAAAGCCCTGTTCGGGAAGGTGCACGCGAAATGTTCTTAAGCCGAAGATGGTGTCCAGCGCGCTGCGCCAAGCCTGGCTGGGCCTCCGACGACTTGCGTACGCACCTTTAGCGTGGCAGTTTGACGGCCAATCGCGCAGGTATGAGGCCCTTGTGATCAGGCATCGATCAAGTCTGTTCCATCCGGCATTTTCAGTCCGATCAGGCCGCGGCAATTTTCGTAAGCGAGGTAGGCTCGCCTGTAACACGGATAAAATATTGACTTAAAGAGCGAGTAGATCTCCGACTTTAGCTGCGTCAATTTGTTAAGGCTAGCAAGGGTGTCATCCGCGTCGCCCGCCGGGGCTAACATTTCCATTAGGCACTGTAGATCGAAAAAGTCACCGGTATGACCAGCTGGAGACAGCCTGACAGATTCCGCTCCTCGATCTTGTATGAACTCAACGGTCATCTCGGAATTGGAATACGTATCTATCTCGTTCCCAAAATGCTCCGAGTCTAGCAAGTATCCTAGATGTGTGAGTCCAAGGCCTCGAAGCGACGCGCCGTAGATTTCCTTGACGCGTTCGTTCAGTGGTTGCTTTAAGCTCACGCTAGACCTCCTGAAAGACTACGACAGCCTGTGACGACCTGGCCGGTGGCATTGCGAAACCCGTTATGCCGCTGTGCCTGGACGAGCGAAGCTGTGCAGCAACAGTCACGGGGGCGTTTGGCTGTGGAGACCCTGCTGGTAGAGTTCTTCGATCGTTGGTACGCCACCGGGTGCCAACTCAGCCGGCGGCTGAAAGCCAATGACGTTTCCTTGGTTATTCCTTATAGGCGTATAGCCGCCTTTAAGCAA
This sequence comes from Vulcanimicrobiota bacterium, assembly GCA_963748875.1. GTDB lineage: Bacteria > Vulcanimicrobiota > Vulcanimicrobiia > Vulcanimicrobiales > Vulcanimicrobiaceae > Cybelea. The sequence continues at coordinate 2,812,693 of CAVVKC010000001.1, forward strand.
TTGGTTGATCTCGCTGCGTGTGCCTTGACCGGGTAGGCCAGGGGAGAGGACGAAATAATCGCGGTTCGCGATCCCTTGCCGTACCCAATTTTGATTGGCCTCCCTTAGCGCTCGTCCGGATAAGCCCGGTTCATTGAAGACGTTCATACCAAGTTTCTCGCCTGCGAGATAACCCGGGTACTTTCCGATTACGCGCAGGTTTGAGAACTCCGCTATGGCTGGACCAAGCTCGCGCTCGGCGGCGCCGACGGCGCCACCCCCTCCAGTCCCGGCTAGCCCCTCTAGCACAGCTGCGGCAACCGCGGTTATCTCCGGCATGTTCACCAGCACAAACGCGCAGACAGCAGCCAATGGGCCTATGCAATAGCCGCTCGGGTCGCTCCACTCCACCGGATTATTTCCGTTCCACATGAAGGGCTTTTGCGACATAAGGTCTCTTACGTCGCCTGCGTAGGCAGAATCCGAACGACTGTACACCGAGGGCTGATGCCGGCGCTTTAATCGGAGCTTGTGCATTTAATGCGGACGCTAGGCTGTTCAGTAAGCGGCTTCAGCCCTTGAAATGCACGCCGCGCATCTCAATAAGAGCTGCCAGGTGCCGGGAGGTGCTTGGAGCTGGAGCTCCAGCGCCTTAGCGGCACTAGGCCAGACCTTGTTCTGTGAGCAAACGGTGAGCGACCGTGGAGCTGCTCACGGTTTTGGCCCCTCTTGAATCGCGACGGTCTTGCGGCTGGCGCGGGAACGCCGCTTAGCCCTCCAGCGTTACCGACCAGCGCTGGGCGCGGATCGCTGCAAAGTTCCCGACGTGCTCCATGACGCGCGACGACCTTATCGACACCCGCAGAGCTGATCCAAATACTTGAACGCTCGCAAATAAAAACGATCCCTTAATAACAGCCGTCAGCAACTACGATCTTAATTCTCTTCTGAGTACAAGCATGGCGAACTTCAACGACGACTGTGGTTAGGTTTGTAAAAAACTTAACCTTGCGATGCTTGCGCATTCGAGTTTGCCGACTTAAGATTAGTGCCCGCGCTTCCCTGAGAGTGGTGATGAGAGCGTCGACACGGTGACCATATGGGAGTCGAAAACGTCATGCTTTCCTTCGCCGTGCGCTCAACGAGCAGTCTGCCTCCACGTGGTGACGCAGATGTTAACGGCTAGCCGCTAGCGACGTCGAGGAGCGGTTTCGATGCGTCGTTGCATTGCGTTCGTGTTGCTCCTACTGTTCTTGTGGCAGCCCTCAGCAGTGGCGCAGATAAGGTCCCCGAGTACCTCAGCCGGCCAGGTGGATCTGCATGACATCTTTGCTCCGCTGGTATCGGAAATCGAGAACTCCAGACTTTATGCGGTCCTCACGGGCGCAAGCGACCTCTATGCGGCAATGCATGCGCCGCCTCCGAAAATGCAACGACCACTGGGGCACCGCAAGGCCGCGCTGATCCTGCGCTCGGAACACGCCCTGCAGCCTCAGGTTCGCAGCGGCGTTGCGCAGCCTTTGCCGCTGCCGCCGCCGAGTGCCGTCGAGCCGGGTCGTCGCGTGCTCGATCCATTGGCGATGCGCCGCTCAAGTACCAAAGCGGCGTCGAGCGCGGGCACCGGGATCGAACGCTGGTGGAGCTATGAGGAGCGCGCGATTCCGGGGATCGGCAGAGCGATGCTCAACGTCGGCAGCGGCAACCTGGTTGTTTCGGCGATGGACGTCGACATGCCCGAACAGGGCATTGACCTAGCATTCCAACGGGTCTACAATTCTCAGTCGCTGCACAACGCCGGGAGCGGCGACGGCGGCAATCCGTCCATCTTCGGCAACGGCTGGACGAATAACATCGACGCGAACATTATCTACGACGCCAACGCAAACACCATCACCGTCTACGACATCGACGGCGCGGCATGCACGTACACCGCCACCGGTGACGGCACCTGGAAGCCCTGTGCCGGCCAGTACGCGACGCTGACTCCGGTTTCTGACAGCGGCGACTGCTCATACGATTGGACGAAAAAGAATGGAACGGTCTATGTTTTCCACACCAACCTCACTGGGGTTGGGTGCAGCATCGCAGCAGCCAAGCTCGGGCATCTTGCAAAGATCTTGAGCCGGAACAGCAACAACTTTTTGTCGTTCGTCTATTCGTATGACGGCGAGGGCCAGACCTCGCAGGATATTACCGAAATCGACGTGATCCATAGCGATGACGATGTGCTCAAGCTCAAGTTTGGGCTCGTTCCTGGAACAACGATCAACGAGCTTGCCAGCATCGAACGACCGGACGGCGCGACCCTCGCCTATCTTTACGATACCAGCGGCAACCTGGTCGAGGTCGACAAACCCGGGAATGATTCTGCCGGCTCGGTGACGCCGCCACCGGACCGCACGGATTGGCCGAAGGGTGACGTTCCGGAGACCTATGCCTACGGCGCCGGGAGCAGCGCGATGCAAGCCGCCTGCGGGCCGCGTTGCACCGTGGCGATGTGGAAGAAGCCGAATAATCCCAAAGATGGGTCGGCGCTTCTGTTTGCGTACACTGGCTCGTTGCAGCTGTCGAGCTGGGCGGTTCAAGGCGTGATGAACTTCGCGCCACCCGACGGCACAAATACGGCAATGCAGCCGGGAGCCTCGACGGAGTTCGTGACGTGGTACACGGCGGACTTTGTCTATGGGCAGGGATCGGCGTGCAGCACCTCCGGCGACTCGGGGACGACGACGATGTGCGATTCGGACGGGCACGTGACGATCTGGACGCTCAACGGCAAAAACAACGTAACGCAGACGCGACACTGGACTGGGACGGCTGAGGGAGTGTGGCTGGTCACGAAGGCGGGATGGGACGCAAACAACTTGATCTCGACCACCGATGCCAAGGGAAACAAAACGAAATACGCCTACGATACGCCGGGTTACAACCAAGGTGGCAATTTGGTCGAGATGCAGCTGCCCCAGGCCGGCGACATCACTGATGGTCCGCTCAGCCCGCTGAGCACGTATTCGTTCGATCAGCACAACAATGTCATCGCGTACTGCGACCCGGTCTACAATCAGACGCACGGCAACAGCTGGGTAGATTCGCCTCCTGATCACCTTTGCCCGAGCGCCGCCGGAGCGGCTCGTTTCTCCTTTAACGGTGCGGACCAAAACGAACCGTTCGGCTGCCTTACGACAATCCAAAAGCCGAGCGGCTACGGCACCGCCGTTTCCTATCCGAGTACTCCCAAGGCGTGCGGATTCGGGTTGCCTATAAAGACGCTTGGCGATACGGTCACGCAGTACGACAACTCGACCCGCAAGCCGCTCCAGCGTTTTGAGTACGATAGCCACGGCAATCTGACGAGCTACGATAAGGGCGAGGGCAACAGCGGTAGATTGTTGGATTCCTGGACGCTGGTGTACGACGCGCAACACCTGCTCACGCGGACGACCGAGAACGATTCGCTTATCACGCTGTCGGGAAGCTCGTTTACTTGCCACTACGTCGACGGCTCAGTGTTCTATACCGAGACTCCAGCGCAACACGATGCGGACAACGATCCAAGCTGCCCTGGGAGGAAGGCGCTCGCTGATGGTAACGTCACACCGCCCCAAAAGCGACCTCGTACTCCTACGATCTCGACGGCGACCAAGTGAAAATGATCACGCACAAAGGCTGCAGCTCGAATACCCCATGCCCTGAGGCCTCAACCACCAACGCGTGCGCGACAAGCGACAGCGAGCCGATCGGCACGACCTGTAAGTACTACGACGGCCTCGATCGCTTGGTCGAAACGATCGAACCGTACGATCATGGCCGCAGCATGCAAGACAGCAGCGGCGGCAAGCAGCCGTACGAGCTGTACCTGTTTCGATGGATGAATCGGTATATCTACGACCTCTCGCAACGCGGCGGGTCGGCTAAGCTCACCATCGGCGATAAGACCGGGACGATCTCGGGGTTGGTCGCCTACGGCAGCCTCTATAAGACCCAAGAGTTCCTTCCGCAAACGCCTGAGATGATCGCAAGCTTGAGCCACGACCAGTATGAACAAAGCGGCGCCGGCTGGAGTGACGTGCGGGGAACGAGTTTTGATGGCCTCGACCGCCCGATCGGCAAATACGAGCTGGCCTTCGGCACCAGCGCCGTGACGACCAACTGGTACGACACCAACGATCAACTCGGCCTTCTCAACAAAGTGATCAACGCCGTTGGGCAACAGACAAACTACAACTACGACAGCATCCAACGAATGCTCAAGACCAGCTTCAGCGGAACGGCGCCGCTGGCCGATGAGCGATCCTACACGTACGACGCCGACGGGCGAATCGCAACCGCGCAGAACTCCATGGGCACGCTGACCAACGCGTACGACGTCGACGGCAATACGCTCAGCGTGACGGAGCCCAACTTGAAGCCTAGCCAGCCCAACGGAGCTTCGATGATTTGCTATGCGTACTATGGCGATGGGTTGCGCGAGTATCTGTCGATCGGGCCGGCCAACATCGGCAAGTGCTCGGAGATCAAGCCGAGCATGAGTCAGGCCAACGGCGGCATCAGTCAACCAGACATCTTCAGCTACGCCTACCGTGTCGACGGCTTGCTCGCGACGCAGCTCGTGAACTGGGGCGTCCAGGAAACCTTCAAATGGACGTATGCGCCAAGCGGACGCGAGCTAACCCAAACCGATCCGCTCACCGGTGGTACGGTGAGCTATCCTCCCTTTCCTGGACATGACCCCACGAAGCTCGTGGAAAAAAGTTACACATACGACCAATACGGTCGCGTCAGCCATCTCACGTTTCCACAAGGCTTTCAGTTCTCGAACCAGGTGTACGATCTGGACGACGAGCTCTCCGGCTACGAATACGGGGGCGAAACCGGCACGATTCGATACCTGACGCTCAATGCCCGCGGCGAACTGCTCAAAGACTACGTGAGCAACACGCTCTTTGGATGGGCGCAGGGAGCAACCTACTCCGCGAACGGGGCACAAGTCGGCAACGGCACCTGCCTTTGCTTCGGCAGCCCGTTCCAAGCACCGCCGACGACGTTGCAGTTTGATGAGCGCAGCAACATGGTCGTGTGTGCCGTCAATCCGCAGTGGGCGCTCGGCATCACCGGCGTCTCCAGCTACAAGTACGACGCAGCTGGACGGCAAGTCGCCGCCGGACACGGTCCAAACGGCGGACAATGCAACTCGGCGGATGCGACCTTTCCAACGGCCTACGACGCCGAGAACCACATTAAGTCCACCCAGAATACTTGGGTGGTATCGGATAACCCTCGCCCTGGCGTAAGCGGAGGAAGCGTGCAATGGGGTCCTGATGGCCGTCACCGCGTGGACAACATTACCACCAGCGGCGAGACGTCAGCCACAACGGCGCATTGGGATGGCGATACACTGCTTTTTCAAACGCCCGGCCCCTTTCTGTATGTCGGCAAGCTGGCGATCATGGATACGGCAGGCGAGATTTTGATCTCGGACCGCGATCAGACCGGCACGCAGATGACCTCACACGCGCACACCATCTATCAGCCGGGCTGGGCTCCCAATGGGCTGTGGTTTACCGGCATGACCCTCGGAAACGTCCGCAGCATTTACATCCATAAGAGTGATCAGCGCATTGACATCCAGGCCTCCAACGGCACCTGCGGCTATACGTATGAAGAATTTACCTATAACTGCCCATCGGCGTTCGCGACGGTGTTCCCGATGATTCGCTCGGATGGCTACCGGATGATCGGAGGCCTCGTCCAAGGTGCCCGCTCGTATGACCCGACAAGCGGGCAATGGCTGACGCCCGATCCGTACGCAGGCGACGTAAGAGACCTTATGTCGCAAAAGCCCTTTATTTGGAACGACAACAATCCAGTGGAGTGGAGCGACCCGAGCGGATACAGCACTGAGGAAGAGGAAGAGGAGGAGCTCGTCCGTCCCGGCCTCGGATATAGCACCGCCGAATACAACAACGTGCGTGCCCAGGTCGATCGCGCGTATCCAGGTGGCGAAAGCAGATCTCTTCGAATCGCGCCGGAAAGAGAGGGTCATATGTGGGATACTCGCGAAGGTCATGTTCCGGACACAGCGCTAAATCGCGCCATTATTGAAAACACGGCTAACAATCTCAAAAACTACCGCGGTACTGACGAACAAGGTAATGCTTGGTACACCCAAACCTTAAAGAGCGGGTCGCAGGCTTGGGCCGAGGTTCGAAATGGAACCATAACAGAGGCTGGAATTAACAAGACGCCTCTACCGTTTAATGAAAAAAGTGGGCTGAAGCAGCAACCGCAGCCAGGAAACCAACCTCAAAGGACTCAACAGACGCCGTGATACCTAGGGAGTACAGACTAGCATACTCTGCGCTCAATGCGATTTGGCATAAAGCTCCGACCGAGTCGTTAGCGGTCCTCCTGGGTGGCATGCGCGTGAACCCGCCAGCCGGCACATCCATGGATCCGGGAGCGCTCGACGATTGGCGAAGAATTTCGCAGCAACGGAAAGGCGCGAGCACGCTAGATTTGATCATTGCGTTCCTGAACCTCGACATGAGTCGCTACAAAAGAAAGGATCAGGTTCCCGACGACATGCAAAAGCTTGTCGAGGCCTTGAACACCGTAGGAAGCCGCGAGCGGCAAATCGTTGATTCAGTGCTTGCTAACGAGGCAGAAGCGTAGTACGGCTCGATAATGCGACGCTGGCTTAACCGGGCTTGCGCTTAAAACGCAGCTCGCATTCGTCTGAAAAGCCGCCCCCTTGTCAGATTTTTAGGCCGGCCGCGGACTCCTTTGGCGCTGTTAACCGAGGGCGGAGCGCGGACGACTCAGCGTTCCAACATAGCTAGATTTCCTTTCATGTCGCTGCGTCTAGCAAGCGCTCGCGGACCTGCCACAACTGGTAGTCAGTTTAGAACCTGCCCCCATCGGCCGATTCCGAGGGACCTCCCCCTCATCTCTCATGCAGTTGACACGACACACGTCACATTTTTGTCACGGAGCGGTCGAAACCGCGCGGAATCAGGCGGGAACGGTTGGGGCGGCGGCGCGCCGGAAGCCATACGCCATAAGCCTTTTCAGTACTGCCAGGGATCGGCCGGGACCGCTGGTTGCGAGTTCGAATCCCGCTGGGGCTATTTAAAAGGCGTATGCGCGATAAGACCTCTGCTCCACTCGAGCTCACCGAGCGAGAGATTCTGGTTCATCCGGCCACTTTTCGTACAGGTGGAGCGCGCCTTTACGGGGCAATCTGTGTAACCAGTTTCCCTGAAGGAGCAGTCGATATGCAACTCATTTTGCGGGTCACTCACGCGGCATTAAGTGCTTGCGCCGCCATTGTTTTGCTCGCGAGCTGTAGCGCGTCGCAGGGTCAACTCAGTTCGACCGTTCCCGCGCGAACAAACGCCGCGATCACCAGTCATGCAGAGCGCGGAGCTTCATGGATGGCTCCCGGCGTCAAGGCAAGTGACCTGCTGTATATCTCCGATGATGGGACTAACGACGTTTACACTTACGCCTATCCGCACATTAAATTGAAGGGAACGCTGACCGGCTTTGCTGTGCCGTACGGGGAGTGCGTTGACAATGTGGGCGACGTCTTCATCGTAGATATGGGCGCTTCGGACATCGTCGAGTACGCTCATGGGGGCAGCAGCCCAATCGCTGTGCTAAGCGATCCAGGATACAGTCCCGCAGCCTGCTCCGTTGATCCAACTTCAGGAACTCTCGCCGTCACGAACGTCCAGAAACAGAGCGGCGGGCAAGGTAACGTAGCAATCTACAAGCACGCCAAGGGTAGGCCCAAAGCTTACTATACGGACCCGGTAATGGACAACGTGGGTTATTGCGACTATGACAATAAGGGCAACTTGTTCGTGGATGGGCTTACGGACGGTAAATTCGCATTCGCTGAGATTCCAGCGGGCAGCACTACGTTCAGGAACATTACGCTTTCGCAGCCGATCGGCTCACCCGGCGGCGTGCAGTGGGACGGGACGCACATCGCAGTCGGGGATAAGGTCATAAACGTGATCTACGAGTTCATCATCAAGGGAAAGAAGGGCACGGAGGTCGGTACAACGCCACTCATCGGCGCCGTCGAAGTTGATGATTTCTGGATAGATCGGCCAAACGTCATCGGACCGGATTTCGGAACGGGAGACGTTGGAATCTGGGCTTACCCGAGCGGTGGCTCCCCGAAGAAGGTCATTAGCGGGTTAAGCGAGCCGGTTGGCGCGGTGCTCAGTGTAGCTAAGTAGTTGCCGACCCGCATGTTCACTGCGGCAACCTCGGCTGAATTTCTAACGTTTTAACGGAGCGGTCGGGAACGGCCGGGACCGGCCGAGAGCCGCGAGGCGAAAAAGCCTTACAAAATAACACGATTCGGTAGCGGACGGGACTGCCCGGAACCCCCGAGTGGTGGTTCGAACCCCGCTGGGGCTATTTTTCCGTTCTATTTATTGAGATCTTTGGTCGAAAAACCGTGGGCCGCTAGCCAGGCGGAATCAGTCATGACCCGCAACGCTTCGCTGAACAAGCTTTGAACATCGGAGAGTGTTGTTGTGGGATCGTTATTATAGTTCATTAGCCGGTGATGATAGCTACGGCCCTTGCTACGATCATCGACGACGCCCCGAATGACTTCCAATGCAGGTCGGCGATGATCGATCAATCCCGTACCACCCGTGATCTCCTCTATGGCTTTCTCACCGGCGCAGTATATACTAAACGTCGTCGCCTTTGGTGCGCAGTTCCGATCATCAGCGCGGTTCCACACCGCAGTGCTTGAGAGCATCTCGGCCGCACGCCGGATGATCCGTGCGTCGAGCGCGTTTGGTGGAACCTCGCTAACTCCGTCTAGCTCAAACGCAAAACCGGACGACGTCGTCCGAAATCCGGTGACGGGAAACCAGCCGTAGATCGTCTGCAAGATTCCGGAAGCTCCGCTATAGATCTGGAGTTGGATCGGCGCATTCGGATGGCCCTCGTCCGTCATGTCGCCGTACGAAACGGCCTTCGGCGAGGAACCACTGCGCCATGAGCCGCCCAGAACCGTATCCGACGGTCGTAGTGTCATCCTAAGCGTTTGGTCGAAAACGCGGCCGCAGGAGCCTTTAACAGCGGAACTACCGATGGAGAACGCGCATGTTGAAAGGACCCTCGATGGCTGTGGCGTAGCCGCAACCATCATTATCGCGCCATAGACTGCACAAACGCATGTGCCGATTGCCTTCCCGGAGAGCATCGCTTTCGATGCTAATGCAGCGCGGCCGATAGGGCAAGAGGCCGAAACATCAGGATTCTAACATTTTCTGACAGAGCGACCGGGAACAGTCGGAAATTGACGGTATCGGCCGGGAGGGGTCAGGCGAAAAAGCCTTGCAGAATAACCCGATTCGGTAGCGGACGGGACTCGCCGGAACCCTCGAGAAGTGGTGCGAATCCCGCTGGGCTACCACAACAATCCCTTATACTAAAAGGGAATTTGCGCTTCTATGAGGCCGACGGTAGCCGTTCGGTTGCCGTGTCGGTCAAGAACGGTTGCCATTCAAGTTGGTAGAACCCGAACCTTGATTGACTGTCGAACCGCTAAACTACTTGTGAGCGGGCCTTTCGCTCCAACCGTATGCTGACGCTGATGCCGAGGGCGTGGCGGCTGAGAGCCAATGCAGAGCCTCTATGCGCGTGCGGCAGTCCCTAAGCGCAGGAAAGGATCCTGACCATGATCGTTCAGTCCCTTAAGTATATTCTCGCTGCGGTAACTGCGATCTCGTTGCTTAGCAGCTGCGTAGGGTCGTCAACGCCGACAACGCCGCCAGGATTCCAACAGAATCAGTCGCACGCTGGAAAGCGCGCTGCGTCACCATGCCCCTGCCTCTACGTCACGAACACGTACCCGAACAACTCCGTGACCGTCTACGCCTCGGGTGCGACCGGTAACGCCTCACCGATAAGGACCATTACCGGATCCAACACCGGGTTGGACGACCCGATTGATATCGCGGTGGGCGATGGCGGCAAGATATACGTCGCGAACTACGGCAACGGTACGAGCGAAATCGGCAGCGTGACGGTCTATGCTGCGGGAGCAACAGGCAACGTCTCGCCGATACAGACCATTAGCGGTTCCAACACCGGAGTGCAAGGGCCCGATGGCATCGCACTGGATCCGGTCAATAAGCACATTTACGTTTCAAACACCGATTTCGGTAATAGCTTCAGCGTAACAAGCTACGCTTCACGTGCGACTGGCAACATCAAGCCGCGTGCGACCATCAAAGAGCATAACACAGGGCTCGCTTTTCCCGCAGGTCTCACATTGGATTCAAGTGGCAACATCTACGTTCCAAATGCCAATAAGAAGAATATAACCGTATATGCTGCTGGCTCCGCAGGCAACGTCACGCCAACGCGGACTATCAGTGGAAGTGGAGACGAGCTCGATGGTATCACAAAACTCGCACTGGATTCCAGCACGAACATCTATGCCTCGAACTTCTTAGTCAGCACGATTGTCGTCTACGCTGCCGGAGCCAGCGGCACCCCGACGCCCATTGCGACTATTAAGGGGGGCAAAACTGAACTGTCCTTGCCCTCGGGGATCACGTTGGATGCCAGCAACAACATCTACGTCGCTAACTCCGGCGGCGGCCCAAGCTCCCGTGGCATCGTAACGGTCTATACCGCGGGCGCAAACGGCGATGTCGCGCCGGTCAACACCATCAGCGGCTCGAACACGGGACTAGCCGAACCGCGGGGAATCGCCATTCGCTAAATCGTAAGCTCGGAGATGTGCACGAAAGCCAGCAAGGGCCGAAACAATAGTTGATGATCCAGAATCACCCCACAATTACCAAAGCAAGGCTGGATCCAGGTAATGCGCCATCCGCTCGAAAAGCGAACCGTGACGATGGGATAGACACCGTACGGCGTCAAGCGTAATTCGCATCAAAAACGCTTCCCCGACCGAAGAATACCGTAAGCGAGCACTAAGAATTTGGGCATGACGGCACCGATGACTAACCGCTTATGCTTTCCAGTAGCCTGTAGTCCGAATCGCGAAGCCGAGAGCGGGTTGTGAAGTTCTTTTCCTACCAGTCGAAAACGATCAGGCCGCTGTTGCCCGACTTCTTCCAGCCCGGCCACATATGCACGTTCGTGGCGCTGCGCTCGGCGTAGGACGAGCCTCCGCCGCCGCCTCCACCAGCGGCAGTGCAAAGGCCGCGATATTGCCAGTTTCCGCCGCCGCCGCCTCCTCCGCCACCGTAGTAGCCGCCGCCTCCACCCCCACCGCCGGGACCATAGAAGCTGCCGGAAGAAGTGAAGCCCTGCCCGCCAGCTCCCCCCGCGAGGAGCATTCCGTTAGCGCCGTTGGTGCTGTAGGCGCAGTCGCTAGCGAGACCGCCTGATCCGCCGATATGCTGCTTGCCGCCTTCTCCTCCGCCGCCGCCGTAGTAGCTGTAGTTACGCTTCGTGCTTCCGCCATCTCCGCCCGAGCCGCCGATCTTGGTGCCGCCCTTTCCGCCGATGCCGCCGTTGACCTTAGGCGGGTAGCCACCGCCTTGGCCGCCGCCGCCGCCAGATACCAAGATTCGGTCGGCCAACCCATCGCCGTGCTCTCGCACATCGGACGCCCCGCCTCCCCCGTAACCGGTGGGGCTTTCGGAGTAGTATGCTTCGCCGCCGTTCGCGCCACCGTTAGAGCCACCATTCACTCCGGATCCGTCGCCACCAACGAACACCACGAGCTTCTCTCCGGGGATGACTGGAATAATCGCACTAACGCGCCCGCCATAACCGCCTAGAACGCCTGCACCGTTACCGCCGTGGGCAATGACTGTAATCTTCGTCACGCCGGCCGGTACTTTGAACGACTGCGGTTTGCCAGTGTAATGAAACGTTCGATGATACGGAAGTGAGTCAGGAGCGGCGTTGACCACAGGCACTGCGCCGCCGCCGGCGTGGCCCCCGCAGCCTGTGACGACTGCGACCAACACGCTTACGCCGAGGGCGTAGCGGCCAAAACCCGAGCTTTTCATTTGCCTCGCTCCTTTAGGCAAAAAGAACGATGACGCGCGCCATAATGTCCAAGCCGATTTGTTCGTGAGCAAGTTCGCGCAAATGCCTAACGCGAGACGGCGCGAAATCGAAATCTTCATAGCCATTTTCTCTTTTAGAGGTCAGGGTGCTAACTCGAAGACGGTGCCGCAGCCCTCGTTGCAGTTGGTCGAGCCGCCGCCGAGGGCCGTAGTCCCGTAGAGGACACCGTTCACTCGTACGAGGCCTGCGAACGGTCGTGCTCCGTCCGCGCCGCCTGCGAAACGGTAGAGAACGCTGTATCCCGCGCCTGTCGTGCTGACCTTAAATACGGTTCCGCACCCATAGCTGTTGCATCCCGAACTGCCGCCGCTTGCTGTGGTGCCGTAAAGCGTACCCTTCACTACGATCAGGCCCGCCAGGGGACCCCATCCGTCCGAGCCGCCTTTGAATTTGTGGAGGACGTGTTCGGTGCCGGACGTGCTCACCGAGAAGATGGTGCCGCATCCGAATGCGACCAAACCGCTACAACCTCCCGAGCCGGGGCCAGGGTCGCCGCCGCCGGCCGTGGTGCCATAGAGCGACCCCTTTACGTTGATCAGGCCGGCGGATGGGTATGCGCCAGTCTTGCGTCCCTTGAAGCGGTAGACGACACTTTCGTTGTCGGACGTGCTCACCGAGAAGATCGTTCCGCAGCCAGAGGTGCCGTTGCCCTCAACGCATGCAGTACCACCACCGTCTGCGGTGGTGCCGTAAAGCGTGGCGTCCAAGCTGACCAGGCCCGCTTGTGGGTATCCGCCGTCCGGGAGTTTATAGTACCCGCCGCCAGTGAAGCTGTGCAGGACGCTCTCGGTGCCCGATGTGTTCACCTCGAAGACAGTCCCGTTACCGTCGCTACCGCCTGCAAACGTCGTTCCGTAAAGCGCGCCTTTCACGGCGATCAGGCCCGCTAACGGGTACAATCCGTCGTTCGCGTTTTCGCCTTTGAAGGTGTAGATGACGCTTTCCGTGCCGGACGTACTCACCTCGAATACCGTTCCGCTATTGGTTCCGTAATTGTTTTTGCCACCCATGTACGTGGTGCCGTACAGCTCGCCGTGGATGGTGGTAAGGCCAGCGTACGGGTTTGCGCCGTCCGGAGTGCCTTTAAAGCTGTAGATGACGCTTTCCGAGCCGGACGTACTCACCTCAAAGACGGTTCCACAACCAGTGTATTCGCTGCATTGTTTAGTATCGCGACCGCCTTCATTCGTCGTGCCGTAAAGCGCGCCGTTTAAGAAGATCAAGCCCGCTTGCGGGTTCGCACCGTCTTCCTTAGGCAGCCCTTTGAAACTGTAGAGAACCTTTTCCGTGCCTGACTTGAGCGGTCTCCCTAACAAGGGCTTCAAACGCTGCGATGCTGACCCTGCGGCAGCGGGTTGCGGAGCCGCGATCTGCGGCGCAACCGACATCGGCGTTGACGAAGAGAAACTGTTGCTGCCGCCACATGCGGCTAGGAGCGCTGCACTAAGGCACGCGCCGACGAGGCTGTATAGATGTTTCACGTTATTCTGCAGCTTCCGACTTGGCCATGCGCCTGCGACGCATTTCCTTAGGTGAAGAACTGCGTCATCGGAGCCTGGGCACGGATCGCAGGGCTGACGCAAAGGGACTGGCGCTGCCAAAAAAACATGAATACGACGAGCCAAAGCGCGACGCACCGTGTTACCCCAAAGCCACAATGCGCCTTTCCGCTAGTTTTGTCAACGAGGACGTGGTAGGGCTAAGAGCTCAATTCCAGCGCAGAAACCAGTCAGCGAGGCTGCAATGAAGCGCGGTGACACCGTGGCCACGTCGCCGATCGGCGGTCCCTCATCGCTATAGAGTTCGCTAGGTCGAAGCCGCAGACGTGCTCCATGTTGGCCAGGCGCCCGGAGCTCTTAGCAATGGGACACCGACGGATTATCGATCGGCGGCCGACGACGTGACGACAGACCTGTGGCCTGAGGCCACCTCCGAGACCGTGGCTTGGGTGCCGCCGCGTCGCGTGGGGGTGAATGTGTCCTACGCGCGCGCACGCGCAGACGCGTAGATTACTTACTTAACAGCTTGAAGAGCAGGTCCCGTATGTCCAATAGCACCTCCAACGTTAGCCCTTGCATCACGTAGTCGCTGCTTGACCTGCGGATGCTTTGTTCTATGTCTACTCTCGCCCGTGGAAGACCGCCGCCGCCCTCATATCTTGTCGCGTTACCCATCACACTTACTCCCTGCTAAAGTTTTTCAGAAATGCTAGGCGATTACGCTAACGGGTCTATTAGCCCGCCCGCGTGGCATTGCCATGGGAAAGGTTACATTGCACGATGTGGCTTCTAGGACGTGCGATAGGTAGCCCCGTTGTGACATGTCGATCACGGGCGAACTGCCTTTTGACGCGTATTACGACTCTCCAAATTTTGTCCCCAACTCGCTCTGCGCGTACCACTGCGAAACTCGAGAAGGCGATGGCTAGGCTTGGGAATATCCGTCAAGGCTTCAGCGAAAATATTGTTCCTTCCCCGCCGATCTTCTGCTTTTCTGTTCCACCCGCATACGTCGTTCCGTACAGGGAGCCACCAACGTCAAGCAGGCCAGCATACGGATTAGTGCCACCTATTCCACCAGTAAATGGGTGTACGACAGTTTCCTTGCCAGAAACTGTGATGCTATAAACAGTGCCGCAACACTTGCTACCGGAACCTCCAAGCGGAGTTGTACCGTAAAGCGTACCTTTCACGTTCGTAAGGCCGCTGTATGGCGTCCGTCCGTCGTCTCCCATGCCGAACTCGTGTAGCGTTGCCGCATTGCCATCCGCCGTAACGCTAAACACGCTGCCGAAACAATACTCCTTACTGCAATATCCTCCACCTTCGGTTGTGCCGTACAAGGTTCCATTTACGTTCACAAGTGGAGCAGCTGGGTCCCAAGTAGCGTTTTGAACTCCGGCGGGTCCGAAGTTCAATAGCACTGTTTCCTTACCCGATGGCGTTACGGTGAAGACGATCCCACAACACCCGTTATTCTTATCGTTAGTACCTCCGTAAAGCGTCGTTCCGTACAGTTTACCTTTGACCTCGATCAAGGCGGCAGCGGCGAGACTGCCGTCGGTTCCGTTGCCGAAGCTATGGACGATACGTTCCGACCCTGAAGTAGTAATACTGAACACGGTGCCGCCGATGGATTGACCGGATGCGTACTTGCCACCAAAGAGCGTCGTTCCGTACAATGTGCCTTTGACATTTAATAGAGATGCGACTGGCTGAGCACCGTCTTGGTTATTGCCAAAACTATGCAGAACGATTTCTGTGCCGTTTGGACTGACACTGAATACGGTCCCCTGGCCGTACGTGCCGCCAAACTGTGTCGTTCCATACAGCGTCCCGTTCACGTCAAGGAGTCCAGCCCAGGGCTGTGACCCATCGGACCCGCCGCCAAAGCTGTGTAAGATGTGCTCGTTTTTGCCATCGGGCTGGATGCGAAATACCGTACCACCCGCACCAGTTTGCTGAACGCACGCCCCCTTGTCGTAGACGCCGCCACAGGTCGTGGTGCCATATAGCATGCCGCTGACGTTGAGTAAATTCGCTGCGGGATACGCTCCATCCGATCGGCGACCGAAACTGTAAACGATGCCAAACGTCGCCGGAGGCAGCGCGTGCGTGGCTGCGGAGTTGCGAATGGCGGCTTGACCAGTCGTCGGTTCAAGCGGTGACGCGTTGAAACTTCGGTCACCGGCACAAGCAACTAGAAGAAAACTCACGAGAGCGGAGATCGACCATCGTGCAGCCATATAGGCCTCCTAACTTACGGACTACAAACCTCGGATTCACTTGCGGAACTATCGGGACTAGTATGCTTCGCAGCGAACCAGTCGCCTACCCGCTAGTCACTAACGGCACCTTCGATCTGCACTTGTCCCGCCACCGGGCCGACAAGAGGCGCCCAATGCCGCGGATGCGGCGCCCGGCCTCCAGCCCGAACGCGCGAGCAGGCTGCGAGCGATCGCTCCTGTCGCTCGCGTTCGCGTTGAGCGCAAAGCGCGGCCGTTAAGATTGCTGATCGGTTCCGACGACCCGCGTGCGAAATGACTACGCGGAAAAATCGTCGTGACGGCGGAATTTTCCAAGAGTGCGCGCAGACAAGACGGCAAACTCCGCGTGCGGGTGCCGGGGGAGGCCGCCGCGGGAGCCGGCGATTTCATTAGGCCCTGTTCGCGCGCGATCGTAGCGATCACAGTACAATCGGGCTCCGTATCGTACCGTTCGCTCCCGATTCTCCGCAAATGCCATCGATCCAGGTACTGAATCAGCGCGATTCGGATGCGATTCGAGTCGCGTCCGAAGCCTTTCACGGCGATTTCGCGAGAGTGGGCGCAGCCTAAGCCGGTAAATCTCCGAGCCCGTACCAGGGGGAGCCCCCAAAGCTGTCATCGCTGGCGAACGAGCAGCAGTTGATGCAGAAATGCAGCGATTACCTCGTCATCGGGAACGATCTTGCGTTTTTGCGGTCGCTTTTCGAGGAGAACGCGGCGACTAACAGGCGATAAATCGGCGCACCAGCGCCGGGGGAGCCCACCCTTGGGCCGGGTCGTGCTACGAAACGAGAAGCATCCGGTCCGAAAACGCCACTATTAGCTCGCGGAGACATGACCCATCCTCCTTGGATCGCCTAAAAGCTCAGACCAATCTTCGCGGCGCACCCGCGCACCGCGCCGACGTCTAGCAGACCGCTTACATCCTTGACACGATTCATCTTCGCAACCGTGGCGATTGTTCCACCCATGAACGATCGGATAGCCTGAGGGTTTGAGCCCATTTTTTAAGCCGCCGGCAATTGTGGGATGGGGTGAGTTGTCAGAGATTCGACGAATTCCTTCGGCGTGAGGTACTGAAGCGACGAGTGCGGACGTACTTCGTTGTAGTCGACGAGCCATGCATCAGCCGCGTCGTGGAGGTCGGGAAGCGATCGAAAGATCTGGACATTGAGAAATTCATCTCGGACACGAGCATTAAAGGACTCGATCCACGCGTTCTGCGCCGGCTTACCCGGATCGATGAAGTGCAGCAACACGCCGTGGTCGATCGACCATTGCAACATCGCGCCAGCCACGTTCTCCGGACCGTTATCGACGCGCAGCCGCAATGGATAACCGCGAAGTTCGGCAATAGCGTCGAGCGTGCGGATTACGCGTCGACTCGTTAAGGAGAACTCCGGATCCAGTGCGAGACCCTCACGGCTGAAACGATCCTCGATGGTGAGGAGGCGGACTTTTCGTTTGGTCATCAGGTATTCGTGCATAAAATCCAGGCCCCACTCTTCGTTGATCCGTAGCGGCGCCGGCGACACGTTCCCGCGGATCAACCGCACGCGCCGCTTCTTTCGGGGCCGTACTTGCAAGCGTTCCTCGCGGTAGAGCCGACGCAGACGCTTATTGTTCATCACGATGCCTTCTCGCTTGAGGAAAATCTTGAGTCGTCGCCAGCCAAAGCGCGGCCGTTCTTGCGCGAGGCAGCGCAGCCGATCGCGGACGAGCTGGTCGTCGGGTATCTTGCGTGATTTGTATCGCATCGTCGGCCGGGGACATTGTGCGAGACGGCAGGCTTGGCGTTCGCTCAGCCCCTCGATTTGGAGAGCCCTCACCGCTTCTTTGCGCGCTGAGGGCCCCACCCGTTTTTTCGGATCACCTCGGACAGCGCTCGGAGCTCCAGAGCCTGGCGGGCAATGATGCGTTCCATTTGCGAGTTTTCCGACTCGAGTTCTTTAAGCCGTGAGAGATCGCTGATGTCGAGGCCGCCGTATTTGCTGCGCCACAGCCGCAGCGTGTTTACGTGAACGCCGTGTTTGCGAGCGAGCTCCGCGGCAGGGCGGCCGGCATCGAGCTCTTTGAGGATTGCGACAATCTGCGCTTCGGTGTAGCGTCGCTTGCGCATGCGGGTCTCCTTTGCAGGCCATCTTGGCCGGAAACCCACAATTCCCGTTGGACTAGTTTCTGGGGCTCAAACCCCTGATATGGCTGCGACGGACTTAGGATGTTTGGTGACGTGCACAGGTCAAGAGCGGTCGTAACTTCGTTGCGCAAAGCATCGATCGCGTCACCGTTCGTTCGAGCAGTTGCTATTCGCAAAATCTGTTGACTTGCAAGTTGAACTCCCTCGATCGCGGCACGAGGCGAGTCGTTGCATGGAGCCGAATCTGTACCTTGGCAAGGGTTCGGGGTGACAATCACGCACGTACTCGCCGTTTCGATTACGGAGCGGGCGTCCGCTGTTGCGGAAACGTAGTCGTTAGCGTTTAGCTCTGAAAACGCTTTGTTCATGGCCTTAAAAAGGCCGATTGTAGCGCCAGACCCGCAATGAACATCCACACTTGCCGCTAGGCTCCCGCTGGGCGTCTCCCGAGATCCTGAGTAGGAAGGTCCTGCGGAAGAGTTCGGATTCGGAGGCGCGTACGCGACGTTTGCGTGAGCGTTATCGAGAAACGAGGATATTGAGGAGATTGGAATTGCTAGGTTGTTCTGTAGGGCACCGGTTGTCCCGGTTGACACGATGGTAACGATGCCGTAAACTACGCCACTTTGCATGTCGAATCATGGACTGCCGCTGTTACCGCGATCCGTTTGCGCGTCGTATTCGATCCAATTGGAGTTGCTAGTGATAGCACTGACGGTCCCTTCGTGAAACGATGGGGAAAGGCTCTGTAAGCTTCCATTAGATAAGGCGAGTTGGAATGCGGGAAAGCCAGCGATCCCCACCTCAGTACCGACCACCGGCGGTGAAGTGCTGAGGGTAAGCGGAGCACACGACGTTTCACGGACAGCGATTACAACGGCGTCGACGATTGCGGTACGCACAAGAGTCGCGTGTAAAAGGCTCGATGGGTCCGACGACATAATCACTTGAGGATTGGAGTCGTTTCCTACGACGTGCTTATTTGTGAGCAAGTAAGCAATTCCATCGTGATCACCGATGCAAAAGGCTGTTCCAAAGGATTCCCTTTTGCCGCTGCCGCTGATCACGAGCGCGAGCGCCTGTTTTACCGTGTTATAGATGCAGTTGATCAGCCGCTGCCGCGGCCGGCGTGCTCGCCGCAAGAGCGATAAGAAACGGCCCTAGCGCGAGACGGGCGAAAAATCGGAAATTATTACTCATCAAATAATATGGTAACCTCATCTCCAGCGATTTCATTGGCCGTTTAGGCTTGCCCGATCACCAGCTCTGACGGCTTCCTTCTCACAAGTATAAGCGCCGTGCTTCGTACGCCCGTACCATCGCTCGCCTTTATAATGGTAGATGCCGCTCGGGATGTTGAGCCATACCACAACGTCCTTTGGGCAGTGCGCTTGAGCCGCGCTCTCCGTGTCAAAGAGCGGCGGCAAAGAAGCTTGAGCGACCACCGCTGGCTGAATCGCAGCCACGGACGGGGTGGCTCCGTAGCTCGGTAACAGAGCCGCGGAGCCGAAGAGCGCCGCCGCCAATGCGAGGCCTTTAAACATAGCACGAACCTCCGAGGCCCCAAAGACGGGGCTTCGGGCTCATATTACAGCGCCTCGTCCCGAATCGGCAATCCGCCGTGTCCCAATTCCGTGCGGCTCCGGGCACCTGACCATGCGTGACACAGGCCTGCGGTTTCGACCGAAGCCAGTTGCACAGCGACGAGGGGCCGCCAAACGGCGCGGTCAGCTTAGCGACGCGGCGCTATTCATCACAAGCATTGCAAAGCGGCCTCTGCGTTGAATTAAGCAGCAAGCCTTTACGGCCCATTGACAACGCCAGCAAGAAGGCGCACTGTGGCCTTGAGGGGTTCCCACGATGCGTCGCCGCTTTGGCTCGTCGCATTTAGATCATTCTGGCAGCACCAGTCCCTTCCGCGCCAGCCTGCAATCATTGCCTAGGCTTCGATGACGCGCTGTCCACTTCGGAAGATGCGTCGCAGCCGCAAAATCCATTCCGGGAAGTTCCGAGAGAGTATATGGGACGCAATGCGGACTTTGAATTCGGCTGGCTACGCTCTAGGTGTTAGCGCAGTCGTTGCCATCCTCGCGGGCTGCAACGGCAGCTCGCCGTCATCACTAGGGACATCGTCTAGCGTAATCCCTGGTGCGAACGTCGCGCCACCCGCGACGCATACGAAGCGCCGTGGGAAGCACATGGACGTGACGGCGTGTTCGACAGTAAAAACGTCAGGTGGTCAGACCTACACGGTCGCGCGCCTCGGCGGCGGCGACCATATCGATGTCGAGTCGTCAGCCTATGCAAACTGCACCATCGGGATTTATATCAGCCCGAGCAATGGACCGGTGGGCCTGAACCACACCATCGTCAACGGGCAGTTCGGGATCGGGATCTACGTGGACAGCGTCGGCACAATCCATCAAGACAACACCTCGATCTGCATCAACGGAACCAACTCCGACGGGATGTGTACGACCGGGAGCGCAAGCAGCCCCGGCACCGGGCTCGACTTCGTTAACACGCCGAACCTCTCTATCGACCACACCAACATCGACGGATACGTTGCCGGGTTCGCGACCAATCCATGTCCAAACTCCGCGAACAACATCACCGACGATCACACCGTGATCACCAATGCAACCTATCCGTGGTCGTATGAGGGCGGTAAACTCAACTTCAACTTCCAACCGGGTCACGACTCGCCGCCGTTTAACGGCGAGAGTTGCGCCGGCAGTGAAGTTGGCTCCGGTCTCCCACCTGGCGGGAACGTGTACGTAGCCGACTTCAGTGACAACGCGCTGAAGGAGATTCTGGCGGTCGGCGGCTACACGAACGTCACCACGGTCAGTACGGCTATCAACCTGCCAGATGGTATCGCGGTCGATGCGAACGCCAACGTCTACACGGCCAGCTATGTCACCAACGCCGTGTATGAGATCCTGGCTGCCGGCGGCTACACAACCGTCAAAACGCTCGGCTCCGGATTCAAGAACCCGGCTAAAGTCGTGCTCGACGCGAATGACAACGTCTACGTCGCCGACGGCGGCAACGGTGCGGTGAAGGAGATTCTGGCGGCCAGCGGCTACACGACCGTCAACACGCTCGGCTCCGGATTCGTCGATCCGATTGGTATCGCGGTCGATGCGAACGCCAACGTCTACGTGGCCGATAATGGCACCAACACTGTGAAGGAGATCCTCGCGGCCGGCGGCTACACCACCGTCAAAACGCTCGGCTCCGGATTCGTCCAGCCATATGGTGTCGCGGTCGATGCAAACGCCAACGTCTATGTGGCCGAAGCGGGTACTGGCAATGCGGTGAAGGAGATTCTGGCGGCCGGCGGCTACACCACCGTAAACACTCTCTTCTCGGGAGATGCGGCCGGGTACCCCGATCCGTGGGATGTCGCGGTCGATGCGGAGGGTAACGTCTACGTGGCCAACTACCATTCGATCCCGGACGCGGACGCGGGCTCAGTCTACGAGATCCTGGCAGTCGACGGCAGCATCCCGCCATCACCCACGATCGTCACGCTCGGCTCCGGATTCGCCAATCTGTCGGCTATCGCGATCCAATACTCGGCAGTCGCACCAGGCGTCAGGCGAAATCATCATAAGACAAGAACAAAGTAAGGGGCTACAAAGCGCTCCGGCTCGCTTCGCTGACGCGGGGCTAGCCGGAGCTGGACACGCACCGCCCCGCAGATCGTAAAGCGCCTTCAGCGAACAGCCGTGCCCAAAGAAGGGACCTCATAGCGTAGTATCGCGCAACGGCCTCACCCCAGCAACTTGGCGCACTGCCGATCGCAGCGCCCGGCGCGGGGGGCCTTGTATAAGCGGGAGATGCTATGATCCACGCGTGAGGTAGACCGATGGGGCCTGGGGTTGATAACCCGTAAACGAGTTTTTGGTCACCTCACGTGGTGTTCCATCCATTCCGAACAGTTGCTTGGGCTTCGAGCCCGCATTGACAAGATTGGAGTTGGAAGATGGACGAATGCATCTTCGTCGGCATCGACGTCGCAAAGGACCAGATCGACGTTTGCCTGCAGCCCGCGGATATCTACCGAACGTTCCCTAACGAGAAAAAAGGCTTCGATGAGTTGCAAAAGCTCCTTGCCCATCAGCGGATCACGTTGGTGGTCTTGGAGTCGACCGGCGGTTTAGAAATTCCGGTTGCCGTGTCGCTGGGCTGTGCCGGCATCCCCATTGCGATCGTCAACCCGCGCCAAGTGCGCGACTTTGCCAAGGCTTCTGGGCGCCTCGCAAAGACCGATCGCCTGGATGCGGCCATCTTGGCGCAATTCGGGGCCGCCATTCGACCGGCGGCTCAAACGCTTAGGGGCGACGAACATCGAGCACTGGCTGCGATCATGACGAGACGCGTGCAAATCATCGAAATGATCGTTTCTGAGAAGACCCGGCTGTCGTCGGTACCCAACTCTGAGATGGCCAAAGATATTAAATCGCATATCGCCTGGCTCGAGAAGCGACTTCGCAAAATTGACGAGGATCTTGGAAAACGAGTGAAGCAAACGGCGCTCTGGCGTGAGCGCGATGAGCTCTTTCAAAGCGTGCCAGGTGTCGGCCCCGTTGTTTCACACACACTAGTGGCCCATCTCCCCGAACTGGGGACCCTCGACCGCAGAAAAATCGCGGCCCTTGTTGGTGTCGCTCCACTAAATTGGGATAGTGGTAGAATGCGCGGACGACGCGTCATCTGGGGTGGTCGCGCTGCCGTTCGGAAAGCACTCTATATGGCGGTAGTCGCATCCACCAAGTGCAACCCTATTATCGCGGCATTCTATAAGAGTTTGAGAGCTGCCGGGAAAAAACCTAAGGTGGCGATCGTGGCCTGCATGCGCAAGCTCCTAACCATCCTCAATAGCATGGCCCGCAAAAGGGAAGCCTGGCGCAGCTGCACCTAAATTTCCGGATACAGTTGCTCGTTTTAAACGGGCGCGTCTCTTATCCTCGGGTCATCGTTACCGCTTCGAGCGGATGAGACATTATTTCCGAAGACCGCGGCCGCACTCTAACGCAGTAATTTTTCAATTTGTGAGGGCCGCCTCGCGAGGAATGAGTCATCCGCGACCGCATACCACGAAAGGGTGAATGACTCTCGCGCGCACGCACGTAAACGGGGGGAGGGTCAGCGATTTTGAGTCATCCGCGACCGCATACCACGAAAGGGTGATTGACTCTCGCGCGCGCACGCACGTAAACGGGGGGAGGGTCAGCGATTTTGAGTTCAGGCGGAAACCGGAAGTTCTAAGGGGCTTCAAACTTCCGGTCGGGCTCGGCTTTGGCACATGTAGAGGTCGCTGAAATCGCGGCGCGTGTCTGCCACCGAGAACAGAATCTGCCGTCAGTTCGGTGACAATGATGCCGCGAGCGCCTTTGGTGCTCAAACCCGGATCGGTTCTTCTCATTGAACTGAAAAAGCTGCCTCAACGGGCGGCTCCCTGATTGGTTGGGAAGTGCTCTAGGTCGCGTTCTCGCCGTGGATGAATCTCACGCCGGTCTGGAGCTGCTGCCGTAGCACTTCGGCCTGAAAGACCGGTTTGGTGTTTCGCCCGCATTAAAATGCGGGCGAAAGTCAGACGCAGCGCTGCACAACAATTATCGCGCTTTGTAATCGCGGCGTCAAGCGCTCGAATCGCCGGTTACGCAGCGTGTTAGTGCAGCGCCTTAAGCGCGATGCTTTGCAGATCGAATAACGAAAAACTAAGTGCCTTCGTTCCCCCCACGAAGCGCAACTTTCGACCTCCAACAGCGTGTGCAGGTAGTTGAGGATTGCGTTCAGCGAATGAGCCGCGCTGCGAGGCCGCAGCGTCAGAGGCGATCGCCGCGCTCCAACCGCGCGCCGAGGGTTGGGCGTGTGATCGCGACGCGCGAACTGCATCGGCACGTCGCTCCACGCACCCCAGTAGGCCTCATCGCTCCAGCCTCCACATACGTCTACCCGCGTTGGAACATTGAAGAAAGCTCGACGTCCGATGAAACAGGCGTTTACTCGACTGGACGTGACAATAGAAAGGTGTTATCCTAAGCATCCGTCAGCCAGCCAGGCGAGGTGCTTATAATGCGCTTGGAAGCTAAGCTTTACGCGGCCCTCTTGGCCTTAACCGCAAGCGCGGGGTGCAATTCGTCCGGTTCCCGCGCGCTCGAGGGCCACGGTCTCCTTGCACGGCCGACAGGGCTGCCGGAAGCCCGGGTGGAGCACCAGTTCCGCCGGCTGGCAAATGGCGTCTTTACGCGAATGCTGTTCGTCACTTCGGACCGCTCAGGGTGGGGGATCGAGGTGCGTGACGTAGTCCTGGCGCCGAAGGCGGCATGGCGCGGCGCAACGTTCCCCGGCGCAACACTCTTCGAGCTCCTCGGCGGCGACGGGAGTGTCCGCGAACATGCGCGCGACGTCCTGTCGAGCCGCACGCTCGCGGGCGCGGTCTCGGCACAAACACCGGTCGATGTCGTCAACGCAGGTGATCAGCCGTTCATCATGCGCATCTTCGTCGCGCAGGCGCGAGTGCGATGAGCGCCAGATGCTTCTCTCTCGCGATCATCGTTGCGCTGGGTCTCGCGAGTTGCTCGTCAAAGTGTGGGCAGCCGTGCCTGGCCGCCAGCGATTGGCCGGAGTATCGGCACGACCTTTTCCGCACGGGCAATCAGGCAAACGCGAGCGTGCTGTCGGATCCCGATCAGGTCAAGAAGCTTGTCGTGCGTTGGACGTGGACTCCGCCTTCTCCGCTTCCTAGCGGCGAAGGTTTCGAGGCGTCGCCGATCGTCGTGAACGACACGGTGTTCATCGGCAGCAGGTACGGCACTTTCTATGCCATCGACGCCTCGAGCGGCAAAACCAAGTGGCACTATCCTCCGCATGGGTCGCTAGCTAAGTTTCTTGCGTCGTTCTCAACCGGCATTCAATCGAGCGCGTCGTATCTTCCTGTGGGACCGCATGGCGCGGTCGTCTTCGGAGCGCCGGATTCGAGCCTCAAAGGTTACGGCTACGGAAGTTCACGCCTCATCGCCCTCGACACTCAGAGCGGCAAACCTATCTGGAAGGCTGGCGGCAGCGATAAGATCGCCACCATCAATGACGACACCAACTGCCCCACAGCGAAAAACGTGCTCCATGAGAAGATAGGGCATTCGTCTCCGCTGGTCGCCGACAGCTACATCTACGTCGGCGTCAGCGACGCCAACGACAACCCGGTGCAGAAGGGGAAGGTCGTGGCGGTCGACTTCGGCGGGCACATTAGATCGAATTTCAGCTTCGTCGCGGCCGGAACGTCTGGCGACGAGGCGCGCGGCGGTGGCGTCTGGAACGCGCCGGCGGCCGATCTTGGCGGCGGCATTTACTTTACTACCGGCAACAGTAATGACTACTGCATGCCCCCCTGGGAAAACGACCCCCCCGAGCCCATTCCTAACCACGGCGCGAGCATGATCCGGGTCACAATGCCTGGAGCACCTTCCAAACCCGGGGGCGAGGCAACTCCAAAAGGGGGTACGATCGCCTGGGCGTTCGCAGCGGTTCCGTTCAAACTTGACCAGGACACCGACTGGGCGGCCGGCGCGGCCATCGACTACGCGAGTTGCGGCGAATTGGTTCCCTCGGTGGTGAAGGACGGGTGGGCATATGCCTTACGCGCTGACACAGGGAAGCTCGCGTGGCAGTTTCCGAACACCGGATATCCCTTTAAAAAGGAGCCGCCCCTTCATACTGGCCAGGATTACCGTAGTCCCGGCGCACTGTGGAACGATGTACTCGTCATCACTACCGGTGGAGAAGGTATTATAAATGATCAGACCGAGGGTTTGCAGGAGCTCCACGCGCTCAACGTGTGCGCGACGACGGAGGCGGACCGCGTACGCTGGATCTGGCACGTGCCGGCCGACGACTGGGCGCCACACGCTACCACACCGCCGCTAGGCGCGGCGACCGTCAGCGGCGGCATTTTCTACGTCGGCACTAACAACGGTCATTTGATCGCACTCGCCGATCCGATTACCGGCGTGGCTGCGGCAGGTGAGATCTGCTCTGACCCAGATTACCCGCTCGTCTCCTTCTTCTCTTTCGTTTGCGCGGCGATGGGTTTTGTGCCGGTCCACGTTCCTGCAGTGCTAAGGGACATTCACGTATCTATGGGGAGCCTCACGGGGATGCGAGAGGAGCCGGCGCTGGCCAACGGCAGGGTCTTCATCGCCGACGACGGTCACGTTTACATGCTGTCGACGCCGACGCCGTCGCCATGATGGTCCGCCTTGCCCTGCCGGCTCGCATTGCAGTCGGGCTAGCGTGTGCGTGCATGTTGCTGGCCGTGGAGCCCGTACCGACCACCGTCTTCGACGGCGCCGCGAACGCCCAGTCCGCCACAGGTGCGACCGTAGCCGTTCACATGCGGCTCCTGCGGTGGGAGTTTGACTCTCACCACCTGCAGCGGCTACCGCTGCGCGGGTTTTATGTCGCACACTTGCTCAATGGCGAAGTCGTAACGACGATAGGTGGCTTAACAAAGGTACGCCGAGGCGGCGATTTCTGGAGCGTTGGTAACGGTGAGAGAATGGAAGTGGCGGTCAGGAGCGAGGACGCGTTCGTTGAGACGTTTGCAGCCAGTAGGTGAGCGCCACGACGATCGGCACTGACCCCTACTGGGACGAGGCGACGCGCGGATGCTGAAATTTTTTGAGTGACTGCTGAGGTTCCCGATCCTTTGGTCCGCTACATCGTATTTCTGTCCCGCGGCAGCGGCATTACTGAGTCCGCATCAATCTCAACCTTGTTTCTCACCGGCAAGCGCGCACCGCAAAAGGGTGAATGGGTTTTTCTCTACGTGCGCGCACCCGCGGGATGGGCGCGAGGGTCGCCAGTTTTGAGTCACCGCCGGCTGCACACCACAAAAGGGTGAACGGGGTTCCTCGCGCGCGCACGCGCGAGCGGGGAGGGTGTCGGCGATTTTGAGTAGGTCGGGGCAATGCGGTCAGGTCAGAATCTGGCATCGAATCCAACTCGAGATCGTGACGCCAAACCCTAATAAAACGGGATTCGGAACCTGACCGTTCGCATTACCCTCATACGACCACTGCTACCACCGTAATCCCACCGCATCGCCCTTGCTCATCAGTCTGCACGATGTCGAATACGTGCACGTTGCCAGCGGTTTCGGAGGGGTTTAGCTCGATTCCCAGCACTAAGGGCTGCAAGCCTCCGGGAGGCAAGTTCAAAACGAGACGGCTTCTCCTATTGAAGTTGCTATCCGAGACGGTTGACTCAATCTCTTCGATGATGTTTTCGGCTTCCCGAACTACGGAGTTCAGATGACTATGCAACGCATAGGTATTTTTTTGTAATCTAAGCGCCCTACCGATAAGGCTCGAGGCACTCAAAGGCAAGTCCCGATGCGGCCCCAATTGAATAAGACGCTGAACGGTCTGGTGAATTGGATCCTGTGGACCGCGCAGCTTCGTCTCGACAGTGATTTGTGC
This sequence comes from Vulcanimicrobiota bacterium, assembly GCA_963748875.1. Taxonomy (GTDB): domain Bacteria; phylum Vulcanimicrobiota; class Vulcanimicrobiia; order Vulcanimicrobiales; family Vulcanimicrobiaceae; genus Cybelea. The sequence goes on from CAVVKC010000001.1 coordinate 2,840,156, forward strand.
GGGCTTATCGCGAAGCAAGCTCCCTGACAGAAACCCAAATTCGTGCACCAAGGGTGGGCCCCATCTCCGATGGGCGGGGATCGAGACTATCGAGATATTACACTGTCCCTGGTAAATCGAGCTGCAAATATTGATATCCGCGGCTAGAGCGGCATCGTTGGCCACAGTTGTTCCTACAGGCGTGTCGCTCCCATCATCGGCAGTTGCCGAACCGGAGCAACACGCTATGATACAACAGTGCGCAACGGTGTTTGGACTCAGGATGTCACTTGGTTGTGGCGTCCACGCAGGCGTAAGTCCTCGAAGTACATAGAAAAGATCGTCTTGACGCTGATAAAAGATTGCGGCAGAGGCAGCGGTGGGAAAGAAAGGCCCGAAGACTGCGGTGTCGCCGGACGGATCCGAGTATGATGGATTGCTACCCAGCATCGACGGGACGATGGCTTTCATTCGCCCGTCCCGGTAAGGTATTTGGATAGCAAACCCACGCCTGGATGTTTTCTATACTTGCGCCCGCGCGAACGCCATCCGGAGTGAGGAGACCCTGGATTCCAACCTGAATCGTGACTGTTTCTCCGACTTGAGCCGCTGTCGGACCGATGGATGATCCCTGAAGATAGATGTTTTCGTTGGCCGCACCATGGCGTGCCAATGCCGGCCGGTTCAGGTGCTGCCGTCTGATTCGTGCACCAATTAGGAGGCCGCTGTCCGCCAACTATTGTCGGGGCAGCGGGCGGTATGGCTTGAGTTGCTTGAACAAAGTCATTCTTGTTCACGGGAATCATGAAACCTAAACTTGCCATGATGTTAACCTGCTTTCAAAGAAACCAGCGCTGAAACTGACGCGGACCTGGCTAACATCGCTCAGTCTCGAGGCCAGGACGGATTTCGAAGAAAGACGATTGAAACTGGGATGTGGGGCTCGTCTTCCTCCACGATGATGGCCACGCTAGTACGCTGCTGCCAAGCTTGCGAAACGATCGACTGCACCGCCGGCTCTCGGCTCCAGAACCTACGCGCGTCGTCTTCGGTCTTGAGCCAGAATCCTTCGAAATCGCCGAAGCTGTCGAAACAAATGCCGTCGACCTTGCCATCGAACCGTGTCCGTTTTTCGTAGTGTTCGTGATCGGGTTTGTGCTCATGACCACGATGGTGGTCGTGGTCGTGGTCGTGATCGCGTTCTCCGCCGCCCAGGGCACGAATTCGCTCCGTGACTTGGCTGAGATAGCGCTGCATCACAGGGTACCAAAGATCCTCAACCGGAATCGTTCCGACAACGCGGCGAAGGCTTGTCAGAGTCCGTTGCACGAACGGCAGCGTCTGATTACGTGTTTGCACCAACACCGAGAACTGAAAGGCACCCAAAATGTGCCGCGAGTTGCGGCGTTCCGACGCGATGGCCAGTGGTTCTCCACGCTTGGCTGCCGCGGTCGGCGTTCTACCTTGCGGCACGCCCCCTATAGGTCTCGCCGCCGGCGAATCGATGACCTGATGCATGACAACGCGAAACGTTTGTCCTGCGCGAATCCCCCTGGGCAGGTCGAGCGTCAGTAAGCCGGCGAGATCTTTGGTTCCGCCGGTTGGAACGGGAACGTACGTAACCTCTCCAGTCACGTTCATCTGTACTGTGTAAGGGTCGACCAGCTTCAACGTGTTTCGCGTGTAGATGCGGTCTGCGAGTCGCATGACTTCGGATGCATTTACGCCCGGCAGGTACAGTGTGCCGACCGTGCCATGAGGCGTTGCACCCCACTGGATCATCAGCTCGTCGGGCCCCTGCTTTGGCAGCGGTATCGGTGTGGTTGGACGAATCGAGAACGTATGCTGTACGCGATGGGTCTCCGGCACACCCGGGTTGTCGGAGTGATCAATCGATAGATTTCTTTGGGCAAGTTTGTCCGATGAGGACGTCGTTGCTCCGACAGGAATCGGATCCGGATAGAAATTGATTTCCGCGACCAAGCACTGATGCGTGCCGCGAATGAGGTCTGCAATCGATTGGAGCGGCCCTTGTCCGGTAAATGGGCCGGTTGCCGACCCGGGTTGAATTGGAAAGCGCTTGTCGTTGGGCTGATTGATATCGAGCCAGCAGCCGTAGTAGCTGTACGTTTCGTCGCCGGCCGCACTCTTTTTCAGCGTATCGATGTTATTCGGATCTGTCTGAAGGTTGAGAGAGTCGGTGGCCGGCCTGCGGGCTTCCGCAAAGAACGGTATCGTTACGAGTTCGCCGCCTACAATGCCGAGTAACGGAACTTTGGTACCCGGTTGTCCACCCGTCGCATAGGTCGTCGCCGGCTGAAAGTCCGTGCTTGTCGTCATCGCCGGAAAGAGCCGGAAGAATACTCGAACGTCGGGCGCCGGGTTCAAATTCGGAGCGATAGCGGACGCGGCAAATCGCGAAGTTAAACACGGGCTGTCCGCTGAGGTCTGGCAACCACTCGAGCTCCGCTCCCGCCTCGTCAGCAGGCAACGCGTCAAACCAACTATTCGATAGCGGGGACGCGCGCAAGCTGTCGATGACGTCCTTGATGAAGGCGTTTGGATCGTTGTGAAGCGTTTTATTGGCAAACTGCCCCTGCGGCTGTAACCGAAAGACTCGCGTATCGGCGCTCAGCCAAAACGTCGATCCTGCCACCATGTACGGATGTTGGCGCGTGGTGAGATCAAGGGAGCTGGAAGAAGAAAGCCCGATGACTGAAGCGCCGAGCGTAATCAACACGTCCTCGGCCGTGAATGCCGCCGTGCTCGAGAATGCGATGTTGTAGCCAAAGGTGACGCGTTGGACCGCATTGAGATTGCCGCTGTTCTCGAGTTCCAAGTCGGCAGTGGTGACAGTCATTCCGCTCGGGGTGGGGCTCGTCGAAATCACCGGCGCCCACATATTCAACTGCGCTTGCGACGGAGTAGGCGTGCTGATCGACAGGTCGGAGGGAGTCACACCTTCGACAACTACATAAAAGGCGTCTTTAATGTGCTGCCCGGAGTCTATTAAAGCCTGCGCCTCGTCCTTGCTGATCTCGCTCCTGTTTGTGATAAAGAAGCAGCCCTTGCAAACGTTGGTCTTTTCGGCCTCTACATTCTTGCCGAGTCCCTTGTCAACGATGAATCCCAGCTCGTGCCAGTTCTTGACCATGTCGCCCATGGTGGAGGCAACGCCGAGCGTCCAAAGCCGCTTGTTCGCGATGTCGTCTATCGGGTAGATGCCGATCGGCCGTCCTCCAGGCCACCACGATGTCTGATCCATACCGCTGGGGTCTTCGGGCCCGCTGCACAACATGAAGTCGCCCTGCCATGGAAGCGCCATTCCCTTCGTGACGTCACCCGGCTGCACGACGGTCGGATCGAGCCGAAACGCCTCGGCAAAGCTCAGCGACAAGATGGAATGGCTGATGTCGATTCCACCCGCCTCGATGCCGGGATCGAACGGCGCGCCGACGCAGTTTTCGAGCGCAGCCATCGTGAGCCCGCCCGGCGTGATAGTAGTCGGAACGACGGGCGGCCAATCCGCCGTGCCCTGCCCTTGGCTCCATTGTTTCAAGAACGACTTCTGGAAGTCGCAGAGCTGCGAGGTTTGGTAAGGGCCATCATTAAGAAGGGGCATGTCACCAGATGGCTTCAGCTTCGCGTAGACCGCTTGTCGGTTGCCGAGCGTGTCGCCCGAACCTCCGGGCGGTGCGAAAACAGAAAGCGTATCATGGTCGCCGGCACCAAAGGCGAACGCGGTAACGTATCGCATATCGAGCGCGCGCTTTAGAATCGGGTAGACGTCCTTAGCAAAGGATTGTGGCCCCGGCGCTGGAAGTTGGCCGTTTGTTAGCGCCAACTGGCGCAGTGTGTCGTAGAGCGTCGTGACCGAATAGCTCGAGGGCGCGAACCTAGGGGGCGGGCAAATCACCCACGCACCGTTTTGAGCCTTGAATGTGGTGCTGCCGACCTTGATCTGCGCAGTGATCGGTCCGTCGGAGACATCGTCGTACCAACCGGGCGTCGATGGGAAATTCGGTTGGGAAGACGGGTCAGTGGGGTTGGCGCTGGTGCCAAAACCGCCGCGTACGATCAGCCGGCCTTCGCCATCCGTCTCCGCATCGCCCAGCGGTACGGAAGCACCCGCGAACGTGCCGGTAAACGATGCCGTGGCTCCGGCGCCGTCGAGCGTCTGCAATCCACCGTCGATCGTACCCTCGCCGTTCAACGACGGCTTCGCGTTCACGAGATGCACCGTCCAGATAATGTCGCCATCAGCCAGCGTCAGCTCGCGGTTCGTGTTGTCGGAGTAGAACCCCCAGAGCCGAAATCGCTGAGCCTGCCGTTTGATGCGGCACGCTTCGTCCTTGTAGTTACCGCCTGGTGGCGGAGAAACGGGCGCCGGAAACGGCAGCTCGGGGCCGACAAACCAATCTTGGCTATTGCCGATTCTGGCGAATCCGATGGCCGGAAAAATTTGTACTTTCTGTAGCGTTGCCATAGCCTCTCCTATGCAAAAGCAAGATTGTGTCGTCTCTCCCAAAACGGAGCGGTCGGCCAGCGGCGCTCGATCGAATACCGCTCCCGAAGCCCTTTTAGATAGCGTGTGTATTCGCTGTAGCAGTGGTGCCGATAATCGTCGAGCCGGATCGATTCACCGCTCTGTAAGAACTCGTCGATGGCATCCGCCGCCCGAAGCCCGTTAGTCATCGCCCGATGCACTCCCCAGCCACAGAGCGGATCGTGCGAAGCGCACGCATCTCCAACCGGCAGCCAATCGGCGCCCGATTCGACGTGCGTGAACGCGCTATTCGCTGCCACCGGACTAAGGCGTCCTCGCATCTCGCTCGGCGCCAGATCGGCGTCCGTGAACGCGGCGAGGACGTGGCCCTTGGGCGTCGGTGCCGCGTACCACCACCCGAAGGGCGTCGACTCTATGCGCATCGCGCGCATTGTGTTGCGAGTCGTATCCCGAGCCACACTTGCGGTAAAACCGAGGAGCCGGTCGTGAAACGTGACGGTCGCGTGTAGTCTACGAGCCAGCGCCCGCGAACGCCCGGTCGCGTCCACGAGATACCTAGCTTTGACTTCGGTATTGCCGTCGAGTCCGATATGCCACCCATCCGGCGATCGGCTTACGGAATCGAGCTTTCTGTAGGTGAGAAAAACATTGCCTCGGTGCAACACCGTGGATCGCAAGTCATCGTCAAATCTGTCGCGGTCGACGTGCCATAATGGCCCCAGTGGCCGCAGCATCGACGCTTCGGCGTAGGGGTCTCCTCCCCACGCGGACTCTCGCTCGAAGCCCTGCACGTGACCCGCCTTCTGAAATACTTCCCAGCAACCAATCGCGAGCAGCGGCGCGCGGATCGCACCGGTAAACGTCTCACCACCCCAGCGTTTTCTCCGAGGCGCGCGGTCCAAAAGCAGAACGACGCGGCCCTTTTCCAACAGGCGCGAAGCCGCTGCAATCCCGCCCGGCCCCACGCCGAAGATACAGACGTCGCTTGAGCGCGCGCTCAACCAGATGCTCCTCTCCTAAAGGGCGTACCGTGGCGGCAAGACTCCGCCGCGGTTAGCCAACGCTGCTATGGGGCAATCGTACCGTGTTTCTGAAAAGCTCACCACCTACAAATCGCACGGGAACTTGCACAAGTCGGGTCTAAGCGGACTCGGCCCACGACCTGGCTTCGGCCTAAGCGGCGGGCATGTTCCGCGAAGCCTGTCCGCCCGGAGCCGCTTCCGCAGGGAACAACCTCAGGATCATACGCGAATAGGTTTACGCACGCTTCATCATCTGGGGCGTCGCTCGAGGCGCTCCTCCGGTTTAGCGGCGCTGTTACGTTTGTTTCTTAACCTTACCGTGGGCGGCGTCAACGCAGCAATCACTGGCAACCGCCCTTCGCTCGTGCAAGCTCAGGAAGAACTGCGTCGACAAAGGGAACACTTAGCAAGTCGGGAGCGGCGCGCCGCGAGCACTGTTAGCGACGATTCGGCTAAGCGCTGCGCGACCGCACTAGGGCTGGACCGGAAGTTTCAAGCGCCTTACGTAGTCGCGGACGTGAGTTCGACATGCTCGTGCCCTAGCCAGCAACGATCGAAAGCAGGGTGCTCTAGTCGAACGGCTTTCGTGTGGCGTTCGAGATTCTAGCTACGACGTCTGCGTGTCCGACGCGCCGTAGCCAGCGATACGCTCGGCGTACTTTTACGCGCTCTCCCGTTCGAAAGCGAACCCAAGATAGGCAACAAGATTCCGTACGTCAGCGGGATGTCGGTGGTAGTCGATGCGAATTTTGCGGTAAACGTGCGCAGTTTATCGGCGTCGGCCGGTGTGTACTCGGGATGTAGTTTCGCTAAGCCGTGCACCGTTCCGACGAATCCCAACAATGTCGCAGGGGCACTTGCGGATGGTTGGCTTGCCGCAAACTTCATCGCTCTCAATGCTTCCGGATTACGGACAAGCCCAGACAGCTCAAGGACCCCGAAAAGCTGGCTCTCCGTCAAGACCGTTGAGGGCGAAGTTACGATACTGAGCATCAGCAGTGTATTCTTATCCATGCCGTACTCCTCTACAGTAGACTAAAGGGATCCAGCACGGCATTGGCAACGTCCGATATGACGCTGCCCACTCCACCGCTTGACTGCGGCGCCGGTGCTGGTGCAGGCGTCGGCGCGGCCGATCCGACCCCCCCAAAGGCACCGCCAAGTCCCATCACTCCGCCCGCCGGTGGTGACGTCGAGGAAGTGGACCTCGGTGCTGAGTTTTGCAAGGGTGGTACAAAGCCCATCGTCACCCACCATGGCGGACTTTGAGAGCAAGAGCAGCAACACCCGCAGTTGGATTCTTCACTCATAGGTAACTCCTCCGATCAGACAATCGGTCGACTAATGACCGTCGCCAAACAATACTCCCGTCAACGCGATGAGTCAATATGTCAACCCAGCAGTACGCTATCATCGGTCGCTCTGGAAGTGCTGGCTCGCTCAAATCGGTATCGGCAGGCAATCCGTCCGCCTCTAGAAGAACCGGAAGTTTGAAGGCCCTGATGTAGATGGGATGAGAGAAGGCTGACCCCCGCGGAAACCATGGTGGTTTCCCTTTGACGCACTCGAGGTGCAATAAAGAAAGCGAGGATCAGCCCATGAAGACCGTTAGGAACTCGGAGGCAAAAACCATCCCCAGCCGCACAACCGTCGGACTTGATGTGGGCGATCGCCATAGCTGGTTCTGTATTCTTGAGGAGACCGGCAAGGTCGTCGCTGAGGGACGGGTCCGCACGACGACCGAGGCGTTAAATGAGCACTTCACTCGGTGGGCTCGCTGTCGTGTTGTTTTAGAAGCTGGGACCAGCTCCGCGTGGATCAGCCGTTTAGCCAGGGCGGCTGGTCACGAAGTGATCGTCGCGAATCCGCGCGAGTTGCGAAAGATCCATCAAAGCGATCGTAAGAACGACCGCACCGACGCGCAGGTACTTGCGCGCATGGCACGCTTCGATCCGCAGCTCCTGGCCCCGATTACTCATCGCAGCGCCGCAATGCAGAACGATTTAGCGGTGGTTCGCGCTCGGGACGTCTTGGTGCGCGCTCGTACACAGTGCGTTAATGCCGTTCGCGGGCTGGTCAAAACCGCCGGCGGGCGCTTGACGACATGTAGCACGGAGAGTTTTGCTCGCAAAGTGGCTGCACAACTTCCCAGCGGGTTGGAAAGTGCCCTTGTGCCGATGCTGAGGACAATCGAGGAGCTCACAGAGCAGATTCGCGCCTATGATCGCGTCATCGACGAACTGGCATCACGCTATCCCGCCACAGAGATACTGCGCCAGATTACTGGCGTAGGCGCGCTGACGGCGGTAACCTACGCATTAACTCTGGGCGATTCGTCACGGTTCACGAGCAGCCGAGACATCGGGGCATATCTGGCGCCGACAGGTGCGAGTACCCCAAGCAGCAGCAAGTGTGCCATGTCGAAGCGAAGGGGGCGTACCGTGAAGCCATCGACTCAGACCCTTCGCGTTGCGCTTGCGGCGTTCAAAGATCGCGGTTTGCTCACACCTGCCGAGCTTTCGGAGATTCTTAGCGCCGCCGGATGCTCGCGTCACTCCTGGGAGCATGAAGTTCGACCGGAGCTTCGACGCTCAGGGATACTGCGACAATCGCGGCAAGAGGGAAGAGTTATATGGCTGCACGTCGGCGAGAACGTCCCGCCGAGAGCGCGACGTTTGCGTGATCGCTACCTAGCGGAACAGGGTCGTGCGGGTGGCGATGCGCCCGTGCAGCCTGCGAAAAAATTCCGCTACGGGTCACCCAAGTATATCAAAGCGCAGTTGAACTACGAGCAGCACGTTGAGGCGCAGATCGCCGCCGACGATTCGCAACGCGATTCGCAAGAGCAGCAATGCGAAACTTTCATCGACGACCACTACTTCGGCGTATGCCGCCGCTGCGGGCGACCGGCCAACAAGCATCGCGCAATTGAAGCGCCACCGAAACCTACGGTTCCCGCAACCTCCGGCCTCGTGCAACGAGCCAATGAGACGTTCGGAAGCGGCACGCAGCAGACGAGCATGATTAACGTCTCGAACCGCGATTATTGAGGCACGTCGCACCCCGAGGTCAGACCGTGAGGGCGGCTACGGCTGCGGGCCTAACGCGCACACTCGCGCACGTAAGGCGTCAACGATGGCGCGCGCCCGCCTCGGAACCGCGTTCTAGCCGATTGCGGGGCGCTGGCGGCGTTTTCGGCCGGGCGGATGACCGAGGCGTCATCCGGCGAGCGAGAAACCGCGTAGGCCATTCGTAGGCCATACGATGAAAACCGCCGGTATCTCTCCGTATCCGCATGATCGCAAAAAGCCCTGTAGACATTAGCTTTTCGTACCCATGCGTAGCGGCCCAAAACCACCGAAACGGTCGTTAGGAGTCCCCTGCTCTATCCAGTTTGAGCTACGGGCGCGCACATGATTCGTCTTTATTTTACAAGGCTTTTCGCCACATCGGCGGTTCGGCGCAAGATGGTTTTGCCGCCATTTTGCCCCCATTTTGCCCCCATGGCAAAACCGCCCGGCACTCATTTCTCACCTGCCGCGCGGTGGGCCTCGGCGGCGCGGACAGCATTCCCGATCGACGCGACCGCTCGCTCCTGGGCTCCGGCGACCAAGTGCCCATAGACCCGCAGCGTCGTTGACGGGTCGCTGTGCCCAAGGAGCGCCGCAACGGTTCGGATGTCGTTCCCGTCCACGATGGATTGGCTCCCGACGAAATGACGCATCGAGTGGAGGCTGACGCCTTTCGCCTTGATACCGAGTGTCTTGGCGATCGCGGCGAAGGCTTTGCTCACCGCATCGAGGTCGAGCTTCCCGCCAAGCTCGCCGGCAAAGACGAGGCCTTGGTCTTGGTAGCGGTCGCGCTTACGCGTTTTGGTCAACGCCTGTTCCGCCCAATGCATACGCAGCGCGTCAGTCGCGAGCGCATCAAGTGGCACAAGCCGCGTCCGTTCGTTCTTCGGGACTTTAATGAAACGAGCGCCTCTGCGGTCTTCGCCGACCGCTTGGCTTATCTCCGCAGCTTCGCGGCTCCAGTCGATCGCATCCCACGTTAGCGCACCGATCTCGCCCCGACGCAGTCCCGTCGCAGCGGCGACGACGAACAAAGCGTAGTACGGCGAGCAGCGTGCGGCGTGGAGAAACTCCGCTACCTGTAGTGCAGAGAGTGCGCGCGCAGGCGCCTGGCCGGTGGATTGATTCTCGCCTCGCTATTAAGGAGAGGAAGACATCCCGACGCGTAGGGTACTCCGGTCGAACGTGGTCCAGACGGTCGCACGCTGGCGGAACAAATCCAATCCCCGTCGACGGCTCCAGAAACAACCTTTAAACACGGACGACCCCCGGCGATAGGCAAGCCGCCTACAACGAATGACAGTGGGGAGTGGCTCCGAACTGGCGATCCCAGTCTCGACTCGGCGCACCTGCGGGCGCGCGAGCGAATGGTTCCCAAGCAACAAGTTCTCTTGTGGCAAGACGCGCGGAAGCGCCGTCGAACGAAACGTGCCCACCTAGACAAAAACGAAGCTACTGGGAGAAAAGCAATGGCCGATAGCACAACCCTTCGGAGTGGAAATCGCAATGATTCGCACGGCTGGCTCTGCACAGAGACGCTCAGGACTCCGTTTGGTGAGTTTGAGTTCAAGAACGGCTATCCGACGCCTGCGTCAGCCCAAGCATTGCTCGACCAACTAAAGTTCAATCGCGCGATCGAGGCCTATTTCACTCAACTTCCCGCGCTTGGGGTGTTCGAGTCGCGGCGCGGCGTTCGCGAGTTTGGCGCCAAGCGCCCCAACCAAGTGATCATCTGGGAAACGCTCATGGACGCCCAAACCCTCGTTTTGACCGCGAACACGGAGACGGTCTACGGCATGGGTTTCCTCGACCTCAAAAACGATGGTCCGACGGTCTTTGAGGCGCCACCGAAAATGCTTGGAGCAGCCATGGACGTGCGGCAGCGGTTTCTCGTTGATATTGGCCCGCTCGGGCCCGATAAGGGAAAAGGTGGCAAGTATCTCTTTGTTCCGCCTGGATATGAAGGGGAAGTTCCGGCCGGATACTTTGTCGTAAAGTCGCCAACCTATAACGTCAATTATTTCTTGCGCGGGTTTAAAGTCGATGGAAAAACGGATCAAGCGGTCGCGCTAATGAAGCAGCTGCGAATCTACCCCCTGGCCGATGCGTCTAGCCCACGGAAAATGGAGTTCCTAAACGGCTCCGGGCAACCGATTGACACGATTCATGCGGATACGATTAGATTCTTCGAGCAGCTCGCCGAACTCGTAAACGAGGAACCCGCCGAAATATTTACTCCGCTGGAGCGCTTCTACATGAAGTCGATCGGGATCGAGAAAGGCAAGGAATTTGCACCGGATGCGGCCCTTGCCGCGTTGCTTTCCAGCGCCGCGACAGCGGCAGGAGCAATGGCCCGCGCGAACAGCTTTGCTTCGAGGGATGCCGACACCGTTTACTATGCTGATCGCCAATGGCAGTATGTCGGAGACGTATCGTATACGTTTGAAGAAAATGGCGTGCTCGAGGTGGACAGGCGTGCGTACGTCTACTACATGGCGTTAGGCAACTCGCCGGCGATGATGGCGAAAAATGTGGGCGTGGGTTCGCAATACTTATGGACGTATAGGGACAATAAAAGGGACTTCCTTGATGGTGCCAAGGCATATAAGCTCCACGTAGAGCCGAACATTCCTGTTAACAACTTCTGGTCGGTATTAGTGTACGACGCGCTTAGCCGGTCAGAACTGCGGAACGGCCAGCCGTTTCCCTCGGTGAGCCAATACGGGGATCCGAAGATCAATGCAGATGGTTCGGTAGACATCTATTTCGGGCCTGAAATGCCTAAAGGACAGGAGAGGAACTGGATACGCACGGTTCCCGGCAAAGGATGGTTCCCGATCTTTCGCTTCTACGGACCATTGGAACCGTTCTACGATAAGACGTGGAAACTCAATGATATTGTGGAGCTTACGTGAGCACGTCCGCGCCTTGAATAATACCCCGCCGCGCTCTCGAGCCGCCTTGCACCACGGGTTGCGGCTTAACATGCACTTGCGCCACCGGGTTAATTCCGGTCTACGCGTGAGCAACTTTCTGCTATTTCCAGCTAGCTCGAATTCACAAATTGCCTTGTAAAACGCCTTTTTAGCGGTCTCGGGCTCGCTCTACCTACAGGCAAGAACACGTTCGATTCCCGTTGGCTTTACGCTCAGTCCGACCCCGCGGTTTTTTGCCTCCATTTTGCCCCCATCACAGGTGCCCAGCTACAACTGTTCGTACCGTTCAACGTGGACGAGGCCGAGGCGTGTCCGAGAAGGGCGGCCACGGTCCGAACATCGCTGCCGGCCGCGAGCGCCTCGGTGGCCGCGAAGTGCAGACACGAACTATGAATGCGTCCAAACCGGCGACGCTAATCAGCGCGGCGGAAAACGTGGACGACATCTTCCAGGCTGTGCTTGCGTAATCCGTGCCTGCGAGCTTACGAGCCAGTCACGTCGCGTTAAGTCGCGTTAAACTGAGAAACGTATCGCCGGAGGCAGTAGGCATTGGCCGTACCCCCGGCGAGGCGTCTCTTCAAACCGAACTACTTTGGCTGGATGAGCATTCCGTCGGTGTTCCCCGCCGTATCGACGAAGAAGCCAACCATGTCGAGGGAGTCGTTGACGCCATTAATCGTAGTCGTTCCCTTGCCTTGGGGATCGTCGATTGACTGGAATTTGGCCTTGGTAAGGATATCCGTAACCAAAAAACCGTGCATCATGTCGTTAGAGTCGACATAGGAACCCACGATCGCAAGGCTATCGTTTATCCCGAACGGCGTCGTGTTGGCAGAGCCGGGGAAGGAAAAGGTCGAGAACTTGCCCTTCCGATCCAGGAAGCCGAACGTGCTCGTGCCGGAGCTGTAGAAGCCGACAATGTCGCCATTATTGTTGATCGCGGACGCGGTTACGTTGGTCGCGTCGGGCGGAGTTACTTGGGTAAACGTTCCCGTTCCCTGATCCAACGTGAACCCATGGTTGACTCCCTTACCGTTGGTATAGAATCCTACGGCGATTCCATTGTTGTTGAGGCCAAGGATTTGAGTGACGGTGCTCTTCTGCGCTCGCGGAAACGTGTAACTCGTAAACACGCCGTTCCACGCGATGAACCCTCGATTCACGCCCTTAGCGTTCACCCAGAAGCCCCCGGTGTTACCCTTGTTGTCCAAGCAGGTCACCTGCGTCTGAGCGGACCCGGGAAAGTCCTCTGCCGTAAAATTGCCCTGCGCGAACGGCGGCACGACCGTATATCCCCGATTCGGATGGCCGGCGGCGCCACTGCCGTAGTACCCCGAGATCGTCATCTTGTCGTTGACGCCGAGCAGTTGATTGAACGTTGGGTCGGTATTGTTGTTGATTGTCGTGAATGTGAAGTCGTCGGCAGGGCGGGCCCCGGCGACCTTTCGCGTCGCCTCGGACGTTGACGACCCTGGTGGGAGGCCCCCATTTTGGGCTTGCGACGAGCAAGCAGCGATGATGGCCGACGCGCCGATCCATAGCGCGCACCGCATGTTTGTGCGAAACTCCATGATGAAATGCTCCTCTGTTCAGATGGAATGAGAAGGGCGGTCCCCAAAAGGCGACTTGCTTAAAAACCGCTTTGCGCACTCGAAGTGCATTAAAAGGAGACCGGCCCATACGAAACAGTTTAGCAGACCGTCGACCGAATCCCCATAGCGCCATCGGAATCGACTTGGGGGACCGTTTCAGTGAGGTGTGCGTGCTCGACAAGATGGGTGACCTCATTGGTCAGACCCGTCTGCGCACCACGCGTGCGGCGCTGCAAGAGTACTTCAGCGCCCAGGGGCCGGCGCCGGTCGCCTCGAGACGGAAACGGACTCAGGATGGGTGAGCCGTTTGATCGTGAGCTGTCGACATGAGGTCGTCGTCGCCAATGCGCGAGACCGCAAGACTCATCAAAGTAATCGAAAAAACGACGCGCCTGTGATGTGCCGCGCATCATCGGGTGGTCCCGGTTCGGTCACGCGGCCGTGGATTCTTGTGAAGGTTGAAGAGCTTTAGAGCCCCCTCAGGCGGCGGTTGCCATTCGGTTGCCATACGGCTTAGAATCGCCCATCTCACGGCGGCAGCGGGTGGCACAGATCGGCATAGGACGTTTGCTGAAAAGCATTACAGGATAGCACCGCGCGAGTTTATCCGACACGTTGTGACACCAGAAGGGAGGGTCCCGGGCGGCTTAGGAGTCCCCTGCTCTATCCAGTTTGAGCTACGGGCGCGCACGGTGATTTGCTTTATTTTACAGGACTTTTGAGACCTGGTCTCGCTTGCGAAAACTTCTGCTCCGGGGCTCGCGGTTGCCATTCGGTTGCCGTCCGCCGAAAGTGCCCAGCGCGGCCGCGTCATTTCTCAGCCGCTCCTTTGCGTGCCTGTGCGACGGCGATCGCGTGGTGGATCTGGGCGACGGCCCGCTCCTGAGCGCCCGCGATGACGTGCCCGTAGACGTTCAGCGTGGTTGAGGCCGAGGCGTGCCCGAGAAGAGCTGCCACGGTCCGAACGTCGCTGCCGGCCGCGAGCGCCTGGGTGGCGCCGAAATGCCGACAGGAGTGCAGAGAGATGCCCTTCCGTTTGATGCCGAGCCCACGCGCTTGATGCCGAGCCCACGCGCGAGCGCGGCGAACGTTTTCGAGATTGCGTCCAGGTCGAGTAAGCGACCGAGGTCGTCTGCAAAGACCAACCCGTGGTCTTCATACTCTTTGCGCTTGAGTAACTTTTCCGCTGCTTGCGACGCGCGCTGCGTCTTCAGGGCGCTTATTGCCAGGCCGTTAAGGGGCACAACGCGCTCTCGGCCCGTTTTAGTGCTCTTCACGAAGGAATGACCGCTCCGATCCTGACCGACGGCCTGCCGCACCAGAACTGTTTCATTGTCGAGATCAACGTCTTCCCAGGTAAGCGCGCCGATCTCCCCTCTCCGCATCCCCGTGGCGATCGCGACCGCGAAAAACGGATAGAAGCGCGCACCATCGGCGGCGGAAAGCAACACCGCTACTTGTTCAGCGGTGAGCGCTCGGGCGGGCGACGGCGATGCCTTGGGCGCATCGACGCTCCGCGCAACGTTCCGCACCACGAGATTCATTCGCTCCGCCCATCCGAGAAGCCGATGCAAAAAGCGGTGAACGCGCAAAACAGTGTTTGGCCCTAGTGGAGGGCCCATTCGAAAGTTTTCCTCTACCGCTTCAACCGATTTTGTCTTGCGCCGGTAACGGACACGCTCCGTCCGCAATCCAGTATAGAGCTCAGCGAGATGCGCCGGCTTCAGACGCGCGACCGGAAGCCCACCAAGGGTGGGGGCGACGTGCATTCGCCAATGCTCTTCGTACCGCGCAACTGTGATCGGGGAGAGATCGGACACGACGCTTTTCAGAAAGCGCTCCGCTACATCCCCGAGCGAAACTTTCTTCGGATCCAGGTCAATACCCCGATCCCGCGTATCAAGTGCCCGCCGTTCAGCTCGCTCCGCCTCTTTGCGCGTCGCGTACGTCCCTTGTGTGCGCCGCTTTCGCTTCTGATCGACGCCGCGGCCAACGTCGACAAGGACAGCCCAGCGGCCGGATTTACGCCTGTACACACTCACAGATGGCCTCCTTCTCGCGCATACGCTCATGAGCGCGTGACGCGGTTCAGCCTATTCGACGTTACCGCCGAGGAACTCTCGCAGCGCCGCCTTCGTAATCAGCAGTTTCTGGCCAACCCGAACACTCTTGATAGCGCGCGTTCTCAGCGCATCGTAGACTGCGTTGCGTCCCATTGGAAGAAATGCAATGAGATCGCGGGGTGTTAATACATCCGGCAATTCTGCAAAGCGGGCGCAAGATATGCTCGCCGATGACTCGATGGACTGCGCTCGCATTGCCACGACCTCGCCTCTGACTCCGATAACAAAAAGGCCCCCGTAGGCGGCCTTCGTTTTGAGCTATACACTTTTGCCAGCATTATAATGCGGGCGAAACTCGCTCACAGTCTCGCAAGACAATTCTCTCTCTTCGCCGCAGCAATGTCAAGCCATCAAGTGCCCGATATAGGAGTACGCTCGTAAGTAGCCATCAACCCAGCGAGCGTTCTCATCCTTCATATAGAGCTCCACGTTAAACGGCCATCGCCGTGGGAACGCCGATGTCAAGAACATTTCCGACGGGAGAAAAGGACGTCTGAACGAGCCTGCTTCGAATAGCAGATGCCAGTTAGGCTGCCAAACCGGTCTGCGGGAACCACTCCGCACGCGGCGGTGAGAGTCGAAGTCCGACCACCTGCTTCGCATGTAAGGGCTCCGGGTCGAGGCCTCCCTGGTGCAGTTATGCGGCTCGCAGGCCGGGAAACAGCTTTAAGCTCATGTTGCGCATGCTATCTTCGGCCTGAGCGCTGGTCAGCTCGGTGTCCTTGGGGATCGTTGGCACGTCCGCGCCAAGCATTTTCTGAAACTCCAGAATTGCGAAGAACATTGCATTCGCAAGCGCACTTAAGGGAATATTCGGCGGAAGCAAAGCAACGTTGAACGGAAGGACTCGCCGCGGGATTAGATTGGGCCATTGCTCGATAAGCGCTCGGCTAAGCGAAAGACTGGACTGATGTCTGCCGCTCTCGCACTTCCACGACCAGACGACCCGCTCACCCGATCCGCAATACGTCGCCGACGTGGCGCGCCGCTATCTCGGCATGGCGGTTGTGGTCGGCCGCCTTCGGGCCGGAAGGAAGGTACGATGAACAAGTGGGTAGCGTTGATCCCGCTCGTCGCGTTGGCAGCGTGCACGAAAGCGGGAATGACCGGTGTAGGCGGGCGCCACTCGTACACCATTCCGCACGTGCTGCGCTACGCGACTGGCGAAGATATCGCGGGGCTAAATACCCATCTTTACAACAGCACAATAACCGTCGGTTACCTCTCCGCCTTGACCGCTGCGTGGTTGACGAAGACGGGGCCAAACAACGAACCAATTCCAGAGCTAGCGACCGTGATCCCGAGCAAGGAGAACGGCGGGATTTCCCGCGACGGTACGACCATCACGTGGCGCCTCCGTAAGGGCGTCGTCTGGTCCGACGGCGCGCCCTTCAGCGCCGACGACGTGGTCTTCTCCACGAAGGCCGTTCTCAATCCGGCAAATAACGAGACCTCGCGCGCGGGCTGGGACCTCATCACGAAGATCGACGAGCCCGACAAGTACACGGTCGTCTATCACCTGAAGCACCCATATGGCGATTTCGCCTATCTGTACTTTTCGAGTGCCGGCGTGCAGTCGGTGCTGCCATCCCATCTCCTCGCGGGCATACCGAACATCAACCACGCCTCGTACAATGCTCTGCCGGTCGGCATCGGTCCGTTCAAGTACGCCCAGTGGAGGCGATCGGACTTCGTAGAGATGGTCGCAAATACGAGATACTTTCGGGGCAAACCAAAACTCCAGCGAATCATCTTCAAGATGATCACGAACCCCGACACCATCTTTAACGAACTGCAGAATCACGAACTCGACCTGTGGCCTGTCAACGCCAGGTACTACCCGCGCGCCCGCGCTCTTCCCGGTATCGCCACGGAGCGCTCCGCGGCCGCGGGCTACAACTACGCACAGCTTAATTTCAATCTGTCCCGTCCCATCGTCAAAGATCTTGCCGTGCGGCAGGCTTTACGTCTGGCGATCGACCGTCCCCTCATAAACCGTAAGATCTTCCGCAGCCTCGGCGTGGTCCAAGACAACATGATCTCCCCCACAAATCCTGCCTTCGATCCGCACGTGCCAACCACGCCATTCGATCTCGCAGCGGCGAACCGAGTGTTGGATCGCGCGGGCTGGGTTCGTGGCGCAGACGGCGTACGCAGAAAAGGCTCGTTACGCCTGGCACTTCTCTTGCCCGTACCCACGGGCGCTGGTTTCGGCATCGATCAAATGGTCGAGTTGCTTCGCGCGTGGTATCGGCAGATCGGCGTCGAGTTCGATGGCAAGCGATACCCTACTGTCGAGCTATTCGTGCCCTACGACGAAGGCGGCATTCTCAACACCGGCAACGTCGATCTGATGCTCTGGGGGACGAGCGACGACCCCCAAGGCGACTTGAGCGGCTATAGATGCTCCGGATTCCCTCCGAGAGGGGAAAATTACACCCGGTACTGTGACCGCAAGGTCGATGCTGCATTGGATGCGTTCGAGAGACTGTATACGTTTCGCCAGCGGCAACCGTATGCAAACCTCATCCAGGAGCGGTTGCAGCGCGATCCGCCCACGATCGTGCTGGCTTTCGGGCCCGACCTCTGGGCGTACAATTCCGCTCTTAGGGGGCTGCACTCGAATCAAGTAAGCCGGTTCGACGATTTTATGAACGTTGACATCTGACTGGCAACGTTAGTTCCGCTGCTTGGTCCTCCGTCATCTTCGCGCCGGCCGCCATCAGTCGGGCGAACCGATCCGCATCGATCGTATCTCGTAACCGACTTGCAAGTCGATCGCGCTCCTCTTGAAACTCCTGCGGCGATTTGTCGGCGGCGAGGCAAGCGTCTACATAACCGACAATTTGCGCGGCTCGCCGGTAGGCCTCGGATCGGTCCTCGGCTGTACCCTCCTGCCCTAAAGCCGCGACTGTTGCGAGGTGCTGCAGCGCGTACGCGAAGTTGGAAGCGTTCTGGGTCGTGCTTGGAATGTCGAGTGCTTCGCGCGCGCGCGCTTCCGCCTCATCGTAACGGCCGAGCGAGATCAGACAGGCTGACATAATGCTGAGGCTGTAAGAGTCAGTCTGCCGCGCGCTCAAGAAATAGACGTACGGCGCAAGGGCGTCCATGGTTTGCTGAGCTTCGACGGCATGCTGAAGGGCTAGTTCTGGGTTTCCCGCTCGCAGCTCCAGGTGAGCGAGATCGCGTTTAATCACGGGCCCTGCTTCTATTAGAACTCCCAGCGTGTTGAAGATCGTGGCCGCCTCGTCAAGATAGCGACGACCGCTCTCAAAGTCACCGGTCAGCGAAGAGGCGGCAGCATTGTAGCGAAGCGTGTGACCGAGGAGCCGCCGATGACCGGCCAGGCTGCGCGCCCTTGGCAAGACTTCGCGCAGCGCGTGCTCGGCCTCCGCCATCCGCCGGAGATCTATCAGTGCGGTGGCTACGAGGTTCTGGGCGCGATGCTAATTTTCGGCGATCACCTTGCGACCCCGCTCGTGAGGGGTATGCCAGAAATGAAGTGGTCCGAGCGGACAGAATCGACGTGCATAGGCACAAATGTATCGCCCAAGCATGGATTGATCGAGCCGCTTCAGAACGTTTTGCCTGCTCGCCATGAAACATACACCAAACCCGACCTGGATGCGGCTTGCCGGCTTCGGCGTTGGTGCCATGCTCGCGTACTCAATTGTGGTTAGTGCACGGCGGGACTCGACCTTCGTCGATTACCTGCTAAACACGTTTGTCAACAAGATTCCATTTCCGAAGCTCCGCATGGCGCTCTACCGGTTCGCCGGGATGAAGGTCGATGGCACCAGCAACATCATGATGTACGCGTTCGTGCTTCAAGCGCGCGACATCAGCATCGGACCGAACTGCATCATCGGACCGTTCACCACACTTGACGGCCGCGCGACGCTTACGATCGGCCGCAACGTAAACGTCGCAGGCGAAGTGCTCACGATAGGTGGTTATCACTCCGTCGACTCTCCGACGGCTGAAGGGCACCTCGGCAAGGTTGTCATCGAGGACAATGCCTGGATCGCCATGCGCGCGACGATTCTACCTGGTGTGACGGTCGGAGAAGGTGCGTACGTCGCCGCTGCTGCGCTGGTCAATCGTGACGTTGCGCCGTATACGCTTGTGGGCGGCGTGCCGGCCAAGAAGCTTCGCGACCGTAGCCGAAACATCGAATACACGCTTCATCATTTCCCACGATGGATATAGCCGACCACGCGCACCGATCTGGTTACGATGCCGACGTGGACGAGCGTGAGAGCTTCCATAGCAGCCTGTGGTAGAGATCAAGCACTGACTCGATTTGCCGATCCATGTGAAATGCTTGAGCGCGGCGACAAGCTGCCGGAGCCTTTTCTCGGCCATCCGATAATGCCCGCTCAACGACGGCGACGTAAGCGTCGGGTGTGGGCTCCGCAACGAGGTAGCCGCTGTCGTCCGTGACCAGCTCGTTCATAGCCGCGTAGTCGAAGACGACCGGAGGGCATCCGCAGGCCATCGCTTCGATAAGGACAAGCCCGAAGCCACCGTACAGCGATGGGAAGCAGAGTAGATCGGCAGCAGAGTAGTACAACGCCAACGTTTGCGGCGTACTGTGGCCCATGAAGCGCACGCGATCGCCAAACTCCGCAAAGATGGCTTTATCCTCTTCGTGATGAGCCACCAAAAGGGTAATGTCGTTCGGCAAACGTCGTAGGATTTCAGCCATGATCTTCCCGCGGGACATGTTGAAGTGTCCGACGTACAAGAGGTATCGCGCCACAGGTTTTAGGTTGAGCAAACATCTGGCGATTTGGAAATCGACTCGTCGAAAAACGCTCGGATCATACCAATTTGAGACGACTTGCACGCGCTCAGGCGAAACATCGTAGAACTCGACGATCTCCCTGGCCACGCCACGGGACACGGCGATGCAGTAGTCGGAAAGGTACGCCATCGCATGCTCCATGAACGCCACGGCGCGGTCAATGGGCGCTTCCTCAGGCTCGCCAAGACCGAGCTGCTTATAGCGTTCGATAGGACCGAGTGCCGTCAAGTGAAATCCGGATATCAGGAGCGGACGGCGCACGCGCTGCGTCCAACGCAAAGCGATATGATAACCATACTGACCGTGGCAATGAACGACGTCGTATCGGCTAGGATCGATCAGTTCCGAAAATCGGGCTGACTTCTCCATGAACTGCCCGATGCGGTTGTGGTCACGGAGAGACGCAGGGGTCACGCCCAGGATGTAGGGAGCGAGTGGGTTGTCCGCGTCGGGCAAGAACGGTCGGTCCTCGCAGATGATCTCGACATGAACGCCTCGCTCGAGCAGACCTCGCGTCAATTCATAGACATGTTTCTCCGTACCACCGCCGGCTGGTGTCGGTCGGTAGCCGCAGACCATGGCAACTCGCAAGGGCCGCGGGCGTGTCATGTTTATGCAGCGTCGCCCGAGTTAACGCTTATCGGCCAGTACAACGCGTGCCGCCTATTCCTTCGGAGAAGAGGCGAGCGATGTAGACGCCGCCATTTGATAACCGGATGCCCGCGAGCGTCAATCGTGATTTTCCGTTCGCCGGATAGGGTGCCAGCAAATCTCGGAACGAAACGGTCATCCGGATCCCAAGTCAGGTTGATGAGACCTGACCATCTGCTCCCTCCGAGATTTCGTAACATATTCGTACCTCGTGGCGTGCCTGTACCTTTTCCGGGAAGGCCGACTTTGGACATGCCGACGGATCGTCCAAGCCGGTGTTGGGTCCGCTAATGGTCCTAAGAGGTGAGGCATCACCGGTCGCGTCCGCGCCATAGACGGTTATGGAGTTAGTTGGATACGTGTTGGTAACGTAGAGGCAGGGACAGCCCGACATCGCACGCTTCACCTTGTCGGACCGATTCAGTAGAGCCGGCGTCGTCGCCGTTGACTGACCGCCTGCACACCCTGTCAACAGTGCGATTACCGTTACGGCAGCGACGAGATTTTTGAAGTATGAAGCCAGCACGGTTACGATCCTTTCTTGCGGTCATGACCGCCGCAAGTGCCTGGATAGCCGGTCGCCAGGTTTCTGTAGTGCCGTGGAGGGACGAACCGCGTATATTAGAGCCCAGTCATCGAGTTCTCCGTTGAGTAGGAAAAGAGCTTCTCTGCGTAAGGAACTGCGCCTCGGGCGAGGTTTCTGACACGAAGTGGGTACGCGACTTGCAGAGTTAGCGGACTTCCAAAAAAAGCGGCCTTACAAAACCGCGGACGCAAACAGCGTCCGCTATCCACCGCCTCTTCCTTCCACCTACTTCTTAATAGTTAAACTGACGTCGCCCGGAGAGGATACGAGCCTGCCCAGGCCGCAGAGGTAAGCACGGCATAAGGGGCTCGCTTCGCAGAGCCGCGGCCCAGCATCGGGCCCCCACACCTCAGACGCCTACACTTCTTCCTTCCACTTCTCGCGTAGGCTCTGCCCGTAAAGCTTGTATTGCGAAGGAGCCAATCTAAATGCGTCGCTTCACTTCAGCAGTGTGCGCGGCAAGCGTCACCGCCTTGGTGGCCTGTTCGATGAACTCCGGCTCCCCGGGTCCGTCGCTGCCCACCGGCGCTCAATCCACAGTCAGGCGCGATCACGCCAACTGGATGCCCATTAATTCTGCGGGGTGGCTCGCGGACCCCCGTCCGTTGGGCCACGAGGTTCGGCCCGCGCACGATCCACAGCGCGGCGGCTACTATGCGACGGAGTTTCGTTCAGACGTCGGCGTCTACGGGTATTCGCCGAAACCAAACAAGGACGACATCGGACCGGTCTGCTCGCCTTCAGGTGGTCGGTACGATGTGAATGGAATCGCATCTGACGTGAAGGGAAATCTGATTGTTCCCGGATCGTCGAGACCGGGCGGCCGCAGCACCACGGGTTGGAACGTCAGCGTCTATCAAGGAAGTTCGCAACCTATGATTTGCGGGCAGTTGCTGGGAACAATTCCCACGACTTCCGGCCAGCCGGTCGACGCCGCTAGCCTCAACGCGGTGTACGCGCCGATCGCCGTGAGTCAAATCGACTTTACCACCAAGTTGGGTGAAGTGGTCATCTGTACGCTAGCGTCGCTCTCGTGCGGCGCGCCGATTACGAGTTCCGCAATCACCGGCTTGGGCGCGGGTGTTGCAATGGACGCGGCCGGAGACTGCTGGCTCTCGACGGCTAAGAAGATGTCCAACGGCGTCCCGGTCGGCTTCCGCTTGATCTACTGGGCTGGTTGCACCGGTAATGGCGTTGCCGCGACAGGCACCAGCGGTCAGTCGTCGTACGGTGGCCTCTTCGTCGACAACTCCGGCAACATTGGTGCGTTCGATGCCTTTAGCAGCAAACTCCACCTGTACAGCGGCTGCAACCCGAACTGCACTCGGATCGGAGAGTTCGCGCTCGAAGGTCAGTCTTTCTACGGGAACCTCAACGGGTCGGGCGAGAAGCTCGCCGTGGGTGATGTCTCGAGCGGCTCGGTCGACGTCTACAACTACCGAATGGTGCCGTCGGCGCTTACGTTTCGTTACAGTTTCAGCGCCGGCCTTAGGCGCAGCCGGATCGTTGAGTCGGGAATCTTCTCGCCGTCGAACCATCGCCTGCATACAAGCTATGAAATCCTGTATAGCTTTGGCGCAGCCCCCGATGGGAATAACCCCGACGCCAGCTTGATCGACGTGGGCGGCACACTCTACGGCACGACCCTGCATGGTGGCGCGTATACCTGCGGCGTCTCCGGCTCTGGATGCGGAACGGTCTACCGCATTAGCCTGACCGGTTCGGAGAAAGTGTTGCACGACTTCCCAGGCACGTATTCCGATGGAACTTGGCCTTCCGCGGGCTTCATCGATGTGGGCGGCACACTCTACAGCACGACCTCTAGTGGCGGCGGCTATTCCTGCAACCGAGGCTTTAGCGGCTGCGGGACGGTTTACCGCATTAGCGTAACCGGCTCGGAAAAAGTGTTGCACGACTTCGACGGCTCGTATGCCGATGGAACTCTTCCTTACGCGGGCTTGATCGACGTGGGCGGCACCCTCTACGGCACGACGGGCGGAGGCGGGTCCTATGGCCAAGACGGCTACGGCGCCTGCTGCGGAACGGTTTTTAGCATCACGCCGAGCGGCACGGAGAAAGTGCTGCATAGCTTCGGGAACGGAACCGATGGCGCTGATCCCGCCGCGTCCCTGATCGAGGTAAAGGGCACGCTCTACGGCACGACGGTATCTGGCGGCGCGAACGTTTACGGAACCGTCTTTAGCATCACGACAGGCGGCACAGAGAAAGTGCTGTACAGCTTCGGGAACGGAACCGATGGCGCTGATCCCGCCGCGTCCCTGATCGAGGTAAAGGGCACGCTCTACGGCACGACGCTATATGGCGGCGCTTACCACGTGGGCACGGTCTTTAGCATCACGCCGAACGGGACGGAGAAAGTGCTGCATAGCTTCAACGGAACCGACGGCGCTCATCCCGGTGCAGGCTTGATCGAGGTAAACGGCACCCTCTATGGCACGACGGGAGGTGGCGGCGCTTACCGCGGTGGCACGGCTTTTAGCATCACGCCAGGCGGCTCGGAGAAAGTGCTGCATAGCTTCAACCGAACCGACGGCACGGATCCCGCCGCATCCCTGATCGAGGTAGAGGGCGCGCTCTACGGCACGACGTACTCCGGCGGCGCGAACGGGGAAGGAACGGTTTTCGAGCTGAGCCCATAAGGCCGGGTTCAACGCACCCCGATTTTGAAAGTTTGGACGATCGCGCGAACCAATAAGATCGTCGCTGGATCTGTAGACGCGTCTTTCGATTGCGCACCGCACGGTTTCGCACCGTTTCCTTTGCGGCTACCGCTTACGCGCGCGATCCGCCGGGAGATGGTACTGGCAGATTTTGTCAACGCCCGATGATTCATCGGAGCACGCTGCGTAGAGGACGCCGTTGACGACGACCGGCCCGGCGGTAGTCGTTCCCGCTTGGCTCGATGTCCAAAGCGCCTGACCGTTGGCCGCGTCGTAGGCTACAACCGAAGCGCCGGGCTCACCGACCGCGTGATAAACGACACCGTTTGCCACCGCCGGCGGCGAGTAACCAGTGCTATTCGTCACTAGCCACAGACGCCTACCGGTCTTCCCTTTGAACGCGGCCAGATCGGCGCCATTTTCGAAGAGCGCGTACACGGTGCCGTTCGCGATCGCCGGCTCGGCATTGGTGCAGCATCCGCCCACGGAGTCTGACCAT
Organism: Vulcanimicrobiota bacterium; assembly: GCA_963748875.1. Classification (GTDB taxonomy): domain Bacteria; phylum Vulcanimicrobiota; class Vulcanimicrobiia; order Vulcanimicrobiales; family Vulcanimicrobiaceae; genus Cybelea. Next base: position 2,864,610 of record CAVVKC010000001.1, read on the forward strand.
GCAAGCGTTCCGTTCGTCGTGTTGAGCGCCAAGAGCGTCCCAACGCTTGCCTCCGTGGCCTCGGCATAAACGGTCGAACCCGAGACCGAGGGAGCGGTGTTGATGTCGCCGGTCTGGTAGCACCACAGAAGGTAGCCGTCGCTAAGCTGATGCGCGCAGACGCCAGCGGTGAAGCCCGTCGTACCGGTTCCGCTCGTCCCGTAGTAAACGACGCCGTTGTAAATTGCCGCGGGGTTGCTCCCGATTCCGTTGCAATCGCTCGCTCCCGTATCGCCGCAGTTGCCGGCGAGCCAATTGATTCTCCCGCTAACTGTGTCCAATTCCACCAAATAGCCGGTGGTGCTGGAGCCTAACGAAACCGATTCGCCGAAGACAACATCGCTTCCGCTGACGGTGGGCCCGTTGTATGGGGAACTGCTAACGGCTTTGCCGTTTTCCTTGTAGATGGTGAAGTGCCAATCCAGCTTCCCGGTTGCCGCATCGACGGCGCAGAGTCCCTGATGGGTGGTATTGATTTGGCAATCGAAAAAGACTCGTCCGCCTCGCACGGAAACGCCGAGAGAGGAAGCCATCTCTCCATGGTAATCCCAGATCGGCACACCAGTCGACTCGTTAATCGCGTAGAGATAACCGTTGGAGTTGTACGCGTACAGGTTGCCGCCAGATTCCGAGATTGAGTTGAACTCCCCGCCCTTGGTGACAAGCCAGCCGTTCTGGAGCTCCGCCACGTTCGCGACGCCGAGCTTGGTTTCTAGCTGGTTCCATCCGTTGCGTTCCGCGTCGTGGCTAAGCTGCGCCCATTCGGGCACAGCGGAGAGCGTCACTCCATTCGCGGGCGACCCCGTGCGGGAGACGGACGGTGTTAGTACCGTGTGCGTACCTACCGACGGTTGCGATCCGCCGCAGCCTGAAAGAATCGCAACGACCGTGCAAACGACTAAACCGAACCGCGTTGGACGAGGCAGAGCGTTCATGAGGGACCTCCTCGGAGCCAGACGGCTTTAGCGGGTGCAAATTCAAAGCAATGGTCAGACGCACCTTCGTCTGGGTACGCCTTGGTGGCGGCCCAGGAGCACAAACCGCGCTCTAGCGCGACACGCCGATTGGACCCTTGAATCTGGACAAGACCGTACGCCATAGCGGCGAACGCGCGCTGTAACACCGAGGTAGCCCCGACGTATCAATGTCGTGTGGCTTAGATCCGTGAATATCAATCTGATTCACCGGGCGTCTCGTCTTGAAATCGATAGCTCGTGATCCCACGACGCGGCCCCCCGTGGCACTTGTTGTACTTGCGGCAGGTGCCTGCAGGGCAGCTGCTCATCGGCGCGTCCAGGGCTGACCGTGCAACAGAAGAGAGGCGTATCCTCGAAATGCATTTCGATGGGCTTTCCACAAAGGCAGCCAGCTCGTTCGAACGAGTCCACCCGAAACGAGCGGATTTTCTGATATGTTCATCCAGCCGGTTCTCCGGTGGTGGGATCGAACGGTCCCACTCGTGCTCGGTGACACCGACGTTTTCTTGGGCCCGAGAGCCTGCATGTTAGATTGGTGCCCGAGCAGCTCGTGCGGTAGGTGATGACCGGACGGAATCCAGGGCGTGCCGCCAAGGCAACAGCTCGTATCTGTCAGACTGGTCGACGCTACCGCGGTAAGGAGGGTTGCCGTGGATTTGGCCGTTCTTGGCATCGATGTTGGGAAGTTCGAGTTCCATTGTGCACTGCGCGTTAAGGATCAGGTTCATACGAATCATTTCCCTCATTCCGCGGTGGGTTTCGAAAGATTACATCGCTGGCTTTCAAACCGCCATGTCAGTCGGGTGCACGCGCGTATGGAAGCGACCGGTGGTTGGAGCGAGGAGCTCGCTACGGATCTGCACGCGCACGGTCATGTCGTGAGCATCGTGAACGCGCTTGCGATCAAGTCCTTCGGCCAAAGCGAACTCTCTCGAACGAAGACCGACAAGGCTGACGCAGCGCTGATCGCACGATACTGCGTAACGATGCACCCGGCGCCGTGGGAACCCCCCAGCCCAGTGCAGCAGCGCTTGAAACGACTAGCGCGCCGGCGCGTAGCGCTCGACGAAATGCGGGTTCAGGAGTCAAATCGACTCGGCGCACCCGGCTCGGCTGATGTGCGCTCGTCGATCGAAGCTACTCTGTCTTTTCTTGACCGCCAGATCGATGAGATCGACGCACACATCCGCGCGCTCATCGACGAGGACCCGACCCTACGAGGCAAGCGTGAGCTATTGACGTCGATCCCGGGCATTGGCGAACGCCTCGCCGTCACGATTCTTGGGGAGCTGCCGAACCTCAGCGAGTTCCGGAGCGCCAAGGCGGTGTCGGCGTTCACCGGCCTTTGCCCGCGTGAGTTTCGTTCGGGAAAGTCGGTATCGGCTTCGTGGCTGTCAAAGGCTGGCAACGTTCATCTGCGGCGCATGCTTTATATGCCGGCCGTGGCGGCGATCCGCTGCAATCCCATTCTCAAGGATTTTGCTAATCGGCTGCGTTCTTCGGGCGAGCACGGCAAGCAGATCGTCGCTGCCGTCATGCGTCGTCTCTTGGTTTTGGCCTACGGCGTACTCAAGTCCGAGCGCCCGTTTAACCCCGAGCATCGCGTGCGGGCCACGTCACCGACATCCCAAGCAGCCATCTCGCCGATACTTAGCGCTTGACATCGCACACAGAATCTAACATTTTATAACGGAGCGGTCGGGAATGGTCGGGAATGGACGGGATCAGTCGGGAGCCGAGCGACGAAAAAGCCTTACAAAATAACACGATTCGGTAGCGGACGGGACTGCCCGGAACCCCCGAGTAGTGGTTCGAATCCCGCTGGGGCTAAACTTTCCGGCCTGTATTTACGCGCTTTTTTCATCGCAAGGGGCAGCGTGTGGCACCGTTGTGGCACGGACTCCGCGGGTTTGGACAGGATTCTTGGCTCCGCGGCGGCACTCGTTACCGTGTTTCCGAGGAGCGCGTCGATACGAGCCGCCGCGTCCTCGTTGAGACTCTCAATCGCGTGCGGATAAATGCGCGATGTGATCGCCGTCGATTCATGTCCAAGGGCACGCGAGACGGTCTGCAAGTCGACGCCCGATGCAAGCGCCAGCGTCCCGAACGAGTGGCGGAGATCGTGGAATCGGACGGGCGCGCAGCCGCCGGCGGAACCGGACCATCTCGCGACGCTGCTAGGCGCGTACGCATCGTTGATCGAGGCTGAAGGCGCCGCCGAGGGATCGTCGCGCGATGCGTGGCGTCACGCGCGGCGAGCCTTTCTCTTCGAACACTTGGCGAGCTGGCTGCCGCCGTATCTGCGCAAGCTCGGCGAGATTGCGCCCACGCCGTACGCGCACTGGGGCCGATTGCTGCTTGCGGCGGTGGAGGAGTCTCTCCACGATCTCAAGCCGCGCGAAACTGCGCCGTCGCACTTTCGCGAACTGGGCAGCCTCGCCGACCCGCGGGTCGACGGGATGGCCGAATTTTTCGCGTCGCTGCGCGCGCCGCGCGCGAGTTGGACCTCGGGCTGCGCTATGGTGAGCGTCGCTATGTGCTCGAGGCGCCCTTCGCGCAAGATCCATACCGCGTGCTGGATTGGTTAGCTGCCGAAGCGGACCGGTGGGGAAGGCTGCATCGCTCGTCGTCGCTACCCGCAGGCGCCCGCGAGCACTGGATAGAGCGAGCGCAACGTTCCGCAGCGTTGCTGTGTTCGCTCGCCGAGACGACGCTCGAAATAGGCGCGACGTGACCCTCGGCGCCGTCTGAATTCGATGGGGCGCTTCGTCGAGACGTTTCGGAAGCGCTGGATAGCGGGCGCCGAAGTAGGCGACGGTTTTTGCGCCATTTCCTTGTAGTGCTCGTACTCGACGAGATCAGGTGTCCTAGCGTTAACGGTTACATACGCCGTCATGACGGCCGCAAAGTAATTTCTGCTTGCCCGACCTCAATGATATAACCGTCAGGTCGCGGATGTAGCAGCGAATCTCGCCGTACTTGGCAATCGGTTCCGTGAGGAACTCGGCTCTCCGCTCAAACCCCGGTGCCGCGCTCGCACGTGCCTTCTATTTGGCGATGCTGATAGCGTCGCCGCCGGAATCGTTTACAGCCGGGATCCGAAGGATTTGTTCACCGCCTTTTGGATAGTTCCAGACGTCAGCGTTGCCTTTGTCGTATCTCGGATTTGCAATCGTGGCGCTCGTGGCACGCGTCGTGGTCGCCGCCGTGACGTTCTGCTTGCCGAAGAAGAACGGGCTTCCAGGCATGGAGGCCTGATCCTGGAGTTTGATCAGCGAGCCAACGGCGATGAGCGTCGTTCCCGAGAGTTCAGCGGGTCGCACGACGTCTCCGTTACCTCGTACGCCGCTAAGAGTGATGTACTTACCGTCCCACGCCGTGCCCGTTGGATCGAAGTTAAACGCAATCCTAGTATGCAGTCGCTCCATCGTATTCTCGCCTGCCGGGATTATGCACGCGGTAACTTTTCTGCCGCTCGAGCCCATGCCAATGAGATTGCCGTCGTGGTCGTAGCCGAACGGCGATAGTCCGACGCAGCCGACGCTCTCGTTGCCGTCGACGCAGGTTGGAGTGTTCTTGCCGCCTTTCCAGATGCAGACCTCGTTCCTACCGGTGGCGGCAACGTCACCGGTAGCGCTAACCGAGCAGCCGTTCAAGCCGATGCCTGGGCGCTCGTAGATATTGATCGGCTTGATGCCGCCGTGCGCGTACTCGAGCAGCAAGCCGTATGGAGGGTTAGTGATGTAGACGTCGCCTTCTTGGTCGACGCACATACCCTGCGGATCGTCGAATCCCATCAGCTTGCCGACTAGCTTGCCGCTGGGGTAGTCGTACACGTACGTGTCGTCGGCTATGTCGTCGTCATAATAGAGCAAAACTTTTGAAGCGTTCGGTTTCATCCACGACTCGACACGATCGGCGTGCGTTGTGGTTGTCCGCGCTTGCAGCATTCGGTCCGGCGCGCCGGTGGCCGGTTGCAACGTTCCACACCCAGCGAGCAACGTGGCGGCAATGCTAGTGGTGCACAAAGCGATACGGACAACGGTCGAAATTCTCATCAGCGACTCCTTACCAAAATATGAGGATCGATCCGTCGCCATGTTTCGTGGGGTTCCCTCCGTCGCTCATCGCAACGTGCGTCGCGCGCCTCTCAGCGAAGGATGAACCGCCGCCGCCACCGCCGCCGGACCCGTAAGGGCTGCTTACGCTTGAAGTTGCAACGGAGCCACCCGCGCCGCCGCCTCCGCCGCCCCCGCCGCCGTAGTAGCCGCCCCCGCCGCCGCCACCGCCGCCGCCGCCGCAGCCACGGGCATACCCGGCGCCGGCGGCGCCGCCAACGCCGAGCGTTCCGTCTGAGCCGTTGCAACTGCTCGTGCCGTAGACCATGCCACCCTCGCCGCCTTTGCCGCCGGCCCTTTGCCTGCCACCGGTTCCGCCGCCTCCGGCAAACTTGTAGGCGCCGCCCTGGCCCGATCCGCCCACGCGTCCGCCGTAGCCGCCGTCGCCGCCACCGGTCGAATAACTTTCGTTATAGCCGTTGTTGCCGCCGCCGCCGCCGCCCCCGGCGACAACGACGCGATCGGCTAACTGCGCGCCCCCCTGCCGCACGTCAGACGCACCACCACCTTGGCTGTTGCAGTCGCAGCTGCCATGAGTGCGTACGTCGCCCCCACCGTTGAAGCCGTCGTGACCGCCGTTCCCGCCGACGAAGATCGCCAAGCGTTCTCCAGGAGTCACCGGTATCGTTGCCGTCACCGTTCCACCGCTGCCGCCTGGTGACGCATAGTACCCAGAAGTAAAGAAGCCCCCGGCACCATTTGCACCATATGCCGTGATGGTGAGGTGCATCACACCGGCGGGAACCTTGAACGATTGCTTACCGCCGGTGTACGTAAAAAGCCGATAGTGCTTGAAGTACGGCGTTGCCCCGCTCGTAACATGACCGCTCGTCGGCACCTGCAGTCCGCCGCAACCTGCGAGTAACGCTGCAGCGGCGCAGTTACTAAGCGCGTGGCGACTGAAAGGGAAGTTACTTATCTGCTTGCTCCTCACTGAGGCCTGAATGGATCGGCGGCTGAGTAGGTTCGTCGCGGAGTGGAACGTATTCCTGCGGGCCCGCAACGGTTGAATCCCCCTGCCACGCGCGCCCGGCGCGCCTACCACCGTAGTAGCCGCGTTGCGAGGAGACAACGAACTGTGCGTGGGGTTTCCAGTCAGTGCCACATTGGCGCGCCGGTTTGGGACGGCGTTGTTTCTTGAAAATAAGGTGCGTTTTAGTCTTTCCGATGTACAGAAGCTAAGAGTCGTTCGCGATTCGGGACTATGATGTCGTGCTTTGCTCCACCGGTATAGACAAAACCAAATTGGAGATCAAGTTTGGTGTCGCTCTCACGCGGACGAGGTCAAGTCAACAGGTTTTTGCTAAGAACGCTCGTGACCTGGACGCTCACTAGAAACAAGGGCCTAGCGATTCGCGAGGCCCTTGTTCACGCTAGTACTCGCAGTTGAGTCCGTCAAAAAGGCAGCGTCTGCTTTCGTTTCTAACATTTTCTAACGAAACGGTCGGGAAAGGCCGGAAATAGACGGGATCAGTCGGAAACCGGTGGGCGGAAAAATCTTAAAAAATAACTCGATTCGGTAGCGGACGGGACTGCCCGGAACCCCCGAGTAGTGGTTCGAATCCCGCTGGGGCTAAAATTCTCCTTATTTTACACGGGTTTTTGCGACACTGCGGGACTCCGTGCAACAAATGTGCGACAGCGGAGCCGCTTTCAGTTCTGCCGATGAGCCTCTCGAAGGCGTCCGCCTCAGCTGCGGTGCCCCGATCGATCCACACCTCGTAGATACGTCGCAATCAATCTTCAAGACTTACCGGCGCGTGGTTGGGAGCGTCGCACATTCAGTGGAGCTTAAGCGTCCTTACGCCGACGGCACCGAGCCGGCGTCGGGCACACCTCGGAGGATTTGCCGCTGGCCTCGTACTCCTTGAGGATTGCGGCGACCTGTGACTCGGTGAAGCGCGACTTGCGCATGGTTCGTGTCTTCTTGTAGGCGGCTCATACGCCGCCGAAGTTGCACTTTCATCCAGACACCTTTTCAGGGGCAACGTCACCCGGAACTCACAGTTTCAACCTGAGCCGTTTCCCCACCTCATTTCAATTGATGTACGAGGAGGTCTATCTGCGCGCCTACGAGTCCGCTAGCGAGGCCAAACACTTCATCGGGCGCTACGTCGCATTTTACAACGAGCATCGTCCGCATTCGGCGCTCGACGGCCGTACGCCGGACGAAGTATACTTTAATCAGCCGACCGAAAAGGCGGCATAATCGGCGAGGTCATCACATAAGAAGGGCCGATTTCGTGTCCAAAAAACCGGCGCCACCTCTGAAATAGACTTCTCTTATTGGGGTCCCAGCCTCGTATATTTGCTGGGGCGTTTGGAGCGTGATGAGTTTTCCAGCTTCGATGACCTCTGCGCTCATAGAAGGGCACAACGCGACCTCGCGCAACGCCGTCAAGAATCCATACGAAGGGCTGATCAGCTTCACATACGGCTTCCTGCGCTTTCCTCCCTCGCCGGTGCGATCACCGACATGCACTTCGTCACGCGAAACCGTTTCGGCCGTACAGCCGTGTTCATGGCGCGCCAGATCGCCGACGGCAAGGCGCGGGGACGGTCGACCGTGCTCGGAATCGGCGTCGACGAGGCGAGCGGCATCGTGATCGACCGGCACGGCATCGGCACGCTGCTGGTTCAGTGGAAGGGCGGATCGGCGTATCTCATCCGCGGCGGGGCGGCACGGAAAATCGACCACGGCCACCCGTTCGTGTCGCCACGCTAACGGTTACGAAACTCTCCGCGCAGGGTGACCGCTTCGACTTCAACACGTGGTGCGGCCGCGAGCCGACCTACGAGGTCACCGTGAACGGCCGGCGCACGGACCGGCGGATGTACTCACCCGAGAATCCCTACCGCCCGCCGCCGGGAAGCCGCATCCCAAAGTGCGCTACACCATCGTTGTGAGCTTAGGATGACGAAGCGTCGTCGTCCGAAGTCGCGTCCGAAGTTGCATCAGACGATGCGTCTGCCGTAACGTCCGGCGACGCGTCGGCAGTTTCGCCGCTCGGCGAAGCAGTAGACGAACCGCTAGAAGAGCCGCTCGACGAAGCGGGCACGTTGATGATGGTACCTTGCGTCGTGCCGTGATTGTTCGACGCGTCGTACGCGTCGCTAGACGCCTGTAGCGCGTTGAGGGCATTCTGCCACGCCTGCGCGGCGTCCGAGACGGACTTGCCCATGAGGGCCGCGTCGATGCCCGAGAGGTTGTTGGTAACGATGTCGAGGTGGCCTTGTTCGTGCGAGCGCAGGGCGGAGCAGAAGCGATCCCACTCGTCCTTCTCCCCCTGCGGCGCCGCGCTGTAGCCGTTCCACGACGGCAGCGTCACGCGCGTGTCCACGGTCACCGTCACGGACGAGATGGCGTTGCCGGTCGTCTGATAGGAGTACCGTGGAAACCACTCCGTCTTTCCGGCCTCGACCATCTGGGAGATGGTCTGCGCGACGTCGGCTAGGCTGGCGCCGTCGAGCGCCTGCGAGGCCCACTGCGTGTCGGTAAACGTGACTGCCACGGCGTTAGTTCGACGAGTCGCTCGACGAGTCGCTCGACGAATCGCTCGACGAGGCGCTGCCGACACCTGACAGATCGGTGTCTTGAGTGCTGGGCGTGAGGATCCCGCCCTCGTTCGCGTCGAGCGACGTTACCGGCTCGAAGCCGGCCTTAACGAATTTATCGACCAGGTCGGCCATTTGCACGTTCTGATCGCCGGCGTTCTTCCATTGTCGCAACACCCACTCGCGGGTGTAGACCAGCGTGGGCGTCGTCACACCGTTGAGCCGCAGCGCGCCGGTGTCGTCGATCGGGTAGATCACGCCCCCGGACTTGAGGTACGCGTCTGCTGGGAGCTTCAGGTCGAGGTCGATGAGGCCGAACGCCACCGAGATCGAGGATCCGCCGGCATATTGCACGACGAGGCTCTCGTTGTCGAGCGTCTCCTCGAACGGGCTGTAGTCGGCGAGGTAGCATTTGACGATGTTATCGTCGACGTACGACGCCTTGAACTCGTCGTCGTCGATGTTACGGCAGTTCTTAGCATCGTCGTCCAAAAGATAGTAGGTGGGCGCGTTGACGGACGGTTGGGTGAGATTCGATCCGCCATGCGGATCGAATCCGAGCGCCTTGATCTCGTCGTCGGTGACGATGTGTGCTTGAACGGTGGTCGGGCTCGGTGTTGAGGTGCTGGCGGAATCGGCGGAATCGGACACGGTGCTCTCCTCACTGTGGCACTCGAAATCGAGCGCAGGGACGCGGGGCAGGCCCGCTTCAGGGCGCGCCCCGCCACGTCCTCCCGTCGGCGAACTCAGCCGCGATAGGCTGCTCGCGGCGCGTTGATGCCGAGCTTCTCCATGCCCATCATCGCCTTCATCACACGCGCCGACTTTTCCGGAACGTCGCCGCCGAACAGGTCGGTGAGGCCCTCGGCCACGATCTGCCAGGTCACGCCGAACTTGTCGTGGGTCGAAACGTCGTCGTGAGAAGCAACGTACCTGGCTTCGTCGAGTTCGAGCTGCCCTCAAACGGGCTGGAGCGGAGAAGCCAGCGACGCGCCGGACAATCTTACAAAGTAGGCCTTTTTGGATTTCCCAGGATCGGCCGGGGGGCGCTGGTTGAGGTTTCGAATTCCGTTGCCGGATTCTATGCGGATTCGCTGACGCCCACCGTCCTACTTAAAGGAGGTCGCGTAGCTCAGCCGCCGTAAGCCGGCGGCCTTCAATATCGCGGCAAGTGTCGAGGTTTTGAGGTCTCCAATGTACATCGGCACGTTGATCATATGGCCATCGGAATGGCGGAAAAACGCATGCGATCCAGTTTGCCGAACCACTGTGAATTCAGCGCGGCGCAAAGCACGCGCGAGTTGGCGCGCGCTTATCCGGGGTAGCTTCGGCAAGGGGTACTACGCAGCTGGAACGGAGACAGCGACAATTTCAAGTCGCGCATATTCAACGTCGGAAGGCGGAATGTCATCGCCTTCATCGCGACGTACTGCAAGGCTTAGTTCGATGGCGTCGCGTGCCATGAAGAGCGCGTCTTCAAGATCCTCGCCCTGTGTCACGATCTCCGGTAGCGCCGGTACCGTGACAGTAAACCCGCCCCCTTCGCTGGCGACGCAAGGTTCCAAAACGACGGCGTAGCGCAACTCTCCCATACCAAACGCTTTGCCGGTGGCGCGGCGCCCGCCGCCGACCTCAGGATCTCACTCTAGCCCACCCCCATCGGCTCGTTTCATCCGCGCTCTATCGCAGGGGTCTCGTCTAACCGACCTCTAACGGACAAGCGGGGATTCGAAGAAATAGGATAATCGCCAACGCGGGCTAAATCGAGAAAAACCCTGACAGGACAAGCTTTTGCGGTACGTAACGGTCTTGGCCGGGACCCCGCATTGTGGGTTCGAATCCCGCTGGGGCTACAAATTTGGCCTTATTTTAAAAGGGTTTTCCCGACACTTTCGGGCTCCGTGCATCAAAAGTGCATCAAACGCGGAGCCGCTTTTCATTCCTCTATCCGACCCGGCGACCGAAGGCGTCAGCGGCCTCGCCGTCTCGGCTACGGTATACGATTACGACCTTGAACGGGCCTGGCGAAGGCGCGACGCAATCTTGCGCCCCGAAACCTAATGGGCCTCAACCGAAGACGACTGCACCGCTAAAGACAACGCCTGCACCGGTAAGCGTGTAGCGCTGGACAGCGCGCGTGTGCGCGCTCTTGTTTCCGTTAGAGCTGTTCGCTACCGAGGCGCCTAAAAAGAGTATCAATATCGCGATGCGGTATGGGTGCATGAGTTCTACTCACGACTTCTTGAAACGGCGAGACTCTGCCCTCTTTTCAGCGCCTCGGCATCGCCGAAGGACCAAAGTTCGAGGCGCGCTCGTTCAAGCGGGCGCCTTTAGTTCGTCTGTGGTGCAGGGCTTAGAGACTTAGAATCTTGGGCTGACCCTAAAATGGCCGCCCGTGCAAATTTCCGTGATCTCCTGACGGCTTAGGCGGCGGAAGGGCTTGGTGCCATACTCAAAGTCCTCGCCGGCTTCGGTCGCATCGAAGCGCGCCTGCGCACCTGCATTCAGTGGCGGCCATTGCTTCAAGATCTGGCTCTTGAAGTTGACGCGATAGGCGAGGTCTTTCGCAAACAATACGATCTCACCGCGTCCATTCGCGTAGCCCCCGTACACTGGTTCTGGGTGCTCCGAACAGCTGGGATGCTTCACAGTACCATTAATGGCAAGGGTGGCAATCGGCAAGGGGCTTCCTATCATCGCTTAGGTTTAAACCGTCAAAAGGCGAGAGAAGGTTGCATTTAGACCCCATATCGGGGCAGATATATAGCGAATGCTACAATGGCCGATGGCCATGTTTCGTTTTGGCCGCTGGGTTTTATGTGTTTGCGCGGCCGTTGCAATGATAAGGAGGCTGCAGTTGCAGACGAGCATCGCTCCCACAAGCCTTGCGCAGCAAACGGCTCAGTTATAACGGGTGAAAGCCATGGCGGCCGCTCGCTCTACGCGCTCGCACGCTTCTTCGCGTGGGGTGCAGAAATCTCTCGCGGACCACGCGCGGTGGGCAAACGCGCGCGGAACCGTGTCATCATGCGCGGCGTCGGTCATTCGGCTAAAGGAACGCCCGAATCGCGGGCCCAATTCTTCGGAAGTGACAGGAGAGAAAGACATGAATGATGACAAGAACCACCTAGTTCGAGTCGTTGTCGAGGGCGAACCCAAGCGTTTTCAATTGGAGTTTCTTCGGTTGCCCTGCGTTGGCGAGGCCATCCATACGAATGACGGCTTGTTCGTCGTTACCGGAGTACTACATGATGCGAGCTCGCACGCCCGGTACTCGGCCCACCTGGCGGTTCGGTGGCCGCCGGGGACAGAGCCGAGGGAGACCAGTGCGTTTCGAGAAGCGCTTGCAACTCTCGAGGCAGCCTTGAATGAAGATGCCTCTACATCTACACATGAAGAGCCGTGAGAGGAGTAAGCAATCTGCCGTGCGAATGGTGTCGCCCCCGTAACGCGCGCGCTGGAGAACGCTTCGTAATCGATGCTCATCGCGGGCCAGCTTGCGTGAGCTTTGCGCGCGACCCTGCCCCACTAACGCGATGCTCGACCGCGACAAACTCATTTGAGGGGCACCCCTCCGCCTAACGCGCGCGCAGGTAGAACGCTGGCGCGCTTGCGGCGTCTTGCGATTCGCGCTAACCCGTTTCCCCTAACGCGATGGCCCGTCTCGCGCGACTGAACTGGCCGGCCGAAAACGTCAACGTCTTGACTCATTGTACCGGGTGGGGGCGGTACGCCCCTATTTGCTCCAGAGTTTGCCCACCCGATTAACTTCGCTGGGTGACGGGATGATCGGCGCTCTTAATTGCCTGAGGCTAGCCCGAGGTCTTTCGCAAGCGCTACAGCGCCCTGAAGCACCGGGCCTGCCACCGAGGCCGCGGGTTCCAGAATCATCATGTCACCGCTGATTTCTTCAAAGAAGGCCATCACGCTAGGTACTCGCGGGTCTATGGCGTTGCCCACGCTCATGCGAATCCTTCGGCCATTTGAAATGAACTCGTAGATCAGGCCAGGCACGATCTCAAAGACATCTTTGAAGCCTAGCTTGGAAAGTTTTTCGTTAAGCGACATTTCCTGCTCCATCCTTGAAGAGTGACTTACAGGACTCTTCGCTTAGCGATCGATAGCGCCTCGCCACTCGATCGGCCGCCTCATGCTGGATGTCTTTGAGAACGTGCATGTGGGTATCTGCCGTGAAGGCTGGCGTCGGATGCAGAGAAAGTCGGAGGCCAACTCCATCGGCACGCTAGCCTCGCTGCCCCGCCACGGCGTCGCGATCGCGAGGCGTTGTTACATTGCCCGAACGCCCATCGCGTTGCATTTTGTGGGGTCGCCTTTTAGTTCTCGATTAAGGCGTCGGCCTGTTCCTAGCGTTGATGCACGCCAAGGCTCTTGAGGATCGATTGGTTTCGGCGCGCGTGAGGATGATGGCGCCAGGAAAATCTGATCTGTGCCTAGCGGTTCACTCGCTTTTCGAGCACGCGCGGACTTCTTTCTCCGACGGTCTGACCGGGACACGAACTCGCACTTTGCTTTAATAAGCGTGAGCGTGCCGGATTTAAGGAGCTGCTTTTTCAGCGCTCGAAGGAGCAAGTCGGCGGACTCGCCGGGAAACTCAAAATCGGCAACACCCTCCGGCGCTGCGCGCGTATGTGCGAGAGCAAAGCACCCTTTGCCATGTGCGGCCGCCGACGACTCCCTGGGACACGATCCCGTACAGGCCCGGCGCTTGAGCGACGCGACTACATTACAGACGCGACTATATTACAATAGAAAGGGACCGCAGAATAGGGACCGCCTCAGGTATAGGTCGGGGGCTAAGTTAAGGAAAGGAACCAGAAGGCATGCAGACCACCGGTCCGCAGCACGAACGGACGCCAAGTGCCCCGCCACAGCCTGCGCGTCCTGAGAAGCTGCCCGGAATAAAGCACATTGTCGCGGTGGCCAGCGGCAAGGGGGGAGTCGGTAAATCCACCGTCAGCGTGAACCTCGCGCTCGCGCTCCAACAGATCGGGGGCCGGATCGGTCTCGTCGATGCGGACATCCTTGGGCCGAGCATTCCCGTCATGCTGGGACTCCCGACTGGTAAGCCGCCAGCAGCGACCCCGGAGGGCAAGATCGTTGCTGCGGATCGCCTCGGTCTGAAGGTGATATCGATGGGCATGCTCATCGGAGACGACAACCCGGCCATCTTACGCGGACCGATGGTGAGCAAGTATCTGCGCATGTTTATCGATTCCGTACAGTGGGGCGAGCTGGATTACTTGATTCTTGACCTCCCGCCGGGGACGGGGGACACGCAGCTGACGCTGGCGCAGAGCTTTCCTCTGTCCGGCGCGATTATCGTGACGACGCCGCAGGAGGTCAGCCTCAAGATCGCGCGCCGCGGGTTGCGGATGTTCGAAACGGTGCACGTCCCCATCCTCGGCATCATCGAGAACATGAGCACCTTCATTTGTCCTCACTGCAGCAAGAGTACGGACGTCTTCGGTCACGGTGGCGGCGAGCGAATGAGCCTACAGCTCGGCGTTCCGTTCCTGGGGACGATTCCTCTCGACGCCGAGATCGTTACCGGTGGCGACGCGGGGCATCCGATCGTGCTCGAGAAGCCGAGCTCGCTCCCGGCCCGAGCTTACTTCACTATCGCCGCCGACCTCGCTGGTCGACTCGAAGGACGCCCAACGACGGCGCTCCAGCCGTTCACGTGGACTTGGGCAACGAGTGACGGTGAGCCAGACTGGGCGGAACACTCGGTCCAACCGTCGGGCTCTCGCACGATCGCGATCGGTTTTAGCCGCCGCGATGCTCGCACGCTGTCCGTACTCTGGGAGGACGGACACCGCAGCGACTTTGACGTCCGCGATCTTCGGCTGGCCTGCCGTTGCGCTGCGTGCGTGGAAGAGATGAGCGGGCGACCTCTCTTGGATCCGCAGAATGTACGACCAGACGTAAGCCCCCGAACGATCGCCTCCGTGGGTAACTATGCGATCACGATCAAATGGAGCGATGGCCACAGCACCGGGATTTACTCGTTCGAGCACTTGCGGGCGTTTGGTGAGCGCAGCAAAGCGGGGGTCGTCGAAGATGTCTGACCTGCCTGTCGATCCGACGATCACGATCCGTGCCGAAACCTTGCTTGCCGACCCAAACACGTGCAAGTTCACGGTGAGCCGGACCGTGCATCCCGGCGGCGCGTTCTTCTTCGAGAACAAGGAACGAGCTGGTGGCTCGCCGCTTGTCGAGCGTTTGTTCGCGCTTCGTGGCGTTGCGCACGTGCTCGTGACCGAGAACGTGGTGACGGTCGGGAAGGAGCCGAGTGCCTCGTGGTCGGGACTGACAGCGGCAATCGGAACGGCCATCCGAACGCAACTGCTGACTGGGGTGCCGACGATCCTCGAGTCTCCTCACGACGCAAGCACGAGGAGCCGACCCGACGCTGAGATTCGCGCGGTCGTTCAAACATTGCTGGACAGGGAAGTCAACCGTTCCATCGCTGGCCACGGCGGAAAGATTTCGATCGTCGACGTCCAGGATGGCAACCTCTTCATCGCCATGAGCGGTGGGTGCCAGGGATGCGCGGCCTCTCAAGTGACTCTACGGCAAGGGCTCGAGGTCATGGTGCGTGGGGTCGCGCCGGAGATCGTGGACATCGTCGACACAACGGATCACGTATCGGGCAAGAATCCATTCTACGAGCGCGTCGGATGAGCTCACGTAGCTAACGCACCGTGCGCCAAAAAAGCCTTGGTATTATGATGGCCGCGCAAGGTGCGCGCAAGCGCCAAACCTCGTCTCCTTGCCATGCGCCGCGGACATTCCGATCGTCGTCGCAGCACGAATGAGCTTGTCGTTTCCGGTTCTTTTGAGCGCCGTACCCCTCTATGACGGGACGGGCCAGCGTTGTTGGTTCTCCGATGGCTGGGCTGTCGAGCAACTTTCCTATTCAATTCTTTGATGCGCCGATCCCAGGACGGCCGACCTTCGGCATCAAGCGCGCATTCGATGCGACGAACACCGAGCAACCTAATGAGCAAAATAACGTTTGGATGCCTAACTACAATAGCGACCTTATCTCGAATAGCCGAAACAGCTTCGATGACAACGGGCCGAATCTAACGGGATTTCTGGCTTCGCTCATCGACTCGATGCAGAATTGGAACGACAACTTGCAGTCGCAAATTCCGGGGTTCCGCGACCGAATCGTCCACGTTTTCCTGAGTCCGCGAGAAGGTGGGCTAAACATCGACATGACGCAAGATATCGCAACAAAGCTCAGCGAACGAGGCCAGTGCGCGGGCGCGTTGCTGACGCAGCGGTTCACTCGCCCATCGCCGTCCGCACCGCCGCAGACGACTAACTGGGAAAACCATCGTTGGGTGCGGTTCCGCACAGCGGCCGCGATGCTCGAACGTTTTGTTGTGGACTTCACCAAGAGATATCCTGCCGAACCAGCGAACGGCGATACTGCATATCGCGACATGGTTGGCCGCGATCCGACCGCGGCACCGTTTAGCTATGAGTTCGGCTCCCCCGAACAACACGACTTTGCGGTTGCGCAAAGTGCCGCGCTGGTTTCGATTGGGACAGCCTGGGACACGGCCGGTACGTGCGATTTCGTCAACGGAGCGCCCGGCCCAGCTCCCGAGCTACAAGTGCGAGCGCGAATCTAGCCTCGCTGCTTGTGCCGCCCGGGCGGATTCGAAGCAGTTACTGGCCACCTTAGGCTGAGCAAGGCACGCCGCGTTAAGTTACTGCTTGATGTAGCTGCGGAGCAGAAGGCCCTGAATCAGGAGAATGCCGCGATAATCGGGTTCCACTGGAGAGATGCAACGGCCGCCATAGAGCGCTTTCCGAACGGCAGCCCGACCACTCCAGATGACGCGCCGTCCACGCATTCTGCCGCTGTCCCAGTTCAACGGCGCCTTGGCAAAGTCGCGCACTTGGCGCAGGTTTACGATTGCAATAGGGATGCCGGCGCAGTCCAGCGACACAACCGGAATTTATAAACCGCCGGGCGACTCCAAGACCACTACGTGATCCGCTGATGCGCAAGGAGTTTTTGCAGCTCAGCGAAGCCTTTTTTCTGGTTAGGGAACGATCATCGCTTCACGCTCACCGACGAAAATACGCCGGCGGTAGCCGAGCACTGCCGGCGCTTGGACGGCATTCCGATGGCGATTGAACTGGCTGCCGCTCGAGTGAACTCGCTCTCGATTACGGCGCTCGTGGAGAGACTCGAAGCTCGCTTTAGAGTTCTCGCCGGCGGCGAGCGCACGGCGTTGCCGCGACAGCAGACCCTGCGCTCGGTACAAATGAGCGAGCCTGAATCGCGCGGCTAAACTCGCGCTCGCGTTATTTTACAGCATGAACGTGAACCGGTTGAATGAACCCCTTTAGCGCGACCACGCCGAGATCACGAAACGTGAGGCCCTTTCCGAGACATAGCTCCGCCACGACGTTAGAGACGAGGGATTGCTCCGACTCGGCGTGCGCACACAAACGCGCCGCAAGATGGACCGTCGAGCCGAAGAAGTCGTGATTGGCCTCAACCGGTTCTCCGGCAGCCGCACCAATCCGCACGAAGACCCGGGCGTCGCCATTACGCACGGGATGATCGGCCAGCACTCTCTGAATTTGAATCGCGCAGCGAACCGCGGCCGCGGCAGAGACGAACGCCGCCATGATACCATCGCCGGTATGCTTGATTTCACGGCCGCCCGTAGCTTTCAGCGCGTCCCGCACAATTGTGTCGTGGACTTCGATCAGCGCAATGCAGGCATCGTCGCCAAGTCGCTCCATTAGTACCGTCGAGTTGACGATATCGGTAAAGAGGACGGTGCGAACACCGTTGTCGCGTTCCTCGGCTCGGGGAACGAGCGCAGTCCCCGCTGGATCGACTTCGTATCCGCCTAGAAAGCTCTCGGCCACCTCGGGAGCAACTTCTATGATTCTCTGAGCGACGAGACCGTGCGCTTCGCGGTGGACCGCGTTCGCGGCCTCGGCGTCGGGAGCGCTGCAGAGGCAAAAGATTTTCCCCTGGGCTTCGTTCAGCCAATACTTGTAGTATTCGACCCCATACTTCCCTTGAGTTTTGAGATCGGCGAGATGGGCCTCCGCAACTGCATCCGCAGTCACCCCGGGTACGTCGTGGATGTCCATATACATCGGCACGCTCAGCTTCGTTTTGCCGTGAGCCGCGAAGGGTGAACCATTGTCCGATAGACGAAGTAGCGTGTGGTCAATCGCGCGAGGGATTCAAGCGAGATGCCCGCGCATGGTACCAGCGCCTCCGGCAACATGTCTCCCAAACACGCGCTGAGTCGGTCGCCTGCGGTGGCCCGATGCACGCTAGCCGCCACGAACGCGACCTTGGGGATGTCGCAGCCGACAGGCCTGGAACGTTGGATGGCAAGGTTGTCTAGCATTTCGGCGAACGAGCGCAGCGGCAGAGACTCGCTAGCAAAACCTGCAACATTGAGTTGCCATGTGTGCTCGGTTTCGGTAAGACCGGGACTATTTCGTGACAACGCTGATGGTTGCGCCTTGTGGCATGTCGAAACCGGCAATTGTCGCCTTGACCGCGCCGCCGCTCGGATAACTCCAGATCCCAACGTCAGCCCCCGACGCCTGCGGTCCCACGACCCTCGACCCCTCAATCCAGAATTGCAAAACGTTCGCACCGCCGACAAGGGGCGTCGAGCCGACTTCCGTACCCTTGTTGCCCTTTATCGAAAACTGGTAGATCACGCTCGAAAGCGTATCCATGACGGCCACATGTTTGCCGTCCCACTGAACGCCGCCGGGACTCTGGATCGGTTGGTCGAGTTTGATGTCCCTAAATGATGGGTTGCCGCTGGGAAGCTCGGCGAAGGCGAATGGAGACGCAAAGCCAGCACCGTTAACGAACAGGTTGCCGGCGTCGTCGTAGCCGCAAAAAAACGTCCGAGCAATGTTGGGATCAGTGAAGTATAAATTCGGATTTCCTTTTGCTAGCTTGTAAATCGCTACGTTTCCTTGGCCGCCGCTTTTCGCAGAAACGTTCGTGACCGCCAGATTTCCGGTCGTCGGATCGACGAAGCAGCCAGCAGGTGAATAGCCCGGATCATTTAATGTCGCGATTGGGCTCGTGCCGCCGTGAGCGTATTCGAAGATCAGAGACGCATCGTAATCCACGATGAAAACGTCACCCATTCTGTCGGCGCACTCACCGACGGGGAGCTCGAACCCGGTCAGAGTTCCCTTGATCTTTTCGCCCGGATAGGAGTAAACGGAAACCTCCGCCGTTCCCTGATCGGAGATATAGACTAGATCCTTCTTCTTCGAATCGGAGGCCATCCACGATTGCATGCGCAGATGTGCGCGTTTCTCGACGCCACCCCAGTTTGAGAGGCCCGGACCCGTAGCACTTTCTCGGATTGCGCCTGTCCCACCGATCTGCGATCCGCCACAGCCCGCGATACCCACCAGAACCGCTCCGACTACCAAAGCGTAGAGCCCAAACTGTAAGATAGTCATTGCTCCTGCACCTTCCGCCCGCCGGCGGGGCGATCTCGATCTTGAATCGTCCATCGGCACTTGCAGCCTCATCGCTTGAGTCCGGTCGTCAACCCCGGGCGCCTCGACGGCGGCCAGGTTTCGCACCGCGTAGTTTTGTTCGTTCGAAATCGGCAAAGACTCCTTAGTCGAGATGAGGTCGTTATCTTGAATAGTGGAGACGCTCGAACCATGATGCGCCCCGAGCAACGGTCGCAACAATCGACATCTCTACAAAATACGTACACAACTTGGTGGTCACCGCCGCGTAAGGATCCCGTTCGCGGCTGCGCGAAGTTCCTTTAGATGGGGGGCGGCGAGGAGCGCGCACTTGCGTCTTTGAGTTTCGGGATGCTTCTGCGATGCCATCGGCTAGCGGTTGGGCTTTCCCAGGAGGCGCTTGCTACGCGCGCCCAAATGAGCGCCCAAGGAATCGGCGCGCTCGAGCGCGGGGACCGTCGGACACCGCAACGCGGAACGCTTACGCTTCTGGCTGATGCGCTAGGCCTTAACGTCGAGCAGCGCCGCGCCTTCGAGGCGGCGGCGGTGCGTCCAAAGTTGTTTCGCCCAGGTGACGGCAGAGTGTCGAGGGCGCTCGCTGCGGCCGCTGATGAATCGGTCGCCCTGCACAATTTGCCGCGCCAGCTGACTTCGCTGGTCGGGCGTGAGACGATTGTGGCCATGGTCGCGGCGCTGATGAAAAAGTCGCCGCTTGTGACGCTTGTCGGGTCGGGTGGCGTTGGTAAGACGCGGATCTCGTTGCAGGCCGCAACGAATCTGCTCGATACCTTCGACGACGGCGTCTGGTTCATTGAACTGGCGCCGCTCTCGAGGGGCGAGTATCTCGTCTCGACCGTTGCGCAGATTTTGAGTATCCAGCTCCACAGCCCCGGCGATCCGCTCGCGTTTCTACTCAGCAAACTTCGTTTCAAAAATGCCTTGCTGATCTTCGATAACTGCGAGCACCTCGTCGACGCAACACGAAATATGGTCGCGGCCATGCTGCGCGACTGTCCGCGCCTTCGTCTCTTGGCTTCGAGCCGTCAGAGTCTCGGAATTTCCGGCGAGGCCGTGTTTCGCATCCCCTCACTGCCGGTTCCGGATGCCGTCACGAACCTGGCCGGCGCCGATGCGGGAAAGTACGCGGCAATCGCGCTTTTCGCCGAACGCGCGGCTACCGTCGACAGTGGGTTCCTACTGAATGACGAAAATGCACCGGCGGTTGGGGAGATTTGCCGGCGCCTCGACGGCATTCCGTTGGCCATCGAACTGGCCGCGGCGCGGATAACGATGCTCAGCCCGCGGCAACTGCGTGATCGGCTGGACGAGAGATTTCGTCTGCTGATGGGCGGTCGTCGCGATCTCGCGCCACGCCTGCAGACCCTTCGCGCGACGCTCGACTGGAGCTACGGCTTGCTGGACGAGCACGAGCGTGTTCTTGCTCGACGGCTCGGCGTGTTCGTGAACGGCTTCACGCTCGAAGGCGCGGTTGCGGTCGGCGGCGGCGGCGACATGGACGAAGCAGATGTTTTCGACGCCCTCGCCTCATTAGTGGACAAGTCGCTGGTGTTGGCGGATGACGACGGCGGCGTGCGACGCTACCGCATGCTCGAATCGACCAGAGCGTACATGCGCGAAAAGAGGGAAGCAGCGGGGGAAGCCTACGCCGCGCAGCATTTACGTCACCTGCGTGACGTCTTTCGCGAAGCGCGAAAGCAACTCGAGGTAACAGGTAGGTACTCGGATATGGAGCGGCTCGTGGAAACCGAACTCGAGGATGTACGTTTCGCTCTCGATCGGGCGGCGCAGGGGAGCGAAGAAGGTGCGGGCTCGTTGCTCGCTGCCATCTCGGACAGTTGGAAAGATCTTGGTCTTGAGAATGAGGGAATTGCGCGTTTGGAGCGTTTCATCGCCTTCGGAGCCGTCGAAAACCCGCGCCTGATGTGCAAACTCTGGACATCGCTCTCTCGCTTAGCGCACAATGGGCAGACAACATTAGCGTTTGAGAGCGCCACTGAGGCGTTGACGCTTGCGCGCGCCATAGCCGATTCCGAACTTCTTGCCTATGCCCTCCAGGCGTATGCGGATGCGGCTGGCTTGTCGCTCAGATTTGAAGAAGCCAAGGCGGCCATCGGAGAAGCCGAGGAGCTTGCGTCACGGCAGGACAACGTTGACCTCCGACTTACGGTTGTTCAAACCCGAGGCATACTCAGTAGCACTTTCGGCGATCAAGAGGCAGCCGCACGAGCCTACGAGCAGGTGCGGGCAACTCTTTTGTCCCTGGGACAATTTCAACGAGCAATTACCCCAGCGCTCAACCTCGCCGAAGCCGAACACCAGAGTGGCCGTACCGAACGCGCGCTAGGTCTCGTGCGGCAGTTGCGCGTCGATCTCGACAGGAGTTCGCACCGTATGCAGCATCTTCACACCACGCTCCTCGATAACGAGGCCGGATATCTGCTTGCGCTCAATCGAATTCCGGAGGCGCGCGCCGCCGCGCGCGAAGTTATCAGAAACGGCGATCGAAATCACCCCTGGGTGGCGATTTCGATCGAACATCTTGCACTGGCGTTGGCACTTGACGGCGATCTCGTGCGAGCGGCACAACTTTCCGGCTACAGTGATTTCGCGTTTTCGCGCGCCGGCTTCGAGCGTCAGTTCACCGAGGAAACGACGCATGCGCGGTTGGAAACGTTGTTCCGGGACCGCATGCCTCCGAAAGACCTGGCGCAATTGGTCGCGCGAGGTGCGGCCATGGCGCCTGACGACGCCGTCGCACTTGCGCTCCAAGAACCTTAAGGTTGGCTTGCGCGAACCTTGTGCGATCCCTGGGTTCCCAAGCTAGTCGCATTTGAAAACTCAATGAAATATTTGCTATATTCCGTTATCTGGACAATCGGAGATGCTCTTCAGCGCACCCTCGACCGTAGAGAGCGCCATAACAATCTCGCGCCAATCAGAAGGGTCGGGACGAAGATGTAGAGCGCCTCTAAAGTTCCCGAACCCCCGTCAGGCGAAACGTTCATATACCGCTCAAAGAAATCCATACAAGCCCCTCTTTAACGGCTTGGTCCCCAGCCGCAGTGCCAATTTCTACAGTTCGCATCGAAGGTGCAATGGTAGATTCCGATCGAGAGGTCGGCCGTCTCGGAGCCGCCGGCCTTCGGTGAAACGATCAGTCTGCCTGGGCCGTGCTCTGACGCACGCTCTACGTGAATCGTGCCGCCGCCATTGACGACCCTCGCTAATGCGTCATGCAGTTCGTCGGCATGCTTTCCTGGGCCGATAGTGAGGCTATTCATCTGCTCTTTGGTTGCGTCGAATTCGGCCACCAGAAGTTCGCGCCAATTGTCCTTGAGCTTCTTTGCACGCGCGGGATCGGCCAGCACAGATGCTAGCCATGCGTTGAGGTTGGCCGTTGTCAACGCCGGCTTACCGCTTCCTATCGGCATCCATTTAGCCTCGAGCCATCCATAGATTGGATACGGCTGATCGCCGTTGGGAACGACACCCATCCCGGCGGGAATGTTGTCGGCAAACGCATCGATGACGGCGTTGTCGGCGTTGAGGATGTCGACTTCAGCAAGTCGATCGTATTCATCGGTCTTAACTCCCTTATGCAAAATGTATGCGACCCGCGCCACGTTGGCGAGTGTTCCCAGTGACGCTGCCACGCCCGCGGCGACGTCGAGCCCTAAAATTCGTATCCCTGCGCCGGAGGATAAGGCGTCAAGTTGGTCCCTCGAATATGAACGCTCGACCCAATCCGGCAACCCTGGCGGGGCGTATTGACGATCATCGAGCGCTATTTGTACCTCGATCGTATCGTCGGATGGAGACGTCACGGCTATCGTGACGCCGTTGCGGACCGTAAATTGAAACGACACCGCAAGTTGATAAGATCCACCGGCCGGAGCCGGCGGCGGACGAACGCTAAACTTCGCCTGATGTATCCCACGAAATGGAAATGACTTGATTTTAGGGTGCATCTCGACGCGGTCGGAGGAACCGTCCACTACACGAATGACCTCCCGGATGAGATGCTCTAAGAATGGCCCGTCGTCCGGAACCGAATCGAAGTAAGCATCGGCTAGGTCTTGCGTGTAACGTTGGGCTGACAAATAGGGACGAGACATAAAGAGAACGCGGGTAAAGTCGAAGGCGCCGGGTTGTTGCTGTACGCTTCCCGTTGCCAACAGAAGTGGCGGGTGGATTTCGGTCCGATAATTACCGTCAAAGTCGTGACCGTCATCCAGGACCCAGCGGCCGACCACGGCCACCCGATCCCCGTGATTTATCCGAGCGCGGAAGCTGTTGGGAATGAGGCCTATTTCGCATTCAAGGCCGAGCAGCCCGGTGAGCGGCAGTCCTAGAGCGGCCGCTAGCGCAAACGGATCTTCTGAGTAGTCGCCTTCTTGATCGACTACGCTAGCGAGGCTGAGCAAACGCGTGTAGCCGTTGGCATCGTCGTCGACGACGATGCCGAATTCCCAATCAAAGCCAAACGGGTGTGAAACGGGGAGGTCGCCTCCCGAGTCATCTGGTGCAACGATCCATCCCGCACATCCCACTGGGGAATCGTCGTAATCTTCAGTCGGCGCGAGGACTTGCGTCCATTCATTGTCCTTATCAAGGGGAAATGTTCTGCCGCCAAACGAGGACGCCCATCCGTCATCATTAGTGATGGAGAGATCGGGGTTCTGGTACTGTAACGCTAGGATCCCGGCGGGCGCCGGCGTGGTCGTCGCATCCAACACGTTGTAGGTTGTGACGCGCAATGTTCCGTCCATCAGGATCGCGCTAACGATCCGTCCGGGGGCAAGAGGGGCGAGGGCAACGTCGTTCACATCGGCATCGGCGCGATTCGAATAGTCGCCGGTACGAACGATGAGGTCGCTGCCGCTGCCTTGATCGATCAGTTCGAATGCGATGATCCCAAGGTTTCCGATGCCGCGACGTAGCGCTGCCAAAACGGTCGGCCTACCGGCCGCCGTCACCGTTGACGTAATCGCGAGATCGCTGGCTGCGCCTGCAGCGGCGCTGCTGTCGGTCACGCGTTCGATGGTTCCGGAACTCGCCGTCGCTTGCCACGCGATTAACAGCAGATTTCCGGAGCCATCTTTCACGCTTGTAAAGACGTTACACGTGGAGTCGTTCGCGATCGGCATCAATGCGATTTCGGCTACTGCCCCTGCCTGATTTCCGCTGTCGCCGTCACTGGGTCCAGTCCAGCGTTCGATGACGCCGTCGGCGCCCACGCTCCAGCCGATCAGCTCCAGGTTGTCGTCGCCGTTGCAAACAGCCGTCACCACATTGCCTTCATCGATCGCGGCGATTCTCAGATACGTATTGAAGCTGACTTCGCCAGCTTCGGCGTCGCCGAGTGGCGAGATGTTACCGCTTGTCGGATCGAGCTGCCAGCAGATCAAAAACAGGTTGCCGTTGTGGGCACGAAAGGCCGTGACCATCAGCGTATCGGTAAGAGCGGTTATGGCGACCTCGGTGGCGTGCGGGCCATTCGATCCGGTATCGGCAAGCCGGTTGATGTCAGTCAATCCGGTTGAAGCGCTCCACGAGATGAGCAATAACCTTCCGCCACCGCTACAAACCGCGGTGACCGCAATGCGACCCATGAGCGCGAGAGCCACCTCGCTCACAGCGCCGGCAAACGTGTTTCCGGCTTGGGTAACCATGAAGGTCTCGGCTGCCGTGTTCCAACCGATCAGTTTCAAATTGCCGGAACCGTCGATGAACGCCGTGAGCGTCTCGCTCTCGCTAAAGGCCTGGACCGCGATTCCGCTGGCCGGCTCGGCGGTTGCCGTGGCCACGGGACGGATGAACGTTGTGCCGATATCCGAGACGGCGTACGTGCTCAGCTGCAAGTTGCCGCCGTTTTCGAATGCCCCCAGAATGCGCCCCGGCTCCAAACTTACGAGCGACGTATCCCCAACGTTCTGATCGACGTTGAACGGGCTCGAATAATCACCGGTGCGACTGATGATGGCGTCGCCGCCCCCAAGGTCGAGCAGTTCGAAGCCTATGATGCCAAGATTGCCGCTACCGCGTTGTAACGATACCAAAATTGTCAATGCACCGCTCGCGGTGACGGTCGATGTCACCGCCCAGACGCCCGGAGCTCCGGCTTCGCCCCCACTGTCCGTCACGCGTCGGATGGTTTGCGAACTTGAATCTGCCTGCCACGCAATGAGCAACAGGTTATTCGCTCCGTCGCTGACGGCGGTCAGCATGTTGCTACTGGCGCTACCCGTGATCGGCGTAAGGGTCGTCCCGCCGATCGCGCCGGCTTCCGCTCCACCGCTCCACTGTTCGATGACGCCATCGGTGCCCACGCTCCAACCGATCAACTCGAGATTCTGACTGCCGTTGCGCACTGCCGTCAGCACGTTGCCACCGTCAATTGCGGCGATCGCGATATCGTCGACCGTTCCTGCTTCAGCATCGCCGAGCCGCGTGAGCGTATTGTTCGATTCAAGCCGCCAACAAATCAGGAAGAGGCTTCCGTTATGGGCTCGCATGGCGGTTACCAGCAACGTATCGGTCAGAGCGGTCATCGCGATGACAGTTGCATGGGGACCGTCCGACCCGCTGTCGTGCAGCCAGTCGATCGAGCTCAGTCCAGACGGAACGCTCCAGGTTGCCAGCACCAGCCGCTGATCGGCGCTACATACGGCGGTGATCGCCGTTCGTCCCATCAGCGTGAGCACAACCCCGCTTACGGGGTCGCCGGTTTTGGAAGCCGCGCGCGTTACCGCGAGATCCGCGGCGGCGGTGTGCCAGCCGATAAGTTCGAGCTTGCTAGAGCCGTTAGCAAATGCCGTCAACGCCTCGCTATCGTTGAAGGCCGCAACCGTGATGAGACTCGCTTGCAGCGCATCCGCGCCCGCAATTTGCCGAATAAGCGTCGTCATCGGCGGAGATACACGATATTTGTCGACACTTTAGCGACCCGCCGGGAGCACCGGCCAAGCAGCGACGCGTGTTCGGCGCCCGGGGATCGAACGGCGCGTGGCATCTAAACAATGCACAATCATTTGGTCGCTAGACGTAACCGTGTCTCCTTACCTGTCTGCTTTTACCGACTTCAATGCAAACCGCCTTATCCGATCATGCGATGGTGAGATGCCGGCAACAATCGACATCTCTACAAATTACCTACACAAATTGGTCGCGTAGGATGAAGAGCCCGTGACCGGCTGGGCGAAAAGCACTCAAATGCAAGACCCGAAGAAGGCGCTCGCCTCTTCGGCCTTCGGAAAGCTCCTTCGACGCCATCGCTTGCAGTTGGGCTCTCGGAGGAGGCACTCGCATCGCGCGGCCCCTAGGCGAGGCGTGTTTTCCTCAGAGCGGGCACACTAAGAAGTCCTGGGCACAGTGCGCCGGGGCCTCCAAAGACGGCGTCGACTGGGGCTTGAGCCTACGTTGACGCTAAAACTGCATGCAATTCACACCAGAGTGGCGGCGGGAAGCCCCAAAGACAAGCCGGCGTCGACTTCAGCGTATTCGTTCTTGCAAATGCCGATGGTGAGAGGTTCCAGAAAATCGCGCACACGTTGAACAGATGGCGCTTCCCAGAGACACACCGTGGTGGAGCGATCTGCGTTAGAAATGACTTGCGGCAAACGCAGGTCTTGAGGAATCGCCGCGCTGCGGGCCATTTCGGAGAAACGGTCGGGGTCGCTAATGCGGTGTATAACGGAAACAAACACTTTGTGCACCTCCTTAAGGGCGTCATGGGGTGCGATAAGTATAGCCCGCCGATTCGGGATTCCCTTGGAGTTTACGACGAGCTAAGGCCTTTCAAAAGGAGGCGTGAGCGATCGTGAAATCCAAGGCCCGCTCGTGGCGCGTGCACACATCTTGTTCCTAGGATTTAATGGGCTTGAGCCCATTTTTTAAGCCGCCGGCAATTGTGGGATGGGGTGAGTTGTCAGAGATTCGACGAATCCCTTCGGCGTGAGGTACTGAAGCGACGAGTACGGACGTACTTCGTTGTAGTCTAGCGGAAACAACTCGGCCATCGCGCCCCTGTCGCAACCATTCGGTGTATGCCGTCATCAGATGATGCGATTTAAGGTGCTTCGCTTGCATGTCACCAAACTTCGGCTTCAGATAGAGCCCAATGAGCGTCTCGTAACGTCGAACGGTCGTCTCCTCCTTCTGCCCCTGCTTTTGCCCGAGAAATGCTTCGAACAGCGTCGAAAGCGCGACTTGGTCCTTGGCCTGATCTCCATTTTCGAGCGCCCTCCGTTGCGCTAGGATTGCGGCCTCGCGTCTGTCAGGAATTTGACGTTTTGACCTACGGGGCGCCGGGCCGAAATCGTGATCACTTAGAATCGAGATCGGGGGTCAGCGTTCCGAGCCGCGTCCTGTGCGGCGTTGGTAAAGCTTTAAACGACAGTCTTTTCGCAAAAGCCGATTCGTGAACCGGCCAGCTCCATCTACGCCACCGTGATCCCCCTTACCGGCAGAGTTCTAACGCTGGCGTGCTTAGCTTCCGCCGCCTTCGATGTCGCGCACGCCAGGCGGAGTTTAAGGAGCACCTTCACGTGATGTCACCCGGTTGGTGTGCCGATTGCCGCATCCACGACACCGCTCCAGCGCGGGTCGGTCGTGGGCTCCGCGTCGTAATTGTCGTGCCAATTCCACCACTTGTAAGGTTCGGTCTGCGGATACCCTTCGGGTGAATCTTCCCACCTTTCTTGGCGCCCCAGCGGAGTTATGTCGAGATAGTTCCAGGTGCTGCCCATCTGCTCGTCGCCGCGGCTGTTGACGAAGTACGTGCGGAACACGCGGTCGCCATTGCGGAAGAACACGTTGTGGCCGTGCCATTCATCGACGCCGAAGTCGGCATCGAAGCTGTCGGTCATCGTGTACCACGGCCACTTCCAATCCATGCGTTCCTTCAGGCGCTGGATTTCCGGCTGAGGCGCCCGCGAGGCGTATGCGAGCGTCGTGTTGCGGGCGTTCAAGTGTGCGATGTGGCTTACCTGATCGGCGCCCATCGAACAGCCGCGGCAGGCGTGCTCCGGCCAGCCAAAGACGCCAGGCTCGAAAAAGGCGCGGTAGAGAATAAGCTGGCGACGACCCTCGAATAAATCGAGCAGGCTCGCCTTGCCTTTAGGCCCCTCGAACACGTAGTTCTTCTCAACGGCCATCCATGGCATCCGGCGACGCTCAGCAGCAAGCGCATCGCGAGCGCGGAACAAGGCTTTCTCCTTCACAAGCAGTTTTTGCCGCGCTTCCTCCCACTCTTGCGGCGATACGATCGGCGGTGCATTCATCGTGACGTTCCTCCGAAAAAAATTAGTGGTCTGTAACTAAGGCTTATCGTATTCATCGTGGCGCCGCAGCCACTCGCGCATGCTCACGAGGTCTTCATCGCGGCCCTTCGGTGTGAGGTCTAGATAGTTGTATGCCGTATTCATCAAGTCGATGCCGCGTTCGTATGTCGAGTACGTGTGATACATGGTGCCGTCGGAGGCCTTAAAAAAGACGCTGATACCCTCCTTATCGGTCACGCCGCAATCACCGACCCTATAATTGTAGCGGCATGCGCCTCGGTCGACGTCTTCTTGTGGAAACGAGACGCCGTAATTGTAATTGAACGAATTGTTGCCCGAAGAAAACCACTTGAACGACCAACCCATGCGCTTTTCGTATTCCTCCAACTTTGGATACGGAGCGCGCGAGATCGCTACCATGCTCGTGTCGCGATGGTTGAGATGGACGATTATCGGGTCGAAGCCGTCGGCCCAAAACGAGCACGATGGACAAGCCGCATCCCAATCCGGCGGGTACATGAGGTGATAGACGATTAGCTGGCTGCGGCCCTCGAACAGATCCGAAAGCTTTTCGGGACCTTGGGGCCCCTCGAATACATAGTCTTCCTTGACCGGCTCCCACGGTAGATCGCGCCGCGCCTGCCAAAGCTCGTCCCGCAGCTTCGTAAACTCTTTTTCTTTGACAAGGAACGCTTTGCGCGCCTCGAGCCACGCGTCGGAGGATACAACATCGTGACGAAGTTTCGATCCAACCGAGCCCATGCTTCTGTTCGCCTCCCCGTGTGCCTGAGATCACGCGATGTACCGTTTGTTCGCTAAAACCCGTTTACCCTAAATTCGTTTTTTGCTTGCTGGCTGGCGCGCCTGTTTTTGCGGGGCCTGCCGCAACCGTGCCGGCAGAGTCAAGCCTCACGCGAAGGCACTCCAAGGACTCCTCGGTCGCGCCGACATTCGCACAACGCAGAACCTCTATGTGCAAGTCACTTTTGTTTTTGCGGGAAGAGTGCGACGGGCCAGCGCGAGTCTTTACTGACTTTCGTTGGGCCTGATCTTCTCGCGGTACGCTGGAAGCAATGGCGCTGTTATTTTATGGATGTTTACCCGACTGGTATCGGGCCGCAACGGCAGCCGGGCATGTTCTCCGCGAACGCGCCAATGGCGGGTTATCCAAAGATATTTAATATCGAGATGGACCCGCACGAAGACCTGAACGTCGCCGCGCTATTCGGATGGGCTGGCGAAGGCCCGCTCAAAGGGGTAGAGGCTTACTACTCGACGCTAAAGCAACATCCAAATCCGCCGGCTCCTGACATCAACGTGTTCAAAAATCCGACCGGTTAGGCGTGCGGTATGAGCCTCAAGCACAGACGATCTACGGAAGTATCTCGGATTCGTGGTTGGCTGGTTCGATATCAATGGCAGCGCACAACGGCGCTATCCGCTCGGTGCTCCG
Source organism: Vulcanimicrobiota bacterium (assembly GCA_963748875.1). Taxonomy (GTDB): domain Bacteria; phylum Vulcanimicrobiota; class Vulcanimicrobiia; order Vulcanimicrobiales; family Vulcanimicrobiaceae; genus Cybelea. Next base: position 2,894,584 of record CAVVKC010000001.1, read on the forward strand.
TCCGAAAATAACAGATGAACGAACTTGCGAGAAGCTTGAGCCGCTTCATCGACGTGGTCTTCGCACTTTTGTTCTTTCGCATCGTTGAGTACTTGCCGTGTTTAAGACGGACGCTGGAAGCCGCTGCCGCATGGCTCTTGAGTCTGCTCGTAAGTCAACCCACGAACCTCACGCGCGTGGTGTTCGGACTGCTCATCGTCGTCTATTATTGGACTCGAAAGAGCACGCTCCACAGCTTTATAGAACAAGCGAACATCGCGCTTGCAGTGCTTTCAATCGCGAGTCTTTCATTCGTGTGCTTGTTCATGTACGCGCTGGTCGCCGATCCGACCTACGTCGGCGGCTGCTCCTGCAATCATGTAGTCTCGCGATTGCAGGTGTTCTAAGTTACTTCGCGCTTCGATACGCGATACGCGCCAAACTGACCCGCTCCGACGCCTGCGCCACTGCCCCCCATTTCGCTCGCGTCGATCTGAGCAATCCGATCACTGCGATTATCGCTGCCGCATTGTCGTGGAGCGGGCTAACTATTTGGACCTTGAATCGGGACTGCAATCACCCCGCCGGTGATGCCGAGGAGGTCACCCGCATAACCGAGGCCGAGACCGAGCAAAAAATCGAGAGGTGCGGCAGCGTGCGTTTAGGGCCTTTCAACCGGTTTAAGCCAAGATAGAACGCTAAGAGAAACAGCAAACGGATCTTAAGGTCTCTTCGTCAAGCGCGACTAAGTCCGTGAACGCTCCGCCGACGTCGACGCCGACACGCATGCGATCGCTCACCCCAGCACTAGCTACGTGAGCGACGAGAGATGCTTTGGTTCGTAGAGGCCGAGCTTGTCGCCGCCCGGGAGTTCGAGCGTCGTCACCAAGCCCCAGCCGCGGTCGGCGACTGGCGTCGTCTTGATTCCCTTTTTCTCGAGCTGCTGTACCGTCGCGGCGATGTCGTCGCAGATCAGCCACAGTTCGTGTTCGGAGTCGTCTTCAGTCTCATGGACGGCGAGTTCCGTCGGCGGTGCGGCGAAGAAGAGCCGCCCGTTGCCCGCGTCGATGTAGTGCAGGTCGAGCACGTCCTTGAGAAACTCGTACATCTCCTTAGAGTGCTTCGTGTAGAAGATCGCGTGGATGCCGGTGATCACTCTGTCCCTCTTCCCTCGAACTACCCGCGCTTCGCGGCGCTCCGGTCGGGATGACTTTAGTTTAGGCTGACTCTCTTTGTCTATTACGTCCAAAGGCACTGCAGTTGACTTCAGGGCCGATATGGTTGTATACTGCAACAGTTGAGTCGTCGAACTACAGTGACGTCAGCCGTTGCCTTCGAGCAACAGATCGTCGGCCTCATCCGAGCGCTCGGGCTTCACAAGCCGGATGAAACGCCCTGCGGTGCTCCCATCTCCATGGGCGAAGCTCAAGCGCTCTTCGAGCTATCGGACGCACCGGGTATCTCCCAAAATGAGCTCGCGTCTAGACTTCACTTAGAAAAGAGCACGGTTAGTCGCCTTGCAAAAATGCTCGAAGAACGGGGCTGGCTCGATCGTGTCCGAGATGAAGGCGATACGCGCTTCTTACAGTTGCGTCTCACGGCTGCCGGGTCCAAAGCCGTGCGACGGCTTGCCGCATCTCGAAAAGCGCGATTCTCGAAAATTTTTGAGGCGGTCCCAGTACACGAACGGGACGCCCTGCTCGATTCCCTATCTCTTCTCTCTGAGGTACTCAATGAAACTTAACGCATCGCCGGCGATCATGGCTTTCGCATTGATAGTCCCGCCCCTGGCCGTGCAGGCAGACGATTCCCACGCAGACATGGTCATGCGGCATGGCGCACAGGTCATGCCTTTCGACCAGAGTCAAGCCATGCACATGTTCTTACCGGATTCAAACGGAGGCGTCCTTGAGATCGTCGTTCACGACATGGATCAAGCGCAGATCTCTTTGGTGCGCTCGCACCTCCTACAGGAGGCCGCGAAGTTCACGAGCGGCAACTACTCGGACCCCGCGTATATCCACGGCAAGACGATGCCAGGGCTAGATCAGTTGCAGTCTGGCGCATCACGAGTGTCGGTCCGCTACTTCGAGACTCCGACCGGAGCTGCTATCACCTTCGCCACCACGGATCGCGAGATGGTCTCCGCGATCCATCAGTGGCTCGCGGCGCAACAACGCGACCATAACTCCGGTCCCGTGAAACGCTGCGATATGAAAATGTAGGAGCTGTCATACGTAGCTAAAGACCGCCATGAGCCCGAAGTCCCTGTGGAGCTGCTGATGGGCAGCGCAACAGCGAAAGCCCCGGGTTATCGGCAACGACGTCGATCTCCATCTCTTGGTAGCCGCCGAGCGTTACCACATCTTTCATATCGGGGCGCAACCTCTGGTGACCCTCAGGCGATTTCGAAAGCATGACCGATCAAGAGATTAAACCCTATCTCGGCAAAGCCGTGCGCGTTACGCTGGCTGACCGGCGTGTGCTCGCTGGCGTTCTCCATGCCTCCGATGAATCGGGGCATGGTCACCGGCACTACGCAATCGTCTCTGATGCGATCCGCGAGGGCGGCCACGTCGCACGGGAAGTCATCCATGGCGGGGACCAGATCGCAACAATCGAGGACGCCTCCGGAGATCCTGCGGCAACGCCCTAAAGCCGCCCGACAGGCGTCGTGGACGGGGTCCCGTGGGCGAACCTATGAGGGAGTGCACCTCGGCATGCGGACCGCCTAAGAGACTGCGTCGGGCGTGGTGACTTGTCGGAACGGCCTTTAGTGATTTTCAAGACCGCCGCCGTGCAACGGAGCGGTCCGAAACGGGCCGAACTGGTTAGGACCGGCTGGGAACCGAAGTGTCGGGAAACCCTGATAGAATCGGACTTTTCAGTAGTGGGCAGGTTCGGCCAGGACCGCCGTACGACATTTCGAATCCCGCTGGGGCTAAGATTCTCCTTATTTTACAAGGGTTTTCACGATAGTTTCAGGCTCCGTGCAACAAATGTGCAACAGCAGAGCCCTTTTCGTCACCCGACGAGCCTCCCGAAGCCCTCGGCCGCGTCGGCGTCTCCGTCCGAGTACACCTGCAAATAACGCTCGGCCGTGATTCCGATCATGGCATGGCCGCAGCAACCAGACTCGTTCGTGTAGAATCCACCAGAATGAAAATCGTGGAGCAGGATTTCGATGTGCAAGAATTCCTGAGGAGACTACTCTTAGCAACCGTCTACGAAAGTGGGCCAGCTCCACCACGTGCACCGGCGACCCTCGACAAATAACATATCCCATATAGCGTAAGAATTTTCGCGTAAGCCGGCGGCGCACAGTCTCGGACGATGCGTCGAAGCATGTTCTTCGCACCGCGGTGGGGGCGATCGTCAACGCCTGGCCCCGCGGCTTCGTCATGGAATCAACGCGAAGACCGTTCCATAGCCGTACTCACCGCCCCCCCGTGTGGTACCGAAGAGCACGCCCCTCACGTCGACCAAACTTGCCGACGGGTTAGAGCCATCGGAGCCGTTGCCGAAGCTGTGCAGCACGTGTTCTGTGCCGGCCGTACTAACGCTGAAGACGGTTCCGTAGGTGTACCTGCCGCCATCCAGCGTGGTGCCGTAGAGCGTGCCATTCACGTTGAGCAAGCTCGCGTAGGGATCTGCCCCATCGGAGCCGCCCTTGAAGCTGTACAGCACGTGCTCCGCGCCGGTCGTACTGATCCTAAAAACCGTTCCGTGCTGGTGCATACCCCCCGCTGGTGTGGTGCCGTAGAGCGTGCCATTCACGTTGATTAAGCTCGCGGCGGGAAAATCACCGTCGTGGCCATGGCCGAAGCTGTGTAACACGTACACCGTGCCAGTTGTACCGATGCTAAAGACCGTTCCGTAGGTGTACCTGCCGCCTTCAGTTGAGGTGCCGTAGAGGACGCCCTTCACGTCGATCAAACTCGCCGTCGGCGATACGGCATCGAGGTTACTGAAGTTGTGCAGCACGTGCTCCGTGCCGTTCGTACTGATGCTGAAGAACGTTCCCGCGTTGTATGAACCGCCCTCATACGTGGTGCCGTACAGCGTGCCATTCACGTCGATTAAGCTCGCGTAGGGCTGTTGCCCATCGTGCCGCTGGCCGAAGCTGTGCAAAACGTGTTCCGTGCCGGTTGTACTGATGCGGAAGACCGTTCCGTACTCGTACCGGAACGTACCCCCCGCGATTGTGGTGCCGTAGAGCGTGCCATTCACTTCAATCAAGCTCGCCAGGGGGTTATAGCCATCGGAGCCGTTGCCGAAGCTGTGCAGCACGTGTTCTGTGCCGGACGTTGTGATCGAGAAGACCGTGCCGGCTTGGTACGCGCGGCCGCCGGCAAATGTGGTGCCGAAGAGCGTGCCCTTCACGTCGAGCAAGCTCGCATAAGGATTTGCGCCATCGGGAGACCCGTGAAAACTGTAGAGCGAGCTGTAGCCAGGGCTCGGCCAAATGGGACCCTCTGATATATCGGGCCCGGGCACGGGGATTCCGGGTGGGGATGGTTCGATTTCGGGCGGGACGGCTGGACTCGAATGGGTCGCGCAATCGGACAGAAGCACCGCGAGGAAGAGTGCTGAAAAAAGCCGCCGGTCGATCATGAGAAACCCCTTGCCAACTCGGGTGGCGAGGCACTCACGCATCGCGGCTCTGCGCCAACGAGTTTAGCTAATCTGAATCTTTCATGAGCTCCGCTCGACGTTCCTTTCATCGAATCCGTGGCGTCCCATCCGTTGCAATCGCGCGATGCTGCAGAAGCTTCAAAGGTTAGGCGCGCTCTGCTTTGAGAAGCTGGACGCGCCGGTGTTCCTTGAGCGCGTTGGCTATTGCGGAGTCCTGCGGCGATTCGCGCGGCAGCCCTGAAGCTTCGTTGGCCCGTTTGTCTCGTTTTGAAACGGCTTGCCGAGTCGAGACGCCGCTGACATCCAGAAGTCGACATACTGTACAGTTCGGTCGATGTGCGCACTAACGCAATCGTATTATTTCGGTCCGCGCACACCCGACGCGCAACAAGAGAAGCGGGCCACGAGCTAGAAGTTAACGGTCGACTCGAGCTGGGGTAGCGGTTTGCAGGAGAGCCTACCGCGCCACACTCGGAGGGTCAGCCGATGATGCTTGCCGTGATCGACCCCGCGCCTTACGGCCTATTCCAGGCCTCTCAGTCGCGCAGCGCATCTGATCGCAAACTTAAAACGGAATGTTTCCGCGCGTGGGAGTGAATTGGCCCGGGTTCCTTAGGGGCTGCTTGTGCGATTTTGGGAGGTTGCTATGACTCGCGTTAGCGTCTTGTTTCTTATCGTTTGCCTGGATGCGTGCGCTGGATCCGTCGGCACGACCCCGACCCCACCGCCGCCTACGCCATGCGGAATCCAGCAGACGCGCGTTCGTCTGCGACCTGAGACTAACCCAACCCCACAGGTGAAGATCGTGGTCGCGCTTCCATTGCGCAATCAGGAACGGCTCAAACAGTTCTTGTCGGAAGTGAGCGATCCGGGGTCCGCTCGTTACCATCATTTCCTCACCCGCGAGCAGTTTGCGGCAACGTATGCACCGGATAGCGGCGACTTAGAAAAGGTCGCGAACCAGCTGGAGCAAGCTGGTCTGGAAACAACGACTGCCAATCTGGCAGTGTTAGCGAACGGCACCAGCCAGTGTGTCAGCGCATACTTCCAAACGCCAATCCACGAGGTCCGTTATGCGACCAGTATCGGGCCGGTAGTCGAGCCGGTCGCGCAGGGGCCGCTTCATCTTTCGTCCCTGCTGCGGTCAATGTCAGCCTCCGTTATCGGGCTCGAGGGAATTCCACCCGCCGATCCCCTCTCTTTTCGAGACCAGAATCTCGAGTCTAGCGTCGTCCCGGAAAACATCGATGGCCGTTATGGTCCGTACTACACGGATGACCTCAAACAAGCGTATCGATTCCCCAGCGCACTAGATGTGAACGGAAACGGCATCACCCTAGGCATCGTCATGGCGGGCGCGGTCCGTCGCGCGGATATAGACTACTACGCTAAAGCCGTGCTACATCAGTCGTCGTTTCATTTCACTAGCGTGGACATCGACGGCGGAGCGAGCTTCGATCCGAATGGAGGGTCTGGAGAAGCCACTCTCGACGTCGAGCAGGCTGGCGGTATTGCTCCGCACGCCGACCTCATTTTGTATAACATCCCTTCGCTGACTGATTACTACATTTACAAGGCTTACGATGCAGCGTACAGCAACAAAAGAGTCCACGTGGTGAACTCATCGTTTGGCGGATGCGAGAAAGAGTATGCCTCGTCGCAAGGTGTCTCGGAACTAAAGTCACTCGATAGCCTTCTCGCGGCCGGCTCAGCCATCGGCCTTACTTGGGTGGCAGCAAGCGGAGACCAAGCTGCGTACAACTGCCCTCAAGGTATCTTTAACGAACTCTCCGTCGGGCTGCCGGCGGGCGACCCGCATGTGCTAGCCGTCGGTGGCACAAACCTTACAACTACGTATCACTATGGCTCAGAGAACTCCGCATACGTCAGCGAAAGCGCGTACGACGAACCCCAAGGCCAAGGTGCACATTGGGGTTCTGGTGGCGGTCAGAGTAGAATTTATCCAATCCCATCTTGGCAACGTGGCTTCAAGCAGCCGTTCACCGGTCGCGGCGTTCCGGATCTCGGGTTGCATATGGGAGGACTCGGATTTAGCTATAGTGGCCACTATTGCGGTGGTCTCAAATGCCACATTAACGATAGCAGCGTGTGGGTCCGGTTAGCAGGCAGCTGGATCCGCGTCATCGGGACGAGCGGTGGCATCAGTTAGCTGAACAGCCCGTTATGTGATGACTTCGCGTGCTGCGGGTCGAAGAAACCCGCGAGAGGAGCAAGTCATCGTGCAACGTTCCCGTCGCAACCACACGGCGGCCTTCAAGGCGAAGGTGGCGATCGCTGCAATCAAGGGCGATCAGACCACGGCTGAGCTCGCCAAGCGCTTCGACATTCATCCCAACTCCATCGTTCAATGGAAAACGCAGTTGCTTGAACGAGCTGCTGAAGCCTTCGGAGGCGATGCGCCGAAAGCCGGCGGCCCCGACGTTCGGGACCTGCACGCCAAGATCGGCCAGTTGGCGTTGGAGAACGATTTTTTAGAACGCGCGCTCGGGCGTGTCGACGGGCCGAGCGCAAAGCGATGATCGATCGCGACCACGCTTTGCCCCTTGCGCACCAAGCGCAACTGCTGGAGCTCTCCCGAAGCTCGTTGTACTACGTTCCGATTGCGATCTCACCGTCGGATCTCGATCTGATGCGTGAGATCGACAAACTGCACGCGGAGTATCCCTTTGCCGGCGCTCGGATGCTGCGCGATTTCCTCAAGCGGCGGGGCTATCAGATCGGTCGACGGCACGTCGGTCAGCTCATGGGCCTGATGGGCATTGAAGCGCTCTACCGCAAGAAGAAAGGCACCAAGACCAACCCCGAGCATCCCATCTATCCCTACCTTCTGAGAAACCTCGCCGTTGAACGCCCGAATCAAGTCTGGTGCGCCGATATTTCATACATCCCGATGCGCCGCGGGTTCTTGTATCTGTTTGCGGTCCTGGACTGGTCGACGCGCCGAGTACTGACTTGGCGACTTTCCAACAGCCTCACGACGGACTTCTGCCTCGACGCCGTCGAGGCGGCGATCGCGACGTACGGACGACCGGAGATCTTCAACACCGATCAAGGTTGCCAATTTACCGACAAGGACTTCGTGGGCATGCTCAAAGAGCACGGTATCGCGATCAGCATGGATGGTAAGGGCGCATGGCGCGACAACGTGTTTGTTGAGCGCTTCTGGCGGTCACTGAAGTACGAGGAGGTCTATCTGCGGGCCTACGAGTCCGCTAGCGAGGCCAAACACTTCATCGGGCGCTACGTCGCATTTTACAACGAGCATCGTCCGCATTCGGCGCTCGACGGCCGTACGCCGGACGAAGTATACTTCAATCAGCCGACCGAAAAGGCGGCATAATCGGCGAGATCATCACATAAGAAGGGCCGATTGCGTGTCCAAAAAACCGGCGCCACCTCTCCCCTGATCGAGGTGAAGGGTACGCTATATGGCACGACCGCGAACGGGGGCGCGTACACGTGCGGCTTATCCTCCCCGTTGGCTATCAGCTGCGGAACGGTTTTTCGTATCACGCCGGGCGGAGCGGAGAAAGTATTGCACAGCTTCCGTCCCGGACGCCATGCCCATATCCCCAGGGGCGGGCTAATCGACGCAGGCGGCACGTTGTACGGCACGACATCCCGAGGTGGTGTGCATCACAACGATGGCACGGTCTTTAGCATTACGCTGAGCGGCAGGGTGAAAGTGCTGCACAACTTCAACGGAACCGATGGCCAATCGCCTACCGCCGGCCTGATCGAGGTGAAGGGCACGTTCTACGGCACGACAAGCCAAGGCGGCACGCACGACGATGGCACGGTCTTTAGCATCACGCCGGGTGGCACGGAAAAAGTGCTACACAGCTTTGGCAACAAATCCGATGGCCGATACCCCGACACACCCCTGATCGAGTCAAAGGGCACGCTCTACGGCACGACGATGGAAGGCGGCACGAAGGATGACTGTCTCAGCCCCCCCTCGCTCATCGCCTGCGGGACGGTTTTTAGCATCACGCCAAGCGGCACAGAGATCGTGCTGCACAGCTTCGGCCCCTACGGCGGGGATGGGGTTCACCCCGACGGCCTGATCGACGTAAAGGGCACGCTCTATGGGACCACATCAAAAGGCGGCGCGTACGGTTACGGAACCGTCTTCGCATTGACCCCATAGCGCCCCGCCGCGCTCGCGGGGCCGCATTGCGTTAGGCGCTTTGCGAGCTTAGCGTAGCCTCGCAACTGCGCGGCGCCGATTCGCGCCACGCATTGCAGCCTCGCAGTTTAGCTCGCAGATGCCTCGAAGTCTCGCAGTCTTTAACCGCCCGAAGCTCAGCTCAGCTTGCCGTTCCGCATTCGCGATCGGCATTCGTTAGCGTTGCTGCTAAATGTTGGGCGGCGAAATCGAGGGTGGTTCCGGAGAGTCCCATCCGCTACCGAATCGTGTTATTTTGCAGGGGTTTTCGCCGCCTGGATCCCGGCCGCTCCCGCCCTTTCCCGACCGTTCCCGACCGCTCGGTTAGAAAATGTTAGACGCTCCTCTGGTTCTCGGCGGATCCAGTCGCCTAGCTGGGCCATCACTTTAGCGCCTTCTGTAGCACTTCTTTTGCTCGCTATCCCAGAGGTTCAAGTCCAAGATGACACTGGGTGCTGCTCATAGAAGCGTTACGAACGGAATACCGGAGCGGCGCGGCTTTGCCGACTCGTTCGAGGGCGCGGCGTTCGCTGCGTTTGACCGAAAGGACACGTTGCATGCCTGGTACATTCCGAACGCTTCATGGATACGCGGTTGCGCTGGCGGCCCTCGCGGCTGTCGGCGTATCGGCGCTGCACATCCAGGCCCAGGACACGCCTGCCATGCCGGATGTGGCCGTACATCCCGACTTTGCGGAACCGGTGACGCTTGCCAGCAAAGACGGGGTGCTCGAAGTCACACTGACTCCCCGTCAGAGTACCGCAAGGTTCAACACCGTCGCGAAGCCTGTCAAGAACATGCTCCTGTTCGACTACTCAGTACAGCGCGGAACAGCGTCTAACGGTCAGATGTCGGGGGGGCACCAGTATCCCGCGCCGACACTACAAGTTGAACCCGGCGAAAGGCTGATCGTTCACATTAACAACGAGTTGCGTAACCTGACGATCCCCGACTTTTATGACCCGAAGTATACGCCCAAGGGCCAGACGGTACCGCTGTACCCGACGATGATGACGTCGTCGCCATTCAATCTCCACGTGCACGGCGCGCACGTCAGTCCCCGGGGTAACGCCGACAACGTGCTGCTGCACATCGATGCCGGCATGTCGAACACATACGTGTACGATATCCCCAAGAATATGACGCCGGGCACGTACTGGTATCACAGCCACCTGCACACCCTAACCTCGTCCCAGACGTATTACGGTCTTGCCGGTATGCTGCTCGTGGGCCGCGCCGACAGTGAGATCCCCCTTGTCACGCAAAACGGGATTCCCATCCGCACCATGCTGTTGCAATACAACGTGGTCTTCGATCGCATGGGCGGCCTGGCGCAGATGACCAATCCGAACTGGCCGCAATGGGTCAGCACCCTGATACCGCCCAAGGGTAACGAACTCGCCAACGGCACCTACCGCCCATCGCTCGCACCGGTGAACTTTTTAGAATCGAGGAAGGGCACGCAGTGGGCCACCGTGTGGTACGCGGGGCCACTGTCGATTAATAACATGCGCGGGCGCTTTCAGTTCGTACCGAGCAATTTGCAACGCTTTACGGCAGCTGCGGGCTCCGGTGGCGCCACCACGAAGGCCGATCCATCGCTTCCCGACTACGAGCGCGACGTGCAGTTTACGGTCAACGGCTTGTTCGAGCCGGTCCTCAAGGTCAAGCCCGGGCAAACCGAGATTTGGGTGCTCGCCAACGTTAGCGACATAGCGTACATGAACGTAGAGCTCACCGAAACCGCGAACGGCTACCATCCGAAGATCGCAGTCGTTGGACAAGACGGCATCGCCTACGGCGTCGTGCACTATCCGCACGAACAAGACGGAACAGAATTGCTGATTCCGCCGGCGTCGCGCTTTGCGATCGCCGTGACGATGCCCGCAAAGGGATCGCTGCGCCTTTCACTGCCGGGCCTAGGCTCGGGCGCCAGGACGCTTTCCGCACCCGGCATCCTCTACACCAATAACGGCACGCCGAATCCGCCGGCTCGGTTGGGAGCTCTCAGCGTGCTGCCGTCGGCGATCAGTTATGCCGACGGGTTCTTCATGTTCCCATCGCAAACACTGCTCGATGCCAATCCGGACGCCGGGCAGGGCGTTACCACGGCATTCAACCTCGGGCAGAAACTCGATGCGCCGACGCCCTTCCACGATTTGTCAAAGCTCAAACCCGACGTGAGTCGCACGCTGCTCATCAACGGCGGGTTTCTCAACAAGCACGCCAGCAACCAGGATCCCAAGGCGTTCGTGTATGCGTTCGATGGAAACGCGTTTCCCAACGTCCCGTTGATTCAAGCGCGGCTCGGTTCGGTCGAGGAGTGGAACTTCGTCAACCACAATAACGACGCGCATCCGATTCACGTCCACGTCAACGACTTCCAAGTGACTAAGTACTTCGATCCGACAACCGGAACGAAACTGGGGCCGCAGATGTTCGGCCAGGACAACGCCAACGTTCCCGCGCCGTTGATGGGACCGCAAGAGGCCGTCAATCAAGCCGGTACGCTGACGATGCGCACGAAGTTCATCGACTACTTGGGCTTGTACGTGTTGCATTGCCATCGGCTCAACCACGAAGACAATGGGCTGATGATGCTCATCAACGTCATTCCCGCCATCTCCGACTATGCTGTGGCGGTTCCCGGATCGCCGGGCCACCCCGCGAGGGTGAACGTTTTCGATGGGCACGGCGATCGCTTCATAACGGCGGTCACGCCATTCCCGGATTTCTACGGAACGCCCAGCGTGGCGATCGGTGACGTTGACGCTGACGGAATCTACGATCTCATCGTAGGGGCGGGCAAGGGGCACTCGCCCGAAGTCGTGGTGTATTCAGGCGCCGCCGGCGGCGGCAAACCGTTCTCAACCGAGCTCGCGCGCTTCGAAGCATTCGACACGGCGCAGAGAGGCGGCGTGAGCGTTGCGTCCACGCAAATCGACGGCAGATCGGCGGACAACATCATCGTCGGCTCAGGCGTCGGCACGACCGATCAAGTTCGGATCTTCAGCAGCGAACTTCCGGCTCTAGGAACCGCACCAGCGACGTTCGCAACCTTCGCGCCGTACGGAAGCGATACATCGGGCATCAGCCTCGCCGCCGGATTCGTCGACTTTTTGACCGGTCGTAACAGCATCGTGACAGCACCCGGAAGGGGCGCGCAGGTCAAGGTGTTTTCGTACTCGCTGATGACGCCGATCGGTGCTCCGCCGGCGTGGCCGAACAATCCGGGCGACGCGCATATGGACGCGTCGTTTATGCCGTTTGGCGCAAGGTATCGCGATCCGATCTCGATCGCTACGGGGTGGCTCGCCGGCTCGTACGGCGGCGCCGAAGCGATCGCCGCCGGTCAGCTCTCCGGCGCGGGAAGCGTGAAGGTGTTCTCGACTGGAACGGCGCTCCAGGGCAATCCAATGATGTACTTGCGCAGCGCAATGATGCGCGAAATGTCCTCCAACTTTGGCGAGATCGCATCGTTCGAACCCTTCGCTGGCGCATCGGGTGTTCGCGTCGCGACGACGTCGACCACGATTGGTGCCGACTTGCTCGCAAGCGGCGCTCGCGGCGGCACCGTGCAAATCGAGAAGTTGCGCCTCACTCGCTCGAACCCCAAAGCGCAGGCTCTCACCGCGACGCGCGTTCACGCGATCTGGTCAGGAATGGGAACGGCTCCCGCGGTGCTGGGCGGCGACTAGGTTTTTGGACAACGTGGCGGGCGACGATGCGACCTTGCTGCTCTGCGCGCGCGTGCGGCCTGAGTGTGTCGACGAATTTCAGGCAATGGCACGTGCGCTGGCAGACGGCCGTCTTAGCCTCACCGGGTGCGCTCAGCTTCGAGTTCTGGCCGCCAGCCCCGCCGGACCAAGAAGAAGCCGTCGCTCTGTCGCGCTTCGAAAACGAAGGAGCCTTGCGAACCTGGCGCCGCAGCGAGACCAACCGGCACCTAGTCGCCGAGGCAGCCTCCTTTGCCGAAGGGGGCATCGTGATGCAGCTCGTCGGTCGAGCGGCCGTCGCGTATTACGTGCAGCACGGAGTGACGTTTGTCGTTGTAACCGATATCAAGCCTGGCAAAGAAAAAGAATATCGCACGTGGGCCGACAAAATTCAAAAGGTTCAAGAGACATTCCCCGGTTACATCGGGTCATTCGTCCAGCCGCCCCAGCATAAGGAGACTGGCTGGACGACGGTGCTGCGATTCGACACCGCGCAGCACCTAACCGCGTGGCAAAACTCGCCGCAGCGTGCGGCGTTGATCGAGGAAGCGTCGCCGTTGGTCGAGCGCTTCAAGGCGCAACGCGTCGACACGTCGTTTCCAGGCTGGGTTCCCAATGATCCGGCAACTGGCAAACCGCCGAGTATGTGGAAAACGGCGTGCCTCGTCTTGCTGACATTGTTTCCGGTGGTGATGCTCGAACTCAAGTTTCTCAATCCGCACCTGCGCGGGCTGCCGCCGGCGCTCGCGACCTTCACCGGCAACGCCATCAGCGTCTTGCTGACAACGTGGCCGCTCATGCCGCTGGCGATTCGTATTTTCCGGCCTTGGCTGTTCCCCGAGGGCCAACCGCGCGCGCTCGTGCTCGCAATGCCGCTCGTACTGCTGGGGTGCTACGCGCTCGAGATCGCCGTTTTCTGGCGATTGCTCTAGGCGTCCTTCGACGGTGCACCTTCGCGCGTAGCTTATTCTGAGCGAGCGAGCGATTCGAAGGGCTCAGGGTGAGACCGTAAGTTTTGAGAAGATGCGATCCTCGCTAAACGGCAAGTCGGTGAAGCGCACGCCGGTCGCCGCCTTGAGCGCATTGCCGATCGCCGGAGCAACCGGGTTAATCGTGTTTTCCGCGATCGATTTTGATCCGAGCAGCCCGATCGCGTCGAACGTATCGGCGAAGAAGACTTCGGTAATCGGAGCATCGGCAAAGGTTGGAATCCGATAGTTTCGCAGCGTCGGATTGATCACTGCACCGGCATCGTTATACACCATTTTCTCCTGGAGGGCATAGCCGATGCCTTGCACGACGCCGCCGATGACTTGCCCGCGCAATTGGTTAGGGTTCATGACGACGCCCGCGTCGACGGCTTCGACGCTGTACATGATGCGAATCTCGCCAGTGACGCGATGCACCGCTAGCCGCACGCCGTACGCCATAAATGCCACGGTGCGGGGCGATCCATACGCTTTACGAAAGCAGGCGAGTTCTTCGCCTCGGGCTCGGGCAGCTGAGTAAAGCTCAGGCAGCGAAACGCGCCGGTCACCACAGAGAACCGCGTCATCTTCGAGGCGGCATTGCTCGACGTGCACCCCGATCATTCGGGCCGCGAACGCGAGCATTTTCGCGCGCAGGGCCACTGCAGCGTTTTCGACCGCTTTCGCCGGTACCATCATGCCGACGCTGGCGAACGTACCGCTGTCGTAAGGCGTCTTATCGGTATCGGCGTTGACGAACGTCACGCGCGCTGTGGGGCAGCCCATGATTTGCGCAACTACCTGCTGCTGAGCGGTAACGAGACCATTTCCGATTTCGACCGAACCGACCGTAAAGTGGTAGCCCGCGTCCGGTAGCAGCGCCACTTCAGAACCGGAGCGCTGCTCGGTCGGCGGAACGCAATCGAGCATCGATAAGGCGATCCCGCTGCCTTCCAGCCAATCGTCATCCTGGGGCTTTGGCAGACCGCGACCGCTCGCCAGCGCTTTTTCAACCGCGTCGATGCATTGATCTAGACCGTAGCTGCCCATCGTGAGGTCGGAGATCTCACTCAACGCCGATTCCATCTTGTCGTTCGGACCGATGACGTTCTTCCGACGCATCTCGATCGGGTCCACGTTCAGGAGCGCCGCCAGCTCGTCGAGCGCCGATTCGATCGCGAACGTCGGCTGGCCGGTGCCGTAACCACGGAACCCGCCGCCGCACTGGAGATTGGTATAGACTGCGTAACCATCGCCCTTCTTGTTGGGGCATTTGTAGAGAGCCCACGGGCCGGACATACCGTTTGCGAGCGTTTCGCCGCCGTGATTTCCGTATGCGCCGGTGTTGGAAACGATTCGGTATTGCATGGCAGTCAGCGTGCCGTCTTTTTTTGCGCCAAGTTTGACGAGCGTCTTCATCGGATGCCGCGTCGTCGCTCCGATGAACTGCTCCTCGCGCGTGAATTCCCACTTCACCGGACGCCCGGTTTTGATCGTCGCCAAGAGCGGCAAATCTTCGCTCATCATATCTTGTTTGCCGCCGAAACCGCCGCCGACGCGCTCGGTGAAGACGTGCAGATTGGCCGGAAGGATGCCGAAGAGATAGCAGAGCTTGCCTTTGACGATAAACGGTCCTTGAACGCTCGTGCGCACGTGCAGGCGGCCGTCTTCGGAGCGCCACGTGATCGACTGCATCGTCTCGAGGTGGACGTGCTGCTGGCGCGGGGCGTCGTAGATTTCTTCGTAGATCGCGTCGGCTTCGGCGAAACCGTCGGCGACGTTGCCGGCCTCGCCGTGAAGCTCGAGAAAGATGTTTCTCTCCGGACGCAGGATGTGCGAATCGCCGCCTTTGTCGTGCAACACGGGAGCCCCGGGTTCCATCGCTTTTTCGGGGTCGAAGACAGCCGGCAGGATCTCGTACTCGACTTTGAGCCGCCGGCAACCCTCTTCGGCAGCCGCTTCATCTTCGGCGACGACGGCCGCGATGCGCTGTCCGGCGAACCGCGCGACGTTGTCGAGCAGATACGTGTCATCGGGGTCGACGCGATTATCTTCGTGGATTGCCGTCGTGTAGAGACGGCGCGGTACGTCTTCCCAGGTGAACACGGCCACGACGCCCGGCGCGGCCATGGCTTCGGAGCGGTCGATCGACAGAATTTTGGCGTGCGCGTGCGGCGACCGCAGCACCTTGAGGTGCAAGAGACCGTCCATCGGCGGGATGTCGCTCGTGTATCGTGCCTGCCCGGTGACGATCGCTTCGGCAAATGGGTTCGGAACGCTCACGCCGCCGGAACCTCCGGCTTCGTCGGGCGCAACATTCTTGACTCCGGCGAACGCATCGCGAATCGACCCGTAGCCTGTGCAGCGGCAGAGATTGCCCTTGAGCGCGCGCGGGAGATCGCTTTTCTGTTCGTCGCTGAGCGAAGCCGCGGTCATGATCATCCCCGCCGCACAGTAGCCGCACTGGAAACCTTCGGCATCCAGGAATGCACGCTGCATCGGATGCAACTCGCCGCCGTTGGCCAGACCCTCGATCGTTGTGATATCCTTCCCTTCCGCGCGAAAGGCGGGATACAGACAGCTATGCACGGGCTTCGCGTCGACCCACACGGTGCACGCGCCGCAGTCACCGGCATCGCAGCCCTTCTTGACCCCGTACCAGCCGAGGTCGCGAAGAAAAACACGCAGGCATTCGCCAGGGGCCGGCGTTGCGGCAAAACTCTTGCCATTAACGCGAAGGTTCACGTCTCTAACTCCCGGCGAATCTGTTCCGCATAGTAATACGTGAGATGTCGACGATGCGCTGGCGAGCCGTGAACGTCGGCGAGATAAAGGGAATCCGGGATTGTCGCATCGATGGCGTCGCGAAGTTGCTTGGAGGACGGGGTGCCATCGAAGGCAAGTTGTACGGGTTTGATCGTTGCGGCCGTGATCGTGAGCATTAGACCGCCATTCGGCTTGCTGCGAGTACCGATGAGCAAGACTGAGGAGCGCCCAAGGTGGGTGAGCTCGGAACGACGGAACGCAAACGACTTCGCCAACGCGGCTGCTGGAAGTTGGATGCTGCGCAGCAACTCGCCAGGTTGCAAGATATTCGTGTGGTTTCCGGTGACGAAGTCGGCGGCGCGTAGCTCGCGCGGTGTTCCGTCGCGCGGAATGAGCATATACGTGCCTTCGAGCGCCACCGTAAGGGAGATCATCGGACCCGCGGGCAGCGACATCACTATGTTCCCGCCGATCGTTGCCTCGTTCCAAATCTTGAACGACGACAAGAAGGCTCGGCAGCATTCACCAATGAGCGATCCGGCTGGCCACTCGGGCGAAGGTTGAAACGCGTAGAGCTCCGCAATCTTGCAGGTTGCGCCGAGTTCTATGCCGTCTTGCCCGGTTGCAATTGCTTGCCAACCGAGGGTTTCCAAATCAATCAGGGTATCGGTGTGGATTTGGGGCTCGGAGAACAACCAAGTTCCCCCCGCAAGCCATGCGTATCCCTCTTGCCAGTGACGGATT
Organism: Vulcanimicrobiota bacterium; assembly: GCA_963748875.1. Lineage (GTDB taxonomy): Bacteria > Vulcanimicrobiota > Vulcanimicrobiia > Vulcanimicrobiales > Vulcanimicrobiaceae > Cybelea. The sequence continues at coordinate 2,911,581 of CAVVKC010000001.1, forward strand.
TCGTCGGCCGACTCTGGTCGTTTGATTTCGGTTATCGTATTGAGGTTCATCGTATCCTCATCAAGCATGCGCAAAGCCGCGTCATACGCCTACTAGTTATATTTTTCGACACGCGATTGTCATTTCCCCGACAACGTGACCTGGATTACGCCCTCGCCGAAAAGCTCCGACGATCAAGGCGAAACCGATCGCACCTGACCCGATTGGGTGGCCTCGGCTTTCGCGTTGACCATGTTAGCGCGTAGTGTTTGAAAAGTCCCGCCTAACAACGGAGAGGTCTTGCCATCCTAGCGCGATGCTGAATCGCTTAAAGCAACGAAAGAACTCCCAACGTCTACGGCGATACTTGGTCCGAAGACTCGACGGTCGGCTAAACCGTAGATGCCTTCTTTTTGACGGTGCAGGAACCCCGAGTCCTCCTGCCCGTTGTCAAGCGTCACAATCGGGCTTTGATCAAGGGCGTCGCGAAAAACTTTTGTGAAATCAGGGCAATTTAAATAGCCCCGACGGGATTCGAAATGTCGTACGGCGGTCCCGGCCGAACCCGCCCACCACTGAAACGTCCGTTATGATAGGGGTTCCCCCGACACCCCAAAGCCTAGCAGATCCGGTTCGATTCTGCCCGTTTCGGATCACTCTGTTGCACCGCCGTTGCACGCCGCCCAGCCATCCTGAACACGTGTGCCGCCGACGATCAGCCGTGGTTCTATCCGGCGGTTGCGTTCGCGGCGTACACAGGGGCGCGGCGTGGAGAAGTCCTAGCTGTGCGATGGAGCGACCTCTCTCTGGAGAAGACGTCGGTCACGATCGCACAATCGCTTACAGAGCGAATGACGTTTAAGAATCCCAAGAATGACAAAGCCCGGACGATTGCTATTAGCGATAGACTGTGCGAAGTTCTACGATCGCACCGAGCTTCGCAGGACAAAGAACGCCAGGCCCTGGGAGAGTCATATAAGGACCAGGACCTGGTATTCGCTCATGCGGATGGGACACCGGTAAACCCTTGGAACTTCGGTCGTGCAGTGCAAGACTGCATCAGAGGTTCGCGCCGCACGTCCGGCAGGGCCGTGGAAACCCTTAGCCATCTCGCAGCCCGGGCGAATTTCGTTCCCAGTGCTGTCTGCGCTGACTGCACTGACTGCGAGGGTGGTGTCATCGGCGGAGTGCTACCGCCGCCACCACCACACGCAGCTAAGCTCAGGGCGCCCAGGAAAAGCGTCGCGAAAATCGGCTGTAAAAGACTAACATAGCATTCTCCTTAGCGTAGCATGGGATCCATTTGAGTGGATGCGCCTGCGTCGGCCCTCGCATGGTCTCGTAAACGTGGTGGATACTCGCTAGAGAACGCCTTCGGTATGCCGTGTAGGTAGGCGGGATGTCCGTGTCAGAAGTGCACGCCCAAATCGTCAAGCAGTCAAGGACATCAAAAACAGCAAAGGAAGATAAGTCTAAGGGCTCCGTTGCTAAAATTCGCGACCTTATCGTAACTATTCACGCACCCTTCGGTGCTCGCACATGCGCCAGCTGAAACGATCGTCTACCGAAAAGACCTATCCGTGTGTGGTTTCCGGCGCATCGCTGTCCTAGGCGTTCCCGATGCCTGACGATTTCGACCGCTCCGTGACAAATCTGTGACCACTGAAGTCTATGACTTCGCCGGTTGGACGGATCATCGCCGGGTGCACGGAGCGACTGAATGCGGCGATCTTATTGAACAGTCGTCTGCAACTGCGCGGGGCCCAATCGAGTGTGCGCGTTCCAAACTTCGATCGTCACCGGGTCACCGGCATTGAGAACCCAACAGTTTTGACCGTACTCACCGGTGAAGCCTTGAACGACGATCCTTCTATCGGTCCACCGGCTTACGTTCAGCGTTACTAGCTCACCGGGAAAGCCGGCCTGCCAACTATTACCGCATGCTTCATTGGTCATCGTAAATTCGAGGCAACACGAGGCGCCGTTGGTTCCAAAGCCGCTTCCTTCAATAATGATCTTCTGAGTTTGCTGTGCGGCGATCGTGCTTACGAAGGTGATCGTCGGAGCTAACTTTCCGACCGTCGCGTCCCATAGCGCTGGGCCCGATTGGCTTTGCGCGTTCCAAACTTCAATCGCCACCGGGTCACCGGCATGGAGAACCCAACAGTTTTGACCGTATTCGCCGGTGAAACCCTGAATGACGATCCTGTTATTGGTCCACCGCGTTACGTTCAGCGTGACCAGCTCGCCAGTCATGCCGGCCTGCCAAGTATTGCCGCATTTTTCGTTGGTCATCGTAAACTGGAGACAACACGAGTCGCCGTTATATGGCTGCATAGTTCCAAAGCCACTTCCTGAAATGACGATTTTCTGGCTCTGCCGATTGGTGATGGTGCCTACGGACGTGATCGTTGGCGTTGACCGTCTGGCCGCGGGCACCTGTGAGGACTCGACTGAGTTGTCGATCACTGGCGCTTGAAAATTGCTCCCGGCGCAGCCTGCGAGGACGGCGGCGCTAAGTAACGTGGCCGAAACATAACGTGCTAAAGAGATCATAAACAGTGCTCCTTTCGACTTGAAGCGAGTCGGAGGTATAATCGAATTAGGTCTTTCTGTAAGCATCTGGGGTCCCGTTATCATTAGGGCTAACAGCTACACTCGCTTCGCCGAGAAACGGCACGACGTCCACTCCGATTGTCTTAATAGAATGAGGCCAGCGCCTAGAGCGCAAAGCCGGACTGTCACAGGGCAGCGTCCTTTCCTGCTGAGCCTAGCATTAGAAGGGGCTAGTCGAAAGGTGCGAATGGCCCAACAGGCAGGGAGGATCGTCGTGCCCAGATCCGGTCGATTCGCCTAGATCGTGGCGACACTCGTGCGATCGAAAGCGGGGTTAACCTCTTTGCTGAGGGCGCGGCACGCTCTAGCCCCGTCGCCCCACGCTAGGGTTCGCGAGTCGCGAGGCCGTGGGCAGGGCGTCATAGGATTCGCTGCTTGCGATCCCGCTGAACCTCGGAGCAAAAGCGCACCAGATATAACGCTCTTAGTTTGGTCGGCGCGGGTTGCTGCACGCGACTGTGCCAAAATGTTCCCGTCGTGCGCCGGAGAGATCAGTCGCGCGAGGCGACGATCCGTTACCGGGGTGGTAGATTGCACGTCCTTGCGCGCGCGAAAGCGGTGGGGCCGGCACGAAAAGAGTTCGCGCGGGCAGTCGAGGTCGTGATCAGGGCTGGCGAATCACCGCTTCAATCTCGATGACGCCGCGTCGTGCTAGCCGGCACCGCGGCTTAGATGGGATGAGAAGGCCGGTCCCCAAGACGGACTTCTGAACGAAGTATCCGTGACGCACTCAAGGTGCAATGAAAGGAGACCGACCCTCATGACCAAGCATAGCACGAACGCAAAGACGCGCAAAACACGTGCAACGCCTCGCTCCATCGGAATCGACTTAGGCGACCGCTTCAGCGAACTGTGCGTGCTGGACGACGAAGGAGCCCTGGTGAGCCAAGCTCGTCTTCGCACAACGCGCGCAGCGCTGCAAGAGTACTTCAGCGCGCAAGCGCCAGCGCGGGTCGCCCTTGAGACGGGAACGCATTCGGGGTGGGTGAGCCGCATTGCCGCAGCCAGCGGCCACGAGGTCATCGTCGCTAATGCCCGGGAAGTGCGCAAGATTCACCAAAGCGATCGGAAAAACGATCGCGCCGACGCGGAGATCTTGGCGCGGATGGTTCGCTTTGATCCGCAGCTGCTCGCCCCGATCGTTCATCGCAGCGAGCAGATGCAGACCGACATTTCGCTCATCCGGGTGCGTGATGCGCTGGTAGGCGCACGTACGAAGCTCATCAACGCGGCACGCGGACTGACCAAAGCTCTGGGTGGTCGGCTACCGCGATGCACCAGCCCGTGCTTTGCTCAACGCGTCCGCGAGCGAATGCCAGAAGAGCTGGCGTCGACTTTGGCGCCGCTGGTGGCGGCGGTCGACGCGCTCACCGAGCAGATTCGCTCCTGCGACCAGCGTGTCGAGACCGTCGCCCTAGAACGCTATCCCAAGACGGCGCTGCTGCAACAGATCACTGGAGTTGGAACACTGACGTCGCTGGCCTTCGTCTTGACGCTATTCGATAAGGGACGCTTTGCGCGTAGCCGCGATGTTGGGCCGTACCTGGGGTTGGTCCCGCGCCAGGATCAGTCCGGTGATCGATCACCGCAGTTGCCGATCACCAAAGCCGGCAACGGATATATGCGCCGATTGCTCATCGGAAGCGCGCACTACATACTTGGACCTTTTGGGCCAGACTCGGACCTCCGTCGCTTCGGGCAACGCCTAGCCGGCCGTGGCGGTAAGAACGACAAGAAACGCGCCATCGTGGCCGTAGCTCGAAAGCTCGCGGTGTTGCTGCACCGATTGTGGGTGACGGCAGAAATATACGATCCATTGCGGCTCGGCAAAGTCGAGGCCACCGACTAGCATCGTCTACGCGCTACAGTTCGAAGAAGAAAGCTCTTAGGTAACCTTTCCAGCAAACGATTCGCCGCGTTTTGGTGACTGCGGTAAGCCGCTCGGTCGTCTCAGACCGCCGCTTAGATAGCAGCACCAGACTCTACGAGGAAACCCCAACGTGCACCGAGCCCCCAACGGCTCACACCGAGTGCGGATGGAAGTGGGGCGAGACGAATTGTTTTAGTTGAACGTGCCTCGGCCGCCACGTCGGCATTGACAAAATCGGCCTTCTCATGGAAGCGGCTTAGAGTTTCGCCGCTGCGGCGACGCCGACCGCCAGACTTCCGATCAGGCCTGGGCCGCGCGTCACCGCGATTCCGTCCACGTCGTCCCATCTCGCGTCTGCGCGGGCGAGCACGTCCTCGACCGCTGCCGAGAGCAAGGCAACGTGCTGGCGGCTGGCGATCTCGGGCACGATGCCGCCGTATTTTGCGTGGAATTCGTCTTGGTTGGTTGCTACGCTCGCGCGCACGTCGCGACCGCGCGAACCAGGGCGGTTGCGGTATCGTCGCACGACGTTTCGATACTGATCAGCAGCATGGGAGAACTCGCCGTTCGGCGTGAATCTAGGGCCTCATGCACGAGATAAGCGAATCGTTACGTCTACCGTCGCCGGCCCCGCGGCAGGGACGGTTCGCGCGCGCAACCTTCGCAATTCACTAAGGCGGCATTCGAACCGTCCGCAATGTTGAAAGCCGAGCGGTGTTTGGATTATGCCGAATTGTGAATGCTGTTGATTTCACCTCAAGAACCGCGACGGACCACTTTGCCATGAAGCCACGCGAGGGAAAGCCGGCTAGATCTCTCGATGCCGAGAGTCGTGAGCAATTTCAGAGTGCGGCGGAGTCCTATCGCCGAGAACTGAGAGTCCACTGCTATCGCATTCTTGGTTCGATTCACGAGGCGGAAGATGCAGTGCAGGAGACCATGCTGCGCGGGTGGCGTAGCTTCGAATCGTTTGAAGGTCGCTCGTCGCTCCCGGCGTGGCTGTACCGCATAGCAACGAACGTATGCCTGAACCTGCTTGCAAAACGTTCCACTGCTCGCCGGACGCTTCCGGAGTTGAACGGCTCGCCCGCAGATCGCCTTCCCGGCGAACCGTCGATGGAGATCGCTTGGCTCGAGCCGTATCCGGACGCAGTGCTCGAGCACATCGCCGATACCGATCCCGGCCCGCACGCGCGGTACGAGCAACGCGAAGCGATGCGACTGGCGTTCATTGCTGCGATCCAATATCTTCCCGGACGCCAACGAGCGGCATTGTTGTTGCATGACGTCGTAGGATGGTCGGGGGCTGAGACGGCTGAAATGTTGGATATGTCCGCGGCCGCAGTAAATAGCGCGTTGCAGCGAGCCCGTGCAACGCTCAAGAAGCACACCGCCTCGGCGGACCGAGGCGAGCGCGAAGTCACGACTGTACGACAGCGTGCGTTGCTCGACCGCTACGTGCGTGCGTGGGAGGCCAAGGATTTAGACGGGCTCGTCGCCCTCCTGAAGAAGGATGCCGTTTTGAGCATGCCGCCACTAAGCGAGTGGTACCAAGGGCACGATGCGATCCGGGCGGTCTGTGCGTATTATTGGACCGCCGGGACCCTGCCGTATTCTGCGTTCCGGTTGATCGAGACATCGGCAAACGGACAGCCGGCTTTCGCGCTTTATGCCCGCAGTACAGACGATTCGAAGTGGCACGCGCACGTGATTCAAGTCCTGACGGTCGAGGGTGATTCGATCTCCGCTCTAACGTACTTCGTGAACCCGGACCTTTTCCGCGCCTTCGGGTTACCCGCTATCACGCGGTCGTAAGCCACCGCTTCCAAACTTTCGTCGGTACCGATGAAAATTCGCTCGCCCGTGGTCTCTATGGGTAGAAAGGGGTGAGGGAACATGCGTAAGTTGATCGCTGCAATGAAGATTTCGGTCGATGGGAAGATTGAGGGGCCTGAGGGCGTTGCGGACTGGGTAGACGCCTGGTCGGACGACTACGGCTTGACACCGCAAATAGACGCGTGCGTGCTCGGGGGCGCTATGTATCCCGGCTACGAGTGGTATTGGACCGCGATACAGAACGAGCCGGACAAGCCTGTCGGGACCGGCGTCAACGCGCCTACGCCGGCTGAAGTTGAATGGGCCCGCTTCGCCGCGCGGATCCCGCATTATGTGCTATCAAACAGGCTGACTTCGGCTCTCTGGCCGAGAACGAGTTTCGTCCGGGGGCTCGACGAGGTTGCTGCCCTTAAGCAGCAAACCGGCAAGGACATTTACCTCCTTGGGGGCGCTCGAATTACGGCAAGCCTTATCGATGCAGGTTTGGTGGATGAACTGCGGCTGATTGTTTATCCGCTGATCGTCGGTGAGGGAAAGGCGCTCTTTGCGACCACGGAATCTCGTCGCGAGCTCGAACTGCGAACAGTTCAGCAGCTTACAGATGGGCGCGTGAGCCTAATCTATAGGCTCGGTTGAACCAGTCGGTCCTCGCGCGGGCTATACCAATCGACTTCTAGGAATTGATAGGCGTGTACACATACGACGTCGGAGATGAGCCGGACTGCACCCGGGTGCGCGTGGCGTTAAGCGAGCTTGGCGTAACCTGGAAGATCCCGTATAAGACCGATGCCGATATCTACGCAGGGAGATATTCAAGCGCCGGAGGCGCGTTAGCAAACGGTATGATGATCGAGGCTGGGCCGCCTTATTAGACTTGTAGTTTCGCTCAAGCTGTCCGTCGGGCGGTCTTCTTGGAGCGGACGCCGGAGAGCACGTACTCCATTACCCCGGAGCCCCAGAGACAGGCTTTGTCATGGTTTGCATTGGCGTGGGGTCGCTGATCCTAGCCTTTGTTGAGCATCGGCGAAACATTCGCGAGCTCGGAGCACGCTACGCGACCAAGCGACACTCTTCAGCTGTTATTCTTGCCGGTCTAGTTGCGTTGTTAGGGGTGCTGGCGCTGATCACAATGATTCTGCGCCCATGATGAATTACGCGACTGCACCAGCGGCTGCGTGGTTCGATCTTTAAACTCCGCCTTGGGATCGCCACGCAAGCAACTGCCGTTAGCGCGGCGTCCGGCTTCGTTTGCTGCGAAAACAGAAACGCCGAAATCCCTCAAGGAATCGGGCCTTCTCGATAGTGGAGCATGTGCTTTGACTTCAAATAGCCGGCACGACGGTTTAAGATGATCCGATCACAATATTCGCGCAGTTACTTCGAACGTCAGCCGCCGTCTTTTCTTCCGCTGGATTCGGAGTGATCGTATGCACGCGGACGCCAGCATCTAGCAACCGAGCACCTGTTCTCTCCGTCAGGTGGCCTTAGCGCATCAGCCGGATCGCGTCGCCAAGTTCGTCCATCGCAAAGGCGACACGCGCACCGGTTCCTAAATATTGCTTTCCCCCAGCTAGACTTCACGTGTAAAGGAGCTCTTGTGAACGGACTATTGAGACTCGTGGTGCCGCTCGCCGCGGCGCTCACAATTGCTGCGTGTAACGCAAGTACCTCGTCGAACATGCCCTCGACCGCGGCTGCCTCCCAGACGGGAACGCGGGCATCCGGACATTCTGTGCCCACGTGGGAAGCTAAGCACCAAGCCCGGAGCGTCTGCAAGGAACTTGACGGCGGCGCGAGGTGCTTTACGTTGCTTCCGCCACAACCCGCGGTTGGGTGCAATCCTTCGAGCGGCTGTGGTTTCCGGCCCATCGATCTCCAGCAACGCTACGGACTAACCTCATTGCTGGGTAGGGGGGCGGGAACGATCGTCGCGGTTATCGAGGGCGGCGATCTGCCCACCGCTGCAACCGATCTAGCCGCGTACCGCACCCAATTCAATCTGGGTACGGCACCATTTGCTAAGTACAATCAATACGGCCAACAGTCTAACTACCCCGAGAGCTGTGAGGACTTCGGCTTCTGCCTTGAGGCAGACCTCGACACCGAAATGGTCGCCGCCATCTGCCCCCAGTGCACGATCTACATGATCGAAGCCGGCAACTGCGGCGAGTTCGTCTGCGGCGCTGAGGGCGCCGAGCAGACGGCCGTCTCTCTTGGTGCGACGATTATCAGCAATAGCTGGGGATGCCACACCGGAGTCTACGGTGCAAACTGCGGCGACCCGAACTTCCCTAACTACTTCAGCACTCCGAACATCGCGTATATAGCCTCGTCCGGCGACTCAGGATATCCTGAGATCGAGTGGCCGGCAACGCTCGACAACGTGCTCGCGGTCGGTGGAACGCAGATCCATAAGAGCGGTTCAACGTTCACCGAGACGGTCTGGGACGGCGCGGGCGCAGGCTGCTCTACCACCATTGCCAAGCCGTCGTGGCAGCACGATCCGCTTTGCACTGGTCGCACGATTTCAGACGTGTCGGCGCAGGCTGGGTTAAGCCCGGGAGTAGCCGTATACGATACCGGCGGCGGCTACGGTGGTTGGATCGCTAGCGTCGGCGGAACGAGTGTCGCGTCGCCGATCACGGCTGGCATCATCGCTCTTGCCGGCGATGCCACCAGCTACACCACGGGGGGTGAACGCTTCTGGAAGCTGACGAATAAGCAACACAGAAGGAAGCTCAACGTCATCAAAAGCGGCAGCGACGGCTCCTGCGGAGACTATATCTGCGAAGCTGGTGCTCCCAAAGGGGAAAACTACAAAACCTACTCCGGTCCGGCCGGATGGGGAACTCCAAAGGGTGTCAGGGCGTATTAATTTAAGCCATCACCCGACATAGCGAGAGGCGGGCGCTCTTGGCGTCCGCCTTTTTCTTACAACGCGTAACTCATTCGCAGGGCCGGACGGGTCTGAGCCCATTTGTTAGGTCGCTGGTAATTGTGGCACGGGTTCAATTGAGCCTCACCATCGGCGTGGTGACGCCCAAGCGGCTCTTCCCACTCCGCCGTTCACTTTTGTTGCACGGAGCCCGAAAGTGTCTCGGAAACCCTTGTAAGATATAAAGACGATTTTAGTAGCCCCAGCGGGATTCGAACTACTATTCGGGGATTCCGGAGAGTCCCGTCCGCTACCGATCCGTGTTATTCTGCAAGGCTTTTTCGCAGCTCGGGTCCGGCTGATCCCGTCCATTCCTGACCGCTCCGTTAGATTCTGTGTGCGATGTCAAGCGTTAAGTGTCGGCGAGATGGCTGCCTGGACTTCCGTGATGTCGCCCAGACCCGATGCTTGAGGTCAAACGGACGCTCGGACTTAAGTACGAAGACCGACAAGGCTGACCGAAGGACTTGATCGCAAGCGCGTTCACGATGCTCACCACATGACCGTGCGCGTGCAGATCCGTAGCGAGCTCCTCGCTCCAACCACCGGTCGCTTCCATACACGCGTGCACCCGACTGACATGGCGGTTTGAAAGCCAGCGATGCAATTTCTCGAAACCCGCCACGGAATGAGGGAAACGATTCGTATGAACCTGATCCTTAACGCGCAGTGCACAATGGAACTCGAACTTCCCAACGTCGATGCCAAGAACGGCCAAATCCATGGGAACCTCCTACCGCGGTAGCCTCGACCAGTCTGACAGAAAGGAGCTGTTGCCTTCGCGGCACGCCCTGGATTCCGTTCGGTCATCACCTACCGCACGAGCCGCTCGGGCACCAGCTTCGCGCTAGGCTAGGAACCCTCCTGACGCGAGCCGGCAAACTGTGCAAATAAGTGTGCAAGTGTCCGTTCCGGCGACCATCAGTTATGGCGCATCGTTGAAGCAAAGGAGCCCAGCAGATGAACCAATTGAACCTCAGTCGCTCTGCACTATGCGTTTGCGTGGCGGCTGTATTACTCGCGGGCTGCAGCGGATCGCAGGAACTAGGCTCCTCGGTGCCTGCGCCCGCGATGACCCGATCCTCGTCAAGGTTGTCGTGGGAGCCTTTGCAGACTGGAATTGCATCCGAGTACAAGGGCCTGCGAGATCTTTACGTTTCGGACGGAGGGGCTTTTGCTGGAAAGCCGGGTGCGCGGATCGACATTTTGAAGAACAAGACTTACGAATATGACGGCTATATCACCGGAAAAAAATCTGGGATCGTTACACCAATTGGCAACTTTCTCGATGATCCAGGCAATCTTTACGTAGCCGACCAGGACGCTGTCAACATCAAGGAGTACGCGCTGGGGGCAACATCGCCGACGTTCACGTACAACGCAAGCATGAACAGCCCGGAGGATGTCAGCGTCGATAGAGCTGGAAACGTCTACGAGGCTGACTACAGAAGACCCGGAAGCTTCGTCAACGAGTATGCGCAGGAAAGCAACAAGGTGATCCACACGTGCAGCACCGGTAACGGTGCTATAAGCATCGCGGTTGATCAGAAAGGCGATGTCTTTGTCGACACGCTGACACAGATTCTCGAATATAAGGGCGGCCTCGTTGGATGCTACGCTACGGTGCTGGGTGTTTCGTTTCCAAACTCGGGTGGTGGGGGGGGTTTGAGCCCATTTTTTAAGCCGCCGGCAATTGTGGGATGGGGTGAGTTGTCAGAGATTCGACGAATTCCTTCGGCGTGAGGTACTGAAGCGACGAGTGCGGACGTACTTCGTTGTAGTCGACGAGCCATGCATCAGCCGCGTCGTGGAGGTCGGGAAGCGATCGAAAGATCTGGACATTGAGAAATTCATCTCGGACACGAGCATTAAAGGACTCGATCCACGCGTTCTGCGCCGGCTTACCCGGATCGATGAAGTGCAGCAACACGCCGTGGTCGATCGACCATTGCAACATCGCGCCAGCCACGTTCTCCGGACCGTTATCGACGCGCAGCCGCAATGGATAACCGCGAAGTTCGGCAATAGCGTCGAGCGTGCGGATTACGCGTCGACTCGTTAAGGAGAACTCCGGATCCAGTGCGAGACCCTCACGGCTGAAACGATCCTCGATGGTGAGGAGGCGGACTTTTCGTTTGGTCATCAGGTATTCGTGCATAAAATCCAGGCCCCACTCTTCGTTGATCCGTAGCGGCGCCGGCGACACGTTCCCGCGGATCAACCGCACGCGCCGCTTCTTTCGGGGCCGTACTTGCAAGCGTTCCTCGCGGTAGAGCCGACGCAGACGCTTATTGTTCATCACGATGCCTTCTCGCTTGAGGAAAATCTTGAGTCGTCGCCAGCCAAAGCGCGGCCGTTCTTGCGCGAGGCAGCGCAGCCGATCGCGGACGAGCTGGTCGTCGGGTATCTTGCGTGATTTGTATCGCATCGTCGGCCGGGGACATTGTGCGAGACGGCAGGCTTGGCGTTCGCTCAGCCCCTCGATTTGGAGAGCCCTCACCGCTTCTTTGCGCGCTGAGGGCCCCACCCGTTTTTTCGGATCACCTCGGACAGCGCTCGGAGCTCCAGAGCCTGGCGGGCAATGATGCGTTCCATTTGCGAGTTTTCCGACTCGAGTTCTTTAAGCCGTGAGAGATCGCTGATGTCGAGGCCGCCGTATTTGCTGCGCCACAGCCGCAGCGTGTTTACGTGAACGCCGTGTTTGCGAGCGAGCTCCGCGGCAGGGCGGCCGGCATCGAGCTCTTTGAGGATTGCGACAATCTGCGCTTCGGTGTAGCGTCGCTTGCGCATGCGGGTCTCCTTTGCAGGCCATCTTGGCCGGAAACCCACAATTCCCGTTGGACTAGTTTCTGGGGCTCAAACCCGGGGCATGGCCCTCGATAACCATGACGACATTATCGTCACTGTCACAGGATATAATGGCACGGGATATGGGGCCACGGTTGACATTATCGCCCCGCCGTACAAAAGCGTGACGAGGACGCTGGGGGAAGGCGACTACGCCACACCGCAGAGCGTCAGGATCAGCAAGAAGAACAGACTCGTGTTCGTGTCGGACATCGGCTTTCCAGCAGAAGGTTCCCCTGGGCACGTCTTTGTCTTCAGCTATCCTGCCGGTGCCCTGGTGGCAACACTTGGCGGAGCCTACGGTGTCATCACGCCGTACTGTGCTGTGGACGGCCCAAACTCCGTCTACTAAGCCCGTGATGAAGCTGGCCGGTGCGTTCAATTTTCGAGGCAACCAGGCGTTCTATGAGGAGCGCGGTTACATTTTGTTCGAAACTTTTTGAATGAGTGCCCGCCTGGACTCACGCGCTACTATTTAAGCAAGGTGCTTTAGGCAGCGGCGGGCCGCTGACGCACCAGCGAAAGGAGCAAAGCAGATGAAGAGTTTGAGAGCAAGTCGCTATGCGCTGAGTGTTTGTGTCGCAGCTATTTTGCTTGCGGGGTGTGGTCGATCTTTAAGCGCCCCCCGCGCAGCTAACGCAGTGACGGCTGGAGCCGTTCGCATGCCTTCAGCTCAAGGCGGCGCGTTCGGCGCCAATTACTCGGGTACGGTCAAAATTGCGAACCTACATGGTAATCATCACTATACGTTTACGTTCGATGGCACCGGCGTTGCCTCGTTTCTGGGGCCGAGTCGAGAGACCGGAACGCTGACTGAGAGCTGTACGTTGGGCTGCAGGGGCAGAGGTATCCTAACGTTGAGAAGTTCAAAGCACCCCAAAGCAGTGGTCTTCATGAAGACCGGATGGGAGGGCCCGATGCGATACGGCGGTAGATGCCTCCCGTATGCACGGTGGAGTTGACCCGCTTTCGTGGAGAAATAGTTTTTGGACATCAGGCGGCCTGTGACCGTGGGTGGTTTGTCAGACAAGCGCGATCTGTGATTTTAAGTGCTAGTCGACAGCGAGGAACGAATCGATCGTTTTGTCGTTAGCGCTTGACCGAGGGTGGCATGGGGTTCTCGTTGCCGATGTCGACGATCCAACGCCACGTTCCGTCGGCGTCGCGGCGCCAGACGTCGAGATACTTCCCGTAGGCGCGTTTGATGTTGCCGTGCTTATCGCGATAGGTATCGGTCCACCGCCCCCACGTAAAGCCAAGCTCACCGCTCACGGCGACAACCGCCTCTTCAGGCGTCCACGTGAACGTATCGCCCTTGGAATAGTGCGCCATGACCTCGAGAATCGCTTGCCGTCCGAGTGCAGGCTGCGATCCGGGATCGAGTTTGCGCGCATCGGACGCCATCACGGCTGCGTACGCTGGGACGAAACCAATCTTCGAGCTTTGTGCCGCAAGCGCTCGATCAGTGTCGAGTAATTCTTGTTCGCGTGCCCTCGTATCGACCGGCGTAGCAGCCGCAAGTCGAAAGCCAACTCCGTTGTAACCTTGGTCGGGAAGGCCGCCGTTTCGCATTGCCACACGGAGGTACGACGGTCCGTCATACCATGAACCGCCTCGATAACGCTGATATTTGCACGTTCCGGTCCACGCGCTGCCATCAGTTGGTGCGCCAACGTAGCCCTTGTGAGCGCAGTCCGCAGTCCATTGCCATACGTCTCCGAGCATGTCGTAGAGGCCCCATGGGTTTTGGCGAAATGATCCGACTGGTGAGGTGTGGAGGAAACCATCCGAACATGCTCGATTCACGTCGGGCTCTTGCGGAAACGCCTTGCTATATTCGAGCGACGATCCATTTGCATAAAGGCATTGCTGGGCAATATTGTCACCCCAATACCGGCTAGTCGTCGTCCCGGCGCGAGCGGCATACTCCCATTCCGACTCGCTCGGCAGCCGATATGATTTGCCCGTTGTACGGGAGTACCATGCGATGTAGGCGTTGGCATCGTTAATGCTCACGCATACCACCGGATCTCGATCGGTCTGTTCGAAGCCTGGCTTACGCCAACTTGCCGTAGCTTGAAAGGTCCATTTGAAGCCGTCCCATACGTTGCAGCCGTTGGCGTCATAACCGGTCATAACGACGAACGCTGCAAACTCTGCACGCGTCACGTCGTGCGCGGCAAGAGCAAATGTCGCGATGGTGACTGGGTGTGCGGGATATTCTCCCGATAGGAACTGTGGATCGAGCTTTTCGCGTGCGTTTTCCTCGACCGTCGATCCCATCACAAAGTGTCCGCCGGGAATCGTCACCATATCATCGGCCGCAAGAGCCGGGGTGGCCACCGCAGCAAGCAGGATAGCGACTGTAAGTAACCATTTCAACGGAGGGGGCATGCTACGCAAACGAGCTTCCTTTCTAGTGCGTGAACGGTACTGATCGCGACCGCTTGGCGTTACGGTCGATGTACGCTCTGGCCGGCGGCGATTCCCCGGAAGCCTTTAAATAATGGCGATCGTTTTGGCCTAACCGTAATCTGCCCGAGCGCGACACGATCGGCAAATGGCAGCGGTTCGGTCGGGAGGCCGAGCGATCGGCGCACGATGCTCAGCCCGAAAAGTCGCGGGCGGTTTGCCACGTTTTGAGTTCATCTCAGCATCAGAAATGGGCGAAGGCATGGAATGGTCAATGGCGACATGGCAGCCAGGTAGTGCTCATGAACCGGGTGTCGTGTACATCAATCGGGATCACCCGGTGCTTTGCAAGCACGTTGAGGAATTCCAGGAGCAGTATCCACAGCATTACGAGGAAACGATTGCGGCTGAGGTATTACAAACGTACGGACGCTTAGCCGTTGCGCACGTCGCGCATTCAGAGCAGATGCTTAGACTTACGCCCCGCCAGAATGTCGAGAGGCTTCGAACTGACGAAGCCCTGACGATGGCACTTCTTGGAATGTGGCAAGTCGAAGCTATTATAGCTCCGCAGTTGGGCGGCAAATTCGGGAAGATCCGCAAGTCGGTGACAGCCGCGTAGCCTTTACGCTGATTCCTTGGGCTGTCCGGGCATCAGGGGGCGCCTCACATAGAATATGGTGGTTTCAACAGGATTAGGGGACGAGTCGGCTTTCCGGAGAACCTGACAAACGGCGGGTCGATCAACCTGCTTGAAGGAGGCATTTCTTGAGAACGACGCTTGGCTTTTTTGTTTTGGCCGCAGTAATGGCAGCTCCGGCGGTCGCGCAATCGATGAGCGGTATGGATGCCATGCAGTATTACGTCGGCGCGTGGTCCTGTCAGGCCGGGACCGTCGGCCAGCCGGCAAGCAATGCCACCGCGACTTATACGCTCGATGGCGGCCTCTTGCGCGGATGGGTGAACGTGCCGCCGCAGGGCAAGATGACGACGCCCTACGTGCTTAACATCGCGATTACATACGATTCAAAGAGCAATCGTTACGTCCAAACTCAGCTGGATAATGAGGCCCACTGGTCCACCTCATTTGCGCAGCCATGGACCGGAAGTAGCGAGCAATGGACGGATCAGGCAACGGCCGACGGTAAGCTCGGGCGGAGTGAAACCATTCGCACCAATCAGAATTCGTTCAGCTTTAACGGCTATCCATCGATGGCTGCGACGCAGCCTGACTTTAAGGGCTCGTGCACGCGCTCGTCGTAGGCTAGTCACGGATTGGAGCTATCGCCGAACGTTGGCCAAACCGTTGGCGATGCGCTCGGCATGGCTAGGGACCTAGCCGCATCCGGCTTCCGTCTTAATAGCTGGCAGTGGCGATGCGCCACGCTCGACCGTGCATCGAAGGCGAGCGCGAAAAAGCCTTTTGTCATATGGCGTTTTCGGCGCTTCTCGACTTTTGCAAACGGTGCTGGGCAAAGTTGGCACGAGGCGCCGAGCTAGGTCCCGCGATCGGCCCGTGCGAGAAAAGACCTGATTTTACAGCCTTTTTGCGGACCGCTAGGATCCGCGAGGGCCCAAGCGAGGGTGGCCGGTTTTGGGCCCCTTCCCCTATGCCCGTGCGGCAGCCTTGTGGGATAGATACCGTATTCCGCGTCAAGCATAATTCGCATCAAAAGCGACGCCGGATCGAAGAATGCCATAGGCGAGAACCAAGAGTTTACGCATCACCGCGCCGATGATGAGGCGCTTATGCTTTCCAGCTGCTAGCAACCGCTCTGCGAAGACACGGAGCGTTGGGTTGAAGCGAAGAGGCACGATCGCCGGCATTAGAGCGCCTTGCGAACGCGAGCGTTGCCGGTCTTGCAAAGCCGGGGGCGCCCATGAATGGACGTACCGGACCGCCGTTCTCGTGGCGATAGCCCAGCAAAGGCGGCGACCGCCTTGGCGGACTGGAAGCGATCGAGATGCGGGATCTCCGAGAGGATAGAACCCGCGGTTGTCTCACCGATTCCTGGGATCGACGTCAGCAGGTCGCGCCGGCGTTTGAGATCGGGATGATCGTCGAAGTGCTGGCGAATCTTTCGCTCGACCGCTGCGATCTGTTCGTCGAGCGTAGCGATGACCTCCGCAATGGAGGTCGTAACGATGGCTGCCTCCGAAGATTGTGCGTACACCGACTGCTGCGCTCGAGTGGTCTTCAGATGCTCGTAATGGCGCATAAGGGCTTGTAAAACGCGGATTTCTGGCGCAGGAAGAATCCACGCCTCAGGAACTTGGCTCTTGCAGAAGCGTGCGATGAGAGCCGCGTCGACCGCGTCGGTCTTTGTTCGCAGCAGCTCGCTCTGCGCGAACGCCTTAATGCGCGCCGGGTTGACGACGCTGACCCGATGCTTGAGCTCGTGAAGGTAGACCGCCAAAGCCTCCCAATATGCGCCGGTTCGCCGACGGTACCGTAACATTGATTTTCCGTGCCGTCGTCGTGACTGTAGTATCCGTTGTCGCTGTAATCGTTGTCGGTGTAGCCAAGGCGTAGGTGCAAGCCCGCGTTGGTCGTTCCCACGGGGACGGTCAGCGTCTTGCCGATGACGCCGGCGATCGGAACGAGGACTCCTGTCGCTCCCGGGATCCATATTTCACCAAAATAATAGCGCTCGGAGTCGCCTCCCGATGGGTTAACGTAGCGCTTCCACGTCTTCCCGATGCCGCCCGTCTGTACGCAGCCGGTTGCGGTAACGATGACTGAATCGCCCGGCATAAACGTAACGGACGGATAGTCCGTCGTGGGCTGCTTGACGTTGGGCTGGGAAATCTGCACGATCTCGACTTCAGGCGATGGATGCTGGATGCGGACGATATCGAAGATGTCGGCACGAGCCACAGTCGTGAGCAGTAGCGCGGCTACGGCAGAGAACGGCGCAACGACCCTGAGATTTAGGTGCACGTCGAAGTCCCCCGTTAACAATCCAAAGCAAGTGCCATATGAAGTTTACTTAAAGTAATTACAGCAATGCATGACAAGGGCGCCACGATGCTCCATAAAGGGAATCTTCACCGACGTAAGTACGCTTTCCCTGCGCCGCTCGATCTTGGCAAGAACCACGGTTGAAGCTCACTCGTACCATCGAAAATAACTTTAAGAACACAACCACTAGCGTTCTCATCGCTCAAGCAAACGGGTTGACTAACATGAAGCACTTTATTTCGATATTCTTGGATTACTCTTGACGGCCAGGGCGGCAATCAGCCGCACTACCGCTCGCATCCCGAATACATAACCATTCTGCAAGGCGCGGTCTTGTTCGGAGTCGGAGACACTACTAACAAGGCCAGCGCGAAGGTGCTGCCCGCCGGTTCGTTTATCATGGTTCCGACGGTCTCCATCACTGGTCGATCGCCAAAGCTGAAACCATCGTCCAGGTCGGCGGCGAAGGCCCGCTGAACAACACTCCCATCAAGCACAGCGCAATGTAGCGATCGCGTCGGCATTAGTCGCACGTGATCATCGATTCGGACGACGTCGAGATTTCGGATTTGAGGCTCGACGGATCTCGCTGCCCTCGAGCGCCGTTCTCGACGTTTGATATAGCCTGGTCTTTCTTCGGGGCCAGAGAACGAAATGGCTGCGAACCCGGGGGAGTGGTTCAACGCGCAAAGGCCCTGAAACCGAATGCTGTCTTTGGGCGGACGGCAACCGAATGGCAACCGCACGGCATTCGGCAATCAAAAAAGCTTGCAAATACAGGCGGATTGGATTAGCCCCAGCGGGATTCGAACCACTACTCGAGGGTTCCGGAGAGTCCCGTCCGCTACCGAACCGTGTTATTTTGTGAGGTTTTTTCGCCGCTTGGGCCCCGGCTGATCCCCTCCGTTTCCGGCCATTCCCGACCGCTTAGAAAATGTCAGAAAACCGCCGTTCAGCTTTGACTCCACGACCTCTTGCGGGTGGCCATCACGGCTTCGGGACCGTGTTCGAAGTTGGTGCCATAAGTTTGAGCCGATGTGCCTAACGGCTAGGTTGGTGAGTATTCAACCAGGAAGTGCTACGATTCTACCCATGCGTCGGCAAGATGCCGCCGTCGCTTGAAGGAGCATGAGATGATCAGGAATGTCTTGATAGCTGCCATCCTAGCCTTCGGATTTGCCGCGACTTCGTCGGCCGCGGTCGTCTACGTACAGGTTGCACCACCTTATCACGCCGTCGAAGCGGTTCCAGCGGCGCCAGGTCCGGGCTACGTTTGGGTTGGCGGCCACTGGCGCTGGAACGGCGTGAAGTACATTTGGGTGTCGGGGGGTTACGTCCGCCACGCCGGCGCGTGGTGCGCGGGGCACTGGCGGCACCTAGAGGGCAGCGGGTGGCATTGGGTTCCCGGGCGCTGGTGTTAATCGCCTGAGCTAGCGCTTTCGAACTGCTGCGATCGGGCCCGGCGGCTACGCCGCGGCGGAGCGCTCTTTCGGAGCGTCACGGGTTGTGCAGCTGAGCCCGTTCCAAGAATCGAACGCGCTCTTCAAGTTCGCGGACGCGCAAGGCCTCGAGCGCGTGGCCGACGGCCGCCGCCATGTTACGGAGCGACTCGATCTCGTCGGGCGCGTACGCCTCCGCATGCTCCTCATTGCCGCAGACGAGCGCACCGATCAGCTCGCCGCGTACAATCATCGGAAACGCTAGAACACCAGGCAACGCAGACCGCAACGCGTGAATGTCGGCAACGACGCGACGAGCCCGCATCGCGACGAGTGCGGGGTCATTCTCGTCGACCGAATGGCTCTGCGTAAACGAGGAATTGTGCGGCTCGTAGAGTCCCGATGGAGCCCGCAGCCAGACCCCCGCCTCGGTTGCATGCCCGTGGCGCATCGCCGTCGCCACGCAGCGCTCGAGCAACACGCCGGCATCGGTCACATATTGTGCGTCGAGCGTAAAATCCGCGATCGCGGCTTCGTCGAGGTGGCGCTGGCGGAAGAGCACCCGATCGACGGCTTGCTCGACACGCGCGTTGATGAAGCGAATCGAAAACCCCAAGACGAGCGCGATGGCGAGCTGCACCGCCATGCTGCCGGCGCGGCTGTGCTGCTCCACGAATCTTGACGTCAGCGTGTCAGATGACGATGATCCCGACGATGATGATGGAAACCGCGCTGTAGACGACGGCCCGATTGATTACGAAGCCGACGTCGATGACTCGGTGGCGCAGGATGACGTAGGCCAAACCGAACGGAATCGCTCCGATGAGGAGTAGCGTCGCATCGTCGACGATCTCCGAAGCCCCAATGGTATTCTGCACGGTAGTATCGATCGCAACCGCGACTAGGCCGGTGCCGAGCATTAGAAAGACCCACCGCCGTCGCTGCCGTTCCCACGCCGCGCCCTGCACGTAGGCGACGATCAGAATCGCGATCACGAGCAAGGCGCTCGCGACAAAGAGCCAAATTATTGCGGTGCGCGTCAGGGCGACGGTGTGGTCCGTCGTGGCGAGCGAAGTACCCGCGATCGTGACGCCGGCAGCGACGAGGGTCAAGATCTGCGCGATGCGCGCGAGCGCGCGCGGAACCGGCTGGGCGGCGCCGTCGGGAAACTCCGCAGCGAAGGTTGCGGCGGCCGCAGTCCCGACGAGCAATAACAGAGTGCTCGCGGTTTGCAGGACGAGAACGGAAAGGAGCGGCGTCGGCATCACGGTGTTCGGCAGCCCAATCAGCAGACCGTAGCAGAGCAAGAAGAGCACGAGCGCGCGTGCGGTGGAATCCTCCCAACGTCGCCATGCTAAGAGCGCGGCTACTGCAAGAAAAGCGAGGCGAATGACGAGCGGGACCAGCAGGATCGTAGCGTATGCCGGCCGCGCCGTAAGCAGCGAGACCGTGCGCGAGTGTTGATCACGACCGAGATTCGCGAACCCGGCGCTGAGTAGGAGGCCTCGGCCCGCTCGAGCGGAGTCTTGCCAAACGAGATCGTGTCGCCGACTCGAATGCCGGCCAGCGCGCCGGGCGAGTTCGGCGCGACCGAAATCACGCGTTGGCTCTGCGCGGCACGCATCGTCTGGTTTGCCGTCCGCAGTCCGTATTCAGGCGGCAGCGGCAGCAGCGTATCGTAACAAACGAAGACGGCAGCAGCTGCGATGACAAGCAGCGCGACGACACGCCACGCAGCGGCCTTCATCCGCGGCGCTTCATCGCTGCGGCAGGCGTTTCCCGCACTTCGTAGACGTATTCTTTCATCTTGATGTGGGCTGAGTTCGTGCCCGGCGGCATTGGGGTGCCCTTAAGTATCTTGTCGACGCTCGGGACGCGTAAGGTGGAAGAATCGAGTTCGCGAATAAACATGTTAACGGCCTGTAACTGCAAGGAGAAGGCGCCGTAGCATCATGTCTTTAGTTCAGGAGATTTGATGCAACTTCCTCGGGATGACAATGCAGCAAGGCATATTGCTGTACGTGCGAGGTGTCGCGAACAATCTGTACCTCACGGCGCTTGCCCGTCGCACGCAAGTTGTACAGCGTTGCCCCCGAAATACCGTGTTTTCGACAGATGGTCGCCGCCTTAACGCCGGCCTTGAGCTCCTTGAGAATGCCAACGATCTGGGACTCCGTGAAGCGGGACTTGCGCATGTGGAATTCCTTTCGAGGCCGAGCCTCGGATTCCACATATCTCTGGTGGCATTTAGTGGGTACCCGTCAGCATCAATATGGCACGGGCTAGAGTTTGCGCGGCTGGGTCGCCCCGGCATGCGCAGCGAGCCGAGCGGCTTGTGACTCCGTCATCATGTGATGCTCGGCCCAATATATTTTTCGGCGAAAAGGCTCGGCTGTTGCACATTTGTTGCGCGGAGCCTAAAAGTGTCGCGAACACCCTTGTAAAATATGGAGAATTCTAGCCCCAGCGGGATTCGAACCACTTCTCGGGGGTTCCGGAGAGTCCCGACCGCTACCGATTCGTGTTATTCTGCAAGGCTTTTTCGCCTCGCGGCTCCCGGCCGCTACCGTCCGTTCCCGGCCATTCCCGACCGCTCCGTTAGTAAATGTTAGAAACCCGAGCCAATCGTGCTGTCCCTGGTGGATGAAAGAGCACGCTTAGAACAGCCAAAGCTCAAAGACCGACTAAGGATTTGACGGAGTTCCCGGTACGCCCGCGACCGATGTAGTTCCCACAAACGTATTGCCGTACGGCGTGCCGAGCCCCAAGACCGGATCCCATAAGCCGTCCGTGGTCCTATAACCATTGAATCCGCGAATGCCTCGGCGGAAGAGACGGCCGTGACGCGATTCCTCATAGAGCCAAGGATGAATGTCGCCAAGAGCGCTGCGCTGTTCTTCCATTCGCAATGCAATTAAGCCCACAATATCAGGAGAGGCGACACTCGTAGAGGTGGCGCCGGTTTTTTGGACACGCAATCGGCCCTTCTTATGTGATGATCTCGCCGATTATGCCGCCTTTTCGGTCGGCTGATTGAAGTATACTTCGTCCGGCGTACGGCCGTCGAGTGCCGAATGCGGACGATGCTCGTTGTAAAATGCGACGTAGCGCCCGATGAAGTGTTTGGCCTCGCTAGCGGACTCGTAGGCCCGCAGATAGACCTCCTCGTACTTCAGTGACCGCCAGAAGCGCTCAACAAACACGTTGTCGCGCCATGCGCCCTTACCATCCATGCTGATCGCGATACCGTGCTCTTTGAGCATGCCCACGAAGTCCTTGTCGGTAAATTGGCAACCTTGATCGGTGTTGAAGATCTCCGGTCGTCCGTACGTCGCGATCGCCGCCTCGACGGCGTCGAGGCAGAAGTCCGTCGTGAGGCTGTTGGAAAGTCGCCAAGTCAGTACTCGGCGCGTCGACCAGTCCAGGACCGCAAACAGATACAAGAACCCGCGGCGCATCGGGATGTATGAAATATCGGCGCACCAGACTTGATTCGGGCGTTCAACGGCGAGGTTTCTCAGAAGGTAGGGATAGATGGGATGCTCGGGGTTGGTCTTGGTGCCTTTCTTCTTGCGGTAGAGCGCTTCAATGCCCATCAGGCCCATGAGCTGACCGACGTGCCGTCGACCGATCTGATAGCCCCGCCGCTTGAGGAAATCGCGCAGCATCCGAGCGCCGGCAAAGGGATACTCCGCGTGCAGTTTGTCGATCTCACGCATCAGATCGAGATCCGACGGTGAGATCGCAATCGGAACGTAGTACAACGAGCTTCGGGAGAGCTCCAGCAGTTGCGCTTGGTGCGCAAGGGGCAAAGCGTGGTCGCGATCGATCATCGCTTTGCGCTCGGCCCGTCGACACGCCCGAGCGCGCGTTCTAAAAAATCGTTCTCCAACGCCAACTGGCCGATCTTGGCGTGCAGGTCCCGAACGTCGGGGCCGCCGGCTTTCGGCGCATCGCCTCCGAAGGCTTCAGCAGCTCGTTCAAGCAACTGCGTTTTCCATTGAACGATGGAGTTGGGATGAATGTCGAAGCGCTTGGCGAGCTCAGCCGTGGTCTGATCGCCCTTGATTGCAGCGATCGCCACCTTCGCCTTGAAGGCCGCCGTGTGGTTGCGACGGGAACGTTGCACGATGACTTGCTCCTCTCGCGGGTTTCTTCGACCCGCAGCACGCGAAGTCATCACATAACGGGCTGTTCAGCTAACTGATGCTACCGCTGGGTGTGTCGGGGTATCGGCCATCGGATTTGTTGCCAAAGCTATGGAGCACTTTTTCCGTGCCACCCGGCGTGATGCTAAAGACCGTTCCACAGCCGGGAGCGTACGTGTAGCCGCACGCAAGCGAGCCGCCTCTGTTCGTCTTGCCGTAGAGCGTGCCGCCCGCATCGAAGAGGCTTGCCCCGGGACTGTTCCCGTCAGGGGGTCCGCCAAAGCTATACAGCACCTTCTCCGTGCCGCCCGTCGTGATACGAAAAACCGTTCCGCAGCTGAAAGCCTCCGAGGAGGAGTAGCCGCACGTGTTCGCGCCCCCGTTCGCGGTCGTGCCGTAGAGCGTGCCGCCCGCGTCGATGAGGCTCCCCACGGGGTTTTTTCCATCGGGGGGCCCGCCAAAGCCATACAGGAGCTTGTAGTGCGTGCGATTGATGCGTGTCGCAAGCGAGGAGGATTGTGTCATCGCTCCCGTCGCGCTGATCGGCGGCTGCGATCCGCCGCAGCCTGCGAGCATGGCGATGCCTATGCTTAAGCATGAATAGCGGCTGAGACCGGAAACCTTCATCTGCCTTGTTCCTCTGATGCAAGAACGCACCGGCGGCTAGGATGTTCGGCGTGGAACCTCAATTCCCGGCCTCGACTAACGAGAGTCGGCCTACCCTCAACGGGTGGGATTTTGGAAGTACCCGAGTGGCGGAAACTTAACTAGGAGTTTCCCACTTGCATACGAGCCTGCTGGTTTCACGGTCAGCCTCGCACCACACTAGCATCGCGGCGCTGGCCGCGTAGCGCGCGGATTCGCCGCGCCCGGGCCGTGACGCGGATGCGCGCCGAAGCATCGCCCACGACCATGCATCGCGCGGCACCGCGAAAAAGCCTTATTCCATATGGCGGTTTCGACGTTTGCGGATTTTTGCAAACGCGATTGGAAAGTTTGCACGAGTCAGCGCGGCCGTGCCGGCTAAGCGAACGAAACGAGTAAAACCCTGATATGTTACCGAGCGGGCCGCGTTGAACGGTCCCTTAACCCGAAAGGGCGGGTCGGCACATCCTGAAAACCCTTGGGCTTCGAGCCCGGAAATAAGATCGATGGCCGACCCGAATGACTGCTATCCCTAGAGATCGGACCGTATCTTAGGCCGCGTACGTCGCGAAGCCTGTATGCATCAGGGTGATCGTTCGGGATAGCTTGCCAGCGAGTGAGGTGAGTGTGGAGATCCTAGGCATCGACGTCGGAAAGCACGAGATGCATGCGGTTCTGCTGCAGCATGATCGCTCCACATCGAAGAGCGTTCCCAATTCTGCAGCCGGAATCAAGCAGTTGCAGAGCTGGCTGCGCAATCGCAAAGTCGAGAGGGTGCACGCGTGTCTCGAGGCCACGGGCGGTTGGAGCGAAGACCTGGCGCTTACGTTGCACGAGGCCGGCTATGTTGTCAGCTTGGTGAATCCTATGCGTATCAAAGCATTCGCCAAGAGCGAGATGCTGCGGACAAAAACCGACCGCATTGACGCAGCACTCATCGCGCGCTTCTGCCGCACGCACGCGCCGGAGTCATGGACACCGCCTGCGCCAGAAATTCGCGCCCTGCAAGGGTTAGTTCGCCGATATC
This sequence comes from Vulcanimicrobiota bacterium, assembly GCA_963748875.1. Lineage (GTDB taxonomy): Bacteria > Vulcanimicrobiota > Vulcanimicrobiia > Vulcanimicrobiales > Vulcanimicrobiaceae > Cybelea. The sequence continues at coordinate 2,936,297 of CAVVKC010000001.1, forward strand.
AGAGTTTAGTCCAGATGCGGACGGAGGAGCAGAACCGGCTCCAGGCGCCGATGATCGCTGCTGTGGTTATGGCGTCGATCGAAGCGACGCTGGCCCACCTGGACCACGAAATCGATAGGGTTGAGCGTGAAATCAATCAACTCTTCGACCGCTATCCACCACTGCGTCGACAGCGCGAGCTGCTGACGTCGATTCCTGGAATCGGCGAGACGACGGCGGCCCGTATCTTGGGAGAGATGCCGAACATCGCAGAGTTTCGCGATGTTAAAGCCGTCGCCGCGTACGCTGGCCTCTCACCTCGCCACTATGAGTCCGGATCGATTCACTGGCCGAGCCGCATAGCCAAGACCGGCAACGCCAGTCTGCGCACCGCGCTCTACTTTCCGGCAATCTCGGCGATGCGGTATAATCCGCTGCTTCGCCGTTTTGCAGACCGACTGCGCGAGCGCCGTAAGTCCAACATGACGATCATTACCGCTGTTATGCGCAAACTCTTGACCCTAGCCTACGGAGTGCTCAAGTCCGGTCGATTCTTTGATCCAGCCTATGCGAGCCCTTGACATCGAACACCGTACCTTATTTTGCAGGCGTTTTTGACGGACGCCGCTGCGCAGTGAAATCGGCGAGGGAGGGAGGTTCGTTGCTCCTAACGATGGCGCAAATGGTAACACTGCGCCGATCAACATCATAAAGGGCGGGAAAACAGGGCTTACAGGAGGTTGGGGGATCGCCATTCGCTAGATGGTCATCGCGAATCAATAGCGACGAAGCGAGCCGGGTGCGATTCTCGCGGCTAGGTAATCATACGAAAGCGCGGCTCAGGTTCATTTCTGAGTCGCGCTCTTCGCAGTAGCTGCAAATACCTCTACAAAACGCCCACCTCGATCGGCTCCTACCTGTCGTCTATCGAGCTCCATCGACGTTTCGGAGTGGGCCAAGCCGATGCCAAGCGAGCCAGTCATCTAACGTGGTTAACCATGTCTAAGGACGCGAACGAAGTGCCGAGCCCGACGGCGAGGCAAACGAAAAACGCAGCCAGGACCCAAGCTGGAGTCCTTTGCCGCCGGATGAAACTTCGCGCGATCATCAGAGTGCAAAACGTCGCGAGGGCGAGGTTGACGTATATGACTACTGACATGCTTGTGCCGCTCCATTAACTGCTGACGCGAACCACACCGCCGCAGCGATTGCCGCGACGGTTACAAGGCCCGCCGAAACTCCATCCAGTCCGACTGCAGCAATGACCGCGAGCGAAGCGGCACAGAGATTGCCGATCGCCATATCGCAAACGGCGGGCCTAACGATCGGGTGTGAGTGCTTTGGCGAGCCCCACGAACCGAAATGGTAGCGGGCGTGGGCCTTATGACCCTGCAGGTCCCATTTCCACGTTCCCGCGAGCGGGATGCTCGGGTCGGGTTCGTTGATCTGCTGCCATGCCCAATTCTGTCCGGTCATGGTGAGCGTACTTAGCGTGCCGCCGTTTTCGATCTTCAAGAGAAAATCCTTGAAGATTTTCATGGTGTGGTCCTTAGTCCATTTTTCGCCGCGCGAATCGTTGTAGAATGTTTCCGATGCGCGGAACGACGGCGGATTGGACCCGTAGCTCATTGAGATTTTGAAATACGGCGTAGCGTAGGGGTCTTCGACAAAACCCGTTGACGCGGCCATCGAGCCCGCATAGGTCCACGGCGCTTCGCCTATCTGGCCGTTCCACGCCATTAAAAGGCCCGCAAGATCAGGCTTTTATCCTTGAGCCAAGACGGATTTATGACTTCTAGAATTAGATTTGGGCCGACTTGGAAAACATAGCCGCGTGGTGTGCCCTTTGGCGCTTGCTGCGGGCGCGTTAGCGGGTTTTCGAAGTCGCGATTATTCGGTAGGACTAAACCGGTCGCCGTGCGCGCTACGGTGTCGGCACCACAGGCGGTCAGTAACGCACCTGCGCCCGCTGCGCCGATGCCTGAAAGTAGTTGCGATCTATTCATCATCTGATGATCTCCTTACAGTGGTTTTACCGCGTGATCGCTTCGCGTAGTGCTTTTTGCCATGTCCTCCGGTGCTGGATCGTGTTGTCGGGCCCAAGATTCCGCCCAGCTCTAACCGTCGTTACGAGTTGGTTCAGAGCAGAGGCGGTGAGGGGATGACGACCGTGACAACCTTGACTGGCTAAAGCGTCCGGCGCAGGCGGAACCCAATCCCGCAGGTGCGGCTTTGAGCAGCTCTCGTTTCAAAGTCCGTTCCTTTCTCCTCGCTCGCGCGGCCTTTTTACCTTGGCCGATGCAGACGGATACCGGCTAGGTTTATCCGACGACCTGACCCTATGTCCCTAGTCAATGTCAACTAGCCGGTTCAGGGGGCCAACCCGCGCGCCCGGCTCGTGATGGCCGCGGTTGCCAAACGGTTGCCGTCGATGGCAACCGTTCTCGCCCATCCGCGACCGGGAACCGGGGCGGAACCCTCATTTTACGAGGCATTTTGTCCGCTCGCGACCAGCCTTGACCACGCACGGGCGGATTCGAATCCCGCTGGGGTTATTTATTTCATCCTTATTTTCCGAGAGTTTTCGCGACAGCTGAGGCTCCGTGCAACAGATGTGCAACAGCGGAGCGCTTTGCGTTATTAGCCAACGAGCCTGCCGCAGGCCTCCGCGCGTCGGCGTCTCGGTCCGCGTACACGTGCGAATAGCGCTCGGCCAGGACTCCGATCGAGGCATGGCCGATGCGCTGACTCACAACGTCGAGCGGGACGCCCGGATACCAACCGCCCCCGGTCGTCCGAGACGCTGCACCGCGGCAGGCTAGCAACACGTTCCTGCGCTGCACACGTTCGCACTTGCCGCGCTGAAAGCGGTTGCGACGTCCCTTGGATGCGCGCACCGAATCCCGGATTCTTCACGCGCGTTCGGGTGGGCGCCGTCGAGTACGTTTTCACTTCTTGGTGCTCCGTCGCTGGCGTGGCGCATCCGAATCGAGGACAGCACTCTCGGTCTCTAGAACAACGATCCTCCCCACCTGAAGGAGGTCCGCGATGTCTGCACGGCGCCTCGTCATCCTTGCCCTGGCTGGCACGCTTACAGGTTGCTCGCTATCCGGCGAACAAACACGGCCTAACGCGCCGGCGTATTCGACGTACCGCACTGCGCCACTCGTCCAGCAAAAAGGCAAGGGCGCGCGGTGGATTCAGTTTACCCTGCATACGATCGGAGCGCTGTATAGCGCGATGGCGCTCGGACCGGACGGTAACGTCTGGTTCATCGACGAAGACGCTGACAGACTCGCACGAGTATCCGCGAACGGCTCGGTCAAAGAATTCTCTTTTGAGAGCGTCGCCGGTGGAAGCGGCGTCTCGATGACCGTGGGCGCTGATAAGGATTTTTACATCGGCGATGAATCCTCGAGCATCATCCGTGTTACCGTTAAAGGAACGGTGCAAGCGTTTCCAATTCCTAGCGGTGACGGTACCTCTATCGACGGTATGGCCCTTGGTTCCGACGGCAACGTGTGGTTCGCGGAGTTTAACCACATCGCCAAAATCACGCCTTCCGGCAAAATCACTGAGTTTGCGTACCCTCCGGGCTACTCGACAAACCAATACGGCGGCGTAACCACCGGTTCCGACGGCAACGTCTGGTTCGCCGAGTCGTCGAACAACGCGATCGGCCGAGTCGTTCCGTCAACGGGAAAGATCACTATGTTTGCTATTCCGGTCTCATCGTGCACACCGGCGGCGGTCGTACTCGGAAACGATAAAAACGTTTGGTTTTTTTGTCTCTCGGATGAGCCGCTGCTCGGGAACATCACGCCGAAAGGCAAGGTCGCAACCTTTGTGATCGGCGGAGCGTTCGGCTCAAACGAAACCGAGCAGTTCTGCGCACGCGGTCCCGATGGCGAACCGTGGTGCGCGAGCGGAAGCGACGGGACGGTATTCCGAATCGACACCACGTCGCACACGGTAAAGACGTTTACCCCTCCCCTTGGGGCGGGCGCTCGGCCCGACGCCGTGGCACCTGGCTCCGACGGCAACCTTTGGGTTGATTCGGTGGGCGGTGACCTCGACGTACTCGTCACAAACCCAATGACGGTCACACCGACTAAGTTATCGTTCTCTGCCCCCGGACAAAAAAAGACCGTTTTGGTAAGCGAGACCGGTACGAGCAGTTGGACGGCCACATCGAGCAACACCGCGGTCGCAACAGTCGCTCAAGGGCGTTCCAAATCGTCGTTCAGCGTGACGTCGGTGGGCAACGGAAGCTGCAAAATCACGATATCCGACAGCGTCGGCAACAGCGTCGCCGTCAAAGTGACCGTGACGTAGTCCTCGACATCTTGATCGCTATGTTATCGCTTCGATGATCGTCCTTTCCCGGCCACTTTTCGGGGCCGCTGCTCAGTGAGCGATCTCGCGATTGTGACCGACTTCTTTTCGAGGTCCACGCCGGTCCAACGTAACGCTACAACCTCACCCCTTCGCGCTCCCGTGTTAGAACGGCAGCAAAAATCACGGCACCGAAAAGTACACTTGTTCGCTCTATATCCTGTGAGGAGACCGAGTGTAGTCGCGCCCGGCCTCCTCCTGAGCATAATCGTTCAATCGTTTAAGAGTTGGCGATGGTCTTCCGTTTTTGCTCCGCGAGGTCTCCAAGAATGGGGCGGCCGCCCTAGGAAGCGAGGGGCGCATAGCCTCGGGACGGCCCGGACGTGTGCAACAACCGTGCAACGGAGAGGTCCGAAAGGGGCAGAATCGTACCGGAACGGCCAGGAATCAGAGTATCGGGAAACCCTGATAGTATCGGACTTTTCAGTAGTGGGCAGGTTCGGCCAGGACGCCGTACGACATTTCGAATCCCGCTGGGGCTAAGCGTTGAGTCGCGGAGACACGCGCGGCTTTTTTTTCATTCCGGTTCAATTGGTTCCGCTTTATCTCGAATCGATAGTCCTAGGCTGCGGTGATATCGTTCGTTCTTTGCAAGCGCATCCACGATGTCGTCGCGGTTACCATGACCGGCCAGCAGCTTTAGCAGTCGTTCGCGGCTCTCGCGCAACTCCCGCGCGTAAGCCTCCAGCACCGCGCCGGGCATGTCGTCTTGCGCCTCCGGCGGCCGGCTTACCCACTGCTCCATCGCCTCGTGTGCCGCTAGTCCATTCCGCTCGGCGTCTAACAACTCATCGCGATATACACTCATGACTCGCCCACGCGTTCCGCCGCTTTCTACGTCGCGACCGGTCGGCCCCCGCAAGCGGTGCGCGGTGGAGCGTCGGCGGCGCGCAGCTCGCGACCGGCGCGAACGGAATCTCCTTTGGCCGCTAGGCCTGGGAACGTGGCAGACCGACGCTGCCGACGGCGTGCGTAAACGATGCGATCACGATTTAAGTCGTAGCGCCGCATCGCTCTCTTCGACCGGGGTTCACTCTTCAAAAACGCCGGGTCTAGTAAAAGAACTGCTGCAGTTGGTTGAAGCCCGGACCGAACGTCCACCCCATGCGTTTGCCGGGATTGATCGCCGGCGCGGGCTCTCCGAGCGCAAACTTGAACCCGGTAATCGTCTCCATCAGATTACCTTTCTCGTCGTAGACGAGGATCGCGCTGCCCTGGCTCCCGCTGCAATAGGTCGGATCGGTCACTAAAAACAGCCCGTTCACCGGATCGTTGGCGATGCCGGCGCCGCTGTTCCCCTGGGACGTCTCGCCGGTGCAGGGAAGCTGCACCGCAATGCCCTTCTGCTGTGCGAGGTCGTAAAACTCGACTTGGGCGTTGAGCTCGGTCGTCGTGGCCGCAATGCCGGTGCTCGAATCGACGGCTAAGCCGTTGACGAAGCCGGCACCAAACTCCCCGTTGTTTAAGCCGGTGAAATGCGTCTGTTTGCCGGTCTCGAGATTGACGAGTACGTTGATCGGCGCGGCGCCTTGGACCCGCCCGCCGTCGGGGGAGGTGGCGATGACGGCCTGGTTCGTCGCCGTATCTTGCGCGACTTGCGGCAGATTCCCCAACGAAAACCTCTTCGGATCGAGATGGAACACCTTGCCGAACTCGTTCTTCGCGACGTTCGATTCAAACAGGTCGGGAATATCATGCTTCTTGAGCTCGATCGCGAAGATCGCCGTCATGCCGGTTGTTTGATTTGGACCCGCCGCCTCGACCTCGATATCTTTGACGGGCGGCGTCCACTTGCCGGTAAACCTACCCTTGAGCGGATCGATCAGGTCGTAGAAGCGCTTGGCGAAGATCGACCCCTTGGTCATGACGTCGCGCGTGACGAGGCCGACGTCGCCGGTGACGATCGCATCGAAATTGTAGGACGTTCCACTCGGCGGCGACTTTGGGAACGTCTTCAGAATCGCGCCGCTGTCCTGGTCGAACGTCTCCATGTTGATGGACGTGGCGAGCGCGCCGTCGTTACCGTCGCGGTCAATATCGAATCCGAAGATCTGCCCGCCATTGCTCGAGAGGATCTTTCCGAGCCCTACCGCGTGGCCCACCAACCGCGACGCCGGCTGCGAGGTCGACCGCAACGGAGTCAGCGGCGGCGCCGAAGCCCCGCCGCTGCAACCCGCTATGATCAGCGCCGCCGCACAGGCGTAGAGTAAGTTCGTCGTTCGAGCACCTTGGGACTGACTTTGCATTGAGACCTCCGCAAAGAGCGTGTTCCCCCTTGATATGCCGCCGAGCCCGCTCGCGGATGGCTCGACTCATCCATGGATTGCTAGCTGCGATACTGACGGCGTTTCCCGGCAACTGGAATCTCGACGTCATCAAGGCGACACTAACCTATTATGGAACCCTTGCACTAACGCTCTCCGCCGACGGAAAGCACGTACACGGTTCAGGATACGGCTTTACATGTAGCTCTCAATACGCCAGGTTAGCCGAGGCGACGTTCGTACCGGCGCGCCGCAACGTGATTGACCGGATGCGCTGGGGCGGATGAACCAGCAGCGTCGCGGTTTCGCCCGTACTCGTCAAGACGCCGAGATCAACTGTGCCCGCCGCCGTGTGCGCGATCGCATGCAATGGGCCGCCAGGCTTATCGGCAATGATGTAGAGCCACGAGCCGTCTCGCGCGTAGAGAATCTTCGCTGCAACGGGTTTCGCGGACTCCGGGCTCATCGAGACATGGTTGAAATGGCTGTGGACCATGGTTACGAGCGCGACGTCTTCGGCCGCTAGCCGTTCGTGGAACACGAGCGCCTGCCATCCGAATCCGAGCAAAGCCAGTGCGAACGCTGCCGCGAGTGCGAACGGGAAAAGGTTCGCTCGAGGTCGCGCGCTCGGCTGCGGTCGTATGGATTCGCGCAGGCGACGCTCCAACGCCGGCGATGGCGTCGCTAGCGGCAACGCCGCCGCCAACGACGCCGCGACGGCTTGCGCTTGTGCGACGCGCTCGGCGCATTCCAAACACAACGCAACGTGGCGCTCGACCTCGCGCGCCGCATCGTCGTCGAGGATCCCAAGCGGATAGAGTTCCGCGTCTTCGCCCAGATGGTCGGTCACGAGCGGCTTCCTTCGGGGCTTGCCAGTTCCGTCTGCAACTTGCGCATCGCCATCGAGATGCGGCTCTTGATCGTACCGAGTGGAACGTTCAGCTCCTGCGCGATCCCGACGTGCGTTTTATTTCCATAGTACGCGAGTGTGAGAGCGATCCGCTGTTCCTCCGGGAGCCTCCCGAGGGCGGCCTGCAATCGTTGCGTCTCGACAGGGTCAGCTACCGGCGGATCCACCGATGTTACCGGCGCAAGGCGGACCGCTTTCAACTCCCGTGCGTCTCTTCGGCCTTCCCGTCGAATCATCCCGAGCGACTCGTTGCGCACGCACGTGATCAAGTACGCCTTTAACATCTCCCGGTTCCCGGAGAAGCGGTTGGGGGCGCGCCAGACGCGCACGAGCGCGTCGTGCACGCAGTCCTCCGCGCGGGTGCTATCGGCGATGGCATAACGAGCAACGCTAAAGAATAAACGCGACCACAGCGCATACACCTGCTCGAGGCCCGACGGCCTGCGCGCGGCAAAGTCGTCGACGAGCTGATCCATTTAGCGGATGACATACGGGTTCGCTCGTTTCACACCCTTGGTATGCCGCCGGGGCCGGTTTCGGATGGCCCGACCCATCCGTCCATACCGGCGGCGGCATATGCACCCCCATGAGCAGATTATTTACGGGCCTGCAGGTCGCACTGCTGGCCGTCACCCTCACCTCGGGCGCCAAGGGCGCGGTTCCAGCGCTGCTTCCGGCCGTCGCGACGGTGCACATCAAGGATTTCAAGTATCATCCGCCGGCCCTGACCGTGCACGTGGGCGACCGCGTCACGTTCGTTAACGATGACGACGAAGCGCACACGGTCACCGCGACCGACAAGTCGTTCGATTCCGAAGGGCTCGACACCGCCGGTACGTGGCAGCACGTGTTTACCAAACCCGGCACCTACCGCTATTTTTGCGAGCTGCATCCATACATGAAAGCAACAATCGTCGTCCTGCCGGCTGCGGCAATGTAAAGGAGCTGAAAAGATGAAACGCGACGACTTCCTCAAGCACGTTGCATGGACCGGGACCGGTATCGCGTGGTCCCTGTCGAGCAGCGGACTATTCAACGCTCAAAGAGCTCTCGCCGCGGATAGCGGAATTTCATTCGTGCAGATTAGCGATAGTCATATCGGCTTTGCACACCCCGAAAACCCCGACGTGATCGGCACGCTTCAACAGACCATCAACGCGATCAACGCGATGCCGGTGCAGCCGACCTTCGTCGTCCACACGGGCGACGTGACCCACCTAGCCAAGCCCGCGCAGTTCGATACGGCGAAGCAAATGCTCGGCACACTCAAGGCTCCGCTCATCGTTCTCCCCGGTGAACACGACGTCATCGGTACGCCCGCGGCGTTTTTCGATGCCTTCCGACGAAGCGACGCTCCGAAGGGATGGTTCTCGTGGGACCAAGGCGGCGCGCACTTTTTGTCGCTCGTCAATGTCTTCAACTTCGAAATCGACGGAAAGCTGGGCGCCGAGCAGATCGACTTCGTCGAGAAGGATCTTGCCTCGCAAAAAAGCTCGACGCCGATCGTCGTCTTCGTTCACGTTCCGCTTTACGCGCTCTTTCCTCCCTGGGGATGGACGACGGAGGACGGCTCGCGCGTCTTGGCAGCGCTGCGCCGCTTTAATGCGGTAACCGTGCTCAACGGACACATCCATCAAATCGTCCAGCACACCGACGGCAACATTCGGTTCGCAACTGCCGCTTCCACCGCGTATCCGCAACCCGCACCGGGCACCGCGGATAAACCCGGGCCGTTGAAAGTCCCAAGCAGCAAATTACTAAGCGTTCTCGGATACCGCAGTGTAGAAATCGCACGCACTACTGCAACGATCGCCGATCGTTCCCTCCAGACGTAACGACATCACAACCAAACTTATAAGGAATTAGCAAATGTTCACTTCTCTGATGCTAGGCTCTCTGATTGCACTCGTTTCGGCGCCGCCGATCGAACTCGCAAGGTGCGAAGTGTCGAAGCCCCTCACCGTCTGGAGTAATAATGACGACCCTCCTACCGTCGGGCCATCGGCCTTACATGTGCGGTTCTCTGATATCGCTGCCGAACCGATATCGCGGGTGACCTTTACCCTCGACAACGGGGCGACGCTTAACGATATTGGAACCTTCAGCCCCGGTGTCGCCATCGATCATAACCTTCGACTGGCGAGCGCCGCAGCCACATCTTGCGTCGTCTCGACCGTCACACTCGCAGACGGAGCGACCTGGTGTCCCAAATAATATGCACCGCACGGCAGCGACCTGGCAAAGCATTTATACTTTTTTCATCGGCCTACCACATGCTGATAAAGTCAACACACACCAACATCACTTGAAGGAGAATCAGATGAAACCACCCTATCATATTGGAGCCGTCTGCATCGCAATGGCGCTTGCAGCGTGCTCCGGCGCACAGAGCGGTTCGATCGCGAACCCCGTTCCGGCGGCGGGCGCGCCGCAGACCTCTTCGATGACCGGCGCAGCGACGCCAAGCGTTAGTAACGTACAACATCTTGCCGGCGCCCACAAAACGACGAGTGCACTCATTCTCGTCGCAAACGAAGGCGCCGGCACGGGCGGCACAATCGGGGAATTTGCTGAAAGCGCGAACGGAAACGTTGCGCCGAGCTCGGTCATCGCGAACCCGAGCGCCATACCCGGACCATTCGCCCTCGCCTTTAGTACAAAAGAGGGCATCGCCATCGCGGACGGCAACATCGACTCCCCCGGCAAGTTCGGGGCCGAGACGTTCGCGCTAGCGACCGGCGATTTCTTGACCGGGATCTGGTGCTTCCCTAAACCCAGTCAGACGAACGCCGTAGCGTTCGATAGCAGGGGCCATCTCTTCGTTTCTGCGGCCTTACCAGACGGCGGCCGCGCCGTCGAAGTATTCGCGCCTGGAGCAAACGGTTGCGTTAAACCAAAGCGTACCATCTCCGACGCGGGTGGTCTGGCCATCGACAGCAACAACCTTCTCTACGTGGCGGATTCGAAGACGGCAACGATCGATATCTTTCCGGCAGGATCCTCCACCATGCAGGCGCAGATCGGCGGAAGCAACACCGGGCTGGTAGCCCCCAGTACGGTCGCGGTCGACGCTTCGCTCAACGTCTACGTCTTTGATACTACGACTGCTTCGATCAGCGAGTTCGCCGCCGGAGCGCATGGCAACGTCGCGCCGATCCGCACCATTTCCGGTTCGAACACCGGCTTGAGCGGAGGAAACGGTTTCAGCTTTGGGCTAGCGGTCAGCAAGGCGAGCGCTGAGATCTTCGTCTCGAACCCGGGCACGAACGCGATCCTTGGCTTTGCAGCGAGCGCCACCGGTAACATTGCGCCTATCCAAACGATTGTCGGCAGTGCCACGCGACTTTCCGACCCACTGGGCCTTGTGGTAACGGAGTAAGGTTTACGATAGAGCCTAACTCCAACAGGACAATGCGAGGCGCAACTCCCTCGCCTACCCGCACACGGCTTCGCGATCGCGAGGCCGTCGTTGCTTTGCTGCCTCGCTCGCATCGCAGCGCGGCGGGGAGAACAATGGGGAGAAAGCGGCATAACAGGCCGAAAACCCTGATAGCATCGGGCTATTTAGTAATCGGCAGGTTCGGCCACGACCGCCGTCCTTAGCCGACCCTCGCTACGACTAACACTTATTCGTCACGAGCGCGCCGGCGAAAATCTCGATGGCGCCCGTCTTCTCGCGGAACGTCTGTTCCTCGAAAACGTGGCCGAAAAAGAATTCTTGGATGGAGGGGCGATGGTTCTCGATTTTGCTGACGTTCTTGGAAATCGCTAGGAAATAGCTCATCTGTTACGACTCGTTCTCGACGAGCCGATGCACTATGTGCCGGGGACAACGCTGATCGATTATAATGTGCCACGCGGTCCCTCAGAACAACCACCTTCGGAATAAACGAGAAGACTAGAAGCGCTAGCCTTGCGGCCAGCGATCGCATAGCGCGCGGAGGGGGCCACTCGTTTTGAAAGCCCTTAGCGCCACCTTCCGCGCTTGGTGCGTCGCGCGCTTAGCTGTTCGCGCGCGCATGAGCGCCGCTCCTATCGGCTGTTGCGCGCCTCCCGCCATCCGTGGGTCCGGCGCTCGGTCAGACGGTCCTCGCCCGAAGGGAACCCGGTTATATCAAGACCTACTCGGCGTCGGGGATGTGGTAGTCGGGCGGCTGATGCTTGAAGTAGTTCGCATCGTACTTGGACTGAAACGGCGTGAAGGTGCGCGGCGGCTGCGTGAAGTCGAAACAGTCCTTCGCCGGCGATTTGGCGCGCGCGTCGCTCGCCGATAGTCTCGCCAACCCGAACTGATCTTCGATGAATTTTAGGATGCTGCCGTGCTCGTAGTGCACGTGCGAAACGTAGCCCTGTTTCGCGTAAGCTGAAATCACCAGCATCGGAAGGCGCAATCCAAGCCCATCGTAATCGGCGTACGCCGGACCGACGGGATCGTACCAGCCGCCGTAGTCGTCCCAGAGGATGAAAATCGCAGTCGAGTCCCAGTACTGAGACTCGCCGATCGCGTTAACGACAGACGTGACCCACGAAGGGCCGGTATTCGAGCCGCTCCCCGCGTGATCGGAGTTCACCCAGGTCGGCGTGACCCAGCTCACCGTACGCAAATTTCCATTTGCAACGTCGGTCACGATTTGCGACGGCGGGGTGAAGATGTCTTTCCTCCAATCGATTCCGTGGTAGATGTGATTGATGGCCTGGTAGGCAATCCAGACGTGACCGGTATCGTGCACGGGCGCCGCATAGAACGCCCAAGATATGCCGGCCTTGTCGAGCTCGTCGCCAAGCGTATTCGGATCCCAACAGACGACCTCGTAACTCTCGGGAACTTGGCGCTGCGGCCCGACCGTCGCGATCATGTCGCTCGGTCCACCTGAACAACCCCAGGCGGAAAACGGATAGTTGACCGAAGAGTCTGCTTGCCCGGAGATGAGGTACTGGTGCGAAACAAAGCTGCTCGCGTCGAAGTTCGAGGCAAACATTTCGTCGGCGAGCACGTACTGCTTACCCATCTCGAAGTACGGCGCCGTCTCAGTCTGCGGCACGTAACTGTAGGGTGGATTCGCGTTGGGACATTGCGGAAAGCTGGGCTTGCCGCATTGCCAGACCTCGTGGTCGAACCCGTTCATCTGACAATTCGTGCCAGGTATGCTGCCAGCACCGTTACACGCGGCGAAAAAATCCGATGAGTCGTGAGCGATATCCCATGTCGTCTCCAAAGGCACGGGCTGCAACTTGATTTTGTTGCCTTTCGTATCATAGCCGTATCGGGCCGTTCTCGCCCCGGTATAGCCGTAGAACAGGTTGTTGAAGCTGCGATTCTCTTGCACGATGATCACCACGTGCTCAATCTTCCCGGAACTTAGCCGATGGAGTCGCTGGGCCGGTGCCGGGAGTCCCGGCGCTGTGCCGGCGTTGCCGTTGGCGTTGCAAGCCGAGAGGATGATCGCTAGGGAGACGACTGAAAGAGATCCGCGCAAACCGAGACCGAGCTGCATAAACGTCCTCCTCTTCCGCTATTCTGCGTCGGGTATGTGGTAATCTGGAGGCTGGTGCTTGAAGTAGTTCGCGTCGTACTTGGAGTGAATCAGCCTAAACGGGCGCGGTGCCTGCGAGAAGTTGAAGGCGTCGACCGCCGGCGAGTTCGCGCGCTTGTCGCTGGCCGCTAGTCTGCCCAAGCCAAACTGGTCTTCCACAAACCTCAGTAAGCTGCCGTGCTCGTAATGCACGTGCGAGACATAGCCCTGTTTGGCATAGGGTGAGATGATCAGCATCGGCAGCCGCAGTCCCAGGCCGTCATAATCGACGTATTTCGGCACCGGATCGTACCATCCGCCGTAGCTGTCTAAAAAGATAAAAAGTGCGGTCATGAAAGGATTGGGTTCCCGCGCAAGCCGCTGACGGATTCACAAGTATCCACGGCGTTCAAGGTATATGAAGCTATTGTAGCGCGCGGTACGGGCGACCTGTTCGCTGCTGCTCGGGCGGCCGCCCTGGCGAACGCCGTTCTAGCCTGGTATGGCGCAGAATATGACTCGTCTGTTCTCCTCGCAAACCACGTTATAGAAAATGCTAATCACTATAATGGCGAGGTGAAGTGACACCCCGGTTTCTGGACGGATTAGGCGCTTATTTCGGCTTGCCGGCGGCGCCATTCGACCGGCGGTAGATAGTCAAGGCGCGAGTGCGGTCGCGTCTCGTTGTAATGTTTAACCCCACGCCGTGATCGTTGCCTTCGCTTCCCCATACGTCGCGAAGCGATGCTGCCAGACACACTCGAGTTTGAGCGTTCCCATAAATGATTCAGCGACGCCATTCTGCTCTGGCGTGTGCGGAAGAATGAACTCTTGATGCAATCCGTAGGATTTCGCCAGATCGCGATAGAGTTCAGAAGCGTAGACCAGCGCGTTGTCGGTTCTCAGCGTGACGTTGGCGTCGCCCTTTGGCAGAGCGCCGAACCGCCTGCTCAGAGCGTCTTCGAGTGCCCTGGCCGCTGGTGCTGCACAGCTTTAACGGGAGCGATCGGGCGAACCCCGCGGCCGAGTTGCTCGACGTAAACGGCACATTGTACGGAACGACGTTTGGCGGCGGCGGATACAGCTACGGATCCGTTTTTAGCATCACCAGGGGCGGTTCGGAGAAAACACTGTACGAGTTCACCGGCGGCACCGACGGGGCAAGGCCTTTCGCGCCGCTAATCAACGTGAACGGCACGCTCTACGGCACGACTGAGTACGGCGGCTCAGCCGGTAACGGAAACGTTTACAGCATAACCACAACCGGCTCCGAGAACCAGGTGTACAGCTTCGCCGGGGGCTCCGACGGGGACACGCCGGTCGGGGGTTTGATCGATGTAAGCGGCACGCTCTACGGCACGACATTTTTCGGTGGCGGTTCGGCATGCCAGATTGACGGCGGTAGTGGTTGCGGCGTTGCTTTCAGCCTCACTACCGGGGGTTCGGAGAACGTGCTCTATCGCTTCCAAAGCGGCTCGGACGGCGCCGAACCCACTGGAGACCTCGCGAACGTGAACGGCAGGCTGTACGGAACGACCATGCTCGGCGGCGGCTCGGGATGCCACCATCTCGGCTGCGGAACCGTGTATGCGCTGTCGCCGTAGCGTCCATGTATCGGATAAGGAGCTAGATTCGCCGAAGGGTTGACGATGGGCCGACCCGGGGGGCAGTTGCACAGCGACGAGGGCCGCGGATCGGCGTGGTGGCCGCGGACCTCTGGCGCGTGGCCGCGAATCATGCTCAACCTCGCGAAGTTCCGTCGGCAAGGAGCACAGCACACATGAGACGCGCAAATCTTAGGCACTATGCAATAAGCAGCTGTGTCACCGCAGCATTGCTCGCAGGATGCGGATCGCAGCCGCCGATCGGCGCGCCGGGTGCGATACCGCAAGGCCACATTCAACGTGCCAAAAGTTTTCTCTACGTCGGCAACGCCTTCGGCAGCGGCTCGACCTTCGTCGTCTACCTGTTGCGCGGCTCGCAACCGCTGCGCCAGATAAAACGCGACTGGAACGTGTACGCGATTGCGATCGATCCGTGGGGCGACGTCTATACGACCGACGGGATGCCCTCTGGAGGCCAGATCATCGCGTACACACGCGGCGGGCGCTCGACGCTGCTCGCTATTAACGATGACGCCGATAGCCCGCTGGCCTTTGATGGTTCCGGCAACCTCTACGTTGACGATCAGGTCTTCATCCGAGAGTACAAAGCGCGCAGCACCAAGCTGCTACGCTCGTTTGGATTGGACGCATACAACGTCGATGCGCTGGCGTTCGATAACGCCGGCAATCTCTATGCGGCGCAACTGTCTAGATTGGAATCCGGCGGCGGCAAAGGCCTTGTGAAGGTTTATCCGCCCGGCAAAGACCAGCCGTCACGTAAAATAACCAAAGGGATTAGCGCGCCGGTCGCAATGATCTTCGATGCTGACGGAAATCTCTACGTTGCCAACTGTCCAGGCTGTTACGACGGCAAATCCCCCGGCTGGGTGGCGGAGTACCCGCCGGGCGGAAGCGCTCCGTTACGCGTTCTGAAAAGCGGCATCTACAACCCCACCGCCTTGGCGCTGGGCAACAACGGGCAGCTCTTCGTCGCGAACAGGCCGTCGCGTAGCGGCGGGGACAGCAAAGCCGGCTGGATTGCCGTCTATCGCTCGTCGGGCAGCAAGCCGCTGCGCCGCATCACCGACGGCACCGAAGGTGTCGCCTCAATAGCTGTGGATGCCGACGGCTATTTGTACGCCGCGAATTCATGGAAGGCGAAGAATGCGATCCTCGTTTTCACATCCGACGGTTCGCGCTTGGTTCGCAAGATCACCGACGGCGTGCACACGCCAGCCGCGATCGCGATCGCGGACTAGCAACCCCGCGCCTCTGCCCCGCGCACGGCTCCGCGCTCGCGAGGCCGCGCTGCATCGCGGCGCTGAACGGCATTGTGCGTTGCAGGCGCGCAGCGGCGTCTACCGTCTCACCTCCTCGCTGTGCAGCCACGATCGCATAGCGCGCGGACCGCACCTCGCAGCTTTGATCGCTAAGCCCGCGCCGCGGCCTTGTCGCCCGGCGTATCCAAAGGCTAAAGAGATCAATAACCTGCTGACGGCTTAGGCTTTTTCGTTGACCTAAGTCACTCGCTTAGGGGCTTTTTGCAAAGACCCCTTGGTATTTGCACACGACTCTTGCCGCGGTGAACAATAACGAGTACAGTCGCAAGATAGCGAGGATTTCAGGTTTTACGAACGCTTCAGCGTCCTGATACGATGATGTTCGTTGGTTACGCGGATCGAAAAGGCCCCGGGTGGGGCAACACTCATTGAAGCTGTGCTTCTTCTCACGTGAGGGTATGGAAACATGAGACATTTACGCCATCGTTACTATGCGTTTATCGTTTTTGGATTCGTCACAATGCTTACGGGCTGTGTCGGAGTTAGCAGCACACCGCTTACCCCATCGCCTGCGGAACGCGCGGCGACGCGGACTCAGTCCAATGTCAAGTATAAGCTACTTTATAACTTTTTGCGTCCATACAAAAATGGCGCTAACCCGTATGGTGGTCTGATTGCAGTTGATGACACCTTGTATGGCACGGCGGGATATGGGGGCAAGACCGGTTCGGGCACAGTGTTTGCGATTACGTCGTCCGGGAAAAAGACCACGCTATCTAGCTTCTCGGGCTTCGGTGGAGCATTGCCTTTAGCCGACCTCACTGACGTCAACGGAACACTCTACGGCACAACAAATCTTGGCGGTAATTCGGGAGACTGCTCCAGCTCACGTTGCGGGACGGTTTTTTCGATGACGGCGTTTGGTAAAGAGACCGTCCTTCACAATTTCGGGGGGAGAGATGGCGCACAGCCTCAGTCAAAGCTCATCAGCGTAAACGGTACACTCTACGGCACCACCCTTGCAGGGGGCACAAAGAATCAGGGAACGGTCTTCACGATCGCGACATCCGGCAAGCTGACTGTGCTGCACAATTTCGGCGGTGGCGACGGTCTTAATCCCCGCGCTGGCCTCATCGATGTCAAGGGAACACTTTACGGCACGACCGAATTTGGCGGCGGAGGATGCGGCTCCTTCGGTTGCGGCACCGTTTTCTCGATCACACCGTCGGGCAAGGAGTCGGTTATCTACGCATTCTCAGGCGGGACGGACGGCGATGCGCCGACTGCGGGTCTAATCAACGTCAACGGAATACTTTACGGCACGACCGGAAATGGAGGTACCGGATTTTGTTCAGGTCTTGGCTGCGGGACCGTTTTCTCCGTGACTCCGGCCGGCAAGGAAACGGTACTTCATACCTTTACCGGGGCAGATGGTGCGCTTCCGTGGGCGGGCCTCACTAGCGTGAAAGGCAAGCTTTACGGGACAACCATGAGTGGGGGCGCCTACGGCTTTGGGACTATCTTCTCGATTACAAGCTCGGGCACCGAAACCGTGCTGTACAGTTTCGCCCCCTATGGAGACGGCAACAATCCGTTCGGCGTTCTCCTTAATGTCAAAGGCACGCTTTACGGAACCACCGCACACGGGGGAGCCCAGAGTAATGGAACCATTTTCTCGTTAAGGCTGTGAGAAGTCATGCAGCCTGATTTTACGTTGGTAACAGTGGGATAGGTCCCATCATGCGGCCAGTGATTTCTGTGGCGGGTTAGTAATTTCGTAACGAGCGAGGAACTCCTCGGGAGTCATCCCGCCCAGTGAGCTATGCGAATGCTTGGTGTTGTATTCGTTGCGCCAATCCTCAGCCGCAAATCGCGCTTCAAAGATCGTTCGAAAACGATTGGTCATCAGCAGCTCGTCTCGAACGCGAGAATTGAACGACTCGATGAAAGCGTTCTGAGTGGGCTTTCCAGGTTGAATGAAGAGCAACTCGACGTTGTGATCATGAGCCCAAACTTCGAGGGCAGAAGCAATAAACTCTGGGCCGTTGTCCACGCGCAGGCAACGCGGATATCCGTGCTCACGAGCGACCCCCTCCAGCGTGCAAACGACCGACGCGCTCGGATACGAAAACTCGGGCTGCACTGCCAGCGCGTATCGACTGCATTCATCGAGCAGCGTCAGAGCGCGGAAGACGCGACCGTGCAGCAGCCGATCGGAAACGAAGTCCATGGTCCAGATGTCGTTCGGCCAATCGGAACGGCGCAAAGGAACTCCTCGAATGTACTTGGCCCGACTCCGGCGCCGGCGCTTCGAAATCTGCAGATTCCCAAGGCGGTAGAGGCGCCGAAATCGCTTATAGTTCATGTACGGATCGTCCTCGCGCGCCTCGCGCTCGTAGCGATCATACAAACGCTTGCAGCCGCGACGGGGATACGCCTGGGCGAGCTCCGTAAGTCGTTTGATCAACGGAGCGTCCTCAAGAAATCTGACGCCAGGTTTTTCGTTGGACGAACGGCGCCGCGCGCGCATGATCTTGCACGCTTCACGTTGACTCAAACCATCTTGCTGCAACGCCTTCACCGCTTCTTGTCGCTGCGAAGGCCCCAACCGTTTTTTCGGATCAGGTTATCCATAGCGTCGACTTTTAGCGTGAGCTTGGCAATAATGCGGTGCATCTGTGCGTTTTCCGCCTCAAGCTCCTTCAGGCGGACGACGTCAGCGACTTCCATTCCGGTGTACTTTGATTTCCAAAGCCGAATCGTGTTCGCGTGAATGCCGTGTTTTCGGGCCAACTCTGCGACCGACGTGCCGGCATCGTACTCTCGGACGATCCCGACGATTTGAGCCTCGGTGAAGCGGCTCTTGCGCATGGGTGGATCTCCTTAGTGGCCGTTTTGGCCGGAAATCCACAGTTATCCCTGGCTCCCGATTCTGGGCCTATCCCAGCTCCACGCGAGCCCAACGTACCTACAGAATCGTAAAGGACTCGCCAGCCACCACTACCATGGCAGGCATCTCCGTGCGTGAAAATATTTTGTACACAATGGTAATATTTTCACCGATTTTCCCAATAGGCCCATTTATAATTCGTTGCTTCGTAAATGGCTCAGGCAGATGCCGTGGGATAGGGAAGGCTACCCCGATCTATGGGGGGCCGTGCGGCTTCACGATAGCGAATCGGCGTCAAGTCTATGGCGTAACTTTTTACGAGCCCTACGCAATCAACGAAATAGAGTATGACACGCTCGGAAGGAGCTGGAGCAAAAGGCACCACGACATTGATCTTCCGGCGGGCTACCAATTCGGAGTTTGGGGATGCCAATTCCATAGTTACCTCGGCGATGTGTGGACCGCAGTCAGCGGCAATTCAAGCCTCCCCGGGGAAGCTCTTGAGGTTGATGTCGATCAAGGAAAAATAATAAATACAATTGGCGCGGGATATCTCCAAAAACCAAATGCGGCATATTATGGTAACGGCTTTACGCCATGAGACCTAGTCCACGCGATTCGAAGCCGCTGAGCCCGCATCGCTCCGCTGCATTGACACGCAGCGCCGAGCTGCCGACATTCAGAACGTCACCGTCTAGATCTTGCGAGATCTCCTCAAGAGCTTGGCCTAGATCCTTGGGGAGGTTCGGATAGTAACGGATAGCCTTGGAATCGGCCGCGCTCCGCATCCGCAGGGTCGATGCGGGACCCGCGCTCCCCGCCCGCGGCATCGCTCACAATCGTAACGGTGGGACCGCCGACGATGCCCTTAGCTGCCAACTCCCCCTTAATGCCTTGAATCTTTTCTGAGAAGGCGCTCCTCCGTTCGACGTGTACAGCCGCGGTCGATCGCGCGGCGAGATCCGTTACATCGCGACGTAGCATCGCCGCTTAGTTCGAGATCGCGAGCCGGCGTCCGGCTTATGTACCTCTACCGGTGACTATCTGTGCCACCCCGTATGGCACACGGCGGCTTAAAAAGACCGCCGCTGTGCAACAGCCGTGCAACAGAGCGGGCCGAAAAGTGCAGAATCGGAACGGAATGGGCAGGCTTTGGGGTATCGGGAAACCCTTATAGTATCGGACTTTTCAGTAGTGGGCAGGTTCGGCCAGGACGCCGTACGACATTTCGAATCCCACTGGGGCTACAAATTTGCCTTATTTTAAAGGGGTTTTCCCGACACTTTCGGGCTCCGTGCGACAAATGTGCAACAGCGGCGCCTTTTTCGTTCCTAGCCGGGGAGTTTCCCGAGGCCGTCGCGTCGGCGCTCCTCGCAACAGCCGCGAAACAAACCGCAAGCGCGGAGCAGCGAACGCGGAGCACCACCGACGCAATCACGCAGGACGACGCGAGCACACCAAAGGCGGCCGCAACGGTGCATGGGTTCCAGCGCGAAGTCGTGACCAAGATCGCAGCTCATCCTTTGAATGCGATCGTTCGGGAACCGACCTTTCCTCGCGGCCTGCTCGCGCATCCGGTCTGGCACGAAGGTGCCGGACCCAAGACATTGCCGGGCGCTGATACAGATGCTCGGCGGAGGGGAACGCCGCTAAACACGAAACGCCGCAAGCCATGGCGACGCAGCTCGATTCGGGCCTGCCGGCTTCGGCGCGTCCGACCGGCACGGTCACGTTTCTGTTTTCGGATATCGAAGGCAGCACCGTGCGCTGGGAGCGCGACCGCAAAGCGATGGCCGCCGCGCTGGCACGCCACGATGCGCTGCTGCGCAGGGCGATGCAAGCCCGCGGCGCGTACGTCTTCAAAACGATCGGGGACGCGTTCTGCGCGGCCTTCGCAACGCCGCTCGATGCAGTTGCCGCCGCGCTCGACGCCCAGCGGGCGCTGGCACGCGAAGACTTCTCGGCGGTCGAGGGATTGCGCGTACGCATGGCGCTGCACGCGGGCAGCGCCGACGAACGCGACGGCGACTACTTCGGCCCAACGGTCAATCGCGTCGCGCGCCTACTGGCGGTCGGGCACGGCGGGCAGATGCTGCTCTCGGGTGCTTGCGCGGAACTGATCCAAACTGAGTTACCGCCGACGTGCGGCCTGCGCGATCTCGGCGAGCACCGGCTCAAGGATCTCGCGCAGCCCGAACGCATCCATCAGCTGCTCGCACCTGATCTGACCGCCGATTTCCCGCCGCTACGTTCGCTCGAACACCTCTCGAACAACCTGCCGGCGCAGGTAACCTCGTTCGTGGGCCGCGAGGCGGAGATCGCCGAGATCACGACACTCGTCGAGCAGCATCGCCTCGTGACGCTCGTCGGCTCGGGCGGCGTCGGCAAGACGCGCCTCTTGTTACACGTGTCCGCCGATCTGATCGACGGCTCGGGCGACGGCGTGTGGTTTGTCGAGCTCGCACCGCTGGCCAAGGGCGAGTACATTCCCAGCACGGTCGCGCAGGCGCTCGGCATCACGCTCCCGTCCGAAGGCGATCCGGTCGAGAACCTTGCGCGCGCGCTCAAAGGTAAAGAGACGCTGCTGCTCTTCGACAACTGCGAGCATCTGGTCGAGCCCGCCGCGCACGTGATCTCCGCTATCCTGCACGCCGCGCCGAAGGTCAAGGTGCTGGCATCGAGCCGTCAAGGACTGGGAGTCGCCGGTGAGGCGACCTATCACGTGCCCTCGCTCGATCTTCCGACCGGCGTCGCGCTCTTCGTCGAACGCGCCCGGGCCGCGAGCGCAACGTTCTCGCTCACCGACGAGAATGCGCCGATTATCGCCGAGATCTGCCAGCGGCTCGACGGTATTCCAATGGCGATCGAGCTGGCCGCTGCGCGCGTGAAGATGCTCGGCGTCAAACAACTGCGCGACCGACTCGACGAGCGGTTTCGGGTGCTCACCGGCGGTGGATGTGACGTGCTGCTGCGCCAGCAGACGCTGCGCGCGACATTCGATTGGAGTCACGACCTGCTCGACGAGCGCGAGCGCGTGCTCTTCCGGCGGCTGGGGATCTTCCTCAACGGCTTCACGCTGGAGGGAGCGGTTGCGGTCGGAAGTGATGAGAGCCTTGATGAACTCGACCTCTTCGACGTGCTGGCATCGTTGGTCGATAAGTCGCTGGTGCTGGCCGAGCCGCAGGGCGACGCGGTGCGCTACCGGCTGCTCGAATCTACGCTAGCCTATGCTTCGGAGAAACTCGCCGATGCGAGCGAGCGCGATCTGGTTGCCGGCCGCCATCTGCACTATCTGCGCGACCGTTTTGGTGAGCTACGGCCAGAGGTAGAGCGGACCGCTCGACGTGCCGATCTCCATGCCGCGCTGCGGACCGAGTTGGACGACGTGCGCTCGGCGCTCGAGGTTGCACTGACCCGCTCGCAGTTCATCGACGGCGCCGAGCTGCTCGTCAGCACTTATAGTGTTTGGCTACCCATCGGACGGGAGGCGGAAGGCATGGCACGCTGCGAAGCGTATCTCGGGGCGCTCCCGCCGGACCAGTTGCGCCTACGTGCTCGGCTGTCAAGCATATTGGCGTACTTTCTGACCTATTCCGGTGACAGAGTGCGCGCATTGGAGCTGGCTACGCAAGCCGTCGAGCTTTCACAGGCAAGCGGGGACGCCTCGTTGCTCGCCATGGCGCTTCGCCAGTATGCGCTTACGGCAACGCACCTTCATCGGCTTGACGACGCGGAGCGGGCGTTAACGCAAGGCGAAGCGATTCCGGATATATCGGCAAACATTCGCAGAGGGTTGCTCGAAATTCGTGCGCACCTCAGTCTATTGCGTGACGATCTTGGGACGGCAGCGCGCATCTGGGAGCAACTTCGCAAGGAGTACCGTTCGCTCGGAGACACTCGTGCAGAGCACGTGATGGCGTCCGACCTCGCGGAGGTCGAACACGCGCGCGGACAGACGCAGCGAGCGATTACGCTCGTTCGTGAGACGCTTGCGGCGGTGCGGGCCGGTGCCGATACGACTTTGCACGCCTACCTGCTTTACAACCTCGCCTGCTATCTCGTCGCGGTGGACGATCTTCCCGGCGCTCTCGCGGCCGCTCGCGAGTCGATCGAAATCCGCGGCGCGCGTGAGCCAGATCATAGCTACGTCGCGCTTGCAATCTATGAGCTGGCGCTTGCCCTCGCGCTACGCGGCGAGCGTGCGCGCGCGGCTACACTCCAAAGCTACGCTGACACAGCGCTGCGGCGACGCGGATTCGAGCTTCAGTTCGTCCATAAAAGGACGCACGACCGCCTCACGAGCCTCTTACGCGCCGAACTCGCGCCCGACGAACTCGCGCGCCTAAGCGCCGAGGGCGCTGGACTCACACCGGAGGCTGCGATCGCACTCGCGCTTGAGCAGGCGTAGCGACCCGAGTCACGGTGCCCCGATGCAATCGTGTACGAGAACGCATCGCCCTGCCTAGCGAAAAAGCCTTGCGTCATATAGCGTTTCCGACGCGTCTCGATTTTTGCAAACGCGCGCTGCAAAATGCACGGCGAGCGACGCGCCGAAGCAAGACTCGAAAAACCCTGATTTTACAGGCTTTATTAGACCGCGCGCGAGGCGAGCCGGTCGAGGCGAGGGGTATTGGCGTTGTGCACTCAGAAGTGAATCGCCCAAGATAGGCACCGGATTCCGGCCGGATAAAGAGCGAAAGAAGCTTGGCGACGGTTTTTGCTGCTTTCGCAAAACGAATGTGAGGAGGGACGCTCAATGGCGACGCTACACCCGCCATTTTCTGGGCTGAAGCCGGGAAAACACAATCTGCAAGTAAGTCTTCTCGGATGGCATACGGTTGGCTCATGTAGCCTCACAGCTGCGCAGCAACGGCGCTGATCATGGAGACCGTAAGCTTCGCATCTCGGCAGCAATACCTCGCAGCAGCCTCGCAGTTTAGATCGCGGGCTTAACGCGTTTCAGCGCAGATCGCGGCGACTTTGCGGCTTTCCGAACCGTCTCGTGATCTTCGAGTACGGCGGGGAGATCACGTCAACCGCGGGTGCGTCCTCGTCACACACGACGAGGTTGCCTTGTGCGTCAAATCAAGCCACGCGCCCATCCAAGGCCCGTAGGAAGGATTGCACCATGAGAGGCCATGCCAGGGTTTCCTGAGGCCGTCGTCAGCTTCGCTGTTGCCGCGGAGATGAGTAAGATACGCCTCCGTTCACTAAGGGGGTAACGACCCCGTTTCCGAACATGCCACGGCTCGGAGTTCACAAGCCACGCCATGTTGCGCTGGGGCGCTGAACGAGTGGTCCAACTGCACTTCATCGATCCCGGCAAACCGACCCAGAAGGCTCAGATCGAATCACTGAACGGAAAGATTCGTGACGAGCCGCTCAATGCGCACAGCTTCATAACGATCTTTGAAGCTCGACGCGAAGCCGCCGAGTGGCTGCAAGACTACAACGAGGTCCGGCCGCACTTCGCTATCGAACGCAAAGGAAGTTCGCCGAGGAACTTAAAACCAACCGACTCTCATAGTTATCGGCTGCGTAGAACGCCATCTCAGGGCACTACAAGCAGCAGCCGGTCGCCTGCTATCCGCCTGACGCTGCATAAGGAGGGGGCACCCGTGCGTTTTAATCGATTCGTTAGCCGGCCGCTGGCGATCGCGGCCTTTGCGCTTAGCCTCGCAGCTTGCAACGGCACGGGGGTCGTCACGCCGTCGGCGCTGGGGAGCTCGCCTCTGATCCAAAGCGCGCATCATAACGTTTCGGGCGGCAAGATTCAGCATATCGTCATCGTCGTTCAAGAGAACCGTTCTCTTAACAACTTGTTCTACGGCTTCCCCGGCGCCACGACGGCAACGTATGGCTACGACAGCTCGGGCGCGAAGATCAACCTCGTGTCGATTCCGCTTGAGACGCCATGGGATCTCGAGCACGATTCGGAAGGCTTCTTCGCCGCCTGCAACGGCACCGGCAGCATCCCGGGCACCAACTGTCAAATGAACGGCTTTAACAAGGAGGAGACCGGCTGCGGCAGCGGTTGTCCGTACGCCCACCCGCAGTACGGCTACGTTCCGCATTCCGAGACCAAGCCGTACTTTGATATCGGCAAACAGTACGTGCTGGCCGATCAAATGTATGCATCGAACTTCGATGCTGACAGCTTCATCTCACATCAATACATTATCTCAGCTCAGGCTAAACAGGCGGTGAACGACCCGTTTTATGAACCGTGGGGTTGTCCCGGCGGTTCCGGCGACTTCATCAACATGATCGGTCAACAGCGCCAGATTCCAGATGGTAAGGAGGTCGTTTGCTGGAATACGACGACGCTCGGCGACGAACTCGACAAGGCCGGGATCCCGTGGGCATACTATGCCGCTTCGTACACGGGAACTCCCTGGATCTGGAGCGCTTATCAAGCCATCAAACATATCTACTACGGCCCCGACTGGGGCAAAGACGTCATCTCTCCGCCCTCCCAATTTCTGACCGACGTCTCGAAGGGTCAGTTGCGGACCGTCAGTTGGGTGACGCCGACGTGGACCAACTCGGACCACCCGAACTCTGATTCCAAGACCGGCCCACAATGGGTCGCTTCGCTCGTGAATGCAATCGGAGAATCGAAGTACTGGGATTCGACCGCCATGTTCATCTTTTGGGACGACTACGGCGGCTGGTACGATCCCGAACCGCCCGCATACGTCGATTATGATGGACTCGGCATGCGTCTCCCGATGCTGATCGTGTCGCCCTACGCGAAGAAGGGCTACGTCTCGCACGTCCATTACGAGCACGGCAGCATCCTGAAATTTGTGGAAGACGTTTTTGGTTTGCGACGGCTTGCAGCCAGCGACAAGCGAGCGAACTCACCAGCAGAGGACGCCTTCGACTTCAACAAACCGCCGCGTCCTTTCAAAGCGATTCCAACCGTGCTGGACAAGGATTATTTCTTGCACCAGCCGCCAGACGACCATCTGCCCGACGATAATTAGAGCGCTCAAAGCTTATGCTGCGATCCTGCTCTGCCCTCACGGAAGGGCTGCGCTGTCTGACCCTTTGCCTCGTCGAGGATTCTTACATGGTGCTTTCAGCGTCGTCGTCGTCGATGAGTGCCCGAGCAATCGCTGGATGACGTGAACCGGAGTGCCAGTACTCGCCATGATCCCGCTTCCACTTCGCGATGCACCCATGCCCAAGCATAAAGGCCGGTCCAACGATCGCAGCCGACTGTTTTGATTTCTCGCTGCAGCCGGCCGGGTTCGTTGCGATTAACGCACCTTACCTGCCAAAGTTCTTCATGCATCAGTTCTTGGACGACTATCTCATTCCGGATAGTGAGTGACCAAGCTGCGCTTACTCTAACCTTAAGGAGCGGCAAGAAGATTCCGCGATTTGTAGGGTTGTCTTGACAGGATAGCCTCTTTACGAGGGGCATGCTTGACGTCCACGGGTGGACGTCTCGCGCGTGCGGAAAACGCTCTTGATGGGATTTGCGTCCGCGAGGGTTGCTGCTTTAGCTTTTTGCACGCTGCTCATCGCATCGACCGGGAGCGTAGAGCCGGCGTCGCGCGAACACATGCAGATTTGGTTGGCGGTAAGCGACATTCATCTCGACCCGTTCGACCGAGTATCTCGTGCCAGTCCCTCCGGCTCCGATACCAACCTCGCGCTCTTCCGATCGGCGCTTGCTCAAATGAAACGCGCGGCGCCGGATCCGTCGGTGGTTCTGCTGCCAGGCGACTTTTTCGAACACCACTTCGCCGCACGTGTCCGTGAGAGCGACGCTGTGGATAGACCCGACCTAGCGGGAGTTCGAACGATGCAAGAAATCGCCGCGGCTTTTGGCCGGACCTTTCCAAGGGCAGAGTTTGCCATAGCGTTAGGAAACAACGATGCGCCGTGCGGCGACTATCGCAGTGCCGACGGCAGCGGTTACCTCGCACGCGTTGCCCGGATTTGGACTCCGCTCGTGGACCGGCACAACGCCGCGCCGCATTTTGCAGCATCCTTTGCGCGCGATGGCTACTATGCGATAGACTCGCCGGATCGCGGCTTGCGGCTGGTCGTGCTCAACGCCGTGCTCTTCTCACAACAATACCGGGGAAATTGCGGCCGCTCCGAAGGCGGTGCAGCCGAGCAGCTCAAGTGGCTAGGCGCGACCCTGCGCGATTCGCCGGCTGGAACTCGCAACGTGATAATGATGCATATCCCGCCCGGGTTCGACCCTTTCTCGACTCAAATTCGTCCACGGTTTCCTCGCTTGGCCTTTCTTAAAGCCGCGATACAACGAGGCGTTGCTTAACGCCCTTTCGGCGAACTCCGACCGAGTCGCTTATGCGATTGCCGGACATGCGCATCGCTTTGATTTCCGGCTTGCCGGCAACGTGCCGATCGTCGTTCTCGGTTCCCTTTCACCAATTTTTCGTAACAACCCGGCATTCTACATTTTACATGTTTCGAGCGACGGATCGCTGCGCGACATCGACGCCCACGTCTTCAGCGAGCCGCTGCAAAGGTGGCTGCCAAAACGCAGCTTCGACGCAACCTGGGGAATTACGACGATCGACGGCGCCTCGCTCACGCAAATTCACACGCGACTAGGTCTCGATCCGGCGATGCGTCGTGCCTGGGGCGCGCAAGCGAATGGCTGGCCTCCCACCAATGCGGTTAGCGACGGGGCATGGGGAACGCGCTGGTGGCGCGTCCAGTGGTGCGCGCAGAGTTCCCTCACGGCGCACTACGCCGAGTGCGCCGACATCCAAGGGCGGATCCGGATTCTGGTCGTATTAACGGTTTCGGTCATCGCAACAGCAATTGCGATTCTGGCGTTGTTTATAGTGCGCCGGAAAGCTCGCGCGCCCGGATGAGAGCGCGTTCGAGCAGAGAAGACGGCTCGGTGATCGTTCACCTGATCGACGGAACGTACGAGCTGTTCCGGCACTTTTATGGCTTACGCCGCGCTCCCAGTGGAAAGCGCGTACGATTCGGCGGCATTGCCGGCGTGCTGAACACCATCGTGCAGATGATCGCGGAGGGCGCGACGCACGTCGGGGTTGCGACGGATCAGGTCATTGAGTCGTTTCGCAACGAGCTCTTGGACGGATACAAAACGCGCGCCGATGCTAAACGTGTAGGTCCACCGTTGAAGCTTCATCAATTTGCTCCCCACCCTGCGTGAACGGCGCAGCGTGGAACTACCTTCGGCGTCGCCGGCTTCGGTCCCACTTGAGATCGGTCGCGCTCGCGTCCACTGCTGCGAGTCTGCGCGCGTTTGAGCCGCATCTGTGTCAAAACGCGCCAGCTTTGTGCAGCGTTGCGCTCGAATCGGGTGGGTGAGAGGTCAAATCGAAGCCGAGATGTTTTGCCAACGACGAACTACGGAGCGCGGCGGTATGACGCGACGAGTTAACGGACGCTCGCGCACGCGCGCGACTTTGCCGGTGACGGAGCATTTGACAGCCCCACGACGCTTTGCACTTAATGCAAATTCGAGGGTTCGGCATCGTCGCGCGCAGCGCAGAGAAGTTAAGTGCAGTGAACTTGGCAACTTACTTTTCCTGCGGGGACATCACGGTGGCCAAAACGCCGGAACCGCCAGCCCCCGAGGCGTCCGAGACGCCGTAACCCGAGGCTCCGCTTTAGCGGGCTCGGCGCGTCACGCTGCTGTCGTGACGCGCCTTAGCCTGCTGTGCGAGTCGGAATTGTCTCAGTAAACGGCGTCAGGCCCGTCGACGGCGGCGTACGGGTTTATCAACCCGTTTGAGCTGCCGAGCGCCCTGACGTTCGAGCCTCCCGGATAACTGACGACGGTTACCGTATGGCTCGTAGAGTCCGTGACAAATGCCTGGGTGTTGGCTCGATTCAACTTCACGTCTACGGCGTCACTAAAGCCCGATCCGATCGTGCTGCTTAGGCTTGTATAGGGCGGATCGAACACGTAAACGGCGCCGCCGACTAGGACGAGTAGATTGCTCTCCGCATCCAGCGCAATGTGCCCAACACTCTGAGGTACTCGTGTAGCATAACCACGGTAACAGCTACCTAGACCGCCGAAATACTCGAAGATGAAGTTCGAATAACCAGGCGAGTATAAGTTGATGAAGACGTCGCCGGCTGAATCGACGGCTATTCCAACAACTACACCCCCCTGGCTGCCGCCTACGTGACACGAGGCAGCCAGGACGTTGTATCCTTGAAAATACTCGTTTACCGCACCGTTATTGTCGCCTTCGAACACGTTGCCATGGGCATCGACGGTCACGGCGGACGGAGCACTCATGCCCGCGCTGTAGTAAAAGGTCGGCGAAGTCGCCCCTGGTGAATACTCGGCTACGTTTGGACTGCTGGAGTTCGCGACGTACAGGTTGCCTTGTTTATCGACAAAGACATCGGACGCCCCGTTGATGCCGTTGGTGATGACGCCGAGATCCTGATACGTTTTGTTCCGAAGCATGTAGACGACGGAGTTGCTGCGGCTCAGAACGTAGAGATCGTGCGGTACTCTGGCATGCCGTGATGGGCGATATGCTGGTTCGTCGCCAGCGCGGTGACCGGTACAGCGGCATTCTGACTTTGCGATCCGCCACAACCTGAAAGCGACGCAACAAGCGCACCGCCTAAAAGAGTGGTGAGGGACGTTCCACGCATTTATTTGCTCCTCCGAAGGAAGTAGCCATCGCGCGAGATCGTCGCGCGTAAGCAGTTTAGCCTAACACTCGCTTTGGGAGGTAGTCAATAGACCGCCTTGTCGCTTGATCGGCTACGCGCGGATGCCGGTTTACTGTCGATGGGTCGCGATTGCGAGCAACGCCCAAGGTTGGTGATCGCGCCCTATTCGATGCACTCGGTGCCCACAAAAATGCCTCCTGCGCGAGCGTGAAGCTCGATGCGCATCGGATGCCGTGCTCGCGGCGCAGCGCCTGTTGCGACACGCGCGTTTTCCGCCGACGCGGCCTGAAGATTGCCCGTTCCTGTGTGGCGATACCGGTAAGCGTTACCAGCGGTGCGGAGCCTCGTGGTCCGAAAACTACCCAAGCCCGGTCGATTTCCCGTGAAGCTCGCCTCGGTTAAAATTCTGGCTTATCAAACCTTTTACCGATGGTTTCTCTGAGTACGAGTCGCGCACGCTGCCGAAGACGCGCGAGGGGTTAGCAAATCCGTTGCATCCAAACAAATACAACGACTGTCAGCGCGGAACAGTGTCGCCGCAATCGCAGCTGGACGCGCGAGCATCCGGGCCAGCGCGACGAGGCGTGGTTCCGCAGCGAGATTGTTCCGAAGCTCGACGCGTTTACAGCGAGGCGGCTTAGCTCGCGGCAGCCTCGCAGCTACCGCACCGGCACCGATTGCGTGGCGCGGTTGCCAAACGGTTGCCGTCGACGGCAACCATTCTTGACCATCGACCACCAGGCGCCGGGCAAAACCCATATTTTACCGGCTCTTTTGTCCGCTCGCGACCACGCTCGACCACGCACGGGCGGATTCGAATCCCGCTGAGGCGTATACTAGTCACATATGCTTGAGTGCGATGTTGTGATGAAAGGCGGTA
Source organism: Vulcanimicrobiota bacterium (assembly GCA_963748875.1). Classification (GTDB taxonomy): domain Bacteria; phylum Vulcanimicrobiota; class Vulcanimicrobiia; order Vulcanimicrobiales; family Vulcanimicrobiaceae; genus Cybelea. The sequence continues at coordinate 2,966,677 of CAVVKC010000001.1, forward strand.
TTGCAAGCGGCGTCGTGTACCCGGGGGCCGTGTACGAACTCTCAAAGACGTATCGTTTTCGTAATATCGGCGGCACATCGGCAGGAGCGATCGCAGCCACCTTGACGGCAGCGGCCGAGTACCGTCGGCAAACAACAGCCGGCCCTTCAGCCGGCGTGGGCTTCGAAGAGCTGAGGACGCTCCCGAACTGGCTTGGAGAGAATCAAAACCTCCAGAGGTTGTTCCAACCCAGCAACGCCACGCACCCGCTCTTCACGTTTGCAATGGCAGCGCTGCTGTCGCAAAAGAAAACGCTACCCGGGCGAATGCTGAGCGCAGTACTTTCATCTCGCTATGGAATGGTCGCGATCGCCGCCATTCTATTGACGCTGGCCTTGCTGTGGCGAATTTTGGCTGTCAATGGAGACGTTGCGGACAAAGTGCTGTTCACGATCGTCGGAGTCATCCTCGGCCTGTTGGTATTCGTCATTGGTCCGCTGACTTGGGCGGCCTGGGACTTCTTCCACGCGGTTGCTCGTAACGGTTACGGAATGTGCAGCGGAATGGCTCGCCCCAACTGCGCAGACCCCGCGCTGACGCAGTGGCTCGCCGACAAGATCGACGCGGTCGCCGGCAAGCCCTCCGAGATGCCGCTCACGTTTGGTGACTTGTGGTACGCCGGGAGCCCGCAGCCGGTGCGCGAAGAAGTCGATCCACCCGAGCGATCGATCAACATCGAGATGTTCACCACGAATGTGACTTACGGGCGTCCGTTCACACTCCCCTTCGAGACCGCGCAGGCCTCCTTCTACTTCGACCGAACCGAGTTCAGCAAGCTATTTCCCGAGCGGATTGTCCAATGGATGATAGACCATCCACGGCTCGACGCTGGCCCAGCGCTCGAAGCGCAAGGTGCGGCGCAAGCGCCAAACCTCGTCTCCTTGCCATGCGCCGCGGACATTCCGATCGTCGTCGCAGCGCGAATGAGCTTGTCGTTTCCGGTTCTTTTGAGCGCCGTACCCCTCTATGACGGGACGGGCCAGCGTTGTTGGTTCTCCGATGGCGGGCTGTCGAGCAACTTTCCTATTCAATTCTTTGATGCGCCGATCCCAGGACGGCCGACCTTCGGCATCAACTTGCGCGCATTCGATGCGACGAACACCGAGCAACCTAACGAGCAAAATAACGTTTGGATGCCTACCTACAATAGCGACCTTATCTCGAATAGCCGAAACAGCTTCGATGACAACGGGCCGAATCTAACGGGATTTCTGGCCTCGCTCATCGACTCGATGCAGAATTGGAACGACAACTTGCAGTCGCAAATTCCGGGGTTCCGCGACCGAATCGTCCACGTTTTCCTGAGTCCGCGAGAAGGTGGGCTAAACATCGACATGACGCAAGATATCGCAACAAAGCTCAGCGAACGAGGCCAGTGCGCGGGCGCGTTGCTGACGCAGCGGTTCACTCGCCCATCGCCGTCCGCACCGCCGCAGACGACTAACTGGGAAAACCATCGTTGGGTGCGGTTCCGCACAGCGGCCGCGATGCTCGAACGTTTTGTTGTGGACTTCACCAAGAAATATTCTGCCGAACCAGCGAACGGCGATACTGCATATCGCGACATGGTTGGCCGCGATCCGACCGCGGCACCGTTTAGCTATGAGTTCGGCTCCCTCGAACAACACGATTTTGCGGTTGCGCAAAGTGCCGCGCTGGTTTCGATTGGGACGGCCTGGGACACGGCCGGTACGTTCGATTTCGTCAACGGAGCGCCCGGTCCAGCTCCCGAGCTACAAGTGCGACCGCGAATCTAGCCTCGCTGCGATCCAATCTTCAAGACGTAGCTCCGGGTAGTTGCCAACCTCGCACGCCGCTCGAACTTAAACGCCTATGCGCCGATGGCACCGAGCCGATGTCGGGGAAGATGCCATTGAGCACATAGATAACGAGGTCATCGTCGATCCGACCGACGCGCCGGAGGAGCTTACGGTCGAGTAGCTGAGCGAAACCGCCGTCCTTATCTATCGCGATGAGCGGGAGAGATCGGAAGTTCAATGAGGGAAGTAAGCGACGACCCTCGACACTAGCGAAGATCGAAGCCGCTCTTGCGATGCTTGGCGGAGGGGAATGCCGCTAAACACGAAACGCGGAACCCATGGCGACCCAGCTCGACTCTGGCCCGCCGGCTTCGGCGCGTCCGACCGGCACGGTCGCGTTTCTCTTTACCGACATCGAGGGGTCCACGCAGCGCTGGGAATCGCACCGCCAGGCCATGGACGACGCGGTGAAGCGCCACGATGCGCTCTTACGCGACGCGATCGATCGACATAACGGGTACGTGTTCAAGGCCATCGGCGATGCGTTTTGTGTTGCCTTTGCACGTGTCTCCGATGCCGTCGCGACCGCGTTCGAAGCGCAACGGGCCTTGAGCGCGGAGGATTTTTCTGCAGTCGGCGGATTGTCGATTCGCGTCGGGCTGCATGCCGGCGAAGCGTCGGAGCGCAATGGCGACTACTTCGGGCCGGCCGTCAACCGCGTCGCACGGCTGATGTCCATCGGACACGGCGGCCAGATACTCTTATCCAGCGTCACCCGCGACCTGGCCCATAGCGATCTTCCCGCCGGCGCGTCGCTGCTTAACCTTGGCTCACACCGCTTAAAAGACCTCACCGAACCCGAGCAGGTTTGGCAGCTCACCATCGCAGGACTGCAGACAGAGTTTCCGCCGCTCAAGTCACTCGATACGATTCCCAACAACCTCTCTATTCAGCAGACGAGCTTTCGCGGTAGCGAGCACGATCTTGAGGAAGTGAAGTCGCTGCTGAATCATCACAAGCTGCTGACACTTTTTGGTTCCGGCGGTGTTGGCAAGACGCGGCTGGCGCTGCAAGTGGGAGCGGAAGTCCTCGACCAAAATCCCGACGGCGTGTGGTTGGCCGACTTTGCGTCCATCAGCGATCCCGAACTTGTGTCGAGCGTCATCGCCAAAGAGATTGGCATGCCCCAAGTCGAGGGCCGCAGAATTGACGAGTCCATTCCGCAGTGGCTGCGGCGCAAGAAACTGCTGCTGATCTTGGATAACTGCGAGCACGTTTTGGAGACGGTCGCCGCAATCGCCAATGCGGTCATACGTAGTTGCCCCGATGTGCGACTGCTTGCCACGTCACGCCAGGCGCTCGGGGTGAGCGGTGAAGAGGTCATGCGGCTTCCCTCGCTCGACGTACCGCACAAGATTGCCGATCTTACACCCGCAGCGATCATGGAGTTTGGCGCGGTTGCTCTGTTTGTCGATCGGGCACGGTCGGTCGACAAGTCCTTTGTGCTTAGCGATGACAATGCGCCCATCGTTGCCGACATCTGCCGGCGCCTCGACGGCATTCCACTTGCGCTTGAGCTGGCCGCGGCCCGGGTGAAGATCCTGAGCATCCCCAACCTCGCCCAACGGCTCAACGAACGCTTCAAGATCCTCACCGGCGGTAGCCGTAGCGCACTCCCGCGTCAGAAGACGCTCAGCGCGCTCATAGACTGGAGCTACGACCTGCTCACTCCCCAAGAGCAGATGCTGTTCAGCCGCGTGGGAATCTTCGCCCGGAGGCTTCAGTCTGGATGCGGCCGCAGCGGTGTGCAGCGGCGAGGAGCTCGATGAGATCGACATTTTAGACCTGCTCTCATCGCTGACCGACAAGTCGTTGGTCGTAGCCGACACCGCAGGCGAGCAAGAACGCTGCCATTTGCTGGAAAGCACGCGCGCCTATGCGCTGGAGAAGCTAACGGCAGCCGGCGCACACGAACGGCTGGCTCACCGTCACGCCGAGTATTTTCGCGACCGGGCACAAGAGGCCGACGAACGCTACGGCACCGGCTCGACGGCGGCGTGGCTGGCGAGCGTGGAACGGGAACTGGACAACTACCGCGCCGTGTTGGAGTGGGCGCTCAAAGACGGACACGATATGGCGCTGGGTGGTGCCGTGGCCGGAGCGCTGGAGCGGCTGTGGTCTGAAGGCGGACTCGCGGTGGAGGGGCGCTATTGGATCGAGCTTGCACAAGCGGGCCTTGACGAGTCGATGCACCCGCAGGTGGCGGCCCGGCTGTGGCGTGCGCTTGCTGGGCTCTCCTCCGGTAAGCGCGCGCACGACTATGCGCAACGCGCCCTCGCGCTCTACCAATCGGTGGGCGATGAGAAGGGGCAGGCTTGGGCGCTCTCCGGTCTTGCGTTTAGTCGCTATCAAATGGGCCAACTCGAAGAAGCCAGTGAGGTGATCGCACGCGCGCTTGCGGCAATGCGCACGTTAGGGGATAAACCGGGACTGGCTGAGTGCCTGAACGTGCAGGCGATAATCCATTTGCTTCGCGGGGATGTCGCGGCGGCGCGCGAGTTGTATGCGCAGGCGCTGGCGGCACACAAGGCCCTCGGAAACGAGGCCGGGGCAGCTACGGTGGTGGGAAATCTCGCGGAGCTGGAGTTCGGCGATGGCCAGGTTGAGCGGGCACTAGGCTTGGCGAGCGAAGCTCTGGAGATTAGAACAGGTGGGAAGAACGCCACGGACTTGGCGACAAGGTACCTCAATATCACCGCCTATCGCATTGCGTCGGGAGATGTGGACGGAGCGCGCGAGGCTGCCCGCGAGGGGTTGCGCTGGGCGCGGCAAGCGCAGTATGCAGTAAGCAGCGCGGTCGCGTTGCAGCATCTCGCGCTGCTCCTGGCGCTGCGCGGAGAAGTGAACGATGCAGCCCGGCTCATCGGCTACGTCAACGTGCAATTCAAAGAACTCGGGAATGAGCGGGAGGCCACCGAGAAGTGGGGCTACGAGAAACTCGTGGCCGCACTGCGCGAGCAGTTGAGCGAAGCTGAGATCGAAAAGCTCGCGGCCGAAGGTGCGGCGTGGTCGGAAGATCAGGCGGTCGACGAAGCACTCAAGGTCTAACCATACCCCCGCGCCTCTGCCGCCCACGGGAGCGCGGAAGCGAGGCCGTGTTGTTTTTGCGGGCTTTGCAGCTTAGCGCTTCGATCGCGGCGCCAGGGGCGGGGGCCTCGTTTTGAAAGGCCTTGGCTCCAACCCAAATCAAGATCAAAACTTAGCGCGCCAGCACGACGGATCGCCGATCGGCGAGGTGGGCGCGGAGCCGCGGGGCGACGTGACTTTCGAGATCGCGGCATGGGTGCTAAGATGAGATTTAACTGTCTAAGACGGAGATGGAGCCTATGAGATCAGTTAGATGCTTTAGGGCAATCATTGCAGTGCTTATAGTTACGTTTGCCGGTTTTGTCGGGAGGGCCGACGCTAAGGTACTCCAGTTGTGGTGTGTAGAAGTCCCACCTTGCTGGAAAAAGGACTGCTACAGCTACACGCTGACGTTGGACACCGTGCAGCAAACTGCGTCGTGGAAAAACGGCAAAGGGCAGCAGGTTGGCCCATTCCCAATAACTCAGTCGTCTACAGAATATTCGTGGCATTACCCCGGATCTGATAAAAAGCGGTACTTGGCAACCCTTAACAGAGACACACTGGAAAGGGTCAACACTTCCGAGTCTGGGGACAGACTGGTGGAAAGGTACCATTGCAGCCTGTCCCACAACGCAATATGACTCAGCACGGCCCTGGAGTTTTGCCGAGCCTCTGATCGGACCGGCCAAGCCGCCTCGCCACCCCACACGCCACGCGCCAAGGGGCCTTGTATAAGCGGGAGATGCTATGATCCACGCGTGAGGTAGACGGATGGGGCCTGGGGTTGATAACCCGTAAACGAGTTTTTGGTCACCTCACGTGGTGTTCCATCCATTCCGAACAGTTGCTTGGGCTTCGAGCCCGCATTGACAAGATTGGAGTTGGAAGGTGGACGAATGCATCTTCGTCGGCATCGACGTCGCAAAGGACCAGATCGACGTTTGCCTGCAGCCCGCGGATATTTACCGAACATTCCCTAACGAGAAAAAAGGCTTCGATGAGCTGCAAAAGCTCCTTGCGCATCAGCCGATCACGCTGGTGGTCTTGGAGTCGACCGGCGGTTTAGAAATTCCGGTTGCCGCGTCGCTGGGTTGTGCCGGCATCCCCATTGCGATCGTCAACCCGCGCCAAGTGCGCGACTTTGCCAAGGCTTCTGGGCAGCTTGCAAAGACCGATCGCCTGGACGCGGCCATCTTAGCGCAATTCGGGGCCGCCATTCGACCGGCGGCTCAAACGCTCAGGGGCGACGACCATCGAGCGCTGGCTGCGATCATACGCCGCGAAGGCGACGGCCGGATAGAACCACGGCTGCGACGATAACGTGCCCGCTTGAGTGCGCGCCGCGATGGCCGTTGGGCTTCGGCCAGTAATGTGCGCAATTGATGTCGCTTCAAGCCGCTTCTTCTTCACTTTAATGAACTTATCGAAGAGTTCGGACATGGTCATCCCCGAATTTCCATCGCTTGACTTTGCGGCGCGCGCCCCTTCTGGTCAACAGCTACGTTAACGTGCTGTTCTTCTTGCGTCATATCGAGCTTCAGACTGTACTCCCGCCATACGCGCAAATGGCCGCGATCTACGGGCGACGAAAGTTGATGTGGTCTCAATCCTACGGGCACCTTATGGGCTGTGAAGGCGTCCACATAGAGCAAGAGTCCGATAAGATCGTGTGAATCCACCATTCGCGAAGGAAGGCTTCCGTGGGCCCGGCGGTCGTTTTCAAAATCATCGTTCCCGCCTGCGCGATGCCCTCTGGGGACCCGTTGAAGCCATTATGCGACCATATCTGCTGCTCGCCCGTGAGAGCGATTTCGCGCGAGAACTGCACGAAGACTGGCGCCGAAGTTCCCATCACTGCGCTCATCGGCATTTTCATAGTGACGTTGTAACCACCAGGATGAATCGACTTCTCGACGGCCCAGTTTGCGGTGTTCGCCGTACTGTCGAATGTATGCGATCCGTCGAGATTGACGCCGAGCTGATAGTAATCACCACTCGCACCATTCGGCCAAAGCTCGATTGCAACAAAGTCGCCGCCTTGGCCGCCCACGAGCACCTCGCGCTGGGGTGCATCAAATCGAACAAACAGCGTGATTCCGTCACTATAAACGTGCACGGTTGCCGCTTCGTCAGTAGAGCGATTATTGACCGGATCCCATCCGAGGTCAGCGACGGCACCGTTGCTAACACCTGCCGGCGCGCCAGGAACAATCGGAACATCTAGACTGGCTCCTGCCGCTGCAGGCAGGATCGCACCGGCAAAAAGCGCAAACGCGAGCGCGATCGTACGGTGTGTCACGCTGATGATTCTTTTTGCTTTGTGCAATTGATTATAGTATCCGCTTTTCGTTATTTCTTGTTGCATACGTTGATTGTACGAGGCTCGCATTATCAATGCGATGGCCGCCTTGCAATAAAGTGGTCCAAAAAGATAAGGCCGTCGCGTCCCTCATATCAGGACATAATCCTTGCCATCGCTGCGAAGCGCTAGTCGCGGCGGTGGTCAACGCCCGGGATTCGCCAAATGAACGCTACGAATATATCCTTTATCGGAACTCGCAAAAGGAGGAATGCCGTGCGCGTCGCTTAGACACGCCTGTTTGAAGCTGACGCAAAGCTCGACCGCCTTGGGTACGTCGGCGTGCTCGGTGACGAGCACCGGCGCGTGTCCGCCGAGTTCGAGGGTGATCGGCTTGACGCCGTTGATGCTGTCGCTCGTGCTTATAAGCAGTTCATTTTAAAATAAGTTCACGAATCAATTCAATGCCCAGAACTTTTCTGTATTGATTCCGGAACACTCTGGCCTTGTTCTGACACTCAGTGCTACAGATTACTTTCTTGGCCACGTCTTCTAATTCGGCCCCTTTATCTAAAGCCGCCCCGCCGTTTTTAAAGGTGATCCTGGGATAGGCCCAGAATCGGGAGCCAGGGATAACTGTGGATTTCCGGCCAAAACGGCCACTAAGGAGATCCACCCATGCGCAAGAGCCGCTTCACCGAGGCTCAAATCGTCGGGATCGTCCGAGAGTACGATGCCGGCACGTCGGTCGCAGAGTTGGCCCGAAAACACGGCATTCACGCGAACACGATTCGGCTTTGGAAATCAAAGTACACCGGAATGGAAGTCGCTGACGTCGTCCGCCTGAAGGAGCTTGAGGCGGAAAACGCACAGATGCACCGCATTATTGCCAAGCTCACGCTAAAAGTCGACGCTATGGATAACCTGATCCGAAAAAACGGTTGGGGCCTTCGCAGCGACAAGAAGCGGTGAAGGCGTTGCAGCAAGATGGTTTGAGTCAACGTGAAGCGTGCAAGATCATGCGCGCGCGGCGCCGTTCGTCCAACGAAAAACCTGGCGTCAGATTTCTTGAGGACGCTCCGTTGATCAAACGACTTACGGAGCTCGCCCAGGCGTATCCCCGTCGCGGCTGCAAGCGTTTGTATGATCGCTACGAGCGCGAGGCGCGCGAGGACGATCCGTACATGAACTATAAGCGATTTCGGCGCCTCTACCGCCTTGGGAATCTGCAGATTTCGAAGCGTCGGCGCCGGAGTCGGGCCAAGTACATTCGAGGAGTTCCTTTGCGCCGTTCCGATTGGCCGAACGACATCTGGACCATGGACTTCGTTTCCGATCGGCTGCTGCACGGTCGCGTCTTCCGCGCTCTGACGCTGCTCGATGAATGCAGTCGATACGCGCTGGCAGTGCAGCCCGAGTTTTCGTATCCGAGCGCGTCGGTCGTTTGCACGCTGGAGGGGGTCGCTCGTGAGCACGGATATCCGCGTTGCCTGCGCGTGGACAACGGCCCAGAGTTTATTGCTTCTGCCCTCGAAGTTTGGGCTCATGATCACAACGTCGAGTTGCTCTTCATTCAACCTGGAAAGCCCACTCAGAACGCTTTCATCGAGTCGTTCAATTCTCGCGTTCGAGACGAGCTGCTGATGACCAATCGTTTTCGAACGATCTTTGAAGCGCGATTTGCGGCTGAGGATTGGCGCAACGAATACAACACCAAGCATTCGCATAGCTCACTGGGCGGGATGACTCCCGAGGAGTTCCTCGCTCGTTACGAAATTACTAACCCGCCACAGAAATCACTGGCCGCATGATGGGACCTATCCCAATCTCAGCGAGAAACTCCCCCACTGAGCTGCTGCAAACTGTAGAAAACGCCCTCGCGTTCCAGTAACGCTCGCGTTTCTGCTCGTCATGCTCGATTATCCAGCCGATTCGTAAGCCCGGTAGCGAGAATGCTTTGGAGAAGTCATTGATAACCGTCGCCTTTGGTAGCCTCGCCGCCGATTGGACTTCCTCGGTGTGGTGGATTGGATGGTAGACCTCATCACTGACAAGTTGGATTCCGCGATCCGAACTAAATGCGTGAAGACGGTCCATCTGCTCGTCGGTCAGAATCGCACCGGTCGGATTATGTGGGTTGCTGACGAGGATGAGTTTTGTCTTTCGGTCGGCAAGCGCCTCAATCTCCTCGACATCCACGGCAAAGCCGCGCTCCCTTCCAATTCGGTAGTACCGCGTTTCTAAACCGAGCGACAGAGGCAGCGCCGAAAAGGCGGGATAGCTCGGCGCAGGCACGATAACGTTTGCCCCAGGTTCGGCGGCGAGCCAGAACAGAATGAGTAGTGCCTCCGCTGCGCCGGTGACAACCTGTACGCAATCGGGACTCACGCCTTGCAAGTCGGCAATTGCGCTTCGCAGACTCGCATTACCGGATGGGGGACCATAGGTAAGCGGCAACGCGAACATTCGCCGACGAGCGTCCTCATCGGCGAGGCCAAGGAGTTCCTCGACGGTCCAGCGTGGGCCCGTACTCGCACCAAGGTTATACTTTATGTCCTGCTCGAAGTTTGCGAGCCATTGTTCGAGTAGGAAGGGTTTAAGATCCATACTAACCCCTCAGCTCGATCGCGATGTCGCGTTTCGAACGCCCACAGCGTCGATCATTATCATCGATCCACGCGGCAGTGCTTTCACTGCCACAGTCGTTCGCGCCGGCGGCTTATTTGGGAAAAACGCCGAATATTCGGTGTTGAACGTTTCAAAGTAGTCTTCCATTTCGGTGAGAAAGACCGTCGTCTTGACGATGTCGTCGTACGTCATACCTGCCGCTTCGACGACGGCGCCCAAGTTGGTGAGAGCCTTTCTCACCTGGGCTCCGATGTCGTCGCCGACGACTTCGCCCGTTACGAAATCCACGGCAAGTTGACCGCTAAAGAAAACGAGCCCACCGATCTCAATCGCTTGGCTGTAGGGACCCAATGGTCTTGGGGCATTAGTCGAGTGAATCGCCTTTTTGACGGTATCGCTCACGGCGGCAGCGAGATACCGCAGCATTGGGACATCGATGTTATGCCTTACTGCAGCTCGAATGACTGCTACGCCGATCGCATCGAGTTCGGGCTCGCGCCTAGCCGCTATGTCCTTGGCCATTGAGCTTCGCATCTGGTCGCGCAAGCTCTCCAGCATTCCGGCAGCGATGTCGGGTTCGAGGACGGCGCCTTCAGCGCTAGCGACGGCCACGACCTCGGCGGCGGCGATCTCAAAGCGCTTTCGCCAATTAGGATCAACTCGCAACATGCCGGCCGGTAATCCGCTAGCGCTAGTGGCTAGGGCAAATGGTGCCAAAAAGGCCAGCTTACGCCAGAGAAGCGTCGTCTCGTCATCTTCGAACTCGATATCGATGCCCTGAGCGCGCAGTGCGTCCGCTAAGGCAAAGAGCATAGGCTTGGCTCGAGCGCCGATGCGCAGGCGAATAAACGAGCTGTGAACGCGTACAGAACCCGGCTCCCCTCGCTCAACCTCGACCGCAATCGTCGCTGGGATCACTGCGTCTGACGGGAACGCCGTCTGCAACTCCTGGATATGTTCAAATCCATTGAGGAGAGGTACGACAATGCGAGGCGAACTGCCGCGCACCGCAATTAGGGCCTCAGAAAGATCCATCGCCTTTGTCGCGACCCACAACACATCGACCGCGTTGTCTTTATTGACGGACTTAACGGCCTGTACGTCGCCACCTAGCACGGATCCGTCGAGTCGTTGAAGCGACAGGCGCTTTGGAAAGGCTTCGGCTGCATCGCGAACCACGACGGTAACGTCTTCGCCCCGATCCGCAAGCAGTGCACCGAGCAATCCTCCTACGGCCCCGGCGCCAAGTATAGCGTGCGTCACGCTTCGATGAACCTCCCCAAGATTTCACGAATATGAACGACTGAACAGTCCAGCGATGGAAACGCCGGCGTTTCAGATTCAAAAAGCATGGATAAATCGGTCCCGGCTAGCAGAATAGCGTCAACGCGCTCCCGCTTTCTCAGCGCCAAACCTGCTCGATTGAGCATCTCTCGATCCTCGGCGAGACCGTACCCGCGAACCGCCAGCCCCTGGTAGACTCCATCGATCAGAGTGACTTCAGCGTCTGTCGGCCGCACAACGTCCACATTTGGAAGGCTTCCAAACATGTCGGACTCAATAACGTACCGGGTTCCGAACAGAGCGATGCGCCTTCCGGGGGCCCTTTCAAGCTCGGCCCTTACGCTGTCGAGAAGGCTAATAATTGGAATCGTCGTGCTGCGCATTAATTGCGTTATGCAGACATGTGGTGTGACTGCAGAAATCGCCAATAAAGTAGCACCGCCGTTTGCCAGGCCGGTAATCATGGTATTAAGGTATTCAGTTAGGCTCGCAATGTCGCTAATGCGAATGGCATCGAGAACCTTACGAACGTCGGCGTGCGCAAGCATTAGGCCCGGATCAGAATCCGCTCCTAGCGCTCTCGCAATTCGCTTATAGTAAAACACACCGGCACCAAGGCCGAGACCAACAATGAGGCCGAGAACTGCTTTCTTCGATGCCGCGGTGCTCACGTCGTCGAACTCGCGCCTATCTTTACGCGGCTACGACCGTCAAAGCAGGAATGCGCATGACGCCAGTTGCCAATTCGGCAACGTGTCCTCCGACTTCGATTCCGCCGGCGCCCATCTCGCCATGCACGGTCACGTGCAACAAGCTCCGGCGACCCATTTTGGTTCCCTGCTCGCTGACAAAGCGCGTACCATCGCCGCGCCGAGCGAGGCCGTATTTCATCATAAAGAGCGCCAATGGCCCGGTAGCACTGCCCGTTGCGGGATCTTCTGCGATGCCGAGCTGTGGCGCAAACATGCGCGAATACGCTCCTGCATCTGTAGCTGCGAAGACGAACACGCATGTCGGCGTCGAGCGGTCGTTTACGATTTGTTCGAACACCGCCGCGTCGAGGCGCGCTTGGTCGACGGTCGCAGGGCTATCGACCGCTACGAAGATCATGGGAACTCCGGCTGAGAGAAGCTCGCAGGGAACGTCCGCGACGAGTTGATGCGCCTGAAGGCCGAGCGTGGCGGCACAACGTTCACGCGGGTATTCCACGAGCTTCTCTATGAGCGGCGTCGTCAGCCAAAGAATTGGATCGTCGCCGTCGTCGACTCGAACGGCAACGTCACCCACGTTTTCTTGAAGAACGAAATGCTTTGAGCTGCGCGAGACGATGCCGAGCTTGCGCATTACGAACGCCGTACCGATCGTCGGATGACCCGCGAACTGCATTTCCTGGCTCGGCGTAAAGATGCGCACGCGCGTCCGATGGTCGTTCGACTGTCGCGGAAGTATAAAGGTCGTTTCGGACAGGCTCAGCTCGCGAGCTATCCTCTGCATCGTCCCAGCCTCGACCCCGGTAGCGTCGGGGAAAACCGCCAGCGGATTACCTTCAAGTGGTACCGTCGTAAAGACGTCGACGTGGTAATAGTGTAATTCCATGTGGTGGGCGTCCCCTCTTGACGAAACGATAGCATGGAAGTATTGTATATGCAAGTCTTGTGCCTACAGTAACGCTATGAACCACCCCAAGCATGCCCTACCGCAGGACCGGGATCCTTGCGCCTGTACGTTGCTACGAGACATCGCGCGCCGCGCTACGTCGATTTACGACGATCTTCTCGAACCTGTGGGACTGAAGCAAACGCAGTTTACCGTCCTCGCACGTCTCGATCGACTCGTCCATTGCAGTCTTGGGGAGTTAGCTAAGGTCTGCGACCTGGACGTCACGTCTCTGTCACGGGCACTGCGTCCGCTAATTGCGGACGGCTGGGTCAAATCCGGGCGCGGTAAGGACGACCGTACAAAACGGTACGAGCTGACGGCTCAAGGGAAGCAACTCCTGCGAAAAGCTTTTCCGCGCTGGAAAAAAGCGCAGAGCCGCCTGCACGATGTCATTGCACCCGAACATCTTCGTGCGCTCGAGAGTCTCTCGGGAATTCTAAAGGGAGTACATCTTAGCTATCGTTAGTGAATCGATCGTGAGGTTAACGCCTGGTCCACGCATGAGCCAAGGCGTCATACACGGTGGGCTGCTGTACACGGCGGGCCAGGTCGATGCCCAATCAACCGACGTCGCCGAGCAGACGAAGAACGTGCTGGCGAAGATCGACGCGCTCTTAGCGCAGGCACAGAGCTCGAAATCACAAGTACTGTCGGCAAACATTTGGCTTTCGGACATGGCGACGTTCGATGAGATGAACCGCGTGTGGGAGCATTGGATCGATCCGCACAATCCTCCGGCTCGCGCAACGGTCGGGAGCAAGCTCGCGACGCCGGATTATAAGGTCGAAATAGCGGTCATCGCCGTAGCCGGCAAGGCTCAATAAGTGGATCTCCAGCTTCGCGGCCGCGTCGCCTTGGTGACCGGCGCGAGTTCCGGAATCGGCGAAGCCGTCGCGCTCTCGCTCGCCAAGGAGGGTGCGACTCTAGCCCTCGCCGGACGGCGCCAGGAGCGGCTCAGCGAGGTTGCAGAGGCTGCGCGCAAACTCGGAGCCCCTACAGTCCGGACTTTTCACTTCGATCAAACCGATGATCGGTCTGGTGTCGATCTCGCATCGGAGGTTTTGAGTGCGTTGGGGCCGATCGACGTCCTGGTTGCAAACGGTGGCGGACCTAACCCTGGAACGTATCTGCAGGTATCGCTCGACGAATGGGACCGCGGCTACCACGCAATGCTTCGCAGCATGCTTTCGCTTATTAATGAGATATTGCCCGGAATGAGGGCCAAGAGCTGGGGTCGGGTCGTCGCTCTTACATCGATGGCTGTCAAAGAGCCGATTCCGCATCTCGTCCTATCGAACTCCTTTCGAACGGCACTCGTGTCGGCGTTGAAGACGCTCTCGGGTGAGGTTGCGCCCGAAGGGGTTACCATCAACTGCATTGCAACGGGTCGGATTCTCACGGCTCGGCTGATGCAGTTGTACGACAACGACGAGAAGGCGCTTCACGCCGACGCGCAGCGCGACGTCCCGATGCGGCGACCAGGGACCCCTAGTGAGTTTTCACCGCTCGTCACGTTCCTCTGCGGCGAGCCGGCGAGCTACATCACCGGACAAACGATTGCGATCGACGGTGGCTGCATTAAGTCGCTCTTTTGATCCAATCAGGCGATCGCACTTGAGGGTCGTTGCCGCACTGGGAGCGTATCTTGCGCGATACGATCTCAACTACGTGCCCGGTGTATATCGCTACGATGTCGCGCAGCGGTACGCCATGGGCGCCCCGAGCCTGCTTCACGTAATTGTTGAAAATAGCGGCAATGCGGTCGTACGAACTGCAATCTACGGCGCGGCTCAGATTATCTCGGAGGAAACCGTTTGCGTCCTCTGAATGGAATGGCCGCGTCGCGCGAGAGTGGATCGACGTTGACGCCTGCCGCGCTAAGCCAACTCCTCGACCCTTGGCTGCATGGGAAAGGCCCTCTTCGTCTACGCCTCAAAGGCGCCGTTGAGAAAGCGATTTTGGACGGGCTAATCGCCGATGGCACGCGGCTGCCTTCAGAGCGTGGACTCGCCGACGAAGGTGGCGTGAGTCGCAGCACGATCGTTTCCGCGTACGACTTGCTTGAGGACGATGGTCTGCTCGAGCGACGGCGCGGGAGCGGAAGTATCGTCCGGACGGGCGCCGCACGGAGCCGAATGACGTCGCGACGAGATGCCGAGCTTAACGCTCTTTCGTCTGGAGTGATACTCCAGGAGCCTGACGACATCGTAGACTTGACCTTGAGCCGGCCCGACTTACCGAACGCGTTTTTGCCGTATTTGAACAGCCCAACTCTTGCGGAGTTGCAACTCTTTCAACGTGGCACGATACACGCGCCGGCTGGCCTGCCGTGCCTTCGGGAGCGAATCGCGCAGCGATATTCCGACGCTGGGATTCCGACTATCGCCGACAACATAATCGTTACGACGGGTTCGCAGCAAGGCCTCAGTCTCGCGGCGTCATTGTTGGTCAGCCCGGGCGAAACCGTAGCAACCGAGCAGCCGACGTTTTTCGTTGCGCTTGACGCCTTCAGAACTCTCGGAGCGCGTTTGCGCGCCTTCGCGCCGGGGTTCACGGACCGCTCACTACAACAGGAAATGGCAACGTCATCGTTTAGAGCGTTGTACTGCATCCCGACGTTTCAGAATCCGACCGGACATGTGATGTCCGAAAATGCGCGACGCAATCTCGTGAATCTCGCGCGCGAACACAACGTGCCTATACTGGAGGACTGTGCTCTCGAGGCGTTGGCGTTCAGTGGTTCGACGCCGAGGGCCCTCGCGTATTTTGACCCGGAGAACGTCCTATCCGTCGGATCGCTCAGTAACGTCTTTTGGCCGGGAATGCGCGTCGGATGGATCCGCGCCTCTAAGAGAATTGCTGCCCGCTTGGGTCGACTGAAAGTCCTGTCCGATTTAGGAACGTCTGTTCCTTCGCAAGTTCTCGCCTTGCGCGTGCTTGAGTCGTTCGATCAGGTCGCCAGGTTTCGTCGGCGCCAGCTTGAGGGCAACTGCGATCTTTTTTGCCAGCGTCTAGCTGAGCTGCTGCCGCAATGGCAGTTTAAGAAGCCGTCCGGCGGGATATGTCTGTGGGTTCGACTACCGTTTGGAGATGCGACATCATTCACGCAGTTTGCCGCCCGCGCCGGAGTGCGTATTCTTCCCGGCAGCTCCATGACTGTAGATGGTTCTTGTAAGGAGTATGTCCGACTACCGTTTGCCGTTTGCCCGCCGATCGTTGAGGCCGGCATCGTGCGTCTCGCATCGGCCTGGCGCCGATACGAACATATGCGATTCCATCGTTACGAATCGCTCGAAATCGTTGTCTAGGGAAGCAGGTTACGCGTTCCCTCTATGCGACAGCCATCTCCAACACTCGACCCGCATCGAGGTGGAATACCGACCCGCTCGCGATTGAATATGCACATGTCCCTAACTCCGTGGATGATAGGATAGGTCTTATGACACGATCGCGATCGATCAAGCTCTATCAAATCGACGCATTTACGCGGGAACTCTTCGCGGGAAACCCGGCGGGCGTCGTGCTCGAAGCGGAGGTCCTAAGCTCATTTGAAATGCAAGCGATCGCTCGCGAAATGAACTGCTCGGAGACCGCGTTCGTGTTACCCGCGCCCACATTGGGCGCCGATTTGAGAATCCGATATTTTACCCCGACCGTTGAGGTCCCGAGTTGCGGCCACGCCACGATCGCCGCGCATTACATTCGAGCCAAGAAAGAAGGCTTGGCGCACCGTACGTCATTCCGTACGGAAACCGGCGCCGGCGTACTTGACGTCGAGGTAATACCGGATGGGGAGGACTTGGTCGTGTGCATGAAGCAAGCCACCCCCGCGTTCGGAAAAGTTCTGCAAGAAGCGCAGCTCGAAGGGCTCATCGCAGCGCTCGGCCTGGAATACGACGACATTCGCGCGAATGCACTCGTACAAATCGTCTCAACCGGACATTCGAAGGTCATCGTTCCACTACGATCCGCCGAAGCGTTGGGGCGCATCCGCAGAACGGAAGCTGCTCTAGTTCAACTGAGTTCCGAAATCGGATGCAACGGGTACTTTCCGTTCGCGTTTCTCGAGGGGCGCGACGCGATGACGATCGGAAGGATGTTCGCGCCTGCGATCGGCATTTCGGAAGATCCCGTAACCGGAAATGCAAACGGACCGCTCGGCGCATACTTGGTGCAACACCGACTGGTCGTGCACGACGGCAACCGATTTAGCTTCCGTGCAACTCAAGGCGAGCACGTGGGCAGGCCAGGCTCCATGGACGTCTCCGTCGATATTCGCGAAGGTCAGCCGAGCAGCGTCCGCATTTACGGACAGGCCGTCCTCGCGCTCGAAGGGGAGTGCTCGCTATAGGCACGCTGCGGACGGAGGAAATAACCTCATCACGAAGGTACCGCCGCGCGGCCGCCTGACAGAGCATGGATATCGTTTTCGTACTGGAGTCGTCCGCGCAACTCGCAACGACCTAAACGGACGGTTCGAGAGAAGTATGCTGACCGTTCTCGATGGCCTCACCACCGCACATTTAGCCGACGCCTGCGTCCGACTCGAGATCGAGCCGCGATGCGCCCGGCTCGCGGCACTCGGTGGCGGATCGAGAATCGCCGGCCGCGTGCTCCCGGCTCGCCACGCGGGCAGCGTAGACGTGTTTTTGGAAGCGTTCGAATTGGCGGAGCCGGGCGACGTGCTGCTCGCCGACAATGGCGGGCGCACCGACGAAGGCTGCATCGGCGATCTCATCGGTCTCGAAGCGCAACGAGCCGGCTTAGCCGGGATCGTCATTTGGGGTTGTCACCGCGATTCCGCGGAGCTGCGCGATATCGGCATTCCAATCTTCAGTCTCGGATCCAATCCGTGCGGACCTCTGAACGTGCACGATCGCGACCCGCAAGCGCTCGTTTCGGCACGCGTCGAGAACTGGACGGCAACGTCGACCGACGCGATCGTGGGTGACCCTGACGGCATTATCGCGATTCCTTCAGCACATCTCGTGAAAATCGTCGAAGCCGCGCGCAAGATCGGGAATACGGAAACCGAGCACTCGCGTCTCATGCGCGACGGAAAGTCGTTTCGCGCGCAAGTTCGATTCGGCGAGTTCCTGGAGCGCCGCGAGAAAGATCCGTCGTTTACGTTTCGGCTACACCTTCGCGGCGAAGGCGGTTCGATCGAAGAATGATCGCGCAGACGTGGCTCGGCGCCGTTCTGCTCGGGAAATCGGTCGAAACTCGAAAAGAGCCTGCTTAGAACGTTGGATAGTGCTGCTCGAGAATGGTCCCACTTTTACTGGAATGGCATCGCGTGCGGAGTATGTCGATATTCGTGCATCGTGGCGGTCGCTTTTGGAATCGGCGCTACTTGCTCGGTAGCGCATTCACGACTTTTCACATGGAAAAGCAGCCCCACCAAGAAGCCGACGAGAATGAGCCCTATAATGGCGGTAAGGTCACGGAACATTGCTGACGCCTCCGGAGAACGTGATACGATGAGCGTATCCGGGCATCATCAAACTTCCGATGACCACCTGAACGAAAAGTGGCCTCAAGAGCATGCACGGAGCATCCGTCTAGCCTCTCATGCATTTGGGTCCGCCATTACCACGCGCGCGGCGTGACCTACCCGCGCCCACCTCGTAAATGGCGTGCTCGATGCTGATTCCTGGGCGACCGATTGCCACAAGTGGCTCAACGCTCCCTAGGACTCCGGCATCGCTTTGGTCCGCGAGGCCAAACATTTGCATAACGCGATGAAGTTTAGCGCCCGGTACTGCATTTCGGTACCACGCGAGAGCCTGCATTTTATACGCCCGAAATGGGACGACGCATGCGCGGTGCCGATGTTTGGGCGCCGCTGAAATCGCTCGGGCGATCGGGGTTATCTGATATAATCGAATCGCAACCGTACGCCGGCCACGCGTTTTGCAGGAGGTCTGAGGCAGGCGGGTTTGACCGTGCTCAACGGCGTGACGCTCAATCAGGCTCTGGTCTCGTTCGGCGAACCTGACGTCACGGAGCGCGTTATCGCCGCAGACTCAATGAGATGGAACCTGCTGGTGTGGCGGAACGGAGTGGCAAGCCAAGACCGCTATGCGGATCAGCGTCTCCTCATGGGCAGCCACTGAAGACGACGTCGACCAAAGTTCGACGGCGATCGTGACAATTGCCGGCGCGATTCGGTCTAATAACGGTCGCGCCTAGATTCCGGGTTGGGGATGACTGGATCAAAATCAGACCACTTTTGCGCTATCTGGCCATCGCCGTGAGGGCCAGTCGTTCCATACTTATAGAAGTGTAGACATAACAGCTTGGCGAGCGATCTGCTGGCACTAGTTCTGACTGCCCATCCATGCACTCTTCAAAGAACGTGCCGCGCTTCGGAACGGAGAACGACAGGAGCTTATGGTAAAGGAAATCGCGTCCACGGAGTATCCCGCTAAGGACGTCGCCGCTCTGCGGAGCTGGTACGAAGAGAAGCTCGGGCTGCGCTTCGACGCGCCACACGTTCAGGACGGGACGGAGAAATACGCTCAAGCGAAAGTTGGCGAGGGGTATTTTAGCGTTTCGACGTTCGAATGGATCGGACGAGCCCCCGGCAGCGCATCCGGGGTCTACTTCGAAGTCGACGATATCGCCAAAACGGTCGCCGACCTTCGCGGCAAGGGGGTTGAGGTTAGCGAACCAGTCAACACTCCGGTTTGCCGTGTTGCATGCCTCGAGGATGCCGAAGGAAACATGGTCAGCCTCCATCAAATTACGGTCTCGCACTAAAACGTAAAAGCGATCGATGAGAATGCAGCCTTCTAAGCGACTCGAATTCTGGTTCGATTTTGCGAGCACGTATTCGTACATCGCAGCAATGAGGATCGAGGGATTGTGCAGTCAGCGAGAAGCAGATTTCGTGTGGAGGCCCTTCTCGCTCGGGCCGATTTTTCAAATGCAAGGGTGGGATAACTCGCCATTCAACCTCAATGTGCGGCGTGGGGCCTACATGTGGCGCGACATGGAACGACTCACGAAGAAGGGAAATCTGCCTTGGCGTAAGCCGTCTGTATTTCCGAGAAACTCGATATTGGCAGCTCGCATTGCTTGCGCTGCCGACTCCCAAACTTGGTGCGGTGAGTTCATCAGACGCGTGTTCGTTGCCAACTTCGGCGAGGATGCGGACATCGGTGACCCCTCGATACTCGCGACAGTACTCGATAAAGTCGGTGCGCCGAAGGGCTTTCCAGAAAAAGCGACCTCGCCTGAATATCGAGCGTGCCTTCGACGGAATACCGAGGCCGCGATCGAGCTTGGCATATTTGGAGCGCCAAACTGCGTCGTCAATGGGGAGCTGTTCTGGGGTGAAGAGGCGCTGGAGGACGCGCTCGACTGGGCCGTCGATACGGGATTGTAGGCTCGGGGCGGTGCAGTCGCTACTAACGTACCGTGGTGCCGTTTATCCTTGGCACTGCGATCAGTTGCGTGTCGGCATGCGGACCGCCTAAGAGAGGGCGTCGGGCGTGGTGGCTTATCGGAACGGCCCTTAGTGATTTTCAAGACCGCCGCCGTACAACAGCCGTGCAACGGAGCGGTCCGAAACGGGCCGAATTGGTTAGGACCAGCTAGGGGGTTTGCAACGCTCCGAGGCTCCGTGTAACATTCGTGTAACGCCGGAGTT
Source organism: Vulcanimicrobiota bacterium (assembly GCA_963748875.1). GTDB lineage: Bacteria > Vulcanimicrobiota > Vulcanimicrobiia > Vulcanimicrobiales > Vulcanimicrobiaceae > Cybelea. Next base: position 2,987,129 of record CAVVKC010000001.1, read on the forward strand.
TCCTTCATTCCTAACCAGCCAGCTTATCGAAGGCGCCGACCGCTTCAGCGTCCCGGTCGCTATAGAAGTGGAGATACCAGGAAGCCGTCACTCCGATCGGCGCATGACTAAGCCGGTTCGAGACCACCTCAAGCCGGTACGCTAAATTCGCGTCTATTTAGCTTGACCAACCTCGATCAGATATCCATCCGGGTCACGCATGTAGCATCGAAGCTCTCCACCAAGATCTTTCGGCTCTGTAATAAACTGTGCTCCGCGGGCACGCCAGCGTTCGTAGGAGCTGCGAATATCGGCCACGCGAATGTTCATAAAGCAACTTACTTCATCCGCGCTCTTCGGCGGAGCGAGCGTGACCGTCGGCTTGTCTTCGGTCGGACCGCCGCCGACATCAACGAGGACCCAAGTGTTGGCAACCTGCACGATCGTTGGCGAGCCTTCACGAACGATTGTCCCGCCGAAGACGTCCGCATAGAACGCTGCACTCCGCTTGACATCGGCAACTGGAAGAACGTGCGTCAGTACGAAGCCCTCTTTGGGAGGAAGCTCATAATTTTGTTGCATCATGTTTTACGTCCCCATTGAAAGCACGAACAAAAGAGTCTTGTGATTTTGGCCTGTCTTTTTCGACTTAAATCGGTTCCACCCCCGGCTGCGCCCCGCTTCCATTTGCATTGAAATTGAAAGCACCAGGCGCGCTCCGGAGATGCCGCTATGCCAGTCGAGGCGAGCATTCCGAGCCCGCTTAATGCTGCAACAGTTTCCGCAGAATTAGGCATAAGGGGCCTCCGATTCATTAGCAGCCTCCAATTTCGGCTCGCTTCGTCATCGCGCCCCACGGAAGGATCGTCCGATGTGAAGAACGACCCCGATTATCGGTATCCTCCCGACCCCCCCAGTGAAACCTTCTGCGTCTCCGACCAGCTCTTGTGTGGCTCAACACGATAACCATCGGAACGGAGGTACGCTTGGCTCCCTTTGACACGTATAAGGATTCGTTTCCTCACGCAAAGCTCACACGCTCGTCGAACGGTGTACTCGAGATCGTTTTACACACCAACGGCGAAACGCTCGTCTTTAACGGACACACGCACACCGAGTTCGTCGAGCTCTTCCACCAAATCGGTGAGGATGCCGAAAATCGCGTCGTGATCCTCACCGGCGCCGGTCGAGCCTTCATCGACAATATTGACCCGGAAGGCTTTGACTTTTTCACGCCTCGTGGCTTCGACAAGATCTATCGCGAAGGAAAGAAAATGCTTTCGAACATCCTCGACATCTCGGCACCGTTGATTGTTGCGCTCAACGGACCTACGACCGTCCATTCGGAATACGCGCTGCTCGCCGATGTCGTCCTCGCAACACCCGACACCATCTTCCAAGATAAACCGCATCTAAATTTCGGCATCGTGCCGGGTGACGGTGTCCATTCGCTGTGGCAGGAGGTCATTGGGCCGATTCGCGGCCGGACGTTTGTGCTAACCCAGCAGATCATCGGCGCCGACGAGGCCAAGACGCTTGGTGTGGTTAGCGAGATCGTTTCACGCGACAAGCTCATAGATCGTGCTCGCGAGATCGCGGAGCAACTGGCGAAGCTGCCGCCACTCACGACCAGCTACGCTCGCGTCGCCCTCACTCAAAAACTCCGCCGCATCGTTGATGAAAGCGTAGGGTACGGCCTCGCGCTCGAGGGCATCTCCGCCGCCGATGTCGCTCGAATGAACGCGTGATCGCCTCGTCGCATCCGCGGCGCGCCGCGCCCGCATTCGTGAGCACTTTCGCCGCGAACACACCCTAGGGTCCTACCGAACCCGGCCGCGAGGCGAAAAAGCCTCACAAAATAACACGATTCGGTAGCGGACAGGACTCCCCGGAACCCCCGAGTAGTGGTTCGAATCCCGCTGGGGCTGCTGAGCTCGAGCAGGTGCAAAATCAGGTGCAAACCCTGCTTAGACTAACCGAAGCGAGAAAGGGAAGCGCTTTGCCAAACCTCGATCCGATAAGCGGCTACATGCTCATTGAACCTAGTGACCTCCAGTGGCGACCGTCGAATATGATGCGTATCCCCAACGCCGACTATCTTGAGCGAACCGAAAGCAAGCTGCTTGGTGCGAGACTGTGGAGATTTCCACCAAAAAGCGCTAATACGCTTCATAAGCACGTCCGCGCGGAGGAGTTTTACTTTCTTCTGGAAGGCGTTGGCCGCATTCGGGTTGGCGACGAGAGCCTGACCGTGCCGCGATATGGTGGGGTACTCGTCGGCCCGGGGTTGCTACGCCAGGTCTTCAACGACACGGATTCAGAGTGTCTTTGGCTGATTATTGGGGCACCGGATGCTGAACTGGAACCGGAAGAACGAAACCAGTTACGAAGCCTATATTACCCTGTGGATCCGATGCAGTTACCCCCGGAATTGATCGGTGCGGACTGGCCACCGAAAGCATAGCTGACGCGGCGCGCGAGGTGTACTTAACGCGCCGATTTTACCCCGGGCCGTCTTTTCCAGAACTGCGACGGAGTAAAGTCGGCCGACGACGAGCGGCCTCCAGTGACTCACCGAAGCGCTGCGCAGCCTGACGCTTTGCCTCGTCGAGGATTCTTACATAGATTCCTTTCGAGGCCTCAGCCTCGGGATTTCTGCCTCGGAAAACGGACTACTTTACTGGGCACCCGTCACGTCGACGCGTTGCCTGTCCGACAGGTCATGAAATCGGGTCACACATGGTGCTCGACGGACAAAGAGCGATCTTCCTTTCTAGAGACGCACAGCTTTAGCAACTCCAGTTACCTCTTGGCCCGCCAAGCAGGTGGTCAGCCCGGGGCGGGGGAACGGCAGCACCCAAGGGGCCTTGCTTAGCAGCGGCGCTGTTTGCGTTTTTGGGAGCGTCGCCCCGCTTCGGCTCGCTTCGAGTCGAAAGGAGAATTGTTAATGACCTTCTTAGCACGCTATGTTTCAACCGTGTTACTTAGCGCCGCCGTTCTCGCGGGCTGCGCCGGGAGCAATTTTCAAGCGCCAGTGATCCACAACTCAGTCGAGTCCTCACAGGTGCCCTCGGCCAGAAGTTCAACCCCGACGATCACGTCCGTAGGCACGATCACCAATCGGCAAGGCCAGAAAATCGTCATTGCAGGAAGCGGCTTTGGAACTATGCAGCCGTACAACGGCGACTCGTGTTGTCTCGAGTTTACCGTAACCAACAAAAAATGCGGCAATACCTGGCAGGCCGGCATGACCGGCGAGCTGGTCACGCTGAACGTAACGCGGTGGACCAATAACAGGATCGTCATTCAGGGTTTCACCGGCGAGTACGGTCAAAACTGTTGGGTTCTCCATGCCGGTGACCCGGTGACGATTGAAGTTTGGAACGCGCAAAGCCAATCGGGTCCTGCGTTATGGCAAACGACAGTCGGACCTTTAACTCCGACGATCGCGTCCGTAAGCAGTATCATCGCACAGCAGACTCAGAAGATCATTATTGAAGGAAGCGGCTTTGGAACTATGCAGCCGTATAACGGCGACTCGTGTTGCCTCGAATTTACGATGACCAACGAACAATGCGGCAATACTTGGCAGGCCGGCATGACCGGCGAGCTAGTCACGCTGAATGTAACGCGGTGGACGAATAGAAGGATCGTCATTCAGGGCTTCACCGGCGAGTACGGTCAAAACTGTTGGGTTCTCAACGCCGGTGACCCGGTGACGATCGACGTTTGGAACGAGCAAAGCGGATCCGGCCCCGCGCAGTTGCAGACGACGGTTCAATGATTGCGCTGTGAAAAATCCTAGAGCAGCGCTCGCGAGGGCGCCGCTCTAGCGTTTTCTTATCCAATTGCCGCTTCGTATCTATGCCTAGGCCCACCGCCCAGCTGCGATCACAACACGTGCGTTTTCACTCGCGACTCGGCGCGCATGGTAGCATAGAATTAGTGATGCTTCTCTAGATACCCTTGCAGCACCTTATCGCATGCCGCCTCAGTGGGGAATGGCCCTGCAACCTCTGAGCGCCGTACTTGCGTTGCGCCACGAACCGAAGCCTGGCGATTGATTACGACAGGGTATCCCCGGCCTTCGGGGGCTGCGATGGCAGTTTCGTTACGTTACGCGGCCTCAGGCTTTCTTAGTAAAGCGACAAGCGGCAAGTTGAGAAGAGAGACGAGGGCGACGACTTTAGAGTTGTCCATGTAGGCAAGAATGGCCGCTTGCTGATCGACGAGGAACGATAGCGTCGGCAGCGTCGGCACGATACCGATCGGCACCAAGTGGCTCAACGTGGCCCCGCCTGCGAGCAGCGCTTGATACCAGGCCCAGCTGTGGTCGTAGATGACGGCAAGGGCGGTAGAGGCGACGGACCCGCCAAGTAACAACACGATCTTAAAGATTGCAATGCCCTCAGCGCGCACTTCGGTGGGGAGCGAGCGAACGAGTACGTTTGCGATCGGTGAGAAGAGGCACGCAAAACCGGCACCCGAAATAACGACGGCGAGCACGAACGTCGTGAAATCTGATCCCGACGCGGTATGCGTCACGAGTAACACGTAGGAAAGCGGCACGAGCAGGAAACCTATTACCACCGGGATCCTGACGTCGATCTTGTCGGCATTTACCAGCATCACGACAATCGGCGCCACAAGCATTATCGCGGGGATTCGCAGCAGCAGGAGCGCGCCCGCAGTAGACGGTGGAAAGCCAAGGCTTGTTTGCGCATACTGCAGGAAAAGGTTCGCGCCAAAAAGCGGCACGCCGAGACCGAATCCGAGGACGCTGCCGACCGCGAGATTTCGGATATTAAATATTCTTAATTGGATGAAGCCACACCGATCTTCACACAATTCGCGCCAGATGAATCCCGCAAATCCGAACGCGGAGAGGAAACAACACCAGACGATGTCCGGGCTCGAAAGCCAATCCCTGCGTTCACCGAACGACGACGCGTATTCGAAACAGAAGAATGCGAGTAATGCGAACGCGACGCCCGGAACGTCGAAGCGCCCCGTCCATCGAGGACCCGGCGCTTCTAGCAGCGTGAAGACGACTACGCCCGCGAAGGCGGGGAGTAAGGCGTACAAGACGAATGCGTCGCGCCAATACGCGTGGTCGATAAACCAGCCGCCGATGAACGGCCCGGCCGCCGCACCCGAGAGCGAGGTAACCGAAAAGAACGAAAATGCTACGCCGCGCAGATTCGGGGGAAAGAGCGTCAACACAGTTGCCACGGCGCATACGAAAAACGTTCCTTGCGCCATCCCCTGAAAGCAGCGGCCGGCGATGAAGCCGCTTAACGAAACGGTCGTTGCGAGGTACAACGTAAGAACGCCGAACGTCAGATGTCCGAAACCGAAGACCGGTTTTCGGCCGAAGCGGTCGATGAGCCAAGGCGTGAGCAAAAGCATGACGTAGTAGAACGTATTGAATCCGATCAACGTCCAGGGCAACTCATCGGCGCTCGCACCTAGGCTTCCGCCCGCATACTGCTGGATAGATTGATACACGCCGTTGAATGATTGATCAATAAAAAGCGAGATCAAAGCGGCAAGCATCACGAACACCTTGCTAACGCTGATGCCTTCGGCAAGCTCAATTTGAAGGAACGGCCGGCTACGCGCCGCGATCATATTGCATGGCCGCTTCGCCGCTGCGACGCATGAAGCCGCCCAGCTCTACGAGGGACGTCGACCGGCCCGTATTTGGAGATCAAGTTTTGGGAGGAGCTATTTTCTATGCCGCGGGCTCAAACCGTAAGGTTGCGCCGACGACAATAATAAAAGGCGGTAAATCGGGCTCAGCTCCCCGGTAGGGATTGCCATTCACTAAACTGTACCGCCGCCTAACGGTGTCCCCGCGTCGCGAGGCGGGGACTCTGCTCCATGCTCGCTTCACCCCCTGGGGGCTAAGTAGGAACGTTCCGCGTGCCTCTGGCGGGCGCGTCCATCTGGCCCCAAGAGCGTACGATAGCAGAGCCACCATGAAACGCCCTATCGGAAATTCGGCGTCGTTGAATCACGCTAGTGCCCTGAAACTCTCAGCGATCGATCGCAGGGCATGAGAAACGCAAGACCCGCGAAAAGCGCAACACGGCGCAGCATACACTGGACGCTTCGATGCGGGCAGTCGCTTGACCCGCGCGCGAATTGCGCCGCATGGAGCGACGCACCGAACGTCGTAAAGACGGCGGTGCGCTTCACACTCGACATCGTGCGTGCTTCCTTCGATTCGACGACGTTTTCGCGCGGAATGGACTACGCGCGCACCGGTCGAGTCGTGCGGCTCGACGTTGCCGCAGGAAACGATCGCATCGCGGCATCAGTACGCGGAACGTCGGCGGTTCCTTACGAAGTTGCGATCGACTGGCGCGATGGCGAGCGCCGACTGCGCAGCGTCTGCGATTGCCCCATCGGGCGCAGCTGCAAGCATGGAGCCGCGGCCGCAGTCCTCGCCGCCGAGGGCGGCATGCGCGATGCTGCCGACGGGGCCGTCGATAGCTGGCTGCAAGCGATCACGGCGCGGCGCTTCGAAGGCACCGAGCCGCGTCGCGAGCACGTGCTCTACGTGCTCGACGTTCGCGAATCGTACTACGTTCCGCGGGTCAACGTGACTCCGCGTGTTGTAACGCTGCTAAAACACGGCGAACGCCCGATGGGTCGCGCGATCGATTTATCCATCCTCGCGCAAGGCACTGGACGGTACGCGACCCCGAGCGATCGCACCATCGGAAGGCTCGCGAGCGTGTGCGGGTTAACCGGCCTCGGCACGCTCAATCCGAAATTGTTCGCGACGCTGCTCGATTTGCTGCTCGCAAGCGGCCGCGTGTACTGGCACTCGACGAAGCATTCGCCGCTGCGGCGTGCGGACGTGAGCGACGCGCAGTTCGTTTGGCGGCTCGATCCGTCCGACGGACGGCAACGGCCGGGAATCGAAGGCCGCAAGCCGGCGCGCTTGCTGCCGAGCGATCCGCTCTGGTACGCCGATCCGGAGGCCAACACCGCCGGAACGATCGATCTGGGCATCGCCGGAGAGCTGGCGAGCGCGCTCGCGCTCGCACCTTCCCTCAACGCAGCGCAAGCGCGGCGCGCGCATACGATGTGGCATCGCATTCCGATCGCGCACGCCATTCCGCCCCCCGAGTCGGACAGGCGGCTGCGCGTCGTCGAACGCGATCCCGTCGTGCGTTTGGCGCTGCGCGGTCTTCCAGCGATTGCGGAGCTGACGTTCGCGTACGGAGGCACGATCGTGTGTCCTGACGATGTTACGTTAGAGTTTCAGGAGACGAACGAACAAGGGGTCGCGATGGTGTGGCCGCGACGGCTCGCGTTCGAAGCGGCCGCGAGGGCGACCTTGGCCGAGTATGGTTTGCAGCCAAACGCGTGGCCACGCGGGCAGTTTTCAGCTAGCGAACGATCGTGGGTGCGTTTTCTCGACACCACCGTTCCAGTTTTGCGCGAGCGTGGCTGGCAGATCGAAACCGATTCGGCGTTTCCGTTCGAGGTCGTGCACATCGACGACGCGGCTTGGGACGCGGAGATCGTCGAAGGCGCGAACCGCTGGTTCGAACTTGACATCGGCATCGATCTCGGCGCGCAGCGCGTCTCGCTCTTGCCAGTCGTCGTCGATGCGCTGCAAACGCTGGGCGTGCACTCGGCCGAAGAACTCGCGGCCGAGCTGAGCGTGGAGCGCGCGCGCACGCTCTACGGACGATTACCCAACGGCGCATTCGCCGCGCTACCATCCGAGCGTATCGAGCGGATCGTTACGACCTTGGTCGAGCTATTCGACACGCCGCTCACCAAGGAAGGCCGGCTCGAACTGACGCTGGCGCAGGTCGGATCGATCGACGGCCTCGAGGCGGCAGTACCGCTGCAATGGTCGCCGGCGACGCGACGGTTGCGTGCCGCATTGAATGAACTCATCAACGCGGAGAACGAGCCGATTGCCCTGCCGAACACGTTTAAAGGTGAGCTGCGAGCGTACCAAGCTCGCGGCGTGGCGTGGCTGCAACTGCTGCGGCGCAGTGGCTTCGGCGGCGTGCTCGCCGACGACATGGGTCTCGGCAAAACGGTACAGTTTCTGGCCCATCTGGCGATCGAAAAGGCGCACGGGCGCTTGTGCGGACCGGTGCTGATCGTCGCGCCAACCAGCGTGCTGCCGAACTGGCGCGCGGAGATCGCGCGTTTTGTACCGCACTTGCGCGTCGTGTCGCTCTCCGGGAATGACCGTGCCGAGCGTTTCGACCGCATCGAAGACAACGACGTTGCCTTGACGAGCTATGCGCTGCTCCACCGCGATGCCGATCGGCTGACCGAGCGTGAGTGGCAGATGGTCGTGCTCGACGAGACGCAGTTCGTGAAGAATCCGCGGTCGAAGGGAGCGCAGGCCGCGGCGCACTTACGCGCGGCGCAACGCCTCGCGCTCACCGGCACGCCGATCGAGAACCATCTCGACGAGCTGTGGTCGATCTTCTCATTCGCGATACCCGGTTTGCTGGGCGACCGAACGCAGTTTGCGCGCCTATTTCGCACGCCGATCGAAAAACGCGGCGATACGCAGCGCCGCTCGCTCTTGGCGGCGCGACTGCGACCGTTTTTAATGCGGCGCACCAAGGAAGACGTCGCGCTCGACCTGCCCGAGAAGACCGAAATCGTCACGCGGGTCGAGCTCGACGGGGCGCAGCGCGATCTCTACGAAACGATTCGCCTCGCGATGCACGAACGCGTGCGCGCCGAGATGCAACGCCGTGGCCTGGCACGCAGCCGGATCGTCGTGCTCGAGGCACTACTCAAGCTGCGGCAAGTCTGCTGCGACCCGCGGCTCGTCAAGCTTCCGGCCGCACGCAATGTTTGCGACTCGAGCAAGCTCGAGACGCTCCTCGAGATGCTGCCCGAGCTGATCGACGAAGGCCGACGCGTGTTGCTGTTCTCGCAGTTCACCTCGATGCTGGATCTGATAAAACCGGAGCTCGCTGCACGCGCCATCGACTACGTGGAAATTCGCGGCGAAACGAAGGATCGCGAAACGCCGGTGCGACGCTTTCAAAACCGCGAGGTGCCGCTGTTCTTGATCAGCCTCAAAGCGGGCGGCACCGGATTGAACCTGACCGCCGCCGACACGGTCATCCATTACGATCCGTGGTGGAATCCGGCCGTCGAGCGTCAGGCAACCGATCGCGCCCATCGCATCGGCCAGCACCGCCCGGTCTTCGTATATAAGCTCATCACCGTCGGCACCGTCGAAGAACGAATTCTGGAGCTGCAGCAGCGTAAAGGTGCGCTCGCCGCGGGCATCTTCGACGATGCCGCCGCAACCGCGCAGATGTTAGACGAGACGGAGATCGAGCGCCTGTTCGCGCCGCCCCCCTAATCGTTCGCCGTCGCGCCTCGCATACGGACTTCGTTCCCAGCTTCGCAAGGCGACAGGGCGGCGATCCGACAGGCCATCCCCCCTAGGTGCGGCAGCGGATGTCTACACCGCGCCTTCCGTACTTACTCTGCGACGCCTTTCGGCCGCCGCTAGGATGACGGCTGTTGCCAAGCCACCAGTTCCCATCGGGTCCCAACACAATTCCATCGGCCTCATTCCTGAGTTCTGCGAACACTGTCGCAACGAGTTAGGGCGTGAGAGGCGCTCTGGATTCGATAGGTTTACGGTTCGTTGAAGTAGCTTCCCATGTAGGTTCTGCTCCGATAAGCGTGGTCGCGAAAAGGTCGGGTTAGAGCCCCGGTCTTAAGTCGATCCGCGCATGCTAGTCCGAGTCGGGCAACTGCCCGTCCGCCGGCTCCTGTAAAAAATAGTTCGCGCCCAGCGGAGCGTTAATGGGGACGAATTTACGCGGGTTCTGCGAAAAGTCGAATGCATCGTTCGGTGGCCTGGCGCGCTTGTCACTCGCCAGCTTGTTAAGCGCCTCAGTCCAAAGATGTCCTCGACAAACTTTAGGATCGTGCCGTGTTCGTAAGGCGTGTGGTCGACGTAACTTTTTCTTGCATACGGTGAAATGATCAGCAACGGAAGACGCATGCCGAGTCCGGCATCGTCAACATGCGCGGGTGCCTCGGGATCGAACCAACCGCCGTAGTCGTCCCAAAAGATAAAGATTGCGGTCGAGTTCCAGTACTGCGACTCGCCGATCGCATTGACGAGCGACGTGACCCATGACGGCCCGGTTGACGAACCCGACCCTCCGTGATCGGAGTTCAACCAGGTGGGAGTTATCCACGTCACACTGCTGAACTTTCCTCCCCCTATGTCCTTGAGGAACTGCTTAGGCGGCGTCAGGATGTGCGTATCCCACTCCTTTTTTTTGTAGCAAATGTCCTCGATCGCCTGATACGCGCTCCAGATACCGCCTCCGTTTGACGAACCGCTGCCGCTGCCGTCGCCGTCGATGCCGTTGTGCCCGCAGGGTGCACTGGGGCTTCCTCCAATGGGCGTTGCATAGAACGACCACGAGATGCCGGCAGCATTGAGCTCATCGCCAAGGGTGCGCTGATCCCAACACGCGCGTACGTACCCCTTCGGCCAAACCCGGCGAAGGCCAAGAATCGCAATGCGATCCGAGTTTCCGCCCGGACAACCCCACCACGTTTGGGGGATGCCGATCGTCTTTTCCGGGTTCGTACCGGCGATGATGAACTGATGGGACATGAAGCTGGTCGAGTCGAAGTTTGAAGCAAACATCTTGTCGGCCAGCACGTACTGGCGCGCCATTTCGAAGTACGGTTTAGTTTCTTCGTGCGGCACGTACGCGTATGGCGGGTATTCGATCGGGCACTTCGGATGGTGGGGTGTACTGCAGTTCCAGCTCTCGAGATTGAAGCCGTTCATCCGGCAATCGGTGCCTGGTATGATGCCGGTGCCGTTGCACGCCGCGATAAATCCGTTGGGATTGTGTTCGAGCTGCCACCTCGTTGCCAAGCCGATCGGCTTTAGCCGGACCTTAATTCTTTTGGAACCTTGGCCGCAGCCCGGCACCATGACGGGTGCCACGTCGGGCATCTTCCCCACGCAAGCGTAGCCGTACTTGACGGTTCTCGCACCGGGATAACCGTAGAACAGATTATTGAAGCTGCGGTTCTCTTGAATGATGATAACGACGTGTCTAATCTTGCGCCTCGCAAGTGGCTGGAGAGATATTTGGCCACTGTTCGCCCCAGCAAGCGGCATCACGGGCGGTACCGCCATGCCGTTATTGCCTCGGCAAGCTATTACAGCGAGACACAATGAAGTTGCTATCGATAACGATCGGATGCTGAAAGCAAAACGGCTCATAGACACTCCAAGTAGGCGTAGACGCTCCAAGTAAACGGTCAGCAAAGAGCCACCTATGTGGCCAACCTACGGCGGTGCCTCATTCAAGCCCTGCTCGGGCCGGCCGGATGCATAACGAGGCAGCTTTGTATCGATGATGCTACTGAAGAGCTTGATTGTCTCGTCTTGAAACGGCTTGCCGAGTCGAAACGCCGCAGACATTCGGAAGCCGACATACTGTACAGTTCGGCCGAAGTGCGCACTAACGCAATCGTATTATCTGCGTCCGCGCGCATTCGACGCGCAACAAGTGAAGCGGGCCGCGAGGGCGCCGGTCGGCGGCTGCCACCCGCCGCATCCCGAAAGCACTGCCAGGGTCGCGTAAATACCTAAAGCGGAGGAACCATAATCGGAACCTTTCATCTATTGCCTCCTCGACGCGCGAACGCTCGACCATAATAACCGTTCGAACGAGAGCCCTCGGCTCCTGGCTAGAGCGAAACCCTAATCTTGCACCGGGCGTTTCACGCGAACTCGCCACGTATAAACGTAAAGACTGTTCCGCAGCCGTAGCTGCCGCATCCAAAGCCACCGCCATAAGAAGTCGTTCCGTACCGTAAGCAAGCCGGATGCGCTGGCGTTAGGCAGTGCCGGCTATCTCTTTGTCGCCGACCTTGAGGATAACACGGTAACGGAATATCCTCCCGGGCAAAACCTCGCTGCTGCGCACAATCTCCCGGCGCCCGAGCTAGCAGGCTGCGCTGCCGTTTGCATGACGGTTTTTATCTGGCCGTTTTTGCGGAAACCTAAAACAAGTCGCGCCGATCAACCCAGCTCCGCTCGCCCCGTCTCGTTGCATTAAACACGTTCTCTATCCGTCAGCCCCCTTCCGAGATTGCGGCTTCGGTGCTATTATGAAGCTGAGCATGGCTCTTTGGCCACGCTGTGACAATGCTTTGTTCGCGGTGCTTCTGCGTTTTAAGGAGCGATGCACATGAAACCTTCGGCCCTTGATTATACGGCGCTGAGTCTATCTTTGGCGGCCGCGCTGCTCGCCGGTTGTGACGGAGCGCAGCCGTCGATCGGTGCGCCGAGCGCGATGCCGCAAAGCCGCGCAGCTCTGACGCATCCCGATCGCAGCGGATCGTGGATGCTTCCGGAAGCTAAGAGTGAAAGCCTGTTGTACATCTCCGACTTTACGCCCGGGGGCTCTCGCGTGTACGCTTACACCTTTCCGGATGGCAAGCTCGTCGGAGCGCTGGACGTCGAGGCGCCCGGTGGCGAATGCGTCGATAAAACCGGCGACGTTTGGATCACCAGCCGCTCGAAAATCGTCGAGTACGCACACGGCGGGAGCAAACCCATAGAAGCCTTGAGAGATTCTGACGGGCCTGACGATTGTTCCGTTGATTTCGCGAGCGGAAGCCTGGCGGTCTCGAATCAGCCAAGCAACAGAAATAAACCCGGAACCGTCCTGATCTATTCCAAAGCGCAGGGTGTGCCCAAAACATATCAGGCGTCCAGCGACATCAGGTATCCCAACGCGCTGAGCTACGACAATCGTGGTAATCTCTTCATCGATGGCTATTGGATCGGCTATTCGGGAAGCAGCTGCTCTAGTGGATGTCCCTATCCCGGCTTTGCGGAGCTTTCACGCGGTGCCAACGCGATTAGGAACATCAAACTCAGGGGCGGCCGCTATTTCTGCGGCCAGTCGGGTCCGGGCGGAGTCGAGTTTGACGGCCAGTATTTGGCGATTGCGCCAGCTTGCAATCAGTATTGGATCTATCGGTACTTTCTCAACCGAGGGCATGGAGATTATAAAGAGCAGTTGACGCTCAACAATGCAGCTTTTCTCTTCCATTTTTGGATTCAGGACCGGACGCTCGTTGCGCCCGACTGCATAATTGTACGTAAGAACCATAAAGCGTATTGTGAAGGCGCCATCATGTATTATGACTATCCCGGCGGCGGCAATCCGACAAAGACCATAACCGGTAAGAATCTCCATTACCCGGTTGCCGCCGCGGTCAGCCTCGCAAATTGACCGCCGTAATCCGCGGCAGACCGCGCAAAACGAGCCGGGCTTCAGGTGCAAGCGTTCGTAAAGAGTTGCTCAATACGTCCTAGTTTGATGCCCTAGAATCGGTTCGCCGAGCTGCGCGTGCGTGGCGATGCGAATACAACGAAGTTCGCCCTCATCGATCGCTGGCCAACAAAACTCCGGAAGCCTTTGCCAGGGCGGCAAAATTGGCGAGCTGATCGATGGAAGCCACAGCATCCGCTGGACTACGGATAGGGGCAAGCCCACTGGTCTTCATTGGCCGGAGTTCCGCAATTATCCGTGGCCTAGTCTTTGGGGCTCAGACCCTCGGCGTTAATGCGAATCTTTTGTCCGACCTGCATAAGAACACTGCGTACAGTTATCAACCACGGCCGGCATAGGCAACAGGCCCGCTGCGGTAATCGAAGAGAACGCCAAAGTCAAGTGACGAAACACAGTGGTCCGTATCCCCGCAAGCAAGCGGGCAACCCTTGCTGGGCCGGGCACGATCGCGATTTACTAAGCCAACGCCTCTGCTATCTGCCGAACAGCCTCTTCCGTCAATTTTCCTGCGCAGGACGGGTACTAGGGACAATACTTGTTTATGAGCTTGAAGTACCCGTAGCCTATGATTAAACCGCTCCCGTTCAAACCTTCGCCGGCCAGTTCAATTGAACCGCAGGCCGACCCGGCGTACGCATCCCATTTGGTTGCATTGACTCTCTTAAAGTAACAATAGTTGTTGCAACTGCCTTCTCGGTAGCCAATGTTTAAATTGACGACGCCTTGTCCGCTAATGGTTATCTCGTTCCACTTTGTGTTTCTTCGTCAGTCTGACCGGGCATGGCGTCGTCTTTACGCCGTTGGTGCTCACACAACGGCCATGGTCCGGTGTCACCGGGGAGAGAACACTCTTTTCAGCGGGCACAATCCCCGCCCCGGGCTGCGCAGCTTTTTGACCTCCACATGCGACAAGAATCACGGCCCCGAGCCCAATCGCTAAAACATTGCGCATGATCATAAGCAAAACTCCTCTGTCAAAATTGCAAGGCTTAGGGCGCCTGGTACGCCGTTACGGATCGACGGTGATCGCAACATATTCCGCTCCTCCAGCCTCTGAGGCTCCGTTGGAGAAAAGTTCGACGGCGGTAAGCGGTTCCCGGCACGACGGCGATGCTTGCGCTCCCGGTCGCCTCCGGCGTTCCGTAGGCAAGGAGCGAAGCGCACATGAGACGTTGGAATCTTAGCCACTATGCAATAAACAACTGTGTCATCGCAGCGTTGTTCGCGGGATGCGGGGGATCGCAGCCGCCGATCGGCGCCACGCCAGGCTCGGCGGGCGCGCCGGCTCACAGCATCGTTCACCCTACGACGGGGTCGTCGTACCGCGTAATACACCGATTTGTGCGTCCGGACCGCGGGCTACACCCGAGCGCGAGTGTAATTGCTGTGAACGGTCTGTACGGCACGACGAGTGACGGCGGCACTCGGGGGAGCCCTTTCTGCGAGCGAAGCTGCGGAAGCGTTTACCAAATGGACCCAGTTTTTGTGGTTTCACACGGTCGGCGGTTGCCATTCGGTTGTTCGTGCGAATCAGAAGCGGTTGCTACCTTCGCCCTTCGCTAAGCTCGGAGGGATCGTCTATCGAAGGCGCGCCGCTCGGCGTGGTCAGCTAATCGCTTGAGCTCCGGGGAAAGCCCATGTACCGTTCAGGATCTCGGCGCGAGGGCGATAAAGCCGCACCGTATAGGTCCCCCCGGGCATGATAGACAAACAGTTTGGAATCGTGCCGTTGCACCCGACGAACTGGATCGTAACCGAGTCGCCTGTGCCCTTCTCCGCCGTGATGTTTTTGAGGGAATAGGCGCCGTACAGACTCTGTTGATAGTATCGCTAGGCGTTGTAGAGGCTGACTAACCAGAACCCATCTACGGGTACATCTTTGACGGTAAGCTTGTAGATCGTCTCGCCATCATTTTTGCGCGGCGCGAAGTGAGCAGGTATCATTTTAGCGCATATCGCCTCGTCAGCGCTGCGCGGTTAGCGCTCGCGGGCACCGTTCTGAACCGAGAGCTCCCAGCGATACCCGTCCGGATCGTGAAACCACAGGCCCATATGCGGCGAGCCCGGCGCTGTAGGGCCGATCTCGTCGCCCGGATCTTCCAGTTCTACGCCGTTTTTCTTCAACGTCTCGAGCGCTTCGCGCAGCGCGCGCATACTGTCGAGGTGAAACGACATGTGGTCGATCGTGTCCGGATGTGGTGTGCCTTTGAAGAACCCGATGATAATCGCGTCGTTCGTCAGCCCGATGCCCTCATCGGACCGGAACATTTCCTGCAGATCGAAGTTCTTGGTCCAAAACTGCGCGCTCTTCTCCGGGTCTCTGACGGCTAGGCTGAAATGCCAGACCGCGCCAAGTTGTACTTTCACGTCCGTACCTCCTCGTAGCGCATCAAGTCGCGCTTGTACGCGCGGATGATGCGATCACCACTTCCCGGCCTGTCGAATAAGCGCTAAGATCGATTTCATCTAGTGAATGCGGGCTTAAGATGGTTCGCGATACTAGTGCGGTAAGTGCTCCTCCAAAATCGCGAGCGCGTCGCGATGAACGCGATCATCCTCGGCTTTTACTTCCTCGTACGCGGTCTTCGCCCAGTCGTATATCAACTTTGCCATATTCCATTCTTCGGAACCCCTCTTTCCATCACGATCTAGCTGATACAGTTTCGATCTCGTGTTCAGAAAGGAGGTTAAGGCGGCTACATGTTTTTTGCCTGCTGCTTCTAGGCCAGGGAGCGGGTCTTTCATGCGAATCGGTTTTCGTTCGGCGACGCTCTCTAGCCTTTAGCGTGCTTGTCGGGTTAAACCACTTCGACCCGTGGAAAACGGTCTTCCCACACCATAACTGCCAAGGGCGCCCGCCGGAGAACTCGAGCGCTACGCTCGCGTTTGTCTCGCCCTTTTCGCATAGCGTCAGGCAAATCTCGCGATTGACGCCGGTTCACAAAAGGAACCGCCGCAACGGCAACTCCGACGATGAGAATTTCGAAGTTGATGTATCCTTGCCGAGGCTGATACCACGCCATGAGCGGGTTTGTGGTTTCCCCTTCCGCCATTTCGCGTATGAATGGCTTACGCTCCGCCTCCGCCTGGCTAACCGCCAGGTCACCGAAATCAAGTCACGCTCGACGCATCTGCGACGCTATGATATCAGCAAACTTGCGCGATGTGGAGGCAATCATGCGCTCAAAGTTCACCGTGCTCTCAACCTTGGCGCTCGCGGCCCTGATAGGGGCCGGCGTAGCACACCCTCCACTAGCTTCCGATCAGTCAGCGAAGCTCGGAATCTGGCTGGGCCGCTGGAACTTCAGCGGTCAGATCTACGAAACAAAATACAGCACTGCCCATCCCGATACGGGCGTTGCCGATTGCACTTGGACCGCGAATAAAGGCTACGTCATTTGCGATTACTTCTCGGACAACCCGCCACACGACGATCTAGCTGTAATAAGCTACAGTCCGTCGGCAAAGGCGTACAGGCTCGTGCAAATCCATAAGGACAGGCCATCCTCTTCCGAGACACTGACGCAGCACGGGAATACCTGGATCACCTCGAGCGACGTTCCCGACAAAGGGAAGACGCTCGTACTCCGGACCACGTTTGTCTTTGTCACACCCGACAAGCAAACGACGACGGTTCAGGTCTCCGCGGACAAGGGCCAAACGTGGACCACGACCATTCGGGTCACCGCTGTGAAGACGGCTTGAGCCACCCGCCAGCCGCTCGCCGCCGGCGGGGGATTAAACTTCCTCGCTCAAGGGTCTGCAGCTCTCGAACTCCGGGGCCGAGTGGCGCCAAATCCCGGTCGGTTCGCACGGCGAAACCTCGCTATAAGTGCGGCGTCAACGCTGTCAGTTTTGACGCACAATAGCCCGCTCGACGCAAAGGCCTTGATCTGCGACGGGTTGGTAACGCTAACGTCGTGCTTTTCGGCATGTAGAAACGCCAAGCTCTCCCAGTAGATACCGGCCGCTCTCATACAAGTGTGAACTCCCACTGCCTTGCTCCTACGGAGCCGGGTCGCTAGTTGCTTGAGCTACTCGAGTTGTGGGGCGATCTACAACCGGAATTCACAGCAGATTCGAAACTTGACTGGGCTTGCTTAGCTACCTATGCTTACTTCAAATGGGATCAAGCTGGAGGGAAGAGGAGTTAAAGCGATCGTGGATAGCGAATTATTCGAGAAGGGTTTGGAAACGCGGAGACAGGTGCTCGGCGCGAATTATGTGGACGCAAACCTTGCAGGCTCCGATGCCTTCATGATGACGTTTCAACGCGCCGTTACGGAATTAGCGTGGGGCTATGCGTGGAGCCGTCCCGGACTTGATCGGAAGGCACGGAGTATCCTGACTCTTGGAATTCTAGCAGGACTGGGCCGCTTCCAAGAATTAGGCATTTACACGAATGCTGCGGTTGCGAGCGGTGTAACGATCGATGAGATTACAGAGGCTTTGGTTCAGATAACCGTCTACTGCGGGACGCCCGCGGGCCGCCAGGCATTTTTGGCCGCCCATGAAGCTCTAAAATCCACAGAGGATTGAGCTGCACATCAATACACGCCGGTTGATGACGGCGATCCCGACACCGCCATCGTGCGTGTTGCGCGCGACGCCTAGTACGTCAACTTGCGGGCGATGCGATCACCTCCGTCTCGTCCGACGAAGAGCCGCTGATGAAACAAATCGAACACGCGCTCGGCAGACGCCTAGAAGCGCGGCGTGAATCCGCCCTTTCCCGAAGCCAGCACGGAACCGCCCAAGCCGCGCGTGCCGCTTGGAGAACAGGCCAAGGTCAGCAAGGTGACTGCAGTTACGGCGGCCATCGCCCACGTAGTGCTGCGACGGCGTAGTGAAGCTGGTGAGTGGCCGCAAGATTCATCCTCTGCGATGGCGAAGTGTTTCTGAACTGAGCAGGGTCGGGTTGCCGCTTCTGAGCGTCTCCTTGGCCTATGCGATTGGCTACAGCGAAGGAGGCGTCGAGGTGCTTGGGGATCACATAGTTCGTCAGAAGCGGCAAGGGCCTCAAACAAGCAATTTAGCTTGCGAGGAGAGCTCGAGGGCAGGGTCGTTACAAGCGACAGCTCGGTCGCCTTTCTCTTTGATTATCCCTTTAATTGCTACGGCGCTCTGCGCGGCGTGCAATGGTTCCAACTCACCGGGCTCGGCGATACCGATCTCCCATGCCGACCGAAAGATCCATCATCTCTCGCAAAGCGGCGTCGTCGTCGATCCATCGCAGGTCGGCGCCCAAGTCTCGACAGCAGTGTTGGGTGCAGATGAGGAGGTGTGGTTCAATATCACGCAGCCGAACATGGCTGCGTCGTTCGTACAGGCCGGATTGACGACAACGCGGTGGCCGGGCGGAAAGGCTGCCGATCGCTACCACTGGATGACGAATACGGACGGCCCCGGCATCTGCGGCGACAAGTTGAAGCCGAATCAGCACTCGACGTTCGACAACTTCATGTCAGACATCGCTTTGCCGGCGCACCTTGACGTTTCGATCACGGTGAACTATGGGTCGAACGCGCAGTGCACCGGCGGCGGCAAAGCATCCGAAGCCGCAGCCTGGGTCAAGTACGCGAATAAGACCAAAGGTTATAACGTGACTTGGTGGACGGTCGGGAACGAGCAATCTGTGAAAGGTTCGTTGGACTTGCGCTCGAAGCCGCATGACCCCTTACAGTACGCGCGGGTTGTCAGCACGGATTTCTATCCTAAAATGAAAGCTGCGTCGCCGATACCCATCAACGTCTGTGTCGATGGATCTATAGGCAACTCGACATGGAGCCAGACGGTCTTCAGTCAAGCCAAATTTGATTGCGTCGAGGTACATTTCTATCCGCAAAAGGGCACCGACGTCAACGATACCACTTTGATCGACCACGGACCGATCGGTTTCACCGAGGGTATCAAATTGATCAATAAAGAGCTTGCCAGTGCAGGGCGGGCGGGGACGCCGATCTTTGTCGGAGAGATTGGGTCGGCAACCGCTCCCGGCGACAAGCAAGAGATGTCGATCACACAGGCGCTTTATGCCGGGCAAATCGTTGGGGAGATGTTGAAGGACGGTATCGCGCGTGCCACCTGGCATGCCGCCTACGGCGACTGCCAGACGCCGGCGCACGGCGGGGACTTTAGTCCAACGCTCTACGGCTTCCAAAAGTACGGCGGATCAATGATCTTTTCCGTTGGGACGGTTCGCCATCATTGCAGCACCAAGGACGTACCACTCGGGACCTTGATGCCGACTGCGGTCGCATATGAGGTGGCATCGCACTTCGTCCGTAACGGCGAGCACATGCTCGGCGTGTCGGTCGCGGGGTTTCCAGACGTTCGTGCCTACGCGACGACGTACAACGGCGGCTATGCGCTGATGCTCTTCAACTTGAGCGAAAAATCGGCGCAGAGCGTGCC
This sequence comes from Vulcanimicrobiota bacterium, assembly GCA_963748875.1. Classification (GTDB taxonomy): domain Bacteria; phylum Vulcanimicrobiota; class Vulcanimicrobiia; order Vulcanimicrobiales; family Vulcanimicrobiaceae; genus Cybelea. The sequence continues at coordinate 3,006,883 of CAVVKC010000001.1, forward strand.
CGTGACGATCGCTGGAAAGCCGTCGGGCTCCGTGGGAACGGTGTGGTGGTACGACAAGTTACGTTACAAGGCATCGAAAAGGAACAATTGGAAGGGCCCTAAGCAGAAAACGCTACCGAGCTGGCAGAATAGCTTCACCATGCAGCTGCCGCCATGGAGCATGACCGTCGTCCAAACGATGTAACCGTTCGTCCGCCTCGATTCGCATTCCGAAAATGGTCGCTGGGTTCATAAAGAGAGCACAACGAACATTTCTAACGGAGCGGTCGGGCGCGGTCGGGATTGTCGGGAACCCCCGAGCATTGGTTCAAATCCCGCTGGGGCTATTTATTTCGCTAGGCTCGACCGTTCATCGCTGCTTCTCAGCGCTGAGAGCATTGAGCGCTTCCCGGGTGGCTGTCGTTAAGGGGTGGCCCGGACCGAGTGCCCTTTTTCGAATTTGCAGCGCGCGCTCGTAAATTCGTTCCGCATCAACCAGTCGACGTTGATCGTGGTAGAGCGCACCCAGCGTGTCGAGTACATTTGCAACCGATGCGTGATCGGTTCCAAGCGCCTTTTCGCGTATCGCGAGCGCTCGTGTAAGCAACGGCTCCGCCTCAGCATAGCGTCCCTGGCATCGGTACAGGTCCGCGAGGTTGTTTAAGCTCACGGAAACGTCTGGATGACCGGGACTCAACACCTTCTCGCGAATCGCCAGGGCACGCTCTTGCAGCGGCTCAGCATCGGCATAGCGGCCCTGCCTCATATGTTCGTGCGCGACGTTGACCAGTGCGAATGCGGTATCTGGATGGTCCGGCCCGCGCGTCCTCTCAAAGATCGCCAGCGCGCGTTTATTCAGCGGCTCCGCCTCCGAGAAGCGGCCCTGTTCGCCGTAGCCATGCGCAAGGTTCAGCAATGCCGCTGCGACGCCGGCACCGTCCCGGCCGAACGCCCTCTCTCGAATCTCCAGCGCACGTTCAAAAAGCGGCACGGACTCCGCATGACGCCCTTGCTCGGCGACGGCGATCCCGAGGTTCGTCAAGCTGTCCGAAACGTCGGGATGATCGGGTCCGAACAATTTTCACGAATTGCCAATGCACGCGCTTGAAGTTGCTCCGATGCGCGATACTCGCCCCGTTCTCGAAGGTATCGTCCGCAGCGAAAGGCCAGCTCGGCTGCCGGAAGCAGCTCGGCATCGCTCGACAAGGCGCCTAGTGCGGAGCGAGCATGGGTCAGTAGCCGCTCGCATTGCGGCCACATCCCAAAATCGACGGCTGGAAACGCTGCATTGGCAACGATAACGGCGCATTCACGCCACTGCTCGGCGTCGCCGGCGAGGTCGTGCGCGGCCAACTGTACGAGCCGGTGGATACCGTAACTGCGCAGTCTTTCCGTAAACTTCAAGAGCGAAAGCCGGTCGAGCGCGCCGAGGGCTTCGTCCAGATGCATCTCGTCGGCGATTGCTCGGCTCAGCTCGGAGACCGTGTAGTTTTCAATCGGCTGGCGAAAGAGCTCGTCAGGAATTGCATCGGGCGCAAACGATGCGGCAAAACGGAGCACCGCCGCGGCACCCGCGGCGTGCTGGTTGGCCTGCGCGATTGCGGCGCTGAACGTCGCAAACACAGAGAGCGGATACTCCGCGCCGCGGGGCGCATTCTTGAGATGCGCCCTAACGCGCTCAAGATAATGCTGCGGGCTTACCATCCGTTCGCTGCGAAGCGCCGCGGCCGCGTGCGCCATTGCTAACGGTAGCGCACCAAGCGCCTCGGCAATGGCACGCGCTTCGGCTTCGCTGAGGTCCGTACGTCCGCTCGCGCGCTGCAGGTACGCGACGGCGGTCTCCAGCGACCAAACCTGCAACGGAATCGCGATCATGTCGCTGTCCAACGCGGTCACCCGCGAAGTGGCCACGGCGCGCGCCCCCGTGCGGGGGAGCCAGGTTCGCAAGAGCGTTTGGTCTTCGAGGTTATCGAAAACCAGCAGCGCCGGCTTATCGAAGCCGCCCAGCACCGAATTGATCACTCGTTGTGCCGCGACGCGCCGATCCGGCAGTTGATCGAGACCCTGCACGAACATCGTGCCCAAGCGCAGTAACCCGTCTATGATTCCATCTTCCGTCTGCGCGTTCAGCCACCAAAGCACGGAGTACTTATCGCGATTGCGCCAGCCGTACTCGCGGGCGATCGACGACTTGCCGACCCCGCCTAGGCCGTGAACCACCGCGACGGCGCCGTCATCTTGCAGCGCCGCACCTACGGCGGCGAGCTCGTCGTCGCGTCCGCTGAAGCTGGCAACAGCGTGAAACTCCGCCGCATCGACGATGGAAAGGTCGCTGGGCAGCGTTCCGAGCGAACGCAGCGGCGGATACTCCGCCTCCCGCCCCGGAGCCAGTAGCTGATACAAGCGCTGCGGCTTGGTGAAGTCTTTGAGATGATACGCGCCCAGGTCGCGCAGCGTCACGTCAGCCGGCAGGGTGCCGTCGACGAGCGCAGCCGTCTCGGCAGTCATCAAAACCTGACCGCCGTGGCCGATCGCCAATAGGCGCGCGACCTTGTTAAGCGCCGGACCGAAGTAATCGCCTCCGCGTACCTCGGCACTACCGGTATGGATCGCCGTGCGTACGCGCAGTCCCTCGACCGCCGAAAAATCTTCGGCGCTTAGCGACTGTTGTACCGCAAGCATCGCGGCGACGGCCTCCTGCGGCGCTGCGAACACGCTGCAGAAGGCGTCGCCGATGGTCTTAAAGACGTAACCGCCGTGTTCCGCAATGGCCATCTGCAGAATTGCATCGTGACGTCGCACGGCATCTTGCATTGCGACGCGGTCGCGCTCCCATCGCGCCGTACTGCCCTCGATATCCGTGAACGCAAACGTCATCCCGCCAGCCGGTTGCGAATCGGCCGCCCTCTGGTTGTGGCCTGGCCCAGTGGTCATCTCCCCGCTGATTCGGCGTCGTGGGCCCGTCTAACATTTTCTGATATGTTCATCCGGCCGGTTCTCCGGCGGTGGGATCGAACGTTCCCACCAATGCTCGGTGACACCGACATTTTCTTGGGCCCGAGAGCCTGCCCGTTAGATTGGTGCCCGAGCAGCTCGTGCGGTAGGTGATAACCGGACGGAATCCAGGGCGTGCCGCCAAGGCAACAGCTCGTATCTGTCAGACTGGTCGAGGCTACCGCGGTAAGGAGGGTTGCCGTGGATTTGGCCGTTCTTGGCATCGATGTTGGGAAGTTCGAGTTCCATTGTGCACTGCGCGTTAAGGATCAGCTTCATACCAATCATTTCCCTCATTCCGCGGCGGGTTTCGAAAGATTGCATCGCTGGCTTTCAAACCGCCATGTCAGTCGGGTACACGCGTGTATGGAATCGACCGGCGGTTGGAGCGAGGAGCTCGCTACGGATCTGCACGCGCACGGTCATGTCGTGAGCATCGTGAACGCGCTGGCGATCAACTCCTTCGGCCAAAGCGAGCTCTCTCGAACGAAGACCGACAAGGCTGACGCAGCGCTGATCGCACGATATTGCGTAACGATGCACCCGGCGCCGTGGGAACCGCCTAGTCCGGTGCAGCAGCGCTTGAAACGGCTAGCGCGCCGGCGCGTAGCGCTCGATGAAATGCGAGTTCAGGAGTCAAATCGACTCGGCGCACCCGGCTCGGGTAACGTGCGCTCGTCGATCGAAGCTACCCTGTCTTTTCTCGATCGCCAGATCGATGAGATCGACTCACAAATCCGCTCGCTTATTAACAATGACCCAACCTTGCGAGGCAAGCGTGAGCTATTGACCTCGATCCCGGGCATTGGGGAGCGGCTTGCCGTCACGATTCTCGGTGAACTGCCGACCCTCAGCGAGTTCCGGAGCGCCAAGGCCGTGGCGGCGTTCACTGGCCTTTGCCCGCGTGAGTTTCGTTCGGGAAAGTCGGTATCGGCTTCGTGGCTGTCAAAGGCTGGCAACGTCCATCTGCGGCGCATGCTTTATATGCCCGCCGTCGCAGCGATCCGCTGCAATCCCATTCTCAAGGATTTTGCTAATCGGCTGCGTTCATCGGGCAAGCGCGGCAAACAAATCGTGGCAGCCGTCATGCGTCGCCTCTTGGTTTTGGCTTACGGCGTCCTTAAGTCCGAGCGCCCGTTTGACCCGAGCATCGGGTGTGGGCGACGGCACGGACATCACAAGCAGCCATCACGCCCACACGTAACGCTTGACATCGCACACGGAATCTAATGGAGCGGTCGGGAAGGGTCGGAAACCGACGGGATCGGCCGGGAGCTAGCGCGGCGAGAACAACGCATCCGTCCTGCGATTATGAACGTGTTCGAGCGCCTTGCCGTCGCGCGCCGGACGCGTTCCGATTACGGAACAGGGGCGGTTCCCACCCCTGTTCCGCAGCGACGTGCGTTATGCGACAGCTTCGCTAATCCTACTATTGCTTTGAACGCGGATTCTCTGCGACACCGTTCGGAAGTAAGCTTGCCGAGAGACCGCCGTTATAGCTGTATAGGAACTTAACGTTCTTCGTGCTGTACGAGTAGACGTCGACCAAGCCGTCGGTTCGGTCCACTGCCGTAAACTGATTATTCGACCGATTGAGCTTCCCCCAGAAGCTTTCGCCTTTAAGGGGGAATGGGCCGCCGACGACCGTGCAGGTTGGAGCGCAGCCGCTATAAATGTAAACGTCCTCGGCCATGTCATCGATAATCACCAGATTGCCGCTCTTGTCGATGTCAATGCCGCCGTAGTACGTTTGCTGAAAACCCGAGGCGACGGCGCCGTTGCCGGCACAACCCTTGTAGTATACCAGCTCTGCACCGCCCGAGGCGCTGGTCTTTACGTCGATCCAACAGTCGCCGGCGTTCGACATTGCAACGCCGCCCACGTGGAAGTAAGCGCTGTTCGTGAGATTCACGGTGCAGCCGCCCTTGAACGTGCAGATCGAAAGGCTGCCGGCACTTGAGGCGTTGCCTACCAGGTTGGCCAGAGCGATCTGGCCGGTTACGGCATTCGGGCTTGTGGCGTCCGAGGGCTGCCCGAACGGATCGGCAATCGAACCGATCAGCTTGCCGCACATTGTTGGGCCTTTGTGAATGTCGAGAGTGTTGGCTGATGCGCTACCGGGGTTAGGCAGCATCAGGTTGCCTTTTCCGTCGACCCCCACGTCATTAACGAACGCAACTCCCTGAATCGTGCAGATTGGTCCCTTGTTTTTCTTATTGTTGGCAGCATAGCCGAGAACAGATGTCGTGTCGAATTCACTGACGTAGGTACCCTTCTTGGGTATCTTCGTCTTTTTATCCGGCAGCATCAGTGAATGTATGACCGAGACGAGGCGCGGTGGCGCAGCGTCGTCGAAGACGCTTATTGGAGCGGTTCGCGCTTGTGGGCTAAGACCCAACGGCGAAGTGCTGTTAGACCCCATGTTGCCGGCGCAACCGGCGAGGAGGCCGATGGCGATCGCCGTGCAGACCGCCGAAGTAAGTAAACGCATGCGATAACTCTCCTTGGCGAAGCAGTAATAAAGTAGTTGGGAAGGCGTTCGACGCTGCCCGCGATTCGTGAACCCTGCCCTCGAAACGGACAGCCGAACGTCAGGTCGTAGAGCGATGCACACGCATGAAGCATCGCGCGTTACTTGTAGCGGTTTACATGAAACTTTGTGACCTCACGCGCTCGAGGCTTTCGGTCGCGTCGAGCCTTGGAGCGCTTTTTTGCTTTTTTTTGTCGCTATGCAGGCGAGCGGCCGGTCGGATTCTGGGCTCTTGGTATTCTCGCCGGCGTGCGGCGGGAAGCCTCGAGCACCGCGGCTCCTCGATGTCGCCCGACGCAAAGAAGGCCAAAGCGCCGCTGTACGTCACCGGCGGCGCCGACAACGATGAGGCCTGTCCCCGAAATGCATTTCAATGGACTTTCGACGAAGGCAGCCGGCTCGCGAATGAGTCCGCCCCAACGAGCGGATTTTCTGACATTTGCTAACGGAGCGGTCGGGAACGGCGGGAAACGGACGGGATCGGCCGGGAGCCGCGACGCGAAAAGCCTCACAAAGTAACACGAATCGGTAGCGGACGGGACTGCCCGGAACCTCCGAGTAGTGGTTCGAATCCCGCTGGGGCTACCACTCGATAGTGTGATCGAACAGATTTTTCGAATAAACTGCGCTTGACGCTCTGGCGCATCAGTAAATTGCATTTTCACCGTGCGCGATGGAGAGCGAAACGTCGGCCGGCGCGCGCCTGTCGAGTTCGTCGGCGAGCGGCCATATTTCGTAGGTTGAAGTCAAAGGGGCAACGGATACACGCGCTTGGAATCGCCGAAGGCTGCGCTTTCGGGCTGGAACCGGTCAGTCGCCGTTCGCGCGCCCGAAAAGAATCGGAAGGCAGAGCCTATGAAGCGTTCACTATTAGCCACGCGCTTAACGGAACTGGCGATCGCGAACGCCGGGCATGGGGTGGGTTAAAGTGCCAGGGCGATTCCGACTCGAAGGGGACACCTATGGAGTATGGTCTCAACTTTAATCGCCGAGGTTTCCTTGGCGCGACGGTGATGACGGCAGTTGCGGCCGCACTCGGCTCGATCGATGTCGTTAACGCTCAAAGTGCTCACAATGATAGGAGAATTGCTATGGCCAGCCCGCCGCCCTCTGAAATCCAGACCCTAATTGAGAATCTCATCAACGGCTTCAACACCCAGAACACCGAACTATTTCTCAGCGTCTTTGAGGAAAACGCGATCATCATTGACGGCATTGCGCCCTACCGTTGGTTGAACCCCAATGCTCCGGCGAATTGGCTCGCTGACGTAGAGAAATGGCGTAAGGACCTCGGCGTGACCTACGAGCATCTGGCGTACGAGATGGGGTTCTGGAATGTCGAGGGGCCTTATGCGTACGCCGTCATCTCGGGTACCCTTACGGTGACGATTAAGGGTCAGACGGCCGCTCGGACCGGCACGCTAGCGTTCACGTTCTCGAAGCAACGTAACGAATGGAGAATCGGGGCGCAGGCCTGGGGTCGTACGTCGTAGTGAGCTCAGGGACCGTACACCGGATCGACGCCAAATAATTTCAGTTCCAACCGAAGATGACGCGCCCATCGCCCTGTGCTTTCGTCCAGCCCGTCCACATCCGGTGCTTGATTGCGGTGGGCTCGACGTATGACGACCCGCCGCTGCCCCCGGCCTGCTTCGCTTTATGCGTCTGAAGGATTGCTGCTAGCTGCGTACCGATCGTAATGGAGGTACGCAATGTTCAAGCGCACGTCCCTCGACTACCTCGCGATCTATGGTTGACCCCGAAATAGAGAGCGCTAGAACGCGGGCAGCGCCGGCTTCAGAATCATGAGCGCGAAGGCGATGACGGGGAACAACAGAGCGATGGTGCCCCAAAGGTTCCAGCCGCCCGAGGCCCGCGCGTACTCTTCCATGTTTCCGGAGTGCGCGGCCGCCGAGAGTTTCCGCTGCGCCCGCGAGAGTGGTCCGAATGCAACGCCGGACAGAATGAAGGCGACGATGCCCCACAACAGCCAGCCCGTCTTCAGTATCGGAATGCCGCCGACGATGGCCGCACCGATCCCCCCGATCAGCAAGATCACGATCCCGGGGATCGTGAACACGCGATCCGCTGCGATGATTCCATCGATCGTCGTGGCCATTATGGCCGCGTTACGAGTCTTATCCGCGAACTGCTTCCAGAAGACGCCAACGGTAATGTTGCCGAGGAAGAGCACGACCCCGGCAAGGTGCACCAATTTTAAAACTAGATACATGCGGCAACGCGCTTTTCTAAGAAGCGGCGCTCCTCCTGGTTACGGGCGAGCGCCAGGGCGGTTTCGAAATGACGACGAGCGGTCGCAGCGTGGCGGCAGCGCAGCTCCAGCTCGCCGCGGGCGGCGTGGTAGAGCGGGTACTCGTCGCGCCGGTCGCGCATCGCGATCGCCAACGACCCCATGGTGCCAACTACGCTGTAAGAACGAAAGTGTGCACGGAACCGGGTCAGCTCCAACTCGACTATAATCTTAGCAACAGTACTAACGTCGAGATCGCGGACGGCCTACGTAGCGTCCGGCGTCGCCCTTTAGGGCGACCCGATGGCGAGCGCGACGGCGCCCTTCATGTGCTTCGGAATCTTGTAGAGCAGTTTCGCTCCGCCGGGGCTGTAGACCGCAACGTCACCACAGTTTGCAACATAAAGGTTGTCCGATTCGTCGATGGCAAGGTTTGGCAGACAGCCGTGGCCTCTGGCTATCTTGCCGATGGGGTGCGTGTCGCCCGGCCCGTAGATGCTGACCCAGGAGTGCCACGGAGGGACTCCGTAGATGTTCGAGTTCGCGGCGTACAGGCGCCCCTTTGAGTCCACGGCTAGCGAATCGGGGAGCGCGAGCCCCTCGAAAGTCCGCCGAATCGGTTTCGAGCCGCCCGCAGCGAAGACGCTTATCGAAGGCCTCCCAAGGGGCGGGTTTCCACCAGGCCAGTTTGCGACGAACAGTTCGTCCGACGGCCCAAACGCGAACGCGACCGGCGCATAAACACCGTGGTGAATGTCACGCAGAAACTTGACGCGTCCCCGAATATTTGTCGGGGCGTAGATCGCGATGACGCGTCCAACCTGGGCGTTACCGGTATAGAGCTTTCCCGAACTATCGAACGCCAGTGGCCCAGCAGGGAATCGGCGGAGATGATAACTCAGACGCATGCCGCCGCGACTGTAGACGTACAGGCTGCCATCAACGGAGACATACAGATAGCCGTCACGATCCGTCGCCAAATCCGACGCTGGGACTCCGTAGGTAATCTCGCGCAGCAACGTGAGATCGCGGGCGTCATAGACCTGAATAAGTGTGGCACCACTGCCGTAGTTTTCCAGCACAGAGACGTTGCCGAAGCGGTCGAGCGCGATTGCTGAGGCAAAATAGTGAAGCTTTACGCTCCGGAGCGCCTTCGAGCTGCCCAACTGGTATTCGGACAGCTCGGCGCCACCCACAAAAAGCAATGGCTTCTTCTCACTGGACAGCAAGCTCGATTGCCAGAACGTTCCAGGAACCGCGGGGACGGTCTGGTGCGCAAGTTGCGAACACCCGCTGCCGCATAGCAACGTCGCAAGGATGGTCGCGACGAGGTTGCGCCGATGTAGCATACTAGGCACCTCCGATGGCTCATTATAGCCTAACAAATAGACCTACGTCACCCTTCTCCTTCGACTCCGCCGGCTGTTACACGACAGCGAGCTGGATTTAAGTGCAGTGCGCTAACGGCCATCTCGCGATCGGCGACCAGCAGGCCGATGTCATCTATCAAGTGCGAGTCGTCGGCGTCACGGGGCAGTGCTTGGCTCGACGAAGCTCGGCAGCGCATTGGATGTCGTGCAGTTCTGAATCCAAGGTCACCGAGTAATCGGGCCTGACTATCTGGCGAGCGATGCGGGACTTTGGGCGTACCCCCGCTGGGGCTGGCGAAGTGAAGACGTTCGCAGACCCCGACGGCTTCGCAGAAGGCGCGACGGTAAGTTTGGCAAGGTAAAATCAGCCGCGAGAACGGTCGAGTGCAAGGGCTCACGGTTTAAGGAGTATCGAGCGGCTCACAATGGAGAACGTCAGTACACCCTAGCATGTACGCGTTTCCCGGTCGCGGGGCTCTTCTTTTCAGGTTTGTCCACGACGCAGCTGCAACCGCTTAGCAGACGTAGAGCGATCTTCGTCTTGTTAGAGGCTTTTCGCGTCAGCACGCGCAATCGAACAAAGCCCCCAAAACTACTCTGAAAGGCCCCGATGAAACTCAAAGAAGCGATTGCGGAAATAATGCTCTGTCGCATAGCTGACCCTGCCCGCGCTGCGACGCTCGAAGCACAGGTTTTAAGGCGCGGGTCGAGCGTCAACGTCGATCCTACTGACAATCCCGAACTCAAAGCGACTCGCGCCTTGGGCCTGTTGTAACGTCCAAGAACTAAGTCCATCCCCGGGGTAGGTTTGGGCTCTGGGTCACCGCATCGTCGCGCAAGTCCAGGTCCTCGATCCCCTAAAAACATGCGTTGAAGACATGCGCCGCGTTTGGTCTCCGGGCGCCTGTTCGACGGGCGGTATCAACGACGTTGGAGCAACAGCCTACGGCCCGAGGACCCGGAAAGCCCTGCGGGAGCTTTCCAACATAGCGAAGTTAGCCTGCGACATGGAATGTAAAGAACAAGATCGCTTGAGCGATCACAAACGCAACCGGGAGAGCGACGCCGGCGAGCCGGCGCACGAACAACGCGCGTTGCTCTGAGTGGTTGATCTGTAGTAGATGGGTTCCGACGATCGTGGCGATGGAGATGATGACAAAAATGAAACATGTGAATAAGAGCGCGTCGATATAAGTGATATATTCGGTCCGTGGTAAGAGGCTCGTGGCGGTGATATTGAAAGCGACGACGATCAGAAGTGTGGACAACGGCAGATTGGAGCTGGTCTTTGGTTTTGAACTCCTCGTGCGAAAGCCAGAACGTTACCCACGAGATAATAACCAGCAGCAGAAGCGGCACGATGAATTTTAAAATGTATGACTTGGAGTTGCGCCGCACTTTGAGAGCAAACTCCACGTCGTTCGCGCGGTTGGCAGTTCCTGCGACAGTACCTAAGCGTTCGGTAAGAGAAAGCGCCTGCCAGTGCGCGAGACCAGCATAGCCTCGGTTCGACAGCGCCGAGCCCTGACGATCTGGCTTCAGAATCGTGCGATCGAGGTCGTCTCCGCTGGCTTGAACGACGAGCGGCAAGAGTTGAGAGTCGAATGGAAAGCGGCGCAAATCTGAGCTGGTCGAGAGGGTTGCGGTAAACCTTTGGGTATATGTGACGGTTCCGTCCGGCTCGGTGAAGAGATCGACGAAATGAAAAGTGGTCGGCGTTTCTTCATTTGTGAATTCAAAGTCCGGCTTCCATGTGTTAGCGGGCAAGTTGCGATTAAGCTGCCGTCGCCCGCGCGGCCGATATCGAAGGGCTCGATCGGTCCATTTTGCGACGAGCAAACCGGAAACTTGCCAGTTTTCCCTCACCTCGTCGATGGCGATGACGTTGCGGATCACGAGCCCGACACGAACTACCGTTGGACGCGCCTGAGTCGGCTCAGTCCCTACCGTGGACGCAAGCGCGGTGCTCGCGGATGCATAAAAGGCTAGGGCTGTGAGCAAGGGTAGGATCGTGAGATAACCTTTGAACGCCCGTAACACATTGTCGCATTCGTCGCGTCGGGGGACCATGCCCCGCAGGAACATCGGTACGTTCGCCTTATTTATCCGTGCATTGTGGTAAGAGCGCTCCGATGCATCGTCCGGACGTCGGGCGTGGCGCTTCTTTGGGCTAGTGCTAGCGGCGCATGTCTGGCGGACGGCGCAAAAGTCACTGGCGGCATCGAGCCCGCATATACGGCCTGCCTTAGCGCCCCGTCCTCCTGCCGCAGCTTAGTACGGACACAGTTTCGCATCCAGTACAAGCCGTTCGCCGTTCGCGGGTTCTCCGTCCGAATCAGGCTTTTGCGAGGTTATCAGATGGGCCTGGATGATGATAAGGAGGACGGACCGAGCGAGGAACAGCAGGCGAGCAAATTCGATCCGCCCTTTGACGCTATTGACGTGAAACTGCGATTCAGCGCACCAGACGGGCGCGATCACCTCGAGGTCCGAGCCGGTTACGCATATCAGCATTCCGACCCGAACGCCGTCGACGGCTATCACACCCCCTATCTTTCCGGCGACTATTACTTCGGCCCACCGATACCATCGGGTTGGGGCAGCCTGTCGCGCCGTTGGGACGTGCTGCTGAAGATTTCGCAAGATCGCTACGCCATGGCAAGTAGCCTACCCGAAGATCTCGACCAATTCGTATCAACCTATACCATTCCACTCAACAACGATGGCGCGTCGCGCATGTATGCTTCCTACGCACGGGAGTTACGTTTTAGCGGGAGCAACACCGTCCTGACTCCTTCCAATCGTTTCGATCTTGGCACTACTCGAAACCCGACGCAGTGGCTCGAACTATACGGCCGGATCTCCGTGTACGCGACACGGGGCATACCAGGCGCCGCCAAGGTGGTCGTTGGAGTCGACGTCACGATCTGATTCTGCGCGCTCTCAGCCACGCCGCCGAGATTCGAGCGCCAGAACGTCGACCAGAAGCGGACGTAGCGCCCCGAGTAGCAGCACCCGATGCACGATCAACGACCGCTACGGGTCCTCGTCGTACGAATATTGATCGATTGAGCCCCGAAACTTCGGCGCCTTGATTGGCACGAAGGGTCGCGGGCTCTGCTTGAAATCGAAGCAGTCGCTCAAATCGTCCGCGCTCCGGTCGGTCGATTTGAGAGCACCGTGCGGTATCCCATACGTTTTCTCGACAAAGGCAAGCAAACTTCCGAACTCGTGCTGGACTTTCGAAACGTATCCCTTCTTGGCATAGGGCGAGATCACGAGTAGCGGAACGCGGAATCCGAGCTCGTCGTAGTTACGCGCCGGCGGTGCGACGTGGTCGTACCATCCGCCCCAATCATCCCAAACAACAAGAATCGCCGTGCTGTGCCAATACTGGCTCTCGCCGACTGCGTTGACGACCGCCGCAACCCAGGCGGGTCCCCTGTCCGTCCCGTTCGTGCCCGCGTGGTCTGACCAATTCGCAGCGGGCATGACCCACGAGACGTCGGCCAAGTTTCCGGAAGCAACGTCCTTTAAGATTCGCGTTGAACGCGGAATGATGTATTGGGAATCTTTTCCAAACCGCACGTGCGCGATGGCGTCAAGCGCGTGCCAATTACCTACACCCTTGCCGGTCTGGTAGTAGTGCCACGTAACGCCTTTCTCATCGAGGAAGTCAGAGAGCACCGCGCGCTCAAAGCATGGGTGATGGGGGCGCCCCTCGGAGCCATTCTCGATCGATACGATGTCGACACGGATATATGGCGGCGAGCCGCACCCGCCCACCCGAGCTTGTTGCGTGTTTTTGTCGAACGCGTTGTTCTTCACGCGATACCCAGCCATGGTGTCATCACCAGCGGTTCCGCTGACGATGTAGAGATGCGCCGGAAAGCTCGGCCCTCGATTCGTCTGGAACATATGATCGGCCAACACGTACCGTCGCGCCATATCGTGGTAGGGTTGAGCCTCGGATTCGGGAGCGTACCCGAATGGACGCAGGTGGTGTGCGCGACTCAACGAGGAGTCGAACCCGTTCATTTTGCCGTCGTTGTAGTCTTTAAAAAACGAACTTTGTCCATGCGGCAGATCGTATGGAGCGGCGAGGGAGATCGGTCGGAGGGGAACACGCTGGCCATGGTAATCCACGGCGTACGATGCGATATCCGCTCCACGAATACCGTGAAAGAGATAATCCGTCGACCGGTTCTCCTGAACGATGATTACGACGTGCTTGATTGGTGTTGACGACGGCGTGCCGCTCTGCGGGTAAACGGCGAGCATCGCCGGTGTCGCGGATCGCCCCATACAGGAAGCCAGCCCAAACATTACGAGGGCCAAAAGCACCCTTTGCCGGTGAATCATCTTCAATTTGAAGGCAACGCTTCGACCGATCCGAGAGAGATCTACCCCTCGGCCTCGGAGATTCCGGGCCTCTGCGTCAGCGGCACCAAATGACGCCGGAACAAGCCACCATTCTGCGACGCGCTGCCGTCAGTTTCAACGACGCGCTGAGGCGCGCTAGCGACGTCGGAAGCAGGCGGTCGCACAGGACGGCGTTCGTCGAAAGACGATCTCACCGCTCAAGCTCTTGGACGTTGTTCGAATTCGTATCGGTGAAAAAGAGAACGGTGTTGGAATCGTTCGTCCCACCGGCGGCCAGTCCGAAGACGCCTTGTGTCGAGCTCTGGTCCACCACCTTTGTGTCGAGCACCTGCCCACTGGGCGTCAGCTCGACCAGAGTATTTGCCGTCCCTTGCGTATTGGCGACGATGAGATTGCCGTTGGGAAGCAACGCGGAAGCCATCGGGGCGTCCAGCGGCGACCCACTGTAAACGAGGCGCGCGCACGCAGTCTTGGGGTACTTGCACTTGAACGTCTTTCCGCCGGGTTCGACAATGATTTCATCCTTGTCCAGAAGCTTGCTTGCGTTGGTAAAGGCCACAATTGTATTGGTTACGCCGTCAATGATGTACAGAGTATCGGCGTTCCGATCGTACTGGAATCCCGAAGGCGCCAGCCAACCTTGCGAACCTTTGCTCGCCGCGAAGCCCTTGGCGACCTCCGTCGCCTGCCCGTTTCCGTAGAAGCCGACGGCGATACTCACGATCGTTCCTTTCGTGGTACCGACGTAAACGTATAGCGGAGAGAAACTCTGTTCGGGAGCGGCGAGAAGGTCCCAAAACGGCGCGGTGAACGTCTTACCGCTGTAGGTTTTTACCGGCTTGCCTTTCTTGGCGATTACGACGACCTTGCCGCTGGTAAGTCCTGCGCCATACACGCTACCATTATGCGGGTGCTCCGTGTTTCCGACGCAGCCCTTAAGCAAATCGCTTTGGATAAAGCGTTCCGGCTTGGAGCGTGGCTTCGGATTGAGGGCTTCGATCGTGGTCCCGGCGCCGGCGTTACCCGCCGAGTCTTCGAAATTGCAGAAGACGAGCTGGCCCTTGGTCAGCGCCCCATTCGGGCTACTGTGAGCGATTGATAAAGCCCGCGGCCCCTTGTCGCCGTTACCCGTATCGACGGCCGATCCGATGGTGACGTCCTTCGTGAGGGTCTTTAGAATCGACTTCGTGTCGGCCGGCCAAGGGTAGCTCGCTCCCGGCGCTTGCACCGCGGGACCCACTGCGTCGCCGCTCGGCGGGACCGCATGCGCTCCGCAGGCCGACCCTGCGAAGAGTATCAACGCTGCCGGTACAATCGTTCGATAATAAGAGGAAAGCGCCATGCTACAACTCCGTGTTGACTGACGTTTGTGCCTCGAGCTTCTTAATAGGAAGCGTGCGGAATCCTCCTGCAAAGCAGCTGCGGCCGCAGGCGCGGCTCGGGCATCCAAACCTTAGTGCACGAAGCAAAGTGCAGCAGGTGCCCGGCACCTTAGGGAGAACCGCGAGGTACCACTTCTGGAGTATCGAGGGAAGAGAACGCGATGCGAAGAGTCGGTTCAGCTTTGTGTATCATCATTCTGACTAGCTGCACGCATATGTCCGCCACTTCGTCACTTCCCGCGACGAGTCAACGAGCAGCGAGCAGCGAGGCGAGCTTCCAGGTTCTCCACATATTCAGCAAGCAGCGCGATGGAATCGTTCCGGCTGGCAGTTTGCTCGCTGTCAACGGGACGCTTTACGGCACGACGAACTTCGGTGGTGTTCCCAGCAAGCAATGCTATCCGGCAACGGCATGCGGAACCGTATACGAACTCAAGCCGCCGAGCGACCAGACCGTGCTTTATCGCTTCCAGGGCGCCAAGGACGGTACACGCCCGTATTCAGGACTCATCAACGTCGGCGGCACCCTTTATGGAACCACACAGGCAGGCGGCAAGCGCAACGAGGGAACGGTTTTCGCCATCACAACGTCGGGTTTGGAACATGTGGTCTTCTCGTTCGAGGGAAAAAATGGGGATGACCCGCGCGCGAACTTGATGAGGTTTAAGGGCGCCCTTTACGGCACCACCTATAACGGGGGTGCGACTGGGAACGGGACGGTCTTCAGCCTCACGAGTTCGGGCACGGAAAAGGTGCTTCACAGTTTTGCAGCCGGCGGGACGGACGGCTCGCTGCCACTCGGCGCCCTGATCAAAGTGAATGACGTGCTCTATGGCACGACGTCCACGGGCGGCACGAATGATGATGGAACCGTCTTCGCGATCGATCCGGACGGTTCGAATTACAGCGTTCTCTACAGCTTCCAAGGTGGAAGCGACGGCGCTTTCCCCTTTTCGGGGCTGACCAAGATGAGCGGTACGCTCTACGGAACCACGCAGCAAGGCGGCCAACGCAATAAGGGAACGGTTTTCGCTATCACGACGTCAGGCTCGGAGAGCGTGCTCCACAGTTTCGGCAATGGGGCGGATGGCAGCGAACCTTTTGCAGGTCTCACGGTGTTTAACGGACAGCTTTATGGCTCGACGGCATACGGCGGCTCGACGAAATCGGGCGCGAATCCGGCGCACAAGTTTAAGCCCAGCAGCGAAGGCACGATCTACACGATAACGCCGTCGGGCTCAGAGCAAGTGGTCCATAATTTCACTGGTGGGCCTGGCGGTCGGGTTCCTTATGCAGACCTCGTCACTATGAACGGCGCACTTTATGGCACAACTATATGGGGCGGCCGCAACCAAGGCAAAAGAGGCGGCACTGGAACCCTGTTTCGACTAGTCCCTTAAGCGTTCCCAAGCAATTCTAAAACACCGGTGTGCGGGGAACGACACCGGATGCGTCAACGATCGCGATGATCGAAGTAGGTCTTCAGAAGCTTGGCGCTTAGCGCGCTCCGCAGCGCGGGGCGGTCGCCGCAGCCCCAAGGTCTCCCCTGGCCACTCCCTAGAAAAAGACTACCGTGACCTTGCGGAAGGTTCCGGGCGTTCTCGCCTTGGGCTTGCTCGCCTCGCTGGGAGCGCACGCCGTCGTCTACCGAGGCGAACACGCCATGGGCGGCCCGTATCATTTCCTCCTCGCTCAGGGCGCCATAGCATTCTCAGTCACCTTCCTTGCCTTTTTTGGTGCCTTAGCCTGGAGCGGCAGACGCGCCGCCGACGGCAGCGTTCTAGCCGTTCGTCTGAGGGATCAGCTGCCGAGCTCGTTCTGGATTCTTCCGGCCGCCGCGGTATGGTACGGCGTTGCTGAGGCTATCGAGCCGCATCACGCCCCGGCGTCGCCGGTCGTCGTCGTCGCCAGCCTAGCCGCAGCCGCGTGGGTCGTGCTGCGCTTGGCTCGCGGCTTAGTTCAAGCCCTCGCAAGGGCCATCATCGCCGTATCGAGCGACTCTTTCTCTCCGCGAACTCCCCATTGGCTGCGCCACCGCGGACTGCGACTCACGCCGCGGCGCCTGCTGTGGGCGCGTCGTCGCTTCGCTCGTCCTCCTCCGATCGTGATCGTTCTCAGCGCCTAAGCGCGCAACGATCACAACTCGCACTCAAATAAGATCGAAGGAGAACCATGTCTCGTTTTACTACGGCGCTCGCCGCCGTTTTCTTGGCGTTGGCCTTTGCCGCGCCTGTTCTCGCCGCGACTTCCGGTCTCATCCGCGGTAAAGTCACGGTCGACGGCAAGCCGGCGGTCCACGTAACCGTCACTCTCCAAGGCGAAGGTTCGCGTTTTCAGACGACCACTGACACGCAAGGCGATTACGTCTTTCCACAGGTCCCGTTCGGATCGTATCGCGTGATCGCGCAGGTCAAAGGAACCAATGAAATCCAAGTGCTTGTCGGCGTTGCTAGCGGCACGGTCGCGACGGTCAACCTTCCACTCTCAACCCATCTCGCGCAGATCGCGCATACTACCGTTACCGCGCACGCTGGCCCGCAAGCCAACCCACCCTCAGTCAATCAGCTCGGGCCGGCCCAAATCCAAACTTCACCAGTCAACAACAGTCTCAACCGGTTACTCGAGACGTTACCCGGCGTCGTGCAGTTTTCATACAACGAGCCGGTTATCAACGGCTTTCATGGCGTCGCGTACAACATCGACGGCGCACCGCTTCCGCTGGCGACGACCTCCAACTTCGCCGAAATCATCGATCCAAAGGTCATCGATTCGATCGAACTGCTGACAGGCGCGATTCCGGCTGAGTATGGCGGAGACCGGATGGGCGGCGTCGTCAACCTTATCAGCAACCGGCCAAGCGATATTCCACAAGGAACCTACGGCATGATCACTGGCGGTGCTGGCAATCAGGGCCAAGGGATCGGCGAGTTTGACGTCGAGTCGCGCTACGGATCGAGCGAGTTCTTTCTCAGTGCCAACACCCAAACCACCGACCGCGGCCTCGATTCGCCCACCTACATTCCGATTAATGATGCCAGCTCAAGCAATGATCAGTTCTTCCGCTCAATCACTCAACTCGACCCACGCAATACGCTCGCATTCGACTATTCCAATCAGTTCTCGCAGTTCCAGATCCCGATCAATACTGATGCAAACAACCCAGTCGACCCAGTCGTGGCTGCGCCCGGTACGCAAGACACGCAACTTGAGTACGACCGTTTTGCGAATCTCAACTGGACGGAGATTTCTAAAGACGGCAACGGCGTCTTTCAGGTGATTCCGTGGTGGCGTTCGACGCGCATCGACTATTACGGCGACCTTCCGCGCGACGTCCAGGCCGTCGAACCGGACTTTAGCGCTTGTCCACCGACCTGCACCGACACGGTCCATCTCGTCGGCTTGAATCAAGGCTCGTATGCCAGCTACGCTGGTATTCGCGCCTCCGATTTTCGGGCGACGAAGAACCACGCGTGGAAAGTCGGCGTCGACCTCAACCGTGAAAATGCCACGGCTTATCAACAGTTCGCTTGTTACTACGTCAAGTGCGCAGCGAGCGGCGAGGTCGCGACGCCGTACTATTCGGCCTTCACGACGCCGCAAGCGCAAGCCGGATCTCAAGTCGGCATCTATGCTGAAGACAAGTGGGAGATGGGGTCCTACGTTGTTTGGAACTACGGGTTACGCTACGATGCCTCGACCGGTTATGTGAGCGGGAATCAGATTAGCCCCCGCATCGGCGTCACCGTGTGGGATGGCGGGAAAAACGTCGCGCACGCTTACTACGGCCGGTTCTATGCCGCGCCGCTGCTTGAGGACGTGCGGCAATCCTGCGTCTTGCTCTCGGCTCAACAGGCATGTTCGACGACCAACCCGGTCTACGACCTCAAGCCCGAAAGCGACTCCTACTTCGAGCTCGGCGTTGTTCACACGTTCAACCCGCACTTCACCGGCTCGCTGAATATCTTTGAGAAAAGTGCGGTCAACGTCCTGGATACAACGCAGTTGTTCAACACGCCAATCTTCGCCGTCTACAACAACGCCATTGGTATCAATCACGGTGCCGAGGTGCGCTTGCAGGATCGACAGCTGGGGGGCGACGAGTGGTTCTTGACCGGCACGGTCTCCGCTTCGTACGCGGCCTGCATCTCGGGTTCGGAGTTCCTCTTTCCACCAAATACGAATCCGGGCGTATCATGCGTTGCGCAGCTTTCGGTTGAGGACCACAGCCAAACGGTCGACTCGACTGCAGGATACACGCACCGGTTCGGTCAGCACCGGCTCTGGTACGCCACCCTGCAGGCTAACTACGGCAGCGGCTTCCCGGTGCAGTTCCAAGATGCCAACGCAAGCCTGAGCGGGACCCTCCCGGCGCACACGACCTTTGACTTCTCAGCCGGCCGCGGACTGTTGCCGGGGCACCCGGGGGAAGATCAAGGCTTGGGCCTATCGCTGCAAGTCCTCAATCTGTTGAACCATCAGTACACCATCAAGGTCGCGAACGGCTTCAACACCACCCAGATCGCGAACAGCCGGTCTTTCTTACTCCGTTTCTCTACGCCGTTCTAACCTGGCACAAATCGGCGATGCGGGGTCCCTTGGTAGTTGCGCACGGGCGGCGCAGAAGCCGTGGAGCCCACAGCGTGCTCCTCGACCCCAATACTTCGGCGGCGCTAGCCGCCGAAGTTTTTCCAGGCACCTGCGACGTCGAAGACGCGATCGCATCCGGCACTTCCTCTGTAGTCTTGACTTAGATGCCAAAATGCGCGTCGGTTGTCGGTCGAACGCTTTCGCGTTGGTTGAGCGTACGTTCCATCCCAGGTCATTGATTCGCGACGTGATGCATACACGGTGCATCAACCTCGATCATGCATCGCGGGCCACAGCGGAAAAGCCTGCTGCCATATGGCGTCCCTCGGCGGTGGGGGGCGTCTTTGGAAAAGTTGGCTAGGGTTCCTTCTGGCGCGCGCTGCACTCTTTGGCGCCTTCAGCATCCTCGGTGAACGATCTAGCGATTGTGACCGACCACCTCGACGCGCTCTCGTATTCATCGAAAACGCGACAGCGTGACAGAACCACAGCTGCGACGATAGCGTGCCACCCTTCTTCGCCGCCTGGTCGGATTCGGGGCTTCATGAACGCAGAGTGCAAAATTGAGCGGCAGCTTTTGTGATAGGCGAGTCGGAACTTCCGGTTTCCGCGCTTCTTGTCGACGCAAAGGGGCTAACATATGAAGAGCAGCGATCTATTCAAGTATGCCGGTTCTTCTTTTCGTTCAAATGCAGAAAAGGCACTCAAA
Source organism: Vulcanimicrobiota bacterium (assembly GCA_963748875.1). Lineage (GTDB taxonomy): Bacteria > Vulcanimicrobiota > Vulcanimicrobiia > Vulcanimicrobiales > Vulcanimicrobiaceae > Cybelea. Next base: position 3,027,068 of record CAVVKC010000001.1, read on the forward strand.
TGCGAGTTGATGAACCTGAGTCATCCCCGGTTTTTCGCCAACTCGGGAAGTCAAGCAAGCGTATCACTCAAAAGGAGCTCAAACGTTCATGAATTTGCCTGGTTCAGTAAAAAACGCCAGTGCTCTGGTTGCTCTCGCGATACTCGCGGCGTGCAGCGGCGGCTCAGCGGGCGCGCCGTCAACCGCACCGCTCAACTACCAATACGTCGGTAAGACACTCTGGGTAAACGGAAGCCCGGTCACGGCAGCGCGGCTGAGCCCGACGCTCCGTTACGCGACGATTGTTCCTGACCGGCATAGGAGGCTGAAGCACTTTGAGTATGTTTTCAACTTCTACGCCAGCTATGCCAGCATTTTCGACTATCCAAAAAGCAGCGCGATGATTGGGCAGATTAATGGCGCCGGCGGCCAAGGGTGCACCAATGTTTTGTACGGCTATGGGAAGAAGATTTTCTGGAACCCCGGGCGTCGGGGTGAACTGATTGACGAATACCAGGTTCCACACAAGCTGCTCAGGTCGCTATCTCTTGACTACACAATCACATCCAGCTGCGCCATGAATACTAGCGGCGATCTTGCGGTCGGAATACTTTTGGGTAATTCTTACGGCCCCGGCGGTCAGGTCGCAATATTCAAGAACGCGACCGGCACGCCTACGGTGTACAAGACGCCGTTGACCAAAGAGTACTTCGACGGCTACGATCCCAGCGGCAATCTCTTTGCCGACGGTGAGGCCGGCTCGAGCTATAATTTCATGCTCGTCGAGCTTCCGATGGGCAGCAGCAAATTCGTTACGATCAAAACGAGCAACGCTCCAGAGTTTCCCGGCTCGGTGCAGTGGGATGGCACCTACCTCACCGTGTTCGATCAGCTCACGAGTGAGACGTATCAGTACACGGTTAGTGGAACGACGGCGACGTTGAAGAACACCATACAGTTCACCGGGGTTGGCGACTGCGCGCAGACGTGGATCGTTAAGGGCCTACTGTATTGCGGCGACGCGATAAACGGCGGCGAGGTTTTCAACTACCCGGCCGGCGGTGCGCCGATTGCGACATTTACAGGCAGCTTCGACTCGCCGCTCGGAGTGGTGGCAGTAAAGAACAGATAATCTGCGCTTCTTGTCGACGCAGAGAAGTGACATATAAAGGAGCACCGGTCTTTGCACGTATGCCGGTGCTTTCTTCTTTAGCCAACTAGGCAAGCTCGATAGCCGACAAGGCACGGGCCGGTCGAGGGCGGTTTCGCCGCTACTGACGCAGATCTAAAGCGCTTCAACCGTACGTGAAGGGAACCCGCGCGGCAGGCCGATCAAAGCAAACCACGCGCGCGGTTGCTCTTGTGCGTGGAATGCGGTAGCCTAGACAAGCGAAGCCAGCGAAGGAGATGTTATGGAGTTGCAAAGTGATTCGGCTCGGTGATCATGTTGTCGTAAGAGGCGAGGACGAGGAGGCGATCGTTACCGCCGTTCATCCTGACTCACAGGTCGAGATCGAGTTCCTCCACGCATCGGAAGGAGGGTCGCGGCGAAAGCGCTACGCCGTCGAGGCGCTCGAGAAGATCTCGCGCAGCTCTTAGCGTATTCGTCGACCGCTTTAGCAGCAACACGTTCGAAACCATTACCACGAGCAACACGGTGGAGTTTTCCTCGCCTGTCGTAACCGCAATAGTAATAGCCTGGATGTGGGGAGCAAACGTGCTAGTGCGGAACGGCCAGTGCCGAAAACTGCTCTGTTAGCGTGTAGGTGTGCACCGGCTTCGAACCGCCGGCAGCGAAAACGCTGATCGTGCTCGCTCCTTTACGGGGAGCGTTTGCGGCGTAGAGGCGGCCCGACCCGTCGAATGCGAGCGCTGCCGGAAAAGGGATTCCGTGAATTGCTCGCCAGACAGTTGTTTGCCCGTTACGGTAGACCGTTATAGATCCACGCCCCTTTCTGTCTCGGCCGTTGGCGACGTATATATTCCCGTCGGCATCGACCGCGACCGCGGTCGATGCATGAAGGCCCGCAGTGATCGTCAGTGAGGGCGTGCTCTGCCCGACCGGATACAGCGCCACGTCGTAGCCACCGCTAAAGAGTCCGTTGAGGACGACTAGATCCCCGCTCGGAGCGATAGCCAACTGGATCGGGAGGCCAATCCCCTGTTGGATGAGACGCGATGGAACGTGCCGCCCGGGGCCGTAGACGCTCACCCAACCGGGAAACACGTCAAAGTTGCCCACATACAGATTTCCGAACTCGTCGAGCACCGGAGAATGCGCGAAACCACTGAGACCCTTGAGACTGTGCCGTGGTTTCGTCCCGCCGGCGGCGTAAATCTCGCCGGTACCTTCTAACTGACAGCAGCCCGAGCGATACTGGGCGACGACGAATAAACGTCCGGCTGCATCGGCAACGATCCCTTTAGGAACACCGGTTATGCCGCCTAGAATCCGCAGCGGATTCACGCTTTTCGGCGCATACACGCTGACGTCTCCCTCGTTTGACGTGGTCGAATTGCCGACATAAAGATTACCGGAACCATCGAGCGCTAGCGCGGTCGGGTTTTCGACGTCGCTGGTAATCGCCGCGCCCCCTAACATCTGTACCAATCCGTTCGGCGACGGACAGGACGAGCTAGATTGACACCTTTGTGCCACATACGCAAACGGAGGATCGGTCTTCGAAGCAAGCGCAGGGTCGTTCTTAAAGGCTAGAGGAAGCGGACTGGACGCGGCGGCGATACGGCCGCCGCAGCCCGACAGCATCGCTATAAATATCAGAGCGGTGATTGACAATTTCAACTGCATGGTCTCGCCGGTTCGACGGTGCGAAGGCCCGTAACCTATCTAAAACGCCGTTTGGTTAGCGCACTTGCGGCCCCAAAATCGTCGTTGGGTTGTGTGGTGGGGCCGGACGGCTGCCGACCGGGCTTTAGGGACTTCGCCGTTGCTGTCCAGCCCCGAAGATTAATAGTAGCGTCGTGACGGCAACCTCGTCCTTGAGGCAACCTGTGAATGCAATCGTATACTATTCTAGATTCTGAATATTACAGGCCGTTCTCTCGGTTAGCGGCGGCGTTGAGCCGCCGCCGCACGCCGAACGCATGATTATCTCTTCTCTGCTGCGGTCACGCCGAGCGGGAAGTCGAAATTGCCCGAAAGTACCGCAACCGGTGAACCGCCCGCCGGGTACTTGAAAACCTCACCGGCGCCGTAGTTATCCCCGCAATAGACGAGGCCCTTAACGATCCAGGTCTGCGCGCAGTCGCTAGCACCCGTGATCGATACCGTAGCCTTCAGTGTCGCCTGGGTTCCGCTGACCGCGTAGCGATAGAACGCGTTCGCTAGCTGATCGAAGACGGCGAGGTACTTTCCATCCCACTGCACGGAGCCGGGGAACTGCACCGCGTTGCTCGTCGTGATCGTTTGGAACTTACTGCTGCCCTTCGGGAGCTCGACGAGCGCGAAGCCCGAGCGGGCGCCGGTAAAGCCGTCGGCGAAAAGATTGCCCTGGCTATCGTAGCCGTCGAAGAACTCTTCATCCAACGGCGTGGTGTAAACGGTGCCCGAGCCGCTCGCGTTCTTGAAGATGACGACGTCGCCGCCGCCCTTCACCGCCGCATACAAGATCCCAACGGCAAGGTCGCCGCTGGCATCCATCGCGCAGCTGGATGGAAAAGAGTAGTTGACTGACAGCGTCTTGATCGGCGTCTGGGGGACCTTGAACTCCTCGATCTGGTTATTGGCCGCGACGATCCAGAAGATCTTCTTACCATAGCCGTAGAGAACGTTCGTGCACCCCTGGCCGCCGACGCCATTAATCTGACCAATCATCGCGCTGCTTTTTGGATAGTCGAAAATGCTGGCGTAGCTACCGTAGTCGTTGATGATGTACTCAAATTTCTTCGATCTCCGATGCCGGTCGGGAAGAATCGTCGCATACCGGGGCTGCGAGCTTGGCGGCCGCGCTGCCGTGACCAGCCTTCCGTTCACTGAGAGTGTCCTACCGACATATGTGTATGCGCCACTGACCGCAGCGTTTGACGGCGCGACCGCCGAGCCGCCGCCGCACGCCGAGCATATCGCGACTGCAACCAGGGCAGCCGCGTATTTCACCAAACCAGTCGTATTCAAAACTTGCTCCTTTTGAGTAGAGACGATCGCAGCTTCTTTTCCGACCGAGACCGCGCCGGGCCGACAGGTCGAAGCCGCTGATTCCGAGAGCGTCTTGACCGGGCCCCTGCCGCCGACCTTTTCGAAAGGTGGACAGCGGTCGCTCGCTCTTGCAGGCGACAAAAGAAGCGCTTCGAAGCCGGGTTCGTCATCACTACGTCACTGCGTTAGGAGCGAGGTTTTAGGATGCCCACTTTGGACAATCGCACGCTTTTGCTGGTAGCGGGAGCACTTTTTGCCACTTCGGCGTGTGGCGGAAGCGCCACAGTTCCGAGCGGGCTAGCGTCGCAAGTCTCTGCGCCAGGCGCGAGCTCGATTATTCCAGACGACACGACCTCGATTCTGAAAAAGCTTACGAAGGATATCGAAATCGGCTCGACGGTCGATCGAAACAATGGCGACATGGGCCCACGCGCAATCTCCTTGGCCCGATCGACCTTCGGGCTCAAGAAGGGGCAGCTGATCGTTTGCAACTTCGACGACGCAGCAGGCGCCGTTGGGAAAGGCACCACGATCGAAGTGCTCGATCCAAAGCCGCACTCCAAGCCAGCGACTTTCACGCAAAGCAGCAAACTCGAGGGCTGCGACGGCGATGCAATCACCGCGACAAATCAAGTCTACGGCGCCGGACAGCTCAGCGGCGTCGTTCCGCAGTTCACTCCAGCGGGCGAGCTCAACGTGAGTTACGGTTCTCCCATCAAGGCTCCGTTCGCCGACGCCGATGCATTCTGCGGCTTAGCTTACGCGCCTGAGGACATCTACGTTTCCGATTCCAAGACCGGCTCAATTATCAAGTTAGCTTTCCTCCCCGTTAGTGGTGGCAAAGCGAAAATGACCGAAGTGATAACCGGGTTCGGAGTCAATAAGGGCTCCGGTTGGAGCGTTTTGGGCCCATCCGGAGTTCAATATAATAACACAAGAACCGGTGCTCTTTGCAACGACACGCTGTATATCGTCGATGGGGTGGATAACACGGTTGTCGCGGTTTCGACCGCCAGCAACTTACTTCAGAAGGACGAGATCGTCGTGCAGCCCGGCGGTAAGAAATTCAAGTGCGCTCACCCAAAACACACGTGTGCGACGCTCGTCTATAGCGGCTCTCCGCTCAATGCGCCCGTAGCTTCAGCTCTTCTACCGAACGGGAACCTCATCGTTGCGAACACCAAAGGTGGAAATAAGCTCGTGGAGCTGACACCGACGGGGCACGTACTTGGAACCAAAACAATCGACAGGAGCAAGACCGCGCACGTCTTCGGACTTCTTGCGACCGGCACGAGCGATAGCGATACGGTGCTGTTTTACACCGACACTAAAACGAACACGCTGCAAGAACTCGAGCAATAGAGAATCTTGCCCTCCCGCTCAAGCAAGTGATTAGGGCTCGGTCCTCTGGAGGTCTGGCAACCGCGGATCTTCCGACAATGAAGAAGCGCCCGCGTACAGCGAGCGCCTCATGTTCGACGTTATCCGAAGACCGTAGCTCCGACCTCGGAGTCTAGGCCTTGTTCGTGATACTAAGCTTCGCCGTGCCGATCGTCTTCCCGGTTTTGCGCTTATCGGTAAACACCGTCGTGCAAGATCCGGTCTTGTTGCCCCATACCGCCTGATACTTATTCCCGGAGCCAGAAATTGTTGCGATGCCGTCCTTCGCGCATACCTTGTCGTTGAACGTAAACTTGCCGCCTTTCGGACCTTTCGTGGCTACTGACTCTACGGGATTGGAACCGGACAGGTGGATCGAGCAGGGCGTAACCGACACACCATTATCGGATATACATCGTGCTGGGATGACGTCGATCGAAACGCCCGCCGGCTGCGCGTGCGATGCCATCAAGGGCATCCCACTCGAAGAAGTCGGAGGTGACGCACCGCCCGCGCACCCCGCCAGCATTCCGGCGACGGCGAGAGCCGCAAGAGATCGAAGTGATGACTTGGCAGCGTTCATAGTGCTCCTTACGTGATGTCGGGTGCTTTTCGTCTGCGAGAGCCTAGCGCAAATCTATGAAGAAAGCATGAAACCGCTGGACCTATCAGGCGGGGGGCGGCTCGTCTTTCGTCCGCGGGGAGCTCTTGCTTATAGCGAATAGCTAAACGTCGAGCTACGGCAGCTGCTACAGCGGTAGCGCACGTTGTTCGTGCCGGCCTTGAGGTCAAAGACCAAAACCGTCGCTGCGCGCCCGGCGCGGATCTCCCCGGGACCTATAATCTTCAGTTGCGACGGGTCGCTCCAGATTGCCACGCCAAAACGCAGCGCGCGCGGGGCTGCGAACGCGAGCTTCAGCCACCCGTCCTTAACGCTCGCGCGCAGAAGCGACGGCATCGCCCAACTAGGCACTTCGGGTAGCGGGCGATCGAAACGTGAGACCGGATAATCCGCGTATCGGAACACCCGGCTCGGCAAGGTACGACCCGAAAGAAATGTCATGCCGACGCGAGAGTCGTGATAGTCGATCGTCGCCGGATATAGCGTGTCGCCCTGGAGCACGCCCGACTCAACTTCCCTACCTCCAAATATATACGGGAATGCAACCGCACGCGGCGCAGCAGAGAACGCGCGAGCGTCACGAGCCGCCTGAGTCAGCGTTTCGAGTTTCATTCCGTCGCGCACGGCCTCATCGGTCAAAGCATTCATGACCACTGCGTTGGCCGCTATAGGGCCGTCGATCGACTCTTCCTGCACGATCATAACTATCGGCTGGGTCTGGCCAGCCGCCGCATATGCATCGACAATTTTTCGCGCATACGCGGCAGCGCCGGCCGGAGAAAATCCACCGCGCCGCAGCAGATCGTCGGGGTCGGTAGAGTAGGCCGCTTCACGCCCGCTAAGGTACGCGCGCGTCAGATCACGCGCCGTCCACTCAAAGGCTAGCAGCGCGCAGCCGCCATCCGGCTGCGGCCGCTTATACGAATGAACGTCGGCGCAATAAGTGCCCCATGGCGCGCCATAATCGAACGTTCCGTCGGTACCGCGACTGTTCCAGGTAATACCCCAGAAGGCGTGCTCGCCAAATGAGAGAGCGCGCCGCACGTCGCGTTCTTCGCCGGCCGTTAGGACGCTTACAGTAGGAACGTACCACCGAAGCTTCGCCGACATCGCAGCGTGCAGGTTGTCATAGAACTGAGCCTGGGCATCGTCGCCGTTAGCCGCGTGAAACGCGTTGTAGTCAGCGGCATAGGCCATGTGATGGATATCACCAACCATCCAAGATACCGGTACGCGGTGCGCGGCGGCCGTTCGCTCGATGTCACGCGTGCCCTTTACCGAGATCACCTCGTCTAGCGAGGTAAAGACGAAGCGCGTCTGCGTTGCTGAGGATGGTATCGACCAACGCGGACGGTCTGGAGACAGATTTCTACCCAAAAGCTTGAAGTCGCACTTCGCCAAGCGCACATTGATCGGTGGGAAATTGCCCGCCGGGATTCGATACCAAATCACTCCGTCATAGCTTACCGTGCACGGAGCAGCACTTCGGTCAACAACGGTGCTCGCAGCGTGAGACGCCGGCAACGAAGGCACGGGCGCGCTAACGCGCGCGCACGCTGCAAGCGGGACGACAACACCCGCTATCAGCCGTACAAGAACGATCTTAAGGTCCATCGCTCTGTTCCTCTTCTCCCTCCTCACGGCTACGGCGCCAACCTTCGACGAGGCCACGAGGTTCCCGGCCGCCCTTGCGATGGCTCACCCCAGCACGCGCTACGCGAGCGGTTGGGAAGTGGCCGCATCGATCGCGCCGGCTGCCATCCATGCAAACGTCGCCAACCAGTGCAGTTCGCTGTAATGTCCCGTAACGGCGCGATCCACGCTCACTTCATAAAGCCTTTGCGCACTGCTGAGCAGCATCGAATCGTTTAGGGTCCGCGCAATTACTGCTAGTGCGGCGGCGCGCGACAGATTGAGACCGTGCAGATGCACGATCTGACCGTCCGCTACGTTCGGCACGCGCGCGACCGAAAGCAACGGCGATTGTGGCGAGAGTGCCGGCATGAACCCATTCCACCAGGCTGCAAACTTTTCGCGAGCGAGTGCGCGGCGCATAAGATCGGCTTCCGCGAGCCCGGGCGAAAGAAAGTCGTTGCCGCTGCGCTCCCACGCCGCCGGCCATTCTCGATCGGCGCCAAACCACACCTGCGCGCGCCGCTCGATCGCATCCTTTAGCGTTCCAAGCTTTAGGGGACCGCACGCATCGTGCATTAAACCCATCGCGAACGCGGAGTTGGAATGAACGCCGTGGCGTACCGGCAGCGGCAAGACGTCGAGCCAGCGCAACGCGACATCGGCGATCAGCGCGGCCATCCCGCACAGTTCCGCCGAGCAAGAGCGGGCTGCAGGGTTTGAGGAGCTTTGCGCCGACGCAGCCAAGAGCAGTGCCCAGGCCCAGCCGTACGGCCGTTCGTACGTTTTGCCCCGACGTAGATATCTCGCTTCGGCGGCGATTTTCGCCGGGTCAAGATTTCGCGCGAGGGCATTTGCCAGATCTGCATCGCCGCGTTCGGCCAACTGTAGCGCCGTCCAATGCGAATGCACGCTCGAATGCCAATCGAAGGAGTTGCTGAAAGCGGGGTGCGCGACAAACGGATCGTGCGGCGGGTCGCCGTTTTCGAAAACATGCGAATCGTGATATGGACGGCGCGTCGTGAGGTTAGCGAGCAGCACCGGCGCTATGCGCGGCGCCAGCGCGTCGGCCAGGCGCGTCATCGGAACGGAAAGACCAGCATGAAAACGATGTTGACGCCCAGGAGCGCGACTGCCGTCGGTATCTGGACCTTGATTTGTGCGTATTTATCGCGCATCTCCAGCAGCGCAGGCGGCACGAGGTTGAAGTTCGCCGCCATCGGAGTACAGAGCGTTCCGCAAAAGCCCGAGAGCATGGCGATCGCAAAAAGCGGCGCCGGGTGCGCGCCCATGTGCTCGACGAGCAGCGGCCAGCCGATCGCGGCCGTCATGATCGGAAAGGCTGCAAACGCGTTGCCCATGACGATCGTGAATCCAGCCATTCCGAGCGCATAGACGATCACCGCGAAGATTCGCGAATGCTCCGGAACGAGGTGTTGCGCGATCGCGCCAACCTGCGTGCCGACGCCGGCCTTCGTGAAAAGCAATCCCAGCGTGGCGAGCATCTGGGGGAGCAATGCCGCCCATCCGATCGACTCGAGCAGGCGCCGGCCTTCGCTCAGTGTTACCGTTGGTGGTTTTGGGCGCAGCAGCAAAAGCGCAACGACGAGCGCAACGATCGTCGCGACGCCCAGACCGACGAGTGTTTGCGATTGCTGGACGAGCAACGGGCGTCCGCCAATTACGATTCTGCCGCCTACTACTGAGACGAGCACGGTTACGGCCGGAATCGTCAGCGCCGGAATAAAGAGCGCATTACCCACGCGCGCCGAACTCGCGGCTCGTTGAAATTCGCTCGTCGTAGGCACTTTTCCCGAACTGGTTAGGCCGAAGCCTGCGATGAGCGCCATGCTGATTACCGCTATGCCAAGCAGCCATGCCGGCAGCATTGGAACGAAGCTGCTATAGCAAAGTGACACACCAAGCAAACACCAAAAGCCGGCGTTCGTCCAGCGTTTCGGGTGCGCGCGGTCGAACGCAATCTCGACGCCGATAAGGAAGAAAAACGCACCTAGAACCCAGTAGATCCATTCGGCGCCGATCATCGTGTTTTTGTTTTAGGGTTAGCGCTGGCAATCGCAGCGAGACGACCATCGAGGCGCAGTAGCCGAAAGCCGTGAATGACGAATGCGGCAATCGCCGTTGGAATCGCCCAAATTGCAATCTCAAGCGGATCGAGTTTGAGACGATAGCTGGCGTTGACGTAGCCGGCAATCAGCAAAACCGAACCGACCGCCACAAAGCAATCCTCGCCAAAGAAGGCGCCCACCGTATCGGCTGCCGCGGCGTGCGCTTTGATCGTCTCCGTCAGGCGCTGCGGGGCCTGGCCGTATGAGCGGATCGCCGCGCCTTCGGCCATGGGATAGATTACGGGGCGCACCATCTGCGGCGTTCCGCCGATGCTGGTGAGTCCCAGGGCGGCGGTGAGCTGACGAACGAGGAGGTAAACCAGCAGGAGCCGTCCCGCAGTAAGCGCCGCGGCGTGCGAGATCAGCATCTTCGCACGCTGCTGCAAGCCATAGCGCTCCAAGAGCCCAATGACCGGCAGAACGATGAAGGCGATGCTAATCGAGCGGCTTGCCGCAAAGCCGGTGCCAAAGACCTCGAGCACGTGCAGGGGGCTTAAGCCGCCGAGAAGTGCCGAAGTGATCCCCGCGACGGTCACAACCAGCAATGGATTAAACCGCAGCGCGAAGCCAACGACGACGACCAGCACCCCCAATAGGACGATCATCAGACGCGCTAGCTTCCGCGTACGAGGGGAAAATGCTTCGCCGCGTTAGCCCGTGCAGATCGGAATGGGCACTGGTGCGACGTATTATGACTTTTTTGCCTGGGCGGCCGGGAGCGCCATCTCTAGCGCCAATGATTGCGCGACCTGGATCCAGGCGTTGGTCACCGGCCATCTGTTCGACGCAGAGTATCAGCAGCTTTGGCTTAACAGCCTACGGCCCGAGGACCCGAAGAAGCCCGACGGTCAAGCGTACGGGTACGGCATCATACGACTGCGCTGCGGAACGAACGCCATGTACTATCACGGCGGCGAGACAGCCGGTACAATTCATTCATGGGCTACGACCCCGCCAATAAGGTGACGTTGGTCGTGTGGACCAATTTGCCCGTGTCACTCGACGAAGTCCCGACCGCCAACGCCCTAATGTTGAAAGTACTCGACCAAATCTACGTCGTGTCACCCCTAACGCCCACTCCGTAGGCGAGTGCCGCTCCTTGATAAGTCTTTGCAGCACTCTTCGTCGGTTTCATACATCCGTATATCCGGCGAACGTGTAACGCCCGATCGCGACGGTAAGAGGGCGCTACGTCGCTTGCACATTTGAAATCGAATGTTACGATGACGGACACGGAGGAATACCATGCATCGTTTCTTCTTGGCCGCGCTTCTTGCGGCGTTACCGATCGCAGCGGTTGCGATGACGACTCTCACGCCTTCGACCGTCGTCGGCGCCCCGGCGACTTATGACGGTCAGACCATTACGGTTGCTGGAACGGTACAGAACATTAAGACCAAGAACACCGAAGCAATGGGTCAGATCACTGTCTTTGAGCTCTGCGATACCAAATGCATCCACGTATTCGACAAGACAAACCAAACACGCTCTAGCGGTTCGTCGGCCACGGTAACCGGTATGTTCCACGCGTCGTTCAAAACACCAACGAAGACGAGGAAGAACGTGCTAATAATCGGCGGTTAGCCGGCAACTAAAGCTCCAAAGGCCGAGTTGACATCCGACACCATATTGTCTAATATGTAGACATTATGCCGAAAGGGGCCTACCTCGGGGAATTCGAGCACATCGTACTGCTGACCGTGCTTCGTTTGGGCGAAGACGCATACGGCGCGGCGATTCGCGCCGAAATCGAGCGCGTGACCGACCGCTTTTCCACGATTGGGGCGGTCCACGCGACGCTCGAACGTCTCGAACGAAAAGGATTGGTTTCGTCGCGGATCGGCGAGCCGACGGCAGAGCGAGGCGGAAAGGCCAAACGTCATTTCAAGATCGAAAGAGCCGGTATAGCGGCTCTCAAGGACGTTCGAATGACTCTTGAACGACTTCACACGGGTTTGTCGCTACGGAACGTATGAGACCGCCCGTCGTCGCCGAGGCGCTCGTCGCAGCGGTCGCCCCGCTCGGTGATTATGAAAGCATTGCGGGAGATCTACACGAGGAGTATCTTCGCCACGCACGCCTGCGTAGTAGGAGCGCCGCGAATCGCTGGTACTGGTCACAGGTCCTGCGTTCAATCCCCTGGCTGCTTTCGTATTCCAGAGCGCATCGATCGGTACTCAGTGCGATCGGCGTCGGACTAACGGCGATTGTAGTCCTCATCGCAATGCTCTTCGCTACGATACCGATCAATGCACTCCTCGATGCCATATTTGGTAGCGCGAATTCGCCGCCCACGGTGCAATTTTGTGTGGATTGGATCGATGCAGCCGTCTTCGGCACGGTCCTCGCAGCGATCGTTCGCGGCGGCGGCGTGCGCCTAGCGTTTTGCGCTGCGTTGCTTCTGGTTCTTGCCTTCGCCGTCCCTGCGCTACTTGGTTTCCCGTCATCTCAAGCTCCGCTGGCGGCGTGGATTTTGTTGGGGGGCGCCGTTCCCGCAATGTGTGCCGGTGCGGCCCTCTACGAAGTGGTGCATACAAAGAGGCTTTTGTGACGTTACCGACGCGCCGGGCTAAAAGTGCCGTCCTCACGGGACTTGCGTTGGCGTTGCCGTTGCTGGGTGTCTCGCCGGCAGCGTCCTCGGCGGAGGAGTTTTACGCGCACGCCGCCGAGCAAATGCGGCGTCACGCCGAACCTGCCTTTGCTACCTACGATGCGTCTATCAGTGGACTGAGCTGCAGCGTCGAAGGCGTCGGCATCGCGTGTACGCTCGGTAGAAGCACGGCAAAATCTGAAGCGCCGTTTTTGGTCGAACTTCGAGAAAGTGATGGGCGGATAGCCCTGCGTAAAGAGAGCGCGTCGGTCATTCTCGGCGATTCGACCTTCCTCAACGCAACGTGGCCCGGCATTGACGCGATCATTCGCCACGGGTTTACTGGTACGGGGAGCGCGTCGCCAACCCCGCTGCCGGCGCAACCGCCCTCGGCGCTGCCCGTGATCGCGGTCGTTTCAGTGCTTTCGGTAGCAAATTATACCGTCTATGATGCCGGCCTCGCGACGTGTTCGAACGGGAATGCCGGGCATGGCGTTCGCTTGGTGGCACGTCACGATCCGCTGCGATACCCGCTGACCGGCGCGACGGTGGATTTGACCACCGGCGATTTATGCGCCGTGCGCTTTAACGCCAAGGTGAGCGCAGCGGCCGGATTGATCGGCGCGACGGCCGGCGCACAAATCGATTTTGAGAGCGTCGCCGGCTACGAAGTCGTCACGAACGAACGCTTCGACATCGACTTGCGAGCTATCGGCGTAGCCGTCAAGCACCTCCACATCGAGGTAGCTTACTCCGATTTTGCTTTTCCCAAGACAATCAATCCCGAAATCTTCGCGACGCCATTACCACGGGCCGCCGGTTCCTAAACTGTACCGATAATGACCATCGAGCGATGATTCGCGGCGCAGCCTTGCTCGGGCTCTTACTGCTAACGTGGTTTCCACTCTCCGCGAGCCGGGCGCTTCCATTCGATTCGGGGACGCCTACCGCACCATTGAAGGCGTCGCCGTGCCGGATCGGCCAAACCCGCAAGGCGGCGGTCTGCGGAACGCTTACCGTCTTCGAAGATCGTGAGGCTCGCGCGGGACGCACGATCGGCATTCACTTCATCGTCATCGAGGCAAACCACCAAGCGCACCGCGCGATCGCCTTTAATCCGGGCGGCCCCGGCGTCTCTGCGACAGCCATGGCGGCCGATTTCGCGGACGCCACGAGCGGAGCAGCTTCGACGCTTCGCGACCGCTATGATTTGCTGTTCGTCGACAATCGCGGTACGGGAGCGTCGGCTCCGCAAACTTGCGACTTCGCTCCTGCGGCTCACCCGGAGCTCTATTTCCGTCAGCTGTGGCCCGATACTCTCGTGCAGTCTTGTCGTGACCGCCTCGCAGCGCAAGCGAATCTCAGTCTCTACTCTACGAGCGAGGCGTCCGACGACCTAGACGACGTGCGCGCCGCTCTGGGCTATCCCAAACTCGTCTTGTTCGGCGGATCGTACGGTACACGATTCTACTTGGACTACGCTCGCCGCCATCCCAGCAGCGTCGAAAGCATCGTGCTCGAAGGCGTGGCGCCGCCGCACTTCGACATTATACCGTTGACGATGGCCCGCGGCGCGCAAACGGCGATCGATCACCTCGAACAAGCGTGCCGTCACGATCCAAGCTGTTCGGTACTCTTTCCTCACTTCGCCGAACATTTTGCGGCGGTGGTGAAGCGCTTTGACTCCGGACCCGTCACGCTTGCGGTACGAAACTCCGCTACGCATCGTTTGCAGAGCGTGCAACTCACCAAAGAGGTCTTCGTGGAGACGATCCGCCACGAGATGTACTTCCCAACGGCCGCTGCATACATTCCTGTTACGGTCGAACGAGCGTACCGTGACGATTTTACGCCGCTCAGCGAGATGGTCAGCCAGATGGCGTTCTTCTTCTCGCACATTCAGGCTGACGGGCTCAATCTTTCGGTTACGTGTGTGGAGGACATTCCTTTCATTACCGAAGCGGATGTTACGCGAGACAGCGCCGGAACGTTCGAGGGCGACGCTCGCGTGCGGGCGCAGCAGCGTGCATGCAAGTTCTGGAACGTCGAGCCGGTTCCGGCCGCTTTCGTGGACCCCGTACGCAGCAACGCGCCGATCCTCATGATTTCAGGGAGCGACGATCCGGCAACGCCGGCGGAGTACGCTCGCGAAGCGCTCGCATACTTGCCCAACGGGCGGATGATGCTCGTTCCGGGTGCATCGCACGACAGCGACTTACCGCCCTGCGTGGACGCAGCCATCGTGGCGTTTGTCCGAGCCCGCTCCACTGCAGGGCTCAATTTGAGGCGCTGCGCAGCGGCATACCGGAGGCCCTCGTTCGTCGCACTGGCGTACGACGAGCCCGCGGCCGGCGAAAATCACGCACAGACCGAACGATTCAGGAAGATTCTCGACTCGATACTGCACGGCCGAATCGATCGAACGCAGTTGACACCCGCACTTTCAAAACAGTATTCGGACGTGGTGCTCAAAGGGCTGGCATCGGATCTTCAAGAGCAGGGTGGACTGCAAACCGCCGTCTTCAAAGGAGAGACTGGATCGCCGAAGGCCCGCGTTTACAAGTACCTGCTGCGCTTTGCGCAAGGCAACGTGCTCGCGACGTTAACGCTCGACTCGTCAAATCGCATTGAGAGTCTCGACTTTACAGCATCCTAGGCGGTAACTCGTCAATCGTGACGCCCACGCATAGCCGTAGGACGATATTGCGTCGCTAGGCGCCTAGGCCACCGAATGCCGAGTATCGCGCGTCGATCGCGATGTATGGGATGTAGCGGAAATCGCGAATGAGCGAGATACGGCCCTCGCTAATTTCAAGTACGACGAAGTACGCGGGCTCTCGGCTCGAAGGCGGACTGAAGATCGCGATCACCGGAATGCCGTCGACGACGCCCGCTTCCGCGCGCAGGTCTTCGGTCTGGGTGTACGCGGCGTAGCGATCGTAGTATCCCGCGTCCACCGCACGTGGATGTTGCACGCGCGAAACGACCTCCAGGCGCGATTCCGCTGCAAGCAACGCGCGCAGCCCATCCCAGTTGTGGGCGTTGAAGAGATCGGCGTACCGTCGCAGCGTCATCAGCGTTTCGCCGGCGACGGGTTGCGCCGCTTCCGCAAAACGCGCGCGCGGCGTCCGAGCGATGTTCGCGCGTGCCCTCGATAACGCGGCCTTCACCGCGCCGACGGTCGTTCCCATCGTCTGCGCGGTTTCCTCGAGCGATTGTCCGAGCACGTCTTTGAGGATCGCGGCGCTGCGCTGTGTTGGCGGCAGCGCCGCGAAAACCGTTAGCGCCGTTTCCACGAGTGCGGGATCGACGCCGGATTCTTCGGGCTCTGCGCGGTCCGGAACGTCGGCAACGGGCTCCTCGTGCTGGCGTTCGTAGCGTTTGATAAAATCCATAGCCGTATTATGCGCGATTCTGAAGAGCCACGGTCTGAGGTTTGGCGGCTGCACCATCTGACCCAGAGCGTAATACGCTTTTGCTAGAGTCTCTTGTACGACGTCCTCGCCGTCGAAGATTGAGCCGGTCATACGCGCACAATACCGATGGAGCTCGGGACGAATTTCGCCGACCAGCTCCATAAATTGGTCGCGTGCTTCCACCATCGCCGGCAACAACGCGCGCGTCTGATCTTCCATCTTCACCCCAACGGTTCGACACCTTCACCGCTCACCCCGATCGCGGCGACGCCGTCGGCGAGATCTCCTCGCAAGCCGGCGACGATCGCCGCGCCGACCTTATGGACGTCGAGCGGCACCTTCCAGCGACGCTTGAGAAACTCCGCCGCCGATAGACCCTGCGCCGCGCCATAATTAGCGGCCGCAGTGGTTCCGATCTCCGTGCCTTCAATTAGCTGACGCGGCAGCACGGCGAAAAAACGGATGCCTAACTTCTTCGCTTCCGACACTTCTTGTGCGTACTCGGCCATAAACCATTGCATGCGCTTTGCGCCGGCGTAGCCACCCGAGAGCGGTGAGCCGGCGACCGCGGCTCCGCTCGAAACGACCGCGACCGTACTGGCCGCCGCGAGCGGAAGCGTCAGCGCAGCCTTCAATAGATGAAATGCAGCTTGGGTATCGGCGTTCCACGGAGTGGAAAATGTCTCCCAACTGAACTCGTCGAGCGGTCCCATCGCCGGCCGGACGCCGGCGGCAAGCACGACGAGTTGCGGTTTGTACTCGCGCAGCAGCCGCTCCGCGGTCGACGCATCCGTCGCATCGGCCTGGACCGTCCGCACGGCGCCATCGAACTCTGCAGCAACTGCGTCGAGTCCATCGCGACCACGCGCAACGGCGACGACCGAGGCTCCTTCGGAAACCAATCGTTTCACCGTTGCCAGGCCAACACCGGAGCTCGCTCCGATAACGACGGCAGACTTATCTTTCAGCGACGTCATCGAAGTGCTCTCCTTAGTAAAGCCGCGAGCCATAGCACCGTTCCGGCGCCGGCCCCGCTCGCAACCGGGACCAAAAGCTCTTCCACCGGCACCGCCATAATGTGCGCGAGAACGATCATCTCAGTATCTCCTGCGCGGCATCGACGACGTCGCTCCACTTCCCGCCTTGCTCGACTCCGTAGGAGTCGTGCCAGTTCCACCACTTATAAGGCTCGGACTGCGGATAGCCTTCGGGTGAATCTTCCCAGTTCTCTTGACGCCCGAGCGCCGTGATGTCGAGGTAGCTCCACGTGCCTCCCAGCGCCTCGTCACCGCGGTTGTTGACGAAATACGTGCGGTACACGCTCTCACCGTCGCGGAAGAATACGTTGGTGCCGTGCCACTCGTCAACACCGAAATCGGCGTCGAAACCGTCGGTAATCGTATACCACGGCATCGTCCACCCCATCCGCGCCTTCAGGCGCTCGATGTCGGGCTGCGGAGCGCGCGAGACGTTCGCGAAGGTCGTGTCTCGTGCGTGGAGGTGTGAAACGTGAGCGACCTGATCGGCCATCATCGAGCAGCCGCGACAGGCATGCTCGGGCCAGCCGTACACGCCGGGCTCGAAGAACGCGCGATAGATTACCAGCTGGCGGCGCCCTTCGAACAAGTCGAGTAGGCTGACCTTGCCGTTGGGCGAGTCGAACGTGTAGTTTTTCTCGACCTTCATCCACGGCATACGGCGCCGCTCAGCGGCGAGAGCGTCGCGGGCGCGGGTTGCCGCTTTTTCTTTTACCAGCAGCTGCCGGCGGGCGGTTTCCCACTCCCCCGGTGACACGATGGAAGGTGCGTTCAATGGACGGTCGGTCATTTCTTATCCCCTTCAAAAAACTCGGTACTGTTCTGAAGACGATTCTGGCCGCCCAAAAGATACGGGCAGCGGAGTTTACCGATCGGCCCGCGCCGACTCGGCTTCCGCAGCCTGCGATATCGTCTAGTATGTCAATCGGCCCACTTGATTGCTCTGCACGCTTGTAAACCAAATGGTCTTGCCAGTGCCGGCGCAGATTCCGGTCAGTTGAAGATTGTTTGAGGGCAAGGGATAACTCGTGGCGGAACCCTTCGTCGTCATGCGGCCAATTTTAAGACCCGCCTGCAGCGTATACCACAGAGCCTTGTCGTTGCCGACCGTGATCGAATACGCGCCCCCGTCAGAGGCAGGAAAGGTAAATTCGTGTATCTTGCCGGCCGTTGTGATTCTACCGATGCGAGACGCCGCAACCGTATACCACAAATTCCCATCCGGACCCGCCGTAATGCCGTCGCCCGGAGTGGTTGCTTCGTTTTTTGTCGGCAGCACGTACTCTTTCCAACTACCGGTCGGGGTAATGCGCCCGATCCGGCTGGTCGTAGTCGGACACTGCTCGGCTACCCAAACGTTTTGATCGGACCCGATCGTAATGCCGTACGGAGAGCAGTATTGCGTCGGCGCACGATACAGTGTGGCCTTCCCGTTTGCGATATGGCCGACTTGGTAATCGCCTGGGTCGGTGAACCAGACGGAACCGTCCTTAGCCCTTTTGAGATAGTAGATGCCGTTGACCGCCGCACCGCCGAGCGATTTGAGCTTGCCGTTGGCGTAGGACAGCAGCTCCCATCCGCCGGAGCTCGGGCGTCCGAAGTAAACGACGCCGTTCGCGCCGGTGATTCCGACCGGCCCCTCGTATCCCAGACTGGGTTTTATCTTCGAGATATCGCCCGTCTCGGATACTCGCCAAAGGTACGAGAGAGGCGTTCCTATTGTTTGAGTAGCGTACAAATAACCGTTCGCGCCAAGGGCGATGTCAACGGGATCAGTTTGGGTCATCGGCATGTTAAACAGGGTGACTTTGACCGCGGCGGGCGCCAGCGCATGCGCCAGCATCGGAGCGGAGGCGCCGGGATAGAGGCCACTTCCGGCCGGTGACGAGCAAGCCGCGAGCCCTGCCGCCAGCACGAATGCCGCGGTGCCTCGCCAAAGTGGAAAACGCATATCGGGTATCCTTTGTAATGAACGCTAGTGATCTGCCCATAGCCTAGCGCGGAACCGTCTAGCGTCCGTCTAGCTCCTCGGCAGGAGGTTTGAAGCTGCTTCCGCCCGCTGGAGAACGAGGCGCTGCTCGTATTCGCCATCACGAGGTTCAACAGCAGCCGCCTCCGAACGCATTACCCCAGGCCGAATTGACTCGACTGAGAGTCATCCAGAAGCCGGCCACATTCGTTATATTTCTACTGACAGCGGGCGCACTTTGCGCCCGGACGCACTTATAGGAGAGTAAATGAAAACGATTATAGCGGGGCTTGCGCTAGCAATGGCCGTGCTGATGGGCAGCACGCAACCAAGCCTGGCGCAGGGCACGATGTCTTCCTCGATGTCGAGCATGCCGAAATGCTCGGCAAGCGATCCGGTCGTCGGCATGAACATGAGCACGAAGATGTACATGACCAAGTCCCAAATGATGGCCAAGTCGGCCGGAATGACGCCGGATCAAAAGCAGGCGATGATGGCAAAGAATCACGTCAAAATGATGTGCAAGTCGCAAGCGACGGCGATGGGCGCCAAGGAGATGACCAAGCCGCCAATGTAGACCGACCTCACCCGTTGGGATACAACGCGGAGAGAGCTGGCTTTCACCAACTCTCTCCTTTTTTACAGTAGACCTTCACGGTGGGAGCAGCGGCAGTCAGAGGGATGACTCCGCTCGGCATGCCGGACTGCAGAGTAACTTCTCGATCTCGATGGGTAACGTGCGCACACGTACGCCGGTCGCGTGATAGACGGCGGACGCGATAGCCGATGCCACTCCAGCAAGCCCGATCTCGCCAACACCGCGAGCACCCAGCTCGTTCACGTTCGTGTCGGGATAGTCGAGGAACGTGACGTCCATGCGCGGCGTGTCGGCGTTCGTCGCAACGATGTAGTCGGCCAAGTTGCTGTTAATCGGAGCCCCCGACCGCGGATCGTAGTGCGTTTGCTCGAAGAGCGCCATCCCGACACCCATCACGACAGCGCCCTCGATCTGGTTACGCGCGGTGCGTGGGTTGATGATCCGGCCGGCATCGATGACCGTAACGACCCGATTCACGCGGAGTCTGGCGATTTCTGGCTGCCACGCAACCTCGACGAACTGCGCACCGTACGAGTGGAGAGAATATTTCGGGTGCTCTTCGCCGACGGTTCGCGCAGCTTTCCCACTTCCCGAGACCATCGCTACCGACGCATTTCGCAAAACCTGGTGGAAGTCGATCTGCTTGCCGCGCGACCCCTTACTCGCAACGATTTTGCCGCGCTCAAAGGACAGATCATCAGGCGACCAATCCTCAAATGGCTGCTTTGACACGGTCGTCGCGAGACCGATCGCCGACTTCATCGCGGCCCGCACCGCCTCCAGGACGGCCGGGATGATGGAGGACGTCACGAGCGAGCCCCCGGAGGTAGGTCCGGGCGGCAAGCGCGTGTCGCCCAACTCAACCACGATGCGATCGACGGGGATGCCGGTTGTTTCGGCGACGAGCTGGGCCAGCACCGTGTACGTGCCGGTGCCGATGTCCTGCGTTCCGATTGCGACGCGAGCCGAGCCGTCAGCGTGAAGTTCGACGCGGGCTTCCGCGGCGAAGCGGCCCGCAATCCAGGAGCACCCCGACATTCCCCATCCGAGAATAACGTCGTCTTTGCGCATCGAGCCGACGGTGGGCGAACGCTGCGACCAGCCGAATTTCTCCGCGCCCACCGTCAGGCATTCGGCGTAATGCCTCGATGAGAACGGAACGTCGAGCGACTGGTCTCGGTCCGGTTCGTTATGTAACCGAAGCTGCACGGGGTCGATGCCCAGCTCGATCGCGAGTTCATCGTACGCAGATTCTGTTGCGAACAAGCCGGGGACGGCGCCGGGCCCGCGCATCGCGGTCGGCGAGCCAACGTTCCGCCGAGTCTGTGCCGAGGTCACGAGTAGGTTCGGCGTTCCGTAGAAGTACGACGTCGCCTCGCCGCAATTTTCGTCGTATTCATCGAGCATGCTCGCATCGTTGACGGCTTCGTGCCGCAGCGACGTGAGGGTTCCGTTACGCTGCGCGCTCATCCGGACGCGTTGCTGCGTACGCGCACGGTGACCCACGGTCTGGAACATCTGCTTACGCGTCACGATGAGCTTCACCGGGCGACCGAGCTTGCGCGCAGCCGCCGCGGCAAGGGTCCCGTGCGTCCAGGGCCAGAGCTTACCGCCGAAGCCCGAGCCAAGAAATTTCATAACGATTCGCACGTTCTCGCGAGGTATACCTAGGATCTCGCTGACGACGTTGCGATGGTTGGCGATCGCTTGCGTCGTTTCGTAGAGTATGAATGCGTCGCCGTCGTAGATTGCGAGCGACGCGTGCAGCTCGATCGGGTTGTGCGTTTCGGCCGGCGTTACATACGTGCGATCGATTTTGACGGGCGAAGCGTCGTAGGCAGCCTCGGGGTCGCCACGCCGGCTCGCTTCGGTTGGCTCGTTGTCTCCGGCGAGCTCGAGTGCGACGTTGGGAGTTGCCACGTCCGCGTACGATACTTCGATGAGCGCAGCGGCCGCCGTTGCATCTTCGAACGTCTCGGCGACGACCAGCGCCACATATTGTCCGTAATAACGAATGACGTCGTCTGCAAACGGCGGCCGCGCTTCGTCGATTGCGCCGGCCTCCGGCGAGGGCTTATAGAGCGCCCCGACGTTTCCACGATGATAGATTTCGATGACGCCCGGCATCTCCCGAGCCTTCGAGATATTCAGTGCGGTAATGCGGCCGTTGGCAATGGTGCTGCCGACGGGCACCGCATAGGCCACGTTCTCACGAGTGTGATCGGAAGTATACGCCGCAGCTCCGCTTACCTTAAGCGGCCCGTCGACGCGCGGCAGACATTGACCGACGATCTTCGTAGCCATTGGCTACGCAACCGCCGTGGCCAGGCTCAAAGCGTGAACGAGACAGCGCTTCGCCAGCTCGACTTTGAAGCCGTTTTCTGACTGGGGTTTCGCATCGCTCAGAAGAATCCGCGCCGCCTCGGCAAAGCGCTCGCGCGTCGGCGGTTGCCCTTGTAGCGCCTTCTCCACGTCCGGGTTGCGCCAAGGTTTGGTGGCAATCCCGCCCATCGCGATGCGTACGCGTTGCATAGTACCGTCGCTGACTGTCGCCACGACCGCGGCGGACGCAAGCGCAAACTCGTACGACGCTCGATCGCGCAGCTTGAGGTAGATCGATCTCGCGCCGGCGGCCGGCGGAGGCAAGGTTACCGACGTTATCAGGTCGCCCGGTTCGAGGACCGTCTCACGCTCCGGCGTTTCTCCCGGCAGGAGATAGAAATCGCCGATCGGCACGCTGCGCTCACCGTTTGAGCCGGTAAGATGAACCGTCGCTTCCAGCGCGGCAAGTGCGACGTTCTGATCGGAAGGGTTCGTGGCAATGCAGTGCACGCTCGTCCCGAGGATCGCGAGGTTACGATTGAATCCTCCGATCGCCGCGCAGCCGCTCCCCGGCGACCGCTTGTTGCAAGTCGTCGCCGGATCGCGAAAATAGACGCAGCGCGTGCGCTGCAAGAGATTACCACCGGTCGACGCCATGTTTCGCAACTGCACCGACGCGCCCGAGCTCAACGCTTGTGAGAGCAGCGGATAATCCCGCACGACGTCGGGATGATGGGCGACGTCGGAGTTACGCGCGAGCGCGCCGATATTAAGCCCGCCATCCGGCGTTCGCGTCAGCTCGGCCAGCGGAAGGCCGTTGATATCGACGACCTCCGTGGGACGCTCGACGTCGAGCTTCATCAAATCGATCAGCGTCGTGCCTCCGGCGAGAAACCTGAAGTTGTCGTGCGAATGACGCAGGGCATCCGCTACGCTGCGGGCACGCCTGAAAGTAAAGGAGTTCACGCTTTCGCCTTGCGCACCGACTGTATCGCAGCAACGATATTCTGGTAGGCACCGCAGCGGCAGATGTTGCCACTCATGCATTCAGCCACGTCGGCATCCGATTGCCCGCAGGGCTCGGTTAATAGCGCGACTGCCGACATGATCTGCCCCGGCGTACAGTAACCGCACTGGAATCCGTCGCGTTCCAGGAACGCTGCCTGGATCGGATGTAAGTTTTTCGGCGTCCCCAGGCCTTCGATCGTGTCGATCGTTGAGCCCTCATGCATGGCTGCAAATGAAAGGCACGAGTTGACGCGACGCCCGTCGACGTGCACGGTGCAAGCGCCACATTGGCCGTGGTCGCAGCCTTTCTTCGTCCCGGTTAGACCCAGCGTGTCTCGCAGCGTATCGAGCAGGGTCGCGCGCGGGTCGACCACCAGCTCGACCGGCCTTCCATTGACCGTAAAGGCAACCGCCACGCGGCCGCTGCGACGTTCCAGACTGACCATGAGAAAATCCATTTAGTTTAGAGGGCAGTTGCTCCTATGGCGACCCTGCCGCAACGCCCTGGAGTCCTCCGACGGGCGTCGCGGACGGAGACGATTGCCGACGAGTAGCCGAAGCAATGCCGTATGGATGACATACGGGCGCGCCAGCGTGAAGAGTGGAGCGCCGCAGCCAAGGGCTGGGCCGCCGGCGGAGAAGATTTCTCCGAAATTTCGCTGGTAACGCAGCAGCTGATCGAACTGGCAAACATCACCACGGGTAACGCCGTGCTTGACGTGGCATGCGGAAGCGGCGATCCCGCGTTCGCGATTGCGAAGGTTGTCGGCCCGCGCGGTCGTGTAGTCGGAATCGATATCGCGCCCGACATGATCGGGGGTGCCACCGCCCTTGCTCGCGATTTCGGCATTACGAACGTGGAATTCCGAACAATAAATAACGAGCTCTCGAGCGACACCGGGTCAGATCTCTTTGATGCTGTTACCTGTCGCTTCGGTTTAATGTACATGCCCGATCCGCTAGCGGCGACACGCGCATGGCGCGGCGCACTGCGATCGGGCGGACGCATCGCGGCGAGCACGTGGGCGTCGTTACCTTTGATCGGTTTTGTACTGGATATCGTCGCGCGCCACGCACCAGTTCCCCTTTCGTACCGTGGTCCAGGCATTTTTGCGCTTTCAACTCCAACGATACTCGCCGATGTATTGCAAGCTGCGGGCTACACGAATATCGAGGTGAGGACGCTCAACGTCCCATCCTTCGCAGAACTTCCACCCGAAGAGTGGTGGGACATGATGGCGTGCACTGCAGGACCGCTTGTCACCGTACTCAATGCATTGCCGCCGGAAACGTACGCCAAAGTTCGGCAAGATGGCATACGCGCGTTACGCGAACGGCACCCAAGCGGTATAATAATGGAACGCGGCGACGCTCTTCTTGCCGCCGGTACCAACGAGCCCGCACCATCGTCATGAACTCTGACCCCCGGTGAAGGTCGCGGCTAACGCCGAATTTTGTTGCTACCAGGGCGCCCCGGGTCGCGACGCGGGACTTACCGCAATACCCGCGTCGGCACCCCCGTCAGGAACTTTGATCTCCTCGATCGCCAAGTGATTCGGCCGGCTCTTGGGTCCAGGGAACCTCCAAACCGAAAGCGTGTTGGCCGTAAGGTACGCCCGCCGCTCGCTGCGGTCGAGGACCAGCGCTTCGGGAAAGAGCCACGGCGGCTTGTTCTCGATGCCGCCATTTCCGCGACCCATGTGGCCGAAAACGTGCGATATCTTCGTCGAACCGCGCGCGTAGATGCCGCAGCGAGAGTGGTACGTGTCGCACACGGCGAGTGCGCCGCTTGCCGTCGTCACGATTCCGCCGGCGGAGATAAGCTTCAGCCCGAGGTCCTGCGGAGTGCCGGCGCCACGCATCCACCGGTCCACCTGCCCTCTGTTGGCTTGCGTCATAAAGGTGACGTAAAGATTGCCGGCGTTGTCCAGCGCAGCGTAGCCTCCATTCCGGGCATTCGGTTCGCTGAGCGATCCGGTCGGGGTCAGACTGCCGTTTGGGTACACCTCGACGAGCGTGTGTGGATCATTGTTGTTCTGGTACTCGGTAACGTACACGGTTCCACTGCTGGGGTCGACGACTACCGCGGACGGAGTGCCGAAGGGGTCGCTAAGGGTCACGACCGGTCCACTCGTGCCTGGAACGAAGCGGTAAATTTTCTGGGCCGCCGCGTCGGCGACCCAAAGCCCGCGCTCGGAGTCCACGAACAGACCCCGCGGCAAGCTAAACCCGGTCACGGACCCACATGGACCAGCGTCGAACGCCGCGCGATCGTAGATCTTGACGGCAGCGTTGTAATTGGAAACCACGTAAACGACGGACGATCGGCAAGTTCCGGCGTCGTAACGAAGGGTAACGTTACGGTCGGCGGACCTGCCGAGCGCTCCCGGCGCAGCTTGCGACGAGGCCGACCCAAAGCTTGGACTGCCCGAGGAAGAGCACGCAGGCACAACGGCGACGGCAAGCACCGCTCCGAACAGGCGCCGTATCGTTAGGAAACCACGGAAATCTCGGAGTCTTCTCATAGCGCAAACCTCAAAAAGCTTAGGAGGCAGCGTCATCGCTTGCGAACGAGCATACCGAGACTTATACTCGCGAACCGTCAAGAAGTGGTCAAGCTGGTGCGTGGATGGCATTTTGCCCGGCGCTACGGCTTAAAGAGCCGAGGATTTTGTCTTTCGCGCGCAGGGAGAAAGGCGGCAAGATAGCCTGACGCGGAAGTCAGGGTAACACGGGACATTGGGCGGCGCGCGAGAGCAGAAACGTGCGGTCGCGGCTGTTTCGGGCCAGAGCGGCCGCGCGTTCGAATTCCGTTCGGGCCTCCGTTGTGCGGCCGAGCTTGAAGAGCAGATCGGCGCGGACGCTCGGCAGTAGGTGGTAGATTCGGAGTGCGGGCTCGTCGAGGAGTTTGTCCGCGATGTCGAGTCCGGCTTGCGGGCCGTATGCCATTGCGACCGCCACGGCTCGGTTTAATTCCACGACCGCTGTCGGCTCGATTTGCGCGAGTGCGTCATACAGCGTAGCGATGCGCTTCCAATCAGTTTCTTCCGCGCTTGCGGCGCGGGCGTGACAGGCGGCGATTGCAGCCTGCAACCCATATGGCCCGACCACGCCCGCAAGTTGTTCGGCCTTCGCCAGTTCTGTGAGGCCCCGGTGGATGAGTAGACGGTTCCATTTACCGCGATCTTGGTCGAGCAGCAGGATCGGTTCGCCCGAGGGCCCGATGCGCGCCCGCATTCGCGATGCTTGAATTTCCATCAGCGCGACGAGCCCGTAAACCTCACTCTCGTTGGGCATGAGGGCGGCGAGCATGCGCCCTAGGCGCAGTGCGTCTTCGGCGAGCTCGGGGCGCAGGACGTCGTCGCCGGCCGTTGCCGCGTAGCCTTCGTTGAATATCAGGTAGATGGTCTCAAGGATCGAGGCGAGGCGTTGCCGGCGCTCGGAGCCGGAGGGTACTTCGAACGGAACTCGCGCTTCCAAGAGCGTGCGCTTCGCGCGGACTATGCGTTGCGCGATCGTCGTCTCCGAGGCGAGAAAGGCGCGCGCGATTTCGGCGGTGGTGAGGCCGCCGAGCAGCTTAAGCGTTAGCGCTACGTGGGCTTCCTTCGAAACGGCCGGATGGCACGCCACGAACATCAGGCGGAGCAAGTCGTCGTCGATTTCTTCGTAGGTTGCGGCAACGTCGGTTTCTGATTCCTTGACCGAGAGGTCGCGAAGGAGTTCTTCCGATTTGCGCTGCTGCGTCTCATCGCGGCGGATCTGATCGATAGCGCGCCGTTTGGCAGTCGTCATGAGCCACGCGCCGGGGTTGCGCGGGATGCCCTCCTCCGGCCACTGCGAGAGGGCCGAAACGAACGCATCCTGCGCAAGATCCTCGGCACGTCCAACGTCGGGGACCATGCGCGACAACCGTGCGATCAGTTTGGGCGACTCGATGCGCCAGATTGCCGCGATGCCGGCGTGAGGGTCGGGTGTCACTCCGGGGCTGGGTAGACTTCGTGGAGGAAGCAGGTAGCGTCGTGGCCCAGGGTCTCGAGAAAGCGCGTTGCTGCAGCGATTGCGGCTTTGCGATCCTTTAGCTCGAGCACGGCGTATCCGCCGACGACTTCCTTCGATTCGGAAAACGGTCCGTCGGTGACGGTCGTGCGGCCGTTCTTGCGCGTGAGGCGGAGTTCCAGCAGCTCGTTGCTGCGGCCGCCGGTATCCACGAGCGTCCCTTCGGCGCGCATTTCCGTGACTAGCTTGTGCATCCGTTCCGTCATTTTGGGGTCTTCGTGGGGATGCCCGCTGGCGCGATCGAGCGTCATGATTGAAATGAATCTCATTTGAGTTGCTCCCGAAGGCGTGCCTCAGACGCCCGGACTTCAGGTGTGAGGTTTTCGCCGAAGTCTTCGGCTTCGAAGACCTGTCGAATCTCGATGACTTGGCCGCCGTCAAACGGCGCGTGCGTGAATCGCTCGACGACCTCTTCCTTCGACTTCCCTTGAACGATCCAGAAGCCCGCGACCAGCTCTTTCGTTTCGGTGAACGGGCCGTCGGTGACCGTCGTGCGGCCACCGTCGAAGCGCAGGCGCGCTCCCTTCGACGAGGCCTGCAGGCCTTCGCCCGCCAGCATCACGCCGTCTCTGGCGAGCTGCTCGTTGAACCTGCCCATCTTCTCCAGCATCTCACTCGATGGCAGCGCGCCTGCCTCGCTCTCTTTGTTGGCTTTAACCAGGACCGCGAATCTCATTGGTCTCTCCTTATAGTGGATTAGGGTCTTCTGCTAATGCGTCGGATGGGAACCTGCAAATTCGACATGGGAAGTCAGCTGGCCGCCGAGCAACGCCAAACCGATCGCAGCGTAACCACGCTGAGCAGCGAGCCGGCGATGAGCAGCATAGCGGATTGGGCGCTATCGCTACCTCGTGCGCCCCCGGTCAGTGCGAAGTCGAGTCTACTATCGCGGTTTTGCAAATGAATCGCGTAGGAGCGTGAAGACGTAGCTCGCGTGGCTTCCCTCGATGTCGCTCGACGCCGATACCTCGTCGCGCACGACGTTTGGAACCTCCATCGTGCGATCGTAGTCGATCGTTACCTCTGACGTTTGCTGCTCGAGATTGATGTCGCTCAGCTTCAGCTTCTTGCTCTCGCGCACCACGATATCGCGATCATTCTGCGCGTAAACCAGCGTGAAGTCTTCCTGAAGGCTATATCGCGGGGTGTGTACCACTCGCTGCCAATGTCCTTGGGAATCCCACGGCGCGTCGTCAACGAACCGGCGCCCGAGGTAGCCGAGCAGCACCCATTCGGCTTCGCTCGGAGAGGGTATCGTCTGACAGGCGACATCGGTGTCGCCGTAGACCGTGCAGGTATAGGCTTGCCGCACGCGCGGATCGCCGTGCACCAGCTCCGCGATTCGCACGACGAGCGCGCCGTCGTCCGCCATCGACATGACGTCCACGAGCATCGTCCCGCTGCCGCCTTCCGGGTCGGCGGCGTTTCCAAAGCGGTCGACCGTCGCTAAGCCAGTACCGTGCGCCGCGTCGAAGCGATAGCCTTGCAGACCTTGCACGGCAACGCTAAACGAATATTCCAAGTGTCGTAACGGCTTCGACGGTGACGTCGAAGCCGCAGGTGTCTGTCCGGTCAGGGTCGCCAGACCGCAGACCGCAATAAGAGCCACAGCATGCCGCGCACGAGCGCGAAGGCGAGACACGATCCGCTCAGACGAACGCGCCATCGGGTGGACCTGTGACCGCCTGCCGGATCGGCGCGACGGCGCGCTGAGAGCTGCCATCCCGGCTTCAAGGCGGCCGCCCCGACTAAGATCGTCGCCATGCAGTTTTCGGCCCCTGAAGAACGAATCTACGCGGCGATTGACGATCGTTGGATTTAGGGAGATATCCGCTGATGTTCGATCTCACGCCCTTTACTGATTATGGAATTCTCTTTCTTAGAGTTATGGCCGGCGCGGTCTACGTCGACAGCGGGTATAACGACCTCAAAGATCCAGCGGCTCGGAGCAAAAGCCTCGGAATACCCAAAGGCTTTGCGATTTTCCTCGGCGCGGCGGAGCTCGCCGGCGGAGCGGCAATAATCGCTGGTGTGTTCCAGCAGTTGGCCGCAATAGGATTAATCCTAATCATGCTTGGCGCGATTCAGAAAAAACTCTTCGTCTGGAAAACGGGCTTTTGGGGTAAAGATGGGCTCGGGTGGTCGTACGAGTTAATGTTGACTTCGGTGTTGCTTGTCATCTTGGTCACTGACGGCGGCAGGATCGTTCTTTTGCGATAGCGTGCGATAATGCAGCGGACTCCTTGACTAAGGAGCTGAGAATGTGCCTTCTGTTACGATTGGCTTAAGAGCCATTGTATTCGATCGCACGTGAGTAGTCGAAGTACCCTTTCGCCGGGCTTGAAAGTTGTATATAAAGTCCTTGGGCTGCCGCCTGCCACGACATGCACTCTCCCCCAAGCAATGTGGCTAACAGCCGATCCGCCTCCGGCGGAAAATGGCTATCCGCGTCGTCCGTCGATAGCCGGAAGAGAAGCCTCTAGATTGTCACCCTAGAGCCTTCTCGCCTTACGTCCGACGCAGCAAGTTTTCTTAGGCTGCGGCGGTTGCCAATAGATTGCCGTCGAAGGCAACCAGTCGCGCGGGATTCATCCGCGCGAAGTCCTTGTGCAAGTAAGGTGCTCAATGAACATGAAGAGCGACGGAAAGGTTGCTATAATCACCGGTGCATCGCACGGTATCGGCGCGGGCCTAGTAGCCGCATATCGCGATGCCGGCTTCAAGGTGGTCGCCAGCACGCTCTCAATCGACCACAGCACCGACCCGAATGTGCTGAACGTTGCCGGCGACATCAGCGACCCCAAGACCGCCGACCTCATTATGAGCGAGGGCATTAATAGATTCGGCCGGCTCGACACACTAGTCAATAATGCAGGAGCCTATATTTCGAAACCATTTACGCAGTACACCCGGGCTGACTGTGACTTGATGCTTTCGACGAACCTCGCGGGATTTTTCCACATTACGCAGCGCGCGCTGCGCGTGATGGAGGCTCAGGGGTGGGGTCATATCGTCATCGTCACGGCGACCGTAGCCGAACAGCCCGTCAAGGGCGTTCCGGCCGCCCTCGCGTCGTTGACTAAGGGCGGCTTGAACTCAGTCACGAAGGCACTGGCGATCGAATACGCATCGTGTGGCATCCGGGTTAATGCGGTCTCACCGTCAATCATCCGGACGCACCCGGAGACATCCTACGCCGGACTCGAGGCGCAGATCCCGCTCGGGCGAATTGGAGAGATCGAGGACGTCACCGCTGCCGTGATGTATTTGGAAAGCGCCCCGTACGTAACCGGCGAGATTTCTCATGTGGATGGCGGTCAAAGCGCAGGCCACTGGTAGCAAATAGTTCAGCTCACCGTCGTCGCCTGAGGCCTTAGGGAACCGACTTCGATACTTGGATTGCGCCGCGGTCCACGCTACCGGCGCTTCGTGGGTTATTGAAGTAGTCCACCGCCGGCGCCCGGTCGTTCGTTCCGTTCCGCAGGGCGCGCGAGCCGGCTTTAGGTGCGAAATCCGTGGGCGACGGGTTTGAAACAGACCCGTTAACCATCGGGTTTGCCAGCAGAGGGTCGCCGACGATATCGTGAGGCCCGACGAATGGTATTGTCGAACCGCTCAGGACGTTATAGTCGTACGCCCCGCCGGCGGTGTTATCCACTTTCTTGCCGTTGACGTTCACGGCAATGTTGTTGTAAAAATGAACGTCAAGCGACGACCTATTGGCCGTGATCTCACCGATGTTGACATAGCGAGAATTGCTTTTCTCATCGTTATAGACCGTGTTATTCACGACGTCGATGTGCGAGGATCGGTTTGCAGTAATCCCCTTTCCGCCGTTGGCAAACACGATATTGTTGGCGATATAGGTACTACCTTGATACGCCGGATACGATGGCATGTTCGGCATCCTGGTCACGTGGGAATTCGTGTCAATGATGATTCCGTTTCCATCGGTGATCGCGGGAACGGGCCGGAGATAGCGAAACGGTAGATTGCAGTAGTTATTGTAGACGAAGTTTCCAACGATGTAGTTTTTGTAAGGACCGTTATTAGGCACGACATCGGTTAGCATCCAGATTGAAATCCCGCTGCCATCGTTAACGCCCCACCAGGAGTTATTGTAAACGATGTTGTGGACGATGGTAACGGCGTCGGCGAAAGCGGTCGTAATTCCGCTCGCGCTGCAGTCGTGAACAATATTGTTTCGAATGACGACGTCGTGCGCGAGGGCCTGCGAGCCGGCCGCCGTCGGAATACGGCCGACGAGGATACAGTTTTCGTTTAGCGCAGGCTGCGAACCGTTATTCATTTGGCCTTCCGCGCCCGTGATGGTTTGATTTTGCCCGATTACTTCGAATCCGTCGATCAAGATGTACGCGCCGTTGCCGGTAGCGATGCCGACTCGGGAATCGTTCAACCGAATAACCGGATGCGCTCCCGGCGCCGCGACGAACTTGATCCACGAGTCCGGAGTCCCCGAGCTTGTAATACGTAGCGGTGCGTACTCCCCGCTTGCGACTAAGACCGTGGAACCTGGACCGACGGTCTGAGCCGCTTTTCGCAGGGTTCGCCATGCGGTCGCGGGAGTACGTCCGTCGGCGCTGTCGGAGCCGTTGGACGCTTTGACGTAGTAACACGTCTGGTCGCAAGTCGAACTTGGTTTAGAGTTCGGCCCAGGGACGGCGACAAGCCCCGTTTGCGCGGCGCCCGTGGGGTTTGCGAACAGGATCGTCCCCGTGACGATGGCGGTCAGTATGAACGTAGTAGAGAACAACCGCATTGCTGAACGTCAGTTTATTGATCCGGCGCGGCTCTTCCCGCTACAGCAGCCTAGCGTCAGCACTCCTGGCTGACTTGTTCGCCGGAATAAATTTCTATTACCCCGTATCCTGCGCCTGTGATGGTCGTGCCGCTGAAGAGTTCCCCAAGATGTGGAAGGACACCGCGGCCGGCTTCTCTGACCGCGACGGTGTAACAGGGAGGGAACATCAGATCGAGGTGGCCGACCGCTACGATACCGTAGGCGGTATAAGTGCTACCAGGGGAGATACTTTGGGAGCTCAGCCCGGTGCCGCTTTTAGATTTAAAACTCGAACCGAAGCGCGTTCCCGCATGGAAATGGAGGTTAAGGTATACAATCGACGTTCCAGTGCCGAGCTGAGGCTCGTTGTAGATGTTTTCCGTACTAGTGCGGATCGTCAGTTTCACCTGGCGGTCGACACCCGGGTACGGCATCCATCCACCGAACCCGCCGAACGCCGGGATACAGAACGAGCCGCCCTTGGTTTTGAGCTTCACGGCCATACTTCCGTATTTCTTCTTCGAACGTTGGTCTTTGCAGGTGGGCGGCCCCGTCATCGCCCGAGCAAATGTCGCCGATGCGGGCAATCCACCGCTCGTAGTGCTCGGCGACCCACCGCAGCCGGTTAGCAGAATCACCGTCGCGCCAATGCCCAAAACATGACGGCCAAGGCCGCGTCTAATCATTACTCTTCTCCCTATGCCTCAAACGCTCCAAAGCCTCAAGATTTCGTCATGGAGCGGGCAGCTCCGTGCCGGGGAGGTAAAGGCCGCGCGCGCGGGTCCGGTTCGGAGGACCATGGAACTGAGTGCCGCTGGTCGAACGTCAGGCGCTCCTCAATCCGTTGCTGCTTAGGTGAAGGATTACCTTAGATGAGACTTTCAGTTTTCACGACGTTTGCACTCGGCCTCTGCGCGGGTGCGGCCATGCTCGGAGGCTGTTCGCTTGCCTCGCAAGGTTCCTTGCCCTACATGCAAGGCGGCAACGCCTTACATGCGCTCAACGCGACGGGCGCCGGCAAGATCACGCACATCGTCTACATCGTTCAAGAGAACCGCAGTTTCAACAACTTGTTCTATGGCTATCCGGGTGCATACACCGTCACCGAAGGCATGAACTCCCAGGGTCAAAAGATCAAACTGCAGCCTTCGAAGCTCGGCGCGTTCTACGATATCGATCACTCCGTCGCTGCGATGATCGCGGCGTGCAACGGTACGGGTAAGCTCCCCGGCACGGACTGTCGGATGAACGGTTTCGACCAAGAATGGACCGACGGTGGTTTTAAAAACTCGCAGTACGTGTACGTGCCGCACGATCAGTCGAAGCCGTACTTCGACATGGCGCATCAAGGCGCGCTCGCAGACAGAATGTTCCAATCGCAACTCGACGAAAGCTTTGTCGCGCATCAGTATATCATCGCCGCACAGGCCGCTTGGAGCGCGGATTTGCCCGACGGCTTCTGGGGCTGCCAGGACAACGAAGCCTCGCAAGTCTCAATGATCAACCGACATCGTGTCGTCACCGGGTATCAGAAGGCGTGCTACGATTATCAAACCCTCGGCGACGAGCTCGATAAGGCGAAGCTCTCCTGGCACTTCTACGCAAGTCAGTACGGCAGCGCTTCGAGCGGCGACGGCGGAACGTGGTCCAGTTATCAAGCCATCAAGCACATCTACAACGGGCCCGACTGGAAGAAAGACGTCATCTCGCCGAATTGGAAGTTCATAACCGACGTACGCCACGGAGAGCTCGCAAACTTTACGTGGATCACGCCCGTCTGCGATGACTCAGATCACACCAACTGCCCGGACGACTACGGCCCGTCGTGGGTCGCCGCGCTCGTGAACACGGTCGGCGAAAGCAAGTTCTGGAACTCGACGGCGATTTTCATCCAGTGGGACGATTGGGGCGGCCTCTATGACCCGGTGGCGCCGGAATACAAGGATCGCGACAGCTTAGGCTTCCGCGTCCCGCTCATCATGCTATCTCCGTACGTGATACACGATCACGTCTCGCACGTTCCTTACGAAACGGCCAGCGTGCTGCGCTTCGCCGAAGATCTCTATGGTCTCGGTCAGCTCGCCAAAGCGGACAAGCGCGCGACGTCGCCCGCAGGCGACTGCTTCGATTTTTCCCAAAGCCCCGCTAAGTTCGTTCCGATCAAGGCGCCGTTGCCGCCGAAATTCTTTATGCACCAATTCCCCGACGATTATCTTATTCCCGACAGCGAATGACTAAGGCATAGACGGACCCCAGGCGTCATCCAAAACAATGGAAAGCTGAAAATATTGGCTGCATAGACGGTGCCGTGCGAAACCGTGACGTCCGCAGCGGAGTGGGCGCGCGACGAACTGCGTCGCTGGAGTTGCGGTGGTTCACAATAGTCCTAGATTCCGTTGCTGTCAATGGAATAATGGTTGCACAAACTTGACTATTTCTTGACGGTTTAGGAATAGAGTGTAGCGGGACTGGGGCTATACTCTTTGTTTCTTAGCCTAGAGCTTTGCATTGTCGGGCGGCATCAACATCGGAGGCTGCCATGACGCTGGAGCAATTTGCTTGGCTCGGCAACATAGTGAGCGGGCTCGGCGTCATTGCAACGGTCGTCTACACCGCTATCCAAATTCGGAGCAACACCCTCGCCGTTCGCGCATCGGCGTTCCAGGAGGTCGTGGATTCCTTCGCTTCGATCTCCTTTGATATTGCGAAAGACGAGAATCTTACCGATCTGTTCCTGCGGGCCGGACGTGACTTTTCTGCTCTCAGCGATGTGGAACGGACGCAATACAATTTCATGCTGCTCAGCTTCCTACGCCGCGCGGAAAGTCTTTATTTTCAGACCGAGAGCCGCACGCTTCGCGACAAACACTGGGCCGGCATCCGCGCGAGCATCGAATGGGTGATGTCGTCGCCGGGCGCGCGCGCCAGTTGGAAAGAGATCGAGAGCAGGTTTAACCCGCAATTTGCCGCCTTCATCGGCGGGCTCAACGCCAACTAGCCCACAGGTCGCTTCCGCGTTCAAGGCGACAGGCGTCTGTCAAGCGAACCCAGCGAGGTACAGCATTTGCAGCAAGCGCCGGAGGACATCGATGCTTTCGCTCTCACATCTGCGCCCCTTACGTGCGGCGATAATGTGCGCCGCACTACTGGCAACGGTTGCGTCAACCATCGGGTGCGCTCACACGAGCCAAACGGTCGCGCCGTCAGCGCTTGCCGCCAATCCATCGAACTACGACGGGCAGGACGTTACCGTCTCCGGTGCCGTTAAAAACCCGAGGACGCGCCAGACGCGCCGCGGTACGGCCGCGGTGTATCAACTTTGCGACAGCGCGTGCATCAACGTCGTTGCGTTCGGGAACACGAACGTCAGTGACGGGAGCCGGGTGACCGTCAGCGGTCGCTTCCGCGCCACGTTCGGCCGCCAACCGTGATGACTAACGTATTGATCGTCGGCGGCCACATGGGCGGTTCGGGTGAGGCGCAGCCTACAGCGTCACAGTAGCAGCGCGTTCGATCGCGAACCCTCGCCTATGAACATTCCGGCCGCGCCGGCGTCGACGAAGTCGCCGTATGCCTGGTTGCCGTCCAGATTGTCGTGCTCCGGCGTAAATCTCATCTACTCTTAGCCGTTTTACGGCGAACTGCGCGGGGCGGCGCCGACGGCGTTGCGGAACAGCCTGCTTACAATGAAGATCTTTCTGCGAGCGCTGGCCGGCTTTTCCGCGGTCCTCTTGTTCTGGCCGGCAGCAGCCTGGCCGGAGACGTCCTCGCAGGAGGAGAGTTGGGAAACCCAGGTCGGCCAGCAGCGCTACACGGACTACATGCAGCGCGGCGAGATCGTCCCGCCGCAGTCGCCGCTCTATCGGACGCTCGACCCGATCGGAGACGCCATCGCCACCGTTGCCGACCGGCAGTATTTTACGCCCTTTCACTTCGTGCTGCTGAACGAGCAGACCCCAAACGCATTTTCGATGCCGGGCGGCAACGTCTACGTGACGACCGCGTTGCTGTCGTTTCTTAAGAATAGAGACGAGCTCGCGGGCGTGATCTGCCACGAGGTCAGTCACGACATCCACCACGATATGTATGCGGTCTTTCAAGCAACGCAGGGCGGTCGGTCGCAGCAAGATCCCAGCGTGATTGCCTACGAGCGCGCTGCCGAGAGAAACGCGGACCGCAGCGGCGCTTTCTTGTGCGCAAAGGCCGGATTTAATCCGTGGGGGCTGGTGTGGAACTTCAGGGAGTATCGTCGGGCGATGGGGGTTGGCAACAACGGCGGCACCGATCACCCGAGCGACGAGCAGCGCGAAGCCGATCTCGTCGCGTTATTCCAAAGCCACAAAGCGACCTTTGGAAGATTCAGTGACGATGTCGCCAGTGCAACGCCGCTCGCGCGTCCATCGCAAGTCGCACAACGTCAATATTCGCCATACTCGCAATATCCGGCGCATACGCAATACGCGCAGCAGTACCAGCAATATCCCCAGCAGCAGTACCAGCAATATCCCCAGCAGCAGTACCAGCAATATCCGCAGCAGCAGTACCAGCAATATCCGCAGCAGCAGTACCAGCAATATCCACAGCAGCAGTACCAGCAATATCCGCAGCAGCAGTACCAGCAATATCCGCAGCAGCAGTACCCGCCCTATCCTCCGCCACCGCTCCCTGCCTGCTATCCGGGCTGCTAGCCTCGCTGCCGCACTAACTCACCCTTCTCTTCGCATCGCAAAGGCTCTCGGCGAAGACGGAAAAGCTTCGATCCCCGGATATACGAAGGAGACGACCCCAAGATCGAGCTCAGAATGGAGCCTTTTTCTTCCCCGGACATAAGCGCTTGCATCGGGGAGGAATCTATGAGACACTCCCTCCCAACCTCTAGCGCGATCTTTCGAGTGGTCGATAAGTAGCGCCCACCGAGAGATAAGGCTTCACATTTCCACTTTTCTAGAACTCCGGCTGGATGCTGCCATTTTGCGTGGCATCGAAAATCTTGGCTACAAAGAACCCACGCCGATTCAACGGATGGCGATTCCCGTTGCGCTGGCGGGCCACGACATCTTCGCGAGCGCTCCAACCGGGAGCGGCAAGTCTGCGGCCTTCGGCATACCGCTGCTCCAGAGGCTGCTCGAGCGGCGTAGCGATCGCAGCGCCGCGCTGATCCTGACGCCAACTCGCGAGCTGGCGCAGCAGATCGCCCAGCATCTCAGGCAGTTGGCGAAACACACAGACCTTCGCATCACCGCTGTTAACGGAGGCGTGGCGATGAATCCGCAAATCAAAGCCATGCGCCGCGGTACCGACGTCATCGTCGCGACGCCCGGACGGCTTATTGATTTGATGCAGCAGAACGAAGCTCGTCTCGAAAACGTGACGGTTCTCGTGCTCGACGAAGCGGACCGTATGCTCGACATGGGCTTCTTACCTGCCGTAAAGCGTATCGTCGCCAAACTGCCGACCCAGCGCCAAACGCTCTGTTTCTCGGCAACGCTCGGCGGTGCGGCGGCGCAGCTTGCGCGCGATTTTCTCCACGAACCGGTTCGCATAAACTTGGCACCGCATACGACCCCGGTCGAAACCGTGACTCAGTGGGTGTACGACGTGGAGCCGCACAAAAAAACGGATCTCCTCGTTGACCTGCTCAAAGATGGACGCATCTTCAACGCACTCGTTTTTACCCGAACTAAATCCCGGGCGGAGCGTGTCGCCGGTGCATTGATGCGCCATCGTGTCGACGTTGGGCGCATTCACGGAGATCGTTCGCAGGCGCAGCGCTCGCACGCCCTCGAGGCATTTAAGAAGGGGGGCTACCGCGTCTTGGTTGCCACCGACGTCGCCGCGCGAGGCCTCCATATTGATGATCTCGGACACGTCATCAACTACGACGTCCCCAGTGAGCCAACCGATTACATTCATCGTATCGGCCGCACGGCACGCGCGCAAAAATCGGGAGACGCGATCACATTCGTTTCGCGCGACGAGGCCGGTCTGTTTGCGCGCATCGAGGATGCAATCGGCACGCCTCTAAAGCGTAGCGAGCATGAGTTCGCAGATCCGGTATCCGCCCAGGCGCTGACAGTCGACTCGCAAGTGCGTCGCCGGACGTTCCAGCGCCGCCGCCGACGTTAACACGGAACCATCTCCGCGCTTCCGCTACCGAGCATTTGGTTCCAGATGTCCTGATAGGCTGGGTTAGCAACGCCTTCAACGTGCGGAAGCTTTCCAGAACGCACGGGTAAGCTTAAAGCAAAGGTATGAGCTGTGGGAATACCGAGCGCGGCGTAGGTTTTTGAAAGCGCGTTCGCAGCCGGCTCGGCCACGTTGTAGGTGGCGAACCAACGGTCCGGCGGTGTAGCGCTCTTGGTGAAGTACCAGGCTGCGATCTTTCCTCGACTCGATTGATCCCATCCACCCGAAAATACGACAACGCGCGCGACGACCTCGCGCTGCGCAATGAATTCAGCCATCCCTCCGCCTTGCGACTGGCCGGAAACGGCCACGCGGCTCCAAATTGGCGTATCGCCGTTCAGGTACTGATTCCAAACGCCTTTAGGATCTGCAGTCACGAGGTACTGTAAGAGCTTAACAAAGCGGTTCATAATCGCATCTTGAGGTGCGTCGTCAATGGGTGCCGCTGCGCCCGTCCCATAAACTCGCCTCTCCCGAAACCGTTCTGCGCACTGCGGATCTGACGCCAGCGCATCCCCCATGCACACCTGAGCTACTGCCGGCCTGTCGGGATACGACAAGGATATGACCCGATATCCGTGGGCCACGGCGGCGTTGAGAAAACGCAACGGCCCCGGCGGCTCACCGCCGGTGCCCGTGAGAAACAGCAAGATGTGGCCGGAGCCCGCAGCCCGGTCATAGATGACCACATGCGCGACGTCACTCGACGTGATCCTAGCGTCAGTCGCCGATGGCTTAATCGTAAGGACCGTATACGCGGGGTTTATGATGCCGAAATCGGCGGCTCGCACAGCGCCGGCGGCCACGCATACCGCTAGCAAGCCCAATACGAAGACTCTCATCAACCGCCTTTTCCCACGGCGACCGGCACGTCCTTGCCGCTGCAATCGTTGGTAGGAAGGGAAGCCCTACTCATGAACGCAAGGGTTCGATAGGAGGGTCGGGCCTGTGTTTTCAACGCTTTCTCGCGTGCTGGCCGCAGCCTTTATCACCGCACTAGTCGTCACGAGTCTACCACCCGCCGCAGTGGCGCAGACCGTGACCGTTAAGCTGAACGGACGGCCGTTGACTCTTAATCCCGCGCCGATCGTGCGAGAGGGTCGCGTTTTCGTCCCGCTACGCGGCGTCTTCGAGCAAATGGGCGCCTCCGTCGTCTATTCAGCAGGCACGATTAACGCAACCAAACAGAACACGACGGTCCAGTTGCGCGTCGGTTCGACGCAGGCGACGGTCAATGGCCAAACGCAGACCCTCGATGTCGCGCCCTTTATTATCGGCGCTTCGACCTACGTTCCACTGCGCTTTATCGCGCAAGCCTTCGGCGCCCAAGTCGGCTGGGACTCAGCGACCCAGGTCGTGACGATCAGCATGCCGGTTGCAGGGCCGGTCGCGCCGCCTCCGCCGGCAAGGCCGCCGTATCCACCGCCGCCCAGCATGGTATACCTGCGCGCGCAGGCACCGCCGCCAGGGGCGCGCGTGCAAAGCGGGTTCGTCACAGTGTCGGCGCAGTTCTCGCATCGAGTCAACCCCGGCAGCGTCCGCGTTCGGCTCGACGGTAACGACGTGACGCAACGTAGCGACATCTCGCCAAGCGGTTTCTCATACACGTCGCGGGCCCCGCTGCTCCTAGGCTCGCATGAGGCGCGGGTAGCCGGACACGATGCCGGCGGCATCGGCTTCGAGCGTTCGTGGTCGTTCTCCGTAATCGGCGCGCCGGTACCCCCGGGACAATCGGTGCAGTTGCGTAACCAGCAGCCCTCGCCGGGCTCAAACGTACGCGATCGTTCCACGACGATCTCGGCAGAGTTCACGTACAACGTCAACCCCGGCAGCCTGAGCATCTATATTGACGGCAACAATATCACAGGGCGCAGCGCGACCTCGTCAACCCGATTCTCGTACAAACCCGCCGCGCCACTCGATTATGGCTCACATACGGTGCGTGTTTCCGGGCAGAGTGCCGGGCGGGGCTCTTTCGACCGATCGTGGTCGTTTAACGTAATTCGCTCCGGACCGGTAGAAATACATTTGACGATCAGCCAGCCCGGACCGAATGCGGTCGTCGGTCGTTCGTTCACAATCCAAGGGAACACCGTTGGGCGCGGACACGTGAAGGTCACGATCGGAGCTTCACCGTCCTACACAGGTCTATACAACGGCAGTACCGACGCGGGTCCACAAGGCAACTTCAAGATTGAGGTAACGCTTTTTGCACCGCCGGGGCTGCAGGCCATCGGCCTGAAAGTCGCGGCGAGCGATCCGGCAAGCTCGCAAACCGTCGAGAAAACGCTTCAATTGCGCGTGAAATGAGCCTCGGCGCGGGTGACGCGCGCGGAAGCCGGCATGCGTCACGCAGCCTGTGGGGCGCGATCGGCGGTTTAGACTTTCTTCATCTGGTATCGCTAGACTCCACCAAGACACAGACCACCGTTGGAGGACTCATGTTTAACAGACTGATTGCGTTCGGAGCTGCGACGCTTGCCGGCCTTGCGCTTGCCGCCTGCGGCGGCAACGTCGGCGGCAATGCCGTCGGCGGAAACGCCATCCCGATGAACGGCACCACTTACCGGCTTCCCGCGATTGACTCCGATCTGGTAGCCACTGCTACCCTTCCGAAGGACACGATTGGCGAAGAGCTTCCGCAAGAAGGGCTCGGGTCGATCAAATCGTTGAAGTGGAAGGCGCTCCTGGGCGGATTCACGCAAACGACGCGCTCGCAGTCCCTCGGCTTCCCTCCGGGCACGAAGATCACGCTTCGCAACCTTTCCAAAAACATCGAGCACACGCTCGATGTCGTCAAAGTGATTTCCGGGCCGCCGGCAGTTTTCCCAAAAAACCCGAAGTTATCTATATCGGCGAAAGGCGGCGGTAAACTCGCGGCCGGTTATGCGAGCGGCGCGCTCGCGCCCGGTAAATCCGTGAGCGTTACGCTGGTGAAAGCCGGCACGTACCTGATCGGCTGCGCCTTCCACTATAGTGAAGGGATGCGCGACGTTTTGGTTGTCGCGAAGGGCGCGAAACCGGGACCTCAAGCGACGCCGCCGGCTCATTGAAGAAAAGAGGTTAAACCGTGCGCCGCTTTATCATGATCACGGCGCTCCCGGTCTTGGTCGCGGCCTGCCAGGGGGCGAGTTCGGTCCCGCCGTCCACGCGACCGTTTACCGCCGAGCGCATTCCGGCTGAGCGGATGCCGGCTTCGCGCCCGACCTTTTCGGAACCCAGCGTGCCCGACGGGAAAGGCCCACCGTCAGTTACGTGGATCTTTGCCTCTAACGGCGAGGTCGGCAACGTCGATGTTTATAGTGCGAAAACGCTCAAAATGATTTCGCAATGTTCTTGCACCGGCGTCGGCCTCGCAGTCGACCCGCAATCCGGCGACCTAGCCGTTGGTACGAAGTCGGCGACGGTTACCGTTTGGCACGTGAAGAGTAAGCAGATCACGCTCTTCGCAACGCTGAAACTGTCACAAGGTCCGTATGCGATAGGACTCGCGTTCGACAAGAACGGCGACGTGTACGCGGCTAATGCCGGCGACAACGTCATCGACTTCTTCGAGTCAAGCGAAATCCAGGCCGGTGGAGGGAGCCCCACCCGCACCCTCGTTACGTCACACTTGAACGAGGCGGATTATTTAGCCGCCGATGCCCACAAGCTGATGGCTGACGGCTACAACAGCTATGGCCAAGCCATCCTGGTCTCCGTTAACACGCATACGGGCGCCGATACGATTCTTCAGAATATCGCATCCGGGCAGTTGCCCGAAGGCATAGTGTTCGATCGTCAGGAGAACCTCATCCTAAATACCATCGGCAACAGTAACACGCTGGCCGTGTTCAAACGACCCTGGAACGGGTCCCCCGCGTCAACGTTCGTATACGGTACCGGTGCTGTAAACGGTTACTATACGGGCATTTCGCTGAATAGGTCGCAAAACACGCTTTGGGCAGACAGCTTTTCGCTCCCGGCCCAGTCGCATGGCTTCGGGAGCGTGCAGGCCAACAGCTACCCTCTGGGAAGCGTGGGGCGTGCTACGCCTGCTATCGAATCGGAATTCTATGATAGCATCGCGGCGGACCCTCAGGCGAAGTGAGCGCTACTCGAATCGTCACTTAGCGCTCACCACCGCCCTGTGTACAGCCTTCACCGCAACCGCGCTTGCCCAGACGCCGCCGCCCGCGTACTCGCAGTTCGATCGCGCTCAGCAGGCGAGGCTCCGCGCCGATCTCGGGACCTGGAAGTGCCTCTCCGTTCCGGCCCCGACGACGCCGCGCTCGTTCACTGAGTCCGAACAGGGCAACTGGTTTGTCGCGCGCGAGACCGGCGATAATCCTGCTACCAGCTACGAACGCTGGAGCTATTCACTGAAGGCATACGTCTTGATAACGATTTTCGACTCCGGCGCGAGCAACGTTGCGCAGACCATGTCCTTGGACCCCGACAACGCAACGTGGACGCAGATGTGGCCGGCGCTGGACAGGCAGGGACGCAAGCGGTTTGACAACCAGGTGTCGCGCACCGGAGACGTGCTTCGCTCGTTGACCAAATTCTACGACAGCAAGGGCAACATCCAGACCAACAGCACGACCTGCACTAAGGAATAGCCGCGCGCTTGAGGTTGGAATGGTCGCGCTTTAGAGATATTTAAGGTGCCTCTGCGAGAATGGGCCGAACATGAGCGATCCTCAAGTGATCGTCGTCGGCGCGGGCCCGGCCGGCCTGGTGCTTGCATTGCTACTCAGCCGAAGCGGGATACGCGTTACGGTTCTGGAGCAAGCCGCGACATTCGCGCGCCAGTTCCGCGGCGAACTTCTTCAGCCGGGTGCGAATAGGATATTCGGCGATTTGAACCTGCGCGAGCGGATCCTCGCGCTGGGCTACGTTTTCCCCCGCGGCATGGATATCCGGGACGGCCGTAAGACCATCCGCTTCGAACTGCCGCCGGTCTTCGACTCGAGACGAGGCAACGGCGTCATGATCGTTCCGCAGCAAAAGCTTCTCGAACTGCTTGCCGCCGAAGCGTCGAAGCAATCGAGTTTCAGCCTGGTCATGGGCTGTTTCGCCCGGGAGCTATTGCGTGGCGCAGACTCCGTTGGCGGAGTTCGAGCGCAGCTGCGCAGCGGTGCCGAGATGATAGTGCGCGCTCCCCTCGTCATTGCATGCGACGGTCGCTTTTCGGCGATTCGGCGCGCTGCGGGAATCGGGGTGCGAGAGAGTCCGGTGCCGTTCGATCTCGTGTGGTTCTCCGCGCCTAATCCCGGCAATCTCCCGGACCGGATACACCTCAGGATCGCGCGCGATCAGATGTTCGTGACATTCGCCAGCCGCAGCAATCAACTGCAAATTGGGTGGTTCGTTCACAAGGGAAAATACGCTCGGTTACGAGCGCGGCCATTTGCGGAAACCGTGAATCATATTGCGGCGCACGTGCCGCCTCAACTGAATTGCACCGTTAGGCAGGCGCTGAACGGCTGGCACGATTTGTCGCTGCTGCCCGCCGTCAGCCAGGTTGCGGAGACATGGTCGCAGCCGGGCCTGTTGCTGCTCGGCGATGCCGCGCACCCGATGTCGCCGTCGATGGGGCAGGGCATCAACGTGGCGATTTACGATTCCGTCGTCGCGGCGCAGCGCCTCGTCCCGGCATTTGCGACCGGAGCATCGCTCGACGAAGCGGCGCGCGCGATCGAAAAACAACGGCGCCCCGCCATCGCCGCGACGCAGCGGACCCAGAACATCCTCACCGGCATCATGTACGCGCTCGGCCCGGATGCGACGCTGAAGCTCGCGAGCGCTCTCATCGGCGTCGGTTCGCGCATACGCTGGTGGCCCGGGTGCATGCGAAGGGAGGCCGACCGTCTCTTATGGGGCAACCCGCGGGTACGCGCCAATTACGGGCCCTGGGCATTCGCCGGCAAGGAAACGACGACACCTTGAACGACAACAGTCGCTGCATGGCATAAATGGTATAAACGCCTAGCGGTCAGAATCGGCTTCTTGGCGCAGCGCCGCCGTCACCGTCGTCCCAGTTCGTTCTGCGACGATCCGCAACTCACGCGTGTAGTGGGCGGCCAGAAAGAGTCCGCGCCCTCCTTCGCTGAGAGGGTGAATCGCGCGCATTAAGACCAAGTCGAAACCCGGGCCATGGTCGGCCACTCTGAGCAGAATATCCTCTCCCTCGCGCTCCAACCTTATTCGGATCCCCTCACGCGCATGCTTGAGCACATTGGAAACGAGTTCGCTATAGACAAGATTGGCGGCGTATCCGTCGAGAGCGATGCCCGCATGCTTGCCCAGCGCGCTGAGATATTCGCTTTTCGCTCGCAACGCGTCGCGAGCATCCTCGGACTCAAACCACCACAGGACCCCCGACGCACACATGCATCCTACATACCCATAAAGATGCAATCAGGTCGCGGTAGTTCAGTGAGTTCGACGCATTACGAGTACGGTAGCGTCGTCGCGCAGGTCTTGCCCAGCATATGTCTTGACGGTATCAAACAAGGTTGCGGCTAACTGCTGACAGCCCAAATGGCGGTGGCCCTGAACGGTTTCTTTCAAGCATTCGATCGTAAAAAGCTCGCCGTCCTTGTTGGTCGCCTCCGTTAAGCCGTCTGTATAGACAACTATGAGATCGCCTACT
Organism: Vulcanimicrobiota bacterium; assembly: GCA_963748875.1. GTDB lineage: Bacteria > Vulcanimicrobiota > Vulcanimicrobiia > Vulcanimicrobiales > Vulcanimicrobiaceae > Cybelea. The sequence goes on from CAVVKC010000001.1 coordinate 3,071,586, forward strand.
TCCAGACGGGTCTCCTCTGGGACGAAGCTCTCGTTGTGATTCACGCCCAGCACGAGGTTCCGGCTAAACATCGTTTCGACCGAAGTGCGCCCCTCTCGCAAAATCAGCGCGGGTTCGTGCCCGGCGTTCACAATTTTTAAAGAGCCTGAGGAAGCGTCGATCGCACCGATCGCGAATGTGATGAAATGATCGCCGTCGCGCAGATCATCTGTTACGATGTTATTGGTGTGGGCCGTAATCGATTCTAGGTCGTCGCTCCCCATCACGCGCACCAGGCCTCGAACGAGATACCGGAGCATCAGCGCGTTGAGGGCCGCTGAAAGCGACTTTCCGGAGGCATCGCCCAGCGCAAACACAAGCCGGTGTTCGTCTAAGAGAAACAGATCGATATAATCTCCGCCTACCTGCCTCGCGGGCGCAGCTTGCACTCCGATGTCTAGTGCGGAGACCGTAGGCACGTGAACCGTCAAGAGCGCTTCTTGAATGCGCTGAGCCGCAAGCCCGAAGTCGCGCTCGGAATCTGTAAGGCTACCGATAGTCTTATGCAGCGACGCCCACATGATCAAGCGATACGGCTCACCGGTCAAATCACCTCTGCTCGGGCCGCGAGTTGAGCGAAATGCATTTTTTCCGTTTGTTTCGCCACATCCGGATGCCTCGCCATCACGTGCTTCGCGGAATCTCCCTTCACTTTGATTCACGTCGGCGAGCGCTGGGCAAACTACAATCAATGAAACAACATGAGCGCTGCCGAGGGCGATCCCGTGGCCAGCGCCGCCTATGGAGCTAATGAGCGATGTTCAATATTCTCTGGACCATTGTCGTCATTCTGTTCGTGTTTTGGCTTTTGGGGTTCCTATTTCACGTTGGCGGTGGTCTTATTCACATTATTCTTCTAGTCGTAGTAGTACTGATCGTCTACAATCTGATAACCGGTAGGGGCGCGAGCGTCTAAAGCTCGCATGAAGCGATCGCTTTACTTCGACCGTGAACGGGGGCGCTGCCCATTCGCTGCGCCCCTTCGACGCTGAGCTACCGGCGATCGCCATCTCGACCCCTCGGGCCGAAGAGCTAAACCTAGTTTTGGTTACGAGTGCCTTTAGTCGCTTGGCGCAGCCGCTCGCCCGATTTCGGCGACGCTCTTCGTCTCCCGCTGTCAACTTTGGTGGTGATCTCCTCGGCCGCCTTGCCTCCGGCCTCCACAAGATTTCCAATGACGCCTATGATCTTACCTACATTCTGAGCGCCCCGGGCAACTTGTTTGGTCTTGCGAGAGGCTTTAGATACAGACGATGTCGCCGGCTTTTTCGAAGTGACCCGTTTCGCGCTTGATTTCTTGGCGGTTTTCTTGCGTGGAGTCTTCTTTGCTGCCATAAATGTGCATTTTCCTCAAAGCTGAGCCGTTCAGAGCAATGGCCATTGTTGTTAGCAACCATCCCCTGCATCGCAGCTAAGCAAACCTCAGCCGGGGCGCCCGCGCTAGGGCGACCCGCCAGCTAGCCGCTGACCCGTGAAAACCAGAGCCAATAAGACCAGCACAAACCCAGCGGCCCGTTGCGCTATGCGCTTGTAACGACGTCCAAGTCGTTCGCCGAACAGAAGTCCTACCGCGGTGAATACGATCGTGCTGATTGCCACCGTGACGAGCAGCGGCAAGAGCGGCAGCGGTACGCCGGGCAGAGACATCCCGACGCCAAGGGAGTCGAGACTGACGGACAGCGACGCCAAGAGAACCGCCACCGGGGAGTCAGGCTTAAACCGCGGCATGCGACGCTCGAAGCTCTCGTAGATTATAAAACCTCCTACACCCGCGAGTATCGCAAAGCCGGCGTAGATCGCAACCGTTCCGACAACACGCCCCGCGCCCGTGCCTATACTATAGCCGACGATCTGCATCAGAACTTCCGCAACCGCAAAGGCAAGGCCGAGACGTATCCTCGCAGGCCATCCCAGCCGCATGACCCCCACTGCTATCGACAATGCAAGTACGTCCAAACCAACCGCAAATGCGATGCCAAGTATCTTAGCCGCGGTCGGGAGTGCCATCTTTGCCGTACTTACCCTGTTTAAGGCCTTCGAGCCCGGGAAAGAATGGGGCTGTGGTCCGCAATACCCAATCGCCGTCGTTTGCTGTATTGCAGACTAGCGGCGGCGTGCAAACGGCAGTCATGCGTCTTGATCCCCGACAAGAGAGCGGGGCAATCGGAAACGAACACGCTCAAAGTCTCCAGGTTCTTTATGTCGTAAAGGGAAAACTACGAGCAGAAATCGGTGATGGCCGATTTGTAATGCGCGCCGGAGACTCGACGATCGTCCCGCGCGGGATGGCCCATCGCTTTGTGAACGAAAGTTTCGAAGAGCAAGCGCTAACCTTCAACGTTTATATGCCTCCCGCTTACTAAGACGCTATCGAGAATACCTAGCGAGGCCCCAGGAATCCCCGTTTCAACCCGCACTACGTTGGGGAGACTCCCAGAACAATCCGATGGAGAATGAAGGATGAGCAAAGACTCAGTTACCAAAGCCGCCGATGCGATAAAACATGCGGTGGATGATACGAAGGATGCCGTTCACGAGGCTGGTCACCGTACCGCGGCCGACGCCGAAAAGGCGCGTAGGGACGCATTTGGGAAGGAAATGACGCCGGGCGAAAAGGCCGGCTCCGTCGTAAACGAGATAAAGGACCGGACGCAAGCAAAGGTTGACGAGGCCAAACGCAAACTCCGAGATCACAGTTAGCTCCAACAAGGTTCAATTTGGCGTGCGACGGTCGCGAGACCGCCGCACGCCAAATTGAGGGGCGACGCGTGGTCGAGCTCGTCCCGCTGGCAAAAGAGACTTTCACCGAGTTCCAGCGTCACAAGGCACACTGGCTCGCAGCGGCAATCGCGTATTTTACCATCTTCGCCGTTGCGCCCCTAATCATCGTCGTCGTGGAAATCGCGGGGCTCTTTCTGGGTCAACACGAAGCGCTTCTCAGCAGCATTTACGGCTATATGTCGTCCACCGCCGGACCATCGGCCGCGCATGGGATTCAATCGATCGTCGCCACCACCTTTTCTCATCATAACACCAGCTTGTTGACGCAGCTCATTGCGTGGACGGTGTTCGCCGTTGCGGCCGCGGGTCTGTTTACCTCCCTGCAAGAGGCGCTCAATACAGTTTGGGATGTGACACCAGAAAAGAAAACGCTTTTTGAAACTATAAAAGGACGGCTGCTTTCATTTGGAATGGTACTAGGGATCGCGTTTCTGTTACTGGTGTCGCTCGGCGTCAACGCGATATTGACGATCGCCGGCCACGCAATGGCGCATGTGATTCCGGGATTTCCAACTCTCGCAAAGCTGCTCGACTTCGGATTATCGTTTGCGATGGTTACGGCTCTGTTTGCGCTTCTTTTTGAATATCTACCGGAACGCCGAATCGCCTGGCGTGACGTTTGGCTCGGGGCGACGATTTCCGCGCTTCTCTTCGTTGCGGGCCAATTCTTGCTGGGATGGTATCTCGGTCGCGCCGGCGTGTCGTCGGGATACGGAGCTTTCGGGGGTCTTATCGTCTTTTTAATCTGGGCTTACTATTCTGCACAGATCATGTTATTCGGCGCAGAGTTTACCCGTGTCTACGCTCGCCGGTTCGGATCGTTACAGTTGTCGACGACACATGACGCGCTGATTGCTTGAACGAACGCGCAGTACGTCCCGAGAGCACTAGGGCGGGCGCCGAACGCACCGAAAGCCTTTCATGAGCGGTCCCTCGATGCGGTGGAAACCCGCGATGAGCGGCCCCTGCCACGGTTTCGGAGGCGTGTAGCCCTCGTCGAGATCCCAGAGCGTGATGTACAAGGCATAGTCTCGCGGAAAGGTCTCGGACCAGCGGCGCACTGCGGGTTCATCGAAGCCTCGCCGGCGCAATGCAACGAGCACGCTTAAATCGTCGGGTTGCTCGGTAACGAGCTGCACGAAGGCTTCGGTAGTGATGTTCAACCGTTTCAATAGCGCCGCGTCGACCGGCGAATGGCCAACCAGGTATGCACCCAGAGTGCCTCGTTCGCGCATGCGTGCTTTCTCGATCATTCGGGGAAGCCAGCGAATTCCATCGACTTCTACATTCCATCGCGGCGGAATCGGACCCATCCGCTACCTCCTGCGTGACCCGCTTCGTCACGGGACCGATCAAGACCGCCGAGAGAGCCCCTTGTTCCGCGAAAAGCTCGCAACTCATACGGCCTAAAGCTTTACCGGCCCGGCCGAGTGGGTATAAGGCCGCCCTGAGGAGGGCCGAGATCTATGCCATGTCAAGGTGAAGGATGCAAATGTCAGGCGACCGACGGTAAGTATTGCAGCGACGCCTGCAAGACATCGAACGAACACGGTCATTGCCATTGCGGGCACTCAGCGTGTAGCTCGTAACGTCATTGTTAAGCCACGACGAAGGGCGCTCGTATCTCACGGGCGCCCTCCGTCATTTCCTGCACGACGTCGTTCTCTATCGCCCGACACCCAGGATGAACAGGATAACCAGAAGTGTTAATGGGGCGCCTAGCAGCCAGAGAAGAATCAAAGGCATGTGCTACACTTTTCCTTTCTGCGTCTCAAGATATGCGTTTCGCTTACGGTAGTGTGTGAAGGTCATCGGCTCGCCTGAACTCATCCAGCCTCCGATGACGCTTCCGATAAGCGCTACCAGTAGCGACGTGAGGGCCGCGAGCGCCGCATTACGTACGGCATCAGGCGTTACGGACTGCGTAACCGGTGCGCCGATCGGCGAGGCGACCAAACCGCCGTACCAACCTCCAAATGCGCTGCCCGCGCCCGCTGCCAGCATCGTGACCAAGAGCGGCGTCGCCACCAACCAGGCGATTACGGCGTGGAGAATCGTGGGTTCGGAGTGACGGGCGCCGGTGATCTTGCCGGCGACCCATCCGCCGATCACGAAGCTGAAAAATGCCGAACAAATGACCACCGCGGCGTCAACAAGCGAGACCGCTCGCAGCGTCGAGAACTTTTCCAAAGACGCTGCGCCGACGGCGGTGCCGAGCAACCCGAAAATTAACGCTGCCGAAAGCGACGCGATGGCGCCCACCCAAATCGCACTCCAGTTGACGTTCCACGCAATCCACGTCTCCGATCGCGGATACGACTCGTAATCTGTTTGCATGCTACCTCCCAAATAAGCTCCTGCCCTGTTGCCCAATAGTAAAGCGAACGAAACTTCGCAGATAAAATCCAAAAGAAGTCATGCCCAATTGCGTGCACGCACCTCGGCTCGCGATGAAAGGACGCACTGTGCCGCCCCGCAACGGTGGTTTGACAACAGAGGCTTAGGGGAAGAACGAATGAGTTATACCGCCTCGATTGTCGGGGCGGTTCCGTTTGTCAGGAGTTTTACAGTGGATGTGTTGAGCGTCATTAAGCAGGAGCATCGCGGGGTTTCGGCCTTGTTCACCGAGGTCACGACGTGTGAACCCGGTGATGAGCGGATCAACGAGCTGGCAAACGAGATCGAAAGGCAGCTTACGACGCATCTAAGCACTGAAGAGCGCCTGTTCTACGGTCCGCTGCGTAAGCGCGCAGAGGAGCAGGAAGAAGAAATCGACATGTTTGAGGCCTACACCGAGCATGAGGTTGCGCGTCATCTCGTATGGATGCTCAGATCGGGGAGAAAGGCCGATGCGCAGTTTAAGGCAGAGCTGCAAGTGCTTGGCGAAAGTGTAAAACATCACGTTGAGGAAGAGGAATCCAAAGTCTTCGCTATTGCGCGCGACATCATGGGTAAGGAAGAGCTCGAAGAAATCGGAGCGGCTTGGGAGCGTGCGAAAAAGCGCGGGGCGGTGAAGAGTCAGACTCAGCCCGGCGCTACCGCCGCTAAGAAGCGCTCGAAGGCGCGCAAGCCATCGCGCTTGCGATAGGGACAGCGCCTAACACTCGAGGCACGATTGAGGGATCGATCGCCCGAGTAAAACGCCTTTGACGAGTCCCAAGAAATGATCCTCATCGATTACGATCATCGTCATGAATCGCTTGCCGGCGTTGGGAAGTGAGATCGTAACCGGACCTGCGTCGAGGTCAAATACGCCCATCGAGTAGAGCGTGTCGCGGTTGCCGCGCTGCACGACCTGGTTGTCGATTGGCGCTAGTTCACGGAAGTGCTGGAACTTGCCGAAGCCTTGCTGCATGAAGCCGGCAAAGGTTTTATCTGACTCGGCGCGGATGAAGTTGTCGGCGGTAACCGGCACCGGTTCTTCTGCACGTCCCTCGTTCTCAGTCATTCCGCTCTTTCGATATCGGACAGCACCCACTTCTTGTCGAAGAACCGTTTTTCCGGACCGTAGAGGCGAAACAAGACTTCAAATTTTCCGTTTGGACTCGTTGGCACCCAATTCGACTCCTTGGCGGGCGGCGGTTTTGGACCGAAGAAAATGTCCACCGATCCATCGTCGTTGATCTGTAAGCCTTGGGATTGCGACGATCGACTTGCGCGCGAGACATCGCGGATCAAGGCATGCGTCGCTCTATCGTAGACCACCGCCGACCAAAACTGCTTGATTGGTGCAGCGGCCGGCACGTTGAGCCGGTAGCTCCCGGCGCCGTCGAGCGCGTGGCCATCTTTGTCCTTTGCCGTCATCAGGTAAAATTGGCCGCCACCGAGGTGCTTGACGGTGCTGTAGGCATAGGAACCCGCGAGTCCTCGCGCATCGACCGAGTAAGCATTGGGCGTTTCATAGAAGCTACCAAATGTCTGCGCGAGCTCGGGCAAGGCTGGGAGTGCCCATTGGTGCCCGTCATAGAAACTCGGGAAACCGGCTTCGTAGCGCGCGTCGAGCCACGCCCAAGCCTCGCGAGCGGCGGCGTTGAGGATGTCTTGCGTTTTCGAGTCGGGATTGAACGGCTTGCCCTTCTCGATGCCGAGCGATTTGAGCATGTCGATCATGACCTTGTCGCGTGTCAACCATGGCTCGGTCTGCACGATGCGGTCGAGCGACTGAAAAAAACGCACATCGTACGGAATCGTCGCGTCATACACGACGTCAATCGCATCAACGAATGTGGTCGCCGGCGGGTTGCCGGCCTGCGAAAGAGGATACAAGCGGATCCGTTTCGCGTAAGCGACAGCCTTTTGAACATCCGTGTCGCTGGTACTTGCGAGAATCGAGCGCAGCAGCGCGTATCCCTGATAGGTCATGGACGCCAGCGCGATATAACCGTTCGGAGGCGCGCCTTTATGGTCCGGCGGTAAAATAACGTACTTTCCGCCGTTTCCCTTATCAACCCCAGCCGGACCGACGTCTTCCAGCGCCGCCTGCCACGCATCCATGATCGTGCCGGTGATGGAGCCAGCGTCCGCGGGGGGATCTCCAGCACCATTGGACCGGCATCCTTCGTGTCGAAAAACGGCATCAAATAGATTACGTCGGGGTTCGGCGTGAGCGTCTGTATTTTCCAGTCCGGCAGGCGCGACCAATAGACGATCTGGTTAGGCTTACCCTTGGCGCTCCCGATCATCGCCTGAAGCATCAGATCGAAGTTGACCGCCGGCATGCCCCAGTTGATAGCCTCAATCGCGCGTCGCGCGACCGCGCTTTCGGCTAGTCCCGTTGGGTTCGATGGCGTTCGCTGCTCAGATCCGTGTCCCGTAGTCATGGTCAACAGCAACTAGGGCGCTTGCGAGTTTGACCGCGTTTTACTAACGGCGGCTTTTTAGAAGCTGAAGGTGCTCGTGGATCCGCAGGGCGCGCTGGCGCCATACTGCAGCGTCACCGGACTGGCCGCGTCTGCGGCGTCCTTGGCGGACGCTACTCTTGCGATATCCGAAACCGATGAGCCGAAGAGTGTCGACGACCGATGGCCGGCGAGCGAGCCGAACGTAAAGCTTCCCATTGCGGGTGAGGATGTGCCGGTGGCCGCGCTCGAGGAAGTCTCCGGCCCGGCGAGAGCACCATTGGCAAAGCAAGCAGCTTCATCCCAAACGGGCCGATATTGGAGTGAGCCGAGAATCGGATGCCATTCGCTCCATCGGAACGGGGCCCACGTCTGCGCATCAGGCTCTTGCGATCGAGGATGCCCGTTCAAGTGGAAGGGAGTCTTGAATGGTTCCTGCGCCCCCGTTCCAACTCGCAACGACGCGGCCGGCATCGAGCCGGAGGTGCGAACGACCGCGTGAGATACCCGCGCTCCTCCGGCCGGCGCGGCGAGCGCCACGACCGGTACCACGAGAGCTATCGCGGCCGCGCTGAGGATGGTCAGGGAGCGGATCACGGCAAGTCTAGATTTTCGCACGCCGCACGACATCTCCTCGCGGCAGCCAGAGGAGGCAGATCGGCTGCGTCTTACACTAAATGATGACAAAATCGATGCCGGAAGGCTGGCATAGCGTCACACCTCGATTGGTGGTTCACGATCCGGCTAAGCTGGTTGAGTTTCTCAAGAAAGCGTTCGGCGCTAGTGGAGTCTTCACCGCGGACGTACCGTCCATAGCAAGAATCGGCGACTCGATCGTCATGGTAAGCGGGGCCGGCCCTCGTGAGCCGACGCCCGCTTTTCTTTACCTGTACGTTGACGACGTCGATTCGACTTACCGGCGCGCGTTAGAAGCGGGCGCGGCGTGCCTCGAGGAGCCGGCCGATATGCCGTACGGGGATCGGCGCGCAATGGTCAAGGATCCATGCGGCAACGATTGGCAAATCGCCACTCACAAGGGTGCGCCTTAGCTACGTGCCCATGCTGATCGTTGCACCGACCGGCTCGCCGAGGCCACTGATGGTCTTGGTGGGCGAACCGCCGGCGGGATAGTTCCAGAATCTTACGTCTGCTGCTCCGGAGTCCGATCCGACAACCTTCGAGCCGTCAGTCCAGAACTGGTTCACGTCAGAGGAATCGCCGAGTGAAACAGAGCCTTCTTCTTTCCCTTTGATTCCAGTTATGGTGAACCGGTGGATGACGTTTGTCGCTCGGTCTCCGACCGCCACGTACGTGCCGTCCCATTGAACGCCGCCGGGGACTCCAATACTCTTGTTCAGCGAGATCTTCTTCAAGGACGTGCCGCCGCTGGAAAGCTCGTCGAATGCGAATGCGCCGCCCGAAATTAAGCCGTCTACGAAGAGATTCCCCGCATTGTCGTACCCGCAGAAGACCGTGTCGTTGACGAGCGGATCCGCGTACGCCGTCGGCACGCCCTTTGCACCCTTATATATAACAACGTTGCCTGGTTTGCCACCAGTTGATACGTAGTTTGCGACGGCGAGATTTCCGGTCGTCGGGTCCACGGAGCAGCCGACTGGGTAGTAGCCGGGGTCGCTCAGGGTCGCGACCGGACTCGTACCCCCGTGCGCGAACACGAGGACATTCGACGCGGCGAAGTTCGCGATGAAAACGCGGCCCTTCTTATCGACGCACTCGCCTTCCGGACCGCCGAAGCCCGTCAGCCTTCCCTTTAGTTTACCCTTGGGATATGAGTACGCATACACGTCATACGTGTCGAGGTCGGAGATGTACAGGAGGGCCTGGTTCTTGGCGTCCGGGGCCATCCACGAATGGCTGCGGTCTGGGTGAACGGCGATCGCGCCGTTGTGTTGCGGCGCAATGATTTGCGTCGCGGCTGATGGGTTGATCTGCATCTGCGATCCAGTGCAGCTCGGGAGTATAACAATTGCGGCGCAAGCGCCGAGCGCATAGCGATTAAACTTTTTCGTCATGTGACGTCTCCTTAATCAAGAAAGCGGCCCGATTCGGGACCGGGGGCGATGCGAAGACTCTAGCAAAGGAGCCGTTCGGGAGCGTTCTGCCACAGGACCCGCGAAACGTCTCGCATGGCCAGACGCGCCTCCGCTCGCGCGGATGTTCCGTTTTCCGGCCCCGAGCCCGAGATCCGCATCCGGCTCTTCGGTCACGTCGCGGTGGAGGTGAACGGGGAGCCGTTCAGGCTCGCGACGCCGCGTAAGACCCTCTCCGTTCTGGCGTATCTGCTCCTCAATCGCGACGCTCCCATCGCTCGCGACTTTCTCGCATACGCAATGTGGCCCGACGATGAGGAAGAGCCCGCGCGCACGAAACTCCGAATGAACCTCTACGACCTGGCTCGCGTTCTGCCGCCGGAGCTCGCGGGACGAGCGCTGATCGTCGACGGCGACAGCGTGCGTCTTCGACCGGACCTCCGCTTATGGCTAGACGTCGAAGAGTTCGATGGGGTTACGGCTGATCCCGAACGTCTCGAGGAAGCAGTCGTGCTCTACCGCGGAGACTTGCTCACGGCGGTATACGACGAATGGGTCTTCCCCGAGCGCGAGCGCCGCCGCAACGCCTTTCTCGCGGCGTTAATGCAGCTCGTCTCCCAGGCCCGACGGCAACGCGATTTTGTCCGTGGAATTGCTCGGACGCAGCAGATCCTGGCGATCGATCCGTGGCGCGAAGATGTCGTGCGCCAACTCATGGCGCTTCGATGCGATTCGGGTGACCGAGCGGGAGCACTCGCGGAGTACGAGCGCTTCGTGAAGTTGCTCCGCCTGGAGCTCAACGTGCAGCCGATGCCCGAAACGCTCACGCTCCGCGAGACGATCGCGCGCGACGAGGCGAGTCAACCCGACGTACCGTTTGAACCCACCCTGGGGCCACTCGCTGCTCGCGAGGCTATCCTTCCATTCGTTGGGCGCCGCACGGAGATCGGACAGCTACTCGAGGCGTGGAGCCGGGTCGCGTGCGGCCGTGGCGCCTGCGTGTTCGTCGGCGGCGAACCCGGTGTCGGCAAATCTCGCATGGTCCTGGAGTTTGCGCGCGCCGTTGAAGAAAGCGGGGGGCGCGTCCTCATCGGTGCGACCAGCTCGCCGGAGGCAACCCCATACGAGAGCATCGTTGATGCCCTACGCTCCGCGCTGCCGCTCGTTGCATCGTTGAAGGGAAGCCTCTGGCTTGCGTGCGTCGCGGAGCTGCTTCCCGAAATCCGCACGCGCGTCGCGTCGTTGCCGGAGGCGCCGCACATTAACGCCGAGAGCGAGCGCATCAGGCTGTTCGAATCGCTTTTCCGCTGCCTCTCCGGCCTCGCTCAGCCGCGCCCCCTTCTTCTCGTGCTCGAAGATCTGCATTGGGCGCAATCCGCCTCAATCGCGCTGCTGCACTTCCTGCTTCGCCGACTCTCCGGTGTGCCCGTCATGATCGTCGGAACGTATCGCGATAACGAAACGCCGCGACCCCATCCGCTGCATCGACTCAGAAGCGAGGCGCGAGGCGCAGGATGTGCGCAGAGCTTGTCGCTGCGAACGCTCTCGGTCGACGACTTGCACGAGCTTACCGCAGCCATCAGCGAGATCCCGGATCTGGCGCCCGCGACCCTGCTCGAAGTTTCGGGCGGAAACCCTCTCTTCTTGACGCAGTTCATAGACGACGTTCGAAAGGGTTCGCAAATCGCTCGACCAGCGAGCTTACAAATGCTCGTGTCCGAGCGTATCGGCCGGCTCTCCGAGGAGGCGCGAACCGGTGCGGAAATTGCCGCTTGCATCGGAACCAGATTCTCGCGCGACGCACTTCGCGACGTAAGCGGCTGGGACGAAACTACCATTGCTAACGCGCTCGACGAGCTCTTCGACGCGCGTATCGTGCGCGAGGCGACCGGACGTGGTCTCTTCGAGTACGCATTCTCGCACCAGGTCATTCACGAGGCGATTGCTCAAGCGGTGCCCCCGGAACGCGCGGCCGCGCGCCACCGCCGAGTGGCGCGCGTGCTCGAGGAACTGTATGTGGACCGGGCATCCGAGCTTTCAGCCACGGTCGCTCGACACTACGAGCTTGCGGAAGACCGGGCAAACGCGGTTCGCTGCTACCTCGTGGCGGTTCGACGATCGATCGGACTCGGCGCGCTGGACGAGGCACATTCGCTGGTGGAGCGCGCGCTCGCGCTTGCCGATGAGGCGCGGCCGCGCGCAAACATCCTTCTCGAAAACGAAACAATCGAATGCCGCCGCGGGAATCGCGCCGCTCAGGAAGCAGCGCTAGCCGGCCTGGAACAACTCGCCGCAGGCCTCGCCGATCCGGAGCTACGGCGCGTCATCCTCCTGCGCCGGATCGAGTTCGCGTTGAGCGTCGGCGACACGGCAGCCCTCGACTCGGCAATCGGCGAACTCCGAACGCATCCGCAGCACGATGACGTTGAGTGGAGACTGCACATCGCCGAGGCGAAGCTCGCGTTTTCACTCGGGCGGCTCGTTGAATCGTACGAATCGGCACAGAGCGCGCTTACCTGCAGCCGGGCATCACACAATGGGACGGGAATAGCACAGGCATTGTGCTGCCTAGCAAATATGGAGGCTCACCGCGGAAACCTGTCCGAAGCGGAAGTGCTGTTTGACGAAGCCGGGAGGGCGGCCGCCGACGCTACCGATCCCGTACTAGAGAATCTCTCTCTGGCGAGTGCCTTTTCGATTGCGTACAATAGGCGTGACATCGAACGCTGTCTGGCGCTTGGCCAACGCTGGCTGGATCATGCCGTGACGCTGGGCGATCGGCACGCCGAAGCGCGGGCTCGCGGCCGTTTGGGAATCGCGCTCACCGCAGCAGGTACGCGATATGCGGAAGCGCGCGAGCACTTCGCAAACACAGTGCAGTTCTATTCCGAGGTAGGAGATTCGAGCAAGATCGCCGGGGATCTCTTGAACCAAGCGGTTCTCGAGACGCGATTAGGATCTTTCGATAAAGCCGTAGCGGCTACCGAGAAAGCCGTCGCGCTGTTCGAGAGCGTGCATGACGAGCGCGGCCGCGTCATCGGACTCGCGAACCTCGGATTCCTTCGCGCGTGCGTAGCGAACGTCGAGGGCGCGCAGTCGGCCGCGCGGGAAGCCCGTCAACTGGCGCGACGACTCGAGTTCGGGTTGATCGAAGCGTCCGCACTCGAGAACCTCGCCTTTGCCGAAGCAACAGCCGGCAAGTTGACCAAAGCAATTGCGCATGCCGAGACGGCGCTCGGGCTTCGCGCTGCTTCCCAGTCGCAGGTTTGGGCCAGCAAGACGCTCGCTGACCTTGCCGTGTGGCACGCGGCGCTTGCCAATCTGCCCGCAGCCCGCGATCACGTGCGTCGCATGTTGGCGGATGAAAAAAGCATCTCTACCAGCACGGAGTGGCCGGAGTACTGCTACTGGGCAGCCGCTCAGGTTTTTCGTTTGGCAGGCAATATGCCTGAAGCTTCGCGAGCACTCGAACGTGCGCGACAACTGATGCAGAGTGCGGCAGACGGCCTAGATCCAGTCGACCGGGAAAGCTTCGCGGCGATTCCCTGGCACGTCGACATCACGGCAGCTGCCCAGCAAGGGACCTGGCCCGACCCGCCACGGTAGTTGCCCGAACGCTTTGGAATGCGCCGCGTGCTAGATTGAGGCATGGGCGCTTCGCGGGAAGAGCACGTCTTCGTGCTTCGGGTTTGGAAAGAGGCGGCGACGTCGAGGGTTGGATGGCGCGCTACGATCGTACATCTCGAGTCGGGTTGCAGTGTGGCGGCGACAGAGCTTCGTGACATTGACGACTTCATTCGATTGCGCATCGCTTCCGAAGAGCCCGGCTAGTCCCGCGGATCGATTACGGGGCTCAGACCGGGCCCGGCGCTAACGGCGGGCCCGGTCATTATTGTTATATCGTAACGTTGCTGATCGCCGAACCAAACGGCGCGTTGAAGCTCCCATTGTCGACGGTCTTGATCGCCGAACCTCCGGACGGATAGTTCCAGAGCCCGGCGCCGGAACTATACGGCCCGACGACCTTTCCGCGCTGGATCGAGAACTGAGCGAGATAAGATGCCTGGTTGAGCGGAATCGTGCCGACTACGCTACCGTAGACTCCGCTCATCTTGAGCTGGTAAAGGGTTCCCGCCGTCGCGTCTCCGATCACCAGGTGCCTACCATCCCATTGCACGCCGCTTATTATGCCGATGGATTGGTTCAGGAAGATGTCCGTCATCGCGTGCTGGCGGCGAGCAAGCTCGGCGAGTACGAATCCGCTGCTGCCGATTTGTTCGCCGTCAACGAAAAGGTTACCGTTGTTGTCGTAGCTGCAAAGAAACATCTCATACATCAGATCGTCCGTGTAGTATGCTGCCGGGGGCCCGGCGGCGCCGACATAGATTGCGACGTTGCCCGGGACGCTGTCACTGTTACTGTAGTTCGTGACGGCTAGATTTCCGGTCGTCGGATCGATGGAACAGCCAGAGGGGTAGTAGCCCAGATCGCTCAGCGTTGCGATTCGGGTCGTGCCGCCGTGCGCGTATTCGAAGATCTGCTGCGTTTCGAAGTTCGTCACGAAAACGTCGCCGGCTTTGTCGACGCACTCGCCGTAGGGCGTGGCGAAGCCCGTGAGCGATCCCTCTAACCTCAACTTTGGATACGAGTAGACGTACACGTCATTTGTCCCGATGTCGGAGATATAGACCAGGTTGCCGTTCTTGGCGTCGGGAGCCATCCACGAACGGCTACGATCGGAGTGGGCGGACTTGGGTCGCCCGAAGCTGGGCCAGATTGCACTTTGCGTCGCCGGCAGCGACGAGCCGAGGCCCGCGTGTGACGCCCCGCCCTCGCAGCTGGCGAGCATCGCCGCCGCTGCCGCAACGCCCAGCGCACGCTGGGCTAATCTCGAGATCTTCATATAATTTCGTCCTCAACGGGAAAGCGGCCGTTGGCGACCGCCAGCTGTATGAGAACGACCCTAGCAGCCCAGGCGTTCGGAAGCGTTCCAACTAGCATTCCCGCCGCATTGGCCTACTTCCACATCCCTGCGAGGTCTTTTGCCTTGCACGCCGCGGCCGTGCACGCGATCCCCGTGATATCTTCGATGGTGCGAAGCACCGAGTAATGCGTGATGTCCTGGTTGTACGTGCCGGCCTTGATCGTCGGCCCAATAAGCAGCGTGCGTGCTGCAGTCGTGCATGTCGTTGCAAAGGTTCGGCACGATGACCGTCAGCGTGGCCGGCGGCGTGGCGAAACGCTTGCCTCCGGAACGAGCGTGCCGTCGATGTACGGGGCATTCTTGCTAACGAGCGTCGTGCAACACGATTCCGAGGCTGAAGCGCTCGCCGAACGCGACGGTGGCGACGCCGTGGCGGAAGGTGGCGCGAGAGTATCCGTTCGCAACGGCGAGCGGCACGACACTGGTCGGCAATATCAGCATGTCGCCCTGATCCGGGGTTAAGACGTGCACGCGCGTCTGCGCGCGGGGCTTTTGCTCGGCCAAGACCACCTCACCGCCGCTGAACTCAACGCCGGGACGACTCAGATAGAGCGTCGCTTGGAGCGCAAATGCGACGGGTCCGTAGAGATCCTGATGGAGACGATTGTAGTCGCCTTTCAGGTATCGCAGGAGGAGCGCCGTCGGGCGGCTTTGCTCACCGGCAACGCATTCTTGCAAGAAGGTCTGCAACGTCGGTGGAAACGCGGTCGCGCGTCCCAGCCGGCTCATCCACTGGTTTGCGACCGGTACGAGTTTTTTATACAATCCTTCGCGCAGCGTCTGAACGCGCTCCGGCAGCGGATTTGCAAAGTACTTGTACTCACCTTTTCCGAAGGAGTGGCGTTCCATCACGATCCGGCTGCGAAACAGCGAGTCGTCGTCGTAGAGCGCGCGCAGAAAGATCGCTTCACTCGGCTCAATCGCACCACGGATCAAGGCAAAGCCGCTTTGGAGGAGTTCTTCCACTGGCTCAAATTAGCACGCGGCCGAGGCCAAAACCATCCGAATCTTGCTGTAGTTCCACAACGCGTCCGTTCAGAGATTCTTCACGGGTCTTCGATAGCGTATAAGCGCTCGGAGGACACTGGGCTTGTCGCGGACGCTAGCGCTGCAATGCTACTCGAGCGGTCGCGCTGATTGCGTTCGTGGGCACTTGGAGATTCATAGTTATGAAGTTTCGTCTGTTTCGAAGGTTCGGCGGCGTGGACTTAAAACTGCACGCTACGAGGCGCGGTCGAGCGTTCGCGTTCGGCAGATATTTCTCACACTTCTCACTGGAGGTACACACATGAATTGGCGCTTTCGGCTCGCGCTGCCCTCGTCATCACTGCTCGCGGTCACCGCATTGGCCGCACTCTCGGCTTGCGCCGGCTCAACGCCCGGGGTTCCACTCAGCACCGCGCAGGGTATGTCAGGATCGCATAGCCAGGCCTTTGCAGAGCCAGCTACGAGCAACACCTGGACGATGGGAGCGCCGGCACCCACGCGCCAGTTTACCGGTGCCGCGGCCGCTGTCGGCACCAATATTTACCTTGTTGGCGGTGAGAACCATACGGCCGTGCTCAATGAGAACGACGTCTACAACACATTGACCAACACGTGGTCTAAGGCCAAGCGGATGCCGACAAAGCGCGCGACGCTGGCGGCCGCTGCCGTTAACGGACTCGTGTACGCCATTGGCGGGTCTACCTTTACTGGGACTCCGCTCACGACGGTCGAGGCCTACAATCCCGTTAGCGACACCTGGTCCACGAAGGCTCCTCTGCCGACCGCGGTCGACAGCACGTCGGCGACGGTTGATAACGGTCTCATTTACGTCGTTGGCGGTTTCGTTAACGGTAACGGTACTCCGTTCAACGGTGTGGAGACTTATAATCCAGCGACGAATGCCTGGACTTCGGTTGCACCGCTAAACGTAGCGAAATCATTTTCCTTCATCGCTACCGTGGGTTCTGAAATCGTCGCGGCGGCGGGTTCGGTCGGCACCGGTCCGACTACCGATAACGAGGTCTACGATCCAACATCGAACGCCTGGACGAATAAACGTAGCGCGCATTTAGCACGCTATGGGGGTTGTATGGGATCGATCGGCGGCTCGTTGTACGCTGCCGGTGGGTTGAAGTTTGTACCGTTCCGTTCCGCAGCTAAAGAACTCTACGCCTATAACGTTGCCGCGGACCGCTGGACAAAGCTCGCGCGCCTGCCGTCCCCAATGATCGCGCCCGCCTCGGCAACGATGAACGGGCAACTCTATTGCATCGGCGGTTCGCCCCGCTTCGGTCAGCCTACGTTTTCCCAAAAGGTTCAGATATATCAGCCATAGGCGGCATCGATACTCGTTAAGAAGGCCGCGAGCTAATGCCGCGGCCTTCTGGTCCCGCGGCCTTCTGGTCCATCGAAGTCGGCGTGAGGGGCGTGGAATCGAAGAGAAGCATAATCACGGCACGACGTTAACCGTGAGCGTCATATTAGCATGACCTGCTCCGCACATGATCGCGCAGTGCAGCACATATTTTCCGGGCTTCTTCGGCGTGACTTGAATAGTTTTGAGTGAACCTGGCTCGATCGCCGTCTGCGCAATGCTGAGTTCGTCGGATTGGAGCCCGTGGACGCCTTCGCTCGACGTCACACGCAGCGTCGTCGTCTCGCCTACGTGCAGCTCGATCGTGTTCGGCGTGAATTTCCAGTTCGAGGCGACGATATCGATGCTGGGATTAGCGAGCGCCGACGTTGCCGGCACCGCGGCGAGGCCTGCAATTACGGCCGCGACGGCCAAAGTCCGAATGGTATTCTTCATTGGGTTCCTCTCAGTGACGCGGGATGTTTTGTGTTGAGTCGAGCATCTCAGGCGGATGAGAAAAAATGACGAAGCCAGTGAGAAGCGCCCGAGAAGCGATTTGCAAGCGTCGCCGATGTCGACCTCTGGAATCGCTCATGAAGGCTTGGGAAGATCTCGCGAAACCGTTGGTCCGGTGGTGCGCACTCTCTGCGCTCAACAATCTGAACTGAGAGTTATTTGATCTCTGTGACCTCTTGGACGGTTACCGGACCGGCATTATTGCCCCAGGAGGAGCGTACGAAGGTCGCGACCGCTGCAATGTCAGTCGCCGAGAGTTGTCCGCGCCATGACGGCATTAGATTTCGACCT
The DNA here is from genome assembly GCA_963748875.1 of Vulcanimicrobiota bacterium. Classification (GTDB taxonomy): domain Bacteria; phylum Vulcanimicrobiota; class Vulcanimicrobiia; order Vulcanimicrobiales; family Vulcanimicrobiaceae; genus Cybelea. Next base: position 3,089,427 of record CAVVKC010000001.1, read on the forward strand.
TGCAAGATCGTGGTCAGCATCGGGGTGGGATTGGCAACGTTGACGTGCGGGTTTTCGGCGAGCGCGGGGCCGACTCCACCGTTTCCGTTAGCCTGGTGACAAGCAGCACAATTCTTGGCATAGATGGAAGCCCCGACTTGCACGGAAACCGGTGAGCCGGCAGCAGCGACTTCCTCCTCCGTCACGGGTGGGGCATTGTTGCCCCAGGCAGACCGAACGTAGCTTGCTACCGCCGCAATGCTCGCGTCCGAGAGCTGCCCTTTCCAGGTCGGCATCTGGTTGTCGTAGGTCTTGCCGCTGACCGTGAGCGGGCCCGACCGCCCGTTGACGATCACGCCAATCATCGTGCTAGGATCGGCGGCAGAGACGACTGGATTACCGGCAAGCGGCGGATAGATGCTGGTTCCTTGACCCGCGGCTTGATGGCATGTGGCGCACTTCGTAGCGAACAGTTCCGCACCACTCAGGGCCTCGGGCGAACGCGCGGCCGCAACCTGATCCTCGGAAACGGCCGGTGCGCTGTTGTTCCAGGCCGTTCTCACGTACGTTAGCACCGCCGCGATCTGTGCGTTCGAAAGTTGTCCGCGCCAAGACGGCATGTTGCCGCCGTATTGCGCGCCGTTCACGGTGATCGGACCCGTGCGCCCGTTGAGAACGGTCTGAATGAGGCCGGCACTGTCCACGCGATTGACGTCGGGATTCCCCGCTAGCGGCGGGTACGGTCCGCCGCCGTGACCGGTCGCCTGATGGCATGCCGCGCAGTTGACGAGAAAGATCGCTTTGCCGTCGAGCGCCGGAGCGCCCATCACCTGGCCGTGTTGGAAATCCCCGAAGATGAACGCCGTGACTGCGATTCCGGCGATAAAGACGAGCCTTACGTTGATCTTCAAGCGCGGCCTCCGTCCAGCGGCGCGCAAGCCGCTACGATCCTAGCCGTTCGACGACTCAAATGGGCATCCTGTTCCCCGATTTTTCCTACGATTTTCTTGCAGCCGATGTAGTTAATAAATAAAGTGCGCGACGAAGGTCGCGGCAGCGGGCCGCGGAAAGTTTCATTTAACCGGAGGCATCTCTATGCGATTTGATGGCAGAACCGGCATTCTTTCGTGGAGTACCGTTGTTGTTTTCGCCACGATAGTCTTCGCCCTGAGTAAGCCGGCGCAAGCGATGCCGAACTTCGCGCAAGCGTACGGCATCAAATGTTCCGAATGCCACATTCAGATTCCGGCCCTCAACGCGTACGGGCGCTACGTTCAGCGGACGGGCTACTCGGCCTTGAATCCGCATGTATTGCAGCGCCAGTCTCCGGTGTGGGTCGACTATCCCGTAGGCTACTCGCAGCAGTCGCCAAACGCGGCAGCGTGGGACATAGGCAGTCTCGGAGTGCACGCCGATGGCGCGTTCGGAACCCCCAGCAGCGAATGGACGTATCACGTGCAGCAGTGGATTTGGCAGCAGAGCGAAGCCGGAGGCCTCGACACCGCGTGGGTTGCCTACAACAATTTTCTCGATGGTTCGGGTCACATCTTCGCTGGGAAGCTCGAAGTACCGGCTCCCTCGGAGTTCAGCCAGTGGCTCGACGTTAGCGGCCTTACCGCCAACTCCCAGGCGGAGGCGACCGTCGGCGAACACGCGTACGAACTGGATGGCAATCGTTGGGGCTACAAGTTTGCGTACATTCGGAGCTCCCTTGATGCCGAGATTGCATACGTTACTTCGAGTGCCGACCTCAACGGATTCAACGCCTACGATTCTTCGCAGGACAAGACGTTGCAGTACAAGCTTGCCTTCGCGAACCGCAGTAATCCGCTTGAGGCGGGTTATTACGGAGCGCGCGGTTCCTGGCCGTTGACCGAAGGTGGATTCGACCAGTATTACACCAATGGTTTTTACGCACAGCGCGACCCCGTCAACGGCGTACCCGGCTTCCTCGTGACGTACCAGATGAATCACGACAGCAATCCAGGCATAGGCGCCCCCCCGGCCGGCAGCAACGGCGTTTCGTATGAACTCTTCAGTAACATCGGCCAGCGCGGACTGGTCTCCGTCGGCGAACAGTTGACGAACGATGGGCTGGGCAATCACACGCAGATCGGTAACATCGACGCGTCCTACCACCTCACGCGTTTCATCATGCTCTACGCCGAAGAGGCGCTCGCCGTCGACCAGAAGCCGACGTGGAACGGACTTATATGGTTCATGCTGCCGACGGGTCCGTTATGGCCGGCCTTGTCGCAGTGAGGGATAATTTCGGAAAGAGCCGCGCTAGTTGACGCCTTTCACGAGTCGGCGTTGCTCTTTTTGGCCTGTTCGTCGGCGGTGTGGCGGGCTTCCATGCCGGCGCCGACGCGGGCCAGCAGCGCCTGCGCCGTTGCGGTCGCAATACGGCCGCCAAGTGCCCAATCGAACGCTTCGCCCAGCAAACCGCCGGGCGGCCGATAGTTGCCGCGTAGCTCGAGCTCCGACGTCTCATAGGTTTCGTCGGCACGCACGGTCAGCTCGCCGTCGAAGTCCGGATAGGGGCCGGCCTGCGGCGTCCAGTGCACGTGCCAGGGTTGGTCAAAGTGCATGGGATCGGTGGCCGAGGAAAATGTGACGACAACGTTTTTGACGAGCTCGCCACCGGGCATCGGGAGCGAAAGCGTCAGCCGCGTTGCCTCGCCGCTTTCGGCGCGCGTCCCGATACTCGCGGCTAAATATCCGCGCGCCAGATGGTATGGGCACGCAATCACGCGGCGTTCAAGGAGATCGGACATGATATCATCGTACTCGGCGCTTGAGAAAAACCCTCGAAATGCCCGTTCTCAGCTGCTTGACAAATGCGGCCAAGGCTGGGATCGTCCCGAGGGCTTGTTCATCTTGTAGCCGACGCCATAGACGGTGACGACGTACTCAGGGTTGTGGAGATCCTTTTCGATCTTCTTTCGCAGATTGTTGATGTGGCGATCGAGCGTGCGTTCGTAGATCTCGCCGACGTCGTGAAGACGGTCGAGCAGCCCAGAGCGCGTGAAAACTTCGCCGGGGTTCTCCGCTAGTATGGTGAGAATTTTGAACTCTGTTGCCGTAACATTTACGGGATTGCCGCCGACGCGGACCTCGTGAAAGGTGTGGTCGATTTCCAGGTCGCCGACGCGTGTGCGGCTCGGCAGAGTACCCTCGTTTGGGTGCGCCACTTCATGCGAGGTGCGACGCAACAGCGAGCGCACGCGCGCGACCAGCTCGCGCGGCGAAAACGGCTTGGTCACATAGTCGTCGGCGCCGAGCTCCAATCCGACGACGCGATCCGCCTCGTCCCCCCTGGCGGTGAGCATGATCGTCGGAATGCGCGCATTCGGCAACGCAGCCGCGCGCAGCACGTCGAGTCCGCTGCCGTCGGAAAGCGTGATGTCGAGCACGAGGACATCGGGCGCGATGCGCGTCAGCGCCGGAACCGCTTCCGCCACGCTGCCGCAGCTTTCGACGACCATTCCCTCGCGCTCGAGATAGGCCCTCAGCACCTCGATGATCTGCTGTTCATCGTCGACGACCAAGACGCGTGGGCGTTCCACGTCAGCGCGAATCCTGCAGCAGCAGCTCGCGCGCTCGGCGAAGCGCGTCGGCGACGCCTTCCAATCGCGCCGGCGTCGCGGTGACCAGCCCGTCGATCATGCCCTCGATGTTGGCAAGCGCAACGGCCAAGAGATTGCCAAGCTCATGCCGCACCTCATCGCTCTGCATCCACTGCCTATTCCGCGATTCGCGGTGACGAGCCCTATCGGACGGATGCCAAGGGCACCGCAGCGAAGACGGCGCACCGAGATGGACGAGGCCCTCTTCTCCCTCGCCGATATCGCGGGGAGCCGTTTTCCGCTGCTCGAGTACGCACCCGACGCCACGGTTATCGTTGACGGCGACGGCGTCATTCGCCTGGTTAATGCGCAAACAGAACGGCTCTTTGGCTACTACCGCGAAGAACTGATCGGGGAGCCGATAGAGAAACTCGTCCCCGCTCGGCAGCGCGATCAACACGTGGCGCAGCGCACGCACTACTCCGCCGATCCGCAGGTTCGTCCGATGGGTATGGGGCTAGAACTCTTCGGCTTGCGCAAGGACGGTAGCGAGTTTCCAGTCGAGATCAGCTTGAGCCCGATTGTGACCCGCGAAGGCACCTTCGCCGCCAGCGCGATCCGCGATGTCACCGAACGCAAGGCCTTCGAGCGCCAACTTTACGAGCTCAACGCCGAGCTCGAACGCGCGAATCACGCGAAGGACCAGTTTCTGGCCTCGATGAGCCACGAGCTGCGCACGCCGCTCAACGCGATTCTCGGTTTCACCGGCACGCTGTTGATGAGGCTGCCCGGGCCACTTGCCGACGAGCAGGAGCGCCAGCTTCAGATCGTTCGAGCGAGCGCGCGGCATCTGCTCTCGCTCATCAACGACATCCTCGATCTCGCGAAGATCGAATCGGGGAAGCGCAAGCTGACGTTCGAGCCGGTTGCCCTCGCCGAAGTCATCGGCGAAGTGAGCGCGGCGCTTGCCTCGCGCGCCGCTGAAAAGGGACTTCAGCTTTCGAGCGACGTTCGCGACGGCGCAGCGACGGTCGTGACCGATCGCCGCGCGCTGGCGCAGATTCTTTTGAACCTCACCGACAATGCGATCAAGTATTCGCACGCGGGCAACGTTTGCGTCACCGCCGAATCGACCGGCTGGAACGGAACCGCGGCCGTCGCACTGACCGTCAGCGATACGGGCATCGGTATCAAATCCGAGGATCTCGAGCGCCTTTTCCACGCTTTCGAGCAGCTCGATGCCACCAACGTGCGGCGTTTTGAAGGCACCGGACTCGGGCTCTATCTCTCACGCAGTCTCGCCGAGGTGCTAGGCGGCGAGCTGTCGGTGCACAGCGAGCTCGGTGTCGGCAGCAGCTTCACGCTGACGCTCCCGCTCGCGTTCGAGGAACCGCGTTGAGCGCACGTATTCTGGTTGTCGACGACAATCCCGCGAACCTCGATCTCATGCTCTATCTCCTGCGGGCCTTCGGCCACGAGGCCGAAGGCGTCGCCGATGGCCTGGCGGCCTTCACCGCAGCGTGCGGCGGCGGTTTCACACTCGTGCTGACCGATATTCTTATGCCTGGCATCGATGGATACGAGCTCGTACGGCGTCTCAAAGGCGATCCTGGCCTCGCCTCGCTGCCGGTCGTCGCGGTCACCGCCTTCGCGATGCAGGGCGATCGCGAGCGCATTGCGGCCGCCGGCTTCGATGGCTACATCGCCAAGCCAATCGAGCCTCAAGCCTTCGTCTCGCAGATTGAAGCCTATCTGCCGCGCACGTCGCCGGCCTGATGGCGACCATCTTGATCGCCGACGACGACCAGGATGCGCGCTCGCTCGTTCAAACGGTTCTTACGCACGCCGGGCATAGAGTCGTCGAAGCGAGAGACGCCGCTGAAGCTCTGGATTACGCCGCCATTCACACGCCGGATTTGATCTTGCTAGATCTCTCGATGCCAGGGGCGAGCGGGCCCGAGTTGCTTCGCGCGTTACGGGCCCATCCCGCGACCGAGACCGTCGCGGTCGCGCTCTATAGCGCGACGCCGATGAATGCGGCGCTGCGCGACTTCGTCGAGATGTACGGCGTCACCGGCGTTGTGCCGAAGCCATCGGAGCCGCTCGAGCTTATTGCGGCCTTGAAGCTGCATTGAGAAGGACTTGAGAACGTCGCGATTCCTCTCCGGTTCACAAGCGCGCGCTAGGCTTACGCATATGCCGCCGTTACGCGAAATAACGCCGGTCGAACGCTCGGTCAAACAAGCGCAAGTCGCGCTCGAGCAGTTCTTCCATTCACTTGAGGCGCCCGACGGGGTCGCACGTCTTCGCTTGAGCGTTCCCATCCGCATGCCTGCGAAGCAATACGGCGTCTCGATCGATCGCGAAGTACGGATTGAGGCGCGGCCGGTGCGCAATCCCGCGCTCGACGCCGAGATCATGGAAATATCGTGGGTTCCCGAAGGAACAGCCATCTTTCCGCGGTTCGACGGCAAGCTGTTCCTCACAGGATTCGGCAATGCGGAAGTGAGTTACGTCGAGCTTGACGGCTACTACACGCCGCCCTTCGGCGCAGCGGGACAGGTGTTTGACGCTACGATTGGACAACGAATCGCGCAGACCACCGCCCGCGAGTTTCTTGCCGACTTGAAGGCGGCAATCGAAACTTCGTAAAGGACGTCACGTTGGCCTTAGCCAGGTCAAGAAGGCCGCGAGCTAACGCCGCGGCCTTATGGCTTTTTGAGGCCCCCTGTCAAGGAGTCACAGCGACTCCCGTGACGAGCGGTCCTTCGTAGCCGCCCGATGCGATGAACGTCTTCCGTACTTTCATGCGCGGATACGCGTACTCGTAGACCTGCGTGCCGCCGTCGGCGATGAAAAGACGGGTGTGAGCCGCGTTGAACGCCATATACCACGGATCGTACGAAGTACTGAATAGTTTGGTATTCGAGGCGCTCAGGTTCCAAATGCCGGGGGCGGACTGGTCCGCAACCAGCAAATCAAGTGGTTGCGGTGACGCCACCGCGATGCCTCCCGTTCGCCCAAATGAGTATCCGTCATTGGAACATGACGAGTTCCCCGCGTAGCATTGCATCAAATCGCCGTGAGGATTTCCATGCTGGTCAAAGGTGTAGTACGTGGCCTCGATCGTCCCTCCGCTCTGGCTGGGGTTCAGCAGCGCAAGGCCGGTAATCGCACCGTTGCTCTGCGGAGCATACCACGTGTAGGTGGGAGAGGTTTGACCGCTGAGGTACTCGTTGATGTATGGGCTTTGCCCCGCAGGGTCGTTGGCGACGAAAATGTCGCCGGTGCCGTCCACTGCCACATCGAAGGGCACGTTCATGCCGGTTGTGATGGTTTCGATCGGCGTTCGGCTGCCGGGCGTGTAAATCGTGAGGGCATTCGAGAGCTCGTTGGTTACGTAGAGGTTGCCGGAGGTGTCCGTTGCGATGCCATTGGGATCCGAGACTCCGCTCGTGATCGTGTACAGGGGCTTCGCGGGCGACGTCTCGGATTGATCGTATACGAAGATCGCATCGGCCGAGAAGCCCGCCGCATAAAGCAACGGTTTCACCCGGTTAGCGGCCCTTCGGCTAACGAGTTGACGACCGGCTATCGCAGTCGAGGCTGCGGCTGCAGGCGCTGAGGCCGGCAACGAGGCCCCTCCCAAGGTCGGGGGAACCGCGGATGACGAGCTACAAGCCGTGGCGCCGACGGATACGAAAGCTGCGATGCCCAGTAGCTGGGCCGAGGTGATGAGCGTGCGCATTGGTTGAATTCCCTTTCTCCGGTAGGACGGTAAGTTGAATCCAGCGTACGCTTTGCCTCAACCGCGGACCACGAAGTTACTCACGGAAATCGAGTGTGGCGAATAGCTCGCGGCCCTTGGCCGCACCCAGCTCGTACTCGACCTGGAAGTCCCGGCCCAGAGAGGCGCGAAGGGAACCGACGAGCCTGTCGTGCGGCTCTCGCTCGGCAAGGGGAAGGGCGATGGGATCATTCGAGGCAGCACCCAACAGGCGGGATGCGACGCGGGGCTTCTCACGAGCGAACGCGATTGACGCTAACACCCTGGCGACGTCGCCGAGCAGAACCGGCGTAGACTCTTCGCTCGCTACGCTGCACGCCAAGGTTTCAGCTTGGTCAATATCACCGAGTGCCAAGAGTGCGCGGCTCAGGACGATTTTCGATGCCTTTGCCGCTTCCACGAAGCCCACCCTCTCGGCGAGATCAATGGATTCCCGGGCAAGGAGTTCGCAACGAGAAGCCGAGCCGGCCCGCAGCGTGACCAACGCGAGGTTTCCCAACACGGCACTGACTCCCGTACTTCTCCCTGCCGCGCGGAAAAGCACAAGGGCTTCCTCGAGGTGACGCGTCGCCTCGGCAAACTCGCCTTCGTCGGCGGCGCAGGCCCCGAGATCGATGAGGGAACGAGCAACGAGGAGACCGTCGCCGAGTTCCCGTCGAATTGCAAGACCTTCTTCACAGAATGCCCGCCCTTTTTTGTACTCGCCTCTGAGGTAGGCGCCTACGCCGAGACCATCGAGCAGCGAAGCAACGGCACTACGGTCGCCGAGTGCTCGTTTGAGCGGCAATGCAATGGCGATGTGCGCGTCCACCCGATCCATGTCCGACGCTTTGGCAAGGCTCGACGCGACCCAATGCACCTCCGCGAGCAGCGCGTCGTCGAGAACCCGCAGCTCCGGATCGCCCAATAGAGAACTAATCCAGGCGTAGCCATGCGCGCTCTCGCCTCGGCGAATCCAGTTTGGAGCGGCCGCAAGCGCCAAGGAAAAGGCTGTCGGCAAACGGCCGCTGTTCTTTAGCCAACCCAGCGCAATATCGAAATGAGCCGACTCGCGATTTAAGCGGTGTCTAGTTGCGGGTTCGTACAACGGCTCGGGACGCGGCTGCGCATTCGCGAGAGCTAAACAATACTCGGTCAACGACAAGTACGCAGCTTCCCGCTCGCCCTCGCGTTCGAGCAGCTCGGCGGCGAACTCGCCGACCAGCGGGTGGATTTCGAACTCGGCTTCATCGGAGCCGTTGGTGGAAGCGCTCACCAAACTGTGATCCAAGAGCGCCGCCAACGCTCGAAGCGTCTGCAACGTATCGGCGGGCCCGTCATCGGACACAACTTGCCGCGCCGCCTCTTCCGTAAAGTGGCCCCCGAAGACCGACAACCGCCGGAACAAACGTTGCTCGCCGGGTTCGAGCAGAATGTAGCTTGAATTGATTGCGTCGCGCATCGTACGCTGTCGCGTGCGTCCACGGCGATCCGGGGATCCCAAAACGTCCAGTACGCGCTGCAGGCGAGACGCCAGCTCCTGGGCCGACGTGGAGCGCAAAAGCGGCGCCGCCAGTTCGATGGCCAGCGGCACACCGCCCAGCGCCTTCGCAAGCGCGGTGAACGCACCGTCGTCCTGTTGTGGCAGCCTGAACTCCGGGGACCACACTTGAACGCGTCGTGCCAACAACGCAAGACTCGATTCCAGGGATAGCCAGCCGACGCTTATTGTGTGCTCAGCCCTAAGCCGTATGCGCACGCGGCTCGCTACGAGTACCTTGAGCTGCGGGGCCGCGGCCAGCAACTCGGCGATGAACGGAGCAGCCGTCGCCACCCGTTCGAAGTTGTCCGCGATCATCAGCATCGGCGGACCGGCAAGCGCCGTTGCAATCGAATGAGTAATTGAATCGCCCCACACGTCGCGAACTCCGAATGCCAGCAAAATCTTCGTCGGGACTAGCGTGGCCTCGGGAAGGTTGCCAAAGTCAATGTAGCGGATTCGCTCACCGTAGTCGGACGTGAGCTCTTTCGCGGCAGCGGTGGCAAGCGCGGTCTTCCCAACGCCTGGGCCACCCGTGAGCGTTACCAGCCGCACCGCATCGTCGCGAAGCAGCGAGAGAACCGCCTCCAGTTCGACCTCGCGTCCGATCAGCGAGACGGCTTCGGGAAGCTCCCTGCTGACGGCGAGGCCCCGCCGGCGCGACACCGCGCGCAGCGCTTCCCTGCGTTGCGCGTCGAGCCCAAGCGCCTCGGAAATTAGTGAAATAGTGATCGCATGCGGCGATAACGATACGCCGGTTTCAAGGTCACCGATCGTTCGGGCGGCAACACCGGCGCGTTCGGCTAACTCTTCCTGGGAAAGATGCGCCTCGGTCCGGCATTGCCGGAGAAGCTCAGCTAGCAGCAACGTAGAGTCGGATGGGTATAGGCGAATCATGGAAAGCGAGGTACAAACCAAGTTGCTCGCGAGGCTTGCCGAAAGGGGCTTGGCCCTCAAATCGTTCGATCACCAGGTCTTGACGCTTCGCTACGATCCCGAAAAGGACTCTGCTGCGCAGCAAGGTCACGCGGTTGACGCGGAAGCCCTCTCGCGCTACGCGAGGGAGGCTCTACTCGATCTCCCGGGTGGTGATAGCTTATTCCCACGCCTTCAAGACGTTGCAGTCGAAGTCTCTGCCACGTACTGAGCGGCAGCGCTATGGGCTGACTGAAATTTTTCGAACCTCGACCGAGATCAAGCGTGAGATGACGTGACCGGTGTCATGACGCGTCGGTCTCTTGCCCCCATGACGATCAACCACAGCACGATCGCAACCTCGCCGAGCTGAAACGGAAATGCGATGCTTACTACGATGTCCGCGTACTGCGGAAAGAGTACGCCGGTAAGGTTCTGCGCCAGATAGGCCAAGCCGTTAAGCATAAGCCAGATGCCAAGAATGCGCGGCAGAAAGTTCGGCTTGTAGACGAGGATACCGAACGGCAGCAGCCACAACCCCCAAAAGGCCGTGTTGACGACAACCCCATAATGGTGCAAGTTGAGATACTGCATGACCATCGCGTCTCGCTGAGGCTGCCCGAATATCGCCAAAAAATCGGCGCCGCGCGCGCTTAATAATGCGCCGAAATCATTCAATGTGTTGACGTAATAAATAGGGACATCAAGGATACCTAGGATGACCATCACCGTCGCTAAGGTCCGATCGACGCCGTTGAGCAAGCGGTAAAGCGCAAGCACAACGAAGATCTCCAGCGTCGCGGTCAGTAGATCCGTATAGATACCCATGCGGAACAGCCGTTCATGTGAGGCAATATTGTGCGCGATAGCGGCGGCGTTGCCGCTTACGAAGAGTACGCTTGGGATGTATATCAAACGAACGGGACCGAGTAGGATCACGCCTAGATACAAGAATCCGGCGATTCTTGCGTTCCTGCTGAGCGAACTCATGTGGCCGCTTATTCACCCCCTCACCTTCACCGGCCCCTAACGCGCACGGCAGTCAAACACTCGCCGATGTGAAGCGCGAACATGATTCGTCGCTAGCGGCGGACGAACGATGCGGGGGAACCGGGTGAGGCCGCCGCGGCGTCGAAATTCAGCCGGCATCGAAGCCTTTCGGCTTGGGGAGGCACAGCAGATGAGGACTCTAAATTGCGGTCGCTATGCGATAGGCATTTGCGCCGCCATTTCCATTCTAGCGGGTTGCAGCGGTGGCGCGGGCGGCAACACGGCGCTCCCGCAATCGAATATCGGCAACGATGCTTCGCATCGTCAAAATTTTTTGTTTACGGGCACAGAGCAGACGTTCACCGTGCCGGCGGGCGTGATGAAGGTGAGAGTCGATGCCAAAGGGGCTAGCGGTGGCGGCGCCAGTGGCAGCCAGGGCTCGCAAGTGACCGCCGGCAGCGGCGGGATCGTAAAGGCGACAATTCCGGTAGCGCCGGGAGAGAAGTTGGCTATTTTCGTGGGCGGCGCGGGCGCCAAAGGGGGTAGCGGCGGTAGTGGCGGCAGCGGCGGTTTCAACGGCGGGGCACCGGGCGGCGCAGAGTCCTATGGTGGCGGCGGTGCGGGCGGCGGCGGCGCGTCGGACGTGCGTCAGGGCGGCGTTAAGTTGTCTCACCGCATCTTGGTCGCGGGAGGTGGCGGCGGCGCCGGGGGCACGCACTATGGCTTCTACGAAGGCGGCGGCAGTGGCGGTCTCGGCGGCGGCATCACCGGCGGCAACGGTGGTAATCCGTGCTACGCCTCCTATTGCTACGGCTGTGGCGGATCGGGCGCCACGCAAAGCGCTGGCGGTATCGGCGGCAACGGCGGCAACGGCGAATCGGGCATGTATCATGGCGCCAAAGGCGGCAACGGCGACCGTCGTAGCGGCGGATCCGGCGGCAGCAGTGGACCGTACGGCGGGAGCGGCGGTGGTGGTGGCGGCGGCGGTCGCTACGGCGGTGGCGGCGGCGGTTCCGGAACGCAGCGCACGAGCGGGATTTGCGGTGGGGGAGGTGGCGGCGGTGCCTCTTCGTACGTGGAACCGCGCGCGACCGACGTCGTTAACAAACAGGGACTGCACATTGGCAATGGCGTGATCGAGATTTCCTGGTAAAAACTCGAGCGCCCGCTATTTCGCGTTCTGCGATTCGTCCTTCCAGAAATGCAGCATTACGTAGAACAAGAAGGCCGTACTTATTCCGAAGAGCAGCATTCCATCGCCCGCTTCGGTCGCGCCCATCATACTCCATTGTGGAGCTACAAAAAGGCCGGACGCCCCGCGCGTTGTCATCGAGTCGACCGAATACAGCGCCGCCTCCGCCGGCGACGGCAGCGCTCCGAGCCAAACGTAGACGATCGCCCATGCCATGGATTCGGTCGCGTGCAGGACTGCGAGCGCCAGCGCTACGGCGACGATCAGCACGATCGCTGCAGGGGCGCTATCTACATAGGTTCGGCCTCGCCGTAGGAGTTTGGTTCCGGCCAGTCTGCTTGCAGAACCGATCAAGACTATGCCGACCGCGTGAATCGCAATCGTGATCGCGACCAGCACGAGGCTCCAAACCCAGCTCGCGCCCCACGTTCCCCAACCGTCCATCCTATGCCGCGGTTCAGCGCTCCGCGATTAGTCTCGTGCTTTGGCTAGCGCCGGACCAATGATCGCGTGATCGGCTTGCGTTAGCTGCTCCGGCCCGAGCTGATACGTCACCTTATTGACCGTACCGGTAAACGTGAACGGAACCTGATAGTCGTCGTCGTTGACGGGCGTGCGTGTATCGCTTCCGATGTCGAACGTCTCGTCCAATGTCATAAGAAACGGGATTGTATGCGGCACCGACTGATTGACGACTCCGATTCCATCAACTCCGAGCACGCCGGTTCCACCCTTCCCTACACCGGGCCCATCGTACGTAAACTCGAAAACGATCGTGTGCTTGCCGGGCGTGAGCGCCTGTGGAGCTTCCCAGCGGAAGCGCTCCAAATCCAGCAGGTTGTAGAGAAATACAGGCTTGCCTTTGAGTAGGTAGAGTCCATAACCGCCGAAACGGCCGCCTAACGTCGCGATTATCCCCTCGGCATCGCCCTGGGGGACTTCAACTTCGGCCGTTATCGTATACGACTTGTTGAGTAGATTCGGTGCGAAGGCCGGATCTATTCCGGTGAGCGCGCGGGTGTAGTTAAAGACGTTCTTTCCGGCGGTCCCGCTCGGTCGCGGCGCGATAATGCGCTGAGCGACGGAGTTGTCAAGTGGAAGGACGTTGTACTTCGCAGCTTCTACGAGGAAGAGTTGCTGCAGTTCCCGCAGCTTGTCCGGCATCTTGGCAGCGAGGTCGTTCGCCTCCGAATAGTCCTGAGCGATATTGTACAACTCCCAGTTGTAGCCGTTGATGACATCGGGCATCTGCGTTAGGCCCAGGAGCCATGGCGGCGCCGGCGGTGTGGTGGCGGCAATCCAGCCGTTGTTGTAGATCGCCCGATTGCCAAACATCTCAAAATACTGCGTCGTGCGCGTGGATGGAGCGCCGGCATTTGCCGCGTCCCAGGTGGACGCCATGCTGACTCCCTCGATTGGCTTCTGCGCAATCCCACTAACCATAACGGGCGCTTCAATGCCCGAAGCTTCCAAAATCGTCGGCACGATATCAATCATGTGATGGAACTGGGTCCGAATGCCACCTGCATCCTTGATGCGATTGGGCCACGCCATCGCCATACCCTGGCGGGTTCCCCCGAAGTGGGACGCAACTTGTTTCGTCCATTTGAAGGGCGTATCGAAGGCCCACGACCAGGCGACGGACATATGAGGATAGGTCTTGTCCGACCCCCAGACGTCGTAGAACTTCAGTTGGTCTGCAATCGGAACGTTGATGCCCTGATACCCGGTCATGACGTTTGGCGTGCCGATCGCCGAGCCTTCGGCGCTGCACCCGTTGTCGCCGCTGATATAAATAATTAGCGTGTTATCGAGCTTGCCCAAATCTTCAACTGCCTGGATCACGCGTCCGATTTCGTGGTCGGTGTAAGCCGCATACGCGGCGAAGACCTCGGCCTGGCGCGCGAAGAGCTTCTTCTCATCCGCGGAGAGTGAGTCCCAAGTCGGCAAGTCCTTCTCGGGCCATGGCGTCAGCTCGGTCCCAGGAGGAATCACGCCTAGGCGTTTTTGGTTGGCGAAGATTTGATCGCGGAGCGCGTTCCAGCCCATATCGAACTTACCTTTGAACTTCTCGATCCACTCTGGCTTGGGTTGATGCGGCGCGTGGGTACCTCCAGGAACATAATAGAGGAAGAACGGTTTGTCGGGTGCCGATGCATCGAGCTGTTGCAAATAAGCGATGGCCTCGTCGGCGAGATCGGTGGTCAGATTGTAATCCGTCCGTCCGATCCATGGAAAGATTTGCGTTTGATTTTGAAACAGGTAGGGCTGCCATTGATCGGTCTCGCCGCCCATGAACCCGTAAAAGTATTCGAAGCCCATCCCGACCGGCCACTGTTCGAATGGGCCGGCGACGCTATACTGGAAGCTTGGCGTGTTGTGTTCCTTGCCAAACCACGACGTCGCATAGCCGTTGTGCTTTAGTATCGCGCCGATTGTCGCGTTTTCCGGACCGATGATTGAATCGTAGCCCGGATATCCGGTCGACTGCTCGGTTATGACACCAAAACCCACCGAGTGATGGTTGCGGCCAGTGATCAACGCCGCGCGCGTCGGTGAGCAGAGTGCAGTGGAATGAAACTGAGTGTAACGCAATCCCGCCTTTGCTACTCGGTCTAATGCCGGCGTTGGAATTACTCCGCCGAACGTTCCCGGCACGCCATAGCCTGCATCGTCGGTCATGATCAAGAGCACGTTGGGCGCGCCGGCCGGCGGAACGACTTTTGGGGGCCAGAACGGCTTGGACTCTTCTGCACTGAGATTAATCTCGCCGCCGAAGGGTGCCGGCGCGGGCGGAAGATACTTGCCATCGATCGTTTCGGTGGCGCTAGGCGAACCAGGGGCGACGGTCGGTTTGCCGTCTGTGGCACCGGTGCTGCTCATGAAGCGTTCCCTCCGTTTTCCGGGCGATTCGGAACGGGAAAGTTAGTGCCGGCCTCCACTGAGTCCTAGAACAAGATTCCGGCGACCTTTTTCAGGATCTCGGAGAGCGGCATTAGGGTAAGCACCAACGGAGCGACAGGCAGGAGCGTAGCCACCGCAAATCCGAGGATCATCTGCGCGGTTATCGGTACGTTGCGCATCGTCTCGACGATCTCGTAGCTCCCGGCCATGTCGGCGAGCGATTGGATGTCGGCACTTCCGACCAACGGCTCCTTATAATCGGCTTCGGGAACGATCCACTTGTCGCGAAACTCGTTCGCGTAACGGGCCGCGAGCGCGCCGTATTCCATAACGCCGCGACGCTTGGCGCGATTGAGCGGTCGCGCGAACGCAGTGAGCGGCGCAATGGTCAAGAAAAGCACGAACGCCACGATTGCCACGATCTCGCCTTTAAACTCCGTCAGGCTCGCTTTAGCGATTACGACTCGCGTCGAAAGCCAGCCCGCGAGCAACGCCCCGTGCGCCATTGCGAAAAGCGCGAACACTTGCGTGCCCATGATCAGAAAGCCGAGACCGCCCACGCGATCGGGGTGTGTCGGTACGAGATTGAGCTTCAGCCGAGAGACCTGCGTCAAGAAGCGAGCCCAAATGAAGAGCCGGAAGTACCAGCGCAGCAAGACGAACTGGAAGATGGGCAGGCTGAAATATGCGTAGCAAATTCCGGCCGGGTTGAGATGCGATCCGTGAGCGGCTGCCGCCGCGTACCACGTTGACACGTCGTTTGCCACGTACGTGCGCCGCGCGACGAGCGTGTCAAACAAATAAATGATCGCAAGGATCAGCAGATCCACGGCGACCGAATCGCCAAGCCTGAACGCCGACGCAACGGCGGCTTCGAACCGGGGGATCAACGCTTCCGGAACGATCCGCCGGGCGAGAAACTGCTGCACGGTAGGAAGAATGCGCGCTTCGCCCACCCTCGCCGCCAGAACGAAGAGCGGAAGCGCGACAAGCAATCGGATGTGAGCCGATAGATCGAGCAGGAACGGAGTTCCGACGGTTCCCGGGAGCAGCTTTCCGTCGAGCGTCGAGAGTACGAGCAGCGGAAGCCAGGCAAGCAATGGGAGAATGAAGATCGCTGCCACCCGAAGGCGCAGCAGCACCGAGTCGTGCACGCCGATTCGCAGGAGGCCCTGGGAAACCAATCCCCCGCTGAACGGCAAGGCGCTGTTCGGAATCACGCTTTAGCGTGCTTGCTCGCTCTCCAAAGCCACTCCTTCTTAATTAGATGAAGCGCGATGGTAATCACGTTGAAGTTATGACGGGGTCGCGAAGGGTATTTACGCCTCTCCTCGCATCCAACCTGAACGCACTCCCATCCAATGAAGGAAGCAGTTTTATGAATTCGCGCGAAGCTACTTGGGAAAATCCGCAAGCGATGGCCATCCCCAAAGAAGGGTATTTCGAGCGCGTAGAGGGCAACTACGGCCCGGTCTTTCCGCGCACGCCGGCAAATTACGGATTCACGATCATCGCGAAGCTAAAGCCGGGGCGAGAAGCCGCAATGCGTGGGTATGCGGATACCGTAGAAAAGGCACTGAAAGGCGACCCGAACTTTCTCGCTGCGCTAAAGCTGCACTTCTTAAAATGGGTGCTGTTCGATATCGGCGGTGAGACGTGGTTTATGTACCAGGGAATTTTCGATACCGATTTCGACAAATATACCGACGATGCCGTCGCCTTGTTTTTAAAAGCCGGCTTGTCGACGGCGTTTGAAAACCTCGAGGGCTTTCCGGAAGACTGGAAAACGAACGTGCCCGCCTTCGTAAAGTTCGTTCGCGAGCATCATCGGCCCAGCTTCATGGAGTACGGCGAGTACCCGTACGTCAGCGCAGGCGAGATACGGAAGGCGCTGCAGATCAAGAAGAGCCTCGGGGAGATGCTCGACCAGATGCAATAGGCATCAAAGCCTAAGACCGTGAGCGAAACATACGATCTGATCGCGATTGGTGGGGGGCCTGCGGGGGAGAGCGCCACCGAGTTGGCCTCGTTTTTCGGCCGGCGCTGTGCCATCGTCGAAAGGAATCGTCCGGGCGGAACGGTTACGACGACGGGAGGCGCGCCGACCAAGACGCTGCGCGAAGCGGCGCTCTTCGTTTCCGGATTTCGTGACGGCGATACCTACGGGCTGCGCATGACGGCTCCTCCGGAAGTCGCAATGGACCTCATTCGCACGCGAACCTGGAGTGTGTGCTCGCAGCTGCAGGAGCTGACGAAAAAGAACATTCTCGCACGTAACGTCGAGTATATCGAGGGAGAGGCATGTCTCGATCGCGACGGCACGGTTTGCGTTTTGCGCGACGGGCACGTGGTGGCAACCCTGCGCGCGAAAGTCGTCCTGATCGCGACTGGTTCGCGTCCGCAGCGGCCGACGGGCGCCGCTTTTGAACTATCTGGAGTCTTTGACACCGATACGATTCTCTATCGGGAGCGCGGCGCGCCGAAGGCGATCGTCATCGTGGGAGGCGGCGCCGGTCGGCATCGAGTTCGCAACCATCTGCCACGCGCTGGGAGCGAAGGTCACGATACTCGATCGCGGCGAGCGTCTCGCAACGATCATGGACGGTGAAGTCTCGGCGCGTATCGAGAGACTCTTTAACGAGTGGGGCGTGGACGTAAAATTCGGCTGTACGGTGGAAGACATCGCCGCGAGCGGCGACAATCTCGACGTTACGCTTTCGACGCGAGAGCATCTCCGCGCCGACACGGTGCTGATCGCGGCCGGCCGCGTCGTCAATACCGAACGCCTGGGCCTCGAGTCGGCCGGTGTGAGCGTGGACGCGCACGGGCGGGTTGAAGTGGACGGCAACTTTCGGACGTCGGCCGACGGTATCTACGCGGCCGGCGACGTTCTTAGGCCGACGCTCGCCTCGATTGCGATGGAGCAAGGACGCGCGGCAATCTGCTCCGCCTTCGGCATCCCCTTTGAAGGAAACGTAGATCCGACGCCGGTCTCAGCCATCTACGGGATGCCGGAGCTGTCGGGTGCCGGCCTTACCGAGGAAGCGTGCCGCGAGCGCGGACTGAGTTATGAGGTCGGCCGCGCCGACCTTGCGCTTACGCCGCGCGGCGCGATTGCAGGGCAGGGCGGCTTGCTCAAGCTGATCTTCCAACGGGACGACCGAAAGCTCGTCGGCGTTCATTGCATCGGCGAGATCGCATCTGAGGTCGTTGGAATAGGGCAGATGGCGATTCGCTGCGGCGGTACGCTGAATACCTTAGCCACGATGTCGTTCAATACGCCAACGTACAGCTACGCTTATAAATACGCGGCACTCGACGGTCTGCGGCGGCTCGCCGCTCTAGGAGATCAGACATGACGACGACTCGGCCATTAGGCAGAACGTATAATCAGCCCCACGTACCGCGAAAGTACGTGCCGGGGAAACGCAGATTCAGTGTCTACTGGACCTGGAGCTATCCGTTTGAGGCGAATCGCGACGTCACTCGGCTCGACAATCGCTTTTCGACGATGACCGAGGTCCGGCGCGTCGCGTGGCCGGCCTACGAGAAGAACGAATATTCCGAAGAGATGTTCTTGCAGGGGATCGCCGGGACGCTCGAGCTGTTCCATCTTTCACTCGTGAACTTCCAAAATGCGATCGAGGAAGCGACCGGCAATGCGGTTGCCGTATACCAACGCGTCGACCAGGCCGGCCAGAAGCTACCGATCGACGAGCGCATTTTAGCCGATACCGACACGCTGATGGTATTCGGCCTGGACCACATGGTCGCCGAGGAGGAAGCAACGCCGGGAGAAATCGCGGCGCTCGAGGACTTTTTGAGCCGCGAAGGCACGTGTCTGGTGCTAGGGCCCCATCACGACGTCGGCGCGTCGTCGGATTTGAAAGTACGCGACATGGAATACCATCATCACGGCGACGCGCTCGTGCCGCGACAGCAACGCTTCGCGAAGTACGTGCGCTCGCTGATGAAGGGCCTCGGCGTGCCGGTCGAAAACCGGTACGGGCTGCGACCGGCGACCCACCCTGGTACGACGCGCCCGGTACCGATCGTCGCAGCAAACGATCTAGACGCGCGCGGCTGGCTGACGGGGGTCTCGTCGTTCGTCTTCCACATGCACCTGCCGCATTACGCGCTTACCGAAGAGCGGCCAAAAGGCGTCCACGTGCTTGCCCAACAGCCGATAGATCTCTCAAAGCCGCATCCTTTCACCGAGGCCGGGAACCGCGAAATCAACATGTTCCTTTGGCTGCCGCCAGCGGGCAAGCGCGCGGGCGACATCCTGTTCGCGGATTCGACGATCTTCACGACGCTTTTTGGCGGCGATGAAAGCCTGACACGTTTCTGGAAGAACCTCGCAACGAAGTAGGAGAGTATGCCACTTCTCGAACTCGATGACATTCAGAGCGGAGTGCTGCGTCCGCGCCCGACGCCGTTCGCCGCCACCTACATCATCCTTCGAATTGACGATCGAGCCGCAGGCCGAGAATTAATGCGCCGGCTGAGCGGGATCGTCGCCTCGGCTGCCCATCCCGAAAGTCCAGCGCGCGATACCTGGGTAAGCGCGTCGCTCACGTTTGCCGGGCTCAAGAGCCTGGGCGTTCCGCAAGCTTCGCTCGAGAGCTTTTCGCCGCAATTCCGTGAGGGAATGGCGGCACGCGCGCGACAGTTGCACGATGTCGGAGAGAATGCTCCGGAACACTGGGAGAAGCCGCTCGGCACGGATGACGTTCACGTCGTGTTGACGGGAATTTCGACGAATGCTTTACAGTTGGAACAGGCGATCGACCGGGCGCGCGCGGCGTATCAGAATGCTCCCGGAATCACGGCGATCTGGCGGCAGGATTGCTATGCTCTTCCCACCGAGACCGAGCCGTTCGGTTTTAAGGACGGCATCAGCCATCCGGCGATCGAAGGCAGCGGCATAGCGGGAACCAACCCGCACGAGGTTCCTTTGAAAGCGGGGGAGTTCGTTCTCGGATACCCCGACGAGTACGGGGGCATTCCCGCCAGTCCCGCAACCGGAGATCCTTGGCCGCAATGGCAGCTACATCGTCTTTCGAAAGCTGCACCAGCGCGTCGCCGAATTTCGCCGGTACCTCAAGACGAACGCAGTGAATGCCGATGATGAGGAGTTTTTGGCGGCAAAGATGATGGGGCGCTGGCGCAGCGGAGCCTCGCTGTCGTCGTGTCCCGTTCGCGACGATCCCGCTATCGGTGCCGACTCGACGAAGAACAACGATTTTCTCTTCAAAGCGGACGACCCACTGGGATACAAGACGCCGTTGGGATCGCATATCCGGCGAATGAACCCGCGCGACGCCGACGTCGCGGGCGTCGCGCGAATTCATCGAATGATTCGGCGCGGTACGGCCTATGGGCCGCTCCTGCCGGAAGGCGTTCTAGAGGATGACGGTGCAGACCGAGGGTTGATGTTTGCTTTCGTCGGTGCGAATCTCGGCCGTCAATTCGAGTTCGTCCAGTCCGAATGGATGAACGATAGCGCCTTCTTTGGTGGTACGTCGGAGCAAGATCCGATCTCGGGCGCGGCTGACGGCAATGGAATATTCGCGATACCGCGCAGACCCATCCGAAGGGTGCTTGCAGGGCTGCCGCGATTCGTGATCACGCGGGGCGGTGCGTACTGTTTCCTGCCGAGTTTAAGCGCGTTGCGCTGGCTGGGTGATCTCGACGCGTAGAATCCAGTCAAGCGAACCGACCGCTTCGCGCCTTGGGGCGGTAGCGATTGCGCTCGCGATCATCACGCTGATCGCGCTCTTGCCGCGACGCTACCATCTCACGCCGAATTGGGTCGCCTACTCGGCGGCGGCGTTGATGCTGATGCCGATGGTCTTGGTCTGGGTAACCCGTGGGAATCCAATCACGCGACGGTTCGAACGCGTCGCCGAGTTCGTCGCCGTCGGCACGGCGCTCGCCTTTAACTCGGCCAATCTTTTTGTGGCAGCTTACAACCTCGTAGAAAACCCGGGCAAGCTGGAGCCGGTTCCTTTGTTCTATACTTCCATTGGAATCTGGACCGGCAACATTCTCATCTTTACCTTGATCTATTGGCTCGTCGACGGCGGCGGCCCTGACGCTCGCCTGAACCACAAATCGCCATACCCCGACTTTGACTTCCCGGCCATGGATCCGTCCGCGTCGGTCCCGCCCGACTGGCGGCCCGGCATCATTGACTATCTTTTCTTAGGCTTTACTACGTCCACCGCATTTAGCCCGACGGAAGCTATGCCGATGACGCCGCGTGCAAAGCTGCTCGTAATGCTGCAAAGCAGCATCTCCTTAATTACGATCGCGATCGTCGCCGCGCGGACGATCAATATCCTGAAATGAGGTGCTAGGTCGCCGGCGTCGTTGAAGGTGCGGGTGGGCCGTTGGTTGGTATGAGGTCCATAGTGACTGTATCGAGGCGATACGAGCCCTCGCCGACGTTGGCGTTGGGCTGCGCGCAGACGACGCTGTCTTGCGGACCATAGACGACTACGAGGCCCGGAGGCCCGCACTGCGTCTGCGTGAGCTGGTAGTTCGAAAGGAACGTCGCGCCGGGCGTGCCGTCCTGAACTTCGTAAGAGTTGTACGTGACGTGGTCCTCTTCATCAACGATCGCTCCGTAGACCGCCGCCGACGTCACGCCGATCGCCATGGATCCCCAGAATCCGCCTCCCCAGTAATAGGGCGCCGGAGCCCACGCCATTCCGCCGTTCCATCCGTAGTAGCCGCCACCGCCGTACACGGGATTGTTGATGATCGTATTTCCGTTGCCGTTGCCGACATTATTCCCACCACCGCCGCCAGGACGATTTCCGTTGCCGGCGCCACCGGGGCGACCGGCACCACCCGGACCACCCGGACCGCCGACTCCACCGGGGCGACCGGCTCCGCCGACGCCACCCACTCCACCGACTCCGCCAGGGCCACCAACTCCGCCGGGGCCGCCAGGGCCACCGGGACCGCCCGGGCGCCCAGCTCCACCGGGTCCGCCGGGATTACCGGGTCCGCCGAGGCCGCCGACTCCACCAGGTCCGCCGGGGCCACCCACTCCACCGGGACGCTGCGCGACGCCCGGCCGCTGCATGCCGCCACCGCCGCGCGAGAAGTCGGAGCCGCCGAGGTTGAATCCTCCGCCGCCGCGTCCAGCGCTCGAGCCGCGGGACATCCCGCCGCCGCCGCCGCGGGACATGCCGCCGCCACCACGTGCACCGCCGCCACCGCGTCCACCGCCGCCGCGACCACCTCCGCCGCGACCGGCATCGGCCGCTGCACAGAGCTGCATGACGAAAACGAGGGAGAGAACGAGGGCGGCGTATTTCTTCATTGCTTTATCAGTTGATCGATTCGGCCGCGCACGTTGATGAACGTGCCGTTTTTGGTTGCCAGCGCGAGCAAGATGCTATTCGCAGGCAGTTTGGCAGACGAATTCGACATCGGTTGCTCGGCATTCGTGTAGTTCAGATAGATCGTGCCGGATCTAAGGTCGAGCGCATTGCTCTTGCCTTCTTGCACGAGCGCAGCAGTCGTTGGTAAGCAAACGATTATCTTGTCTCGATACGAGCACGCAGCCCGCGTAACGACGATGGTCCCGTTACCGTCATCGGACGTTAAGAAGAGCGAGCCGGAGAAGACCTTGATTTCGACGTCGCGATACGTATTTACGGTGCCGTCTTTGTGGTGAATGTTAATGGTGCCCATGGCGTTGGCCACGGCCGGCGCCAGAGCACAGCAAAACGTTAGCCAACTTGCTGCGGCAACTTTCGATAAACGGCCCAAGGATTAAAGCACCTTCAACATAGCGTTTTCCAGCATAGTCTGGGGCCTGAATCGCTGCAACCATGTACTAAGGTCCACTTGGTAAGTGGAGGTTAAGCGGGCACGACCTTCAGGCCAGGCAACATTGCTCTGCGATCAATCGAGTGCCGGCGTTGTTTTCCAATGTCCTCCAAGCGGCTGAATTTCGTTGCCGTTTCTTCGTCGTTCGGAATGAGCAGCCGCAAAATAAGATCGGGCGGCAATGCTACGCTAAGGTCGATCGCGGACACCGCGAGCCGACCCAGCAGCGCGTGGTTTCGAACCATGACATTTTGTGTGTCTAGGTCGCTGACGACAATCCGCCGGTTCCAGGCCTGTTGAAATAGCGGCTCGTTTTTGACCTTCTCATAGACCGCGGCGACTAACGGACTAGGCCGCTGCGACGAATAGTTGAACCGAAGCATTCCGACCGCGCGGAAGACGAGCTCTTCGCGCTCCGAGCCAAGGAATGCAATAAATTCGGGATCGAACAGGGAGCGAACCAGCGCGTTGCGTTCTACCGGATTCTCGTACCGAGAATGCCCGTAGACTTCATCCGCCAAAGCGTTCCATCGAATCGGCGTCAGAATTTTGTCGCCGATCGTTGCCGCGACTCCTCGGAGATTGCCCAGTAACGCCGGAATAGCCTCCGGCATCGGCGTCTCCACTTCGCTCACGGACGGCAAGGGACTTCGCGAACTGGCAAGATCGCGCACGTACTCAAACTCGGCACTCGACAGTTGCAGCGCGGCAGCGATCCCCGCCAGGGTCGCTTCGGAGGGGTGGATTTCTTCGCCGGCCTCCAGTCGCGCGTACCACTTTACGCCGATGTCGGCAAGAAAGGCGACCTCTTCGCGGCGCAACCCAGGCGTGCGGCGCCCACGATGGGATAAGATGCCTACCTGCGCGGGAGCTACCGCCTCGCGTCGCTGGCGCAAGAAGTGGCCTAAGGCCTGATGACGTGTTTCATTGGCGCCGCATGCACGGTCGGGATCGAAGCGTTTACCATCCATAGGTCGCCACGTTCACCTCGTAGATACCTGTCAAACCCCAACTATAAGCCCGAATAATCAGATAGTATATGGCTTTAAACCCACATCGTGAGCCCCAATAGTCAAGAAACGGTAAAGACGGCGCTTTTTTTGAGTTTGACCCTCTTAGCGACCCAAAGCCCCGGTCGGCGGCGCCACCCCCTCCGAAGGGCCATCTCATGAGTGTACCCTGCGGCAGGGTTAACAGAAATGCGCCGCCGGGCGCATTTAGTGATTAGATGAGCGTTGCGCATCTGCAAAAGTGGGATGTTACGGCGATCGAGATTGCGCTGGATTTGGAGACGCATCGCGTCTCCGATCTCTCGCGGTCTGTCTTTTCCGGACCGGCCCAACCGCGGATCTGCCTCGTGGCCTGTTTTGTCCTCAGCCCGCAACTGAAGCGGATCATGGCAGCCGTCGATCGAGCGGTGCCGGCACGACTCCCTTCCGGGCTACGAATAGCTCCGGCGCCGGCGCGATCGGCCCCATTAGCCGTCGCCGCGGTCTCGCTCCAACCGATGCTGGCTCTATTGCGCTTGCAGTCGAAGCTGGTTCGAGCCATCGAGCCGGGGCTGGCAAACGACGTGATTTCGCTCCGAGTGAGGCGCGAGATGGATGAAGCCACGACACGGTTCGTCGGCGATTTTATATCCAGCAAGACACTTCCGACGTTCGAGCCTACCTTCGCAGCCGCCGACTTCGACGCCATCGAGCTGACCGCAATTGGAATCACGATTTATCATTTAGGACGCGATGGTGCTCCGCAGTCGATCCTCGCGCATTGGCCCTATCCGCGGAGCGCCGATGGCCTCCACTTGCGAGGTGGACCCTAATGCGTGGTTGTAGAGCGCACAGCGCCCGCGTACCCTTCCTCTATGGCCGTGACCCAGCAACGCGCGATATCCCCATTGAGGAGGAACGGCTGAAACCAACTCAACGCTCCGGACCGGCGATTGCGACTTCGGCTTTTGCTTGCCTGCTCGCTGCGCTATCCTTCGTACCTTACACGGCGAGCGCCGCATGCGCTGCGAGAGCGCGAGCGGCCTCGAACGCGCCGTCCTCATCGTCCGCAAGCGCGCAGTCCTCACCGGCGCCATATTCCGAGAGCGCTACGCCCGCGCCGGAACCTCGTCTCTACACGATGGGCGACGAGTTCTATACGTTGGACCGCGACGCCACCGCATATTATTATTTTCAGGGCAATCGCGATGGATCGGCGAAGGTCAAGAAGGAGCTTCGCTACGATCGCAATCTGTGGGACACGTGCGCACAGCTGCAAATCCGCCTGCCGTTCATCACCCGATACCCCAACGCGCCCAGCTCGAATTCACCGCAAGCCAACCCGTTCTCCGGATTCGGGAACGCAGAGCTTCGATATTCGTATAGCCTCGCTTCAAAGACTTTCGATCATGCCCTCGAGTTCGGCATCGCCGCTCCGACCCAAACCAACGGCGTCGAAAGTATCGACACCCAATTAAAGTTCTTTTACACCACCAAATGGAAATGGAGCGGCGGCTCCATCGCCTACACCAACGAATACGATCAAACCGTCATACGGCCGCCCGGAGCCAGCGAGACCAGCTACTACGAAGGCAAACTGACGCTGCCCAACGTTTCGTTTGTGGACTCTCCCTCCTTGCGCGGGTTGAAGTTCTCAGCGATCTACAACTTTCGCGTGCTGTTCAATGACGGAAACCTGTACCAGTCGGCGGTCGGAGGGATTATCAGCGGCAGCACCGGCGAGGTTGGGCTCCTGCTGATTGATTCGTGGGGACTCGGCGGGTACGGACTTTGGAAGTACAAAGTCGAGGGCAGCGCCGTGGTGGGACTCCCGTGAGCCCGTGACCATAACTTATGCCGTCGGCAAGGTCCTGTTGACGGTTTGGGGCACAGCGATCGTCGTTATTTTTGCCAGCAAAACTGCCTTTTAAGGAGTAACCGTCATGGCTAGCCATACTACCGAATCCGATCCCCTCGAACGCTTTCGCAGATTTGAAACGCTCAGTCCGTTCGAACTGAAAGACGATCTCATCAAGCTCGCAAAGGACCCGGAGAGCGCACACGTCTTTCTCGATGCCGGGCGCGGGAATCCGAACTGGATCGCGACCACTCCGCGCGAGGCGTACTATCTCTTCGGCCGATTCGGGATCGAAGAGTCGAAACGCGTCTGGGACGAGCCCGGCCTCGGCGGGATGCCCAAACGCGACGGAATCGGTGCGCGCTTCGACGACTTCATCAAGCGGCTCGCTAGCGAGCCGGGAGCGCCCGCGCTAAAATCCTACATTGACTACGGAGTGAACCAACTCAAGTTCGACAAGGACGCGTGGCTCCACGAGCTGACCGACGCGATGGTGGGCGACATGTATCCGGTGCCGATGCGAATGGGCCGGCACATGGAGCAAGTCGTGCGAGCCTATCTCGTGCGCGAGATGTGCGGCGACTCGCCGCCTCCGGGAACGTACGACGTCTTCGCGGTCGAAGGCGGAACCGCGGCGATGTGCTATATCTTCGACTCGCTGATGGTCAACGGACTCCTGCGGCGCGGCGACAAAATCGCATTGGCAGTACCGACGTTTACGCCGTATCTCGAGATCGCCCATCTCGACAAGTATGCGTTCGAAACCGTCGAGATTGATGCAAGCGGAGTCTACGAATCGGGCGCGCATTCTTGGCAGTATCCCGATAGCGAAATCGACAAGCTGCTCGACCCGACGATCAAGGCCTTCTTCGTCGTCAATCCGAGCAACCCGCCGTCTTACGCGCTGCAACGTTCGACGCTCGAGCGCATCGCGAAGATCGTGCGCGAGAAGCGCAAGGACCTCATCATTATCACCGACGACGTCTACGGGACGTTCGTCGAGGGCTTCGAGTCGCTCATGAAATACGCGCCACGCAACACGATCACAGTCTATTCCTACTCAAAATACTTCGGCTGCACCGGCTGGCGCCTTGGCGTCATCGCGATCCATCAGGATAACGTCTTCGAAGAGATGATCGCCGCGCTGCCCGAGCCGGAGCGAGCGCGCCTGCGCAAGCGGTACAGCCCGCTCACGCTCACGCCGGACACGATCAAGTTCATCGACCGCCTCGTCGCCGACAGCCGCCAAGTAGCGCTCAATCATACGGCGGGACTCTCGATGCCGCAACAGGTGATGATGACGTTCTTCTCGCTCTCCGCCCTCACGGACTCGAAGAACGCCTACCGCGACCTGACGCGCCGCATCTGCAAGCGGCGAATGGAGCTTCTTTGGAAGGGCTTGAACCTGCCGCTCGTTGCGGACCCACAGCGCGCGGATTACTACTCGACCTTGGACCTCATGAAGTGGGCTGAGCTCAAGTATGGCGAGAAGTTCATGAAGTACCTGGTTGACAACTACCACCCGCTGCAGATCGTTTTCGCGTTGGCGACCTACCATTCCATCGTCTTGCTCAACGGAAGCGGCTTCGGAGCACCGGACTGGTCGGTGCGGGTCTCGCTGGCGAACCTGCACGACGAAGCGTACGGCGAGATCGGCGCCGACCTTTCGAACGTTGCGGAGACCGCACTCGCGCGCTGGAAGAGCCAGGGATGAACAGGCTCGCGGCGGCCGTCGTATTCGCGGCCTCGGTACTTTCGTCAGGGTGCGGCCACGGCGACTCCGAGAACAATGCGAACATCGAACAGCCGCCGCCGACCGTCGTCGTTCAGAGCGTGCGCCAGGCCACGGTGCCGATCACGGAGGACTTCCAAGGGACGATCGGAGCGGTCGAAAGCGTCGAGGTACGAGCGCGCGTGCCGGGCGTGTTGGAACAAGCGCGCTTTAAGGAAGGCGACCTCGTCCGCAAGGGCGACCTCATTTTCCAAGTTCAGCAGAGCGAATACGTCGCGGCGCTGCGCACGGCGCAGGCGCAGTTAGGGACGGCTCGTGCGCAGGGAGCGCAGGCGAAAGGCAATCTCTTCGCCCGACAGGCGGCCCTCGCGCGTGCCAACACTACCGTTGCGCGAAACCGCCCGCTCGCCGCCGACAAAGCCATCCCGCAAAAAGATCTCGATAACGCGATTCAAAACGCGGCGATCGCAACCGGAGATTTAGACGTTGCTCGCGGGCAGATCGCGTCGGCCAACGCGGCGGTCCTGGCCGGTCAGGCGGCGGTCGAGACCGCGCAAATCAATCTGGGCTATACGACGATCTACGCGCCCGTCTCGGGTTTGATCGGGTTCCTCAACTACGACGTCGGAAACGTCGTCGGCGGTCCGGCCGCGCAGGTGCTCGACACCATCACGACCATCGATCCGATCAAGATCACATTCGGCCTGGACGAACCGACGTACCTCGCCTTAGCGGGCAACAGACAAAATCCAGGCGGCGAATCCCTGCGCGATCAAGACCTCCAGGTCGTGCTCGCTAATGATGCGACCTATCCTTATTCCGGGCGCGTCTATGCGGTCAGTCCAACCGTAGATCCCAAGACGGGGTCGATCACCGTCGAAACGCGCTTTCCAAACCCCAGTGGTCTCCTGCGGCCCGGCGGTTTCGCGCGCGTGCGCGTCGTCGTCGAACGACGGCCGAACGCGGTGCTGGTTCCCCAGACCGCAATCGTCAAATCGCAAGGCGTCAATACCGTCTACGTGATTGACTCTAAGAACGTCGCGGCGCTGCGCACAGTCACGCTTGGCCCGCAGTACCAGCAATCGTTTATCGTGGAATCGGGACTGAAAGCGGGCGAGCGTGTCGTCGTCGAGGGTACGCAAAAAGTACAGCCCGACAAGAAAGTCGTCGTAAAGATCTAAGCCGTGGCACACTTCTTCATCACGCGTCCGATCTTCGCGATGGTTCTCTCCATCGTGATCGTTGTGCTCGGCGCCGTCGCGATCGTCGTGCTTCCGGTCGCACAGTTTCCGCCGATCTCGCCGCCGCTGATCCAAGTGCAGACGACGTACATCGGCGCGAGCGCCTCCGTCGTCGAGCAATCGGTTGCGTCGGAGATCGAAAATAAGGTCGTCGGCGTCGACAATCTGATCTACATGCAGTCCACGAGCTCGTCGAGCGGACAGTACACGCTCAACTGCACCTTTAAAGTCGGCGCAGACATTCAAAAGGCCCTCATAGACGTTCAGAATCGCGTCACGCAGGCAACCGGAACGCTTCCGGAGGCGGTCAATCGGTTCGGGATCACCGTTCAAAAGAAATCGCCGCAAATCTTGATGGTCGTCGCGCTCTACTCGCCGACGAACTCTTACGACCGGCTCTTCCTCAGCAACTACACGACGCTCAACCTCATCAACCCGTTGCTCTCCGTTCCCGGAATCGGCGGGCAGAGCACGATCGGCGAGCAAAAGTACGCGATGCGCGCTTGGGTGCGGCCAGACCAGCTGGCGAAACTCGGATTGCAGGCGACCGATGTCGCGAACGCGATCAGCAGCCAAAACGTTTTGATCCCGACCGGAGCGGTGGGCGCCTTACCGGCACCTAAAAACAATCAGTTTCAGCTTTCCGTCAACGCCCAAGGCCGGCTGACCGATCCCTCGCAATTCGGCAACATCGTCGTGAGATCGAATCCCGACGGCTCGATTTTACGGCTGCGCGACGTGTCGCGCGTCGAGCTCGGCGCGCAGCTCTATCAGACGCTCGGCTCGCTCAACCAAAAGCCTTCGACGCTCGTCATTCTCTATCAAACTCCGGACGCCAACGCACTCACAACGGCGAAAGCGGTTGAGGCCCGGATGGCCGAGTTGGCCAAAGCCTTTCCACCGGGCCTGACCTACTCGATTGCCTACGACAGCACGCTGTTTGTCAAAGACTCGATCAAGGACGTCCTCAAGACGCTCTTCGAAGCGCTTGTCCTCGTCATCATCGTCGTTTTCGTCTTCTTGGGAAGTTTCCGGTCCTCGTTCATTCCGATGCTGGCCGTTCCGGTCTCGCTAATTGGAACGTTCATCGCATTCCTGCCGCTCGGTTTCAGCGTCAACACGTTAACGCTCTTTGGCCTGGTGCTCGCCATTGGAATCGTAGTTGACGACGCGATTGTCGTCGTGGAGGGCGTCGAGCACCATATCGAAAGCGGAATGGAACCGCTTGCGGCGACCGAGCGCGCGATGAAAGAGCTGACGGCTCCGATTCTCGGCATATCGCTCGTTCTAACGTCCGTCTTTTTACCGTCGGCCTTCATCAGCGGGATCGTCGGGCAGCTCTACCGGCAGTTCGCCTTGACGATCACGATCTCGGTCAATATTTCGGCGATTGTCGCGCTGACGCTAACGCCGGCGCTGTGCGTA
This sequence comes from Vulcanimicrobiota bacterium, assembly GCA_963748875.1. GTDB lineage: Bacteria > Vulcanimicrobiota > Vulcanimicrobiia > Vulcanimicrobiales > Vulcanimicrobiaceae > Cybelea. The sequence continues at coordinate 3,119,375 of CAVVKC010000001.1, forward strand.
TTGATCCTGCGCAAACGGACGAGACTTTGGGGGCCGTTTGGATGGTTCATCGATAAGTTCAACGCCGTCTTTGCCTCGGTGACCGCCGGATACATGGGAGGGCTGCGCTGGCTGATGCGACGCACGATCCTCGTGCTTGCGTTGCTGGCCGGCTTCTACGTTTTGGTCGGGCTGCTCGGAAAGGCACTGCCAGGCGGCTTCGTGCCGGATGAGGATCAGGGCGTCGTGTACGCTCAGGTTCAGTTGCCGTTCGGGTCGTCGCTCGACCGCAACGCCGCGCTCCTGGGCCGCATGGAGAAGGATCTGATGACGGTTCACGGCGTCGCAGACGTCATCTCGCTGGCCGGATTCAGCCTGCTCACCTCGATTCAGACGCCCGACGCTTCGAGCTTCATCATCGTTCTCCACCCGTGGGACGAACGCGTGAAAGAGCACTTGACGCTGCGCGGCATCGTCAAGGAGATCGACGAGAAGATGAACGCCTATCCACAGGCGGCATCGTTCCCGTTCGTACCGCCGACGATACCGGGCCTCGGAAACGCGTCGGGCTTTTCCTTCGAGCTGCAGGATACGGGCGGCCATACCATTCCCGAACTCGCTGCCGTTGCCGACAAGGTCGTCGCGGCGGCGCGGAAACGCCCCGAAATCACTGCGATCAACAACACCATGCGGACCTCGATCCCGCTGCTGCAACTTGACGTTGACCGCGACCGGGCCGCCCAGCGAGGCGTCGCCGTCAGCGATGTCTTCAAACAGCTACAGGCCTTCTTGGGCGGAATGGTCGTTGACGAGTTCACCTACTTCAACCGCACGTGGGACGTGATGATTCAAGCGGAGCCCGAGTTTCGGGCGAACGCCGCCAGCATTTCGTCCATCTACGCGCGCAACAACACCGGTGAGATGGTTCCGTTAAACGCCGTGACGACGATACGGCCGAGCCTCGGGACCGATTTCATCCAGCGCTTTAACACCAACCGCGAAATTCAAATTTTTGGCTCGAACGCGGCCGGCTATAGCACCAGCCAGGCAATCGCGGCGATGTCGGAGGTGGCCGCGAAGACGATTCCGCCCGGCTTCACTTACGGCTGGTCGGGCACGGCGTATCAGGAAGTCGCGGTCGGCAACACGCAAAGCATCATCTTCATCTTCTCGGTGTTGCTGGTCTTTCTCGCGCTCGCCGCACAGTACGAGAGCTGGACGATGCCGCTGGCAGTCCTTCTGGCCGTGCCGACCGGAATTTTCGGCGCATTTCTTTCCGTTCTGCTTTGGCGCCTCGACAACAACGTCTACGTGCAGATCGGGATTATCATGATCATCGGGCTGGCGGCCAAGAACGCCGTTCTCATCGTCGAGTTCGCACGCGAGCGGCGCGCCCACGGAGCCTCGGTCAACGAGGCCGCCACCGACGCGGCGCGCCTGCGCTTCCGGCCGATCCTGATGACGTCGTTTGCCTTCATCATCGGCGTCATCCCGTTGATGTTTGCGCACGGCGCGGGCGCAGCGTCGCGCCAGTCGCTCGGCTCGACCGTTTTCGCCGGCATGTTGGCGGCGACGGCTCTGGGCATTTTCTTTACGCCCACACTCTATGAGGTTTTCCAGAATCTCAGCGAGCGCGGTAAGAAACCGAAGATCAAGCAGGAGCCGCTGCCGGAAACCATCGCACCACAGGAACCGGCATGAGGCTCGTCCTTGCGTTGATCGCGCTGGTGCAGCTGATCGCTTCGTGCGTCGCGCCGACGCCGTCCGCTCCGCCCGCCGCGCAGATGCCGTCCGCCTACCCCGGCGTGACCACGTCGAGCGGCTCGATAGCGACGTTGCCGTGGCGCAAGCTGTACGACGATCCCGTCCTGCAAACCCTCATCGCACAAGCGCTGGCGAGAAACTTCGACGTCGAACTCGCCTACGCCGCGATTCTCCAAAGCGAAGCGAATCTCGGTATCGTCGGCGCCGATCAGTCAATCTTCGTCAACGGCATCCTGCAAGCGCCCTACTACGTCACTTCGGGGAACAAGCCGCCCGGCACGCCCGAGAACGAGTTCGCTCCGCAGGCGGGGATCGACGTGTACTATCAGATCGATCTTTTTGGAAAGCTTGCGTCTGCAACGGGAGCGGCGCGCAATCGGCTGCTCGCGACCGAAGCGGCGAAGGATACCGTGCTCGCGACCGTCGTCGCGGAGGTTGCCAGCGCGTACTTTCAGCTGCGCGAGCTCGATGACGTCCTGGCATTTACTCAAAAAGCGGTCGAGGTTCGCGAGGAAGGCTTACGGCTTATGAAGCTTCGCGTCGAGGGCGGTGAATCGTCAATGCAGGATCAACGCCAATCGGAGCAAGCCCTCTACGAAGTCACGGAGAACCTTCCGAAGCTGCGGCAAAGCATCGCGCAAACCGAAAACGCACTCTCGGTGCTGACCGGCGATTATCCGCATGAGATTCCTCGCGGATTGCCGCTCCAAAATCAGATCCAGTTGCCGTCCGTCCCGTACACGGGCGTCCCGAGCGATCTACTGGAGCGGCGCCCCGACATTCAAGAAGCGCAAATCACGATTGCAGCCTCGGCCGGCGACGTTGACGTCGCGCGTAAGCTCCTGTACCCGACGCTGACGCTCGGCGCCTCGGCAGCGATCGGCTGGCAGAAAGACTACGCACAGTACCAGAATCTACCGCCGTCGCTATCAGAAATAGCGGCCATGAACGGCGTCTTTTACGGGCCCCTTGGTCTGTTTTCGATCCTCCCGCAACTGCTCCAGCCGATTTTCAACGGCGGCAAAATTAAATCGCAGATTCACCTGGCTCAGGCGCAGCAGCAGCAAGCCGCGGTCGCTTATCTGCAAACCGTCCATCGGGCGTTCCAGGAAGTCTCGGACGATATTGCCGCTTATAATCAGTCGCTAGCCCGCACCGAGCAGCTCAAGCTTTACCAGGATGCCTCGCTCGACTCGGTGCGCTTGGCGAACGAACGCTACGAGAACGGCTACACGTCGTACTTAGAGGTTCTTAACGCGCAAACGCGCTCGTATCAAGCTCAGACCGACTACGCGCAAGGCCAGCTGAACGAGCGTCTCGCGCTAGTGCAGCTATATCTCAGCCTCGGAGGCGGCTGGCAAACGCAATGATACAACACCCGGAACGACAGAGGTGCACATGGACTGGTTCGTAGCAACGCTTAGGCAATATCCCGAAATCGCACTCTTCTTATCGCTGGGCATCGGTTACTGGGTCGGCGGCAAGAGCTTCAAGGGATTCAGCCTCGGCGCCGTCACTGCAACGCTGCTCGCCGCGATCGCAATCGGGCAGCTCGGCATCAAGATCTCCGGCGACGTTAAAGCAACCTTCTTTTTGATCTTCCTCTTTGCAATCGGCTACGGCGTCGGGCCACAGTTCATCCGAGGCATCACCAAGGACGGCCTCCCGCAGGCGATCTACGCCGCGATCGTTTGCGTCTTTTGCCTGGCTGCCTGCGTCGTCGTTGCGAAGGCCGCGGGTTACGACTCGGGCGCAGCGGCCGGCCTCTTTGCGGGATCGCAAACGATTTCGGCCTCGATGGGGCTCGCGACCGACGCCATCAACCGGCTCGGGCTAACCCCGGATAAGACGAAGGCGATGCTCGACATTATGCCGACGGCATACGCCGTAACGTATATCTTCGGCACGATTGGATCCGCGATCGTCATTGCGATCTTTGGCCCTATCCTGTTGCGCATAGACTTGAAGAAGGCGGCCAAAGAGTACGAGGAGATGCATGGCGGCAAGCGCGAGTTCGGCGGGCTCGGCGACGCGTGGCGAGCGTACGACGTGCGCGCATTCCGGATCGCACCGGACGCGCAAGTCGCCGGCAAGACGGTGAGCGAAACCGAAGCGTTTCTCACGGAGGCTACGAAGGGACTGGGGAACCGGATGTACGTCTTGGCCGTGCGCCGAGGCGGAACGATCAGCGAGGCTACGAGCGATCTCGTTTTGCAAGCCGGAGACACCGTATCAGTGGTCGGTGAGCGAGATCAAGTGATCGCGCTGCTCGGCCAGGCCAGCAAAGAGGTTGACGATCCCGAGCTGCTCTCCGCGCCGGTCGAGGGCGTTGACGTCTACATCACCAACAAAGCGGCCGATGGTAAGACGCTGGCAGAGCTCGGGAGCCTTCCGGGCGCGCGCGGCGTCTACGTTCGCCGCATCAAACGCGGATTTACCGAGACGCCGATTCCGGTGCTCGGCGATACCAAGCTCTATCGAGGCGACGTCGTTACGCTGGTCGGGCGCACGCAGGATACGAGCGTCGCGGCTGCGGCGCTGGGCGTCGTCGATCGCGCCACCGACGTCACCGATGTGGCGTTCATCGGCATCGCGATCACGATCGGCGCGCTGATCGGCGCGATCGTCATAAAGGTCGCCGGCGTTCCGATCACCCTCTCAACGGCCGGCGGCGCACTGATCTTAGGAATCGTTGCGGGATGGTATCGCGCGGTTCGTCCGACCTTCGGCCGCATTCCGACGCCGGCGCTGTGGTTCATGAACTCGGTGGGGCTCAATATGTTCATCGCAGTGATCGGCATCACCGCAGGTCCGAAGTTCATCGCCGGACTGCAACAGCTGGGCTTCGGCCTCTTCTTATGGGGAGTCGTCGCCACGACCGTCCCGCTGATCCTGGGGATGTATCTCGCAAAGTACGTCTTCCGCTTCCACGACGCCATCACGTTGGGCGCGGTTTCGGGAGCGCGAACGACGACGGCGTCGCTCGGCATGGTCTGCGATGCCGCGCAAAGCCAGGTTCCCGGCCTGGGCTACACCGTGACCTATGCGGTCGGTAACACGCTACTGACGATCTGGGGCATGTTCATGGTCATGCTGGTACATTGACATGAGTGATCTGGAAAAAAACAAAAAAAGCCGGCGGGTAGACGTCTTCTTCGCAACCCCGGGAGCCCGTGAAGATCGTTGGCGCGATCTCGTCGATGCCGCCAAGAAGTGGGCTGCAGGGACCGGCAGCCGCGCGGAGTTCGAGTCGGCACTGAGCGAGGCAGCCGTGATCGAAGATTTTCACGGCTATCCTGGGCCGAGCCTGATGGCGGCGCTACGCGATCGTGCCGAGAGCGATGATTCCACTGGGGCTTCCGCGCTCGCATGGCGGATCGCCTCGGCATTGCTCACGCGCTCGTTTAGGCAGCATGCGTCGGATTGGGATCCGCATTCTGATATCTCGAGCACCGTTCCCGACGTATTGCCGCCGACGCTGGGGCGGCCCGCGGCCGCGCCTCCGTATTTCGAGGTCCTCATCATCACGGGAGCGCCGATCGAACGATGGGCGTCGATTGCGGCGGAGTGGCGCCGGCTGCGGCGTCCTCAAGACGAGTTTGTCTATGAGCCGGTCATCGTCGGCACCGCCGAGGATGCAGTCTGCGCAACAATGTTGAACCCGGACCTCGCGGCCGTAGTAATCCACGATGGTTTTGGATATCGCTCGCGGCACGACGCCCCGGTCCTGCGTAGTATCGTCGATCCGGTCGCTAAGGAAGAGCTCTCGGACGGGTCCCCACTGCGCTTGGCGCGGATCATTCACCAGGCGCGCCCCGAGCTCGATCTCTACCTGCTTTCGGATCGACGCGTCGAGGAGATCGCCGGCGATCCGGCAGCCGACATCGTCCGGCGCGTCTTCTACGCCGTCGAGGAGCTGCTCGAGCTGCACCTGGCGATACTCGAAGGCGTTGCGGCGCGCTATGAGACGCCGTTCTTCGATAACTTGAAGAAATATGCGGAACGCCCGATCACGACGTTTCATGCTCTCCCGATCGCCCGCGGCGCGTCGATTTTCAAGTCGGACTGGATCCGCGACATGGGCGAGTTTTACGGCCCGACCCTTTTCCTGGCCGAGAGCAGCGCAACAACGGGCGGTCTCGACAGCATGCTCGAGCCGACCGGCACCATCAAGCGCGCTCAAGACATGGCAGCTCGCGCGTTCGGCGCCGAGCGCGTATTTTTCGTAACCAACGGGACATCGACGAGCAACAAGATGGTCGTTGAGGCGTTGCTTGCGCCCGGCGACATCGCGATCGTGGACCGTAACTGCCACAAGTCCCATCACTACGGGATGGTGCTGGCCGGCGCGCAGCCGCTGTACGTCGAGGCCTTCCCTCTAACCGAATACTCGATGTACGGCGCGGTGCCGCTGCGCACGATTAAACAAGCGCTCCTCACGGCAAAAAGAGAGGGGCAGCTCGACCGCGTCAAGATGCTCGATCTGACCAACTGCACGTTTGACGGCCATATCTACAACACGCGACGAGTCATGGAGGAATGTCTGGCGATCAAACCGGACCTGATCTTTCTCTGGGACGAGGCTTGGTTCGCGTTCGCGCGATGGTCGCCGTTCTTGCGCCCTCGCACGGCGATGGGCGCCGCGGCCGATATCGAGGAGTGGCTGCGCGACCCGGCGAGCGTCGCCGCCTACGAACGGCAACGCGCCGAGTTGGGGAAGGATCCGTCGGACGACAAGCTGCTTGATACGCGGCTGCTACCGGATCCTCGCAAAGTACGGCTTCGGGTCTACCAGACCAACTCCACGCATAAGTCGATGTCGGCGTTGCGGCAAGGATCGATGATCCTGGTGAAGGACGTGGAGTATCCAACCGTCGAGCAGCAGTTCAAAGAAGCGGTGTTCACGCACGCTTCCACCAGTCCCAACCAGCAGCTGATCGCCAGCCTCGACGTCGCGCGGCGCCAGATGGAGCTCGAAGGCTTCGGCCTCGTGGGCAACGCAATCGAGGTCGCGCTGGCGATTCGTCGCGCGGTGAATCGGCATCCGCTGATCTCCAAGTATTTTCGTGTCGTCGGAGCAGACGGGATGGTCCCTGCGGAGTACCGCCCAAGCGGCTTCACCGACTTCCTCGCGCCGGATGCGGACTGGGCGACCGCGCTCAAGAGCTTCCGGGACGACGAATTCTGCCTCGATCCGACGCGGATGACGCTCGTTTGCGGGACGGCCGGTTACGACGGAACACAATTCAAGAACCTGCTGGCGAATCGGTACAACATCCAGCTCAACAAGACGTCGCGCAACAGCGTCTTGCTGCAGTCGAACATCAACAACACGCGCAGCGACGTAGCGCACCTAATCCGGGTCCTCGTGGAGATCAGTCAGGAGATCGAAGAACGGCTCGCGTCGGGCGGCGAGGGCGAACGTAGAGAGTTTGCGGCCCGCGTGAAGAGCCTGATGACGGACGTTCCCGACCTGCCGAATTTCAGCTATTTTCACGAAGCCTTTCGACACGATGCGGGAACCGGCACCAACGAAGGCGACATCCGAAGCGGATTTTACGCCGCCTATGATGCGGAAGGATGCGACCACATTCCGCTGCACGACAAGGAGATCGATCGCCGCTTGAAGGACGGGCCGCCGCTCGTATCGGCGAATTTCGTCATCCCGTATCCGCCCGGATTCCCGATCATGGTACCAGGCCAAGTCATCACGGCCGACACGATCGAATTCATGCGCAAGCTGGACGTGAAGGAGATTCACGGCTACAATGCGGCGCAGGGGTTGAAGCTCATTAGCCCCGCCGCGTTGGCGAAGCTCGACCGTCGTAAGTCGCACCATTAAGCAAGAGCTAGTGATGGCCTAGTCCGGCGTACCGGGGATGGTTAATTTTCTGAATCCCATTCCGACCTGGGTCATCATGCTTGCCTCGGCGATCTTGATTTTCGCGATGAACGAGGTCGGGTTTCAGCTTGGCCGCGGCCGGGGCCCCGCGAAGGGCCCCGGCAACGGCCCCGGTCTGGCCGGCCCGGATCCGGCCGGCGTCGTGCAAGGTGCGGCCTTTACAATCCTTGCGCTGCTCTTGGGATTCTCGTTCTCACTCGGGCTGGGCCGCTACGATGCGCGACGTGCAGCATTGGTGCATGAAGCCACGGCGATCGCCACGACGTTCCTTCGGGCAAAGCTGCTCGACGCGAAGACCGCGGCGACGGTGCGCGGCAAACTACGCGCCTATGTTGCGGAGAGACTCGAGTTCGCGCGGGCCGACGCCAAACCGCAACAGCGCGCCGTTGCCCAGGAGAGATCGACCGCGATCCAGCGCGATCTCTGGAACATTGCGACCCAAGTTGCGCGCCGGGACCCACGCTCCACGATCGTGCCGCTCTTCATCGCCTCGCTCAACGACACGATCAATTTCAGCGCGGAAGAGGCCGCCGTGCTCGGATCGCAAATTCCCGACATCGTCATCATCGGAATCCTGCTGATTGCACTCATCGCTTCGGCGATGATGGGCTTCGGATTTGGCCGGCAAGCGCAGCGCGCAATCAGCTTCAAGATTTTATTTGCTCTAGTGCTCGCCCTCGCGCTTGGGCTGGTTCTCGATTTGGATCGGCCGCAGCGCGGCCTCATCCGCGTCAGTCTGACGCCGTTGCTGACCGTCCAGCGGCTGATGGAAGCCAGCGCATCGCAATCCAGTCAATGATCGGGACCAGCGCAGCAATAGTCCTCTAGAGTAAGCCGAAAGCCTCAGTTTTTAGACTTCGCGCGACAATACGGGGGGAGAGAGCTCGCGCCGCGCGTACGCGCCGTTATGGCGAATCAAAAAACGATACGGAGCGAACCGGCGCAGGAGATGCTGATCGGTGAGAGGCTCGGCGGCTTTTTTGCGGCGGTTAACGGCGCCCACGGCGTCGAGGTAAAGGTCACTGTGCCGGAAACCTCACATCGCTCCGCCCTGGCTGCGCTGGGCATCGATCCCCTGGAAGTAGAGCTTCGACAGGTTTATTTTTTCGATACTTCCGATCTCGCGCTGAACGCCCGCGGCTTAATCGTGCGAGCGCGGCGAGTCAAGGGGAAAGTCAACGACTCGGTTGTGAAGCTTCGGCGCGGCGACCTGGACGGGCTTCCAAACCGCCTCCGGAAGTCGCCTAACCTGGTCGTCGAGGTGGATGCAATGCCCGGAGGTTATGTCTGCTCGGCTTCGATGAAAGGCACTCTCGGAACAACTGACGTGATGGACGTCACAGCCGGCCGCCGCCCCATCAACAAGCTCTATTCAAAGGAGCAACAAGCGTTCTACACGGCCTTCGCGCCGCACGGCCTCGAGCTCAGTGGTCTCTCCATCTTGGGTCCGATCAACGTATTCAAGCTGAAGTTCAAGCCGGCAGGATTCGAGCGAAAGCTCGTGGTCGAGCAGTGGAACTACCCAGACGGCTCACGGATATTGGAGCTGTCAACGAAGGCCACTCCGGACCAGGCGATTGCGGCCGCGTTAGACGTCAGATCGCTGCTTAAAAAGGTCGGTGTGGATCTTTCAGACGAGCAGCGCACGAAGACCAAGACCGCTTTGGAATTCTTCTCGCAGGAGCTTCGCGCAAGCTAGGCTCAGCGACATTCACTCGGAAGCTTATTGCTGGTCGGGAATCCGAGGGTCGTCGGGTTGAGTGAGAAAAAACGACGCGTCCTCCGGCGACTGAATCGGTACGAACTTGCGCGGCTTCTGCGAGAAGTCGAAGCAGTCACCAGCCGGAGACGTTGCGCGTGCATCCGACGCTGAAAGTTGGGATAAACCGAACGTATCTTCGGCAAAACGCATGACGCTCGCCGTCTCGTACTGGACGTGGGAGACGTAGTTCTGCTTGGCATATGGCGAAATCACGATAAGCGGCACGCGAAAGCCGAGCCCATCGTAGTCCTCGAACGGCGGGGGCACCGGGTCGTAGATGCCGCCCCAGTCGTCCCACTGCACGAAGATCGCGGTTGTGTTCCAAAACTTACTTTCGCCGACGGCGTTCACGACCGATGTCACCCACGATGGACCGTGTCCGCCCCCGCACAAGAGATGATCGGAATTCGTACAGAGGGGCGTAATCCAGGTGACGCTCGCGAGCTTGCCGGCCCGAATGTCGCTAAGAAAGCGCCGCTGAGGAGTGACGATGTCCGTTTTCCAGTCGGGCCCGTGGAAGATATGCCCGACCGCTTGATAACCCGACCAGAGCCCGCTCAACGGCTTGCGGAAGTGGCTCGTGTAAAATTTCCATGGCAAACCCGCTTTGTCGAGCTCGTCGCCAAGGGTTTCGTACTCGAAACAGGGCCGCTGCACCCCGCCGGCCATCCGGTTGGATTTGATTATCTCGACCTTGTTGCTCCTGGGGCCTCCGCAGCCCCAAAACGTGAAAGGCACGTCCACGCTCGAATGGGCCTGCGCTGCGATGATGTACTGATGCGCCACGAAACTCTCATCGAGTTGCGAGGCAAACATGTTATCGGCCAGCACCCATTCGCGTGCCATGTCCCAATAAGGCTTTGATTCAAGGCGCGGCACGTAGGCGTACTGTCCATTTACGGGCCCGCTGTACTGAACCTCGAGATTGAACCCGTTCATGCGGCACTTCGTCCCCGGAAGCTTCCCCTTTCCGTTACACGCGTGGAACATTGCATTTGCGGAATGGTCAATTTCGTAGACTGTTTTGAGCGAGATCGGCTGCAGCGCGATCGTAGCCCCGGACGACTCCTTGCCCTTCGACGCGGTCTTAGCGCCGGGATAGCCTTCGAACATGTCGTTAAAACTGCGATTCTCTTGCACGACCCAAATAACGTGTTTGATCTTGCCCGTGCCGCTTGCATCGAGCGACCGCACGAAAGCGCTGCCGCCAGACGAAGGAAGCGCCGGCACCATCGGTGCGGAGGAGCAAGCTGCGCAAGCAAGCGATGCGATGATCGCCGCAAAGAGTCGGTTCATGCTCGGAAAATGCCGCTCTGCGCGGCGCGTTCCTCCCAAGGGGAACCATTTTCGAGGAGGTTAATCGAGCGGAAGGCCTGGCCTTCCTGGTTCGCTAAATATCGCACCTTCCCAGGCCGAATATACAATAAAGGAGCTTTTGTGAACCGATCCTTGAAACTTGTTGCGCCGCTCGTTGCTGCGCTCGCAATCGCCGCTTGTAATGCCGGCGGCACATCGAATATGCCGGCCGCGTCCGGCGTTTCCCAAGGCTCTCCACTCTCCCACAACGTCATACCTCAGTGGATGAGCAAGCATCAAGCTAGGACTGATTGTCCGCAAGTCACGGGTAAGCCGACGTGCTTGGCGCTGCAGGTCGAAAAGGGGGGCATTTCCCCGCTTTGCTCGCCCTCGTCAGGCTGCGGCTTTACGCCCCAACAGCTTGAGAGCGCCTACGACCTTACCAGCAAACTCGGCGGCGGAGCGGGGATAAACGTCGCCGTGATCGAGGCCGGCGACCTCGCCGATGCTTCGACTGCGCTCTCGACGTACCGCAGCCAGTTCGGGCTCCCCGCGGGCAACCTAACGAAGTACAACGAAACGGGTCAGCAATCGAACTATCCTCCAAGCTGCTCCAACTATGGTTGGTGCCTAGAAACCGCTCTCGACATTGATATGATTTCAGCGTCCTGCCCGAAGTGCAACATCTTCCTGATGGAAGCCAAGGGCGGTATCAGCGACTTCGAACAAGCCGAAAAAGAAGCCGTCACGCTGGGCGCGACGATCCTGAGCAACAGCTGGATCTGCCCCGGCAGTTGGGACTGCGGCGACTCGAACTTCCCGAACTTCTTCAACACGCCGGGAATGGTCTACCTGGCATCGTCTGGGGACAACGGATACAACAATATCGGCGCCCCGTCAGTGCTCGACAGCGTGATTGCGGTCGGCGGCACGCAGCTTGAAACCAGCGGCTCCAAATTCACCGAAACGATTTGGAGTGACGCAGGCGCAGGCTGCGCCAGCTCGAGCGTCGTCGGCAGCCCCGGTGTTCCGAAGCCCTCGTGGCAGCACGATCCGAGCTGCACCAGCCGCACCGATGCGGACGTGTCATCGCAGTCGGGTTGCTCGCCAGGCGTTGCGGTCTATACCGGCGCGTACGCAGGCTGGCAGGGCGTTTGCGGCACGAGCGTTGCCTCGCCGTTCACCGCCGGAATCGTCGCCCTCAAGGGCAACGGCGCCAAACTCAACGGCGGCCAGACGTTCTGGCAGCTCAATAGAAAGCACGATAGAAGAGACTTCCACAGCATTACGAGCGGCAGCGACGGCAGCTGCGGCGGGAGTTATCTCTGCACGGCTGGTACCAAGCAGTTTAGGAATTACTCGGGCCCGGGAGGCTGGGGAACGCCCAAATCGGACCGCGCCTATTAAACCAGGCAAAGGATCCAACTAGTCAAGGGGCGGGCGCGAAAGCGGCCGCCCCTTCGTCATCCTAACCCTCGGTTCCATTGACAAAAGTAGCAGGAAGGCGCACTCTGGCCTTAGGGGCAGGACACGCCGCGGCATAGTCTTGTCGCGTTTTTGCGTGTTCGAGAGACGCCTCAGAAAGTAGCTAGGCTCCATGAGTAAACGTTTAATCAACGTCGTCAGCGCGTGCATTAGCGCGGCGCTTTTAGCCGCATGCGGCGGCGCAAACGGCGGCCTTTCTCCGACGAACACGGCGGGCGCCAACGGCAGCACCCGGATCGCTGAAGGCTCTTCGCAGTCTGCGATACGCGATGCGAGAAAGCGAATTCAGATCGCGAGCTACTCGTGCTGCTACATGGCCGTAGACCCGGCGCTCAATCACATCTATATCAGTTCCGGAATCAATCTCAGCGGCAACCACACCACCGTAGTGGACGGAGGCGGATCGACTTTCTCGATCGCTGCGAGGGTCACCGGATTCGGCGGGGCAAACAACGTGGATTCCAAGACGCATAACGTCTGGCTTCCCGGGCTTTATGGTGGAGACGTGGACGTGTATTCCGGCGTCACGGACTCTTCAGTCGCGCGTGTTTCGCTGAGCGATTGCCCGGTCACCAGCTGGATAGATGGAAAGCGCCGCTATGCGTGGGTCGCGGCGCAATGCGGTGCGGATAACGATCCCGTGTGGGCGATCAACGCCGATACCTACAAGGTCGTTGCCGGCCCGCTCGGCAGCGGCGGCGTGATGGGTGGGATCAGCGTCCTCAACCCGGTTACCGGAAAATACTACTTCGACAATAGCGTGGGAAACTTTGAAGTCAATCCTCTAAGATCGTTCACCCTTAGCCCTACGTCGTTCGGCCTGGTTCTCGGCGTCAACGGCACCACCGACGTGCTCTACGCACAAGTTGCCAACGGCCTCAATATCGTTGCCGGACGCACTGAAAAGGTTTCAAAAACCGTGCCCCTTTCGTACACGCCTAGTTTTATGGGCGTTAATCCGAACCTCAATCACGTTTATCTCAGCGCAGGACGGAACTCCATCCAAGTACGCGAAGGCACCGCGGGGACGCTGCTGAAAACCATAGAACTGGCTCCAGATATTCGGATCGAGGTGCTTGGAGCCGACTATATGCGCGCTCGTATTTACGCTATTGGAATTTCGGGCAGCAACTATTATCTCTACCAGATCAAAGACAGGTATTAGCCGGAGAACCTCTCCTTCTATCTCGAACGCACGCCTAGCCAGCGGGCGATGTTTCGGACGTAGTCCATAAAGATCTCGAACCGAGCCGGATCGCGCCTCATTTCGTCGCCGGGTTTGTCGGTGACAAAACTTGGCGCTCCGCGCTCGGGGTTCCAATTGAGATCGGCGAAATGGTGGAACGTCGAGACCGCGACCGCTCGCCCCATAAACCCGCCATCGAACGGTTCGCCTTCGACGGCAACGGCGAGATTGAAAGGCCGGCCGGTCACCGCACTCGTACCCGTCGCAATGACGCGGGCAAAAGGCATGCCTTCGGGCACGCCCACCGCTCCCTCATGCGGATGAGCGGGAAAATACTCGATCACTCCGCCGTCTGCTTTCGCACTTTTGAGCAGCGGATGCGGCGGGTCGACGGCCGAGATCTTCTGATAGTTGCCGTTCGCGCCGGAATGGTAGTTGGGATAGGAAATACTCGGATTATCCTGGTCGTCATTCTGGGTGCGGCCCGGCTCGAGGTTGTACGTATGAAAGTGATTGCATTGACCGAGCGAGCCAAGGTGGCTGAGACAGAGCCCAAGGTCCTGGTGGTCGCGCGCGGTCAAAACCCCTCCGCCCTGCCTGCGGAACTCGATGATCGCATCGCTTTCTGCTTTAGTAAGGCCGTCGCCGGTATCGACGGCCATCAACCACAGTTGATCGAAATCCGACTCCGGCAGTCGCGTGACCAAACGATCGTTGCGGTTTGCATCCAGCTCTTCATCGCGCGCAATCACCTCATGACCATCAGCGACGAGTGCCTGGCGCAGTAGCGAAAAGCGCGACACATTCCAGTCGTCCTCCGCAAACGGGATCGTCGTCTGTAACAAAATCTTCGGCATTTCCTGATCGTCCTCGCTCGGTGTCCTCCCATGATACGGGAGCCTGCCCGGAGAGTTGCGATGAGCCGCCCGGCCCATTGCTGCTACGGTCGGGGCAGGCCCTTTCAGATAAAGGCAAAACGCGGGCGGAGAACCCTAATGTCTAAGAACTTTGCTACGCTCACGCGCTGTTCCGTCAGTCTATTGTTGCTTCTGCCTGCAGCCTTCGTCCCGGCTAGTTGCCCGGCGGCAGAGATCCCTGAGAGTGTCCACCGCGAATACCTGATGGGCGCTGGAAGCGTACGCGTAGCGACCGACCCTACGACCATTCCTTTTTCCGGCACAGACTGGTTCGGGCATTATCGATCGCCGTACGTTCAGGTTTTCGTCAATGGGCGAGGGCCATTCACGTTTCTCTTCGATACAGGCTCGAACGTGACGATCTTTAGTACGAAGGTCGTCGAAGCGGCTTGCGTCGCGGTCATCAATCACGTCCCCGGCCATCATGCGATTGCCCGCGCTAACGAAGTGCGGGTCGGTAGCGTTTCGATGCGTGACTATTACGCCGTGGTCGCCGATGGCGATGACCTGGACGGAATTCTCGGTTTCAACTCGTTCGGCCGGAACTACCTGACGTTTGAATTTTCAAGCAAAGCATTGCTCGTCAGCCAACGCGCAGTGCCCTTGCCATCCGCATTTTGGCTCCCTTACGCGCTGAAAAAACATCTGCCACTCATAGACCTCTTCGCGGACGGGCGCAGGCTGCCGACATTAATTGATACCGGTGACGATGCGTATGGCTGGGAAGGAACCTCAAAGGACCTTAAAGGGCTGCTCTTCGATCATTCGCCCGTTCCCTCCGCAACAGTATTCAACGGCCAGACGGGAGCCACGAAGACCCTGATGACCTCCATCGACGGATCGCTGGTGCTGGGCCCGGTTCATTCCGAGAGGCCCGCGGTAGCCATTAACGAGTCACTTCCCGTTCCAGACATAGGGATCGACGTGATTGACCAGTTTGCGATGGAGTTCGATCGTATCCACCACCGCGTCGCATTTCAACCGTATTTCTCGGGCTCCGAGTTCGCAGTACCCGGCGAGCTTACGTATGGCTTTTACATCTCGTTCCGCCATCCAGAACGGCGCGTTCGAGATGTCTTGCCCGGCCTGGCGCCAGCGCGCGCAAACATGCGCGCCGGAGACCTAATAATGGACATCAATGGGCTTCGCGCGGCGTCCGTCAGCTACGAGTCCTGGGATCGATTGCTACGCGCTCGCCGGCCAGTTACGGTCGTCTGGGACGACAACGGTCACGTTCTCTCGCGAAACTTCCCCGTTCTCGAGTTGCGATGAACAGCGCCGGAGAAAGTGAGCGGCGCCGTGGCTGGGTTGCGCTCAGCGGCGGTGTGATGCTCGTGATTCTGATCGGTGCAGTTTGGATTGGGGTCGATCGCCTCCTCGGGAGCAGCGCCAAGAACGACGTCTCAACGGCTCAGTTCCTTGGGAAAATGAACGTAGCGTTCGCCCTGATCGCGGCCTCCGGCTTATTCGGCGTCGCAAACGGTTGGACGATGGCCCATTCCGGCCGCCGCGACTGGCCGCTCCTAATTGGAGTAATCGTCACTTTCGCCGCGGGGCTCGTCGTCGCGGTTGTCGCGTCGAGCGGGTACCACCCGCGATAGATCTAGAGACCGCCCGGGAACCGCCGGCTGGTCACGTGCGAGAACCGCGTCGCAGTGCCGTTCTGCTCCCGCTGCTGCTTGATCTCGTTCTGCTGATCGGTCAACGTAACGGCGAGCTTCCCTAATCCCGAGTTGAGGCCTGCGTTTATTCCATCCCACTGCGATCTGTGTAAAAAGGCCACGCCCGGATACATGGTCTGCATGTTGGGAACGGTTTTGCTCTCCTTCCGCACCCGGCGAACGATCGCCACCAGTGAGTTGACGTCGCCGAATGCATAGCCGTTGATATTCGGACCGACGAGCTCGAAGAAGGCCTGCTGGGCGTGGTAAAGCTCGAAGCCGCGATCGCCGAGGCTACCGAGGCGCTTTTGATCGACCAGCGACGCGAATAGACGACCCCTATACTGCGCCGTATAAAACCAATAGGTAGCCTCGTTGCGGTAGCCGAGATCGTAGAGTCGAATCGCACCGACATACAGCTCGACGAAGTTGAGATCGTTCCACTGATTCTTCATTCTAAGGATCGTGGCGACAAACTCGCCCGGGGTCTTTGAGCTTAGCCCGGTACTATATTTTCCGATGTTGATAACCGGACCCGACGAGTCGTAGAATGGGGTAACGTACGCCTCTATGCGACCGGGATCGGCGGCCAGCGCCGGTACCGCCGGCAAAAGCACGATTGCAAACGTCACGACCGCGAAACTGAGCGCCTTCACAAGCGAGTGGTTCTCGCGGGCGAGCCGCAAGAGCCTTCTTTCGCGGCCGGGCGCGCCTCCACGTGCAGGCACGGGCTACGTATTTTCGAAGGGTTCGCGATGCACTTCAAAATCGTTCGCCGATCCGCCGCTTCGCTCTCGCTCGCCCTGCTTGCAGGCTGCTACGGCAACGCGTCATCATCGCCGACGACTGCCTTGCCCGACTCCACGCATCCGCTCCGAATTAAGGAAGCGAGATTGATTTACAACTCGTCGTTCGGAGGTAACTCCATCGATTTCTATTTGAAAGGGACTGGTCCGAATAATCCCGTCGCAGGGACTCTTTCAGGCAGTTTTAACAATCCGTTCGGAATGGCAACCGATCGAAATGGCGATCTCTACGTTGCCAATTCAGACGACAAGAACGTGCTCGTTTATGCTGCCGGGTCGACCTCGCCGACCGCCACGCTCGACGATCCGAATAAATTTCCGGCCGACGTCGCGATCGGTTCCGACCGCACCGTCTACGTCGCGAACGGGTCTGGGCCGATCGGCGCTTCGGGAAACGTCGTGATCTACGCTCCCGGATCGACCAGCCCCAAGGCGACCTTGTCGGACAAGCATTTTTACCACGTAAGTGGCGTGGCACTCGATAAGGATGGCAATCTCTTCGTTTCGTGTAACGCCGGCCAGGGCATCAATAGCGGCACCGTCGTCGAGTTCAAAGCCGGCTCGACCAAAGGCATCGAGACGCGGATCGTTCTCGGTTTCGCCGGCGGCGTCGGTTTCGATCGCGACGGACACTTGCTCGCGATCGACGAAGAAGTTCCGAGTCTCAACGTCTATAACGCCGGCGCGCGCAAACCGCTCGAACAACTGACCCTGCCAGGGACGTCGGAGTACTTCTCATTCAGCGAGGATTCGAAGGTACTCTATGTGGCCGATTTCGGGCTCGGAGAAATTGACGTTTTTCGGTACAGACCGAGTGCGCTGACCCTCGTCAACAAGATCACCAATGGAATCGTGCCTTCGAACGATAATTTTGGTATCGCAACGACGCCGGCACAGCGGCTCTAACGCGAAACGCGAGTGTAGTCCGTCGTCCAGTTCGTTTCCCACGTCTTGCCGTTGTCCGCCGAAAAGGCTTCTTCGAAGCGAGGGTTTCCGGCTCGTAACTCCCATCGGTAGCGCACTACAATCGGCTTACCGTGGTAGGTGTCGGGCGCGAAGAAATCGCCGGCGCCGTTCTTATCGAAGCGACCTACTTGCGGGAGACCTTGCGCCAGCCCGGTTTTTTGCGTTCCCCAATAGAGCATCCATTCTCGCGTCGCTGCATAGTACAAACGCAACGTCATGCCGCGAATGTACTGCGTCGGGCAATGCAGGTCACCGTCCTCGAGATCGCCGCTACCGCCCCAAAACACGGTCACGACTGAAGTGCCGTCGCACGCGTACCACTCGTGGTCGTTAGCGAGCGGATGCCGCAAGCGCATATAGTGCGTCTTCCACGAGCCTAGGAGAAAATCGAAGCCCTTGCTGCCGGCGTCCGCAGGGTCGGGCGCGTTCCACACACCCCTTGTAGAGGGCGCTACTCGCTGGTAGTCGGTCGTCCAGTTCGTTTCCCACGTCTTTCCGCCGTCCACGGAGTAGGCTTGCTCGAAACGCGGATTGCCGTGAACCTTCGTCCACTGAAAGCGGTTGATGACCGGGGTTCCACGCCAGCTGTCATACGCGTAAAATCGGCCGACGCCGTTTGCATCAAAGTGCCCGACTTGCTGGGGTGGCGCTACCGCTAACTTCCTCGTTCCCCACCAGAGACTCCACTGGTGCGTTTGCGGATCGTACAAACGCAACGTCAGCCCGCCGATGTACCGCTTGGGACACTTCAGATCGCCGTCTTCTAAGTTTCCACCGCCGTTCCAAAATGGCCGGATCACGGAAGTGCCGTAGCAATCATACCATTCGTGGCTGCCGACCAGACGATCGCGCAGGAGACGATAGTGCGTTCGCCACGTCCCGTACTCAAAGTTCCAATCGTTGCGTCCGTCGCGCGTCGTTGGGCTGACGGGGTAGTTTGCCGGAGGTATCGGCGCTGGGACGGGTGACGGCGCCGGCGCGTTGGCCGCTAAGGTTGCCAAGAAGGTGGCGCCGGCTAGAGCCGTGCGCATGCCGTTCATCTTCATGAGCCGAGTTTACAAAAGGATTGGCTCCAATGCACGTGCCAAATCTCGCCAAAATGGGGGAGCCAATCTCGAGGCACTCTCCCGCGATCGTGACTACCTCTGCAGCGGCGCCGGCTTCGGGTAGCGCAGCAGGATGTAGACGAAGAGCAACGCGATCGCCGGCAGCATGAAGTAACTCGCCTCCGTTCCGAGCGGGCCTCCGTTCGCCCAGGCCGGACCGGGGAAGGTCGAGTTGACGAGATGACCGATTGGCTGAGCGCCACCGTTACGCGTTCCGATGACGAAAAACTGCATGAAATCGAAGCTGGCATGGAAGCCGACCGCAAGCCAGAGCGATCCGGTGCGCTGCAATGTCAAGCATAAAAGCAATCCGAGCAGCACGATGTTCGTGATGTCGATCGCGTTTTCGTGGGGTTTCGTGAGATGCGCGGCCCCGAACAGCAAGGAGAGCAAGACCGCGGCAGGCCAGAATCCCATGCCGCGCGTCAGCGCCTGCAGCGGGTAGCCGCGAAACATATACTCCTCGTTCAAGCCGACCAACAGCATCACGACAAGCCAGAGCACAGTCTGGGTGACGAGCGCACCGCCTTGCAGCGCCAAGCCGTGCACGACCATCGCGCCCGTCGCAAGCATCGCTAGGCCGACGGCGCCCGCGCTCGCTACGCCGATTCCCACGCCCTCCCAGAAGCGTTGGCCGAATGCCAGCCCAACGGGCAGCCCGTATGCGTCGATCCGCTGCCGCTCGAGGGCGGCGAGGATGGCGGTCGGCACGAACACCGTTACGCCTTCAACGATTTCAAAGACCAGAAATCCAAACGCAGTTAGACCGTCGGGTATGCGCAGCGCAGCGACCAGACGCGGTATCAGGAAAGCCTGGAACGCCTGATTGAGCAGAACGAGCATTGCGGCGTAGGCTAAGAAACGCCAGCCGGCGCGGACGCCGTTTGGGCCGACGAATATCGTCCTCACGCGTCGTTATGCGATCAGGTTCGCGCGAACCGCAGCTTTCCGCGCTCTTTTGCTTTTGCCGCTTCCACCCCTCGATCGCGCGGCGGAGCGTGCGTCACGAGTGCGTCCAGTAGATCGCGTGCTGCATCGGTAACCGCATCAACGGCTCGCTCGAAGGCGACCTCGTTTGCCTTTGACGGATGCGTGAATCCGCTCAGCTTGCGCACGAACTGCACTGCGGACGCATGAATCTCGTCATGCGTCGCAGGCGGCGAATAATTGTGGAGCGTCTTGATGTTACGGCACATGAGAATCCCCTTTACGAGCCTGACGCGCTTCGGCGGCGTCGAAGACGAGCCTTGCCGCCGCAACGTCTTCGCACGCGAGACCGACCGATTTGAAGATCGAGGTCACCCCGATCGGAGGCTCTTTGATGCGAGCGAAGATCTCGCCGGCTTCGGCATAGATTTGTGCACGCGGAATCACGACATCTCCCGCCTCCTTCGCAGCGGCGGCGCGTGAATCTACGACGACGGCGTGGCTCATCGCCTGCTCGTCGAGTTCTCGCCAATCCGGGCGCGACGACCCGACGGCGTTGACGTGCACTCCCGGCTTCAGCCACGCCCCCTTGAGAATCGGTTCCTGCGAAGCGGTCGCCGTAACGACGACGTCGGCTCCCCGCACCGCCGTTTCGGCCGATTCGACCGCGGTAACGCCATATTCGGCGGCAAAGCGCTTCGCGTGTTCCGGCGTGCGGCTCCAGACGCGGACTTCGCTGAAGGTGCGCACACGAGAGAGCGCGGCCAGATGCGAACGCGCCTGTACGCCGCTGCCGAGCAGCGCGAGCACGCTGCTTTGCTCGGGAGCGAGATATCGCGTAATCGCCGCCGAGACCGCTGCCGTGCGCATCTCGGTAATGAGGCGTCCGTCCATCGCCGCTAGCGGCCGGCCGACGTCGGTACGGTAGAGAACGATCGTCGCCTCGTGCGTTGGAAGGTCGAGCTGCGCATTGGCCGGATAGAACGCCACGAACTTCGCACCCATCACGTCGCCGACCACCGCGGGCATGATGCCCAGATATCGTCGGTGCTCCTCGATCGTCACACCGCTACGAACGGGCTGCATGACTTCCCCGCGCGAAAAGGCGGCGAGCGTCCGTTCCATCGCGGCGATGAGATCGTCCCAATCGAGCAGCTCTCGGACCGCCTCTTCGTCAAGATACATCATGCAGACTGAGGCAGAGTGCGACGTGCCGCGTCTAATCCATTCCAAAATACGGCAACGGCGTCGAGCATCGCCTTTCCCGCCGCCAGAAAGCGCCGCTCCGAGAAGCCGGTTTTCTCAAAAGCCTCCCGCATCTCGCCGGCCGTGTGGGCCGCGTGGTTCTCTTCAAGCGCGTCGTGCCAAGTCCAAAAGCCCAGCGGAAGCTCCGGCAAGCGGTTCACCTTGACGGCGCGCAAGCCGGCGATCAGCTCCTTCCAAAAGCCGGCCGCGGCCCAATGCTCGATGGCGTAGGATGCGCCGGCCGCCGTGGACTCGTCTTCCGAGCTGTACCACGACATCAGCGCATCGCAAAAGTCCAACGTCGAAGGCCGGCCGTGCCGGCGTTTGCCGATCTCGCCCCACTCGATTCCGAGAGCTTGGGCAAAATGGGCGAGCCATTCAAAGTGCCCGGCAGAGAAGCGAAATGTCCCGCCCTCGATGCTGCCCGACGGTGCGAACGTGACCCCCAGCTCATTGAGCAGAATCTCCTTACCGGCGCGATAGCTCGCGAGATCGGGCGCGTTGATGCACTTGCGCAGCTGTGCCTCGATGAAGAGATGGCTAAAGACGGAGAATTGCACGGTGAAGTCGCGCAGGTCGCCGATCGTCGCCTCACCGCGAGCGAACCACTTCGTATACGAGTTATTGTACACGATCGAATGGGAGTCGATATTTCTCGCTACTGCTCGTTCGAAAGCCTCGAACGCGTTCGGTGAAGCGCTGACTACGCTCATGGCCTTCCTCTCTCAAATAAAAAAAGCCGCCTCGCGTCGGCGAGGCGGCTTTGCATTTTGACGACGTTCGTTAAAGCAATAGCGTACCTTGCCGGCTCTCAGAGCGACCGTAGTAATAATACGCTTTGGCAATAACTGCGAACATGTTGACCGAAAATATAGCACAGCCCTGGGACGTTTTCAAGGTCTTGCGCGAACCTCGTTGCTCGTTCTTAAAAGGCTTTGATGCCATTCGGCGTTCCCCAGCCGCCCGGTCCGGAGTACGTGTGGAACTGCTTGGTGCCCGCTTGGCAGAGATACGAGCCCCCGCACGAACCATCGTTCCCGCTGCTGATGTAATGGAGGTCGTGATTGCGCTTGCGCCCCTTGAGGCTCCAGAAGCGCTTGCCGGCATCCTGACTGCTTGCGTTGCCGGCGAGCGCGAAGACCGCCGCGATTAAGGGCGTTGCGACGCTCGTCCCGCCGACCGTAAACCAGCCGCCGCCACCGTAACTATCGTACTCCGCGACGCCGTCGGCAACCGCCGCTATGTCGGCGTCGGTGCGATACGCGCAATCGGGATCTTTTTGCCATGAGGGCTTCGGGACCCCGGCTCCGCTTCCGTTGTTGGAGCAGCCGCCGCCGGCACCGTTCCAAACGCTCTCGCTATACGTCGAACCACTCTTGCGGAGTTCGGTGCCGCCGACCGAGACGACCGAGTCCAGCGATTCAGGATTGCCGTTGAAATTGTAGCCCATGTCGCCCGAGCCGGCCGTGTAGACGACGCCGGGTTTCTGGAAGTCGGCCTTCTTGACACAGCTGTTCGACGAGTAGCAGATCCAGCTGTTGCTCACGATGTGCGCGCCGAGTTTTACGGCCGTAAGTTCGGCTGCCTCAAGGTCGGGGTTGTTGGAACTGTTCGCTTCGACCAGATAGATCGTACAGAGCGGACACGCCGCTGAGACCATCTGGACGTCAAGATCGATTTCGACACCCCAACTGGTGCTGCCGCGAGGATAGTTGCTCGTTTTTCCATCTTGATTGTATTTCGTGAAGTTCGCGGTCCCTAGTCCGAACTGCGTGCGATACGTCGAAAGATCGTCCGTAACGTTCGGGTTGTCGTAAGCGTCGACGATCGCGACGATCTGTCCGGCTCCGTTCGTTGACGACGGTAGATTATAACGCGTTTGGAAGTCGATCGGCGCCCAGCCGGCGACGTCCGGGCTGATGCCGCCCCTTGACTCAATCAGCGCCAGACAGGTCGGAACGCCGGTGACCATCGGACAGGCCGGTTTCGCGAGGCCTTGTGCCATCCAACGAGGCGCTGCCGCGTGAAGGCGCAGCGAAGCGCTTTGGGCGGGGGCACTCGGCACGATTGAAGATCCGCCTGCGTTGCAGGCGGCGAGTGCGAGCGCTGCAACGAGCGGCGCCAGCAGTTTGGTGGATGCGTTCACAAACACTCCTTACTTCTCACGGGGGTAGCTTTGGGCGAAGAGACTTACCTTTGTCCGGCGCGCCTACCTTCAGCGGTGGTTCGAACGCAAATGCCGCGGAGGCCAGAAGCCGCGCACGCTTGAACAGCCTAACACCATGAGATTCCACGGCCGTATTGGACTCGCGCTCGTCCTCGCGCTGCTGCCGGCGATCGCATCGGCACCTACCGCGGCTGACGAGCTGGGTGGACCGCAAGCGGCCTCGGTTATGGCGACCTTGCATCAGTTCGTTGACGGATTCAATAAAGGCGATGCGAAGTCGGCGCTCGCGGCGTGCGCCACGCAAGCCTCGATTATCGACGAGTTTCCCCCGCACGAGTGGATGGGGCCAACGGCCTGCGATCAGTGGGCGGCGGATTACGCCGCGAACGCCAAGCGAGCCGGAATCACCGACGGGATCGTCACGCTCGGCAAGCCTTGGCACCTCAGCGTCAACGGAGACCGCGCATACGTCGTCGTTCCGGCCACATACACGTATAAAGAACGAGGAAAACCCGTAACTGAGCGTGATTCGATCTTCACCGTCGCGCTGCTTAAGTTCGCAGCGGGTTGGCGGATCACGGGCTGGGCGTGGTCGAGGCATTAAACGAGGGCGACCGCCTCGCCGCACTAGGTTATCGCCAAGAGCTCTCGCGGGTACTCTCCCTTTTCGATAACTTTTCCGTCGCTTTCAGCTACCTAAGCCCGATGGTGGGCATTTACTCGCTCTACACCCTGGGTCTCGGTACGGGCGGACCGCGTTATATCTGGACGATACCGATCGTCGTCGGACTCATGATGCTCGTCGCATTGGTCTTTGGCGAGCTCGCCAGCGAATTTCCGCTCTCAGGTGCGCTCTATCAATACGGCAAGTACAGCGTCGGACCGCGCTACGGATGGTTCATCGGATGGATCTACGGTTTTGCGCTGCTGGCGACAGTTGCCTCGGTCGATTCCGGCGCGGTCGTCTACGTCACGTCGCTTTCGAATATCTGGTTTCACACGCATTTGGACTCGGCCAGCCATCCGATCATCTTCATCATAACCGGCGCGATTATCGTGCTCTCCGCGATGGCGAACTGGATCGGTGCGAAGATCATGGGACGCGTCGCGCGCTTCGGCGTCTACGTTGAGACGATCGGAACGTTTGGGGTCTTCCTCGCGCTGGCCGCGTTCGGTTTCCATCACGGCTTTGGGTTCGTTTTTACGACGCAGAACGTCGAGCATCTCAGAAGCAACCCGCTCGGCCTCGACTTCGCTGGGAACTGGTGGACCGGTGCCGCGCTCGTCGCCGTGCTCGCAAACGTTTATATCTTCTACGGTTTCGAGTCGGCCGGCGATATCTCGGAAGAGACGATCGAGGCGCAACGCCAAGTTCCCAAGGCGATGCGCAGCGCGCTGCTTTACGGCGGAATCGCGTCGTTCGTGCTGGTCTTGGGGTTGCTGCTCGCCACACCCGCGGCGGGCATCGGCGCGGTCGTGAACGGAGGTATCGCCGGCCTGCTCACCGTCCTGCCCGGCTGGCTCCAGGACTTCTTCTTGGTCATGGTCATCGTCGCGTTCTTCAGTTGCGGGACCGCGGTTCAGGGCGCCGGCGCACGCGTCGCGTTTGCGCTCGCTCGAGACGGCGCACTGCCGTTTAGCAAAAAGATACAACTCGTTTCGCCTCGCCATCGCACGCCGATCAACGCGATACTCGTGGGAACGATCGTTCCGTTCCTCTTCCTGCTGCTGGTGCTGGTCAATCCAAGCAAACCAGTGCACCTGCTCTGGTTCGACTATCCGGCCCACGTGACGGCGCTCTACGCGCTCGTCTCGTTCGCGACGTCGGGCATCTACTTAGCGTTCTTGCTCACGGTGCTGGGCGCGCTCGTCGCGCGCGTCCGCGGCTGGAGGCCGAGCGGTCTCTTTACACTGGGGAAGTGGGGGGTACCGGTGACGGCCGGCGCAGCGCTCTATCTCGCGCTCATGCTCGCGAACATCGTCTGGCCCAGTCCGCTTTCCAGCGGCCGCGCGGTTTTCAACTACGGCTGGGTGACGTTGTTGGTCATGGTGCTGATCGTGGGCCTCGGCGCAATTTATGAGGCGATCGCGCGTCCCGACCGCAAGATCGCAAAACGCGCCGAAGTTTAGCTGCCCTCTTTGTTACAGGTGACGGTCACGTTCGTCGTCTTGCCCTGCGCGTCGGTAGCGCTGGACGAATCAGTATACATCGTGTCGCTGTGCTTTGTATTAACATCCGTGCCGCTGCTGCCGTCGAGGTTCTTTGTCGTCCAAGTAATCGTGTTCCCCTCCCAGCCGGGCGACGTGGACGTTCCGTAGCCGCCGCCGCTGTCAATGCCGATCTGTATCCACTGTTTGATCGTAGAATCGTACCCCGTGTACGTCGTTCCGTTGATCGCGACGGTCCGGTATTGATCGAACGGCGGTGAGGTGTCTTGGGTAACCAGCCACATTCCGTCGGCACTGACCGTCGTCGTCGCAGTGTCGAAACGTTGCTTTCCGCGCAAACTCTGCATGCATTTCCACGTGCCCACCAAGAACATCAATGAAGAAAAATCCGGTTTGTTCATCGGGACCATCGTGGGCGCCGGTGCCGGCTGCGCCGTCGAAGCGACCGGAGTTGCGAACAGGCAGATGGCAACTGCCAGCGACCCGAGCGCAAAAATAGCGGAGTGCTTCATATTGCTTCCCTCCAAAGTTGAGAGCGAGGTTGCGGTCGTTCGCCAGGCGCCGGCGCGCTCCTAGCATTTATGGCGTTTGCGCGAAAACGGTACCCGCGGAGGTCGAGCCGCCGGACGCCGTCGTGCCGTAGAGCGTCCCGTTCATGAGCAAGAGGCTGCCGTGGGGTTGCGCGCCGTCGGGACCGCCCGTAAAGTTGTGAACGATGCTCTCCGACCCGGACGGCGCAATCTCAAAAATCGTGCCCGCGCCGCCAGTTCCGCCATTGCGCGTCGTGCCGTACAGCAATCCCCGCACGCGCGTCAAGCGCGCGACCGGGAATGCGCCGTCACGCTTGGTATGGCAGCAGTGAAAGCTGTGAAGCACCGTCTCGGCACCCGAGGACGCATTCGCTTTAAAAACCGTTCCGTCACCGATCTTACCCCCGCCAAAAGTCGTGCCGTAAAGATCGCCGCCCATGGCGGTCGGTCCCGCCATAGGGAACGCGCCATCGTCTGAGAGCGGGCCGTACTTAAAACGGTGGACGAGCTTTTCCGAGCCGCCCGCGCTCACTCGAAAGAGCGTTCCGCATCCTTTCGCACA
This sequence comes from Vulcanimicrobiota bacterium, assembly GCA_963748875.1. GTDB lineage: Bacteria > Vulcanimicrobiota > Vulcanimicrobiia > Vulcanimicrobiales > Vulcanimicrobiaceae > Cybelea. The sequence continues at coordinate 3,145,805 of CAVVKC010000001.1, forward strand.
GAATGGCGTGCTCTCGCCGCCGAGCTCCGTGGTTCCGTAGAGGGTGCCGTCGAGCGCGATTAAACGCGAGACCGGCTGTGCTCCGTCCTTTCCGCCTTTGAAACGATAGACGATGCGCTCGCTACCGCGCGTCGTCACCTTGAAGATCGTGCCGCATCCTGCGGAGCAGAGCTTTGTCTTTATGCCGCCGTACTCCGTGGTGCCGTAGAGCGATCCGCCGACCACGATCAAGCCGGCGACAGGATCGGCGCCGTCCGTCCCGCCTGCAAACGTATAGAGCAGCTTCTTGGACTTTCCGTCGGCCGTCAGTTTGAAGACGGTGCCGCAGCCGTACGAGCAGGCGCTTCCGTTTGCCCCGGTGCTCGTCGTCCCGAAGAGCTCGCCGTTGACGTCGATCAATCCGCCGGACGGCGCGAAGCCGTCAATGCCGCCTTTGAATCGGTAGACGACGCTCTCATCGCCCCGGGCACTCACTTTGAAGACCGTGCCGCATCCGATGTAACACTGGGCGTTCGTCGTTCCGCCGGACACCGTCGTGCCGTACAGCTTCGAACCGACGGCAATGAGATTCGCAAGCGGCGTCAGGCCGTCGCCGGCCTTACCGTTGTGACCGAAGCTGTAGATCGTCTTGTACGCTACGTTCGCTGCGAAGCTCGATACCTGCGACGGAAGCCCCGGCGCAGCGCCCTCGCGAGAACATGCGGTAAGAGCGACGGCAACCAGAAGCTTCGATAGAGCAGCGGCGCGGGTCTTAATCGTCGGGCTCCGTCGAGGGCAGCTTGAAGAAGTAGCTCGGCGGATAGTCGGCTGGGATCTTCTTGAACTTCGCCGGCGGTTTGGAGAAGTCGAAACAGTCGAAGAGATCGTCGGAACGAACGTCGGTCGTGTGAAGCGAGGGTAAGCCGAAGATCTTCTCGGTGAACTTCAAGATGCTGCCGAACTCGTGCTTAACGTGCGACACGTAGTGATTCTTTGCGTAGGGAGAAATAACGATCAGCGGGACGCGAAAACCTAGCTCGTACGAGTTATACTGCGGCGGACTCAGGTGATCGTACCAACCGCCCCAATCGTCCCACGTGACGAAGATTGCCGTGTCGTTCCAATAGCGGCTCTGGCCGACAGCGTTGACGACCGCGGCAACCCAGGACGGTCCCGAACCGTTCGTGGACTGCGCGTGATCCGAGGCGAGCATGGTCGGCGTTACCCATACGACATCGGCCAGCTTGCCGCCGGCAATGTCGGTAAGAATTTGCGATGGCGGCGTAACCACGTTTCGCGAGAACTCTCCACTCTCCCAAACGTGCAGAACGGCATCCGGACCGTTCCATATGCCGGCTCCTGGCGACGCCTCATAGTAGCGCCACGAGAGGCTATTTTTATCGAGCAGCTCCATCAACGAGATGCGATCGAAGCAGGGATAGATTTTCTGGCTCTCGTCGCCCGACTCGGCGATCAATGCAACGAGCGTTCCGGGGCGCGAATCGCAGCCCCCGCCGTGCGGAATGGCATTTTCGGCCGCGCGCAAGGACGAATGATCCGTGATGCTCGACGTCCCGCTGACGATATACTGGTGAGCGGGAAAGCTTGGCCCCTGATTGGTTTGAAACATGCGATCGGCGAACGCATACTGCGTCGCCATCGCGAAGTAGGGCTTAATTTCATCGTGCGGGACGTAACCGTAAGCGCGTACGTCCTCCGGCGCGCAGACGATGGCGCCGATGCACCCCGAGTTCTCCTTATCGAAGCCGTTCATCTTGCCGTTCGCATACTCGGTCTCGAAGCCGGCATGCGTGTGGTCGAGGTCGTACGGAGCCGTCATGCGGACCGGCCGGAGCGGGATGCGGCGGCCCCTGGAGCTTAGGCCGCTGCGAACCGTATCGGCGCCCGGCAATCCATTGAAGAGGTCGTCGGTGGTTCGGTTCTCTTGAAAGATGATAACCACGTGCGCGATCTTCCGAGCCGGCGAACGCGCCGCGGTCGAGGCTTGAGGAAGCGGTTGAACCGGCGTGCTTTGGGTGCAAGCGGCGACGCTGAAGAGGAGAGCGAGCCCCGTGCAGCCGGCGCGTAACATCCTTACGTTACGGCACTACGGCGCGATGCCGATGGCGACCGGACCATCGAGCCCGCTCGTTATCGTGCGCAGCGGTTTGGTTCCGGACGATGAATAGACGGAGAGCGAGCTCGGGCACGCGTTCGCGACGTAGAGGAGTCCCGTTTCGCTCATCGCCATCGTCGTAGGACAGGCGATGCCGGTTGTGATTACGCGCAGCAGATCGAGCGTGGCTTCCGAGTAGACGGAGACGCTATTGCTGTCGTAGTTTAAGACAAAGAGCTCTTTGGAAGGTGCCGAGATCACGGTTAACGGCGCGTGGACTCCTTTAGTGATCGTGCGCGGCAAGTTCTTGTGATCCGGAGCGTAAACGGTTATCGAGTTTGAATGATGGTTGGCAACGAAGAGTCTCCCGCCAGAGTCTAACGCCAAGCTATCCGGTCGCGAAATGCCTACGGAGAAGGTCTTCATCGGCGACGTCTTGCCTGGAGCGTAGACGGTCACGGTGTTGCCGGCCCAGTTGGCGACATACAGATTGCCGGCCCGATCGAAGAGCAGCGCCTCGGGAGAGCGCACGCCTTTCGAGATCGTCTCGACCAGCGACGTCGATTTCTTCCCGTAGACCGTCACCGTTGGACCGCCGTAGTTGGCGACATAGACCTTGCCAAACGGGTCGAAGGCAATCGAAAAAGGTCCGACCACACCCTGCGTAATGGTTCGCAGCGGTTGGCCGCCGTTCGCACCGTAGACGGCAACGTTGCTCGTGATGCTGCCGCTCGGACTGCCGTAGTTGCCGACGAAAACCGTGCCGGTCTTTTCGATCGCAAGCGCGTTGGGATAACCGACGCCGGTAGTAATCGTGCGAACCTTCGACCTTCCACCGGCGGAGTAGACCGTAACCGTGTTGCCGTACCAGTTTGCAACGAAGACGCTGCCGCGAGCGGCCGGCAAAACCCGCTGCGCGCCGGTGAGCGCGGTGTTCGCGACGGACCCGCCCGGCGGAAGAGCGCCTTCTCTCCCTACGGAGCAAGCGGCCACGAACAAGACGGCAAATGCAACAGGCAACGATCTTTTCACGAACGTCGAGCTTCGAGCGAGCGCAGGGGAAGCCTGCCACTCCGCTAACCTCAACCGGGACGGGAGGGCCACCATTTGAAGCGAGTGTTGACGGCCTGTTTGTTGAGCCTCACCGTATCTTCTTGCATCGTTGGCAAAAACGCGTACGCGCCTCCGCTTGCGAGCGGCATTCGTCAGCAAGCTCTTGCGCCGCCACGCTTTAAGAGCGAGCAGCGCTGGGGTTCTCGCGCGGAAAACCGTTGGGAACCGGTCGTTGCCGCCGATCCTAGCTCGAGCTGGGTCTACCAGATGACGACCGATCAGTTGCCGGATTCTTTGATCTTTCGAGCTTCACCGGACGGCGCACGCACCTGGCTTCCGACGCGCCACATTTGCCGACGCGGAACGCGAGTGCCGTTTCAATACGATCCGCAGATTGCGGTCAGCGGCAGCGGTGTCGTGGACGCTATTTGCCTTAACGGCTTTCGACCCGGCGTGGTCTTCACGCAATCGCGCGATCACGGACGTTCGTGGAGCCGAACCGTTCGATTGGACGCACCGCTGCGCTACAGCGACAAGCCGACGCTCGTGCTTTCCTCATCCGGGAAGGACGTTTACGTCGCGTTCAGCGGGGGCACCGCGCTTTACGTGGCATCCTCACACGACGGCGGCGCGAGCTGGCAGCAGCCGCTCAAGGCGACCAACGAGCATCTTTGGTACTATCCGTACAGCGGGACGGCCGCGCCCGATGGTTCCGTCTGGTTCGCCGTCGACGGCGAAGCCGGTCACGACCAAACGGGTGACGGTCACGTCGAGCTGGTTACGTCGACCGACCGCGGTGCGACGTGGCGCACGATTTCATTCGCCGTAAGTCACGAGGGTGCGCCGTGCCGCGGTCACGAGTGTTACCCCGACTTCTTCACGGCTCAAGATGCGATCGCCGTCGATGGCAGCGGCGCGTACGTCTTCGTCTTTGCAAAGAACGCGACCAAACAGGGCCCGAACGCGCTCTACGAAAGCCGCTCGCGCGATGGCGTGCATTGGAGCGTTCCTTCCGCCATCAATACCCTTGGCAACAACACCAGCCCCGCGATCGAGGCGGGCCCGGCCGCGGGCGATTTTCGTCTGGTCTGGCAAGATAACCGCAACGGTCCATACGCTTGGAACACCTGGTACGCCAAAAGCGCCGACGCCGGCGCTACGTGGAGTGAGCCGGTCCGCCTCTCCGATCGCGCCTCAGGCGAAGAGTATAAAGGAAAAGCCGGTTACGACTTTCCGTTCGGCGATTATCTCAGTCTCGCCGTTGACGCGCGCGGAGTGAACCACGTGATTTGGGGAGAAGGAGCCGGCGTCTACTACCCAGGCAGCACCTGGTGGACGCGCGACTAAACGACGCCAACGTCTTTTATAGAAAGGCCGGTGCGGTGCGAAGCGCATTGCTCCCGTTGCGCCAGAGCGCGTACTGCAGCGATTGCTTTGAGTTCATCGAGATCGTGCCGGTCTCGCCGCTCGGGTTTATCGCGATGACGCAATACATGTCGTCGCGCAGGTTTGGTGCGGTCTTCGCCATGAATTGCATGACCTCGTTGCAGGCCTCTTGCGGGTGCGCTCCCTGCGCCATGCGCTGCACGATGAACATCGAGGTGCAGTAGTTCGCCATGACGTCACCGTTGCCGGTCGCCGAGGCCGCTCCCGCCGCATCGTCGGCGTAGTAGCCGCAGCCGACGAGCGGTGAATCGGCCACGCGCCCCGGAATCTTCCAGGCCAGGCCGCTGGTGGAACAGCCCGCCACCACGTGTCCCGCTGCGTCAACGCCGACCATGCCGATAGTGTCGTGATGATTGCGGTTAATCCAGAACGTTTCATGGTTCGGCGTGTTCTTCCACTTCAACCAGGTCGCGAGGCTGTGCGGTGTGAGCAGCTGCATCGGTTCGAAGCCGTTCGCGATTGCAAACTGTAAAGCTCCCTCGCCCGCGATCGTCGTGTGGAGCGTCTTTTCCATCACCAGCCGTGCGACCGAAATCGGGTTCTTGATCTTGTGGAGATTACAGACCGATCCCGCGCGGTGTTTCGTTCCGTCCATGATGCCGGCATCCAATTCGACCTCGCCCTGCGCGTTGGGCAAGCCGCCGTAGCCGACGCTATCTACGTTTGGATCGTCCTCGGCGACGTTGATGCCCTTTTCGACGGCATCGAGCAACGAGCCACCGCCTGCAAGAACTTGCGCTGCTCGCGCGTTTGCTTCGATACCCCATTCCCAGGTCGAGAGAAAGACGGGGCCGCTCGATGCCGCTCGACTCGGCGGCGGAGCTCCGGCTGTCAGCGTCGCGGCAACGGCGCCGGTGGTGGCGATAAAGCTGCGTCGATCGAGCATTTCCATGCGCTCCTCCTTCACTTCTCAAGCCGATAGCGAGCGAGATCGAAGACCTCGTCTTGATGGAAACCCAGTCTTGCGTAAAACGCCTTTAGGTGCGGTTCCCGATGCGGCAGCTCGACCATGACGCTCGATGCGTTCGTCGTTTGCGCGTGTGCGAGCGCGCTCTCGACGAGACGCCGTCCGAGACCACGGTTTCGACTCGCCTCGCTTACGTAAAGGTCGCTCAGGAACCAGATCCGCCGGCAATACCACGACGACCAGAGCGGATAGAGCTGGATGAAGCCTTCGGCCCGCTCCGCGCCGCGCGCCAGGAACACGACCGAGTCTTTGCGAGCGAGTCGTTCCGCCAGGAACCGTTCTGATTCCGCCGCACCGTGCGATCCGGCAAAAAAAGCGCGATACGCATCAAAGAGCGGAGCGAGATCTGCAAGATCTTCCAAGCCGGCAGTAACGATGATGATGTCCGCGATAATCGGCGTGCTTCGCCTCTCGGCAAGCTTAATCCGCCGCTCATGAAAAACTCAGGCTCTACGAAGCGGCGGCGATCAGACTAGTGTCATGAAACTCTTCAAACCCTGCTCCGCGATGCTGGCGTCGGCACTCTTGGCAATCGCCGGCTCGGCGGTTCCAGCTCTCGCCGTCACGAACAGCGGCGCGGCGACGGCGACGCCCTACGTCGCGGCCTTCGCCCCGATATTCGGAACCTCGGGAGTGCCGCATAGCGGCACGATGCGGCTCGTCGTCCGTGACGGCGCGATCTCCGGAACGTACACGGGCACGTCCTTCGCTCCCGATTTACTCGACGACCGCATCGTCTCGGTCAGCGGAAGCCTCAATGAAAATGACGGTTACGTCCAGCTCTACATCGGCGGCGTACTCTCGCTGCGCGGCACGATGGCCAACGACGGCCGCATCTCCGGAACCGCGACGTACCGCGGTCGACTCTACGAGTTCGTCGCTGCGCCCGGGACGCTGGGCCGCGGCGCCTAGCGGCCTATAAAGCCACTAGAGCTTGACCTGAAGCGAAAGGAACATGTTGAGCGCAAGCGGGTAGTTGAAGGAGCTCGAGTCACCGTACGACGGTGCGAAGGACTCCGCGAAGTACGGGTTTTCGCGGACGCCGTTCGCCGCTTTGTCGTTCGGACTCGCTCCGTTGAAGAAATTGCCGCCGTTATAAAAAGTGTTGGAGATGTACCCGCAGATCGCGTTATTCGGCGGGTAGGCTCTCGTCCACGGCTCGCTCGAGCCACCGAAGCACTGGTTGACGAGGTTCGTCACCATCAGGCGCCCCGAAATGCGGGGCGTGAAATCGTACGACACCTGCGCGCCCATATTGAACTGCCACGGTTGGCGAAACTGGCCGAACGTGTCGAACGTGCCGGTTTGCGGGTTCGGAATGTATAGGTTGCCGGGAATCGTGCCGTCGCTCGTCAGCGCGAACGAGCACGACGTATAGTCGGCGTTGAGCGGCACGCTTGTCGTGAGGTGCCGGCTTCCTTGATTGGCGGTGCAGGCGCGAGGATCGAGGCCCTGCACGTCGGCCGGCGTTCCATAAGTGGTGCCTTCCTGCAGCTGCAGGGACGGCGTCACCGCGAACTTACCGTGCCGATAGTTGAGGACCATTGCGAACACGTTCGGCGAGATGTACGGAAAGTCGAGACCGGGCGTATACCAGTCGTGAGGATTCAACGTCGGCTGCAGTGCCATCCCATAGTAGGGATTGGCGATCGAGTTCGCGCCGCAGCCGGGGGCGGGCGTCCCTTTGCCGTTGGGCTTGTAACAGGGCGCGCCTCCGCCGGCTTTGGTCAGCGCGTTGAACTCTTGGATGTCTTGGTTGTATTGATCGACCGGTCCAATCGTGCTGTTAGCATAGTCGCTCCACTTCTCGGCCGCGTTGGTGAACGTGTACGAAAACGTGCCGGAGAAACCGTTCTTGCTGAAGTCGCCTTTGGTAAGAAGCAGCTCGGCGCCGGCGACCCGGAGCGTGCCGGCGTTGAATGACGGGGAGACGCCGAGGCTGGGAAGGTCCGGGGTCTCGTAGAGCTGATCGGTGCCATAACGGTAGAAAGGCGTTACTTTAATCGCAACGTCGGTGCCTTTAAAGTGGTGCTCGAGCGAAACATCGTAGTTGTCCGAGAACTGCGCCTGGGATTGGTGCAGCGGCGAGCTATAGCCGAACGGAATGAAGCCGAGCAGCGTGGACGCCAGATTCGGCTGGAGTGTATTGTACTGGATCTCATAGTTCTGCGGCTGCTGCGCGTAGCGTCCCGCGGAGGCTCGCAGCACCGTGTCGGGGCTCACCGTATACGTCGCCGAAATCCGCGGCAGGACGTAGGAGACGGTGTACGACGATGGGTAGACGTTGGTCAGCAGAATTCCGTCGGTCCCGTTGGGGTGGACGGTCTTAACCGGAGTTCCGGTCGAGCGGTCGATCGGACAGTTGAAGCCGACGAACGGCTGAAAGAACGAAATGAACTGCGGCGGCTGGGGCACGAAGATCGGCTGACGCGTCACCGGGTTTACGCAGAACTCGCGCTGCGCCGCGGCGAACCAGAAGTTCGTGCCCGGGTTGTTCGTGTCGGCGAGTCCGTATGTGTCGTTCTCAAAGCGCACCGCCGGGTTGATGTACCAACGGTCACTCGGTCGCCACTGATCGCTGAGTGAAGCGCTCGTAACCTTCGGAACGACCGCATTTATGTCGGCACTGTTTCCGCCATAGGTCAGCAGCATCGACGCGCCCGCCGCGCAGGCCGGCGCGTTCGACGGCAACTCGCCGTCGGCACATGGATCCTGCGAGTTAAACGAACCGTATGGGTCGCCGAACGTTCCTTGCGTGATGAATTCTGTTGCACGGAGCGGGGTTGCCGACGTTATATCGGGGGCCCGTGTAGGTCGCGTAACACTGGTTGCCGTTGGTGAAGTTGCTAACCTGCTGGCCCGACGAGTTGAAGTAGTTGTGGTTGTAGAACCGCAGCGTGTTTGACGTAAGGTACGAGACCATTCCTTCAATCAGATGTTCGCCAGAGATTTGGTCGGCAAACTGCATCTCCAGACCGCCGGTGTGCGCGGCGACGTAATACTGATAGTTCGACACCCCGAGGCTAACGTTGTTCCCCCAACCGTTGGGCGTAGCGCGATTGGTGTTGGAGTAGAACGTGTAGCCGAACAGGCGAACGTACGCGGTCGAGCCCAGATTCTTTTGATACTGCAACTTCGTGATGCTGGCGGTGTCCCAGCGCCCGTCGCGAAAGTTGGACGGGATCAGGGATGCGATTTGGTTGCCGTTGGCATTGATGGGGCATGCGTTAGGAACGCCCGTTACGTTCGCGCATCGCGCCGTCGGCGAACCGGGATAGTAGTAGGTGATCTTCGGCGTTGAAGCCGACGCGAGCCAGCTCGTGTTGCCGGGATATGTGTAGAAGTCCGGCCACTGATTGATGTTGCCGCCATAGAGGTCGGGCGGTGAGTTGAGCAAGCCGTCGCTCGCGATTCCCTGGCCCAATGCACCGGCGTCGTCGAGGCTCGAGTAATCCTGGGTGAAGTTCGCCGAGGACATGTAGAGCAGCTGAACGTCGTCACGACCGGCGTCGTTGCGGTGCGCAATGCCGACGTGAAAGTTTGCGACGACGTCGCGGCTGACGAACGTCGCCACCTGCCCGTAGTTCGACGGATAGGAGCCGAAGCAGCCGGGATCGCTCGATACCTGATTCGCGATCGGATTTGAGTAGGTAAAGTTGTTCCGGCACGTCGGATAGACGGCCGGATAGAAGGGCAGGAACGTCGTGATGTGCGCGGGCCAATATCCGTAGGGTACGGTATCGGTGAGGCTGCCGCCGTTGAACTGGTCGAAATACCGAAAATCCTGATTCGTTCCACTGATCCCGACGTAATACGAAAACATTCGGTCGGGCGTCGAGCCGCCGACCTCGACGCGCGCGTCGTGATAGAAGGTCGGCGTCCCGAGGCCTAAGCTGCCGACGGCGTAACCGGGGAAGGTGCCGGTCTTGATGACCTGATTGACGAAGCCGGCAAGGCCGGTCGCGTTCGCGTCGGCTTCGCCGCCACCGGTGTAGATTTGCAGCTCCTGCTGACCGAGGGTCGTTTCCGAGTTGCCGGGAAAGTTGTCAAACGACCGATTGATCGGAACGCCGTCATACTCGTAGCCGATCTGATCGAAGTAGCCGCCGCGAATGTAGACGGTCTGATTGACGCCGACTTGATTGGGCGGGACGTAAGATCCCGGCATCGCCGCGATCGCGGAGTACGCGTTGTTCAGGCCGCCACCGCCGCCCAACGTCGCAGCCGCGCTCGTTAGGCCCGGGCTGACCGAATAAACATCGGTACCTGTCCCCGGGCGCACTGGACTGAGCGAAGAACGTGACGTAACGTGAGCGATTTGCTTTAGAGTTTTCGGCAGCGCGATCGAGACGGTCTGGCCTTGATCGGCAAAGACCGAAATACCCGTGATCGAAACGCTATCGTAACCGCCGTGCTGCGCGGTGACGGTGTACGTATCCGGAGCGAGGGAAAGAAATGTAAAACGCCCGGAGGCGTCGGTCGTAACGTGCGCGATCTGCGAAGGGCTGGCGGCCGAAACGGCTGCGCCCGCGATCGGAGCCCTCGTCGCCGTATCGACGACGGTTCCCGTGATGGTCCCGGTGGTCGCGGCAGAAGCCGTCAGCCGCGGGCAGCACAGCAACGCGGTAGCGAACAGGGCGCATCCCACCCTGGAGAGCAACGCACTTCTCATTGAATCCCTCCGTAGCTGCAGCAAAGAGGCACTTAGCTCTTCGAAGCGGTATGCTCCTCCATCACGCTTTTATGGAGGAGCATAATGAGAGGCTCTTTTTCGCGCATGTCCGCGGTTACGGCAATCGGCCTGCTTGTCCTGAGCGCCTGTGCCGGCGGCAGCAACGGCATCCCAAGCGGCGGTTCGAGTACGCAGGTGCCCCAATCGAGCGTCAACGATGACGCGAAAACGATCAACTTAAGCGGTGAGTACGCCGGCACGGCTCATGACAGCGTTCACGGCACGGGCAAGGCCGGCGCATCGCTCGCTGCGCACAAGAGTGCGCTCGGTGGTGCGCTCGGCATCAGCGGGATTTCGGCGACGGGAGACATCGCGTGGACCGTGAGCGGGATCACGGTCGCTGGAACGAGCGTGATCGTCATGCCGAGCGGATACTGCTCGTTTGCAATGTCGAGCACCTACAACACTAAAAGCTTTGTGCTTACCGGCAAATATCACGCCGTACACGGCTGCACGGGCGAAACGGGCAGCTATAAGCTAAAGCACCAGTGCATCTACCTCAGCGGCAAAGAGGACGTTCGTTCGGAGAGTAGCCCGAGATCCTGCTAGGCCGATAGAGCGCGAGCTGCGGCCTCATCGTCAGTCCAGGCTGAGCCTTCTTCAAGCAGAAGTTTCAACTCCGCTTCGGCCAGCTTTTCCTTGAGGCGGTTGAATAGCCGGTCGACCATCGCCTGTTCGTAGGAGGCGCGCTGCCAATCGGCCTCGCGTAGGCGGTCTTCAGCGTAGCCGATAAGACGCGCCGCGGCGGAAACATCACGGCCCACTGCGACGATCGCGAGGTACGAAATCGCCATCGGCATGACGACCGGATGCCTAGTCCTCGCTGCGACCGCGAGCGCTTCACGTGCGAAGGGCTCAGCCCGCGTATTTTCGCCGATAGCCAGGTAGCATCCGGCAAGGTCAACCGACCGAAGCATCGCGACATCGCGACCGCTATCGAGCTGTGCTGCCTCCAAAAATCGCTCCGCGGCTTCTTGAAAATTGTTCGTGTCGTCTTCTTCCCACTTTCCCCACCACTCGAGCGCACGTGCCGTTTCATCGTCGCGGCCCAACGCGCGAAAGAGCGCGACGCTCTCCGCGTAAAGCGCGCGCACCCGATCGTGGCCGTCGGCGGAAAACGAACTCGCGCAGCGGCGCAGAGTATCCGCCAGGAGTCGACGATCCCCGCTCGCACGCGCCAGCTTCAAGGCTTCCTCGGCAGATTGCTTGGCGTCGCCGTCGTCCGATAAGATCGCATACCGCGACGCCACTTGCGAGAGCGCGCGCGCCAGGCCGCGCGAATCATCCGCCTCGCGGTAGAGCGAGACTGCAACGATCGCTTGCTCGAGAACGCTCCTGTTCTTCCCGATATTGCTGTAGAGCATCGACAGGCCGTATCGCATTCGCGCTCCAACGGCAGCTGGAAGCGTCAAGCCGGACTGCAGGATCGTCTCGCAGTTCTCGATGCCTTCGTCGAGAAGTCCGAGACGCAAGCACATGACGGTCGTATCGGCGACGAGTCGCGCGCCCAACTCGCGGTCGTTCGCTTCGTCGAGAGACCACCGAAGCGCGGCTCGAAGGTTGGCGAGCTCTAACTCTAGTCCCGAGAGCCAATCGGTTGCGGGACCCCGATCCCATTGGTCATATGCGTCGCGAGCAAAGGCCGCGAGTGCGACGGCGTGACGGCGCAGAGTCTCCGGCAACTCTCCGGCTTCCGCGAGTTTCTCCCGAGCGTATTCGCGGATCGGTTCGAGCAGTCGGTAGCGATGATCTTCGTCATGCGCGTCCGCAACGACGAGTGATTTGTCGACGAGCGACGCGAGGATTTCAAAAACGAGCGCCTCGTCCTCGGCGCAAGCCTCCGTCGCGGTACGCAGCGTAAACCCGCGCAGAAAGACGGCGCAACGGCGAAGAACTCGCCGTTCTTCCTCGCTCAACAGATCGAAGCTCCAGTCGATCAGCGCTCGCATCGTCTGCTGGCGCGGGCGACGGTCTCGCCCGCCGGCGAGGAGCCGAAGCTCCAAATGCGCGGCCAAGTTTTCCACCGAGATCGCCCGCACTCGGGCTGCGGCGAGCTCGATCGCAAGGGCGATGCCGTCCATACGGCGGCAAATCTCTTCTACAACCGTCGCCTTCTCCTCGAGAGAAAACGCCGGATTGACGGCGCGGGCGCGCTCGCCGAAGAGCTGCATCGCGGAAGCCAGGTCGAGCGACGACAGTCGGTAGAGCCGTTCCGCGGAAACATCCAACGGCTGGCGACTCGTCGCGAGTACGGTGATGCGTGTCGAGCGGGCAACGATTTGCGCGACGATGGCGGCAACCTCGGCGACGAGATGCTCGCTGTTGTCGAGGACGAGCAGCAGCTCGCACTTCTGGAGATGGACGATGAGATCGTCAAGCGGATCCGGGTCGGTCGAACGCTTTCCGCCAAGCGTGGAAAGAATCGTACCGGAAATCAGGCCGGCACTGCCGATTGCCGAGAGATCGACGAACCAGACGCCATCTCGGTAGTCGTTGAGAAGACTCGCCGCAACTTCCAGAGCGAGACGTGTTTTTCCGATTCCACCCGCGCCGACGACCGTGACGAGAGCGCTCGCTTCCAACAGTCCTTCGACGCGCGCGATGTCTTCGCGCCGGCCGATGAAGCTCGTGCTTTGACGTGGAAGATTGTTGGGCGGCGTCTCGAGCGCGCGCAACGGTTTGAACTCCCCACGCAGCTCCAAGCCGACGGGTTGGTAAACTCGCTCCGGCTCCTTGAAGTCGCGAAGCGGCAGCGCGCCTAAATGGCGCAGCGTGACGCCGTCGGGAAGGTGCGGCAAGCAGAGGTCCGCGGCAAGGCCGGAGAGCAAAATCTGCCCTCCGTGACCGGCCGAGAGCAGGCGCGCCGTGCGGTTGACGGCACCGCCGAAATAATCCCCGTCACGCTCATCCGCTTCGCCGATGTGGATCGCCATACGCACGGAGAGCCCGTCGACCGCGCCGAAATTCTCGCGTCCGAGGCGCCGCTGCACTTCGACGGCGGCGCCGAGCGCGTCGCTGGCACTCCAAAATGCCGCACAGAACGCGTCGCCGATCGTTTTGAAAATGTGTCCTCGCCATCGCTCGATCTCGGAGCGCAGGATCCGATCGTGACGTCGGACGGCGTCGCGCATCGAGTCGCCGTAACGCTCCCATCGCCGCGTACTCGCCTCGATGTCCGAGAATAGAAAGGCAACCGTGCCGCCCGGTTGCCGGGGCGCGGTACGAGGTCGGATTAGTGCGAGCTGCGTTTTTGGTGGAGAGCGGTGACCGGAGAAACCGGCGTGGAGAGTGCGGCGACCAACTCGGCGCGGCTCTTCACGTTGAAGGTAGCGAAGAGCTGCGATAGCTGATTGCGCACGGTGTTGGGACTGCGGCCGAGCACGGTTGCGATCTCGGAGTTCCGCCTTCCGGCGCGAACGAGTTCGAGCACCTGGCGCCGGGCGGGCGGCACGCGACCGAGGCGAAGCACCGACGAACTCGTGGACTCGGCGACGCGGCGCGCGATCCAGCTATGGGGCCACGGATCGATCTTGCGCGCGGCGCGCTGGATCCATCGCCGATCGTGCGTCGCCTCGAACAGCGCATGCGCGCAAAGCGCGGCGCGCCAAGCGTAGTTGAAGTCTTCGAAAATGGACCAGGCTTGCGTCAGTGCTGCCTGCCCCTCGCCGATGTCGCCGAGCCGCAAGCGCGCAATGCCCTGCGAATAGGCTTCGAAACCTTTGACGCGAGGGTCCGTCCCGTACGAGAGGATCGGGATGACCGAGTTTCCCAGCGTGCGGAAACGAGCGAGATATTGTTCCGCGATGACCGGGTCCCCGTATGCGAAGAGCTCGGCAAGGACCAGCAGCGCCGCCCGCTCTTCACCGGTCGCTTCATTCCATGAAACGCGCTGGGCAATGTCGTGTGCTTCTTGCAGCTGCTCCGCGGCAAAGGCCATCTCGCCGGTGTTCTTTGCCAGCATCGCACGATCGAGAAAACAAAGAACGCTCCAATACTCCGAGGGCGCAAGCCGCGCCGCATTCTTGAAGCCGGCGAACGCCGAGAGCTCGTTACCGCCGAGCTCGTCAATCGCCGCGAGCAATCGCGAAACGTGGAAATGCTCGAGCCGAAGAGCACTCGTCCACGGAAACGCCTCAAAGATACCCCTAACGCGGTCGTTGATGTGGTGGAGGGGCAGCTCACGGCACAAGAGCGTAAGGTTCACAAGAGCGTTAGCTCTAAGGTACTGATCCGGAACCTCAGCCGTTTCGAACTCGTCGAGCGCCTTTTGCAGTTCATCGACCTGCCGCAGGATCTCACCTCTGCGTAGCGCGACCCAGGAAAGCAAAATCCGCCCGCGGCCGCGATTGTTCGGATCGGGAGACGCCAACTGCTCCACTCCGGAGGCTTGGGCCGTGGAGTGGTCCTGTCGCATCCACGCGGTGAGGCCCCGGTAGTAGAGTGCCTCGTAATACCACGCGGTGCCGACCTTCAGGTCGTTGAGGGCACGCTCGATGAGCCGGCTACCGCCGACGTAGTCTCGGGTCAGCGCCAGTGCGGCGCCCAGCAAGACGTCGCGAGCGACGCGGACCTCGGCGGAACATTTCGGAATTTCAGCGAGGTCCGCAATGATCGCGGCGTAGCGGCGCTCGCGGAGAGCGAGTAGCGCGCCCGCCAGAACTGCGTCGAAGTTGTCGCGAGAGTCAATGAGTTCACGGCAGCGGTCAAAGTCGGCCGCCCTGAATTCCTTCTCAAACTCCCCGGCATCGAAGCCGGGCCCGGTTACTATGGCGCTCGTTAACATGGTCCCCGTCAATCGCTTATAGACGTGATGAGAAAATCCGCCGGTCTTCCCGGCGTACGGAGGGCCGGTCGTATCCTACTCCGGCGGGCGGGCGATACCTCTTTAATATCGATGGACGCGCGGCGGGCCGCCCACAATGTCCTGAGGATGCAGCCTATGCGGCGGACCGCCGAGGATGTCCAGAGCATGCATGCGGTGCGGCGGGCCGCCTACGATGTCCTGAGGATGGAGCGTGGTGTGCGAGGTGGCCGGAAGCATTGAGCCGCCGGAGAAACCACCCGCACAACCGCCAAGCAATGCGGCAGCCGACGCGAGGGCAATGGCGACGATCGTCTTGCGCACGGTATTTACCTTTCAGCGATGGGCATGTGGGATTGACCAAAGTAGTACAAATATACTAGTCGCAAAAACCTCCAAAAGGTAGGTCCCGGCGGGTCCCGGTTCGCAAATCTAGCGCACGTTAAATATATCTAGCAGCCTCCAGCTGCGTCCTCTGCTGAGGCGGAACCTTTAGAGAACAAAGTTCTCCCAGTTGTACGGCACAAAACCGCGCCGGGCATCCTCCCAGCCGGCTCGATAGGTTTGACTGATGCCCGGTGCGTCACCGAATCCGACGACGCTGACCGGTAACGCCTTTGTTGGGCGCGTATACCGCAGCTCGGTTTCGGGCACGCTTTCGACGTACTCCGCAAGCGGCCGGCTGCCGCGCGTGACGCGCGCCAGCTCCGCCGGCGTTAGGCGCGCGAGCGCGCGCCTTCCCATGGACTGAAAATATGCGTTACGCATCTCTACCTCAAGCAGCTTGCGCTGAATGGTCCCAAAGGCCGCGAACGCCACCGCAACCGCATCGTCGTAATCATTCTCGCCTTCAAAAGGTGGATCGAGCAAGATAACGTCCGCCGCGCGCGCGATTGCGTGCGCGACGCCTACCGGTGAGTTGCTAGCCACACCGCCGTCACAGTACTCGTTGACCGAACCGTCGGGCCCGGGCATTTCGACCGGATCGAAGGCAATCGGAATAGCGGCCGAGGCAAGGAGTGCACGGCGCAAGAGGTCGGGCGTCGCTTCGCGGACGACGGTCTGCGGACCGAGCGAAATCCGCAGCGCTCCCGTCACCCTTTCGAGAACTGCGGCGCTGCGTGGATCAGGATTGACGAAGAAGTACTCGGGACGCTGCTTCGTCAGATTGGTAACCGCCCAGACGAGCGGCATTGCGAGCGGCACGCTGGGATCGACGTTACGTTCGATCCAGTCGTAGACCGGCTCGGTTTGCAGCACCGCGCTTTGATTCCGCGTCAAGCCAAAGAGCCTGACCGCCGATGCCGCGCGGTTGAGCAGACCGCTCTCCGGATCGCGCAACGCCTCGTATCCCGGCTTGAGCCGGATGATCTGTTGGGCACCGATCCCATACCAGAGCTCGCGCAGCTTGAGGTATTGAGCCGTTGCGACAAACCATCCGTTGAGCGCGCCGATCGAGGTCCCGCAAACTAAGTCGTAGGGCGGCAGCGGCGTGCCGTCGGCGATGCCGGCCGACGCCGCGAGCGCGCCGACGATTCCGGCCTGATAGGCGCCGCGGGCGCCGCCGCCGCTGAGCACCAGCGCCGAATCGAGCCCGGCGGACGCAGCTCGCGCCCGAGACTGCAAGGCCGCAGGAGCTACTCCGGCAGCCGCAAGCGCAAACAAAAAACTTCGCCGTTCCAGCACGGTGCGGATGATTGGCGGCTCGCCCGCAGGGCGCCTACTCCGTGTCGGGTGGGCGAAGATCGATCGGCTGATTCAGGAAGTAAGTCTCGCCGTGCCTGGTCGGAATCACCGCGAACGCTCGCGGCGGCTTATCGAAATCGAAACAGTCCTTGGCGGGCGAGAACGCGCGCCCGTCGCTCGCGGCGAGCCGCCCCAAACCGAACTGATCCTCGACGAACTTCAATATGCTTCCGTGCTCGTAGTGCACGTGCGAAACGTGTCCGTCTTTCGCGTAGGGCGATACGATCAGCATCGGAACCCGTATCCCAAGGCCGTCATAGTCGACGTAGTCCGGCGGCGCCGGGTCGTACCAGCCGCCATAGTCGTCCCAAAAGACGAAGATGGCGGTGCTATTCCAATACTTCGACGTTCCGATCGCGTTGATCAGCGATGCGACCCACTGTGGACCGTCGTTCGATTCGCAGCCGGCGTGATCGGAGTTTGGGCAGGTCGGGGTAATCCAGCTTACGGTTCGCAGCCGTCCCTTTGAAACGTCGCGGAAGAAACGCGTCTGCGGCGTGATGACGTCTTTATCCCAATCGGCGCCGTAATAGATGTGTTTGATCGCCTGGTAAGCGCTCCAATTACCGGCGCCTTCCTCGGCCACCGACGTATAGTATCCCCACGAGAGACCGGCCTTGTCGAGCTCGTCGCCGAGCGTGGTCGGATTCCAGCATACGACTTCGTCGCCGCCCGGGATCTGGCGCTGCGGCCCGACCGTATCAACATCGTCGTGCGCGCCGCCGGGGCAGCCCCAAGCGCCGAGCGGAAAGTTCACCGACGATTCCGCCTGGCCCGCGATGGCGTATTGATGCGAAACGAAACTGCTCGCATCGAAGTTCGACTCGTACATCTCGTCGGCCAAGACGTAACGCTTCGCGATCGTAAAATAGGGCTTCGTATCGGAGTGAGGGACGTAACTATACGGTGGATGAGCGTTCGGGCAGCTCGCCTTTTGACTGCCGCCGCAGCCGACGTACTCACGGTCGAAGCCGTTCATCCGGCAATTGGTGCCGGGAATGCCGCCGGTGCCGTTACAGGCCGCGAAGAAGTTTGCCGAGCTGTGGCCGAGATCCCAGTTCGTAGCTAACCCAACCGGTTGAAGCACGATCTTCCGGCCGCGCGTGTCGTAACCGGACGTGGTCGTTCTCGCACCCGGAAAACCGAAGAACAGATTGTTGAGCGAGCGATTCTCTTGAATGATGATGACGACGTGCCGAATCTTCCCGTGCGACGGGTTCGCCGGGCTCAGTCGAGTGACGGACGGCGATGCCGGCGCGAAGCTGCCGGCACCGTTGCACCCACAAAGGCCGCTCGCAGCATATGCTGCGAGCGTCCTAATTATCGTCGGGTAGATGACCGTCGGGTAGCTGGTGCATGAAATAATCCTTGCGATGCTCGCTAGGAATCGCTTTGAAGGGGCGCGGCGGTTTGCTGAAGTCGAAGGCGTCCTTCGCCGGTGAGTTCGCTCGCTTGTCGCTGGCCGCAAGCCGTCCCAAACCAAAAACGTCCTCCACGAATCTCAAGATGCTGCCGTGCTCGTAAGGTACGTGGGAGACGTGACCCTTCTTCGCATAGGGCGAGACGATCAGCATTGGAATGCGCATGCCGAGCCCGTCGTAATCAACGTAGGCGGGCGGTTCGGGGTCGTACCAGCCGCCGTAGTCGTCCCAAAAGATGAAGATCGCGGTCGAATCCCAGTACTTCGATTCTCCGACTGCGTTCACGACCGAGGCGACCCACTCTGGGCCCGTCTTGGAGTTCGAGCCGGCGTGGTCCGAGTTCGTCCACGTCGGCGTCACCCAACTGACAGAGCGCAAATTACCATTTGAGACATCGGTCAGGAACTGTGAAGGCGGCGAGATGATGTCTTTGCTCCAGTCGGCTCCGTAGAAGATATGTTTGATGGCCTGGTAAGCGCTCCAGATCCAGGGAGTTCCCGTGTACGAGACGGCGTAGAATGCCCATGGCAGGCCGGCCTTGTCGAGCTCGTCGCCGAGGGTCGTGGGATTCCAACAGACGACCTCGTAGCCGTCCGGGACCTGGCGCTGCTGACCGACCATCCCGACAAAGTCGCCCGAGCCGCCCGGACAACCCCACGCGCCGCCGGGAAAGTTTACCGCCCGTTTGGCCTGTGCTGAGATGATGTATTGATGCGAGATAAAGCTGCTTGCGTCGAAATTCGATGCATACATTTGATCGGCCAGCACGTACTGTTTGGCCATGTCGAAGTACGGCTTGGTCTCGGTGTGCGGTACGTAGGCGTACTGTGGATTGGCGTATGGACAACGGCCGCTGTAACAGCCGGTCCACTCGTTGTTAAAGCCGTTCATCTGGCAGTTGGTGCCCGGAATGCTGCCGGTGCCGTTGCATGCAGCCTCGAAGCCATATGAATCGTGCTCGAGATCCCAGGAAGTTTCTAACGGAATCGGCTGGAGGTTGATCTTCGCACCCGAGCTATCGTAGCCGTACGTGGCGGTCGTGGCGCCGGGGTAGCCGTAGAACAAGTTGTTAAAAGAACGGTTTTCTTGAACGACGATGACGATATGCTGGATCTTGCCGCCTGAAACGTGATGGCGCCCGCTTGGGGTTACAGCCGACCCCCCCGGCGCCGACGGCGTGACGACGCCGCTGCCGTTGCAGGCCGCGAGGGTGAGCGCAAATACCACGGCCGGCAGCGACCGGATTGAAAATGAATTTAAACGCACGGGTGCTCCGTCCTTATTCTGTGTCCGGCGGATAATGGTCGGTCGGTTGGTGTAGGAAGTACTCTTCGCCCATCACCGATGGGATCGTTTTGAACGGGCGCGGCGGCTTATTGAAATCAAAGCAGTCTTGCTCGGGCGAGTTCGCCCGCTTGTCGCTGGCTGCGAGACGTCCCAAGCCAAACTGATCTTCGACAAACTTCAGGATGCTGCCGTGCTCGTAATGCACGTGCGAGACGTGCCCTTTCTTTGCATACGCCGAGACGATCAGCAGTGGAAGCCGCATGCCCAAGCCGTCGTAGTCTTCATAGGCCGGTGGTTCGGGGTCGTACCAGCCGCCGTAGTCATCCCAGAAGATGAAAATAGCGGTGGAACTCCAGTACTTCGATTTTCCGATCGCGTTGACCAGCGATGCGACCCATTGCGGGCCGGTCAACGATTTCGATCCGGCGTGATCGGAGTTCTCAAGGGTCGGCGTGACCCAGCTTACGGTACGAAACTTGCCCTTGGAGACGTCGCTGAAGAATTGAGTCTGCGGCGTGATGATGTCTTTTTTCCAATCAGGACCGTGGTAGATGTGTTTGATCGCCTGGTAGGCGCTCCAGATCCCTGAGGTTCCGGAGATGCCTGCCGTATAGAAGCCCCACGAAATGTGGGCTTTGTCCAACTCGTCGCCGAGCGTCGTCCGATTAAAGCAGGCGACCTCGCTGCCGTCCGGCACCTGACGCTTCGGGCCAACCATTTTGACCGTGTCGCCGGAGCCGCCCTCACAACCCCACGGGCCATCCGGAAAGTTGACCGACGATTCTGCTTGACCCGAGATAATGTACTGATGCGAGACGAAGCTGCTCGCATCGAAGTTCGAAGCATACATCTGGTCGGCCAGCACGTACTCGTGCGCCATGTCGAAGTACGGCTTCACCTCGGTATGCGGCACGTAAGCGTACTGAGGATAAGGACTCGGGCACGGATCGTCGTAGCCTCCGCAACTTACCAACTCGCGGTTGAAGCCGTTCATGCGGCACTTGGTGCCGGGGATGGCGCCGAACCCGTTGCAGGCTGCTTCGAAGGCCGCCGAATCGTGCTCGACATCCCAGTTGGTAGCAAGGCTAACCGGAACGAGAGCGATTTGTTGACCGGCGCTGCCGTAGCCGTACGTGACGGTCTTGGCGCCCGGATAGCCGTAGAACAGGTTGTTGAAGGAACGATTCTCTTGAATGATGATGACCACGTGTTTGATCTTGCCGCTCGACGTCTGCGGGCGCAGCCGTTCGAATGCCGGCCGGCTCTGCACCGGCGGCTGATAGGCGAACGGAAGGGACGGCGCCGTTCCGCTTATAGAGCCGTTTCCGCCGCATGCCGAAAGCAGGAGCGCAAGCGCCGCGATAGGGAGCGCCCGGCTCGAACTTCGCGCGATCATTGCGTATCGGGCCAGCGATAATCGATCGGCCGATGCATGAAATACTCCTTGCCGAGCACCGTCGGGATCGGTGTAAACGGCCGCGCCGCCTTCTTGAAGTTGAAGCAGTCCTTCTCGATCGAGGTTGCGCGCGTATCGCTCGCCGATAGGCGCGGCAAGCCGAACTGGTCCTCGACAAACTTGAGGATGCTGCCGTGTTCGTATTGGACGTGCGAGACGAACCGTTTCTTCGCGTACGGTGAGACGACGATCATCGGGATTCGCAGGCCCAACCCGTCGTAGTCCACGTAAGTGGGCGCTTCGGGATCGTACCATCCGCCGTAGTCGTCCCAGAAGATGACGATTGCGGTCGAGCTCCAATACTGCGACTCGCCAATCGCATTGACCAGCGACGCAACCCACGCCGGACCCGTATTCGAACCGCAGCCGGCGTGGTCGGAGTTTTCGCAGGTGGGCGTGACCCAGCTGATCTGACGCAGCTTGCCGTTGGAGACGTCGCTGAAGAAATTGGTCTGGGGCGAAATAATGTCATTCTTCCAATCGGAGCCATAGTAGACGTGCTTGTTGGCTTGATACGCGCTCCAGAGCCCGCCGTCGCCATTGACCGCCCCGGTGTAGAAGGCCCACGTCACGCCCGCGGTGTCGGCTTCTTGACCGAGCGTCGTGTCCGTATAACACGCTTGCTGGTAGCCGTCGGGAACCTGCCGCTGCTGACCGACGATCTGAATGAGGTCGCCCGAACCGCCCTCGCAGCCCCACGATCCAAAAGGATAGTTGACCGACGACTCGGCTTGGCCGGCGATGATGTACTGGTGCGAGATAAAGCCGCTTGCGTCGAAGTTCGAGGCGTACATTTGATCCGCGACTACATACTGCTTACCCATATCGAAGTATGGCTTTGTTTCGGAGTGCGGCACGTAGCTGTACGGCGGGTTCGCGTTCGGGCACTTCGGCTCGCCACCGCGGCCGCAGCCGGCGTACTCCTGGTTGAAGCCGTTCATCTGGCAATCGGTCCCCGGAATGCTTCCGGTGCCGTTGCACGCTTGGAAGAACGAAGTCGAGCTGTGATCGAGATCCCAAGTCGTTTCGAGGCCGACCGGTTGGAGCGTAATCTTCTGACCCGACGTGTTGTAGCCGTACGTCTGCGTCGTAGCGCCGGGAAAACCGTAGAGCAGATTGTTGAACGAACGATTCTCTTGAACGATGATGACGACGTGCTGGATTTTACCGCTGGCGCGGCGACGCACTCGATGCAACGGTGTCTGCGTTTCCCGGAGCGGCTGGTACGAGGGCGACGCCGGTGTGCTGCCGCTGAGGGCGCCATTACCGTTACAGGCGACGAGTACGAGCAGAAAAGCCACGAGCATAACCGACCGGCTTGCGGGCTGGCTGCGAGGCATTTGCGTCTCCTTTAACAGCGGGGTGTCCGTCGCTACGTTATGACTCGTGCCGGAAAAGTCCCATCATCAAACGATGACGAGCATCACCTTTTGCCGTTGAACGTCATTCGCACGCAGGTGCCTCCGGAGGTATCGATCGTGAGCTTACCTGCAACCGCTTGGATGATTCGCAAGCCAAATCCCCGACCCGGTAACGGCCGCCGTTCGATAAACGATCCGCTGTCGGAAACGTCCACGCAGAGCGTTCCCTTGCGGTCGACTCTCGCATGCAATTCAAGAAGGCACTCTGAAGCTGTCGAACTGGAGCCGTACGCGTGCTCGACGATATTGGCGAGCGCCTCGCCCGCGGCCGTTGTGACGTCGTCGAGCGATCCTCCCTCGAATTCCAACGCTCGCAAGAAGGCGCCCAGGGCGTGGCGGACCAGCGCGACGTATTGCGACTGCGCCGGACAGCGCAGCTTGAGCTGCGATTCACCCGCCACTACCGGTTCACGCACTCGGTCAGATAGGCCCGCGCGTCGGCTTCCTCGCGAAAGATCTTAAACGCGCCGGCGAGCCCCGCATACTGGACCAGGCGCGCGAACTGTGGCGTCTGTATCACGAGCGCGACCGGGCGCTCCCGGCTCTGCGCGTTTGCACAGAAGCGGAGCAGCTCCGTCAACGCGACCGAATCCGCGTAGGTTACTTCCGCAAGGTCAACGAGGACCGCCCGCGCGCCGGTCGCGGCCAACGCTGCTCGAATCTCGCTCTTCCGGCTTATTTCCAGTTCGCCGGCCAAGCGAATGACCTCGATCGGATCCTCCTGACTCATGCAATCCTCCGCAATTCCTTCGGGTTAGCTTCAGAGAGACGAACCGTTACGATCGCGACGTCGTCAGCCACGCTCCGCCGGCGGAAGATCGCGTCGCGAATGGCCTCGGCGGATTCGGCACCCGGGCTGCGTGCTGCCGCCTCGGCCGCTTCGAGCAACGCCGCTTCACCCTGCGCGAGATCTCGCGAGTGCTCGATGAGACCATCGGTATAAAGCACGATCATTGCGCCCGGCGCAGTCTGCACGCGATGAGTCTGGTACTCGGTCGCTGGCGTAACACCGAGTGGAAGCGACCCGAACTCTAAGAGCCGGGCGGCGCGGCCCGGCTCGACGATCACCGGCGGCGGATGGCCCGCAGCAGCGTACGCGAACTCGCCGGACCGAATGTCAATGACGGCGGAGAGCGCGGTGATGATCGGCGACTTGCCGCGCACGAGCTCGCTGTTGGCGCGCTCGAGGACGCGCTCGGGCGTAGCATCGAGAAGCGCGAAGCGGATCAGGAGCTGTCGAGCTCGGCTCATCGCGAGGACGGCGTCGATGCCGTGGCCGGTGACGTCGCCAATTGCGAGAAAGATACGGTCGTTGGGTAACTGCAACACGTCGTACCAGTCGCCGCCGACCTTGGCCTCTTCAGTCGCCGGGACGTAGGTCGCGCTGAAGCTTACCGCGGAAAGCGTCGGAAGGACCCGCTGCAGAAATGCCTCTTGCAGCGTGTCGGCGATGCGTCGTTCCGCCTCATAGGCGGCGCGCGCCTCCGCCAACTTGCGTCGCTCGTGCTCCGACTCCGCGCGCTGCCGCTCGAGCCGCTCTCCCAGGCGAAACTGCTGAACGGCGAAGAGGAGCGCCGCCAGAACCACGGCAGCGACGGCGGCCGCCGAAAATGCACCGATTAGCACCGTTGAATTCTGCGCGCGGTTGTCGGCCATCAACTCGCGTCGCGACAGCCAGCCTTCGATTTCCCCGACGTCGGCGCGGAAGCGGTCCATGAGGGCCTTCCCGTGCAGCTGAACGTGGCGATTCGTCCGCTTGTGCGTCAACACGGGGGTCGCGATAATCCGGATCCAGCGCCGATTTACCTTGATCGCGTCGTTAAGCGCCGGGCGGGCTTGGTATAAGCCGCGCTCGACGACGGTTTGAAGCTTGGCAAACGAGCGCGGCAGCGCGACCCGCCCTTCATAATACGGATCGAGCAGAGTCCTTTGACGCGCGGTCGCGTAGCCGCGTATTCCAGTCTCCTCATCGAGCTGCTCCTTGAGGAAGTCGGCAGCAACGATGCGAGCCTCGCGCAAGCCGCGGGCACTACGGAACGACTCGCCGACCATCTTTCGCAAGAGCATGCCGCCGACGACGAGTAAGACGACGAGGACGACGAGCAACCCGAGCGTCAGTGCGAGCGGCACGTGGGTTCGAGAACTCATGCCAGCCCGTTATTTACTGCGGAGAACGGGGTCCTCCCCTCAGTGGCCAAGATGCCAGCCGTGTTCCGCGCAACGGTACGGCTTCAGTCCCGTCGCGGTTCTAGGAATAGCTCGTTCCGCCGCTTTCTTCGTCACGAACGCCGCCTTCGGCGCGCCATTGTTTTTGAAGCACGATCGCGGACCGCCGATCTTGCGCGCACTCATTCCTCGCCGTCGAAGTAATCGAGCGGCTCCGAGCGCACGATGCGACGGCCCTCCGGCGATCGAACGCCCCATTTGCCGCTGTCGGGATAGTACGACGACTCACCGATTGGATTGTCGGCGACCACGTAGATGACGAGCGGTTCGGAACCGTCGTTGAAAAATTCGATGCGCTTCGCCCGGCTTGAAGATGCAGGCGTCGCCGGTGGCGACCGGCGTCGTTCCGCCTTCGTGTCGGACGGTGCCGCTGCCGGAGATCACGTGGTAGAACTCCCACTGCGCGCTGTGCGAATGATACGGATACGGCGCTTTTCGGGGTGGAATCCGCAGGATCTCGACGTCAAAGGGATGCCGCTCGAGCAAATCGGTCGAGTCGCGTTTTCGCCCGAGGGCTTCGGAGACTTGAACTCCTTCGCCCGCAAACGTTCCCTTTGGAGAGGACCACGCAAGAGGCTGCAACTCGTTGGTGTTGACTTTTTTCACGCTCTAGCCTTTCTTCACGCTTCTCAGTCACGCTTGCCGGTCTGCTAACCTTGTCATCCTGAGCTTGTCGAAGGGTTACTGAAAGCTGTGGATGGCGAGGGTGCGGGTAATGCCCTCGTCATCGAAGCTCCAGATCTTTTTGGCGAGCATGTCAATGCAGCCGCTCTCTTTCTGCAGCATACCCTCGACGATGAGCGTCGAGGAGGAGCGAATCGGACGGCGATGGGTTTCGTAGACGTCGGGGCGCACGATCACGTTGACGATTCCGGTCTCGTCTTCGAGCGTCAAAAAGACGAAGCCCTTGGCGGTGCCGGGTCGCTGGCGCGTGATGACGAGACCGCCGACGCGGCAGAGGCTATTGCGGGGAACCTTCGGCAGTTCGGCAGCCGGAACGACGTGCTGCGCGGCGAGCAGCTCACGGAAATGCTCCATTACCTGACCCGACGGCGTGACGCCGGTCGCCCATAGATCGAAAGCGACGAGTTTTTTGGGGGCCGGCGCTTTGAGCTCGACGGCGGGTTCGTCGACATCCATGAGGGCTCCGAGCTCTCCGCGCGCTTCACGCTCGTCGAGCCCGCGCAACGCCCACATCGCCCCGCGGCGCGACGCGTACCATGGCGCGAAAGCACCGGCGATCGCGAGGTTCTCGAGCGTTTCGCGCTCGAGACGCGTGCGCCGCGCAAAGGCAAGCACGTCGTCGAAGGGTCCCTGCGCGATCGCCGATTCCAAGCGCTTGCGCTGCACGTCGCCCAGACCGCGCACCAGATGGAATCCTAAGCGCAGCGCACCGTCGCGCTCGACGTGCGACCAATACTCGCTCGCATTGACTTCGATCGGCTCGATCGTCACGCCATGACGCCGGGCATCGTTGACCAGCACTTCGGTCGAGTAGAACCCCATCGGCTGCACGTTGAGGATCGCAGCGGCAAAGACCGCGGGAAGGTGGCACTTTAGATAAGCCGAGGCGTAGGCCAAAAGCGCGAAACTGGCGGCGTGCGACTCGGGAAAGCCATAATCGGCGAACCCCTCGAGCATGTGGAAGAGCTGCTCGGCGGCGTCGCGGTCGATGCCGTTGGCTACCATGCCGCCGACGAGCTTTGCATGCATCGCTTCCATGCGCTCGCGCGAGCGCTTATGCCCCATCGCGCGGCGGAGCTGATCGGCTTCTCCGGGCGAGAAGCCGGCCGCCTCGATTGCCAATCGCATCCCCTGCTCTTGAAAGAGCGGCACGCCGAGCGTACGTTCCAGCACGGATTTCAGCTTTGGGTGGGGATACGTCACCGGCTCGAGCCCCGAACGCCGGCGCAAAAACGGATGGATCATCTGTCCTTGAATGGGACCTGGCCGAATGATCGCAACCTGCATCACGATGTCGTAAAAACACGACGGCTTTAAGCGCGGCAGCATCGACTGCTGCGCGCGCGATTCGATCTGAAAGACGCCGATCGTATCGGCGCGCTGCATCATAGCATAGGTTTTTTTATCGCCGGCCGGGATCGTGTGCAGCTCGAGATCGCGCTCAACCCCCGGGGGGAGCGACGGGTCGGCACGAGCCACGCATCGCCGGTAGATCGTGAAGGCCTCCCGCAGAAGGGAGAGCATCCCTAACCCAAGCAGGTCGATCTTGATCAGACCCAGCTCTTGCAAATCGTCTTTATCCCACTGCACGACCGTGCGATCGCGCATCGTCGCCCACTCCACCGGCGCAACGCGTACCAACGGATCGCGCGTGATGAGTATCCCGCCCGAATGAATTCCCAAATGTCGCGGAAAGTTTGCGATCCGGCGGCAGAGCGCGAAAAGCATCTCCGGTCCGGTGCCCCTTCGACTCCGCTCAGGGCAAGTTTTGGGCAGCGATTCGCGCGCGTCGAACTCGCGGGCAATCGCGTCCACCTGCTGCGGCGTCAGGCCGAGCACCTTGCCGACGTCGCGGATTGCAGAGCGCGTTCGATAGCTGATCACCTCGGCAACCATCGCCGCGTTCGTGCGGCCGTACCGCTTATAAACGTACTGGATGACGCGCTCGCGATCTTGATGCGCGAAGTCAATGTCAATGTCGGGAATTTCACGCCGTTCTTCGGACATGAATCGCTCGAAGAGCAGGTTCATCGCGATCGGATCCACCGCGGTAATGCCCAGCGCGTAGCAGACAGCCGAGTTCGCCGCCGAGCCTCGTCCCTGACAGAGCACGCCGAGCTCAACGGCCTCGCGCACGATATCCCAAACGATCAAGAAGTAGCCGGCCAAATCCATCTTCGCAATCAATCCGAGCTCGTACTCGAGCTGACGCTCGACGTTGGTTTGGAGCGGCATCGAGTAGCGTTTGGCGGCGCCCTCGTAGACCAGTTGTCGCAAGTGACGCTGAGGCGAGCTTCCCTCCGGCACCGGAAAGAGCGGAAACTGTCCGGCCAAACGTTCGAGCCGGAACCCGCACCGCCGCGCGATTGCGACGCTTGTGGCGATAGCGTCGGGATATTGCGCGAAGAGCCGCCGCATTGCAGCGGGCGATTTCAAGTGGAACTCGGCATTGGGGCGCAGCGCGTTGACGGCTCGCGCGGCCTGTAGAGTCGTACCGTCGCGCACGCAGGAAAGAACGTCGGCCACCAGCGCGTCCTCTTTTCGAGCGTATGCGACCGCGTTGGTCGCGACGTACGGTACCGCGCACTCGCGCGCGAGCGCGACGAGCCGGATGTTGCGATGCGTCTCTTGTGACGTGAGATGCTGCATCAGCTCGAGATAGAAACGCTCGGGAAAGATCGCGCAGAGGGCGTGCGCTTCGCGCGTCGCCGCCTCGACGCCGTCGCGCTCGAATGCGCGTTCGACTCGACCGGCCGCACCGCCGGAAAGCGCGATCAAACCATCGCTGCGTCCGCCGAAATCTTCCAAGCGTAAGCGCGGGTCGCCTTTGCTGCCGCGCATCTGCGCACACGAGATCAGCTCGCAGAGATGCGCGTAGCCGGTCTCGTTTTCGACCAAGAGGACGATGTGCGAACCGTCTTCGAAGGTGAGCTCGCTGCCTACGATCCCTGCGACTCCGGACAGACGCGCGTGCGCCGAGAAGCGCACCGCTCCGTAAAGACCGTCGCGATCGGTTAGCGCGATCGCCGTCAATCGGAGCTCGGCCGCAACTTCGACCAGCTCTTCGGGATGCGAGCCTCCTTGCAAGAAGCTGAAATTGGACCATGCGTGCAGCTCGGCGTATTCACCATCCATGGGAAGCTGGAACCGTCTGCGCCTCGGCGAAATAAGCGCGATCTTCCGTTGAGCCGTGGAGTGAGGGGAGAGCCGCATGACGTTCACAGAAACCACCCGCCGCGCCGTAGCTGCGGGTGCGATCGCGGTCCTTGCCGCCTGCGGTGAATCGCCGCTTGCACCAAATGCCGTCACGCTCGTTCAAAGCGATTCGACGTCCTTGGCTGGTGCCGGCTGTCCGTTGAAACACTGTATCATCGTCGGAGCCCTGAGCGGATATAAAGGCAAGCCCCTCGCTGCAGTGCTCTTTTTTGGTCGTAACGCCAACGGCAACACTTCGCCGGTGGGCGAGATCAGCGGATCCAAGACGATGCTGAAGTTGCCCATGGGGCTCGCCATGGATTCGCGCGGCAACATCTACGTTGCCAATATCTCCAACACGATCACGGTCTATGCAGCCGGCGCCGAAGGGAACGTCGCGCCGGTTCGGACGATCGCCGGCACGAAGACGCTGTTGAACGGCCCGGCGGGCCTCGCAATCGACTCGCAAGACGAGCTGTACGTTGCGAATCAAACCAATTACGATAGTCGCATCACCATCTACGCATCTAATGCAAACGGCGATGCGGCGCCAATCCGCACGATCCACGGCAAAAAGACGGGATTGAATTACCCGTGGGGTCTCGCGTTCGACTCGCAGTCGAACCTGTACGTCGGCAATCAAACCGACCCCGGCTCGGTCACCGTCTACGCTCCCAATGCGAATGGAAATACGGCACCGCTGCGGACCATTGCGGGCCCGGTGACGAAGCTTGCGGAACCGGCGGGTCTCGCCGTAGACGCATCAGGCTACCTCTACGTCGTGGAAACCCAGGGATACGAAGCCGTGGTCATCTTCGCTCCGGACGCGAACGGCAACGCGACGCCCACCTCGTACTTTAATTCGGGATATCTTTATAGCTCGTTCGGCATCGCGCTCGATAGGCGTGACAATATGTACGTAACGAACGTTGGCTACGACGATCCGCCGTTTATCGCGGTTTTTGCCGCGGGGACCATCGGCAACGAGGGGCGCGTTCTGCGAACGATCCTCGGCAGAAAGACGAAACTCACTTGGCCCGAAGGTATTATCGTTCGCTGACATCGCGCTTCAACCACTCGTAGGCCCTACTCGAAGACGCCGCGCAGATACCAATGCGAACCTTGGCGATAGATGCGCGCGAAAGTTCCGTCTTCAAGCACGACGTCGTACTCATCGCGTCCTTCGACTCGGCTCAGGATAGGCTCTTCGACTCGCCGTTCGGCGATACGCCACGGGCCTACGCATTGCCGCACCGCTTGCCGATCGACGATCGCCGGCTCGCCGCCGTGAAGCTGCACCGGCACTTCGCGCACTTCGAGCAATCGAAGTTGCGGAATCACCCTTCGACTACGGCTCTCCGAGCCTTCGCTCGGGTTGACAACGGCATCGCCGCCAGCATCAGAAAGTTTGAAAGGCTCGTAGACGAAACGCTCTTCGAGCAGGTGTGAGTCGCGCGTCCGAGCCCGAGCGACCGTCGCGCCGAGTGCCGCTTCTAAGCGGGCGATGGTCACCGCAACGCGTTGCGGATCGAGATCGTCGGCGCAAAAGAGTGCCTGTTCTTCTCCTCCTTCCTCGAGTTGCCGCGCCTGGAGGCGCAGCCCGACGATGGCGGCTGCAAACGTCGTCCCTTCGAGTTTAGCCCGCAGCATCTCGAATAGCGAGCGTTCGTGAGCCGTCGGCAGTGCGAGGGGCAGATCGAACTCGCAGGCATCGGCGTCTTCCAGCTCGATCGCCAAATGAAGGGCGCCGGCGCGCTTGCCGCAACGATCGAGATCGGCACAAACGTTGGCAAGCAGCATGCGCAGCGCGAAGAAAACCTGCGCCTCGTCGGTAGCGCGACCTTCGCCAAAAATTGATGCTTCGATTGCAACTGCGTGCCCGCGCGGCACGAAGGGACGGCGATCGATGCCACGCGCAAGCTCGTGCCAGCCGGCAGCCGCTGCACCAAAACGCCGCACGAAGGGACCGTGTGGCAATCGAGCGAGATCACCGAGGCGTTCAATGCCTAACAGCCGGAGACGCTCGACGACCGCCGGATCGATTTCGAGCAACGTGAGCGGCAACGCCGCAAGCAGCTCGCGTTCCATGCCGGGCTCACAGATGGTCGCGTCGGCAACGTGTGCGGCCGCTCGCGCGGCGATCTTATTCGGTCCGGCTCCAATTCGCAGGACGCGCTCGAAGCGCGCCAGCGCGTTGCGAGTCTGCTCGATCTGCGCTCGCACGCCCCCGGCGATGCCGTGCACGTCGAGGAATGCGAGACCGGGACGAACGTCGTCGACGAGTGGCGAGACGGCATCGAGAGCGTCGAGCATCTCCTCCCATAGCGCTCTTCCCTGCCCGTCATCCCGATCGGCAATCTCAACACAAAGCAGCATCGCATGTTCCTTCACGTTCCACTCGGACGCGAACGGTGCGTCCGGCCGCCATTTGTTTATGTTTGCGCACGTCAATGCAGAGCTCGAAGCCAACGATGGCGCCCCAAAGCCCGCGCTGACCGTGCATGAGAATTCGCTCGCGTTCGCAATGCAGCCGCACCCCCGCTACAACGCTCAGCGCAGCGTCCGCGTGAGCCGCCGGCACGATCAGGAGCACGCCGCTGCGATGCGCGAGCTTTGCCAATCGCTCCCAGACCACATCGCGCAAGGTGACGGCCGGCATCAACACCACCCGGCAGATCCGCGAGCGTAAAAGAATGTCGGCCGCCCGCGCCGTCGCGAGCGCTTTGCGTGCCGGCACGACCAAGACGCGTTCGAGGCAGACACCCGCTTCGGCGAGTGCCGGCGGATAGAGGCTGCCGTCATCAAGAATCGCGACCAAACTCCGGCGAGTCACTCGCGCCACGAGGCCGGCCGCGAGACTCCAGCCTCCGCCCTCGAGCGTCGCGACGACGCCGGCCGGAAACCCACCGCCGAGCAAGCAATCGAGCTCGGGAATGGCGCTTGGAAGAATCCCCTCGACGGGGAGGGCCGGCGGTTTTGCGCTCAGGCCGGCTTTGAGAAGCTCGAAAGCCTCACGCCGCCCTTCGACAAGCTCAGGGTGACACGGTTCGGCCGGTGGGTGACACGTTTCGGCCGGTTTACGAGGACACAGTTGTGCTGCCGGCGCCGCCATGGGAGAACCATGCTATCGAACATATGTTCGATTGTCAAGGGTGCCGCTGCGGCGCTATCTCGGCTCCAGCCGGCGGTTCTCTTCCTCGAAAATTCGCAGCACCCGCTGCGCATCGTAAGGCCGTTCGCAGAGCGACTCCGGATCCCACTCGCTGCGGTCAATCCCGAAAAAGTCGCCGCGGTAAACGTGGAGGGCACCCGTGAGCCGGTCGATCGGATTGGTGACGGAGTGAATCACCTCGGCGCCGAGCAGCACGGCCTCTTTATCGAAGATGGCCCGGGCGCCCGCGGCTTCAACGCGCGAAGAACCGGCCGACGGCCGGCGCCAAAAAATATTATCTTCCCGTCCCGAGTAGATGCCGATAACCGTTGCCACGTTGTGGTTGTGCGGAAAGATCGTCATCTTCGGCGCCCATATTACGTTGAGAACCGTTAGTTCCGGCGACCGATGGAGCGTTTCGATCTGTCCCCGGGTAGGCGCTCCGAGCGCCTTGATGACTGCCGAAGGCTCGTTCACGGCGCGCGCAACGACTTCTCGAACGGCGGCAAAGGAGCGGTCCTGCGCCAGCGCGGCACGGCAATCGGCGACGAACTCCTCGACGTCGAACATGGCGCTTCTCCCTTTACAGAGCCTCGCGTCCGTGCGGTGTTGTGAGATCCATCAGCGGGCCGATCGGCACGATCCGAGTCGGGTTGATGTCGTCGTGCGTGAAGTAATAGTGGCGCTTGATTTGGTCGAAGTCAACGGTCTGGGCGACGCCGTCGATTTGATAGAGGTCGCGTAGATAGCCGTACAGGTTCGGGTAATCGACGATCCGGCGAAGATTGCATTTGAAGTGGCCGTAGTAGACCGGATCGAACCGGACGAGCGTCACGAAGAAACGCCAGTCGGTCTCAACGGGCCGGGATCCCAAAAGATAGCGCCCGTATGCCAAGCGTTCCTCCATCGCGTCGATCGTGGTGAAGACGCCGTACGCGGCGCGTTCGTAGACGGCTTGCGACGTCGCAAAACCGGCGCGATAGACGCCGTTGTTGAAGGTTTCGTAAATAAACTCGTTGAGCTCGTCGATCTCGGCGCGTAGGTCGCGCGGATAGAGATCGAGCTGCGGATTGGTTGCAACTGCATCAAACTCGGTTTCGAGCATGCGCATGATGTCGTCGTCGTTGTTGCTGACGATCCGCTTGCGCTCTTTGTCCCACAGCAGGGGCACCGTGACGCGCCCGCGATAGCCGGGTTCGGTAGCAAAATACGCCTCGCTCAAAAATGCCCAGCCGTTGACGGGGTCGGGTTCGCCGTGGGTGAACCTCCAGCCGCGCTCGTCACGGATCGGATCGACGACCGTCAAGCCGATTGCATCTTCGAGCCCTTTGAGTTTGCGGACGATGACGGTCCGGGACGCCCACGGACAGGCCAGCGAAACATAGAGGTGGTAGCGGCCGGCTGCGGCCGGATAATCCGAGCTACCGTCGGCTCGCACCCAATCGTGGAACGCATCCGCCTGTCGCTCGAAGCTGCCGTCAGTCGTCTGTTCGTCGGGAAATTGCGCTTTCGTTGCCATGCAGTCAGGATACCCCGCAATCTAACGCGTCTTCGGCAGATAGGTGAGACCGGCGGTTTCGAGGATCTTTCGTCCCTCGCCGGTGAGAACGAATGCGGCAAAGGTTCGCGCGGCGTCCGGATGCGGAAAGATCTGCGACGGGTTTTCGTCGTCGCCGAGGATGCGCCGCGCACCGGCACTTCCAAGCCACATCGTCATCCCCTCGATTGTGTAGGCGCCCTTGGGGTCGAGCTTCGGAAGTGCAGCGACGAGCCCTAGGCTCGCGAGGAGGGCTGAAAGTCGAGCGAAGCCGAGTTGATGCAATATCGTGTCCCCGCAGGACCCGGACCGTCGTCGAAGACGTGGCCGAGGTGTGAGTCGCAGCGCTTACAACGCACCTCGATGCGCTGCATGCCGTGGCTGTAGTCATCCAACAGCCGAACGTTCTCCTGTTCTTCGGGCTGCGTGAAGCTCGGCCACCCGCAGTGCGACTCAAACTTCGCGCCGGCGGTAAAGAGCGGCTGACCGCACCCTCCGCAGACATACGTTCCGTTATCGTTGACTTGGAGCAACGAACCGGAGAAGGGCGCTTCGGTGCCGGCTTCGCGCAGAATACGGTAGCGCTCCGGACCGAGCTGGGCTTTCCACTCCTGCTCGCTCTTTTGGACCTCGGGAACAACGTCGTGTTTCATCTGCCACTCCTTCCGCCTCTAATAACGAGCGAAGGCTCCAAAGCGATGCGGGGAAGAATAGCCTTGTATGAAGCTCTTCTTCGAAATCGTGCTTTCGATCGTCTTGCACCCAATCGCGATGATCCTCATGTGGATCAACTTGCTCGCGCGCGGCGACATGACCACCGTCAAGAAGGTTGTGTGGTTTGTCGTAAGCATTCTCTGGGGGCTCGGGCCGATTCTCTACATTCTCGTAGCAGAAGGCTCGCTATGGTAGCGAGCCTTCTGGGTTAAACCGCCAGAGTCTACGCCGCTACGGCGGACCGTGCACCGTGCCGCTGGTCACCGGCGGACGTCCCCCTCCGGTGCCGCCGCGCACGGGAGCACCGAAGTTACCGTGCGGGCCAGGCCCGCCGCGATTCGGCGGGATGAACTGCCCATGAGAGCCCGGGAAGAAGCCACTTGGGCAGCAGCCGAATCCAGGCCAGCCCCAGCCCCAGCCAAAGCCGACGCCAAGCCACGGCCAGCCACCCCAGCCGTAATATGGGTAACCGTAACCGCCGCCGTAGCCGTAGTACGGGTAACCACCATAGCCGCCGTAACCGCCGCCGTAGCCGCCGTAGCCGCCGTAACCGTAGCCATAGGCTGGGTTGCCGTCCGAGCTGTAGTACGGCGAGTAGGGCGAGTACGCGACATCTACTCGGTCGGCTTGGAACGTCGAACCGTCGGCGTTGCCGTAAACGGTGAGCTTCATGCCTTCCAACAGCTTGATACCAGTCGGGTTAATGATCGTGCCCTGATGCAACGTAATGTGGTCGGTGTAGCCCTTTTGATCGTGCATGTAGACGACCCACTGGCCGTCAAAGCCGCTGATCGTGCCTTTGATCGAGGGCCGATTTGCGTACGTCGGCGGCGGCAGCGAATAGGACGGGCCCTGTTGCGGGTACGGCTGTTCCTGTTGCGGGTACTGCCCCTGTTGCGGATACTGGCCCTGTTGCGGATACGGTCCCTGTTGCGGGTACGGCCCCTGTTGCGGGTACTGCCCCTGTTGCGGGTACGGGCCCTGCTGCGGGTACGGGCCCTGCTGCGGGTACGGATCCTGCTGCGGGTACGGATCCTGCTGCGCCGAGGCGAGAGCGGGAAACACGAGACAAAACGCCGCGCTCAACGCGGCGACGGTCTTCAGCGTGATCGTGAAGTTTGGCAAGCGCATATCCTCTCGATTATACCGCCGTTTTCGCATACGTGGGGTTAGAATCCGCGCAAAAAGGTGCCTACTCGCTCTATAGGCCAAGCAAACCGCGACGGCGACCAAGGCTTGACTCCGACGTAAGGTCAGGACTTACGCTCGCGCCCGGAGAGGAACGATGACGACCACAGCCGCCAAACTCCGCCAGATTAAAGAGTTCGCACGCGATGCCGGCGTGACGGTTCGCACCCTGCATCTTTACGATCGACTCGATCTGTTAAAGCCCGCCGCACTGAGCGAATCGGGTTATCGCTTGTACGGTCAGACCGAGTTCGAACGCCTCGAGCAGATCTTGGCGCTGCGGTTCGTCGGATTCAATCTCAGCCAAATCAAGGAGCTCGTCCACGCATCGAGTCCGCCACTTGCCGTCGCGTTGCGAATGCAGCGTGAGATCATCGCACGCCAGAAGCGCCGGCTCGAATCGGCACTTGCCGCGATCGACGAAGCCGAACTCGCGCTAACGCGCGACGAGCCGGCCGATCTGTGGAAGACGCTCCGCACCGTCATCGAGGTATTCAAAGTGCAAAACGATTGGGAGTGGACACAGAAATATTACTCGCAAGAGGCGCGCGAGCGGCTCGAAGAGCGGCGTGCGAGCATACCGCAAGATGAAATCGACGCCGGGCAGCGCGCCTGGACCGCGCTGATCGCCGAGGTCGAGGAAGCCGCGTCGAGCGACATCAATCCGTCGAGCGCGCAGGCCGAGGCATTGGCAAAACGATGGCGCGCCTTAATCGGCCGGTTTACGCAAGGCAAAGCCGAGGTTGCGCGCGGCTTGAATCGCCTGTGGTCGGATCAGACGCACTGGCCGACCGACTTCAAGCGTCCGTGGAGCGACGCCGCCGACGCGTTCATCAAGCAGGCAATGAACTGCGAATCGGAATGAGTCAGAGCCGCTTAAGATAGACGATCGATAGAACGGCCAATAAGGCCGCACCCTGCAAGCAGAGAATCCGGACCGCAGATCGAGCTCGCTTTGGAAGCCACGCCACCGCGAACGCTCCGATGAAAACGATCTGCACCGGAATGAGAATCTGGAATAAGTGGGCTGCGGCGTCCTCATCGGGCTGACGCGCCAGCGTACCCTGCGCGAGCCCAACGAGCAATACTATTAAGAATCCGCCAGAAATCGCCAGAGGCAAGAAGGCAGCCGGGCGTTTTAAAAGATCCAACATTGCTGACTTTGCATCACAAAGTTAAGCAACATGCAATTCATTTCATACTTGCGGATGCCTCCCGCCCGCGTCGACGCAAGTCAGGCCAGGGGCAAGTTTTATTCGTTACGGCGCCGGCGACATTGACGGCGCGGCAGACGCCGGGGGAATACTCGGGGTCGCGGGAGTTGGTACCGATGGAGCCGCCGCCAAACGCGAAGGTTAGTGACAAGTGGAGCCGTCGACGGGGATTGAACCCGTGGCCTTCTCCTTACCAAGGAGATGCTCTACCACTGAGCTACGACGGCATTTGTGAGCGGGTTCGGTTACTCCGCCGGCCGCTGCGACCCCTACCACGAGGTTCACCGGTCGTGCGACGTCGATCAGATATGGCTCTGCCCAGCGGACGCGCGAACCCTGGCCATTCTTGGTCGCTTGGACGCGCAGGCTGCCGCTGGTAGGCATCGTGTCCGCAATCGGGACCAGGTAAACAGAGCTGACCTCAGGGCAGTAAATGCCGAAAAAGTCGATTTGATCCGTGTACGGCCGGCAAGCGACACCTTTGCGGTGGCAATGAGAGCTGTAAGTGTTAAACAGAATCGCACCGCGCCGAAGCCTCCCGGTCTTTACTTGAACGCGCGACAACTTATCACCGTCGTCGATAATCAAATCGTAGCGCTGGTTCTCGCCAAGCGGCATCGATACGGAATAGCCTGCTCGAGCTAGCTCGAGCGCAACGATCAGCTCCGACAAGTCGCCGACGCTTTTTGTGTCGCGAAGAAACGATACTTGGCTGACCGTCGAGGTGCAAACGTTAGATCTCATAGTTTCATCGTACCCACGCGGAGTGCCAACAGGGTGGCAGTTTGTCGGCAGGTATGCCGGCCGAAACGATGAGCTTTGGCGCGGCGGGCTAAGAGATTATCGCCACCTTCTCATTGCGGGAGCGAGCGGCAATCGGTCGTTCCTGGCATCGAGAGGGTGAGCAACGATGCGACGGTCGAACTCGAGCCTCGAGCGTCCACCTTCGCTCTCGCGCACTTGGAATGCCGTCGCCGTTTTTGAGCTTACGTAGAGACCGCGCGTGTCTCCAAGCGGCGTAAGAACGTAGGACCATTTGCGCTCCATCACCGCGGCAAACGACGGATCGATCGTAACGTTTGCGATGCCGCGACCATCCGCGCAGTTCCGACGTCCTCAATAGTTGCAGATGCCGACTCCGCTGCATAAGCGAGAACGTGTTCGCCCCTAGCATTTACGTGCCGAGTCCGCACGTTCTTGATGACCGCGCCGCCGTGCATGCCAGGGCTGCATTGTAGTCAATAGTGCACAGACGTGGTCGAACTCGTGACCCCGTGAACGCCATCGCTCGTCGTCCCCCCAGTGCCATAGACACCCCAGCTCCCGCTCCCGGTAGAATTACCTTCCACGCAAGCCGTGCCGCTGCTGCAGTTGAACTTACTCTTGTCGGGCATTGCGCGCTCTGCCCTCACGATATCAAGGCTGGAAACGGCCATGACCATGCCAACGGCGATCATGCCCGTAATTGCGACCCGATTGAACCGAAGCGTTGATCCCGCGCTCCTTGCGGACTCGCGCGACGTTAGCGCCAGCGGTCGGCGGGGGCGGTCACATAGTTCTTCCAGACGTAACCCCAAGGGAGTACGAGCGGAACGAGCACGACGCCGAGGAAGATGGAGAAAAAATTGTCCGCGAGGTCGGGACCGACGTTGCGCGCGAGATACGGCGGCAGGTACGCTGCAAGCACCCAGATGAGCTTCCACGAAAACTCGAAGATCAGCAGTGGCATCATGCGAACCGGGTAGCGAATGCCCAGCAGCGCGAGCAGCGTCAACGCTCCGAGGAAGCTCATTCCGACGCCGTGCCAAAAATCCCAGGGACGCGCATGGTGCAGGATCGCCGGCCACGTCTGCAACCCTTGCGCGACGCCTATCAGCGCGTAGAGCGCTCGCAGCAGATACAGCCGGTACAGCGGCAGCTCAGGCTTTGCAACGGTCACGCTCGGAGCTCCCTTCGTTTATGCAGCGGGCGGCGGGATCAGACTGCGGAGGCGCGCTTCCAATAGCTATTGCTAGATCAAAAAACGTCGAGTTATGCGACAATCCGCCCTTTCGGATATCCGCCGATCTGAAGGATGACATTTTGTCCATCAGCTGACGCTCTAATGGTGTGATCTTCGTCACTAAACGAGATTGTTGAACCGTCCTTTGAATACGTTCCCGTGACCGTTTGTCCGCGATTCGTCACGATGCACGGTCCCGACGCGGCGTCAGGATTCTTATCGGTTAGCGTAAGTGCAATCTCAAACGTGCCCTTGTGCCCCAGAGCATCGTAAGAGCCGGACGCCGCAAAGTGATGGTCGTCATTCGCCGTGATACTACACGAGCCAACCGTATGCCATCCGAGAAGACTTACTTGCAGATTGTGCTTTCCAGGCGTCAGCCCAGAAAATGGTGGGTGTAGCGTCGCCATTGAGTGTTACTCCTCACATTCGTTTTGCGAGAGCAGCAAAAGCCGTCGCCAACCTTCTTTCGCTATTTATGCAGCCGAGCCCGCCTCGACCGGCAAACAGATGCGACCTAGAGCGAGTGAAATAGCGAGGCCTTTACTTCCGCTCGTTCTATTTGCTAATCTAAACACCCAAGGATTGTTACCACGCACTTCGCGCTCCAAGATACGCATCACGTAAGCCTCAGGGGCGACGGATCGACGGAAAGGAGTTTCACCGATGGCCAATTCTCGCAAGGAGTTTCTCGCCGGGACAGCCGTGCTCGGTATGACGAGCATGCTTTCCGGGACCGCGGACGCCTCGAATGGTGAGAGGGCGGTTATCCTTACGCTGTGGGCAACGACTAAGGATCCTGATGCATTTGACAAGTATTACATCACGACGCACGATCCATTAGTAAAGCAGCTTCCGGGGATTACTTCATACGAGATAAGCAAGGGCGACATTACGCAGGAGTCGTCGCGGCCGTCGCCTTGGCACATGATCTCAATAATCGCCTTCGACTCGATGCCCGCCCTTACGTCGGCAATCGAATCACCGGCGGGCAAGGCGATGGTCGACGATCTGAAGAATTTTGCGGGAGAAACTGCCGCGTTGTTCTTTTCGACGAGTCCAGCTTGAAGATTCCAGCATTCCATGACGCTTGCCAATCTCTTGAGCCTCGTCTCAACGTTGGCGATCGTGGCGGCAGGCATTTTTGTCGGCTTACAAGTTCGTCAGCTTAACAAACAGCGCGCACGAGATCCAGGGTGGCAGCTGTTGCGCTCGTTTCAAACGCCCGACTTTGTTAACGCCGTCAATATCGTCTTCGATCTCCCAGAAGGATTATCAAGAAGCGACAGCGAGCATCGCTTGGGCAGTAAACTAACAAACATTTTGGTCATGTTTTGGACCTCTGAAAGTTTGAGACTCTTGGTTTTAAGCGATATCTCCAGGAAGTCCGAGCATCGAGCAATCGCAGTGCTTATTACGAGTGGTTTCAGTGGTTGGTCGAGCAACGTGAACAACGAGAATCGAAAAAACCCGCGGTTCCTGCGTTCATTGCTTTTCGCGATTGGAAGCCCTGAAATCGTTACGGTAGCTGCGGCGCCGAACATGGACGCAACATCGAGGCTGTGCGCTGTGGCTTATCAGCGGGACCTCAGTAGGGCTGCGGGGGGGTGCAGTTGATTTACAGTTCGCATCGGAGATCGGGTGCGACGGTGGAACTAGGCCCAGCCCAACCGAACTCTAATGGCCATCACGTTCGCTGAATAAAGGAGCTAGGCAAATGAGTATTTCAGACTGCGGCCGCTACGCGCTTAGTGCCTGCGTGGCCGGAGCAATGCTGACGGCTTGCGGAGGATCGCAACTAGCTAACGGCGTGGTTCCCGGTGCTAGCGGCATTCGTAACGTTGCTTCCGGGAGTAAGACGTTTTCTTACACCGGGGGAGAGCAATCGTTTACGGTACCTAAGGGCGTCACGTCAATCGCGGTTGTCGCACTCGGTGCGGGCGGCGGCAGCGCTTCAGGGGGCCACGAACGCGGCTCCGCCGGCGGCAACGGCGGTCGCGTGAAGGCCACGCTCTCCGTCACGCCGGGAGAAAAACTAACGGCATCCGTCGGCGGCGCGGGTGGAAGCGCGGGTGGTTTCAACGGCGGCGCGCCGGGTGGCAGCAGCAGCGGCAGCGGCGGCAATGGCGGCGGCGGGGGTGGCGCCTCGGATCTACGCGAGGGGGGTGACGGGTTGGCGGATCGTGTGATCGTCGCCGGTGGCGGCGGTGGAGGCGGAGGCTTCGGTGAGTACGGCTCCGGAGACGGGGGTCTCGGTGGCGGCAGCATCGGCGGCGCAGGCCGCTGGGGAGAACAACCGGTCGACGGCGGCAGTGGCAAAGGCGGCTCGCAGAGCGCCGGCGGACGCGGCGGCCGCGGGGGAAGCCGCGACGGTGCGCCCGGCCATCGCGGCCATCGCGGCGCGCTCGGTGCGGGCGGCGCCGGCGGCAACGGCCGTGGCAGCTTTGCGGGCGGCGCCGGCGGTGGTGGGGGCGGCGGCTATTTTGGCGGCGGCGGCGCGGGTGCTGGAGGGCTGAGCACTAGTGGCGTTGGCGGCGGCGGCGGTGGTGGCGGCGGGTCGTCTCACGTTGAGTCGAGTGCCACCAAAGTGCGCATGTGGCGTGGTTGGAAGAACGCAACGAGTAACGGACTGATAGTCGTTAGTTGGCAGTGAGTCGATGAGAAAAGCCATGCGACGGTAGAAGCGCGCGACGTAATCGCGCTACGGAGGGGCAGAGCGGGACTAGCGTGGTGCACGGCTGACGCTCACGCCGCGAACGCTATAGCCTGCCCCGAAGTTGCTAAGTATTTTGACAGGCTTACCGCCGCAGCAAACGGGTGTTGCACGCCTTCAGCGATGGCTCCGACGGGCGCACCCGAGAGCGCAGGGGCTATGGAGCAAACCAAAGATCCGGTCCCAGTGGCTTGAAATCAAAGCCTCCAGTTGTTTCTCCTGACGCACCGTCTATTGAAAATTTTATACTACCTCCTCCAAGCCGAGTCCCGACACCACGGATGCAGCCATCTGAATAGACGAGCATCGTGATGCCGTCCAGCGAGACTCTTCCCGAACGCCATAGAAGACCGTTCTCTCCGATCGCGACCAGATTGATCGCGGTGGCCACGAACAATCTAGCATTGGTCAAGTCGGACACCGCACACACTGCAGGTGTTGGAATCGGTATCTCGTTGATGAAATACGTACGGGTATTTATTAGATACAACACGGGTGAGTTAATCGTCGCGAGGCCGGCAGTCAACGGATCCGGAGTTGTAAAGATCGAGCTGCAATCCTCAGTCCCTTCGAAAGAGCAGATCCACGGTCGCTCCGTACCGTGTTGAATCTCTACATCAATCCTTGGGTGACGATCCGTTCCAGTTGCGGCCGCGATCGCTCGAACTATGGGTTCTTTCTGTGGCGGGATGATCTGCGCGTAGTAATCGGCCGCGAAGCCGCCGCATAGGAAACCCTCGTCAAGCTTTAAGCTCATCTAAACTTTCAGCGCCATTTTGTCGTTGGTCTCAAGCAAGCCGAGAATCGCGATCGCTTCCTCGTCGCCACGATATCGAAGCTCCGCGAGGATGGAGTCACCTGTGAAACAGCTCTTGCTACGCTCATCAAGGTTCTCCAAACCACCGCTTAAGGATAGCGTACGGGCTTTCCCTTTCGCAACGACGAACGTGCTTAGTAGCTGATCCCGCAAGGCTTCAGGAGGCGCAGGTGAGATGAAGAGCTTACGGTTTGGTGGGTGCGCGCTAAGCGCCGGCATCGCGGCAATATTGCTGGCTGGCTGCGGCGAATCGTCGATGCCGATTCGCGTCACCGATAGCGCGACCACGGATGCAGGTGCGCTCAAAAATAGTAAGCTCAAAAATAGTAAACGTTCGGTTACACCGGCAAGGAGCAAACGTTCATCGTCCCCGCGGGCGTCAGGCAACTTAGCGTGATCGCTCGCGGCGGCGAGGGCGGCGGTTTTGTGTGCTCGTGTGCCGATCAGTACCCTGGCCTCGCGGGCCGCGTTTACGCGATCATCCGGGTGCACCGCGGCGATAAACTCTACGTCTTCGTCGGTGGGTCCGATTCGCACGGCGGGTTCAATGGCGGGGGCGCGGGCGGAGTTGGATATGGAAGTTGCTGTCTCGGAGGGTATGGCGGTGGCGGCGCGTCGGACGTTCGCGTCGGCGGCGATAAGCTAAAAGACCGCATCATCGTGGCCGCGGGCGGCGGCGGCGCCGGCGGAAACGTTCTCTACAGCTACAACCAAGGAGGCGACGGCGGCGGCTTGGTCGGCGGAGCGGGCCGCGGCGACGGTTATGGCAATAGCGGCTCGGGTGGTACCGGCGGCACGCAAAGTGCAGCTGGTACCGGTGGAGCAGCAGGGCTTGGGCGCCGCCTCAAGGACGATGGCCAGCCCGGTGACGATGGCGCGTTGGGTCGCGGCGGTGATGGCGGCAGCGGTGCGCCCGCCGGCGGGAGTTCGACCTGCGACCGCGCTGCAGGCGGCGGTGGTGCCGGCGGCGGGTATTATGGGGGCGGCGGCGGTGGTGGCGGCGGCATCGGTGGCTGTAAGCGCTACAACACTAGCGACGGCGGCGGTGGCGGCGGCGGGTCGTCGTACGTTGAGCCCAGCGCAATCGAGTCTCACATGTGGACGGGCTGGAAGAAAGCAAAGGGCGATGGGCGCGTCATCTTTCGTTGGAACTGAAATTATTTAGCGTCGATTCGCTGAGCTCCGGAATGCACGGCAGCGAGATGGCACCTAGATCCAAGGTGCGGCCCCCGATTTGCGCTGCCTTCTGAGCAGTCACACTTGGTAAGATGAACCCGACTCGCTTCCGCCGCGAACGGTCAGTCGGTTACTCAACGCGAGAACTTACGCTGTAATATTGTTTTGGAAGCACGTTAGACTGCCGCTACCAGCGAAGTCTTGCCGTACAACTCTCGCACGCCATACACCCACCCCAACACGCCCGCGCTCACAGCGAACGAATCGCGGTTCCGCTAGTGGTGCGGGATTTAATTTCCATAACCGGCAACATGGTAAGGTCCATCGGCGACGGATATCTCAGCCATCCAGTCGCCGCATACTAAGCGCCTTAAGGGGTCAACGCGTACACGGTTCCCGCGGGCCTCGCTCCTTTCCCAGCGTCCTGGGTGGTACCGTACAACGTGCCGTCCACGTCAATCAAGCCGCTGAACGGATGGGCTCCGTCGGAACCACTTTGAAACACGTGGAGTACTTTCTCCGAGCCAGAGTCGCTCACGCTGTAAACGACCCCGCAGCCTACATCGGGGCATCCGGACCCACCATAGCCAGTCGTGCCGTAAAACGTTCCATTTACGTGGACAAGGCCGGCCGTGGGCGCCCCACCATCAGAGCCGAAAAAACCACTGGAGCTGCAGACAAAGCTGTACAATACCTTCTCCGAGCCGGTCGTCGTGACGCTGAAGACGGTCCCGCTGGGGCAGCTCGGCGAACCGCCGCCGTAGGTTGTGCCGTACAGCTTCCCTTTCACGGCGATCAGCGGCGCCAGAGGATTCGACCCGTCTGCATAGCCTGTGAACGCATACAGCGTTTTCTCCGAGCCGCTCGTGCTTATTCTGTAAACGGTTCCGGGGTTGTAGTTCTGACCATTAACAACGCCAAACGTC
Organism: Vulcanimicrobiota bacterium; assembly: GCA_963748875.1. Classification (GTDB taxonomy): domain Bacteria; phylum Vulcanimicrobiota; class Vulcanimicrobiia; order Vulcanimicrobiales; family Vulcanimicrobiaceae; genus Cybelea. Next base: position 3,189,773 of record CAVVKC010000001.1, read on the forward strand.
GTGCCATACAGGGCGCCGTTGACCTGCACTAAAGGCGCGATCGGGTACTCGCCGTCGGAGCCGCCCGCGAATCTGTGCAGGACTGTTTCTGCACCCGCCATGCTTACGCTGTAGACGGTCCCGCAGGAGCAGCTCGAACTGCCGCCGTCGTGAGTCGTGCCGTACAGTTTGCCGCCGACGTAGATCAAGCTGCTGAATGGATTGGCTCCATCTGAACCTCCTTTGAAGCTGTACAGCACGTTCTCCGCCCCACCCGTGGTTATGCTGTAAACGGCTCCGTTGCGCGATGCGCCGCCGTACTCGGTCGTGCCGTACAGCGTGCCGCCGACGTCAATCAGGCTGCTGAATGGATTGGCTCCGTCGGGACCGTGGAACTTATACAGTCTATTGAATGCTCCGGTCGTGCTGATGGTGTAAACGGTCCCACGATCATGGGGGGCGTACCCATAGGCAGTTCCGTACAGGGTTCCGTTTATGTTAGTCAGCCCCGCTGTCGGGGAACCGGTTCTGAGGTGGAAATAGTGGAGGACCTCATAGGCCGATGACGTTAGTCCGACGATCGCCGGTCCTTGCGGCAACACGCTTGGCGCGCCGGTCGGCGGCTGCGATCCGCCGCATCCTGCGAGCATGGCGATGCCTATGCTTAAACATAACGAATAGCGGCTGAGACGGGGAATCTTCATCTGCCTTGCTCCCCTGATGCAAAGAACGCATCGGCGGCTAGGATGTTCGGCGTGGAACCTCAATTCCCGGCCTCGACTGGCGCGAGCAAGCTGCTCCGATGCCGTGGATGCGGGATGCGCGTTTCGGTCCGAATGCGCGAGCAGGCTGCGAAAGCCCCGTTACCCTCGCGATCTCGCTTAGCGTAAACGCATTGAGCTTCGGCCCGACCTCGCGCTTGAACCACGCCTCGTCCCGCTGGCCCGGATGCTCGCGCGCCCAGCGACGATTGCGGCGATGCCTTCCGAGATCGCCTCGCGCTCGGTTCACGGCAGCGCGGCGGCGCGGATCGTTGCCCGCAGCGGTCTGCGATGCGAGCGCCTTGCGTCGATGACTGCTCACGGCGCGACGAGCGATTCGCTCAGTACGTGAATACGAATCGCACTCTACTTGGTGAGATGATGGGGTTAGTGCAGGACCGGTCGAACCACAATCGGCCCCACGCACGCCAAGAATCGGCTTAAGCATTGCACGAGTAATGAGCGATCAACGTAAACGCGATCACGTCGCTGCAATGCGCGCGCTTGCAGCGGTCACGCGTCACGTGGTGCCGCGTCGGCACACTCGACGGCGTTGCGCCCACCTTTGCGTGGCGAGGAATACGGGGCGCCCCCACGCGTCCGTAAAGTCAGCTCAGACTCAGCGCTCAGCATTTTTTCAAATTCGGCTCTCGAGTTCGTTCTAAGGGCGACGACCGCGCAAATCAACGAGGTTCTGTGCGAGGTCCGGCGTCATAACGTCTGTTGCCTCGTCCAGGTAGCCTACGAAGAGCAAGCGGCCCAGGCCCTAAGCCCGGGGAACGCCAGCGCCTCGTCGAACCGTTACGAGGTCGAAAGGGGCGTCTCGATGACTGATCTCCCGGTCCGTCCTGTCTTTGGCGTTTGCGCGGTTCTCGCTTTTCTTGCGGCGTGTGCAGGGTCACAAACGCAGGCAACGCAGGCGACACCCGGCTTTTGCCCGCTGAATGTGCCCTGGGTTCAGTTGCTCTACCCGATACCTGGGACGAAGGGCGTTTCGCCGAACGTAGGCCAGATGATTTTCGCCGCAACCGGAGTGACGCGGATTCAGCTCGCCGAAGGTCCGTATCCGTACCAGCGTGCTCTGCGTACGAAACCGGAGCCGTTACCGAATCCGCTTCCAACACCGATCGCCACGCCTGGCCCATACGCTCAATTCTTGACGACGCGGTTTGCGGTATCGTTCAAAGCGCTCAAAGCGCAGACAAGGTATGGAACTCACGCATGGGAGATCTTTAACGGCAGAATGTGCAATGCGGGTAGCTTACCGGTCCCTCCAGGATGGGCGGAAATAGGATCATTTTTCACGCATTAAGCCTGCGGTTTTATAGGCAGACGCCCGCTTTTATGGGCAGGTGCGCTTAAAGGGGCAAAGCCCTGGCACAGTTAGGAATTAGGGAAAACGAGCCCGCCAGGTCTAGGCCGCGATTGCGGACTGCAACCGTTCTGCTTACGCCAACGAAAAAAGCCTTTAGAATAAGACCGTCCATGGAGCGGGCGGCGGGAATCGAAAACGCTTGTCCCCTTGCGTGCCAAGACTTGGGGAAACCTGTTAAGATGTGTCTAAGCCTTTGCCTGTCGGTAGTTTTCTGCTTGTCGAGACTTGGCAAGGCTTGTCGAGAAGGGACAACGTTTGCACCTGCAACAGCCGGCGCGGTTGCGGCTCGTGGGCGCGGGAGTTACAGCTTCAACGCGTAGGCCGTTCCCTTATCGTAGTCGCCGAAGAGATCTGTGGTACCGTAGAACGTGCCATTCACGTCAATCACGCCTCCCACGGGAACCTCGCCGTCATGTCTTATGAAGTCGAAAAGCACCTTCTCCGCACCGCCTGTAGTGATGCTGAAGACTGTTCCTCCTCCTTGCGCGCCTCCACCCTCCTTGTACACGCCCCCCTGGCTGGTGGTCCCGTAGAGCGTGCCCTTCACGGCGAGTAAGGTCCCGCTGGGATACCAGCCGTCGCGTGCGCCGCCGAAACTGTGCAGGACGTGCTCCTTCCCGCTCGTGGTGATGCTGAAGACCGTTCCTGACCCTGACCCTGCACCGGGGTACACGCCGCCGATGTATGTAGTTCCGTAAAGCGTGCCATTTACGTCGACCAACGCTGCTTCCGGCCATGCCCCGTCGGGCTCGCCGGCAAAACTGTAGAGCACCTTTTCTGCGCCACTCGTGCTGATGCGGTAAACGGTTCCTTCGTCATGATTTCCGCCAGAGTAAGTCGTGCCGTACAGCACGCCCTTCACGTCAATCAGCCCTGCGGATGGCGTGTTCCCATCTCGACGGCGATCAAAGTTGTAAAGCACCTTCTCCGCGCCGGCTTTACTAATACGGTACACGGTTCCACAACCATAGCCTGAAGGAGAGCAGTGCCCACCGCCCCCTAATTTGAGTCGTACCGTAAAACATGCCATTTACATCAATAAGCCCCCCAGACGGCTGCCATCCGTCGTCGGGTCCTCCGGCGAAATTGTGTAGCACCTTTTCTTCGCCGCGCGTGCTGATGCTGTAAACGGTTCCATCTCCAGAGCCGCCGCCGGTTCCGCCGCTGGACGTCGTCCCGTACAGGGCCCCGTCCACGTCGATGAGATGCCCGTCAGGAAAGCCCCCAGCGAAGCCGTCGGTAAAATTGTATAGTACCTTTTCCGAGCCGCTCGTGGTGAGGCTGTAAAAAGTTCCCGCTTCATATAAACCGCCAAAAGCCGTCGTGCCGTACAGCGTACCACCGACGTTAATGAGAGAGCCCCCACCCGCAGCGTCTGAGCCATAACCGAAGTTATGCAGTACCCGAAAGGACTGCGCAAGCTGGGCGCGACGCGCAACCGTGTGAGCCGGCGCGATTGGCAGTGCTTGCTGCATCGCGCCCGGCGTGCCGATCGGTGGCTGCGATCCGCCGCAGCCCGCGAGCATTGTTGCAACCACGCTGACGCTTAAAGCGCAGCGGCTAAACTCCCAGCTCATCATCTGCCTCGCTCCTTGTTCCGTGAACGGTTAACACCCGCAATCTTCGGCGCGGCGGGTTTCATTTCCGGCGAAGCAGTCTGACCAAGATCACGTCGCCTCAGCCCCGCCGCTCCGGCGGTCCGCCGCCGCCGTTTGCGGCGACCGAGGCGTTTCGCTGGCGATCTACGCCCACTTCTTGCCCGGTTCGGGAGCGCAGGTGATCGCGACGATCGACGAACGACTCAGTCGGGCGAAGCGCGCTTGAATGGCTGCCGAAAGCGACCGGCTTTCGCTCCGCACGGCAACCGAATGGCAACCGTAGCATTTCGAGTGACGAAAAAAGCCCGTAGTAACGGCTCTTTTCTGGAGCGGGCGGCGGGAATCGAACCCGCGACTCTTGCTTGGAAGGCAAGGGCATTACCACTATGCAACGCCCGCAACACTGTGGCCACACTACGCGGCTCGGCGGCGAACCCCTACGACTGTGAGTAAAGCCTTCGCGGTCCGGCGTGCGTCGAGTGACGACCTCGAAGCGATCCGTCGAATCTATAACGAAGGAATCGAAGATCGCATCGCAACGTTGGACCGCGAACCAAAATCGCGCGAGGAGATCGCGCAATGGTGGTCGGCGCATGAGGGGCGCTACGCCGTTCTCGTTGCGACCGAATCGGACGACGTTATCGGCTGGGCCTCGTTGAATCCCTTTTCACAGCGCTGCGCCCACGCGAATATCGCCGATCTCTCCGTATACGTGGCAAGGCATCATCGCGGCCGAGGCGCCGGCTACGTTTTGTTAACGGCGCTGGCGCAAGAAGCCGCAAAGAGCGGCTTCCACAAGATCGTGCTGCACGCACTCGACAGCAACGAACACGGCAAGCGGCTCTACCGCAAGTCGGGATTCCGCGAGGTCGGCGTCTTCAAGGAGCACGGCTCCCTCGAGGGCCGATACGTCGACGTCGTGGCCTTGGAACGCCTCCTGTGAGGGCGCCCTTGGGGTTGCCTCGGCGAATTCCGATCTTAGCCGGTTACTTTCCCCTCGCGAAGGCGCTCCCGTCGAGGGGTAAACACTGGGCAGGGCTGGATTTGAACCAGCGTAGCGCTTTCGCGCGCCAGATTTACAGTCTGGTGCCATTAACCACTCGGCCACCTACCCATGTGGTTGTTGGAACGGGCTCGACAGGGTACGATAGTGGGGCGACAGGCTCCTCGGCTTGGTGACGGAGGTTCCCGTTGAACCCGCTCCTCATGAACCTCTCATGTGGCCTTCAACCGCGTACCTTACCATGGGAGCCATAGCAAACTCGCCTACGACCTAGGAGTATACCCAGGATGGCCCGTCCAGCAGCCTTTGCGGTTGCCGCCCTCGCAGGTTACCTCCTTGCCGGCTGCTTCGGTCCTGCCGGGCTTTCGCTGCCTGCCGCGGTCGACGGCGTTCAAACCGTAAGCGATGCCGCCGACTCGCTGGACGCCCATCGCAGCACCGCTTCAGAGAACGCGAAAGCGGCGATTGCAATCACGGATGCCCTTGGTTCTTTCGTTCGCGACATCAGCGCGGATCAACGCGCACTTTCCGGGCACGCCGCGAGTCATCTCGCTCTGCGGTCGCTGCGCCAGTACGTGGTCGAACGGGACGGCAAGCAGATCAACTCGGGCTCTGAGCTGATCATGCGCGGGAACGGCGTCGGCGACTACTGTCAGAGCTCCGCGGGCTATAGCGCGAGCGGTATCCCGTCCCTCGACGCGACCTTCGGCTGGCAGAGCGGTGCGGTCAGCGGCGGCAAGCGGGCCGCGGATGTGCGCGGAACCGCGCTCTGGTCGGCGCGCGCGAGCGGCGCCGTCGTGCAGGGTGCAATCGGCAGCCTCTCCATCGAGCGTAATATGGCCAGCGCGAGCTGCCCGATGAACGCGCCGGCCTTCGTTCTGAAAGGCGGCACTTCCGAGAACGCGTTTGAAATCCCGATCGCGATGGCGTTCCGCCACAGCCAGCTCTTCAATCTTAGCGTTGCGAGCGGACGATTTGCGAGCGGCGATACCCTCGACGTAACGACGACGAGCCGCCAACCGGTTGAGGTAAACGGCGTGATCACAACGGGACGCACGCAGCTCGCGACGTTGCGCACCAACGCTGCGGGCAACGGCAAGCTGACGATCACGAGCACCGGCGCGCAATACGTCGTCGACGATTGGATCGTCGCAGGAACGTAGATCTAGCGGCAGCGTCTCGGCTTGGGTTCGAGATTGCCCTGCTGCCCCGGCGTAGCGATCGCGTATGGCGCTCGCTCGAACGTCACTTCCCGAGGACCATCGATTGCCGCACAAGCGAGCAGCGTTCCGTGCTGTCCGAGCGGCACGCCGTTCCACGTCATCCAATCAACGTTCGCAATCGCACCGCGCGGTTGCGTTAGATCGTAGGTGACGCCGTCTTGGTCGACGACATTGACGCGCGTCATTTCGACGTTTCCGAAGTCGTCGAGCGTGTTCGGCCACTTCGGGTTATCGCTGCTATAAAACGTCGCTTCGGTCATCCATTCGGCCGTGTTGCCGAAGAGCGTCGCGGGCCGCTGGAATGGTGTGTAGCAATCGATGCAGCCGGAATCGAAGGTACGCGGAGGCAGCGCGAAGCCGGTGGTCTCGTTAACGAACCAAAGCGTTGCCCGCTGCCATGCCCGTGGACCGGTCGTGGTCGCAGCGATGCGAACGTAGATTCTATCTCCGGCGTGGAGCGGCAGATTTCGCTCGTGCGGCGCGACCGCAACGTTTCTTAGCCCCGACCATTCGATCCAGAAATACGCAAACGTTCGATATTTCCCGAGCGGTCCGCCCTTGTAACACGGAACGTCGGATTCCGAGCCGGCCTGCAGGATGTCGGTCGAAGGGTACGTGTACCACTTGCCGTTGCTCCTCTTAGCGTGAGCCTTGAAGGTTGCGCTCCAGCCGTCGAGGGCGATCCATAACGACGATCCGTCGGTCGGCTCGTGGCGATCGTAACAGTTGATGGTTGGTTTTGCCGCGGGAACGGTCCACTCGCCCTCGACGGCGCAGAAGCGATGCACCGGAATATGCAGCGGCACCTGATTAGGGGCGAACAGAACGGGACCGGCCCAATCGGGTTGGTAGACGCTCCGTATCTGGGCTGCCGGCCTCGTCGCGATCGCGCTATCGGGCGATGCATCGCAAGCCGACAATGGGGTCGCGGAAATGGGATCGGGCTGGAGTGCAGCGTTTCCGTTACAGGCCGCGAGTACGGCAACGAGTACGACGAACGACAGCTTTTTCACTATGCTGAGGCCCTCCGAGCGGCTTACGACTCAAGCATGCTCGGCCTCACCGTGGTTCAGATTGAGAAAACCTTAAACCCGAATAGGTTCAGATTAGGCGTGCAGTGCAAACGCGCAGGTCAGTCCGGCGCCACGCAAGCTACGCGTCGGCGCGATGCGAGCGTTACATGCTTCGCCGATACGGTATTCTTCAGCGCGTTCACCATGGCGGTGGCGGTTTTGCTCCCGCTTGAGAACGTTACCGTCTGCGCGCTGACGCTCTGCACGTCAATATCGGACTCAACGCCCGGCCCCTGAGCGACGCGCACGTGACCCAGGGTCAGCGAGATCGTGCCCAGCGACTCTGACGGACATGCCTCCAAAGCTTGCTTAAAGCCAATACTCGACGGATTGACGGTCACGGTGGTGGTACCACCCGCGGCGCCTACCGCCGCGAATAATGCGATGACGGCAAACGGCCTTATCTGCGTTCTCATACTGCGACCTGGTTTTGCGGCGTGCGGCTAGGGCCCTTTCGGCTTGGTTCGAAGTTACGGCGATGCTGCTTATGAGGGAGGTTGATGAAGCGATCAGACGCTCTGAGTCCGAAGGCGTTCGCACCGGCATAGCCACCGTCAAGCGGCTTGATCCCGACGTGCGCGCCACGAGTATTGAGGTTGGCGGCGGCCTGGTAGCCTTTACCGGTGTGGACTCTCCGCTCTCGCAGTCGTACGGCGTGGGATCGTCAACGCCCGTGACGCAGAGCGACATCTCCCGGATCAGCGATTTCTACGAATCCCGCGGCGCCACGCCGCGCGTCTTCGTGACGCCGCTCGCGGACCCGTCGCTGGCACTAGCGTTGGCCGCCGCGGGGTATACGCCGAGCGAATACGAGAACGTGCTCGCTTCCGACACGTTCGACGGATTCGCCCGATCCGACGATCGAATCGCCGTGGCTGCGGATCTCCACGCCTGGGCGCGCGCCTCCACGCAGGGATTTATGGAGGTAGAAACGTTGAAGCCGGGCGACGATCGGATCGCGATACTGCTTGCGTCCTCGGATGGCGTCTGCGCGTTGGCCGGCCGCGAAGAGGGTGCGATCGTCGCGACCGCGGCGATGGATTTGCGCGGCGAGTGTTCGGCCTTCTTCGCCGGCTCGACCCTGTCAGCGTTTCGCGGACGCGGCTGGCACCTCGCGATGATCCGCGATCGCATCGCGCGCGCTCGCGAACTCGGAGTACGTTTCATGCGCGCGACGGCGCGACCGGCGAGTAGCTCCGAGCGCAACTTCCGCCGCTGCGGATTCGAGACGCTCTACACGCGCGTATTGTGGGAGCGGTCGCCATAGCTCGCCAGTCGTTGTTGCCGACCCCAGCGCTTCACGACACGATCGCGCGGGCCGAGCTAGAGGGCATCCGCAGCGGCATCGCTCGGGTTGCGCGCCTCTTCGCCGATGCCGGCGCCGAGTGCATCGAGGTCGCGGGTGGAGTCGCCGCTTTTGCGGGGGTCGCTTCGCCCTTCTCTAGAGCCTTTGGAATCGGAGTGCTCTCGCTTATCCGCGGCGGCGACGTCGCTCGAATCACCGAGTTCTACGAATCGCGCAGCGCCACGCCTCGCGTTTTCGTGACGCCGCTCACGGATCCGGCGCTCGGACGTGCCTTGGCTGCGGCCGGTTTCGCGCCGGTGGAGTACGATAACGTTCTTGTCGCGACCGATCCGGATGCGCACGCGCTGCGCGACGAACGCATCTCGGTCGCGTCGGACTTGGAAGGCTGGATTCGCGCGTCGGTCGCAGGCTTCGCCGAGCGCCGTACCGTTGCGCACGACGATACGGTAGCGCGAGTCCTCGCGTCAAATCCGGCCGCGATCGTACTCGAAGCGCGCGAGAACGGCGCGGTGGTTGCGACTGCGGTAATGACCGTGCGTGGTGAGTGCGCCGCCCTCATTGCGGGCTCGACGCTTCCAGAGTATCGTCATCGCGGTTGGCAGATCGCAATGATCCGCGATCGCATCGCTCGCGCTCGCAACGCCGGCGCGCGGATCGTCTATGCAGCGGCAGCTCCCGGGAGCGCATCGGAACGAAACTTTCATCGCTGCGGCTTTGCAACGATCTACACCCGTGCGCGCTGGGATCGAATTGCAAACTCTCGCAATCACTAGGCCATACGTATGGCACAGTGACATCGTAGCATTGATAACATGAGTGCAAAGAAATTTCGCGGGTGGTGTTCGGCGGAATGTGGAGATCTCATCAAGGCAGGCGCGACGAAGTATTGCTCGTTTAAGTGCCAGCAAAACTTCCGCCGTCGCGAGCTAGTGCAGCTCTTAGAAGCCGGTAACTATAGCGCGTTGGGAACGACGACGTTCTTGCGCAACTACCTGGTCGATCACCTGGGCGAACGCTGCACGAGATGCGGCTGGGCCGAGCGTCATCCTGCCACCAAGAGAGTTCCAATCGAGGTCGACCACATCGACAGGAACTGGCAAAACTATCGCTTAGAGAATCTCACCTTACTTTGCCCAAATTGTCACGCGCTAACTCCTACGTTTCGAGGGCTGAATCGTGGTCGAGGGAGAGCCCATCGGCTTGGCGGCCGAACTAATCCGATCAAATTTCAGTTTGCAAGCGTCGCCGCAAGGAGAACTGCCAGGCCGCAAAAGGTTTTCGAGCGAGCGTTGAAACAACTGCAATTATTGCCGCCGACGTAGCGAAGTGGTTAACGCACCTGACTTGTAATCAGGCCCTGAGAGATCGGGATCGTGGGTTCGAATCCCTCCGTCGGCTCCATCATCCTTGCTCTAGAAAGGTTCCTATGCCGCGAGTCGTGCACTTTGAAATCCACGCAGGCGATCCGGAGGTAGCGAGTAGCTTTTACTCGTCCGTTTTCGGTTGGAAAATCTCGAAGTGGGACGGGCCCACTGAGTATTGGCTCGTGAGCACGGGCGAAGGACGCGGCATAGATGGGGGAATCGTGCCGCGCCGCGGAGGGACGCCGCTCGACAATGCCGCGGTCAACGCCTACGTCTGCACGATCGGCGTCGAGTCGTTCGACGACACGCAAGCCGCGATACTACGATACGGCGGAACCGTCGCCGTCGATCGGCAAGAGATCCCGAGCGTCGGGTTACTCGCCTATTTCAAAGACCCTGACGGTAATATCTTTGGAGTGCTGCAGCCCAGCTAACGCGTCACGCATGCAAGAGGTCAAACCAAAGTGGATGCAGGGTGGGCTCGTGCTCGTCTGCGAACGCTGTTTCAAAGAACGCATCCCCGAAGAGGATCCCGAGATCGCGGCTCAGATCGGCGACTTTCACCTTCGCAATTGGCTAAAAGACCGATTGAAAGAGGACGGCCGCTGGGGCGGGATCCGCGCCATCAGCACCAGCTGCATGGATGTGTGCGCTCGCGGCCGCGTAACGGTTTGCATCGAACCCGAAGACGGGGAGACAGAGGTGATGGTAGTAGATCCGGTCGCAGATCGCGAGGAGGTCTATCGCCTCATCGTCGAGAGATTGGGCTGACAGGCGTGATGCAGCGCGGCGCGGGCGAGAAGCCGCGTTGAGTCGAGCGTCGGCAGCGCTGAGTTCGAGTCATTGATGATCAGCGGAATTTCAGTGCAGCCGAGGACGACGGCATCGCAGCCGCGCTCTTTCATTTTCGCGATGACGTTTTGGAAATATGCGACGCTGGTCGGCTTGACGGCGCCGTAGACGAGCTCGTGCATGATAATACGATTGATCTCCTCGCGCTCTTCGGAACTGGGGCGAGCGTGCTCGATGCCGCGCGCTCGGAGCTTTTCCGGATAAACTTCGCTGGCGACGAGCCAGCGCGTTCCGGTCAAGCCCAGCCGCCGGAAGCCGCGTCGAGCCGCCTCCTCGGCTACAACATCGGCAATGTGAAGCCACGGCAGCGGCAGTCGCGTCTCGATCAGCGGGAGCGCCTGATGAATGGTGTTGTCGGGACAGATTAAAAAGTCGCAGCCGATTCGCGCCAGCCGATCTGCAGAGTCGAGCATGAGCCGGCCCAGGCCGGGCCAGTCGTTGCGTTCGAGACGCTCGCAGTACTTCGCGAAAGACGGCGCATCAATAGAAACGTCAGGATGCGCGTGCGGGCCGAGCATCGCTGCGCCTTCCGAACAAATCGTTCGGTAGCAGAGAGCTGCGCCCTCCGCGGAGCAGGCGACGATACCAATCCGTAGCGGCGCCATCATAGCGTGAAAACCAACAGCGAATTGCTTTGGACGCTGCCTCCGGGTACCGGTGCGCCGGCTGGAACGAACAGGTGTCCGCTGACGACGACGGCGCCGGTGCCGTGCCGGCCTTGCGGCAGTAATGCGTACTTCGACCAACTGTTCGTTGCCGGATCGTACGCTTCGTTTGTCGCGAACGCCGCCGCCATTCCGCTCTGTTCGCCGCCGATCGCAAAGATTTTCCCCTCGTAAACGGCGACGGCCATGCCGCTGCGCGCGGTCGGCATTGGCGCACCCGACGTCCAAGCATTGGTCCGCGGGTTATAGATGTCGGCGTACGCCGTGTTGTGAGCCGGCGTATCGATCCGCCCGCCGATTGCGTAGAGCTTGCCGTTAAAGCCGACGAGGCCCATGTGATCGCGCCCGACCGGCAACGGCGCGCGTTCCGAGTAGCCGTTCGTCGCCGGATTGTAAATGAGATGCGTCCGGACGCTATGCGTGTCCCGGCCGCCAGCGAGATGGATCTCGTTGCCGAGCACCGCCACCGAGACCGAGCCCAGCGCGCGCGGCAGCGGCGCAATCGCGCTCCAAGCATTCCTGGTCGGATCGTAAACGCCGGCGTCGGCGACGGCGGAGTTATTCTGCGCCGAGAATCCACCGAAGACGTAGATCTTTCCGTGATAACCCACCGCGCCGACGTGATTGAGTCCACGCGGCAGCGGTGCGACGGCACGCCACGTTTTGCTGCGGGCTTCTAGGACGTCGACCAGATCTTGATCCACATCGCCGTTGGCATAGCCGCCGATAACATATATGTCATCGCTCAGCGACGCGACCGCAACTTCGCTGCGCGCGACCGGCAGCGATGGTCCGCTACTCCAGCTGCCCAGCCCCGCCGACGCCGCGATCAACGCGAGTGCGGCTAGGACGAAAGCGTAACGGCGAGTCATCCTTCGTCCTTCGACTTCGCACACTGCGTTCGCTCCGCTCAGGATGACAATGGCGGTCGAGCGGCGAGTCATCCTTCGACAGGCTCAGGATGACAACGACAGGCTTCGGATGACAATGGGGGGCGAGCGGAGAGTCATTCCTTCGTCCTTCGACTTCGCTCACTGCGTTCGCTCCGCTCAGGATGACAAACGGGTGCGCTCCGCTCAGGTTGACGACAGAGTGCTACTGGAACTCGAACTCGGCGAGGTTCTTCTCGATCTTGCGCTTCACGCGCTGGAGCGCGTTGTCGATGGACTTCACGTGACGCCCGAGATCTCGCGCCATCTCCTGGTAGCTCTTTCCTTCCAGGTACGATTCGAGCACCTGCGATTCAAGCTCCGAAAGATTCTGCCGAATGCGCTGACGGATGTCGTCCGAGACTTCCTGCGTTACGACGAGCTCCTCGGGATCGGAGGTTTTCTGCGACGCCATGACGTCGAGCAGCGTACGCTCGCTGTCTTCGTCGTAGATCGGCTTGTTGAGCGAGATGTATTGATTGAGCGGAATGTGCTTCTGCCGGGTCGCCGTCTTGATCGCGGTGATGATCTGCCGCGTGATGCACAGCTCGGCGAAGGCTCGGAAGCTCGAGAGCTTATCGGCCTTAAAGTCGCGCACGGCTTTGTACAGACCGATCATACCTTCTTGGATGATGTCCTCGCGGTCCGCTCCGATCAGAAAGTAGCTCTTTGCCTTGATGCGAACGAAATTTTTATACTTATTGAGTAGGTATTCCATCGCCAGGTTGTCGCCGGTCTTGGCGATAGCAACCAGGTCTTCGTCGACCCTTTGCTGGTATTCCACTCCATCCGCCACTGGATGGGTCATTGCCATAATTCTTTGTCTGCCTCGTGGTTAAGACGAGCCGCATGCGCAGGCCGCAGCCCGTCGGGCGCGGCACGTCGTCGCTAAGTATATAGGAGGTTCCCCCTCCCCCGTCAAGGACGAAGCGAGCACTCGCGTTGTCTTAAGGTCTCATAAATGAGAATAGCGGCGGCGACCGAGGCGTTGAGCGAGGCTATCTGCCCTCGCATAGGCAGCCTAACCAAGTAATCGCACTCTCGCCGGACGAGTTGGGCAAGGCCGCTTCCCTCGCCGCCGATGACGATTGCAAGATCGCGGTTCAGGTCGGCCTGCCACGCTTCGACTCCCTCCGGCGAGGCATCGGCGCCGGCAACCCATATGCCCGCCTTCTTCATGGCCCGGATCGCATCGGCGATATTGGCGACCCGAGCGATCGGCAAGTGCGCCGCCGCGCCGGCAGCGGCTTTTCGAACCGTGGCGTTGACTCCGGCCGATCGCCGATCGGGCAAGATCGCGCCGTCGGCGCCCGCGGCCTCGGCGGTGCGAATTATGGCGCCGACGTTATGCGGGTCGGTCAGGTGGTCGAGAACCAGAATCAACCGAGCTTTACCGTCGCGGCGCCGAGCGAGAATGTCGTGAAGCGAGGCGTACGCAAAGGGCGGCGCGATCGCAACGATGCCTTGATGCGCCTTGAACGGCAATCTCTCGAAGAATTCGCGGCGCTCGGAGCGCACCGGAATGCCTCGCTCCTTTGCTTGTGCGAGCAGCTCCGTAAGAGCGCGCTCCTTCGACCGATTCGCAGCGAGATGGATCGCACGCAACGGCTCGCCGGCGGCAAGCGCTTCGCCGACCGCGTGAATCCCGTAGATTAGATCGTCGAAGTCTAGAGCGTTGAAGCGGCGACGCTCCACGTCGTGCCTTCTTTCGAATCTTTGACTTCGATGCCGCAGGTTTGGAGAGCGTCGCGAAGCCGGTCGGAGGCCGGCCAGTCTTTGGCACGGCGCGCATCGTTACGCAACAGTACGATTCGCTCGATCGCCTCCTGCGGTGTCGCGCCTTCGAGCGCGTCGCGCGCCGATTCGACGCGCGCTTCCTGTAACGCGCGCTCCAACCGCTCGATGAAATCGGGCGCAAGTTCGGCGGAGGGTTCTTCGAGCCACGATGCATTCGGCGCAATGCCAAGCACGCCGAGCCAATACTCGAGACCTTCGCGGCTAGTCGTCGAGCGGTTTACGACATCGTAGAGCACGGCAATCGCGGCCGCGGTGTTCACGTCGTCGTCGAGAGCGGCTTCCATTCTGGCGTCGAGCTCCACATCGTCGGCCTGCTCTCCATCGGTCGCCGGCGCCAAGTTTCGATAACCGGCTTTGATTCGCGCGAGCCCAAGTGCGGCGGCGGCGATCGATTCCTCGGTGAAGTTCATCACCTTGCGATAACCGGTCTGCAGGAAGAGCCAGCGAATTGCCTGCGGATCGTGGCGTTCCAGCAGGTCGCTCAGCGGCTCGAAGTTCCCCAGCGACTTCGCCATCTTGCGATTGTCGAAGAGCAGCAGGCCGCCGTGCACCCAGAAGTTCGCCATCGGCGGGTCCGCCATCAGGGGTTCGCTTTGCGCGATCTCGTTCTCGTGATGCGGGAAGATCAGATCGGCACCGCCGCCGTGGATATCGAAGCCGGTCCCTTGCGGATCGAGCAGCGTTCGTGCCATCGCCGAGCACTCGATGTGCCAGCCGGGGCGGCCTTCGCCGTAGGGCTCGAACGCCCAGCGCGGCTCGCCCGGCTTCGCAAACTTCCAAAGCGCAAAATCGAGCGGGTCCTCTTTCTTCTCGTTCACCTCGATGCGCGCACCCGCCTCGAGCTCTTCGACGTTGCGGTTGGCCAACCGACCGTAGTTTGCAAAGGTCGAGACGCGATAATAAATGCCGTCTGCGGTCACGTACGCGTGACCACCAGCCACGAGCTCGCGTATCATCGTTTGAATCGGCTCGATGTATCGCGTTGCGTAGGGCTCGTGGTCGTAGTCGAGGACGCCGAGCTTACGCATCGACGCTTTGAATTCGGCGTAGTGGCGATCGATGATGGCATGGTAATCCTCGCCGGTTTCCCTCGCGGCGTTGATGCTGCGATCGTCAATGTCGGTAACGTTCTGCACGTACGTCACCCGGTAGCCGCGATGCGTTAGATACCGTCGAAGAACGTCGAAGAAAAGAAACGAACGTGCGTGGCCGAGGTGCGCTTGCGCCGACGGCGTCAGCCCGCAGACGTAGATGCGTACGTCGCCGGGATGCAACGGCACGAATTCCTCGACGCCGCGCGTCCGCGTGTTATACAGCTTCAGATCAGATTACCCAGCTCCAGGCTTCTTCTTCAGAGGCTTCGCCGTGCTCGAGCTCGGCCAATCGCTTCTCGAGTTCGGCAAGCTTCCGTTGCAGCCGCACGATCGCATCGGTCGTTGGGTCCGGCATATCCACTTGCGGTCGTTCTGAAACGACGCGAATCGGTTTGCCGTCCTGCGCGACCACTCGCGCCGGGACGCCGACGACCGTAGCGTTCGCGGGCACGTCTTTGACGACGACCGAACCTCCACCGACCTTCGCGTTATCACCCAGCACAATCGCGCCGAGTACGCTCGAGTTTACGCCGACGATGACGTTGCGACCGAGCGTTGGATGGCGCTTTCCATGCGAAAGACTCGTGCCGCCGAGCGTAACGCCCTGATAGATCGTGCAGCCGTCTCCGAGTTCGGCCGTTTCGCCGATCACGACACCTGAACCGTGATCGATGAAGACGCCCTTGCCGATCTTGGCCGCCGGATGGATCTCGACCTGAGTGAGAAAGCGCGAGATATTTGCCAAGAAGCGCGGGAGAATCGGGACGCCCGCACGGTAGAGCGGGTGAACCAGCCGGTGGGCGACGAGTGCGTGGAAGCCGGGGTACGAGAGCACGACGTCGAGCCAACCCCGCGCCGCGGGATCGCGCTCGAGGGCCGCCTGCAAGTCGGCCAGCACGTCATCGAACCACTTGTTACCGTCAACCCGCTGAAGGGCCATCAACAGCTTAACCCGGTCGGTCAACCAGAGGGTTCATGGCGCCGATGACAGGAGCGCGACCGCATAAACTGCCAGGCCCGAGCCGTCGCCGGCATAGCCCATTCCCTCGCTCGTTTTGGCTTTGACGCTGACGGCGGCGACGTCCAACGCCAAATGCGAAGCGACGTTCTCACGCATTCGGCTGATGAACGGTGCAAGCTTCGGCCGTTCGACGACGATGGTTGCGTCAACGTTATTTATTGCAAATCCCGCCGCGCGCACGGCTGCCGCGCATTGCGCAAGCAGCTCCATCGAGTCGGCATCTTTCCAGCGCGGATCCGTGTCGGGAAAGCGCGCGCCGAGATCGCCGAGAGCCGCAGCGCCGAGCAACGCGTCCGCAAGCGCGTGAGCGAGCACATCGCCGTCGGAATGACCGAGTGCGCCACGCTCGAACGGAACGTGCACGCCACCAAGCACGAACCGGCGTCCTTCGACAAGACGATGCGCGTCGAAGCCGTGTCCGATGCGCGTCATCCTTCGACAGGCTCAGGATGACACGGGGCAGGCTCAGGATGACAGCGCGCCGCAAGTATCGCGTGAGCGCGCGCAACGTCGGCGGGATGCGTTACCTTGAAGTTCTCGCCGGTCGAGGGAACGACGACCACCTCGATTCCGATTCGTTCGAGTAACGCCGCGTCATCCGTCGCCTCGATACCCTCGCGTCGTGCGCGCTCGTGCGCCGCTCGCAGCTCCGCGGTGAGCGCGAACTGCGGCGTCTGCGCCGCCCAAAGCGTACGTCGGTCGAGCGTCGTTCCGACCCGCAAGGATTGAGGATTGACCGTCTTGATCGTATCTACCACCGGCGTCGCGAGCAGCGCGGCCCGCCCGGCGCGTGTCTCGCCCATGCCGGCTCGCACGTCGGCCGCGCTCACTAACGGGCGCGCACCGTCGTGAACGAGCACGCCTTCCACCTCCGACGAGACGGAGCGCAAACCTTCGTAAACGCTCTGCTGGCGGATCGCTCCGCCGCGCACGACGCGCGCGGCGCACTCCGGCGCAAGCTCGGTCAAAAGCGAGCGAATCGGTTCCAGCGATTCCGGCTCGGTTGCCACCACGAGCTCCACAATCTCCGGCATCGTTGCAAAGAGCTTGAGCGACCACCCTACCATCGGAAGTCCGGCGAGATTTATAAGCTGCTTGGGACCGTGCAGACGCGTACCGCGTCCCGCGGCGACGACGACCGCGGCCCACTTCAAGAAGCGACGCCCTCCCGCTTCGGCCGCGCGAAAATCATGCGCCCGGCGACCGTTTGCAGCACGCTCGTGACGATGACGTCGGTCTCCTCGCCGATCAGGCGCCGTCCGTGCTCGACGACGATCATCGTTCCGTCTTCAAGGTAACCGACGCCTTGATGAAACTCCTTGCCCTCGCGAATCACGGCAACGTGCAGCTCCTCGCCGGGAAGCACGACCGGCTTGACCGCGTTGGCGAGCTCGTTGACGTTGAGCACCGAGACTCCTTCGACGTGTGCGATGCGGTTGAGATTGTAATCGTTGGTCACGAGCTTGGCGCCAAGCTCTTGCGCCAGACGCACCAACCGCGCGTCCACGTTGCCCGGGGCCATATCGGAGAAATCTCGCTCGCTAATCTGTACTGCCGCGAGCTCTTGCAGGCGGCTGAGCACGTCGAAACCGCGGCGGCCGCGCGTTCGCTTGAGCGGATCTACGGAATCCGAGATTGCCTGCAGCTCGCGCAAAACGAAGCGCGGAACGATCAGCTCGCCTTCGAGAAATCCGCTCTCGACGATTTCGACGATCCGCCCATCTACGATCGTAGAGGTATCAACGAGCTTTGCGATACCGTCGGCATTGCCGACCGCACGCGGCATCGGCACGATCCGAATCTTCGCGCCGACCGTTGCACCGAGATATGCGGCGAAGATTGCAAGGATCAGATAGAGGACGATTGCGACGTACGTTCCGGCCCGGCCGAAATCCGAAATCAATTCGAAGACGATGCCTTTGATGAGAAAGGCAATCAAAAGGCCGACTACCAAACCGACCGCACCGCCCGCAATCTCGGACGGAGTAAGCCGCTCCATTGCCCCTTCCGCTTGGCGCAGCTGACCCTCGAAGAGCGCTTGCGCGATCGGCGCGAGCAGCGCGCCGACGATCGCACCAACCACCGGAGAGAGAATGAGGAAGGCTAACTGCAGCGCCTCGTTTGCAAAATGTGGAGAGAGCAGACTGAAGTAGGCTTCGCGTCCCAACAGAAAGCCCGTGACGCCGAACACGATGACGAATGCGGCGCGTAGGATGGTTTCGGAGAGCGTTGCGGGCGTTACTCGAATGTTACGAAAGCTCCACAGACATCGTTGGCAAGGAATCGGCCTCGCATCGTCAACCGCACTCTATCTCCGACTCGCTCGAGCAGCCCGGTGCGCGCGAAACAAGCGACGATGGGAGCGTAATCCGTCATCACGTCGACCCCGTAGCGTTCTTTGAACTCGCTTAGCCCAACCCCCTGCGCGGTCCGAAGCGCGAGCATCAATGCCTCACCGACGCGTTTACGACCTTCCAGCCGCTCGGCTTCCGACGGAATCGGCCGGTCTTCGACCACCGCCGCGACGTACTCGTCTAGAGAACGCGTATGCACGCTGCGCCGGCCGGCGCGATACGATGCCGCGCCTACGCCGATTCCGACGTACTCGCCGTTTGCCCAATAGTTGAGATTGTGCGCGCACCGATGCCCGGGACGCGCGAAGTTGCTGATCTCATATTGTTCATAACCTGCCGCTTGCAGCGTCTCGATCGCGATCGCGTAGAGCTCGGCTTCGCGCGTGTCGTCAAAAAATGCGCCGGGCTCGCGCGCGCGCCAGGCCGCAAACGGCGTGTTCTCTTCCACCGTCAGCCCGTATGCCGAGATGTGATCCACGTCAAGCTCGATCGCGCAACGCAGCGAGTGCCGCCAACTCGCCGGGGTCTGGCCCGGCACGGCGAACATCAAATCCAGCGAAACCGATCGAAACTCCGACGAACGCGCCGACTTGACGACGCGTCCGATTTGCTCGACGGTGTGCTTTCGGCCGAGCGTTTGAATTTCGTCCGGCTCGAAGGACTGCACGCCGATCGAAAGGCGGCTGATTCCGGCTTCGCGATAAGCGTGGAGATCGCCGTCGCGCAGCAGTTCCGGATTTACTTCGATCGAGATTTCACGCGCACCCGGGAATCGTTGTGCCAAGAGTGCGAGCACTCGAACGATCGCCGGCGCGTCGTAGGCGTTGGGCGTTCCACCGCCAAGATAGATCGAGCCGGCAGCTGCCGGCGGTTCGCGATCGATTTCGGCCAAGAGCGCTTCCAAATAGCGGCGCGCGCTCGAAGCGCGCAAAGGCCACTTCGTAAAATCGCAGTACGGGCAAAGATACGGGCAGAACGGAAGGTGAACGTAGACGCCGAGCATGGCGGCCGGAACTTGTGGACGTTACGTCGGCACGAGACGCGGAACGATATGCTCGCTAATCTTTCCGATAACGTCGTGATTGATTTCTTGAGCGGCCGCGCCGATCGCATGTTTGAGCGCCTTGCGGGTAGCGCGTCCGTGCGTCACGATGCAATTCCCGCGAAGACCGAGCAGCGGCGCGCCGCCGTAGGTCTCGTAGTCAAAACGTCTTCGCAAACGTTTGAGCGCCGGTACCAGCAACCCCGTGCCGATTTTGGTCAGCAGGTTCCCTCCAAGGAGCGCGTCGCGCATCACCTGGGCGAGATCGGCGAACAATCCTTCCCCGGTCTTGAGAACGACGTTGCCGACGAAACCATCGGTAACGATTACGTCGGCGACGTTGTGGAAGAGATCGCTCCCCTCGACGTTGCCGATGAAGCGCACCGGGGCCGCCTCCAAAAGCCGCGCCGCTTCGAGCACGAGTTGATTTCCTTTATTACGCTCCTCACCCACGGAGAGAATGCCGACTCGCGGCTCCGCCACGTTGAGCACCGCCTTCGCATACGCCGAGCCCATGATCGCGAACTGCTCGAGCCACTCGGGCCTGCAATCGACGTTGGCGCCCGAGTCGAGCAGTACGGTCGGACCGTTGAGCGCGGGCCAGACCGTCGCGATCGCCGGACGCGAAATGCCCTCGATCGTTCGCAGCTTGATCAACGCGATCGCGAGGAACGCGCCGCTGTTGCCGGCCGAAACAACCGCGTCGGCCTCGCCTTTTTTTACAAGATTGACGGCGACGCCTAGCGAGGTCCGCTCGCACGAGCGGAGCGCCGTCGAGGGGGAGAGGTCCATGGCGACCGACTCGGGGGCGTGGAGCAAATGGATCCGCCCGGCCCCTTGGCCGCGTAGAAGCGGCCGGACGCGCGCCTCATCGCCGACCAGCAGAATCTCGACGTCGAACTCCTGCGCGGCCAGCAGCGCGCCCGCAACGATCTCGTGGGGAGCGTGGTCGCCTCCCATCGCATCAACCGCGATTCGCGCTCGGCCCATGGCCGCGTCTTTTGGAGCCAACCTGGGAATCCTTGCCTAGCGTCAACTTTTCGGCCCTTCGACTTCGCTCCGCTTCGACTCGCTACGCTCGCTCAGCGTCGCTCCGCTCAGGATGACACCTACGGCGCTTGGCGCTTCGCTCAGGGATGACACCCGCGGCGCTTCGAGCCTCGCTCAGGGTGACACGTCGGGGGTGGACGCATCGGCGGCCAACGTGATACTATCTGCCGGCTATGGCGAAGCGGTGCGAAATTTGCAGCAAGGGGCCCAAAGCGGGCAATAACGTCAGTCACGCGATGAATAAGACGAAGCGGCGTTGGCTGCCGAATTTGCAGTCCGTCCGGATTGATGACCATGGCGTCCACCGTACCGCGCGGGTCTGCACCAGCTGCCTTCGATCGAACCGCGTAACGCGTCGCGCCTAACGCGCTAGCGCGCGAAGTGATCCCAACCGGAGAACTCGAGCGGCTCTCCGTTCCAAGCGACACCCTTCTGCGCCCGTAGTACCCCAACCGGCGCGAGCTCGCGCCCAAAGTGCGCCGCGTACCGAACAGCTAGGTGCGGGAAGGCGCGCGCCCGGATCGCCACAAGCAGTTCGAAATCCTCACCGCCGCGCAGCGCAAACCGCGCCGGGTCGTCGTTTCGCACGACGCAAAGGGCGCGCGCGGATTTCGCGACCGGGATGTTGTCGAGCTCGGCACCGCACCCGCTTGCGGCGGCGAGCCGGCGGACGTCGGTCGCGAGGCCGTCCGAGAGATCCATCATCGCCCGCACGTTACGACTCGCCGCGAAAAAGCGACCTTCGGCCACGCGCGCCTCCGGCCGGCGAAATGCTCGCAGCGCCTCCTCCTCAAGTCCTTCGAGCGGAATCGGCTCGCGCGTGAGCTCGAGCCCCGCGCGCGCTGCCCCGAGCGCGCCCGTTACGGCGAGCACGTCCCCCGGGCGGCCGCCGGAGCGCGTTTTGACGTTGGACGGCCGAATTTCACCAACGACGGTTATCGCGATCGCGATCGCGTCGGCGCGCGAAAGATCGCCGCCGGCAATTGCCAGCTTGTAACGCGCCGCGCAGCCCGCCAAGCCGCGATAGATCTCTAGCACCTCTTCCAGCCTCAGCGCTTGCGGAAGGCCGAGCGCAACCGTCGCGAGCACCGGCCGCGCTCCCGTTGCGGCAAGGTCGCTGACATTGGCCGCCATCGCGCGCCAGCCGGCGTCCTCGAGAGACATCAAGTCGCGCGTAAAATCCACGCCTTCGACAAGCATGTCGGTCGAGATGGCGCTGCGGTGCGAGCGCGACGGCTGCCAAAGCGCGGCGTCGTTGCCCCCTTCGATTGCGTCCGCTGCGCGGGCGGGCTCAGGATGACAGTCATTGATGACGGCGCGGATGGCGGCGACTATTGCGTCTTCGTTCACGCCAAGAGCGAGCGGATGCGGCGCAGTTCGGCCGCGGGATCCGGCGCGTCGAAGACCGCCGAGCCCATCACCAAGACGTCGGCACCGGCTACCACGAGGTCGCGCGCGTTCTCTGCTCCGACTCCGCCGTCAACCTCGATCAAGCACTCGGGATTGAGCCGGTCCACGAGCACCCGCGCCTCGCGAACCTTTTCAATGGCGTGCGCGATAAACGTTTGCCCCGAGAAGCCCGGGTTGACGCTCATCACCAAGATCGTGTCGCAATCCTCGACGACGTCTTGCAGCAGCTCGACCGGCGTCTGCGGACAGATCGCGAGCCCGGGTCGGGCGCCGATATCGCGAATATGCGCGAGCAGCCGTTGCGAGTGAGGCGTCGCCTCCAAATGAAACGTGATGCGGTCGCAGCCCGCGGCCCGAAAATCGTCCACGTATCGGTCCGGCTCGACGATCATCAGGTGCGCGTCGAAAACCAGCGGCGAAAGGCGCCGCAAATCACCGACGATCTTCGGCCCCCAGGTGATGTTGGGGACGAAACGTCCATCCATGATGTCGAGATGGAGATAATCCGCGCCGGCACCTTGCACGCACGCGATCTGCTCGGCAATCCGCGCAAAATCGGCCGACAGCAACGAGGGTGCGAGAACGGTCATGTCGGTGACGGCGAGGGGTTCGACGTGCTGTAGACTTTCGGCGGTTCGGAACCGAGGCGCGTTTCGCCGACCAGCGTGTTGTTGACGTACATATCGAGCAGCGACGTGCCGACCGCCGTAACGGTGAAGTCGAGCTTCTGTCCCGGCTCGGCGAATGCATGGTAGAGATCGTATTGACCCGTCGC
This sequence comes from Vulcanimicrobiota bacterium, assembly GCA_963748875.1. Classification (GTDB taxonomy): domain Bacteria; phylum Vulcanimicrobiota; class Vulcanimicrobiia; order Vulcanimicrobiales; family Vulcanimicrobiaceae; genus Cybelea. The sequence continues at coordinate 3,212,444 of CAVVKC010000001.1, forward strand.
ATCGGTGAGCGAGAGTCGAACGTCGAGCTGCTGATCGTTCGCGACGTCCTGAACTTCGGGAACCGAAACGAGAACGCGCACCTGTCGAATGAGATATCCCGACTCGTTGGGACCTGCGCTCACCTGCAGCGCAACGGGGTCGTAGGAAGCGATCTTCGCTTTCGGCGGCGGAACCTGCCGCGCGACCATTCCGTGCGGCGGCGCCTTCTTACCCAGCGGCGTCCAGACGACCTGACCGATCTTGATTCCGGCGTCGGTGGCGAGCGCTCGCGCTTGATCGATCGTTAGCCCGACGAAGTCGGGAACGATGAGGTTTGCACGACCGCCCCGGCTAACGACGACCGCGACGACGTCACCCTCGTGTGCGCTCACCAGCGCGGGAGGATTCTGCGAGATGACGTGACCTTCCGGAATGACGTCGCTCCGAGCGTATTTTACTTTACCGAGCTGCAGGTGCGAGCGCGACAGATCGAGCTGCACTTCACGCATCGATTGATAGCGCAGATCGGGAATCAGCCGGGCCACGATGCCGTCGCTTATTATAAACGAGACCTGCCGCCCCTTGCGGACCTGCTGACCGGCCTCCGGACGCTGCATGATGACGACGTCTTTGGGATAGCGGTCGCTGGTTTGATGGTCCACGACCACCGAGTTGAGTTTCAAACGCTCGATCTCGGCGTTGGCGTCGTTGAGCGTCTGTCCGACGAACGACGGCACCGTCACGGTTGCAGCGGAGGGCAGTATAAAATCGTAGATTTGGCGCCCGAACCAGACCACCACCGCAACGAAGACGATGAGCACGATCGGGAAGAGCCAATCGCGCGGCACGTACGCGTTGAGCGCCGATCTCAGGCGAGCGCCTCCGCGGGAACGCGGCTAAAATCCAGATTACTGAAGACACGCTGGACGTCTTCGTGCTCCTCGAGCGCCTCTAAAAACGCGAGCGCGGCCGAGAGCTGCGCGCCTTGCAACTCGAGCTTCGTCTTGGCGCGCATGCCAAGGTAGGCGTCGGAAATTTTAGCGCCGCGCGCGCGCAGTTCGTCGCGAACGCCCGCCAGGCGCGTCGGCTGCGTGTAGATGACGGCCAGGTCAGGATCGTACTCGATGTCCTCAACCCCGTCGATTAGCGCGTCCTCCATGAGCGCGTCTTCCGATTTCCCCGCCGGATCGGCTTCGACGATCCCGACCGGATCGAACATCCAGGCGACGCCGCCGCTTTCGCCGAGGCTGCCTTCGTGCCGGCTGAAGAGAAAGCGCAGCTCGCCGGCGGTACGATTGCGATTGTCGGTCGCCGCGTCCACGACCACCGCTAATCCATGCGGACCGTAGCCCTCGTAACGAATTTCCTCGATTTCGCGCTCGCCGCCCTGGCCGGAACTGCGCGCGATCGCGCGCTTGATGTTCTCCTGCGGCATATTGAACTCGCGGGCTTTCTCGACCGCCATTTTTAGGCGGTAGTTCGCTTCCGGATCCGGCGAGCCGCCCTTTGCGGCCAGGATGATCTCTTTGCTTAGCTTGGTGAAGAGCGCGCCGCGTTGGGCGTCTGCCTTGCCCTTCTTCAGCTTGATGTTATGCCACTTCGAGTGCCCGGACATGGCGGTAGCCCTTCGCTAGCCCGGCCCGATTATCCAGGTTGGGAACCACATTCGAGTGTGCCAGGCACTCCAGCTAATCGGATGGGCGGCCAAGATCGGGTAGAAGAACACGAAGCTCACCGCCGCGGCTGCCACGTAGGCGCCGACTCCCAATCCCCCCAGCCAGCGCGCGCTTTCTCGACGCGCAGCCCACTGCCATAGACGCTGCAGTATGATGACGTTGCAGAGACAGATCAGCGGGATGTTGACGTAGAAGTGGTACGCAAAGGTCAGCCGCGGCGATCCGACCCACGGCAGCCATTGGAGCAGATAGGTGAGCACGATAAGCGCGTAGGCCTTGTTGCGTTCGCGCCACGCCAAGACGGCCACCCAGGGCACACAGAGTAAACCGAACCACAAGATAACGGGATTCGGCAGCGACGTGATCTCGTAAATGCAGCAGGCGTTATTGTCGGTCTGATTCTTGCGGCGATCTTGATAGAAATAGGCAATGGGAACGTAGTCTATTGGCCACTCGAACCACCTCGACGAGTACGGATGAGTGGCCACCAGGTTATGGTGATACTCATACATCGAGTACTGGCGATAGACGAGATCGTTGGCATTGTGGATCTCGCCGGGATCGGGTGAATGGCGCGCGAGATCCGGCACCCAGACGAGCGCATATACCGTCGCACTCACGAGCAGGATCGTGACCAGCGCGGCGTCGAGCCGGAAGCCGCGCGGGTTTCCCCAAAGCGTCGGGCGGAGCTGCTGGTGCGCGAAATACCCGACAAGCGCGATGCCGATAAGCACGACGAAGCTGACGCCAAAGCCCATCACGCCGTACCATTTGCTGCTCACCAGCAGGCCGAGCGCGACGGTGAAGAGGATCAACCAGAGCTTCGAGGAGCTGCCCTTCTCGATCGCCGCTCCGGCCCGAATCTCGTTGCCGGCATAGACTGCCGCCGCGTCGGGCGTTTCGTAGCTCACGCTGGCGTCGCGCCGGTATTCGATCGTCAAGGGATCGTCGTCATACACGAGCACGCCGCTCTTGGCTTGTGAAATGGCGCCGCGCGCGATCTTTCCGCGCTCGTCGATCGTCCCGCCGTCGGCGGCAAAGAGCGCCGTCGCGCTCCCGGCACGCAACGCGTACGAGCCCTCGGCATAAGTCAGCTCGCGCCAGCCGTCGCCAAACTGCCGCGGAAACGCGACCAGCCGAGCCACGAGATAGCAGAGGCAGGCAACGTACAACGTCACGATGACCGTGGACGCTGCATCGAAGCCCCAGAGAAGCCGGCACGCCTGGCCCACCACGGCACCGACGATCAGCGCACCGCCGGCACCCGCTACAAACCCCCACGGCGGCACGGCGACGTGCGCGCGCTCGCCGACCTGCGAGCTGATCCAGAATCGGTAGAACGCGTAAACGGCGAGCGTGGCAAAGAAAACGACGAAGCCCTCGGGCGTCGCGATACGGGATTGCACGAAGTGCATTCCGTCGAACGTCAGCAGCAAGGCGGTGATCGTCGCGAAGAGCGTCGAGCCGGTGACGCGTTTCGCGAAAACGTAAAGCAGCATCACGACCAGCGCGCCAAAGACGACGTCGAGAAAGCGCCAGCCGTAGGAGTTATCGCCGTTGGCCATGTGCCCGACAATGGCGTTGAGCCCCGTCCAGCCGCCCAATCCGTGGCCTTTCGGCATGCCGCCGAACAGCGCGATCGAAAGCGTGATCAGCAGCTTGCTCAAGGGTGGGTGCGTGTTCTCGTAAATCCGGAGATTCTGCAGATACTCTTCGCCGGCTCGCGCGAAGTAAATCTCGTCGAAGACTTTTTCCGGCGGCCACCAATAGCCGACGAAGGAAAGGATGAAGTTTCCGAGGCCAAGCGTCCCGGCGATGACGTAATCGAGCGGCGCGCGCATCGTCGCCAGACCCTCGCGCGGATCGAACCAATGGCGCGGGCCGGCTTCCGACGCGACGGCCGCTGTTTGCTCGCCCGGCTCGCCCCGCACCCACGGACGGGCCGCAGCCGACTCGCCGGCTCCGAGATACTGGTAACCCAGCCAGAAGAACGTAGCCACGGCGACGAGGGAGAACAGCGTCGTCCACGGGCCCCAGAGGTTTTGTGCGTTGGTGCCGGCGACGTTGTTGGTGACGACGTTGAGGTACTCGAGGCTATAGAGGAGATTCGCGAAGAGCACCACCGTGAGCGCGACCGCGCCCCATAGGTAACGCCGCGCGAAGGGAATGCAGACGATGGCGAAGAGCAAGGCGTTGAAGAGGTAGCGCTCGTGCATGCGCGTCGCCAGGACGAAGAAGGCGAGCGACGCAACCGCGCACCCTTCGAGAAGCGCCTGCGACGTGCGATCTTGCAGATATCGCCAAACGATCAGCGCGAGCGCGGCGACGACCAGCAGAACACCCCAAAGGTATTGCGGCAATCCCCAGCTCGGAATGTTTTGATTGTCGGGAACCCAGAGGGTGCCGCGCAAAGCCCAAAGATTGAACGCGTTGACGCTGTTGTAGGGATACACGTTGGAGCCATAGGCATAACGCTCGAAGAGCCAGCCGAAGGCTGCAAGCGGATTGCCGGGATGAAACGGCAACGTGAGGATCAGCGCCAACACCAGGCCCGCGGCAACACCGATCGCACTTGCGACCAGACGCAGGCGGCGTCGCTGCGGATCGACGAGCGCAAAAGCAACGATCAGCGGGAGCAGCACCGCGGCTTGCGGCTTGATGAGCAGCGAGTACGAGAACGCAAGCCATCCGCCGACGATCCACGCGGTCTGCGCGCGCGAGTTAGGTGACGCATCTTCGCTGCGGAGTAGGGCATAGATTGCGAGCAGCGCGAGGCCGCCCGATATGGAATCAACCTGACCCCAGAGCGCGGAGACGTAGATCGTTGCCGGGTTGAGCAGATAGAACGCCGCCGCGCCAAGCGCAACGGCGTGGCTCGCGTACCGGCGAACGATGGCGTAAACGAGCGCGCCGACGCCGAGGTCGGCAAGAATCGCGGGGAGTTTAACCAGATTACGCAACACCGCGTAGCCGGGATCGTGCGCCGCAAAGAAGAGACGCCAGAGGTGCCCGACCGCCGCAAGGATATAGAAATATCCGGGCGGATAATCCGCGAAGCCGATTCTTGAATAGAACGACCCGAAGCCATGTTGGCTCAAGCCCAGCGCCCAGGCGACGTAGGTATTGACGTCGGTCTTGAAGCCCTCGTTCCCGATGAAGAGCAGCCGGACGATGAGCCCCAGAAGCAAGAGCGCGGGCAGCGCCCAGGCCAGCGAGTCTTGGCGTGCCGGTGCGCGCAGCGTACCGTTGGCGTTCACGATTCTTCCTCGGGCCTCAGCGAGCGGCCGCGAGGCCCAGCGTGCTGGTGAGAAATTCGCGCAGCTCGCGACTTGGATGGCTTTCAAGCACCGCCAGATGCTTCGCGGCCGCCTCGGTTGCCGCTTCGCGCGCGCCGAGCGAGTCGAGCGCGGCGACGGTCCTCTCCACCGCTGCGGCGTCGAGCGATTCGCCGCTTGAATATGCGGCCGCGACGGTGGCGCGCGCCTCGGAGGGCGGCTGCGCGATCGCCCAGACCACCGGAAACGTCCACTTTCTGCGCGCGATGTCGCTCGCGACGGTCTTGCCGGTCTCGTCCACCGACGACCAGATGCCCGCGACGTCGTCGCGAATCTGGAAGACCATGCCGTAGGCTCGGCCGACGGTGCCGTACCACGCGATGGTCGCAGCGTCGCAGCCGGCCGCATGTGCGCCGAGCCGGCACGAGGCGTCGAAGAGTTGCGCGGTCTTGCATTCGATCATTCTGTAGTAGTCCGGCAGCGCGACGGAGCGCTCGGATTCAAAGTAGAGATCGAGCGACTGCCCTTCGCACATCACCGCGTGCGCCTCGTGCAGCAGCTCGAGCATCTGCAGCACTCGACGTGCATCTAGATACGCGGCAGCCTGCTCGAGACTGAGAAAGCTCAGCGCGCACATCGCGTCGCCGGCGTTGATCGCGCGCGCTATGCCGTTAGCGCTCCACAGCGTGGGGCGTCCGTGACGAAGCTCGTCGCGGTCCTCGATATCGTCGTGTACGAGCGAGTAATTGTGAAAGATCTCGACCGCGACCGCCGCGTCGAGCGCGTTCTCGAGCGGTGCCCCTTCGCTTGCCGCCACTCGCAGGACCATCTGGGGACGCAATCGCTTGCCGCGCCGAGCGGGTCCATAGGGTGGGTAACCGAAGTGGCGCAAAAGACTATCGGAGATCTCTTTAGATCCCCGATATCCGGTAATCCGTTGCTCGAGGGCGTTCTCGAAGCGTTCGGCTAGTGCGGCCACATTAAGCAGAAGCGGCCAACTCCTCCATCCGCGCCTCGACTCTGTCGACGAGCCACCCCGGCGTCGATGCACCCGACATCAAACCGGCAACGCCGACGCCTGCAAACCACTGCGGCTGCAGCTCGTCGGGCCCTTCGATGTGATAGGCACGCGCGCCACGCGACTCGGAGAGATCGGCGAGATGCTTGGTGTTCGCCGAGGTCTTCCCGCCGACTACGATCATCACTTCAACGTCTTTGGCTAGGCGCAGCGCTTCGTTCTGGCGATTGTGCGTATCGGTACAGATGGTGTTGACCGCACGCACTTCATAATACTTTGCCGAGAGCGCGCGAACGATTTCGGTGAAACCTTCGCCCGACCAGGTGGACTGAACCACGACACCGACGCGGCTCGAGCGCGGAAGCCGCTCGACGTCCTCGGACGTCTGAATGCACCACGCTCCCGGCACGTGGCTAAGCGTGCCTTTTACCTCGGGATGATTAGGATCGCCGATGACGACGATCTTGTAGCCGTCGGCTTTCAGCTTCTCGGCCTGAACGTGAATCTTCGTGACCATCGGGCAAGTAGCGTCGATTACCTCGAGGTTCCGCTCCTTCGCCTTATTGAAGACTTCAACTGGCAAACCATGGGCTCGCACGAAGAGCGCGCCCGCGTCAACCTCGTCCACGCTCTGGGCATTCTTCAGACCGCGCGAAGCGAGCGACTCGACCATCTGCGGATTATGCACGACGTGGCCCAGCGTCGTTACATCGCCCCGTGAAGCGATCGCCTCCTCGGCCTTCTTCACGGTAATTGCAACCCCGAAGCAAAACCCTTGAACGGACGCCTTACGTATCTCCACCGATGCTCTCCGCTAACGCTTCGATTGCTTTCATGATATCGGCGGTGAACTTCGCCAAGTCGTCACGCGTTGCTTTCCGGCCGGCCGAAAGCGTGAGCGGCGCGCCGAACACGACGTCCACCCGACCAAGGCGGAGGGCCCGGTCGGTGCCGCGGACGCAGGCAGGCACGACCGGGACCTGCGCCAGCGAGGCCAGCAGGGCGACGCCGGTCTGCGCGACGACCGTTCCGCCGGGGTTCCGCGTTCCTTCGGGAAAAATTCCGATCGCGCCACCCGACTCCAGGACTTGGAGCGAGCGCTTAATCGCGCGCGTCGCGCTGCCTCGGCGATCGACGTCGTATGCGCCGAGAGCGCGAATCACCGAGCCGAGCACTGGAACGGCGAAGAGCTCCTTCTTGGCCATGTACCTGATGCGGCGCGGGCACAGCGACCCGAGCAGCGGCGGGTCGAGGTACGAGAGGTGATTGCAGGCGACGATCAAGGCTCCGGTGGGCGGCACGTTCTCGCTCCCAAAGACGCGGGCTCGCCATAGCACTCGCGCCATCGAACGAACGAAAAATTTGGCAAAGTCGTAAAAGCGCTGATTCACGAATCTTTGGCCCTTCCGAAGGAGGCCGCGACGAGCGCGCAGATCTCGTCGACGACCTGTTCGGCGCCAATCTCGCTCGAGTCAATCAGATGCGCGTCAGGGGCAGGAGCCAGCGGCGAGACGGCTCGCGTTCGATCGAGTCGATCGCGTTCTTCGATCTCTTGGGCTAGCCGATGGACGTCCACCTCGACTCCGGCCTCTTCGAGTTGAATGCGCCGCCGCGTGATACGGGCCGGACCCGATGCCGTAAGATAGATCTTTACCGGCGAATTCGGTAGAACGACCGTGCCGATATCTCGGCCCGCCATCACGACCGGACCTCGCTGCGCGATTGCGCGCTGAGCGCGGACCATCTCTACGCGCACGGCGGGATGCGCCGAAACGGCCGAAACGATCGCCGTCACCTCGTTGCCGGAGAGTGCCGCCTCGTCGAGTTCGTCGCCTCCGGCGACGACGCGAAAACCGAGCGCCGCGGCTTCGTCGAGCTCAACTTCGATCGGCGCCGTCGTCATCAGGCGCGCCAGTGCGGCGCCGTTATCCACGTCGGTGCCGGTCCGCAACGCAAGCCACGCGAGCGCCCGGTACATCGCGCCCGTGTCGAGGTAGAGCACGCGCAGTCGACGGGCCGTCAATCGGGCAACGGTCGTCTTACCCGAGGCAGCCGGCCCGTCGATCGCGATTTGCAGATGCGCCCGAGGAGCCACGCGCGACGGGATTCGCCTAGGCAAAGCGGCTGCCCCGCAGAACTTCTGGCGCTTGGCGAGTTGTAGAAGCTGATGGCCAGGGCACGCGCGATTTACTTTTGCTCGGCCTGCGGCTTTGAATCGCCGCGTTGGCTAGGACGCTGCCCCCAATGCGAGGCGTGGAATTCCTTTGACGAGCGGCCATTGAAAGTTGCGGCGCGAGCCGGTGCGGCCCCGCGTCTCGAGCGGCAAGGATCGGCGCCGATGGCGTTACACGAGATTGATTCGGCCGGCATCGCACGCATCCGCGTCGGAATGCCGGAGTTTGACGCTGCGCTTGGCGGCGGAATCGTTCCGGGAAGCCTCACGCTGGTGGGCGGGCCGCCCGGCGCGGGCAAGTCCACATTATTGCTGCAGATTGCTTCGCGCTTGGCGCTGCAAGGTGAGGTCGTTTACGTCTGCGGCGAAGAGTCGGCGGCGCAAGTGAAGTTGAGAGCAGAGCGCGTGTTGAGTGGCGCGTCATCCTTCGACACGCTCAGGATGACAATTTATCCCGAGACGAATTTGCGCAGCGTCCTCGACCGTCTCGAAAAACGCCCTCCGATGGCGATCGTCGTCGACTCGATTCAAACGGTTTGGCTTCCCGAATCCGAGGCGTATGCCGGCAGCATCACTCAGATTCGCGACTGCACGCAAGCTTTGATGGAATTCGCGAAGCGTACGGGAACCGCATGCTTCATCGTTGGGCACGTCACGAAGGACGGCGCAATCGCCGGACCGCGGCTGCTCGAGCATCTCGTCGACACGGTGCTCTATTTCGAGGGAGAAGCGGCCGGCGAGTACCGGATCCTACGTGCCTATAAGAACCGCTTCGGTTCGATCGACGAGATCTGCGTCTTTACGATGCACGACGCCGGCTTGCGCGAGGTTTCCAACCCCTCCGAGCTTTTTCTGGGGGCGCGCACCCAACGGCCGAGCGGATCGTGCGTGGTCGCCTCGATCGTCGGTTCGCGACCCGTCCTGATCGAAGTTCAGGCGTTGGTCGGCGAGGCCGCGTACGGAAATCCTCGGCGGCTTGCCAATAATCTCGATCAGCAACGGCTGGCAATGATTATCGCCGTGCTGGAACGGCACGCCGGATTTTCGCTCGGCACCCACGACGTTTACGCATCAGTCGCGGGCGGTCTGCGCGTCGTCGAGCCGGGCGCCGATTTGGGTATTGCGCTGGCGATCGCATCCTCGTTTCGCAACGCAGCAATTCCGGCGCCGATTGCGGTCTTCGGTGAGCTTGGGCTGTCGGGCGAAGTACGGACCGTCGGCGCGGCCGAGCGGCGCGAAAGCGAGGCCCGAAAGCTCGGCTACGTTGACGTCATTTCGCCGGCGAACACGCGCGATATCGTTTCGGCGATTAAAACGGCGTTGGAATAGCTCGATGCTTTTTGAGATCGTGCCGAACATTTCGGAGGGCCGCGACGCGGCGACGGTCGCTGCCGCGCGCGCCGCAGTTGAAAAAACCGGCGCGCGATTGCTCGATTGGAGCAGCGACGCCATCCACCATCGCAGCGTCTTGACGATCGTCGGCGACGCGGCGCAAGTGCTCGAGGCCTCGATCGCGCTCGCCGGCGTTGCGTTAGAGCGGATAGACCTGCGCGGCCACAGCGGAGTGCATCCTCGGATCGGCTCCCTAGACGTGCTGCCGTTCGTTCCGCTCAACGGAGCCACGCTGCAGGACGCCGCCGCGCTCGCCCATCGTGCCGGCGCCGAAATATGGCGACGTTACCGCGTTCCCTCATTTTATTACGGCGCCGCCGCCCGCCAGCCGGAGCGCCGGCTTCTCCCGGAAATTCGCCGTAACGCCGATTGGTCGCCCGATGAAGGCGACCTTTCGCGCCACCCGAGCGCCGGCGCGATTGCGATCGGGGCGCGCGACATCTTGATCGCCTTCAACGTTGAATTATCGTGCGGCGATCTTGACGTGGCCAAGGAAATTGCGCGAAAGGTTCGCGAGCGCAACGGCGGCTTGCGCTCGCTTCGTGCGCTCGCGCTTCCACGCGGCAGTGACCGCGTGCAGGTTTCGCTCAATGTCACGGATTATGTTGCTACGCCGCTCTATCGGGTTGTCGAACTCATCGCGCGGCTGGCGGCGGAACGCGGCATCGCTATCCTCGGCTGCGAGCTCGTCGGCTGCCTGCCTTGGCCGGCCGTCGAATCGGCCGCCGCATATTATTTAGGAGTTAACAGCCTTTGAGACCCCTCGCAAAACATTCGCTCGCGCCCACGCGCATCGCCGCCATGGCGATCGCCGCGTTAGCGTTGACCTTCGCTCTTCCGCAGGCTGCGGCCGCGCAGAGCGGCCCGGGTGATGCGGGGATCTTTACGACGACGCTGCACAACGGGCTGCGCGTCGTCGTCATCGAGGATCGAGTCGCGCCGGTCGTTCAGAGCTCGGTTTGGTACGGCTTCGGCTCGTTGGAAGAGACGCCGGGAAAGACCGGCCTGGCACACGCACTCGAGCACATGCTCTTTCGTGGGACGCCGGAGATTTCGGCGGGCGGCCTGGACGACATCACCGCGCGCCTTGGCGCGCAGATGAACGGCGAGACGAGCTACGACTACACGCAGTTTTACTTCGAAATGCCGGCCGATAAGCTCGACGTTGCGCTTTTCACCGAAGCCGACCGCATGCAGCACGCGGCGCTTCGCGCGGCCGACTGGGCGATCGAACGGAAGGCAGTCCTCAACGAGATCGACGGCGACGAAAGCTCCCCATTCTTTAACTTACTCGCGCGCGTGCGCGCCGCGGCATTCCCGGGCCAACCCGCGGGACGGACCCCGACCGGAGAGCGAACGGACGTTGCCCGCGCGAGCGTCGCGGATATCGCACGTTACTATCGCGAGTGGTATGCGCCGAACAACGCGACGCTCGTCGTCGCCGGCGACGTGAAGCACGCCGCGGTTTTCGCTAAGGCGGAGCGCTATTTTGGGAGCGTGCCGTCTAAGAATCTCCCAGCAAAGCCAAAGGCCAATCCGGTCCCGGCGACGGGTCAGACGGTCGAAGCTCAATTTCCTTTCCCGTTCGAGATCCTCGATCTCGCCTATTCGGTCCCCGGCGATACACAGCGCGGCGAACCGGCGATCAGCACGCTCGCGACGCTCATCGAGAATCAGCGCTCGCCCTTCTACCGGGCGCTCGTTGAAAGTAATATCGCGCTCGGGATCGAGACGAACTCCGACACGCAGCTGCGAGGCGGCCTCCTGCACATCTTCATCATTCTCAATCCGGGCAGAAACGCCGGACAGGCTCAAACCGTTTTTCAGTCCACGCTCGATTCGGTACTAGCGAGTGGTTTCGATCCGGATCTCGTACTTGCGGCAAAGCGTCTGACGATGGCCGAACGGCTGTACTCGGCCGATTCTATCGACGGCATCGGTGGTTTAGCCGGATACACGTACGGCATCGTCGGCGAGAAAATTTCGGATGAGGATACGCGGCTTGCCGAGCTGAGCAGCGATGACTTACTCTCCGCGGCGCGCCGATATCTGAACCACCCGACGGTCGTCGGACACCTCACGCCCAACGAAAGCCCGCCGCGCGGCAACTCGCAGAAGAGCAACGCTGAGGCAAGTGACGACTTCTCCAAACGCATTCCGAACGGCCCGATCGTTCAGCCGGAGTGGATCGCTAAGGCGATTCGCACGCCGACGACCGCGCACAGCGCGCTGTCGCCGGTGGAGTTCACGCTCTCCAACGGTTTGCGCGTAATCGTTCAAACCAAGAGCGACCGGCCGACGTTTGTTTTGCGCGGCGATATCGCATCGTCTCCTTCATTCGAACCGGCGGGAAAGGAGGGCATCGCGCGCCTCGCTTCTTCGGTCGCCGATTACGGAAGCGAAGGCTATCCGTTCGCGCAACGCCGTAAGGCAACCGACGAGATGGGAGCCTTTGTGACCACCGGCGAGAGTTTCTCGGCACAAGGCATCGCAAGCGATTTTGTCCGCATCGCCCCGATCATTGCCGACGGCGAGGAACACCCGACGTTCGTAAATCCGTGGCTTGACGTCGAGCGTTCGCAGCTGGCCAACAGCCTTCAATCCGAATCGAACATCTCAGGCGTGGTGATCGACCGCGCTTACTTGCGCCTGTTGCTCGCTACCGACGATCCGACGCTGCGCCAGCCCTCCTCGCAAAGCGTCGGCGACATTTCGCGCGCCGACCTGATCGCGTATACGCAGCGCTACTGGCGCCCGGACCTTACCACAATCTCGGTCGTCGGCAATCTCACCCCCGCGCAAGTGCGCGGTGCGCTGGAGTCGGCATTCGGCGGATGGCAAGTCAGCGGGCCGAAACCGGATCCACACCTTATGGCGATGCCGCCGGCCACCGCCGGCCACGAGTATATCGGCACCGTCGCCAATCAAGTCTACATTCGCCTCGGCCAGCCGGCGGTCTCGCGGTCGAACGCCGATTACGATACTTTCTTGGTGCTCAATCAGATTCTGGGCGGCGGCGGCGCCTTCGAATCGCGTTTGTGGCAGGAGCTGCGTCAGAAACGGGGCCTGGTCTACAGCGTCAATAGCGAACTGGACGCCGATGCCGACCGCGGCGACTTCCGCGTCGAACTCAACGCATCGCCCGAGCGCGTCGTCGAAGCCGTCGGCTTCGTGCGCCAAGAACTGCAACGCTTACAAGACGAACCGGTTTCGGCGACCGAACTGCAAGAAGCCAAAATCCGGTTGGTCAGCAATGCGCTGCTCGACGAAGCCTCTTCGACCGGACAAGTCAAACAGCTGATGGACATCGCGACCAACGGTCTGCCGCTCGACTATTACGGCACCCTCAACGAACGTTTCGCCCGGATAACCGCCGCCGACGTGCAGCGGGTGGCGCGCGCTTATCTGCGGCCGAGCCGGCTCGTCGAGGTCTACGCCGGTCCGTCGGGTCCGTGGTCGCAGCATTCGATATGATCGAGACGATCGATCCGACGACCGGTATGGTGCTCGAACGGATCGCGCTGATGGACGAGCGGCAGATTGACGCAAAGCTCGAGGCGGCCGCTCGCTGCGCGCCGCGCTGGAGCGCGACGTCGTTCGAGCAACGCGCGGAGCTTCTGCGAGCGATCGCCGCGCGCTTACGTGCGGAGTGCGACTCGCTCTCGGAAACGGCGGTGCACGAAATGGGAAAACCGATCGCGCAGGCGCGTGCCGAGGTCGAAAAGTGCGCGTGGGCGCTCGATTACTTCGCCGAACACGCGGGGGAAATGCTCGCGTCACAGGACGCGCCCTCGACCGCCGCGCGCAGCTACGTCGCATTTCGGCCGCTCGGCGTGCTGCTCGCGATCATGCCTTGGAACTTTCCGTACTGGCAAGTCGTTCGCGCGGCGGCTCCCGCATTGATGGCGGGAAACGCGATGCTTCTCAAACATGCAGCCAATACGACGCGCTGTGCGCTCGAGCTCGAGCGAATCTTTGAGAGCGCCGGTGCGCCGGAGGGCCTTTTCGGCGTCCTCGTCGCGCGTGGCGAGGGAATCGACCGGCTCGTCGCAGATCCCCGTATCGCAGCCGTGACATTAACGGGCAGCGAACGCGCCGGCGTTTCGGTTGCGCGCGCGGCGGGCGAAGCGTTGAAAAAGTGCGTCCTCGAACTCGGCGGATCGGATGCCTTCGTGGTCTTCGATGACGCCGACGTGGATGCAGCCGCGGCGACGGCCGTCAGGGCGCGCTTTCAAAACAACGGCGAGAGCTGCATCGCCGCCAAGCGGTTCATCGTCGAACGCGGCGTCTACGACGCGTTTCTGGACCGCTTCGTCGAGGTCGCCGGCAAGCAGGTCGTAGGAAATCCGATGCAAGAGCACGTGCAGCTAGGCCCGTGCGCGCGCGAAGATCTCCGGCAGACCGTGCACGAGCAAGTCGGCGCCACGCTCGAGCGCGGCGCTCGGCTCGCGCTTGGCGGCAAGCGGCTCGATCGCGCCGGTTTCTTCTACGAGCCGACCGTCGTCGCCGACGTGCTTCCTGGGACGCGTATGTTTGACGAAGAGGTCTTCGGACCAGCGGCGGCCGTGGTCCGAGCGAAGGATCGTGAAGAGGCACTCGCGTTGGCCAACGCGTCGTCGTTCGGCCTGGGGTCGAGCATTTGGACTCGCGACGTTGCGGCCGCGGAGGTCATTGCCGCGCGAGTCGAGGCGGGCGCCGTTTTCATCAACGGCATGGTCGCCAGCGATCCGCGCTTACCCTTCGGCGGCGTCAAAAGGAGCGGCTACGGGCGCGAACTTTCAGCCTTCGGCATTCACGAGTTCGTAAACATCCAAGCCGTCTGGATCGGACCGCTTACCGTTTCATCGTTCATCGTCGTAAAGGAGATGATCGTCTTCGGCAGGCTGCCTTGCGCCGGAAAGACGATCGTTCCGAAGATCTTCGAGCCGGCGACGGTCGCATCGCCCCTCCCGTGAGCACTCTTCCAACGAACCTTCATGTCGAAGCTGACGTGTTTTCCGAGTTTTTCAAGGATCCCCGCAAATGTTAGATGTGCCCGATGTGGTGGATACTTCAGCAAGATCGGACCGCTCAGGTAACTGATGTACTGATGAACCTCGATCGTTATCGCACCCGACTGCGGCCCGGTCCCGCCGGTTTGCTTCCAGGTTCCGCTATACGTGCCGGCTATGGAGGGAATGCCGGCCGGCGCGCCGGCGCTTGGCGCCGGTGCGATTGCGGCTTGCGAAGACGGTACGACGGGCAGCTGCCGGACGGAGCACGACCCAAGCACGATCGCACCTACAAGCGCTACGACCGCGGTGCGAGGTTGAGGCCTACAAGAGATCATAGCCCGGCCGTTACTTCACGCTGATCGCGCCGCCGCCCGGAGCGTACGGGGGGCTTCCATCGTGGCTGTTCGTCGGAACGCCTCCGGCCGGATAGAGCCAGCGGTCCAGGCTGCTCGAGCCCGATCCACAGTAGTTATCATCCGCGCCGACAACGTTCTTCTCGTTGAGCGGATCGAGCGCGACGGTGATCAAGTCGCAGATTGGTCCGCCGGATGGGTTCTCCAAGTGGGTCTGTCCGACGATCGTTCCCTTCGATCCGGAGATTTTGACCCAATAGAGGCAGCTCGCGTTTTTGTCGTTACAGAGCTGGTCGATCGCGACGAGATAGTTTCCCGGCTCGTACCACTGGACGACGCCGGGAAAGTAGATTTTGCCGCTGCTCCCTTTAACGGTAATAAGGTGACCGTTAGTACTTCCAGAAGGGATCTCGCCGAGCATATATGACCCGCTGGAACTCCTTCCGTCCACAAAAAGGTCGCCGTTCGGATCGTATGCGCCGAAGTAGTAGTAGGGAGACTTGGGGATCGTGAGTTCCGTCGGCGTACAGGAAGGGCACGCGTAGACATAAGTGCCGCCGGCGCCGGAGAAGTCGAAGATGTTCACGACCGCTAGATCGCCGTTCGCCGGATTCACGGCGCAGCTAACCGGATAGCCGTAGGCATCGTCAATCGTGTTGAGCAGCTTGCCGGTCCGGCTGAGCTGCATGACTTGGGTGGTTCCGGTATTGGCTACCCACACGGTGCCGGCGGTGCCGGTGCACATGCCTTGCGGCTCGGAAAACCCGGTGATCGTTCCCTTCAGGACAAAGTCGGGCAGGGTAAAAATGTCAACGTCGTCCGTGCCGCCGTCAGCTACAAAGAAAAGCCGTGGGGCCCGGTTGACGTCGGGCGAGATCCACGACGTGCGCCGATCGCGATGGATTGCAACCGGCGGCCTGACCGCGACTCTGGTTAGCCGCCCGAGCATTGGGAGCGTCGTTCGAGCAAGGCTGGTGCCTGCCGTTTGAGGGGGGCCGGAGCCTTGCAACCCACCGCTGCAGCTCGTCAACAAAACGGCCGCCGCGGAAAAGCGCAAAGCGAGCCACAGCGTCTCTATTTTTTTCATGTGCGCGCTCCTTGCGAGCAGTATTCCGCGATCCGTTCGAGGCCCCTCGCGACCCGGTCGGGCGACGTTACCCAGCTCAAGCGCAGCCAGCCCTCCATCGAAGGTCCGAAAGCGATGCCCGGAATTGCGACGACGTCGTAACGCTCGATCAGCGCGTGGGCCGCTTCCAACGAACGCGCGCCCTCCGGGAGGCGTACGCAGACGTAAAACGTGCCATCGGGCGATACGTGTCGTAGCCCGCTCGCACGGAGTGCCGCCGAGAGCTTCTCACGCTGCTCGCGGTACCACGCCGCGTGCTCTTGCAATGCGCCGGGCGTTTTGAAGATCTGCAAGGCGACACGCTGTGCAAAGGTGTCGGCGCATGAGGTCACCCAGGCGTGGACTTTGATCGCCTGCGCGACGGCCGAACTCGGACCTACCAGCCAGCCGAGCCGCAAACCGGTCAGTGCATTGCTCTTGCTCAACGAGTTCGTGACGATCGTGTGCGGATAGCCCTGGGCGAGCTCGGCAGCATCGGCGACGAAGATTTGCTCGCGGTAGATCTCATCGTGAACCAACCAGATCGGTTCGCCGCCGCGCCGCTCGACCGCGCGTACGAGGAGCTCGGCCGCCTCCTTCGAGATGACTCGCGCCGTCGGGTTGCAGGGTGAGCAGATCACAATCGCCCGCGTCCGCTCGCCGATCGCCGCGGCGATGCGCTCCGCATCGAAAGCAAAGTCTTCTTCTTCGCGCATCGCGACGCTGCGCAGCGCGATGCCTTCCAGCGCGGCCATCTTTTGGTACGAGGGAAAGCAGGGCTCGACGATCAGCAGCTCGTCGCGCGCCGGGTCGAGCAACGTCTTGAGCGTGACGTACATTGCCTCTTGCGAGCCGACCGTTACGCAAACGTTCTCGGCTCGATCCATCTTCGGATAGCCGTAGTGGTGAGCGATTGCCTCGCGCAACGCCGAGTCCCCGGCGTTGGGCGTATACTTCAAGCCGCGTTCCAACACGTATCGCATCGCGGCTTCGAGCGGCTCGCGCGTGGGCAGCAGCGACGGTTCGCCGAGGCCGAGGTCGATCGAACCGCTCTTCTTCTTTGCAGAGATCTCGCGAATCAGCGACGGCGCGATCTCCAAGACTCGAGGATTCATACGGCGAGCTCGTGCTCGCGCAAGACTGCGTTGAGCGAAGTCTTGAGATCCGTCGACGCGCTGCGCGTTCCGACGATCAGCGCGCACGGCACGCCAAACTCGCCAGCGGGAAAACGCTTGACCTGCGTGCCGGGAATGACGACGGCGCGCGCCGGTATGCGCCCTTTGATCGTAATCGGCGTGTCGCCGCGAACGTCGAGAACCGGAGTGCTCGCAGTGATCACTACGCCGGCGCCGATCACCGCCTCACGCTCGACCAAAACGCCTTCAACCAAGATGCTTCGCGAACCGACAAAGGCTCCGTCCTCGACAATGACCGGCGAGGCTTGCGCAGGCTCGAGGACGCCGCCGATGCCGACCCCGCCGGAGAGATGAACGCCCTTGCCGATCTGCGCGCAGGAACCGACCGTCGCCCAGGTATCAATCATCGTTCCCTCGCCCACATAGGCGCCGATATTGACGAAGCCCGGCATCAACACGACGCCGGGCGCCAGAAAACTACCGTAGCGCGCGACGCCCGGCCGAACGCAGCGCACCCCATGCTTGCGGTAGTTCCGCTTGAACGGTACCTTTCGATTGCAACGGGTAAAATAGAGCAGGATTGCTTCCTTTATCCAAGCGTTTGTCACCCACTCGCCGCGGCGCGGCTCCGCGACACGCGCTTCGCCGGCGTCGAGCATGGCCATGACCCGATCGACTGCGCGGCCGTCACGTCCGCGCACATCGCCCTCTCCGCGCGCCAGCCTCGCGATCTTTGCCTGAAGTTCTTCCAACGTCACGCGCGAAACGTACGGCACCAGGTAAGGCCGCCCCCGCCGTACTATAGCCTCTATCCCCAACGAAAGGAGTCTCCGTGGCGAACTCGGCCGCCGACGAGCAACGAATCAACGCAATCCGCTTTCTAGCGGTCGATGCGGTTCAGAAGGCCAACTCCGGTCACCCCGGCATGCCGATGGGTGCGGCTGCGATGGCCTACACACTGTGGACGCGGCATCTGCACTTTAATCCGAAGGACCCGCATTGGTTGAACCGCGACCGGTTCGTGCTCTCCGCCGGTCACGG
This sequence comes from Vulcanimicrobiota bacterium, assembly GCA_963748875.1. Lineage (GTDB taxonomy): Bacteria > Vulcanimicrobiota > Vulcanimicrobiia > Vulcanimicrobiales > Vulcanimicrobiaceae > Cybelea. The sequence continues at coordinate 3,230,587 of CAVVKC010000001.1, forward strand.
ATCCATGCTGCTCTACGCGCTGCTCTATCTCACCGGCTTCGATCTAACGCTCGACGACATCAAAGCGTTCCGGCAGTTCGGCAGCAAGACGCCGGGTCATCCCGAGGCTGGGCGCACGCCCGGCGTCGAGGCGACAACGGGACCGCTCGGTCAGGGCATCGGCAATGCGGTCGGGATGGCGATCGCAGCAGCGCATTTGGGTGCCGTCTACAACCGCGACGATGCCCCGATCGTCGACCACTTCACATACTGCATTTGTGGCGACGGCGATCTGATGGAAGGGATAAGTCAAGAGGCGCTCTCGCTGGCGGGACATTTGAAGCTCGGCAAGCTCATCGTTCTCTACGACGACAACCTCGTGTCGCTGGCGGGGCCAACCGACATCACGCTAACCGACGATCCGGTCGCGCGCTTCGACGCCAGCGGCTGGCACACGCAGTTCGTTGACGTCAACCACGGCAACGACGTCGCGACGATCGATCAAGCGATCCAGGTCGCAAAGAACGTCACCGACCGGCCGTCGTTCATCGCCGTTAGAACGCACATCGGCTACGGCTCACCGCGTCAAGACAACTATCTCGCTCACGGCGAGGCGCTCGGACCGGAGAACGTCAAAAAGTCAAAGGAAGAACTGGGCTGGCCGCTGGCGCCGGACTTCTACGTTCCCGACGAGGTGCTGGCGTTCTATCGCGAGACCGGCGCAAAGGGCGCGGACCTGGAACGGCAGTGGCAAGCAATGTACGACGGGTGGAAGCGCGCCAACCCCGATCTCGCCGCACAGCTCGAGCGGGCGCTGCGGGACGAGCTGCCGGCAGACCTTCCCTGGCCGACGTTTACCGCGGAGAACGGCGCCATCGCCACGCGTGATGCCGGCGGCACGGTGATGAACGCGATCGCCATCTCGCTTCCGGAACTCGTCGGCGGGTCGGGCGACCTCGACCCTTCTACCAAAACCTACCTTAAGAACTGCGGCGACTTCGAGCCGAACAACTACGCGGGCCGCAACATCCATTACGGAGTCCGCGAACACGCCATGGCGGCCTGCACCAACGGGATCGGACTGCACGGCGGCCTTCTGCCCTTCGCGGCAACCTTCTTTAACTTCGTTGATTACCTGAAACCCGCGTTTCGCTTGGCATGCCTCACGAAGATACGTTCGATCTACGTGTTTACGCACGACTCGGTCTTTCTCGGCGAGGACGGCCCGACCCACGAGCCGATCGAACAACTCGCGACGCTGCGCGCGACACCGAACTGTTACGTGGTGCGGCCGGCCGACTCGCTCGAAACGCTCGAAGCGTGGAAGCTCGCGGTCGCCGCGAAGGGTGCCCCTTGGGTACTCGTGCTCACGCGGCAGAAACTGCCGTTCCTGGGAGTCCGCGACGCCGCCGTCGGAAAGGGCGCGTACGTTCTCGCCGATGCGCAAGGCCGGCCGGACCTCATCTTGATCGCGACGGGCTCGGAAGTCTCGCTCGCCGTTGACGCGAAGAAGATCCTCGACGGCAAAGGGATCCGCACGCGCCTCGTTTCGATGCCGTGCTGGGAGCTCTTCGATGCCCAGCCGCAAAGCTATCGCGACGAAGTGCTGCCGCCGGAGGTTACTGCACGTATGTCGATCGAAGCCGGCGCGACGCTAGGCTGGGCAAAGTACGTGGGCGATCGCGGCTTTGCCTTCGGCATCGATCACTTCGGCGCGTCCGCGCCCGCGGCGGCAATCGCCAAGGCTTACGGCTTTACGCCGGATAACGTCGCCGATCTAGCCCTTCAGAAGTTTGCGTTAACTCCCCAACGTGCTACGCACGTCGGGGGCCCCGTTTAGTTGAAAAGGCGTTATGGTGCTTCGCACCTGCACGCCCCCCATCGGCAGAGCCGCTGGGGCCCCCAGTCCTCAAGAGAAAGGTAGGGAGTCTTGAAGAACCAAGTGCAGCAACTGCTCGACGCCGGGCAGAGCGTCTGGCTAGATAACGTCCGCCGAAGCATGTTCGCATCCGGCGAGCTCGATCGGTTGATTGCAAACGGGCTGCGCGGCATGACCAGCAACCCTACAATCTTCGAGAAGGCAATCGGAGCCGGCACGGACTACGACGAGCAGCTCGCGCAACTGATTGGGTCTGAGAAGAATGCCGACGCGCTCTTCTGGGATCTGGCGATTGCGGACATTCAAAGCGCCTGCGACGCCTTCGCGCCCGTTTTCACCTCGTCGGGCGGCAACGATGGGTTCGTGAGCCTCGAGGTTTCACCGCTGCTCGCCAACGATACCGCGGGCACGATCGCGATGGTGAAGGAACTGTGGGATCGCGTACGGCGTCCGAACGTGATGATCAAGATTCCCGGCACCAAGGAGGGTTTGCCGGCAATAGAAGAGTCCATTTACCAAGGGTACAATATCAACGTCACGCTGGTCTTCTCGGTCGAGATGTATGAGAAGGCGGCTTTGGCGTACGTTAAGGGACTTCGACGCCGCGCCGACGAGGGCAAGCCGATCGACAAGATTCGATCGGTCAACTCCGTTTTCGTCAGCCGTATCGACACCGCCGTCGACAAGCTCCTGCAAGAACGCATCGCTAAGGGCGACAAGCTCGAGCATCTACTCGGCAAAACGGGAATCGCAGGCCTGAAACTCACCTATCAAAAGTTCAAAGAGATTTTTTACGGCGATGATTTCGCCGCGCTAAAGTCTAAGGGCGCCGCCGTGCAGCGGCCGCTCTGGGCCTCGACCTCGACGAAGAATCCGCACTATCCCGACCTGATGTACGTCGAAAGCGTGGTCGGCCCCGATACGGTCAATACGATGCCGCCGGCTACGCTCGATGCTTTGCTCGACCACGGAACGATCGCCCCCGATACCGTCGAGAGCGATCTCCGCGCGGCAGACGACGTCATGCGCGGCCTGCGGGAGGCAAAGATCTCGCTCTTCGAAGTCACTCATCAGCTGCAGCTCGATGGCGTTACGCTCTTCTGCGATTCATTCGCCGCTTTGCTCGGAGCGATCGTCTACAAGCAGAAACTGCTGGCGTCGGGCGGCGCCGAGCGCGTCCACCTCTCGCTCGGCAAATCGGAGCCGGCCTACGACGCGGCAATCGAGAAACTTGCGACGGCCGATTTTCTCAAGCGGCTGTGGGCCCACGACGCGAGCCTTTGGTCGGCGCAGCCCGAGGCCGTCGCTATCATCAAGAAGTCACTTGGCTGGCTCGACATCCAGCAGCACATGCTCGAGGAAGTTCCCGGCCTCAAGTCGTTTGCCAACGAAACCAAAGAGAGCTTTGATGCGACGGTCGTTTGCGGCATGGGCGGCAGTTCGCTCGCGCCGGACATCCTCGCCGACACCTTTGGACCGAATCAGCCGTATCCGCTTTTACACGTTCTCGATTCGACCTCACCGCAACAGATCAAGGAGCTCGAGGGAAAGATTGACATACCGGCGACGCTCTTCATCATTTCGAGCAAGAGCGGCACGACGACGGAGCCGAACGCGTTTTACGCTTACTTCCACGACAAGGTCTCCAAAGAGATCGGCGCTTCCGTGGCGGGACGCAACTTTGCCGCGATTACCGATCCCGGAACGACGCTCGATAAAGAGGCAAAGGAAGAATCGTTCCGAGCCGACTTCGAGAACGACCCTAACATCGGCGGCAGATACTCGGCGCTCTCCTTCGTCGGCGTTGCGCCGTGCGCGATCGCGGGCTACGACATCAATCTGCTGCTCGATCGCGCACTGGGCGCGATGCACGCCAACGATCGCACCGTCGAGCCGCGTAAGGCGCCCGGCGTGCGCTTCGGCGCCGCGATCGGCGGTCTCGCCGTCAACGGACGCGACAAACTAACGATTGTCACGCACCCGGCGGTGAAAGCTTTTGGGGCCTGGGCCGAACAGCTGATTGCCGAATCAACCGGCAAGCTCGGCAAAGGGATCGTTCCGATCGAAGGCGAGGCACTCGGGAGACCGGACGTTTATTCCGACGACCGCGTCTTCGTCTACGTCGGCGCGAACCTGCCCGACCCCCAGGCCGATACCGACGAGAAGCTGCGGGCGCTTGAAGCGGCCGGGCATCCGGTGATTCGCCTGGATATGAACGACCGTTACGATCTCGGCGAGCAGTTCTATCTCTGGGAGATCGCGGTCGCGGCAGCCGGCGTCATCCTCGAGATCAACGCCTTCGATCAACCCAACGTGCAGGAGTCAAAGGACAACACCGTTGCGTTGCTCGCGCAGTACGCTCGCAACGGAAAGTTCGACGAGCCGCAGCCGAACCTCGAAGGTCCGGACTTTACGATCACCTATCTCTCGGGCAGCCGCGAGATCTCGGCGAAATATCCCGACGAAGCCCTTGCCGGACTCTTCGCCCAGTTGCGCCCCGGCGATTACACCGCAATCACGGCATACATCGCTCGAAACTCGACGCATGCTGCGCTCCTCGACGAGCTGCGTTTGAAGATTCGCGACGCGCATCGCATCGCCACGACCGTCGGCTTCGGTCCGCGATTCCTTCATTCGACGGGCCAGCTCCACAAAGGCGGTCCCAATACGTGCGTGGTCCTGCAAATAACGGCGGAAGATCCCGACGATCCGATGATACCGGGCATGAACGTGGGCTTTCGCACGCTGCTCGCGGCGCAGGCGCTGGGCGATTGGATGTCGCTGGACAAACGAGGGCGTCGCGGCATTCGGATCCACTTCAAGGGCGACGCTACGTCTCGGCTCCGGGCGCTCAACGCGGTTGTCGACAAGGCGTTGACCGTTCGCGCGTGACGTACGATGCCTGACGACTCAATCGCGACCGCGCAAGCAACAACCGGCGACGGGGCGGCAAGCAATCCGCTGCGGGAGGGTCTGCCGTCGGAGCGCGTCACCAACCCGTGCAGCATCGTCTTCTTCGGCGCGAGCGGCGATCTGTTCAAGCGCATGCTGCTCCCGGCGGTTTACTCGATGCGCCTCAACGGAACGCTGCCCACGGACTTTGCGCTCGTCGGCTTCGCGCGCACCCCTTATACCGACGATAAATTCCGCGAGTACTGCCGTCAACAGCTCGAGCTTTTCATGCCGGCAGACTCGAAGCCGCAGGGGGCGCTCTGGGACGACTTCGCGCGCCGGCTCAGCTACATCACTGCCGACTTTAACAACACGCGGCACTTTCTCGACCTCAAAAACCGCCTCGCCAAGAACGATCAGGAGCTCGGAACGGCCGGCAACCACCTGTTCTACCTCTCGACGCCGCCGTCGGTCTTTCCGGTGATCATCGCGCAGCTGAAAAACGCGGAACTCGATAAAGACGGCGAAGGCTGGACGCGAATCGTCGTTGAGAAGCCGTTCGGCACCAACCTGGAGTCGGCGCGAAAGCTGCAGCAGGCGATCGAAGCGGTCTTTCCGGAGAACGAAATCTACCGCATCGACCACTATCTTGGAAAAGAGCCGGTGCAGGATATCATCGCGTTGCGCTTTGCAAACACGATCTTCGAGCCGATCTGGAACCGAAACTACGTGCAGAACGTGCAGATCACGTCGGCGGAGTCGCTCGGCGTTGAAGAGCGCGGCGGATATTACGATCATGCCGGAGCACTGCGCGACATGATCCAGAACCACGTCATCAACCTGCTGGCGCTGGTCGCGATGGAGGCGCCGATCAGCTCCGACGCCGACGACATTCGCAACGAGAAGTATAAGGTGCTTTCGGCGGTCCGGCCCTATTCGCACGATGCGGTAATGTCAATGTCGGCGCGCGGCCAGTACGGTCCCGGGACGATCGACGGCAAGCCCGTTAAAGGCTACCGCCAGGAAGATGACGTCGCTGCCGACTCCAACACCGAGACCTTTGCGGCGATGAAAGTGTACGTCGAGAACTGGCGCTGGGCCGGCGTTCCTTTCTTCCTGCGCTCGGGGAAACGGCTGCCGCGTAAGGTCTCGGAGATCGCCGTGACCTTCAAGCCGATTCCACATCGTTTCTACGGCGAGTCGACCGACCGAATCGAACCGAACGTGCTGGTCATCAAGATCGAACCGGACGAAGGCATCTCGATGCGATTTGAGGCGAAAGTTCCCGGCCCCAAAGAGCATATCCGCAGCGTCTACATGGACTTTAGCTATGGCAGCGGCTTTGGCGTCGTCTCGCCGCCGGCGTACGAACGGTTGATCGGCGATGCGATGGCCGGCGACCAGACCCTCTTTACGCGTTGGGACGCGGTCGAGCGCGCCTGGGAAATCGTAACGCCGGTCCTGGACGTTTGGCAGAACACGAAGGACTTTTCGTTCCCGAACTACGCTGCGGGCAGTCAAGGGCCGGAGAGCGCCACCGCACTCTTCTCCGACTGGCGACGTTTGTGAACCTTGCATCGATCGTAGACGAGCTCTCCGGGAGAAATCGCGAAGGCGGCCGCGAGATGCACGTCGCGACGATGACGCTCGTCATGCTCTTTGAAGACGCAACGATCGGCGAGCTGGCTCGCGACCGCATTCGCACGCTCTCGTCGAAGCACCCGTCGCGCGTCATCGTGCTCGACGCCTGCCGCGACGAGCGCCTGCAAAGCGTCGAGGCCGGCGATTGGATCGAGCTCGGCGTAAAGACGAGCGGTCCTGAGATGCTGCGGTCGGCGGTCTGTGCGCTGCGCCTGCCCGACGCGCCGATCGTCCTGCTTTGGATTGCCTCTGGGATCGGCGCCGACGCGCGCTTCGCGTCGCTTTCGGACCTCGCTGAGACGATCGTCTATAACAGCTCGCTGCTCGATGGCGAGCGTGCTGCGTTGTGCGAACTGGCTGAGTACGTCGAGCAGCATCCGCAGGTTCCACTGGCCGATATTGCCTATCTGCGCTTGGCGCCGTGGCAGGAGAGCGTGGCAATCTTCTTTGACGGCAACAACGTTGCCAAGCTTGGCGAGCTGCGGCGGGTTGAGATCAGCTGCGGCTCCGACCCGGAGGCCTTCTATCTGCTGGGGTGGCTTGCGAGCCGGCTCCAATGGACGCCGCAGACCGCCGATTCGCTGCGCGATAAGGCCGGCGAAACCGTCGCTTTCCAAATCCGGCGGGCCGGCGAACCGCGCCGAATTCAACGCATCGCGTTGAGCACCTCGAGCTCGAATTTCGTTGCCGAGGTTGACGAGCGCGCCGAGACGATACAGCTGAGCGTTACGGGGTCTAGCTCGCACGCGCGGCGCTATCGTCCGATCAAGAATCCCGGAATCGCCGCACTCGTCGAACGAGCGATACTTTGGGGTCAGAGCGATCGAGTCTTCCGGCACGCGCTGGCCTCCGCCGGCCAGATACTCGCGCAAAGAAAGGGATAGCCATGTCGGACCGGGGCGAACTGCAGATCTACCGCGACGATGGCGTGCTGGCTCAAGCGCTGGCGGATCTCTTCATCACAACCGGCAATCTCGCGATGGCCGATCGCGGCTCGTTTACCGTTGCGCTCGCGGGCGGCAACACGCCGCGCGCGGCGTACGAGCTGCTGAGCATGGAGCCGCTGGTCGATCAGATCTCGTGGAGCGACGTTTTCATCTATTTTGGTGACGAGCGCTGCGTGCCGCCGACCGACGAGCAATCCAACTATCGGATGGCGCAGAAAGCATTTCTGAGCTCGATTCCAATTCCGCCCGCAAACGTACACCGGATTGCAGGCGAAATCGATCCGGGTCACGCGGCCAACGAATACGCCTCGCTTCTTCGCGCCGATCTCGGCAACGCGCCGCAGTTCGATTTGGTGCTGCTCGGGCTGGGAGCGGACGGACACACCGCCTCGCTCTTTCCGGGGTCGGCTCCGACCATTGACGATCAGGCGCTCGTGCGCGCCGTCTATTCGCAATCGCAGATGATGTGGCGCGTCACCGTAACTCCGAAGGTAATAAATCTGGCGCGCACGGTCGCCTTCGCCGTCGAAGGACCCGACAAAGCGGTCGCGGTCGAAGCAGTCTATGAGGGACCGCTCGATCCGATTAAATATCCCGCGCAGATCGTTCATCCAAGCTCAGGCCGCCTCGTCTGGCTCGTTGACGAGTTAGCCGCCGGCATGCTCAAATCTAGGACCCGCTAACCCAATCCACTTGAAAAGCCGAACCCATTACGTGTATACTTTTGTGTATACATGAATGCCAAGATAGCTAAGTACGGAAACAGCCTAACGGTTCGTCTCCCGGCTGCAATCGCTCGCGAGCTCGACCTGCGCGACGGCGACGAAATCAGCTTGCGTCGCATCAAAGACGGCGTCGCATTAGAGCGGCCGGCCAGGTCGCGCTTGGAGGCGCGCTTGGCGACCGTCAAAGAGCCTGAGGTCGAGCTCGGCTTCGGGCGAGCAGTCGGCCGAGAACTTGAGTGAGGGTACCGGAACGCGGCGATATCATCATCCTTGACTTCGACCCGCAAGCGGGTCACGAACAAATGAAAACACGGCCCGCGCTCGTCCTTTCCCCCGCTTCGTTCAACGCGGCCTTCGGTTTGGCGTACGTGGCTCCCATTACGACGAGACCGCGTGGGCACGCTTTCGAGGTTCTGCTACCCACGGGGACGCGCGTAAAAGGCGCCGTGATGGTTCACCAACTCAAGTCTTTTGATTGGGCCGCGCGCCGCGCGCGGTTTGCCGGCAAAGCTTCGGCGTCGGTCGTTGCCGCTGCGGCTGAAATCGTCAAAGATATTATTGAATAAGTGAGGGTAGATCTCTAGCGCGGGAACGGCGAGGCCGAGGCGAGCGCTTTGGAGCCAAGCGTTTGCAGATTGACTCCGTTGTTGGTGAGAATCGTCCCCTCGACGCGCTGCAGCTCGACGACCGACTTGTTGAGATCGGTTTGCGCTTGCAGCTCCTGACCGCGCGCCTGTTCGAGCTCAACCTGGCGCTGTAAGACGAGAAACGTTGTCGAGGCGCCGCTGTGGAATCTTCGCACTTCGCTCGCGTAGACCGACTCCGCGGCCGCGCGCCCTTGGCTCGCGGCGGAGAGCCGCGAGACCGCCGACTGATAGGTTTGCAGCGCGTTGCGCGCCTCGGATTCGATACGCTGAGCGAGGCCTTGCATCTCAAGCTGCGCCTGATCTTGCTCTTGATATGCCGTCTGCTTCAGCCCGCGAGCGGTGTTGTTTTCGAGCGGGAAATTAACGACGAGCGCAATGTTGAACTCGGGGTAGGCAGCCGTCCAGAGGTTGTGAAACGCCTGCGTCATGTTGCCTTGCGACTGCGGCGGCGGCGTCGGGCAGGAGAGTGTAGGCAGAGCGCACGCGTTGGCCTCGAAATTCGGCACCGGCTGCAAGATGCCGGCAAAGCCATTGCTGAGGTACTGCACCACAAGATCGGCCTGCGGAAGCGCCTGATTCTTTGCGTAAGAAAGGTCCACGTCGGCCACCCGGCGCTCGTCTATTACCTGACGAACTTCCGGACGCCGGTGCTCGGCTAACGCAACGATCGCGCCGAGATCCTCGACGCTCGGGAGTTCCTGCACCGGCGAGGATGGGACCAAGTTGGCGCGCCAGATCGGATCGCCGGCGTCCGAGACGATCAAGCCCTTAAGCTGATTCTGAACCTGCGAGACCGTTTGCAACGCGGAGAAGACCTGCGACTGAAAATTCGCAACCTGGGTTCCGGCCTCGACGGCCGTAATTGAAGGTACGCCGCCGCGCCGGGCGAGCCGAACGGCGCTCTGCTGTTGCTCCACCGCTTGTTGGAGCGCCGCTTCTTGTATCGCTACGTTACGCCAGGCAGCGACGAGATCCCAATAGGAATCCTCTACTTGCGCGATCGTGTTCGACGCGTCGAGGAGCGCCTGCGCCTCGTCGGAGTCGGCCGTGATCACGGAGAGCTTGAGCTGACGCTTGACCGCGTTCATGCCGGCATTCTTGAGCAGCGGCTGGGTCGCAGAGAGGTTCAGAATGGCTTGGTAGTACGGGTTGAAGTTATTGATGATCGTGTTGTTGTAGGTTCGAATTTGCGAGATGCTCGCGGAATACTGCATCCCGTTGACGGTCTGGCCGTTTACCCCGGATTGAAATGAGTATTGGTGCTGGATGATATTGCCTGGACCGGTCGTGTAGAACGGCACGGGCGTGAAGCTAAAGCCCGGCGCCGGCGTGACAAGATATTTTCCTTGCTCTCCCGGCCCGGCGAAGAACAGATTCTCGGGCGGCTGTACGTAGAAGCTCGACGACGGTTCCACCTGCAAGTGAAGGTCGAAGTTTGACTTGGCCTGGACGACGCGGTAGCGGGCGATTCGGACGTTCGACGCGGAGAGCGCCAAGGTTGGATTCCGCAGCAGCGCCATTCCGACGGCGTTTTCCAGCGAGAGTCCGACGAAGGGGCTCTGGGTGACGCCGACGATCCCCGGGTTGCTCGGCTCGACCTCCGGGGCGCGATAGCCCGGCGCGACGGTTGGCGGCGCCGGCAGGCTGACGGAGGGGATCTCGGTCGGCAGAGCCGCGCGACCCGGCAGCGCGTCGAGTTGCGCTGAGGTGCGCGCGACCGGCAGCGCAGCGAGTGCGACCGCGGTGAATGCGACGAGTGCCGGAAGCGTGCGAGATCGCAAAGCGGCCATGGTTAGAGCGTCAGCGTCTTGGAGCCAAGCGTACGCGGATCGACTCCATTGACGGTCAGTATGCTGCCATCCACGCGCTGCAGCTCGACGATCGATTGATTGAGCAAGGTCTGCGCCTGCAGCTCTAATCCGCGCGCCTCCGCGAGCTGCACTTGGCGCTGCAGCACCAAAAACGTCGTGGACGCGCCTTGATGGAACTTGCGGAGCTCGCTCGCGTAGACCGCCTCCGCTGCCCGGCGCGACTCGCGGGCGGCGTTGAGTCTTGCGAGCGCCGATTTGTAGCTCTGCAGCGCGTTGCGCGCCTCGCTACCGATGCGCTCTTCAACGCTCTGCATGATCAGCTTGGCTTGCGTCATCTCTTCACTTGCGACCCCGCGCATCCCGCGCGCTAGGTTGCCCTGAATCGGATACCCGACGATCAAAGCAATGTTGAAGGCTGGAAAGTAGGCCGCCCACATATTGTGATACGCGAACGCCATGTTGCCTTGCGTATTCGGCGGCGGCGTCGGGCAGCTGTTGGTGAACGCTCCGTTCGTAATCTTGTTGCATTCGCTGGCCAGAAAGCCTGGAACCGGAGTCAGGATGCCTGCAAAACCGTTGCTAAGGTATTGCGCTTGAACGTCAGCCTGCGGCAGCGACTGATTCTGGGCAAAGGTGCGGTCAATCTCCGCCGCAAGTCGCTTGTCTTCGGCCTGGCGCACTTCCGGCCGGTTCTGTTTGGCCTGAGAAACGATCGTCGCAAGATCGTAGACGCTCGGTAACTCCAGCACCGAGGTCGAGGGCACGAGGTTGGCGGTCCAGATCGGATCGGCCGGATCGCCGACGACCAGACTCTTGAGCTGCACCTGAACCTGCGAGACGGTCTGCAGCGCCGAGTAGACGTTATTCTGAAAGTTCGAGACTTGGGTCTGCGATTCGACGGCATCAACGGGCGCCGAGGCGCCGCGCCGTGCCAGCCGGACGTTACTTCGCTGCTGCAAGATCGCCTCGTTGAGCGCCTCTTCTTGGATCGCGACGTTCCGCCAGGCGGCAACGAGGTTCCAGTACGCATTCTCGACTTGAGAGATGGTGCTCGAAGCATCAACGAGCGCCTGCGTGGCGCTTGCATCGGCATTAACGAAGGCCAGCTTCAACTGGCGCTTGGTCGCGTTCATGCCCGCATTCTTCAGCAACGGCTGCGTGACCGCCAAGTTGAGCGACGCGAGGTAGTAGGGATCGTATGCGTTGAAGACGGTGTTGTTGTACGTTCGGCTTTGCTGAATGCCGGCCTGATACGTCATGCCGTTCTCCGTTTGGCCGCCGACGCCGTACTGGAAAGCCGATTGGTGCTGGATGATGTTGCCCGGGCCGGTGGTGAAAACAACCCCCGGAGTCGTGCTTGGCCCGGGTGGAATGGTGTACCGCCCTACCGGCCCCGGACCGGATACAAACGCGTTCTGGGGCGGCTGCACCGAGAAGCTCGACGAAGGCTTCAACTGCAGTTGCACGTCGTAGGCGCCCTTGATCGCGACGACGTTGTAGCGCGCGACGCGTACGTTCGATGCGGAGACCGCGAGATTGGGATTCTTGAGCAGCGACATCGCGATGGCATCCTGCAGCGAGATGCCGACGAACGGCTGCTGCGTAACGCCGACGATCTGCGCGGTGGTCGGGGCAACCTGCGGCGCACGATAGCCGGGAGCGACGCTCGGCACGCTTGGGAATAGCGGCGAGGGAAGCCCGGTCGGCAGCGTGGCGCGCTTGGGAAGAGTATCATCGAGCTGAGCCGCGCCGCGCTGCACCGGCAGCACCGCAAGAGCGGTGGCGGCAACTGCAACGGCGGCCTGAAGAGCGCGTGCTTTCACGATACTTAGTGCGCCAGGGCCTGAGTTCCAAGCGTCTGTACGTTGACGCCGTTGTCGCTAAGAATCGTCCCGTCTACGCGCTTGAGCTCGACAATGGACGCGTTGAGCTGCGTCTGCGCCTGCAGTTCGCTGCCGCGCGCCTGCTCGAGTTCCAGCTGACGCTGAAGCACCAGGAACGTCGTGGATTGGCCGTGATGGGACTTGCGGAGCTCGCTCGCATAGACGATCTCCGCAGACTCGCGGGCGACGCGAGCCGCACTCAACTTCGAACGCGACGACTGATAGCTCTGTAAGGCAATCCGGGCCTCGGCGCCGATGCGCTCTTGCACGCCTTGCATGAGCACCTTGGCTTGGGTTGTCTCTTCGCTCGCAAGACCGCGCAGGCCGCGCGCGACGTGACCTTGGATCGGATAGCCGACGATCAGCGCGAGGTTGAAAGTTGGGAAGTAGCCGGCCCACATGTTGTGATAGGCCCAGGCCATCGTACCTTGCGTGTTAGGCGGCGGCGTGGGGCAGGCCGGCAGCCCGAGGCCACCCTGAGAGGCCGAGTTAGTGCAAAAGCCGGATAGAAATGCCGGCACGGGTGTAAGAAGCCCGGCAAACCCGTTGCTGATGTATTGCGCCTGAACGTCCGCCTGCGGAAGCGACTGATTCTTCGCATAGGCGCGATCGATCTCGGCCTGCAAGCGCCGATCTTCGGCCTGTCGAACTTCCGGCCGATTTTCCCGCGCCTCGGAGACGATAGCGTCGAGGTCGTTCGCGCTGGGAAGTCCCTCCACCGAAGTTGACGGGACGAGGTTCGCGTCCCAGACCGGGTCCTGCGTGTTCCCGGCGATGAGGCTCTTCAATTGATTCTGAAGTTGCGAGACGGCGTGCAGCGCCTGGAAGACCTGATCTTGAAAGTTTGAGACCTGGGTCTGCGACTCGACCGCATCAATCGGCGCCGCGGCGCCGCGCCGTGCCAAGCGAACGTTGCTCGCCTGTTGCGCGATCGCTTCACGCAGCGCGTCTTCTTGGATTGCAACGTTGCGCCAAGCCCCGACGAGATTCCAATACGTATCTTCGACTTGCGAAATCGCGTTTGAAGCGTCAATGAGCGTCTGCGCGACGCCCGCGTCGGCGTTGACGATCGCAAGCTTCAATTGGCGTCGGGTGGCGTTCGTCCCGAAGTTTTTGAGCAGCGGCTGCGTTACCGACAGGTTCAGCGTTGCAAGATATTGCGGATTATAGGCGTTGAACTGGGTGTTGTTATACGTGCGGCTTTGCTCGATGTCTGCTTGATAGCTGGTGCCGCTTTCGGTCTGTCCGCTCGCGCCGTATCCGGTTGCGGATTGATGCTGGACGATGTTTCCCGGCCCGGTCGTGATCGTAGGGCCAGGGGTGTAGACACCCTGCCCGCCGGGGCCGGCAGCGAGGAAGCTCTGGGGCGGATTGACCGAAAAGTTCGACTGCGGCTGCAGGTGCAGCGCGACGTCGTAGGCGCCTTTGATTTGCACGATGCTATACTGCGCGACGCGGAAATTCGAGGCCGACACGGCCAAATTCGGATTCTTGAGCAGCGCCATCGCGATCGCGTCTTGCAACGAGATGGCAACGAAGGGCTGCTGCGTGACGCCGACGATCTGCGCCGCGCTAGGCTGCGCCTGCGGAGCTCGATAACCCGGTGCCACGCTGGGCACGGGCGGCAGCATCAGCGTCGGAATCGCCGTCGGCAACGTAACGCGGTTCGGCAGCGAATCGCCGGGGTCGGCGGCGATACGCTGCACGGGCAACGCGGCCGCGGCGAGCGCCGCGAGCGCGACGAGCGCCGAGAGCGCGCGGGCTTTAATCGTGTTCATTCCGATAAAGCGACGCCGACGCGCGGCCGGCGCAACAACAAGACGAGCGGTGCCAGCCCGAGCGTGATCACCGCAACCCAGCGCGACGTATCGGCATACGATTCGACCGCGGACTGCGATTCGACGAGGACCGCAAGGCGTTGCATTGCGGGAGTGTTCTGAGTGCCGCCTTGGGAGAGCACGTACTGCCGGGTCGGAGCGTGCGCGAGCGTTTGGCTGCTGGCAAGCTCGGTTTGATGCACGGTGAAGCCGCGCACGAGCAACGTGATCAAGATCGCGGCGGCGACGCTGCCGCCGATCTGGCGCGAAAGATTGAAGAACGCCGCCGTAGACGGAACCTCTTTATCGGGCACGCTTCCGATCACGGAGACCGAGAGCGGCACGAAGATTTGCGCCAGACCGATACCGCTGAGGATCAAGGGAAAGACCAGACTGTGGAAATCGGAGAGCGGCGTCGTGATGCTTCCCAGCCACCAGTTGGAGGCCGAGAGCAAAACGAAACCAATCGCCGCTTGCAAGCGCGGATCTACCAGCCCGCGCTGGGTCAGAATCGCGGTCAGGGGCGTGAAGAGGAGCACCGCGCCGGCGCGAATCATGACCGTCGCTCCCGAGAGCGTTGCGGTGAACCCAAGCGAGTTGATGAGATACTGAGGCAAGATGATAATCGAGCCGTACAGGCTCACGCCGAGCACCGCGCCGAGTATGCTGCCCGACGCAACTTGCCGGAGCCGCAAGACGCGCAGATCCACGACCGGAATTTTCGAGCGCAGCGTCCACCAAACGAACGCCCCCAGCCCGGCGATCGAAAGGAACGTGAACCACCGGATGCGGGCGTCGTCGAACCAATCGTACTGCTGACCGTTCTCGAGCACGAACTGCATGGATCCCAGCCCGACGCACATGAGACCCAGGCCGATCCAGTCGAGCTTCCGATATTTTCCCTCGCTCGGGTTGCGCAAAAAGTTCCAAATGAGGGTCGCGGCGATGATGCCGATCGGGATGTTGATGAAAAAGATCCAGTGCCAGTTCCAGTTGTCGGTGATCCAGCCACCGATCACGGGCCCGAGCGCGGGTCCGACGATCACCCCCATCGCAAAGACGCCCTGGGCCTTTCCTTGCTCTTTGATGCCGTAGGTGTCGCGCAAAATCGCTTGCGAGGTCGCAATCAAGCCGCCGCCGCCGAGTCCCTGCACTAACCGCCAGAAGATGAGCTGGCCCAAGCTGTTGGAAAGGCCGCACATCAGCGAGGCGACGGTAAAAATGATTATCGAGGTGAAGAAATACTGACGCCGGCCAAAGCGCGCGGCAAACCACGGGTTGAGCGGAATCACGACGACGTTGGCGATGAGGTAGGCGGTGACGACCCACGCGCCCAAATCAACGCCGACGCCGAAGTTACCTTGAATGTTCGGCAGCGAGACGTTGACGATCGTTACGTCAATGATCTCGAGCAGCGTTGCGGTAATTACCGCAAGGCTGATGACCGTCCGCCGCCAGCCGTACTCGACGACTGAGCTTTCGTAACTGCCGAACACGCTCCGGCCTTACTTCACTCTGACGTAGGTCTCAACGCTCATTCCCGGCCGCAGCGGAAGGTCGGAACGTTGACCATCCACCTCGATTCGCACGGGAATTCGCTGGGTCACTTTGACAAAGTTGCCGCTCGCATTCTGCGCCGGCACGAGCGCGTAGGTGTTCTCGGAGGCCGGGTTGATCGAAGCGACGTGTCCGTGGAACGTTACGCCTTTATATGCATCAACGTGAATATCGGCGGGCTGTCCGACGCGCATCTTCCCCATTTGCGTCTCTTTATAGTTCGCCGTGATGTAGATGTTATGCGGAACGATCGTCAAGAGCGTGATCCCGGCGCCGACCGTCTGGCCGACTTCGGCGCTCTTCTGGCCGATGTAGCCGTCGGTGGCCGCGTAAATGTGCGTGTAGTTGAGACTTTGCTTGGCGAGATAGAGCTGTGCGCCGGCCGCCTCTACTTGGCTAGGATCGGAGGCCTGCGCGAGCTTGCCTTGCGCGGTCGTCAGGCCGCCCGAGGCCTCGGCAACGCCGGCGTTAGCGGCCGTGACGCGCGCTTGCGCGGCGGCTATGTTTGCCTGCGCCACGCTGACTTGATCCTGCGCGGCGCGCAACTGCGCGGCCGCGCCCGCGCTCTGCGCACGCACCGCATCGAGTTGCTGCGAGGCCACGTCGCCGGTGCCAACCAACGAGTTGACTCTGGAGAAATCGGCTTGCGCTTTATCGTAGGCTTGCGCGGCGGCCGGTACTTGAGCCTGTGCGGCGTGCAGCTGCGCCGTCGCTTGCGCGACCACGTCTTGTGCCGCGGGCACCTGCGCCTGGACGTTGGCGACCGCGCCGCCGGCCTGGGAGACGCCGCCCTGACCCTGCTGCGTGGTCGCGCGCTGATTCGCAACCGCGAGATCGTATTGCGCCTGGGCCTGCCGCAGCTTCGCCAGCTCGTCCTTATTGTCGAGCACGACCAAGAGCTGACCTCGGCGCACGGGCTGATTCGTATCTACCAAGATCTGGTTGATGCGCTCGGGGATCTTGCTGGTCACCGCGACTTCGTCGGCGGCGACGTGGGCGTCGTCGGTGCCTTCGTGGGAGAGCATGAAAGAAACCCACGGCAGACCCCACACGATCGCCGCAACCACGACCGCGACCGCGCCGACGATAAAGAAGATGCGCTTGCGCGGCCGCGCGCGCGAATCGTCGGAATCGGGCGGACGATTATCGCTAGGCGCGGATTTTCCCGGACCGTTTGCTTGCCGCGTTATCTCTTGTTGATCTAACTCTCGCGTATCCATTACGAGTTCCTAACCCCATTGAGAAAGACGTCTATATAGTATTGCAGCGCTGCATCGGGGTCGCCCCGATGGAGCAGCGAATCCGGAAACTTCTTGCGCCCGAGCACGTGCATGAAGACTAAGCCCAAAAAGACCATCGCAAGTTTCTGCGGATCGCCGTGTAACTCGCCGGTCTCGACCCGCCGCCGCATGAACTCCGTCAGCACCGCGAGAATTGCGAGCTGCGGACGCCACGAGGTCTGCGCAAAGATGTCTTGGTCGTACTCGTGCTCGACGAGCGACCAGCGGATCATATCGCCAAGTGCCTCAAAACGATCGAACATCAGGCGCGCGATCGTCAGCAAGTCCGCGGGCAGCTCGCCGGTCAGCTGGGACGCGACGCCCGCGAGTTCCAAATATCCGCTGTAATGCTGCGCGCAGGCGACGAGAATCGCTTCCTTGGTGCCGAAATGGCGAAAGAGCGTCGCTTCATTCACGCCCGCAACGTCTGCAATTTCACGCGTCGTCGCGCCGCGTTTGCCTTTGCGTCCGATCACCTCGCGCGTCGCGACAAGAATTCGTTCGCGCGTCTCCTCGGGTGACGCCGATCTGCCACCTTCAATCGGCTTACGCGTCTCGATCATGGCGTGCCGCCCGCGGGTTGGATCGGAACGTTCGTCTCGTAGGTTCCGTAGCTGGAGTCCGCGACGGCGCGAACGTGGGGAATGGCGATCGTCGCGTGCTGCGCCGAGAGCACCGAGTAGCTGCCTTGCTCGCGGTACCGCTGCGTCATCGTGATTTTGCCGCCGCTGGTGTAGTACCACTCCATCTGAAGGAGCGAGTAATCCGACGGGTCCACGTAAACCAACGTGTGATCGAGAATGTCGCTATGGATCTTCTTCGTCATCCGCAGCACGATCGTGGAGCGGCCGTCCAGCACGGCAGTGCCGTCAACGGTGATGTGCTCGTCCTTCTCCCACGCGAGCGGGTTTCCGATGTCGTTAAAGATCCGCTGAAATCCGCGCGCATAGCCGGGGACGCGGTCGAAGACGACCTCGTAAAAACCGGGACGCTTGAAGTATTCGGTGCCGTCCAGTTTGGGCGCGAGCCACGGGAAGTTGAGCATCCGGATGTCCACGTGGACACGGGCGCGGTACGAGCGCAGGGCAGGGTTGCGGTCGGCCATGCGCTGTACGATCGCGTGCGGGTTAAACGGAAGCGGCGCTCCGTCGTCCGGCGAGCCGGCGCCAAGCGTCGTCAAAACCAGCGCGGTAGCGCTCACGAGGTGGGCGGCGGCCCCAAGCTTCGGTGTAAATCTCATGCGATGCGGTGCAAGTGGGTACTTGCACGCACAGCTTACCACCTGCGCCGGGTGAGTGCAAGTGCTTGCACGCACCCGCCTGCTTAGGGCTAGCAGCGGCGCCCGACGGCTACATTGACGAGGATAAGGCCTTGCGGTGGCCGCCGCCGGAACGACGGAATCCCTGACCTTTGGCCTGGGACGGGCAAAGGTATTCGCCGTGCTTGGTCGTTCCGTACGCGGGGTCACCCGGTTCGTGGTAGACCTTCGTATTGAGATTCACCCAAACAGGCTCAACGGCACCGCAGTTGGGCTTCGCAGCCATGGCGCCCATCGCGCCGCTTGCCGCACCCTTGGCAGCGTTCCCCATCGCACTGGCAGCCTGCCCGGCGTTCTGCGCGGCACCTTGCGCCCCGTTGCCCATTGCGCCGGCGGCCGAGGCAGCGGTCTGGGCCGCATTGTTATTCGTTTTGCCGCTGCAAGCGGCCAATCCCGAAAGCGTGATTCCAAAAAGCGTGAGGAGTACGATCGCTCGCATGTTGATGGTACCTCCGATCTCCGTTCGCGTACTCTCGTTTACGTAGCGACGATAGCAGCGTAGGAAATGACGCGCTTCGCGACGGCTGCGCTACTCTCCCCGACGGTGAGTTGCCGAGTCGCTCGCTCTTTGGGCCGCGCCTTAACGAGGCCGCGCTGGACGATACCCCAGGGCGTTAGCTTGCGAGCGGCACATAAAACGAGCGTGCTGGGTCCGTCCGTAGTGCGGATCGCCCGGCAACAAGTAGCGTTTCGGGCCTTCGATCGCCCAGACGGGCGCCTCGCCGTTGCAGTTAGGCATGTGCGATGCCTCAGCCGCGGCGCTGGGCTGGGGCGAACCGGCGCCGCTCGATTTTCCGCTCGCGCACGCGCTCAACGTTGCGAGTATCAATCCGACCAGTGCGGCTCTGCGCTTGTTCATGGCCCTGCGACTTCACGCAATTGCGCGCCGAAACCCGCTTGCGGACGGTACATCCGGCCGGGCGGATCGAGGCGACCGCGCGATTGCGGCGAAAGGCTTCATCGCGCGCCGCGCACGCCGCGGCCGAAGGAGACCGCAATGTTCGATGCCATCAAGAACGTCGCGCAGCAGATGATGTCGGGGAACACGGACTCAGCCACGGTCCAGCAGGCCGTCGGCGAACACCTCGACTCGGTCGGAAACGATCAGCTCGCCGACCATCTTCAAACCGCTGCCTCGAATCTGCAAGCTAATGGTCAGACCGACTTTGCGCAGCAAGCCACCGTGCTGGTCGAGCAGATCCGCAACAATCCGGCCGGAGCCAAAGACGCCGTGGTTGCGTTCATTGCGGGCAATCCGCAGCTGCTGCAACACTTTCCACCCGACTTCGTTCAGGGGATCGCGTCCAAGCTGGGTCTATGAAGAGCTTTGTTTCGATAGTTTTTTGCGTCTGCTTGCTAGCCGGTTGCAGCCATCACGCCGCGAACGTAACGTCGCGCAGCGCAGGCGCGGGACAGGCACCGGCGGGCGGCGCGACGATCGTTGCGGCCAGGACGGAGTATTACGGCAAACTCGAGCAGCAAATCGGCACGAAGACGAGCAAAGACGGCGATAGCTTTGCAATTGATGAGACGCGATCGAGCGATAAAGCGCTGAACGGAGCCGTCATTGACGGGCACCTCGAAGACGTTGCGCCGGCCGGACCGATGCGTAATCCCAAGATGACGGTCGTCTTCGACGACATCCGCCTAGCCGACGGTACGAAGGCGCCGGTTGACGTACAACTGATCACGTCCCAAACGTTTTCCCCGAAAACGCATCATCTGCGAACGATCGGGATGATGATTGCCGGCGCGGTCGCGGGCCACGAGCTGGCGGTCCACACTGGGAAACGGCATGGCGCGCTGCTGGGTGCGGCCGGCGCCTACACACTCTCGCAAACCATGAAGACCGACATCGCCGTCCCCGCGGGAAGCATCGTCGAGGTCCGGTTCAAATCGCCGGTAACGAGTGGGGCACAAGACGCTCGCTGATTGCGACCAGGTGCTCGCGGGCCTGACGCGCCAGCGGCGATGGCTCGCCGACGTAGACGCGCCGGCCACCGACGAACGTTGCCTGCACCCATGCGTCCTCGCCACGGTAAACTAGTGCGTTGAGCGGCGGTGACCACGGGTCGATTTTGGAAGCGTCGAGCACGACGTAATCGGCCCGCAGGTCCGCCACCAGATCGCCGCCCGCGATCCGCAGCGCCCGGGCGCCTTGTTCGGTGCCGAGCGCGAATGCATCGCGCGCGCTCAGTACCGCGCCGTCGAGGTGCAGAATCTTCTGCAGCAGCGCGGCCGCGCGCATCTCGTCGATCAGCGACGGCCGCACGTCGGCATCGGTCCCCAATCCGATCGTGACGCCGAGCGATCGCAGCCGGACTAAGTCGCAGATACCGTCGCCGAGGTATTGGTTGGTCATCGGGTTGTGGACGACTCGCGCGCTGCGGGTTGCCAACAGGTTCGCATCGTCGTCGCTCAGATAGATCGCGTGGATCGCGACCGTTCGTTCGTTGAGCGCGCCAAGATCGTCGAGCAGCGCAACGGGCGTGCGGCCGGACGTGCGCTGCGTTTCCTCTCCTTCGTAAGCGGCTTCGGCGACGTGAACGTGCAGCATGCAGTTCCGCTCGCGTGAAAACTCGGCCGCCGCGCGAATCATCTCGCGCGACGCGGCGTGCAGCGAATGCGGAGCGACGCAAACGTTTGCCTCGGGAAAACGTCGCATAAGATCGAGGGTGCGTTCGGCGGCGATCTCAATACCCTCCCGAAACTGCGGCGGCGCGGACTGCGCGTCCATCCAGGTGCGGGCGAGCACGAGCCCGATGCCCGCGTCGCTCGCCGCGCGGATCACTGCCTCGGCATGCTCGTTCCCGGTGCCGTTCAGATAGAAGAACTCGGCGACCGTCGTAATGCCCGCTGCGAGCATCTCGGAAAACGCCGCGACGAACGTCCAATAAACGTCCTCCGGCGTGAGCTGCGGAACGACGCGATAGAGCGCATCGCTTCGCCATTTTGCAAAGGGCCAATCATCGGCCCAGCCGCGCAACAGGATCTGATACGCATGGCTGTGTCCGTTGATGAAGCCCGGCACCACGAGCCGGTCGGCGGGGAACGAACGCACGCTACGAGTGTGCGCGGCGGCGCGTACGTCGTGGAAGTCGCCGGCCGCGACGATCTTCCCGTCCCTTACGACGAAGGCGTAATCCTCACGCAGCTCGCCGGAGACGAGAGCGCGCGCGCAACGCACTAGCTCGCCGTTCATAGCGATCGCGTCATCCTTCGACAAGCTCAGGATGACAAGTCGAGACCGGCACGCCGTTTTTGAAAACCGCTGCGGCAAGGTTTCCGCCGAACTGCCATCCGAACTCGTCGGGCGATTCGATGCGCAGCGCGACGAAGTCGGCGGCGGCGCCCGCGCGAAGGCGGCCGGCATCGAACCGCAGCGAGTGCGCCGCGGCGCGGGTAACGGCGAAGAGCGCCTCGGAAGCGGACAACCCAAAAAGTTTGCGTCCGAAGTACGCAACCGTCTGCAGATTAAAGCACGGCGAGGTTCCGGGATTATAATCGCTCGCGAGCGCGACCATGCCGCCGGCTTCGAGCAGCTCGCGCACCGGCGCTCGGGCGGGCAGATCGAGATACGCGATCGTTGCCGGGCAGGCGACGGTGACGATGCCGCGCTCCGCAATTGCGTTCACGTCGTACTTGCGAATGTAGTTGCAGTGGTCGACTGCGTCCACGCCGAGGTGGGCCGCCATCTCGGCCGCGCCGCCGTACGCCATCTCGTCGCAATGCACGCGCAGCCGCATGCCGTGCAGGCGCGCAGCATCGAGGTAGCGGCGCGTCTGCTCGGGCGAGAAGAATCCGGGCTCGCAAAAGGCGTCGGCGTAAACGGCGCCGTGCGAGGCGGCCGCGGGAACGACCTGGTCGATCAGGTAGTCCACGAACGCCTCCTCACGCGTGAACTCGGGCGGCAGCGTATGCGCGCCAAGAAAGGTTGCGACCAGCCTCGGACCGCCGGTCTCGTCGCGATGCTGTGCGATCAAGTCGAGCAACGCCGTTTCACCGGGCTTGTGCAGCGCATACCCCGTTTTAGTTTCCAGCGTCGTCGTCCCGTGAGCGAGAATCGTGCGCAGCCGCGGGCGAATCGTCGTCTTGTAGAAAGCGGCCGGATCGAGGAGCGCCTCGCGCGTGCGCTCGACCGTGTAGCGCATGCCGAGCGGCGGATCCTCGCCGCGAATGCGGGCGGCGAAATCCGGTTCGCGATCGCCGGCGAAGAGTGGATGCGCGTGCGCGTCAACGAAGCCCGGCACGATCACACAATCACCCAGGTCTAGGCACTCACCGTCCGTTGGACGACGCGATCGTGACATGACGTCGCGCGCGCGGCCGACAGCGACAATCTTGCCGTCCTCAATGAGTAGCGCCCCATCGTCGATTCGGCCGAGTGCATCGAAATCAATGCGGCATTGAGGGGCTTGCGTGTCGCACGTGACGATCGTTCCGGCCCGGACGGTCAGCGAGCCTGATTCGAACACGTTGGATGCATCCTCCGCCGGAGAACGTTCGCCCTCTAGAACTGCGGCGCCGAGGTAATGAACCCAGGGCGTCGAAATATCGGCACCTGGCCGAGCTGCACGGCGGCAACTTTTCGGAGGTCACCGTGAACGTACGCCGACGAGGCGTCGAAAGCAGCCAAACCCGGGCGGTAAGGGCCGCCGGGAAGTCGTTATGGCCACGCCCGTAGTCCTGGGTCTCACTCCCGCAAGCGGAGGCGCAGGCACCAGCGTGACGGTGGGCGGGACCGGCTTTACCGGAGCCACCGGCGTCAACTTTGGAACGCTCGCGGCCGACGGGTTCACGGTGAACAGCGACACGGAGATCGTGGCGCAAGCCCCGGCGCCGAACGTCAGCGGTGGGGTGGACGTGATGGTTACGAATCCCGACGGCACGTCGGCGACGAGCGCGGACGATCAGTTTACATACAATCGCTGCTGCGTGACGACGTTCAACGTCCCGACCGCGCGCTCGGGGTGCACGACGGTTCCGGCCGGCGGCGGC
Organism: Vulcanimicrobiota bacterium; assembly: GCA_963748875.1. GTDB lineage: Bacteria > Vulcanimicrobiota > Vulcanimicrobiia > Vulcanimicrobiales > Vulcanimicrobiaceae > Cybelea. The sequence goes on from CAVVKC010000001.1 coordinate 3,253,961, forward strand.
AACAAGATGGGCGAGCGCTTCAATATGGAGATTGACTTCGACTCGACTACAGCCGGGTGCGTCTGTTCCTGTGGTGAGTACCGTCAGCTCCTGCGCGGCACGTTCACCGCGAACGGTAAGACGTTGGTTCATCTGCTTCCGAATCCGGGCGGCGGTGCACCTTTGAAGTTGCTCCCACGCCCTGCCTCGGGTTCTGCGTCGGACAACTTCCTCGAAGACGGCATCCCGTCACCGACCAGCGGGACGAACGTGCATTACGGGCACCGCTCGGAAGGCGCGACCGACTCGACGGACACGTACCTGCCGGATCGCGCGACCGGTTGTCAGTATCGCGGGAACGATTTCCCGGGAATCACCGCAAGCGCGGGCACGAACGTCACAATCGATCTCGACTTTCGCGGCCAGGCGGTGGACACGTGTAACAAAAATTCCTGCGTGCAACAAAACGACTGGACAGTCACCTGCTCGGGGACGCTGTAATGGACACAACAAGCGATCTAACGCCACAGCAAATCGGCTCGTACTGGGCCGTTCCGACCATCGACAGCACCGACAATTCGCAAGTGGAGATCCAGGTGAGCGTGGCGGTTTCGCCAGGCGACGATGCCCTCAAAGGCTCCGACGTCGGCGCTCAGGCAATGTCGGACGGAACTGCGCTCGCGCAGCTCTCCGCCCCCGATCCGGCGACACCGCTGCCGACAGTGGAGACACGCGCCATGACCGCGTTTGCGATCTTCACCTTCGACAATCCGCAAAATCTTGCGGTCACGTCGATCGTCGTCACCGTTCGAGATCAGAGCGCGACCTTCGGTCCACCGGATTCCTCGCTGCCTGTCGCTTGAGGGCCCGGGCGGCGCTAACCGGTCGGCTTGAAGTTCCGTGGGCGGCAGTGTTATTGTAAAGGGTGGGTTCCCGGGCAGCACGGCCAAAATCGACTTAGGCGATTGGCCGGCTCGATCTACACCTTCAGCCCGGAGGACGGTCGCGCCACGGCGATGTGATCACCGTTCCGCTTTTCCATACTTCGCAGAGAAAGGACCACCATGCCGGATTTGACAGTCGCCCCGCTCGGAGCACTTTTCGGGCCGGATTTTATAACGATAACGGTCGATGACGCGACCAGCGGGACATATAACCTTGAGGTCTTTCCCGATGCCAACAATCCCCAGCTCAAGGCCAATCAACTGCCCATGCAGTTCTACTACATGCCGCAGAGTCTCTATCTCGCGAAGAAACAAGACTCCGACGATTTCGACTTTAGCGTAACGATCTTCAAGGGCTTGATGACCTCTGAAGATACCCTGAACAGCACCAACACCGCGAGCGTCGGCGGCGAGATTGATGCCGGCGGAGCCTTCGTGACCTTTTCGACGACGATGGCCGTCCCGTCGAGTGTCTTGAGCGCCGCATTGGCGCAGATCAAAGCGGGGCAAGTCGCCAGCGTACCGGCGAACATTGCGGATCACTGCCGCGTGGATGCCAGCGACCCGGCTCCGCTGCTGGGATGCGTGCCGATTGCCGCCAACGAGGTGACCATCGAAGTCCCGCAACTGCCGGGTTCGCCACCGCCGGCGAGCACAACGCCGGCTGCAGCAACGGCATCTGGGTCCACGCCGACCTCAGGCGCCTCGACTACAACGCCCGCTGCCGGATCGACAACGGCTACGGCTTCCGCGCCCGCTGCCACCGCCAATAGCGGGAACCCTTGGTTTATCAGCGCCCAGGGCATGGGGCACGGCAGTATTGATGCATCCAGCGTCAGCAGCTTTCTCGTGACGTGCGGCCAAGACGCGGCGGGTGCGATCGCGGGTTCATTGCAGGCCGGCATGTCGCCCTTTACCGTGCACTACAACCTGACCCTCATGTTCTACATGAATGCCTGCCAGATCCAGATGCACGTAGACGTTGACAAGGTCTTTACCCAGCTCTCCGCGGCGGCGGAAGCCAAGTTCATGTATGTGCAGGCCGATCTTTCCGCCAACTATCAGTCAAGCATTACAAACGGTGGAATCACTACGATCATCAATGAAAATGGGGTCGCCGTCGATGCCGACTTGAAGAAGATGATCGACACCCAGGTCGGCGACATGCAAACCAAAGCGTGGGACCTGGTCAAGAACGAAATCTTCAACTGGCAGCCAAAGCCCGACACCCCGGCTACAGCCAGCACCGGCGCCTGCGGAGGCGCCGCCGTCTCGCTCAAAGTGAACTACCAGATGCACGCCGTTCACTTCGACCAAAGCTGGACACTCAACGACACCGTCACCCGATTACAGACCGCTAGCGGAACCTTGACCGAGCTGGAACCGGCGATCAAAGCCAACCTCAATAAATATCTGGCGATCGTTGACATCGGGCAGTTCTTCCAAAAACTGCAGATTGCCGCGACTCCGAACATCGACTTCTCCGGAACAGCAATTTCGGATCCGATCACCTCCGCATCCATCGAGGTCAGCTACCCCGAGGCCGATAACACGGGCAACGTGCCGACCAACGCCGACGGAACGCCGGTGCTCAGGACGCTGGGGGAAGGCTTCCACTACACGCCCGGCAACATCAACCAGTCCGCGCCGATCTCGCTGGCCAGCTGGTCGAAAAACAATCCCACCGACATCATCAACATCTCGTTCCTGCGGCTGCTGAAAAGCCCGGCCAATTGGAATGCTGATCAGGTCACTATCACCAAGAAACTCGAATACGATCCGGACGACCCGCGAGTTGACCTCTCGACCGGCACCACCGAGATCGTCATTACCTCAACCGGCTCCGATCACACCCCGGTGGTCAGCCCCGCCGACGTCGGATATGTCAGCGTACGATTTGCGCTCGATCGGCCGATCGCGCCCAATATCACGGTCACGCTGACCATCAACTTGGCGGGATCGCAAGGCTCGCGCACCGACACGCTCACTTTTACCAGCACCGGACCAATGCAAAAGCCGACGGCGCTGTGGCAGGTCTTCTCCGATAAGTACTTTGACGCAGCTGTGGCGCAGGTGCAAATGGCATTGGAAGTTGCGCCGCCGCCTTCCAATTTCGGCGGGACTGCCGTCACGTGGAGCGGCACGCAAGCGGTTCCAGTCGGATTGGGACGCATCAAGAACATTCCACTCTATGTTCTGACCATTCCGCCCATAACCGATCCGACGCAGAGCGCATTGGTCGGTCAGTACATTACCCAAACCCTGCAGCAGATGGCCGCCGTGCCGATCACGCAATGATCAAAGGGAGCGCGGAACCGATCGCCAGAGGTGTAATCGCGCGACCTATTATGCCGATCATGGGAATGGCGCTGCATCCGATTGCGGCGCCTTTTCCTTCCGAACCCAATCTGCCGTTGGCGGCCTCGCGCAACGGCAGCCTCTTTAGCGATCGGTTCGATCCTAATCTTCATTGGTATTTGCCCGATTTTGTGCTGGCCCCCGACGTGGATCCACTCTTTGCGTTTGCCGTCAGCCAGACGGGACAACAGGCCAACGGGCAACCCTTCAGCGTAGCGCGCTTATCGCTGAAAGTTATCAAGCAAGAGCCTGCGCAGGCTACGCAGTTTGCGCAGGCAAACCCAACCGCCGTACTGCGCGAGATTCCACTCGACAATATCGCGGCGGTCCTGAGCAGCGCCTACACCGATCAGAGCGGCAACGCTCAGCAGCGTACCTTCAACGCCTCAGCGGTGCAAGACGAAGGCGACGGCTCATTTCTGCTGGTCTTTGACGGGTCGATCCTGGGCGATTGCGTGTTGGCGGTCTATCAGGATCTGCGCGCCTTTGGCAAAGCGACCGTCACCGTGAACGGATACTTTCAATCTTGGTCGCCATCAACGTCGCCGCAACCGGTTTTTCGCCGGCCCGTCTTCATGACGGCGACAGAAAGCAAAGTTGCGCCGGCGCCAATCCTTCGTCCCCAAGTGGAAATGGCCGCCTGGGGGCCCGCGCGTCAGGTTTCGCCGCCGCCGGCACCGCAGTCAACCTGGGTTGAACTCAGGTTGCCGTACGGCGAGACGCTGCCGTTAGGGCTCAAGTACAACGCGGACGGGTATCAGCTGCGCTACACGGTCGCGACGGCCTCTTCCCCCAGCCGCGCGATCCTCGGCGCCGAAGACCTCAGCGGCTTCAGCCAGCCGCAGACGCAGTTTGCGGAGTTCAACGAGCTGGGCGATCTCAGCGTGAAATATCCAACGATAAGCCGCGCCTACTTCGGTGTTCTCAGCAAGACGATCGTCGTAATTCCGCAACGCTACGCCATCGTGCGCAGCAAGACCGGCTGCTCGGCAACCTGCTTGGCGCGGGTTGATTCGTCGCCGTCCTCAACGAGCCAGTGCGCCTTCGATTTCAGTTTCATGATCGCTCCAGCGGTCAGCAGCATTGACCTAGCAAAACTGACCGACGAAATCGCCGCCCATCCCGACCTGAACGGATACCAACTCACGTTTCCGAGTTTTCTTCAGAGCACGCCGCCCTCGACGCTGCTCACCGCATTTACCAGCAGCGTGCAATTCGCGGCCGGGGCCGGTCCACACACCTTTGCGTTGACGATCACCGTGCAAGACGCGGGCGCGACTGCTCCCGCCGTGGCCAACGCCAACCTTCTGATCTTGCAACTCTCCGCCCAATCCGGAACCGACCTGATCGGTTCCTTAAGCCTGATCCTGGATGAAGGCTACCCGGACCCGGTATTGGCCACGATCGATCTGAACTTTGCACAGACGGCCGGAAGCAACGAAATTGTTGCTCAGATTGATGAAAACTCGCAGGCGATCCAGGTGGCAAACCAGTCGCCGCTCGACCTGCAGATGCAGAACTACGCACTTATCCAGGGTGCCAGCCTGACGGAAGTCGCCGCGCCGACGTTGATTTCGGCCGGCGGCTCGGTCTCTTTTCCTTTGCCGGCGAACTCCGACGAATTAGCGTTCGTCTACGAGGCCCAGCTGGCGCTCCCCGCTTCGATGAATCCGTCGGTGGTTGCGAACTATCTGAACTTTCAAACCGTCGACGTTCAGAACACCCAGTACGTCGTCGCGCTGGACGCTTCGGGCGTCGACTTTACCAAGGTCACCTCGGTCGCATGCACCGTCACGCTCCCAACCTTGCCATCCATCACGCCGTGGCAAACAACCTTGACGGCGAATCTGAAAGCCGACAGCAGCCACGTTGCGATTCCGATTCAAAATGCGCTCTTTACACTGCCGGGAACGATCAATCTGACGGTCAAACCCGCGGATCCGAACGCGACGCCGTTTAGCCTCACGTTGCAAAACGACTTCACCGCAAATCCGGTGATGGTCTTACTGCAGTCGCAATTGGTGAGCACACCGCCGCCGCAACCGCCGCCGCCAGCACCAGCCGCACCCTCCTGAATGGTGCGGCGGCGGGCGCCGGCCACTGAGCCGAACGCCGCGATGCCCGGAGGACGCCGGAATGATCCTCCGGCGACTCGAATCGGAGGCCATATGGGGAATCCCGGCTTAACTCTAGCTAGCCTTTAAAGGTGGTGGTATGCGAACCGCTCGTTGCTCATGCGGAAGTGTAGAAATCGAAGCTTTTGGTACTCCCATTACAAGCATCGTCTGCTATTGCGACTCATGCCAAAAAGGCTCCCGACAGATTGAGGCATTGACTAACGCCGTTCCGATTCTAGGTCCAGATGGTGGAACCGCGTATATTCTTTATCGTAAAGATCGCATAAAGTACTCAAAGGGTGCCGAGCTTCTAAAAGACTATAAGGTCGAGGAGAAATCAACTACGAGCCGAGTTGTTGCTACGTGCTGCAGTTCGGCCATGGTAATGCGATTTGATGATGCAAAGCACTGGGTACCCATGTATCGAGCGCGATTTCAGGGCGACATGCCTCCCCTACAGTGGCGTATTTGTACGAGATTTAAGCCGGAGAATGCCGTGATCCCGTCGGATACTCCAACGTCCACGATGTACCCCGCCGGATTTATGTGGAAGCTCCTGACCTCAAGAATTTCGATGCTGTTTAGCGGATAAGTAACGCTGGCCCACTTGACCGTGCTGGCGTACGAGCGAACCTGACCTCCGTCGGGTTGAGCTTCGGGCGCGAAGGCTTGCGGGCTGGAGGCGCGCAAATGTACGGCTCGGCGTGGAATTGTTGCGGTTTTCCGATCTCGAATGTCACTATGGGGCGCGCGAAGTATTCTCGGGTCTTAGTGGAGCTTTTAACCACGGCGAACGCATCGGCCTCGTGGGCCCCAACGGCGCGGGGAAGTCGTCGCTCTTGCGTCTGCTCGCCGGCGTCGACCGGCCATTTGGCGGTACCGTCGTACGGGCGAAAGGCCTGAAGCTCGGCTATCTCGCTCAGGGCATTGCCGACGAGACCGAGTCGACGCTGCAGGGCCTCGTCGACGCGGCGCTGGCTAGAGCGACGCACGAAGAGTCGGGCGTGCGCAACAAAGCGCTGCGCACCATGCTCTCGGCGTTCGGCTTCGCGCCAACTGAATACGATCGTCCGCTACGCTCGTTTTCAGGCGGCCAGCGGGCGAAAGTAGCATTAACGCACGTGCTGATCGACGAGCCCGACTACCTGATCCTTGACGAACCGACTAACCATCTCGACGTCGCGACGATCCGCTGGCTCGAATCGTTCGTCTCCAATGATCCCCGCGGTTATATCGTCGTTTCGCACGACCGTTACTTTCTCGACCGGATAGCTACGCGCGTCTGGGAGATCGAGCGAGGGCGCTTCCACGCCTACGCACCCGAACGGCCGGCATACACGGCGTACGTCGCAGCGAAAGAACAGCGGCTCGAGTCGGAGCGACGCGAGTACGAAACGTTCGTTGTCGAACGCGACAAGCGGCGCAGGATAATCGCCGGCCTGCGAGCGACGCACACCTCCTCGGATTACAGTCAAGTTCGCAGCCGCGAGAAGCAGCTGGCGCGCATCGAAGCGACAACGCGAGTCCCGCTTCCCGCGGCTCCCGAACGCCAGATATCCGTCCGTCTGCGCCCATCGCGGCGCGCCGGCGGCGGGTTCGCCTTCGAAGCCCGGGGCTTGAGCAAAGCGTACGATCAACAGCTCTTCAGCGGGCTGGCGATCGACGTCGAGCGCGCAGAGCGCCTGGGCATCGTCGGTCCAAACGGCTCCGGAAAGTCGACGCTCCTGAAAATACTCACCGGCGCAGCGCAACCGGATTCCGGATCGGTTGTCTTCAATCCCGCGGCGCAAGTCGCGTACTTTTCCCAGAATTCGCACGATCAACTCGACGTCCAGGAAACCGCGCTCGCAGCCGTCCTGGACGGCGCTGCACTGACCCCGCAGGAGGCGCGCGGACTGCTTGGCCGCATGCGCATTAGCGGCGATGCCGCCGACAAAGCCGTGCGCAATTTTTCCGGTGGCGAGCGGCGCCGTATCATGCTGGCTCGACTGATGGCGCGCGCGGCCGACATTTTGCTGCTCGACGAGCCGACCAACGATCTCGATATCGACAGTCGCGAAGCACTCGAAAACGTCTTATGCGACTACGAGGGGACGATCGTCGTCGTCTCGCACGATCGCTATCTTCTGTCGCGCCTGTGCGATCGCGTATTGTGGGTTGAACGGGGCGCGTGGGGACTCGTCGAAGGTGGTTACGATGTGTACGAGGCGGCCCAGCGAGAGCGCGACAAAGCGGCGATTGACCGCGCGGTCGAAGAGTCGAACGTGCGGCCCAAGGCGTCGCGTCAAACGCCGTTGCGCGTACGCTCGCAGCTAAAGGGGCAGATCGAGCGAGTCGAGCGAGAAATCGAAGGCCTCGATGCGCGCGTCAACGAGATCGAGCTTCTCTTCGAGTCGCCCGAGATCTATACCGACGCGGCCGGATCCAGAGCGTTGAGCCAAGAACTGGCTGGAATAAAAATGCGCAGTCGGGAGTGCGTCATCCAGTGGGAAGCGTTGCTTCATCAACTCGAAGAACTGACGGCCACGTAACGAGCGAGAATTTAGAAGACCGCAGGACGCGCAAGGGCCGTCGCGAGTCTTCACCGTGTTGCACGATGCCCGCTGGGCTGGTTCTCTGAGCCCTAAGGCCGCATCGAGAAAATCGGGTAGGAGGTAGCCTCGCGGCTACCGCCCTCCCACACCACCGGACGTGCCGTTCGGCATCCGGCGGTTCATCGAACTGAGAGAGCGAATCGTTCGCTCAACCCTGTGAAGCCCCGTGCGATCCAGTATCGGCGGGGCATCACGCTGCTCAGGGGGCCTCCCGCGATACGCCAGTAAGCCTTGCGGCTATTGGCGAGCTCGCAGGCGTGCCATTCCTTCACCATCAACGCGCGAAGCTCGCGAAGTCGTGTGCGCGGTAGCTTCCACTGTTTCCATTGACACAGCCGCAGGCGACGTAGGACCCATCCGTCGAGGTCGCGGTAGACGCTCGGCGTTTCGGCGAGCTGGAAATACTGCACCCAGCCCCGGAGATAGACGTGAAGCGTATCGATACGTCGCTTCATGCTCCATCCGTTGCTGCGTGCCGTGATCTCCCGTACGCGGTTCTTGAAACGCTCGATGCTCTTGGGCGCTACTCGAATCTGGATTCCGTTGCGCCGAAAGAAGCTGAAGCCCAGAAACTTGCGGTTGCGTGAGCGGTCGACTTTGCTCTTCGTTTCGTTGATTTTCAGGCCCAAACGCCCTTCGATGAAGCGGCGAATGGTACTCATCACCCGTTCTCCCGCCCGTTGGCTGCCAACGTAGACATTGCAATCGTCGGCATAACGGCAGAACCGATGACCTCGCTGCTCAAGGAGCTTGTCGAGATCATCGAGCATGATGTTGGCGAGCAGTGGCGAGAGCGGGCCACCTTGCGGCGTCCCCTCTTCCGTCGCGACCACCACGCCGTCGAGCATCACCCCAGCTTGCAGGTAGCGCCGAATCAGGTGCAAGATGCGCCTGTCCTTTACTCGCCGCCAGATGCGTGCCATGAGCTTGTCGTGGTTGACTTGATCGAAAAACTTCGCCAAGTCGATGTCCACGACCCATTCGTTTCCCGCCTCGACGTACTCGCGCGCAAGCGTGACCGCGTCGTGCGCGCTTCGCCCCGGCCGAAAGCCGAAGCTGAAGTCGCTGAACGTTGGGTCGAAGATCGGCGTGAGCACTTGAAGCAGCGCTTGTTGGATTAGGCGATCGACGACGCTTGGAATGCCCAAGAGCCGGATGCCGCCGTCGGGTTTTGGTATCTCCACCCGGCGAACGGCTTGCGGCTTGTAAGCATCCGCAAGCAACTCGGCTTTGATGCGCGCCCAGTTCGTCTTGAGATAATCGCGGAGTTCATCCACGGTCATCCCATCGTTACCTGGTGCGCCCTTATTGCCCTCGACGCGTCGCAGCGCCGCCAGCATGTTATCTCTGGCGACCGCCTGCTCCATGAGTGATTCGGTCTTTGAGGTGTCGTCGTTGTTTCGCACCGCGCCCGCGCTCGGCTCTCGATGCATACCTTCCGGCTTCACCATCTTCTTTGCATCTGAGGCTTCTTGCGAAGTTTGCTGCTTTCTCAGCTTGGGCTGCGAGTTCGACAAGGCTCGACCTCCGTTTGATGTTCGGCCCTTCCCGCAATCGCTTGCGGTACTATGGCCTCGGCTGACTTCTGCCGATTCAGCGCGCCATCGCTGACGCGGTTGCTCAAAGGCGTACCGGCAGATCTCCCCGGGTAAGAACGCTGACTTTCCCCTCATGTCGCCGCCGCATTTACGCCTGCATCCCTTGGTCGTATCGGGCTTCGTTCTGTCTCGCGAACTCGCCCGAACGCAAGCGCCTGATGCGATTCGTGTTCCTCGGCGCGACGGTTTGCCGCCGGCTTCCTTCCGATTCCGCCTCGCGACGGACACCGTTGCCTTTGGCTAGTGGTTGCCACGACCAGGCTCCACAGAGGACTTTCACCTCCAAGTCAGCGCCCATGCCGGGCGCACGAGAAGACGAGCCCGCCGCCGGCGGCCTCGTCCCATTGCCTCGCTTACTGAAGAGCGCGGCTACTTGTCGCTGATTGCCGAACCGATCGGTTCGAGGACCACCGAGTCGTTGTAGTGACCCGGCGTGCCGCCCGACGGGTACGCCCAACGATCCACCGAGCTCACGCTGTATGCGAAGGTGATGCACGGGCCCGCAAAGTACTTGCTGAACGGAGCGATCGTGCCTTGATCGACGTCGCAGGCAGTACCGTCGAAGTTGTTTAGCGCGGTGGCTCCGACGATCGTCGCGCTCGAACCCGATACGGTCAGCTGATACACGCACGAAGCGTAGGTCGCGTGGCACTCCTGATCGTTGACGACCAGCTGGCCGTTCACGCGATCCCAGTTCACGCCACCCGGAAATCCAATCGTTCCGCCGCTGTAGTTGACGGTATGCATCGTACCGCTGCCCGACGGCAGCTCCGAGATCATAACAGCGCGGGTCGGGTAGCTGAAGCCGTCGACATAAAGATTGCCGTTAGTGTCGTACGCCGGGAAGAAGTACTCGTACTGTGATGGGTTGTTATATCTGGTGGGGCTTCCCGAGCCGTTGTGGTAGACTTCGATGCCGCCCGCGCCGCTGGAGCCGAGGATGTCGCTGAGGGCCAAGTCGCCGTTGGTCGGATTGACCGCGCAACCCGCCGGAGTCCCGGACGGATCGCTCACCGAGCCCAGCAATTGGCCGGTGCGCGAGTACTTGAGACCCTGGTCCGTGCCGGTATTGACAACCCAGATATTACCTTGCTTGTCCGAGCACATGCCTTGCGGCCCACTGAAGCCCGTCAGCGTACCCTTGAGTTGCATCGCCGGCATCGTGAAGATGTAGACGTCCCCGGAGGAGTCGTCCGAGACAAAGAGCACACGAGGCGCTCTCTTGACGTCCGGCGAGACCCACGATTTGTGATGGTCCGGCTTCACGTTAGGCGCGCGCACCGACGTGTACGTCACCAGGTGGTCGTGCCCCATCGGTCCGAGCGTGCGTCCGCCCGACGCCAAACTTTGGCGGCCCGACTGCGCAAACAACGACGAGGACTGAAGTCCGCCGCCGCTGCAGCCGGCCAACAGCACGACGGCCGCCGAGGCGCCGCAGGCCAATCTCGAGATTTTCATTGGTAACGCTCCTATTCTAAATGGAAAGAGGGCAGCGAGGGCCTCTAAACTTTGACACGAGTAGTTACATCTCGCACCAATATATCCGCTAGCGGCCGGAGCTGGATGCTTGAGCGCCGAACAGTTTCGCAATCGATCCGTTCCCGCGACGGGAGGTGGGGCACGTGAGAACTTCTGCGCTTGGCCGCTATGCGTTTTGGATACCTGCGGCCGTTTTATTGTTGACAGGATGCGGTGCGAACCTCAACGCGTCGCCCGGTTCGAAATACGTGCCGAGTGCCCTCAGCTTCTCGCGGTGTAAACGGCACGCTATACGGCACAACGAATGGTGGCGGCGGCGCTAATCGCGGAACTATCTTTGCGCTGACTCCGTGACCTAAGCTTCCACGCATTACCGCGCGGCGACTCGCGCGGGCTTTGCAACGAGCTTGATTTGTGCTTCTTGAGGCAGACCGGATCGCATACATTCTTCAGACACGTTGATGGCCGCATCGTCAACGTGCCGATGCACGCAGGCGATCTGAGGACACCAACGCTAGCAGCTATTCTGAAGGCCGCGGAAATGACCGCGGACGAGCTTCGCGCTCTTCTATGAAAGAGTGTCTCCTGCAGGAACGTGCAGCGCGGGTTCACTGGGATGGTGCCCGGCGTCGCAGTCTCGGCGCGGCGACCGGCGCCCCAAGCTTACGAGGAGCCTTTAGTTGGGTGGCTCATTGCCAACTGAAGACAACGAGGCCGTTACCATCTGCCTTTTTCCAGCCCGACCACGTGCGGAAGTTCATGGCGCTGCGTTCGGCCCAGGACGATCCACCGCCACCTCCACCACCCGCCGCTTGGATACCGCCACCGCCGCCTCCACCGCCGCCGTGATAGCCACCGCCTCCCCCGCCACCTCCGTAGCCTGCGTAACCGCTGACGCTGGTAGCGCGCGCGCCGCACCCGCCGTGGCCGCCACGACCCAAGGCGCCGTTAGCGCCGCTTTCGCCGCCTCCGCTGCCGCCTGCTCCGCCCGAACCGCCTTTCCTTTGGGTGCCGCCCGCGCCGCCTACGCCGCCAGAGTAGCCGGTGCCCCCGGTTTCCCCGATCTGGCCGCCCCCGCCGCCGCCGAAGTCGGGAGGCGGAGCTGAATCGGCTGCATAGCCTTGGCCGCCACCACCGGCTGCTATTAGAACGCGGTCGCTTAGGCCATCCCCGCCGTGTCGAACGTCGGAGGCGCCGCCGCCTCCGTACGCTGCGCATCCATTGCCGCCACCGTTGAAACCGCCCAACGACAAAGTTCCGCCAATTAAGCCATGAGCTTCACCGCCGACAAAGACGTGAAGCGTCTCACCAGGCCGAACCGGGATGGTGGCGTAGACGCGGCCGCCACGGCCAAAGTATGAGCCGCCGCTAGTGTAGCTTCCGCCGGCTCCTGCGGCTCCCAGAGCAACGACGTTGATCTCCGTCACATGAGCCGGCACCTTAAACACTTGCGCTTTGCCCGTATAGGTGAAGGTGCGATGGTAGGGGTGGGACGCGGCTGCGGTACCGATCGACGGCATTGCATCGCTAGCAGCGTTACCGCCGCACCCTGCGAGCAATGCGATGGCGGCGCCAACACTAATGAGGTCGCGGCTACCAATCATGCCCTTTATACGACGCTCTCCTGAAGCCCGAGGGATCGGGACCTAAGTACGTTCGCCGCGCCCACGCGCTGGCCTAGCGAGACGCAGGCTCGATTCGGAAACTCGATCGGGTTACGCGACACCGCTGCTCATCCCGCGCATTAACGGTCGGGCGCGTCGAATGTGTTCGCGACTTGACTCCCGACCGTTGGGGTAATCCAACCGCACTCGGTGCGGGCGGCCTGCGATTTTTTGGACCACTACCTTGGTGACGGCGCGAAAGCGTCACTCGACGTGTACGCTGCCGCAGACCAAGAAGGGATCAGCCGGGCGACACTACAACGCGCAGCGCAAGAGCGACGCATTAGACAGAAACGCTCTTGGGGACGTACGCTCACGCACGCCCGGACGGGCAGCGCGAGAAACGGATCGCGATCGAGAAGCTTTCGTCGCGTTTGGAAGCAGCAACGAGCGGGCGCTAATCGCCATGATGCCCAAATGAATTAGCGCTAAACAAGCCTTTAAAATAAGCGCGTTTCTGGTAGCGCCAACGGGAATCGAACCCGCCAATCGGAGTCCCCGCTGCTCCCGTCGAATACCGGCTAGTCCTTTTCTGCACGGGCTTATGCGTTTTCACGTCTAGCCCCGACGAGTCGCGGCGAGTTTTGCATAATCCGTTAGACGGCCGTTAGAGTAGCAGGTGCTCTGCTCTCCGCTTGCATCCGCACGTCCAAGCTCGCGACCTGCTTCGCACCACGACGGCGAATTCTGGGCGCGACTGGAAATCCGGTGGCGCTGCGCGAAGGCTAGAATCAATGTTTCTCACGCTGCTGTTCTTTCATTTGCTGGCCGTTGCGATGTTGTTCGCGGCCGTGGGCATCGAGCTGGCCGTGTATGTCGCATATCGAACGTCTCTGCCAGTGATTTCACGTCCGCTCGGCATCGCAGGCGCTCCGTGCATGGCCAAAGCTCCGTATCGCGTGATGTAACGGTCACCCCCGTCACGTGACAAGATGCTCAGCGATCTTACTTGAGTTCGACGAAAATAACATCTGTATCGGTCGTGCCCGTGTTCTCGCCGACGTGCGTTTGGGCAGAGTTCCAGATGACTTCGTGAGGCGCTTTTTCTACGTCCACAGTGCGGTCTCCGACAGTCAGCCTCCGCCGAAAATTACTGAGAGTGATAAGAACGCTATCGGGGTGGTCGTGAGGCTTAGTCCTGTTGCCAGGCATATCTGTATATCGCAGTACGCGCACACGGTCGTTCTCGAAAAGAACTTTGTACAGTTGCGGATCGGTTACTGTGGGATCTAGTCGCATTTTTTGAGGTTGCTCCGTCTTATTAAGAAGGAAGTGACCTTGCGCTCAAGCAGAAGGGGCGGATCCGATGACTCGCAAGCGCTTTCCCCGATTGCTCGCGGCACTCGGCCACGCCTGCGTCACGTGCGAGCGACCGCGCCCCGCGGTACGTCGCCGGACGCCTTGGCGCCGATATTTAGCTCCCGGGAGCCTAGCGAACCGGGCGAGGGTGACAAGGGCGACGAAATGGCGACATCTGCGGTACGCTCCCTTTGTCATGATAGTCCTGGGTCTGAGTGGGATGTGGTTGCTTCTGGTCGTCGCACCCGTTGTTATCATTGGCACCATGCTTATCGACAGGTTCGCGCCTGGCGTGCTTGCGGCCGTTCCCGGGCGCGCAAATCTGCTCATTTACTTCGTGGCGACGCTGGCGTTTGCGTTGATCGCTGGCCGCTCGCTGTGGCGGCGAGGCATAAGGTGAAAGTGGTATCAATGCATAGATGAACCCCGACATATCGCTGCCTCCGATCGAGCGTCTAAAGCAAGTGGTGACCGCGCTTCTTAGCGGTCCCAAAGTCCGCCATCTACGCACACGTTACGGATTCACTTATGCGCGATGCAGCTGATCGAATAGACGACGCGGTTACGGTGGCACTTCGCAAGGCCACGAAGGTTTTTTAGCGGCCTGCCCCCAACCGCCAGCGCGACCAGGCGTGGTTCAAGGGCGAGATCGTACCGAAGCTCGATGCGTTCTCGCTCAAGGAAATCGCGGCCGCAACGGGCTTGTCGCTCGCAACCTGCTCGCGTATTCGAGGAGGCGTGGACGCGCCGCATCCGAGGCATTGGGATGCTCTAATTTCGCTGGTTAAGCATTAGCCCCACTGCTTGCGCGCGTGGGTCGCCGATTGGCAACATGACCGTAAACAGAGAAACCCAGTTCGCTTCGCGGCCAGTGCCGCCCATCATCGATCTCTAACCAGCACAGCCGAAATGGGGGTAGGCAGCTGACCCAGCTACATCGAATTATGAGGCATACCAATTCGTTCACGACGTAAGGAATAAGGCAGATGAGGAGCACGGTTTTTGCTCGTTACACGCTTACAAGCTGCGTGGCTAGCGCATTGTTAGCTGCGTGCGGTGGATTGCAGGTGCCAATTGGCGCGCAAAGCCAAATGCCGAATGCCGCTGCGCTCACAACGCACGCCCATAGTAGGCCGCCGCTGAATATAGCCGACGCAAGGCAGAATGCATTACCGCACGCCCAAAGCGGCGACCTGCTCTATGTGACGACCAGCCATCAGGAGCAGCTGTATCTCCTGACGTATCCACAGCTACAGGTCATCGATACGATTGGCGGTTTTTCACCTGCAGCGCTGCACGGGCTATGCAGCGGCCCGGCAGGCGAAGTTTACGTCACCGACGACGGTCAGCAGACCTCGCACCTGTATCTCTTCAAACATGGCGCGAAAACCTCCAGCAAAACGCTTTCAGGCCCTGGCGGAATAACAGCTTGCAGCGTTAACCCGACGACGGGCGACGTCGCCGCCACGACGGTCGAAAATAGACCGGCGCTGGCAATTTATAGCAAAGGTAAAGGGGCGCCTAAAATCTACGACGCCAACACTGGGTATTCGGCTTCTGCGTACGCACCTAATGGAAATCTGTATCTCATCCCTAGCTGCTGCGACTGTCTGACGCTGTTTGCGAACGGAACGTTTACGTGCGTGAAGCTGGACCGAAGCGCGCAGCTGCCAAGGGCCGGCGGTTTGCAATGGCATAACAACGTCTTCGTCATTGCGGCCCGGGCGCATCACAATCTCCAGACCGTCTACACCGTAAAGTTGACCAGCGCTACCACTGGGCGCCTCGTCTCGACGATCACGCTTGACCGTAAGATGGACGAAGGGCCGCGCTCGGGGCTACCGGCTCTCGTCGCCGGAAACGAGCTGATGGCGCCCTCGCACCGTAAAGGGTTGCTGAGCTTTTGGCTCTATCCGAAAGGCGGCGAGCCCGTTAAATCGGTTGCTCTAAAAGTTGAAGGGTTTGTTAGCGGCCTCTCGCTCTCTCCGGGAAAATGACGGGAGTTGCGAATAACATTGCTATTCAATGCCCAAGTGCATCTCGTACCCCTGCTTCGTTGCGCAGCCCGAAAAAATACAGATCTTGCGCGAGTGGCGCGAGCGGCCCGATCTGCCCGTGCCGCGCGAGACGATTGTCGACGTGCTGGAAGCGGTACCTCGGTCATTTCAGCGGTTCGCACCCGAGCTCTATTCGTACATCGAGAACCCGGTCGGACCGTTTGACGTAGCGCAAGGTCTTCTGCAAATGCTCATCTTTCTCGACGAAAACGGGAACGTCGACGAAGAGGGGCTGCCCGAGTTGCTCGAACCGATCAACGTACGAATGGGGCCGTTCGCGTTCTCGCGCATTGGCGACGGCAATCCCGGACTGTACCGAGTCATTCGCGTCTCGGATATGGCGCCTACTGACTGCGCTGCATGATGAGGAGTACATCATCCGACACAGTTACGCAGCTGGGGCTAGCTGGAGGATCGCGGGCTACGAGATCCTTCGGACGAGCTACAAGGAGTGACGCTGTGCAGCGACAACCCCTGCGCCTAACAGCGAACCGCCGCTAAACCGTCCCGGCTGAAGTAATGAGTCACTCCCTAAGGCTTCAGCGCAAAGACAGTTCCACATCCGTAATAGCTGCTGTTGGGACAGTAATCGGAGCCACCTTGGGACGCCGTGCCGTAGAGAGTGCCCTTGATGTTGATCAGGCTCGCCACGGGGTACACGCCATCGGGGTAATCGAAGCTATGCAGCACGTGTTCCTTGCCGGATGTTGAGATCTCGAAGATCGTTCCCTCACCGTAGGAGTAGGAGCCTCCACCCCTAGTTGTTCCGTACAGCGTACCGCGCATGTCAAGAAGAGCGGCCTGGGGGACTGCGCCATCATAACTGTAGCCGTCGAAGCTTTGGAGCACGGTTTCCGTTCCGGATGGCGTGACCGCGAAGACCGTTCCGCAACGACAGTACGCGCCCAGTCCGGTCACGGTGCCGTAGAGCTTGTCCTTGACGTCGATGAGGGCCGCTTGCGGGTTTTGACCGTCTGCCCCGCCTTTAAAGCTGTAGCGCACGGTTTCCTTACCGGATCGCGTGATCGAGAAGACCGTTCCGCAAGCGAGACCTTTTTTGCAGTTCGCGCCGCCCCAATTGGTCGTGCCGTAGAGCTCGCCCTTGACGTTGACGAGGCCCGCATACGGGAATTGCCCATCGGTCTTCCCGCTTTTGAAACTGTAGAGTAAGGTTTCCTTACCGGACGTCGTGATCGAGAAGACGGTTCCGCAACCGTGACTTCCACTGCAGGACGCGCCACCGTTGACGGTCGTGCCGTAGAGCATGCCGTTGACGTCGAGAAGAGACGCCGATGGGATTGCGCCGTCCGCCGGGCCGCCTTTGAAACTGTAAAGTACGGTCTCCCTACCGGACTTGGTGATCGCAAAGACCGTTCCGTTCCCATACGTGCCACCAGCAGCGGTGGTGCCGTAGAGGATGCCGTTGACGTTGAGAAGGGACGCCTGTGGGGCTTGGCCGTCCGCCGGGCCGCCTTTAAAACGGTGAAGTACGGTTTCCTTGCCGGACGCCTTTATGCTGTAAATCGTGCCGCAGCCTGAACTGCCGCATCCGAGACCGCCCTGCGTGGTCGTACCGTAGAACGTGCCGTTGACGTTGGTGAGGCTCGCGGACGGGAACGCGCCGTCTGAACCGCCTTTGAAGCTATAAAGCACACGGTACGCGTGACGTGTGTGCGTCCGCTCCGCCGCGACTCCGGCAGGCGAAGGGGTAAGCGGCGAGCCGCCTCCGCCACTGCAGCCTGAAAGCATTGCTATAACCGCGAACGTGCTTAGGCCGCAGCCACCCAACTCCACGCTCTTCATCTCACCTGCGCCTCTCTGAGACTTGACGGAATCAACTGCTGAATACGTTCGTGTTGCGAAAGGGAAACTCCGTACACAATCCTTAAACGGAACCTGGGTTCATGTTACCAAGTGTGACTGCTCAGAAGTGAACGCAATTCGGGCGCCGCACCTGCATATAGCTGCCATGGATTCTGTGCCGTGCCTTCCGGAGCCCAGCGGATCGACGCGAAATTATTTAAATTCCAACCGAGGATGACGCGCCTGTCGTCCTTTGCTCTCCTCCGGTCCGTCTGCATGTGAGACTTGATTGCGGTGGACTGGACGTATGACGAGCCGCCAGCGCCACCGCCGGTAAACGACCGGCTGAAGTAATGAGACTCACTCCCTAGGGCTTCAGCGAAAAGACGGTTCCGCACCCCAAATAGCCGCTGTAGCTGAAGTTACAATAAGCCGAGCCGCCTCCGGCCGTCGTGCCGTAGAGCGTGCCGTTCACGTTGATGAGGTCTCCAATCGGGTTTGTGCCGTCGGTCGTCCCGCCTTTGAAGCTGTGACGCACGGTTTCCCTGCCGGACGTCGTGATCGAGAAAACCGTCCCGCAATTAAAAGTAGGGACAGTGCCCACCCCCTGTCTCGGTCGTGCCGTAGAGCTTGCCCCTAACGTAGACGAGGTCCGTCTGGGGGACTGCGCCATCATAGCCGCCGAAACTGTGGAGTACGGTCTCCGTTCCGGATGGCGTTATCGAGAAGACCGTGCCAAAGTTGTACGCGCCAGCTCCGGTGGTCGTGCCGTAGAGCGTGCCGTTGACATTGATGAGGCCGGCATCCGGGTTTTGCCCGTCGGTCGTCCCGCCTTTGAAGACGTAGAGCACGCTTTCCTTACCGGACGGCGTGATCGAGAAGACCGTTCCGCAAACGGCACCGACGCCGAAAAAGCAGTGCTTGCCGCCTCCTCCATGGGTCGTGCCATACAGCGTGCCGTTGACATTGATGAGCCTCGCATCCGGGTTTTGCCCATCGGTCGTCGCGCCTTTGAAGCTATAGAGCACGGTTTCCTGACCGGGGGGCGTGATTGAGAATACCGTTCCGCAACCGCCACCGAAATACGAACTACAGCTATATGCTCCGCCTGCATCGGTCGTGCCGTAGAACGTGCCGTTGACGTTAAGAAGGGGCGCTTGCGGGTGTGCGCCGTCCGGTTCGCCTTTGAAACTGTAAAGTACGGTTTCGTGACCGGACTTTGTGATCGCGAAGACTGTTCCGTTCCCATACGTGCCACCTAGCGCCGTGGTGCCGTAGAGGGTGCCGTTGACGTTGAGAAGGGACGCCACCGGGGCCTCGCCGTCCGCCGGCCCGCCCTTGAAACGGTGGAGTACGGTTTCCTTGCCGGACGCTTTTATGCGGTAAACCGTGCCGCAGCCTTCTCTGAACCTGCATCCGTGCCCGCCGCCGACGCGGGTCGTGCCATAGAGCGTGCCATTGACGCTAATGACGCCCGCCGCCGGGTACGCGCCGTCGTGCCCAAAGCCATGGAAGCTATAAAGCAGACCGTACACGGGAGCGTGCATACGGTCAGGCTTAGCTCCGGCAGGCGACGAGCTAAGCGGGATGACGGTTCCGCCACCGCACCCTGAAAGCATCGCCACAGCCGCGAACGCGCTTGCCGCGCAGCCACCAAACCCTGCGCTCTTCATTCCACCTGCGCCTCTCCGAAACTTGACGGGATCAATTGCTGAATACGTTCACGTTGCGAAAGGGAAACCCCGTACACCATCCTTAAACGGACGTTTAAGCCTGGGTTATGAAGAATGCTCGCAACGGATTCGCTAGCACGACAACCAAATCGGGGAGCATGGTGCACAAATGGTGCCCAAATAACAAATTGGCGCTAACAAGCCTTTAAAATAAGCGCGTTTCTGGTAGCGCCAACGGGAATCTAGTGTGTTTGTGAGTCCCGCCGTAATATTGATTGCAGTGTCGCCCTTCGACTACGCTCAGGGTGACACTGGAAGGGTGACACTGGATTAGAGACGCCAGTCGATCCCTTTAGCGTCGGCCGTTTCGATCGCGATCTCATAACCGGCGTCGGCGTGACGAACGACGCCGAGCCCCGGATCGGTCGTCAGCACGCAGCCGAGGCGGTCGCGCGCGTCGTCGCTCCCGTCGGCGACCACAACCATTCCGGCGTGCAGGCTGTATCCGATTCCGACGCCGCCGCCATGGTGGAAGCTCACCCAGTGAGCCCCGGCGGCCGTATTGAGCAGCGCGTTGAGAATCGGCCAGTCCGCGATCGCATCGCTGCCGTCGCGCATCGCCTCCGTCTCGCGATACGGTGAGGCAACGCTGCCGGTGTCGAGATGGTCCCGGCCAATCACGATCGGTGCTGAGACGGCTCTGGTGCGGACCAGTTCGTTGAAGGCAACCCCGGCCTTCGCGCGGTCGCCGTAACCGAGCCAGCAGATCCGTGCAGGCAATCCCTGAAACGCGATGCGTTCACGAGCGAGGTGAATCCAGCGCGCCAGTGAGGCGTCGCCGGGAAAGAGCTCGAGCAGCTCTCGATCGCAGCGTTCGATGTCGCCCTCGTCGCCCGAGAGCGCGGCAAAACGGAACGGACCGGAGCCGCGGCAGAAGAGCGGCCGAATAAACGCCGGCACGAAGCCCGGAAAGGCAAAAGCACGCGCGAAGCCGGCGCGCTCCGCCTGCGCGCGAATGTTGTTGCCGTAGTCGAAGACGATGGCGCCCGCATCGAGAAAGCGGACCATCGCCGCGACGTGTTGGCCGCAGCTTTCCAAAGCGCAACGCTCGTACTCGTTTGGATCGCGCTTTCGAAGCTCGGCTGCGGCCTCGAGCGAGAGACCGGCCGGGATATAGCCGTTGAGCAAATCGTGCGCCGAAGTCTGATCGGTGACTGCGTCGGGGCGCAGACCGAGCTCGTAGAGCGCTGAAAACTCCTGCGCCGCATTTCCTTCGTAACCGATCGAAACGGCTTCGCGGGCGCGGCGCGCGCGCTCGACCTCACGCAGCGCGTCGTCGCGCGAATCGGCGACATGGTCGAGGTAGCGCAACTCGCGCCGGCGGTCCAAGCGAGCGCGATCGACGTCCACGACCAGGCAGATTCCACCGTTCATGGCGACCGCGAGCGGCTGCGCACCGCCCATCCCGCCGACGCCTGCGGTCAAGGTAACTCGCCCCTCGAGGGAACCGCCGAAGTGTTGCCGCGCAAGCTCGGCAAAGGTCTCGTACGTCCCTTGAACGATCCCTTGCGTGCCGATGTAGATCCACGAGCCCGCCGTCATCTGACCGTACATCGTCAGCCCCTGCGCTTCGAGCTCGCGAAAGGCCGCCCAATCGGCCCATTTCGGAACCAGGTTCGCGTTCGCGATGAGGACCCGCGGCGCTCGCGCGTGGGTCTTGAAGACCGCAATCGGTTTGCCGCTCTGCACGACCAGGCTTTCGTCACCTTTTAAACGCCGCAGCGTTCGAACGATCGCATCGAAGGCTTCCCACGAACGCGCGGCGCGGCCGTTCCCGCCGTAAACGACGAGGTCGTCGGGACGCTCCGCCACTGCCGGGTCGAGGTTGTTCATCAACATGCGCAACGCCGCTTCTTGCGGCCAACCCAAGCAGGACATCTCTTTTCCGCGTGGCGCCCGGACGGCGCGCGGTCCGGCAAGCACGTTCATGCGCGTCGTTCTTCGTTCTTCAAGTTATATTATCCTCAAACGGTGGAATGACACCATAACTCGCGTCGAGAATCGTTACGGATGCTGCACTCGGTGAAGTCATCAATCCTGCTTTTCGCGCTCGCGGCGGCGTTTAGTGCCGGAGCGATTTGCACGCGCGCCGGAACGACCGGCTCGATTACCGGGCAAGTCGCCAGCCCGACGAAAGCGCCGATCGCCGGAGCGCGCGTCCTCGCGGTCAGCCCCTCGCAAACCGCAACCGTGACGACCGACGCTTCCGGACGGTTCGCGCTGCTCTCGCTCGCGCCGGATACCTACACGATAACAGTCTCGAAGGACGGCTTCGAGACGTCGTCGCTGACCGGCGTCTCGATCTTCGCCGACCAGTTGCAGACGATTCGCGTCACGCTCGCTCCGTCGCTGCGCACAATCGCGCACGTCACGGCCCGTTCGTCGATGGACCTCGTGAAATCGGGCACGACGAGCGATGTTTATTCGGTCAACTCAACGGTTGCACAGGCCGCAGCCGGTCTCGGCGGGGGTGGCAATCTCAACAACGCCTATTCGGCGATCGCCTCGGTCCCGGGCGCTTATGTCCCAGCGAATCAGCAGGGCTGGAATCAGGTCGTTTATATCCGCGGCGGCAATTTCGACCAGGTCGGTTACGAGTTCGACGGCGTACCGGTCAATCGCTCGTTTGACAACTATCCGGGCAGCACGGCCGGATCGCTCGGTCAGCAAGAGCTGCAAGTCTACGCCGGGGGCGGCACCGCCGGCGAGAGCGCCAGCGGGCTTGCGGGGTTCATCAATCAAGTCATCAAGACCGGAACGTTCCCCGGCTACGCAACGGTCAACGGCGGCGTCGGATCGACGACATACTATCACAATCTGCAGGTAGAAGCCGGCGGCGCGACGCCGGATCGGATGTTCTCGTATTACGTCGGCATCGGCGGGTACAATCAGGATTTCCGTTATCTCGACCAGTTCAACGGCTCGAATCTCGGCAACGTCTGGGGCTATCCGGCGATCGCGTTCAATACCACGAATCAATTTTCGGCGGCGTCTACCCGACCTGCGCGTACAGTTTCCCCAACGATCCGAACTTCTACAATGGACCCAATCCATCGCCGGTCTACAATCCGTTCGGCTATAACCACGTGGCCGGACCAATGCAGCTTCCGACCAACACGCTCAATAGAAATGGTCTCGGCAACAACCCCGGTTGCTATCAGACGATCACCCCGGCCTATAACGCGTTCGGCGTTTCGAACCTTGCCGACCGCGAGAGCGTGGTCAACTTGCACATCGGCGTTCCTCACCGGCACGACGCCGGGCGCGACGATATTCAAGTGCTCTTCAACGTCGTGGCGCTCCAGACGGGCTTCTATAGCTCGCTCAACGACCTCGGCCCCAACGTCATCACGCAGCTTAGCCAGGTGGTTTATGGCCAGAACGTGCCGTTGGTTTGGCCCGATTTCGTGACCTGGCCGGGCCGAACGCGATTCGGGCAGAGCGCTTCGAAGATAGCGCCGATTCCCTATTTCGCCCCGGGTTCGCCGGGAGGGCGTTGCGCGAACCTCAACCCGTACGGCGGAGACCTCGGCATCGTCGGCGAGTGCGCGGCGGGAACCTTTTCCACCGTCGGGCCCGACAATCGCGACTCCTACTGGAACAACGCTTCAATCTTCAAGCTTCAGTACCAGCACAACATCGGGACGAACGCGTACTTTAGGATCTACGGATATACGTTCTATTCGGACTGGCTTCAGACTAGCGCGCTGAGTTACGGCACACCGTTCTTTGGTTTCGGGGCCCTGAGCTACGATTACGAGCTCGAATCGCACACGCGCGGCCTAGCGGCCACGTTCGCAGACCAAGTCAGCTCCCAGCATCTGCTGACCCTAGATGCAAATTATGTTTCATCGTCGACAAACCGTTACAACAATACAAACTTCAACAACTTTCCCGGCGAGAGCGCGACCAACTTGACGAACGGTAAGGAATGCTTCGCGAATTTTACGGGAAGCGTTTATCCCGGTGGGCAGGTATACCAAGCCGGACAGCCGGCTCCGTGCAACAGCAACTTGGGTTCCGGCTCATACAGCCAACTCACGAGCGGCACGTTTATCGATCCCGAAGATGCCGCCTTCTGCCAGAACTACGGATATCGATGTCTGTCGAAGCCGCCGCCCGGAGCCTCCTGGCAGGTCACGTACACGGGCAACTCGGGCTTCCTCAACACGGTCGAGCCGAACTTTACCGCGGTTGCTCTTCAAGATCAATGGAATCCCAGCGACAAGCTCAACGTCCAGCTCGGCCTGCGCAATGAATCCTACGAATACAACCTTGCGAATACAACAAACAACGGACAGAACTTCTGGTTCTTAGCCGGCCAGCGCGAGTTCTGCTATAACCCGGCCACGCTCGCGCCGTATTTCATCCCCACGCCGCCCGCCAGCGGCCAACCGCCGTTACCGTTTATCGGCTTCAACTGTCCAATCGACAAGTCGATTCCCGCACATCCGGTGCAGACCGTCCATCCCGACGGCAAAGCCGGGCATCTGCTCCTCAGCAACAATTACGCGCCCAGCCTGACCGATTACGCGTTCACGCCGCAAATCGGCGCGACGTATACGCTCAATCCCGATACGGTGCTGCGTCTGTCGGCCGGCCGCTACGCACAAGAGCCCGAAACGTATCAGGTGCAGTACAACGCCAAGGATAACAACCTCGCCTACGATCTATTCCAGGCGTTTTGGCAATACGGCTACACGACGCCCCGCCACAATCCGCTCGTCCAATACTCGGACAATTACGACTTCTCGTACGAGCGCCGCTTCAAAGGCACCGATATGTCGATCAAGGTGACTCCGTACTATCGGTATGCGACCAACCAGGTTTACAGCATCAGCCTGCCATTCGGCCTGGCCGGCGGCCTCAATTCGGGCATCGAACGCGTCGCCGGCCTCGAGACCGAGTTCACCAAGGGCGACTTCAACAAGAACGGTCTCTCATTCGTGATCTCGTACACGTATACGAACGCCGCCGAGCGCTGGGCCAACTTTCCGGGCACCTCGATCAATCCGATCGATCCTTACAACCAAGACATCGCGAACTTCAACGGTCTTACGAAGGCCGGCGGCGGCGCGCAATGCTACGAGAATAACAGCCTCGGAAACGTCCTTCCCGATCCGAAGTGCGTTCACACCCCGCACTATAATCCGCCGATTTGGAACCCGTACTACGCGATGGCGGCGCAGCCGCTTCTCGATCGCAACGGCTGGTATCCCGTTGGCCTCGACTTTTCCTATCTTTCGCCGAATGTTGCCACCGTTATCTTGAACTACAAGCACAATCGATTCTGGGTCACGCCCGCGCTGCAGTTCAACGAAGGCTCGACGTACGGGAACCCGGCCGATGTCTACGGTAACGATCCGCGCGTCTGCACGAATAACTCTGCGGGCTTCCTCAACTCGCCGATTCACACGAAGAATCCGCTGCAGGCCGACTATACGACCTGCTTCTCGGCAGCAACTCAGAGCGGAAGCTCGCCGGGCTCATTGTTTATTCCCAATCCCGAGACGGGCTCGTTCGATAACTTCGGCGCCTTCCGGGAGCCGAGTCAACTCAACCTCAGCCTGCAACTCGGCTATCAGCTCTCGCCGCGCGTGAAAGTGAACGCGCTGCTCGCTAACCTCGTCAACGCCTGCTTCGGCGGCTCGTCGGAACCGTGGACCAAGCAGTTTCCGCCGAATAGTTTCACCTGCGGATATCAGGCGAACTATTACTACGTCTCAAACTTTTATAACGGCGTTTCGCCGAACGACCGTGGGGCCAACGGGGTGGCGCTCAATCCGGCCTTCAAACAACCGTTCATACCAGCCTACGCGGATACGAACGCGTTCGTCTTGCCGAACCCGTTCAACGCGTACTTCCAATTCAGCGTCACACTCTGAGGCCGCCACCCTTCGACAGGCTCAGGGTGACACGGGAACGGTGTCGAGGTGCGCCACCCTTCGACAAGCTCAGGGTGACACCACAGGCTCAGGGTGACACGGGGGCCGGGTCAGGGTGACACGGGGACTACGTGAGCTGATGGTCGATCGCCGATTCGGCGGCCGCGACGATCCGCTGCGAGCGGATCAACTCGCGCGCAGCCGCGATGTCGGGCGCCGGCGGACGATCGCCGGTCAATGACGCGATCGACTCGCGCGCGGCATCGTACGCGGCCTGAGTTCCGCGGCCGGACTTGAGCGGTCGCCGCAACTCGCCGGCGGCAAGCGCGCCGAGCAGCTCGCAGGCGAGGGCACCTTCGACGTTGTCAAGAACGCGCGCCAGATTATTCGCCGAGGTCATGCCCATGCTGACGTGGTCCTCTTGACCGGCCGAGGTGGGAATCGAATCGACGCTCGACGGCCAGGCCAAGCCTTTGTTGTCGTTGACCAAGCGCCGCGGCGGTATACTGCACGATCATTAGGCCAGACTCCAGCCCCAAACGGCGCGCGAGGAAGAGCGGCAAGCCACGATCCTCAGCGTTGAGCAAGAGGTAGAGCCGGCGCTCCGCGATCGAGGCGAGTTCCGAGACGGCGATCTTGAGAAAGTCGAGCGCGAGGGCGATCGGCTCGCCGTGAAAGTTACCGCCCGAGATGAACTCGCCGTCCTCGGGAAAAACGAGCGGATTGTCGGTGACCGAGTTTGCCTCGACCTCCGTCACCCGCCGGACGTGCCAGATCGAATCGCGGACGGCGCCGTGCACGACCGGAATGCAGCGGAACGAATACGGATCTTGGACGCGATCGCAGTCGGCGTGCGACTGCACGATTTCGGAGCCGGCAAGCAGCGCGCGCAGATTACCCGCGACGCGCTCCTGGCCTGGATGCGGCCGCAAGTCGTTGAGACGGCGATCGAAGACACGCTCGGTGCCGAGATAGGCCTCCAGCGACATGGCGCCGATGACGTCCGCCGCGGCCGCGAGCCGCATTGCGCGCAGCACGCCGAGCGCAGCGATCCCCGTCATGACCTGCGTTCCGTTGACGAGCGCGAGTCCTTCCTTCGCTCCCAGCGAGATCGGCCGGAGTCCGGCGCGCTCGAGTGCGACGTCGCTCGGAAGACGCTCGCCCCGATAGAACGCTTCGCCTTCGCCGATCAGCGTCAGCGTCATGTGGGCGAGCGGCGCCAGATCGCCGCTCGCTCCGACCGAACCCTGACACGGGACCACCGGCGTGACGCCGCGTTCGAGCATCGCGACGATGAGATCGAGGGTCTGCGGGCTCACGCCGGAGTGTCCGGCCGAGAGCGAGTTCGCGCGAAGTACGCCGGCCGCGCGCACGAGCGGAATGCCGAGCGGCTCGCCGGTGCCGGCAGCGTGACTGCGTACGAGGTTGAGCTGCAGCGCAACGGCGTCCGCCGGGTCCACGGAGATGCTGGCCAAACGACCGAAGCCCGTCGTCACGCCGTAGATCACTTCGCCGCTCGCGAACCGGCTATCCACGAACTCACGAGCTCGGGCCACGCGCGCGCGCGCGGCCGGCGCGATGCGTACCGGCGCACCATCCGCGACCGCCTCGATATCCTCGAGGCTCAAGTGGCTGCCGTCAAGCTCGATTGGATTCAAAACTTCGACCAGTCGGGCTGGACCGGCTTTGCGAGGGGCGGCCCGTTTTGAATCACGATCGTCTGATGGTCGTGCAATACGATGGCGCGCGGGTCGCTGCCATGCCAAGGCTTGCCGTTAACCCAAATCGAGAGACGTCGGCCGTGCGGCGCGCTCATGCTTGCGGCCTTCGTCGCGCTCAGCTCCGGACCCCAGATGTCGAAGAACTCTCCGAGGTCGAACGCGCGCTTCACCGGCGACTCGATATGGATAAAGCCGTCAGCGCTGTGGGTGTGCACCCAATAGAGACAATCGCTCCCCTGCGGTATCCCGATTCCGGCGGGGATCTGCACGGCTTTGCCGCGGTCGAAGAGTTGCAGGCTAACGTGAACGTGCTCGACCGCGCCTTCCACCCGATCGCATCGTATCCCATCGATCGGCAACGTACCGAAGAAGCTCTGTGCCACGAGCAGCACGGTTAACAAGTGCATGTCGTCGTTTTTCGCTGAACTCTGCGCAGCTACCCGTCACGAGTAGAGGATGCCGCCGTATGTGCATAACGAAAAATAATTGTGGACAGTTTGTGAATTGCCGAAGCGAACGCTTGTCGACGCATCTGCGCGCGTGATACGATGCACGAGCTTCGAATCTTCGAAGTGCGACGAACGTATCGTTCGCGGCCAATGCAATCGGAAACGTTGCGATGAGTGACGCTCCGCGGCAACGGTCAAACCGCCAGATCGACGTCAGTGGGGTCTCCGCAAGGAAACCAAACAGGCGAGGCAGGTGAGTGAATACGTCGGAACCCGTTGCGGCTACGCCTCGACGGGTTTCGTTATTCCGGAGCGGAGGTAGAACGACCCGACGTCCGGGAACAGACTCTAACCTATAATGAAGCGTAGGAGAGGCGGCCGGTTCTGGGGCGCGGTAGCCTTTGCGCTGCTTTTTCTCGTCGGACTCGCAATCTGGCAGCGCGAAGCGTTGGCCCGCTGGGCGATCGTCGCAACGGTCGAGCGCATGGTCGACGTGCGCATCTCATTCGGTCCGATGACGCTGAGAAGCGATCGAGCGGTCTTCGAAGACGTACTCGTGACGTCGCTCCGCGACGAGCCGATCGCAACGATTGCGCGCCTCTCGATCGCTTACAATCTTCGCGATCTGCTTCCCGGCGGGCAGCGGCGCTTTGGCCTGAAAGGCATCCAAGCCGCTACCGCGCACCTGACGATAATCCGGCGTTCCGACGGGAGCTTTAACGTTCCGGTCCCGCAGCCGCCGGCAAATCAAGCCAAGAACCAACGGCCGTGGATTCTTAGCGCGCGCGTGACCGACGGGTCGATCGATGTCGTCGACGCAAGCCGCGAGGCGGACGCCGACCACCGGCATCTCTACGTCGAGCACCTCGAAGTCTCGGCCGACATCTCGACCGCGGCCCGCTCGCACTACGGCGTCGAGCTGCAGTACGGGGAACGACGCGATCTCCTCTTTCCGGTTCACGGCCGCGGAGATATCGATCCGCGGCAAGGAACGATCAGCCACCGCTGGACCGCCGCCCAGCTTCCGATTACTGCGGCGGTGAACTTCGCGATCAACTCCCGGGCCCTTCGCCTGCGCTCCGGAATGCTGCGCGCCGTGGATGCGCGCTACGTCGCGCTTGCGGACTTACAGGGCGCCCTACAACCGCATCTCGGCGCGAGCGGCGTTCTCGCCGACGGCCGGATCGCGATCGCCGGTTTGGCTAAACCGGTCACCGGAGTACGGGGACGCGTGGACGCCTACGACGGCGGCTTGTTGGCGCAACACCTCGATGCCAGCCTGGCAGGCGTGCCGGTAGCGGTGAGCGGCGGTCTCTACGGTTTGCGCGATCCACGCTTGCGCATCGCCGTGCGCGGAAACGGCGAGCTCGCACAGCTGCGCACCGCCTTCGCGCAAGCCGAGTCACCTTCCGGTGCGAGGCCTGCTGACCTTCGCGCTACTGGTCCAGGGAGCGGCGACGAAACCGCTGATCTGGATGGATCTGCGCTCGCCCAGGATCGCGTACGCCTCGGCTGCGCTCGAGCGCGTCAACGGCCTGGTGGCATACGACGGACACGAGGCTGCCGTGCTCGGCTTTAACGGAGCGTACGGCCACATCGGCGTGACGGCTCGCGGCCGCGTAGCGCTAGAGAACGAGCCGGACGCGATCGATATGATCGCCGGCGTACGGGCTCCGGCCGATGCGCTGCCCTACGCCGCGTCGCTGTTGCCCGGAATGCCGTTGAACGGCTTTGCCCTTGCGACGGCTAACGATCCGAAAGCAATCGCAACGCGCGGCGTGCTCTACGGGGCCGACGCAACGCAAACGTTGGATGCGATCTTCAACGTGGACAGCCGCGGGGTCGGGTCGATCGGTCCGCTCAGCGTGCGGAGCAATCGCGGCTCAGTCTACGCCCGGATCGCGCTCGACCGGCCGCGCGGCTCGAGCCTCGGTCTCTTCCAAGCACGCAACTTTGCAGTTGTGCCGGCGCGGGCGTCGTTTAACGGCACGTTCTTCGGCGGAGACGCGAAGCCGGGCGTCACTCTCGGCGGAAACGCCGTTCTGACCGGCCCGTGGGGCGACGCGCGGGCGCGCGCTTCCGTCGCGCTGCGGAACGGCACGCTCGACGGCGGCATCTCCGGCGACGCCGGCGGTGCGGCGAGCTTTGGCGCAACGCTGGCCGGCACGCCGCAATCACCGCAGTTGGGAGGGGCGTTCGTCGCCGCCGGCACGCGCTATCGTAATTTCGCGATCAACGGCAACGGCCGAGCCGCCTTCGCCGGCGGAATGGTCCGCGTTAACGACGCGGTCGCGGCCGTGGGCCCACTCTTTCTCGCCGTTGCTGGAACCGTCACCAACCTATTGCCGCAGGGAGGATTTGCGCCGCGCTACGACCTCGCCGCGCAACTCCATTCCTCCGACCTCAGCGCGCTGCTCGCGACCGTCCAGCCAAAAGCCGCGTCCTTCGTGCAAGGCAGCGTTGACGCCGACGTTCGCGTGCATGGGACGGGCCTGATGCCTTCCTTCGCCGGCACGATCAACGCACCCGAAGCTTTGATTAACGGGCTCGCGATTCGCGATCTGCACGGTTCGGTGCAAGGCGATGCGCGTTCGATCGGGCTGACCGGCGGCCGCGTGCTCGTTGGCTCGACCGCGCTTGGGCTCAACGGGTTCGCGAGCTTGGCGCAAACGCGCGGCGCCGTCAGCGCGCCGCAGGCCGATCTCTCCGATTTCAACGACTTGTTCGATACCGGCGACACGCTCGCCGGAACCGGATACCTCGCAGCCGCGGCGGCGCTGAACGGAACGCGCGTCGTCTCGACGGCGGGTACTGCGAGCCTCTCCGGCGCGCGCTTTCACCGGCTCGAGTTTGGAAATATCGCGGCGCGCTGGGCTACGCACCAGCAGGCGGTCGTAAGCGCACTGCATTTCGGCAGCCGGAGCGGCGAGGTTCTCGTCACCGGCCGGCTATTTCCTCAGACGATGAGCGTCGACCTGAACGGCTCGGCACGAGCGATGGATCTCGGCACCTGGTTGCCGATGCTCGATCTACATCTTCCGATCGGCGGACGGCTCGACGCGCAGACCAAAATCGCCGGGCACTATCCCGATATCACCATGAGGCTGCACGCCGCATTGAGTGCGGGGACGGCTGGGCCGTTGCCGATCGAGCGCTTCGAAATACGCGCCTCGGCAGCAAACGGGCGCGGAACGATTCAATCGGCGGAGCTGGAGGTGCCTTCCCTGCGCACCGACGCATCGGGTGCGTTCGGATTTTCGCCGAACGATCCGCTCGCGCTGGCCGTGCACGCAACGAGTCCCGATGTCGGTGCGTTCGTCCTCGCCGCTACCGAAAGAAATATTCACACCAGCGGGACGCTCGATGCAAGGCTGCACGTAAACGGCACGTTAGCGCAGCCGCAGGTTCGCGCCGCCATCGTCCTGCAGTCGCTCGTGCACGAGCGCTTCACGATACCGCGCATCACCGGCGAGATGGATGCCAGCCGCCACTGGGTAGGCGTGCGCAACGGCGAAATCGACTTCGAGCATGGCCGGGCACTCGCCAGCGCGGAGCTTCCGATTCATATTACGGCTTCGGGAGTGCGGCCCGGCGACGGTGCGATGTCGGCATCGCTGACCGCGCAGGCAGTCGAGCTCTCGAACTTCTTGGCATTGCTGCCCAAAGGGACGCAGCTGGCCGGTCAGATCGATGGGACCGTCGACGCGAGCGGAACGGTCGCGGTTCCCGCGCTTCACGGATCGCTCGCGTTGCGTGACGGCGCCTTCGGCGGACCCTTGCTGGAAAAGACACCCATCACCGCAATCGGCGCCGAGCTGACCTTTACCGGGACGCAGACAAACCTTCAATCGCGGGCCACGGCCGGCGGCGGGACGCTCACGCTGCAGGGTCAAGCATCGCTTGCAAATCTGCACCGGATTCCCGACTCACGGTTCAGCGTGCAAGGACGCTCGGAGAACGTGCTCTTCGATCTGCCCGGATTCTTCCGCGGAAAGCTCGACGCGGCACTTTCGGTCGTCCGCGACTACGCGGCGATTCCGCAAGCCAGCGGCAACGTAGCGATCTCAAACGCACGCATCCCTCCGAATGCCTTTATGACGCAGCAGAGCGGCACCCAATCGCGACCACCGCTGCCGAACGTAGCATTTCGGGGCGTGCGGATCGCGGCCGGGAACGACGTACGCGTGCAGAGTTCGAACGTAGACATCGGCGGCACCGGCGACGTTGCGCTCGACGGGACGTTGCGGGCGCCGAGGCTGCGCGGAAACTTTAACTCGACCGGCGGAACGCTCAGCTTCTATCGCACCTTCAACTTAGAGAAGGGCGAGGTGAGCTTTGTGCCCTCGAGCGGCGTGATTCCTGACATCAACGCCTCCGCCACAACGTTCGTCGCCAACCCGGCAACGGCGATCCGGCTGCGCGTCACCGGTCCCGCGACCAGCCTGAACCTGAAGATGGAGTCGCAACCGCCGTACAGCCAAGAGCAGATTCTGGGCCTCCTCGTGGGAGCGCAGAACTTCGGCGCGGTGCAAGGCGTTCAGTCGACCGGCCAAGGTTTCAACGCCAGCCAAATGGCGGGAAACCTCGCGCTCGGACAGCTCAATACACTCTTTACGCGCAACGTGCTGCAGCCGTTCTCCTCCTCGCTCGGCGGCGCACTCGGCTTTACCGAGGTACAGCTCACCACCGACATCCAAGCCGGGCTGGGCATCAGCGCAACCAAGGCGTTTGGAGCCGTCAATGCGATCTTCTCGCAGACGTTCGGCCTTCCACGGACGACGAGCTTCGGGCTCGAAGCCAACCCGGGCGTCTGTTCGGGTCTGCGTTTGATCTGGTTTAACTCGGATGGACCGACGCTTTTGGCGATACAGCAACCGCAGCCGCTTGCACTCAACGTGCTGACGCTTACCCCGGTAACGACCTACGTGCCGAACGTCGGGCAGAGCGGCGTCGCCTTCTCCTACGTGCGCAGGCTTCCGTGCGTCAGAGGGTTCTTCTGATGCGCCGCGCTGCGCGTTCGTTCTTGACGTTGGCGCTGGCCGTTGCGCTGGTTGGGGCAACCCCGCGCGTTGCGCCGGCGGGCTTCGTGGATCTCCCGAAAGCGCTGGCTGCCCACCCGTTGCAAGCGGTGCTGGCCGGATACGATCGCGGAATCGCGGCCTTGCGCAGCACCCGCAGCCTCCCTGGATTAGCCGAGCCCGCGGCGCGAGCACAAAACGAAGCCGCAGCTCTGCAGCGCGACGCGAACCTGGCGCGATCGCGCGTCGCGCAGATCGCGACATTCGATGCCGGTCAGGGTCAAGCGCGCGAGCGCGACGCGCTTGCGGCAGTGCTGGCGTCGCACAACGCGGCCGATACCGAGATGGACGCGTATCGGAACGAGCTGGCCCGCGCAACGGCGGCGAACCTGGCGGCCTACGAAGAATCGATCGCTCAACGCAACGAGCGTGCTTTGGCGGCCCGGCAGCAGCAACTGCTCGAGCAGGAGTTGACGCTCGCCTTCAATCTTGCACGGCAACACGGCGGTCAGCGTTTCATCCTTACGTTAAAACTGCGCGAGCTCCATCTCGACAAAGAGCGACGCGAGCAACTCGAAGCCGAGCTCTCGGCGCTGAACCGCAGCGAGGCAAATGCGGTCGCGATGATGCGCCGCACCAACACCGCAATCTTGGAGCGTTATCGGGAAGACTTGCAGCGCGACGGCGCCGACGCGAACGCGCGAATGGCGGCCCGACTGAGATCGACGGCCGCCGCCAATCTAACACTTCGGCTTCAGGTCCTCCAAGCCGAGGCGCGAACGGCCGCGATGCTTCCGAATTTTCCGATGGCGCTGGCGTCGTTCGCTGCGAGCTATCGTTCAGGCAGCGATGCAGCGGCAATCGTAGACGGGCTGCGCAGCGCAAGCCGGGAGCTGTCGCAACGCTTTACGCAGCTTGGCGATGCCGCCCGCCGCTCCCAACGCGAAACCGCGGCTCAGATCGCGACGGTCACAGCGAACCGCGACTCGCTCTATCGCTCGATGATCGCCCAGATACAACGCGACGCGCAGCGGATAGCTCGAGAGCGCGGGCTGACCGGGGTGGTCGTCGCTGGAGCGCGGCCAAAGGACAGCGTGGATTTGACGCCCGCTATTGAGGCCGACTTGGCGCGATTCTAAAGGCCGCTGGGCCGACCGTACTTCTGCGAGATCTCCCGAGCTAGCTCGGCGATGCGCCGGCGCGCCGATCGCGGCGCGACGATCTCGGCTTGGTCGCCCCAACCGAGCACCCAGCGAATAAGTTCGTCAGCGTCGGCGACGTGGTACGTTATCTCGACCGATCCGTCCGGGCTATGCTCGACCTCGCGTTCGGCGACGACGCGGGCCGCGATCGCCGCCTTGGCAACGCGCAGCGCGAAACGAACCCGAACGCCGACTGTTTTGTCGGCATGCAAGACGCCGCTGATGGAGCCTGCCGCGTAGGTTTCGATGTTGAAGTCGTTGGGACGGACGAACGTTCGCGCGAGCAGGCGCGGATCGCTGACGCTATCTACCGCGAACGTTCGCATGTCTTTTCGCGTGTGGTCGTAACCGACGCAGTAGACTCGACCGGCATTGATGACGAAGCCGTACGGATCGACGATGCGTTTGGTGCGTTTACCCTCTTTATCGAGGTAGCCGAAGCGAGCGGTACGCGAGCTGCGCTCGCCGCCGGAGAGCAGCGCGAAGGCGCGCTCGCCGCGCTCGTCGAGGCGGATCTCGGAGAGCCGAAAGGCAACGGGCGAAGCCTCTTCGACGCGCGCCCGCGCGCCGCGGCCCGCGCTATCCACGAGCTTCTCGGCTACCTCATCGATTGAAGCGCCGATCGTCCCGCCGATGCTGGCGCCGAGCGAACGCAATGCGACCAAACCGAAGAGCTCGCCGCTGGAAAGATCGAGTCGCTTGAGACTGTAGCCGCCGGCAAACCGGTAGACGTTGGCCGCCCGATCGAAGTACAGCGGAAATCCGGCGTCGGTGAGGATCGCCAGATAGCGGCGCAGACTGCGGGTGCTCGGGCGCTTTCCGCGCTCGCCGATGCGCTCCTTGAGATCCTCAAACGAGCACCTTCCTTGATCGATCGCGTTAAGCAATCGCACCAACAGAACGACCTTGGACTCGCCTTCGGGCGCCGTCATCGCGGCGGAGGCGGCTCCTGTGGTTTTGGAAAACAGCCGTCCGGGGCGCCGATCGCGGGTGCGCTCGGCTGCGGCGGTGTCGCGGTGACGCCGATCACCGCGGGATAGAATGAAGCGCCATCGGTCATGGTCTGGATGACGATGCGGTACGTCGAGCCGGCCGCGACGTTGAAACTGGTGACTTGATAAGGCGTCGGGACACGAACGCATCCGACGTCGTCGAGATTCCCGTCAATCAAGAAGCTGGCGCGCGCCGGCCCGGCAAGCGGCTTGAAGTAAAGGTACGCGGTAAACGGTGCCGCGCCCGGATTGTTTACGGTTAGGCCAATCGTATGCACGATGCCGTAGTCGCCGTAATCGTGTCCTGCCGCGGCAGGGTCGGCACTTGGCGGCGTAGGGTCCGTATCGCCGACGACCAGCGTTGCATCCGGGCCTCCTGCCGTGTACGCAAGCGCGTTGGACCCGAAACCATCAATCTTAAAGACGCCGGTACGATGGTGCCCGTCTCCGGGGAGGATCGGGCCACCGAGGAGCGTTCGCGGGTCCGCACCGGTTGAGACTGAAAGGACCGTCAGCACGACGGGACCGCCTGAGAGAACGCGGACGTCAACCGTCCCGCTCATGAGCTGACGCGCGGCCAACGGCACGTCGGCCAACAGGTAGGGCTCGTCCTGCGAAAGATTTACGACGACGCCTTCGCCTCGTGCTTTTGTTAGAAGAAAGTTCTTGGTCAGCGTTTGCCCGACGTGCATCACGTCCATATTCGGGCCGGCTGAGGCATCAACGAGCTGCACCGAGGTAGGATCCTGCGAGCTGCTCGTGAGCGCTACGACGAGCTTGCGCGGATCTACGCCGTCGTCGTGGTAGTAGTAGAGGCGCGCCGGCTGCGCCGCCGTTACGGTGCCGCGAAAGAGCACGCCGTCTTGCATCAAGTGTTCCGGATCGTCATCGTAAAAGAGCAGGCCGGGCGAGAACGCTTGGAGCGCGAGGTTCTGCACGTTCACGCTGGTCGTCCCGGATTGGTCGAAGTATTCTCCGTTGCCGTCTATCTGCACCGGTACGACGAACTGCGCGCTGGTGCCGGGCAGCAGCGGCAACGACGGCGGAGTCACCGCTGCGATACTCACCCTCGCACCCGGAAGCGCTTTGGTCAGCTGCGTCACCCAGCCGGTGACGCGCGCTGCAAGCCAGGCGGGGTCGGCGGGGTTGCCGGTCACTGTAAGCGTGGTTTGCGGGACGATCGTCCCCGCATTAAACGCCACGCGGATCGGCAGATCGGCCTGCGCTCCGGCGCCATCTACAAGATGGAGGACGTCGCTGCCGGTCGCTTGAGTCGCGGTAACGGTGAGGCTGCGTCCGTCCTGCGCGACTGCGACAGTGACGAGTTTTCGATCGAGCGTCGCCTGCAATGGAGACGTCGCTCCACTGACGGCAACGTTCTGCTGCTGGGCCGGATTGAGCGATAAACTGTTCGGCGAAAGCACGAGCGCGCCGGGAGAGGCCTGCACGCCGGGAGTCGGCTGCACGCCGGGAGTGGGCTGCACGCCGGGAGTCGCCTGAGCGAGGACGATTCCTAAAAGAAGGGCGTGCACCCGAGCCTAACGCCGAGGGCGGCTACGTTACGGCCGCTTCGGGTGAAGGCGCGGCGGGTGGTTCGACCGATGGGATCTTCGAGTATTTCAACTTGTCCGGGTCCTCGGGATCGACGTCGGCGAGAATGTGATCGCCGGAACCGACCGCCCCTTTGAGCATCTCCTCGGCGAGCTCGTCTTCGACCATTCGCTGAATCGCGCGGCGCAGCGGACGGGCACCAAACTGCGGATCCCAACCCTTCTTGGCGAGCAGCGATTTCGCGGCGTCCGTGATCTTGAGCTCCATCTCTTGGGTACGAACCTCGCGCACGACCTTCTCCAACTCGAGCGTAACGATCTCTTCGATCTGCTCGCGTGTGAGCTGGTGGAAAACGATCACTTCGTCGACGCGGTTGAGGAACTCGGGCCGGAAGGTTTGCTTGACCTCTTCCATGACGCGGTTCTTCATTCGGTCGTAGGCCTTGACTTCGTCTTCGGCGGAGAGCTTCTGCGGACGGAAGCCGATGTCGGTCGTCGTCGTCATTCCGATCGCACCGACGTTGCTGGTCATGATAATGACTGAGTTTTTAAAGTCGACTTTACGCCCCTGAGAGTCGGTGAGACGGCCGTCTTCGAGCACTTGGAGCAACAAGTTGAAGACGTCGGGATGCGCTTTTTCGATCTCGTCGAGTAGCACGACGGAGTAAGGCCGCCGGCGAACGGCTTCGGTAAGCTGTCCCCCTTCTTCGTATCCGACGTATCCGGGAGGCGCGCCGACGAGACGGCTGACCGAATACTTCTCCATGTACTCCGACATGTCGATGCGAATCATCGATTCCTCGTCGTCGAAGAGGAAGGCCGCGACGCTGCGCGCGACTTCGGTCTTGCCGACGCCGGTCGGACCTAAGAAGATAAACGAGCCGATCGGACGACTCGGATTCTTTAAGCCGGCGCGGGAGCGGCGGATTGCGCGCGTGATGACGTTGACCGCTTGTTCCTGACCGACGATGCGTTTATGGAGCAGCTCGCCCATATTCAACAGCTTCTCGGTCTCGGCTTGCGCCAAGCGGCTCACCGGAATCCTCGTCCAGGCTGCGACGATCTCGGCGACGTTGTCGGCAGTAACGCACAGAACGCGCTCGCTGGCAGCCTTGCGCTCGCGCCATTCTTGCTCGAGGTGCGCCTTCTCGAGCCGAAGCTTCTCTTCGCGGTCGCGAATTGAAGCGGCTTTGTCGAACTCTTGATTCTTGACGACGGCTTCTTTTTCGGCGATCAACTTGCGAAGCTGCGCATCGGCTTCGCGAATTGCAGGCGGCGGCAGCGTCGCTTGCAGGCGGACGCGCGAACTCGCCTCATCAATCAGATCGACCGCTTTGTCGGGAAGGAAACGGTCGGTTATGTAGCGGTCGCCAAGCCGTGCAGCCGCAGCCAAAGCCTCGTCGCTAATTTGCACCTTGTGGTGCGCCTCGTAACGGTCGCGCAGGCCCTTGAGGATTTCGATCGTCTCCTCGACCGTCGGCTCGCCGACCATGACGGGTTGAAAGCGGCGCTCGAGTGCCGAGTCTTTCTCGATGTGCTTGCGGAACTCGTTGAGCGTCGTCGCGCCGATGCACTGCAGCTCGCCGCGCGCCAAGGCCGGCTTGATGATATTGCTGGCGTCGATCGCGCCTTCGGCGGCGCCCGCACCGACAAGCGTGTGCAATTCGTCAATAAAAAGAATGATCTCGCCTGCGGCGGCGCGGATCTCATCCATCACGCGCTTCATGCGCTCCTCGAACTCGCCGCGGTACTTCGTGCCGGCGACCAGCCCGGCGAGGTCTAGCGTGATGACGCGGCGGTCGCGTAGCGGTTCGGGAATGTCGCCCTTGATAACGCGCTGCGCGAGGCCTTCGGCAATAGCGGTTTTTCCGACGCCCGGCTCGCCGATGAGCGCGGGATTGTTCTTCGTGCGGCGCGAGAGAATTTGGATAACGCGCTCGATCTCGCTGTTGCGCCCGATCACTGGATCGAGCTTATTGTCTCGAGCGAGCTGCGTGAGGTCGCGCCCGTATGCGTCGAGCGTAGGAGTCTTGCTCTTACCTTTAGGAGCGGCCGGTTGGCCCTCCGCACCGAGGAGCGACGTGGTCTGCACGCGGACCTTGGCGGGGTCAACGCCCAGATTCGTGAGCACGCGCGCTGCGACGCCTTCGCCCTCGCGAATTAAGCCTAAGAGCAAGTGCTCGGTTCCGATATAGTTGTGGTTGAGCTGGCGCGCCTCTTCGAAGGCGAGCTCGATGACGCGCTTTGCACGCGGGGTGAAGACCATCTCCTGCTGTACCGTCTGGCCGCCGCGACCGACGATCGCCTCGACCTCCTGACGGACTTTGGCGAGGTTGACGCCGAGCGACTCTAGCACTTTGGCGGCTAAACTCTCGCCCTCGGAGATAATGCCAAGCAGAATATGCTCGGTTCCGATGTAGTTGTTACCGAGGCGCTGGGCTTCTTCTTGAGCAAGCACGATACTGCGCCGCGCTCGCTCGGTGAAGGGCTCCCACATGGACATCGCTCTGGTCTTCCTTTCCTACCCTATGACTCCACCCGCCCCAGAGCAGTTTCGTGACCCCGTGCCGCCTGCCTGGCCCTTCGCCGCCGTCCGTTGCGCTCACGTCGCTCAGGATGACAAGAGCCGGCGGCCGGATCACGGTTGCCTGCCAATCGGAGGTTTGCCGCGAACGCCGAGTGAACCTCGCTTTCCTGATGCCTACCGTCGAACAGGTTCGCGAAGCGCTCGTCGAGGTAAAAGATCCCGAGCTAAATCTGGGAATTCTCGAGCTCGGTTTGGTCTACGACATTACGACCGAGGGCGATGACGGTGAAAAGGTCACCGTTATGATGACGCTAACCTCGCCGATGTGTCCGGTCGGGCCGATGTTCAAGAAGTCGGTCGAGGATCACGTGTTGGCGATCGAAGGCGTGAAAACGGCGAACGTCGAGATCACGTTCACGCCGCCTTGGGACCCGGCGACGATGGCGTCCGACGACGTTAAAGCCATGTTAGGAATTTGGTAGGGCGCTCGGCCCAGACACGAGCGCTTCGCAGACGCCCGTCGCTCACGTCCTGTCCGCTCCTCCCTTCGACTCCGCTTCGACAAGCTCAGCGTCGCTCAGGAGTGCGCGCCGAGCAGACTCAAAGGAAATTTTGATCCGTGGCTGGCCCGAAACGACGCAAGGGACGCTGCGCTCTTCGCCCTTGTCATCATCGCGCCTTCGAGCGTAGCAGACTCCATAGACCTTGCGCTGAGACCGTGAGCGACAAAAGAGAAACAACCGCAAGCGCGAGGAGCGTCCAGACGAAGAAAAAGGCTCCGCTCATTTTGCCGATCTCGATGCCTTGGAGGCCTCCGGTGCCGGTTACGTGGATCAAGAAAATCGTCAGCCCGAGTAGCGATCCGAGCAGCATGATAATATACCCCGCCGGACGTTCGGGCAGCATCAGCGTTCCGTACAGCCAAACAGCAAGAATGGCTACCATCAGGAGGTTTAATGCCACGCCTTTGTCCGACCCGTATACGATGTCATCCACCAGGTGGAATGATGCGAGAAGGATCGCGAGGAGCGACGTTACCGGCAATACGAGGTTCCGCTTCATGCAGAAGGCTGTCTTAACCGGGATACCACATTATGACCATCCTTTTCGAGCTGCTACCGGATGATTCCGGCCCAAGCGAAAGCCGCGCGAAGCCGCAGCAGAAGTTACGTACTCATCTGGCGAATGCGGGTTAATGGGATTGGAGGTTGGCGGGGCGCGGGAAGACGTGCGTTGGGATTCCGGCGAAGGCGGGGTCGCCGCATTGCCAGAGCAAGAACGCATACTCATCGGTAAGCAGCTCTTCACTCTGTTTGCGCGACGCGGCGAGGAAGCCGTGTCCGGCATCGTAATCAACGCGTAAGAGGATCGGCCGGCCGCTCGTCGTCGCCTTTTGAAGCCGCGCCGTGAACTTGGCGAGTTCCCAAGACGATACGCGCGGATCGTTGTACCCGGTAATCAACATCACGGCGGGATATGCCGTTCCCGGCACGACGTGCTCGTACGCGTCCATCGCATAGAGCGCTTTGTATCCTACCTCGTTGG
This sequence comes from Vulcanimicrobiota bacterium, assembly GCA_963748875.1. Taxonomy (GTDB): domain Bacteria; phylum Vulcanimicrobiota; class Vulcanimicrobiia; order Vulcanimicrobiales; family Vulcanimicrobiaceae; genus Cybelea. The sequence continues at coordinate 3,294,475 of CAVVKC010000001.1, forward strand.
TCACCGTACCGAACTCCGGAATGTTCGGCGGACCGTTGGGTGAGAACTCCATTCGGAACGCGTTGCTCGCGCCGACGACATCGAGCGCGGCGGCGAAGAGATGCGGGTCCGCGGTGATCGAGCGCCCGATCGTGATGCCGCCCGCACTCGTTCCCTCGCCGGCAAGATGTGCGGAGGAGGTATACTTGTGCGCGATCAGCCACCGTCCGCAGGCGATGAAATCCTGCCAGGTGTGCGGCTTGGTCGCGATCATTCCGGCACGGTGCCAGGCCTCGCCGTACCATCCGCCTCCGCGGACGTGACAGACGGCAAAGACGCCTCCGCGTTCCATCCAGGCGACGCGCGTCGAGCTAAACGAGGGTGCCAGCGTTATCCCGTAGGCGCCGTAGCCGGTCAGGTACGTCGGATGGGAACCATCGAGTGCGAGCCCGTTGCGATAGACTACTGAAAGCGGCACCATCGTGCCGTCGGCACTGCGAGCCTGCACCTCCGAAGACGCGTATGACGACATGTCAACGTTGGCGAGTTCCTTGAGACGAGTGTCCGTCACCGTCCCGTTTGCATCAACCGCATACCAGAGCAACGAGTGAGTCCAGCCGGTGAGGCTAAAGGCCGCTCCCGGCACTCGCGGATCGGTGCTGAGGCCGGCGATCGAGCCTTCGAAGGGCGTGGCTATGCCGTTCGACGCGCCGGGAGCTCCGTCGGGCGCCAGCGATATTCGCGCGATCTCACCGAACCCGCCCTTACGGGAAAGAACGTAGAGCCCATCGGCCGCGACGCCGAGCTGTTGGACGATCTGCTCGCTTGGAGCTACGAGGGTACGCGCCGAGCTTATATCGGGTGAATCAAGCGACGTAGCCACGATTTTAAAGGTAGGCGCATCTTTGTGCGTCACCAGATAGATCGTCGAGCCCTTTACGTCGAAATCGGTAACGTCGTCGGTCGTGCGCACAATCGGCTTCCAGGTGGTGTCTGCGGAACGGGCCGGCGCGCGCACCGCGTAGATTGCGCGTTCCCGCTGAACGCCATGCGCGATCGTGCCGAGCACGTAGTTTGGAGCGGCCGGCGAGTAGATCACGATTGGAAAATCGGTAGGCTCGAATCGCACGTTTGGGCTGACCCCGTAGCCAAACACCGGTGCGTCGCGTTCGGGATCTTGTCCCAGCACGTGCAGGTACGCGACGGCGCGTGTCTCTTTGTCGGTCTCGGGCTCACCCGGCTGCAGCTTTGGAAAGCGCACGTAGTAAAAAGAGTGGTCCGGAAGCCAGCTCGTGGGGCCGATGTAGTATGCGCGGTCGATCGCGTCGGGAAGGGCCCGCGCGATGTCGGTTTCGACCACGTGAATCACAGCCGCTTCGGAGCCGCCCTCGGAAATTCCGTAGGCGACGTACCGTCCATCGAGCGACGGCAGGAAGTAATTAATAGTGTAGTGTTTCCCGGTCGACGCGAGGCTTTGCGGGTCGACCAAGACTCGCTCGTCGCCGCCCTCGGCGTTACGCACGTAGAGTTTGGGCGAGTTTTCGCCCGGCTTCAGTTTTTCATAGAAGAAATACGGCCCAACCCGGGTTACGCCCAGGACCGTGCTTCCGGCGTTGTCCAGAGCCGCTATCCGGTCGAAAAGTTGCGAACGCGCGTCGCCGAGGTGGGCCAGCACCGCTCGTGTGTAGGCATTCTGTGCCTTGAAGAAGTCGATCACCGCCGGATCGTTCATGTCTTCGAAGTAACGATACGGATCGGTAACGGAGAGGCCGTACTTTGTCACCCCGACGGGGCGCTCCGGCGGAACCGGAGGCGGGCTCGGAAAACCTTGCGGAACAGTTGCCGCGGTGCCAAACGATGCTGACGAAAGTATCGTCAAACCGATCGCGCAAATGATATAAGCAAGTCGTGACATCAACCGCGATATTCGAACGACTGCCACTGCGCGCCTACCGAGCATCTTGCGCTACCCGTTCGCAAGAAGGCGTTTTGCGCTTGACGTTCGAGCGCACCGTGACGGGTTCGCGCGATATGCCGGGTGGGCTGGTGCGGCAAGAGCTGGCCGACTACACGGAAGTAGTCGACTGACTACATTTGTGATATACTGGGCGTCATGGTCGCACCAAAGCTCTTCGGTAGCGCCGCGCGGACGCGACTCCTCACGCTCGTCGCGCTCCTTGAGGAAACCTATCCGCGCGAGCTTGCCCGCCTCAGCGGCGTACCGCTCGTGAGCACGCAGCGAATCGTCAATAGCCTGGAGCGGGAAGGCGTCATCGCCACTCGACTCATCGGCGCCAACCGGCGCGTTACTCTGAACCCACGATTTTATGGTTTCAACGAGCTTCGTTCACTGCTGCTGAAATACGCAAAACGCGATCAGGATCTCGAGCAGCGCGCCGCGAGTTTGCGACGGCGGCCTCGCCGCGCGGGCAAGAGGCTTTAACGTGCAGCCGATAACCGTCGCACCGTCGCTCGAAGACGTGTGTTTCGCGGTTTGCTCGGCACTGCAGAATGTCGGGACCGTGGCCGTCCTCACCGGCGGAAGTGCTGCGACGTACTGTGCCCCTGAGGCCTACCAGTCTCGTGACGCAGATTTCATCATCAAGTTCTCGGCCGATCGCGCCGGGGCGGGCAACGCGATGCGCGATCTCGGTTACCACGAAATTGGTGGTACATATCATCACAATAAGAACGTGTTTACAATCGAGTTTCCACCGGGGCCGCTTTCCGTCGGCAGCGATCTCGTACGAACGTACGAAACGATCAATCGCAACGACGACGTCTTGCATCTGCTGTCTCGTACGGACTGCGTGCGAGACCGTTTAGCTGCGTTCTATTTTTTCGCTGACCGAAGTGCTCTGGCTGCGGCGGTCGGCGTAGCTCGTAGCGGCGTCTTCGATCTGCCGCTTATTGAACGCTGGAGTTTAAAGGAAGGCGAAGCACGACGCTTTGCCGAGTTTCACGATGCACTTGTGTCGTAGCAAAGGGGGCCCTCGTGACGGGACGGCCGCGGTATAATGGGTGCCGCGGGAAGACCGCTCTGCATCTGCGCCTCAGTTTCCATCGCACAAGCTCACGATGACAAAGCGTTGGATGCGGGTCATCCTTCGACAAGCTCAGGATGACACGTCCATTCACGATGACAAGGGGCGTTCAGGATGACACGTCCACTCAGGATGACGGAGCACCTGGCGCCCGTGCGAGGAGCGGCCGTTAAGGGCGTGCAAAGCTATTTGGCGTGAAGAGCCGCACGGAAAAATACGAAGAGCTCGAGCGCAAGCGCGCCCAATCGGAGATGCCGGCGGGCGCCGACGCGGTCGCCAAACAGCACCAGCGCGGCAAACGCTCCGCTCGCGAACGCGTCGAGGCGCTCGTTGACGACGGCTCCTTCGTGGAGTTCGATCGTTTCGTGGTGCATCGCACCAACGCGTTCGGGCTGGACGAAAAGGAGTTTCTCGGCGACGGCGTCGTCACGGGGCGGGCCACGATCGACGGGCGCCAGATCTTCCTCTTCTCTCAAGATTTCTCGGTGCTCGGCGGATCGCTTGGGGAAGCTTTTGCGGAGAAGATCTGCAAAGTCATGGACCTTGCGCTGCGCACCGGCTCGCCGTTAATCGGAATTAACGATTCGGGGGAGCCCGCATTCAAGAGGGGGTCGTTTCGCTCGGAGGGTATGCCGAGATTTTCTGGCGCAACGTTGCGGCCAGCGGCGTAATTCCGCAGATCAGCCTGATCGCCGGGCCCTGCGCCGGCGGTGCCGTATATTCTCCGGCAATCACCGATTTTATCCTGATGACCGAGAAGATCTCGCAGATGTTCATTACCGGCCCCGAGATCATCAAAACGGTTACCGGCGAAGAGGTAAGCTTCGAAGAACTAGGCGGCGCGACGACGCACGCAACGCGCAGCGGCGTGGCGCACCTGGTCGCGACCGACGAGGAGAATCTCTTCGAGCTCACTCGAGCCCTCTTCTCCTTCGTCCCGCAGAACAACCGCGAAAGCCCGCCGCAATACGATAGCGACGACGATCCGCATCGTTTGGTCGCTGCGCTCGACGGCGTCGTCCCAGATGCGCCGAACAAACCCTACGACATGCACGAGGTGATCGAAGGCGTCGTAGATTACGGCGACTTTCTGGAGATTGCGCCGCTCTACGCGCCGAACATCATCTGCGGCTTCGGACGCGTCAACGGACGGACCGTCGGCATCGTTGGAAATCAGCCGAATGTCCTCGCCGGAGTGCTCGACACGCGGTCCTCCGTAAAAGCGGCGCGCTTCGTGCGTTTTTGCGACGCATTCAACATTCCGCTGGTCACCTTCGTCGACGTGCCCGGCTTTCTGCCCGGCACCGATCAAGAGTACGGTGGGATCATTCTCCACGGCGCCAAACTTCTCTACGCCTTCGCCGAGGCGACGGTTCCGAAGATCACGATCATCACGCGCAAAGCCTACGGCGGCGCCTACGACGTCATGGCCAGCAAACATATCCGCGCCGACGTCAACCTGGCGTGGCCGACCGCCGAAATCGCAGTGATGGGCGCCGAGAGCGCGGTGAAGACAATATTTCGGCGAGAGATCGCGTCCGCCGCCGATACGGAGGCAAAGACGCAGGAGCTGATCGACGAATATACCGAGCGCTTCGCGAATCCATATATCGCGGCGCAGCGTGGATACGTTGACGACGTGATCGAGGCGCGCCGAACCCGCAGCGCGATCGCGACGGCGCTCGAGATGCTGCGTGACAAATGCGTTCCACGGCCGGAGCGAAAGCACGGCAACATTCCGTTATGAGCCGAGATGAGCCGATCGCGACGACGGTAGAAAATGCCTGAAAACATCGAAGTCGATACCGACCAGCTGCGAGAGCAGATCGCCGAAGTGCACGAGGAGCTGATGCACGAGCGCCCGCCCTCTTGGTTGCGCTACGTCGGCTTGGCCGCTGCGATCTTCGCCGTCGTGGCCGCGGTTGCTGCGCTGCGCTCCGGCGACCTCATCAACGAGGCCACCATCGACCAGATCAAAGCCTCAGATAACTGGGCCGAGTACCAAGCGGCGCGCGGGAAAGAGCACACCTTTACGATCGCGCTGAACGATTTGATCGATCGCGGATCGCGCAATGCCGCTCGCGTGCACGACTATCGAAGCGAGATCGCCAAGCAGCTTGCGAGGGAACAACCGCTCGCGACGTCGGCCCGCAAGCTGGAAGAGGAGTCCGCCGCGGAGGTGCGCCGGCATCACTCGTTCGAGTACGCGGTCGCGTTGCTGCAGGTCGCGATCGCTTTAGGCGCGGTCGGGGCGTTGGCGCGCTCCAGGCTGGCGTGGTTCGTCAGCTTGGCGGCCGGCGCCACCGGCGTCGTATTCTTCCTTCGCGGGTTCGCTCTGTAAGTATATTTATCTCGCAGCGCTACCGCGAGTGAGGCTGCGGCGATCCCGGCGACGATCCACTGGGCTTTAGCTGCATATCGTAATGCTGGGTTTGATCGGCAGAGACTGTTTCTCCCGAGACGGATCGAGCATCGTACCCGTCCTTTACGGCGGTGACGGTATAGTCGTCCGGCGCCAGCGAAAAGACGATGAAGTGTCCGCGGGCGTCCGTCGTCGCAGTCACCGTCTCGGACGGGGAGCTGATCCGCAACTGCACTCCGGGAATCGGCAAGCCCGTCGCTGCGTCCGTAATCGTGCCGGAGATGCCCCCGCTCGTGCCGGCGAGCGCCCAGGCGCCCTGGCTCAAGAAGGCGACGAGTAACCCGCACGTTCCTATTGAACGGCGGAACAACGGTGATGATTTCATTTGAGGGTTCCTTCAGCAGAGCTTATGTGGTCGTTTGGACACGTCACCGGTGGCCTTGGTTTCGGTGTAAGCATATTTTCGCCGAAGAGGGGAGGTGCGGCGCGCCCCTGCGCTGGTATGTAGCTACTCGTGAAGCTATTAGAAGGTAAGCGCGCCCTCGTGACCGGCGTGGCGAACCGTTGGTCAATTGCAACCGGAATCGCGCGCAAGCTCCACGAGCACGGCGCACGCATCGTGCTGACCTATCAGGTCGAGCGGGTACGCGATGAGGTGGAAAAACTCGCCGCGGAGCTGGACGGTTCGCGCTCGCTGGAGTGCGACGTCTCGAGCGACGAATCGTTGCAAGCATTGCAGGCGCGTCTCGACGCGGACTTCGGGAAACTCGACGTGCTCGTTCATTCGATCGCGTATGCAAACAAGGAAGACCTGGCCGGAAAGGTTTTCGAAACGTCGCGCCCCGGTTTCGCGCTTGCGCTCGACGTTTCGTCGTACTCGCTGATCGCGCTCGTCCAAGCGCTGCGCGGGTCGTTTAACGACGGCGCCTCAATCATGGCGCTGACGTACCTCGGCGCTACGCAAATCGTTCCGAACTATAACCTGATGGGAATTGCCAAGGCGGCGCTCGAGGCGTCGGTACGATACCTTGCCTTCGACCTCGGCGACCGGGACATTCGGGTCAACGCGATTTCGGCCGGCCCAATTAGGACGGCGAGCTCGCGGCAAGTCGGCGGATTCTCCCGCATACTGGACGTGGTGCCGAAGGTGGCTCCCCTGCACCGTAACGTCACGCCTGAGGACATCGGAAACATGGCGGTCTTTCTCGCATCCGAACTTGCAAGCGCCGTAACCGCCGACGTGCATTTCGTTGATTCCGGCTATCACGCGATGGGGATGTATCCGCCGTCCTTCGACTCCACGAGTTGAGTGTTTAAGAAACTATTAGTTGCGAATCGCGGAGAGATCGCGGTCAGGATCATTCGCACCGCACGCGAGATGGGCATCGCGACCGTCGCCGTTTACTCCGATGCCGACCGCGACGCGCTGCACGTCGAGCTGGCCGACGAAGCATACCGCATCGGACCCGCGGCTGCGGCCCAAAGCTATCTCGATAGCGAAAAACTCATCGACTGCGCGCGGAGCTCGCAAGCCGAGGCCATTCACCCCGGCTACGGCTTCCTGGCCGAGAATGCCGGCTTTGCGCGGCGGGTCGTGGCGGAGGGGTTGGTCTGGGTCGGCCCGCACGCCGACGCGATCGACGCGATGGGCGATAAGCTGCGCGCGCGCCGCGCGATGCACGGAGCGCACGTCCCGTTCGTCCCGGGCAGCACCGAAGCGATCGCAGATATCGCCGCCGCCCGCGCGGCGGCGCGCGAATACGGGTTACCGCTTGCGCTCAAAGCCGCGGCCGGAGGCGGCGGCAAAGGCTTAAAAGTGGCGCGCTCGCTCGACGAGATAGCGTCAGCTTTCGAAACGGCTCGACGCGAAGCCGAAGCGTACTTCAAGGACGGCACGATCTACGCCGAACGCTACCTCGAGAATCCGAAGCACATCGAGCTGCAGCTGCTCGCCGATAAGCACGGCACCGTCATCCACGTCGGCGAGCGCGACTGCTCGCTACAGCGGCGTCATCAAAAACTATGGGAAGAGGCGCCGGCCAAGATCCCCGAACGGGTTCGCGAGGCGTTACGCGAGGCAGGCTTACGGGCTGCGCGGACGATCGGCTACGACTCGGCCGGAACGATCGAGTGTCTCGTCGCGGGCGACGCGTTCTACTTCTTGGAGATGAACACGCGCATTCAGGTCGAGCACACCGTGACCGAGATGATCACCGGTCTCGATCTCGTGCGCGAGCAGATTCGCGTCGCCGCCGGCGAGCCGCTCGGCTATTCCCAGCGCGAGGTAGACTTTCGCGGATTTGCGATCGAAGCGCGCGTGAATGCCGAGGACCCCGCGCACGCGTTTCGTCCTTCGCCCGGCACGATCGCCGCGTATCGCGAACCGGGAGGTCCGGGCGTCCGCGTCGATTCGGCCGCCTATCCGGGATCGCGGATTCCGCCCGAGTACGACTCGCTGATCGCCAAGCTCGTCGTTTGGGCGCCGACACGCGACCGCGCAATCGCGCGCTTGCGCCGAGCGATTGATGAGTACGTCGTCGAAGGCGTGCCGACGACGCTGGGGTTACTGCGAGCGCTCTGCGATCTCCCTAGCGTGATTGAAGGCTCGTACGGCACGGCGACGCTGGAGGCATTCGCAGCAACGTGGCAACCGGCGGCGCGAGATGGCGTCGCGTCGCACCGCCCGCCGGTCGCGGCCGCGCGCAAGGCCAGCAAGCGCAGAACCGCGCCGCGACTGGCCACCCTGCGACGCGGCGCCGCGAGCGCGGGCGGCAGAGCCGTGCTCTCACCGATGCACGGTTTGATCGTCGAGTTGCGCGCCGTCGCGGGCGATCGCGTGAACGAAGGCGACGTCGTCGCGGTTATCGAGGCGATGAAGATGATGAATGAAATTCGAGCCCACAAGGACGGTGTCGTCGCGACGATTCACGTCACGCCCGGTGCGACGATCGAAGCCGGCTCCGCGTTGATGACGCTGAGCTGAGCCTAGGGTGCCTTAGGCGCGGTTACGTCTTGGCCGTTTTGGTGGAGCGTTAACGACGTAACGGCGCCGGCGGCATTTCGATTGAAGCGGATTTGTGCGTCAACGACCTTATAGAAGAATTGATCCTTGGCCGAAGCATAGACCGGAAGCGCTCCCTGACCCGTCAGCTGAACGTAGAGCTCGCCGCTGCGCAGCGTTACGGTAAAGGTTCCCAGACCGGTGGCCGTATAGGTGCCTATGTATTCTCTCAATACTGCGGGATCGAGCGTTACCGCGCTGGGAAACGGCGATGCGAGCTGGGCGACCACCGGCTTTCCGCGAGAATCGAGCCGTATCGCGGGAATCGTTTGGCCACCCTGCATCAACCACAACCCGACGATGCTCTCCTGCTCGCGAATGAATTTGAACTCAGCGCCGTACATGGCGGCGTAAAACGAGTCAGGAGCGATTCGCGGCACCTCCACCGCCGGCTGCGGCAAAAGCGCGATCGACAGCGCGCCGGCCTTCGCCGCGGCATTCACAGTGAACGTAATCCCACCGCTTGCATTGCAGTAGACGCCGACGTACGATGCCGGATCGGTTTTGGAAGCCGGCACAGACGACGGGCACGCAGCAAGAGGGTACCCTGCGACCAGAACGTGCGTTGCGATGTCCTCGACCGCCGGGCCGTTGCTCAACACGACGACACCGGTTTTACGATCGCGCGAAATCGCAACGAACGCATGAAAGCCGTTCGTGTCTCCGCCATGACTAATGATGCCGCTGCTCGAGTTGACGTTCCAGACGAGGCCGATTTTGTGGCCCGGCTCACCCTCGGCGCGAGGCTGCTGGGAAAAAAGACAGGCTCGCGCAAGCGAACCTTCACCCATATTACAGCGCAAGAACTTCAACATATCGTTGACGTTCGAGGCGACGGCGCCCGCGGGAGCAATCGCTTGAAAGTGCCAGGTCGTCACGGGGGTTCCGCTCAGGTCGTGTCCCACCGCAAGCAGCGCAGGATCTGTAAGACCGTTCATCACGAACGCCGCCCCACTCATGCCGAGCGGATCGAAGACGGCGCGGCGCATGAGTTGCGGGTAGGTCGCCTTGGCGCGGTTCGCAAGGAGCTGACCGAGCAGGCCGATACCGTAGTTCGAATACTCGTAGCTTCCGCCCGGGTCGCGCGTCAGCGTAAAGCCGTTCAAGAACGCGTACATATCCGAAACGGTATAGTCCGCATATGGATCGCTGCCCGCACTATCGCGCATGTTCGCCGGAAGTCTTGGCAGTCCGGAACGCTGCTCGGCCAAATTGAGCAGCGTAATCGGCTTGCCGTACTTACTCGGAGCGCGGATGCCTTTTGGAAGATATTTCGCAATCGGATCGTCGAGCCGCACTTCGCCGCGCATCACCATGAGCGCCAATGCCGTTGCGGTGAAGGTTTTCGTTACCGAGCCAATTTCAAAGAGCGTGCGCTCATTTACGGGATGGCCGTTACCGGCGCTTCCCGCAGCGTAAATTGTTTGCACCCCGCGATCGATGATGCCGACCACGATGCCGGTCCCGGGCGCTGCGGCGACGCGAGCGTCGAGAGCCGCTTGTAACGAGATTGCGGCCATCAACGGTGCGATAAGTGCCAGCACGAGGGCACCTTGGCCGAACTGCGGCGGGCGCCCTGCGGCGCTGCGGCGTAGTATGGGATGATGGCGCGAGACGTCAACGATTCCGGCATTCCGATTCGGCCGGTCTACGATTCAGTCGAAGGAACGCCGGCCCACCTCGGCGAGCCGGGAAGTTTTCCGTACGGGCGCGGCATTCGCAAGGATATGTATCGCGGACGGCTCTGGACGATGCGGCAATACGCAGGCTTTGCGACCGCAGCCGAATCTAACGCTCGGTACCGCTATCTCTTGGAGCGCGGCCAAACGGGCCTCTCGGTTGCGTTCGATCTGCCGACGCAGCTCGGTTTGGACTCCGATGCGACGCAGGCGCGCGGTGAAGTCGGCAAGGTCGGTGTCGCGATCGACTCGGTGGACGACATGGAGACGCTGCTCGACGGCGTGCCGCTCGACCGCGTGACCGTTTCGATGACGATCAACGCTCCGGCCGCGATCTTGCTCGCGCTGCTGCTCTCCGTCGCACGCCGGCGCGGCATTCCGTTCGATAAGCTCGGCGGCACCGTGCAGAACGACGTTCTCAAAGAGTACGTTGCCCGCGGCACGTACATCTATCCGCCCAAACCCTCGATCCGCTTGGTAACCGATGTCATGGAATACTGTGCACGCGAGGTGCCGCAGTGGAACGCGATCTCGATCTCCGGTTATCACATCCGCGAGGCCGGCTCGACGGCGGTCGAAGAGATAGCTTTTACGCTCTCCAACGGTAAGGCTTACTTGCAGGCGGCCCGCGATGCCGGCATCGCGCTCGACGAAGTCGCACCTCGTATTTCGTTCTTCTGGAACGCGCACAACGATTTTTTTGAGGAGATCGCCAAGTTTCGGGCGGCCCGGTACTTATGGGCCCACATTACGCGCGACGAGTTCGAATGCCGGGATCCGCGCTCGCAGACGCTTCGCTTTCACACGCAGACGGGCGGCTCGACGCTCACCGCGCAGGAACCAGCGAACAACGTCGTGCGAGTCGCGCTGCAGGCGCTCGCGGCGGTGCTCGGCGGAACGCAATCGCTTCATACCAACGGTAAAGACGAAGCCCTCGCCCTGCCGACGGCCGAGAGCGCCAAAACTGCGCTGCGCACTCAGCAAATCATCGCGTACGAATCGGGTGTCGCCGACGTCGTCGATCCGGTCGCCGGATCGTATTACGTCGAATCGCTCACCGACGAGTTGATCGCGCGCTCGCGCCGCATCATCGAAGAAATCGACGCGATGGGCGGCAGCGTCGCCGCGATCGAGAGCGGCTGGATGCAGGCACGGATCGCCGAATCGGCCTATCTCGCGCAACAGGCGATCGAACGCGGCGACCGGGTGGTCGTCGGCGTCAATCGCTTTGTCGAAGACGAGGCAAGCGAGCCGATGCCGCTGCAGCGAATTGACGAACGCGTCGAGCGGGAACAGGTCGCGCGATTAGCGGCCTTTCGAGCGGCGCGCGACTTGGGATCGGTTGAGCGCCACCTCAGCTTGGTGCGCTCCGCCGCCGCGAGCGGGGAGAACTTAATGCCGTACTTCGTCGACGCGGTTGACGCAAACGTTACGCTCGGCGAGATCTGCAGCGTACTGCGCGAAGTCTTCGGTACGTATCGTTCTAAAGAAGTCGTCGCGTAGCGGCTGCCGAATCGTGCAGATAGATCACGTCGCAATCGTCGTCAAGGATCTCGAGGCCACGCTGCGGCTCTACACCCAGCGACTCGGCTTTAAAGAAGTCTTTCGCGAGGTCGTGTACGATCAGGGGGTAGAGACGGTCGGCTTGGAGGCGGGCGAATCGTTCGTTGAACTTCTGCTGCCGCTCGACGAGAGCTCGCCGATCGCGCGATTCCGGGGCGATGCCGCCACTAAGCTCCATCACACCGCTTACCGCGTTGCCGATATCGAAGCAAAGCTCGCCGAGCTACGGGCCGAGGGCGTACGATTGATCGACGAACGACCGCGGCGCGGCGCGCATGGCAGCCTGATCGCATTTCTTCATCCCAAGGCAACCGGCGGCGTGCTGATCGAACTCTGTCAGCGAAACGCTGCTGCCCGGCGGGCGGATTAAGCCTGCTACTGCGGCTCTTGAATCGTCGGGAGCGCGTACTGAGCCGGGACCACGTGGTGAATTGCCGCCTGGAGAAGATCTCGCGATTCCGAAGCGACGAGTGAGGTGGCGATCGTTCCCGCGACGGCCCCCACTGCGGCAAGACGGCCGAGCCCAGCTATGCTGAACAGCTCGCGAATCCTCAGTTGCTGCTTCAAGCGAAGCGCGCTGATCACGTCCACCCAAACTCCCAAGGTCCCAAAAAAGATCAGCCATCGCAAGATCTGCACGAGATATTCGGGCCTCGAGCCCGACATAAACTCGTAAGGCAGAATCGCAAGCCCCAAAGCCAACAGCACCCAAAGAGCCTTGACGGTGCCGATATTTCCACGCAGGTACGGATATGCTAGGCCGAAACCCAGCCCTGCACTCATATAGCCCACTATTGAAATGGCAAACTGCGCGAAAACCACGAAGAACGGAACGTGGACCGTTGACGTATTGCTAATTATGGATTGCAACGTCAGCAAAATCAACACAGAAGCAGGCGCGATCGACATCAACGCGAATCGGCGCGCATTTGCAAGCAAATCCATCTCGAGGCCCATGCCAAACGCAAGTTCGGTCGCGTGCGCACGCGTACCGGCGCGAACCGCCTCATCTTTGCTCTTAATAAAAGCTTCAAGCTCGGCGTTGCGCTTGCTGTACTCGTCCCACTCCTTGCTCCCGCTGACGAAATCAGCCAGGAAATGCTCCTGGGTTTGACGGGCGACGACGCAATTCTCGATGTCGCGCGCTTCCGTGAACATCTCCTGCCGGTCCACGCCTTGGTGGAGCCTCGCGAGCGTTTCCGAAATTGCTTCATAGTTTCCCTTACGACCAGCGGCTGCATCTTCATTAGTCTCTTGATTCGGCCTTAGTGCGATCCAGTAGATCGTAGCGAACGTGATCAGCAGCGTAATAGGAAAGCCCAAGTACGCGTAACCCGTTAGAATTATGAGTATCGCAAAGATCCACGCGAGGTGAATCTTATCTTCCACCGCTTTGCGAACCCCGCGGTCGCCGGAGCATAAGAACCAGAATATCGGCAGCACGACGGCTAGACCCGAGATATAGTTGGCGGCTTCCTGGGCCGTCCTGTCCACGAGAAACTCCGGCGCGGAATAGCTTGCCGAGAAATATGCGGAACTCGGGAAGATGACCGATGCCGACAAAACGGCCAGTACCGCGAGGCCGAGATAGACGAGCCAGCGTCCGAGATGGCTTGAGATTTTAAAGAACCGCAGATCCAGCTCGGAAGTCTTGACCAGATCGAGAAGCAAGTCCGGCCGAAAAGACATCATAAGCAGTGCGAACATCACGATAGCCAGCACCGCGTCGGAAAGGACGGTCGGCATTGAGGCATTGAGAGCGGTCGGATCGTTTAGTGCCCCGTAGCGTTGAAAAGACTCTCTTGCGGTGTACAACGAACCAAGAAAGGCTAATGCAAATATGGTGACAGCCGCACCGCCAAAATAACGAAGGCTAATGTCAACCTTGCAGCGACGCAACACGAAGAAAACACCTGGAACTACGATCAACGCGGCGCCTACGGCAGCGGCAGACGTCGGCCAAAGCCAGGCTAACAGAAAACGGAGCGTATTGTGAACTAAATCCGTGTATGGGCGTGGAAAAGTCACCCAAAAATATAGGCTTGCCCAAAAGCCGAACCTCGCGCCAAACGCCGCCGCGTTAATCAAGACGCTCCCGAGCGCCGCGGCGACCGCAACGCTGCTGTATCGCCGGTGAGCTTCGTCTCGCCAAAAGCCCGCGTACGAGAGGAGCGTCACCACGATCACGACGCCGACCAGCGCGTGCAACGTGTCGGTAATTACCTGCAGAAAAGGATCGGCGATCCTTGCATGCGCCGCCAGCAAATGGTGAGCGTCGGTAGGCGAAGCAAGGGCGTTTCCATGGACCGCAATCTGAACGCTCTGAGCCCTCCCCGCTGCGACCGATGTGTACCAGACGAAGCTTCCGTCGCGGTTCATCTCGCCAGGCGGCCCTAGCGGTTGCGAGATTGGGGAGTCGGCGGAATCAGTGGGAAACGAACTGACGCTGAAGCCGCGGAGCTGAACGACGATCTTGTTTCCCTTGTTTCCGTTCCACGCCGCGCATGACGACGGAGGCAGACAGTCCGCACGAGCGATTTCGACGGGCGTCGCTACGATGCTGATGTTCGAGGTTCCCGCAACCGTGGCATATGGTTGGAGGTCGCCTCGGAGCGTGAGAAAGAGATGATGGTTGTTTTGGTAGACTCGGAGGACCGGGTTCTTGAGCGCATCATAAACCGGGTGGAGGTTGAAGTTGACGTTAAATGCTTCACGCGCGAGCTGATCGAGCGATGACAACCCGAGCGTACTCGTGAGCCGAGGATCGTTACCGCCCAGTTCGAGTACGCCATAAAACGTGGTTTGGCCGGGGCTTATCCAAAAATGCACGGCGCGTCCAATGGCATTGTAGGACGACGCGTTTGCCAACGGACCGAACCATTGGGAGGATACCGGGATAAGGGCGCGATGGACGCGCGGCCAACTACGATCACACTCGGCGAAGATCTGGTTCTGCGTTACCGAAAGCGGCTGCGGCAGGTCGAACGTGAAACCGTAAGAGGACGACGCACCCGACGGTGGGGATGACGGTGGGGGCGTCACACGCTGAACCGGCGCCTGGTCGGCATAGAGCGTTACGTTGCAATCCCGCCGCGCAACCAAACCGGTTATCCTCATGTGCGGGACCGGAACTTGCGCCGGCAGAGCATTGCGCTTCGGGGCGGGCGAGAGAAACAGCGAATGCCGGCCGACGACGACGAGAGCAGTACTTTCATTCCTGCCGAACTCATAATGCAGCGCACGCACGATTCCACCGAGGAGCGCGCAGATAGCGAAGATCGCAATCGTCCACAGCAGGACGTATCTGGGCATGGCTTGGTAGTCTTCAACCGGCCGCAAGCTTGCTCCTGCCGGCTCCGAGGAGCGACCAGCTACCGATCAGGCCGCGTACTGGTCGCGGTTCGGTCTGGCTGCGGGACAGTTCTATAAGTTCAACGAGTATGGCCGGCAGGGCGACTATCCGCCGGCTCGCAAGCCGCTCGGTGTTTTTATTGACGTTGACGTCGAGATGGTTGCCGCGGTCTGTCCGCACTGCACTATTTACTTGATCGAAGCAAACGGCGAAGACCAGACCGACTTTCAAACCGCCGAAAGCGCGGCCGTTTCGCTCGGCGCTCAGATCGTGAACAATGCGTGGGGATGCAACTACTCCGGCTGCGTCGATCAATCGTCTCGAATGCGCAGGATCGTGCGGTTACGGCGGCCGCTTCTCTTATCCCGACGGTTGGGGCTCGCCGTACGGCATCGGCGCCTTCTAACTTGAGGGTGCCCCGGGGTCTCCCTAGCGAACTTTGCGGCGTTGATTTCCGGAAAGCTCGATCGGCGCCGCCGGGCGCTTTTTTGGTCCGCGATTGCCTCAGCGGCCTTACATTTAATTTTCCTGACGCTGCTCTTTTATGAAATCGCCCGGCTCTTCGTGCCGCGAGGCGAGCGAGAGGTCGTCTCCCAGACGAACACCATCACAATTAACAAGGCGGCGGTGCCAACGCCGGTGCCGACGCGGGCCCCTACGCGGCCGCGGCGGGCTCGTCAGCATGCTTCGGCGCCGGCGACAACGCCGCGAAGGGAAATTGCCAAAGAGACCTCGGCTCCCGCCTCCCCCCAACCGGTTCGCCGCAGCCCGCCGCTTCCGTCGCGGATCCAGCGTGACGAGGCGGGGTTCGCGCACGAAGTCGCACAGCTCAACGAACAGAACGATCCCCACGCGATTCCGACCATCGATCCCGCTGCACGTGAATCGTATACGAAGACGTACTCGTTCAACGTGCCATCTTCGCTACGCGGCGAGGAACACGGCAACGGAATCATTACGCCAACGCGAACTTGGCACGACGAAGGGTACGACTGCTACTACGGGCGCTACGAGTTCACGTATCCCGATGGAGCGATGGAGAGCGGCGATATCGTTTGGCCGTTCTGCTACGATCCGGGCTCCGATCCGTTTAAGCTGCCGCCGCATCCGATCCCGTTCCCGCTCCCACTAGCCGGCTTCAAGCTGCCCTCGGACGCACAGCTTCCGCCGATAGAGAAGTCCGTTTACCAGCAGTGGGCCACCGCCACTGGCGCGACTTCAGCGCCGTAGCAGCGGCGTTTGCGCGAGCCCGTTAAGAACGAACTGCACGGCGAGTGCGGCGAGAATAATCCCCAACAAACGGGTGACGACGTGGATTCCCGTCGTGCCGATCCATCGCTGCAACCAGGTCGAGCCGCGCATGCAGAGCCACGTAACCATCAAAGCGACGATATAGGCGGTCGTAACGACGATTAGCTCGAACCGATTACCGCGCGAGAGATTAACGAGCAACAGCACCGTCGCGATCGTGCCGGGCCCCGCAATCATCGGCACGGCCAACGGAAAGACTGCCGGGTTCTCGCCCGCGGCGGCCTCGCGCTCTTCGGCTTCAGTTCGCTTCGCTCGCGTCGGACGCGCGAAGAGCATATCGATCGCGATCAAAAAGAGCAGGATTCCGCCGGCAATCATAAACGCCGGCAAGGTGACGCCGAGGTAATCGAGCAGCAGGCGCCCTACGAGTCCCATAAACAAGATAATGCCGCCCGCGACGAGCACCGCTTCGTTGACGATTTGGTTACGCTTCTCCGGCGAAACGCGTGCGGTTGCCGCAAGCGTCATCGGGATCATGCCGATCGGATCGATGATCGTAAATGCGGTAGCGAATGCGGTCGCGACAAATCGTACGTCCATGGTTGCGCTGACAGGTTATCGTCAATTGAAGGCAAACGTCAAGCCTCGATGCGCGCCGCACGTGCCGTTACCATAGAAGATCTGCGGCGGCTGGCTAAACGCCGCTTGCCGCGCGTCGTTTTCGACTACATTGACGGCGGCGCCGACGGCGAAGCGACGTTGCGTGAAAACTGCCGCGCATTCGAACGCATTAGATTTCGGCCGCGCAACGCGGTTGCCAACGCTCCGTGCGACCTGCGAACGAGCGTTCTCGGGACGACGCTCGATCTACCGTTCTTATTCGCGCCGGTCGGCAGCAGCCGGCTCTTCTTTCCGCGCGGCGAGTGCGTTGCCGCCGCGCAGGCCGGCGCCGCGGGCACTGCGTACGTGCTTTCAACGCTCTCGGGATGCCGGCTCGAAGACGTACGGGCGGCCTGCAAGGGACCGGCCTGGTATCAGCTCTACCTCATCGCGGGGCGCGAGGTAGCGACTGCGGCAATCGCGCGCGCGCGCGACGCGGGTTTCAACGCGCTCGTCGTGACGATCGACACGGCCGTCGCCGGCAACCGCGAGCGCGACGTTCGCAACGGCGCAAAGGAGCTCACGAGCGGAGAGCTTCGAACAATGCTGCCGTTCGTGCCGCAGATTTTGGCGCGCCCGGCGTGGCTTTACGATTTCTTGCGCGACGGCGGGATGATGCGATTTCCTAACGTGCTCCTGCCGGGGATCGGGCCGATGGCCTATGCAGACGTTGCCGCAGCGCTCGAACAGTCGACGGTCGCGTGGGAAGACGTGGCTTGGATTCGAGAGCAGTGGAAAGGCCCGATCGTCGTCAAGGGCGTGCTGACGTCGGAGGACGCACGACGGGCGATCGGTGCGGGCGCCGACGCGATCGTCGTTTCCAATCACGGCGGGCGCCAGCTCGACGGCGTGGCCCCGACCATAGATGCGTTGCCGGAGGTCGTCGAAGCGGCCGGCGAACGCGCCGAGATCTACTTGGACGGCGGAATCCGACGCGGCAGCGATGTCGTGAAAGCGCTCTGTATGGGCGCGCGAGCGGTACTGATCGGGCGGGCCTATGCGTACGGGCTCGCCGCCGGCGGCGGAGCGGGCGTCGCTCGGGCAATCGAAATACTTCGCAGCGATATCGTCCGCACGCTGCGGTTGCTCGGGTGCCACGATGCCGGCGCGCTCGACCGCTCTTACGTCGAACAAGCGGCGAACTAAAACCGCTATAGTCTGGCGCTGCGGGTTCGGGGGCCGGCCGTGCGACGCCCTGCCGTTTGAGGTCGAAGCGGCTTGCGCGGGGGTGCGAGGCAAGCTTTAACGAAACCCAAGACTCCCCGGCATTATCCGGGCCCCATTCTTGCTACTGCGAAGGAGAGTATCTATGCGATTGTTATCGACAGCGCTCTGCACGACGGTCGCTGTTGCGTTACTCGCGGGCTGCTCCGGCAGCAATTCTCAAACGAGTTCCGGTGGGACGAGCTCGATCCCGGTGACGCCGCTGAGCCGGCACCAGCACTACCCCAAACCGATCTGGGCGTCGCCCGCGAACTACATCGACAACGGTCCCGTCTCGGAACAGTTGCCGTTCTATCGTCAGATCATTGCCTCGATTAAAAACGCCGCCAGCTATCCCGCCAAGGGCATGTACGTGAACGAGTTTTACGGCCCAGGCGCGATGGGATTTCCGATCAACAATAAGGCCAACGGCCCTGCGTTCTGCACGGTTGGGACCGGAAGCGGTGCGGACGTCAACGGCATCGGTGTGGACCAGAGCGGAAATCTCATTACGCCCGTCGCCGCCAACACCTCGGGGCAACACGCGGTTGACGTCTGGTCTGGACCCGGAATGTGCGGAAAGCTGATCGGAAGCTTCGTCGATCCGGACGGCCAGCCGTCAGGCGCTTTCAGCTTTGATGCGGTAAACGGAACGATTCTTGTCTCAAATCTCTTCAATAACTCCGGTGCGGCGGGAAGCGTCTCGATCTGCACCCTCTCCGGCGGGTGTACCGCCAACCTCTCGAATCCGGCGATGTTTAAGGTCGCCGGCTCCGTGATGGATACGAGCGGAAACTGCTGGGTCACGGCGGAGCAGAACTCGAGCGGCGGCCCCGCCGTGCTCGTCTACTTCGCGGGCTGCACCGGGTCAGGCCAAGTAGCGACGGGCTTCATGAACACCGACTATGGAAGTCTCAGCTTCGATCGAAACGGCAATTTGGTCTCGGTCGATAAGATCGGCGTGCAGCTCTGGGTTTATAAGGGATGCAATCCTGCCTGCACGCTTGTCGGTGGGCCGTTCCCGCTCCAAGGCGAATCGGTCTTCGGCGCACTGAACAAGCAATCCATGACGTTCATGGCCGGTGATTTTGCGAACGGGCAAGTGGACGTCTATTTATACACTCCCACGTCGTTGACGTACTTTTACAGCTTCAACAACGGGCTGAGCGTCAGCGGCAAGATCGAAGGCGTCGCCTACAACCCAGCTCAGAAAACGCGCAAATAGAAAAACCCAATCGGGTAGGGGGTAGCCTCGCGGCTACCGCCCTCCCACACCACCGGACGTGCCGTTCGGCATCCGGCGGTTCATCGAACTGAGAGAGCGAATCGTTCGCTCAACCCTGTGAAGCCCCGTGCGATCCAGTATCGGCGGGGCATCACGCTGCTCAGGGGGCCTCCCGCGATACGCCAGTAAGCCTTGCGGCTATTGGCGAGCTCGCAGGCGTGCCATTCCTTCACCATCAACGCGCGAAGCTCGCGAAGTCGTGTGCGCGGTAGCTTCCACTGTTTCCATTGACACAGCCGCAGGCGACGTAGGACCCATCCGTCGAGGTCGCGGTAGACGCTCGGCGTTTCGGCGAGCTGGAAATACTGCACCCAGCCCCGGAGATAGACGTGAAGCGTATCGATACGTCGCTTCATGCTCCATCCGTTGCTGCGTGCCGTGATCTCCCGTACGCGGTTCTTGAAACGCTCGATGCTCTTGGGCGCTACTCGAATCTGGATTCCGTTGCGCCGAAAGAAGCTGAAGCCCAGAAACTTGCGGTCGCGTGAGCGGTCGACTTTGCTCTTCGTTTCGTTGATTTTCAGGCCCAAACGCCCTTCGATGAAGCGGCGAATGGTACTCATCACCCGTTCTCCCGCCCGTTGGCTGCCAACGTAGACATTGCAATCGTCGGCATAACGGCAGAACCGATGACCTCGCTGCTCAAGGAGCTTGTCGAGATCATCGAGCATGATGTTGGCGAGCAGTGGCGAGAGCGGGCCACCTTGCGGCGTCCCCTCTTCCGTCGCGACCACCACGCCGTCGAGCATCACCCCAGCTTGCAGGTAGCGCCGAATCAGGTGCAAGATGCGCCTGTCCTTTACTCGCCGCCAGATGCGTGCCATGAGCTTGTCGTGGTTGACTTGATCGAAAAACTTCGCCAAGTCGATGTCCACGACCCATTCGTTTCCCGCCTCGACGTATTCGCGCGCAAGCGTGACCGCGTCGTGCGCGCTTCGCCCCGGCCGAAAGCCGAAGCTGAAGTCGCTGAACGTTGGGTCGAAGATCGGCGTGAGCACTTGAAGCAGCGCTTGTTGGATTAGGCGATCGACGACGCTTGGAATGCCCAAGAGCCGGATGCCGCCGTCGGGTTTTGGTATCTCCACCCGGCGAACGGCTTGCGGCTTGTAAGCATCCGCAAGCAACTCGGCTTTGATGCGCGCCCAGTTCGTCTTGAGATAATCGCGGAGTTCATCCACGGTCATCCCATCGTTACCTGGTGCGCCCTTATTGCCCTCGACGCGTCGCAGCGCCGCCAGCATGTTATCTCTGGCGACCGCCTGCTCCATGAGTGATTCGGTCTTTGAGGTGTCGTCGTTGTTTCGCACCGCGCCCGCGCTCGGCTCTCGATGCATACCTTCCGGCTTCACCATCTTCTTTGCATCTGAGGCTTCTTGCGAAGTTTGCTGCTTTCTCAGCTTGGGCTGCGAGTTCGACAAGGCTCGACCTCCGTTTGATGTTCGGCCCTTCCCGCAATCGCTTGCGGTACTATGGCCTCGGCTGACTTCTGCCGATTCAGCGCGCCATCGCTGACGCGGTTGCTCAAAGGCGTACCGGCAGATCTCCCCGGGTAAGAACGCTGACTTTCCCCTCATGTCGCCGCCGCATTTACGCCTGCATCCCTTGGTCGTATCGGGCTTCGTTCTGTCTCGCGAACTCGCCCGAACGCAAGCGCCTGATGCGATTCGTGTTCCTCGGCGCGAGGGTTTGCCGCCGGCTTCCTTCCGATTCCGCCTCGCGACGGACACCGTTGCCTTTGGCTAGTGGTTGCCACGACCAGGCTCCACAGAGGACTTTCACCTCCAAGTCAGCGCCCATGCCGGGCGCACGAGAAGGCGGGATGACCGGAAGGTCATCCCGCTCGTCTCTAGAGGTTGGGCGCGAGGCCGACATCTATTGACGTTTCAAACGTCCGCGACCACGGCAACCCAATCGATAGCGCCGCGATGTGATAGCCGGGATCGAGCTGGCTGAGAATCGCGGTCGCGTAACTCCAAAGCAGCGCGCGGTCGCGCGCCGCCACTGCCGCGGCAACGTCGGGTGTCAGCAGGGTATGGTCGGTGATGCCCTGCGCGGCAAGCGTCGCGTTGAGGTCAGGGCGCACCTCGTCGTGGAACGCGTAATCGTCGAGGAAGAGCGTAAACGTGAACGTGCGGTGCGCAAGCGCATCGTAGGTTCCCAAACGGCGTCCGGCGCCCGCCGCGATCGCCTCGGCGAGCGCGGTTCCGACCGTATTTGCATTGGTATTCCAGGAAGAGTAGGCGTCGAGCCGCGAGGCAAGGCCCGAAGCGAGAATTCGCTTGGCAAAGTTCGCCTGATCGCCATAGGAGCGCAGGTACGAAAGATCGGCGAGCGCGACGGAACGGCCGGCTGAAGCATCGGCCGTAATCGCTGCGGCCAACGCGTCGTCTTGGGCTGCACTCGTGCCGGGAACCCGCACGTAGAGCACGATCTCGGGATTCTGGTCGTCGCGCTCGGCGCCCGAGACCGCAATGAGCGCATCAATTGCGGTTGAGATCGGCGCGTATTCGATCGGGTCTTGGAAGAGCGATCCGTCGGGTGTCGAGTATCGAACCGCGATCTGAGGCGTCCAACGCGCGGCGCGAGCGATCGCGTGCGCGACCAACGCCATCCCGAGTTCGTCGGCTCCCGGCTCGATTGAAGCGCGTTCCCCAAGGTTCGCGGCGGCGAGTCCATCCTGCAAGAGACGTATGTCCGGGACGTGCAGGCCGACTGGGCCGGCGTCGTCCTGACCGAGAACGAGCCGATCGATGACACCGGCAGCGGTCATCTTCAGCAAGAGCCGGTCAACCGCGAGATTGCGAGCGCGCGTGGCAATATACTCGTCGAAAATTTGCGCGCCGATCTGACCGCGCAGCTGCTCGGCGCGGGCTTCTTCGCTCGGAAGCAGCGGGTAGTGAAGGTTCGCGTACTCTTGCAGATATGCCCAGATCGGATAGGAAGCGAAAAACGGCGTGCCGGCCGGTACACCGGTGGGTGCCAGCCGCATGACCGTCCCAAAAGCCCCGATCCAGGCCTGAGGCCGGCGCGCTCGCAGATGTGCCAGCTCGCGCAATCGAAAGTACGCGTCGTCGTACGAGGCGCCGGGAACGCGCGATGCGGTAAGACCGCCGTACGCGAGCATGTCGGTCGAGACGACGAACGCATCGGTCTGCGGCTTCGCCGCCTCGTGATTGAGCCAAGCGATCAACCCGTCCGACTGCCCCGCTTCGAGAAAACGCCCGATCAGCCCGCGCGGCGGTGCCGTAACGGGGACGCCCGAAATTCGTCCGAGCATGACCGGCAGCTGCGCGGTGACGGGGCGGTCGTCCATCGGCAGGAACGCGATCGTTGCAAGCAACGCGATAAGGTGCATCAGAGCAGAGCGCGCAGCGATCCGTTCGTCCGCTCGAGCAGCGCGCGAGCTTGCGCCGCAGCGACACCTTGGCGCGCCATCACGATCGCCACCTTGACGTGTCCGCCGGCCGCAGCGAGCAACTCGAGTGCTCTTGGTTCATCCACGCCGGCGATCGCGCACACCATACGAACGGCTCGGGCACGCAGTTTGGCATTCGACGCGACCAGGTCGACCATCAAATTGTCGTAGACTCTGCCGATCCGAACCATCACGGCAGTCGAGATGGCGTTGAGCACGATCTTTTGAGCCGTCCCGGCCTTCATGCGTGTCGAACCGCTCAGCGCCTCCGCGCCGGTCGCAAGCACGATCGCCATATTCGCCGCCCGCGCGAGCGCTGAACGCTCCGAACCGGTAAGCGCGACGGTGTAAGCGCCCAAGGACCGCGCGCGCTCGATCGCCGCCACCACGAAGGCCGCGCCGCCGCTGGCCGAAATGCCGACGACCGCATCGTTCGAACTCACGCTCTCGCGGATTGCCGCGTCGCCTGCAGCAGCGTCATCCTCGGCGCCTTCGATTGACCGCGTTAATGCGGGCGTGCCGCCGGCAACATGCGCTCTGACGAGCTCCGGCGGCGTTCCGAAGGTCGGCGGCATCTCGGCGGCGTCGAGCATCGCGAGCCGTCCGCTGGTTCCGGCACCGACGTAGTGAAGGACGCCGCCGCGCTCAAGCCGCGCCGCGATCTCGTCAACCGCTTCGCTAATCACGCCCCCGCGCGCAACGGCCGCCTCGACCGCGTCGCGCTGCTCGGCGATCAGCAGCTCGACCAGCTGCGGCGTGCTCAAGAGATCGAGCCCCGCGCTTCGGGCGCTTATCGCTTCGGTGGGCGGAAGCTCGGAGCTCACGCCGCGCCGGCACATTCGGATTCGATTTGTGCGAGCAGCCCGCGCAACCCATAGGGCGCAATCGCGCCGAGCGCGACTCGGCGAGCGGCACCGGTCGCGCCGAGCGCGTTGGCCGCGCGACCGCGCAGCGTTTCGTAACCGAGCACGGCGAAGACAATGGCTTCTTTCGCTTCTACCGGCATGCCCAGCACGTCGGTTGTCTCGACCCGCGACCGCCCAAGCCGGGCGGCAAGACGCGAAAGCAGGACCGAATTGCAAGCGCCGCCGCCGCTAACAAAGACGTGTGCGTCGCCGAAGCCTTCGCGCGCAACGGCCTGCGCGATCGTAGCCGCGCTCAGCTCGGTTAGTGTGGCCAGGCCGTCCTCGAGCGAGAGTCGCGCGAGAGCCTCCGCGTGCAGCCTCAAAAACTGAACGCCAAAGCGCTCGCGTCCTGTCGTCTTGGGCGGCGAGGCCTCGAAGTACGCATCGGCGAGCATCGCAAGCAGCAGCGCGTCGTCAACGCGTCCGGCGGCTGCCAACGCGCCCCCGCGATCGAAGCTCTGCACGCCGCGCGTACGGTCGCGCACGAAAGCGTCGAGAAGCATGTTCGCCGGGCCGGTATCGAAGCCGCGCACATCTTGCGGGCGCGCGCCGGCCTTGAGCAACGTCACGTTGGCGATGCCGCCCAGATTAACGGCAACGCGATCTTGCGATGCACTGTTCAACAACAACGCGTCAACGTAGGCCGTCAGCGGTGCGCCGTGACCGCCGGCGACACAATCGGCACTGCGAAAATCGTAGCAGACGGTAGTCTTGGCGGCCTCGCGAATCTCGAAGGCATCGCCGACCTGCAGCGTTACATGCGCCGCACCGTCGTGCCAGACCGTTTGGCCGTGCGAAGCAACGTAACCGATTGGATCGGGCGGCGCGATCGCACCAACGGCTGCGGCGTAAGCGCGTCCGAGCGAGCGATGCAGGTGCGCGAGCGCCGCGAGGCCGCCGGCGTTGGGCGGCAGCACCGCAAGCAGCGCGTCGCGGAGATCGCGTTCGAACGGCCGGGTCAGAAACTTCCGCAGCCTTACGTCGTAGCCCGCACCGCGCGGCAGAATCTCGACGAGCGCCGCATCAACTCCGTCGAGCGACGTTCCGCTCATCAGACCCACGGCCAGCATGCTTAGGACACCTCCGCAACCATCGCTTCGTAGAAAGCGGCACGCAGATCCCGCATGTCGCCGTTGCGCCCGAAGTAGACGGCGTTAGTGAGCAGCACGCCCTGGAGATCGCGCGCCGCGTCGGCCCAAACGCACGTGCCGACAAAGCCGGTGTGTCCAAACGACGACGCATCCATGTAACGTCCGCACGAGTTTTCGTCGCTCGTCTTGAGCGCCCAGCCGAGGCCGCGTCGCAAGACGGGATCGTAGGCTTGCTCCGAGATCGCTTCGCGCACGAGTGTCTCGGGCAGCAGCACGGAGGGCCTCCCGTCGAGCGGGCCGAGGTAACATTCGGTTAGCGCTGCCACGTCGGCCGCGGTACCGAAGAGTCCCGCATGTCCGGCCATCCCGTCCATTAGATAGGCCTTTTCGTCGTGCACGAAGCCTTGCACGCGACCCCGCCAGCCATCTTCTTCGGTTGCCGGGATCTTCGAACGCTGCGCCGCGCGCGGACGAAAGGTCAGCGACGGCGAGAAACGGCGGGCCAACGCGGCCAAGGAGCGCCCGGTGACGCGCTCGAGCACGGTCCCGATGACGATGAATCCGAGGTCGCTATAGATCACGCGTTCACCAGGCGCCGCAACGAGCGCGGAATGCAACGCGAACTTTTCGACGTTCTCGTCGAAGATCGCACGGTAATCGGCGCCGGAGTTCATGCCGGAAGTGTGATCGAGCAGCATGCGCGCGGTGATCGACCGATGCGGCGCCGAGCGCCACTCCGGAAGAACGCCCGCAAGCGGTTCGTCCAGCGCTAGGTCTCCATCGGCGACGAGCTGCAAGAGCAGGGTCGCCACGAAGAGCTTCGTCAGCGATGCGAGATCGAAGCTCGTGTCCACGTAGACGGCGCGGGCATGCTCGTCGGCCCGCGTCACGCCGTAGGCACGCTCGAAGAGCACGCTGCCGCGATGTTCGATGCGCGCGACGGCGCCCGTGAACTCGCGCCCACAAGCTTCGCGTAGAATACGGTCAATGCTCGTCACAGCGGTAGCCGTCCGGTCGGCATGGCGCTGCCAAAGATCACGTCGGCAAGCCCACCGATAGAGGAAACGTCATCACCGTATACCGCCAACGAGTGGCGTGCATTTGCAAAGAGCGGTACACCGAACGGTTCGAAGAGCGAAACGAGGAGCGTGTCGGGATAGCGCTCGAGAATTCCTCCGATGGCTTCGGCTTGCGCCGGATGGCGGTGGGGGCGTTGCGCGAGGACGAGCGGGCGACGCTCGCTCTCCACAAGTCGCGTCAAAACCGCTTGCATCTCTTGCGCCGGGGGGTCGATCGAGGGCCATAGCTCTTCGAGCGCCGGAGCCTCGCGCGCCAGCATTGGGGCCCGCGCGCCAAAACAGACCGCGATCGAAGACAATGGATCGGCGTGCGGCACGCCGTGCAGCAGCGTGACTGCACGCCGGCCGATCTCGCGCCCCACGCCCGGATGCGGGGGAAAAGCGTCGAGCGGCAGCGGCTGCGCGCCGGCTTCTCGCAGAATCACGACGCGCGCGTGCGCTTCTTCCAAACGCTCGCGCGGAATGCGCTGCTCGTTCACGGCGGTTGCGATGGCATCGGCGGCGGTGACGGCCAGCACCGGATCGTGACTAAAGAGCAGCAGGTCCGCGCCCGACGCGAGCGCTGCGACCGCGCTCTCGACGGAACCGTTTGTGGCGACCGCGCTCATCTCCAAGCAATCGGTGACGAAGGCGCCGCGAAATCCGAGCTCGGCGCGCAGCAAGTCGCTTGCGATGCGTCGGGATAGCGTCGCCGGATGGTGCGGATCGAAGGCCGGCACGCACACGTGGGCGCTCATCATCGCCGGAGCGGTGGGGGCGACGGCGGCGAACGGCACGAGATCGCGCGCGCGCAGCGTCGCCGCGTCGGTCTCGATGATCGGCAGCGTCGCATGCGAGTCGAGCGAGGTCGCGCCGTGACCGGGAAAGTGCTTGTAACAAGGGATCGCGCCCGCGCTGCGCAGTCCGCGCGCGAAAGCCTCGCCCATCGAAGCGACTCGCCGCGGATCGGCGCCGAAGGAACGCGTTCCGATCACCGCGTTCGCCGATTCGAGCGCCAGGTCGAGCACCGGCGCGAAATCGAGCGTGCAGCCGGCTCGCCGCAGATCGAACGCGGTCTGCTCGCCGGCACGTTGCGCAAGCGCGATGTCGTCGGCGGCACCGAGCGACATCATGGAGGGCATCGGCTCGACGTCACGGCGCAATCGTGCGACCGGGCCGCCCTCCTGATCGATCGCGATGACCGGCGGCAGCTCTTCATCGCGTCCCCGTAACGCATCGGTGAGGGCGCGGACGTCGCCGATCGTCGCTCCGTCGCCGGCAAAAAGCAGATAGCCGCCGAAGCGCGGCAGCGACGGATCGAAGGTCGTTCCGGTGATTCCGGCCATGATGACGCCATGCGCCAACTCCTGCGTGCCGTTCACGCGATCGCTTTCCCGGTGACCGAATCGAAACGCCGCAGCGACTCCGCCGGCAGATCGAGCGCGATCCGATCGCCGGCACTCGCGCGGTCGAAAGCCGGAACGCGAACGACGAGTGCGCCGTGGGCGGTTTCGACCTCGAGATAGGCGTCGGCGCCGGTGTTTTCGCGTCGCGCGACGCGTCCGCTCAACGCGCCGCCGGCCGTCACGTTGATGCGCTCCGGTCGAATGCCCAGCAGCATTCCCGCGTGCTCGAAAAGATTCATCGGGCGTTCGCCGAGAAACTTCGCCACGGTTACGCTTCGCGGAGCGTCGTAAACGCGTTGGGGCTCTCCGATGTCTTCGATTCGCCCATCAATGAGGACTGCAACGAGATCTCCGACGCTCATCGCTTCGACATGGTCGTGCGTAACGTACAGAATCGGACCGGCGAACCGTTCGCGTACGCCGATGACTTCGTCGCGCACCGAACGGCGCAAGGGGGGATCGAGGTGCGCGAGCGGCTCGTCGAGCAGCAACGCTAACGGATCGGAGAGCAGCGCGCGGGCAAGCGAGGCCCGCTGCCGCTCGCCTCCCGAGAGCTGACGCGGCCACCGCTCCAAGTGGCTCTCAACGTGCAGCGCAGCGGCCGCTGCGCGAACCCGATCGTCGTTGCGTTTGCGGTCACGCAGGCCAAAGCGAAGATTCTGCCGGACGGTCATGTTTGCGAAGAGCGCGTCGTGCTGTGCCACGAGCGCGACGCGGCGCTGCTGCGCCGATTTGCGAAGAATCGACTCGCCGCCCAGACAAATGTCGCCGCTTCGCGGCGTCAACAAGCCAGCGATCGCGTGCAGAAGCGTCGTCTTTCCCGCTCCCGACGGTCCGACGACGGCGACCGTCTTCTCTCGAGCGACGTCAATGGAGACGCGGTCGAGCGCCGGAGGCACCGAGGCCGCGTATTGAAACTCGAGATCCACGATCGAGAGCACTACTTCGAAGGCCGCTCGATCGTCCGGTACTCCTCGCGGGCGGCCGCGTCGCCCCCGCGAGCCCGCGCGACGACATCGCGAAGCCACGCAACCGTCGCGTCGTCGGCTTTCCTGCCCGCGAGAACCAAGCGCAAGGCGATCAGCGCGAGATCCGGCGTGCGCGCGCCGAGCCGCTGCAGTCCCTCGTAAAAGGGCGCGGCGCCTTCGGCGCCCGGCTTGACGTCGAGCAGCGCGCGGACCACTTCTACCTTCGAGGGCACGCCATCTAGAAGGTAGCCGTCGAGCGACTCGAACTCCATCGCACATGAGATTCGCCGCACGCTTCGGTTTGCTCTGCGCGGTCGCGCTCGGCACGCTGGGCGCAAACCGCAGCGGCAGCGACGTCATCAGCCTGCTCGAGCGCATGCGCACGGCAGCGGGCCCCGTCTGGCAGACTCATTTTGTCTCGGTATCTCGTCTTACGCTCGGTGGAGGGCAGAGCATCGTCTCCAGCGACAGCGAGGGCTTACGCATCATCGTTCGGCACTGCACCGGCGAGCTCTGCAACGGCACCTACTTCGACGGCCAGCATCTCTTCTCGATCAACATGAACGGAACGGCGCTGGCCCGATCGCTCGAGCCCGAACCCTTCCTACGTTCGCTGCGCATCGTCGCGTCGCTCGCATTTCTCTCGCCCTCGTTCCTCTCGCACGGCGGCCAAGTCGGGGGCGCGGGCACCGGCACGATCGACGGAAAAGCGTATCGAACGATCGTCGTCGGCGCGGTCAATGCCGTTCCACTGCGGCTCTATGTAGATCCCCAAACGGCGCTGATACGGCTCGCGCGCGAGCTCGGCGGCAGCGAGAGGTTCGAGTATCGCGCGTACCGGCGTATCGGCGTCTTCACGCTTCCGTTCGAGGTCTTGCACGACGGTCAGCTCTTCGAGCGCTACGACGATCGCGCGCCGGTTTCAACCCGCCTCGCACCCCCGCACGGACCGCTCCCTTCCTTTAAAGGTCCGCCCGCGACGGTGCCGACCGATCCGCGATCCGTGACGCCGATCGTTGATTGCAGCCTCGCTGGGATCGCGCTCCGCTGCCTGGTAGACACCGGCAACTCCGGAATTTCGATGAGCTCGGAGCTGGCGAGTCGGCTCGGCGGCCCGGTCGTGGGAACGTATCAAATCCTCGGCTTAGGCGGCTATTCGACGGAGGTCGTGCGCGCCGGCCCGCTTCGCATCGGTAACGCCACCTATCCCGATGCCTATTACGCGGTACTTACCGATCTTCGGCGCTACGGCTACGACGTCGTATTGGGTGCCGACGTGATGGCGTCGACCGGCATCCAGATTGACGGTACCGCACACGTCGTTCGGTTCGGCACGCCGATCGCGCAGAGCCGCATTTCCGTTCCGCTGTCGTTCGAGAACTTTATCCCGGTGATCACGGTCGGACTCGGCGACGTTGAGACTTCGTTAGCAGTGGATACGGGCGACGAGTCGAATATTAATCTCACGTACGATTTCTATGGGAAGCATCCGGGGCTCTTCAACGTTACCCAGCGACGGTTCGTCAGCGGAATCGGAGGAAGCAGCGTCGAGATGATCGGGCAGATTCCGGAGGTAACGATCGGCGATTTTAAAACGGGTCCACAGGAAATTGGCACGACGCAGACGCTGCACGGAACGGCCTTCGGCCACCTGGGTGCGGCGTTTTTGCAACAGTTCGTCGTCCAGCTGGACTACGCCGCAGCCGAGCTGCGGCTGATCCCCAGGACCTAGGTTCGGCCGTTGCTGCGGTTACAAAAGGTCGTTGCATGCGCGGCCGCTGTGGCAAGCCTGCAGGCCGGCACGGCGAGCGCCATGACGGTTGACCGCTGCACGGTCGTGGCCGCCGAGATGATGGATAGCGTCGATTCGTCCGATGCGCGGCCCGGAGATTTCTTCCGGTTTCAAACGGTCAACGCCGTAACGGACGGAACGAAGGTCGCGATTCCGGCGCGTACGATGGGATATGGCGTCGTTACCGTAGCGGCGCCGGCATCCCGGGACGCACATCCCGGCACGCTGGTCCTCGAACCGCGGTACCTGCTGCTGCCCGACGGACAGCGCCTGGGCGTCGTGCTCAACCACAACACCGCTGCGTTGGACGAGTCGGGTGCGACCAACGGCATCCCGGGCTATCTCGGGGCGATTCCGGTCCTCGGCGTCGGCGCGGCGATCGGGCTCTTCAACTACTTTCGCAAAGGAAAGAACGTCGTCGTCCGGCGAGGGACCGTTTTTACGTTCTTTCCGAGTGATGACCCCTCGGTCGAGCGCTGCCAGGACCATCCGTCATATTAGCGCGGAGAAAGCGCCGCTAGTTTTTGAGCAACGACTCGACCGTGGCTCGCACTTCTTCGTCTTGGGAGTCGCCGACGATGACTTTGCGCAGCGTACCGTGCCGATCGAAGAATAGTTCGGTGGGCCAGGCCGTGACGCCGTAGGCTCGCCACAGCGCGAAATCGTTGTCGAAAGCGACGGGCCAAACGATGCCTTGGCGATCCAAGCTCTGTTTCACGTACGTTTGCGAACGCTCGGGCGCAGTCTCGGGTGAGTGGATCCCGACGATTCGCAGGCCACGAGCGCGATCGCTTGCATAGAGCTCTCGCAGCGTCGGCACAACGTTCTGACAGTTCGAGCAGTCCACCGTAAAAACATCAACGACTACTACCTTGCCGCGCAGGTCGGAGGCGCCCACGCGCCCATTGACCCAATCGTTTGCCCCGCTAAGAGGCGAAAGCGAAATCATCGCGGCGAGCGCCAACCAGTTCATATCTCAGGTACGCCGGCCTCGTCCGATTGGATGAGCGCTTTACGACTCCAGATTTCCCCTAGTGATCGTAAAATTCCGAGACTTCGCTCATCGTCGGATCGAGCCGCAGATCTTCAAGAGCGAACTTGCGCTCCTCATGACCACCCGGAACCTGGACCCGCACGAGGATCTGGTGCGGGTGAACCTCCTTAACCGTACCGCGCTCGTTGGTTGCGTCTATATAGACGTGGTCGCCGGCTTTTAGCATACGGTCTACCCGTTCTGCCGCCGGCCGACGGATTCTTGTCGGCCCTTCGGGAAGGGTGCGCGGTGCAATCCATCCCAAGCACGGCAGTCAATCGAAGCAGCATCCAGCTGTCCGGCGCACCCGAAGAGATCTTTCCGACCTTGACCGAGGCACAGGCCGGCCGAATCGCTGCACACGGGCGCGTACGAGCCGTCAAGACCGGCGAAGTTCTGATCGAGCAAGGGCAACGCCTGATCCCGTTTTTCCTCGTGCGTTCAGGTAGCCTCGAAGTCGTGCGTCCCTTCAACAACGTCGAAACCCTCGTGCTGACGATCGGGCCAAACCAGTTCTCGGGCGAGATCAATACGCTGACCGGGCGTCCCGCGCTGCTTCAAACGCGCGCGAGAGAAGCGACCGAAGTAGTCGAGCTCGACCATAAGAGCATAATTGCGTTGCTTCAAACCGATGAGGATCTCAGCGAGATCATCACGCGAGCCTTCTTCCTTCGCAGGGTCGCGCTCGTGAGCGCGCACATGGGAGACATCACGCTGATCGGGTCGACGCACTCTGCGGACACGCTGCGCATCAAGGAATTTTTGATGCGAAACGGACAGCCGTATGCGTACATCGATCTCGAGAAGGATTCCGATGCCGAGCAGGTGATGCAAACGTTCCTGGTTGCCGCCGACGACGTACCGGTTGTGATTTGCCGCGGGCAGCAGCCTTTGCGCAATCCGAAGAATCGAGATTTGGCGCAGTGTTTGGGTTTCAACGAAACCATCGACCAAACACAGATCCGTGACGTCGCGATCGTCGGCGCAGGTCCGGCGGGCCTCGCCGCAGCGGTTTACGGGGCGTCGGAAGGTTTGGACGTGCTGATATTGGAGACGGGCTCGCCGGGCGGCCAGGCCGGCTCGAGCTCTCGTATCGAAAATTACCTTGGCTTTCCTAGCGGCATTTCGGGCGAGAAACTCACCGCGCTGGCCTATACTCAGGCGGAAAAGTTCGGCGCGCAGATGCTCATTGCAACGAGCACCAAGCTTCACTGCGAACGCACGCCGTACGTGATCGAAACCGACGACGGCGCTAGGATATCCGCACGGAGCGTCGTGATTGCGACGGGCGCTCAATATCGAAGGCTGCCGCTGGAGAATCTTGCGCGATTTGAGACGGCAGGAATTTACTACGGCGCAACCAGGGTCGAGCGGGAGGTCTGCGCGGACGATGAGGTCATCGTCGTCGGCGGAGGAAACTCTGCGGGCCAAGCTGCCCTCTACTTATCTGAAACGGCCGGCCGCGTGCACATCCTCATCCGATCGGGTGGGCTCGCCGAAACGATGTCGCGTTATCTCAGTCGACGGATCGAGGAGACGCCGAACATCGAACTGCATACCCGAACCGAGATCACGGCGCTCGAAGGCGACGACCATCTCGAATCGGTGCGCTGGCGCAACAACCAAACCGGCGAAACCGAGGAGCGCACCATTCGGCACGTCTTTCTCATGACAGGCGGCACCCCGAACACGAGTTGGCTCGGCGGTTGCATCGCGCTCGACGCCAAAGGCTTCGTTAAGACGGGTTCCGAGCTCTCGCCCGAAGATCTAACGGCGCGCTGGCCACTCTTGCGGCCGCCGTACTTGCTCGAGTCGAGCCTGCCCGGAGTCTTTGCGGTGGGCGACGTTCGCGGCGGAAGCGTTAAGCGCGTGGCATCGGCTGTCGGCGAAGGATCGATCGCGATCTCATTCGTCCATCAGATCCTGCAGCAATAGACGACGTTACCCTTCTTTGATCGCCTCCGCATCAATGACGATGTCGATCTGCGGGCTGACGACGACGCCGCCGCCCGGCATCGTATCGTTCCAGTTGACGCCGAAATCGTAACGGTCGATACGCGTGCGCGCGACGAACCCGGCGCGCGTCTTCGGTCCTCTGTCCACGCCGTCTTCCCACCACGGCGTCTCCCACGTGCCGAGAAACTTCACGCCGAGCGTCACCGGGAGGGTGACCTCGCGAATGGTGAGATTTCCCGCGACTTGGTAGTCGACCGGACCGATCTCGGTGAGGCCGCTGCTCTTGAAGCGAATCTCGGGGAAGCGCTCGCAGTAGAGAAAATCCGCGCTGCGCAGGTGATTGTCGCGCGCATCCACGCCGGTCCAGCAGGTGGACGCGTTGATGACCGCTTCGACCGCGAGCCCTCTTGGATTCGCCGGATCGAACTCGAGGTGCCCCGTGACGCTCTTAAAGGAGCCACGCACCCAGGTGACCATCATGTGCCGCGCGCGAAACTCGGCGGCGGTGTGGCCGGGCTCAAAGAACCATTTCATGTGAAATGCATCCTCTCAGGGGGCCGCGAACTCCTCCCACAATCACCGTAGCGTTGGAGGCAATGCAAATGACGACACCAAGTTTTGCTCACGACATTCGGCCGATGTTTACCGAGACGGACGTCGAGCACATGCAAGGACTCGGCCTGGACCTGAGCGACTATGGCGCGGTCAAAAAGAGCGCCAGCACGATCTTTGAGACGGTCAGCAGCGGCTCGATGCCGCCGCCGGGTTCGGGCGAAGCACGCTGGACGAGCGAAATGTGCGACACGTTCAAGCGTTGGCAGGACGCAGGCTGCCCTCCGTACACGTTGCAGGGCGGTGGGGTGCTATAATGATGCTCGGCATAGAACCCTACTGACCGTAAAGAACAGGAGTATGGTATGAGAACAATTGCCGGGGACATCGCTGCTTCAGTCGATCAAGCCCGCAAAAATTGGGGCTGGTATTTGGCGCTGGGCATTCTCATGATCCTCGTTGGCTTCTACGCGATCTGGGCCGGCGAAGCCGCCACGATCGCTTCGATCATCGCGCTTGGGATCGTCTTATTGATAGCCGGTATCGGACAGCTGGTCGGCGCGTTCATGGTGCGGGGTGCCGGGCACGTCATCCTCTCGCTGCTGGTGGGCGTTCTTGACATCGTCGTAGGTTTGATTCTGATCGGACACCCGGCGCTCGGCGCGCTGACGATCACGCTCTTTCTGGCGGCGCTCTTTGTGTTCGGCGGAATCTTTCGCCTGATCTCGGCGCTCTGGCTTCAGTACCCGCAGTACGGCTGGGCCGCGGCGAGCGGCTTCATTACCTTCCTGCTGGGCGTTCTTCTATGGATGCAGTGGCCGATATCCGCCGTGTGGTTTCCCGGCTTTGCCGTCGGCGTGAACTTCATCTTCGCAGGCATCGCGTGGGCCTTCATGGGCTGGAAGTTGAGGGGGGGCACGAACGCCGCAACGGCCTGAAAGCCTTCCGAAACCCGAGCTGATCCGGCGATGGCGATCAGATCCGGAGGGCTGGACGATGCCGGTCTGTGAGGGCGGAGATTGAACGGCGGGATGGGGTGTTTCCGCGCCGACGACGGCGCGGAGCTTGCGTTCGTCGAGAGCGGCTTCGGTGAACCCGCACTTTTGTTCGTTCACGGCTGGCAGGCCGACCACACGGTATGGGCAGGCGTGATCGATGCGCTTGGTCCGCAGATGCACACCATCGCTGCGGACTTGCGCGGGAGCGGCGAATCCATGAGGGCGAGCGGTCCGTATCGCCTGGAACGCTTCGCGCGCGATCTTCACGCGCTGATCAATGCGTGCGGCCTGGGCCCGGCCGTGGTCGTCGGCCACTCGATGGGCGGCACGGTTGCGCTGCGGTTCGCGGTGGATTATCCGCAAGCGACCCGCGGCCTCGTGCTCGTTGCGCCGGTGCCCGCGAGCGGAGGCCGCTATTCGCAAAAGGGCGAGGCATATCTGCGCGCGACCGCGGGCGATCCAGCCGCGGTGCGAAGTTGGCTGGCGCGCACGCTCGCGAATCCGTCCGAGAGCACGACGCTCGACGGTCTGTGCGCGATCGCGGCCAAGGCCGACCGCGACGTTACGTTGGAGTGCTTCGAATCGTGGGCTCACGCAGATTTTGCGGCGCAGACGCAAAGCATCGAGGCGCCGGCGCTCGTTATTGCGCCTGAGAACGACGCACCGGAGGCCGCCGAGCAGCGCGTGGCTGCGCTACTTTCTCACGCGCGGCTTGTGACGCTATCGGGCGCGGCGCACTACGCAATCCTCGAGCAACCGAAAGAGATCGCCGCGCTGATCAGTGCCTTCTTGACGTCCCTGCGGTAGTTATTCCGAACCGCTCGGCAAGGAGCCGGAGTGGATGCGTGTAATCAAGGCAAGCCAGCGGACTCTTCCTATGCGTTGAAAGGAGACGTACCGATGAGTACACAGGCTCGCGACGAGCTCGTCAGCAAACTCGTCTTTCAAGATGGTTCTCAAAAGAGCGATCTGCTAAATCCGAGCTTGACGCAGACGACGCTCATCGCGTTGTTGCTCGATCTCGTCAATAAAGGCCATCACATCGAGATCACGGCGGTAAAATCGGACCACGATAACGACTCGGGGCTGGGTTTGCACTGCCATTACAACGGCTACTGTGCCGACCTCTGGCCGCTTGGATCGGCAACGCCGGGAGACTATCTCAACGCAGCCAATCCGTATTTCCAACAGTTCTTAAAAGATGCCGCGGCGAGCGTGTGGCTCCATCAAATCGGATTAGCCGGAACGGCGTGGAACGACGCGAACGTTGCCGCAGCCGGCACGAGCGCGTTTCACGATGACGGCGCCGATCACGTGCACTTGGGGTCCGAATAGCTTCAACCGGTTAGGCTGTACAGAATCTGCAGCGTAAAGATCGTACCCGTCGAGGTCGTGTAGTTTATAGAGGTTGAGTCGTCGTAGACGACCTTCGCTCCGGTGGTGGCACGTGCGCCGTTCTTTGCCGTTTCTACCCAGGTCTGCGGATCGAGCGTGAGTTGAACTCCCATCTGACTGATTTGCTGAACGGTCGGTGTCGTCTGCGTCTGGCTGCCGGTTACGAGTTGACTCGATTGAATGGCGTGCACGAAGCCGCAGTACAGCTTTCCTCCCGACGCGCCGGAGAACGAAAAAACCATCACGAAATCGTCGTCCCATTCGATCTCGAGTTGACCGGTTGCAGTTTGAACGCTCATTCTCTTCCTCCTGATAGGCTGCTAGTTATTTTGCGGCTGCGAGCTCGACGCGCTCGAAGGTTTTGGACCTGCAAGCCTGGAGTTGGCAAAAAACTGCAGCGCGTCAAACCAGAACGGTGCGCCGAGCGAAAGTGCCACCATCGTGACGACGACTCCTAGCAGATGGATCCAGAGCGGCCATGGGTTGGTTTTAGCCGACTGGATGCTGCCGTCGAGGAAGATCGGCCCGCTAACGAGAGTTCCGACAAAACTTGGATCGTCGAGAGCGTCGAGCAGGTTGCGCTGTTGCTCTGCCGTGGGTAGTGCTGACGAGCTGCTCGAAGCCGAGTTCTTAATCGTATCCGCCACTTTCGGCGCATAGACGCTCCGCAAGGCATCGTCGGCGTAGATCCGCGTGGTTATCCGGATGGTATCAACGCCTAAGAAGATCACCAACACCACCGAGATCACCATGACGGCGTATTGCGACTTCCTGCGATACCAGCCGGAGACGCGATCCATTTGGCGATTGAACCATGCGTCGGTCACCTGAAGCAGGCGCTGGTAATCGCCTTGCGCTTGACCGAGCAGTGCAAAGAGCGTGGCTCGCAGGTGCTCCGACGGCAGCAACTTGACTTGATTTTGGAGCGCGTCCATGGCCAGCGACGGCCCGGCGGCGGCCGCGCTCAGCGCATAGGTCACCGCGGTGCCGCTCTGCGCAGCCGCCGTTCCGGCAGCAGGTGCTTGGGGCGTAGCCGACGCCACCGACTGCCACAGCGCGACAGAGAAATCCCGCGCGCCGATGTACGATGGGCGGTACTGCTCTTTTGGATTGACCTTGCCGTCGGCGTCGCACTGCGCCGACGCGATCAGCGGATGTTGAAAAAGCGCCTGCGTCAAGTCGAGCGATCCGCTGAGAAGGTTCAAGACGCCGCTATAGAGATTGGCGCCGCGCCATTTAAGCAATGCGGCAATCTGTTCGTTGATGTTCGAGACGACGACGCTAAGTCCGAAGTAGAGGGCCGCGAGAATGAGGCCCGTGTCGATGACGCGTGAAACAACCATGGCGACCTCCGGCTGGTCGCCATGGTTTCTAAGGCGTCAAGTGGACACCTGCTTGCTAGTGGGGCTGCGTCACCAGTTCGCTACGAACTTCGGGTCGATCGCCGCGTTCACGATGTCGCCGAACGTTCCGATCGGACAATCGAAACCGGGGCAGCCGGGCACGTAGACCGGCACGCGCAGCGGATTCTCGCCATGGCCGGCCCGCATCGCTTCCAAGGATTGCACGGTGTAAAACGTACGTACGAACGGATCGCCGCCGGCTTCGGGCTGGTAGACCTCAAAGACGAGCGCGCCGCCGGGCGGCGTATTGTTCTTCTGATCGCCTTTCACCGCCCAGGACAATCCGAGCATTGCCGGGATTTCGGCGAGTTGAGTGTCGTGGCCCGAGAGGAAAACGAACTTGGCCTGCGCAGGAACGCGCGTCCCAGCGACGGCTTTACCGGTCGCGCCTTCCTGCAAGGTTTGCAGAATGTGCGCCAGGATGTTTGAAGAGTGTGCGCGCGCTGCATAGCGAGTGTGCTCGATCTGCTTGCCGAGCACCTCGAACTGCAACAGCTGCAGCAACGTGGCATGGTCCACGCGGCCCCAGCCGACAACGCTGTGGCCGTCAACGTACTCAAGCAATAAGTTCTCGGAGACGTCGCCGGCCATGTCGAGGCCGCCGTTGATGCTGGCGAGCCCGCCATCTCCGTCGTTGGTGATGTACGTTGTGACTGCCGCGAGTTGCTTGCACTTGCTCGACGAGGTGCAGCCGAGCACGTTTTCCATCGTCGCAAAGGCCGCGCCGTATGCCTGAGTCATGGCGCTGAAGTTTCCGCCGACGGCGCCGAGAACGGCTGCATTCGATTCCGCTTTGCTAACGACGCCGAGGCCGGGCAGCGGATCGAAGAGCGGGTCGGGGTCGCTCGGAGCGTGGCCGACCGCAATGCTGCAGCCCGGCGCGAAGCCTTGCGCGATCGCGCTTCCCGTCGCTTTGGTGCGCTCGTCCACGTCGGCCCAAATAAAGACCGAACCACCCGAGGGGCAGCCGCTCGCGCCCATGCCGAGCATCGGTCCGTAGAAGCGCCGGTAGTATGCGCCGAACTGACGCATCAGTACCGCGCCGCGCGTCGTCAGATATCCACCGTGCAGGCCCGACCACGATGGCCAGGGCTGCGCCGCATAGGCCTGCAGTTCGAGCGGATGCGTCGGCGATCGGACGCCGTGGCGGCTCATTACGACGACCATCAACAGGCGCGAGGCGGGCGCGCTCGAAGCCGGCGCCGCGCTCCCCACGAAAAGAACGATAAAAAGCAGGGTGAGCAGTCTTATCATGACGGCATTATACCGCCGCGACGTGACACGTACATGAACCGCCTAGAGGCCGAACTTGACCGTGAACCAGTAGCTGCGGAAGGGAAGGCCGTAAGCTTCGTTACTCTGCGCGAGCCCGCTGGTCGCACCGCCGTTCTGCGCCAACCCGAAGAAGTTTTGCGGAATGTAGACGCCGTCGCCGATTAACCCGTAATGCTGAGAGATGCTATTGAAGAAATTGTAGATCCCAAAGTTAAGCGTCACCGGGCCGTTGGTGTACGAGACGTTGGAGTTTGCGAACCAGAAGGGGTTGCGGTTCCAGGAGTTGTTGCCGCCGATGTACGTCGCGTCGAAGCGCGCGCCGAATCCGTGGCTGTCTTGATAGGCTAGGCCGGTCGTCCCCTGTCGCAGCGGGATGCCGTAGATCTGACCGCCATCGAGCAGATTGGTGTTGCCGATCAAGATATCGGTCGGTATACCGACGTAGGCCGCCGACTGGACGTCGAACGACGCATTGAAAGTAACGTCGCGCGTTATGCCGACGTTGGTAGACAAGACGATGCCGCGATAGCGCCCCGCAGCCGCATTGAACGTCGTAGTAAAAGCGAGGTTGTTTATCGTCGGGTTCAAGCCGGGGCACGAGCTCAGACGTGCGATCGCCTTGTCAGTATAATTTCTGGGGACGGTGATGCCGGGAAAGCCGACGATCGGAACGTTGCCGTTGAGCAGCGCCTGACTCTCGAGCGACTGATAGACGTCGGCCTGAATATTCGTCGTCGCGTTAAAGCGATGGCCGTATGCCAGCTCGAGATCTTCGGCGGTTTCAGGTTGAAGTTCGGGGTTGGCCACCGACGCGATCGGCACGAGCGCGCCGGTGCCGGTTGTTGCGGACGGACAGTTGATACTCGACGGCGCGCCGTAAATCGGCGGCGCAAAGGCGAGCAGCGAAGGATCGGGCTCGCTGAACGCGCGGCCGCCGGTCAGCCGAATGACGTCGGTGCTGTCCGGCCGATACATCAGCGAAACGCGCGGATCGAAATGCGTGGACGACGTCGCCATCGAGCGCTGGAGCCAGAAACTTCCGAAGGCCTGGAACTTATCGTTCGGCGTCCAAACGTCTTTGAGATAGTAACTCGCCGTCGCAAGAAAGAGCGGCGGGTTGAAGCTGAAGGCGTTGAAGGTCGTGCCGTTAGCCAGCGAATATGGGAACTGCCCGTTGTTGTTGGTCTGATGCAGCCACGTGTACCCAAAGCCGAAGTCATTTTTTGACATCGAGAAATCGTCGCCGATCAAAAAGCCGCGATTGTCGTAAAGATTCAAAAAATCGGGACCTGGGCCGTACGGACCGATGGCCACGCCAGGTCCCTTCTGCTCGTTGAAGTTGTACCCGTCAATGAAGCCTTCGACGGTAACCGTTCCCGCGCCGAGCACCTGTGTTATGCGGGCGTCGTTGTCGACGTCGCCGAGGGTCCGCCAGCGGTCGATACTACCGCCGAACGAGCCGTAGAAGTTCACCGCGTACTGGGCCGGCGTCATGCACGTGAAGCCGCGTGCGGTGCTGACGAGAACCGCGATGCTGTCGTGACACGATCGGGGCGTACCGTTGACGAGGATCGTGTTGAGCCCGCCCGGGCTAGTCTTGATCGAAGCCAGCGTTTGCTGAGCGCCGAAAAGCACGTACGGGAAGGTCTGATAGTCGTTGTCGCCGTTGCCAGTCGAGTTCGACCAAGTTTGAGCCGAGTAGGTCGTGTATTGCAGCGTGGTCTTGGGCGAAAAGTCGTAGATGAGTTTGCCGACGAAGTTGCGCTGGACGTAGCCGCCGCTGACCGGATAGTAGTTGACGAGGTTGAAAGCGTTGGCGTGCGTCAGATCCGGAGGCGGCGGGCTGGCGTCGGCTGCAGGCCGGTACGGCGGCCCGATGCCTGGATTAACGACGCTGCTTTGCAGCAGTGCCGGTTGTTGATTGACGCCGCCGGGGAAGTTTCCGGTCGTACCCTGCGAACCCCACGCAACGGCATATCCGAGTTTTCCGAACGTCCCCGTTCCCAGCAGTCCGGTCAGCAGCCTGAGGTTGCTGCCCACGCCTTCGGTAATCGAGACGTGATTCTGCGGCGTTGGGTTGACTGTTTGAAAGTTCACCGCGCCGGCGATCGTCGTGGTGCCGAAGAGGCCGCTCGCGCCGGAGCCGAAGATGACGTCGGCGGCGCTCAGCCCCCAGAACGGCGAGACGTTATAGTTGTAGCCGTTGCCGAAGGCGCCGACCGGTCCGATCGGATGACCGTCGAGTAGCGTCGCGGTCTCGGTTGGGTCGTAACCCCGGATCGAGAGCGACATATCGTCGCCGACCCCCGAACTGGTCGAGGTGATCACCCCGGGAACGGTCGTCAGCACGTCGCTGAGGCGCTGGAATCCTTGACTCTGCAAGGTGCCGGCGTCAACGTGGACGTTGATCGTGCTGGTCGTTTGGAGCGCCGCCCGGCCCGCCGTAACGTAGCCGATCGTTTTGAGACCTTGTCGCTGACGGGCAATCGCGGTCTGAAACGAAACCTCGGGCACGTCGGACCCGACGAGAAGATCCGGCAAAAAGCGGGTGACCCCGTAGCCGGCCGCGGTGATAAACACGGCATAGCTGCCCGCGGGTTGGTTAGGAATCTTGAAGTTCCCGTTCCGATCGGTGATCGCGGTCGCGGCCGTTTGGCTCCCTCGACGCAGCTCGATGGTGGCGTTTGGGACCGGCAAGCCTCCCTGCAGATCGAGGATCCGGCCGCTGACCGTCGTCCCGTCGGCAGGCGCTGAGGCGGCGACGCTGCCCACGGTCAGCGTCAGCGCGAAAACTAAAAGATAGGATAGCCAGATCGCGCTCTTGCCAGCGTTCATATGGTGACGATGGCGCACCAAGTTTATGAACGGTTTATGGCCTCGTTAAGCCGCGACATAAAGAAGAGTTCATGTTGCGTTCATCTGCTCGACGTAGAATTTCACGATGCTTTTGGCGGTCGTCACAGCCGTTTCGCTGGCGCGCGGAATGGTCGCGCTTACTAACGACGAGCTCGTTACCGCGCTTCGTGCGCGCGTAAAACACGTGTTCGTGATCTATCAGGAGAATCACTCGTTCGATAACTATTTCGGCACCTACCCCGGCGCCGAGAATCTCGCATCGCCCGACGCCCAGGCGCACGGCTTTCGACAGTACGATCCGATCGGCCAAGGCTGGATAACGCCGTTTCGGATCACCGATCCCGATACGGAGTCGCCTTCGCAATCGCGGACCGTCATCGCCGGCAAGATGAACGGCGGCCGCATGGACGCGTTCGTTTCAACTCAAGAGCACGTCTCCCAACGGAAGTTGAACGCGACCAAGGCGCGCGACGTCGGTCTGCTGACGATGGCGCATTACGACTGCGACACGATCCCTTTTCTATGGAAATACGCGCACGCGTTTACGCTCTTCGATCACATGTTCAGCGCGATGTCGGGACCATCAACGCCGAATGCGATCGAGCTGATTGCCGGCGAGTCGGACGGCGTTACCAACGATCTCGACCCCGCGTACGGCCCGTACTCGGAATCCGAAACCAAGTATCAGAGTCCGCAGCGCTACGCGACCCTGATGCTCGCGCTTGCCGGAAGCGATGGGACCGAAGCGACGAACGAGACGGACGGAGTCGCCCGCGATCTCGGCGCGGTCGTCGCGAGCGGACGGGCGGCGGTGCCGTGGGGTTGGTATCAGGAGGGCTACGTCTCGCCGACGCTCGCATTGCCCGGCTACGAAACGCATCACAACGCACCGCAGTATTTCGGATATCTGCGCCAAAACGACGTCTTTTGGAAGAACGTGCACGAAGTGCACGCTCTCCTTCCGCAGCTTGCGGACGGCACACTCCCCGAGCGCGGCATCGTTTACGTCAAGGGCGGATCTCGGAATCGTTTTGGTTGGAAGCCCGCCAATCCCGACCCGGCGGTGCAAACGGATTATCTCGGCGACGACGATCATCCGGGACGCGGCGACACGGACGCGCAGATCGGTGAATCTTTCGTTGCGACGTTCGTGAACGCGATCGCACGCAGCAAGTACTGGCAGGACTCCGTTATCATCGTCACCTGGGACGATCCGGGCGGATTCTACGACCACGTCCCGCCGCCGCAGTTCGCGCAGTGCGCCGATGGACTCCGCTGCGGCGACGGCCCGCGGCTCCCGTTCATGGTGATCTCGCCGTACGCCCGCAGCGGCGCGATCGTCCACGACGCCGGCGACCAGATATCCATCATGAAGTTGGCCGAGCGGCTCTTCGACCTGCCGCCGCTGGCTTCGCTCCCCGACGAGCAGGACCGGGCTTTGCGGCCGCGCGACGCCGATCCGGCGATTACCGACCTGCTTGGGGCCTTCGATCCGGCGCGGCTAACGGGCAGCGCGCCGGCGATAGCGGCCTCGGAGGCCGAGATACCCGACGCGGTCGTCAATGCGATGCCCGCGGCGATGAATTGCCGCTCGCTTGGAATCACCCCGGTGACACTTCCGAACGCGCCGTCAACGCCGCCGCCGAACTTTACCGTGAGGTACTGACGTCGCTCCCGTCGTAGAAACAAAACGTGCGTATACTCATCGTTGAAGATGACGAGCCCTTGCGCACCCTGCTCGCACGCGGACTGCGCGAGGATGGTTACGTCGTCGACGCGCTCGTCGACGGGCGCGACTGTGACGACTATTTGGCGGGTGCGCGTTACGACGTGATGGTACTCGATCTGAACCTTCCGGGTGAGAACGGGCTTTCGATCCTGCAGCGCGTGCGCGCGAAGGGACGGCACGTCCCGGTATTGATTTTGACGGCGCGCGATACCGCGGCCGACGTGGTTGCCGGTCTCGATGCAGGCGCCGACGACTATTTGCGCAAGCCGTTTGCCTTCGACGAGCTCGAAGCACGATTGCGATCGTTAGCACGCCGTTCGCCGGCGTGGGTGGATGGCGTGCTGGAGTTCGCCGATCTCGTTTTTGACTCCGAGACGCGGCAGGCGCATCGGGCCGGCAGAGACCTGCTGCTGACCGCAAAGGAAGGGCTGTTCTTGGAGCTTCTCATGCGCAACGCCGGACGAACCGTGACGCGCCGGATGCTCGAGGACCGGATGTGGGATCGTCAGAGCGATCGCGGCTCGAACGTCTTGGACGTTTACGCCGGACGTTTGCGAAAGAAGCTGACGGAACACGGCGAGCCGCAGCTGCTCCACACGTTGCGCGGTCTGGGCTATCGGCTCTCGCTCTCGTGAGCGTTCGCACCCGCTTTACGATAACCGTCGTCGCGATCGTCGCGGTGACCGTCGCGCTGTTTGCGAGTCTTTCGATCGTCGCGCTCGATCGCGTGCTTCGTTCGGGCTTCGATTCCCGGCTGCGCTCAGCGGCGCAGACTATCGCGACCACGGTGGACGTGCACGACGGACATCTCTCGCTCGACCCCAGCGATCTGCGATCGCTCGCCTCGATGCACGCCGATATCCCGTTTGCGGTTTACGACACGAACGGCCACCAGGCGGCCGGCGGCGCACTTCCCACCTCGGCCGGTGCGCGCGGCTTGAAAACTGTGAGCGTCCCGGTGCTTCGCGAAGACCGCTCGTTCGGAACGGTGACCGTCTGGCAATCGGCGCTATGGATCGGAGATTTCGATCGTAATGCGGCGATCGTTTCGTTAGCTATCGGTTTGCTCTTGGTCGCGCTCGGCGCGATCGCCTCGCGCCGCGTCGCCGCGCGCGTGCTTGCGCCGGTTGCCGAGATCGCGTCGCTCGCCGAACGAATCGAAGCGTACGATTTGTCGGTTCGCCTTGGGGCCGAGGG
Source organism: Vulcanimicrobiota bacterium (assembly GCA_963748875.1). Classification (GTDB taxonomy): domain Bacteria; phylum Vulcanimicrobiota; class Vulcanimicrobiia; order Vulcanimicrobiales; family Vulcanimicrobiaceae; genus Cybelea. The sequence continues at coordinate 3,338,943 of CAVVKC010000001.1, forward strand.
GCACGACGAGCTGGGGCGTCTGTGTGCCTCGTTCGATCGGATGCTCGATCGATTACAATCGGCGTTCTCACGCGAGCGCCGCTTCGTTGCCGATGCATCGCACGAACTGCGCGCGCCGCTTGCCGTGCTACGAGCCGAGACCGATCTGGCGCTGCGACGCGAGCGCACCGGCTCGGAGTACCGGGCGGCACTGGTCTCAATCGCCCGCGAAGCCGCGCGCCTGGAACAGCTCGTTGACGAACTGCTCGCGGCCGCGCGCGCCGAAGTGGATGCGCGCCAGCAGCAGATGCTCGACGCCGGCGACCTGGTACAGAAGCTCGGCGACCGGATCCGCCCGGCGGCCGCGACGCGCGGCATGGACGTGCAAATCGAGTGGGTCGGCGACGCGTTCGCGCGAGCGAATCGCGCGACGCTCGAGCGCGCACTGCTCGCGATCGTTCACAATGCGATCGAATACGGACGCGATGAAGGCATCGTTCGCCTGAGTGCGCTGCGAACCGACGACGCGGTGCGAATCGAGATCACGGACGACGGCCCGGGGTTCACGCCGGACGCCCTGGCGCACGCGACGGAACGTTTTTGGCGGGGCGATACGGCGCACCCGCGCGGGGGAACCGGACTAGGCTTGGCGATCGCACGGACGATCGTCGAGGCGAACCGCGGAAAGATGGAGCTCTCCAACGGCGCGGAAGGCGGCGCCATCGTCACAATCGAACTCGCGGCGGTTACAAACTAGATGAACGAGTTAGCCGAGCGCGCGTGCGTGCCGTGTCGCGGCGGAGTTCCGCCGCTTGACGATCTTGCGATTGCCCCGCTGCTGGCGCAGCTGGGAGCGGGTTGGCGTGTCGTCGAGCGCGCGGATACCAAGCACGGTACCGTCAAGATTCTGAGCTGCACGTATCGTTTCGAGAACTTTGCCGACGCGATGCAGGCCGCAGTGCGGGTGGGCGAGATGGCCGAGCAACAGCAGCACCATCCCGATCTCCACGTGGCGTGGGGACGGCTCACCGTTGATATTTGGACTCACAAGATCGGCGGATTGATGGAGAGCGACTTCATCTTCGCGGCCAAATGCGATGTGTTGATTAGTGCGCCGGGGCGCTCATGATTCGGCTTCGGTAACGTTAAAGAGCGAGTCGAAGTTCACCAGGCGCAGGATGCGCCGGATGTTTTGGTTGGCTCCCCGCAAGGCGATCTGCCGTTCCGGATTGCGCGACCGGAAGATCGAGAGCTCGTTGAGCATCGTCGAATCGAGATAACTTACCTTCGCCAGGTCGATCACGACCGGGTCGTTGCCTTCGAGCGACTCGAACAACAAAGCCAACTCCTGCTTGCGGCTGAGGTCGTACTCGCCGCTCAGCTCAACGCAAATCTCGGCCACTAGATCGTCACCGGTCATCAGGCTGCCTCACCGGTCATGAGGCTGCGACGCGTCGCGGCGCGGTCCTGCCGGCACTCCGATCCCAGAAAGAGGAGACCGGCTTACGCCGATCCCCCCTTCCCCTCGCTACACGGGCCTTGGCAAGTCCGTGAAGCGCCTTAATACTACGACAACCATCGCCCGGGGCTTCTTCGGGCCGCCTCGTGGCCTGCTTGCCTCCGCCCAGTAACGCCCGACCGGTGGCGCCGGCCTTGAAGTGCAGGCCCCCGCCCGGGGTCTCCGTTATGTCTTGTCCTCGATGTAGATCGCGCGCAAAACCCCCGGCGACGCGTTCACGGCGTGGCGGACGCCCTTCGGAATAACGATGAAATCGCCGGCATGCACCCGTTGGACCGACCAACCGACCCGTACGACACCTTCACCGCTTACGACGTACAGATAAATTCGCACCGCACCTGCGGTCCACGCCACTGCCGCTCCCGGCGCAAACTCACCGGCGTATGCGACCGTGTTGCCACCTTTGGCAATGACGCGCTCGCGCAGACCCGGCACATCGCACGGCTTCAAACCAACAAACATGTCCGCGGTCGCGACCGGCGCCGCGGTTTCAACGCGCTTCTCAGTGGCGGCAACTTCGACGAAATATATCGCCAGCGCGAACAGAGCGGCGAGGAAAACCACTCGCACGCGCGTCGAGCGTGCGAAGAAGAGCACGATGACGGCTAGAGCAAAAACGTCCCAAACGCACATGCCATTCACGCGGTAGTACGGCAAATAGTCGTCGATGCCAAGGGGCTCGATCGCGAACCGCTCGACGAGCGTCCAAGCAAAGAAGATCCCCGCGGCGATGCCGAAGGTTTTTACTCGTTCTAGGACCGGCGATGGCAGACGGTAAACCACAGTCGCAACGTACTACTTAAAGTTGACTTTAAGTCAAGGGACGAACATGAAAATCGGCGAGCTCGCGACGTCCGTTGGGGTCGCGCCATCGGCAATTCGATTCTACGAGCACATCGGAGTGCTGCCGCCGCCGCCGCGCATGAACGGCGCACGGCAGTACGGGGAGGCCGAAGTGGACCGGCTGCAAATCGTTATGTTTTATCGATCGTGCGGGGTGTCGTTGGACGACCTGGCCGCGCTGATGCGCGGCGATCCCGGCAAACGCTGGGAGCGCGCACACGCAGCCGTCGAGCGTCGCCTCGACGAGCTCGAAGAAATCATGCGGCAGGCCAAGACGATAAAGCGCCGTCTTCGCGCGCTGCTCGATTGCCAATGTCATGGCGACAAGCGCCGTTGCGTGGTGTACCGCCGTGAGGCCTCTAGCCGAGGACGGCCCAGCCGTACTCGAGCAAGGGCTTCGCTTTCTTGACCAGCGCGAGGCTTTTCTCGATCAGGGCTGCGCCGGCGACGTCGGCGTCGGAGAGCCTCTCGCTCACCATGAACGTCCCGATCTTAAAATAAGCCGCGATCGAACTCTCGGCGAGCGGTTCGTACCCGCGCGGCATCCGCTTAAGGTCCGGTTCTCGATCCGACAGTGCGAGACCGTTGCGCTCGATGGCGCGCAACACGCTTTGAAAGCGCTTTGGGTCGGAGGCCATCGCATCGCGCCAGCGTTGCAGCGGCTCTCTGTCGAGCTGGTAGAAACCGGCAACCGCGAACGATTCCTTCGGCGCCACGTGGATGTAGAGACCGCCGGGTGCGCCGCGAATGCCGCGGTGCGGTAGGTACGTTCCAAGGTTGGTCTTGTACGGACTCTTGTCGCGCGAGAAGCGCACGTCACGATGGATGCGAAATCCTACGCGCGAAGGATCGACGTCGATCGGGATTCTCGCTTTGCGTAACGCGCCTGCGAGGTCCGCGGTCAAAGCTCTTAGTGGCGCCACGCACTCGTGCTCGTAAAGCTCCTTGCGCGGCCCAAACCACGCGCGGTCGTTGTTTTTCTTCAAGTCGCGAAGAAACTTGAGCGCTTGTGGCGAGAAACCGGTAAAGGTATCAGCTGTTGCTTTTGCCATCGCCCCTCCGCGTCTAAAGCAGCGCCGGTTTAGCAAGTTCGACCAGCTCGCTCATCGTTCGCTGCGGCGTGCGAATGCCTTGCGGCATCGCTCCGCGATATCATAAGCTGCGTGGTTGCTGTTCCATATATCGTCGTGGCGCTAACGCTCGCGGTGATGGTTTTTCAAGGCTATCAGCGCTATCGTCGCATCAAAGCTGGTACCTTAAAGCCGCCTTCGTGCCCGGTGTCTCCTGCGATCGGCTGGCCGATCATTTTGGCCTCTCTAGCGTGTGTGCTCATATCCCTGTGGGTGCGCCACCGCTGAGAGACCGCGTACCGATGCTGGGCACCGACGAAGGTAGAAAGTTGACGCCCTGCGGTCCGATCGCGCAGAGCATAAAAAAGGCAGGCCAGCCTTTCTGAGTGACCGCCCGGCAGCCGACTTTTTCGTGCCGCCACTCCGTTTTCGTGCAGGGCCTAGGGCGGCAGGTTATTTAGGATTGCCTAACAATATTGTAAGGCGTGCTTAAATGGAGCGCTGCTTGGCTGCTCCCGCCCCTTCTTCTGCTGTGGCCCTGCGCGGCGCCGGCAATTCCGCTATTCGCCCACCAGTACGGCGTGACGTGCGCGAAGTGCCATTCCGTGATCCCGCACCTCAACGAGTTCGGCGCTGCGTTTTTAGCGAACGGCGAGCGCTTTCCGGGCATTTCGTCGGGCCCCGCCGTTCCGTTCTCCGTCAAAGCGAATCTCGTTGATTCCAGCGAGTATCAAGGCGACGGACCCGACGGTCAGGGATTGCCCAAAGCGATCGTGGATGAGATCGAAGCCTTCTCGTCGGCAACGATCGGTTCGAGAGCAAACTACTTCGTCGAGCAGTACATCGTTGACGGCGGCGAGCCGGGACTGCTCCGCGACGCGTGGATCAGCCAGCGCGTCAATCCCTGGGAAGCAAAGATTCCGGTCTTCGTGCAAGGCGGCCAGTTCACGCTTCCGCTGCCGGTCGATCCGGAGACGTTTCGCGATACCTATCAGGGATACACGCCGTACGAGCAGACCGTGGGTGCAAATCCGTTCAACTTTTTCGATCCCGCAATGGGAGCGCGGGTCAGCGTCGGCAATGCGCTGCGCGGCCTCAACGTGCAGCTCTTCGCGGGACCAGGTTATACGCGCCAAAGCGGGCTCGCGCCGACCGGCGTTGACACGGGAATTTACGTGCAAAATGCGATGGGTCCGTTCACGCTGAGCGCATTTCGTTATGACGGATTGCGGCCGATCGCCGGCCAACCATACGATCGATTCGAGCGAACCGGCTTCGGATTTACCTACGGGCAGTGGAGCCGCTTTTCAAGCGAAGCCGTTTTCATCACGGGCTGGGATTCCAATTGCGCAGCGCCGCCGCTTGCCGGCTGCAGTTCGAGCGGCGGTTTCGAGCAGCTTCGGTACGCGTTTAACCGCCGGCTCTTCGCCGAGGCGCGTTACGAGGGAACCTACGACCCGATCAACGGTTTCGCCCACGACGGAGTCGTGTTACTCGGCTACGGACCGGCCGAGAACAGCCGCGTTACGATTGAAGACGTGATCTCGCATGTTCCGGAGACGAGCCACACGATGAACGCGCAGTTCACGATAGCCTATTGATGCCCGTGAAGATTACAATTTTGCTCGCATCGCTGGTCGCGACGCTTGCCGCAGCCGCGCCGGCAGCGCGCGCGATCGATCCGGCCCATTCCCGCGCGCAGTTCAGCGTATCGCACATTTGGGTCGAGCGAGTGACCGGAACCGTCCCGATCGTGAGCGGTTCGGTGACGCTGGCCGAAGGCTCTGTCATTCCAACCGAGGTGACGGCGGTGCTGGACGCCACACGACTCGCAACCGACGAGCCGGACCGCGATCGCGCGCTCAAGTCGCCCGACTTCTTCGACACGGACAAGTTCGCGCAATGGACGTTTACGAGCACGAAAGTCATGCCGGAAAGCGCTCGCGCGTTCGAAGTGGACGGGAATCTTACCATCCACGGCGTCACGCAGCCCGAACGACTGAACGTGACCGCCGGCGGCACCGTGGCCAACCCCGTCTACCACGCCACCGCGCAGATCGACCGGCACGCCTTTGGAATGGCCGTAACGCGGCTCGACCCCACGATCGGCGGCACCGTCGACATCACGCTCGACATTGCTTTGCGCTGATAGCGAACTGACGGCGTCAGCGCCGCGATCGTCGCGTGGCTTATAAGGGCAATGGCGGCGGGCATGTGCTGCCAACGCGCTTGCAGATAGCTACGCCGGTGTAGTGACCGCCCTGATCAAATGGCGATCCCTTCACCCGCTTCAACGCGCCGCTGGTCTTGTCAATCGCGTAGGCGAAGATATTGCCCGTTGTAAAGTAGTTGGTGCCGAAGTTGGCGACGTAGACGAAGCTGCCCGTCGAATCGACGGCGATATTCTCGGGATTAATGCCCGTCGCAAAGGGGGATCCCGTCACCGGCTTCAGGGCGCCGCTGGTCGCGTCGATCGTGTAAGCGGAGACGTTCAGGGACGCTAAGTTATCTTCGTATAGAAACTTACCCGTCGGATCGACGATCGCGGAATAGGGCTCACCGCCCGCTCTAAACGGCGACTTTGGAACCGGTTTAAGCGCGCCGCTCTTCGCGATGGCATAGGCGGAAATGTTGTTCGAACCGAGGTTGGTAACATAGACGAACTTATCGTTTGGATCGACCGTCATCCAACTTGGCTCAGCGCCCGCGGCGACCGGCGAACCCGCGACGGGTGTCAAGCGCGCCGGTGCTCGCGTTGATGGTAAACGCCGCGACGTCGCCGGCTCCGCTCGCGTTGTAAGACGGCACGTAGGCGAACTTGCCTTTGAGGTCGAGTCCGACCCAAAGGGCGGCGCCGTTCACCGTAAATGGCGAACCCTTGACCGGCGTCAACGCGCCGGTGCTCGAGTTGATGGCATAGCCGTAAACGTTGTCCGACCCAAAGTTGGCAACGTAGACAAACTTACCCTTAGGATCAGTCGTCGCGCCGTCGGGCTCGGTACCAGCGGCGAACGGTGACCCCGAAACGGGCGTCAGCTTACCGCTGGTCGCGTCGATCGTAAACGCGTACACGTCGTTCGAGCCATAGTCGGCCACATAGGCGAACTTTCCGGTCGGATCGATTGTTACCGGCTGGGTGCCGCCGCCCGCCACCGTCGCCGTCAAACCCAGCGATTTCAGCGCCCCGCTTTTTGCATCAATTGCATAGGTGTCAATGTCGCCGGTATTCCAGTCCGAGATGAAGGCGTATTGCCCGCTCACGGCATCTGCGGCAACGTGTGACCGCCACTGAGAACCGGGCGCGACAGCCGAAGGAGTTACGCTCCCTGATGAGCCGGAACACGCGGCGAGAAGCAGCGCCAGTCCAAGCGCCGAGAGGGTCGGGTTGACAAAACGTGTCTGCAGCATGAAAAACCTGTCGACTCTTGAGCCCGCGAGAGGGCGATATTTGCCGAACGTGCGCGAGCCCAAAAACACGCTCGGCGCGGTCGTACGGGCTTTGTCAGGTGCAAAGCTTCGCGGGCGAAGCAAAAGTGCCGCTCATCGAATAGACGTCGTCGGCGCCGTAGTCGGCGAACTTCGTCTGTTGGGTGAACCAGTTGAAGTAAACGAGTTCCTGCGGGTGGTACGTGAAGCCCTTGAGCGTGATGCCCTTGCCGCCGTTGTAATCGGTGCCGGTCAGCGGGTCACCGACTTCAAGGTTGTTCTGACAGTTTGGCTGCTGGCCGATGTGACCCCACGGCGGCACCAGGTCGTCGCCGAACGGATCGTTGATCGCTTCGCCGAACTCGTGCGCAGCAATGTTGACGTCCTGAATGCCTTTGTTCGAGAAGGCACCCTCGTTACTCATCGTGATCACGCCGGCGATTCCGTTCTGGCCCTTGTTGTTTTGATAGAACGTGTGGTAGCCGCCAAAAATAAACGTTGAGCTCGTCTGAAAGACGTCCCAGAGCAGCACGATCGAAACTTGCTTGACGTTCCATTTCGCCGTACTGATTTGGCTCGAGAGCCAGTTAACGTTGACCAAGCCGACGTCGCCGTTGCAGAAGCCGGCTATCGTTTTTGTGGATCCCTCGCTGGCCGGCACCGATAGGCTAATGACTTTTGGCTTACCCGTATCTTGTAGGTTGAGGGCGTAGTTCTTATCGTCCTTGACGAACTTGTACCATTCGCCGACGGACTCCGCATCTTCATACTGGATCTTGCCGAGCTTGACTTTGCCGTTGACGATCGGGGTAGGCATTGTACAGCGGGGAGTCGATCAAGCGCGTGTACGGAGCAACCGAGTCGCAACTCGGGGTTATAGCCGTCGGATCGAAGACGTCGCCGTTGGAGAATTTCAGTTTGTACGCGTAGATTTGCGTCGTCAACGTGGTACTTCCGGCCGTCTTCTTCGGGTGCATCCCAACCATCTGGTAACAGTAGGTATTCGAACCGTCTTTGAACGAGCTCGTCCAATTCGGCACCGATAGCTGCGGCGAGGAGCAGTTGCCGTCGGCATTCGGGCGGCTGTAACCGTTCGGATTTGAGACATACCCAAGGCGAAACACCAGTTGCGGATAGCCCTTTAGCGTGATCGGCCTATACGACTGCTCTGCCATCAGCGCGTTGTGGGTTAGTATTTGGGAGCCAGGCGCAACGGCCGAAGGCGTTATCTGTCCTGACGAGCCGGAACACGCGGCGAGAAACATCGCCATTCCGAGCGCCGAGAGGGTCGGGACGACAAAACGTGTTTGCAGCATAGAACACCTGTCGACTCTTGAGCCCGCGAGTGGACAATATTCCGTCGAACGCGCGCGCGCCCAAGAAACACGTTCGATGGGCGTCCGCCGGATAGCAGGTGAGCGGCCGGGCGCCTCCTCCCTAATCATACTACCCGCGCGGCTATTTGCAAGGTCTGAGCGCCGGGCTATTTGGGGCCGTTTTCAGTTACTACCTTGAGGGTCGAATGACGATGCCCGTACGCGTTGCGTCGCCCCAGACGGCGCGATCCACGTAAGGACTCGTTAGCCACACAAACGCCGCGGCGATCTCTTCGCGCGTCGCGCCACCGGTAGCGCCGCCGGCGGCGAACCGCTGGTCGAGCAGGGCGAGCGCGACGTCCGCCGTGAACCGTGGCAGCGACCCGTTGCCACCGATGCCATGCGCCATCCGCTGTTGCTCCAACGCAGTCTCTACGATCAACGAGGCAACGACGCGCAGGCGTTTGGCGGGACCGTGAACCACCGCCCAGGAAAAGTCGTCGAGCGGATCGGTCGCAAAGCCCGGCGCGAAGAGGGCGCGCATTCGCGAGCAATCGAGACGGAGCGCGGCGGCGCGAAGGAGATCGTCGATAGTCCAGGCCGCGACCCCGTGCGTGTGAAGTTCCGAAACGAACGTGACCTCGGCGTCGAACGACGGCGCGACCAGCGCGCAGCAATCCGCGCGATACGCGTCGCGATACTTCGCCGTCTCGGCGGCGGCGTTTGAGTGCGAAATGGTGTCGTCGCGGCCGAGCTTGCACTCAAGCATGACGCGATAGCCGAGCTCGCCGAGCAGCGCATCGGCGTAGCCGTCGGGGGCGTCATTGCCGCCGATATGCGTCGCGCTGAAGCCAAAGAGCTCGAACGTCGCGCAAACGGCGCGCTCGAAGGCCGCGGAGTCGGTTCCCGCGGTCGCCGTTTGCAGCGCGGCGATCGTCGCGGCGGCGCTCGGCGGGGACGGCTTGGGAGCACCAAGCGGCGGCAGGCCGGTGGTATCGAGCGTGGGCCAGTCGTCAACGGGCTGGTTGAGCCGGAACCGGCGGTCGGCTTCTTCGATGATAAGCGGCTTGCGTCCGCGGCCCAGCGTGCGCTCGACATACTGCGAAAGCGCGGTGTAGACATGCTTACGCGTTTGTGCGCGGTCGAAAAGCTGCCGGCGCTGGCCTTCCGCTAGGATCTCGTCGGCCGAGCGCGGCTTGCCGTCGGCAAGGATCGAGAGAGCGGCGTCGAGCAGCGGGCTCGGCGGAGCCATGACGCGCGGGTTCATGCGTGGCTATGTGCCCTGCAGTTGCCAAAATGAGACAGCGGTATGTCTCGGTTCGGACCGCTGGCGGGCATTACGCAGAGAATGGCAACAACGAGCGACGCGGCTCTGATGCCGCAAGTCCTGCAGCATTACCACTTGGCAGCACCGCTGATCGAGGCGTCGTTTGCGGAGACGCCGATCGTCTTCGTCAACTACCCCGGCGGCGTCGACAAAGACGGCGTCTATCACGTGACCAACGTTCAACTCAGCGCGAACAAGCTGCTGTGGCTGATCCACGCGGAGTACGCGATAGAGTTCTATACCTGGGCGCCGACGCTGCTCGACGTTGACAGGCTTCGTTTCGGGCGCATTCTGCTCGAGGCACCGCCCGGCGTGGCGTTCGAGCGCGTCAAGCTCGCGGCGCTCGCGATGCGCGCGTTGCTCTTCGACGTCGCGAGGCTCGAAGCGGTGCCGGTGCTCGACGGGGGCACCGGCATTGCGTTGTGGGTCCCGTTCGCCGACGCTCCGAAGGCGCCCGAGCTGCGAACTTGGCTGCACGCACTCTGCAAGCGCGCCGTCGCACTGCACCCGAAGCTCGTCTCAACGGGGTTCAATACACACCACGACGATCGGGTCCATCTGCACGTGTCGAGCAACGCCGCCTACCATTACAGTGCAGTACCGTATAGCCTCCGAGCACAAGGGCTGACGGTCTGCACTCCGGTGCGCTGGACTGAGCTCGGCTCGTTCGCCGGCGCGAACGCCTTTCGATACGATGGGTTCGCCGCGCAGCTTGCAGCAGCCGGTGAAGTATTTGCGACCGAGGTTAAGCTTATCGCCGGGCAAACGTTCGCTAGCGCTCCGGCGATTTCGGTGTAGGTGCGACGCGATGGATTCGTAGCTCGGTGCTATAGGCTACAAGACGGACGCGCGCTACTACGCGTCATTTGAAGCACCTGCTTTATTGCGTGGGCTACAACGCTTGGGCGATCCAGCTGGATGAAATGACCTGTGTCGCCCACGTCACACAAGATCCCCCGCTGAGAAAGTGCGACGATCTGTTGTCGAAGCCTAGTCCGCTCGCTAGTCAGCGTTGCAAGCTGCGCTCGAGTCGCTCCGTAAGGCTCGTAAGTCGAAGCGTCGAGCGGAGCAGAGAGCATCACGAGGGGCATGCTACCATAGGATCGGCGGCCCGAGTTCAGTTCAAGAACATCAGCATCATCCTCGCTCGTTGCTTCGGACTGAAGATCTGACCAGTAGCCGGGTCGCTGTTTGGTAGCGTCGCGAGCTTTCTGCACTTCTGCGGTAAAGCCGGGATCAGGCGGCGGGAGACAGTCTTTATTGAGCGAGGATCGCCTCTTCAACTCGCCCATTCTAGCAAGGTTCTGACACATCCCCAGTGTCGTAATGAAGCGGTTGCCATCCAATCGAAACTGTGGGAACGTGCGCTCGATGGTCTCGTCCCACCCCGGAAGCGATGGGTCGATTAAGACCACGCCGGAAACGTCCGATGGATACAGATCGGCATAAAGGAGAACGTCCAACGCCGCTATTGAATGCCCCACCATGACATACGGTGGCTTCTCGCCGGCGTTCGTGAGCAGTGTATAGAGGTTGTCTACAATGGCGCGAGTAGTGCGCGGCAGAGGTCCAGGGTCGCTAAAGCCGTAGCCAGCTCGCTCGTAGGAGCAAACCTTTGTACTTTGCGCTATTGCAGGTTGTATTAATCCCCAGGAGATTAGCGGGGCCCCGAAACCTAGATCCAGGATTACCGTCGGCGATCCTTTACCGGTGCAGTAAATGTTCAGCTGTCGACCGGGGCCGACGTCTATCAAACGCTGCGCGTGGCTGTACGGCTCCTGATTAAACGAAAATGCGTTCCGCTGGCTTGGCTCCGCTGAAATGAGTCCCAGCGCGAGTCCGACTGCCAAAACCCGCGATGCGAAACACATCCTCCATCGTTATTGCTCAAAGATGCGCCAGCCTTTCTTGAGACAGCTACTGGATCGGCATACGACCGGGAACAAATTGGAGCTTGGCGCGACACTTAGTGATCGCTGATACTCCACAAAGGGCGCGTTGCGGCTTCGGTCGGAGTTGAAGTCATGCGACAGCCGATCGAAGGGGCGATGCGACGCGCTCGCAGCTGCAATGCGCTATGCGACCGCGCCATGCTGGGCAACTGCGAGGCTACGCTAAGCCCCTGGCGCGATGCGGCCTCGCGGGCGGGGGGTGGCGGAGGGTAGAGGCGCGGGCGCTAAGGCGTCACTGCAAAGACGATTCCGCAGCCGACGTGTCGAGTCTTCGATTTGGGGCAGTTCGAAGCGCCACCGTTGGGAGTCGTCCCGTAAAGAGTGCCGTTCAGGTCGATCAGGGCCGAATCGGGCCGTGCGCCGTCGGAGCCGCCGTTGAAAACGTGAAGCACCGTCTCATAGCCGGCAGTGGTAAGGCTGTAAACAACTCCACAGCCGATGTTATTGCACCCAGTACCGTTGCCCCCAACCGGCGCCGTGCCGTATAAGACCCCGTTCACGTTTACCAAGCCTGCGGATGGCGCCGCGCCTCCGCCATAGTCGCTCGCCGGAGAGAAAGTGTAAAACACTTTCTCCTTGCCGCTTGTGGTAATGCTGTACACGATCCCGCAAGTAGAACTAACCTCGTAACATAGCGCATTGCCGCCCGAAGGCGTTGTGCCGTAGAGCGTGCCGCGGACGTCGACCAATCCCGAGCTCGGCGTCGCGCCGTCCGGTGATCCGCTGAAGCTGTGCAGTACTTTCTCAGTACCGGTTGTGGTCACACTGTAAACCGTTCCGTCGTCGGATGAACCACCGTAGGCGGTCGTGCCGTACAGCGTACCCCTCACGTCGATCAAACCCGCCTGTGGGTCCCCGCCATCGCTGTGTCCAGCGAAGTTGTAGATGATCTTCTCCGAGCCGCTTGTGCTTATGCTGTAAACGGTCCCGCAGCAGCTGCCGCCGCCTGCCGTCGTGCCATACAAGGTGCCGTTGACGTCGAGCAAACCCGCGTAGGGGTACTTGCCGTCGGATTCGTTGTCGAAGCTATGAAGCATCGTCTCGGTGCCGTTCGTGGTAATGCTGAATACCGTCCCGCAGCCATCGTTGTAGCCGCATCCGCCCCCACCGTAGGTGGTCGCGCCGTAAAGCGTGCCGTTGACGTCGATCAGGCTACCGTTTGGATACGCTCCGTCGGTGCTGCCGCCGCCGAAACCATGCAGCCGCTTCTTCCTGCCGGATTTCGGATCTAATCGATAGACAGTTCCGCAACCCGTGCCGCCGTAAATGTTGCACGTGCCTCCACCTCCGAAGCGCGTCGTGCCGTAGAGCATGCCGTTCACAGCGAGCAAGCTGCCCTCGGGACGGCCGCCGTCATGCGAGCGACTGAACCTATACACCACTTCGTAAGGCGACGTTGTCGTGCGGTGCGGGTCCGTTCGAGACGATGCACTCCCCGAGGTTTGCGTTATCGCGTTCGGCGTGCCGATGGGCGGCGTCAGCGATCCACTGCAGCTGGCAAAGAGCGCGGCTGAGCAGATTGTAAGCGCGAAGCGAGCTAAGTTGCTCATGAGCAATGCCTCTCGAAAGCTGAACCGGCGAGCGGCTGAGAAAGTTCGCGGACGCGTGGCTCAGTTCCCACGCGGTAATCGGCGCATTCGCGGCGGTCAATGCCGGGCAAAATGATGGGCGTGACGAGGAGGCTCGCTTCAAGGACGGCCAGCCACGAGGCCGAAGTTTGACGGCACCACTCTCAACGAGGAGCAAGCCGATGATACGCTTGAACCTTTGCAGCTGCGCTCTCGCCGTCCCCACGATTTCGGCGGTTCTCTTGACCGCATGCGGTGGCGGATCGACAGCACTACCGGCGCAACCGGTGACCTCGATGTTTGCCGATCCGCTCGCGCACGACGGTTTAGAGACGATCCACAGCTTCCGTGCTGCATTCCCGAACGGTCTGGTCGCGTATAACGGCTTGTTCTACGGCACGAACGTTGCGGCGGGTGGGAAGAATTACGGCAACGTCTTTTCGCTCGACGCCTCCGGGAAGGAGCACGTGCTCCACGTCTTCAGGGGCGGCACGGACCCCGCGTATCCGACCGCCGGGTTGATCGTCGTTAACGGCGTGTTGTACGGAACGACAGCCCACGGCGGCACTGGTTGGCGGCACAACAAACAATGTCAAATCGGGCCGCCTCCGAGCGGCGGCGAGGGTTGCGGAACCGTCTTTTCGATCACGACCTCCGGTGAAGTACGTGTTCTGCACAGCTTCAAGGGGGGATCGGACGGCAACTTTCCCTTCGCCGGGCTGACGCTGCTGAACGGAAAACTCTATGGCGTTACCTTTGTTGGCGGGACGCGCCACCCGTGCGGACAGTACATCGGAACCGGCTGCGGCACGGTCTTTGAGGTCAGCATGTCCGGGGAGGAACGCATCGTCTACCGATTTAGGGGTGGTAAAGACGGCGCGGCTCCGGAAGGAACGCTGCTCGCGCTCGACGGCGAACTGTTTGGCACGACATACTCCGGCGGTGATAAAACGTGCGACCGTTCGAGATGCGGTACGCTCTTCGAGGTGACCACGTCCGGAAGCGAAGACGTGCTCTATCGTTTCAAAGGCGGCAAAGATGGCGCGAATCCGCAGGCCGGGCTGGTAAGCGCCGGCGGCGCACTCTTTGGCACGACGACTGGGGGCGGCGCGGCGTGTTACGGTTACGGTTGCGGGACGATCTTCAAAGCCACTGCTGCCGGCACAGAACGCGTACTCTACAGGTTCAAAGGTATACCCGACGGCGCATATCCCACGTCGCAGCTCACCGAGGTCAACGGCGCGTTGTACGGCGTTACGCCCGGTGGTGGCGCGCAATGCGACGCGCCCAGTGGAGCCGACACCGGTACAATCTTCGAACTCACCACAACCGGCACCGAGAAGATCGTGCATCGTTTCGCGTGCGAAACGTACTCGAGTGACGGCGCCCAGCCCGCCGCGCCGCTGGTTTATTCAGCGCAGAAACTTTACGGCACGACGACGTCCGGTGGGCGTCACGACGAAGGAACTGCGTTCGCGCTCAGCCTCTAAGCGGCCGCGTCCATCCGTAGGGCTCAGAACGCGTTCGGTTTTGGTGCATACTGATTCTCCGCAAAAAATGCGGAGAATCTATCGGTTCTGGCAAAGCTTCCGCCGCGCCTGCGAGGCCGCATCGCGCCAGGCGCTTAAGCGTAGCCTCGCAGCTGTGCAGCACGGAGCCGATCGCGTAGCGGCGTAGCGCCTTCGATCGCAGCGCTTGGCGCGGGGGCCTCGTTTTGCGGGGCTCTCGATCGCATTGCGCAGCTTAGAGCTTCGCGGGGCTTTGGTTTTACAAGCTTCGATCGCGGCGCGCGACGCGGAGATCTTGGCGCGGATGGTTCGCTTTGATCCGCAGCTGCTCGCCCCGATCGTTCATCGCAGCGAGCAGATGCAGACCGACATTTCGCTCATCCGGGCGCGTGATGCGCTGGTAGGCGCACGTACGAAGCTCATCAACGCGGCACGCGGACTGACCAAAGCTCTGGGTGGTCGGCTACCGCGATGCACCAGCCCGTGCTTTGCTCAACGCGTCCGCGAGCGAATGCCAGAAGAGCTGGCGTCGACTTTGGCGCCGCTGGTGGCGGCGGTCGACGCGCTCACCGAGCAGATTCGCTCCTGCGACCAGCGTGTCGAGACCGTCGCCCTAGAACGCTATCCCGAGACGGCGCTGCTGCAACAGATCACTGGAGTTGGAACACTGACGTCGCTGGCCTTCGTCTTGACGCTATTCGATAAGGGACGCTTTGCGCGTAGCCGCGATGTTGGGCCGTACCTGGGGTTGGTCCCGCGCCAGGATCAGTCCGGTGATCGATCACCGCAGTTGCCGATCACCAAAGCCGGCAACGGATATATGCGCCGATTGCTCATCGGAAGCGCGCACTACATACTTGGACCTTTTGGGCCAGACTCGGACCTCCGTCGCTTCGGGCAACGCCTAGCCGGCCGTGGCGGTAAGAACGACAAGAAACGCGCCATCGTGGCCGTAGCTCGAAAGCTCGCGGTGTTGCTGCACCGATTGTGGGTGACGGCAGAAATATACGATCCATTGCGGCTCGGCAAAGTCGAGGCCACCGACTAGCATCGTCTACGCGCTACAGTTCGAAGAAGAAAGCTCTTAGGTAACCTTTCCAGCAAACGATTCGCCGCGTTTTGGTGACTGCGGTAAGCCGCTCGGTCGTCTCAGACCGCCGCTTAGATAGCAGCACCAGACTCTACGAGGAAACCCCAACGTGCACCGAGCCCTCAACGGCTCACACCGAGTGCGGATGGAAGTGGGGCGAGACGAATTGTTTTAGTTGAACGTGCCTCGGCCGCCACGTCGGCATTGACAAAATCGGCCTTCTCATGGAAGCGGCTTAGACTCAAATTCTTCATTTGCTTTGCTCCTTTAGCGGAAAGGCTCTCCTGAAGGCAACCTAGCGCAGCCGAGGCTCGGGCACCACGGACAACGACCCACACAAGTTGCCGATGCCGACAAAGAACTCGGGAGTGACCGTGAGGCAACGACGCAACGCGGCTGTCTAATGCACTGAGCCTACCAGGGGCTCAGCCCTGCGCACAACACACAACAACGCACACAAATTAGCGCCGGGCGCTTTACCATCGGACGATCCAGACACCGCTGTTTGCGAACGACACGATGTGGATCAAAAAGCGCGCGCTAATACACGCTTCGTAGCATCAGCACCTCGCGAATCGCGACGCCGTAACAGGCAGGGCAACGCGTGAGAGGTACCCCACAGCGACACACAGCTACGAGCTTTACATTTTATGTAGAGTTACGTTAATGCTACTAGTGCCGCCAAACTCGTGCATTTCTGCGTTCCCATAGCCTGAGAATCTCTTGCCACCGGGCTCAAGCGTCGCCGTGTACGTCATTTTGCCTCCGCCGCTGCAGCCACCCCTACCACACCCGCCTTGTCCCTGCCCGGAGAAGGAGCCAGTGATATTGTTTGTCCCTGAGGTTATCGTGAAACAGCCAAAAAATCCAAAGGGAGGGTCGTATGAAAAATCCCCATTGCCGCTGAACTTTCCGGGATATGGTCCGCGCGCTTTACCCATTACGCCAGGGCCAGGCCCGCAGCGGCTTCCGCTTCCACTAGTCGAGTGGAGTCTTTCCGTGTTGTTGATGTTGAAGCGGTGTAAATCCGTAACTCCGTGGGCAACCGAGCTAACCGGCGGGGTCCCGTTGGGTGCCAGGCCCGAACCCTGCGTTGGGGCCATCGCCGCGCTGTTACAGCCGGCGAGCACGGCAATGCCCGCGCAAACACTCAACGCGTACCAAGCCGAAATTGGAATTCGCATAGCTTCACTCCTTGGCGTCAACGACGCCTCGTACGCCTCGTCTCGGAGACAACTATACCGCGGCTCGGAACTTGCCGACACACACAAGTAGTCACACGAGTTGCTGATCCCTGAGCGCCGTGTCAGCAAATTCCAAGCCGGTGCTTAGCACGAAGACTGACAGTCTGGGAAGCCTCGCGTCGACCCACGGCTCCGCGGCCACCTCGCCGATCGGCGGCCCCGCATCGCAGAGCGCGGGCTGAGCTTAGAGCCTTTTCAAAGCCTTCCAGTGCCGCTTATGCGGCACGAGCTTGCCGCCGCGCACCTTCGAGCCGTGCGAGATGCTCGCGGCTTGCAAAGCCGAGGGCGTCCATGAATTGAGGTTCCAGAACGCCGTTCTCGTGGCTATAGCCCAGCAAACGCGGCGACCGCCTTGGCGGATTGGAAGCGATCGAGATGCGGGATCTCCGAAAGGATGGAACCCGCGGTTGTGTCACCGATTCCTGGGATCGACGTCAGCAGGTCGCGCCGACGCTTAAGATCGGGGTGATCGTCGAAGTGCTCACGGATCTTGCGCTCGACCGCTGCGATCTGTTAGTCGAGCGTCTCGATGACCTCCCGAATCGAGTCTGTAACGATGGCTGACTCTGAAGATTGTGCGTACACCGACTGCTGCGCTCGGGTGGTCTTCAGATGCTCGTAATGGCGCATCAGAGCTTGCAGTATACGGATTTCTGGCGCCGGCGGAATCCACGCCTCAGGAACTTGGCTCCGACAGAAGCGTGCGATGAGAGCTGCGTCAACCGCGTCGGTCTTTGTTCGCAGCAGCTCGCTCTGCGCGAACGCCTTGATGCGCGCCGGGTTGACGACGCTGACGCGATGCTTGAGCTCGTGAAGGTAGACTGCCAAGGCCTCCCAATATGCGCCGGTCGCTTCCATGCAGATGTGGACGTCAGCTGCGTGACGATTCTTCAGCCACGCCGTCAACTGTTCAAAGCCCTTAGAGGTGTTTGGAAAGACTCGTTTCGCTTCGCCCTGATCGCTGAGAAGAAACGCATGAAACGTCTCCTTCGAGAGATCGATTCCCAAGAACGATGCCATGTGCTGCAGCCTCCAACGACGGCGTCTCTTCTGGATCGACCTTGTGCATTCGAGCTAATCGCCGACACGATGCTCACGATACCGTCCGATCTCTGCAGACGCCATGGGCAGGCCGCCTATCTATCCCACAGGCTCAAATCCCAAGGAGTTCAATCAGCGTGACCTGCCCTACCGCCATCATACAAGGGGTTTGAGCCCATTTTTTAAGCCGCCGGCAATTGTGGGATGGGGTGAGTTGTCAGAGATTCGACGAATTCCTTCGGCGTGAGGTACTGAAGCGACGAGTGCGGACGTACTTCGTTGTAGTCGACGAGCCATGCATCAGCCGCGTCGTGGAGGTCGGGAAGCGATCGAAAGATCTGGACATTGAGAAATTCATCTCGGACACGAGCATTAAAGGACTCGATCCACGCGTTCTGCGCCGGCTTACCCGGATCGATGAAGTGCAGCAACACGCCGTGGTCGATCGACCATTGCAACATCGCGCCAGCCACGTTCTCCGGACCGTTATCGACGCGCAGCCGCAATGGATAACCGCGAAGTTCGGCAATAGCGTCGAGCGTGCGGATTACGCGTCGACTCGTTAAGGAGAACTCCGGATCCAGTGCGAGACCCTCACGGCTGAAACGATCCTCGATGGTGAGGAGGCGGACTTTTCGTTTGGTCATCAGGTATTCGTGCATAAAATCCAGGCCCCACTCTTCGTTGATCCGTAGCGGCGCCGGCGACACGTTCCCGCGGATCAACCGCACGCGCCGCTTCTTTCGGGGCCGTACTTGCAAGCGTTCCTCGCGGTAGAGCCGACGCAGACGCTTATTGTTCATCACGATGCCTTCTCGCTTGAGGAAAATCTTGAGTCGTCGCCAGCCAAAGCGCGGCCGTTCTTGCGCGAGGCAGCGCAGCCGATCGCGGACGAGCTGGTCGTCGGGTATCTTGCGTGATTTGTATCGCATCGTCGGCCGGGGACATTGTGCGAGACGGCAGGCTTGGCGTTCGCTCAGCCCCTCGATTTGGAGAGCCCTCACCGCTTCTTTGCGCGCTGAGGGCCCCACCCGTTTTTTCGGATCACCTCGGACAGCGCTCGGAGCTCCAGAGCCTGGCGGGCAATGATGCGTTCCATTTGCGAG
Organism: Vulcanimicrobiota bacterium; assembly: GCA_963748875.1. GTDB lineage: Bacteria > Vulcanimicrobiota > Vulcanimicrobiia > Vulcanimicrobiales > Vulcanimicrobiaceae > Cybelea. The sequence continues at coordinate 3,357,932 of CAVVKC010000001.1, forward strand.
TTTTCCGACTCGAGTTCTTTAAGCCGTGAGAGATCGCTGATGTCGAGGCCGCCGTATTTGCTGCGCCACAGCCGCAGCGTGTTTACGTGAACGCCGTGTTTGCGAGCGAGCTCCGCGGCAGGGCGGCCGGCATCGAGCTCTTTGAGGATTGCGACAATCTGCGCTTCGGTGTAGCGTCGCTTGCGCATGCGGGTCTCCTTTGCAGGCCATCTTGGCCGGAAACCCACAATTCCCGTTGGACTAGTTTCTGGGGCTCAAACCCCAAGGAGATAGAGCGCTTGGAAACGAGCCCCCCTGTCCGGGCGCTGCGATCGAAGCGGGCAAATATCACAAGCAATCGTCGACTCTATACAGTCCATTTGGACGAGTAAGAAACCTAAGCCTAAGAAGGTGGCTCCCACAATTCCACGGGGTTGCCCTCCGGATCGTTGATACGGGCAAACCTGCCCGTTTCAGGTGTATCCCAGTCAGGATTCGTGGTGACCGCTACATCGGCGTCGCGGAGCGCCGATAGCAACTGATCCAAATCCGCGACCCGGAAGTTGATCATCCACTGCTTGGACGCGGGAAAGTGGTCTGTGTCTAGAGGGAAGGGCATAAAGACAGTTGGGCCAGACTGTTGCATCCACTGGTACGCGTCATCGGTGACCAAGCCCAAGTGCTTTCGATACCACTCCTGGAGCGCCTCAGGATCGTTTGCCCGAAAGAATACGCCGCCAATACCCACGACAGGCATTAAAATCTCTCCTTTGCATCCGAAAATAGTGGTGCGCCGCTGTGACTTCGCTGCAACGATTCGAACCGTCTTTTGAGTATTTGCCAAGACTCTGTAAGACCTGAAAGAACGACGACGCAATGTTCAGCGCTTGGAGCATGGCACCCGGCGCCCCGTTTCTCAAAATCAGGAGCTAAGGCCTTTCAAAACGAGCAACTGTATCAGGAAATTTAGGTGCAGCTGCGCCGGGCTTCTCCTGAGCGAGCCATGCCATTGAGGATGGTTAAGAGCTTGCGCATGCAGGCCACGATCGCCACTTTGGGTTTTTCCCGGCCGCTCTCAAGCGTTTATAGAACGCCGCGATAATAGGGTTGCACTTGGTGGATGCGAGCCACTGAACTGGGATACATTCGTCCATCTTCCAACTCCAATCTTGTCAATGCGGGCTCGAAGCCCGAGCAACTGTTCGGAATGGATGGAACACCACAGTGAGGTGACCAAAAACTCGTTTACGGGTTATCAACCCCAGGCCCCATCGGTCTACCTCACGCGTGGATCATAGCATTTCCCATCTATACAAGGCCCCCCGCGCCCGGCGTTGCGACGTGCTGCGCTATGTTGCTGTGCCGCGCAGTTGCAAAGTCCAACAACCACTTAGCACAGCGGCTCGGCGTTTCGCGAAAGCTGGGTACGACCTAATGCCCTGGCTTAGGGGTCAACGCAAAGACGGTTCCGCAGCCGCCACCCACCGCATTTCGAACTACCACCGATCATGGTTTTTTTGTTCGGATCTCGGTTCCACTCTCGTCAATGGTCCAAGTCTTTCCACTATCAATAGACTTTTCAGACGTGTACTCTATCCGATCCGCGGAACTCCAGCGATTTATCGTGCGAAATCGCCGCTCGCCGAGGTCAGCGTAGGCCCAGGTCCAAACGTCGCCGGCTATTGTTATCGTTCCCGAGTACGACAATCCATCCAGGCCGAGACCTTCGAACCGGATGGTTTTCCCGGCTGAGTCCCACCACATCAACGTGACATTGTCAACCGGGCGACCGAGAACATTCTCCTCGCAAATCATGACCGCTCGCTGGTCCGACCATTGACAATCCTCAGCGATTTGGTTGGAACTGGCACGCGTAGCGTTTATGGAGCTTGCTTTCACCTCCCAGTGACCCGCGAACTGGCCGAGTGATGGAACCGGGTCGGAAGCCGGCGACAAGGCAACCAACGCTGCAGCTATTAACATATTCACCACCCATCCTTACGCCGTACTCACTCTCGCACCATCCTCCCCTCATGCGCGGAGCGCCGCCCGGAGCGGCGATTTACAGGCTGTGGTCAGCGTTGCAACGCTACGCGAAAGTGGTGAAGTACTCCGGAACGACGACTCGGGTGTGCGGCGAAACTGCTTCGATTTCGCGTACAAAGAATTGCAAAGCGCCAAGCTCTCGCATTTGTGGGGCGGTGAAAGGGACGAGGAAATTGTCCCAATGCGTAGGGAGCACCAACTTCGGAAAGTTGAGAGTGCGCATAAGCCGGCCACTGTAGTCGTAGATCTCTTTGCGCGACGCGCCAGCGCCGGCGATCAAGACGTCCGGATCCAATCCGGCGATTTCCCGTTCGATGTAGTTCATAGAGCCAAACGCCAGGATCTGTTGCCGGTTCAGGCGGATGAGGTACGCTAGCGTGCCGCCTTCGGGGTGCATCTGACGGAGCGTCAGAGGAGCTTTCATGCCGGCGGGAGCCTGAAGAGAGCTGTAATAGTGCTTATGATCCAAAGCACTGTGAATACTCGGAATGACTTTCACGGAGAACCGACCGAAATCGTAGTCTTCACCACCGCGTACGGTAAGCAACTGTTCTTCGGGTACTCCATATGCTCGCAGTATATTCTGCGTGCTCTCGTGACCGACCACGGGCGCGCGCGTTCTCAGCGCGATACCGGGAACGTCCAGAATGTGATCGTAGTGCGCGTGCGTAACGAGAATGAGGTCTGCTCTCGGAGTATGTGTAGCAACGGTGGCCGTCTCCGGCGTCGCGACATCGTCCCATCCGTATGTCGGACGTGAATCCCTACTGACTTTTTGGTATAGCGAACCCGGTGGCGCGGGTCCGCTAATTCTGGATAGGTAGGGATCGATTAGGATTACCAAAGAGTTGCAGCTGATTCCCCAAGCCGCGGTCCCCATGTATGTGAAGTTGACGTTGTCAACGCTCGAGGATTGGGCGGTCGCAGTTTTTTTATCCTCAAGTGAGGTTCCAATGATGGGCAGAGTGGACAGGCCTTGGAGCATTATACAAGGCCCCCCTCGCCCGGGCGATGCGATCGAAGGTCGACGCAATGACACGGCCTCGCTTCGCGAAGCGGCGCAGAGGGCAAAGGCGCCGTACTAGCGTGGCGCGAGGCTAACGGTCATGCCGTGAATGCTCCAGGCGACGTTGCCAAGTATTTTGATAGGCTTACCGCCTTACGGATATATAGCCAGAATCCAAACGGCCGTCTTGGCCTCGTTGTTCGTTCTTGTCTCCATTACTAGCGGCGAGAGGCCGATGAGGCGACGGAGATCGCCACGCTACCGGTTGCACCGGGGACAACAGTCTTGATTGGGTTCCCCCCCTTTGGATACTTGTAGTAGTTCAATGAACTCGTTTCGTCGATCCCGCAAGAAACGGCAAGTTCCGAACCGGCAATTGAAAAGCTCGACTCGTAACCGGCGGCGCAGCTCTTGAGCGAAACGTTCCCTGCTACCTTACCCCTTCCGCCGTGTAGCTTATAGATCGTCAGCGGCTCCGTGTAGCCGTTTGCCGGTCCAATTACGAAGTATCGACCATCCCACCCATACGAACCGAGTTTGGTGATGTGGAATTGCATGACGGTAGATCCGCCTTTGGGAAGCCAAGCCCCCGATTCACCGCTGGCAAAGCTTCTCATGTAAAGATCGCCCTCGCCATCGTAAGAGATCGTGCGCACCTCCTTGAAGAACGCGCGGGTCGAATACAACGTGGGCGAACCTTGGCCGTTAGCCCATACCGCTACGTTTGAATTTAGCGTTCCCACGGCAAGATTGCCGGTGCCAGGATCAACTGAACACGCGTCGGCGCGATCGTCTAAGCGTAAACTTGCTATGGGCTTGGAGCCGTCATGGGCATACTTGAGAAGTTTGCTCTGGCTGTGGGAATCTGACTCTATCACCCAAACATTGCCGCTAATATCGGCACAAAGCGCGACGGGGTGTTTGACACCTGTGAGGGTACCAACGTGTTTGCCACCCGGGTAGCTGTAGACGAGAACTTCTGGGTAAACCGCTAGATAGACAAGGTCGCCCCGCGAGGCCGACTGCTTAACCCCTGACCGGGAGGCAGGTAAACTTTGCGGGGCTGAAATCGTCGCCGCGTCTGGCGGGCCGCCTTGCCAGCTGCCACACCCTGCCAGCAATGCGGCGGCGAGGTTGCTGCTAAGTACTTGGGCAAGTCCTCGAACCTTCATCGCTTTGCTCCTTATTCTGCGCGAACGCAGCTCGGCTATCTTCGGCGCGCCGCGGTTCAGTCCCAGCGCCGCAGCAAACGCGCCAGCGTCCAAGTCACCCGTGCCACTACTTCGCCGCCATCGCGCCGATCGGCGGCCCCTCGTCGCTGTGCAACTCGCTCCGGCCGAAGCCAGAAGTGGCCGCGGAGCCGTGGGCCGAAGCGGCGAACCATGCCGAGGCCCGCGGCTTCCGCGGGCAAGGAGCAAAGCACGCATGAGACGTTGGAATCTCAGCCATTATGCGATAAGGAGCTGTGTCACCGTAGCGTTGCTCGCCGGCTGCGGCGAACCGCAGCCGTCGATCGGCTTACCGGGAGCGATGCCGCAGAGTCGTCCGATTGCATTGCACGGGCAGGTCCCGAAAGAGCTAATCTACGTTATCTATCCCCGGTACGGCTTCATCGCGATGTATTCAGCGAGCGGGAAATTCTACCAGCGCAAGCTTATCGCTCGGCTAGATCAGCCTCAGGCGGCTTGCGTCGGCAGAAACGACCACGTCTTCGTGACGCTTGCGGGCGCGTCGAGCATCGCTGAGTTTGACTCTGGCCGGGCTAAGCAGATCGGTACGTTAAGTGATCCTGGAGAATACCCGGCGGCCTGCGCCGTAGATCCCACCTCAGGCCGCATTGCCGTAACGAACTATCTTGCCGCCGGAGGTGGCCGCGGCAGCGTGTCCATTTACGAGAATGCGAGCAGCACGTCCAAAATCTACATCGACAAGCGCATCTATGCCTATCAGTTTTGTGCGTACGATTCAAAAGGCAATCTCTTTATCGATGGCTTACATACGCTCAAGAGTGGGTTTGAGTTTGCCGAACTGCCGCACGGCGGTAATCACTTTGAGAATTTAAACCTCGGCGCAGAAATAAAGTTCGCCGGTGCTCTCCTATGGGATGGAAAAGACATCGCTCTGGCCGACCCGAAGGCCAAGGCGATTGACCGCATAGCGGATGGCCATATCGTCGCGCAAGTTCGGCTAGACCATTACCTGGGCTCGGATTTTTTCATCGCTAACGGAGAAATCGGCACCGTTATGCCGCTGACGCGCGGTCCGATGCAGTTTTGGAAATATCCAAAAGGTGGAAAATTGGCGCGACCGTTTCTACTCAACCTGCAGCCCGACGATATTCCAATTTTCGTAGCAGCGACCGAATAGCTCGCCCCCGAGGCACTCGCGAGGCCGCATCGCGTTAGCGGTTAAGCGGCTGAGCTAGTCTCGCGGCTGCGCAGCCCGGCGTCGATCGCGTGGCGCATTGCAGTCTCGCACCATCGTTTTAAACGGCGCTTAGCGGCGAGGCGGCCGCGGAGCCGTGGGTCTAGGCGGCGAATCATCCCTAGCCCCGCGAAGTCCGTGGGCTAAGCAGCTGTGTCACCGCAGCGTTGCTCGCAGGATGCGGCGGATCGCAGCCGTCGATCGGCGCGCCGGGCGCCATACCACAACCCCCTGGGTGAATGCGTTGACCCTTCCGGAGATGTATTCATCGTGTCGTTGACGAGAAGTTCGATATACGGCGGCGGGGGCGACGTGACTAGATGGTGGAGCGGTTTCAAAGTGAAAGCGCTACGGCGATCCAATGAGAAGGGCACTTGGTTGGTTGCGCGGACCTAACTTGATGGTTTGAAGCAGTTTCGTTGCGCCGGCGCTGTAGAGGAGCACGGAGTTGTCTTTCGCCTGATTCGCAACGTAGAGATTGTCAGAGGGATCAAGGGCAAGCGCAACCGGGTTGTGTACGGGCACCTTCCTTACCGGCTGCGTGCCTCCCGGCGCGTAAACAGAAATCCAGCCGCCATGACGCACCGCATAATCTGGCACCGCAACGTAGAGCCGCCCCTTTGAATCCACTGCGAGCCTCCCGGCGACTTTCATGCCCTTCGTGATTCTTAGCACGGGCGTCGAGCCGCCGGGCTGGTAGACGGTAATATAGCTGTTCCTTTCACTGTAGCTGTAGTTTGCGACGAAAAGGTCGCCTGACGGCCCAATGGCGAGCGGACCGGGCTCACTGATGCCATCGCGTATCTGGCGAATGAGCCGCATGTGCCCGGGTTGCTTTGTTGGGGCGTAGACGCTCACCACGTCGTTAGGATAGCCATTGCCTTTATAGAGATTCCCCGAGCGATCGAAGACCAGCGACCCAGCATTGGTTGCGCCGCGACGGATAACGTTCACCTGGTGTAAGCAGCCGGGAGCAAACACGACAATGTCTGCCGCGGGTCTGGATGCATAGACGTAGCCGAGGTGATCGGCGGCCAGTGCGCGGTAGTCTACGCCGCTTGACGCTTTCAAGAATTTAAGGGTATGCGCGTCGTAGTCAAAGAGCTCCCCATAGCTTATCTCTCGGTTCGACTCGCAAAGGTGACCGTGCAAATCGAGGGCAATCGCGGCGCCGTAAATGATGGGGTTCACTTTGGCGACGTGCAGCGGCTTCGAGCTGCCCAACGCATACATCAAGAGCTTGAAGCCGCCCACGTAAAGGAACGGCCCCGAACTCTCGGCCGGGGGCACCGCCTGCTGTGCCGCTGGCGTTTGCGGCATCGTGCCCGGCGCCCCGATCGGCGGCTGCGATCCGCCGCAGCCTGCAAGCAGTGCGGCCGCAACGCAAACGCTTAGCGCACCTCGGGTTGGATTCCAACGTCTCATTTGTGCTTTGCTCCTTGCCCACGGAACACCACGGGCGTCTGTACGATTCGCTCCTTGAGACGCGCACGCCCAACAACAACGCCATCCCATAACCGCTGAGCCTCAAGAACGATTAGGATTTGGTCGGTGTCGTCACCCTAAGTACCGTTCCGCCCCCGGCTTGATCTGGGCCGCCCCATAGGGATTGGCCGTAGAGCGACTCACTTTGATACGTCAGGCCTACTCCGTTACCACCGTGCTGACCGTCGTTGTGGCCGTGAGGGCGCAGCTTAAACCAACACACCAACGATACGTCACCGGACAATGTAACTTTGTGAATGCCGCCGTTCTTGTACGGGCCCGGGCCCATCCCAAAGTAAAACGCTCCATCCACCGGCAGTAGACCACCGGGCCGATTCGTTAGATTCCCAAGGCGCGTGATGATATGGAAATCGCCGGGCCGCTGCATCTCAAAGAAGGCGCCGCGATAGAAGATGTAATGCTTGCCGGCGATACCGCCGTTCGTGGTTCCAAAAAGCGCGCCATGATATGACGCGATCACGCCATTGCCGCCCTCGGGGCCGGTGAACGTGTGAATGTTCTCATAATGCCCCGATTTGGTTAGCGAGTAGATCGTGCCGTAGCCGTGCTTCGAAGTGCCGGCGGTGCCGTAGAGGATCCCATTCAATACCGTGAGATCGGCGCCGGGGGTTCCGGCATAGTCGTCCTTTCGGCCACCGAACCGGTGCAGAATTCGTTCCTCGCCATCGGGGCTGACTTCAAAGACGGTGCCCCATCCGTCGCCATGCCCGCCACCGTAGTACGTCGTGCCGTAGAACTTGCCATCGTAGAGCATCATCCCAACGGGAAACGCTCCATCCAGCTTATCGCGGCCGAATGAATAGACGACGTGTTCTTGTCCGGACGGCGTTATCTCGAAAACCGATCCGCCATCGTAGAGGCCGCCGCGGTTAGTGAGGCCGTAATAGTTTCCGTTGTAGAGGATGAGGCCTCCCGGACCGTAGCCGTCGGGACTTCCTTTGAACGAGTACAGCACGTTGTAATGACCCGAAGACGCGAGCGTATAGACGGTGCCGTGGTCGGACGAGCCGCCATAATAGGTCGTGCCGACGATGTTGCCGTTGACGAGCCTCAGTCCACTCGGCCCCCAACCGTTAGGAAAATAACCGTGATCCCCAGTGAACGCATGGAGAATCTGGACGCCGCATATTTTCGCAGCTGGTCCTGTTACGGCGGTTTCGTTCTCGGGCGGGATGGCCGGCGCGCCGATCGGCGATTGCGCCGCGCCGCATCCTGCGAGCAATGCTGCGGTGACACAGCTGCTTATCGCATAGCGGCTAAGATTCCAACGTCTCATGTGTGCTTTGCTCCTTGCCCACTGAACGCCGCAGACGTCCGCATTATTCGCCGCTCTGACCCGCGGCTCCGCGCTCACCTCGCCCTCGTAGCCGGCATCGCGAGCCTGGGCGGGCGGGGGTGACGTGCAGCGGCGATTTTGGAAGCCCCTTATGGGGTCAACGTGAAGACCGTTCCGTGCCCATGCCTGCCGCCGTAGTTTGTGGTGCCATAGAGCGTGCCATTGACGTTGAGAAGGGACGCCAACGGCGCATCGCCGTCGCCGGGTTTACCGCCGAAACTGTAGAGTGTCGTTTCCCCACCGGACGTACTAATGCCGTAGACGGTTCCTCCACTATACGCGCCTCCATTGAAAGTCGTGCCATAAAGCGCGCCGTTCACGTCAATCAGGCCAGCGATGGGAGTTGCGCCGTCTCCGCTGCCCCCGAAACGGTGCAGAACGGTCTCTTGGCCGCTTGTGGTTACGGCGAAAACGGTTCCGCAGCCAGAATAAAGGCCGTGGCTCGTGAAGCATCCCGAACCGCCGTAACTTGTAGTGCCGTAGAGAGTACCATTCACGTCGATCACGCTCGCCCCAGGGTGAGCGCCATCGGAGCCGCCGGCGAAACTGTACAATACTTTCTCCGTGCCGGACGTGCTTATGCTGAAAATCGTTCCAAAATATAGGCCCGCGCCACCATAATTTGTCGTTCCGTAGAGCGTGCCGTTCACGTCGACCAAGCTTGTTTCGGGATTTTCGCCATCGACGGGAGGGTATGCGAAACTGTGCAGAACGGTTTCTTGGCGGCTTGTGGTTACGCTGAAAACAGTTCCTTGTCCATAGGTGCCGCCTCCGGAAGTCGTGCCGTAGAGCGTACCGCTCACGTTGATTAAACCACCAATCGGATACGTTCCATCGGAAGCCCCTTTAAAAGCGTACAGCACTTTCTCCGTGCCGGAAGTGCTTATGCTGTAAACGGTTCCGCAGCCTTCACCGGCGCCGCAGCTATAGTCCCCCCCGAACGTCGTCGTCCCGTAGAGCGTACCATTCACATTGAGTAATCCATGCGGAGTGCGCCCGTCGGAGCCGCCACGGAACCGATAAAGCAGCTTATGTACGCCACTCGTTGTTATGCTGTATGCGGTTCCGTAGCCGCCTCGACTGCCGCCGGTACGGGTTGTGCCGTAGAGTGTGCCGTTCAGGTTGATTAAGGCGGCGGTGGGGTGCGATCCGTGGCGAAAGCGGTAAAGCTGTTGCTAGGAGGCCGAAAGGCGATGTGCCGCACTCCGAGCCGGCGCACTCCCCGGCGTTTGCGGCATCGCGCCAGGCGCGCCGATCGGCGATTGCGCCACGCCGCATCCTGCGAGCAGTGCTGCGGTGACCCAGCTGCTTATTGCATGGTAGCTAAGATTCCAACGTCTCATGTGCGCTGTGCTCCTTGCCCACAGAACGCCGCGGGCCTTACCACGATTCGCCGCTTCGGCCCGCGGCTCCGCGGCCACCTCGACAATCGTCGGTCCTCATTTGATCTAGCGCGGGCTAGTAAATCACATTCGATGACATCATCAAGCCATGTGGGATCAGCTCTTTCCATATTCTTGCGCTGGCCTTTCAAGTTCGTCTCTGCGTTCACGTCGCTGAAGCACCTTCGGATTAGGCCGAATAGCGCCGCCGGCGGAGATCAATAGGGCTCTATGTTACGTCACGGGCCTGCCCGGGCAAATGCCCGAAGGACTGCGGATCGGCGAGGTGGTCGCGGAGCCGCGGACCGAGGCGGCGAATGATCTTTAGCCCTGCGGCATTCCGTGGGCAAGGAGCACAGCGCACATGAGACGTTGGCATCTTAGCTACCACGCAATAAGCAACTGTGTCACCGCAGCATTGCTCGCAGGATGCGGTGTCCTTCCCCTGAGCTTGTCGAAGGGTCAGGATGACATGCAGCCGCCGATCGGTGCGCCGGGGGCGATGCCACAAACCACCTCGCTCGCGGCACGCGTCGATAGCTCGAACTACAAAGTCGTATATAGCTTTGCCGGCAGCCCCGACGGCAGTTCTCCTACTGCTTCCCTGATCGAGGTACATGGCAAGCTTTATGGCACGACGCAGTCGGGCGGAAATACCAGTTGCGCATACGAATGCGGAACGGTCTACAGCCTAAGCCTGAACGGCCAGGAGAAGGTGGTCTACGCTTTCGGCGGCGGTTCCGATGGAATGAACCCTCGCGCCGGCTTGATCGACATGGACGGCACACTCTACGGCACGACGGACTCAGGCGGCTCGAATATTTGCGGCTACCTTTATTATTTCAGCTGCGGCACGGTCTTTAGCGTCACGCCGAGCGGCACGGAAAAAGTGCTGCATAGCTTCGGCAACCCACCCGATGGCAACTTGCCCGCGGCGGGGCTGATCGATGTAAACGGCACGCTCTACGGCACCACGCAATATGGCGGCGCGTATAAGAATGAGTGCGGCGGCTGCGGGACGGTTTTTAGCATCACGCCGAGCGGGACGGAGAAAGTGCTGCATAGCTTCAGTGGCGGGGTTCCCACCGCCTCACTGATCGAGGTAAAGGGCAAACTCTACGGCACTGCGGCGGACGGCGGTGCGTATGGGTGGGGCACGGTCTTTAGCATCACGTTGAGTGGCAGGGTGAAACAGTTGCATAGCTTTGGCAGTGGAACCGACGGCGCTCGTCCAATCGCAGGGTTGATCGACGTGGGCGGCACGTTGTACGGCACGACGGAAGTTGGCGGCGCGCGTATCCATCGTAGCCAGTTTTGTAATATCACCAACAGGTGCGGAACCGTCTTTAGCATCACGCCGAGCGGTATAGAAAAAGTGCTCCACCGCTTCGTCGGGAAAGGAACCGATGGCGCTGGCCCCGTCGCATCGCTGATCGAGGTTAAGGGCACGCTCTACGGCACGACCGCATCTGGCGGTGCGTACTACGAATATGCGTGCGGTTGCGGGACGGTCTTTAGCATCACGCCGAGCGGCACGTACAAACTGCTGCACAGTTTCGGGAGCGGGACCGATGGCAGAGGCCCAGCTGCTGCATTAATCGACGTGAATGGCACCCTGTACGGGACGACAGCGGGCGGCGGCACGCACCAGAGCGGAACGGTCTTCGCGTTGAAGCCATAAGCGACGGGCTTCCAAAATCGCCGCTGCACGTCACCCCGGCCCGCCCATGTTCGCGATGCCGGCTACGAGGGCGAGGTGAGCGCGGAGCCGCGGGTCAGAGCGGCGAATAATGCGGACGTCCGCGGCGTTCCGTTGGCAAGGAGCAAAGCACAAATGAGACGTTGGTATCTAAGCCATGGTGCGCTAAGCGTTTGCGTTGCGGCCGCACTGCTTGCAGGCTGCGGCGGATCGCAGCCGCCGATCGGTGCGCCGGCGTCCTCGGGATACGGGTCCTTAGCCAAGTCGCCCGCGCACAGCAAGACCTTCGTTTTTACCGGGGAGGCTCAGTCGTTCACGGTACCGGCGGGCGTGCGCAGCATCACGGTTGTCGCTCGTGGTGCCGGTGGCACCTTCTACCACTGTCTGAGCTCTGGAAGAGGAGCTCGAGTCTATGCCGTCATTCCAGTCGCGTCAGGAGAGCGGTTGAGCGTCTACGTCGGCGGTGCCGATGGTTTTAACGGCGGCGGTCACGGCAACAGACAGGGTGGCAGCAATGGAGGTGGCGCCTCGGATGTGCGAACCGGTCACGGTAGGCTGCGCAATCGCATTCTGGTCGCCGCCGGAGGCGGCGGTACTGGCGGCCTCACCTACCGCTTTTCCTCTGGCGGCGGCTATGGTGCAGGCGGGAGCGGCGGGCTCACCGGTAGTCCGGGCAGCGACGGGATGTCGTATGGCCAAGGCTCCCCGGGCCGGGGCGGGTCTGGAGGCACACAAACGGCAGGCGGCGCCGGCGGGCCAGGTGGTGCCAAAGTCGAGTATTGTCGCTCCGCTGGCAGTCCCGGATCGGATGGGGCGCTCGGTCTCGGTGGAAGCGGCGGGGTGGTTGCGCACCATGGGCGCCGAGCATACCCCGAAGGTGGCGGAGGTGGCGGCGGAGGCTACTTCGGCGGTGGTGGGGGCGGGAGCGCTTGTGACGTACACGCTGGGGATGTAGGCGGCGGTGGTGGCGCCGGCGGGTCATCGTACGCTGAACCCCGCGCCACAAACGTCCGATATTGGGGTAACTGGAAAAATGCTAGGGGCAACGGCCTAGTCGTCATCAGCTGGTAGATTGATCATCACGCGCTCCAGCGGCGAGGTTCGTTTTGAACAGCGCCTTCGACGAATCACGCCGAGACCTGCGACGTTCCGTCGGCAAGGAGCAAAGCACACATGAGACGCTGGAATCTTAGCCACCATGCAATAAGCAGCTGTGTCGCCGCAGCATTGCTCGCAGGATGCGGCGGATCGCAGCCGCCGATCGGCACGCCGGGCGCGCTGCCGCAAGGTTCGGCGCTCGCGCCACGAACCGGTAGCGCGAACTATAAAGTCCTGTATAGTTTTGGCAAAAGAAGCGATGATGGCAAGTTGCCGGAGGCGACGTTAGTCAACCTGGGCGGCACGCTCTATGGTACGACGGAAATTGGCGGTGCCTACTACGCCCAGGGCACGGTCTTTAGCATCACGCTGAGCGGCAAAGAGAAAGTGCTGTATAGCTTTGGTAGAGTACCTGATGGAAATAATCCTGAGGCCGGCCTGGTAGGCCTGGGCGGCACATTCTACGGCACAACGAGCGACGGCGGCGGCTTCGCGCCCTCTTGTACGACGAGCTATTTCCCCTGCGGAACGGTCTTTAGCATCACGCCGAGCGGCACGGAGAAAGTGCTGCACAGCTTCGGCAACAAAAAAGATGGCTTTGATCCCGTCGCCCCCCTGATCGAGGTAAACGGCACGCTCTACGGCACCACGGAATTTGGCGGAGCGCATCATAAATGCTGCGGGACGGTTTTTAGCATCACGCCGAGCGGCACGTACAAAGTGCTGCATAACTTCGGCGCCGCCAACGATGGTAGTCAACCCGCTGCCTCCCTGATCGAGGTAAAGGGTAAGCTTTATGGTACGACGGAGCGTGGCGGCGCCCGTGGCTACGGCACGGTCTTTAGCATTACGCTCAACGGCAAAGAGAAAGTACTGTATAGCTTCAACGGAACTGATGGTTCTAATCCCAGCGCGGGGTTGATCGACGTGGGCGGAGTCTTGTACGGCACCACGGAAAATGGCGGCTCAGGTAATTGTGATAGCGCCGGGAGTTGCGGGACGGTCTTTAGCGTCACGCTGAGCGGAAAGGAAAAAGTGCTCCACCGCTTCGTCGGCAAGGGAACCGACGGCGCTGCTCCGGTGGCATCCTTGATCGAGTTAAAGGGCACGCTCTACGGCACGACGCAATATGGCGGCCCGTACTATTGCGGCAGCGGCAGCTGCGGCGGGACGGTCTTTAGTATCACGCCGAGCGGCACGGAGAAAGTGCTGCACAGCTTCGGCGGCCCCGGAATCGATGGCATACACCCCACCGCTGCCTTGATCCACGTGGATGGCACACTGTACGGCACCACCTTTCATGGTGGCAGGTACAATAACGGAACGGTCTTCGCGCTGAAGCCGTAAGCCCCCCGCGCTCGCGAGGCCGCATCGCGCTTCCATGAGAAGGCCGATTTTGTCAAGGCCGACGTGGCGGCCAGGCACGTTCAACTAAAACAATTCGTCTCGCCCCGCTTCCATACGCACTCAGCTGTAAGCCATTGGCGGCTCGGTGCACTTTGGGGTTCATCGTAGAGTCTGGTGCTGCCATCTAGGCGGCGATCTGAAACGATCCTAGCGCGAGTCGCAGTCACCAAAACGCGGCGAATTGTTCGCTGAAAAAACTATGCAGGGCCCGCGGTCTGCTAATTCTAGCGCTTAAGCGATGCTAGCCTCGGCCGCGACCTTGCCCAATCGCAATGGATCGTAGATTTCCGCCGTGGCCCACAATCGATGCATGAGCACCGCAAGCTTGCGAGCCACGGCCACGATGGCGCGTTTCTTGTCGTTCTTGCCGCCTCGCCCAGCCAGATGCTGCCCGAAGCGGCGCAGGTCTGAATCCGGTCCAAAAGGCCCCAGGATATAGTGCGAGCTGCCGACGAGCAATCTGCGCAGATACCCGTTGCCGGCTTTGGTGATCGGCAACTGTGGTGAGCGGTCACCGGATTGGTCCTGTCGCGGGACCAGTCCGAGGTACGGCCCCACGTCGCGGCTGCGCGCAAAGCGCCCCTTATCGAAGAGTGTCAGCACGAAGGCCAACGACGTTAGCGATCCAACTCCAGCGATCTGTTGCAGCACCGCTGTCTCGGGATAGCGTTCTTTAGCTAGGGTCTCGACGCGCTTGTCGCAATAGCGAATCTGCTCGGTGAGCGCATCGATCGCCGTAACCAGCGGTGTCAAGGTCCATGTTAGCTCCTTGGGCATCTGTTCGCGAACGCGCTGGGCGAAGTACGGGCTGGTGCATCGCGGCAAGCGGCTGCCGAGGGCTTTGGTCAGTCCGCGCGCCGCGTTGATGAGCTTCGTTCGCGCGCCAACCAGCACGTCACGTGCGCGGATAAGCGAGATGTCGGTCTGCATTTGCTCGGTGCGAAGAACGACCGGGGCGAGCAGCTGCGGATCGAAGCGAACCATACGCGCCAAGATCTCTGCGTCGGTGCGATCGTTTTTCCGATCGTTTTGGTGAATCTTGCGCAGTTCTCGGGCATTAGCGATGACGACCTCATGGCCGTAGGCTGCAACGATCCGGCTTACCCAGCCCGAATGCGTTCCCGTCTCAAGGGCGACCCGCGCCGGCACCTTCGCGCTGAAGTATTCTTGCAACGTCGCCTGGGTCGTGCGGAGACGCGTTCGGCTTACCACGGCTCCGTTCTCGTCGAGTACGCACAGCTCGCTAAAACGGTCGCCCAGGTCGATTCCGATTGAGCGAGACGTTGCCGGCGTTTTATCTCGTTTGAGGTTCATGCTATGCTTGGTCATGAGGGTCGGTCTCCTTTCATTGCACCTCGAGTGCGTCACGGATACTGCGTTTTCAGAAGTCCGTTTTGGGGACCGGCCTTCTCATCTCAGCTAGGATCGTCTGGGGCTTAGCAGTTTAGACGGTTTCCAGCGGCAGCTGATCGCCGACATGCCTTACAATTTTCTATGGCAGCTCGGCGAGATCGACGTCCTTCCGTCGGTGGCGCCACCGTCTACCGTGGGAGCGACTCATCAAGGCGTCGCTAACCGACACTAAGTGACATAAGCCCGGCGGGCAAGAATACGGTTACGGTATCATTTTGCTCAGCTAGGGGAGAATGTCATTTACTATCACGGTGGCGAGACGGCAGGTTACAATTCGTTTATCGGGTATGATCCCGTCAATAACGTGACCTTGATCGTGTGGACCAATCTGACCGTGGATCTCGACGCATGACGATCAACTACCGACATCTGCTCGTGCTCGCCATTCTGTTTGCTTTTTCGGTTACGGCACAAGTCGCACAGGCCGATCGATCGGCAACTGTGCCGCGCTTCGAGCCGGCGCCGTGCGCCAAAATCCAGGGCGTAGACTGGCTCGACCACGCGAGCTGCGGCTATCTCGTCGTCCCCGAAGATCACAGCAGGCCGAACGGTCGCACCATCCGGATCATGGTCGCAAAATATCGTGCACAATCTTCGGAAAAGCGGCCCGATCCGATTCTGTATCTGGAAGGCGGGCCTGGCGACATTGCTCCGCTTGAAATCGACGAGATAATCAAGGCGAACTTCATTCGCGACCGGGACATCTGGGTTGTGAGTCAGCGCGGCACTTGGTCCTCAAAGCCGGCGCTGATCTGTGCGGCAAGTAACGACTTCGCCAGAGAGCTTCTTGGCCTTCGCTTTTATTCCGAGGCAACAAAGCGCGCTCACTTGGCTGCGACCAAGGCCTGCCGCGACGAGCTCACTGCTACCGGCGCCAATCTCAGTGCTTACAATTCGACCGAGAGCGTCGCCGATCTGGTCGATCTCCGCAAAGTGCTCGGCATTGCCGAGTGGAACATTTACGGGAACTCGTTCGGCACGTATACGGCGCAGACGCTTATGCGCGACCATCCCGAGGGGATCCGCAGCGTCGTTCTCGACTCGGTCCTACCGACGACCTACAGCATCCCGGTAAACTGGTGGAACACGCGCTACGCCTTCGACAACCTCTTCAAGGCCTGCGCAGCGCAACCGGCCTGCAACGCGGCCCATCCCCATCTTGAACAGACCTTTACTGGACTGGTCAATAAGCTCGAAGCCAAGCCGCTGACGCCGACAATCAGCGACCCCAATACCGGCAAGAACATCAAGGTGATGATTGACGGCGGCGCGTTGATCGACTGGTTGCGCAACCAAACATATAGCATTCCCACGCTCCAAGCCGCGCCGGATACGATTGCTGGGCTCGCCGCCGGCCGCCGCGATTCCATCGAGGCGATCGCCAAGGATCGGGCGGGCCGAGCGCCACCCTACCATCCGGGCGCACCTGCTCTCGGTGACGGTCTGGCGGTCGGCACCACCTGTCGCGAAGATTACCTCGGGACGCCGCAAGAACTCGCCGCGGCCGGACGAGAAGCGTTTCCGGATTATCCGGCCTCGGTGCAACGTGAAGGTATCGGCGGCTGGGCGTACGTTCAAGAAGACTGTCGCGATGTCTGGAAACTCCCGCTCGCTCCGAAATCAATGCACGAGCCCGTTGCCAGCAACATTCCGACGCTCCTCATCTCCGGAACGTTCGACACGTTGACGTCGCTTGCAGGAGCGAAAGCGGCGGCAGCGCGCTTATCCCGCGCAACGATCATCAGCATCCCAGGCGTCGGGCACACTGTCTCACCCTGGTCGCCGTGCGCCCAAAAGGTCATCGTTTCGTTCTATGCCGCTCCGGAACGCGCGCCCGACACATCCTGCGTCGGCGCACTGAAACCAGCTAGCTTTCAAAAAGGAGCGGCGAAGAGTGGGGCCGCGTTTTATCGAATAGGTTCGCTAAGCCTTAGTAAATCGATTCCCTGAGCTCCATGCGGCTCGCAGAGCGAGCTGCATGGACCAAGGATCAAGGAGTCTGTCCTTGCCATGTGCGCAGCTGCGTGACGAGGCGCGCAAAGAACCGCAAGCTCATCGATAGAGGTAGTGTGGCGCTCTCCCAGCGCGAGCTGTCCTTTATGGTGCACGTGGGGGGTTTGTTTAAAATCTTGTCCGTATCGACCCTGGAAGTCAAAGCCGCAAACTTCGCAAACAGCGGTAGACGCTTAGCGTAGCCTCGCAACTGCGCAGAACGGCCCTCTCGCTCGGCGGCTGCGGCCATCCAGAAGTCAGCAAAAGAAGCTCGGACCTCTTAATCCACCTTTCGGGCTCGGGAGGACGGGAGATATCGCCCACAGCATGCGAAGGCGCAATCATGTCACTTGAGCACATCTTTTATGTCAGCCAGTCGATCGCCGCGGTGGCGGTGATCGCCTCGCTCCTGTATTTGGCGCAGCAGGTGCGTCAAGCCGAGCGTGTTCAGCGCGCGACGATGCAACAGGGTCGAGCAGATCGGACCGCCCAAGCTTCCTTGGCAGTTGCGAGCTCTGAGTTCGCGCGGGTTCTCCAAAAAGGTATGGCGGGAGACACGGAGCTAACGCGAGAGGAATTCACTCAATGGATGTGGATCTGTCGCGCGCTATTTCTCAGTGGCGAGGACTCATTTCTTCAGCATGAGGCTGGGATGCTTTCTGACGCGGCATTCAATAGCTACGTTGCGGGTGTCAAATTTTATTTCTCGGTGCCCGGAATGCGCGCCGCATGGAAGCTATCGGAGAGTCAGTTTGGCAGCGACTTTCGCGCCTTCGGTAGTGCGATGCTGGCTCAGACAAAGGCAACGTCGCAAAACGCTGACGCATATGCTGCGTGGCGAAACCTACTGGCAGCAGAACTTGGAACCGCCGAATAGGAGCCAGCGTGGTGGCGCTAAGGCGTCAACGCGAAGGCCGTACCACAGCCGGGAGCGCGGCGTCCGCAGCGAGTGTTGGGGCCGCCATCATAGGTCGTTCCGTATAGTGTGCCATTAACGTCGATCAAGTCGGATGTTGGAACCGCTCCGTCGGAGCCGCCGCTAAAGGAGTGCAACACCTGTTCCCCAGCGCTGCTGCTAAAACTGAAAACGGTCCCGGAACCGCGTCCGGAACCGGATCCGCCGTACTGTGCAGTACCGTAAAGAACGCCGCCCACCCACAATAAATCCGCATTCGGATTAGCGCCATCCTGACTGTAGCCGTGGAAGCGGTACAACACTTGCTCTTTCCCTTTTGTGCCTACGCTGTAGATCGTTCCGCAACTCCCATATTCGTTGCATCCCGAATTCCCGCCGAACAACGTCGTGCCGTAGAGCACACCGCTGACCTCGATCACGCTCGAGTCCGGTGCCTGTCCGTCCGATCCGCCTTGAAAGCTATAGAGCACTTTTTCCGCGCCCGTCCCGCTCAGGCTGAAAACGGTTCCGCATCCGGCGCCGTTATAGCATCCTCCCGTGCCTCCACGAATAGTCGTGCCGTATAGCGTGCCGCCCACGTTGAGCACGGCGGCTGTAGGCCCGCAGCCATCGCCGTTGCCGCAAAAAGTATGCAACACTTTGAACGCGCCGCTCGTGCTTAGGCTGTAGACGTTTCCCGGTCCTCCGCTTGCGCCCTGATACATCGTGCCGTACAGCGTCCCATTCATGTTGATCAAGCCCGACACCGGATTCGCTCCATCGGAGTTGCAGAAGCTGTGCAGGACCGCTTCGGCACCGGTTGTGCTTACACTGTAAACGGTTCCGCTTCCGCATGCGCCGCCAAGCAAGGTTGTCCCGTACAGCGTGCCCTTCACATCGATCACGCCCGCGAGGGGTTCGAAGCCGTCGGAGCTGCCAGTACCGAAATTGTACAGCGTCTTTTTCTCGCCGATGGTGCTGATGCTATAAACTACTCCGCCATTGTGCGTGCCGCCCCCGGTCGTCGTGCCATATAACGTGCCGCCCACGTCGAGCAAGCCCGCCCACGGGTACGCTCCTCCTCCCCGATCGTGTACCGGGTTGCCGTGGCGAGTAAATCGATGCAGCACTTGGTATGACACCGCAGGCACACGAGGGGCTCCCGCGCGAGACGGCAACAGCGATGTGTCTTTCGCCAAAGCGCCCGCTGTGCCGATCGGCGGCTGCGATCCACCGCAGCCTGCGAGCAACGCGGCGGTGACAAAGCTGCTTATTGCATAGTGGCTAAGATTCCAACGTCTCATGTGTAGTTTGCTCCTTACCCACGGAACGCCGCAGGTCCTCAGCATGATTCGCCGCTTCGGCCCACGGCTCCGCGGCCGCCTCGCCGATCGGCAGCCCCTTCAGCGTCGTGCCTTGACGAATGCTTTTTTGCTACCGTCTTATCGCGAAGGCCGTTCCACATCCGCGGCCGTCGCATCCCTTGCCCCCGCCTGCAAAGGTCGTTCCGTAGAGCGTGCCGCTCAAGTTGACGAGCGCACCTTGGGGAAGCGCGCCGTCACGGCCGCCTTGGAAGCGATTCAGCACTTTTTCTGAACCGCTCGGAGTAAGACTGTAAATTGTGCCGCATCCGTTAGCGAGACCGCTATTGCATCCCGAGCCGCCACCGGAGTTGGTCGTGCCGTAGAACGTGCCATTGACGTTGATCAAGGGGGCGGCTGGGCTCTGTCCATCGGATCCGCCCGCAAAACTGTACAGCACGTTCTCCGAACCGCTTGGTGTTACGCTAAAAACGTTGCCATTGTTAGAGGAACCGCCAGAAGTCGTTGTGCCGTAGAGCGTGCCGTTTACGTTGAGCAAGGACGCGAACGGGTAATTGCCGTCGGTACCCCCGGTGAAGGCGTACAGGACCTTCTCCGAACCTGTCGTGGTGACGCTGAACACCGTGCCCGAGTAGAGACCGCCGGACGTTGTCGTACCGTAGAGCTTGCCCTTTACTGCGATAAGGGGCGCTAGAGGCCTGTAACCATCGGGTTCGCCCTTAAAAGCGTACAGCACGGACTCCGCTCCACCGGTGGTTATGCTGTAAATGGTCCCGCAGCCGTAACCACCGACAGTATCTGGGCAGTGAACACCGCCAACGTTGCCACCTCCCGCGGTTGTGCCGAAGAGCGTACCATTCACAGCGACGAGACCGCCCCATGGATTTGCCCCGTCGGGCGGCCCCTTGAAGGTGTACAGTACCGTCTCCGCGCCGCTCGTCGTTATGCTGAAGACAACTCCATGGCCGTACTGCCCTCCGGTATATGTCGTGCCGTAGAGCGTACCGTTTAGGTCGACCAAGGCGTCGAGGGGACCGCAACCATCACCGGGTCCCTGGAAGCGATGCAGCGTCTTTTCGGCGCCGGCGGTACTTAAGCTGAAGACCGTACCGCACTCGTGCTTGCCTGTGGCTTTCCCGGAAGTCGTGCCGTACAGTGTGCCGTTCACGTTCAGGAGTCCCCCGACAGGAGCTGATGACGCAGCGTGGCCACGGAGAGAAAAGCGATGCAGGACCTCGTAGGACGATGTCGCCGGAAGCCGATGCGCGACCTCGTTTGCTGCCGTATTCGCACCGGGCGCGCCGATCGGCAGCTGCGTACCGCCGCATCCTGCGAGCAACGCTGCACAGCTGCTCATGGCATAGTGGCTAAGATTCCAACGTCTCATTTGTGCTTTGCTCCTTGCCAACGGAACGCCGTGGGCTTCGGCATGATTCGCTGCCTCGGCCTACGGCTCCGCGGCGCCACGTGCCTTCGAGCCGTGCGAGAGACTTGCCGATCGGGAGTATGTGCGACCGACCGAGCCGTCACTGCAACGGTGCCGCGAGCAAAGCGAAAGCCAGTTTCGCACTGGAATCTAGGGAGCGCACCGCGCAGTTCTATTCGACCTGAGCGCTCGCGAGGCCGACCGACGCTGCGGGGAGCGCGCGAACCGTGCGAGAATGTTTCCTCATGATGAAGAGCTTGAAATTTGGGCGCTTTGCAGTTGTCTGTTGCGCCGTTTGGGCCATGCTGGGGTGCGGCATGCCTCAGGGTGCCACGCCCGCAGGGGCGTTTAATGCGTCGAGTCACAGCGGTTCGATTATGCCCGCATCCCCGAAGAGGCCGACCGTCGTTGGCATTACGAGCTCGCATCGTAAGCATCAGAACCTGATCGACTGGCCGCTCAGGCCGGGCGGCGGACTGACGCCTGAGACGTTGTCCGGAGACCTCGGAAAAGATCTTGGCATCTTCAGCATGGCGGCCGACGGCGACGTGGTCGTTATGGCCGCCAGCGGCGCCGGCGCTCTCGTAACCTACAACGTCGATACACACGCCGAGAAAATGCTGCACGACCCGAACGGACAACCGACGGACGTCGCCGTCGACAGACAAGGAAACTTCTATGCAACTGAAGGTTACGGCGGCGTCACAGTTTTCGAGCACGGATCGTCGCACACGTCCAAACTGACATGCCCCGGGATCTACACTAGCTTTACGATTGCAGTCGACGATGAGGGCGACGTCTTTATTAGCGGCGAAACCTACCAACCGGCGATCCAAAAGCTTCTCGAGTTTCCGGCAGGCGCAACGACTTGCAAGATCCTCAACCTGAAAACCAAAGATGTCGGCGCCCTAGGTGTCGATCCGAAGACCGACGATCTCATCATTTTGGAGAACCAGAAGCAGGGCTCGAAAGAAGCACTGATGCTGATCTACCCCAAGCCGTATCGCGATCGCACGGTTCAGCAGCACATTCTTCACGTGACGACCGGTGCGTTCGAACTACGCCTGGATGCAACCTCAACGCACATCCTTTACGAAGATTTTTTTCACGGCATCAACAAACCGCTCATCGATCAAGCTGAGTATCCGTCGGGCAAGTTCGACGGGCATTACGAGGACGGCCGTCACAAATACGTCGATTGGGTGACCGGCTTCACGACTATTCCGAACGCGCTGCCAAACTAGCCGCGAGGTCCGCGCTTAGCGGCCTTCGATCGCAGCGCGGCGCGGGCGCGGCGGCGGCTTGGCGCTTACGGCTGGGGGCCAAACGCGAGCGCGCGCGGCTCACCGAACCGGCCGCTTATCATGGATCGCAGCGGCTTTCTCGCATTCGCGGCGTAAACGGAGACTCGGCCGCGGCGGCCACGGATGTTTGCGACATAGAGATTGCCGCCGCCGTCGAGCGCCAGCGCTAGCGGTCCGTTAATCGCTCTAACGATCTTATATTCGGGAGACGAACTGTCGGGCGCGTACACCGAGACCCACCCTGGCCCAGAGGGTGCAGAGGGCCAATCGGCAACGTACAACGCTCCTGAAGCGTCGAGTGCCAACGCTCGAGGACCTGAGATCCCGTCGGTTATCGTGCGCAGCACTTTGCTCGAGTCCGGCGCGTATTCGATAACTTCCGCCTTAAAGATATCACCATTGATAAGGAAAACGTCGCCGCTTTCGTCTAACGCCATTGATATGGGTGTGGTAATTTTCTGCGTGATCTCGCGTAGGATCGAGTTGGAACCCGGACCGTAGACGGTGATAGATGGATGAACATGCTTAGATTTGCCATTTGCGACATACAAATTCCCGGCACGGTCGAAAGCGATTGAGTAAGGCTTGTGGATCCCTTGCGTGATCGTGCGAAGCACCTTCGTCTGCTTGGGCCGGTATACAGTGATGGAGTCGCGCGCTGCGGCTGGAGCGCCGTCCCCCGAATCGACGCAAGTATTACAGTTCGCGACATACAAGTTGTTCGATCGATCCAGGGCGACCGTTGTAGCCCAGTAGAAACCCTTGATCCTTCGCGAAGGGGTGGCGCTTCCACGATCAAATTCGGTGACGGCGATGCCTTCGGGTCCGGCATAGGACTGGTCGAGGACATACAGCGTCCCGGTTCGGTCGAGCGCAATGTCCGTCGGATTGAAAGCACCCTTGACAAAGTGTCGCTCTATCTTTGTTTGGCCCGGATAATAAACAGTCACATCGCCGTGATTGAGGACTCCGCAGCAGTCCGCTGCATAGAGATACGAGCCCGTCTTCACGAAGAGCGGTGGCAGAGCTTCTGGAAACGTTCGCTGCGTTGTGATCGCTAGGCTTTGCGGCATCGCGCCCGGCGCGCCAATCGGCGGCTGCGATCCACCGCATCCTGCGAGCAACGCTGCGGTGACACAGCTGCTTAGTGCACCACAGCTTAGGTTCCAACGTCTCATGTGTGCTTTGCTCCTTGCCCACGGAACGGTGCAGGCCTCAGCATGATTCGCCGCTTCGGCCCACGGCTCCGCGGCCTCGGGCTGCCGGATTGCCTCCGTCGGAATCATCAAAATAGTGAAGAACCCTTTCTTCACCAGAGGTCGTAAGCGACGCGGGGCCGCCGATCGGCGAAGTGGCGGGGCCGTGGGCAGAGGCGGCGAATCATGCTGAGGCCTGCGAAGTTCAGTGGGCAAGGGACAAGGTACTCATGAGACGCTGGAATCTTGGCCATTGTGCGCTACGCGTTTGCGTTGCGGCCGCATTGCTTGCAGGCTGCGGCGTCCTTCGACAAGCTCAGGATGACACGCAGCCGCCGATCGCCGCGCCGGGCGCAATGCTTCCGTTCGGCACGCCGGGAGTGGCACGGCAGAATCCAATGCGCCAGAGCGCGCACTCGTTTCGCGTGCTATACCGCTTTGCTGGAGGTCGCCACGACGGGCGAAATCCTGGAGCACGTTTGATCGACGTGAATGGGACATTGTACGGCACTACACTGGCCGGCGACGATTGCAAACACGGCTACGATTTAGGCTGCGGAACGGTTTTCAGCGTAAGCACCGCTGGATCGGAGAAGGTCGTTCACCACTTCGCGGGAGGTGCGGATGGTTGGCTTCCCATGGCGAGCTTGATCGAGCACAACGGCACGCTGTACGGCACGACAAGGTATGGCGCTGGTTCGGGGTGTGTGGAGTATTTCGGCTGCGGCACTATTTACACGATAAGCGCGAGCGGCGAAGAGAAAGTGTTTTACGCCTTCGGAAGCTACGCCAACGGGACCCAGCCCTTCGCGGGCTTGATCGACATTGGAGGCACACTGTACGGCACGACCTGGCATGGCGGTACTTCCAACAATGGAACCGTGTTCAGCGTAAGTAAGGCGGGCGTTGAAACGGTTCTGCATAGCTTTGGCGGCAGCCCCGATAGCGCATTGCCGTATGCGGGCCTCATCAACATAAAGGGAACACTGTACGGCACGACATGGAGCGGTGGTACGGGATGCGGTTCGAGCGGCGGCTGCGGAACTGTGTTTAGTATAAGTACCAGCGGTGCCGAGAAGGTCCTGTATAGTTTCGCCGGCGGTACCGATGGCTCGTATCCGAACGCAGGGTTGACCGCGGTCAATGGGACGATGTACGGCACAATTTCGCCAGACATAAGCAGCGGAACCGGCGGCGGAACGGTTTACCGCGTAAGCACGACCGGTGAAGAGAAGGTCCTGCATCATTTCGGTCGCCGCTTGGACGGGTCTCAACCCGTTGCAGGACTGATCAATGTCAAAGGCACGCTGTACGGCACCACGAAAACCGGAGGCTCGTCGGGGTGCGGCAAATATCCCGGGGGCTGTGGAACGGTTTATAGCATAAGCACCACCGGCAACGAAAAAGTGCTCCACATTTTCCCTAGCGCTACCGATGGATGGTTTCCTCTCGCAGGCTTGACCTACGTGCGCGGCCAGCTCTATGGGACAACCGCTTTTGGAGGCAGTTCTCATTGCGCCAAAGCCGGCTGCGGAACCGTTTTCGCGTTGTCCATTTAATATGAGGATTATCAAATGACGAGGCTTATATTTACCGCACCTGCGCTCGGTGCTTGCGCCCTTGTCACCGCGCTCACCGGTTGTGGAGGCAAAGCGCTCACGCCATCTTCGGCAACTGCACCTGCGGGATCGAACGCCGGCGCCTCAAGCTATAAAGTTCTGTACAACTTCCACGGTCGCGATGGCTCAGGTCCGGTCGCAAACCTGATCGCCATAAATGGCACGCTCTACGGCACGACCACAGAAGGCGGGACGCATGGATTGTCTTCCAGGGACGGCGTGGTTTTCAGCATTACGACGAGCGGCAAGGAACAGGTCCTACACGACTTCGGCGCAAAGCGCGATGATGGTACTTATCCCCAGGCGAGCTTGATCGAAGTGAACGGCACTCTCTACGGAACGACGGGACTCGGCAATCCGTACAATACCGGCACAGTTTACCGCATTACGACGAGCGGTGAGGAACGGGTGCTCTATAGCTTCGGCGAGTTCGGTCCCGACGGCATGGGGCCGTCGGCGAGCTTGATCAACGTTAACGGCACGCTTTACAGCACGACCAATTTCGGCGGCTCGTCAAATTTCGGAACGGTATTTAGCGTTACCACGGACGGCAACGCGAAAATCGTCCACAGCTTCGGGCACCCCTATCGCACCGACGGTCAAATTCCCACGTCGCGCTTACTCGACGTGAACGGAACGCTCTACGGCACCACGTATCAGGGCGGTATCTACGGACGAGGCAATCACTGTGGATCGTCGGCGCCGTGTCCCGGAGATGGAACGGTGTTCAGCGTTAGCCCGGCCGGCAAAGTTCGCGTGCTGCATAGCTTCGGCAATGGTTCCGACGGTGTACATCCCGAGGCTGGCTTGATCCGAGTGAACGGCACGCTCTATGGCACGACGGCTCAAGGCGGGGAATATTACAGTTGCGGCACCGTCTTTAGCATCACGACGGCGGGTACGGAGCGCGTGCTACATAGCTTCGCCGCGGCGTCAACCGACGGCTGTGGACCTGCGGCGGGCTTAATCAGCTTCGGCGGCAGATTCTACGGAACAACGGCGTATGGCGGCGCGTACAGCCCTCTCGGCACGGCCTTCAGCATCGAAAGGACAGGGGGCGGAGAACGCATATTGCACAGCTTTGGCTCCGGAAGCGACGGAAAACACCCGGTAGCGGCTCTACGCGAGCTGAACGGCACGCTCTACGGCACCACGCAAAACGGCGGCACCACAAACCACGGCACAATCTTTGTATTGCGCCCATGATGCCCGCACACACATGAGACGTTGGAATCTTAGCCATTATGCGATAAGCAGCTGTGTCACCGCAGCGTTGCTCGCAGGTTGCGGCGTCCTTCCCCTGAGCTTGTCGAAGGGTCAGGATGACACGCAGCCGCCGATCGGCGCGCCGGGTGCGATCGCACGCACTTCGACGTCCTATTCCTACAAGGTGCTATTTAGGTTCGGCTCGGCCCCGCGCAGGCGTTCCCACGGACGGCACCCTGGAGGCTTGCTCAATATGGGGGGGACGTTCTACGGCGTGACAGCGGGCGGCGGCGGAGTTAACGACGGAACCGTTTTTAGCTTGAGTCCGACGGGCAAAGATAAGATACTCTATCGCTTCCGCGGCGGTTCCGACGCGGAACACCCGCAGGCCGCTTTGATCGATGTGGGCGGTACACTATACGGCACGTCAACTTTCGGCGGCGGGGGATGTTTCAATACGTACGACGCCGGCTGTGGGACCGTGTTCAGCGTAACCACGGCGGGCAAGGAGGAGGTGTTGCATCACTTTACCGGCGGATGCCGAAGCTGCGACGACGGAGCGAATCCGTACGCGAGCCTAATAGATGTGAAGGGCACACTGTACGGCACCACATCTGGCGGCGGCCGTGGCAACAGTACTTCATATTATTGTTGTGGAACCGTTTACAGTATCAGCCCCGGCGGCAAATATAAAGTACTGTACCGCTTTTGCGGCAGCTCCAATTGCGCCGACGGATCGTCACCGACGGCAGGATTGATCGACGTAAACGGCACATTGTACGGCGCGACGGTGGGGGCGGTAAGTATGACGCCGGGACCGTCTTTACTATCAGCACGAGCGGCAAAGAGAACGTCCTGTACAGCTTTAGTGGCGGCTCCGACGGGGTGTGGCCGGAAGGGACCTTAATCAACGTAAACGGCACGTTGTACGGCACGACGTATGCGGGTGGCGCGGGGAAATGCTACATAAACGGAGCGCATGGATGTGGAATCGTCTACAGCGTAGGCAGCTCCGGCGTGGAGAATGTGCTATACCGTTTCGCCGGCGGCTCCGACGGCGCGTACCCATTCGGGGGCTTGACGAACGTGAATGGAGCGCTCTACGGCACGACGCCGTACGGAGGCGGCGGCAACTGCGAAACCAGATCCAGTCCGGGCGGTTGCGGAACTATCTACGAAGTAACCACCGCGGGCTCAGAGTCGGTATTGCACAGCTTCAGCAGCGGCACCGACGGTGCGATCCCATCCGCAGGCTTGGTGAATGTGAATGGTGCGCTCTACGGCACAACGCATTTCGGCGGCGCGGAAGGCTGCAGAGACGACACATGTGGAACGGTTTTTACGTTGACGCCGTAAATCGCGCTCGCGAGGCCGCATCGCGTTAGGATCGTCGGCGGCTTAGCGGTTTAGACGGTTCGCAGCTGCGCAGCGGCGCAGATCGCACGGCGCATTGAGTCTCGCATTCATAGAAGCTATACCTCACATTTGCGCCGAGGGCTTACGGCGTCAACGCAAAAACGGTTCCACATCCAACGGTTCCGGTTCCACTGCTTGTGCAGCTCCGTTTGAAACCGCCAACCCGGGTCGTGCCGAAGAGGGTTCCGTTCACGTCGATCAAGGAGTCGGCGTTCGGGTGCGCCCCGTCTGAACCGTTGAAGCTGTGCAAGACCTGCTCGTCGCCGCTCGTGCCCATGCTGAATACGGTTCCCAACCCGTACGCGCCGCCGTTAGATGTCGTGCCGTAGAGCGTACCATTCACTTCAAGCACGTTTGAGTAGGGATTGCCACCATCAGACCCGCCCGTAAAACGGTAGAGCACCTTCTCGGTGCCGCTCGTGGTTACGCTGTAAACGATTCCGCAGCCTTCGTTATCTTCGCATCCCGGTTTACCGCCTGAAAAGGTCGTACCATAGAGCGTCCCATTCACGTTGATTAACCCTGCGAACGGGAAGTATCCGTCGTCCGGGGCGCCCTTGAAACTGTACAGCACCTTCTCTTTGCCCGATGTAGTTACGCTGTAAACGGTTCCGCAGCCACCTGGTGGACAGCCCGAACCGCCGTAAAAGGTAGTACCGTAAAGTGTGCCGTTGACGTTGAGCAGAGCCGCATAAGGCCCGAAACCGTTTTCGCTACCTTGGAAAGCGTACAGCACCTTATACGCACCTGACGTACTAATGCTATAAACGTCTCCGCTATTGTCTTGCCCCTCCGTACCGTACAGGGTCCCGTTTACGTTGATCAGACCACTTGTCGGATTATTACCATACTCCGACCCACAAAAGCTATGCAGCACTTTCTCGGTACCCGTTGTGCTTATGCTGTACACGGTTCCCGGCCCGCAGCTGCCGCCGCCACCGGTTGTGCCGTACAGCGTGCCGTTCACGTTGATCAAGTCGCCCATTGGGCCTGACCCGTCGGAGTCTCCACCGAGGAAGCGATACAGCACTTTCTTCGCACCGGTGGTGCTAATGCTGTAAACGACTCCGTTGTCCTCGTAGCCACCCGCCTCCGTCGTGCCGTACAGCATGCCACCAACGTTGATCAAGCCTGACTTGGGATTCGCTCCACCGTGATCGTGTGACGGGTTGGGGTGTCGGCCGAACCTGTGAAGCACCAGAAATGATGATGTCGTTGGGGAGTGTTGCGCGACGCGGTCTGCGCGCGAGGCCTGCGCGGACGTCGCCGGAGCGACGATCGGCGGTTGCGTGTCATCCTGACCCTTCGACAGGCTCAAGGGAAGGACGCCGCATCCCGCAAGCAATGCTACAGTGACACAGCTGCTTATTGCATAATGACTAAGATTCCAGCGTCTCATGTGTGCTTTGCTCCTTGCTTACAGGGCGACGCGCGTTATGGCGTCAGCGAAAAGACCACGCCGTCACCATAAGGCCCGCCATATATCGCTGTGCCGACGAAGGTCCCGCCTTTGTAGGTTAAATCGCCTAAGGGAGTATTACCATCGGTGCCTTTGCGGAAGTCGTGCAGCACCTTTTCCGTACCGCCCGTCGTGGCGGAGAACAGGGTTCCGAAGCCATACGCACCGCCATCTCCCGTCGTGCCGTAGAGCGTCCCACTTACATCGATCAGGCTTCCGTAGGGAAAACTGCCATCGGCCCCTTTGCCGAAGTTATGCAGCACCCTCTCCTTGCCGCTCATCGTAACGCTAAAGAGAGTGCCAGCGCCGTTGTGCGTCCCGCCGTACGGGGTCGTACCATAGAGCCTGCCCTTTACGTCGACCAACTCCGACGCCGGATTTTCGCCATCATTCCGCGGGCCGAAGCTATGCAGCACTTGTTCCTTGCCGCCCGTCGTGATGCCGAAAACCATGCCCAGACCATAGGCACCACCTTTATACGTCGTGCCGTAGAGCGTGCCGTGTACGTCGATAAGACCGGCGTCGGGAAACCGGCCGTCGGCTCCTTTACCGAAGTTGTGGAGTACCTTTTCTTTGCCGCTCGTGGTGATGCTGAAGACCGTGCCGCAGCCATCGGAGCTAGGGCAAAAGTTCGTGCCGCCGGCAGACGTCGTGCCGTAAAGCGTGCCGCCTACGTCGAGCAGGACCGAAGAAGGACCGTAGCCATCGGTCCCCTTGCCGAAGCTATAAAGCACTTTTCCCTTATCGTCCGGCGTGATGGTGAAGACCGAGCCATCGTCGAATGCACCGCCATACTCCGTGGTGCCATAGAACATCCCTCCTACGTCTACCAAGCCTCCGTAGGGTGTCCTGCCACTGGTTTTCGTGCCGCCGAAACTATGCAGCACTTTCTCCGCACCGCTAGTCGTTACACTGAAGACCGTGCCCTTACCGCGCAAACCGCCGCCGGTCGTCGTGCCGTAGAACGTGCCGCCGACGTAGATCAATCCCGCATTGGGGTAATTCCCGTCGTGAACTGAGCCGAAGCTATGCAACACGCGGTAGCTCAGTAGGCCGGCGCCGCGGTCAGGGAGACTGTTCGCATTTGGAGTGAATTGAAAGCGCGAGAGCGCGGTCGCTTGCGAGCATGCCGCGATAGCAACGCAGCAGGCGCATAGCGCGTACAGACGCAAACCTGGAGTCTTCATCTGCTTTGGCTCCTTTCGCAGATGCGTCAGCGACTCGGAGTCTCCGACGCCGCTCAGTTCTATCCTAGCACCCAAGTCGCGATCTCGGTGACATAGCTGCTTATTACATGATGGCTAAGATTCCAACGTCTCATGTGCGCTTTGCTCCTTGCCCGCTGAACGCTGCAGGCTCGATTTTGGCGACCCCTCGTTTTATAGTTTCAACGCGAAGACGGCTCCGTCTCCGTACGTGCCGCCAGTTTGCGTCGTCCCATAGAGCGTGCCATTTACGTTGATCAAGCTTGCGTACGGACCGGAGCCGTCTCCATTGCGGAAGCTGTGCAGCACCTTTTCGACACCGGTCGTCGTTACGCTAAAGACGGTGCCCCCTTCGTTCGCGCTGTTCGCTCCCCCGCTGACGGTCGTGCCATAGAGCGTGCCCTTTACCTTGGTCAGGGATGCTGTTGGCAAAGCGCCATCGCGTCCGTAGAAATAGCCGCCGAAGCTGTGGAGCACTTTCTCGGTGCCGCTCAGCGTGACGCTAAAGACTGTTCCGTCCCCGTGCGTGCCGCCGTTGTACGTCGTGCCGTAGAGCGTGCCGCCCAAGTCAATCAACCCCGCCTCCGGGAAAGCTCCGTCGGAGCCACTTGGGCCGAAGCTATACAGCACTTTCTCCCTGCCGCTCAGCGTGATTCTAAAGACCGTGCCATAGCCGTACGTACCGCCACTCTCCGTCGTTCCGTAGAGCTTGCCCTTTACCTCGATCAGGGAGGCGGCGGAAACGGCGCCATCGCTTCCGCCACTGAAACTATGCAGCACTTTCTCCGTACCGCTCGGCGTGATGCTAAAGACCGTCCCGCAGCCCACGCCGACGCCGCATTTATTCTTATCCCCGCCGCCAAATTGCGTCGTGCCGTAGAGTGTGCCGTTTACGTCGATCAACCCCGCCACGGGAAAGTTGCCATCGGGTGAGTTGCCGAAGCTATGCAGCACTTTCTCCGTACCGCTTGGCGTGACGCTAAAGACCGTCCCGCAGCTGAAATAATAAGAGTAGTAGCCGCACGCCTTATTCGAACCGCCTTGCTGCGTCGTGCCGTAGAGTGTGCCGCCCGCGTCGATCAAGCTGGCGAGAGGGTAAATCCCATCGGGCGGGACGGCGAAGGAGTGCAGCAGCTTCTCGTGGCCATTCAGGCTTAGGCGGTAAACTATACCGCAGCCGGGAAACTGGTGGAAACAATTGCCTCCGCCACCATATTCCGTCGTGCCATAGAGCTTGCCGCCCACGTCGGTCAGGGGGGCGATGGGCCAAAGGCCATTGACAAAGCTATACACGACTCTGTAATGCGTGCGATTGATGCGGGCCGCGAGCGCCGAGGTTTGTGGCAGCGCGCCCGGTGCGGCGATCGGCGTCTGCGATCCGCTGCAGCCTGCGAGCAACGCCGCGGTGACACAGCTGCTTATTGCATAATGGCTAAGATTCCAACGTCTCATGTGTGCTTCGCTCCTTGCCCGCGGAACGCCGCAGGCTCGATTTTGACAATCCCTCGTTTATGGTTTCAACGTGAAGACCGTTCCGTTATTGTACGTGCCGCCAGACGAGGTCGTACCGTATAGCGTGCCATTCACGTCGAGCAGGCCCGCGAAGGGCGCACGGCCATCGGTTCCGTAGCCGAAGCTGTGCAGCACTTTCTCCTTGCCACTCGGCGTGATGCTAAAAACCGTGCCATCGTTGTATGCGCCGCCGTAGAGGGTCGTGCCATAGAGCCTGCCGTTTAGCTCGATCAGGGATGCTGTGGGGAAAAAGCCATCGGCTCCGTTGAAGCTGAGGAGTACGTTCTCCATGCCGCCCTCCGGTGGGATACTAAAGACCGTTCCACAGCCCTTATGGTTGGTGCTGCAGTTATACGCGCCGCCGAGACTTGTCGTGCCGTAGAGCTTGCCATTTAGCTCGAGCAGGCTTGCATAAGGGGACGCACCATCGGTTTTTTTGAAGACGTGGAGCACTGTCTTGGCGCCACCCGTCGTCATACGAAAGACCGAGCCGGGATGACGTTTGCTGCCCAAAGACGTTGTGCCGTAAAGCTCGCCCTTTACGTCGATCAGACCTGCACGAGGGTGCGAGCCGCCTTGGGTTCCGCCGAAGCTATGGAGCATCACCTCTTCGCCTTGCGTCGTTACGCTGTAGAATGATCCGCAGCTCGCGTACTTGCAGCCAGGTCCGCCGGCAATTCCGCCGGAGTACGTCGTTCCGTATAGCGTACCGTATACGCCGATCAGACCCGCAACAGGGCCGCAGCCATCGTGGTAATCGCCGTCGAAGCGGTAGATCACTGTTTCCGCGCCGCTCGGCGTCAAACTGAAGACCGTCCCGCAAGTATAATAACGGGAATAGACCGTATGTCCGCCGTCGCTCGTCGTGCCATAGAGTGTGCCCCCGACGTCGATCAAGCCGGCGTCAGGGTTATCTCCATCAGGTGGTGGGCCAAAGCTATACAACACTTTCTCCGCGCCGCTCGGCGTGATACTAAAGACCGTCCCACAGCTAGTGTGCGGCGAGATGTAGCTGCAGGAATTCGCGCCGCCCGCGAAAGTCGTGCCGTAGAGCGTGCCGCCCACATCGATAAGGCTTGCGCGGGGGTTGCTCCCGTCGGGGGGCGCACAAAGATCTCGATCTGATGCGTGGATCGAACAAACTGCACGCGGAGTATCCCTTTGCCGGCGCTCGGATGCTGCGCGATTTCCTCAAGCGGCGGGGCTATCAGATCGGTCGACGGCACGTCGGTCAGCTCATGGGCCTGATGGGCATCCAAGTGCTAGACCGCAAGAAAGAAGGCACCAGACCGACCCCGAGCATCGCGACGATCCCTACCTTCTGAGAAACCTCGCCGTTGAACGCCCGAATCAAGTCCGGTGCGCCGATATCTCATACATCCCGATGCGCCGCGGGTTCTTGTATCTGTTCGCGGTCCTGGACTGGTCGACGCGCCCAGAACTGACTTGGCGACTTTCCAACAGCCTCACGACGGACTTCTGCCTCGACGCCGTCGAGGCGGCGATCGCGACGTACGGACGACAGGAGATCTTCAACACCGATCAAGGTTGCCAATTTACAGACAAGGACTTAGTGGGCATGCACAAAGAGAAGGGTATCGCATCAAAGCTATACAGGACTTTGTAGTGCGTGCGATTGATTCGTGTCGCGAGTGCAGAGGTTCGTGGCAGCGCGCCCGGCGCGCCGATCGGCGGCTGTGCGCTGCAGCCTGCGAGCAACGCCGCGGTGACACAGCTGCTTATTGCATAATGGCTAAGATTCCAACGTCTCATGTGTGCTTCGCTCCTTGTTTACGGTACGCCGCAGGCCTCGGCGTGATTCGTCGCTTCGGCCCACGGCTCCGCGGTGAGCTCGCCGATCTGGCGGCCCCTCGGCGCCCCTTGTTCAGGGATTCCTTAGAAATCTCAAATAGAAAGCCGCGAACACCACAACGATTCCAATATTCACGATCAGCCGTTCCCAGAACCGGTCTCTAAAGAACATGAAATCTACGGCAACTATGATGGCTGCCATCGCCACAACGTAAACCACAGTAGTTACGTGTCTGCTCATTTCAGTTACGTTACCGCGAGCACTGCGGAGTGAGCGAGAAGGCATGCCACAGCCACCGTCGTTGCAACCCGGATAACGTCGAATATCTCGACCCGTTAGAAGCGCACGAGCTCGTCACGGACTAGTGAGCGCTGACGGCGATTCCGTTTCCGCTAGCGCCGATGCGCTCATATTCGGTCGGCACCGTACTCGGCGTAAGCGGATAGGGCATCGAGTAGACGTCTCCCCCTTCCGAAGAAACCCAGAGGGTCGTTTCGCTATTCTGCATCGCCAACTGGGCGAGATTACCGATCCCGGAGAGCGTTATCGTCACCGACGGCGTCGTCGCTCCCGGCGGAAATACCTTGATACGTTGGTTTGCCGACTCGACGACAACGAGGTTCCCGGCACTATCGAGGACCAACCCTTGGGGCTGATCGATCGTCATACCCAGAAGCCGCTTATTACTAAGGCCTGGTCCGAACTCCGCGATACCGCAATTAGGTCCGGTACGCCGGAATGCCACGTAGAGATTACCGTTTCCGTCCTCGGCCATTCCGTCCGCTTCTGAGCCTAATAGTTTGTGCGCGATCGGAACGTTCGTGCCGGCGTTGTACTCGAAGACATGCCCCCGATTGTGGCGGCCGGGATCGCGACCCGAAACGAAAACGTGTCCCGCCGAATCGGCCAATGCGTATAACGGTTCGTGCACCCCCTTCGAGTACGTCATCGACGGGCTCGAGGAGCCATATAGGTAGACGGTGACGGTGCCGTTTGTTCTGTCGGCGACGTAGAGCGAGTTGTTAGCGTCGAGGCTCAATCCCCACGGGTAGACGATGCCGCTGGAGATCGAGCCTAGCTGTTTCTGATTCGGTCCCGTGAGAGGAAAGATGTCGACGGCATAGCTGTCGTCATCACCGACATACAACAGGGGCTGACCGCTTTGAGCGTTGCGCGGAAGCGGCCTCGACGCATGGTGCGACAGCGGGCCGCTGGGCAAGGGGGTTGAAGCGGGCTCCTCTTGCGGCTGCGAAAACGCCCCTTGCCCGATTTGCTGGGGCCCCCCGCAACCGGCGTACGCTATCCCAATCGCGATGGTGAGTATGAAGCTCAGGCGTTTAGACATTGCAGCCATTGTCTCTTCCCCCGCGACGTGTTTCTTTGCGGCTGCATCGTCCCCTGCCCGACGCGGTCGAGGGCAATCTCGTCGTTTTACGGAATCAGGCGGCAGGTATGGCTGAGGGTCGAATCTTTGCCCCCATAACGAGTAGCCACAACGTGATCGCGAGCTCGGAGAAGAGCAGTGGCTGCGAAATCGTAAACACCGTGGCTTGGTACTGCGGGGCGAAGAGCCCGGCGAAGCTCACGGCGAGATAGCCGACGCCGCCACCGATCAACCACATACCTAAAACGCGCGGAAGAAAGCCCGACCGCATCACGAGCATGCCGAACGGAAAGAGCCAAAGTCCCCAAAAGATCTCGTTAACGACGTTCCCCTTGGAGTGCAGATGCATGAACAGCATCACGAGTGCATCCTGCTGCGCGCTTGTGAAGGCAGCGAGGTCGGTACCGTGCGCGAGCATCAGCGCCGCAATCCAGTTGAGCGAATTAACGAAAAAGATGCCGGCCGGCATGACACCGCCCAAAATCACCATCACCGCAGCGAGGCTTTGATCGACGCCCCTGAAGAGCCGGTAGAGCGCGAACGTAACCGCGAGCGCCCAAACTCCGGTAAGCAGATCGCCGAGGATACCCAAGCGGAAAATCGTCTCGTGAGCAAGGATGTTGGCCGCGGTTGCAGCGGGATTTCCCGTCACGATTATCGTGTTGGGAATGTAAATCAGGCTAAACGGCCCGGTTCCCCCCGAAGAGATAGATCGCCCCGGCCACGCGCGCGGCTTTGTCGGTTGGATGCATGCTCCTTGCTCCTCCCCTGACCCGTCCTACGGCGGCGGAGGCAGCGTTGTTTCAGAGCCAACGTGGGATAGTCGCCGCTTTGTTTGGCGGCAAAGGGTCCGCCCCGTCTCGACAAAAAGGTGTGACGACGCCTATGCGTTCCTCACTCCTCACAATCGTTCCGCTGATTCCGTCTGGTGCAGACTTCGCCGCGGGGTTAGCTTTCTTTGTCGAACATATGAGTTTCAAGGTCATATGGCAAGCTGATGGGATCGCCGGCATTGCTCGCGACAACGTTGCGTTTAATCTAGTACAAAACGACGATCAAGCTTGGGCAACGAACGCGAGCTTCAGCATCGGCGTTTCAAACCTGGCGGATCTTTATCAAGAGTATCTGCACCTTCCCGCGAGAGTGGGACCCTTAGAGGTCAAGCCATGGGGGCGGCGAGAGTTCCACGTCATTATCCCGTCCGGAGTGTGTTTGCAATTTTACGAAAGTGAATCGTAGCGGCGGCTGCGGGAGGCGGTGGTCACCCTTCGACAGGCTCAGGGTGACATGTGAGGTGCGTCCTTCGCCCTTCGACTACGCTCAGGATGACACATGGGTTGCGGGCTCAGGGTGACACGTGGGGTGCGGGCTCGGCTAGGTCTTGAGGGCGGTGGTGGCGTTGGTTACCGCCGAGATGATGCGATCGTGTGCCTTACTCACGACGTCCTGCTTGCCGCCGGCGAAGACGAGTTCGGGAAAGCTCGTGTAGAGACGGTCGAGCGTGTGGTAATAGGCGTTGATTAGTAGACCATCGGGCATAAAGAACGCGTCGCGCGAGGCTTGTTCGCGCGCGGCGATACTCTGCATTGCGGCGACGTCGCCTTTGGCCTCTGCCTGCTGCATTTCAAGATCGGTCGTATGCGCGGCTCGCTGATATTGAACGAGCGCTTGACGAATGTCGTCGTACGTCACGGCGCCGTTGCTCTTCTGAAACGCGGCGAGCTGTACCGTCATTAAATCGCTGAGCATCTGGGCGGGAATCTCTTCAATGCGCAGCGGTTCGACGGTAGCGTTGGCCGCGCGCATGGCTTGAATGCCGGTCACCTGCGCGGTGACGACGGCCTGGCGCATACCGGGATCGTAGGTGCGTAAGCCGTCGAGGTTATCTTCGGCGGTGTGATGCGCGCCGAACGACCCGTAATAGCCGTTCGAGGTGCTGAGCACGCCGAGCATGTACGAAAAGTTTTGATGATCCGAGCCCCCGACGATCGGATTGAGCAGCGGATCTTCGCGCTGGTCGCGACTGCCCAACGTCCCGTTACCGTCGGCCGCCGGCACGACGTCGCAAATCTGCTTCATGAACGCGTAGAGCCCGGGCGACGCGCTGACGACGAACGGATCTCCGGTCGTCAGCTGATCGGTATTGATGTACTGAAAGACGCTCTTGCGTAGCGCCGGACCGTTCTCGTAGATATAAGCGGCCGAACCGTAGAGGCCCAGCTCGTGGCCGTCCCAGGAAGCGAACTCGATGGTGCGCTTCGGCTTCCAGCCTTGTTTGGCCAGGGCCGCAAAAGCGTCGGCATCTTGGAGCAACACGGTCGTGCCGCTGCCCGGATCGATCGCACCAAAGGTCATCGCGTCGCGGTGGCTGCCGATCATGACGATCGAGTCGGGTTGGACGCTTCCCTTCATGTCACCGAAAACCAGCCAGATCGTCTTGACCTTGCGCTCGAACTTCGTATGTACGCGCACGGTCTCGTTGCCGCCGAAATGCTGGACGAACTCGAACATCGGATGCCACGTCTGCGGCACGACCTTGCCGCTCATTCCCATTAGCAGCGTGCGCGCGACGCTTTGCGTGATGCTGAGCTCGGGAATTGTGGAGTGGGGGATCTCGTCCCAACTTTTGTGGGCCGCGCCGACGACCGGCGCCTTGCCGGCAATGGTGGGATCGCCCGGCGGAAACATCAAGAACCCGCGCGGCGACATGCCGCCCATCCGCTCGGCCATGTTGGTATTCTTGTAATTACCGCTCGGCCACGTCGCGCCGCCGCCGTAACCGGTGCTCGCGGGTTCCATGAACTCCAAGATCGCTACGACGCCGCGTTTGTGCAGCTCGTTGTATGCGATCCAGCTAGGATCCACGTTGCGAATGCCGCCTCCGCCGGGTGCGGAGAGACGAACCAGTGCGACCGCGCCTTGCAGGCTGACGTGCTCGGCGTCGAGCTCGGTCAGATCGGCTTTCGAGGCGGCGTTGACGTAGACCACGCGACCGGTCGCATCGCCGTCGCCGGACTCTTCTAAAAACGGCTGACCGGCCATCGTCTCCCAGCGGGTGTGGTGGCCCGGCGTGCCTTCGAGCAAATCGAAGCTCTCTTGATGGGGCGAAAGCATCGTCAGACTCTGCTCGAGCGGACCGGTGAACTCTACCTGGTACTCTTGGATCCGCGTTGCGAAGCCGTCACTTTGCAGCCGCTGCTGTACGTAGAGCGCGGTCGCATGGTCGGCGGCCGAGCCGGCGCGGTGCGGGACCGACGAGAGATGCCGTTCGATCTCCATTGCGTTGTCGCTGCTGGGCACGCGCATCATTGTCTTTTCGGCATCGAGCTCGGCGGTGACGTCCGACCCGGCAGCCCAGCCGACGAGTGCAGTCGGGGAGGAGACGGTCGGCGGCGTCATCATCGGCAGCGGCGGCGGCGTTTGCGCGTCGGCGGACGCGACTAGGCCGCTCCCGATGGCAACTAGAGCAACAACTGCAAAGAAGAGACGCATCGTCGGCTGCATAATTTTCCTCCGCAGCCGACGATGCGCGGCGTCTTTGAAAAAACCCTCCGACCTTTTTAAGCTGGCCGAATCGCGCCCGCGAGTTGATCGAGAATCGCGGTCCAGCCGTGCTCGTGATTGTCGCGTTGGGTCGCGTCGCGGAAGGCCTCGTGGGTTAGAACCAGCTCGGTATTTTCGCCGCGCTCGACGAAGTCGAGTGTCAGCAGCGACTCGGTTTCGAGAGCCGGATCGTCTTCTTCCCAGCTCCACGTGCAGACGATGCGTTCGGGAGCTCGAAGCTCGCGGTAGACGCCGCCGACGACGAGCCGTTCGCCGTCGGGCTTGAGCATGACGATGCGATACGCGCCGCCGACGCGGGGGTCGACTTGAATCTCCGGTACGGTGACGTCTCCGGGGCCGAGAAACTGTTGGAGAATCTGCGGCGTCGTCCACGCCGCGAAGAGCCGTTCGCGAGGAACGTTAAAGGTGCGTCGCAAGACCAAGCTGGTTGAAGTATCGGTAGGCATGTCGTTCATCGTCCTCTCTTCGGTTTCGATTTTGAAGTGCGGCTGAAATAGGCCTCGAGCCGATCGAGCGTTCCGCTCCAAAACCGGCGTTGCTCGTCGATCCAGGTCGAGGCCGCCTCGACTGCCTTCGGCTCGAGCCTGCAGCGATGTACTCGACCGACGATCTCGCGCTTGAGCAGCCCCGCCTCTTCGAGAACTTTTACGTGCTTCGAGATCCCCGGCTGCGAGATCGCAAAGCCCTGGGACATCTCTCCGACGCTCATCGGGTGACGGGCCAAGCGCTCCACCATCCGCCGCCGCGTAGGGTCGGCGAGCGCGCCGAAAACGGCATCAAGGTTAGGCATTGTTCACCATAAAGTTATATAACCATATAGCAAACCATTTGGACTGTCAAGCCCGCGCAAGGCCCGATCACGCGAGGCGGCGAGGCAAGGAATGCGCCTTGCTAATGGCCCGGCGAGCTGGTTGCGGTGAAGGTCGCTACCAGCGTACCGTCATGGAGCAGCTTCAGCTTGCCGTTTTCGATGGCGTACGAGTTTACGGTTTGGACGGCAGCCATGAAAGTGTGTTCCGGCAGGGTGGTTTCCGGGCACGCCATCATGGTCATCCCTAAGGGGCTGAGATGCAGCTGCGAGCCCTGCACGGTAAAGGAACCGACGATCCGATTGCAGCCGGAGTATCCCGACAGGGCATGCGTCTCCACGTCAAACTGCAGATACGGCAGCCGATCGTTGGGAATGCCGGCGAGATCGTGCCCTTCGAACGAAGCCAGCTTCCAAGCGTGCGACCCCAGCGAGGTATCGCCGCCGCTTTGTTCCGCAACTCCTACCAGCAGCATGGTCACCCGATCGGGACGATCTTTCGTAATGACCGGGTAAGCAAAGTTGGAAGCGAAGCGTGGCCGCCCATCCATTGAGATGGTCGCCCGAACGACGTAGTCGTGGCTGGCAACCACGGCGCTCTTTGAATAGCTGAGGAGAAATGGAATCGGCAGTTGACGGTTGGGAACGAACGTAGTTTCGGCTAGCGTTACGGGCACGGCGGGACTGACGTCTTGAATCGTCACGGTGACGGTGGCGTCGGGCGGAAGCGCGATCCGTTCGCGATAGGCCACCGTTCCGCTGATATTCCCGAGGTTCGTATCGGCCGCCGCCACTCCAGCGATCGTTGCGACCGCTAGCGCCGGCAGAGCGACAGCTGCAACTGATACGCGCATGGTAAGCACCCCCTGACTTTGGATGAATACTCGGTACCAGCGCGGCGCTCCCGTGTCGCCCTTCGCCCTGCGATCGGGGTGACACGGCGGCGTAAGCCGAAGCGGCGTGGATGAGCAAGGGACGGTTCGAAGCCTTTTCAGATGCCGTGTTTGCCTTTGCGATCACGCTGCTGGCACTCGGTTTCGTGCTTCCGGAGCTGCACACGCCGTCGAATCGCGCGCTCGCCTTCGCCTTGTTGCGGCTGTGGCCGAACCTGATCGCCTACGCTCTAAGCTTCTCGGTGATCGGGCTCATGTGGCAAAATCACCACGCGCTCTTTCGCCTGGTCCGGAGTATTGACCGCAAGACGGTTTTCTGGAATTTGCTGCTGTTGGCGGCGACGGTGTTCATTCCGTTTGCGACGACCACGCTGGGTTCGTATCCGACGCTATCCGCATCAACGTTCCTTTACGGCGTCGTTTTATCAACGTGCGCGACCTTTTATAACCTGATGCTCGCGCACCTCGTTCGCACCGGTGCGTTCGAACCGGATGTCGAGCCGGCCGCGATCGCTGCGACGGTGCGGGGATACCGAACGGGTCTGATCGTCTACGTCGGAGCGACGCTCGTCGCGCTCGTCCTTCCGCTCGTGAGCTTTGGCGCCTACTTGGCGATCGTCGTCTATTTTCTCGTCCCACGCGGCGCCGACTCGGACACGCCATTGAGCGCGCGCCGCTGGTAACGCCGCTACAAGAAAGATTACTGTGGCGCGAAGTCCGCGCGGAAGAGATAGTTCCCTGCCACCGGTACGCAATTGACGATCTTTGGAGAGTACGTGCTCTTCATCGCGGCTTCGACGACAGCTCGGTCCATGGCCGGATAGCCGCTCGAGTGGATAAACTTTGCGGCGACCGCGTGACCGGTTGGATCGATCGTCACAGCGACCTCAACCTTGCCGGAAACCTGGAGGCCATGCGGCATTACCGGCCTTGCGGGATTGGTGACCGCTGCCTCGACGTTCGGATTCGCGCAAGCCGCAGCCAGCGCCGCACCAGGGGGGCTCGCTAAACTCGACTGCGCGTCGGCCGAAAGCGTAAGTGCCGGCGCAAATATCTGCAGGACGAGGGTCGTAACGATGAAGATCACGATGATTCCTCCAAAAGCGTAACGATTGACGTTGAGACCGCGCGCGCCGCTCGAACCCAAGCGCTCGATCCGGGAAACGAGCGAGTGGCGCGAGCGGAATGCGCTTGGCGTAAGGAGCGGCGGCTTGCCGACGTGACGCGTTTGCGCCAGAGCCGCGAGACAGGCCGCGTAGCGATCGGCGTTTCCATTTTTTTCGACCACCCAATCGTCGCACGCTGCTTCGCGTTCTTCCGAGAGCCGTTTTCCTGCGATCCGAACCCATGGATTGAAGAATAGCAACGCTTCGATCGCGCGCTGAATCAAGTTTAAGAGTGGATCGCCGCGTCGAATGTGCGCGCGCTCGTGGTCTACGATACGCGCGAGATCCGGCGGCGTGAGCTCGCTCGCGAGCACGGCCGGAATTACGACCGCCGGCGCGACGATGCCCGCAACGATCGGCACGGCCACGTCGTCTGAAACGAAGACATCGGGATCGGCGCCGGCCAACGGCCGCGCGTTTCGGCGAATGCGCTCGACCCGAACGAAGCTCACGACGAGCCGCGCGAGGTTGGTCGCGACACCGACGAGCCACGCAACGAGAATCAATGCAGCGGCCTTCGCAAACCACGCGCCGGCGTGCGCCGCGACCGCTCCCGCCGGCATCAGCGAGAGCGTATACTTCGCCGAGGCCGGATGGCTGCGGAAGAGATCAAGCAGTTGCGCGCCCGCGCTGGATGCCGCAACGAGGACGGGTATGACGACGAGCGCGGCGAGGGTCGCAAACCACAGCGCCGCGCGCGTCGTCGCATTCCGCTTGGAAATCGCAAGCGAGAGTAGGTAGCCAATGGCGACGATCGGCGCGCCTTGCCATAGGCCGCCGAGCAGTGTGGCCAGGATCATCGTGCGGGCTTTCTCCGCGCAAGCAGTCGTTTGATGTGAGCGAGATCGCCGTCGCTCAAGCGCGCATCGTCGAGCAGCGTCACGGCTAACGCTCCGGGCGAGCTGCCGAAGAACCGGTCGAGAAGGTGACCGATCGCCGATCTCGCCGCATCGGCTCGCTGAATTGACGGCCGATAAACGAACGCCCGGCCCTCCTCATCGTGCGCCACGTGCCCTTTCTGTTCGAGGGTTCGCATCGTCGTCAGCACGGTGCTATAGGAGAGCGGGGGCGGCCCGAGACCGGCCACCACTTCGGCAACGGTTGCGCGCTGCTTGCGCCACAGCACTTCCATGAGGCGCAGCTCGTGGTCGGTTAGGACGACCGCTTTTCGGCGAGGCATCGAGGATCGGTTTCCTCCAAGTATTAGATTTGTAATAGCAAGCCTACCGCAACCGCCGGCGGTTGTCAACTAGATTCCTAATAGTTGGTGGCTAGTGTTGCTGGAAGACCGCAGGCGGAATCGTCTGGTTGAGCTGATAATCGCCGTAGGCGATCGTCGCGTTGCCGCTATAGCTAGGAAACTTTGCGACGACCGTCGCGCTGCGTGGGAGGTGATACTGCGTGATCCCGTGGTGGCGATGAAAAGTGATGACAAGCGTGGCGCCGTTGGTGTAGGCAAACGCAACCGATTCGATGCCATAGGTCGTGGCGCTGAACGAGATCGTCATGGTTTTGACGCGGCTGGAACGTTTTGGAGTGCCCGTCAAGACGTACGCGGTGTGATGTCCATGCGGCTGGGTTACGGGCGTAGCGATGTCGTAATCGCGCAGCCAAGTCTGCGGCGTTCCGATCGTCGAGAGCGTGTTGCCGAGCCCACGCGCGTAGCTCGGCGGATTGTTGAAGTGAAGCGCCTGTTGGTCGGGCGCTTGATAATACTGGGTGCCGGTCATGTGGAATGGGACTGAAATGAAGGCGACGCGTACGCTGCCGCCGATTGTCACCGGAACCTGATACGACTCGAGACCCTGCCAGCGGCTTAGGCTGTGCTGCAGGATGGTAGCGGCGTCGGGCGAGGCGCTCGGGCTCGGAGGGGGCGATGCTCCAGAGGCTATGACCAGGGTCATCATTACTACCGCCCAAGCAAAAGAAATTCTCACGCTGGTTCTGCTTCCGCCGCCCCTCGGCTCGCCCTCCAAAAAAGCTCGTTCAAAAGCCAGCTGCCGACCTTCAGCCATCGTTATTCCTTCGACAGCGGCCCGCGTCGCAGCCGGCTCGTTGAATCGGGTATCTTCGCGCCAACGAACCAGCGCACGCATTAGCCAAAGCTAGTCTTCCTTCCGACGGTACGGCTTACTCTTCGATCGTATAGAGCCACCAAGCCGATGTGCCGCGCCGCGATTCGCGATCGTAGTACACTCGAACTTTTTCGCCGGCTGCCGTCTGCAGTTCGAACCAGTGCCGCTTGAGATAAACGTCGCCACGGTCGCTTTTGGTTGACCGCCACGTTCGAAGCACCGCCGTTATCAACAACGTTCGATCGCCCCACCGGAAGGCGCGCGGAACCGGCGGTTCGTGCCCTGCTGCGGGAGTGATGAACCCGTCGCCTGTTGGCTCGATCGGGCGGCTGACGAATTTCCGCACGCGCCAAAGATTCAGACAAAACGCAAGCGAATCCGGCCGGTCTGGCCGCGAGGAGGACGACTCCTGCGCCCCGGCGCATGCCAACGGCGTGAAGATATTGTCGCTCGCCGCAGTCTTGGCGCTCGTACTGGCCGGGTGCACCGGCGGCACGAAGCAGTCTGCCTCGCAAAGCTCGGCCGCAAGCACTTACCGCGTTCTGCTCGACACGAGCCAAGGACCGGTCGTTATCGAAGTGGACCGAAACCTAGCGCCCAACGGCGCGCAGCACTTTTACGAGCTCGTGAAGGCGCACTATTACGACGGCTCGCGTTTCTATCGCGTGGTGCCGGGTTTCGTGGTGCAGTGGGGCGCGGCGGCCAGTCCTGCGGTCACTCAAAAATGGGACGTCACCATCCCCGACGATCCGGTCAAAGGATCGAATAAGCCGGGAACGGTCGCGTTTGCCGCGACGGGCCAACCGAATAGCCGCACCACGCATCTGTTCATCAATCTCGGCGACAACT
Organism: Vulcanimicrobiota bacterium; assembly: GCA_963748875.1. GTDB lineage: Bacteria > Vulcanimicrobiota > Vulcanimicrobiia > Vulcanimicrobiales > Vulcanimicrobiaceae > Cybelea. The sequence goes on from CAVVKC010000001.1 coordinate 3,402,332, forward strand.
CCAAGCTCGATGCGATGGGATTCGCTCCAATCGGTCGGGTTGTCAGCGGCATGAAGTCCGTCGAGAACATCTTCCCCGGCTACGGGGAAACGCCTGATCAAAATATCATTTCGTCGCAAGGCAACGCGTACCTCAAAAAAGACTTTCCGCAACTGGATTATATTAAAACCGCTCGCATCATCGGCGGATCATAGCAGCGATAACCCGCAGCTGATCGAGGATGTCCTCTTGCACCTTTAGGATCCGGCGCTGTGTCTCGCCGTCACCGACGTTGAGCGAGTCGAGCGCGGACCCGACCCCGGCGGCGAACTGCGAGAGCGCCTCGATTTCATCGGGCGCGTAGACCTCGCCGCCGGCCCGCTCGCCGCAAAGCACGATGCCGAGCAGCTGCCCTCGAGCCGACATCGGCAACGCTAAGTCGCCGAACAAGATGGTTGTATAATGGTGCGGGTCGAGCGGCCTGTGCCAGGCTTTGAGCGCGAGCACCGCGGCGTCGTTCTCAGCGGCCTGCGCGGGAGCATCGCCAAAACTTCGTACCGCGCGGTAGGAACCGTTCTGCCGCACCATGAGCGCTGCAGCGCGCGCGTCGGTGTGGCAGCGCACGTTCTCGATCGCACGATCGAGCAAAGCCTCGCGATCCGTCACGTACGCTGCTTCGCGCGCGAAGTCGTGAAGCGCGCGCTCGTCTTCATGACGTTTGCGAAACATCAGCTGGTCGACGGCACTATCAACGCGCCGGTGAATGAAGCTCATCGAGAGCCCGAGGGCCAGTGCCAGCGCCACGTTGGCGGCGATTCCCGTGGCATGGCTGGCACCGGCAAGCACCGTGCCGAGCGCCCATTCCAGCAGAATGAACGAGACCAACACGATAAGTGAAACGATCGCTACGACGATCGTGCGGCTGAGGAAAAACCCGACGTCAAGCACTCGCCGGCCGAGCAACGCGTAGGTTACGAGTGCCGCACCGGCGAGCGAGGCAACGCTAATAAACGATACGAGCGTGATCAGCACCGTCCACGAGTAGCCGAAGCCTGCGATCGAATCGAAGAGCGTGCCGATCGTCACACTAACCGGAAGCGGCAGGAGAAGCCATCCGGCGCGTGGTCGCTCCGAACGCGGCGTCGAGACAACCGCCGCGACTGCGACGAGCGATATCAAGAGCGTCGCGACAATGGCGAAAAAGAACGACCACGCAGAGCCGAAGACGATCGGGAGCGGATCGAATGCCATCGAGTAGACCGCCCAGCAGCCCAAGAGTACGATCGCAAAGACGGCCGCATTAACAGCGTACGCAAGAAGCTCTAAGCCACCCCGCCACGGTTTTCGCTGGCCGAAGCTCGCCGCCAACGCAATGAGTACGCAGAACGAAGAAAAGGTCAGCACTTCCGACAGCATGCCGAGAAGTACGTATAGCGTCGCGTTTGGTATGACGATCGTTTGCGGTCGAATCGCGCGTCCCGAAACGAAGAGCGCCAGAAAGACGACCACCGCGCGAGCCTCGGGGTGCGCGGAACGCCGCAGCGCGATCAGCAGCGCGCAACCCATCAGGAATAGCAGCGACGTGCCTTCGATAAGCACGAATGGAATCTTCAGCGCCGTATTCTGGTCCCACATCGAACTGCCGGTGACGACCGCCGTGAAGCTGGTGCCTTTGCGCTCTACGACGTATGCGACCGGCCTATTGGCGACTGGCTGCCATAGCAGTCCCGCGCGCCCGTCTAGCGACTGCCTGCGCAGATCGAAGCGGTCGCCGACGCGAATGCCCGCTCTGGCGGCTGCGCCGTTTGGAATCACGTCGATGGCCGCGAGTGTGAAGGAGCTTACCCTTGCAGCGGTCTCGTCCCACCAACCGAACCATTCGTGCGACCCCAGAGCGATGTCGCTTGCAAACTGCAGGGCCGTGAAGAAGAATCCGACCGCGCACAACGCAACGAGAACTCCCTTCCATCGCGCGTCGGCGGCGGCAGTCTCGGAACGAAGCTCTCTTAACGGCAGGTTTGGCATTGAAACATAACGGCTGTTGCGTCGTAGTTCGGTGTAAGTGAAGAACGTTCTTGCCTTCCCGTTGATCCGGCTCGCGTTGATCGTCGTGCCTTTCATCGCCGCGTTTGCCGGGATCGTGACGGCTGGAGGCGGGCATCATTCGCTGCGTTCGGGCATTTTCGTCACCGCGATCGCGGTGCTCGTTCTGGTTGCCCTCATCATCTTCGTCGAACGCTTTACGACCGGACGCAGTCCCGCCGAGATCGGATTCGACCCGGCTCGAATCGTGCCCGATACGGCGAAGGGCCTCGCGTTAGGTGCGGCCTTGTTTTCCGCGGTCGTACTCGAACTCGCTCTCTCCGGCCACTACCGAGTCGTCGCGGTTCACTTCACGTGGGCTCTAGTGGCTTCGGCACTCTTTTTTGCACTCGGTGCGGCGCTCGAAGAGCTGCTTTTTCGCGGCGTGCTCTTCCGTCTGATCGAGGAGTGGACCGGGACGTGGATCGCGCTGGCGATCTCGGCGGCGCTCTTTGGCGCCGCTCACGCACTCAATCCAGGTGCGACGTGGGCGTCGTCGCTAGCGATCGCGCTTGAAGCCGGCGTACTGCTCGGCGCTGCCTTCGTCGTGACCAGGAACGTATGGTTTCCAATCGCTCTGCACTTCGCTTGGAATTTTTTGGAAGGCCCGATCTACGGAACGCAAGTCTCCGGACGGGCCTCCGGCAGCGACTTACTCGTCTCGCACATTAGTGGACCATCTTGGCTGACGGGCGGCAAGTTCGGACCGGAAGCCGGCGCCGCTGCGATCGTTACCTGTCTGATCGCCGCGGTCGCACTTCTCGTGCACGCAACCCGAAACTCGTTGATACGAAAAGGTCGTAGCGGAGCTCAGACCGTAAGCAAAACGAGTGCCTGATGTAGGTTCGAACGTAGACCTCGCACACGATTTGAGCTCGCGCGAGCGCAGAGCGTCGAGTCGGACGCATGGTGTCTGGCTGGATTTCGTCGAAGCAGCCGTTTTAGCCATCGTTGCGGTCTCGACGGCTTGGAGCGGCTACCAGGCGTCGCGATGGGAAGGCATTTCATCTACGCACTTCGCTCTTTACGAGCGCTATACGGTGCTCTCGCAAGAGAAGAGCACCTTAGCGGGTCAGGATCGCCTCTACGATATCGTTACCTTCAACGGCTGGGTCGCGGCGAAGGTTGCCGCTCGTGATGCGCTGGCGGCTTTTTACGAACGCCGGTTTCGCCACGAGTACGCGGTCGCGTTTGCCGCGTGGCTAGCCTCGGATCCGTTTCACAATAAGAGCGCTCCCGCCGGGCCGATTTTCATGCCCCAATACAAGAGTGCAAACACCCAGGCGGCCGATCGACTCGCTGCCGTCGCTACGCGCCATTTTTTCGATGGCGTATCGGCGCGCGACCGGACCGATGACTACGTCAGAACGACCGTATTTCTCGCCACGGTGCTCTTCCTTACCGCGCTGAGCCAGCGTTTCGACTTTGTAGGACCGCGCGCGGTTATCGTTGCGATCGCTGCCGTACTGCTGTCGATCAGTTTGTATTGGATACTCGTACTTCCACGAACGTGACTGCCGGGTTAGTGAGAAGCGTTGACGAGCTCGATGTACTTGGAGAGGACGTCGGCACCGTAGCCGTTGGTCGTTTTGGTATCCGCGTCGACGCCTTGGTTCATCGCCGCGCTGACGGCACCCCAACCGGCGTTGTACCCGCAAGCGACGGCGAAGACGATCTGCCCCCGACACGACTTTTGGAACGCCGCCAGGTTGTTGGTTTCGGCGTTTTGGGCGCTCTGCACGAGGCCTTTGAGAAAATAGTTCGCGGCGACGAACAGATTGTCGGAAGGCGTCATCAAGTGATAGCCTTGATAGGTGGGGTCGTTGGTGTTAGTCCAATCAACCCCGGCCGTGATCTGCGTCAAGCCGACGCCGCATCCCGGACCCTTCGGAACGCCGATCTGATAGATGTTCTGCCCACCCGACTCGCGCCAGACAATGGCGGCGAGCAGGCAGGACGGAATGTTTGCTTGCCCCGATGCGTAGATGATGTCGTTCTGATATTGCATGAGCTCGGGGTGCGCCGGGACGTTAAATCTGACGAAATCCACGAAAACACAGCATAACGCACGGCCGCCAATCTGGCAAGCCTTTGCCTGTGCTGTGCCGCTCGAGACGGTCACCTAGACATTTGATTAAGTAATCCGTAGACGTCGAGCTCCGTTTGCGTGCCGACGTAGACTCGACCGTTGGCAATCGTCGGAACGGAGAACTTGTTGCTGGGACCGGCACGGTCGCGATTGCCGGCTTGGTCACTGTCGTACAGCTCGTGCGTAAGATCGCGTGCATCGTAAGCACGCAGTATGGCGGGTGGGCCTCCCCGCACTCGCCCCGAGACGTCGATAGCCCACACGATGCCGTTGCGCTCGCCATTTGATGAGACCGCCGGCGTCGCGCCCGGATAGTTGAAGGTCGCCACGCTGCGCGACGTCGGCATGTCCGAGAGTCGCGCACCTTCGATTGCGTACCGCTCGAGATGCGCGCTGTTGCCGGCAACGTACACGGCGCCGTCGAAGTATGCGGGACTGCTATAGTATCCGTTGTTCAAGTTGGCATCGAGCTGCTGCACGACCCGGTTTCCTCTGGCGTGAAACCCACCCATCGCGTCGCGGTCGATCAGGAAAAGCTTCCCTTCTTTGCCGCCGGTGAGCGCTTCGTGCGGGTGCGCGCCGGCATGATCGGGGAGCAGCATCACACCGCCCGATCCGAGATCGCCGTCTCGCCGCGACATGGCGCGTTCGTTGAACGGAGAAAAGAAGTCGTCGACGCGGAGTTGGCCACCGGTTGCGAGGCGCAAGACCGACATGCCGAAATTCGGTCCGCCGGCAGTGGCATCGAACGAGCCGTTGCCGGTGGAGACGTACAGGTTGCCGCTATTGTCAATGGCCGGCGCGGCTCCGGGACCCCAAATTCCACCGAGCTGCCCGGTCGGCGTGACGCAAAAAACGCGCACGAGCTGGAGTGTGGCGGCATCGAATCCGACGAGCCACCCCTTAGCGTCGTCATTAGACGCATAGGGTATGTAGACGATTCCATTGTCGAGCGCCAACCCAGAGCGTTCGAAGGTCGTGTGCGCCTGTAATTCAACTCCGGGAAAGCCGGGAGCCGTTGCGCGGACGGTGACGGGGCTCCCAGGCACCTCGGTACCATTCGAGACGTCGAGTACGTGCAGGCGCTCGACAAAAACGCCGCGTTCGTCGGTTTTTACGTCCACGTAGAGACGTCCGGTGGAAGCGTCAATAACAGGCGTTCCGGTGATGCCGTGTTCGGGCGCCACGATCGTCGGATCGCACTCCGGCTGATGCGCGCTTACGCACGGCACCGTGGTAATGCCGCGGGCCGGATTGATGAAGTTATCGTGCCAAAGAGCTCGTTGCGTGAGGCCGCGGGCATCGAAGGCGTAGACGCTGTCGTGCTCGGTTGCGGCGATCACGATGTCGCGCGACTGGCGACCCGCGACCCGCACGCCCGGCACGTAGAGCGGTTGCGCGTAGAGTTGGCCGTCGACACGATAGGAGAAAAGCTTACCGAAGTGTTTGCGGTTAACGAGCGCCGGCGTGAGCAGGGTCTCACTGCGATTCTGTCCGGTTCGCGCCGGGTCGTTGTGCCAGGTGAGCACGCCGGCGAAGCCGTGGGCTGGGCTTCCCGCCGGCAGCGTGGGCGCCGGCGGAGAAGCCGTGCACCCAGCCTGCACGGCGGCGGCGCATATACAGAAGAGAATCTTTGGGAGATCGCTGCGCGTTCGTTGAAGCATGAGTCGAGAATTTCCGCGTTAACGGCCGGTTCTCTTTCGCGTGCAGTTATCCAGGAGCGGCGTCACCTCGTCAGCGAAAGAGCCCCGTCATGAGACGATCGCCCACCAGTTTAGCTCCACGGAGCTGGAACCGTCTTGCGACTTACGCCGTGATCCTCGAGCATCGGCAATGACGGACAAATCAAAGGACGGGCTCGACCGCAAAGACTTCATGATCGTGGCCGCTGCTTCGGTGGGCGCCTCGGCAGTTTTAGGCGCCAACGCCGCCGTGGCTAATGCCCAAGACGTAGCCGGGGACGTGATCCAGGGGAAGAAAGTAATCAGCGCGCTCGACGTCAGCACGCTGGAGCCCGGAAAACATCTCTTCTATTTCCAGGGCGTGCAAATGCCCACGGGGCAGCATTGGTACGTCTCCGTGATTGTCGCCAAGGGTACGAAGACCGGCAAACGCATCACGCTCGTCAGCGGCGTCCATGGCGATGAAATGAACCCTGTGCTCACGTTGCAAAACGTCATGCGCCAGCTCAATCCTGCCGAGATGTCCGGCACCGTGATGGCGGTCCTCGACGTCTCGCGTCCGGCGCTTGAGGGAATGGCGCGTCGCTGGCCAAGCTCGGGACGGGGCATCGACCTCGTCGACATGAATCGTGAGTGGCCCGGGGATGAAAACGGCGCTAGCGCGGCTAGCCGGCACGCAGCGCTTCTGTTCAACAAGCTTTTGAGACCGAATTCGGACTACGCGATAGACTTCCACTGCGCTGCCACCGGGATGGATATAACGGCGTTCCATGTCGCCCGGATGGAACTACCCGAGGTCCGCGCAATGGCAGAGCTTTACCCGATCGATCAGATCTTCAACAACCCCATCTATCCCACGGTTTTGGCGAATGCGTTTATTAACGTTGGCATCCCGGCGTTCACACCTGAGATCGGTGCACCGCGAATCCTGGATCGCGCGATGATTGCTTCGTTTGTAGAAGGCACGATGAACGTGCTAAAACATCACGGGGTTATCGGCGGCACGATCGGCCGCACCGGGCGCGATACGGACGTCTTTGTGGGCAATAGCGGGCACACCATCCTTGCGACCCATGGCGGATTCGTCGAGCTGCTGGTCAAGCTGAACGAAAAGGTTCAAGCCGGCCAAAAGGTTGCTACGCAGCGCAATACCTTCGGCGAGCTCGTGGCCGAATACACGAGCGCTGTGACCGGCGAGATCTCGGGGTTTCGCACCGATGCGACGGCCGAGCCCGGTACTCCGCTGGTCTTCATCTTCTACAATGAGGCGCCCCGAGAGGACCCAGTCGACTACGCTGAGTGATGTGAGCGTCGCGGTCACAGGCCCCCGCCCGCGGGCGTTGCGTTCTGCATGAAAACCGCGCTGTACGGGCGGATTCTCTTTGGCGCGTCGGCCGTGCTGTTCGGCATCATCGCGCTGATGTGGCACGACGCCGACACGTGGCAAAGCCTAAGTAAGCTCTGGCGGCTGCCTTTCGGCACGATCGTCGGCAGCGCTCTGATGATCGCTCAAATCGTGGGTGGTCTCGGAATTATGTATCCGCGAACCGCGCGCTGGGCGTCGATCGTTCTGATCTACGTCTATCTGATTTTCTCGCTGGTCTGCATTCCCGGGATTTTCGCCGCACCGCGCGTCTACGCGCAATACGGGAGCTTCTTCGAACAGTTCGCCTTACTCTGCGGTGCGATTGCGGTGTACGCGGCGACCGAGCTGGACGCAGCGCGGTCGGCAACACTCGGCCGCATCGCTCGCATCGGGCTTGGCTTTTGCGCGGTTTCATTCACGCTCGCGCAGATATTCTACCTTCGGTTTACGGCCAGTTTGGTTCCGACGTGGATTCCGCCAAGTCAGATGTTTTGGACGATACTCACGACGGCTGCGTTCGGGCTGGCAGCGATTGCCATTCTTATCAATCGTAAGGCGCGGCTTGCGATACGCTTGATGACCCTGATGCTTGCGCTCTTTGGCGTGCTGGTTTGGATCCCGCAGCTGGTCGCTCATCCGGAAGCGCACGGTAATTGGTCCGAATTCGCACTAAATTTCCTGATTACGGGCGCCGCCTGGGTAGTATCTGATGTGAGTTCTTCCTGACGCCAAATGAATGCGAGCTAGCGTGGCGTTGGCGAGCCCCGGGAGTGCCCGCATGCGACGCTGATCGCTCATTGCTCCGGGACTGCTCCCATCGGTAGCACCGCTAATCCGAGAGCAGCGTTCGGCAACGGAGGAGCGTCTTTTAATCTACCGAGCCCGCCGTCGGGGCTAACCTTGTAAACGCCAAGAGTGTGAGCCTTCTGATTGATGTTAAACAGGAATCCGCCGTCGGGCGCAAGCGCGAGGTCGGTTGGCCCTTTGCCCGTAGCGGCGCTGATTCCGTTACCCGTCGTTAGCGCTAAGTGACCCTGCGGATCTACACGGTAGGCCGAAATCGTGTCGCTTCCGGTATTGGAAGTGAAGGCGACTCGGCCGTCTTGCGCGATCACTAGCCAACGCGAAGCGGTGTTCTGGTCGGGAACTATCGACGAGATCAACTTCGCCCGGTCTGGGGTGACGTCGTAAGATGATGCGGCGCCATCTCCCGGCGCTCCGTTGAATCCATCCGATACGACCATGGTCTGCGAATGTGGCGCAAAAGCAAAGCCAAAGGGCTCGGTGCCTGCCGATTGATGGACCATTGGGGCACTCGGCACGTCGTTAGTAACGCTATACGTATCGATCTTGTTCGTTTGTTTTTCCGTCACCACCAACACGCTGCCGTTTGGATCGAATGAAATCTCGGCCGGACCGACTTGGTTGCCGCTCAGCGGTTGCGTAGAATTTGGGATCGGATGGAGTCCTCCGTTCGCAGCGATTTTGAACCCCGTAATCTGGCTGCTTCCCGCATTGACGACGTAGAGTAAATCATGGTGGACGGTAAGGCTAACGGGCTGTTTCCCGTTCGACGTTACCTTATCGGCAAAAGAGACTGCGCCGTTCGCGCCGATTCGAAAACTCGTGATTTCGTTGCTTCCAGCGTTAACGGCGAAGAGCGATTGCCCGTCGTCTCCGACGGCAAGTGACCCTTGGGCGGCGCCGGCGATCGACGGATCGCCGCGGCCTCGCGTATCGGCGGGCGCAATGCGCTGCAAGCTGCCGTTTCGCGCCGCGAACCCTTCGATGAGATTGTGCGTCGAGTCGTTGCTCATTGTATACACGACGAGCGCGCTGAGGCCGGCATCTTGAGCGGCGTTTTGGTCTACGTTTTGAGCCGTTTTCTCTGAGCCCGAGGGCGCGTTGCTTCCGCTTGAGAGTGGATTAGATGTACTTGTACTTGACGACGGAGGCAGTGGGGAGCTGGTCATTCCCCCATTAGAAGAACATGCAGCGAAAGCGAGCCCTGTCGCTGCAACCAGCAGTGGTGTACATCGCATATATTGATTCTCCTCCGGTGGTTTTTTGGGGGAGATTTGTGGCGGTGGCGCTCCAGCTCCATTATTGAGAGATTTTTCGGTGACTAAACCTAAAAATTGTCTGAGGACAGACGAGCTGCAGCTTTACCGCAGAGCCCTCAGAACGACGACCTCTTGCTCGCGCGCGGCAAGGCTATGCTTGCACGCCCACGCAACAAAGAACGCCGGCCGTGCGCCTGGGCCAAGGCGTTACGGCGCCTCTCCCGGTGGGTAAAGCGGCGTGAATGGCGAGCCGGCGTTGAATCGCATGGATACGGGACGGATCTGCACGCGAAGCGCGGCCGGGCTGGCTCTGCTCCGTTGCGTCGCGGTCTTTTCTCTGCTGGCGCAAATCGGCGCCGTCGATGCGCCTGCCGACCAGTACTTCGGCACGCTCAAGATGAGTGCACTTCGAATTCGCTACGAGACGATGCAGCTCAAGAAACGTTACGAAACGCATGAGTTGCTTCCCGATCAGACGCTACATCTTCTGTTGCTCACCGAAAGCGCATACACGGACTGGGCTGGTCGCTACCCGACAGATTCCTGGCTCTCATCCACGGGTTTCGCGATGGCGCTGCTGTATGCAGAGCTGCCGGGCACGCAAGCGCGAGATCGCGCGGTCGCGTTGTTTACGTATGTGAAATCGCGCTTTCCTAAGACGCCCTATGCCGGTAAAAGTCGCGACGCGCTCCATCGGGGCGTTTCCGTGAAAGCGGAACCTGCGTGGGCAGCTCAAACGCCAAAGCCGTCGCCGTTGCCTTCAGCCCCGCCATCCGGCGCAGCGAGTCCTCTCCCATCGCCGGTGGTGTCGCCGTCGCCTGCGCCGCTACATCGGCGGGCCGATGATGATCCAAGTCTTACCTTCATAACTTTGGATCAAGACGACCATCCCGGAGGAAGCATCTCCCACTAAGAACGCGTCCTCACTCGATTCCATACCGGGCTGTTGCAGTTCTTGAGCGTTCTTCAGATGCGCCTGATACCAAGCTTTTACTTCCGCGAAAGCGTCGGATGTAACGTAGGTCTTGGCCTGCGGCGGGGGCGGCTTTTCGAGACCGACGCCCGCGGGACGGGCGCTCGCAACGGCGCCCGGATAAATCGGAGGTGCAGTTGTCGTCGCACCGTCGCCCAATGCCATGAGTGGCCAGCCGGCTATCGCAAGCAGCGTTGCCGCGAATCTCGTGCGAATCATCGGCCCGATTCGAACCAACGACCTGCTGCAACTCGCGAGCATCGCAACGGCCGCGCAGACGCCTACTGCGGAGCGGCCAAAGCCTGAAGCATTCATCCGATTCCCCCTCGCGTTTTAAGCCGGGATTCCCGTATGAAGCCGCGATTCGACGGAGAATTGGCGTTTTCCGGGCCTCGACTACCGAGGTACGACCTCGTCGGCATTTCCTCGACCTTCTAGCGAGCGATCGTGACTGGGCCGCTAAGCATAGACTCAGTCAGTGCGTGTACGCTGCAATAGTTCGGAGGATGCATGGCCAGGAAACTGCGGTTCAGCTTCCTTGTTGTTCTAGTGATAGCAGCGTTCGTAACGGCCTGCGGGCGCCAAGTTACCCCGAATCCAGCCGGTTTAGGAGCGGGTGGTGCCCCTCAAGGATACATGGCCGTCTTCTTTAGCGTTGCAGCACCCTTCGTTTTCAGCAGCTATCAATACCTCGTCGTGTTCAACACTACCGGCAATGGACGCACACCGTCGACTGATACGGTGCAGACAAACTGGAGCGGATACTCATACGCCATGGTCGCGCGCGGGAATGGCGTCGCAACGGCCGCGCAAGCCGTGCAGTTTCGATTTAGCCCCAGTCACCCGCAGGCGCCTCCCGCGTGGCTTCCGCTAGGTACGACGCCGCAGACATTTTCGTATAACTTAGATGCCAACGGTACCGGCACCGAGTTCTCGATCCTCGCGCTAAAAAGAATTTTCAGCAGCCCCGGCCCGAGCCCAAGTCCAAGCCCACCGAGCGTTTGGACCTTCAATGCGTTCGTGACTCAGGCGAATGGTTCAGGGCAGTGGTACTTCTACGATTCCTTAGGTGCCGGCGGGCCGACCGATCCGCAATACGTTTCGCCGCAACTCTGCATGACCGAGCCCTTTGACAACACCTATTACGCACGAGGCTTCACGGCGCCGGATCAAGCCCAGCAAATCACGAGCATCGAAATCGCCAACAATCCCGTCTCGCCGACCTCTTGCCCCTAGTGCTGCGGCAGCTTGGTGATCTGCGGATTTGGGATGCTCGCAGCAACCATCGCTCGAGAGCGTGCGAAGCGCTACCTCCAGCGGCTACGCTGCAACTCCCGCAATAGCCCACCGAGACTCTTACTGGCGTCCTGTGGGCATGCATGGGATTCGAGCCTCCAGATCAAAAACTCGTAGAGGACGATTGTAAGAAATGATGTTCCGTGATAGTTTAACCCGTCGCGGTGCGAGGCGCGCGAAACTGCAATGCGAGCGAAGCGTCTAAGCGAAACGCTCGCGATCGTGAAGCCGTGCGCGGGGCGGAAGCGCGAGGCACTTAGATCCAACGCAGCAGGGATGAATTTGAAGCGCGCGAAACATTTGAGCGTGCCGCAAGGCTGAAGGATGACTATGAGGCTTTCGTCGATCGTTCCTTACGCGCTCTGCATTTCTTCGGTGGCCGCGCTGTTGGCAGACTGTAGCGGAAATCTTGCAACGGGCGTACCCACAACTTCGGGCAGCGCTCTGAGAACGCACTTGACCTCTAGTGGAACGACGTTTCTCTATATCGGAAAGCCTCAGCTGTTCCGAGTGCCGCCAAACGTGCACAGCGTCACCGTCGTCATGCGCGGTGCGTCCGGCGAGTACTGTCATAACCACGGCGGCAGGGGAGCCCGAGTTTTTGCCGTGATTCCGGTGACGCCCCATCAGAAGCTATTTGTTTACGTCGGCGGCCAGGGAAACGGGACGTCGGGTGGTTTCAACGGCGGTGGCAACGGCGGCGACCCCCCGTCCTTCGGCAATCCCAGCTCTGGCGGAGGCGGCGCTTCGGATGTGCGCGTCGCGCCCGGACGACGCAGCGACCGCATTCTAGTTGCCAGCGGCGGTGGTGGAGACGGCGAACCTTTTGGCAACAAGCGTCCGACTTTGGCTGCGCCGGTTATGGAGGCGGACTCGTCGGGGGCGCCGGCCTTGGGGGAACTAGCTATTACGGTGCCGGCGGCGGCGGCGCCGGCGGTTCGCAGAGCGCTGGTGGTATCGGCGGACGCGGCGGCGCACCGAGTTCTCCGTAGCACGGTAATGCCGGGGAAAACGGCCAGCTCGGCATCGGTGGGGCCGGCGGGCGAGCCGCGGGCGGCAATAGCGACGGTGGCGGCGGCGGGGGCGGCGGTTCTTCGTTTGCTGAGCCCAAAGCCACGCAAGTTCGTTTTTGGAAGAATTGGAAAAACGCCACCGGCGACGGTCTTGTAGTCTTCAGCTGGCAGTAACAAAAAACGGCCGCGATCTAACGTGCGATGCTGCGAGGCCCGACGCGATGCGGCCTTGCGAGCGCGGTGCGGCGCTCACGGCGTCAACGCTGAGGAAATCATCGCCTGAGACGCGTATTGCTCTGAGAGTATGGAAACCGAGCGCAGTAGTCGAACGCTTCTAGCGGTGATCTGCGCAGAATTCGGTAAGGCCCAGCGATGAGACAACGTTATTTTGGCCGTTTCGCTTTAAGCGTCAGTGCAGCTTACAATCCTCTCGGCGGCGTGCAAGGAACCGTGTCAAAAGATGCTCTTTGCTCGCCGGTGGGCTAGCGTTATCCGGGGGCGGCGGGCGGAGTATGTGCAGCGGACTATTTTGGTGAGTCCTTCGCTTATGGGGTCAACGCGAAGACCGTTCCGTCCCCGTGTGTGCCGCCGCGACTTGTGGTGCCGTAGAGCGTACCCTTGATGTCGATTAAGCTCGCTTGGGGCGTTGAGCCATCGGAGCCGCTGCCGAAGCTGTGCAGCACCTTTTCCTTGCCGGTCGTTCTGATGCTAAAGACGGTTCCGTCCCCGTACGTGCCGCCGCTGCTCGTGGTGCCGTAGAGCGTACCCTTAACGTCGATCAAGCTCGCTTGGGGCGTTGAGCCATCGGAGCCCCTGCCGAAGCTATGCAGCACCTTCTCCGTGCCGTTCATCGTAATGCTAAAGACCGTTCCGCAACCTTGGTAAAAACCGTTGCAAGGATACGAGCCGCCTCCATCTGTGGTGCCGTAGAACGTCCCGTTTACGCCGATCAGGCCGGCTTGGGGGAAACGGCCATCGCTTCCGCTGCCAAAGCTGTGCAAGGTTTTCTCCTTGCCGCCAGTCGTGAGGCGGAAGACGGCTCCGCAGCCTTTACCGGGGCAGCTGTTACGGTCGCCATACGTGGTACCGTAGAGCGTGCGGCCCACATGAATTAGGCCAGCGCGAGGGTAGTTGGCATCGGATCTCCTGTGAAAGTCGTACAGCACTTTCTCAACGCCGGCTAGCGTGACCGCAAACACCGTTCCGCAGCGAAACGGATAGCCCGATTGTGGGCAAAAATGGTGACCGCCAAGCCATGTTGTGCCATATAACGTACCCTTTACGTCGATCAGGGGTGCGCTAGGATCACCACCGTCGCCGCTGCCGTAGCCGCCGAAGTAATGCAGCACCTTCTCCTTGCCGTCCGGCGTAATGCTAAAGACCGTTCCGCAGGGGTCATAGTTATAGCCCGAGTAGATGCCGCATCCATACATGCCGCCTCCGATGGTCGTGCCGTACAGCTTACCGCCCACGTCGATTAAGGCGGCCTGCGGGTTACAACCATCGGTTCCGTTCCCGGCGAACGAATGTAGCACTTTCTCCATGCCGCTCGGCGTAAGGCTGAAGACCGTCCCTCCGCACGAACCACCCGCGCCGCCAAAATTCGTGGTGCCGTAGAGCGTGCCGCCTACGTCGATTAGGCTAGCCTGCGGGGTGCTTCCATCGGGCGCTGCGCCAAAGCTATAGGCGACTTTGTAGTGCGTGCGATTGGTGCGTGCCGCCAGCGCAGAGGTTTGTTGCAGCGCGCCCGGCACGCCAATCTGCGGCTGCGATCCCCCGCATCCCGCGAGCAATGCTGAAGCGGCGATGCTAAGGGCGTATAGAGCGAGGTTTTTCATATGCGACGCCTCCGATAGCTGCACGGGGAGCACCCGATTAGGTTCGCCGCCGCGTCGTTCGGTCCCGGTGGAGCCAGGCTCGATCCGTGCGTAAGCAGAAAGCGAGAGGCTTGAGCGACAACCATGGATGCACGGATGGCACACACTGAAGGCCCTGCGAGTGAATGTCTTAGTAGTGCTCTCGTGATGGGCGCGTTCGGGTGTGCTATGGTGGTCGGACATTCAGCGACGACATGTTTGTTAAGACGTTCGCTTGCTTTCTTGACCGTGAGTAACGATCTACGGTCGAGCCAATTCGAAAAATGGGCAACCGTGGTTCCTGCCAATACGCCCGACCCACAGGGATTTTGGTTGAGTCAGCTTGCCGAAAAAGCCGTCGAGCTAAATGATCTCTACCTCGAAATCAAACAGGCCGAAAACTTACAGCGGGTAATGGCGACTAACACTCATTCTCATTGATCAATGTTCTTGAATACATGAAGGCGAATCCCGACCTACTTGTAACGCCGCCTGGCACAAGAATCCGAACGCACTCGTATAAGTCTCCCGGCGATATCTGCCACCCCTCTGCGGCGTGTCGATCCGTCGCGCGACTCGCTTTTCGGAAACCCGGCCCAAAACAATTCTGGCGCTCTTTCTAGTTTTTCTAGTTCCGAGTACTGTTGGGAACCGGAACGGCTGCGTTATGGAGCCAACGCGAAGACCGTTCCGTACCCGTTCGTACCGCCGCCAGCTGTCGTGCCGTACAGCGTGCCCTTAACGTTGATCAGGCCCGCGAAGGGCTGCTCGCCATCGGTTCCGGCGCCGAAGCTATGCAGCACCTTCTCCGTGCCGCTCGGCGTAATCCTAAAGACGGTCCCGCAGCCGCTGCCGTCGCATTTGTTATAATTCGCGCCGCCATATGTCGTCGTGCCGTAGAGCATGCCTTTGACGTTGATCAAGGATGCGGAGGGACCACCACCGTCGGTTTTCCCACCCCGGAAGTGATAGAGCACTTTTTCTGTGCCGCCTGGTGTTATGCTAAAGACCGTTCCGCAGCTCTGGATGCCATTACAATCGGCAGCAACTAGCGTCGTGCCATAGAGGGTGCCTTTTACGTTGATCAGGGCGGCCTGGGGCACAGTACCATCTTCGGTTGAGCCGCCGAAACTATGCAGCACCTTCTCCGTTCCACTCGGCGTGATGCTAAAGACCGTCCCAGCATCGTACGTCCCACCGTACTGTGTTGTGCCGTAAAGCGTGCCATTTACCTTGACGAGTGAGGCGACGGGATTATAGCCGTCGGCTCCTCTGCTGAAGCTATGAAGCACTTTCTCCGTGCCGCCCGGCGTGACGCTAAAGACCGTTCCACAATCGGCGCCGGGGCAGAAATACGAACCACCATACAAAGTCGTGCCGTAGAGCGTGCCCTTTACTTTGATAAGGGAAGCGACGGGATTAGCGCCGTCGTTTCCGTTGTTGTAATGAAGGCTGAAGCTATGAAGCACTTTTTCTCTGCCGCCTGTCGTGATGCTAAAGACTGTTCCACAGCTGAATTCGATCGTGGAGTAATAGCACGCATCATACGAGCCGCCTTTGCGCGTCGTGCCGTAGAGCGTGCCGCGTAGGTCGAGGAGGCCTGCCTCAGGAGCACTTCCATCATGGCGTTTGCCAAAGCTATGCAGCACTTTTTCGCTGCCGCCCGGCGTAACGCTGAAAACCGTGCCCTCGCTGTTCACGCCGCCGGCCTCCGTCGTTCCGTAGAGCGTGCTGCCCACGTCGATCAGGGTTGACCTGGGGAAGCTGCCATCGCTTCCGGCTTCAAAGCTATATACGACTTTGTAGTGCGTGCGATTGGTGCGTGCCGCGAGCGCGGAGGTTTGTGGCATCGCGCCCGGTACGCTAATCTGCGGCGGCATGTCATCCTGACCCTTCGACAAGCTCAGGGGAAGGACGCTGCAGCCCGAGAGCAATGCTGAAGCGGCGATGCTAAGTGCGTAGACTGCGAAGTTTCTCACGCGCGATGCCTCCGGCAGTTGAGGGATAGCGGCCTATGACCTTCGGCGCGACGGTTTCAGAACCCTAAGAAAATCTTTGAACAAGTCGCTAGGGTCGAGCGAACAGCAGCGGGCGCGATGTGCATCGCAAGCACGGTTGAGAGCCCGGTTAAAACATGACTCCATTTGGGCCCCCGATCCGTAAAACGAAAAACCCTTACAGGAAGGGTTTTTCAAATGGCTCCGGATGTTGGACTCGAACCAACGACCCGCTGATTAACAGTCAGCTGCTCTACCAACTGAGCTAATCCGGATAGCGTGTCGGCGAATGACCGGCGGACCCTCGTTCCACGGGTGGGGCGCAGCCCCTGCCTGGCGCACCGGGCTCAGGCGGTGCGCGGGGACTCCAGCGCCCGGGGCGCTCTCCCCTTCAGCACCGCGTCGACCGTCAAAGCGAGCGGGAGCCCAAAGAAGATCGTATGCGCGACGAGCACGTTGATAACGTGCGCAACAGTGCTGTGCATCCGCGCTGCGTGCCCGGTGGGCACGATGGCGTAGATCATGGCGACCATCACGACGGCGCCGAAGACGAGCCCCACCAGCACGACGTTGCGCCGCACGGCCGGCACGGCCACATACAACGCCGTGAACGCAACCGCCCACGCGAGTGACACGACGAAGTCCATCGCGAGCCCAATAAGCGCCATCGGCCAGCCGCCCTCGAACGCGGCCGGGCCGTATCCGTTGGAGGCGTCCCACTGCAAAAGCTGCAGCAGACCCAGCACAACCGAGAGGCGTTCCGCGATTGCTCGTTCGACCACCAAGTAGATGGTGATCGTGATGAGACCGACGATCGCCGCGGCGACCGCGGCACGGATGAATCGAGATGGCGGCACGATATCCGCGAGAACGCGCACGTGCCGCTCGGTGTGACGCGCCGGCGGAGGAGCCCCGGCGTTCAGGGTATTACTAAGGCGAATGCCGGCAGTTTCGAAGCCCAGCCGCGCGGCGGTCGTCATCCCCGCCGACATTGACGACGCGACCGTCGAGGTAGACGGCAAGCGCGTCGCCCTGACGAACTTGCGCAAAATTTACTTTCCGAAGCTCGGACTGACGAAGGGCGATCTACTGCGCTATTACCTCAGCGTCGCCGGCGTCTTGATTCCGCACGTTCGCGATCGCGCGATGGTGATGAAGCGCTATCCGCACGGCGTTACCGGTGACTTTTTCTATATGAAACGCACACCATCACCGCGTCCGCCATGGATTCGAACCTGCGCGATCCATCACCGCTCCGGCAACGTCATCGACTTCGCGGTCATCGACGACCTGCCGTCGCTTATGTGGTTGATTAATCTCGGGTGCATCGACCTTAACCCGTGGTATTCGCTCTGCGAAGATCCGGATCGTCCGCTTTACATCCATTTCGATTTGGATCCCACGCCCGAGACGCCGTTCTCCGTTGTTCGCGAGGCGGCCCTGATCGTCGGCGACGTGCTGCGCGGCCTCGGCATGACGCCCTTCGTAAAGACGACCGGGAGCAAGGGCGTGCACGTCTACGTGGCGATTCTCAGCGGGCCGACTCAGCACGAGGTTTGGCGAATTGCCAAAGAGATCGGTCATCAGACCGCTCGCGCGCACGCCGACGTTCTCACCGCAGAGTATCGGGTCGCGAAGCGCCCGACGCGTCGGGTGTTAGTGGACTACAATCAGAACGCTTGGGGAAGAACGCTCGCCTCGATCTATTCGGTGCGAGCGAACGAAGCGGCAGCCGTCTCGACGCCGATTACGTGGGCAGAACTCGAAACTGGAGTCGAGATCGGTGACTTCACGGTTTTCAACGTTCCCGAACGAATCGCACGCGTCGGCGATCTCTGGAAGCCGTTGCTGCAAAAGCGCGGCCGCTTCGATCTGCGCGGCGTCGCCCTTTGAAAATCCAGCGAGGGCTCTACGATCCGACGCGAATGTTCGTGATATAGTGCCAAACTCCGAACACTTGTAGTAGCCAGATGACCAAAGCGATAACGACTACCGCATTAAGCAGCGACTTGACCGGGCTCGCCATCGGTATGTACGTGTTTACCAGCCATAGCAAGACGCCCACTACAATGAGGACTATGACGACTTCTATTAACGCCACTTGGCTTCTCCTTTTTCTACCGGCGTGAGAGCGTACCGATGCGTTCCCCCGTTCTTGCCCAATTGCGGACTGACCGAAACGAACCGGCAGAACGCCGATGCAACGACTCAAGGGTTTAGAATTCGGGTAAACGCGCTTAACCGCGCATCGATCACGCGTTTTCTCGACCTAGGAGGTTTTATGTCTACGGGTCCCAATCCGAGTCCGCCTGAGCCCGACCAAGATCCCGACTTCGAAGAAAGCCCCGACCCCGATGACTTTGGCGATGACGACGAGCTCGAAGATGACGACGAGCAGTAGAGCGACGGGGCTCGTCCTTCGTCCACCGGTCGAGCCGATGGAGACGCGCCACGCACAGCGGATCCCCGAGGGCGTAGATTGGACGTACGAGCCGAAGTGGGATGGTTTTCGCTGTCTCGCGTTTCGCGATGGTGACGAGGTTGAGCTGCAGTCGAAGTCCGGCGAATCGCTCACGCGATACTTTCCCGAGATCGTCGAAGCGCTAAGAAATTTTAAGACGCAGAAGCTTCGTAACCGACGGCGAGCTGATGATCGCGCGCGGGGTTGGGTCCGATTTCGACGCGCTGCTGCAGCGCATTCACCCGGCCGAGAGCCGAGTTCGCAAACTCGCGCAGGAGACGCCGGCATCGTATGTGATCTTCGATCTGCTCGTCGACGGCCAAGCTACGCTCTACGAACGGCGGCTACGCGCGCGCCGCGAGCTTCTCGAAGCCTTCGCCGCACGTAACTTCAACGAGAGCATTCGGCTGTCACCCGCAACCGACAACGTCGAGCTCGCGCGGCAATGGCTGGCGGGAAGTCTCGCGCGGCTCGACGGCATTATCGCAAAGCGTGACGTGCCATACGCCTTCGGAAGTCGCGATGCGGTCTTCAAAATCAAACGCAGCTACACGGCCGATTGCGTGGTTGGGGGTTTTCGGACGTCGACCGACGGCGCCGTCGCCTCGCTGCTGCTTGGGCTTTACGACGACGACGGCAAACTCGATCACGTTGGCTTTGTCGGCTCGATGAACGCAGCCGAACGCCGGCGTGCGGGCGAGCAACTCAAGCCGATCATCGAGCCGCCGGGATTCACCGGTGTCGCACCGGGAGGGCCGAGCCGGTGGCGGCGCGAGCAGAGCGTGCAGTGGTTTCCGGTTCGCCCGTCAGTAGTCGTCGAGGTCGCGTTCGATCACGTCACCGCCCGGCGCTTTCGCCACGCCGCGCGGTTGCTGCGATGGCGCCCCGACAAGCCGCCGCGCCAATGCACGATGGAGCAACTGCTGCACCCGTCGTAGTCTTACGGGATTGTGAGGTCTTGCTGCAGTTCGACCGTGACAGGAGCACCAGAGGGAATAACGATCGCTTCGCTCGAGCTTTGGGCGTAGATGGTGCCGCCGAGGTTGCCGCTACCGCGATTTGAGACGCTGGGCGAGCTGCCGCCGCCGAAGTTCATCTGCCACGCGACCGGGCCTGGGGTCACCATTCCGGCGGCCATTGCCGGAGGCAGCTGGTTTCGCGCGGCCCGAAGCGCGCCCGGGTCGTAGTTTACGACACGTCTGCTCACCACGAAGGCACTGATCGACTTTTTGCTGCCGTTCGCTAGATGGATCGTCGTCAGGAAAAATCGTATCATAGCGCGGCTCGCTCCTGACGGCTGCCGCACCTCGGTAACCCAGCCGGTGATATGGGAACCGGCCAGCACCGGATGCGACGTATCTACCACCCGCAATTTGAACTTGTCGCCGTACTTTGCCGTCGCCGAGTTCATCGTCTCGTCCAACACGCACGCGATCCGCGTTCCGGCCCGCAACGTCTGCGACGGCACCAGTGTCGTCGCGCCGGCGGACGCAAGCGAAACCGCACAAAGAGCGAGCGCAATGGCGCAGGCCGAGAGTCTATCCGGCAAAGTTCGGAACACGTAACTCATCTCCAGTAAAAGAAGCAGCTTTCCGAAGCGCCTCGACGCGGTCGACTCGTTCCCACGGCAGATCGAGATCGGGACGCCCAAAATGGCCGTAGTTGGCGGTCTGTCTGTAAATCGGGCGGAGAAGATTTAGGTGGTGGATAATCGCCGCCGGCCGGAGATCGAAGATCTCGGTCACGGCTTTGGCGATTTGCTCCTCCGAAAGCCGCCCGGTGCCGAAGGTCTCCACCAAAACGCTCATCGGGCGAGCGACGCCGATCGCGTAGGCAACCTGCACCTCGCAACGATCGGCGAGTCCGGCTGCGACGATATTCTTGGCGACCCAGCGAGCTGCGTACGCGCCGGAACGATCGACTTTCGTGGGATCCTTTCCCGAGAACGCTCCGCCGCCATGCCGCGCCATCCCGCCATAGGTGTCGGCGATGATCTTGCGACCCGTCAGTCCGGCGTCGCCCTTTGGACCGCCGATCACAAAACGCCCCGTCGGATTGACGTAAACGCGCGTCTGCTCGTCGTGCATCGAGCCGGGAATGACGTGATCGATTATCTTTTCCGTGATCTCGCGTCGAATCTCCTCGAGCGGAATTTCGGGATCGTGCTGTGTCGAAACGACGACCGCATCGACTCGCACCGGACGGTCGCCGTGATACTCAATCGTGACTTGCGATTTTCCATCGGGGCGCAGATACGGAATGTCGCCGTTCTTGCGCATCGCGGCCAGGTGGCGAGTGAGATTGTGCGCGAGCACGATCGGCAGCGGCATCAACTCGTCGGTCTCGCGGCAGGCATAGCCGAACATCATGCCTTGATCGCCGGCGCCGAGAAGCTCGAATTTGTCGCTATCCCCGGCCCGCGCTTCGAGCGACTTATCGACTCCCATCGCGATATCAGGCGACTGCTCGTCGATCGAAACGCTCACGCCGCAGGTCTCCGCATCGAAGCCGATCGCCGAGCGCGTGTAGCCGACCGCGCGGACCGTCTCGCGAGCGATCCGCGGAATGTCTACGTACGTTTTCGTCGAGACTTCACCCGCGATGTGAATCTGGCCGGTAATCGCAAACGTCTCAACGGCCACTCGCGAGTGAGGGTCGTCCTTCATCAGCGCGTCGAGCACCGCATCGGAGATTTGGTCGGCCAGCTTGTCGGGATGTCCCTCCGTCACCGACTCGCTCGTAAAGAGTCGCTTGTACGCCATCAGGTCCCTTCGCTCCACGAGGCGATGTACTTCACTTGTTCGGGGGTCAGGGTGTCGATCTCGATGCCCATCGACGAAAGCTTGAGCCGCGCAACCTCTTCGTCGATCTCGACCGGCACGTCATAGACCCGTCCCTTTTCGAGTTCTTCGTGATGTTTGACGAGGTAGGCCGCCACCAGTGCTTGATTCGAGAACGACATATCCATGACCGCTGCCGGATGGCCTTCGGCCGCGGCCAGATTGATCAGGCGCCCATTGGCGAGAATGCAGACCTTCCGGCCGTCGTGCAGCTCGTACTGCTCGACGAACTCACGCGGCTCCGCTTTGCCGCGCGAGATTCGGGCGATCGCGTCGAGATCGAGCTCGTCGTTGAAGTGGCCGGAGTTGCAGACGATCGCGCCGTCCTTCATCACCCGGAAGTGTTCCTCGCGAATCACATGATAGTTACCGGTCACCGTTACGAAGAGGTCACCTAGCTTAGCCGCATCGCTCATCGGCATGACGCGGTAACCGTCCATGACGGCCTCGATTGCCTTACGCGGATCTACTTCGGTGACGATGACGTGCGCGCCCATTCCGGCGGCGCGCGAGGCGATGCCGCGACCGCACCAGCCGTAGCCGATGACGACGAGCGTCCGTCCTGCGAGCAAGACGTTGGTCGCGCGAACGATCCCGTCGAGCGTCGACTGTCCGGTGCCGTACCGGTTGTCGAACATGAACTTGGTCAGGGCGTTGTTGACCGCGACGATCGGATACGGAAGCACGCCGTCGCGCTGCATCGCGCGCAGGCGAATCACTCCGGTCGTCGTCTCTTCGCACCCGCCGATCAGTTCCGCGAGCTGGTCTTTGTGCTTCGTGAAGATCGTCGTGACTAGATCGCAACCGTCGTCCATCGAGAGCTGCGGGTGGGTCGCGATCACCGACTCGATGTGCGAATAGTAGGTCGCGTTGTCCTCGCCCTTGATCGCATAGGTCGCGATCCCGTACTCACAGAGCGCGGCGGCGACGTCATCCTGCGTGGAGAGCGGATTGCTGGCACAGAGCGCGATCTCCGCGCCGCCGGCCTGCAATGCGAGCATTAGGTTGGCCGTCTCGGTCGTAACGTGGAGGCAGGCACCGATGCGAACACCCGCAAGCGGCTTTTCGACCTCGAAACGGTCGCGGATTTGGTTGAGCACCGGCATGTAACCGGCGGCCCACGCGATTCGCGAACGGCCCGCTTCTGCTAATCCGCGGTCTTTTACGCTGCCGGGGGTGGTCTGGACCGAATCTAAAAGGGTCACGCTATTAATAACTCCTGCGCCGGGGGAAAAGGCTCGCGGGCTTTTCGCAACGCACCGGCCAACCCCTGGTCGCGTGGAGAGTCTGGACGCCTATCTCGAACGCTTGGCCTCGAAGGAAGCCGTCCCAGGAGGCGGGAGCGCCGCAGCGCTGACCGGCGCCCTCGCTGCCGCGCTCGTTGCGATGGTGGGGCGGATCGGAGCCGCGCCGATCGAGGGGCTCGTCGCGGAGGCCGACGCCCTCCGCAAAGAACTGGGGGAGGCGCGCTCGCGCGACGAGGCTGCCTACGCAGCCGTCATTACAGCCCAAGCGCTCCCCAAAGGCACCGATGCCGAGCGTTCGGCACGGCGGCGGGCGCTCGACGATGCGCTGGCGCGCGCGGCGCAAGTGCCGCTCGAAGCGGCCGGACTTTCGCTGAAAGTTCTGAGGCTTGCCGATCGGCTCGCCCGGATCCCAAAGAGCGCACTCGCCAGCGACGTCGGATGCGCCGCTGAGCTCGGCCACGCGGCGCTCGCAGCATGTGGATACAACGTGCGTGTCAACCACCGCTACATGCGCGAAGCGCCGATCGTTCGCGAACAGACCGCGCGCCTCGTGCAATACGAAGGCGAAGCCTCGCAGATCCTTGCGCGAGTGCGCGCCGCGCTCTCGCTATAAGTTCTCGTACGTCGCGCCGGCCATCGCACCCAGGATCTGTCCGGCGAGCGGGCCGGTATCTTCGTCGTGCGGCCCGCTCATCGCACCAATGTAGAACGCGAACGCAACGTGATGCCCGCCGCGTGTCGTGATATAGCCGGCCAGGCCCTTTTCGACGACCGCTCCGTTGTTGAGGTAGTTGGTGCTGTCATCGGTTCCGGTCTTCGCGAAGACCTTTCCGCGCGCCGGCGACGCGCGCTGGATATCTGCCAGCGTCCCATCAACGCCCATGATCGGCAGACCGCGAAGGAGCGCCGGATACCAGCTCTGCGTTCGCACCCACGCGAGGTAGCGCGCCATAAAGTCGGGGGTAAAGTAGGCGCTGCTCCCTTCGCCGTCTTGTTGCGCAGCCTGGCCGACGTCGAGACCTGCCGATTTCAGCAGCTCCGCTTCCAGCGCGAAACCGGTCCGCAAATAGTCTTGAGTCGCATGTTTTTTGTAAGTCGCCCACATATACGGCATCAGGACCGCATGGAGATTATCGCTGACCTTCAGCGTGATGTAGACGTCTTCCGAGAGCGGCGGCGAGACGTGCTTGGCGACGAGATTCGCCGGCACGTACGATGCCGGCGAGGGCGGCAGAGCCGATGTCGTCCCGGAAAGATCTTGCCAGATGCCCACGTCGAGAAGCGCCCGGCGAAAGGCCTCTTGAGCGAAAGCTTTCGGCTCCGGAACGCGATAGGCGTACAAGACGCTCGGGCCGATAGGCTGCGTGCCGGTAATCGTGACTCGGTGACTGCTGTTCCATTGTCGAGCGTCCGCGCTCATGTCAATGGTCGCATCGCTCTTGGCAGCCCCGGTCGTCGCGTGGTTCTCAAATTCTACGTAGTCGGTCTTGGGCGAGACGGAAATGCCGACTGGATCGCCAGGATGCGCACCCGGCGTTACGGTGACGTCAACGATATTATCGTTGACGACGATCGGCGACACGATCACGCCGGTGCCGCCCTCGGGACCTTGATCCGCAAAGAGTGACGTG
Organism: Vulcanimicrobiota bacterium; assembly: GCA_963748875.1. GTDB lineage: Bacteria > Vulcanimicrobiota > Vulcanimicrobiia > Vulcanimicrobiales > Vulcanimicrobiaceae > Cybelea. The sequence continues at coordinate 3,426,907 of CAVVKC010000001.1, forward strand.
TCGACCAAGACGCGGCCGTGAATCCGCTTGATGCCGGCCTTCGCGACCTGCGCGGCCAAGTCGCGAAGCACGGCGAGCGGATCGCCCGGCACGGCCTTGGTTCCCGGCGAGCCGTCGTAGGCATGATCCTCGTTCTCGAACGCAAGCGTCCCATTGGGCTGGATCCGTTGCGAGAGGTTTGGATCGCCGCTTGCGACGAGCACCAGATCGCCTTGCAGAACGCCCTGCGCGTCAATCGCTCCGGTGCGATAGACTGGTGTCGTCCAGCGAAAGTCCGGCCCCAGCAGCGCTAGGCTCGTCCCCTCGGTTAAGAGCTTGGTCGTCGATGCGGCGACCACGAGCGTCGCGGGGTTGCGTTGGTAGAGTACGCGATGCGAGTCGAGATCGTAGACTTCGCCCGCAACGATCGAGTTCTTCAGCCGCGGCGTCCGGGTCGGAGCGTTGATGGCGAGTGCCAGTGCCGCCGCCGCGGCAATCACGCGAAGACTTCGACCAGATCGAGGAAGGGCGCGATGTCGGCCTCGTTTACTTCCATGCCGACGCCTTTGGTGTGGTAGCGGATGTCGTGGAAATCCATTCCGGCGGTCATGACGAGTCCGAAACGCTTCGCCGTCTCGCGGAATTCGCGCGTGTCCTGCTCGTCGTGGAGCGGATAGAAGACCTCGAGGCCGCGCAGACCGTGCCCGACGAGCTCTTCTATAAGGATACGATCCTTCAACCGGCCGGGATGAGCGAGCACCGGAAATCCCCCGGCTGCGGTTATCGTTTCGATCGCGTGTTCGGGCGTCGTGTAGATCTGCGGAACGTATCCAGGTTTGCCGGGAACGAGCGCTTCCCGAAAGGCGCCGTCGACGCTATCGACGATGCCGAGGCGCACGAGTGCCTTCGCCACGTGCGGCCGCCCCATCGCGTGCGCCCCGCCGGATTCCTTGATCACGTCTTCGATTGTCAGTGGATATCCGGCCTCGCGCAGCCGCTCGACCATCGTCACGGCTCGCAGCCTGCGCTGCTCCTGGTTATACTCGAGCAGCTCGTTAATCGGCGAAGGCCCCAGCGGTACGCCGTACCCCAACACGTGGACCTCATTTTTACGCCACGTCGTGTTGATTTCGATTCCCGTGATCACGCGAGCGCCGGCCGGCGGTTCGAAAGCACCGTATGCCGCGAGCGTGTCGTGATCGGAGATCGAGAAAACCTCGACCCCACGCTCACCCATGAAGTCGGAGAGCTCTTGTGGAGTGAGCGTCCCGTCGCTCATGCGGGTATGCGAGTGCAGATCAACCTTCAATTTCGGAAACCTTCTCCGCGAGGATGCGGCGCTGTACGAAGAGCGAGATCGCGGTTCGTTCGCTCTCGCCGATGGCGACCACGACAAAAGATGGCGTGCAGACGAGATCGAGCTGCGCTCCGCGTAGGTAGCTGCGCGCGATCGCGACCGCCTTGATCGCCTGATTGATCGCGCCGGCGCCTACGGCCTGGAGCTCCGAGCTTTCGCGCTCCCGCAACGCCGCGGCAAGAGCGCCCGCCACCGCGTTGGGATTGCTCTTTGCTGAGACCTTTAGCGTCACCGCTACGCTCATGCGATACCCTTCAAAAAGATGCGCTTAATCTCATTGGCCTTGCCTGAGGTGCGATCGATCGAGACGACGGCGCCGCATAACTGCTTACTCCCGGTCTTCTGAACGCTGAAGCGCTCGGAGAGACCGCTCAGAAACCGGTCGAGTACCGCGCCGGCATCCATCCCGATTATTCCTTCGGTCGGGCCGGTCATGCCCAGGTCGCTGATATACGCAGTGCCTCCGGGCAGAATCTGCTCGTCGGCGGTCTGGACGTGGGTATGCGTTCCAAACACGCATGAGACCCTCCCGTCTAAAAAGCGCCCGAGCGCGACTTTCTCCGAGGTCGCTTCGGCATGGACGTCCACGAAAACCACCGGAGTACGCCGCCGCAGGTCGGCCACCAGGCCGTCGGCACAGCGAAACGGATCGTCGACTGGCGGCATGAACGTTCGGCCCATCAGATTGAGTACGGCCACCGTCGCGCCATCGGCAGTGAAGGTTGCGGCACCCTGTCCGGGTACCGAAGGCGGATAGTTCGCCGGCCGGATGACGCGGTTGCTGGTCTCGAGATACTCGGCGAAGTCTCGTTTGTCGAAGATGTGATTGCCGCCGGTGATGAAGTCGACCCCGCTGGCAAAGATTTCCTCGGCGGTCTGCGCGGTCAAGCCGAAACCGCCCGCGGCATTTTCGCCATTGGCGATGCAAGCGTGGATGCCGTGCTGCTCTCTAAGCAACGAAACGCATCGCTTCAGCGCCTCGCGACCCGGCGAACCGACGACGTCCCCGATGATCAGGAGGTTGAGGGGGCTTTCTATCGGCGCGCCGCGGCCTTCGCTTTCTTCTGGGATTTTAGGAAGTAGACGAGCACGCGCTTTTCTTCTCTAAATCCCACCAAACTCTTGGACTGCGCGGGATCGCGCAACGCTTCGACGGCGTAGAGTGCGGCTTCGTCCTCGGCAGCCGGATCAACCTCGAGATGCTCGTCGGGATGCGGGTTGCGGACGAGCGCATCGCCGTAGCGATCGTTGAAAAAGCCGACCTGCAACTCGAGCTCTTCCTTTGAAAAACTATCCAAGTCGCGCGTCACGTGAATGAAGGTCAACGTTCGGTCACCCTCACACTCCACGCCGAATATCGCCGGCTCTTCCTTGGCGAGGGCGAGAAAACTGCGAACGTGCTCGTCGAGGGCTTCGGTCAGAGCCGATTGTGCTGACCGATCGAGACGCTGCCGGATCGCGAAGGTCACCCGCAGGGTGCGGTCCGCCGGACCCGAGCGGATAGAAGACAGCTCCGGAAAGCGCACGAGGAGCGCGCAGACCAAACTGACGGTATCCGCATTTTCGACCGGTGCTCGCGTATTCATGATCGGCTCTTCATTCGCAATCCAATCCCTCCGGAAGGGCGGCTTTGCCAAGGGGGAGGGTCGTACGACGCAGCCCCCAGGTCTCCCCTCGCCACCCTCTAGAAAAGACTACCGTGACCTTGCGGAAGGTTCCGGGCGTTCTCGCCTTGGGCTTGCTTGCCTCGCTGGTGGCGCACGCCGCCCTCTATCGGGGCGAGCACGCCATGGGCGGGGCCTATCATTCCCTCCTCGTTCAGAGCGCCATCGCGTTCTCTGCCGGTCTGCTCGCCTTTTTCGGCGCTTTAGCCTGGAGTGGCTCTAGCGTAGCCGAGGGCAGCGTTCTCGCTGCTCGGCTGCGGGATCGGCTACCGGGCTTGCTCTGGATCCTTCCATCTGCGGCGCTCTGGTACGCTGCCGCCGAGGCCATCGAGCCGCATCACGTTCCGGCGCCGCCGGCGGTCGCCTTGGCCGGCCTGGCGGTGGCCTCATGGATCGTGCTCTTCTTGACGCGCGCCATCGTCGGCACGTTGGCACGCGCAGCGATCGCTCTGCTGTGCCGCCCGTTCTCACCGCGCGCACCGTCATGGAGCCGCCGGGCGCGTTTGCAACCGAGGCGTCGCCGTGCTCCGCGGACCCATCGCCGCTTCGTTCGTCCTCCTCCGATAGCGGCCTGAAGCCGCCGCGCGCCGTCGCGCGCTGATCGCACTCTTCTCCGATCGGAGGAACCATGTCTCGCTTCATCGCGGCGATCGTTGCCGCACTCGCCGCAGCATTCATCGTTATGGCCTGTTCGGCCGCCCAAGCGCACGTCGTCTGCGGAAACCGTGTCTTTCCGACTACCCTTACCATGGACGACCCTGGAGTAAGCGACGAAATGTCGTTGCCGACGATCAACCTCACCCCGACACCGACCGCGCAAAGCAACAGCTACGGATACGAATGGGATAAAACCATTACGGAAGATCTAGGCTTCGGCGTGAACGGTGATTATATAACGCAGCGCAACCCAAACCAGCACTTTGCCGGATGGGACAACATAACGGTGACGCTCAAGGACCAACATCCCTGCATCGAGCGTCATCCGCATCAGGAGCTGGTTTGGTCGGTAGGCCTGATCCGAGAGATACCGGGAACCGGTGCGAGCCAGCTGCGGGACGCCGGGGTAATCGACAGCGTCGGTAACACCTCGCCAACGTTCTACTTCGGCAAGGGCCTAGGCGATGTCGCCGCCCCGTATTTGCGCCCCCTTGCGATCACCGGCGAAGTGAGCCGCGTCTTCTCCGATAACCCGGCCCTCAATCCGAGTTCATGGGCGTATTCAGCGTCCTTCCAATATTCGATACCCTACCTGCAGCGCGCCGTAAAGGCACAACCCATCTCGCAGTTCCTATCCCGTGTGACGCCGCTCGTCGAGATCGCGATGGACAGCCCGGACTCCGGTACACCAACGGGGACGATCTCGCCCGGCCTACTCTACGACGCTCCCACCTGGCAGCTGGGCGCAGAAGCCATCATTCCAGCCAATGGGGCTACGCGCCAAGGTCAAGGCACGGGATTCATTATTCAGTATCACCTGTTTCTTGACACGTTCTATAAGAGTTGGTTTGGCAGGCCTCTCATCAACAGGAACCTTTGGCAATGATAACGATGCGCGTAATCGCGGCGGTCTTTGTGCTCGCCGAACTGCTTATCGCGCCCGCGGCGGTTCGGGCGCACGCATTTCTCGACCATTCCGATCCGGCGGTGGGCAGCACGGTACCAACTTCACCGCCCGAGATGCACTTATGGTTCACGCAAGAGCTCGAGCCGGCTTTTAGCTGGGTAACGGTCAGCGATAAATCGGGAGCCTCCGTAAATGACGGGGCGGCCGCGGTCGATCCCAGCGACAAACAGGAGATGGACATCAAGCTAAAGCCCCTCGAGGCCGGCACCTATACGGTGAAGTGGCATGCCCTGTCGGTCGATACGCACACGACCCAAGGTGACTTCACCTTCCAGGTCAAGAAGGGATAGAACCATCGATCCGCTCTTGAGCGCGACGCGCCTGTTCCACTACACGGCGAGCGTGTCGCTCGAAGGTACGTTCGTATTTTGGTGTTTGATCGCGTGGCCAGCGTTTGCGCGCGCACGGGCCACGCAACCGTTTCAGGCGCGCCTGGATCGACCGCTGTTCGCGCTGGCTTGGGTCAGCCTGCTCGTCGCGCTCGCGAGCGGCGCTGTTTGGCTCGTCCTCGTCGCATCAAATATGAGCGGGATGCCGCTCGCCGGTGTCTTGCAAGGTGGCGTCGTCGGCACCGTCCTCACGCAAACGCAATTCGGCAAAGCCTGGACGATACGCGCAGCGCTTATCGTCGTATTAGCCGGATGTCTCGTCGTGCAGGCGCGAGACGCGCAAACAGGCGGCGGGCTGGGTCGGTTTGCTCGCTGCCGCGGCGTTCATTGCCTCTTTGGCATGGGCAGGCCACGGTGCGGCGACCGAAGATGTGCCGTTTGACGCTATCCATTTGCCCGCCGATATCTTGCATCTACTAGCGGCGGGCGCCTGGCTCGGCGGCCTTTTGCCGCTCGTCATATTGCTTACTCAAACGGTGCGCGATAGCAGCCCGCAAGCGGTGGCGGTCGCGCGCGCGGCGACGATGCGATTCTCGGTGCTCGGCCTCTCGAGCGTGGGAACGTTGCTCGTGACGGGTGTGGTGAATACGTGGTTCTTGGCCGGCACCATTCCGGCATTACTCGGAACGTCGTACGGCCAACTTTTGCTGCTCAAAATAGCACTCTTCGCGACGATGATTGCCGTCGCCAGCGTCAACCAGCGTCGACTGGTGCCTTTCCTCGCCGACTCGGCGACCGAAGTCGCGCACGTGCGAGCCATTCTGCAAGTGAGCCGGAACGCATCGATCGAGGCAGGCCTTGGTGTCTTCGTGCTCGCGGTCGTCGGCGTCATCGGTATATTGCCGCCCGGACTGCACACCGAACCACGCTGGCCGCTCCCGTTCCGGATCGATCTGGGCGAGATACCGGCACGGGGGCATGCCGTGTTTGACGTCGCCGCTATCGCGTTCGCTCTCTGCCTTGCGATCGCGATATTTCTTGCTGACAGAAAACGCTACCGCGCAATGACCGCTTCGATCGTGTTGCTCATCCTTTTCGGTGGTGTCAGCTGGGTCGCACTGCGACCTGCTATCGTGCAGGCCTACCCTACAAGTTTTTACGCTTCGACGCAGCCCTATGCGGCGCCATCCGTAGCCCGTGGCGCGCCACTTTACGCGCAGAACTGCGCGGTCTGCCACGGAGCCGAGGGTCGCGGCGATGGTCCACTTGCCGGCAAGCTCTCAATTCGCCCGGCCGATTTGACCGAGCCGCATCTATTCGCGCACAAGATCGGCGAGATTTTCTGGTGGGTAAGCTACGGCCGTGACAACGGGGTTATGCCGGGCTTCGCAGACAAGCTGACTCCCGATCAGCGGTGGGATCTCATTAACTTTGTGATGGCGCGGACGGCCGGCGTCCTTACGCACCAAACAACCTCGCAAATCAGCACGACGACCGCGTTGCCGTTCCCGGATTTCGCTTTCGAGCAAAGTGGTGCGCAAAATACCTTGAGTCAAACGCTCAAGAGCGGACCCGCCCTGCTAGTATTGTTCGGCGCGAACCTACCACATACGCGCCTGGAACAACTCGCGAGCTTACAGCAACGGCTCACTGACGCGGGCCTGCACGTAATTGCCATCGGGCTGCGTCCGCCAACCGAAAAGGCACCCTTCGTCGTCGATGTGGCAAGCGACGTCCGAGTCGCTCTCGACCTGTTTCGATCGCCTACGGACGGCGGCGAGACCGAGCTGATGCTCGATCGAGGCGGCAACGTCCGAGCGCGCTGGACCCCGAGCGGAGCAGGTGGTGTTGCCGACGATGCCACGCTGCTCGCGGACGCCGCGCGCGTTGCAAGCATTCCGGTGGCGGCTGCGAATCACGCCGGCCACGCTCACTGAAATACTGCATAGGGCGCCCATGGTCATGAGAAGCGTCGGCTATTTGCAAAATATTCTCAGATTTCCCGAAGGACTCGCCCGCGCGGCCGGATTAAGAACGGATTGGAGCGATGCACGACCTCAGCCGTGGAAGAATTGTCATTACAGGGGGCGCCGGCCTTATAGGCAGCGCGGTTCTTTGGGCGCTGAACCGTCGCGGTATCGACGACGCGTTGGTAGTTGACCGCTTAGATGCTTCCGAGAAATGGAAGCACCTCGTCCCGCTGCGCTTCGCAGATTACGTCGAGGCCGATGAGTTCGCGCAGTTTGCCGCGGCGGGCCGGAACTTCGGCGACGTCCGCACCGTCTTTCATCTCGGCGCTTGTTCGTCGACGACCGAACGCGATGCCGATTTCCTGCTGCGTAATAACTACGAGTATACAAAGCGGCTGGCGCTATGGGCCGCCGAGCAAGAGGCGCGTTTCGTCTATGCGTCGTCGGCGGCAACGTACGGCGGACTCGAAGCCGAACTCTCCGACGAAACCGATCTCTACGCGCTGCGGCCGCTCAACGCGTACGCCTTCTCGAAGCATCTCTTCGATCTCTATGCGATGCGCACGGGACTCGATCAGAAGACCTGCGGTTTGAAATACTTCAACGTTTTCGGACCCAATGAGGACCACAAGGGCGAGATGCGCAGCATCGTCCAGAAGGCATACGATCAGATCCGCGAGCGCGGCAACGTCCGGCTCTTCAAGAGCTACCGGCCGGAGTATCGGGACGGCGAACAGCAGCGCGACTTCATTTACGTCAAGGACGCAGTCGAGATGACTCTGCATCTCGCTGAATCGGGTGCGACCGGTCTCTTCAATATCGGCGCGGGCACGCCGCATACTTGGCTCGAGCTCGTGAGGCCGATCTTTCTCGCACTCGAGCTGCCCGAAAGCATCGAGTTTGTCGAGATGCCCCCACAGCTGCGCGGAAAGTATCAGTATTATACGTGCGCGCGCATGGCGCGGCTCTATGCGACCGGCTACGACCGTCCGATCACGCCGCTCGCCGATGCGGTGACGGACTACGTAACGAACTACTTAGTGCCGCAACGGCCGCTCGAGATTTCCGACACCCCGGTGGCGGTACCGCTAAAAGCAATGTCACCCTAGGCCTCCTTACCTCAGAAAGGACTCGATGTCACAGCCCAGCCGCGCCGAACGCCGCCGCCAGCAACGCGGCGGTGCCGCACCTCCGCCGCGCCGCGATCCGATGCGCCCGGTATATATCGGCATCGGGATTGCGATCGTTGCGCTGATCCTCGTGTTCGCCGGCTTCAACTGGTGGCAGAATCGCACGGTGCAACAAGCCAACGCGACGCCGACGCCGGGTCCGAATGCAAGCGCGAAAGCAATTCAGCTCGCCAATGGAGAGAGCATCGGCCTCAAGTTCGTCAAGACGAAGTATCCCGACACGGCGCAGGGCGGTCGCGGTCAGATCGTTGACGGTATCGGGTGCGGCGCGATGGAGTACGCGACCCTTCACATCCACACGCATCTGGCGCTCTTTTTTAACGGCAAACAGATGCAGGTTCCGCAATATGTCGGCTTCGCGCCGAATCTCGCCGGAGGCTGCCTCTACTGGATTCATACGCACGACCCAAGCGGCATCATTCACATCGAAGCGCCCGACATCAATCCGCCGCAAGGCGGCCCCTATACGTTGGGCATGCTCTTCGACGTTTGGGGGCAACCGCTCGAACGCGAGGACGTCGCTGGACTCGTCGGGCCGGTCACGGCTTACGTGAACGGTATGAAGTACGAGGGCGACCTTCACGCGATACCGCTGCGAGCTCATCAGCAGATCGTCCTCGAGATCGGTACGCCGGTCGTTCCCCCGCCGAACTACGCGTTCCCCGCGGGAGTTTAGCGAAGAGTCTTTTCGACTGCTCCGGCCAGCTCGTCGTATGAGAGCTCGCCGCTGTTGAGGTAGGCGACCTTCTTGTCGCGGCCGATGACCGCAATCGTCGGAAAACCACCTTGCAAGTAGAGATTCGCGACGTTGAGGAGCGGATCGTACGCTACCGGGTACGCGACGTGGAATCGCCGGACCCAGCCGAGCACGTCATTTTCGGACGCAGCTGACGTCCCGTCAATCGCGTAAGCGCTGCCCGAGACTCCAACGAAGTCGACGGATCCGCGGTACTTCTGATAAACGCGGTCGATGACGGCGGCTTCGCGCTGGCAGTGCGGGCACCACGTCGCGAAGACTTCGAGAAAGACGGGCTTATCCGCTGTGCTCAAATCGAACAGGCCACTCGTCGTCGCGACTTCAAAGTTCGGCGCAGGCTGGCCGACCTGCGCTTTGCCGACAATCGGGGCCTGCGAAGCGGTCTGAACCCGGCGATGCTCGGGACCGAAAAAGTAGAAGAGCGTTGCGCCGGCGACGACCACGACGAGGATCGCCATCGTCCCGATAGCGAGCGCGCGGCGCGTCATGCGTTTCGCAGCCTTCGGTCGACCGCCAGCGCGCCGGGCGCGTTGTATGCGACAAAGAGGCTCGCCGCAGCGAGCATCAGATCGAAGGCAACGTGCGGCCAATCGGCGACCGTCGCGTCGTTGGGTCCGAAGCATCCGCAGTTGGCCGGAATGTGCCGCACGACGGCGGACGCGACCGCGCCGCCGTAGAGAACGAACTGAAGTGCGCAGAGTGCGGCGACGATGCGGGTGAAGAGGCCGGCTATTAAATACACCCCAAGCAGCAGCTCAACGTAGGGCAACGCGAGAGCAAGCGGCCCGCCGATTGCCGCCGGCAGAAGCCGGAAGCCGGCGATGGAGGCCGCCAACTCGGCGGAATGGCCCACCTTGAGACTGCCGGCGGCGAGCAGCAATCCACCCAAAAGTACGCGGATGACAAAGACCGCAGCTTCCACGGCCAGATTCGTTGCGCTCCCGCCGCCCCAACCCCTGGTAGAATGATGGTATATGATCGCGCTGATTGCGGCCGCACTCTTGACGGTTGTTCCGGTCCACGGGGTCGCGATCGCGAATCTTCCGGATGGCACCTCGATCGTTCGTACCGACGCGGTTGCCGGCATGTTCCCCGCACAGACGCGGCGCTATCGTCTTACGCCGCCAGCGACCTTCCACGTAGGAACTACGATCGATGCACTGCTCGATTCTTCGGGCGACCCGTGGAGACTGCGCCAAGCCGTCGCCGCCGCAGCCTTCGCACCGGGTCTCCCGGACGCGGGACGGATCGTACCCATTCGGATCGGCAGCAAGCTGCCCGCAGCCCTACTCGTCGACCAACGCGGACGCTTAGTACAACTCGACCGCTTCTTTAGCGGCAAAACGGTTTTGCTTTCGTTCGTCTTTACGCGCTGTCCGGATCGCACGCTCTGCCCTGCGATCAGCGGCAAGTTCGCGTACTTGCAGCAACGCCTCGACCCGCGGCGCTTCGCTCTCGTTGAGATTACGCTCGACCCGCAATACGATTCTCCGGCAATCTTGCGCGATTACGGTCAGCAGTACGGCGCAAGGCCGCAGGTCTGGACGCTTCTCACCGGTACGGGTTCGACGATCCAGCGAGTCCTCGACGAGTTTTCGATCAGCTCAATGCGCGTCAGCACGAGCAACTTTCTTCACGATGACCGGCTCTTTATCGTGACGCCGGGTGGCAACATAGCGTACGTCGTCGAAACCGGAGGCTGGGACCCGTTGGCCGTTCTGGCGCAAGCGCGGGCCGTCTCCGGTCTTGCAAGTAATCCGTTCGAACGCTTCAAGCTTGCGTTGGTTGCCGACGTCGTCGCGCTCTGTGGCGGCAGCGAATTCGCCGGAATCGTGCTGCTCGAGCTCTCGCTCTTCACGCTGCTTACAGCCATCGCATTTGCGGGCTTGTGGGCCGTCGCTCGAATCCTCTGGCCCAAACGCAACGTGCAATCCTGAGTCTTGTCATCCCGAGGGCTGCGCGAAGCGCAGTCTTGAACTGAGTTTTGTCATCCTGAGCGCGCCCTCCAGTGGCTGCGCGAAGCGCAGTCTTGAGCGAGCGAAGCGAGTCGAAAGGATGAACGGGCGAGCTGAGCAAGGAAGCGACGGGATGGGCAATGGAACAGCACGCCTTCCTCGAGCATGCGATCAACCGGTATGGCAAGGCGACCTATAATTTCGCCTATCGCCTGACGGGTAATCCGGCCGATGCGAGCGACCTAACCCAGGAAGCATTTATTCGCGTCTTTCGCGCCTGGCAAAGCTTCAAACCGGGGACGTCCTTCCTTTCGTGGATCTATCGAATCGTAACGAATCTGCATCGCGACGAACTTCGGCGGCGTAAGGGACGTTATCAGGAAGAGAGTGAACCCGCAGTTCATCCAATCGAGGAGTACGTAGAAGGCCATCTCAGCGAACCAGTTTCTAAGGCGCTCGCCGATCTGACGCCCGATCAGCGGCAGATCGTCTTGCTCGCCGACGTCGAGGAGTGTAGCTATGAGGAGATCGGTAAGATTGTCGGATGTTCTGTGGGAACGGTGCGGTCGCGACTGCATCGAGCCCGCGGGCAGCTACGCAAACTCGTCAACCAGTACATGAAATCATCCCCATGAACCAAACGCATCCGAGTACCGAACGCATCATCGATTACCTGCACGGCGAACTTCCGTCCGCCGAGGATGCCGCTATCCACGCGCATCTTGCGGAATGTACTTCGTGCGAAGAACGTCGAGCCGAGGAGCTCGCCCTGACGGAGGTCTTGCGCGCCCACGCGCAAGCCAACGAGCGGGAGCTGCCGGCGAGCGTCGTTGCCAAGATTCACGAGGCAGTCGAGCGGCGCCCGCCTCCGGTGCGCAACCCGTTCCGCATAGCATTCCGTCCGGTCTTCTTTCTCCCGGCGGCTGCTGCGATCGCCGTCGCTTTCTACTTCGGGTTCGGCGTTCGGCATACCGCGCCGACGGTCACGGCAATCAATCCGGCGTACTACGTCGGCGCTCATGCCGCGGTCGCGGCCACCGCACCCTTCGCCGAAGACGCGCTGCCGCCCACAGTGCTCGCCTCAAACTATGAAACGCGCTAGCGCCGTCGCCGCGCTCGCATTGATGGTGGGCGCGCTCGGGCCCGCGAGCGCGCAGTCGAACGCCAATCCTTCGACTTCGCTGCGGACAAGCCCAATCGACGCGCTGATCTTGGCGGCCATAACGGCGCCATCAACCGTCTCTTACACCGGAACCGTACAATCGTTCCGAATCGGAAACGGCGCTTCCGAGGCGGCGGTCTACCGGGTCGAACATCGCGCGCCCGACTTGACGCTGCGGGTCTATACCGCACCGTCTGATCTCTCGGGTTACTCCGTCGTTCTCAAGGGCGATCAGAGCTATGCCATAGACTCGAAAAAACGTCGCATCGTCGAATCCCGCGACGACGCCGTGGATGCGCGGATGGCGCTCTTATCCGACGACGCGCTGATGCACAAGAACTATCGAGCCGTCGTGCGCGGCAGCGAGATTTTCGACCGCCGGCGCGCGATCGATGTAGCCATTCTCAGTAAAGACACCAGTCGGGCAGCGATGTTGCTGCGGATCGACGACGCGACCAAGATCGTTTTGGATAAGCAGGAGTTCGGCCCGGAGGGTGCGCTGGTCAGCGAACTGCGTTTCGAAAATATCGACTTTGCGTCGTCGATCCCAGCGGCGGATTTCGCCATTCCCAAAGGATACGGCGTTGTGCGTGGTCCGACGTTCGGCGAGACGTTCGACCGTCCCGACCGAGTCGTTCACGCCGCCGGCTTTGCAACGCGTGAACCTCGTTCGCTGCCGGGCGGCTTCGTCCCAATCGAAGGCGATCTCGACGACATGCAAGGGGTGCGCACCGTCCATTTCCTCTACTGCGATGGGATTCGCACTGTCTCACTCTTTGAAAGCGCGCAAGCGTCTACGCTGGAAGTGACACAACTGCGACCGCGGTCGCTGCGCGTCGGCGGACGCGATGCGGAGTATGCCGAGGACGGAACGACGGCGTTGCTCGCCTGGAGCGACGGCAGCCTCTATTATACGCTGGTCGGCGAGGTGGGACTCGTTGACCTCCCCCACCTCGCCGCTTCGATTACGCCCTAGATCTTGATGTTTGCCGTTAAGTAGAACTGAATCGGCGTCTTATACGAACCATTCAGTGCCGAGATGATCGCCGGCCCCAACTGGGGCTCGTAGGGGAACTTTCGGAACGACTGGATGATCGACCCAGGAGAGCCCGGCGGATTGATGATGGCGCCCGGCACCCCGTACGGTGCGACGGGGTAGACCGTGCCCTGCACGTTACCGTACGAACAGATGTTGCCGTCGTTGAACGTCCACGGCGTGCTGGTTCCGCCCCAGCAGTAGTTCACGATGTTGGTAAGCTGTCCGACGATTTCAATCCGCGGGCTCACGTCGTACGAGAGCTGCAAATTGGCGATCAGCTCATTAGGCTCCGTGAAAGCGCCGATCGGATCGAATACTCCCGTAAACGGGTTCGGGATATTGACCACGCCCGGACACGTTGACGCATTGTAACGGCTACCGGTAATCGGCGGACCGCAATCGCTGGCGGGGTCGATGCCGGCTTCGGTGATCGGGATGCCATACTTGCCGCCGCCTTGGAACTGCAACGACGGCGTGACGGCGAACTTCTGGTGCCGGTAGTTTACGAGCATCGTCCCGACGTACGGCGAGCCGAATCCCTGTGCCGCTAGCCCGAGCGAGCCCGGGAACGTGTCGTAGGTCGGGAAGTTCTGTGCGGTATTTACCAACGCTTGCGGCGGTGCGTTCCAGTACGGATTGGCGATGTCGCCACTGGGACAAGCGCCGCTCGGAAGCGCGGCAACGGGCATGCCGCCTGAGGGCCCGGTCGTATAGCAGGCGTTAGCCGGCCCGTTGGCACTCGTGCTGCCGCCGCAGACCGTATTCGGAGCGCCTGGATGCGTCGCGCACCGCCTCGTATACGCGTTGTATTGCGCGATAGCATTGTTGATCGGCGCAAGCACGGTCGACCCGGAAGCGCCGGCCGCAATCGGGCCATAGTGCACGTACGAGTTGGTATATGCAAACGACAGCAAGCCCGAGATTCCGTCGCGCGAGAAGTCGCCTTTTTGCATCTGGAACTCTAGGCCCTCGCTGCGCTGGCTGCCGACGTTCAAGCCGGAGACGAAACCGTTTTGCGGGATCAGGAAGAACTGCTGGATTTGGTCTTGCGTCTGCCGCAAAAACGGCGTGAGCTTGAACGACCAGTCGGTGTTCTTGAGCCGGTGCTCCCACGAGATGTCGTAGTTGATTGAGGTCGGCGGCAAGATCGGATAGCTCGGCGTATTCCGGCCGAACTGCAGGAAGTGCGAGCCGATGTAATCCGCGAGGTCCTCTTGCCGCGTGTTGTACTGTTCGAAGGCCGTGTTCGGCGCTTCCGTGTAACGGCCGTACGAGAAGCGGAAGACGTCGTTGGGATTTGAGGTATACGTTCCGGCGATGCGCGGCTGCCAAATATTGAAGGTGGCTCCTTGCGACGGAGGGTTCTCTACGTTGGCCGCATGCTGTCCCGCCGGGCACGGCGCGCCCGGGCTCGGATTGGCCATAGGTGCGCCCGTCGTATTGACGATGCAATTATCCAGGTTGTACGCATTGAACCAGAACGCGCGAGCCTGGGCCGACCCGCCCAGTGGCGGCACTAGCGTATCTTGGCCGACGAAGCCGAAGCTGTCGAGCCGGAGGCCGGCGTTGATGAGCCACTTGTCGGTCGGGCGATATTGGTCCGTAATTGCTGCACCATAGAAGTTCGGGATCGCGCCGCTATACGTTCCGTTGAGACCGTTCTCCGAAATCATGTACGTACAGGCGCTGCCGGCCGACGGCTTACCGGGGATCGGGCATGAAGAGCCGACTGGCGCGACGTTGTAGCCGGGTCCTAATGGGATCTTGCTTCCGTTACAGTTCACGAGGTTCGACCCGCTCGTGCTCGGGGAGAAGCAGTACCCCGCGTAGGGGTCCGCCGCGTTCACGACGTTGGCAAAGTTTCCCTCGCCGCCGAGGTTATAGAAACCGTTGTTATCGCGAACGATTCGGGCCGTCGTGTACGAACCCGAGACGCTCAGCAGGTTTTGCGCGTTCAGCTGATCCTGGAACTCGAGGCTAAGGCCTCGCGTGTGGGTACTGAGCTCGTAATCGGGTGCGAGCGGGCAAAAGAAAAAGCAGTAGCTCGTATTATAGGGTCCGTTGAGCATCCAATCGCTGTAGAACGTGAATCCGTAGAGACGAAGGTAGGCGGTCGAACCGAAGTTCTTCGTGTATTGGATCTTGGTGACCGACGTGTTGTTGTACGACTGGTCGGGGGCATTCGGCGGAATTACCGATGGGTTCGCCGGCGACCCGACATTGACGCCATTGGGAAACCCGTACGGACGAACGCAGTTTCCCAGCGAATTGAGCCCGGCGGAGTTAAACGTTTTGCCGATGGACGATCCGCATCCCCACGTGAAGGTATTCGTGAACGTCACGGGCAGCGACGTACCAAACGGAATGGCACCCCCGGTCAACGTTGAGAGCGTCGCGCCGTTGACCGCGTACATGCACGCTGGTCCCGAAACGGCTGCCGCGCCGGTGCAAAACGACGAGGACATGTCGCTGGCAGAGTAATAGAACTGGTTTTTTAAAGCCTCATTGTTGTAGAGCAGCTGAATGTCATCGCGCCCCGCGTCGTAACGGTGCGGGATTCCGATGTGGACGTTGATGACGGCGTTGCGGCCCCAGAGCGTCTGCAGCCCCAGCGACGCGTCGTTGTTCGGCCAGTTTACCGGTGCCAGCGGGAAGAACGTATTGCCGGTCGGACCGTAGAAGAGCGACCAGCCTGGAGCAAAGGGCGTCCCGTAGGGACCGGCGACCATGCCGGAGACTGGACCAAGCCAGGCGCTGTACTCCGAGCCGTTATTCGAGTTGATGTATCTAAAGGCCTGATTGAGGCCCGCAATACCGACGTAGTACGAAAAGAGCCGATCGGGCGTCGAGCCGCCGATTTCGATCGCGGCTCGGTGGTAAAACGAAGGCGTCCCGAGCCCTAGCGAACCCGTCGCATAACCGGGAAAGGTTCCCGTCTTGATGACCTGATTGACAAAGCCGGAGAGTCCTTGACCTTCGGAGTTGGCCGGGTTTGCGCCGGTATAGACTTGGACTTCCGCGTTGCCAAGCGACGACGCCGAACTCGACGCGTAGTTGTCGAACGATCGATTGACGGGAACGCCGTCAAACTCGTAACCGACCTGGTCGTAGTCGCCGCCGCGAATGTTGACCGTCGCGTAGTAGCCGGTCTGGTTGGGAATGACGTACGCTCCCGGCACCGTCGAGATGGCCGAATAGGCCTGATTGATCAAGCCGCCGCCGCCCAGACTGGCAGTTGCCCGTTGGGTTGACGCGTTGATCGAGTAGACATCCGAAGTCGTGCCGGCCTTCACGAGCGACCCTGCGGACGCCGCGGTGACGTGGGCGATCGTGCGGAGTGCCTTGGGCATCCGCAGCGGAACGACTTGAACGGTATCGGCGAAAACGCTCTGTCCCGGGACACTCGTGGATTGATAGCCGCCTTTCGAAGCGGTCACGGTGTACGTATCGGGTGAAAGCGTCAGGAAAGTAAAATGCCCGGCCGCATCGGTTGTGGTCGTCACGGATTGTGACGGACTCGCGGCCGTTACTTGTGCTCCCGCGACGGGAGCCGAGGTGTCGGCATCGACGACCGTGCCGGTGAGCCCGCCCGTCACGCTTGCCAGTGCCCATGTTCCCTGGCCAGCAAATAAGGCGAGCAGCGCCAACGTGGTACCTAGATGCCGGAGAGATCTCCGAATCATACCGTACCTCCTCATCAATTTTCAAAAGCGCAACGTCGCGTCGCGTCGATTTAGAGGGGCTGCTTCTTGCTTACTTACGAGCTTCCTGGACGGAGCTTGAGATTTTTTTAATGCGATTGCGCACTTCCGGCGGAATCGCACGTGGGTCGGCGGTTGCCGTTGGCGCCGGCAGACCATCGTGCACCGTCGCAATCGCTTGGATCGAGCTCGTTAGCGCGTCTATGCCGTACCCGCCCTCAAGAACGTATGCGGCCGAGCCGCTGCAGTGCTCGTCGGCAACGCGCCGTATCACCGCCGCGATCGGCGCCGCCGCTTCAACGCCGACGCCGAGATCGCCGACGCTATCTCCGGCGACGTAATCGAAGCCGGCGCTGACGATCAATAGGCTCGGCCGCACCACCGCCGCAAGCATCGGCAGCAGCTCTTCCCAAACCGCCACGAAGGCTTCGGTGGAAATGCCGCCGACCGGGAGCGGAACGTTGACGATAACATCGCTTCCACGGGAATAGCTCCGTGTACCCGTCCCCGGATAGGCGGGATAGGCGTGCGTCGAGCAGTACGAGAGCTGCGAGCCGGCGACGGCTTCGGTCCCGTTCCCGTGGTGATAATCGAAATCGACGATCAAGACCCGGCCACCGCCGGCGGCTTGATAGTCGCGTGCGGCGATCGCGACGTTGTTAAAGAGGCAGAAGCCCATTCCACGATCCGGCTCGGCGTGGTGACCGGGCGGGCGAACGAGCGCAAATACCGCCCGCTTCCCGGCTACGCTCGCCTGGACGGCAGCGATCGCGCCGCCGGCGGCGCGGCGGGCAACACGATACGACGTGGCATCTACGACGGCGTCGCCGGTGGAGAGATACGCAGCCTCTTTTAATCCCGCCGTTTCTCGCTCGACCAGCTCCAGGTAAGCCGGCGAGTGGACGCGTTCGATGGCTTGGTCGGTCGCGTCACGCGCCTCGAGAGTCTCGGCGAGGACGCCCACCTCGCGAAGGCGCGCGGCGACCGTCTCGACGCGGTCCGGGCGCTCGGGATGAGCGACCCCGCGTAAGTGATCGCCGTAGATCGGATCGGTGACGAACTTCAGCCGGGGTGCTTGCGCTTCAGCCGGAGTGCTTCGTCGAAGGACATGGACCGGACGCAGCTTTGCGGACGTTTTCGTAATCCTTCGAGTCCTTCTTCCATCCTGGGAGTGCCAGAAGACGCTTGTAGGCGGTTGCGGCCTTCGCGCACTGGTTCGAACCCGCGTACGACTTTGCGGCGATATAGAGCAGCTCGGGATTGTTGTCCAGGAAACTCTTCGCGGCTTTGTCGAGAACGTCGAAAATCTGCGCCGCTTCCTTGTAGTTCTTCAACTCAAAGTCGGCGCCGGCGACGCAGCTCAACGTCAGCGGCGAGCGCTGGATCTCGAAGCTCTTGCCGCAGGCGTCGCGCGCGCCCGTGTAGTCATGGACGCGCGAGTAAGCCTGACCAAGAAGGGCAAAGCCCTGAGCGTCGGGCTGGACCTGCGTATAGTGCCGTAAATAGCTGATGCTGTCGTTCAATCGGCCGTTCTGCATCGCGGCCTGACCGAGGCCCAGCAACGCGGACGAGTTATTCGGATCGAGCGCAAGGGCTGCTTGCCACTGGGTGGTCGCTTTATCGAACTGCTTCTGGCTGGCGTAGTAGTTACCGAGCGCGACGAATCCGGCCGGCACCTTTGGAAACTGCGTCGTCACCTGCTGAAGGACCGCGATGCCTTGCGCATCCTTCTTCTCCGAGAGAAAGTAACCGGCCTTACGGACCATGATTGCGACCTTCTCGTCGTCGGTCGGGGCGACGACGACCGC
The DNA here is from genome assembly GCA_963748875.1 of Vulcanimicrobiota bacterium. Classification (GTDB taxonomy): domain Bacteria; phylum Vulcanimicrobiota; class Vulcanimicrobiia; order Vulcanimicrobiales; family Vulcanimicrobiaceae; genus Cybelea. The sequence goes on from CAVVKC010000001.1 coordinate 3,445,442, forward strand.
ATCGTCGAAGGCCTCAGTGGCGTGTGCGTCGTCGTGCTGCCGCGCATAGAGATCGGCCTTAAAGACGAGCGCCTGAATGTTCCGAGGATCGATTGCGAGCGCGCGGCTTACCGTCTGCAGCGCCATCGGAATGTTATCCTGTTGCGCGTAGGTCGTCGCGATCTGGAAGAGCGGCGACGTATCCTTTGGGTCTAATGCGAAGGCGGCTTCGAATTGTGCGCGAGCATCGTCGAAGTGCTGCTCGGAGGCATAGACGCTCCCGAGCGTCTCGATCGCGCCGGGCTGATTCTTATTGAACGTCACGGCGCGCTTGGCAACGCGCTCGGCATCGTTGTAGCGGTTCGTGCGAATGTAGACGTCGGAGAGCTGGGCGAGGACGCCCAGATTGGTCGGATCGAGGTTCGACGCTTGCTCCAAATCGTAGGTCGCGGCATTGAGATTGCCCAGCTGCTGGTATGCAAACCCGTCGTAGTAGTACACCTGGGCCGTCTTATCGCCCATTTGCAGCAGATGCTGCGTGTACTGCAAGGCGATGTCCGGGCGGTTCACCTGCAAGTACTCCGCTGCGAGCTGCGACATCGCAATCTGATCGGTCGGATTCGCCTTGAGCTTTGCGACCAAGCGCGGAATCGCGACGCTGGGCGGCTCGGGACTCGCAGTCGGCAGCGCCGAGGGCGACGGCGAAGGAGTCGGCGAGGCCTTCTTGCCACCGAAGAGTCCGGCCTGAGCGTGCGGGGTGGTGGCCGCGACCCCGATAATGCTTGCAATAACGATCAATACTATGAGTCCGAGTCGTTTCAAGAGACGTTTCCTTTAGCAGCTTCAATCAATTTCGTCAGTTCCGGCACGATGCGAAAGGCATCGCCCACGACGAGCAGGTCGGAGAACTCGCCGATCGGCGCGTTCGGGTCTTTGTTGACGGCGACGATCGTGCCTGAGGCGCGCATGCCGACCTTGTGCTGAATTGCACCGAAATGCCAAACGCGATGTAGAGTTTCGGCGTGACCGTTTTCCCGGTCTGCCCAATTTGAAGATTGTACGGCACCCAGCCGGCGTCGGCGGCGGCGCGCGAGGCGCCCACTGCTCCTCCCAAAGCTCGCGCTAGGGGTTTCAACAGAGTATCGAACGGTTCCGGGCCGCCGAGCCCACGCCCGCCCGCAATAACGACGGGCGCTTCCTCGAGCGCCAGTTCGCCGGCGCCTTCCTCTACGTCGCGCTCGATCGCGGCGGCGTAGGTTTTTGCGGGTTTCGCGAGCGCGACGATCTGCCCACCGTGGCCGCCGGGAGCGGCGGCGAACGCGCTCGGCCGAACGGTCGCTATGCCGTACTCGGCGCTCCGTAACGCGCAGCTCGTTATCAGGGCCCCGCCCAGCTTCGGCGAGACGCAGACGACGGCACCGTCGTCAACACGAACCTCGACCACGTCGGCGACGATACCGGCGCTTAAGCGAACCACCAGACGCCCTGCGACGTCGCGCCCCGAGAGCGTATTAGGAATCAAAATCAGCGAGGGACCGGCAAGTTTGGCCGCGGCGTGGAGATAATCAACGACCGGGTCGAGCAGGAAAGCATCGACGTCCGGATCCTCGTTGAGGTAGATCGTGTCGAGCGGGTACGCCTTCAACTGTTCGGCTAGCTCCCCGGCGCCTGACCCGATCACAATGGCCGCGGCCGTTCCACCGAGCCGATCGGCAAGCCGGCGGGCCTCGCTCGCGAGTTCGAACGTAACTTTGCGAGTCGACCCTTGACGATGCTCGACGAAGACGATGACGTTTTTCACAGCGACAATCTAAACCAGCTTCTTATCTTGCAAGAATTCGAAGATCGCTTGAGCGCCGGCGAGTCCGTCACTCGCTTCGAGAGTGCGGCCTGTTCCTCGAGGTGCCGGCGGCTCGAAGCTCCGCAACTCGGTCTTCGATCCGCTCGCGCCGACTGGCGCTTCCAGCGAGAGATCCGCGAGCGATACGGTCGTGATCGTCTTTTTCTTAGCCCCCATGATGCCTTTGAGCGACGCGTACCGCGGCTCGCCGAAGGTCAAGGCGGTCGTCAAAAGCGCGGGGAGGGGCGTTTGTACGGTTTGGTAGCCGGCATCGGTCTCGCGCTCGACTTCCAGCTTCCCATCGGCCAACTCAACCTTGCGCGCGTTGGTGACGCATGGCAGACCGAGGTGCTCGGCGAGGGCTCCCGGCACGGCCCCCGTGCTGCTGTCGTCGGTCAGGCCGCCGACGAGGAGCAGATTGAAGTCGAGCGTGCGCAACGCCGCGGCGATCGCGTACGCGGTCGCCCAGACATCGCTTCCCTCGAGTGCCGGATCGGCAAGCAGGACCGCGTCGTCGGCGCCCATCGCCAGCGCCTTGCGCAGCGTCTCCTTCAGCGATTCGGGCGCCATCGAAAAAACCGTGACGCGCGCATCGCCGCCGGCTCGCTCCTTGAGCTGGAGCGCCGCCTCGAGCGCGTACTCGTCGTATGGATTGAGCACGGTCTCGACGCCGGTGCGCACGAGCCGCTTCGTCTGCGCGTCGATTCGCTTTTCTGCGTTGGGGTCCGGAACGAGCTTAACCGTCACCACGATCTTCACGTGGTTATAACGACCTCCGTCGGAAGCGGGGATGGTGAAGAACCGTGGGCACTTGGTGGTCCGCCGCGGACAGACCTGCCGAGCCGGGCGGGAAGGGCGCGTGCACGCCGTTGAGAACCGGGGCAAAATGCCACGACTCGGCGTTTCCTTGATTTGTTGCGCGTTACTGGCACCAGGCGCGGCGTCCGCCGCGGGCTTCACCGCTGCGACTCCGTACGCGACGCGCGATCACCCCGCAACGCTCACCCTCGACGCGTCGCGTGCCGCGGACGGCATCATGGAGGTGCGCGAGCACATTCCCGCTGCCGCCGGAAACTTTACGGTCGTCTACCCGAAGTGGATCCCGGGTGAACACGGCCCGACCGGACCGCTAAACGACCTCGCCGGGCTGCGGATCTCCGCCAACGGCACGCCGCTCGACTGGCGTCGCGACGCCAACGATCTGTACGCCTTCCACGTTGACGTCCCGGCAGCTGCGGCGGCCATCGACGTCGCCTTCGACGTGCTCATGAATGCCCCGGGCGACACCATGTCGACTCACTCCGTCGCGATCGTGAACTGGAATCGCGCGTTGCTCTACCAGGACGGCGTCGACTCGCACGACTACTATGTTAGACCCTCGATTATCATTCCGGCCGGCTGGGACTTCGCAACGGCTCTGCGCGGCGAGACGCGCAACGGCAACCACATTGACTTCGCGGTCACGCCGCTCAACATGCTGGTCGATTCGCCGCTCGACATGGGTCAATACGTTCGGAAGTGGGATCTGTGGCGCGAGGGCTCGGCTTTCGTGCAGTTCGACGCCTTTGCCGACCATCCCCAAGATCTCGACATCCCGGCCGCCCTCTTGCACGCGTACGAGCGAGTGCCGGCCGAGACGTTTGCGTTGTACGGCTCGCGACACTTCGACAATTATCATGCCTTGCTCACGCTCAGCGACCCGATCGGTTTCCAAGGCATCGAGCACCACCAGTCGAGCGACGACCGCGCATCCGACGACTTCCTAACCGATCCCGACGAATCGCTCTCCGGCGGCGACCTGGTCACGCACGAGTTTTCGCACTCGTGGAACGGAAAGTATCGCAGACCGGACGATCTCACCACGCCGAACTTTCAGGTGCCGCAACTGACCGATCTTCTTTGGGTGTACGAGGGGATGAACCAATACCTCGGCGATGTAATCTCGTTTCGCGCCGGCATCCGCGAGCCGAAACAATATCCGGAGTACCTCGCTTCGGTCTACGCCTCGATGGACTACGAGACCGGGCGGAACACGACGCCGCTCATCGATCTCACGACCGGTGCGCCGTATTTCTACCTGGCGCGCGGCGCGTATCCGGCGATTCGACGCAACGCAAACGACTTTTATACCGAAGGCGAGCTGGTTTGGCTCGATGTCGATACGATCATCCGCGAGCGCTCGCACGGTGCGCGCTCGCTCGATACCTTCCTGCATCGCTATACGGCGCCGCCGGTTACCGGACCGATCGTCGAAACCTACACCCGCGCGCAGATCGAAGATCTCTTAAATCAGGTCGAGCCATACGATTGGCACGATTTCTTCGAAAAGTACGTGTACCACGTCGACGTCCACCCGCCAAACGACGAGCTCGCGCGCGCCGGGTGGCGGCTGGTCTACAACGAGAAGCCCAACGAGTTCATCAAGGCCGAGCAAGCCGACGATCACGGCATCGTGGGCTGGTACTCGTACGGTGCCAACCTCACTACGGAGGGCGTCGTTCGCGACGTGCGCGAGGGTTCAGCCGCCTGGCGAGCCGGTTTGGCTCCGGGTATGCGCGTGCTCGCCGTTAACGGTCAGCAGTTCGCGGACGACGTTTTGACGTATGCCGTAAAGCGCGCGCAGCATTCGACCGTGCCGATCTCGCTGATAACGACCCAAACGGGTTGGTACCAAACGCTCTCGCTCGATTATCATGACGGTATCCGCTATCCGCATCTCGAGCGGCTTCCGGGCACGACCGACATGCTCGCGGACATCGTCGCTCCCCACGCGAAGTAAATGGGTGCCCGTTAGGCATCCTACAGACGAGCTCGCGCTCGTCGGCGCGACGCTTTACGCGAGCCCGGAGGCGCACCCCCGGCACGACGCGACGATCCTCATTCGCGACGGAAAGATCGCCGAAATCGGCTCTCGCACGTCCACGCAGGTGAGCGACGACGCTGCGGTTTTAGACTGTTCCGGTTGCGCGATCACCGCCGGTTTCTGGAATAGCCACGTTCACTTCCACGAACGCAAATGGGCAAACGCCGATTCGATACCCGCGGCCGAGCTGGTCCGGCAGCTTGCGGAGCTCACGCGTTACGGCTTCACGAATCTCTTCGACCTTTCGTCGAGCTGGGAAAACACGCGGCGACTGCGCGATCGCATCGAGTCCGGCGAGATCGGCGGCCCGTTCATCCGCTCGACCGGTGAAGGCTTGATTCCGACTGGAGGGACGCCGTCAGCCGAAGTCTTTCGGGTGCTCGGACTTATGGACACCTCGCTTTGGGAAGTCTCGGATGCCGCGCAGGCCCGCGAGGCCTCGAAGAAGCTGCTCGCGCAAGGCGTGGACGCGCTCAAGCTCTTTCTCTCGGCACCAACTGCCGGTCAGCTCCCGCCGGACGCGATACGCGCCTGCGTCGAGGAAGCGCATCGCGCCGCCAAACCGGTTTTCGCCCATCCCAACGCGGCTTCCGACATCATCGCGGCGCTTGAAGCGGGCGTCGATTTCATCGCTCATACGAGCCCGCGCTCGGGACCGTGGAGCAGCGACGTCTTGGATGCGATGCAAGCAGCGAAAGCGACGCTGATTCCGACGCTGATGGTTTGGCAGAGCATGATGCGGCACGACCGCATCGCCGCACGCGACGCGCTCGTCGGCACCGCGGTAGCGCAACTACGGGCGTGGCTCGAGCGCGGGGGCACCGTACTTTTCGGAACCGACCTCGGCGCGGTCGAGTACGATCCCACCGACGAGTACGAGTTGATGTGGCAAGCCGGAGCTACCTTTCGTGGCATCTTGGCCTCGCTCACGACGACCCCCGCCCAACGATTCGACGGCGAGCCAACCGCCGGCAAAGTCGCCGTCGGGAGATCGGCCGACCTCGTCGTCCTCAATGGAGATCCATCCATAAACGTCCGCGCTTTGGCCTCAGTTCGCTATACGCTGCGCGGCGGAGAGATTATTTACCAGGAAGCTCGAAATCCATGACTGCGGTGGAGGACGAGAGAAGACCATCCGGTCAGTCGGAATTCGGGACGCTCCTGCGGAAATATAGACTCGCCGCCGGGCTTTCGCAAGAAGCGCTCGCCGAACGCGCCCGAATGAGCACCAACGGAATCGGCGCGCTCGAGCGCGGCTATCGCCGCACGCCCCAGCGCGAAACGCTCGCGCTATTGGTCAGCGCGCTGCAGCTCGACGACGCGCGTCGACAAGAGTTCGAGGCGGCCGCGCAACAGCAGGCTAGGACGAGCGCCGGCGTCCCGATGCTGCCGTTGGCGCTCACAAGCTTTGTCGGACGAGAGACGGAACTCGGCGAGCTTGAACTCTTGGTTCGCGATCACCGTTTGATCACGCTTATCGGAGCCGGCGGCATCGGCAAGACGCAGACGGCGCTTCAGCTGGCGACGAGATTAAACAGGGATAGCGGCCGCAGCACCGCCTTCGTCGCGCTCGAGACGGTCGGCGATCATTCGCTCATCGTTGCCGCAATTGCTACGGCGTTGGAAGTGCCGGAAGTTCCCCGGCGCCCGTTGCTCGATACGCTGCTAGCATATCTGAAAAGCAAGTCGCTGCTCCTGCTGCTCGATAACTGCGAGCATCTCGTTCCGGGGGCGGCGTACGTCGCCGAACAGTTGCTCGCGGGCTGCTCGCATCTGCGCGTTCTCGCCACGAGCCGCGAGCCGCTCAAAGCGGCTGGAGAATGCGCGTACCGGCTGCCCTCGCTCGCGCCGGCGTACTCGATCGCCCTGTTCGTCGATCGTGCTCGGTCGGTGAATCACCGTTTCTCCCTAGCCGACGAAGATCGTTCCACGCTCGAGCATCTTTGCCGGCGGCTGGACGGCATTCCGCTAGCGATCGAATTGGCGGCCGCGCGAATGAACGCGCTATCGCTAAAAACGCTAACGGCAAGGCTCGACGACAGTTTTCGGCTTCTCACAGGTGGTGCGCGGACGGCGCTTCCACGCCACCAAACGATGCGCGCGATGGTGGACTGGAGCTACAATCTGTTGTCCGACCGGGAACAGCGCGTTTTCGAACGGCTCTCCCTCTTTAGCGGCGGCGGTACGCTCGATGTTGCCGCCATGGTCTGTAGTGACGAAGGCGTCCCATCGAACGACACGTTCGACGTCTTATCTTCGCTCGTTGATAAGTCGCTGGTGACCGCCGATTGCGAAGGCCGCGAAACTCGGTACCGGCTCTTGGAGACGTTTCGCCAGTACGCGCGCGAACGGCTGGAAGAACGGGGTGAAGCTCAGGGTGTGGCGCGCCGTCATGCGCGCGCGAGCCTCGAGCTTGCAGGTCGCTTCGACCGCTGCTACGAGTGCGAATCCGACGACCTTTGGCGAACTTTGGCACGCGAGGAGTTGGGGAATTGGCGCGCGGCACTGCAGTGGGCATTAGCGGAGCGCGGCGACGTCCTCATGGGCCAGAAACTCGCCGGCGCACTGCGCGTCATTTGGCAGTACTTCGGTCATCTCGAGGGGCGGCGCTGGATTGAATTGGCGTTGGATCTCGCCGATGGCGCGACGCCCGTCGGCGTAATCGCGGACTTGGAGTTCGCGATGGCGGTGATCACATGGGCGCTGCGCGAGCACGAAGCGCATCTCGAGCGTAGTCTCAGCGCGATCGCTCATTACCGCGAGGCGGGCGACGCGTTGGGCACCGCTCGCGCGCAGGGTCTGATCGGTCACGCCTTGGTCGGCCTTGGGCGCGAAGACGAAGGTGTGCCGATGCTCGAGGATGCGCTCGCGCAGGCTCGCGCGCTCGGCAGCAGCCGGCTGATCGCATACACGGTACGCTGTCTTGGATACGTGAGCGGCTCAAAACGTGGCGATATCGTAACGGCTCGTAAGCGAATTACCGAAGCGCTGGCGATTTACGAGCGGCAGGGGGCGCGAGTCAACGCTGCTTTCGCGCTCAACGATCTCGGCGAATGCGAGTTTTGCGCGGGCAATGCCGAGGCGGCTCTGCAGCACGCTGCCGACGCGCTCGAAGCGCTTCGAGAATCTAACGATCTGCCGTTGATTGCGACGGTGCTTGACAGCATGACGGCGTATCTCGTCGCCCTGGGCCGCTACGACGAAGTCGCGCGGTGCGCGCGCGAACTTCTCGACCTTGCACGAGACCACCGCTTGGACGTGCTCACGGCATACGCGCTGCAGCATCTCGCCGCGATAGCGGCGCTTCGTAACGGCGAGGCGCGCACGAGCGCCGCACGGATACTCGGCTTCGTCGATGCTCGCCTCAAGGCAATGGGAGCCGCGCGGCTTTATAACCACGAGCAGTTCGAGTACGATCGCGTCCTTGCGACGCTGATCGATGCGATGGGCGCGGACGAAGTCGAGCGCTTGATGGCCGCAGGCGGGGCGATCAGCGAAGAGCTCGCGGTCGAAGAAGCGCTCTCGCTGTCGCACGCCTCCGCTTAAACGCGCCGGTGTTAGAAGGCGCCGACGCCGTTGGGCGATCCCCAGCCGCCGGGACCGGAGTACTGTCCGAACTGCCCGGCCGGCAAGCAGCGGCGAAGAGATGCTCGTACCGTTCACGGTTACCCACCCGCCGTAACCGTAGGAGTCGTACTCGGCGGCGTCAACTGCGACGGCCGAAGCGTCGTTACCGGCGCGAAAGCTGCATTTCGAATCGGTCTGCCACGACGGCTTCGCCTCGTGCGTGCTCGAGCAGCCGCCACCACTGTCGACCCAGACCTTCTCGACATAACTTCCTCTGCGAGCGGTTAATGTCGTGCCGCCTGCCGCAACTACGGATTGAAACGTCGCCGGATCGAACATTCTGATCGCGCCGAGCGGTCTGAGTAAGGAAGCCACGCGATCGCGATATCTATGCTGCCGGAGACTTGGCCGGCGGGATCGAGCGCGACGCGAACCGCTCCGCAGTAGTAATCGCCCCCAAAACAGTGACGGAGCGAAACCGAGCCCACGCGTAAGTCCGCGTTGCCGCCGCTTGCGGTGGGCCCGAACGGCGGCTGCGGATGGATCGACGTGGAGGCGGCAACCGTAACGACGAATGCGGCGAGCGCGATCGAAGGCCTCAGCCGTATCGCTCCGCTAGACGCGCTGCGTACCACGCCGACCAAGGCACCGACGGACCGGCGCTTACGTACGCTTCGTCGAGTTCGACCAGCGAACGTGTGAGATCGCTGCGCACCGGACGCCGCGCGAGCAGGCGCGGAAGATCTGAGTGAGTCAGCAGCCAGTCCGAGTAGAAGGTCGCCCAGTCGTCGTCGTTGCCGTCCGTGTCGGCGAAAACGACGTGGTGGACTTCACCGACCTGATGCAATAGGTCGGCGATCTTCGACGTTGCGTCGTCGCTCATATCAAGCTCCCGTTCGGCTTTCGGCGCCTGCCTTCCCACGGCCAAAAAGTAGTCGTCAGCGCGGCCGAATCGGATACTCGTACCGCGAGTCGTACTCACCCTCGAGCACGTTTGACCGCAAGTCGTAGGCGCCCAGCCCCGTTCGCACGATCTGAACGGCGATCTTCGGGCGGATCGGAGCCTTCTCGACGTAATCCTTGCGCACGATCAGCACGACCGGATAACTTTTGACGGGAACGGCGACGAGAAGGTTCTCCTCGATCGAGCTGTGCGGCGGCAGGAAAAAATTCGTTTTTTGATTTCCGCCTACCGCGCCGCTCCGCAACTTCGCAAACGAATAGAGTAGCGCGACGGGCATATGCGGGACGTCGGCTCGGATTTGGGCGCTCGCCGACGATTCGATACGGTCGTAGCGTCTTGAGCGCTGCACGATGCGTTCGCCGTACACGCTGAGCGCCTCGGCCGCGATGTCTATGGGTACGTTGCCGGTGTTCTCGAGTCGCTTGTGAATTTGTAAGGAAGGCGACCCCGTCGGTCGTCGCGCTCTGATCGACGACCGTCGGTAAGGAGAACGATGGCGCTTCCGAAAGGGGTTTGATACGCTGTTCGTATACGAACGTGTACAATGCCCATAAACCGGCGGCGAGAATGGCAACGATTTCAACGGTAGCCCGAACCTGCTCGCTGGTGGTTGGGACCGAGTGTACGCGCAGCTCGCGACCGCCGCGTGCCTCCTTTTCATCACCTTTCACCGACTACACATATTCCGCCCGTTTGCCGACTCCTCGATTTCGAAATGGCCGGTGAGCGCCTGACGCGCGCCGAATTCGAGCGCGTGGTCGAAGAGGCGCTCGAATCGCTGCCGAAGCGGTTCGCCGACCTGGTTGAGAACGTCGTCGTCTCGGTGGAGGACGAACCGAGCGCGGAGGACCTCGAGAGCGCCGAGGACGACGCTGACGACGATACCGAGCTCCTTGGCATCTACCGCGGCGTCGCGCTCACCGACCGGACGCACGACATGCCGCTATTGCCTGACGAGATCGCCGTATTCCGCGGTCCGATCGGGCGCGTCGCCGATACTCGGCAAGAAACAGTGGAGGAAGTACGCAAAACGGTGATTCACGAGCTCGGGCACTATTTTGGGTTAGGCGAAGACGAGCTGCCGTAGATTAATGGTTCCCAGCTGGTTGAACGTACTTTCCATAGTATCGCTAAGCGTCGCTGCGATCTGCTCCGCAATCGTTCTCATCGACCTGGTGCGACATCCGCAAGAGATGACGATCATGAACTGGGTATGGCCAATCACCGCCCTTTACGGCGGACCGCTGGCGCTTTGGATGTACGCGCGGCTCGGCTGGCCCGCGTCGCGCGAAGCGATAAAGCGTAACGAGGGCCGGATGGCCGAGAAGCCCTTCTATAGCAGCGTGGCCGTCAGCGCCACTCACTGTGGCGCCGGCTGCGTCCTTGGCGACGTCATCGCAGAGTTCGCGATTTTCTTTACCGGCTTCACGATCCTCGGCTCGACTCTCGCAGCCGAGTTCGTGGGCGACTACGTACTAGCGTATGCGTTCGGCATTGCATTCCAGTTCTTCGCGATCGTGCCGATGCGTCATCTCTCGCTTCTACCCGGGCTGCGGGCAGCCGCAAAAGCCGACACGTTTTCGCTTACCGCATTTGAAATCGGCTTGTTTGGCTGGATGACCCTGACCTTCTTCGTCCTTTTTCATCCGCCATTGATGCCGAATCAGCCGACGTTCTGGTTCATGATGCAGGTCGGGATGGTGCTCGGTTTTCTGACATCCTATCCGGCGAACTGGCTGCTAATTCGAAGGGGCGTCAAAGAAGCAATGTGACGCCCCAACTTCTTCTACGTTTCCGGCGGTCTACGTCCGCCGCCGCCTCCGCCGCCACCGCCGCTGGGACGACCGCCGCCCATGCCGCCGCCGCTGGCACGTCCCCCGGACATGCCGCCGTGATAGCCGCCGCCACTAGAGTGACCGGCGTACATGCTACCGCTGTGGCCGCCGCCGGCGGCGGAATGACCGCCGAACGCGGCAGCGTGACCCGATGACTGCGCGCCATGCATCGCGCCCGTCGACATTTGGCCGTGATGGCTTGCCGTCGCCGGCGCGTTCTGATGCGATGCGGTCATCGCGCCGGTGTGATGGCTCGCGGTCGCCGGTGCGTTGTGATGCGACGCGGTCACCGCGCCGGTATGATGGCTCGCGGTCGCCGGTGCGTTGTGATGCGACGCGGCCATTGTGCCGGTGTGATGGCTCGCGGTCGCCGGTGCGTTGTGATGCGACGCGGTCATTGTGCCGGTGTGATGGCTCACCGTCGTTGTCCCGGTGTGATTTGGCGCGACTGCGCTTACCGTTCCGTGTGCGTTTGACGGCCGATTCGTGGCGCTAAACGGTCTCTGCACGGCGGCTATTCCCGGCCGGCCGTGGTTCGCCGAGGCGAGAAGCGCATGGTCGCGTGCCGCCACTCTCGCGTGAGTTCGCTGCGCCGCGGTTGCTGGAACGCCGTGCTGCCGCGCGGCGACTTGCGCTGCCGTCGGTCTTGCGCCGACCCCACCACGGCCACCGTTGAAGCTAGGACGCGAGCCATTGACGGTTCCATGGACCACGGTCCGATTGAACGTGTTATGAATGACCGTTTGGTTGACGTTCGTGACGGCGGTATTATAGTTGAAGACCCCGCCCGACCAGAATCCGCCGGCGAAGCCGACGCCGAAATAACCGAAACCATAGTTGATCCCGCCGTAAAAGCCAACCGTCGGACCCCAGTATCCCGGCGCCCAAGCGTACGCGCCGTTGAAATATCCCCAGTAACCGGGCGTCCAGTAGAGACCAACCGCCGGCGGCGGCGCCCAGTAACCTGGAACCCAATAGTAACCGGCCGTTCCCCAGCCCCAATATCCGGGAGCCCACTGGTAGTTAGGATATGGCGCCGGCGGCTGGTAGTAGACGGGCAACGGCGGTGGAGCGTACCCAACGGCAACGCCGACACCGACGCCCCCACCCGCCGCAAAGGCAAGGCCAAGGCTTACTTGCGCCGACGCGGCGGCAGGTACGGCGGCGATAAGAATGCAGGCGATCGTGGTTGAGAGCAATTTCTTGATTAGCATTGTGTCCTCTTGGCATCCATTCGGGCAAACTTTCGGCCCAGCGTGACCGGCGCTCGGCCAATGGACGTATGTCCAGGTATCCTTACCCTCCCCGAACCGTGCCAACTCGCCGCTAATGGGATTCTCAGACCAGAGAGTAGGGTAAGCATCGCCTGCTAGAGCGTGTGGCGCGCAAGAAAGGGCTGGACCGTTTTCAGGTGACCAACGGCTCACGTTCCCAAGTGCGTCTGCCTATTGATTCCCCTCCGAGCAAGAATGGACAATTCATGACAGCGTGGCTCGAAACCGCCGGGTCTCTAACGTCTTAAAGTGGATCGCGATCGCGGCGCTCGTGGCGCGCTGTATTTACGTCGCCCTGCGCGTCGTGGGGAAACGGAGCGATCTCGGGACGGCGGCGCCGGTCAATAATATCGTTGATTCTTATCACGGCTGCCCAGTGTTCCCAAACGTCTACGGTCAGATCGTCACGAATGCCCTGCCGCCAAACAGCGCGGCGTACATTGCGAGCGTGCAGCAAGTTGACAAACGCACGTTCGTTGCATTAACGGGAAACCAGCAAGTCAATCTCGCAACCTCGGCCACGCCGCTGCTGACCGCCACGCCGGAGGTGCATTATCACGAATTCCCGGTGCCTTACCATGGCAACTCGGCTTTTGGATAAAGCCGCTCAGCGACGCGCACGCGATTGTCGTTGAAACGTCCAACTGCCATTTATACGAAAGCTACCGGACGAAATATTTCGCCGGTGTTCTGAGCGCTTATAGCGGTGCGAATTTGAAGATGTCAAAGTTTACGCAGCTGCCGGCTGGAAACCCGTCCGCGATGGCGAGCGGTCTGTCGCTCTTTGCCGGCATGGTGCAACCTGAAGACATAGCCAGCGGCTGCATCTGCCACGCATTGAACTGGGATGCGGTCGCGCATAGCCTCGCACGGTACGCACTCGTCTACCCAGCGAGCGCCACCGACCAGCTGCCCTACAGCGGCAGCAGCACGTATCAGCTGCCCTACGGTGCGCGAATCCGATTGAACGCGAACGTCAATCCAGCCCGCTGTACGCGAGAGGCGCAAATGGTCGTAACGGCGTTGAAAACTTTTGGCGCGTTCGCGGCCGACACGGGAGGCCAAGATGCACTTTACTTCGCGAATAATACGACCGGCGGAGACCCGTGGTCAGGCAGACTTAGATGCCTCTCGGCACTGACCATCGCTGACTTCGTCGTGCTCAAGCTCCCGAAGATCGGGCGCATTCGGGCATTAACGAATCGCCTTGATCTGCGACCGTGGATGCCTGTTGCAAAGCGCGACGTCGCGGCCACGTCGCCGCGCAGGCCCGCAATTCTCGCGTGTAAAATCGATCGCGCGGCTTCCAGCCAATGCGATGGTCGCAAGCGGATGTCCAGAGGTACTTCGAAATGGAATAGACATAGATATGCTTCGATCAAAACAAGGCGTGCAGGTGTAACTCGGAGGTTCGGCAGACCAGCACAGAGGAACAGCCTCCTACTATGCGGAAGCGCTCTAGGTTATCTGCGGTTGCCCCGGCAGCAGAATCTTATTTTAGCCTTAGAACGGGGCCTAAAAACAGTATCTAAAAGTTCGCGAGGGGGGTTGGCGCGATGGACCTCGTGATGCGAAACACAAGCGAAGACGATCTCGACCAGTGTTTGAGGTTGGCGCCCGATCGGTTTTTGTACGATCCAGGTGATCTGGTCGTACTGCGCCGGATGTGGTCGTACATCATTGCCTCGGGAGCCGGGGAGGCAGGCGTTCTTGTCGATCCGCATCGACCATCCGAAGTTCTATTCTTCGGCTTCTCTGTTTTCGTGACGGACGCGCGCGCACAGAACTACCACAGTCTTCTATCCCCCGGAATCGCGTACGGGATGGCGCGCGAATTGAACGCCGGCGGTCAACCTTTCTTTACGTTCGAACAAATTGCCGACGCAAATGCCAAGGGCGGTCTGAATCTAGTGGTTACGCACTACGGTTTTGTCGCCGAGGCAGGCGACGATGGCCTGGGTGACAAGCTTCGTTACGCAACCTACGAATCGTTCCGTAGGCATCACGAGGGTTTACATTTCCGGAGCTTTACGAACGAAGTCTTTGATCGCTCTTCTAAGGAAATGGGTGCAGGCTGGGGATTCCGGGTCGGTTGGTACACCGAGGAGCGCCTCGGCGCCGCAGGGATACCAGCAGACAAGGCTCCGTGTGTTTGGATGGCGACGCGTGAAGATGCACTCGACAACCCGGGCGCCGTGTTTCCGAGCGTGCTTTTCCGCACGTTTGCGCAACCGCGCTTTGGCTTCGACCTTCGGGAACAACGTTTGCTGAAGCTTGCACTTGACGGACACACCGACGAATCCATTGCCGGTATTTTAGGTACATCCGTGTCGATAACCAAAAAATGTTTCAGATCAATATATGATAAAGTATCGGATTGCGGCGTCGACACCGGGCTCGTGATCCCACAAAAGCGGCTCGAGGGCTCACGTGGATCTGAGAACCGTCGGTACCTCCTCAACTATCTTCGAGATCACGCTGAGGAGCTTCATCCGTACAACGCGCGACCGCAAAGGCACGCGGAGAAGGGGGACGGCGAAGTGCCCGTCCCCGATATCGATTAGCCGCTTACGCGACGTAGTCGTTTCCGATTTCTGCCGAAAGCATTTGGGGGCTTTAACGCGTCACTTCTCGCGCTTTACGTGCGCCGACTGCTATGGCCACCAACGCGATGCTTTCGTACCCAAAAAGTCGCCGCACTACAAGTATCGATGTTCCAGTAACAACGCTATGCGACCCACCACGAAGAACGTCGCAGCTGCGATCAGTTGGGCGCGTCCCGATAACTCGACATTAAAGCGTTTGAAAAGCCACGTCGTCGCCGGGCATGCGCTGACTCCAGACAGCAACGCGAACCATCCGTTTGTCAGTGGCCAGGGGCCGAGCCGGACGAGCAACAATAAGCCTCCGCCACCGGCGACGATCGCCCAAATCCAGCCGGCAACGAACGCTAGACGCGGCACAGCGGTCCGCATATTCACGCCACACGTACGGACCAATCGCTACCGATGTTTCGACGTGCGCGCTGCGTGCCCGGCCGTCCCTTCTGATCATCTACGACCAGACCCGAGCGCAACAAGACGTAGATGCTACGACTGTCCAGCGTCACGCCGCGGTTCCCGCCTGTCCAAACGAGCCGCTGAGCACAACGCACTGACCTTCACCCCCAAGGAGGCGTTAAGACGGTTCGCTACGGCTAACCGGCGAATCCCTGGCGCATGCGTCTTCTCCCAATCCCCGCAGCTATCGCGCTTGCTGCACTGACGACCGGGCCCACGACTAGCACGCCCGGGAATCCCCTGATGCAGCCGAGCGCATTGCCCTTTGGCGCACTACCGTTCGACCGCATCAGCGATAGCGACTATCAGCCGGCAATCGAAGCCGGGATGACGCAGCAGCTCAAAGAGATAAACGCCATCGAGAACGATCCCGCGCCGCCAACCGTCGATAATACCCTCGTTGCAATGGAACGGTCTGGACAGCTGCTGGCTCGCGCGCAAGGCGCATTCGAGGTTGAGGTCAATACGAACAGCAATCCGCAGCTGCTGCGCGTACGGCAAATCATCGCGCCGGAGCTGGCCGCGCATCAGGACGCGATTTATCTCAATCCGAAACTCTTCGCGCGCGTGCAGGCGATTTACAAAAGTTTAGATCGCCTCCAGCTCGATTCCGAGTCGCGCCATCTCGCCATAACGTACTACCGGCGCTTCCTGCACGCGGGGGCTGACCTCTCGACGGCAAAGCGCGCACGGCTGCGGGAGATCAATCAGCAGCTCGCCACACTTCAAGCGACCTTCGAACGCAAGCTGCTTGCCGGCACGGCTGCGGGGGCGCTTGTAGTGAAAGACAAGAGCCAACTCGCGGGCCTCAGCGATAGTGCGATCGCCGCGGCCGAGCAGGCTGCGAGACCCCAGGAGGATCCCGGTGGATACCTGATATCGCTGCAGAATACGACGCAACAACCCGGACTCACGCTGCTGCAGGACCGCACGACGCGAAAACAGCTCTTCGAGAACTCCTGGACGCGCACCGAGAAGAACGACGACGACGATACCCGTTCGACGATTGCGCAGATGGCCAAACTGCGTGCCGAAAAGGCACAAGTGCTCGGCTATCCGGACTTCGCGGCCTACCAGCTGACCCAAGAAATGGCGCAGACGCCGGCCGCCGTGCAGGCATTCCTGCAGGGACTCATCGGTCCGACCCGCGCTAAGGCCGCACAAGAGGCAGCGGAGATTCAAGCACAAATTGACGCGAGCGGCCAGCATTTTCAGTTGCAGCCCTATGACTGGAACTATTACGCGGAGCAGGTCCGCAAGGCGAAGTACAACGTTGACGATGACGAGATTCGGCCGTATTTCGAGCTGAACGACGTACTGCAGAATGGCCTCTTTTATGCCGCGAACCAGCTCTACGGAATCACTTTCAACGAGCGCCACGACATTCCGGTCTGGCATCCCGACGTGCGAGTTTTCGAAGTGTTCGATAAGAATAACGCTCCGCTCGCGCTTATGTACTTCGATTTCTTCAAACGGGACAATAAGCAGGGCGGCGCGTGGATGAACTGGTTTACCGATTACTCCACGCTGCTGGGAACCAAGCCCGTCGTCTACAACGTCGAGAACATTCCGCAAGCGGCGCCAGGGCAGCCCGCGCTGTTGACGATCGATAGCGTAAAGGGTATGTTCCATGAGTTCGGCCACGCGCTCAACGCATTTTTCGCCGACGAGAAATACCCGTCGCTTTCCGGTACCGCTCGCCCGCGGGACTTTGTTGAATTTCCGTCGCAGTTCAACGAGCACTGGGCGCTCTATCCGTCCGTGCTTAAACACTACGCATTCAACTACAAAACGCACGAACCGATGCCTCAAGCACTGATCGACAAGATGGAGACCGCCGCAAAATTCAACGAAGGCAACTCGATGGGCGAGAGTTTGGCGGCCGACGAACTCGACATGGCGTGGCATTCCTTGCCCGCGAGCGCACCACTGCAGGACGTCGACGCGTTTGAGGTGCATGCCCTCCGCGCGTCGGGCACAGATTTCCCCGATGTCCCACCGCGTTATCGTTCCACGTACTTCTCGCACATTTGGGCAAGTGGGTACGCCGCCGGCTACTATGCGTACATGTGGAGCGAAATGCTCGATGACGACGCATATCAGTGGTTCCTCGACCACGGCGGCCTCACGCGCGCAAACGGACAGCGCTTTCGCGATATGATTCTCTCACGCGGCGACTCCGAGGACTACGAACCGATGTTCCGCGCGTTTTACGGCAAGGATCCGAATGTCGGACCATTATTGCAGTTCCGCGGCTTGGCTACGGGCGGCACGTAACTACTAAAAGTCGCCTTCGCCGTAAAGAACTCAGCGTCGCTTGGCGCTCGAATGGTTGCCAAGCTCGCAGGAACTCCGCCTCACTGTTTCCCGGATCATCCCTTCCTGTAGCGACCTCTTCCGACCCGTCGGTGACAAAATGTGACACGAGTTGCTGTCGAAGCCATCGAACAAACCGTCTGTGGCGCAGCGCAGCCGTGAACCGTGTGCGAGGCAAGGCCATCAGCGAGCGGCATCGCGGCAATCGCAGCTGGCCGCGCGAACGTCCCTGTCAGCACGACGAAGCGTTGCTCAAGCAGCATCGCATCACGGAGCCCGACACGCCGTTGGGCGCCCCCCAACAACCGAATTGAGGCGCGTATGAGCTAAATCTCACATAGCGCACCCCGCCAAGTCATGCCTGCTCATCGGCCGCGCTGACGTTCGCCGAAGATCGAACCGCTCGTACTAAAGCAGCCGTAGGTAGCGCTGATCGGAACCGGCGGCGTCGGCGTTTGTGTTTCAGTGTAGGTTGCTTCCTCGTCAAGTACAACGATACAACCAGCGTCGAGCCGAGCGCTCAATGGCGGGCGGCGACGATGCCTCGCATGGCACCCTTTCCGCTCAGTGAGCTTCCGATCGTGACACGCTTCTTTTCAAGGGACACGTCGCTCCACCGAACTGGCGCTAATACCATTGGAGTTCGTAAGTTTGCTTGCTGACGCAGTAGCGCGTCGACTTCCGGCGCGAGGACAACGGGGAGGTGTGCGCCAGCCGGCGAATTGTCGGGTTATTCAGAAAATCTCAGTTGCTTTAGGAGGTACTCATTGTTTTCCATCGTCTCGTTCGCCCGGCGCTGGGCGCCGATCACCCTGCTTGGCGCGCTGGCCGCAGGCTGCTCGGCTTCCGGCACTTCCAGCGCGAATTTTCCCGCCAGCGGCCCGGATGCCGGCCGAAGCGTCGCGCAAAATCGGATGCTTGCGCAAGGCCGCGGCACGCATTCGCAAAACATGCGCTCGCAGTCGAGGGGTTGGATTTCCCCCGATCGCAGGCATAAAAGGCGCAAAGGCCTGATCTACTGGGGCAATTACGACAGCAACACCATCACCATTTTCGCTTCGAGGGGCGTCAATGGCAAGGAGAAGGGCCAGATCACCGCTGGTTTGTCCAATCCAGAGCGGCTCTTCGTGGACAAGCAGGGAAGCGTCTATGCGACCAACATCGGCAACAACACGATCACGGCGTACAAACGCGGTCAGATCTCACCGTTCATCACGATCAGCAGCGGCGTGAACTCGCCAACCGGCATCACGGTGGATGCCGCCGGCACCATCTACTGTGCCAACGTCGGCAACGACACGATTACCGTCTATCCAAAGGGGCAGACGTCTCCGTCGCTCACGATACCGTACTTTGCAGAATACCTCGCGACCGATGCGCACGATAACCTGTACGCAGCCGGCACCGCCGTTGAGGAGTTTGCACCGGGTTCGATCAGCGGCAAGGATCTCGGCCTTCCGCCTTATCCTGGCGCTTTAGAGGTCGATCGCTCGGGAAACCTCATCGTGCTCTACGGCAGCTCGGTCGAATACTTCCCGGCAGGTCAAACCACCCCATCGAAGCAGATCAGCGTCGATGGATCGCCGTTCGCACTGTCGCTGAGCGCCAGCGAAAAGCAGCTCTACGTCAGCACTGAGGTCAGTATCCCGTTCGTCATTGAGAGTGTTGCCTATCCCAACGGCAACGCGTTCACGACCAAGCTCACCGGCAACGCTGGCGAGTGGCCGATCGCGGTCAGTCCGGACAACGCATTAGGCGGATAACGCCGCAGCCCAAGGGTCCAGTTGCCGCTGATCTTTTCGGTCGGCGGCAACTGGAAGTAAATCGACAACAACACCCGTATCTTGGCAGTACGCGAACGTCGCACGGCAACACGTACAAGGTCACCGGGAAGCGTTTCAATGGCGCCACTCAGAACAACATCTACGGCGACGACGTTCAGATGGCCACGAACTATCCGCTCGTCCGGATCACCAACACCTCGACCGGCCACGTCTTGTACTGCCGCACGCACAATTTCAGCTTTATGGGCGTCGCCACGGGACGCAAGAAGGTCTCGACGCAGTTCGACGTTCCCTCGAAAATCGAAAAGGGCGCGCGCAGCTTGGTGGTGGTGACGAATGGGTACGCTTCGTCGCCGGTGACCGTTACGGTCCAATAACATGCGAGCCGAGGGGGCGGGTGTCCCTCGGCGCCGCACCGACTAGTCGTCCGGCTCTACGGACGGCAGAGTGAAGAAGTACTGCGGCGGGTACTTGGCCGGAATCGGTTTGAACGGCGCCGGCTGTTTGTTGAAGTCGAAGCAATCGAAGAGATCGTCCGCACGTTTATCGGTCGTATCCAAGGAGCGCAGCCCGAAAATCTTCTCGGTGAACTTTAGGAGGCTCCCGAATTCGTGGGGCGTGTGCGAGATATAGTGGACCCTGGCGTAGGGTGATATGACGATCAAAGGCACCCGGAAGCCCAGCTCGTACGAGTTCAAAATCTGCGGCGTGACGTGATCGTACCAGCCTCCCCAATCGTCCCATATAACGAGGATGGCGGTCGTGTTCCAATACTGCGACTGGCCGATCGCATTGACGACGGAGGCGACCCACGAGGGGCCTGAGCCGTTGTTCCATTTCGGATGGTCGGATGCCGCTAGCGTCGGAGTGACCCAGACGACGTCGGCGAGCTGTCCGTGCGCGATGTCGGTAAGCACCTTCGACGAAGGCGCGACGACGTTCGAGGCAAACTCTGCTTTGTTCGACCAGATCGAGTAAATCGGATCGACCGCGTTCCAGATTCCCGGACCTGGCTTGGCCTGATAGTAGCGCCAGCTGATTCCGGCCTGGTCAAGCAAGTCCATCAGCGCCTTGCGCTTGAAGCAGGGAATGGCTCTCAGCGAGGCGGGTTCTTCCCCCTGCGCGTTGATGACCGCGACGAGTGATCCGGCCGGAGAGTCGCAGCCGCCCGTCAACTGCTTGTCAGCGGTTTCGGGATTGTTCGACGCGCGATTAGTAGTGCCGTTGCGAGTCGTCGACGTCCCGCTGACGAGGTACTGATGCGCGGGGAAGCTTGGGCCTTGGTTCGTCTGAAACATTTCGTCGGCAAACGTGTACGCTTTGGCCATGGTGTAATACGGTTCGACCTCGTTGCGGGGCACGTAGCCATAGGCCGCGTTGACCGGACACGTACCCTTACAGGTGTCGAGATCGAACCCGTTCATAGCGCCGTTATTGTACTCGGTCAAAAAGCTCGCGTAAACGTGGCCGCTAGTATACGGCGCCGCCAGGTCGGCCGGCTGCAACGGAACGTCTTGCCCTTGCGAGTTGAGCCCGTACGATTGCGTGTTGGCGCCGCGGAGGAACTGAAAAAGGTTGTCAACGCTACGGTTTTCCTGGATGATGATTACGACGTGCTGAATCTTCGAGGACGCAGCGGCACTCCGGATGAGCGATTGGGTGGCCGAGGAGAGCGGCCTCGACGCCGGTCCACCGGTCGAGGGTGTACTCCCTAGCGAACCACTCTGCGTGCATCCCGAAAGCACCGTGATGAGAGTAAGGCTGACGAAGCGAGGGCTCTTCATGGTAAACGTACTCCTCTCCTAATCGTTCGGCTCCACTGAGGGCAGGTGGAAGAAGTAGCCGGGTGGATCCTTCGTCCAAACGCGCTTAAACGCTTTCGGCTCCTTGGAGAAGTTGAAGCAGTCCGAGGGATCGTCGGCGCGCTCGTCGGTCGTGCCGAGCGACGGCAAGCCGAAGGTCACCTCGGTGAACTTCAGTATCGTTCGTGTGACGATATTACGATGATACCGTCACTCGATAAGCTCGGTATCTCTAAACTTCAAGCCTTGCGCTGGCAAGCCTTGGCGTCTATCCGTAAGAATGTTCGCGACGAGCGAGAGGGTCACGCAGAATGGACCGGTCAATCTTGCGCCCGCTCTCGACCTCGACGAGCTTGTAGCCATTGGCTTTGCAGAATGCCTCGACGCTGGTACACTGCGCCTCCAAGCCGAGGCCGCTCTGACCTTGACGCGTCATCGAAACGCGCAGGTATGATACCGCTTTCTTCATGGGTCAAGCAACCGCCGCGGCCATCGACCAGCGCCTGAAACGGGCGGCTGGCTCTTAAGCGGCGCTTTCGGACTGCAACCGTTTTGCAACCGTGGCGGATTAGACCGCGCAAAAGGCCTTTAAAATAAGGCCAATATTCATGGGATGGCCGGGAGTCGAACCCAGGCTCGGGGATTCCAGCTGTTACCGCTCGTTAACGAAAAGTGTTATCCCGTAAGGCTTTCCGCCGCACTGGTTCCTCGACGGTCCCTGCCGATGTCCAGCGTTTCCGACCCGTCCGTGATAAAATGTGACACCGGAGATAAGCGGGCTGACTCGCGGGCTCCCGTGACGTCGCCCGGCTACGTCGAGTACGTGAACGTCGCGCTTTTGCAGCCGGGGCAGGCGAACGAGAACTGATTCGGGCCGGCTTTCACGTCGAAGACGATGACTTCGCCCGCTCGGCCCGCGGGAATCGCGCCCAGCGCCGTGATTCCAAGTGTCCGCGGGTTGGCCCAAATCGCGATGCCGATATGCATGGTAACCGGCGCGCTCAGCGCGATGCTGAGCGTGCCGTGGTGAACGGCCGCGCCCGTCAGGGTCGGAAAATCAGAAGGCGGAAACGAGACCAGCGGTACGTTGTAGTACGACGTCGGGTCCTGCGCGTATTCGAAGACGCGCGTCGGCAGCGTGTGCCCGGCCAGGAACGACATGCCGGCGATCTTATCGTGATAATCGATCGTCGCCGGATAGAGCGTCTGCCCGTTCAGAATCGACGATGGGACGGCGACGCCGCCTGGGATACACGGAAATGCGGCGGCGCGTGGCGCAGCCGAGAACGTGCGCCCGTCGGCAGCCACTTGCGCCAGCGTCTCAACCTTCATTCGGTCGTGCACCGCCTGAGCGTAGAGTGCGCCGAGAATCTGTGGGTCGCCGGGGTTGGTCTCGTCGTGGCTCTCCTGCTGCGACATCATCACGACCGGCTGCGTTTGGCCGATCGCCGCGTACGCGTCGGCGATCTCCCGAATGTATGTTGCGCCCGTCTGAGGCGTGAATCCGCCGCGCTGCTGCAAGTCGTCAGGATCAGTCGAGAAGTAGGCTTCGTCTCCGCTCAAGTACGCACGGGTTAGATCGCGGGCCGTCCACTCAAGGGCAAGAAGCGCACACCGGCCGTTGCGATCGGGACGCTTGTACGAGCTTGGGTCCGAACAATAGCTTCCCCAGGGTGCGCCGTAGTCCCACGTCCCGTCGGTACCGTGGCTGTTCCACGTGATGCCCCAGAACGCGTGATAGCCTAGCGATATCAAGTGCGCGATCCGGCGCTCGTGGCCGGCGCCTTCGACGCTGACCTCGGGAACGTACCACGAGAACCGGCCCTTCATCTCCTTGATCAGCGGGCCGTAGTCTTGTGCCTCGACGTCGTCGCCGTTTTTCTCGTGGTATGAATTATAGAGCGGGGTGTCGTCGGTCAGGTACTTGAAGTTGCTGATCATCCACGATTCCGGAAGATCCGCGGCGACGGCGGAGCCTTCGACGCTGCGCATCCCGGCAAGCGAATAGGCCTGCTGATACGACGTTGCGACGAAGCGCGTCTGTGTCGGTCCGTTGGGAATTGCCCACGCCGGCCGGGGCGGATTCGGATTAGCGCTCAACGCCGCAGAGCTGCAACGCGTTCGCAAGTAGTCGATCGGCGAAAAACCTCCGGCCGGGAGTGCGTACCATACGACGCCCTCGTATGACACCTCGCAGGCCGAGGAACTGGCATCGACGACGCGCGAGTTCGGCGCAGTCGATCCGCCGGGCACCGAAGGAACGAACGGCATCATGCCCGCGCAACCCGCAAGGCCAAGAGCGAGAAGCCATGCCGGCGCCCGTCTCTTCACGCCCTGTGCGGTTCGCTCGGAAAGCGCTCGTTCCCGCTCACAATGTTGGCGCGAGATTGGATCGCCGCGCAAGGGCACCTATCCCGCCGGTGTACGTCGCATCGACCTCAAGGACGAGTGGCTCGAAGCAGACCGGCTATATGCAGCCTCGCTCGCACCCGAATAAAACTACATAACGTTGCGCGAAATGCTTCAGCGCGAATGGCAGGAACACCAAATGGTCACCGCAGCGGATTCGCTTCCGGAAAAATGCCGAGAATCGCACGGTATGGCCGGACTTCGAACCGATGCCAGCGGATTCCAGCCGACACCTTCCGTTACCGAAAAGTGTTAATCTCTGATGCTTTTCCGCCGCACTGACTGCGTCGTCTCTACCGATCCCGACCGCTTTCGACATGTCCGTGACAAGATCCGACACGCGAACCGCTACGCATGGGGGCTTTCTGGACTCACGCGCGAGCACGATCTGATCCCAAGAACGCAGTACCCTGCCTCAGCGGCAGGCAGGAACGGCCGCGTGCGTTAAGCAGTCCCGCGATGGAAGTGCCGGTTACGCGTTACGCAAAGAGCGGCGAGGTCAATATCGCGTACCAGGTTATCGGGCAGGGTCGCCTCGATCTGATCTACGTTCCGGGGTGGGTTTCCAACGTCGAGTATGCTTGGGAAGAGCCGTCGTACGCGCGGTTTCTTAAGAAACTCGCCTCATTTAGCCGACTGATCTTATTCGACAAGCGCGGTACAGGTCTTTCAGACCGCGTTCCACCCAACGAACTACCCACGCTAGAGCAGCGCATGGATGATTTGCGAGCAGTGCTGGATGCGGCCGGTTCACAACGCGCAGCGATCTTCAGCATCAGCGAAGGTACCGGTCTAAGTATTCTCTTCGCCGCAACCTATCCGCAGCGCGTATCGAGCTTAGCGCTGTTCGGAGGTTTCGCGAAGCGTCTGTGGTCGCCGGACCATCCCTGGGCTCCTACCCCGGAACGCCGCGCCGCGTGGATCGACGACATCGCGCAGAGCTGGGGAGGAGTGACGGACCTCGCAATCATCGCCCCGAGCCGGGCGAACGATGCAAACTTCGCGCGCTGGTGGTCAGCTTTTCTTCGGCAGAGTGCGAGCCCGGGCGCAGCGGTCGCTCTGGCACAAATGAACACGCAGATTGACGTTCGAAATTTGCTCGGCACCGTGCACGTACCCACGCTCGTCATGCATCGAACGGGTGACCTCGACGCAAACATCGCCGAAGGCCGTTACATAGCGAGTCACATTCCGGACGCGAAGTTCGTGGAGCTACCAGGAACCGACCACCTCGTCTTTACGAGCGATTTTGGCACGGTTGTCGACGAGCTTCAGGAATTCCTAACCGGCGTCCGCCAGCCGGCCGAATCGGACCGAGTCCTCGCGACCGTTCTTCTTACGGACATCGCCCACTCGACCCGGATTGCGGCCGAGTTGGGAGACCTGAAATGGCATGACGTACTCGAGCGCCACAACGCGCTCGTGCGTAGCGAGCTCGCGCGCTTTCGTGGGAACGAAATCAAAACTACCGGTGACGGATTTCTCGCGACGTTTGACGGACCGGCTCGGGCAATTCGGTTTGCGGTGTCGCTGCGCGCGCCTCTTCGGCAACTCGGCATCGAGATTCGCGCTGGTCTTCACACTGGCGAATGTGAGATCTTGGATTCCGATATCGGTGGAATCGCCGTACACATCGCCGCTCGCGTCCTCTCAGAGGCGCAGCCCGGCGACGTTTTGGTTTCAGGCACGGTTCGCGATCTCGTTGCCGGATCGGGCATCGGCTTCACGAGTCGTGGCAAGCGCGAGCTGCGCGGCGTACCAGGCGAGTGGGAACTACTCGCGGCCGGGGCCTAGGCTCAAGTTACAAGACACGAAACCTTTCCGGCTAACAAGAGCGATACTTTTTTGGGATGGCCGGGAATTGAACCACGCTCGGGAATTCCAGCCGATCCAGTCCGTTACCGAAAGGTGCTATACCTTAAGCCTTTCCGTCGCACTGGTTCCCGAATCATCCCTCCCGATACCGACCATTTCCAACCCGTCTGTGACAAGATGTGACACCCGAAGACAAGAGTCGCGGATTCGCCATGGCTCGTCTGGCCAGGGATCTTCTGCGTTTTCGCCAAGGGCTCAGCTGCTTACTTTGCTAGCCACGGAGGTAACTCTTATGAAACGGCTCATTGTTGCGCTTGCTGCTTGCGCCGCTGTGCTCGCGCCTAGTCTTGTCGTACCGGCGCTGGGTGACACACCGATGTCTGTGCCGGCGGTCGGTGCGGGTCCGCATGGATATGATTACATGGTCGGTACGTGGTCCTGTACGAACCCAATGCACGCCTCGGAACTGGGCGCGTTGTCAACGACTACGATTACGGCGACTAAGCTCAAAGACGGCAACATCATGATCAGGACTGCGAGTCCGAACGGCGACGTTACCAGCTACGACGCGTATCTTGCAAAAACGAAGACCTGGTACGGGCCATTCGCAGATTCCGGCGGAAAGTACGGAACAGAGACGACGCAGGAAACCGGAAAAACAATCCAATGGATTGGGACGTTCTATGACACAGACGGCACGATGACCCCGATTCGCGACACGTTCACCATGCTTTCCATGACCAAGCAAGTCGATCTCAGCGAAGCGAAGGTCGGCGGAGTGTGGAAGGTCACGGCCAAAACTACCTGCACTAAGTCGTAAACATATCCTGAGGAGCGCACCATGTGTGGTGCGCACACGAGGTTCTGATCGCCCTCAGGGAAACGCTACAACATCAACACCTGCTATGCGTATTGCAGGCGCAGCTTTCGCATTGCGATCGCAAGCAGCAGCAGCACGATCGAGGCAAATAGAAACCGCTGCGCGTGCACGATGTGTCCGTGACAAAATTGAGAACCATGCAACGAAAAGCCGCAGAGAATAAGGGTTGTTTTTGGGATGGCCGAGAGTCGAACCCGGACGCCCTTTCGGGCTGCAGGCGCGACCGAGCACAACGACCGGTCCTAGCGTAGTCAACTCGGACGATCTATACTTGGCAGTCTGTCGACAAAAGCTGATGCACATGCTCGTGGCCACGTTGTCTAACCCTGCGAAGCCGCTTATTTCTTCCGCAGTAGGTTTCCGTTTGGCTGTGACAGTTCGGACAAAGGAGGCGGAGATTTTCAAGACGATTGTCATAATGATTACCGTTCACATGGTCCAGATGCAACGTCAAGTCTTGACCGCGCCACTCTGAAACGCCACACTGCGAGCAGACGCCGCTCAATACTCCTTCCTTAACCAGTCGAGAGCGGAGCAAGCTTGTTGCACCACGATAAGAGCTGTCTCTAACGAGAATCGACTCCAAGGGAATTTTGCGGACGAACGGGTTACTCTTCCCTTTAAGGTGGCCTTGCCCAAGCCAATGAGCCGGGTTCAAACGATGCCGCCGAATCCTATCATATAAGCCAACGTAGTTTCCGCCGGCCGGCACCAGGCCCAAAATACGAAGGGCAGCCGCAGCTGATTGGGACCGCGAAACCGCATCGGCATAGTCTGCCGGGCTGCGCGGTATTCTTTTCGTCTGTTCTAGCATGCATACATACTTTCGCCCACCTGTGCCAGACGCATGACACAGTGAATCAGGCGAAAACCTACTGGGATGGCCGGGACTCGAACCCGGATGCCCTCGCGGGCTGCAGATTTTCGCACCACTATGGCTTTCGCCACCGCCGTGTAGCGTTTGTGGTCCGGACTGTGCCTTGACCATATGAGAAGAACTCACGTAGGCCGCGCCCGTCCAGTCTCTACACCTTCTCCTGTATCGGAGCTTGGCTCGGCGTCGTCACGTTCTGTTGAACACAGGGTTCGCCGAATTTGAGCGCATCCCGCAGAACGTTTCCACTTCCTGCGGCTCAACCGTTCTTGTCAAGTCTGCTGTGTCTGCCTATTCCACCACCATCCCACCGTACGGGCACCCTTCGACAAGCTCAGGGTGACACTTTTCGCGAGGTTCGCCCTTCGACAAGCTCAGGGTGACACTTTGCGCCGCGTTTCAACCTTCGACTTCGGCGCTTCGCGCCTCCGCTCAGGATGACACAATAGGGGGCGCTTCGGTCTCGATGACATGTCGGAACGCCGCGTTTCGCCCTTCGCCCTTCGACTTCGGCGCTGCGCGCCTCCGCTCAGGATGACATGGTGGGGACGCCGCCGTTCCACCCTTCGATTCCGGCGGCCTGCGTCTTCGCTCGGCCGTCGAGGCGGCGCTACTGGCGATAGTGCTCGACGACGTCTTCGCCGCGCATGTGCGCGACGGCAGGGTCTTGGCCCGCGTCGCGCCGCGCGCGGCGTTGCCGTAGGAGATCCCAATACTGATCGAGCCGCACCGAGATCGCGTCGAGACGCGAACGATCGTCGTCGGTCAGCTTTCCATTCTCGCCGTGTTCGAGCAAGCGGTGCTCTTCGTCAATTAAACCTTCGATGTGCTCGTGTATCTGGGCGTCGTTCATCCGTAAGTCTCCCTCCCGCGGCGTCACGCTCCTCCAAGAGAACCCCCAAAAGCAGGTCGGCGGTCGTCGCGATTGCACGATCCTTGCTCAAAATCTCGAGCGCGCTATCGAGTATGATGATGCCCGCCGGAAGAATATCGGCGCGCTGCGGCTTCAATCCCACGATCCGCGTGCGATCGTCGAGCTTCGCTTGTAGCAAACGGTCGAGGGTGCGCTGCAGATCTTCGCGCGTCAGCGGATACGACAAGACCGGCGTGCGCTGGCCTTTCAAAATGTATCCCGCCGTGGTCGCCGTTCCGCCGACAAAGGCGAGCCGTTCGACGGCCTCCTGTTCGGCGAGCGGCTTGAGCGCCTCGCGCGCGATTTCGCGGGCCCGGGCAACTGCCTCAGCGGGAACGGCGCCATCGCGACCGGCAAGATCCGGCACCTCTTCGGTCAAACGCACGGCGCCAATTTCACACGAGACGACGTTATCGGGCCGAAGTGTGCTGCCGGCGGCGTACTCGGTACTGCCGCCGCCCGTATCGAGCACGCCAACCCGCTCGCCACGGAGCGCACCGAAGGCCGTTAGCGCTCCGCGATATGACGCGGTCGCTTCTTCTTCACCCGTGAGCACGCGCAAAGGAACCCCGAGCAGCGTGCGAACGCGCTCGGCGAACTCTTCGGCATTCTCGGCTCGTCGCAAGGCGCTGGTCGCGACGACAAAGAGGCGAACGTAGTGTCCGCGGATCGCTCGCGCAAGTTGCGCAATCGCGTCCAAGGTCCGCTGCATCGGTTCGTCACCGAGCCGGCCGCTTTCGCCCAAGCCTTCGCCGATGCGCGTCCCAATCGATCGCGCCGCCTCGACGCGCGGATTCTCCACGGCGACGTCCGCGAGCAGCGAGCGCGTCGAGTTCGTGCCGATCGAGACGACCGCGTAGCGTTTGCTCAATGGTGTTTGGATTCAAATAGCGCAGCGCGGCGTTTCTTTCGCAGAAAGTGCCGCTCCGCCGCGGGAATGCCATCGGCCGGCTCCCATTCTTCGGTACTCTTGAGGTACGTTGCGATCTGCTCTTCCAACGTTTCGTCGCGGATCTGAGGCGCGAGCGACACGGCGCAACGGCGCCCCTCCCGCCGAACTTCGAAGGCAAGGCGGTTGCGGCGCACGAGCGAGCGCTGATACTGATCGCGGTGCGACTCTACGTCCGAAGCGCTCGCGCTCGCCAGGTCTCCGTCGTCGAGGCGCACCGTTGCACCGTACGCATTGAGGTTGATAACGATGCCGCCCGACGTCCCGTTCATGGCGACGTGTTGGGGGCCCCGGCGGCCCGGCCGCTGGAGGGCGTGGAAGCAGGTTGGGGCGAGACGAAGATCAGGGTTTCGTTGGGTCGGACGAGGCGCAGGCGGTCGTGAATCTCGGGGATGGTGCCTTGCGGGTCGCGAAGACGCTGAATCTCGCGCTGCTGTTCGTCGCGACGGCGCCGGAGTGCCGTAACCTCGGTGTGAATCGATGAGAGCTCGTGCACCGCGGTGAGGTTCTCACCGATGGCGCGCGCAAACTGTACGACGACGAGCGAAACCACGAGCACGGCAAGCGATGCGGCGGTCACGCGTCCGGCGAGGCGGAGCGCAGGCCGCGTCCGGCGCGTCACTGCGCGGTTCCCATCGGCGCTAAACCTTCCGCTTGCCACTCGCCCAAGCGCCGGTATTTTCGATAGCGCTCCTCCAAGAGTCGTTCCGGAGTGAGCGCGCACAGGCGCGTCAGGGCGGCGTCAATCGAATCGAGCGTGCGAGTCACTACCTCTTGCGCGCTGCGGTGGGCACCGCCGAGCGGCTCGGGGATGATTTCGTCGACGATACCGAAGCGGCGCAAGTCATCGGCAGTCAACTTCAACCGCGCCGCCGCTTCTTCCGCCTTGCTCGCGTCCGACCAAAGAATCGCCGCACATCCCTCGGGCGAGGCGACCGAATAGGTGCTGTGCTCGAGCATTGCGACGCGATCGGCGATCGCCAGAGCAAGGGCCCCGCCCGATCCACCCTCGCCGATGATCATGGCGACGATCGGAACGCGGGCCGTCGCAAAGGTTTGCAAGCAGGTAGCAATCGCTTCCGATTGCGCGTGCTCCTCCGAGCTTATTCCGGGATCCGCGCCCTTGGTATCCACGAACGTGACGATCGGCATGCCTAAGCGAGCGGCGAGCCGCGCGAGCCTACTGGTTTTACGATAACCCTCCGGCGCCGGCATGCCGAAGTTACGGCGCAGATTCTCCTTGGTATCCCGGCCGCGCTGTTGGCCAACTACCATGACGGGACGCGATCGCAGGAATGCGAAGCCGCCCACAATCGACGGATCGTCACGAAAATGGCGGTCGCCGTGGAGTTCGTCGAAGCGATCGAAGCGAGCGATGTAATCGAGCGAGGTCGGGCGCGCCGGATGGCGCGCCATGTGGACCTTCTCCCACGGCGAGAGTGTCCCGAAGAGCTCGTGGAGAATCTGCTGGTACTTCCGTTCGAGCGCACCGATCTCGGCGGACATATCGAGCGGTTGAGCGGCCGAGGCTTGGCGCAGCTCGGCGATGCGCCGTTCCAGCTCGAGCAAACCCTTCTCGCGCTCGACGATGACGTTATTGCTCATGGCGTTCGACTTCGCTGCGCGTACTCGAGCAGTCGCACGAGCGTCTCTTTGAGCTGGCGCCGGTCGACGACCATATCGATGGCACCCTTCTCCAGCAGGAACTCGGCCGTCTGGAACTGATCGGGCAAGCGCTGCCGAATCGTCTGTTCGATCACGCGCCGCCCCGCGAAACCGATCATCGCTTTTGACTCGGCCACGATCACGTCGGCCTGAAACGCAAAGGATGCCGCAACGCCTCCGGTCGTCGGGTCGGTGAGCACGACGACGAAAAAGTTACCGGCTTCCATGAAGGCGGCGACGGCAGTGGTGGTCTTTGCCATTTGCATGAGGGCCAGCATGCCCTCTTCCATGCGCGCGCCGCCCGAAGCCGCGAAGATGACGCACGGTACGCTTCGGCGCCGCGCTTCCTCGAGCAGCAGCGTGATCCGCTCGCCCGTTACGCGGCCCATCGTTCCGCCGCGAAAGTTGAAATCCATCACGCCGAGCCCGACCGGAAAGCCTCCGATCGTTACAAAGCCGCAGATGACCGATTCGGAGAGCCCGCTGCGCTCGCGATCGGTTTTGAGTTTCGCGCGATACGACTTCTTGTCGGACCAGCTAAGCGGGTCGTCCCCCGCAACCTCGTCTCCGATTTCGTTGAAATCGCCGTCCGCGATCGAGGCGATGCGATCGTAGGCACTCATCCGAAAATGATGTTGGCAACGCGTGCAGACGTAGAGATTCGCCGCGAGGTCGCGGCGGTAGAGCACCTCGCCGCACTTGGGACATTTGCTCCACAGTGCCGCGTCGCTCCCTTGCGGCTCTTTGGCGCGTCGCGTCGGAAGCCACTCCGGCATCGCTTCAGTGTCCGGCGACGCCGGCACGTGGCCGCAGCGCCGCCGCATAGAGACGTCCGAGCTGTCGGAGATAGTTGAAGATCTCCCGCTGGTTGAGCTTCGATTCGCCCGCCTCGCGATCTTTGAACACGTATGGAACCTCGAGCGCTTTACCGTAGCGCGCCTTAGCGATCACCTCGAGTCCAATCTTGAAGCCAATCGGATCGAGCGCGACGCCGTCAAGCGCCTCGCGCCGCACTAAGAAGTAGCCGCTGGTCACGTCTTTGACCGGGGTGAGCGGCCGCGCCAGCCAGCAGGCGACACGCGACGTGATGATACGACGCATCGGCCAGTTGGCGATGCCGCCGCCGGCAACATATCGGCTTCCGACGGCCAATCCATACTCGCCCGACTCTAGAGCCGCAACCATGTTCGGGAACGCCTTGGGGTCGTGGCTGAAGTCGGCGTCCATCGCGCCCAACGCGACCGACGTGCTGCGCGCCATCCGCCAGCCCTCGATGACGGCGCTCGACAGCCCCAGCTTTCCGCTGCGATGCAGACAACGGACCGGCAAATGCTGCGCGAGCTCCTCGACGACGGCGCCGGTGCCATCGGGGGAGTTGTCGTCGACGACGATGATCTCACCGTCGAGTGAGTGTGCACGAAACATAACATCGAGCGCGGCGAGCAGTTTTCCGATACCGGCGGCCTCATTGTAGGTAGGAATGACGAGCGAGAATGGGAGCGACATGCGCAATCGTTGGTTCTACGACGTCAGGGCGCCTATCACCGCCAAAAGCGCCACCGCGGCCGTGTCCGTTCGCAGAATCCGCTGACCGAGTGAGAGCAGCGTCGCGCCGCGGTGCGCGGCGGCGTCAGCCTCGTCGTGCGTGAAACCGCCTTCGGGCCCGACGACGACGAGCGCGCGTCCTGCTGCCGGAAGCGCGGCGATCCGCTCGCGCAGTGGAGTTTTCGGCGCTAGCTCCCACGCAAAGAGCACTACGTCGTAACCCGCGAACCGCTCGATCAGCGTATCAAACCGAACGGGATCGAAAATCTCGGGAACGTCGGGCCGGCCCGATTGCTGCGCGGCGGTTCGTGCCAGGCGTTGCCAGCGCGCAAGCTTTTGCGCCCCGACCGATCGGCCCGCGCTCCGCTCGCAATAGAACGGAAGAAACGCGTTCGCGCCGAGTTCCGTGCATTTTTCGACCACGAACTCCATCCGCCGCGCCTTGGGCACGGCTTGCGCAACGTCACAACGCAGAGTGGCACCGTCGTCTTGCGGACCGGCGAGAGTCTCTACCAGCGTCGCTCGCACGACGCTTCCCATCGAATCGATCGAAGCCGCGAACGCCGTTGCCGCCGAGTCGACGATCTCGATGCGATCCGCGGGGCGCAGGCGCAGTACTCGCGCGATCTTGTGTGCGTCGCTGCCGCCGATCTCGACAATGCCGCCGAGTTCATGCGTCCCCTCGACAAAGAAGCGGCGAGCCGCGCTCACCCGGTCACTCGGGACGGAACGCGTCCTTCACCCGTTCCAAGAAGGTGCGCTCGCCGATCGCATCGCCGCTGACGCGCGCGTACTCTTCGAGCAGCTCTCGCTGCCGTTTGGTGGTCTTCGTCGGGACCACGACGTGCACCGTGACGTGATGATCGCCGCGCTGCGTGCCTCGCACGCTCGGCATGCCATAGCCGCGCAGCCGTACGGTGGTGCCCGATTGGGTTCCGGCGGGAAGCGTCAGTTCGACGTCGCCGCCGAGCGAAGGCACCTCGATCGTCGCTCCAAGCGCCGCTTCGGTAAAACTCACCGGAACGTTCACGAACGTCTCGCGACCGTCGCGTTTGAAGAGCCGATGGGGCGCGATCGTCAAGTATGCGTAGAGGTCGCCGGCCGGACCGCCGAGCGTGCCGGCCTCGCCGTTGCCGGCGATTCGAATGCGCGAGCCGTCGTCAACGCCGGGCGGCACGTTAACGGTTAGCCGCGACTCCGCTTCCTTGCGCCCGCGGCCGCCGCACGATTCGCACGGATGCGCGATCGCGTGCCCTTCGCCTCCGCAACGCGTACAAGTGGTTTGCGTGACGATCTGGCCGAGCGGCGTCTGCCGCGAGCTGCGCAGCGTTCCGCTGCCGCCGCACCGCTCGCAGGGCACGATCATCGTTCCCGGCTGGGCGCCGGTGCCGTTGCACCCCTCGCACTGCCAGAGCCGGTCGAAGACGATCTCTTTGGTGGTTCCGGAAAACGCCTCTTCCAGCGTGATCTGGATGTCGTAGCGGAGATCCGAGCCGCGCTCGGGCCCGGTGCGGCGCGCGTGCGGTGCGGCGTGAACGTTGCCGAAGAACATGTCGAAGATGTCGCCGAAGCCGCCCGGTCCGAATCCGAAGTCTCCACCGCTTGCGGCCCCGTTTCCGACGTGGCCGAAACGATCGTACTGCGCGCGCTTGTTGGGATCTGAGAGCACCTCGTAGGCCTCGTTGATCTCCTTGAAGCGGTGCTCGGCCTTCGACTTGTCCCGCGCGACGTCCGGATGATGTTCGCGCGCAAGCTTGCGATAGGCTTGCTTTATCTCATCGCTCGACGCGCCTCGCGCAACGCCGAGGACCTCGTAGTAATCCCGCGTGTGCATTTAGTGAACTATGCGCTCGAGAGATCTTCGACGTCGGAGAGCCGCTGGCTCAAGGTTGCCGCGGTGCCCGTGGCGAGCGCGACGAGCCGCGCGTACGGCATCCGGCGCGGCCCGAGAATCGAGAGCATTCCCAGCGCATGCGAGCCGAAGCGGTACGGTACCGTAACGACCGAAAGGTCGGCTAGCTCTTCGCTACCGAGCTCGTGACCGATCTTCACGCTCGCGGTGTCGGCGTTCATCGCGTCGGAAACGATTTGGTAGAGCGTCTTTTGCTCTTCGACGATGCGAAGGATCGAGCGCAGCTTGCGGAGGTCCTGAAACTCGGGCTGGTCGAGCAAGTTCTGCGCACCGGCCGAAGCGATCGTTGACTGTTCGCTCGAGCGGGCCGAGAGTGCAGCCGCCACGACCGCACTACGGAGATCGTCGGAGACGCCCGTCTCCTGCGCCGCCTGCGCGATCTCGGCTTCGGTTACGTCGGCAAGCCGGTGATTCGCCAGGCGTGCATTGAGCGCATTGGAAAAGCGGGTGAGATCGTCGGGGCGTACTTCGGCGCCGAGCTCGAAGAGGCTCTGCGCGGCGACGCCAAGCGAGGTCACGACGATTGCGACGCCGGTATGCGGCGAGAGCCAAATGAGCTGGATGTGCTTGAAAAGCTGCGCCTCTTGCTGCGGCTTGGTGATGAAGGCCAGATTATTCGAGAGCCGCCCGAGCAAACGAGTGGCGTGATCGATGATCTCGTCGAGCTCGTGGGTGGCGTCACCGAGTTCGTCGCGGATCCGCCGGCGGTCGGCCTCGCCGAGCTCTTCAGGCAGCATCAAGCTGTCGACGTAGGTGCGATACCCGGTGTCGGAGGGAACTCGCCCCGCCGACGTGTGGGGCTGGACGAGATAGCCGCCGGCTTCCAGCTCGGCCATCTCGTTGCGAACCGTCGCCGAACTGATGCCGAGGTTATACTTTTGAGTAAGGGAGTTCGAGCCGACCGGCTCGGCGGTCGCGATGTACTCGTAGACCACCGTGCCAAGAATATAGGCTTTCCGCTTCCCCAAGCCGCTACCGTCTGTCACGCCCCCTACTGTAGCACTCCTGTCGCGGGAGTGCTAGCCGATGATAGAGGAAGCGCACGCTCGATTGCCTGGAGTAACTCGGTCCAGCTGAGGCCGCCGACCGAGACGTAGGTCACGTTGCCGTTGGGATCGAGGACGAGCGTGACCGGGATGGCCGAAACGGAATAAATTCGGAAAACGGATCCCTCTAAGTCTTCGACCAGCGGCAAAGGGAGATTCCCGAGTCGCAAGTAGCTGGCCGCGACGTCAGGGAGCTCTTTTGATATAGTGACGACCGCTACGCGGTCGCCGAACGTCTTCCGAGCGCGCACGAAGTCTTCGAGCTCGGCCGTGCAAACGTGGCACCACGTCGCCCAGAAATCAATGATCACAACTCTGCCGCGTAAATCGGAGAGCGACCGCGCGCCGCGCGGCGTGGGGAATGCAAAATTCGGCGGCGGCGTATCGTAATGAATCGTCGCGAGCCCCGTTGACGGAGCGGTTAGCGCAGCGAGCACGAGTGCGGCCAACATGTCGAGCACACCGTACTTCGGCAGGCATGACTCCGCCGCCTCGGTAACGCTTGCGCATATGACGAGCTCAGCGATCGAAGCCCTATTTGAAGAGAGCCGGCGCTTTCCACCCGATCCGGAGTTCGCCGCGCAGGCGAATGCGAAGCCCGACATGTACGAAGAGGCCGAGCGCGATTACGCCGAGTTTTGGGCCTCGTGGGCGCGCCGGCTGGAATGGATCAAACCCTTCACCGTAACTCTCGAGTGGAACGAACCGTACGCACGGTGGTTCGGAGACGGGCAGCTCAACGTATCGGTCAATTGCCTCGACCGGCACGTCCGCGCCGGGCGGGGCGAGAAGATCGCCTATTGCTTCGAAGGCGAACCCGGCGACCGGCGCACGATTAGCTATCGTGAGCTTCTCGACGACGTCAACCGGTTTGCAAACGGATTGCGTAAACTCGGCATCCGCCGCGGCGACCGCATCGCGATCTACATGCCGATGATCCCCGAACTTCCGGTTGCAATGCTCGCCTGCGCTCGAATCGGGGCCGCGCACTCCGTGATTTTCGGTGGTTTCTCGCCGGAATCGATCGTCGATCGAGTCAACGATGCCAAGTGCGTCGCGCTGATCACGGCCGACTTCGGATGGCGGCGCGGAAATAAGATTCCGCTCAAACGCAATTGCGACGTCGCGATGGAGCAGACGCCCTCGATCGCGCATTGCATCGTTGCGCGCCGCATCGGCGACGACGTCTTTATGCACGATGGACGCGACCTCTTTTGGGACGAGGTGGTCGCCGGGCAATCGAGCGAGTGCGAACCTGAGGCGATGAACGCCGAAGACCTGCTCTTTCTTCTCTACACCAGCGGCACGACGGCGAAGCCAAAGGGCATCAAGCACACCACCGCCGGGTACCTGACGCAGGCGCTGATGACGCACAAGCTTTGTTTCGATTTGAAGGAAGACGAGGACGTCTATTGGTGCACCGCCGACATCGGTTGGGTTACCGGACACTCTTACATCGTTTACGGACCGCTTGCAAACGGCGCGACCAGCGTCATCTACGAAGGCACGCCCGACTTCCCCGATAAGGATCGGTTTTGGGAGATCGTCGAGCGCTACCGCGTAACGCTCCTCTACACCGCGCCGACCGCAATCCGGACCTTCATGAAATGGGGTCCCGAATACCCGGCGCGCCACGACCTCTCGTCGCTGCGGCTACTCGGCACCGTCGGCGAGCCAATCAATCCCGAGGCGTGGATCTGGTATCGCGAGTGGATCGGCGCAAACCGTACGCCGGTCATTGATACGTGGTGGCAAACGGAGACCGGCAGCATCATGATCGCGCCGCTTCCAGGCGTCACGACGCTGCTACCCGGCAGTGCCACAAAACCGCTGCCCGGAATCGCGGCCGACATCGTCAACGACGGCGGCGAATCGGTGCCGCTCGGCGGCGGCGGGTACGTCGTGCTGACGCGGCCATGGCCCGGAATGCTGCGCGGCATTTGGGGCGACGACGATCGCTACGTGCAGACCTATTGGTCGAGGTTTCCCCATCTCTACTTCGCGGGCGACGGCGGCCGGCGCGACGCCGAGGGCAACTACTGGTTCATGGGCCGCATTGACGACGTGATGAACGTCAGCGGGCATCGAATCTCGACGACCGAGGTGGAGAGCGCGCTGGTCGATCATCCGGCGGTCGCAGAGGCCGCCGTCTGCGGAAAGCTCGACCCGATGACGGGTCAAGCCGTCTACGCTTTTGTCTCGCTCAAAGACGGCCGGACGGGTTCTCCCGATTTTGCCGACGAGTTGCGCGGTCATGTGGCGGCTAAGCTCGGAAAGTTCACCCGCCCGAAGTTCGTGACGTTTACCCAAGAACTGCCGAAAACCCGGAGCGGGAAGATCATGCGCCGTCTGTTGCGCGACATCGCCGAAGGACGGACGCTCGGCGATACGACCACGCTTGCGGATTCGTCGATCGTCAAAGAGCTTCAAGAACGCGCACAAATCGAGGTTACCCAAGAAGAGTAGCCGTCCGGGACGGAATCTCATCCGGCCTCGTTGCTCGGGCGTTCTCTCTGGAGGAATGCTTGGACCTGGAAGCCGCTTTTGCGGCGCACGAGAAGTCGGCCTTCGGCGAAGCCTATCGGCAGTACGCCTCGCTGCTCTATTCGGCCGCCTATAACGTGCTCGGAAACGCCGACGACGCCAAGGATTGCGTGGCGGACGCGTTCGCGAAGCTGTGGCGATCGCCGCGCGCGTACTCACCCGAACGTGGAAACCTGCGCAGTTTTCTAGTCGTCTGCGTTCGCAACGAAGCGATCTCGCGGCTGCGGCGGCAGGCTCGAAGGTCGCGCACGGAAGAACGGCTCGCCGTCTTGGCGCCCGATCGCGAAGAGCCGGCGCTCGCCGATCCAATCGAACGCGATCGCGTCCGCCGCGCCTTGTTCGCGCTTCCGGCCGAACAGCGCGTTCCGCTCGCGCTTGCATACTATCAAGGAAAGACGCAGAGCGAGATCGCGGCCGAGCTTCAAGAGCCGCTCGGTACGATCAAGAGCCGGATTAAACTCGGGCTGCGCAAGCTCGCGTCGGCTTTGGATTCGGGTTCGGCCGCGGACGGCGATCGTCCATGACGCACGAGTACGTCGCAGAACACGCGGAACTCTATGCGCTTGGTGCGCTCGACGATGACGAGCGTCGGGCGATCGAGGCTCACCTGCGCGAGTGTTCGAGCTGCACTCGACTGGTCGGTGCCGCGGAGCGCGACGTTGCACTGATCGCCTCGATGGAAGCGCACCGGGCGGCTCCGCCCGAATTAGCCGCCCGCATCGAACGCACGATTCGACCGCAGCGCTCGGCCTGGTCGCTGCCCTATGCGCTTGCTGCCGCGTTACTCGTCGGCCTGTTGCCGTCTGTGTATTTTTGGTCGGAGAACCACCGCATGCACGCGACGATGCTCGCGCAAAACGCGGTCATGGAGCGCCTGGCCGGCGCGCCGCACCGCATGACGAGGTTTCATCCGATGCAGCCGAGTCCGCCGGCCGAAGTGGTCTACGCCCCGGACGGTTCCTGGTACCTCGTCGTCGTGCGCGATGCGGGCAAGGCGTTAGACGTTGTTTGGATGCACGATGGCGAGCGAACGATGCTCGGCAGGGCGACTCCGCGCGGCAATCTTGCGATGCTCTACTTGCCGAAGAGTCATCGGATGGATCGGCTCGCGCTCATGGATGGCGGTCGGGTCGTCGC
This sequence comes from Vulcanimicrobiota bacterium, assembly GCA_963748875.1. Taxonomy (GTDB): domain Bacteria; phylum Vulcanimicrobiota; class Vulcanimicrobiia; order Vulcanimicrobiales; family Vulcanimicrobiaceae; genus Cybelea. The sequence continues at coordinate 3,484,414 of CAVVKC010000001.1, forward strand.
TGAAGCTACTCTCTCATGGCGAAGAAGCGGTCCAAGTCGTCAAGGCGCTCGATCCGGGTAGCGGGCGGGAGCGCCGAAAGAATCGTCGCGCCGTAACGCGTCGAAGCGGCCCGGCCATCCAGCAGGGCCACCAGACCGCGGTCCGTGCTGCTGCGAATGAGCCTCCCAAAGCCCTGCTTCAGACGCACGGTAGCGGCCGGAATCATGTAGTGCTCGAAGCCATCGAGACCACGTTCCTCGAGCGCGCGCACGCGCGCCATCACCAACGGATCTCGTGGCGAAGGGAACGGAAGCCGATCGATGATCACGCACGAGAGCGCGTCGCCAACCACGTCAATGCCTTCCCAAAACGTCGCGGTGGCGAAGAGCACGGCGCCCGGCGTTCTTCTGAACCAGTCGAGCAAACCCGCCCGCGGCAGTTCTCCCTGCAAACGTACTGGAAAAGCGAGACGCTCGGCGAGCAGAGCGTGGACCTCGCGTAGCCGCGCATACGACGTGAACAGAACGAACGCGCGGCCGCCGCTGCGGTCGAGGCACTCCTCCACCAGCGGCGCAGCGCGACGCGCGAACTCCGAGGACTTTGGGTTCAGCTCGGGGGGCGCGACGAACAGACGGACCTGACGCGCATAGTCGAAGGGCGACGGCGCCAACAGCTCTTGCGCCTCGTCCACGCCGAGCGTTCGTCGAATGAAGCCCAACGAGGCATCGGTGGCTAGCGTCGCACTCGTGAGAATCACGCTTTGCGTACGCGCAAACAGCGTCGCTCGCAGAAAGTCGGCAACATCGTGGGGCGCACAGTTCACGCAGTAGCGTCCGTCGTCGTTGCGTTCGACCCACGAGATTGTCTCGGGACCGCTTGCCTCGGCGCGATCGATCACCGTTTCGTGCGCGAGCACCATGCGAAGGGCGAGGTCGCGTCGCCGGTCGCCCTCGGCCGGGTCGTCGACGCTTCGCTTCAATGCTGCCGGTGAGTTGGCGAAGAGCCAGTTCTCCAGCCGGTAGAGCACCGCGCGCAGTGCCTCGAGCGGCTGCCACGCCTGGTCGTTTGCGGCCAGCGGGTAGCGGTCGGACTGCACGCGCCCGAGCGCGGCGTCTAGCCTGCGGACGCAGAGATCGAACTCGGCATCGAATGCCGGCGGCAACTCGTAGACGCGGTGCAGCTTTCGCAACATCCTGCCGATCGTCGCCCCGGAGAGGACGGCCGTCAGCGCCTCGGTTGCCCAACGCTCGCACTGATGGGCTTCGTCGAGCACGGCGACATCGTACGGCGGCAGCAGACCGCCGCCGACCGCTAAATCGAGAAAGAAGAGCGCGTGATTGACGACGATTAAATCGGCGTACTTGGCTTCGTCGCGTTTTGCAAAGAAAAAGCAATCGCGAAAGCGCGCGCATAGCTCGCCGACGCAATCGTCCGCGTTCGCGTCGAGCTCTTCCCACTCACCGGCCGGCGGTACGAAGCCGAGCTCGCCGCGGTCGCCGCTCTCCGTTCGCTCGGCCCACTCCCAGATGCGCTGCATGGACGGCGATCCGGCGAGCAGCCGGTCCGCGCGCATCCGTTCGAGTTTAAGCCGGCAGAGGTAGTGCGCTCGTCCTTTCAGCAGCGTCACTCGCAGCGGAGCACCCAGGGCTTCCTGTACGAGTGGGATGTCTTTGCGCACCAACTGCTCTTGGAGTGCGATCGTGCCGGTCGAGAGCACGACTTTCTTTCCGCTTCGCACCGCCGGTACCAAGTATGCGAGCGACTTTCCGACGCCGGTACCCGCCTCGACGATCGTGTGCATTTCTTCCATGATGCCGCGCTCCACGAGCTGCGCCATCTGCAACTGCCCAGCGCGAGGCTCGAAGCCGCCGAGGCGTTGCGCGAACGGTCCAGCGCTGCCGAACAGCTCCTCGAGCGGGATCACTGCGCACGGTGGGGATCAATGGGCGATTCGTACTCCGTTTCGAGTTCGTGACCCGCCGCGTCGACGACGACCGGCGCGACCCGCCGGGGTGGAGCGTAGATCGCGTAGGTTAGCACGAACCCCGCTAACAATCCGGCAACGTGAGCCTGCCACGAAATCGCCGGAACCGTGAAAGTGATGATGAGATTCAACACCAGGATGCCGATATTTGCGCGCACCAGGTCCATCCCCGGCCGTCCCAGGCGCAATCCGATCGCGAAGAGTGCACCGAAGAGACCGAAGATAGCGCCGCTCGCGCCGATCGTCGGAACGTCCGGCGCGCTGAAGTAGACGACGCCCAATCCCGCTGCGACGAGCGATACCATGTAGACGAGAAGCATCCGCCACGATCCGAGCGCGTACTCGATGAAGCGTCCCAGAAACCAGAGCGACATCATGTTCACGCCGATATGAATCAGGCCGCTGTGCAGAAAGGCGCCCGTTACGATTCGCCACCATTGCCCATACTGCAAAACCGCAGCCGGAATGAGCGCCCCGTCGATCAAAACGCGCTGCATGCCGATGTTATTCGAACCGAAGCCCGAGAGCAGCCCGGGACCACCGACCGAGATCTCCCAAAGATAGCCGATGACGTTAAGGACGATCAAAAAACGTGTGATCACGCGATCATGACCATTCGCGCGAGCTCGAGCGAGATCGCGTGACGTTCGCCGTCGACGTCGATCGTGACCGGTCCTCCGAGCGGCGCCTTCTCAACGACGCGCAAACGAACTCCGGGCCGAACTCCGACCTGCCCCAAATAACGCAAAATTTCGGGCATCTGCTCGCTGACGCCCGAGACGGTAACTTCCTTTCCGGAGTCAACCTGAGCCAGCGGACTTCCGACGCGTATCGGCTCGGTCAGATCGCTCGGCGGAATCGGATGGCCGTGGGGACAGGTTTGCGGATCGCCCAGCGCTGCAACCAGACGCTCCTCGACGCGCGGCGTGATCGCGTGCTCCAGAATGCAAGCTTCGGCGTAGACTTCATCCCACGGCATGCCGAGCACGTCGGTTAGCAACCGTTCCGCTAAGCGGTTACGGCGTACGACGCCGACGGCGACTTCGAGGCCTTTTCGCGTCAACTGGATGTCGCCCCGAACTTCGTGTTCGACGAACCCGTCATTAACGAGCTTCTTAAGCATGCCGGAGACCGAAGCCGGAGCTACGCCCAGTTCGGTCGCGAGCGCCGAGGTCGTGACGCCGGGCCCCTCGCGCTCGAGCCGGTAGATCGCCTTCATGTACATCTCGAAAGACTCGGCGAAGTGCGAATGCGAGTGGCCGGGCATAGCAGCTTTAACTTCGCCGCGCGACGGGGAGTTCCGCAGCCGCCGTTAACGCAGCCTCCATCGCCCGCTTCTCTTGGTCGCTCGCGAACGCGGCGGCGATCGCATTGCGCACATAGCGCTCCAGCGCGGCCGCTCCTGCAACCTGCTCGACCAGCGCGTATTCGCGTTCGATCGAGGCGCCGAAAATCGCAGGGTCGTCGCAATCGATCGTTACCACGCAGCCTTTCCGATCGAAATCGAGATACGGGTGGGGATGCGCGGCCAAAGCGACACCCGCGCGCCGGTTTGAGGTGGGGCAGATCTCCAGCGCGACGCCCTTGGCCGCGAGCAACTCGACGAGGCGCACGTCGTCGAGCGCGCGGATGCCATGTCCGATGCGCTCCACGCGCAGCAGCTCGACTGCGTCGCGCACGCTGCCGGGTCCGTCGTCTTCGCCGGCGTGAGCGACGCAGTGGAGTCCCTGCGCACGCGCGTACGCAAACGCCTCAACGAAGAGTCGCGCGGGAAAGCGCGCTTCGTCACCGCCAAGCGAGATGCCGATCACGTCCAAATCGGTCATGCCGGCGACTGCGCGCACCGTGTGCATCGCGCCTTCGGCCCCGAAATTGCGCGTGAGGTCCGGCAAGAGTTTGAACGTCGCCCGCGGCCGCGCGGCGCGCAGCTCGGCCACGATCGCCTGCATCGTTGCGCGCACGTCGAGCCCGGGGTTGAAGAACGTCCAAACCGAGGGCGAAACGAAAAGCTCGCCGTAGATCACGTGCTGCGCGAGTGCATCCTCGACGAACTCGCGCGCCAGGCGCGCGTAGTCATCCGGCTCTCGCAGGGACCGGCTGACCGCCGCGAAGATATAGAGAAAATCCGCAAAACTATCGAAGCGATACGGGTCCGACCGGTCGACCCGCGCGTCGTCCTGCTTATACCGCAGCGAAACGCCGTGCTTATCGGCCAACTCGACGAAACTCGAAGCCCGCAAGCTTCCTTCGAGGTGACAGTGCAGGTGGATCTTCGGTATTCGCATTGCAAGCGAGCCCAACCCCATTATCTTGGCCTTTCGTCGTCGGCCCGGCGCGGACCGCGCGAAGCAGGGGCGAAACCCGGGGCGTCGGAATGTAGTCGCTCCTATCGCGGGGTGGAGCAGTCCGGTAGCTCGTCGGGCTCATAACCCGAAGGTCGGTGGTTCAAATCCACCCCCCGCAACCAATTTTCCGCGGTCAAGCGGCGACCGTCAGCCGCCCGCGGCCGATCTCGAAATCCGCCATCCCGTAGTAGATATCGAATTCGCGCCCGCCGCGCGGATCGATGCCGGTTGGAAAGACGACGTGGCCAACGGCGCCGTGAAGCTCGGCCCCTACCGTCGGAACGAAGGTTGGTTCCGGCGAACGGAAAACGACGCGATCCACGCGCCTCGCGTCGTTAATGATGACGCCGGCGCAGTAGCGCAGCAACGAAGGACCATCGGGATGCTTCAGCTCGTCGACGCCGTGGATCACGGAGAGCCACCCTTCGTCGATCCGTACCGGCGGCGCACCGGCGCCAACCTTGATGGTTCCCCAGTTCGCGGGTGGTAACGCCAGCCGGCACGTTTCTGCGACGGCGCAGATTTTGTTGATGTCCGCCTTGACGCCGTCGAGCGGAACGTAACCGATCGAAATGCTCTCGCGCTCGCTCGGCGGCAGCGCTTCGATCGCCGCGAGCGCAGCCCTCGCGTCAGGAACCGAGAGCTGCAACGTCGGGCGATGATAAAAGGCCAGCGACTCCACACCGGCGGGCGAAAGGACTGGCTCCGGAAAGAACGCCGCATCCTTGTCCGCGAAACGATCGTCGCTATTCGTGAACTGGATCGGCCCGAGACGCTGCCAGCGTAATCCGTCTTCGGAAATCGCGATGGCAACCTCCGGACCCCGCGGACCGAACGCCACGTATGCCATGACGTACCGGTCGATGATCGGAACGAACGTGACGCGCGGATCCTCGCAGCCGTATCCGTCTGAACCGTCACGCAGTTCGTACGGCGCCTCCGGCTCGAGCGCAAATCCTTCGAATTCCAGCGCTAGTTTTCCGTCGGTGCTTTCGTGCGCTTTGAACGAGCCGATGCGCGAGACGTTTCCGGCCGCGACCATTCGGGGGTAGAGCTGAAGCGTACCGTCGCGAAGCCGAGCGCAGGCGGGGTTGAGGATGCCGAAACGTCCGCGGGCGGCGCTCGGCTTCAAGACCATACCCGAACGCTTGAATTTTAGCGTCATTGCTCTACGCTGGAAGCAGCCCGGTCTCTTTGCCGACGCGCTCGAACGCGGCGAGGGCACGGTCCATCTCATCCTTCGTCAGGGCGGCGCTGATCTGGACGCGGATGCGCGCGGTGCCTTCCGGCACGACCGGATAGCCGAAGCCGGTAACAAAGATGCCGGCCTTCAACAGTTTGTCGCTCATGGCGATCGCGAAGGCCGTCTGGCCCACAATGATCGGTACGATCGCGCTCTCGCTCTCGAGCGGTTGGTAACCGATTCGCTTTAAGCCCTCACGAAAATAGCGAGTCTTGTCGCGCAGCTCTGCGACCAGCTGCGGATGGGCCTCTAGGTATTCGATGGCGGCGAGCGAGCTGCAGGCAACCGTCGCCGGCAAGGCGTTGGAGAAAAGCTGCGGCCTCGAGCGCTGAATGAGCGTGTCGATCAAGGCGTTACTGCCCGCGACGAAGCCGCCCGCCGCGCCGCCGAGCGCCTTTCCGAGGGTTCCCGTGATCGCGTCGACTTGACCCGTCAGCCCGTAGTGTTCGACCGTCCCCCGCCCGGTTGTGCCCATTACTCCGGTTCCATGCGAATCATCGACGACGACGATGGCGCCGTAGCGTTTCGCAAGCTCGACGATCTCGGGCAGCTTTGCGAGATCGCCTTCCATCGAAAAGACCCCGTCGGTAACGACCACGACCGGAAAGCAACCGGCGACGCTCTTGAGCTTCTCTTCCAGCTCGCTCATGTTGCCGTGCTTGAAGCGTTCGCGCCGCGCTTTGGATGCAAGCCGCACGCCGTCGATGATCGAGGCGTGGTTGAGCTCGTCGGAAACAATCGCCGACCCTTCGTCGCAGATCGTGGGAAAGAGCCCGGTATTCGCGTTCCAGCACGAGACATACGAGAGCGCCGCTTCCGTTCCCAAAAACGTCGCGATCCGTTCTTCCAAAATGCGGTGGATGTCGAACGTTCCGCAGATAAAACGCACCGAAGCCGTACCTGCGCCGTACTTGTCGAGGCCGCGCTTTCCGGCTTCGACGACTTCGGGATTGTCGGCGAGACCCAAATAGTTGTTACTCGAAAGAACGATGACGTCGCCGGCCTCCTCCATGTGAACCTCGGGTGCCATCGGCGTCGTCAGATGACGAAGATGTTTGTACGTACCCGCTTGCTTGAGCGCGTCGAGGTCGGTCTGCAGCTTCGCTTCGAAGGCCTGGTTCATGGCTTGGCAATATCTCCTTTGAAATCGAGAACGATCTTGACCGCTTCGCCCTTCTCCATCAACTCGAATGCCCGGTCGAACGCGGTGTACGGTAGAACGTGCGTGATGATCGCGCGCGGGTCAACGCGTCCGCTTTTGACCAAGGCCTCGGTCTGATACCAGGTTTCGAACATTCGCCGCCCGTTGATCCCCAACACCTTCAGACCTTTGAAGATGATGCGTTCTGCCAGGTTGAGGTTCACGTTGTCGGCCGGTATGCCGAGCATCGCGGCCGTTCCGCCGTTGCGCAGCGTCTGCAGACCGAGATCGATCGCGGCGCCGCTTCCCGACATCTCGAGCAGCACGTCGGCGCCGTCGCCGCGAGTACGCCGTTTGATCTCGCCGACGAGGTCGTCCTGCGTCGCCAAGAAGACCGCATCCGCACCTAGCCGCCGTGCAATCTCTAGCTTCGCCGGGTTAACGTCGACGGCGAAGACCGCCGTTGCGCCGGCGGCCTTCACAACCGGAATCGCCATCAGACCGATCGAGCCGACGCCGGTAATGACGACGCTCTTGACGCTGACGCCGGCCGACATCACAGTGTGCACGGCGTTGCCGAGCGGATCGAAAATCGCGGCGACCTCGTCGGCAATCGCCGGATCGAGCCGCCACACGTTATATTCGGGGATCGCGACGTATTCGGCAAACGCGCCGTCGCGGTCGACCCCCACGATCTTCACGCGCTCGCAGATGTGAGCCTGTCCCGTCCGGCAGAGCAGACAGGTCAAATCTGCGATGTGTCCCTCGGCCGAGACACGATCTCCGACCCCAATCGAGCGCACCGCGTCGCCGACCGCGGCGACGGTCCCCATGAACTCATGTCCGACCACAAGCGGCGGTTTGATGCGCTGTTGCGCCCACGTATCCCAGGCGTAAATATGGTAATCGGTTCCGCACAGGCCCGCCTTCTCCACGCGAATCAGCACGTCGCTCGGCCCCAGCTCGGGCACCGGCACGTCGGTCAAGAGAAAGCCGGGCTCCGAGCTCGGTTTAACGAGGGCTCTCATCGTCAAAGACATGAGGGCGCCGTAATTTCACTTGACGCGCGGAAAACCCGCTCTTCGGCTCGGCCGGTCGATTCAAGTCGAAGGGTGACCCGCCGCGGCCGAGTAAGAGCGTGAGGGCGAATGCGCATTTTGATCGTCGAGGACGATCCGCGGATCCATACGTCGCTGGCCGAGGACCTGCGACGCCAGCATTACGCCGTCGACGTCGTGAACGACGGACTGACCGGGCTCGATTTTGCCCGCACCGGCGTGCACGACGTGATTTTGCTCGACGTTCTCCTGCCTGGGCTCGACGGACTACAGCTCTGCCGCCGCCTGCGCAACGAAAATTTTAAAGCGCCGATTCTGATGATCACAGCGCGCGGCGAAGTGAGCGATAAGGTTGCCGCGCTCGATGCCGGCGCCGACGACTACGTGGTGAAACCTTTCGATCTGACCGAGCTCTCGGCCCGGATTCGCGCCGCTTGGCGCCGCCAAAACGGCGAGCATCAGCCGACCCTAACGCGCGGCCCGCTGCGGCTCGATCCGAACCGTCTCGTCGTTACCTACCTCGACGCGGTCGTACCGTTGACCGGCACCGAATACGCCATCCTCGAAACGCTGCTGCGCAACCCGCTGCAAGTCTTTAGCCGCGCGATGCTGCAGGACAAGGTCGCAAGCTTCGACGGTGACGCCCCGCGCGACTCAATTAAGACCCACATCACAAACCTTCGCCGCAAGCTGCGCGATGCCGGCGGCGTTGCCGACCCGATCGAGAACGTTTACGGGATAGGATATCGGCTTGCAGACGATCCGTGAGTCCCGTTATAATCCCCTCGCCCTCGAGAAGCGGCTGCTCTTTTCGTATCTAATCGCGTTTGCCGTTATTTTTGCGATAGCTGCGGTCGCCGTTCACTTTGCCTTCAGCAGCATCGTCAAACAGCAGACCCTGGTCCGGCTGGGAGACCTTGCGCGCGCCGGAATGCGCAGCGTGATCTTCGACGGCGATACGCTAACGATCGATCGGTCCGAAGTATCGCGCAAGGAGCTCCTGACGCCCAATCAAGGGCTGCAATGGTTCGATGACCACGGCCGGCGGCTTGCGGCACAGGGCCTTACGCCGCGATCGCGCACGGCGGATGAATTTCTAAGCGTGGCCGCCCCAATTCTCAATCCGGCCAATCACCGGCGCATCGGTTCGGTGCTCGCCAGCGAGTGGAACCAAGAAGAACGCACACGCCTGGGCTATCTCGACATCGGACTGCTGGCCGGCGCACTCCTCGCGGCACTCTCGGGCGCTGCGGCAGGCGTCACGCTGGCACGCCGCGCGGTTCGCCCGGTCGAGCGGAGCTTCCAAGCTTTGCGCGAGTTTACGGATAACGCGTCTCACGAACTGCGCGGGCCGTTGACCGCAATCGCGACCAGCGCCGACGCAGCCTTGCGCGATCCGCAGCGGGATCCCGAGCACGACCGCCGGCGGTTCGAAACAATCTCCGACGGAGCAAAGCAAATGTCGCGGTTGACAAGCGATTTACTGTTGCTTGCCGGGGCCGACCGATCGCTCGAGCGCGAGCTCTTCGTCGTCGACCTCGCTGCGACGATGCACCGGCTCGTCGAGCAATATCGGCCGCGGTTCGATGCCGCCCACGTCGCTCTCGAGGCTTCGGTCGAGCAGTCGCTCGTCGTCTATGGTAATCCCGATCAAGTCGAGCGCGTGGTCGCCAATCTGATCGACAATGCGCTGCGCTACACGCCGGCCGGCGGATCCGTCGCCGTGGAGTGCGGCCGCCAGGGGACGGAGATCCAAGTCGTGGTACGCGACTCAGGGACCGGCATCGCACCCGAGAATCTCGAACGAATTTTCGAGCGCTTTTGGCGCGCGGATCCGGTGCGTGCGCCCGAAGGCTCCGGGCTGGGCTTGGCGATTGCGCGCGCGCTCGCGCGCCGGCACAGCGGCGACGTCACCGTGAGCAGCCGTCCCGGTCGAGGCAGTACGTTTGTCGCTACGTTTCCTGTAAATCCGCGCCACTCCGTGATGCAGCGGCGACTCTTGACTAGTTCTTGACTATTGCCGGGTACGATTTAGTTGAGGTCGTTGCGGCGTTGCAGCACGCCGCGCGACCCATCGGGTACGCGGCTCGGAGGGCAGCGTCTCGTTCTCCGAGCCGCGCTAACCGACTCACCGAATCGGCGTGCGTTCAGCAGCAGAATACGCCGGTCGGTTCGTCGTTAAAGCGACCCGCTACTTGGAGCAGTACATCTCGGAGTGTTACCGGCGAAGACGGCTCAGGACGCGAACCGGCTTTGCGGACAAGAGGAAACGCCCCGCGAAGCCATGGGGCGCTTTCCTCGGGACCGGCGGGAGGCGGTCGCGCCGAAACAGGCGACATCTCCTCCCGCCCCGGGCGCCGCACCCCTGCGCTGATCAGGCGGTCGCCGTGCGCCGCTCGTTTGAGAAGATCGCGACGTCTCTGGGCGTGATGAAGATTTCTTCGCCCTTGCGCAACGCCAGCGCGCACAGCCGCTCCTGCGATATCTCGATGTAAACCACTGCGCCCCAGTCTGTGATCGCCTCGACCTTTACGACCGAACCGGCCGCGTTGATATGCTTGGTCGTCGCCCGAAAGTAATTCGGCCCGCTCGGCTGACGAGTAATCTCGAGCGCGTGGGGACGCACGTAAACGAGGTTGTCGGTCGCTTCCCGAGCGATGTGCGCCATGCCGTTGTCGATCCGTCCGTGAAAGAGATTGACGTTCCCCAAGAAGTTGTAGACGAACGACGTGGCCGGACGATGGTAGACCTCGTCGGGTGTCCCGACCTGTTCGATTCGTCCGCCGTTCATGACAGCCACCTGATCGGCAACCTCGAGCGCTTCGTCCTGGTCGTGCGTCACGAAGACGCTGGTAACGCCGACCTCGTCGTGAAGCTGGCGCAGCCAGCGGCGCAGCTCGACACGAACCTTGGCATCGAGCGCGCCGAAAGGCTCGTCGAGAAGCAGTACGCTCGGCTCGACCGCGAGAGCTCGCGCGAGCGCTACCCGCTGGCGCTGACCGCCCGAAAGCTGCGACGGATAACGGTTCGCTTGATTCTGCAGCTGAATGAGGTCGAGCAGTTCGCCGACGCGCGTCTGGATCTGGCGGCGCGACGGTCGCGTTCGACCGGGGCGAACGCGCAGACCGAAGGCCACGTTCTCGAACACGGTCATGTGGCGAAAGAGCGCGTAGTGTTGAAAGACGAAACCGACGCGGCGTTCGCCGGCGCTCCGATCGGCGATGTCTACGCCGTCGAACTGAACCGTGCCCGAGTCGGCGAACTCGAGGCCCGCAATGATCCGTAGCAGCGTCGTTTTGCCGGAACCCGATGGACCCAGCAATGCAACCAGGCGGCCGCGCGGGATTTCGAGATCGACGGCGTCGAGCGCTTTGAAACTCCCGAAGACTTTTGTGAGCCGGGCGACGGTGATGCTCATATGACCTCTCCTCTGAGCTTTCCGGCTCGCCATTCGACCAAGCTTTTGACCACGAGCGTCGCCAACGCCAAAAGCGCCAGCAACGACGCGACCGCAAAGGCCGGAACGAACCGGTAATCGTTGTAAAGGACTTCGATTTGAAGCGGCATCGTGTTGGTCAGGCCGCGGATATGGCCCGAAACGACCGAGACCGCGCCGAACTCGCCCATCGCTCGGGCGTTGCACAGAATGACGCCGTAGATCAGCGCCCACTTGACGTTCGGTAGTGTCACGCGAAAGAACGTTTGCCAGCCGTTTGCTCCAAGGGTGAGTGCCGCTTCCTCCTCGTCGTTACCTTGCGCGGTCATCAGCGGCAACAGCTCGCGTGCAACGAAGGGAAACGTCACGAAAATCGTCACCAGCACGATGCCGGGAATCGCGAAGATAATGTGAACGTTGTGTGCCGTCAGCCAAGGCCCAAGCCAGCCCTGTGCTCCGAAGAGCAGTACGTACGTAAGCCCGGCGACGACCGGCGATACGGAGAACGGCAGGTCGATGAGCGCGATCAGGACGCTTTTTCCAATAAAATCGAACTTACCGATCGCCCATGCCGCGCAAACGCCGAAGACGAGATTGCACGGAACGGCGATCAGCGCGGCCAGCAGCGTCAAGCGAATCGCCGAGATCGTGTCGGGATCGTGAAAGCTCGCAACGTATGCGACGACACCTTGCCCCAGCGCGACCGAAAAGACGATCGCCAACGGCGCGAGGAGGAAGGCGCTCAGAAAGAACACGGCCGCACCAATCAGCAGCCGTCGCACCCACGCCGACTCGGTCACGGAGGCCGCGCGCGCGGCCGGAATCGCGCTAACCATCGGCGGTCAGTACCGGGCGCAGGGACGCGGCTGGTGGAATATCGGCGCCTTCTTGACGGCTGCTCCATCGTTGCAGCGCGTTGATCGTAAAAAGCAAGGCGAACGAGGCAAGCAGCATGACGAGCGCGATCGCCGTAGCGCCGGCGTAGTCGTACTCCTCGAGTTTCGTCGCGATCAGCAATGGCGCGATCTCGGTTCGCATCGGCATGTTCCCGGCAATGAAGATGACCGAACCATACTCGCCCACACCGCGAGCGAAAGCCAGGGTGAATCCCGTGACCGCGGCAGGCAGGATGGACGGATAGATGACCCGCCGGAAGGTTTGCCAGCGCGCGGCGCCGAGGCTCGCCGCGGCCTCTTCGAGCTCTTTGTCGAGATCTTCCAGCACCGGCTGCACCGTTCGCACGATGAAAGGTAAGCCCACGAAGGTCAGCGCGACGACGATTCCAAGCCGGGTGAATGCAACGTGTATCCCAAGCGATGCCAGCGGGTGCCCGAACCATCCGTTCGGCGCATAGATCGTCGTCAGGGCAATGCCCGCTACTGCCGTCGGGAGCGCGAACGGCAGGTCCACCAGCGAATCGAGAATCCGCTTGCCGGGAAATGCGTAACGCACCAAGACCCACGCAACGAGGGTACCAAGAACGAAATTTATTGCGGCCGCAAGCAGCGCCGCGCCGAAACTCAACTGGTAGGCGGCAATCGCGCGGGGCGCCGTCACGATGTGCCAGAACTGGTGCCAGCCGATCCTTGCCGTCGCCGCGAAAGTGGCGGAGAGCGGCAGCAAGACGAAGAGTGACAGATAGAGCACCGTAAATCCCAGCGTCAGTCCGAACCCCGGAATGATGCTGCGCCGGCGAGCGGCGATCGGGCGTCGCGGCATCTCGTTACTGGCTCGGCTGGTAAATCTGATCGAAGACTCCGCCGTCTGCAAAGAACTCTTGTTGGGCGTTCTTCCAGCCGCCAAACTTCTCGATGGTAACGAACTTCATCGCGGGAAACTGCGCGGCGTATCGCTTGGCAATCGCCGGCAGGCGCGGACGAAAGTAGTGGCGCGCGACGATCTCTTGGCCCTGCGGCGAGTAGAGGTACTCGAGATACGCCTGCGCGACACGGCGCGATCCACGCTTATCCACGACGCCGTCAACGAGCGCCACCGGCGGCTCGGCAAGAATGCTCGTCGGCGGCCTAACGATTTCAAAGCGACCGCGTCCGAGGTTGTTGACGGCAAGGAGGGCATCGCTCTCCCAGGCGATCTCAACGTCTCCGATGCCGCGCTCGACGAAGGTCGTCGTCGAACCGCGCGCACCCGAATCGAGAACCGGAACGTTCTTGTACAGCTGCGTGACGAAAGTTTTTGCCGCTGCGGGATTGCCGCCATGACGCGAGAGCGCGTATGTCCACGCGGCGAGAAAGTTCCAACGGGCGCCGCCCGATGTTTTGGGGTTGGGCGTTATCACCGAAACGCCGGAACGTATGAGGTCTCCCCAGTCGCGTATGTGCTTCGGGTTGCCCTGCCGCACCAAGAAAACGATGGTGGAAGTGTAGGGCGTGCTGTTGTTCGGAAGCCGGGACTGCCAGTTCGCCGGCAGCAACTTCGCCTTGTCGGCGATCGCATCAACGTCGTAGGCCAAGGCGAGCGTGACGACGTCGGCCTGGAGACCGTCAATAACGGCGCGCGCCTGCTTTCCGGAGCCGCCGTTGGACTGTTGGACGGTAACGCTTTGTCCCGTCTTCTTCTTCCAATACGCGGCAAAGGCGGTGTTGTAGTCGTCGTAGAGTTCGCGCGTCGGATCGAACGACACGTTGAGAATCGTTGCCGGGGAGGTCGGCTGGGACTGGGCGAGGGTGCCGGCGGTCTCGGCCAGGGTTGCGGCGAGTAGAAGCGCCGCTCTTACGAAGAGGCTCATGTGCTTGCAGGAAGCTCCTTTTTTACAAAACTCTGAAAAGATGCCTTAAGTCATCTATTCTTCCTTAGCCATCGATGACCCTGGTCATTATTCAACGAAGGGGCCGTGCCCGTTGGAGCACGGTCCCTCGTCCTGGCCTGCCACTAGCTAGGAAGCTATGCGGAGTCGGCGATCCTTAAAAGTCGTACTCGAGCTGGGCGCGATTGTATTTGAAGAGCGGGAGACCGCCGAACTCCGAGGTGCCTGCCGATGAGTTGGGCGGGCAGCTCGGCGTGTTTGGGTCGCCGCAGAACGTGTTTGAAAGGGTGCGTTGGATATAGCGGTAGCGCAGGGATAAGCCGCGGTAGGTTCCGGTGGCCGGCATATGGCTAAAGCGATAGCGTCCGTCGAGAACCCAGATGTTGGTATTCTCGGGCGCCAGCGCGTTGCCGTAGTTGTACCACGCATCGGTCGCGATGAAGACCCATTTCGTGTTGGTTGACGTGTATTGGAACGCGGCTTTGAACGCGTTGCCCGCCGCGCGCCGGTCGGCCATACCTTGCGTGACGCTCGTCGTAAAGAGCGGATCGCTGTCGTAGTTGTCGGTGTACGGGCTCGCCCAGCCGCCGTAGTAGATGCTCGTCGTGCCGTTTGGATTGTTGAAGCACTGTGCGGCGTTCAGCGGGAGGAAGTACGCGAGCGTCGCTCCTTTCGTTGTGATTTGATTGTTGGAGTTGCTGCAGGTCACGTTCTTCGGCAGGAAGACCGAGTCGGTTTTCCAGGGGATCTCATTGTAGCCCACGGTTACCTGAAAGTTCTTGGCGATGTTCGCCCCGAGCTGCGCGCCGAAGACCTGGCTGTTGATCTTGCCAACGACGGACTGTCCGGCATTTTGGTTCCAACCGCCTTGCAGCGCGAGCCACGGCGCCACCGATCCATGAGTGTTGAACTGATATTTGCCGTCGAACCACCACATGCTCGCGATATCGTAGACGCCATAGAAGTATCCGTCGGCCGAGAATCCGGGACCGGTGGGATTTCCGTAACCCAGCTTGCCCATCGTAAAGCCGTCGGTCGTGATTCCTTTCCCACCGTTGTTGACGAAGATGTTCGACGCCATGCCGTTGTTGCCGGCCGGAAAGCTCGTCAGCAGCGTCTGCTGGCTGAACTGCGAGCTGGTGCGGTTTTCAAATGACAGCATATTTGCGGCTTCAACCGTCCACAAGGACGGCGATGTGTAGCTCAAATATGCTCCTTGAAACGCCGCCGGTTTGAGTCGCGAATCCGACGGATTCGCCCATGGCGAGGTGAAGAGAATGTTGCCAAGCTCGCCTTGGAAGCCGTGGGCGTTATAGCCCGCGTATGCTTCGTAGAGCGAACCGAGCGCGAAACCGGGTAGCGTGTCGTCAGAGTTCGTGTTGGGGGGAACCTGCGATACGCAAACGGCGCCCTTCGCGTGGTTTGCTGCGATCACGCACGGACCGTTGATCGGATTGGCGTAGAGCATCGTCGCACCGACGTTCCAGCCGGTTTGAAAATCGTATTCGCCGTGAAGGTCGATCGCGCTGTTCCAACTCGCCTGATTGACGCCCGCGCTGCTGTACTTGGCGCCCGGTGTGAAGTTGAATTGTGCACCCGGATTGTTCGATGCATTCTGACGCGTGAAGTAGTAGGAACGCAAGTAACCGCCGATCTTCAGTGGATTCGGCGTCGCCGGCGGTGGCGGCGGAGGTGCCTCCGTCTCGACGGGTGCCGGCGGCGGCGGAGCTTCGGTCGGCGGCGGTGTCGCCGGCACGTAGCGAACCACGACCAGGTGACGGTCGGGAACCCACTGCACGTACGCACCCATGCTCTCAGAGATCACGCGAACCGGAACCAGCACGACGCCCTGATAGACGATCGGCGGGACGTCGAGCGGACGCGACTCACCGTTGATTACGACCTCCGGTTTGCCGACCGTGACCACGACCTCGGCGCCGGCCTTTGAAACGGTTGCCGTCTTACTCGACGCATCGTAGGAGACGGTTGCGCCCATCTGTTCGAACATCGAGCGGAGCGGAATATACAACGTTCCGCCGCGGGCGAGCGCGGCCAGGACGCGCCCCTGCTTTAAAATATCCGGCTTGGCGTAAACGTGCCGGTCGTTAAAGAGGATTGGGATCTGCCCCGACGGCGGACTTCCGAAGTCCGCTGCGGGAGCCGGGCCGCTCGTCTGGGCGACTGGTGTTGCCGGTGTTTCCGCCAGTGCCAAAGAGGTCGCAGTCAGAACCATCGCCGCCGTAACGAGACCGGCGCGAACGAGAGTCAGTGCCACGATTGAAGGAATCTCCTTTTAGTAAAGCGATTTGGGTCAACTTCTCGACAAGTGAAAGTTAACCCTGGTCAATAAGCAAAGAGGGTGTAAGGGGCCGCCCTCCTTCGGGCGGCCCCTTATAGTCGTAGCCTGCGCGTTGAGGCGAGCTTAGAAGTCGTATTCGAGCTGCGCGCGATTGTATTTGAAGACCGGCAGGCCCCCAAGAAAACCGGATCCGATCGAAGATCCGGCGGGACAGTTCGTGCCGGCTGCACCGCAGAACGTACTCGAAAGGGTGCGGTCCATGTACCGGTAGCGAAGCAGCAAGCCGCGATACGCTCCTTTTTTAACGGCGCTGAAATGATACATGCCGTCGAGGGTCCAGTCGCGCGTGCTCTGCGGCGCCAAAGCGTTGCCGTAGTTATACCAAGCATCGGTTGCTGCGAAGACCCATTTCTTGTTGGTGGATGTATACGTCAGCGCTACCTTCCACGACGTTCCGGGCGCGCGACGATCGGCCATGCCTTGATCGATGCTCGTTGTGAAGAGCGGATCGGTCGCGTAGCCGTCGGTGTACGGGCTTGCCCAGCCGCCGTAATAAATGCTGGTCGTGCCGTTTGGATTGTTGAAGCATTGCGCTGCGTTCATCGGCAGGAAATAGGCGAGCGTTCCTCCCTTCGCGCTGATTTGATAGTTGGCGTTGCTGCAAGTCACGTTCTTCGGTAAGAACACGGTGTCCGTCTTCCACGGAATCTCATCGTAACCGGCGGTAAGCTGGATGTTCGGCGTCACGTTGAGACCGAGCTGCGCGCCGAAGAGCTCACTTTGGATCTTTCCGATGTAGGAGAGCCCGCTGTTGGTCTCCCACCCGCCTTGCAGAGCGATGAACGGCGCGAGCTTCGTCTCTGAAAACGTGTACTTCCCGTCGAACCACCACGAATTGACGATGTCGCTGACGCCATAGAAGTACCCATTGGCCGAGATTCCGTTCGGATTGTCATAACCGACCTTGCCCATCGCGAACCCATTGCTTGTGATGCCGAGCCCGCCGTTGTTGACGAAGATGTTGGAGCCCATTCCCGGATTACCGGCCGGGAAGCTCGTGAGCAGCGTCTGCTGGCTGAATGCCGAGCTGGTCCGGTTCTCGTAACTCAACATATCGGCGCCTTCGACCGTCCAAAACGACGGCGCCGTATAGTTCAGATACGCTCCCTGGAAGGCTGCCGGCTTGATTCGCGAGTCCGACGGATTCGCCCATGGAGAGTTGAAGAGGATGTTGCCGAGCTCGCCTTGGAACCCGTGCGCGTTATAGCCCGCGTACGCTTCGTAGAACGAGCTCAAGGTGAAGCCGGGCAGTGTGTCGTCGGGATTGGTATTGGGCGGGGCCTGCGTTACGCAAACGGCGCCTTTCGCGTGGTTTGCGGCGACCACGCACGGACCGTTGATCGGATTAGCGTAGAGATAGGTAGCACCGACGTTCCAGCCGGTTTGAAAGTCGTACTCACCGTGTAGCGCGATGCCGCTGTTCCACGATGCCTGATTGACGCCCGCCGTGCTGTACTTGGCGCCCGGTGTGAAGTTGAACTGAGCGCCGGGATTGTTCGACGCGTTCTGACGTGTGAAGTAGTAGGAACGGAAGTAACCGCCGATCTTCAGTGGATTTGGCGTCGCCGGCGGTGGCGGCGGAGGTGCCTCCGTCTCGACGGGTGCCGGCGGCGGCGGAGCTTCGGTCGGCGGCGGTGTCGCCGGCACGTAGCGAACCACGACCAGGTGACGGTCGGGAACCCACTGCACGTACGCGCCCATGCTCTCAGAGATCACGCGAACCGGAACCAGCACGACGCCCTGATAGACGATCGGCGGGACGTCGAGCGGACGCGACTCACCGTTGATTACGACCTCCGGTTTGCCGACCGTGACCACGACCTCGGCGCCGGCCTTTGAAACGGTTGCCGTCTTACTCGACGCATCGTAGGAGACGGTTGCGCCCATCTGTTCGAACATCGAGCGGAGCGGAATATACAACGTTCCGCCGCGGGCGAGCGCGGCCAGGACGCGCCCCTGCTTTAAAATATCCGGCTTGGCGTAAACGTGCCGGTCGTTAAAGAGGATTGGGATCTGCCCCGACGGCGGACTTCCGAAGTCCGCTGCGGGAGCCGGGCCGCTCGTCTGGGCGACTGGTGTTGCCAGTGCCAAAGAGCTCGCGGTCAGAACCATCGCCGCCGTAACGAGACCGGCGCGAACGAGAGTCAGTGCCACGATTGAAGGAATCTCCTTTGAGTTGTCTTTGGTTATCGAGCGGTGCTAAGAACGCCCTTCAGAAAAGTCTAGCGCTCGCCGATTAAGACCATCTTAACGCTGCGGAGCCGTTCCGGAACGCGAAATTACTACCCGAACCTGCCCGTGATGTAGTCTTCGGTGCGCTTGTCCTTCGGTTTGGTAAAGATCGTTGACGTAGTGTCGGCTTCGACGAGGTCGCCGAGCAGAAAGAAGGCGGTGTTGTCGCTGATGCGCGCCGCCTGCTGCATCGAGTGCGTAACGATGACGACCGTATATTGTCTCTTCAGCTTTTCGATGAGATCTTCGATCTTGCTGGTCGCGATCGGATCGAGCGCCGACGCGGGCTCGTCCATCAGAATGACCTCAGGATCGACGGCCAGACAGCGTGCGATGCAGAGCCGTTGCTGCTGTCCGCCCGAGAGCGCGAGCGCCGAGCGGTCGAGACGGTCCTTGACTTCGTCCCAGAGTGCTGCCTGACGCAGACTTCGCTCGCATATTTCTTTCAGCTTTACAGCGTCGCGTTCGCCGTGAATGCGCGGGCCGTACACGACGTTCTCGAAGATCGACTTTGGAAAAGGATTGGGACGCTGGAAGACCATTCCGATCCGGTACCGGATCGTCACCGGATCGATATTGGGCGCGTAGATGTCTTGATCGTCGAGAATGACGCGTCCATCGACGCGCGCTCCGGGCGTCAAATCGTGCATGCGATTCAGCGCGCGAATAAACGTCGACTTGCCGCAGCCTGAGGGTCCGATAAGCGCCATCACGCGATGAGCGGGCACTTCGAGCGAGGCGTTCTTGATTGCATGAAACGCGCCGTAATAGACGTTGAGTTTCTCAACGTTTATTTTTGTCTCCGTTGAAAGGGACGGCGGTTGCGCGGCGTTTACAAACATCTGGGGCGCCGTGTTCGTCGCCCCAACGCCGATGCCCGTTCCGCGCTTAAGAATCTTAAGAGTCCCGCTTGATGCGCATGATTGGAAGACGAATCGTAAACGCGGTTCCACGCCCGAGCATCGATTCTGCCGAGATCGCTCCCCCGTGCGCGTCGACGATGCCTTTGACGATGGCCAATCCCAGGCCGGCCCCGCCGGTGCCGCGCGTGCGCGACCGGTCGACCACGTAGAAGCGTTCGAAAATGTGCGGAAGGTCGCGATACGGGATACCTTCGCCGGTGTCGCGCACGCGCAACACCGCGTCGCTGTCGCGGGCGTCGAGCTCGATTCGAATCCGCCCGCCGCCCGAAGTATGGCGAAGCGCGTTGTCGATCAGATTGACGAAGACTTGCGCGAGACGGTCGGGATCGGCTTCAACGCGCACCGGACGCAGCGCTGCGAGTTCGAGCGAAACGCCTTTGTTCGACGCTTGCTGCTCGAACGAGGCGACGATCGGCTGCGCAACCTCTTCGAGGTCGACGTCGCGAATGTCGAGCTTGAGCTGGCCCGATTCTGCACGCGCTTGTTCGAGCAACTGTCCGACCAGCGCCGTCAACCGGTCGACTTGTGCGAGCGCTTGCGGGACGAAGAGATCGCGCGCTTCTTGCTCCGGCGCCTCGATCACCGTTTCGAGCATCAGCTTGATCGAGGAAAGCGGCGTCCGCAGCTCGTGCGAGACGTTTGACAGAAACTCTTTGCGCGCGCGATCGAGTCGAACGAGCGCGGTTTGGTCGTCGGAGAAGACGACGACGCGCCGCGAGCCGTCGCTCTGCTCCGTCAGCGGGTAGACCGAGACGCGATACGTGCGCTGGCCCGAGGTTCCCGTCAGCATAAGCGGCGCGACCGATGCCTCGCCACGCAATGCGTCGCCAATCCGTCGCTCGAGCTCGATGTTTGGAATTGCCTCGATGACGTGAACGCTGAGAGCGCGGTCCGGATCGAATCCAAAGGTCGCTCCCGCGGCGGCGTTGGCGAACTCGACGTGACAGGAGCGATCCACGAGCACTACGCCGATCGGCAGCGCCCGCACGAGCCGTGCGAAGGCGCTGTCGATCGAAATCCCGGCAGAGTCCGGCCGACGGGGAGCCGGCGGTTCGGCTGCGGGTGCGGAAGCCCGTGGGATACGCAACAGCCTCGCAAAGGCGAAGCCCCCGGCTAAGCCGGCCATCAATGCGAGCAACGACCACTCGAGCGGACTCAAACGGACCCCTAGCGCGCAGTCACTACGCTTTGAACATGTATCCTCGGCTGCGCACCGTCAGAATGTGCCGCGGGGCGCGCGAGTCTTCTTCGATCTTTTCGCGCAGCCACCGAATGTGAACGCTGACGGTCTGCTGTTCTCCCTCAAAGTCGTATCCCCAAACCTTGTCGAGCAGCGTTTGGCGCGTAACGACGCGGCCGTGGTTCTCCATGAGAACGCGAAGAAGTCCGAATTCCTTGGGAGCAAGCGCAACCTCTTTACCGCGCACGGTGAGTTGCTGTCGCGATGGGTCAAGCACGATCGCGCCGAGCGAAATCGCTTCGTCGTGTCCGACGTTGATCGAGGCCTGCCGGCGAAGACGCGCCTTCACGCGGGCTAGAAACTCGTGCAGTGCAAACGGTTTGGTGACGTAGTCGTCGGCCCCGAGCTCGAGCGCTAGGACCTTGTCGATCTCCTGATCCTTCGCCGTTAGCATGATGATCGGAACGGGGCTGAACTTGCGGATCTCCTTGCATGCCTCGACCCCGTCGAGAACCGGCAACATGATGTCGAGCACGATTAAGTCCGGCTGCTCGCGTTGTGCCATTGCGATCGCGCTACGGCCGTCACCCGCCGTGACGACTGCATAACCGCTGCGCTCCAAATTGAATCGTAGCGTTTGGAGAATCGCAGACTCGTCGTCGACGACCAGGATCTTCTTATTGAAGTCCGGGCTTTTGAGCGAGGCTATCCGTGGCGGCTTCGCCTCCTGCGTTACGTTCATACGCTTTCACTATCGCGCTGTAGTCCAGCGCGCCGTCCCCTTGAGCGGAGCGAGTGGTGTAGAGTTGATATGCCAGCCCCGTGGCCGGCATCGGATATTCGAGTGCGCGAGCTGCATCGAGTGCCGCCGCGAGATCCTTGCGGAGGAGATCGAGTGCGAATCCTCCTTCGAAGGTTCCTGCCAGCCAAGTCTTCGGCAACCACTGCGCGAGCAGGTAGTTCGAAGCCGTTGCCGAGCCCAGCACCGCGCACACCGCGCCGAGATCGGCACCGGCCCGTTTCGCGAAGACGAGGCCTTCCGCGTTTGCAATCATGACGTTCGCAATGATGATCTGATTGACGAGCTTGACGGTCTCCCCCATGCCGACCGGACCGAGATGGTGCGGACTGCCCATCGCCCGCAGCAGGGGCTCCGCCCGCGCGTACGCCTCCGGCGAGGCGCCCGCCATGATCGTAAGCGAGGCGTCGCGGGCGCGAGCCGGGCCGCCGCTCACCGGCGCGTCCACGAAATCGACGCCCCGCTCGGCAAGCCGCTCGGCATAGCGACGGGACGCGACCGGCGAGATCGTCGACATGTCAATGACGAGCAAGCCGGGCTCGGCGCCGGCTGCGACGCCGCGCGTGCCGAAGAGCGCCTCTTCAACCTGCGGCGCGTCGGGAACGCAGAGGATTACCGCCTCGACGCTAGCGGCAAGCGCCGCCGGATCGGCCGCCTCCGCGACGCCGGCGGTCCGTAACCGCTCGAGCGCCTCGCGCCTTCGGTGGACGCTAGCCGTCACTTCGTAACCGCTGCGACGCAGTGCCGCCGCCATCGGTTCACCCATCGCACCCAGGCCGACGAAGCCGACGCGCGCAATCACGAGCGGCCCATTGGAGGTACGCTCAGGATAACCTTTGCGAGGCGGCGAAGGCGCCGTTATTATGACTGTAGCCGCCACGCCTGCTATTTTGCGCCCGACGTTCGACGCGATGAATCTCTCGATCGGGAAGCGCACCCGTCTGCACCGTTTGATGTACGAGCACGGTCCCGCAAACGGGACCCTGATGATGCTCCCGATCGATCAAGGGCTCGAACACGGCCCGATCGACTTCTTCGATAATCCCGCGTCGATCGATACCGATTGGATTTACCGGTTGGCGGTCGAGGGAAACTTTTCCGGCATAGCACTCCACGTCGGACTCGCGGAAAAGTATCAAAAGCAGTATGCCGGGCGCGTTCCGCTCTTGCTCAAAGTCAACGGGAAGACGAACATTCCATCCGATGACGAGGCGTTCAGCCCGCTGACGTCGTCGGTCGAGGACGCAATTCGATTGGGCGCCGACGCGGTAGGCTACACGCTCTACGTCGGGAGCCCGGCGCAAGAGGTCGACATCGCGCAGTGCAACGAGGTGCGCCGCGAGTGCGATCGGTACGGCATGCCGTTGGTGGTATGGGCCTACCCGCGCGGGGCGGCCGTCAAAGCCAAGGGCGGCATCGACTCACTCTACGCGGTTGACTATGCGGCACGCGTCGCGTGCGAGCTGGGGGCCGACGTCATCAAGCTCAACGAGCCCGTCTGGAAGCCCGATGATGCCGCGAAGTTGCCCAAGCCGTACGACGCGCTCCAGTTCGACGATCTCGAAGGTCTACGCAAGGTCGTTAAATCGGCCGGACGGAGTCTCGTCCTCGTTTCCGGCGGTAGCAAGATGGGTGACGAGGCGACCGTTCACAAAGCGCACGTCGCGATGGCTGCGGGTTGCGTCGGGCTGATCTTCGGACGGAACACGTGGCAGCGCAAGTGGGACGAGGCGCTTTCGATGGCGTCCCGGATTCACGACGTGCTGGCAGATTACGGCCAGCAACAGTAGAGGCTAAATCTGTCCTGACCTTGCTCCTCGGGATCGCTCCCTCCGGACATCCTGTCCTCCGGTCACTCGTACGCGATTTTCTCGAAAACGAAGTTTTGAAGAACACCTCCGCGTGTTGCTCGAAAATCGCTAAGTCCCGTTCCGCAAGGTCAGGACAGCATTTAGGAACCTCTAGTGGGCGGTGGCTTGTGAGGAAGTTGCGCAGCTAGCGCACTGCCAGCCGACGGCACCGCCGTGATTTTGCGGAACCATTTGCTCGCGCGTTCCGCGGCGGCCGCAGACCGCGCAGGCATAGGTCTGACCGGCGGAGACCGGGACGACTGCGACCTCGTGGCGCTTGGCGATATAGAAAACGGCATAGATCGCGACGCCGATCACCCAGGGCGCCCACGCAAAGAAGGCTGCGAAAGCGTGAGGCGAGATCTCGGCGATCACTTCTTAAAGTATTCCGCGTTGATCTCGGTGTAGTTCTGCCACTTCTCGGGAAGGTCGGAATCGGCGAAAATCGCCTCTACCGGACAAG
This sequence comes from Vulcanimicrobiota bacterium, assembly GCA_963748875.1. Lineage (GTDB taxonomy): Bacteria > Vulcanimicrobiota > Vulcanimicrobiia > Vulcanimicrobiales > Vulcanimicrobiaceae > Cybelea. Next base: position 3,508,171 of record CAVVKC010000001.1, read on the forward strand.
CCGATACGCAAGCACCGCAGTCGATGCAGACTTCTGGATCGATATACAGCATCTCGTCTTCATCTTTGCCGTGAATGCAATCGACGGGACAGACATCCACGCATGACTTGTCCTTGGTGCCGATGCACGGCTCAGTGATAACGTAGGCCATAGTTTTCAGCTTCCCCCGACGGGTCGCGGCGCCCTTCAGAGCGCTGGCTTGCCTCGAATCACGCGCGCGAGTCGGAGCAATACGATCGCACCGATCGAGGCACAGACGATGCCGGGAAGGTTGATCGCCGAGCGGGTGCCTCCAAACTCGACGTAGAGCCAGCCGCCGATAAGGGCACCGATAACACCGACGGCGAGATCGGCGACGAGGCCGCCACGCGCGTCGCCCGGCACAATCCAGCGGGCGACAAAACCCAAGATGGCGCCGCAGACGACCCTAGCAAGAATCACCATTGCATGCTGCGTCTTTCTCGCTGGTGAACAGGGACGCAACGCCCCCGTGGTGGACGTTAGTCGTATTATGAAGCGCAGTTTCGTTTGCCTGCTCGTGACGTTCGCCGCCGCAATCGCGTGCGCCACGGCCGCGCAGGCAGCACCGACCGAGATCACCGCCTCGGGAACCGGCAGCGTCTCGCTGCCGCCGGATACCGCAACGGTCAACGCTGCGGTCGAAACCAACGCCGCGAATGCCAACGACGCAATATCGAAAAACAACGCGATTTACGATCGCATCGCCGCAAGCCTCGCTAAATTGGGCATTGCGCGCGGCGACATCTCGCTGGTCTATTACAACGTCAGTTACAATCCGCCGCCGCGAAGCCCGAGCGCAACCTCGCCGGACGAACGCTATGGTTATACGGTCTCGCGAAACTTCTCGATTAAAGTGCGCGAGATCGCTTCAGCCGGGCGCGTCAGCGACGCGAGCATCGGCGCCGGCGCTACGGCGATCAATGGCGTCAGCTTTGGCTTATCGAATCCGAACGTGGCACGCGAGCAGGCGACGGCCAAGGCAGTGGCCGAGGCGCGGGCCAACGCGCAGGCCTTAGCGGAGGCGGCCACGCTGCATATCGTCTCGATTAAGAGCATCGAGCTGCTCGCCGGAGTCCCCGGACCGGGCCCAGTTCCGTTGATGCGGGCTTCCACCGCGGCGCCGACGGAGTTCGATCAATCGAACGTTAACGTCACGGTCACGGTAAGCGTCGTTTTTCTTGCGGAGCCCTAGAGCCACGGCGAAACCCGCGGCGTCCATCTTAAGTAGACGAGGCTGATGAACCGTACCTGCGAAGCATGCGGCGCCCTGCCCGCGACGATCACTTATGCCGGCCGGCATTTCTGCACCGCTTGCGCAAAGAGGCGGACCGCAGCGAGTGCGCTGCCGTTTGTAGGGGCCGCTCTTGCCGCTGCCGGCATCATCGCCGGCGGCGCGCTGCTCGCCGAGAAGATGCAAGGAGAGGGCCGGGCTTCGCCGCTCGACGAGCTAGGCAAGCGTTTTCGGGGCGGAACGCCGACGCTCGCTGCCTTCTCTCGCGATCTAACCGAGCTCGCGCGCGAAGGAAAACTCGATCCCGTCATCGGGCGCGACCGCGAAATCGATCGGATTATTTCGATTCTCGCACGCCGCAGCAAAAACAACCCGTGCCTCGTCGGCGAACCGGGCGTGGGAAAGACCGCGATCGTGGAAGGGCTCGCACAGCGAATCGCAGGCGGTGATGCGCCTCGCTCGCTGCAAGGTAAACGGGTGCTGGCGCTCTCGCTCGGTCCGCTGGTGGCAGGCACGAAGTACCGCGGCGAATTCGAAGGTCGCGTGAAACGAATCCTCGACGAAGTGAAGCGCAGCGCGCGTGACGTCGTGCTCTTCATCGACGAGTTGCACACGCTCGTCGGTGCCGGCTCTGCCGAAGGGGCACCGCTCGACCTGAGCGCAATGATCAAGCCCGAACTGGCCCGCGGCGACTTGCAGTGCATCGGCGCAACGACCTTCGACGAATATCGCAAGTACGTCGAGTCGGATGCTGCGCTTGAGCGCCGGTTCCAGCCAGTAATGGTCGAGGAGCCGAGCATTGACGAGACGATCGAAATCCTTCGCGGCCTTCGCGAGCGGTACGCGCGCCATCATCGCGTGAGCATCGACGAGGCGGCGATCGAAGCCGCGGCCCAGCTTTCGGCTCGCTTTATCGCGGATCGCTTCTTGCCGGACAAGGCGATCGATCTGATTGACGAAGCCGCGGCGTCGGTCGTGCTCGCCAATAAGGGTAACGTCGAATACCCATGCGTTACGAGTGCCGACGTCGCCGCGGTCGTCACTCGCTGGACGGGGATCCCGCAATCGTCGCTGACCGAATCGCAAGCCGGGCTGCTGCTCGATCTCGAAAAGGTTCTCGCAAAGCGGGTCGTCGGTCAGGAGCGCGCGATTGCCGCCGTGTCGGAAGCGATTCGCCGTGCCCGAACCGGCTTGCACGATCCGCGCAAACCACTGGGCACCTTTCTCTTCCGCGGGCCGAGCGGCGTCGGAAAGACCGAGCTCGCTAAGACCCTCGCCGAAGCGCTCTTCGGCAGCGAGGCTGCGCTGGTGCGCGTCGACCTGTCGGAGTTCACCGAACCGCATACCGTCTCGCGGCTAATCGGTGCGCCCCCGGGATATTCCGGCCACGACGAACCCGGCCAACTCACCGAGCCGGTGCGCCGCCGCCCGTACTGCGTCGTGCTCTTCGACGAGGTGGAGAAGGCGCATCCCGACGTCGCATCGATTCTGCTGCAGATTCTCGACGATGGACGCCTGACCGACTCGAAGGGTCGCACCATAGATTTTCGGCACGCGCTCATCATCTTGACGACCAACCTGCAAGACGACGAGCTCGGGGTTGCGTTTCGCTTGGAGCTGCTCGATCGAATCGACGAGATCGTTGCATTCCGCGAGCTGGGCCTCGAGCAAATCGAAGCGATCGTTACCATTCACGTCGACGCGCTCGCGCAGCGTTTGGGCGTGCGCAACGTTTCTCTTAAGCTTTCCGACGAAGCCAAGCTCTATCTGGCGCGCGTCTCGATAGCCTCGGGAAGCGGCGCGCGTTACGTGCAGCGGACCGTCTCGCACTACGTCTCGACGCCGCTCTCGACCGCGCTTTTGCGCGGCGAATTGCGCGACGGATGCGCGGCCGACGTTACGCTCGAGGGCGACGCCCTACGCGTGCGTGCTGCGTGAGCTAGCTATAGCGCGAGATAATTAGGGTAATAAGGTTGCGCTGCCGTTGGTGACCGGCGAAAGTGCCAGCGCCAGCGGAGCCATAACCCCGTTGGAAATCGTCGTCCACGAGCCGGGCGCGTACGGCGACGCGTATACGGTGACCGTATTGTTTCCGTAGTTTGCGACGTAGAGATTTCCGGCGGCATCGATTGCCAACGCAACCGGCTGGCTCTGTCCGCCGACGATCGTAGTCGGCGAGCCCGTGTAGGGCGCCGCGTACTCGGTGACCGTATTCGCGCCTTGATTCGGAACGAAAAGATTTGTCGAGAGCGCGGCGATCGAGCCTTGCTCGTTAACGCCGTTGGTTATTGTAGCGACCGGCGCGCTCGAGTTCGAGAACGGAGGGGAGTATTCCGCTACCGAGTTCGGCGTGGAGTTGAGATTTGCTACGAACAGGTTGCCGCGGCTATCGAGTGCCAGCGAGTTCGGCGTGCTGAGCCCGCGAGAGATCGTCGTCGGTACGCCGGCGTAAGGGGGTGCGTAGGCGGTAACGGTGCTGTTCGCCGAATTGACCACGAATAGATCGCCGCTCGAATCCAGCGCGAGGCTCACCGGATCGTCGACGTTCGACGAAATGGTAGCTGCCGGCGCGCCGCCGTATGGCGGCGAGTAGAGCGTGACGGTATTACTGCCGCTGCCGTTGGCCACGAACAAACTGCCTCGCGCATCAACGGCAAGAGCCTGCGGATGGTTGATGCCGTTGGCTATCGCGATCGGCCCTTGATTGTACGGCGGAACGTATTCGGTGATGCTGCCTGGCTGATTCGCGACGAACAAATCGCCTGCGACGTCGAAGATAACCGCCTGCGGGCTCGTCACGCCGCTTTGGATCGTCGCTAGCGGAGCACCCTGGCCGTTTGCGTAGAGCGTGACGCTGTTCGCTCCGGAGTTCGCGATAGCGAGGATTTGACGAACGTCGACGTGCACCGTTCCGGTGCAGATTGCTCCAGAGGCGGCGCAGGGATTGCCGACCCCGGCGTAATTTGCGGTCGCGCGAAGAATCGCCGATCCCCCGTTCGTAGCGCCTGCGGGGGTCACGTAAAAGAGATTCGCGGAGGTCGGCGCCTGCGAGACGGCAATCGGGAGCGAGCCTCCTGCCTGACTGATCCCAAAGGTCGCGCCGCCGCCCCCAACCATCACGTTGTCATTTGCGTCGAGCATCTCGACCATCAGCAGGTGCTTACCGGCGCCGTAGAGATCGATCCCGCCCTGCGGGTTGGCGACGCTCATCGACGACGCCGGAACGACGGCGACGGAAGCAGGCGTGCCGCCCAACGTAAGGTTGAGCACGTTATTGGCGGTCGAGCCGACCGTGAAGGCGACCGCGGAGGCGCCGATCGTGCCCGTATAGGTTCCCAGCGGAAGCGAGAGCGCGAGCTGACATGTCGTGCCACCCGGTGACGGGGTGCATCCGCTCGAGGTCGGACCAACCGACACCGTCTGACTGATGGTTGCAGGACCGCTGACGTTGATCGCAAGCGCCTGCGAACCGGCGACGGGCGGCGGAGTCGTGACGGGAGCCGTCGTCGGCGTCGCAACGTTCGTACCGACTCCGGGCATGCCGATTGTGGGTGGAGGCGGGACGCTAGCGGCTTTTGCGATCGAGTTCATTTGGGTGCCGGCCGGAACGTAGATCCGGACAACGGTATTGCCGACTCCCCCGACAGCGCCGCCGCTGCCCGGGAACATCATCCCGTTGCCCTGGCCCCCGCCGCCGGCACATCCGGCCGCGAGTACCGCGGCGATGAACGCAACGGACGCATGGGCGACCGGGACCGGCCTGTTGCTGCGCACGGCCCGAACTCTAACGGAGCACGGCTTCGACGTTGGCCCGCATCCCCGCGGGCGAGAGCTCACCGACCACGATCTTACGCACGATTCCGCCGCGGTCGATAAAGACGTGAACCGGCAACCCGTTGACCTCGTACTGGTTGCGCAACGCACCCGTGTCGATCACGACAGGATAGCTCAGATGATGATCGCTGCGAAATGCAGCGGCCTTCCGCGCGCTCTCCAGCACGTCGACGCCGACTACCCGCAAACCCCGCGCCGCGTAGTTCTGCGCCAGCGTATCGATGGCGGGTGCCTCCGCGTTGCACGGCGGGCACCAGCTCGCAAAGAAGTTGAGGTAGACCGCGTTCCCGCGCAGCGAAGCAAGCGACAGGTTCGGGCCCGGAATGCTCGGTTCCGACCAGCTCGGCGCCGCTCGCCCGACGCGCGCCCGATCCGACGACGAGGCGTTCGAGTCGCTGCCGTTCCCATGCCCGCAAGCGGCGGTCAAGCACGTGGCGGCGATCACGAGCCAGGCGATTCTGCTACCCATAGGCGGGGTAGCCGATCGCTTGAAGGTCAAGCTGCATCTGACGCACGAGTTCGCCCACTTCGGCAAAATGCCGCTGTTCCCGCACGTAGCGTAGATCCCGGAGCGCGAGCTCGTGCCCGTAAATGCTCTCCTGGAAATCCCGCAGCCAAGCCTCGATAGTACGCGTCCCGCCGCCGAACTGCGGATTGGTTCCGATCGAGACGAGCGCCGCGTAATCCCGGCCGTCGTAACGCGCCACCGCCGAGTAAACGCCGTCGTGGGGAAGCAGTTTCCGCGGGACGGCGACGTTTGCGGTCGGGAAACCTAACGCGTGGCCGCGACCGGCGCCTATCTCGACCAAGCCCCGAATCTCGTAGCCGGTTCCGCCGAGCAGACTATCGGCCTGAGCCAGCTCACCCTCCCGGATACGCGCGCGTATTCGAGTGCTGGAAATGCGCTCGCCGGTGTCACCAATCGGATCTACGGAAACGAAGCCAACCCCGCGCCGCGCGAGAAAGTCGCGCATAAGCGCGACGTCGCCGGTGCGCTTGTGCCCGAATCGAAAAGTCGTGCCGACGACGACGCCGCGTACGCCGAGGCGATCGACCAGAATCTCGAGGAACGCCTCGGGCGAGAGCGTAGCGACCGCCTCGTCAAACGTTATAAAGAAGCACTCTTCGAAGCCGGCGCGCGCAAAGAGCGCGAGCCGCTCTTCCGGCGTGCAGATCAGCGAAGGTTCGGTGCCGGGTCTCAAGTGAGACGCGGGATGGTTCGCAAACGTCAGCAAACCGGATCGCCAACCGGGTTTTCGCATCCGCAGGGTTTGGCGTGCGATCTCGCGGTGTCCGCGATGAAATCCATCGAAGAATCCGATCGCGAGCACCAATGGCCGGACGCTTGCGCGCGCGAGCGCATGATTGATCTTCACGCCCGTTACACGAAGACTTTGCGCGGCGCGAGCAGCGCTCCCAGCGCTTCGCCGACGCCGACGAGCGTCCGCGACTCGTCGCGCACGAAAACGTGTCTTCCGGTCGCGCCTTCCGGCAGCGGAACGACGCGCCCGGCCCGGAAATCGGCCGATTCGCGAAGGTCGAGCACGATTGTCGGGAACGGGATGATATGCTCGGGCGCGATCAGCGCTCGTTCCGGCTCGCTCGCAACTTCATCGAGCGTGCGCGCTTCGTACAGCACGAACGGTCCGGAACCTTCGCGCAGCAACGCTCCCATGTGGGCCGGGATCCCGATTGCGCTTCCGAGATCGTGGCAGAGCGTGCGTACATAGGTTCCCTCGCTGCAAGCGATCCGCACGCGCGCCACCGCTCGATCCGAGTTTGGCTCCAGGCCGATCAACCGCAGTCCATAAATCGTGATCGCGCGGCGCTTGCGTTCGACGGTCTTCCCTTCGCGCGCGAGTTCGTACAGGCGCTTCCCCTGATGATGCACGGCCGAGAACATCGGCGGCGTTTGCTCGATCCGCCCGACGAATGCGGGTAGCGCCGCTTCTAAGCGAGCTGCCCAATCTTTTGAAACGGGTCCGGACTCGACCGTTTCACCGAGCGCGTCCTGCGTCGTCGTCGAACGGCCGAGGACCAGCGTACAAGCGTAACTCTTGCGTTGGTCGACGAGCAGGGGAATCAATCGCGTCGCTTTTCCGATTGCGATCGGCAACACGCCCGCGGCTTGCGGATCGAGGGTTCCCATGTGACCGGCCGAGAGACGCCGGTCGCCGGCGCGCAGCGCGTAGATCCGGCGCACGCGCGCGACGGCGCGTGCTGAGCTCGGACCCGCCGATTTAAAGAGGTTAACGAACCCGATCACACTTCACTCCGAGTTCCGGACCGAACTTCTTTTCTACAAACCTTCGGCAACCAAAGCTGCCTCGACCGACGAAAACGCTTCGCGCACGGATCCGTGGAACGTCAGACCGGAGGCGCGGAAGTGTCCGCCCCCGCCGAGACGCTGCGCGGTCGCCTGAACGTTGAGTTTACCGCTCGAACGTAAGCTGACCCGAATCTCGCCATCTATTGCTTTGAAGAGTGCCGCAACCTCGACCCCGTCCTGCCCGAGCAGCGTGTTTACCGCGTCCTCGGTATCTTCGCCATCGGCGCCGCTCTGCGCGAGCATCGCGTCGTCAACGTACGAGTAGCAGTAGCGTCCGTCGTGTTCGAATCGCATCGATTCGATGATGCTCCCCAAAAGCTTCGTCGCGGCGACGCGCTTGCGCAGGAAGATCTCCTTAGTGATCTCTTCCTTATCGGCACCCAGGCGCATCAACTCCGCTCCCAGTTCGAGCGTCGCCGGCGTCGTGTTCGAGTGCATGAAGCCGCCCGTGTCGGTCATCACGGCGGCAAGAATGCAGGTTGCGATTTGGCGATCGATCGTCACGCCCAGTTCGCGCAAAAGGTGCATCACGACGCTGCCGGTAGAACACTCGTTTTCGAGGACGAAGTTCAGCTTTCCGAAGAGCGAGTTGCCGAGGTGATGGTCGATATCGAGCATGTTCTCGCGCTCGACGGGCGGCAGATACTCGCCGGCGCGCCGCCAATCGCTCATGTCACAGAAGACGTACAACGTATCGGGCGGCAGATCGGGCGGCAAGCCGCGCGCGACGAGCTCGCTCTCGGGCAGAAAACGCAGATTGCGCGGCACATCGTCTTGCTGAAAATAAGCAACCCGCTTGCCAAGACACTTGAGCGCCAATCCCAGCGCCAGCCCGGAGCCGAGGGTATCGCCGTCCGGCTTGACGTGGCTCACCATCACGAAGGCGCTGCGCCGGCGCAGCTCGGCTGCGACCTCCTCGGCACACGCGCGCCGCGGCGTGCTCTCGATCATTCGGTTACCTCGGACGACCGTAGCGCCGCCTCGCGCAGCGTCTTCGCCAGCGCGATCGCGCGCTCGGCCGATCGATCTTCAACGAAGATCAGCTCGGGCGTGTGACGCAGGTCGATCTTGCGCCCAAGCTCGCCGCGAAGAAATCGTCCGGCGTGCTGGAGCGCGTCGAGCGATTGCCGGGCCTGATGCCGATCGCCGATCACCGAAACGAAGACCTTACAGTGGCGAAGATCGTCGGTGACTTCGGCCCGCGTCACCGTTACGAAGGCGAGCCGCGGATCTTGCAGCTCTTGAGAGATGAGCGTACCGAGTATGCGCTGGATCTCATGATCGATCTTCGCTATCCGTTGCGGCTTCACGCGCGCACCAGCTCTGCGGCGACACGCTCGAGCGCGTAGGCCTCGATCACGTCGCCTTCCTTCAGATCTTGGAAGCGCGCGATCTGGATGCCGCACTCGAATCCTTCGGCGACCTCGCGCACGTCGTCTTTGAAACGGCGTAGGCCTTCGATCTCACCGTCGAAGACGACGGCGCTGTCACGCACGACGCGCGCCTTCGCATTGCGGGCGATCTTGCCGCTGGTCACGTAGCAGCCGACGATCGTGCCGACGCGGCTGACCTTGAAGACCTGGCGAACCTCGGCACGGCCGAGCACGACCTCGCGCTCGATCGGCGACAGCATCCCGCGCATCGCCTTTTTGAGATCGTCCTCGATCTCGTAGATCACTTGATAGAAGCGCAGGTCGACGCCTTCGTTTTCGGCTAGCCGGCGAGCCGTCTCGTCGGGGCGGATGTTGAAGCCGATCAACACGGCATTCGACGCGCTTGCGAGGTTGACGTCGTTGGGTGAAATCGCTCCGACCCCGCCGTGAATGACGCGAATCTCCACGTCGTCGGTCGATAACGACTCCATACGAGCGCGCAGCGCCTCGAGCGAGCCTTGTCCGTCGGCCTTGATGATGAGGTTTAGCACCTTACCGCCCTCGGCCGGCATCGACATGAACGTCTCGAGCGAGACGCGTTGCGTTCCGGTTGCCGCCATGCGCACGTCGCGGCGCCGCGTTGCGCGTTTCTCCGCCGTCTCTCGCGCGACTCGCTCGTCGCTGACGACGCTCAGCGTGTCGCCCGCCGACGGAACGTCGGACAGGCCCATGACCTCGACCGGGATCGACGGTCCGGCCTTTTTGACTTGTTTGCCCTTGTCGTCGATCAGAGCGCGCACTTTGCCGAACGTCCCTCCCGCCACGACGATGTCGCCGACGCGCAGCGTACCGTTTTGCACGAGGACCGTTGCCACCGCACCGCGCCCGCGGTGAAGGGCCGACTCGATGACGACTCCGCTGGCGCGGCGATTCTTGTTTGCGCGCAGCTCGCGGATGTCGGCCTCGAGCAGCACCGTATCGAGAAGACCGTCTATGCCCTCGCCGGTTTTCGCGGAGACCGGAACCATTTCGATGCTACCGCCCCAGTCGACGGGCTGCAGGCCTTGCTCGACGAGCTGCTGCTTGACGCGATCGGGCTGTGCCTCGGGACGATCGACCTTGTTGATCGCGACCACGATCGGTACGTTCGCGGCCTTGACGTGCGCGATCGCCTCTTTGGTTTGTGGCATGACGCCGTCGTCGGCCGCGACCACGAGCACCGCCACGTCGGTGACTTTCGCGCCGCGTGCACGCATCGCCGTAAAGGCTTCATGACCCGGCGTATCGACGAAAGTGATCTTGCGATCGTTGCGCTCGACGGTGTAGGCGCCGATTTTTTGCGTGATGCCCCCGGCCTCGCCTGCCGCGACGTTCGCTTGACGAATCTTGTCGAGGAGTGAAGTTTTGCCGTGGTCCACGTGGCCGAGTACGGTGACGACCGGCGGACGCGGCGTCAGCATCTCCGGCTTGTCTTCCTCTTGCTCGACGGTGACTTCTTCGCCGGCTTCCTTGACGACGGCGTTAAAGCCGAAGCGTTTAGCGACCTGAATCGCGACGTCGTTCGAGATGTTTTGATTGATCGTCGCCATCGTACCGATCTTGATCAGCTCCGTGATCACGTCTTTGACCGGCACGATCATCGAAGTCGCGAGTTCTTGGACCGTCAGCAGATCGGGGATCTCGATCGTTTCAAGAGTTCGCGGCGGGGCCGTCGCGGGGGAGTCGACCTTCTTCTTGCGCTGGCGCTCTTTCTCGAGCAATAGCTCCTTCTCGCGGTCTTTTTTGGCGGTCGCCTTCTCCTCGTGCGATCGCGTGCGGTCCCCGGGTCGTCCCCCGGCGGAAGGTGACGGCATCTCCGTACCAGTCGGACCGGGCCGGCCGGGGGCCTGACGCAGGCTGGGCGTCATCGGGCGGAACGGACCGTTCCCGGTCGGCCGCCGTGCCGGCGAAACTAGGCCGGGCGCGGCGGCGCGCGTCGCCGCGGCACCTTTGCCGCCCTGGCCGGGCATGGCCTCACCCGGCTTCGGCGCCACGCCGGGACGGCCGGGAAGGCCACTGCGTGGACCTGGGGACGCTGACGCCGCGCTTGTCGCCGGAGGGGGTGGCACTCGCCGAACGACCGACGGCTGACCGGCTGGTACCGGCCGGAGTTGCGGAATCGACTCCGGGATCGGTTTTGGACTCGGTTCCGAGCGGCGCGCAGGAGCGACGTTCCGGCACCGGCAGCGCCTCCGGCGCCCGCGCCGGCGCTTGGGCCGTGGCTGCCGGCCGCGCTGAATTCCCCGTGACGGGACGCAGGCGGGCGATCGGAGGCGGTGGAGTCTCCGGCGCTTTAGGCTGGCGTTTTGGTGCTGCGGGTGCGGGCGCGGCCGTGCCGGCGGGCGCTGTTTTCGGCTTCGCGGCGGCCTTGTCGCCGGGTTTTAAAAGGACGCTGCGAACCAGATCGGCGATCTGATCCGGCACGACGCTGAGCTGATTCTTTGCCTCGAAAACGCCGCCCAGGCGATCGTTGAAGAGCGCCGTCAGCTCTTTCGAGGTGAGCCCAACCTCTTTGGCGAGCTCGAATATTCTTACTTTTGCGGCCAAGTTCACTCTCGAGCGCAAGGCGCCCGAGTCCCATCAGTTGGAGTGTGCGGAGCCCCAACCGACGGTTTGGCTCCGCTAGGTAATCAAAGGGTTGCCCTCATCGGAGGGAACGGTCGTCACGAAAATTCATTGCGTCTTACTTCTTGCACGGGCTCTCTATTAAACCATATTCGGCCGCCGCGGTGCCAAGCCCCGGGTACCGCTTGTTCTTGCGGGCGCGCTCGGCGCACGCCGCGGAGCAGAGGTAGGCGCCGCGCCCGGGCTGCTTACGGCGGGAACCGTCGGCCTGCCAACCCGCAACGCTCTTGACGAAGCGCACCAGCTCGCGCTGCGCGAATCGCTGCCGGCAACCCACGCAGCTGCGTACCGGATCTACGGGCCTTCCTTCCCGAGGCGCTCGCGCCGAAACTCTTCGAGCTTGCGAATGAGCTCGGCGTCGATCTCTTCGCCGGCTGGGGGAGTCACTGCGTCGGCAGCCTCGACCGGCGCCGGTTCGCCGTCGGCCCGCTCCTCTCGCTCTACGAGGTAGCGTTCGCGCGTTTGCGCCGATTCGCTCTCGGTCGCGATGTCGAGCCGCCATCCCGTGAGCCGGGCTGCCAGGCGGACGTTCTGGCCATCGCGGCCGATCGCCAGCGAGAGCTGATAGTCGGGAACGATGACAAGAGCCACGCCGTCGTCTTCGAAGAGTTCGACGCCGATCACCTTGGCCGGCGCGAGCGCGTTCGAGATGAACGTCGCCGGCGCCGAATCGTAACGAATGATATCGACCTTTTCCCCGCGCAAGTTATCGGTGACGTTCGCTATCCGGCTCGATTTCGGGCCGAGGCAGGCGCCGATCGGATCGACTTCGGGTCGATTGCTCTTCACCGCAACTTTCGAGCGGCTGCCAGGGTCGCGCGCGATCGCCATAATCTCGACCGTGCCGTCCGCGATCTCGGGCACCTCAAGCTCGAGCAACCGTTGAACGAGGCCCTCCGCCGCGCGCGACAGGATGACTTGCGGACCTTTCGGCGACTTCTTGACGTCGAGCACGTACGCCCGAATGAAATCGTTGATGCGGTACGCCTCGCCGGGCACCTGTTCGTCGAGATACATGACGGCTTCGTCTCGGCCTTCGAGCGTGATGTACATGTTGCGCTGCTCGTATCGCTGCACGGTCCCCGTAACCAAGTCGTTGAGCTTGCGCACGTACTTGTTGTAAACGGTGTCGCGCTCGGCTTCGCGGATTCGCTGAACGATGACTTGCTTGGCGGTCTGCGCGGCGATGCGGCCAAAATCTTTCGGCGTGACCTCTTGATCGAAGAAGTCGCCGATCGCGTACGGCTTGCCGGCCTCCTTGACGGAAATCTCCAACTTCGGATCTTGCACCTCTTCCACGATGTTCCGCCGATGGAAGACCCGATAAGCGCCGCTTTGCCGGTCGACGATCACGATCGCGTTCGACTCGCTTCCAAAATGCCGCTTGTAAGCCGTGAGCAGTGCCGCTTCGAGGGCTTCGAGCAACATCTCGAACGAGATGTTGCGATCCTTCGCGATCGAGTGAAGGACGTCGATGAGCCTCTCTTCAGTTGCCGTGTTTTCTGTCGTTGCCATGCCTTTGTTTCCGTTGGAGTTTATCGCGTTTAAGATCCGCCCGCGGATCGAATTCTAGGTTTGCCGCTTTGATCGCGGCGAACGGAAGGAGCAGCTCGCCCGTTTGCGTCTCTAAGACGACCGCCTCGCCCCGGCGCCCGCGCAGAACGCCGCGGTGCGTCTTGCTGCCGTTTACCGTCAACGACGTAACGATCCGCGCCGGTTGGCCGGCGAAGCGCTCGTAATCGGCGCCCCGGACCAGCGGCCGATCGAGTCCCGCCGACTCCACTTCCAGCGAATAGGCGTCGTCGTAGAGCGCGAGATTGGCGTTGAGCCTCGCCGCAACGCGCTCGCAGAGCGCCAAATCGGCGCCGCCCGGACGATCGAGCGTCACCGACAGCGCGGTCGATCCTCGCGTCGGGTAGGCCCGATGAGACACGATCTCTAGCCCACTGAAAGCGGCATCGTGTACGATCGCGTCGAGTTCGCGTTCAAACACGCCCGTAATCGTCGCTCCGGCCTTCGATCCGCTTTTCATCCTTCGTAGTCTGCTTCTGAAGCAGCGAAGCGCGGGCAGGACCCACGCTCGCAGAATCGCTTCGCGACTCGGGAACCTTTTTCATTCTAACAAATTGCGACGGGCCGCAGCCCTTCGTGGACGCGACCCCTCGCTCTGTTCACCTCTTGCGATTTCGGCGCGCCTCCGGAAATCGTCCGGTTGGCGTGGGCGCGCTTAAGGCGCCCGCTATTCGGCGCGTACTTCGCGGGCCTGATGGCCCGGCGGATCTTGCGGTTCCAACCGCCCTCCTTCGTGTCTGACGAAGTGTGCCTTTATCGGCACATAAAAATCCTAGTGCGACTAAGGTCGAAATGCAAGCGGGAAACGCTTACGGTCACGGCGACGAAACAGGCGACGGTGCGTATGGCGCAAGGAGCCGGCCATCGCATGGTTGAGAGACCATGCCGTCCACGATCGGAGCGACGCCTGCGTCGAAGGGACTCAGCGGCGCAGCCGCGCGGCCGCCTCCACCGATCGTGATCTGGGTGCCGTTGGCTGGACCCGCGTGGCCGCCGTCCTGAACGTTCGAAGGCCCGGGAGCTTCGGCGTAGCCGCCGCGGACCGCCTCAGGATAGCGAACGAGCCATCCGGTGCAGATCGTGGTCGGTCCATCCTTGCGCGCGGCCGTCACCCACATCTTCACGCGACCCTCGCCGCCCGTACCGCGCACTTCGTACATATACTTCGTCTTGGCGAGCACGTCTGGAGGAGGCGTCGGTTCGAGTCGACCGTGAAGCGAGAGATTAGGCGTATAGGATTTGCTTGTCGGGTTGACCGGGTTGTTCGGAAGAAGCGAGTGCAGTTTCGCGTTGATGTTCGGCGCGCTCTTGGCTTTCGGGGCCGACGTTGTCCGCGCAGGCGGTACCGGTGTCGGACGAATTTCGATCGGACGCTCCGGCGCGGAGACGCTCTTGGGCGACAGCCCTCGTTGCGGACCCGGTGACGGGCCGCCGCTTGGACCGGGGCTCGGAGCCCGACCGGGGGTGCGAGCCACCGCGGCTGCGTTGGTCGGACTCGGATTCGGCACGCCCGCACGTTGTGCCGGCGGCAGCGAGCTGCGTGCCGCCGGGGCGGCGCTTGCGGTCGGTGCGGCGCTCGCTCGGGCAATCGCTGCAGCGGTCGGCGAAGCCTTCGGTATCGTGGGCGCCGGCGTCGACGCCGGCGCAGTTGCTCGCACGAGCGGCGCGGGCGGTTTGGGCAAAGGATGCGCCGTCGGCGCGCTCGTCGGTACGGGTGAGGGCGCGACCGTCGGCGGAGCTTTCAATGCCACCGCGACCGGGCGCACCGTGGGCACGCTTACTGGAGCAGCCGGGAGTTCGTTACGCGGCGTGGTCTCGAAAACGTTTTGAGTCGGTTGCGGATTCGGCTGAGGCGTTTGTTGCGGAATCGGACGAGGATTCGGCGGCGCGGTCGGCGCCGGCACCGCGAGCTCGTGACGATTCACCGGCAAGCGCTGCGTTTGCGGCTGAACCAAAGGAGCGTGACGGAGGGGCGCGAGCACCGGAACGTGTGGAACGGGGGCGGCCGCGCGAACCGCGGACGGTTGGTTCGCGACGACGATCGGCGAGGTGCGCGCGATGGTGATGATTTCGCCGCCCGAAACGCTCTCCGTCGCGCCCTGCTGCGACGAACTCGCGAGCACGGAGAAGAGCAGCGCCGCAAGCAATGCATGTAAAAGCAGCGAGACTAGGAAGCTGCCCGCCAACCGCTCGGGATAGCGGCGGTCGCGGGGATCGCGCGCGAACTTCACGGGACGGGTTAACTGCGCTTAATCGAGCGCAGGAGCCTGCCGTCGGCGCCGCACAAGGCAACCGCGACATGGAACAAATTTTAAATAAGCGCACGAAGATCGTCGCGACCGTCGGACCAGCGTCTGAGGACCCGGCGATTTTACGCTCGCTCTTTATCTCTGGGGCTAACGTCCTGCGCTTAAACTTCTCTCACGGCACGCCCGAAGAGCACGGCCGAGTAATCGCTTCGGCTCGCAAGATCTCGGCCGAGCTTGGCATTCAGACCGCGATTCTGCAAGATCTGCCGGGACCCAAAGTGCGGACCGGGTTGCTCGCCGACGGCGTGTCGTCGGTCCGCCTCGAGCGCGGTGCGCGATTCGTCGTCAGCTCCGAGCCGGTTGCCGGCACGGCCGAGCGAGTGAGCACGACCTATCGCGACCTGCCTGCCGACGTCGCGATTGGCAAGCGCCTCTACCTTCAGGACGGACAGATCGCGCTGCTGGTCGTCGGGAAGAGCGCGACCGAAATTGAAACGACCGTCGAGTTTGGCGGAAACCTGCGCTCGGCCGCGGGGATCAACTATCCGGACGGTTCGCTCAACATCGCATCGGTCACGCCGCGTGATTTCGAGTTCCTGGCATTCGGCCTGGAGCACGGCGTCGATTACGTCGCGCTCTCCTTCGTCCGCTCGGCTGAAGACGTCGAGCGCACCAAAGCGTTCATGGCGGAGCGAAAGAAGCGCGTTCCCATCATCGCAAAAATCGAGAAGCACGAGGCGTTGACCGAGCTCGACAACATCATTGCGGCCGCCGACGGCATCATGGTCGCGCGCGGAGATCTTGGCATCGAGGTTCCGATCGAGACCGTCCCGATCATTCAAAAAGAGATCATCGCCAAATGCAATCGCGCCAGCAAACCGGTCGTTACGGCAACGCAGATGCTCGAGTCGATGATTGCTTCACCACGCCCGACGCGTGCCGAGGCAACCGACGTTGCCAACGCGATTCTAGACGGCACCGATGCCGCGATGCTCTCGGCTGAAACGGCGATCGGCGCTTATCCGACCGAAGCGGTTCGTACGATGGCGGAGATCGCGCGCGAAGTCGAGCAGCATTATCCTCACGCCGCGTTACGCGATCGCCGTCTGGAGAACTTCGAACCGACGGTCGCGTCGTCGATCGCCGAAGCTGCCACTCGCGCCAGCGCGGAGTTGAAAATTCCCTACATCGTCACCGGTACGACCACGGGGAACACCGCACACCATATCGCCGCCTTTCGACCTCAAGCACGAATCGTCGCGCTCACGCCCGAGCCATTCGTTGCGCGCCGGCTCGCGCTGCTCTGGGGCACCGAAGCGCTCCTCATCGATTCCTATGCCTCGATCGACGTCTTGCTCTACATGACGGAGCGCCGTATGGTGCACGAAGGTTTGGTGCGTTCGGGGGACTTGATCGCGTTTACGACCGGTATGCCGGTCGGCTCGGGCGGCACGAACGTTCTCAAGATCCACCAGATTCCTTAGGAGATTTTCGCGAGCAGGGCACGCGCGTGCCGGAGCGCAACGTCGTGCGTTTCGCCGGAGAGCATACGCGCGATCTCGGCTTCGCGTTCCTTCGCGTTCTTTATCGCGCGGACGACGATGGTCGTTTCCTTCTTGGCCTCAACCTTATCGAGAACGTAGTGTCGATCGGCCCAAGTCGCGAGCTGCGCCAGGTGCGTGACGCAAACGACCTGCCCGCGCCGCGCGAGCTGTCCGATACGAGCGCCGACCGCGGTGGCGGTAGCGCCGCCGATCCCGGCATCGATCTCGTCGAAAACCAGTGCGCTCCGTGCGTCACGCGCGCCGGCCAACACGACGACGAGTGACAGAAGTACGCGCGAGAGTTCGCCACCCGAAGCGACGCGCGCGAGCGGCCGCGCCGGCTCGCCGGCGTTTGCTGCGAACAGGAACTCAACGCGCTCCGCGCCGTGGGCGCCGATCCGCTCCTGCGGCTCGATCGCCGCTTGGAAAACTCCCGAGGCGAGCGCGATCTCGGAGAACTCGCCGGCCACGCGCTTGCGAAGCGCCACGGCCGCCCGCACGCGCAGCGCGCTGAGCGAAGCGGCCGCCTCGCGCAACACGCGCCGCGCCTCCGCGGCTTCTGCTTCGAGCGCTGCGGCGCGCCGATCGCGACCCTCGTATTCGTCCACGATTTCGCGCGCACGCTGCGCGGTCGCCACGACGCCTTCGATATCCGGCCCATACTTTCGCTTCAGGCGCTCGATGAGGTCGAGGCGAGCGTTGACGGCGTCGAGCTCGGCGGGATCGTACTCGGCGGCATCGGCCGCGCGCGAAAGATCGGCCGCGAGGTCGACGGCCTCGGATTGGAGCGCCGAAGCGCGCTCCGCCATATCGCGTAGCGAGCCATCGAACCTCCCTACGCTCGACAACGCCGTCGTCACGGCGCCGAGCGCGCCGGTGGCGCCGCCTTCCTCCGAGGCGAGCGCTTCGCGGGCCGCGTTTAACGCTACCGCGATGCGTTCGACGTTATCGAGATACGCGCGCCGCTCGTTCAGCCGCTCGAACTCACCAGGCTCGAGGCGCCCCGCGTCTACCTCGCGCGCCGTGAAACACGCGTCGTCGTAACGCTCCCGAGCTCGGCGTTCGTCCTGCGTTAGCCGGGAAAGTGCCTCGCCCAACTCTTCCGTTCGCGCGTGCGCGGCCGCCACGGCATCGCGCAGTCGAACTGCCGGCCCGCCGGCGAATCGGTCGAGCAGCTCGAGGTGATAGACCGCTGAGAGCAGCCGCTGCGCTTCGTGCTGGCCGACGATCTCCGCGATCCCGTCGCGGAGCTCGCGAACGTAGGCGGCCGTCGCGGCTCGTCCGTTAACGCGTAAGGTCGAACGTCCGCTCTCGGTCATCTCGCGTGCGATGGTTCCTTGCTCGCCGCGGTCGAGCTCGAATCCGTCCGCAGCAAAGCGCGCGCGTAACGCATCGTCGGGATCGAAGGTCAGCGTTACGAGCGCCTTCGGTGCCCCGCGCCGAACGACGTCGGCGCCGGCGCGCGCGCCGAGCGCAAAGTCGAGCGCGCCGATCAGCATCGTCTTTCCCGAGCCCGTCTCGCCGGTGAAGATCGTCGCTCCCTCGGCGAACTCCACGACGGCGCGCTCGATCAGCCCGTAACTCTCGATTTGAAGCTGCCGCAGCATTTTTCTTATCGAGGTCTCTTAACGCCGAGGATCCTTGATGGAAACGCCCCACAGCATCTTTGTTTCCAATCGCTCGAGGAAGTGCAGGGGCGCCGTACGCGCAAAGTAGACGCGCTTGGGATGGCAGCGGATCATCACGCTCGAACTCGGCGCGACGTCGCAAAGAACGTCGCCATCGCATTCGAGGTGGGCCTGCGCCGCTTCTAAGTCGGAGGTAATCTCGATACGCGAGTCATTCGGGACGATCAGCGGCCGCGAAAAGAGCGTGTGCGGCAGCAACGGAACGACGCCAAAAGCCTCGACCCTCGGCGCGATCAGCGAGCCTCCGGCCGACAAGAAGTAGGCAGTCGAACCGGTCGGGGTAGCGACGCAGATTCCGTCGGCCGCGATTTGTGTCGACGCGCCGTCGTCTACGCGAAGCCCGAACGGCACGAGCCGCGAGACCTCGCCCTTGCGCACGACGACGTCGTTGAGAGCGAAGAAGCGCCGGTCGCCATATTCGGCTTGCAGCGCCGTACGCTCGTCCATGAAGAGCCCGCGCTCGATCAGCGCCGGCAGGTCGTCGAGCCGGGGATCGTCCTCGTCGAGTTCGGTCAAGAAGCCGAGCCGGCCGGTGTTGATGCCGAGCAGCGGAACGTTGTGCTCGACCGCGATGCGGGCGGCGCGCAACAGCGTGCCGTCCCCCCCGACGGTAATCAGCAGCGAGGCCACCGCGGCGTTCGTGCCTTCAACCACGTCGAAGCCGCTGCCGCGAAAGTCTGCGGCGATGCGGACGGCGATCGAGCGCGCGTGTTCGCGCTCCGTGTCGACGTAGAGCGCCACGACCTTCTTCTCGATCGCAAGCATCGTCGTCATACGTTACCTCTTTCGCCGAGGACCGCCTCAACTCGTGCGTCGGCGAACGGCTCACCCTCGCGGCGCAACTCCATTAAGAACTCTCGGTTTCCCGCCGGCCCGAGCAGCGGTGAAGCGACGAGGGCGACGGGGACGAGTGCGAGCGAGAGAGCGGCCTCGCGTACCGAGCGCAGCACCATGCGGTGCGTCAGGGGATCGCGGACGACCCCTCCCGTACCCACGCGTTCGCGGCCGGCTTCGAACTGCGGCTTGACGAGTGCGACGACGATCCCCTCGGCGCGCAGATATGCGACGGCCCGCGCCAAGATCGTGCACAACGAGATGAACGACGTGTCGACGGTGATCAGGTCGAAGCCGCCCGGGAATGCATCGTCGGGGAGGCGGCGGAAGTTGACGCGTTCGAGAACCTGCACGCGCGGATTGTTGCGAAGGCCCCAATCTAGCTGGCCGTACCCTACATCCACGGCCGTAACGCGCGTCGCGCCTCGCTGCAACAGACAATCGGTGAACCCGCCGGTCGAGGCGCCGACGTCGAGCGCGTCTAGCCCACGCACGTCCATGTCGAAGGCGTTGAGGGCATAGTCTAGCTTCTCGCCGCCCCGACTGACGAACCGTCGTGGCTTTTCGATATCTATGCGAGCGTCCGAAGCGACGCTGTGACCGGCCTTTGTTGCGACGACGCCTTCGACGCTGACGCGTCCCTCCATAATGAGGCTGCGCGCTTGCGACCGCGTCATGCCGGTTCGCTCCGCCACCGCGGCATCGAGCCGAAGCTTCAGCGCCATCCCTTCGCAAAAACGTCAGAACGGTATCTGGTTATCGCGATCGTGGCTCCTCGTGCGTTTGTCGGCACCGGAAGTCCCCGGCTCGGCCATCGCCTCTTCGATCTGCGCCTGTGCGCTTTTCAGCAGCACATCACATTCGCGCGCGAGCACTTTGCCTTCTTTGAAAAGGACGATCGCGCGATCCAGCTTGATGTCACCGCTTTCGAGTTCTTTGACGATCGCATCGATTCTATCCAGCTTTGTTTCAAAGTTTGTCTCGCGGTCACTCATCGTTGCGCACCCGTTCGACGCGTGCACCGAGCCTCCCGCGGAAGAGCCGCGCTTCGATCTCCTCTCCGACCGCGACCTCGTGCGCATCGCGAAGCGGGCGTCCCGCGTGCGTAACGATCGCATATCCTCGTTCGAGGGGCCCCTCGGGATTCAACGACAAAAGCCGGCTAGCAACAAGCGCCAATCGGCTTGTGCGCGTCGAAAAAACTCGATCCCGCAGGCTGTCGAGCTTAGAATGAACTGCGCTCAGGCGCGTCGCACGCTCCGCGACGCGAACGCGCGGATTCTGCCGTTCGATACGATTCAACAGCTCGAGCGCACGCCGCTGGGCGTGTGAAAGCCGCCGATCGATCGCGACGTCCAGTTTGCCGTTGGCGTCGTCCAGATCGCGCGCGCGCCCGATAACGATTTTCTCGATCGCACGCTGCAGCAGCTGCTGCTGGTGCCGCATCCGGCAAATCACTTCGGTCCACGACCCGGCGATGAACTCGGCCGCCGCCGTGGGCGTCTTGAAAACTTCGTCGGCAACTTCATCGGCGAGATGCCGGTCGCCGGTATGGCCGATCGCAGTCACGACGGGATGCCGTGACCGCACGATCGCACGAACCACGGCTTCGGTATTGAACGGGTAGCGATCTTCGTACGATCCGCCGCCGCGCAATACGACGATGGCGTCAACTTCTTGGCGCGATGCGCGGTCGATCGCATCGGCGATGTCGATCTCAGCGCCTTCGCCTTGGACTCGCGTTTCGATGAACTTCACGGTGACGTTCGGCGACTTCTCGCGCAGCGTCGTCTCAAAATCGTCGGCGCCTTTTCCGCGCGCCGAAACCACCGCGACGGAGCGCGGGAATCGCGTAAGCTGTCGCTTGCGTGCCTCTTCGAAGAGACCCTCGGCCCCAAGCCGTTTACGCAATGCTTCGACCTTGGCAGCAATGGCGCCGACGCCGAACGGAGCGATCTCGACGACGCGAAGCTGATACTCGCTCGTCTTCTCCCAAATCCCAATCGTCCCGGTTGCTACAACGGCAACGCCATCGCGAACGGTCGGCAGCTTCTTTGCGTCGCTCGAGAAGACGAAGCATCGTAGTATGGCGCGGTCGTCTTTCAGGCTAAAAAAAACGTTACCGCTCGGCTGCGGCTTCCAACCCGAGATCTCGCCGACGATCGCGATTCGATGCAGTTCGGGACGCCGGTCGAGCCAGCGTCGCAGACGCTCGGAGAACTGGGAGACGGTGAGCTGCAGAACTGGGGCGCGCGACTCCTCGAAGAGTTTCATCGGTGAACGCGCGGCGCCGGCGTCTCCGTTTCCAGGGGCACCGTCTGCAACGGCGACGGCGATCCCGCCGGCGTTTCGGTTGGCGGCGGCGGAACGACCACCGGTGGCGTCGAGTCGGCAGGTGGAACGGTCGGTTGGGCATAGCTCGCCGCCGCACCGTAACCATCGTTGTCGCCGTACGCATCGATCGAGCCTCCGCAGCCCGATTGCGGCTCGGTCCCTTTCAGGTAGTACTCGTGACCGCCGCGCCCGCAACCGGCGACCTTCGCCACCTCGTCGGAGGGGTATGGAAAATCGTGCGGCGGCGTGCCGGCGAGCGCGGCCTTCATGAAGCGCGCCCAAATTCGCGCTGGAATGTTGCCGCCGTAGGATTCCACCATCGGCGTGTAGTTGTCGTTACCAAGCCAAACCGCGGTGACGAGATCGGGCGTAAACCCGACGAACCACGCATCGCGGAAGCTGGAGGTCGTGCCGGTCTTACCGGCAGCCGGGCGTCCGATGACCGCATTTGGATAGCCGGTGCCGTGCGAGATCACGTCCTCGAATATTGACGTCATGATATACGCCGTTCCAGCGCTTACAACGTCGACGGCCTGCGGAACGCGGTTGTCGAGAAGGCTGGTACCCAACGAATCTTTCACCAGGCGAAATGGCGTCGGATCTACGTGAAGCCCTTGATTCGCAAGCGTCGAGTACCCACTCGCTTGATCGAGCACCGTGACTCCTGACGAACCGAGCGCAAGCGAAAGGTTCGCTTCGAGCGGCGACTTCACGCCCATCCGGTGAGCGTAGCCGATGATCTTGTCCAGGCCCACGCGCTCGGCGAGCTTCACGGCGACAACGTTGCGCGACAGCGTGAGTGCCTCGCGCAGCGTGATCGCTCCCATATAACTGTCGTCGTCGTCCATCGGCGTCCACATGGTCCCGTCGCCCATCGGATAACTCACGTGCGAATCGTCGATGATCGTGGAGGCCGGTATCCCTTCGTCGATCGCCGCGGTGTAATCGTAGATTTTGAACGACGAACCCGGCTGGCGACGCGCCTGCCAGGCGCGATTGAACTGATTCTTCAACGTAAAGCCGGCGCCGCCGATCATCGCGACGATCTCGCCGGTCGACGGGCGAATCGCGACCAACGCGGCCTGATGCGCACCGATGCCCTCCGCGGCGGCTTGGTGGACGCCCCACGTCACCGCTTCCTGCGCGATTCGCTGCATCCGCTGGTCGAGCGTCGTGTAAACGGACAGGCCTCCCTGCTCGACCGTACTCTCACCGAAGAGCTGATTGAGCTGTGCGATCGCGTACGTCGTAAAGTAGGGATCCCGATATCCTTGCAGGCCGGTGGGCCGCTCCGAAATTAGATCGAGGGGGCTGTCATAGGCCTCGTCCGCCTGCTCGCGCGTAACGTAGCCGCTCTCGACCATTCGATCTAGAACGTGACGTTGGCGCTCTTGCGCCAAGCTGAGATTCGTGAACGGCGAGTAGTCCGACGGTGCGGCGACGACCCCGGCGAGCATCGCGGCTTGAGCTAGCGTTAGCTGATCGACCCCGCGCCCGAAGTAAGTGTGGGCTGCAGCATCGACGCCATACGCGCCGGCCCCGAGATAAATGATGTTGAGGTACCGTTCGAGGATCTCGTCCTTGGTGTAGTAGCGCTCGATCTCAATGGCAAGCAGCGCCTCCTGGACCTTACGGGATAGTGACACTTCGTCGTTGAGAAAGAGCCGCCGCGCGAGTTGCTGCGTAATCGTAGAGGCGCCTTGAAACTCTTGATGCGTGAAGTCGGCGAATGCGGCGCGTACGATGCTGCCGAAATCCACTCCGTGATGGTAGTAAAAGTTGTGGTCTTCGTTGGCAATGAATGCATCGCGAACGACTTGCGGCACTCTCTCGAGCGGAACCCAAACGCGATTCTCTTTGTAGACCGAGGCGAGCAACGTTCCGTCGCGCGCAAAAATCCGCGTCGCGCTCGAGGGTTGATAGTCGGCCATGCGGCTGATATCGGGAAGGTTTCGTCCGTACGCCGCGATCATACCGGCGACCGCGCCGATCGAAAACAGAACCATCATGAGCAGCGTGACGAGCACGCCGCGCCACACGCGGCTGCGGCGCCGCCGCTTACGCCCTGGCATTGGCGACCGCACTCAGAACGCCGTTGACGAACCGGCCGGAGTCTTCGGTGGAGAAGCGTTTTGCGAGCGCGACCGCTTCATTGATCGCTACGGCCTTGGGCGTCTGAGGGCGGCAGTGGAGCTCGAATGTAGCCATTTCTAAAAGGAGCCGGTCGATGGTCGGCAGGCGTTCGATCGCCCAGCCTTCGAGAAGCGGGCTCACGATGCGATCCGCCTCGGTCGCGTATTCGAGCGTGCCCAGCGCAAGCTCCTCGACAAAGGCTCGCTGCTCGAGGTCGGCTTCTCCGACGATTTCGCTTACGGCATCCCGCGGCTCGCGGTCGCCGATAACGACCGAGTAGAGCACTTGCAGCGCTTGCTCGCGCGCGGCGCGGCGCGACGTCATCGCGCTGCACGCGGCGTCGCCTGCTTTGCCGCTCCGTTGGATAGGATGTGGGCGGGAATGAATTCGACGTCGTAGCGGCCGCGCCGAAACTCAGGAGCCGCCAAGATCTCCAGACAGAGATCGATGGTCGTGCTGACGCCTTCGACCAGCGTTTCGCGCAGCGCCCGTTCCATCCGGGCGATTGCGACCTCACGTGTATCGCCGAAAGCCACGACCTTTGCGATCATCGAGTCGTAATACGGCGGAATCGTCGCGCCCGTGTAGAGGTGGGTGTCGACGCGAATCCCAGGCCCGCCGGGAAAGACGAGCTTCGAAACGGTGCCGGCCGCCGGCGCGAAGTTGTTGCGCGGATCTTCGGCGTTGATGCGGCACTCGATCGCATGGCCGCGCGCGATCAGGTCGCGCTGCACGTATCCGAGCGGTTCGCCCGAGGATATTCGAATTTGCTCCTTGACGAGGTCAATGTTGTAGACCATCTCGGTGACGGGGTGCTCGACCTGAATGCGCGTGTTCATCTCCATGAAGTACGCATCGCCGTCGGCGACCAAAAACTCCAGCGTCCCAGCGTTCGTGTAGCCGACATACCGCGACGCTTTCAGCGCCATCTCGTGCAGCTTGGTCCGGGTTCGATTTGATAGGTTCGGCGCGGGAGTCTCCTCGACGATCTTCTGATGGGCCGGTTTCTGAACCGAACAGTCGCGCTCGCCTAGGTGAACGATGTTTCCGAACTCGTCACCTAGCACCTGGACTTCGATGTGCCGCGGCTCGCGAATCAATCGCTCCAGATAGACGCGGCCGTCCTTGAAGCTCGCCTCGGCTTCGGCCGTCGCTCCCGCGTACGCGCGCGGCAACTCGCCGGCCGCGTTCACGACGCGCATGCCTCGCCCGCCGCCGCCCGCCGTTGCTTTGAGCAGCAGCGGATAGCCGATCGAAGCCGCAGCCTCGTAGGCCTCGTCCACGGAGGCCAAGACGTCGCTTCCCGGCGTCGTCGCGACTCCCGCTTCGCGAACGATCCGCTTCGCGGTCGCTTTGTCACCCATCATCGCTATCACGCTCGGCTTGGGTCCGATGAAAATCAGACCGTGATCGTTACAGATCTCCGCAAAACGGGCATTCTCGGCCAGAAATCCGTAGCCGGGATGGAGCGCGTCACAGTGCGTGATCAGCGCGGTCGAGATGATGTTCGGAATGTTGAGGTAGGAACGCCCGGCGGGCCCGGGTCCGACGCAGAACGCCTCGTCGGCCTGGCGAACGTGAAGCGAATCGCGATCGGCTTCGGAAAAAATCGCAACGGTTCGCACGCCCAGCTCTTGGCAGGCTCGATTGATCCGCAACGCGATCTCGCCGCGATTGGCGATCAAAACCTTTCGAAACATTAGGTCCCCTAGCGCGTCCGCGCAACCACGAAGAGCGGCTGTCCATACTCGACCGGCGACCCATCGGCAGTTGCAACCGAAACGAGCCGTCCGGCGCCCATGCTGTGGACCGAGGTGCGAATGCCGAGCGCTTCGATGTAACCCAACTCGCGATCGCCGTCCAAAACCTCGCCTTCGACCGGCGCGGGACGCCCAGCGTGGAAAATGCCGACGAGATCGGCTTTGATCGTATCCACGCGTGCGGCGCCGGAGTCGGCCGCCGCCCGTTCGCTAGAACGAGCTGTGGCTGGAGCACGTCGCGACCCTGCAGCGATCTCGATGTAATCGTCGCCGCGCGCGATACGCAGGCGCGTCGCATCACTCTCGGCGAGGAATCGCGCGAGCTCGCGGACCCGCTCGCCGGCGAAGCCGAGTTTTCCTTCGGGCATTGGGATAACGCTTTCGCGTTCCACACGTACGACCCCCGCGAGCTCAGACGCTTCCAGCATATCGCGCAGCGATTCGAAGCGGTCGTCGATTTCGGCCAGTGGGACCAGTACGAACGCGCGCTCACGCAGCTGCGGGTGAGGTACGCGCAGATCCGGTTCGTCGATTTCCAGATCGTCGTAAAGCAGCAAATCGAGATCGATTTCACGCGGTCCCCAGCGTTCGCGCGCCGTGCGACCCAAACGATGCTCGGCGCGGCGCATACGAGCAAGCAACTTGCGCGGCGCCAACTCCGTCTTCAACAAAACGACGGCATTAAGAAACCAGGGCTGCGCGAGATTTCCCCACGGCGCCGTTCGATAGAGCGACGACTTCGTAAGGAGCGTGCCGAACGTCTCAAGCGCTTCCATCGCTCGCTCCAGATTGGCAACGCGATCGCCAAGATTGGTGCCGATGCCGATATACGCGCGATGCTCGCTCATAGCGGCTCATAGCCGGGGTTCAGGCGCTTGAGCGTCACGCTCGGGGTCGCACCGTCGAGGATTTGTGGTTTGGATAGCGTCACTTCGGCGCGCACAACTCGCGAATCGGCGAAAACGGCGCCCAGGAGGTCGGCGGCCAAACGTTCGAGCAGCGCGTACGAGGTGGTTGCAACGACGCGCACGAGCCGTTCCCGCAGCCCCGCGTAATCCATCGTCTGCGAGAGATCGTCGGTCTCGGCCGGGACCCGCAGATCGATCTCCGCCCGCACGTCGATCTCGAAGAGCTGGCGCCGTTCGCGCTCGCCCGGATCGGAACCATGACGGCCGTACGCGCGGACGCCGCGCAGCCTTATTTCGTCCAATCTGCCGGCCTCCAGCCGCGCACGATCGCATCGGCGACGGCGACCGCGTCGCGCGCCGCCGCGACGTCGTGAACGCGAACGACGTCGACTCCTGCCCTCACCGCGAGCGCGGTCGTCGCGACCGTCCCATAGACGCGATCGGCGGGCTCGCGCTTCGTCAGCTTACCGATTGTCGATTTGCGCGAGGCGCCGATCATGGTCGGAAATCCCAGCGCGACGATGCGGTCGAGCGCCTGGAGCACCGCGAGGTTCTGATCGGCGGTCTTTCCGAAACCAATTCCGGGGTCGAGTATCACCGCCTCGCGCGCGATCCCGCGTGCTGTGGCTCGAGCCGCACACTCGTCGAGATACCGCAACACGCCGTCGACGACGTCGCCATCGTAGTGCGTGCCCGCCTGATTGTGCATCGCGACGATCGGAATCTGCAGTTCCGCGGCGAGCGCCAGCAGTTCGTCGGAGGCTCCCCACACCGAGTTGACGAGATCGGCGCCGGCTTGGTGCGCAGCGCGCAAAACGTCCGGCTTGTGCGTATCCACCGAGATCGGAAGGCCGGGTAATCGCGCGCGAACCGCTTGTATTACCGGAACGATGCGTGCGATTTCGATCGATGACTTTACCGGTTGATGACCCGGGCGCGTCGACTCTCCGCCAATGTCCAAGAGATCGGCGCCCGCGCCGGACTGTTCGATCGCTCGCGCGATAGCTCCAGGAGCCTCTTCAACGCCGTCGCCCGAGAACGAATCGGGCGTGACGTTGACGATTCCCATGACGTAGGTTTGCGCACCCCACCGCAACCGTGTGCCGCGCAGGTGGAGCGAGCCCCTTACACCGCGGTCGAAGCGTACCACTCGCGCAATCCCGCGACGACGAAGGTCGAACCGGTCACAACCACCACGTCGCCGATCTCGGCCTTGCGGCGCGCTACGGTGAGCGCCTCAATTGGATCGCCGATCGCGCGCCCCCAGGTGCCGAGGGACTCGGCGATGGCGGCCAGGCGCGACGGCGGAATCGCGCGCCGCCCGGGCACGCTAAAGGACGTAAAGATAAAACTCGACGGTAACGCCGAGAGAATCTCGATGATTCGGCGCGCGTCTTTCGTCTCACCGATCGCGACCACGTAGTGAAACCGCCGGCCGGAAAAGCGTTCGCGCAGCGAAGCCGCCAGCGACTCCGCCTTCTCGGCATTGTGGGCCAGATCGAATACGACGACCGGTTTCCCGGAGAGCATCTCCATGCGCCCTGGTATCTCAAGCTCGGCGAAACCGCGCGTGACGGCCTCGGGGCTCGGCCGGAGATCTTCGGAGAGTTGCTCGAGGACCGCAATCGCGGTTGCGGCGTTGGTCCGTTGGAAGATGCCGAGCACCGGGAGCGTGAGACGATAGGCGCCGCGAGCCGATCGCACCAACAGGATCTGGTCGCGCAGTTGTTCGGAACCATCCAGTTCCACGCGCACGACGTCGGTCACGTGAACGACCGGCGCGCCGGCTTTCGCGGCGTATCGTTCGATGACGGCGCGTGCCGACTCCGAGACCGGCGCGAGAACGAGCGGTACTCCGCGCTTCGCGATGCCGGCTTTCTCGAGCGCGATCTCTTCGATCGTCTCGCCGAGAATCTCGGTGTGATCGTAGCCGACGGAGGTGATCGCCGCGACGACCGGATCGACGACGTTGGTTCCATCGAGACGTCCCCCCAGGCCAACTTCGATCACGGCGGCGTCGACGCGTTCTTGCGTGAAGTAGAGGAATGTCAGCGCGAGCAGCGTTTCGTAAAATGTCGGCCTGCCGTAGCGTGTGGACGTGCGCTCGATCGCCGGCATCATCTCGTCCAGCAGCGAAGCGAAGCGTTCGCGCGAAACCGGGAGGCCATTGATGCGGGCGCGCTCGGTCATCGAGTGCAGGTGAGGCTTGGTGTGGAGACCCGTCCGTCGCCCCGCAGCTTTGAGCCCGCACGCGATCATCGTCGAGGTCGAGCCTTTCCCGCTCGTTCCTCCCACGTGAACCGTCGGGCGGCCGCGGTGCGGGTCGCCGAGCTCGTGCAGAAACGCGCGCATGCGGTCGAGTTTGTACGACGTGCGCGGCGACACGCTCTCATCGATCGTGCCGAGCAGATAGCGCTCGGCTTCCTCGAAGTTGGAGATCGCGTTCATCCGTCGGCGACGCGATCTGCGAGGAGTTCGAGCGCGTGCGGCAGCACCGGCAGCACGACGTCGAGCGTCTGCGCCACGGCGCGCGGACTTCCGGGAAGGTTAACGATCAGCGTGCGATCGCGGACCCCGGCTACCGCTCGTGAGAGCATCGCACTCTTCGTTATGACGATCGACGCGGCTCGCATTGCCTCCGCGATTCCGGGAACTTCATAATCGACGACCGCGGCGGTTGCTTGCGGGGTGCGATCGCGCGGCGAGAGTCCCGTGCCTCCGCTGGTCAGCACGAGGTCGGCCGCGCGCGAATCGGCAAGCTCGATGATCTCCGCTTGCAAGGCGGCGGGATCGTCTGCCAGAACGCGCTCGCGGACGATCGAATAGACATCGCCGAGCCGCTTCTTCATGATCGGGATGCACTCGTCGCTCCGTTCGCCGGAGGCGGCGCGATCCGAGAGCACGATCAGCGCGACGCGAAAGCTCACGCCTTCAAACTTCCTTTTTATCCGCAGCCCATGCCCCGCTCTTGCCGCCGGTCTTACGAAGCAGCCGGATCGCTTCGATCGTGATGCCTTTGTCGAGGGCTTTGGACATATCGTAGATCGTCAATGCGGCAACCGCGGCAGCGACCATTGCTTCCATTTCGACGCCGGTCCGGGCCGTCGTGCGCGCCTCGGCCTCGACTCGCAGCGCGCCGTCTCGACGCCAATCGAACCGCACGTCCACGCTGCTCAGCGGCAGCGGATGCGCGAGCGGGATAAGTTCGGCAGTTCGCTTCGCGGCCATGATCCCGGCAACTTGCGCGGCAACGAATGCGTCACCCTTGGGAAGCGTTGCCGCCCGTAACGCGGTTCGTGCCGGTGGATTCATTCGAACGAGCGCTTCGGCACGAGCGTAGCGCGAAGAAACGCTCTTCTTTGAAACGTTGACCATCGCAATGCTCCCGTCGCGTGCGATGTGCGAAGGCTTCACCGTGGTGCGCTCTGGAACCGCGCCCAGATCAGGCACAGCAACGATAATATCCATAGAATGACTAAGTGCTTGATGTGCGGATGGCCGGCGCCCGACGCGGCGAAGAAATCGATCTTCCCCAACCCATACAAGATGCCCAAAATGAAGAAAATTACGGCTAGAGCGATCGCGACGACTCTCATGTGATGATCCCCTTTCGTGCGAGAACGAAGCTGACGGCGCCGAGTAGAACGCAGTACCAGCCAAACGGCCGCAAATCGTTCGACCTAAAGTAACGCGTCAAAAAGGCGACCGACACGTATGCGGCAATCCCTGCGGCGATCCCGCCGAAAATCGCTTCGACAAGAACGAGATGAGCCTCGGGCACCAACAACTTCGGTACTTCGAGCAAGCCCGCGGCGAGTATCACCGGCGTTGCCAGCAAGAACGAAAAGCGCGCCGCATGCTCGTGGTCGAGATCGCAGAGCAGTCCCGCCACCATCGAGATGCCCGAGCGCGATATACCCGGCAGCAACGCGAACGACTGCGCCACGCCGATGAGCAGGCTCGCTGGATAACTGAGCTCCTCGATTGGTTTGTACGCTCCGGACGTCGTGCCGTGTTGACGCCGCCGCAGCGCTTCTCCGGCAAACATTACCAAGCCGTTGACGACGAGGAAGAGCGCGGCCGGGGCGGGTGACCCGAACAGCCGGCGCACCGGCGCCTCGAAGATGATGCCGAGAATTCCGACCGGAATCGTTCCAACGACCAAACGCCAACCGATCCGTTCGTCGCGGTCTTCACTCAGGCGGCCCCGCACGACGCTTCGGGCCAGCGCGCGGACAATCGCATACCACTGCGCGCGATAGAATAGGATCAACGCGAGCGCCGTGCCGAGGTGCAGTACGACGACGAATGCCAAAAACGACGGGCTCGAGCGCTCGATGTTCTGCCAGTGAAGCAATGCCGGAACGAGGATCGTGTGGCCGAGGCTCGAGACCGGAAAGAGCTCGCTGACACCCTGCAATAGTGCGAGCGTGATTGCTTGCGAGAAAGTCACCAGGCCACGAACTTCACGCTGAAGGCATAGGTCCCCGCTATCGGCTTGCAGTCGCGCAGCGCGGGCGAGTAACGCGCGTCGCGCGCCATCCCAACGGCGACGAGGTCGAGCGACGAATTGCCGGTGCTCTGCTTAACGCCCGCTCCGGTCACCTGGCCGGTGGCGTCCAGCTGAACGCTCACCTGCGCGACGCCGCTGGTCCCCGATGCCCGCGTGTCGATCGGAATATCGGGCGGCGACGGCGTGGCGACGACGGCCGCCTCAGTATTCGGCTGCGTGCAGGCGCCGCTGGGGGCCGCGGTCGGTTGCGGCGTCACGCGCGCAACGATCGGGGTCGGCGGAGCGGCGGTTCCGCCGGAAGTTCCGGTCGTTCCCGGGCCTTTACGCGCGGGCGGCGCCGAGCTGCGAGTTCGGGGCGCGGGCGTTTGCTTGGGGCGAGGCGGCGGAGGCGTTGTTTTCGTCACCGCGATCGTCGCGGGACGATGTTGAATCGAGACGACCTCAGCTTGACTCTCCGGAGTCGGCGAAGGTGGATGAAGAATCAGCGCGATGATGAGATGAATCAGCAGCGAGAGCGCAATCGCGACCAACAGTAAACGCGGTGCGCGCTTCATGGCTCATTGCGAGTGGATCGGCTGAGGAGCCTAGTCGGGTTGAAAGTCGGCGCGGAAGAGATAGTTACCCTGCGTCGGCGAGCAGTCGACGAGCTTCGGGGAATACGTGGACTGGCGCGCTGCGCGCAGCGCCGCCTGATCGATCGACATGTTGCCCGAACTCTTATAAATCGACGCACCAATCAAATTCCCACTGGGACCCACCGTGACTTCGACATTGACCGTGACCGCACCGAGCCCCAGATCCTTGGCCGATTCGGGGTAGTCGGGCTGCACCGGATTGGTTACCGACGCCTCGACGTTGGGGTTCGCACATGCCGGCTTGGGCGTTCCGACCGTGGCGGCTGGGGCGGGCGCGCCGGTTCCTTGCCCCTGCGGAGCGCCGTTCTCGGTACCGGATTTCGGCTGCGCGACGGTGTTCTCGGTAGATCCGCTGGCTGACTTGCTCGTGGTTTTAACGAGATTGACCTTGAGCTTGGGTTGCTGAACCTGCTTCTGCTGCTTCGGCGGCGGCGTCGCCTGAGGCGGCGGAGTCGGTGTCGGTGGCGGGGTCGGCGTGGGCGGCGGCGGCGTGTGCACGATGACGCGCCGTTTTTGCACCGTGACCTGCTCGGGTCCCTGTTGCTCGTTATGCTTGGCGAAGTTCGGAAGAAATGACCCGATCGCTAAATGCAAGATCAGCGAGAGGACGAACGCCCAGCCGATGAAGCTCCGGACGCGCTCGCCGGTGGTCAGATATCCGCCGCGCTTTGCCATCCTTACGGGCTCATTCCCTCGGGCATGCTCTGCACGTGATTGGCGAGACCAAAATCGGTAAGGTCGACCGATTTCGCCGCATCCATTACTTGGAGGATGATCCCATAGCTGGCTTTCGGAGACGCTTTGACGATAACGCTTTTGAACCGGTGATCGGTGGCGTCTTGAAGCTGTCCGAAAGCCGCCTTCATGTCGGCGATGCTCACCTGGTTCGAGCCGATCTGGACGTGGTCGTGTTCGTCGACCATCACGACGATCTGCGACGGCTGAACCTTGTCCTTGTTGAATGCGTCGGGAAGTTTCGGTTCTTTGGTAACCGACGCCAAAATGATGAAGATGATGAGGAGCACCAACAACACGTCGGTAAACGGCGTGATGTTGATCGTCGACATTACCTCATCTTCGCCTCCACCTGTGGAAACGGCCACGTTCTAGACCTCCCTTTTTTGTGCGCCCGGCGACCGCTGCATCACCGATGCTTACGACGTTACGAAACCGACGTCTTCGAGACCCGCGTTCTTGGCGGCGTCCAGGATTCTAATGATGATTCCGTAGGGTGCCTTCGCGTCGGCGACGATCGCCACGTGATGGTGCGGCTTCTTCTTCGCGGCATCGTAAATTACGCGATAGATGCCGGTCTCATCGGTTTTGACGCCGTCGACGAAGATCACGCCCTTGTTGTTGACGTCGACTTCAATATCGTTTTTGTTCTTGGTGTTGGTCGACGAATTCGGGTTTTTGTTCGGAAGCTCTTTCTCGAAGCCCGGCGGCGCGACGAGCGCTGCGAGAATCATGAAGATGATGAGCAAGACCAACAACACGTCGGTAAACGGCGTGATGTTGATCTCCGCCATCACTTCTTGATCTTGCTGCGACGATAGCAGGCTCACGGTCTCGACCCTACCTGCTTACTTGGTCGCTCTTGAAGGCTGATAAAGCTCGGTGGGAATCGGCGAGCCGGTGTTGTGGAAGTGCAGCATTTCGGCGAGCTGGTTCGCGGCGACGATCATCTCTTGGTTGTAATTCTTGATGCGCGACTTGAAGAAGTTGAAGAACACCACCGCGATGACCGCGATGATGAGACCCGTTGCCGTCGTGATCAACGCCTCGGAGACGCCCGCCGCTACGACGGCCGGCGTCGAGTTGCCCTTCAGGGCGATGTCTTGGAAGGCGCGGATGATGCCCAAGACCGTTCCGAAGAGACCGACGAACGGTGCGATGACTGCGATCGTGCCGATGATCGCCAGATTGCGCTCCAGCGAGTTGAGGTGCTCCATCAGCGCGATCGAGAGGGCGTCGGTAATATCGGCGCGATTCTTCTCGCCGCGGCGAAGACCAAACTCGAGGATCCGCGGAAGCATGCCGCGGTTCTTCTTACAGATTTCGATCGCACCGTCGAGATCGTCGGCGGATACCTTCGCCCCGATCTGGCGCAGCAGACCTTTGGTATCCGAATGCTGCGTCTGAAAGAAGACGAGCCGCTCGATGACGACGGCTAGTCCGACGATCGAAATGAGCAGGAGCAACCACATGTCCCAGCCGCCCTGCTGCATGAGACTCATAAATCCGGAAAACAAACCCACGGTGTTTACGACCCTCCCCTAAATGTTGTTCTTGTGGCGACCTCTCGCCCTGTGAGGGCGAGCCATTGGCCTACCCCATTCTAAAGTCCTGGTAACGTTAGCTGCCGCCTCCCGACTGGCCCGAAGACGTTGGATTGAGATATTTTTTTTCGAAGGACTCGATTTGAAGCGATAGGGCTATGTTACCGTCTGTCTTGGCCTGCTGGTCGGCCTTGTCGAGCGCCGCGATGGCCCGTTTTTTCGTGCCGTCGTCGTGGCTCGAGTTGTACTGACCAGTCAATGCTATACCCTCGGCGAAGTTCGCCAACGCATTATTTGGCTGGATTGCCAGCGCACTCTCCGCATAAGCTTGCATTCGCTTGTAGTCCGGCTTCGGGGTCTGTGATACGGCTAACGCGGCTTGGGTGTCGGCTGTGACGGCAACCGTCGGGTCGCCGGTAGCCGCGGCTTTATCGAAATCGCTGAGTGCGGTCGCGTAATCCTTGGCGTCGAGCGCAGCCTGGCCGGACTTGATCAGGCCGACCCCGACCGCTTGAGATGCGGCCGTGCTGCTGGGGTCGAGCTGCTTGATTTGAGCGGCGATCGCTTGCGCGTCGGCCGTATCGTGGTTTGCGAGGTAGGCCTGCAGCAGCTCGGTGTCGATGTTCACTTTCGAGTTGACCGGGATCTTCGGATTCGACATCGAGGCGTCGTGCGCGGCTTTGAGCGATGCCACCGCCCCTGCGTTGTCGCCATTGGCGAGCTGCGCGACGCCTAGCGCGAAGCGTGAGTTGGCGCTCGGATCGAGCGACATGGCTTTCTGCGCGTAGGAGAGCGCTTGAGTAGGATTGCTCTGGGCCACCTTGACCGCCGCCTCGGCGAAGCTGGCGGCGGCGGCGGGGCGAAACTGCGAGCCGATCGTGCTCACCTTGTCGAAGGCGGCCGCGGCCGCCACCGGGTCACCCGCGTCGTAGGCGGCGATGCCGAGCATCTGTCGCAGCGATTCGTCCTCCGGCGCAGAGAGCAGATCGGCCTCGGCTTTCGATCTTGCCTGTTGGTACGCGCCCTGCCGAATCAGCGCCGCGACTCGGGTCGCGGCCGGGCTGAGACCGCCACCACCACCGCCCGGGGTCGCCCCGCCCTCAGTCTCATTCGCATTGGTCGCCACCGACTTGCCGTTGAACTTTAGCGTGAAATCGTAGAAGGAGACGACCGGCGTGTTTCCGCGATGAGCCGGACGATAGCTCGAGTTTTGTGCGATGTCCATAGCCGCCGCGTTATCGCCCGAATTGGAAGAGTGGATGACCTTGACGGCCTTGTGCGAGCCGTCGGCGTTGACCTGAACTTGCACGACGACCGTACCGTTGCCGGCAATTGCGTTGGTCGTCTTCCCCTGGTGGATGAGTTTTGCGGGCGTGAACTCGTTGGCGTACTGCGCGAGCGCCGGCGCTTGCGCGACCGCAACGAGCATCGCGACGGACGATGCGACGATTCGGAGATGAGCGTTCATGGCATACCTCGAGTTCGTTGGCGAATCTTCGTGTCCGGCTTGGTACGAGCCCGTTCGCTCGGCGGCCTGCGATGCCGCTCGAGCGCGGCGCGCTCCTTTGCCGTCAGGGGCCTGCAACTGCCGGGAGCGAGCTCGCCGAGGCGCAGCGGCCCAAAGCGCGTTCGGGCCAGCGCGAGAACCGGATGGCCGAGCGCTTCGAACATCCGGCGAACCTGCCGGTTCTGCCCTTCGTGAATCGTGATATCGACGACCGAGCCTCCGCGGCGCACCGCGACGACGCGCACCTTAGCGCCGGCGGCTCGAAGCTCGTCGACAGTTACTCCGCGATGCAGCAGCCGGACGTCGTCAGCGGAGAGTCGCCCGGCGATCGCGGCTCGATAGGTCTTCTCGACGCCGAAGCTCGGGTGAAGCAAAGAGTACGCGAGCTCGCCGTCGTCGGTCAACAGGAGCGCACCGCTCGTCGCGTAGTCGAGGCGGCCGACCGGAACGAGCCTCGCACCCGCCGGCACGAAGTCAGCGACCGTGCGCCGTCCTCGAGGGTCGCGCATGGTCGTCACCACGCCGATCGGCTTGTGCAGGAGCAAATAGGTACATTGCTCGGGCGGCACGACGGCGACGCCGTTCACTTCAACGACGTCATCGCCGCCGACAATTGAACCGAGCGCGGTTACGATTCTGCCGTTGACGCGGACGAGCCCAGCCGCAATCAGCTCGTCAGCCTTACGCCTCGCGGCCACTCCCGCACTCGCGAGATATTTGTTAAGCCTAATCTTCGGCTCGGACATAGGCGACTCGAACCTCGCCTAAAAACGGAACGTATTCGCGGTAAGCGCGCTACGTGTTGCGGTGGGGCTTCCGACGCGAGCGCCATTGACAGGAGGTCAAAATTGTCCTCAGCAGTTGGCGCGAGCGCGGATGAGCAGGAGCCCGCAGGACGCGGGCGAGGAGCGGCCCCGATGCAACATGTTGCGCGCTTGTCCGCTTAGTACTTTCCGTTCCCTCCATCCTCGTAGCCGCGGTTCATCGACAGCGCCTCTTTGGTAACCGTCTGCAGGAACTCTTCGTTCGTGCGAGTCTGCGCCATCTTGTCGAGGATGATCTCGGTGATGTCGCCGGTGTTGAGCACCGCCGTCGCGCGGCGCAGCATCCAGATCTTGCGCATCTCGTCGGGCGAGAGCAACAGTTCTTCGTGTCGCGTTCCCGAGCGCTTGATGTCGATCGCCGGGAAGACGCGCGACTCCGCGAGCTTGCGGGTGAGGTCGATCTCCATGTTGCCGGTGCCTTTGAACTCTTCGAAGATGACGTCGTCCATCTTCGATCCGGTCTCGATCAGCGCCGTTGCGATGATCGTCAACGAGCCTCCCTCCTCGATCTTGCGAGCCGCACCGAAGAACCGCTTCGGCTTGTGGAGCGAGGCGGTGTCGAGACCGCCCGAAAGCGTGCGCCCGGAGCTTGCGATGACCTGGTTGTAGGCGCGCGCGAGGCGCGTGATCGAGTCCAGCAGGATCACGACGTCCTTCCCCAGCTCCACTAGGCGCTTCGCGCGCTCCATGGCAAGCTCGGCAACGGTCGTGTGGTTCTCGGGATGCTCGTCGAAGGTCGAAGCGACGACTTCACCGTCGATCGTCCGCTGCATGTCGGTGACCTCTTCGGGCCGTTCGTCGACCAGCAGCGCAATGATGTGCGCGTCGGGGTGATTGATCGAGATCGAGTTCGCGATATTCTTGAGCAGGGTCGTCTTGCCGGCTTTGGGCGGCGATACGATCAACGCGCGCTGACCCATGCCGATCGGCGAGAACAGATCGATGACGCGCGTCGAAAGCTGGGTCGAGCGAACTTCAAGTTTGAAGCGCTCTTGCGGATAGATCGGCGTTCCCTTCTCGAAAACGCGGCGACCCTTGATAGCTTCGGGGTCTAACTCGTTGACTTTGTCGACGCGAATCAGACCGTAGTATTTCTCGCTCTCTTTCGGACGCCGCACCTGACCTTCGACCATGTCGCCACGCCGCAGATCGAAGCGTCGTATCTGCGACTGGCTGACGTAGATGTCGTCGTTGCCGATGTAATAGCCGGCCCGGCGCAAGAACCCGTAACCCTCCGGCAGGACGTCGAGAATTCCGCTCGCCACCTCGATACCGGAACGCGCGACTTGCGCTTGCACGAGCAGCGTTACGAGCTCGTCCTTCTTGATCTTTGCGGGGGTGGGAATTTCGACTTCGAATTCTTTTGCGAGCTCGATGAGCTCGGTCTTCGTCTTTTCACCGAGCTGCGCCGCGGTCTGTATCGGTGGCACTTCTACTTGCGGAACCTGGTCGTGAAAGACGACGGGATGTTGCGGGAAGTTATGCCGTCGACGCGACCGCCGGCGACGTCCTCCGCCCCCTTGTTGGGGACGCATGTCGTTATTCGGACGATGCTCGATGTTGGGCCGATGTTCGGTTTGCAGAAAACTTTCTCACTTTTTAGGGTTGCTCTAAGTCAGAGCTTCCCTTGTGTCGTTCGCATCAAGCTTACACGACCGAGCACGAGGCGGGGCTGCCTTCGCAATTAGGTCGGTGACGTGAACGTGGGGATGTCAAAAGGGTGTCACGGCTGTCACCAAAGGACCGCAACGCGACGACCACACTATAGCACAGCCTCACCGAGCGTTCAAGCGGGGCTCAACCGAGCGGCTCCGCTGACGAAGGGACTTCCCGCCGCGTAGAAACGCAGCCTCCGCTCCGCTGCTCGGGTCACGCCGATGCGAGGACCGCGGCGCACGCGAGCGCCGAGCGTGCTGCCTTCGGCTAACCAAAGGAGCGGATGCGTAAAGAGATCGATTCCATCGAGGGAACGGTCGATAGCGAGCGCGCGGCAGAGCCGGCCCGGCCCACGACAAAGGTCGCGCGCGCGCTCGGTCGCGCGGCGCCGTTGCATCAGGGCGAGACCTGCCAGTGGTTCGAGGGCTCGGACGAGCACGCCGGCTCCTTCTCCGTCGCCCTCGCTCGATAAATTAAAACAATAGGACGTTCCATAAATTTGATAGACGTAGGCCCGGTGGGGCGGACCGAAGAGCGTCGCGTTGCGCGGGCTCTTCCCGCTAAACGCGTGACAGGCCGGGTCGCCCGGGAGATAGGCTTCCGTTTCGACGATTCGACCCGCTGCGATTCCCTCGTCGCTATCGCGTACGATGACGCAACCCAACAAGGCGCGCGCCAGTGCGCGCGTTTCGATCGGCAACCTTTCCGGCCGGAGCCGGACGAACGTCATGCCGCGACGTTCAGCGCCACTTCGGCTCGTGCCCTTTGCGTAAGATCGTCAGTGGGAGCAGCGCGTACGCTGAACTTACTCAATGAGTTGAGCGTGCAGCGCAGACGCACGTACGGAATCACCAACCTCTCGGCGATACCTCCTCCGCTCGCGATCTCTTCGACGAAATCCGCATCGGCGAGCACGAACCGCACCTCGCGGAAGCCGCGTCTGCACAAAACCCGCGTCACCGCGGTCAGCGCCGCATACCCGACGGCTCTCTCCGGAAACGGAGGGCTCGCGCCAACCCGAAAACCGACGCGCAAGAAGCGCCGCGATCGCCCAAGGCTTAGGCGCGCGTAGGCTATGCCGCTCCCCCGGCCGTCGGCCGCGTAGCCGACCATCGCATCGACTCCAGGATCGGGGCTTCGCATCGTTCGCATCTCGTGAACCTCGTGCCCAATTATAGGCCGAACGTATGTTCGAGGTCAAGCAATGCAAGCCGGTCGCATCAGGCTTGCGTAGAGCCGCTGGACGCCGTCGATCTGGCGGTCGATCGAAAAGTTAGCTGCGGCGCGGCGGGCCGTCTCCGGGTCGAAGCCGGCGCCGGCGGTCAGCTCGCGGAAAGCACTCGCAAAGGCCTCGGCGGTCGCCGGCACCAACCGTCCCGCGTCGCCCAGGACGTCGCGGTTCTGCGGGGCATCCGAGGCGATCACGCAGGCGCCCGCAGCCAGCGCTTCGGCAAGAACGAGTCCCTGCGTCTCGGTCATGCTGGGCATCACGAAGGCATCGGAGCTCGCGTAGAGATTCGGAAGGTCGTCTTGCCCAACGGCGCCGAGAAAGTGCGTCGAGGCGCCGACGTGGGCTTCGCGGGCCTGCCGCTCGAGATCTTGGCGCAGCGGTCCATCGCCGGCGATAACCAGCTTCAGCGAATCGTCCCCCGCCAGCGCAAGCGCGCGCAACAGCAGCTCAACGTTCTTCTCCTTTGCCAGCCGGCCGACGAATAAGAGGAGCTGGTCGCGCGCTCCGACCCCGAGCCGCGCGCGCAAGCTCTCGTCGCGCCGCCCGGCGCCGAAGCGCGCCACGTCGATGCCGCTAGGGATGACCTCCAGCCGC
The DNA here is from genome assembly GCA_963748875.1 of Vulcanimicrobiota bacterium. Taxonomy (GTDB): domain Bacteria; phylum Vulcanimicrobiota; class Vulcanimicrobiia; order Vulcanimicrobiales; family Vulcanimicrobiaceae; genus Cybelea. Next base: position 3,547,884 of record CAVVKC010000001.1, read on the forward strand.
ACCGTGACGCCGAGCTGACGAAGTCGCGTCGCCATCGCCGGCGTGGGAACGACGACCGCATCGGCCTGATTTGCAAAAGCGCGCGTCAGTGCCGCCGCGGCGAAGCGCGTCGCATTCGGTTCGAAGGGAACGTAGTGCGCGTAGGCTTCGAGCTGCGTGTGGTATGTGTAGACCAGCGGCATGCCGTATCGCCGTGCGTAACGCGTGCCCATCCATCCGGTGACGAATGGTGAGTGCACGTGAACGATCGACAAGCGCTTGATGATGCCGTTGAGGTTGCGCCGGCTGACCAGCGGCAGCGTGAGCCGATAGGGGGTTCGCGTCGGAAGCGGCAGTGAGGGCATCCGAAAGACCGGCCCATCGGCCTCCTCGTAGCCGGGCATCCGGGGTGCAAAGCAGTAGACCTCGTGTCCGCGAGCGCGCAGACCCTCAGCGAGCGCTTCCACCGATGCAACGACGCCGTTGACCACGGGCCGATAAATTTCGGTGAAGAATCCGACGCGCAGGGGCTCCATGCGCACCTCTTCGCCTCAGCTGAGCAAGGAGCCCGGCAAGAAGGAGCGTCCTGCCACTCAACGACTTAAGCCATATTCGCCCGCTGAAAAGGGTATGGTATAGTCCGCGAGTTACTAGACTAGCCTGCCGGAAAGACAGCGAGCAGGCTGTCTGCACCTGGCGTCATCCGGTTCCGTCATCCCGCGGCCGTTTCGCCGCTTCCCCAAAACGCGGCTCCCATTCATCGTCCGTCCTCTGCGCGGTGTAGAGCTGAGACCTTGAGGCGAGTCGAGAGAAGAAAGGAATATCGGGTTGATAGGACGTTTTTTGGGGGCCGCACTCGTCGTCGCGAGCCTCTACATAAATCCAGCTGCAGCTAACGCCGACCCGGCGGTCCCAACTCAGGTAACTTGGCACCACGACGGCTCGCTCACTTGGGAGCGCGTCGAGCACCCCACCATCGCACCACCAACCGTTCGCCGCTTAGTTCCGGAACTCGCGCCGGGGCGGAGTAAAGTGATCGCGGCCGGCTCGTCCGGTGTGGCCGTCGCCTGGGTTCAGTACGATCAACGCGCCGGCGGCGCGGTTCACCGCTCCGTTCTCTTTACAAAGGTTCTTCGCTCGCCGAGGAAGCGCATCGTCGCCGAAGGCATCGGCACGTCACCGCTCGCCGCGTTTGAGGCCCACAGCATTGCCCGGATGGCATCGCTTGCGCGCAGCGCGATGGACGCCATGCAGATGGTGGCGACGGCCTACACGGCCGGCTCTGCGGGCGGCAGCGGGATGACGGCGATCGGCCGCCGCGCCGGATACGGAATCGTCGCCGTCGACCCGCGCGTCATTCCACTCGGCAGCCGCCTCTATATAATGGGCTACGGTTACGCCGTCGCCGGCGACACCGGCGGCGCGATCGTCGGGAACCGCATCGATCTCGGGTTCGACACACTGCGCGGCGCGATGCTCTTCGGCCGTCGCGGCGTCACGGTCTACCGCCTCAAGTAGCGTAGAATAGCGGGGTGTCGACGCCCCGCCGGCTGCTCGCGCAGGCCGGATTACGGCCAAAAAAGCGCTACGGGCAGAACTTCCTCGAAAACGCATCGGCCGCGCGCAAGATCGCACAGCTCTCGCTTTCCGACGCAGCGCCCGATCTCCGAATGCTCGAAATAGGTGCGGGCACCGGGACGCTGACGCTCGCGCTCATCGAAGAAGGCGCCAACCTCACCGCGATCGAGATCGATCCCGGCCTCGTCACGCTCCTTCGTTCTCGCACCGATCTGGCGCCGGCGTGCATCCTGCACGCCGACGCGCTGACGTTCGATTATCGAGCGTGGTCGTCCGGACGGCCATGGAGCGTCGCCGGAAACTTACCGTATAACGTCGCGACCCCGGTGGTGCTTCGGCTCGTTGAAATGGAGCACGGTCCCAATTCGCTGACGGTCATGCTCCAAAAAGACGTCGCCGATCGTCTTGCGGCCTCACCCGGCACGCGGGAGTACGGCAGCCTCTCGGTCGCGGTGCAGTATGCGATGCAGGTTCAACCGGTGTTCACGCTCTCGCCGGGATCATTTTTCCCGCCGCCGAAAGTGCGTTCCGCCGTCGTGCGGCTCGTGCGGCGCGAGCGGCCTATCGTCGATCCGCGCGACCCCGCGCTGTTTTGGAAGGTCGTGCGTGGCGCCTTCGCGTACCGGCGCAAGACGCTCTCGAACACGCTCGCGCTCGCACTCGATCTCGATCGAGCGAAGATCGCGCGGGCGCTCGAACTGAGCAATCTCTCTCCGGAGCTTCGCGGTGAACGACTCGACCTCGGCGATTTCGCCCGCTTGGCCGACGCGCTGGCCGAAGAATAGTTTCGCGGGCCCCTGGACCTGGCTGATAGCCGGCTTTATCGCCGGGCTCTTCATCGTCGTCTTTTTCTTCAGTATTCGGAACACGGGACCCAAGAATATCAGCACCTTCGAGGTCGACGTGGTCATCGAGGTGCAGTTCGTGGTCGACGCATTGCTCGTCGCGCTGTTGTTGTGGACGCTTCCGTCGCTTTCAAAGTTCACGCTGCGCGAGCTGGGCTTTCGCGTGCCGCAGCGAGCGACGATCGTGGCGGCATTGATCGGCGCCGCCGCAATGTTCGTCGTAGCAAACGGCAGCGCTACGTTGATCGATTACCTCGCAAGGGCCGAGCATCCCCAAGATATCGTGCAGATATTCAAACATCTTCACGACCCCACTACAATCACGATCTTCACGCTCTTCGCCGTCGTTTTCGCACCCTTTGCGGAAGAGACGCTATTCCGCGTCTTCTTCTTCAATCTGGGCCTGCGCTACGGCGGCTTCTGGGGAGGGGCGGTTACGAGCGGCTTGCTCTTCGGAATCGCGCACGGCGACCTGTATGCGCTCGTTCCGTTGGCGCTTGGCGGCATCGTCCTCTGTGCCGTCTACTACCGAACTAAAAACGCCTACGCCTCGATGATCTCGCACTCGCTCTTCAACGCGGTATCGATCGTCTTTCTCTTAGCCGGGCAGAAAGTTACTTGAGCAGCTCCGCTGCAGCTGCCGCTACCGCTTCGGCCGGGATCCCGGGCGTGTCGAGATACTCGAGGCGGTGGTGGAGCCGGAGAGGTTTGCTCGTCGTAGCCGGCCTGCGTTCGAAGGAGCGGTCGCGGACATATCGTCCGACCAGATGAATCGCTGCGGGGTTGGGCTCGTCGTACCAATCGGGATGATGCGCGATCCATATGCCGACCGTCGGGATCCCGCCGCGCGCGAGCGTGAAGTGCAGCGGGCCGGCCGGAATGCCGACGAACAGGTCGACGCGGTTGCTCAGAGCTTTGTAGAGCCGCGCAAACGGTTCGTCGAGATCGCCGAAGAGCCGGCGGAACCCGGCGACGCGGTCGCCGAGAACCTCGTCGTCCATCGAGATGAAGCGCCACGGCGCTGACGGGCGACCTATCGCGGCCACAAGCGCCCGCGCTTCGGAGCCGTCGCCCCAGTTCTTGCGCGCCGCAGTGAGCCCGCTTCGCGAGATCACGGCGAGGCGCGACCCCGGCGGCGCAAATTCCCGCAGCCGTTCGTCGAGCCGCTGCTGCGTCGCTTGCGGAGCCAAAAAGTCGATCCCATTCGCGAGCGGCACGGCAAGATCGAGACCGGCAACGCGTTCGGGCGAGACGAGTAAGCGCACGAGGTTCCGAGCTTTGGTATGAAACGGATAGGCCGTGCGTCCTTCGGTCTCGGGATAATCGGTCCAGAGTAGAACCTCAGGCCCGAAGCGCGCGATCGCTGCGTCGAGCGGGGGCGGCAGCTCGAGGCTCGCCGTTCGGCCGTCGCACCGTTTTAAGTTAAGACCGAGATGGCGCGTTCCGCGCGACGCGCCATCGTTAGGAGCGCGCACGCCGCTGAACAGCGGCTCGACCGTTGCGTGTCCCTCCACGAGACTGACGTAATCGTCACCGAATCGCGTAATCGCGTAAGTATTTGTGGGTTCGAGTAACGGCGCGATCGCTCCGAAGCTCACCCAATCGCCCAAACCGTGCGGCCAATAGATCAGCACGCGCTTGCCGCGCAATGCGGCAAAGCGCCCGCGATCTTCTCGAACGGCGGGTACGCGCAGCGTCGTAAGGCCGCTCACGGTCGGACCGGCACCCCGCCGCATAAGCGCTGCGGCATGCGTCCGGTCATGCTTGCGAAGAACGCAGCCGCGCTCCTATCGTAGGCCGGGCAGCGTGGAAAGCGGGGATCGGCACGCGGATCGAGACGGACGTCGGGATTCGCGGCCGCGACCGCCCAAACACCTTCGTCGCGGCGGTGAAGCAGGACCGCGTGGCCGCTCTCACGGGTCTGGACCGCCTTCGCGTAAGCATTCCAATCCACGATGTACGGCCAGCGTCCGGGTCGCAAAACGGAATCGTTGAAGAGCAGCATCACGACGAGCGCGCACGGCACGACCGCGCGACCGAAACCCGGATAGCGTGCGATTCCGAACGCTGCGGCGATCGCCGTGGCGGCCAGAAGCGGCGCGACGTAGTGCGATCCGATGCGGCTCGGTTCGTAGTTCCACGGCTGCATGAAGACGATCTCGGCAAGCAGCGGCGCTCCGAGCAGAAGCCAGCGTCCCACCATCAGCGGCGCAAATGCGAAGGGTGCCAGCAACAATAGCACCATGGATATCTTGCCGCCGAGGTTGAAGATCTTCAACGAATAGCCCGGATCGTTTGGCCGCCCGCCGAGGGCGCGCTCGAACGTCCAGAAACCAACGCCATTGGCGATCGCCAAAACGCAAAGCGCGAGACCGATTCGCCGGTCCCACCAGAGCGCGCACGCCGCTGCAAACCAAAGCACGAAAAGAATCTGATCTTCCTTGAGCCCCATCAGCAGCTGCGCGCAGATCAGTCCCCACCAAAAGGCGCGCTTGCGCACCGCCAGCGCCCCACCAAAGGCGAGCAGCGGTACGAAGACGTTCTCGGAAAAGTTGTCGTAACTTAGCCCTTGCGCCGCCGGGGTCAACAAATACGCGATACCGAGCAAGTTCGCCGCTCGTGCGCCGGCGCCGAGCTCCCGAGCCAGCAAAACCAGCGGAATCGCCGCCACGGCAACCGCTACCACTTGCACGACGATAAGCGTTTGCGCTCGCGGAAACAGTGCGACGACCGGGACGAGCAACGTCAGAATCCATGAGTCGTGGACTTGAAAGTGATGTTTCCACTCACCGTAGTTCCACGACGAGCCGTGCTGGAGATTTACGAGCGTCTGCAGATACGTTCCGAGATCGGCGCCATACCGCAACGCATAGAGCTTGTTGAAATCCAGCGAGATATAAACCGCCGCAAAAACCGCCACCCCGATGTAGATAGCTCGCAACTCTCGAGCGCGCAGGAGCGGCGAATCAACGGGCTGATGCGCAGCGTCCAGCGTTTCCGGGCCAGCCATGGAGGGCTGTTTCAAAACTTTGTTCTCCCGGAAGAGTGGAAGAGCAGGAGCGAACAGGATGTGAGCGACGAGCGGCTGCGCATCAGCCCGTTGGTTCGACGCGCCCTTCGCGTTTCTCTCGATAGACGCGCTCGACGATCGCGCGAAGCTGCGCGATGAAGTTTTCCGGCGAGAATCGCTCCGCGTGAGCGCGCAGACGTTGCGGATCGTAGCGGGATGCGTCGAGGTCGCGCAGGATGCGCGCGAGCGATTCGGCATTCGGCTCGTCGAAGAACGCGCCCGTCTCGCCTTCGACGATCGTCTCGAGCGCGCCGCCGCCTCGGTAAGCGATCGTTGGACGTCCGGCGGCTGCCGCCTCGAGCGGTACGAGACCAAAGTCTTCCTCGCCCGGCACGACCGCCGCGCGCGCCTTTCCGATCAGCTCGTTGAGGCGTGCATCGCTCACGTAGCCCAGCAACGTCGTCGTCGTTCCACGCGCGCGCTCGCGCAACGAACTCTCTGCCGGGCCCGTGCCGGCGATCAGCAGCGGCACGTTTGCGATCGCAGCAGCCGCAATGGCGAGGTCGATCCGCTTATACGGCAAGAGGCGCGAAGCAACGATGAAGTAGTCGCCGTTGCCGGGGCCGACGCTGAAGCGGTCGAGATCGACGGGGCAGTGAAGAACCTCAGACTCGCGACCATAGTATTTGTGGATCCGTTGGGCGACGTTGCGCGAGTTTGCGACGAAGCGCGTCGGGCGTTTTGCCGCTTCGCGGTCCCAGGCAATGAGGCGATCCACGAATGGGCGCGCGAGGCGCGGAACGTACTCGTCACGCGCGAACGCAAACCGGCTGACCGTGTTGATGTAGCAGACGTGGATGGCCCCGGGCGGAACGCACACGCCCTTGGCCCACGAGGTCGTCGAGCTGACGACTGCATCGAAGCCGAGCAAGTCGAAGCCCTCGAAGGCCTTGGGATAGAGCGGCGCAAGCGCTCGAAAGTAGCGGTTTGCAAACGGGATGCGCGCAAGATGCGAGCCGCGCACTCGGCTCGCGGGGAAGAGATCGCCTACGACGCGCTCGTCATAGAGTGCGGTGAAGATCGGCGCTTGGGGCCAGGCCTGCGCGATGTGGGCGAAGACGCGTTCGGCGCCGCCCCGCTGGTTCAGATAATCGTGAACCAACGCAACCTTCATGTCGCATCTCGAACGAGGAGCTGATTCAGCAGCCCTCGTTCAATCCTGGAGATTCGTTCCGCGGGGCAGAACCAGCGCGATCGTCGGATTGCCCAGATACGTTCGGGCAACTCGCTGTACGTCGTCAGGAGTCGTCGCCGAGATCGCCGCCAGCGCGCGATTGATGAAATCGGGTGAAGCGCTCTCGCGCGAGAAGACGGCCGCAAGCCAAGTACGCGTTTCGAGCGTGGTTGCGTCGTTGGCGAAATCGCCCGCGGCCTCAGCCTTGAACTCCTCGATCGAACCTTGCAGACGCGTTGCGGCCAGCACGTTGACGATCGAGAGTGCCGTAGCGAACGCTCGGCTCGGGCTTCCGTTCAATCCACCGTTGACGTAAAGTACCAAGCTGGCAGGAGTTCTATCGTAAGCGTAAACGGCGCCGACCGAGCGGGATGCGAAGGTCGGCGAAACGACCCCGGGCACCTGCGCGATGTCGGAGAGCGTGCGCCGAACGAACGCCGCTAAGACCAGCATCGGTCCGAAGTCTCTGCTGTCAACCTTCGGGGCGGGATATTGTGCGATCAACCACGGCGACGAGATATCGCGATGAGCGACGATCTCATGCGTCGCGCCGGTAAGCGCCGGGGTCCGGACCGTCACCGGCGCGGTCGTTCCTTCCGGCAGCGCTGCTGCAAGTGCCGTGAGCGCACTCGGCGCGAGCGCGTCGAGTCGTCCTGCCGCACTGACCAGCGTCCCGCCGCGACGATAATAGGCGTGGTAGAACGCCCGCACATCGCTGGAAAAAAACTGCGCGAGCGAGGCCGGCGTGCCCAGCTCCGGCAGACCCGCATTCGCTTGCCCGGAGGACGCCGCGTTGAGCATGTCAAGACCGACTTGCAGCGCTACCTGTTGGCTCGCCGCAATTTGACGCATCAGCGCGGAACGCGCTTCGCGAATCGTCGAGGACGAAAAGTCGGGCGCCGTTATCGCTGCACGGAAGAGATCGAGAACGGCGGGTGCGTCCGCCGCGAGCGCCTCGATGTAAAACCGGACGTCTCCGGGATCGACCGTAAAGCGCACCGAGCCTCCGCGCGCGGCGATCGCGTCTTCGAGCGGCATCGCGGGCGCGTTACCCTGTCCGCCGACCGGAGAGCGGATAATCGTCTGCGCGACGAGGGCCGCTAAACCGTTCTGCTTCATCGTTTGGCGATCGAGACCGGCCCGAACGACGAACGCGACACCGACGAGAGAGGCGCTGCTATCGGGTTGACTGACGATCGTCGCGCCGCTAGCGACCTCGACGCTCGGCACCGGGACACTCGTTGCGGCGAACGCCGCCTGCGGTCCCGCCGCGATCGCCAGCACGGCCGCAACGAAAAGAAACTGTCTCACTGCGAAGATTCCTTTGGAGGCGGCGCCGCTCTTAGATCGACGACGACCGGGTTGCCGAGATATTTGCGCACCACGTCGGACACGTATTGCGGGTCGAGCGCGCGTGCAGCGCGTTCGTACGATCCGTTCAGCGCACCGGGCGCGTACTCGAGACTCCCCTCGACGCTATACCAGCCGAGATTATCGGCGCGCTGCTGGGGGGTCTGCGTATCGGCGGCGACGTGATAGAGAAAGGCCTCGCGCGCGGCCTCGAAGGTTGCCTTATCAATCGGTTCGCGCAGGGTGTCGAGCGCGGCGAGCACTCGTGGCTCGGCTTGCTTAGCGCTGTCGCCGCCGATCGTCACGACCATGACGCCCGGATCGTGGAGCGTGATGAACTGTCCGACCACAACCGCATCGCTGTGCGATTTGTCGAGATCTTTTGAGACCACGCCGGTTTGGTCGCGGAAGAGATAATCGGCAACGAAATCGAGCGCCGTCGCCGCCTTTTGGTCGGCGATTGGCGGACCGATCCACGCAAGACCGACGCCATCTACGGCTCCCGTCGTCGTCGTCGAGGCGGGTGCGGGTGCGAGCGGCGAGTCGTACGGCGTGTCCATCGCGCCTGCGCCGCTCCCATCGGTAACCGCAGAAATGCTCGATGCGTCAACGTTGCCGGTCAAGGTCAAGACCGCGTTCTCCGCGCGAAAGGCTCGTTTCGCAAACGCGTTCACTTGCGGCGCCGTGATGCTGGTGAGTGCGGAGACCGTGCTCGGCAGCGTCGGATAATGCGCCGGGCCGCCCGTAAATATTTGCCGAAAGAGCAAATCGTGCAGGGTCGCGTCGGACTCGTAGCGCTCCTGCACGCCAAGGACGGCGGCATTAGCGCGCGCGGTCTTTAGGGCGCCATCGTCAACGGTGGGCGAAAAATACGCGGCGGTCATCGCCGCCACGACGCGTCGGGCAGCCGCAGACGGGACGATCGCGCCGATCCCAACGATGTCGGGATAGACCTCGATATTGAGCTCGCCGCCGACCGAGTGTACCAGGCCGTAGAGCGATTTCCCGCTGGCGAGCGGCATTACCGCCGCGGCGGTTGCGGCTAAATCTGAGATGCCGGGCGTTCCGTTGTCGTAGCCGGCGCCCGGAGCGCGAAACCAGAGTCCGATTGCCGCCGATCCGACCGTCGGATCCGGATCGAGCACGTACGAACCGCCGCGCGGCAGCGAACCAAGCTGCTGCGCCATCGCCGCGGGTGCAGGCAGCACACCAAAAAGAAAGGATGCGACGCCGAGCGTCGCAGCCGAAATTATCGTTCGAAGTATCATGCCGGTTCCGGAGAAATTTTCGGTGGTATACGCGTTGGTTTCTCGGCGCGTTTCGGCTCGCCGGCGATCGGCCGATCGGCCGGAGGTTCGGCCGGCGTCACCTCGCTACCGGTCACACGGTCATACGGGCGGTCGGCGAGAATCGCTCGCACCTCTTCAGCGTCGACCGTTTCGAACTCGAGCAGCGACGCCACCATTCGTTCGACCTTGCGCCAGTTCTCATTGAGAATCCGTTTGCCGTCCGCGTAGCACGTTTCGATGATCTTACGCACCTCGCCGTCGATCTTGCTAGCTACCTCTTCCGAGTAGTTGCGCTCTTCGCTGATATCGCGGCCTAGAAAGACTTGGTGCGCGCCGCCGCGTCCGAATTGGATCGGGCCTAGCTCGCTCATGCCGTACTGCGTCACCATCCGGCGCGCGAGTTCGGTCGCCTGTTCGAAGTCGTTGCTCGCGCCGGTCGTGACGTCGCCGAACTTGATCTCTTCGGCGAGGCGTCCACCCATGGCACGGGTGATCATCGCAAGCAGCTCTTCTTTGGTTCGGTTATGGCGGTCGTCTTCCGGCAACGACCAGGTGATGCCGAGCGCCATCCCACGCGGGATGATCGTTACCTTGTGAACCGGGTCGGACTTCTCGCGCAATCCGCCAATGATTGCGTGACCCGATTCATGATAAGCGGTCGTCTCCTTTTCTTGCTGCGACATCACGACCGACTTACGCTCCGGCCCTACCATGACGCGATCGATCGCTTCATCGCAGTCGTTCATCTCGATGATGTTCTTATTGCGCCGCGCCGCGAGCAACGCCGCCTCGTTGAGCAAGTTCTCGAGATCGGCCCCGGAGAACCCCGGAGTTCGCTTGGCAAGCGTTTCGAGCGAGACTTCTTTTCCGAGCGGTTTGTTTCGCGCGTGAACCTCGAGAATTTTTTCTCGTCCTTTGTAATCGGCGCGCGCAACGACGATTTGGCGGTCGAAGCGTCCCGGCCGCAACAGCGCCGGGTCGAGCACGTCGGCTCGATTCGTTGCGGCGATGAGAATAACGCCGGTGTTCTGATCGAAACCGTCCATCTCGACGAGAAGCTGATTGAGCGTCTGTTCGCGCTCGTCGTGACCGCCGCCCAAGCCGGCGCCGCGTTGGCGTCCGACCGCATCGATCTCGTCAATAAAAACGATACACGGCGCCGATTTTTTGGCCTGATCGAAAAGGTCGCGGACGCGCGAGGCGCCGACGCCGACAAACATCTCGACGAAGTCGGAGCCCGAAATCGAAAGGAACGGAACGCCCGCTTCTCCCGCGATGGCTCGCGCCAACAGCGTTTTGCCGGTTCCCGGAGGTCCGAGCAGCAATACGCCCTTGGGAATACGTGCGCCGAGCGACTGGTACTTCTTCGGGTACTTTAGAAAATCGACAATCTCGGCCAGCTCTTCTTTTGCCTCGTCCACACCGGCAACGTCGGCGAACGTCACCTTGGGACGGTTCTCGGAGAGCATCTTTGCACGCGACCGTCCGAAGGAGAGCGCCTGGCTTCCGCCGCTCTGCGCTTGTCGCAAGATGAAGATAAGCAGGAGCACGGTGAGCGCGAGCGGACCGAGCGTGATCAGGCTTGAGAATAGGCCGCTGCTGGATTGCTGGTCGAAGCTGATCGCCCCGCTCTTTACGTGTCCGTAGACTCTATCCACGAACGTCTGATCGACATTCGGCACGGCAACCGAGTACTTCGTACCGTTCGATAGGTCGCCGACCGCGTTGAGCCCGGTCGCATGGAACGACTGAACCTGCCCGGCTTCGAGTTTTTGGTAAAAGGCCCCGTAATCGAGCCGCGTCTCACCCTCGGGCTGCTGGACGAACCGCTCGACGATGATGAAGACGGCTACGACCGCTGCGATAATGAGGACGATAGACCGAAGATGCTTGCTCACGTTGTCGTTAAACCGTTCTACCCTCTCGAAGCTCGGCGACGTAAGGAAGATTACGATAGAGTTCCTTGTGGTCCAAACCGTAACCTATAGCGAAGACGTTGGGGATCGCAACGCCCACGTAATCTAAACGCACGTCAACGTCCCGGCGTGCCGGGCGGTCGAAGAGAGCGCAGCTACGCAGGCTCGCCGGTTTGCGATCCCCGAGGAACCTCTGAAGGAACGCCATAGTGCGCCCATGGTCGACAATGTCGTCGACGACGAGCACGTGCGCGCCGGAGATGGGCGTGGCGCAATCCATGCCAAGCCGCGCCGGGCCCCCTCTGGTGCCCAAGAATCCGTACCGTTCCATCAAGATATAGTCCACGATGATCTCGCTCGGACCGTCCGGTTTGCCCGCGATCGCTCGCGCGAGGTCAGCCGTAAAGCAGAGCGCTCCCTTTAACACGCCGAGCAGAAGGAGCGGTTGCCGTTGATAATCCCCGGCAACTTTAGCTGCCAAGCGCTCAATCGCCTCAGCAATCTCGTCCGCTGCGCAGACCGTGCGACCAATCTCTCCTCCCTGCTCGGCCGGCTTCATTCCTTCGTGATACCCGCGATAGTGCCGCGTTCGATTCTCAGAGCGATCCCAGGCTTCATATGAAAGGTGCCGGTACGGCCGTCCTCGAGGGCTCGGACCGCCGCCTCCACGTGCTGGAAGTCTATCTCGCGAAGATCGTCTTCCCGCTCTAGTTCCGCGCGTACGCAACGACGCAGCTCCGCGCGCGGCGAGGCACTCCGCTCGTCGGCGATGAGTTCGGCCGCCCGCGCCACCGCCGCGTCGAGTCCGGGAAAGAGCGGGCGAAGCGCGCTCAGGGCTTCGCGCACGGCGTTCCTGCGCAGGCTCGTCTGCGCGTTGGTGGGATCGACGGCATACGGCAAGACCCGCATATGACAATAGCCGCGCAGCGCTTCCGACGGAATTTCAAGGAAGGGGCGCGCTACGTCGAGGCCTGGCGCGAGCGGCCGGCGGGCGCGCATACCCCGAAGCCCGGCCGGGCCGGTGCCGCGCAAGAGCGCCAGGAGTACGGTCTCGCTCTGGTCCTCGGCGTGGTGTGCCGTCGCGACGACCGAGCATTCGCGACGACCTGCGAGGTCGATCAGGGCGTCGTACCGCGCGGTTCGCAGCCCCTGCTCGTCGGCCGCCTCCGCCCGTAGCGCCACGACGTCGGGCGAGATCTCGAGTTGCGCGGCCACCTGCAAGACAACGCACTCGTCCTGCCAGGCCGACGCGCGCAATCCGTGATTGATGAAAGCCACGCGCAGCACGAGCTTCATCGGCTCCGCTACCGCGCGCAGCGCGGCCGCGAGCGCGATCGAGTCGGGACCACCACTGCACGCGATCAGCACCCGCTCGCCGCGCGCAATGACGCCGTTGCGTTCGATCGAGCGCTCGAGTTCGCGCTCGGGGTGGGCGCCTCTCATTTGCCGCGCCTAACCACTAACGCCGCGTGTGCGCCGCGATCTCGCGTTCCACGTCGCGTTTTGCGACCGCGGCGCGTTTATCCCATAGCTTCTTTCCGCGAACGAGTCCGAGCTGAATCTTCGCCTTGCCGCGCGTGAAATAGAGGCGCAGCGGTACGACCGTCAAGCCCTTCTCCGCGACGCGGCTGTGCAATCGAAAGATCTCTTCCTTATGAAGCAGCAGCTTGCGCGGTCGAGTCGGCTCGGCATTTGAAAAGCTTCCTTGCCGATAGGGCGGGATATGCATGCCGAGAAGCCACGCTTCGCCGTCGCGAAAGCGCGCGTACGCCTCTGCAAGGCTCGCGCCCCCGGCACGAATGGATTTCACCTCGGTTCCGGTTAGCGCCAGGCCTGCTTCGAGCGATTCGAGGACCTCGTACTCGTAGCGCGCCCGACGGTTATCGATCGTCGGCGAGTTCGACGGATTTTTCATGCTTCAAAGGCCGGATTACGCCGGTCGTCGGCAGCATCGAGCATCCCGCGCGAGACGAAGTGTCCTTCCGCATGCGCGAGCAGATTGCCGTCGGCGTCGAGGATGCTCGCCTCAACGCCCAACACGTTTCGTCGCTGCCACGCAACGCGGCCTCGCACCTCGATCGGCCGTTCGAGCGGCACCGGTTTACGAAACCGCACGTTCACGCTGCCGGTAACGCCGCGGTGACCTGCAAAGCCGGCCGCATGGGCCATCGCTTCGTCGAGCAACGCCATCACGATGCCGCCGTGCGCGATCCCGCGCCAACCCTGATAGACCGGCGCCAACTCGAGCCGCGCGAGCACGCCGTCGGTATCCGCGGCACGGTCGAAGTGCACGTGCATGCCGATCGGATTGTCGGGACCGCACGCAAAGCAGTTCCCATCGTCGAAAGGAACGCCGCTCATCGTCCCACGCTCAATCGTTCGATGAGGTGCGCGGGCAGGCCCGCGGCGCGCATTTTAGCTTGAACCTCCTCGATTGGATACTCGTAGCGGATCCACTCGACCCGCCGTTCGTCGGGATCGTAACGAACGAAACACGCCCGCGGGTTGAGATCGCGCGGTTGTCCGACGCTGCCGACGTCGATGATGTAACGTTTATCGTCCTCGAGCGTTAGCTCGCCGCCGTGCTGCATGTGTTTGTGCCCGACCTTTCCGTTCGCGTCGAGCGTCCAGTATTCGGCGATGTGCGTGTGTCCGACGAAGACGATGCGCGCGTCGGTGCGTTCGAACGCTCGGGCCGCCGTACCCTTGTCAAGAATATACTCGAAGTAGTTGACTGGAGCGCCGTGCACGAGCAAAAACTCCGGCAGCCGAAGCTCGTACGGCAGCGCATTCAACCAGGAACGGCTTGGCTCGTCGAGTACTCCCTGCGTCCAGCCGATCGCGGCACGGGCGGCGCTATTGAAATTTTCTACGCCGAAGTTCTCGACCGCCGCTAAGTCGTGATTCCCCATGACCGCGTGGCGGCTGCGGTCGCGCAAGGCCGCAACGCACTCGTTCGGATTCGGTCCGTATCCCACGACGTCGCCCAGCGAGACCAACGCATCATCTTGCGCGAACTTTGAAAAGGCGCGTTCGAGTGATTCCAGATTGCCATGAACGTCGGAGACGATCGCGTAGCGCATCGTTCAGACCAAGAGTTCGGCCAATACCGAGCGCAAAGCCTCGGCGAAGGTTTGGCGCATCGGCGCGGTACCCGCGCTGACGCGAACGTACGAGTCGAGCGGTGGCGCGCCCGGCTTTCGGATCCACACTCCTCGCGCCAACAGCTCGTCCATGACGAGGGTCGCCCGCGCGGCGGTCTCCATCTCGATGCAGACGAAGTTCGTGCACGATTCGAGGTAACCGCGACCCAGGGTTCGCGCGAGCTGGTAGTACTCTTCGCGGGCCCGCGCCGTCTCGGCGACGACGTATCGCCGGAACTCGTCATCACCCAGCGAAGCGAGCGCGCCGACCTGCGCGTTGCGGTTAATGCCGTAGTGGAGCCGAATCTTCTGACACGTCTGGACGTTACCCTCGGTCGAAAGCGCGTACCCGATGCGGGCTCCGGCCATGCCGTAGGCTTTGGAGAACGTGCGCAATCTGATCAGTCGATCTTCGAAGAGTGGTGGCAGCAGATCGGCGTCCTCGACGAAATCCGCGTACGCTTCGTCGAGCAGCAAGAGCGTGTCGTGCGGCAGCGCCTCGTAGAAGGCCGCGATCTCATCGCGCGTGATGAAACGCCCGCTTGGATTATCGGGATTCGCAAGGTAAACGATTCGCGGCATCGCTCGCCGCGCCACCGCCAGCAACGCATCGCAGTCGGGCGTACCGTCGTGGCCGTACGAAACCTCCATCAGCCTGCCGCCGTAGCCGGCGACGTGATAGGCAAAGGTCGGATACGTGCCGCGCGTCGCAAGCGCCAGGTCGCCGGCTGCGACAAACGCCCGCACGGCCAAGCCCATGAGATCGTCAATGCCGGAGCCGACGACGATCTGCGCGGGGACACAGCGGTGTTTTGCGGCCAGCGCGTCGCGCAGGTCGAGCGATTCCGGATCGCCGTACCACGAGAGCCGCGGCAGCTCCGCGCTCATCGCGCTCACCGCCTTCGGCGACGGGCCGAACGCGCTCTCGTTTGCACCGAGGCGGATGAATTCACGTTGTCCGGTCTCGCGCATCAACTGCTCGGGACCGATGAATGGCGTCGTCGCCGGAATCGCTTCGACTGCGGAGGTGGGACGAATCAAGATGAAGTTAGCCTCCCAAAAATCGCGTGACCGTGACCGGCGTTCCGGGCTTCCACTCTTCGTCACGCTCCTCCATCACGATGAATCCGTCCGCGCGTGCCGTGAGGCTCACTGAGAACGAGCGCAGCGGAAGCGGATACGCGAGCGGCACTCCGCCATCGTCTCGAAGCGCCACCGGAACGTACCAGGTCCAATCGGCGCGGCTGCGCGCAGGCTCGGCAAGACGCGCTTGCAGCGTTGGGCTAAAAACCGGCGCACCGACAAGCGCGCCGACGATCGGCGCCGCGACGGCTTGAAGCATCATTAGTGCGGAGGTCGGGTTGCCCGGCAATCCTACAATCGGCTTGCCGTTGTCGGCGCCGAAGAGCGTCGGTTTACCCGGCTTGACGCGCAATCCATGAACGACGATGCCGGGATCCGCAATCTTGGCGACGGCGCCCGGCAAACGATCCCGCTCTCCCACCGAGGATCCGCCGGTGACGACGACCGCGTCGCATTCTAAAAGCGCGCTCGCCAATGCTGTTTCGAACACGTGCGCTTCGTCGCGCAGCGTCGGATACTGCCTCGGCAGGGCGCCCATCGCACGCAAGGACGCCGCGACGGCATGCCGATTCGAATCGCGGATTTGACCCTGTCGAGGAGCTACGGCCGGGTCGACCAGCTCGTCGCCGCTCGAAAATACCGCGATAACAGGCCGCCGATAGACCGGAACCGAGGTGACGCCGAGCGTCGCGAGCACGCCGACCTCAGGTGCGCGAATCCGCCGATGCGCCGCGAGCACCGTCTCGCCGCGACGCATGTCGGCCGCGCGTTGCGCGACGTTCTCGCCTGCGGCGAAGGCCGTTTCGACGACAAGCGTGCGCCCTGCAACGCGCGCGTCTTCGACCGGCACGACCGCGTCGGCGCCCTCCGGCAGCACGCCCCCGGTAGGAATTCGGACCGCGGCTTGGGCGGCGATCGAGTCTCGCGCAGCTTCACCCATCCGCACGTCGTCGACGATCTCGAACTCGCCCGGCGACGCTTGGGCGCGCAAGGCAAAGCCGTCCATCAGCGAACGCGGCGCGTTTGGATAGTCGTCGTCGGCGACGATCGGCTCCGCAAGCACGCGCCCGGGGGCGTCGTCGAGTGCCACCCGTTCGATCGCCGGTGCCGCGACCGTTACGCGCGAAAAGAATGCGACGATTGCCTGGCCCGGCGGAAGCAATCGTTCCGCCATAAAGCCCGTCCCCGGTAGGACTGGATTTACGGACTGCATAAGGGCGCGCTTCTCCATGCTGGACATCGCTTTGATTCGGCACGATCCCGACCGCGTGCGACACGCTCTCCTTCGACGGGGTCTCGATCCCTCACCGGTCGGCGAGGTTCTGCGCTACGACGAAGAGTACCGCTCGGCGCTCACTGCGGTCGAGCGAGCGAAAGCCGAGAAGAACCGGCTTTCGGGCGAAATCGGCAAGGCACCGGACAAGGCGGCTGCGGCGCGCGAGCTGCGTCCGAAGCTCGACCAGCTTGCGCGACAGATCGAAGGCTTGGAAGAGGTCGCGCGCACCCTCTCCATCTCGGACGAACGTTCGCCATTGCGTGCGCTGCTTGCGAATATGCCCAACGTTCTCGACGATTCCGTTCCGGCCGGAGACGACGCGGCTTCGAATGTCGAGCTGCGCCGGTGGGGCGAGCCGGCGGAGTTCGGATTTACGCCAAAACCACACTGGGAGCTCGGCGAACGGCTGGGCATTCTCGACTTCGCGCGGGCTGCCAAACTCTCCGGAAGCCGCTTCGTAGTTTTGCGCGGCGCCGGCGCGCGTCTCTCGCGCGCCCTCGCGAGCTTCTTTCTCGATCGCGCCGTATCGCGTGGATATCTCGAGATCGCTCCGCCGCTGTTGGTCTCGCGCGAAACGATGTGGTCGACCGGTCAGCTGAGCAAATTTTCGGATGCAATGTTTCGGGATGACGGCGCCGATCTTTTCATGATTCCGACCTCGGAAGTGCCGCTCACTGCGCTGCGGGCCGGCGAAATACTCGATGCGGAGGAACTCCCGCTCAAGTACGTTGCCTATACGCCGTGCTTCCGTAAGGAAGCCGGCGCGGCCGGAAAGGACACGCGCGGCCTGATGCGCTTGCACCAGTTCGAGAAAGTCGAGCTGGTCTGGCTAACGACCCCGGAGGCTTCGAGCGAGACCCTGGAAGCGCTCACGCGCGATGCCGAATCGCTGCTCCAAGAGCTGGACCTTCCGCATCGGGTGGTCGCGCTCTGTGCGGGCGATACCGGCTTCAACGCGGCCAAAACCCACGACCTCGAGGTCTGGATTCCCAGCAGCAACGCGTATCGCGAAATCAGCTCGTGCTCGAACTGCACCGACTTCCAAGCGCGTCGCGCTTCCATTCGCTTCCGGCGCGAACCCGGCAGCAAACCCGAGCTCGTTCACTCGCTCAACGGCTCAGGGCTAGCCATCGGCCGCACGCTGCTCGCGATTCTCGAAAATCACCAGCAGCCCGACGGCTCAATTTCCGTACCGCAGGCGCTCCAGCCGTACACGGGCTTCGCTCAGCTTACGTCCTGAATCAGCTCTTTGAGAACGGCGCGGTCGAGATAGCGAATGTGGCCGTGCTCGCGGCGCAGCGCCTTGCGTGATTCCAGTTCGGCGATCGCGCGTGCCGCGACTTCCTTGACGGTTCCGCCCGCTGCGGCGATCTGCGATTGCGTGATCGTCGATAAGGATGCCGCGGCCGGTGCGAGGCCGCGTTCCGGCATCGCGTACGGCAGCAGCACGCGCGCGATGCGACCAAGAATCGGCAGCGATCCTTGCACGCTCAACGCATCGGCTAAGAGCCGTAAGCGCTGCGCCATCACGATCCCCAGCGCATTCGTCAGCTCCGGATAGCGCCCCGCGACGCGCGAGACGACGTCCCACGGCAGCTTCATCACGTGTGCCGTTTTGGAGAAGACCGAGATCCGCGCCATCTTCAATCCGCGGTCGAAATACTCGGCGACTCCAAACAACTCGTATGGAAAGATTTCGTAGAGTATACGCTCGCGTTCGCGTCCACCACCGTTGGCTCGCGCGACGATGCCTTCGGTAACCATGCCCATGAACGGCCAATCGACGTTATCTGCGACAAGAGTCTGTCCGCGGCGACCCGTCTGCCAGGCCGCGGCCGCGGCGAGCTCGGCGCGAACGCCCGCATCGAGCGCCGCGAACGGCGGGCATCGGCTGAGATGCTGCGCCGCCGAGTTTCGGTCGGCGCCTTCGCCTGAACGGTACGTTAGGCGCAACTGCCAGACGCGGCTCGCGACGCGGCGCGTTTCGACGACGAAGCGTTCCGGCCGGTCCTGCGTGACGCGCAGCGAGAGCGCCCGCGGCTCGTTCTCCGTTATAAGGGTAAGCGAGCCTCCCGATGGAAGACGGTCTAGTGCTTTGCGGACGAGTTCGGGACGTTCCCAGACGGGGAGACCCCTCAGGTCGATTTCGGCTGGTTGTACCACTCTCGTCACGTTCTCGCCGGGCTAAGCGCTCTACTCCCTGTGAAAGGTCAATCGAGAGGAGTTTGCATGGTACGGTCCTTGGTTCTACAGTTCGCTAGCGGCGTTGCGCTCGTAAGCATGAGCCTCGCGGCGCTGCCGAGCACGGCGTCCGCCCAGGCGACCGGCCAACAATTCAAAACCGCAATCACCGAAGTCTATGGGTCTACGTATCCGCTGACCGGCCGGCTCGACCTCGAATTGTTTCCGAGCGGAACCCTGCGCGGCTTTTATCACACCACGTTCGACAAGCTCTTCATTCCGGTTGCCGGCGGCCGCGACGGCGACTACATTTGGTTCGACATCGGTCCGTCCAGCGTCGATCTTGGTCTGGGGGCCGGTCCTCAAGGAAAGCTCCACGTCGTCGCGACGATGAGCGGAGACGGTTCGTTCAAAGGGCAAGTCTACCCGGAGAGTGCGGCCGTGCTCTCGGGCCTCTCAATGCAGTTTCAGTTTAATAGCCCGCCGCCGAATCAGCAAAACTCCGACCAGTATATGTTCGCGGCAACTCCGGCGACGGATCTCGAGGCGACGCCGCATCCCTACTAGGACCGCGCCGCTTCACTCTTAACGGACGTCCAGACGCGCTGCGGCGCAGGCGGAAGGGCGTCCATATGTTTAAGGAAGAGCGTCACCTGCCATAGCTCTTCGTCTTCGAGAGTTTTTCCGAAGGCGGGCATGCCCGTTAGACGGATGCCGTGACTGACCTTCCACAGCGTAACGCCTTCCGGATCGTCTTCGACGCCGTCCTTAGCGAGTTGCGGGGGAGACTGGTAGAGTCCACGCGCTATTCTTGACGGCTTTCCGTCTGCGGCGCCGTGACAAACCGCGCAGTTTGCAGCATAGATATGGATCCCCGCGATCAGGTTTGCATCGGTCAATGCGACGGGATTGGGACCTGTCGGCGCTTCACGGTCGAGCGTCGCTTGCAACGAGCGTTTGGCCATCCAGCGCTCGAGCTTCGAAGGTTTTGCGTCGGCGTTTGCCGGCACGAGCCCGGAAACGATTGCGAGATACGCGCAGAGCGCGAGCCCAACCAGCGTCGCAACAACTCCTAGAACCAATCCTCGTGCCATGCGGCGCGCTTCGACACTAATCTCGCCTTAACCGCCGGCGTCGCGCTCTCCACTGGTTGTCAGCTGCCGCCGCTATGCTGGGAGCGTCATGTCAACGACCACAATTCCCACCTCGCGCGGCCTCACTGGTGGCACCGGGGCCATCTTCGCAAAAATTCCTCGCCGCCTTTGGCCAATTGCCGCGCTGTTGGTCGCCGCTGCGCTGATCGCGTGGCTCGTGGTGCGCTCGCGCGCGAGCGACGATCTGATTACCGCACCGGTGACGCAAGCGACGGTCGTCGCGTCCGTCACGGCCTCCGGTACCGTGAATCCTCAAAACCTCATTTCGGTCGGCACGCAAGTCTCGGGCACAATCGCCTCGATCCCGGTCGACTACAACAGTAAGGTCAAACGAGGCCAAGTATTGGTTCGGCTCGATCCGAGCACGCTCCAAGCTCAGCTCGACCAAGCCCAAGCGGCGCTCGCGCAGGCGCGCGCGCAAGTCGGCCAAGCTGCCGCGAGCGTCAATGGGGCACAGGCCGGCATTAGCGCTGCAAGCGCGAACGCACAGGCCCAGCAGGCCGCCGTCGCTTCGGCCGAAGCGAACGTCGGCAAGACGCAAGCCGCGCTGACGCTCGCTCGAAAGACCGCAGCCCGCGATGGCGCGCTGCTCGCGCAGGGATACGTAGCACAAAGCAGCGTCGACACCGATCGTTCGAACGTCGCACAGGACGAAAGCGACGTCGCGGCGGCGCAGGCGGCGGTAGCCCAAGCGCAGGCTTCGGATCTTGCCGGAAACGCTACCGTGAGCCAGAACTCGGCGACGGCGCAGGGTCAAGTGGCGAGCGCGCAAGCAGCCCAAGCAAACGTACAGGCGGCCGCGGCCGTCGTTCGCCAAGACGAGCTCAACCTACAGCACGCGATTATCACTTCGCCGGTCGACGGCACGGTCGTCGCGCGCGACGTCTCGGTCGGACAGACGGTCGCGGCGTCGTTGCAGACGCCGACGCTCTTTTCGATTGCACAGAACCTCGCGAAGATGGAAGTAGACATCAACGTCGGCGAGCCGGACATCGGCAACGTCAAACCAGGCGAGACCGTCTCGTTCTCGGTTCTCGCCTATCCAAATCAGGTCTTTCACGGAACCGTCTCGCAAGTCCGCATCAATCCGCAGACGCTCAACAACGTCGTAACCTACGATGTCGTGGTGTTTGCCGAGAACGCCGGCGGCAAGCTGTTACCCGGCATGACGGCCAATGCGACCATCAACGTCGCAAACGCCTCCAATGCACTGACCGTCCCGCTCGACGCCATCCACAGCGCGACGGCCGCGACGACCCCGTGGGGTAACGTGAGCGGATCGGGCGGCGCGGTCGAAGCGGGGACGACGGCACAACTAATGGTCGATCGTAACGGCAAAGCGGTGCCGGTCAACGTCTACGTTCGCCTGACGAACCAGACGCAGGCAGCGGTGCAGCCGCTGCAGGCCGATCGGCTTGCAGCCGGCGATCGGGTCGTCGTCGGCACGAAAGTCGCGCACCGGTCCGGGGCGAGCAATCAGAACGGGCCTTCTCCGGTCGGCGCCGGCGCAATCGGCGGCGGCGTGCGAGGGCTTCGCTAATGGCTGCGGTGGTTCAAGTCGCCGGATTGCGCAAGGAGTACGCGATGGGTGACGACCGCATTCATGCCTTGCGCGGCGTCGACTTGACGCTCGAATCGGGCGAGTTCGTTGCGGTGATGGGACCCTCCGGCTCCGGAAAGTCAACCTTTATGCACGTCGTCGGTTTGCTCGACACGCCGACGGAGGGAACCTATCACTTCGAAGGCGCCGAGGTCTCACGTTTAACCTCCGACGAGCGCGCCGACACTCGCGGCCGCCGGCTCGGCTTCGTCTTTCAGGCGTATAACCTGCTGCCGCGCACCAGCGCGCTCGAAAACGTCGAACTCCCGATGGTGTACGCCGGCGTTCCCGAGCCGGAACGCAAACGGGTCGCGCTTGCGAAGCTCGAGATGGTCGGCGTCGGAGCGCTGGCAAACCATCATCCAAACCAAATGTCGGGAGGTCAGCAACAGCGCGTTGCGATCGCGCGAGCGCTCGTCAACGATCCTGGACTCATCCTCGCCGACGAGCCAACCGGTGCGCTCGACACGAAGAGCTCCCAAGAGGTCATGCGTCTTTTCGCGCGACTGAACGAACAAGCGGGCATCACGATAATGCTCGTCACGCACGAGCCCGACATCGCGGCGTTCGCGCGTCGAATCGTCACCTTTCGCGACGGTCTCATAACCGGCGACACGGTCAACGAACGGCGGGCCGCATGAGCCTCAAGCTAACGTTTCGCCTAGCGCTGAGCGCCTTGATTCGCAACAAGGTGCGTTCGCTGCTGACGATGCTCGGGATCGTGATCGGGGTTGCCGCGGTGATCGTTACGGTTGCGATCGGGGCCGGTGCGCGCGCATCGGTGCAGCAGAGCATCGCCAGTCTCGGTTCGAATCTGATCGTCGTGCAGCCGGGGAGCGTGACGCAAACGGGCGTACGCACCGGTTTCGGCGGCGCCTCAACGCTCACGCCCGACGACGGCTTGGCGATTGCGAAGCTTCCGGGCGTTGCGGCGGTCTCGCCGACGGTCACGCTGCGTACGCAGGCCGTCGCCGGTGACAACAACTGGCAGACGACGGTCACGGGAGTCGCGCCGACGTACACCTCGATTCGCACCTGGCCGCTCGCCGAGGGCCGATTCTTCAACCAGAACGAAGTCGCAGCGGCCGCGAAGGTCGCGGTACTCGGTCAAACCGTCGCGGGCCAGCTCTTCCCGAACGAGGGCTCACCCGTCGGCGCCACGGTCATCATCAAAGGAGCGCCGTTTACGGTAATCGGCACGCTCGCGCCGCTCGGTCAGAGCGGGCTGGGACAAGACCAGGACGACGTCGTTCTGATCCCTTATACGTCGGCGATGGAGCGGCTTACAGGGCTGACCACCGTCAACGCGCTGATGGTCTCGGCCGCCAGCGAGGATCAGATCGACTCGGTGACGGCACGCGTCACGCAGCTGCTCGAACGGCGTCACCGCATCGTCGCACCCCAAACCGACGACTTTCAAGTGCGCAATCTGCAGGCGATAGCGCAGACGGCTTCGCAGACCGGAACGGTCATGGAGCTGTTGCTGGCCGGCGTCGCCGCAGTTTCGTTGCTCGTCGGGGGAATCGGGATCATGAACATCATGCTCGTTTCGGTCACCGAGCGAACGCGCGAAATCGGGTTGCGCATGTCGGTCGGCGCGCGTGCCGCATCGATTCTTCGGCAGTTCCTTGCCGAATCGGTCGTGCTTTCGACCATCGGTGGAATGATCGGGGTCGCCGCCGGCGGCATCGGTACGCTCGCAGTCGCGCTGCTGACCCACTGGCCGACCGCGATTCCCCCGCAGTGGATCGTGGCGTCGGTAGGGTTTTCCGCGATCGTCGGGATCTTCTTCGGCTACTATCCGGCGCGCCAGGCCGCGCAGCTCAATCCGATCGAGGCGCTGCGATTCGAGTGAACGCCCGCATCGCGGTCATCGACGACGAACCTCACATTCGCGATCTGCTCTCACTAGCGCTCGGTCACCGTGGTTACACGGTGCAATGCGCCGGCGACGGCTCCGCCGGAGTTGCGCTGGTGCGCGAATGGTCGCCGGATCTCATCGTGCTCGACGTGATGATGCCCAAGGCGAGCGGCATCGAGATCTTGCCCTCGCTTCGCCGCATCACCGACGTGCCGATAATCATGCTGAGCGCACGCGGTGAAGTCGACAGCAAAGTCGAGGGTCTGGCGCACGGCGCCGATGACTATCTCAGCAAGCCGTTCGAAATCTCAGAGCTCCTCGCGCGCATCGAAGCCAAGTTGCGCCGTCCTCATATGGAGACGCGCTCGACCCTCGAGTATGAAGGATTGACGGTCGATCTCGACGAGCACGTAGTCGAACGTGACGGACGCCGTCTCGACCTCTCGCCGCTGGAATACGATCTACTCGTTACCTTGCTGCGTCGCCCGCGCCGGGTCTTCACGCGCGAAGAGCTGCTCGACGAAGTTTGGCGCGACGCCGACGTCGGAACCGGTGCGGTCGAGCGTTACGTCTCATATCTCCGCGGCAAAGTTGACGAAGGGTTCGACCGGCCCTTGATTCAGACCATCCGCGGCGCCGGCTACACGCTGCGTGCCTGAATCGTTCGCGCCCTTCGCTCGACGGCTGACCAACAGTTACGTGCTGCTCGCGCTCGCACTAATCGCCGTCGTCGTCACGGCTACCAGCCTGCTGGCATTTTTTCTCTACGTCGGCACCCTGAACGAAGCGGTCGCAACCGACGCGCACCGTGCCGCGCAGCGCGCGCTTTCGTACGAAGGGCTTCACGAGCCGTTGCGCCAGTACGCGCCGGCACTCGCCGGCGAAATCGGTGGCTCGCGCGTGAGCGTGCGCGTTTATGACGAGCAACGCAACCTGCTGGTCGGGAGCGATCGCGCGCGCGGGTCGTCCACCGGCCGTTTCACGCGCGTGGCAGCCGCGGTTTTCGGGCTTCACCCGGCGGTCGTACGCGTTGCGAGCGGGACGATCGTCGTGACACCGGATCTGCAGGGCTTCGTACGTTTGCTCGAACGCTACTTAGCCTTCGTCTTGCCGATCGGCGCGCTAGCGGTGCTTGCCGCTTGGCTGATCGGACGCGCGATCACGCGGCGCGCGATCGCGCCGCTGCAGGAGGTCGCATCGGCGCTGCGGCGCATCGCGGCCGGCGACTTCGCGCCCGAGCCGTTGCCCGCGTCCGCGAGCAGCCTGCGCGAGCTTACCGCCGCCTACAACGAGGTTGCACGCGGCTTGACCGTAGCGACAACCGCGCGCGAACGCAACGAGCTGCAAATGCGGCAGTTCGTTGCCGATGCCGGTCATGAATTGCGCACGCCGCTGACGATCGTCATGGGCTATCTCGAAATTCTCAAGCAAGGCGTCGTCGGCGATCCCGCGGGCGTCGCGCACGTCTACGACACGATGCTGGCTGAAAGCCGCCGAATGCGCGCGGCGATCGAAAAGCTCATATTCTTGGCGCGGCTCGAACGGCCGGCGGCGTCACGCCTGGAACGCGTGGATCTCGCGAGCGTCGCTGCACACGCCGCCGAAGAGCTTCAGCCGCTTGCGGGAAGTGGCCGCATCGTGTTGACGGCGCCATCGTCGCCGTGCAACGTCGAAGCCGACGAAGGCGAGCTCTACGAAGCGATCAAGAACGTCATCGAGAACGCCGTCCGCTACGCGCCGGACTCGCCGATCGCAGTCGACCTGTGCTGCGTCGCCGACGGCGCGACATTAATCGTGAGCGACGGCGGGCCGGGGATGGAGGCTCGCGACGTCGAGCATGCGTTCGATCGTTTCTATCGCGGCGGCGAGCGTCGCGGGGAAGGTTCCGGGCTCGGTCTGCCAATCGCAAAGCGCGCGGTCGAACGGCTCGGCGGTACGATTCTGCTCGACAGCCGCCCCGGCGCGGGTACGACGGTAACCATCTCGCTGCCGCACGGGTCGAGACCCCCATGAGCGTTAAGGTGTACGGAATCAACCACATCGCGATCGAGGTCGACGATATCGAGAAGGCGGTCGCGTTCTATCGCGACGTCTTCGATCTGGAGAAGCTCGACGAAGGTGAAGGCGACGCATTTTTCAAGATCGGCGAGCATCAGTTTCTGGCAATGTTCGAAGTTGACAAGGTGCAGCCAAACCGTACTCGGCACTTTGGCTTGATCGTACGGGACGAGACTCAGATCGCCGAGATTCGCAAAAAGTTGACGAGCAAGTATGGCATCAAGCTGATCCCGCCGTTTCGTTGCGACTTCATCGACCCATTCGGCAATCGCGTCCAGGTCGTGGACTTGCACGACGAGTCGCTCGTCTGGCTGCTACCGTACCAAGAGGTTCAGAAAACCGGGATCGTTTTTAAGTCTGCCTAAGACGCTCCGGGCGGAAGCCGAGACCGACGAGCCGCCCGGGAATGCGCGGCAAAAACGGCAACCATCGCAGCAATCCGGGAAGGCGGTGTAAGAACGGGGCGCGTCCGTTCGCGAGGACGCGACCAATGATCTTGCTCTGAATGAAGAGCTGCAGCGCCTGCGTGCGTCTGGCCGCCGATTCTCGGCGCTGCTGCACTGCGCGAAGATCGCCGACGGTAACGCCGCCGCGTGAGAGCTTGGGTGCGAGCAGGTTCGCCGCCGCAACCGCGTCCTGAATCGCGAGATTGATCCCGACGCCGCCGATCGGGGACATCGCGTGCGCCGCATCGCCGATGCAGAGCAGCCCCGGCCGATACCATTGGCGCAAACGATTCACGCGCACGGTTAGCAGCTTAACGTCATCCCAACTCGCGAGCTCGCCAACGCGGTCGGCCAGAAACGGCACGATCGTACTGACTTGCTTGCGAAACTCTTCCAAGCCGCTTCGGCGCAGCTCGTCGTGCGTCCCTTTGGGAATGACGTACGCGCATTGCCAGTAGACTCCGCGGTCGATGAGCGCCATGATGCGACCGTCCCGGATATAGCCGAAGGTCTCGTGTGGATCGCTCGGGTGCTTCGTGAGCCGTAGCCAAAGAACGTCCATCGGCGCGCCGAGCTCCACGACGTCTAGGTGCGCTTGCTGCCGGAGCATCGATTCGCGGCCGTCGGCGGCGATCGTGAGATCGGAGTGCACGTTCAGCAGTCCGGACGGTGTCTGAGCGCGCACGCCCGCAACTCTTCCATTCTCCCAAATCAGTTCTTCGACGCGCGCTTGCATGCGCAAGTCGAAGCTCGGGAAGCGCATCGCTTCTTCCGCCAAGAAATTAAGAAAGTCCCACTGCGGCATAAACGCGAGGAACTTGCAACGGGTCGGAAGTTTCGTGAAGTCGGCCACGGTGATTAGCGAATCGCCGAGATTTCCCGACAGTGTCGTGACTTCTTGATGCGGACGTTTCAGAAACGATTCCAGCACGCCGAGCTCGTCCATCACTTCGAGGGTGGACGGATGAATCGTGTCGCCGCGAAAGTCGCGCAGAAAGTCTCCGTGCTTCTCGAGCAGGACCGTCGAAACGCCGGCGCGTGCAAAGAGCATCGCCGCCATCATTCCGGCCGGACCCCCGCCGACCACGCAACAGCCGGCGCGCATATCCCTCACTGGAGCGTTCTGCTGTAGAACCGATAGCGGGCGAATTCGGCTTCGCGCTGATTGACGCGCGCTTCGCACGCCGTACCGATCTCCTCGATGAAGTTTTCGAGCGAGCGCTCAGCCACGTGAGGCGTCAGTGCCGCGTCGAGCAGTTTGCCGAAGAAGTGCATCGGCAGCTCGTAACTGCCGCGCAGGTAGAGCGTGGACTCACCAAGGGCGGCGGCCTTGAGCACCATCGTTCCTTTGAAGCCTGGGAATGCCGTTGGGAGGCTTGCCGAGTTGAAGCCGATGTCGAACGACCGGCGTTCGTCGGGGTCCTTCTGCACCGTCAGGCGGATCGGGACGGCGACGTAGCCGACGTCGGGAAGACGTAAATCGCCCAAACCGATATGGAGCGCAAAGCCGCGCCAGGGCCCCTCCTGGTCGGCAATCGCTTTTAGCAGCTCGCCGAGCGCCTCGGCCGCGGGATCCGCTGGAACCCGCAAGGTGCGCTCGAGCCGTACGTCCGGCACGTCAAAGCCTCCTTCGAGCGCTTACCTTTCGCCGCGGCTGCGACGTCCGCCCCGCGAGCAGGGTAGAGGCACCGCTTAGCTCGACGAGGTTGGGGAAACCTAAAGAGCGTGGTGCAGATCATCGCTCGCTTTCCGATTGCCGCTACGGTCCTGTTGTTGACGTGCTCGAACATCTTCATGACGATCGCCTGGTACGGCCACCTCAAGAACACGAAGAGCCCGCTCGTTCTTGCCATTATCGTTAGCTGGGCGATTGCCTTGCTCGAGTATTGTTTTCAGGTGCCCGCAAACCGAATCGGATACGGCGTGCTGAACCTTATGCAACTGAAAATAATGCAAGAGGTCATAACGCTGCTAGTCTTTACGGTCTTTGCGTTTATCGTCTTCGGTCAGCCGCTCAAGTGGAACTATGGCGTCAGTTATCTTTTGATCGTTGGCGCAGTTTACTTTGCCTTTCGCAGTTAACGCGAAGTCAACCTTAAGTCAAGGGCAATATTTGTTCGTGACTTTCAGGAAGAAGTATCCGACTTCAGCACCGCTCGCATTCACGCCCGAAAACTCGACATCGGCGGCGCTGCAGTATTGGCCGGAGCTGATCCGCCACTTCGTTTGGTTGCCGCCTTTGCGTTCCGCGTTATAGCAAACTTGGCCGCTGAAGCACGAGGTGATGTGGCCAAGATACGAATTGACGACGCCGGGACCGCTGACGGAAACGACGATGCCTCGCTTCGTCCGTTTCGTTAATCGGATCGGGCACGGCGTGACGGTGACGCCGCCCACTCCGCCACAATCTTTGTCCGGCATCATCCTCGCCGAAAGACCCACGCGCGGCCCTTGCGGCGCGATATCAGAACCCCACTGAGATGCCTGCTGCCCGGGCGTACAGGCGCCAAGTACGAAAAGACTCGCAACCGCTGCGGCTGCGACAAACCGTTGAAACATCGTTACGTCCTCCAAGTTTTGCCCGGGGATGGCCACGATCGTAGGCGTGGCCCTTTACTGCGTGCGCTCGATATAAGCCTTAGCGCAAGATCGGCAAGAATTTCTGAGCGCCGAAGGGCGGCCGGCTCTAGCTCACTGGCTCACGAGGAGGCAGGCGCGCCTACCTAAAATATTAGGCATACCTAAATGAACCCTATGTTTCTTCGGCTTCTTTCGGCCGCCGGCTTGGCGTCGCTTCTTCTCGTTCTGGCGCCGGCTTGGGCGCGCGCGGATGCGGACGAAGCGCCTTCGAGCAACTCCACTTCGCTCGGATTGCAGCCGATCCGAGGACCGGTCCCGCTCGCGACGCGCGCTCCCGGCGAGTCGAGCCTGTTCCAACGCCCTGACGGAGCTTCTCAAGCGATTCCGGCAATGCGCGGACGGACGAAGGTCTTTCACATCGTCGAGCGGGCCGCGCCGTGGACGCTCAAACCCGGACTTAGCGTGATGGCGAACACGTACAACGGCGTCGTACCGGGACCGGCGCTCGTCGTGCATCAGGGCGACACGCTGGTGCTCGACTATACCAACAACGGCAGGACGCCCGATTCCATCCACCTCCACGGCGTGCACGACATCCCGGTCTCGATGGACGGCGTCGGCGGCATCTCGCAGTCGCTCGTACCGCCGGGCGGCCACTTCGTCTACCATTTCGTCGCCGATCAGCCCGGCACGTTCATTTATCACACGCACGACGACGAAGCTATGCTCGACTCGGGTCTCTACGGCGCGATCATCGTCGAACCGTCCGCCCCGCGGCCGGTCGAGCGCGGACTCGCGCACGATTTCCTCGAGATGATCTCGTCGTGGCAGATCCAAAGCGCCACCGAGAATCACTTCACGCTCAACGGCAAAGAGTATCCCGCGACGCGTGCGCTCGACGTGCGATCCGGGCAGCGCTTTCGAATTCGCTGGATCAACATCTCCGCTGAAGAGTTCCACACCATGCACACGCATGGACATTACCAGCAAATCATCGCGCGCGACGCCGAGCCAGTGGAGTACAAGGACGTCGAAGACACCGTCCTCGTCGCGCCCGGTCAGCGCGTAGACGTCGTGGTGGACGCAAACGCTCGCCCCGGAACCTGGCTGATTCACTGTCACGTGCTCGATCATATCGAAGACGCAAGCGGCATGCCGGCCGGGCTGATCACCGCGATTCATTACCTCGGCACGCCGAACACCCTGGTCGCGATGTACCGCGCGATGATGCCGGCGTCGGCCCCGAGTTCGCACGGTTTGAGTTTTTGGACGACGGTGCTGCTCGGCGCGATCGCGGGCTTCACAATCTTTCTCGGCTTGCCGATCGCTCGCGCGCGCCGGCTTTCGCCGCAAACCGTGGCGCTGCTCAACGCGCTGGCGATCGGGATTCTGCTCTACCTCGTCGTCGAGATCGCGCAAAACGCGATCGTTCCAATCTCGCAGGCGCTCAACAGTTGGCACGCGGGCGCGGGAGCGTTCCCGTTCGCGCTCGTCGCCGTCTTCATCGCCGGTCTTATGATCGGATTGGTCGGCCTGGGCAGTGCCGCGACGCACTTCACGCGCAAGGCCGCGATGCACGCCGAGAATCCGATCGTACTTGCAGCGCTGATTGCAGTCGGCATCGGCGCGCACAACTTCGGCGAGGGGCTTGCGATCGGCGCCTCCGCGGCGGCAGGAGCGACGGCGGTTGCGCTGGCGCTCATCGTCGGGTTCGGCTTGCACAACGCGACCGAGGGGTTCGGCGTCGCGGCACCGCTGGTCGGGCGCGTCGTTCCGACGTGGGCGCAGATCGGCCTCGCCGGACTGATCGCGGGCGGCCCAACCTTCCTCGGCACGATTATCGGTTACAGGTTCTACTCGCCGACGCTTTCGGTTTTCTTTCTCGCGATCGCGGTCGGCGCGTTGGTCTTCGTGATCGGCGAGCTCTGGAGCGTGCTACGGCGGACCGGCCTTACCGGATTCGTCACCGCAACGATGTGCGCCGGTTTTCTGATCGCACTTGCGACGGAGCTCTTTCTCGACATGAACGGGGGATGAGCGGCTTGGTGCGTTACGGCGCGATGCTATAGACGGTTCCCCAGCCGCTCGCGACACCGCCGCCTTCGGCGGTTCCAAAGAGCCGGCTGTTGAGTTCGCTTAGGCGCGCGAACGGATACGCGCCGTCAGTGTCGCCATGGTCTTGAGCCTGGAACGCGTGCAGAACGCTCTCTTTACCTGACGTTCCGACCTTAAAAAGCGTGCCCCAGTTCGGCGAACCGCCTTGATAGGTCGTACCGTAGAGCTCGCCCTTGAAATCGATCAGCGAGGCGTAGGGATACGCCCCATCCTTTCCGGCTTTGAAGGAGTACAGCACGTGCTCCTTTCCGGAGGTCGTCGCGTCGAAGACCGTGCCGTAACCAGCCGCGCCGCCTCTCTTCGTCGTTCCGTAGAACTTGCCGTTGAGGTACTTTAACCCGTCAAATGGATTTGCGCCGTCATTGCCGGCCTTGAAACTATAGAGCACGTGTTCTGCGCCGGTTGGGCTCATCTCGAAGATCGTGCCCCAGCCTGTGCTTCCGCCCTCCATCGTCGTGCCGTAAAGCTTTCCGTTAACGGCGATCAACTCGCCGTACGGATACGCGCCGTCCTTCCCGGCTTTAAAACTGTAGATGACGTGGGCCGGACCCGATGTCGAGCATTCGAATGCCATTCCCCAACCGGTCTTGCCGCCTTCGACGGTCGTGCCATAGAGCTTGCCTTTGTAATCGAGCAGGCTCGCATACGGTGCGGCACCGTCGGGCTGGGCTTTAAAATTGTAAATGACGTGCTCTTGACCGGACGTGGTTACTTCGAAGATCGTGCCCCAGCCGGACACGCCACCTGCCGGCGTCGTGCCAAAAAGCTTGCCACCGACGTTCGTTAAGCCGGCGCAGGGATACGCGCCATCCTTCCCGCCTTTAAAACTGTAGAGTACGTGTTCTTTTCCCGTCGCCGTAACATCGAAGACCGCGCCGAAGCCGGTTTGGCCGCCCGCCTCGGCCGTACCGTAGAGTTTGCCGTTGAGCGCGATGAGTGCGCCGAACGGCGACGCGCCGTCGGGTTGGGCCTTGAATTTGTAGATCGGCTCATAAGCGGCGCCGGCCAACGGTTCGCTCTCGGCGTTTGGCGTTCGCGCCGAGGGTATCTGGCCGCACAGCCACGCGCTTGCCGGCCGGATCCCCGAAGGGTTGCCAATTGACGTATTTGTAATCGGCGCGTTGGGAATCGTTGATTGGCCAACGTGCGCGCAGCTTGACAGCAAGAGAGCGGATGCAAGGGATGCTACAATACGCATAACAAGTCGGAGATACCATCACGAAGCCGCGCATTCCCTTGGTGCGCTTAGTTACCTTGCCCGCCTAGTCTACGATCCGGCGCGTTCGGCCGCGTAGCGAAACTGGCCAGGCTTCCAGACGCAAACGCTCCTGTCGTTCATTGCAAACGACTCAAATCCGTCGACCTCGGGATTGAAGTCTTCGTTAAGAACCTTCGTCGTCGGCCAGTTCACGGCTGGATCTTGCCGCGCAGCGGCCCGCGCCTTTGCGTTTGAAAACTGGCGTTCTTTTACGAGCGCGTTGAGTGCGGCGGCTAGCCTTCGCGCATCATCCATAGTTGTTAGATGCTCCTATTTGATCTGGCTACGACGTGACAACGGTGTTCCCCCATGAGCTCGACCAGTCGCCGCAACAGACCGGAAATCGCGAGAGCCAGAACGTCCAAGGAGAGGGTGGGATTTGAACCCACGGAACGCTCATCACGTTCAGCGGTTTTCAAGACCGCCGCATTCAACCACTCTGCCACCTCTCCAAGTCCCCGCTAACGTCGATTCTATATGCGGTTTCCGCAAATGGGCTTGCTAACGGAGAACGTCTAGCAGAGCCATTTGCTAACATTTGCTAACGTAAACTTAGGCCCTTTCGGGAACCAGGAGCGAACGAGCGAGCTCGTTGACCGCCCTCCGCCCAAGGCCTTCGATCGAACGAGCGTAGACGGAGAGCGTCACGACCGGCGAGCTGTGACCCATGAGCGTCTGCACCTCCTTGATCGAGACACCGTCCGCCAGCGTGATCGACGCAAATGCGTGACGCAAATCGTGGAACCGAAAACCTCGCATGCCAACCGACCAGGCCAGCTTTGCGAACTGCATCGAGAATGTGTCAGGAGGCCACGGCTGACCGTCGGGGTTCGGGAACACCAGGTCATTGTCGATGTACGCGCCGCCGGCTAGCGCTTTTTCTTCTTCCTGTTGCGCCTTGTGCGCGCGCAAAAGCGCGACGCATTCAGGTGCGAGTGGGATGACGCGCCGCGACGTCTTCGACTTTGGCCCTTTGAACCGAATCCGCTGATTCGTAGATCTCGAGTGTTCGAGCGACTCGGCAACGAACAGGGAGCCCTTGTCGAGGTCAACCTGCTGCCAGCGAACCGCAAGCAGCTCTCCTCGACGAAGACCGGTAACCGCAGCGAGGGCGATAGGAGTTTCGAGTCGCGTATCCTTCGCTGCTTCGATCAAGAAGCGTATCTGCTCCCGATTGATCGGCGTCGGCTCGCGTTTTTCCACGGCTGGAGCCTTTACTCGACTGGCCACGTTCTCGGTTAGGATTCGTTCCTCGCGCACACCATATTGAAGCGCAGTATGAAGCGCCCGGTGAAGGTGCAGACACGTTTGATTGGAGAGACCCTTATCACGGGCCGCCCGGTACACTTTACGAAGGTGCTCTGGGGCCAGCTTGGCCAGACTCACGTTGCCGACGACGGGAACAACGTGAAGCTGAACGATCGATGCATATCGCTCCGCCGTTCTAGGCGCCAATCGGTCGCGGGTCGCATCGAGCCATGAATTAAGAAACTGTTCGACGCTCAACGACGTCGCTCGCTCGCGGAGCAGTCCTCTGTCGAGATTTGATAGGATTTCGCGCTTCTTGGCGTCCGCGTCGGCTTTCGACATTTTACCGATTCGGACGCTGCGCAGGTTGCGCTTCTCGCCATTCGACAGCGGCGCGTCGTACAGCAAGTACCAGATCTTCGACTTGCCGCGTTGATATAGATGACCTTCCACGTTATTTTTCGCCTCCTGGAAGGTGGTTGAAGGCGGCGGTCGAGGCTGCTTCCTCCGGCGCCGCTCCGAATACCTTCCGAAGCGCGGTCTTAGAGATTCGCGTCCGGCGCTTCCCGAAATTTACCGCCGGCAGCAAGCCGAGTCGTACAGCCTCATAGGCAGCATTTCGCGGGATCCGAAGTAGGGATGCAGCCTCCTTAACCGTTAGCGAATCGGGAGCCGTCTCCCAGTCTAGCTCTTTGTCCTGATTTCTCACAGCTTGATCTCACTGGCGACGAAAAGCGAGCGGCTTCGAACTTGGGGTTCAGCCTTGAAAAAGCTTTTCGCCCGCATTATAATGCGGGCGAAAGTCGGGCGTATTCTTGTACCACAATTGTCCGCGAGCTGATGATTTCGTCAAGCGAGAGACTCGTACGATCGATCTGAATGACCTGCTGGTTCCCGGGAGAAGCGCGGCTTGACTAGCAGAGGGCACATTCCTAGTTTGAAATCGTGCTGGCTTCAACTCCGTTCGCCGGCACTCGTGCGAGCCGATAGTGTAACCGAAGAAACGTCTTCCCAAAAAGAAAAAGATCATGATCCGCACGAACTTCGCGGGCGGTGCCGGCGTAAACGTGAATCCGCTCGCGCATTGCCCGAACATACCGCGCAAATGACACATTGCCGCGACGGACAGTAAAATAGAAGCCTGGATCACCAAATTCTTCGCCTCTTGACAGTAGAGTGAGAGACCCATCCTTTTCGACTCGAGACCGTAGGATGATAGTGGCATTCCCGTTAGGAAGCGGAAAGCACACTTTCAGGCAAGTGCCGCCGTATCCGGGTACCACGCAGGTCGAATACGTTCCGCAATAAACGACGCGCCCCGTCGCCTTCAGGGTCCTGACCCATGCGACATCGATAGCGCGGCCATCGCGATCGACGATGTCGATGATCTGGCTCGTCATACCTTGGCTAGTTTCAAGGCCGTGGAGCGGAACATTTAGCTGTTCCAGGCGTCGACTGAACATCGCAGCCAAGAGCCGGCCGAAAGGCCAGAAGCCTCCACTCCAAGCCGACCATGCATCGACACCATAGCGCGCGGTATGTTCGTAGAAGTCGACTACGTTTGAACTGAGACGCCTGGTCGACTCAGGGTCGGCAAATAGCTCCGAGATGTCAGCCAACAAACCGGAACCTTCGCGGGTGTGCGCGCCCTGCCGATGGGCAAGTCGATCGAAGAAGTCTTTGCCGATCCGTTCGGCGTCGCCGACCGGTCCATTGAGCCAAGGGTACTGAACGAGGTCAAAACGCCTTCCAGTGGCGCACACCCAAGTCTGAGTCAATGCATCCAGAAGATAGCCCCTCCGCTCTCCCATCCACAACATGCGTTCCGGTTGACCTCCCTATCGATCGAGGGTTGCTATTCTCTGCGCGGTAAGCGCATTTCCGAAGAGCCGCCTGGATACTTTCCGAATCGCAAAACGACGCGGGAATTCTGGCACAGTCGCTCGGTAGACAACACCGGAAGCATCGACGTATACATCTCTTCGGCCTTCCTGCCGTAAAAGAACATCGCCGTCTCCTTATTGCCTCGCCAGTGAGAGCGAGACTCGCCCAGGTCGCCCAACGCGGTCTTGAGGTTCCTCAGGACGACGTTTACGTCAGATGTCTTATAAACATCCATAGGCAGAGTCGTGCCATCGAGGAAAACGGCAACGCACTCGGTTGTGCCAAACGGCACGACCTCTTCATGGCCGTTGCGCTCGAACTGCAGCTCAGAACCGATGGGTGCGCCAAGCCTTCCTAACTCTTCCGCGACGGCTTCAATGGACTCGTTGCAATCGGCGAGGAATAGCTCGACGTCTACGAACTCAATGCCCGTGTCTCGCCGAGCTGAGTTCCCCCACCGGTGACTTCGCCGATCCGTTTCGAGGTCAAGAAAGCGTGAAGAGGATCTTCGTACCTATTGCCGCGAGCAATCGGCTCAATGTATTCCCACATTCGCGCTATCACGCAATGTTGGTAGGGACTGTCGCGGCGCTGTCTCCCGCGACCGGTGACTAGATCTATGAACCGTTGCAGGAGCTTCAATGAACGCTCCCGCCAGCTCTACGAGGAGGAATCAAAAGCCAAATCGTGATGATGGCGTGCGGCACTGGACCGAACGAGATGCAAGCCCGCCACCGATAGTCGAATCACTTACGCCCCGTTCTTTCCTTCGCACGTCGCTAATCCTGGCAGTGCCGGCTCGTCCCCACGTCTCGGTGTTTTCTGTCGCAATTCGTCCATATTTATTCCGAGCCTACGGAATGGGCAGTGCTGATGACGATGCGGGAATTGGCCGCCCCTCTGGAATAAGAAAACCGCGTGGTGTTGAAAAAGAACGCAGTATTGGCCGTGTTGCTCGGTTGTACAGCTTGTTTACTGACGGTGGTATCGCTTCGCCCCGTCACGTCGTTGGCGCAGGCTACCTGCGCTCAGCCGTTCAGAGAGGCGAGCGTCACGAAGCCGCAGGAGCCGATCTATCCCCAGTCGGCAAAGGCGCTCGATATCGGCTTACTTTCGTCCGTGGTCGAAGTCACGGTAGACGCCACAGGGAAAGTCGCCGCCGCTAGTATTTATAAGAGCTCCGGAAACGCTGCCGTTGACGAGTCGGCTTTGCAAGCCGCTAACGCGACTTCATACGCTCCCAAGCTTGTCAACTGCCAAGGAGTCGCCGGAAGGTATCTGTTCAAAGCCCTATTCGAACCCGACAGCTACGCGGCGATCGACTCGGACCTACCACGCGGTGAAACCGGCGAATGGGAGAACCCGTTTTGCGGCGCCTCGGCAATCGTAGTGCCTTGGAACGCCAAGACGAACATTGCCTCGACGGGCGCGTCGCAGAGCTACGCCGTCTACATCTGGACCAACGCAACTTCAAATTACGCCGCACGGCTGACGTTGGTAAGCCCAGATGCGGCCTACGCGGTGGTGATTCCAAGGACGCAAGCTCCCAAGGGAAGCGACGCGCGCAGCCGCCGCTCGGCCTATCTCGTCACGCTGCCGCAGAAGGCCGCAATCGAGCAGTACTTCGTCGACGCCGTTGGCGTCGACGGAGCGGCAATAACTGATTGCCCCTCGTTTGTCAAAGATCTGGAAGGCGAGATCGGATCGGACGCAAGCATCGTGGCGCCGCCTGCAGCCTTCGATCACCTGGATGCACAGTTTGCGCAAGCGCTGACGGCCCCGGCGTGCGGATCGAGATATACCCCGCTTGCGCTTTCTAAGTTTGCCCCCACGATCATAGGGCGGTACGGCGGCGAGCAAAAGGTCGTTGAAATCGAGGCTTTCGTCGACTCCGCAGGCCACGTGATCAAGACAGAGGTCTGGCGCTCGAGCGGGATCGCGGGGCTTGACGACACGGCCATGGCGCAGTTCGGGCAATCGTCCTACCAGCCGGCCACGTTTCTCTGCACGCCGGTGGTTAGCAACGGTATTTTCGGCGTACGGTATGAACCTTGATGCCGGACGTCTGGCACTCGACGAGAACTCTTCCTCAAGCGTGGCGTGGTATAGCTATCCGAGGTTGCTTTTTTGCGTTTTGACGCATCGCTCCTGATTCAGTCTCTATCAGCAACATCAGGCGAACCATCTGAAAGCCTCACCGTCAACAACCAAAGCATTCTGCCTTGCCCGACAAAAGTGCCAAAACGCACGATCCCGCCGCGTATGCATGAATAGCTGAGCATGGCGAGCGTGCGGGACGCGGCTGCGCTCGGGTTTATTGTACGGGATTCTTAGCAGCACGGTTAGAACTTCATGCCAACGATGCCACGTGAGTGGATCGAATGGAGGCGTATGGAGCTGCACCGTGTTGACCATTGGCTTAACAAGATTATGCGTTTTCCGTTGAGGACGCAAATCGGCATCCTGACCGGCCTATTTCTCGTGACGACGCCGAGTGTTTTATCCGCTCAATCGCTTCCGACACCAAGCCCGGTTGCGTCAGCCTCACCCGCGCCGACCGCGGCAGATGAACTTCCAACGATGGTTGTGCCTGCTCGTTGGACCGTTAAGGACGCGATGCCGACATTACCGGGTGCTGTCTACGTAGGCGCCTGGAATGCGCCCCCTCCAGACTCCTCCGCCGATCTGATCGCCCTAAGCTATGCCACCATTCCCGCCGGCAAGCCTGTGACGCTCGAAGCGTTCGCCCAAGAAACAGACGCGGCTTATAAGAAGCTCGTAGGTGAAAAAAACATGATCGCATCGCACGCGGAGAGAGTCTGCGGTGGAATGGCAGATGGGTGGTATACAGAAAACAAGGTTGCTCTCGGAATGATGAATGTCGTTTTGGAACAGACGATTCTTCTTGGAAAGACGAGAGCGTTCACGGCGATTTACGCGCGATTAGACACGGACAAAGAAGACCCGGCCGCGCGCGCATCGCTCGATACTATCTGCGTCAAGGGTTCCAAGAGTCCAGCAGGCGCCTCGGCCGATGGCGAAGGCACCGCCTATCTTACCGATGATTTCTCCGGAGACTTTGACCTACAGTACGACGCAACACTGGCTCCCGCACCTTCGAATCACTCCTGGTCACTTGTTGGCGTGATGTTGAAGAGCCACGCGGCTCCGTCATGGATGGAGATTGGGCTATCGCGGGGAGATCCAAACGCATCGACGTTAACCGCCTTCACAGCAGCGTCGACGTCGACAGGGAAGAAATCCTGGAATCCCGTGCAGGCGGAATGTGCGACCTCGTGCGAGATCGAGCTGAAGGGAGATAAGACTACGCTCTATGCCTTCGTTAATGGCCGGAAGGTTGAAGAGCTGTCTCGGTTATCGCTTCCGATTGCGAAACCGTATATTCAGCTCAACGCCGAAGTGCACGCGGTCGGAGACACTATCTCGGCACAACTAGCTTTGCGCCACGGGCTTGTCGCGGGAGCGCCCTTGCAGTCGCCGACTTGCGAATTTACCGTGCAGGGTGTAGAGGCGAAATTGCTAAGCCCAACGATCTTGTCGTTCTCCGGTCAGTTCCGGACCGATGCTCGCGTAACATACGTTTCGCTGATCGACGGCACGAGCGAAGACCGCTGCGCCGACTCTTAGAACGCACAGCTCAGTCACGCGTCCTAAAGTGCCAGTTTAGGCTCGATCAAACGCTGAGAACTGCTGCAGGTCTTTTGAAAAATGAGCTTGTGTCCCTCGTAGTTCCACTGCAAGTGACGTAGTCATGGCTGAACTAATTCCACGCCAAATGTGTTCGCCTTTGAGACGACGGTGCGCTTCGCGGAAGCCTCCGAGACGTTTTGGCGCGCCTACCGGGCCAGGGTTTTGTTCTCGCTGGTAGCGGTCGCCGGTTTGGCAGTCGCCGGGACGCGGCTAACGCCATTTGACGTTCAACTCTCGCTATGGTGGGGCCTCACGTGCGTTCTCGCCCTGACCTCCGTCTGGGCGGCAACCATTGTTTTTCAGGCTTCACATCTCGCGCGCCGCAGTAAAGCAAACGGTGGCGTTAGGTGGGAAGTTAGGGACGAAGGCTTGACCCTTGAAGACAAGAACGCGACAGTATCGGTCAAATGGCCGGCCTTCATGGGGCTTGTTAGCACGAAGCGCCTATTCCTGATTCGAGTCAAGGAGAGGCGCACTTACTTCATTATTCCGAAGCGTTGCCTGCCTGCTCAACTGGAGCCTCAGCTCTTTGCCCTCTTTTCACGGCACCTGGCAAGACTGAGCGCGTAGATGTCGTCGCGTCCCCCAGGCTCCGAAATAGGTTACGTGGATGCAGCGTTCGCCAAATGTGTCATCCGCTGCGGGACGTGCGGCTTACCCAAGAAATTGTCCCAGCAATGACGAGACAACTGCGAGCCGTGGCAGTGACCGTACTCAACGCCGCTGTGGCTGCGGCAATCATCCTGGCGTGTACTTTCGTCCTCGCGCGGAGCGCGGAATCACACTCGGGCAGCCGACTCGCGCACGAGCTACCGTCGCCAATCTCTCAAATTCTGGGACGTTTGCCCGTTACACTCGAGTTGCTCGCTGCCTCTATGATCTTGGCGCTCATCATCGGCGTGGGGCTGGCCGTTATTGCGGCCCGCGCGCGAGGGGGCATCGCTAAGCGCATTCTCTCAAGGGTCGCGCTCGCGTTGCGCTGCATTCCTTTCTTTTGGTTGGCCCTGGTTTTTCAGCAGCTGGTAGTTATCCACATCGGCATCTGGATTTTTGGCCCGGCATCTCCAAACCACTTTTCTTCAACCGATTACCTCGCTCATTTAGCCGTGCCGGCGTGCATCTTGGCGCTGGCGCAAATACCCATTGTGGTGCAAGCTTTGGAAGCAACCGATTCTCTGAAATCGCAGAGAGTCTCAGCGCTTTTCTTCACCGCGATCAACGCACTGGCCGTCAGGCTGCCAGAAATCATTGCAGCCTGCTTCATAACCGAGATAGCCTTTGCGTGGCGCGGAGAAGGGCGCTTGTTTTTCATCGCGGTCAACACTGATCAACCATCGCTGGCGATAGGCGTCGTACTCGTTGCAGCAGTGCTCACGCTCTTGTTACGCGTTGCGTTGAGGCTCGCCTCGCCTACCAGCCCGCATGATCGCGAGATCCAAGATGCGTAAGCGAGCAATCGCGGCTGTCGTTTTGACGTGTACCGTTTTTGCCGTGATATTCGTTAGCGCGAGTTTGCTCGAAAGCTATGCAAATACGATCGACAATCTACATTGGACTGGGTACCCCATCCCACCCTGCTTTGTGAACGCGACGACGTGCGGAGGACACCTCTTTGGGACCGACGAGGTCGGCCGCGACGTGCTCGCGCGTCTCATTGTCGGAGCACGCAGCTCTCTAGGCATGAGCCTCGCTGGAGCGGTTTGCGAACTCACTATGCTGGGGTTGCTAATTTCTCGCGGCGCGACGCGGCAATACCGCCGTGCGATTCGCGATCGCACGTTTTGCCGATGCCGCTTCTTGCTTCACGGCGTGGCCTGTTGTGGCCATCGTGGCGTCGATCAGCCTCGGTATAGGGTTGCTGCCGCGGCTAGGTGCTATCGGTCTTATAGCCGGCGTGCTAATGGGGGCGAGAGCGGTGACCTTGGGGATCGAGAACTCCGTTACGCCGCGACTCTTAAGCAGACTTATACGTGACTGGGCCACCATTCTGCTGTTGCTCGCGACCGTCGACTTTTTTGGGTTTGGCGTTCAGCCGCCTACACCGTCGTGGGGCAACATGCTTGCGGATTTGCAAACCAGCCTTCAACTGGCATGGTGGTCGGCGGTATTCCCCGCAGCCTGCCTTTTCATCGCGGCGCTGTTAATTGAACTCGGAGGGCGCGCGACCGATGCGAAAACGGACGCTCGGTGAATCGCTCACTTCGAAGAAAGGTGGAGCACGACAAGTTTGGCATCGCGCGTATGAAGTGGGCGTTACTCGGGTTTATAATGATCGTCTCGATGTCGTTGTCCCGCGTCGTTTTGGCCGAAACCGGGTCACAGACGGTCAACCTCACTGTCGTCTCCCGCTGTGGAGCGTCCTTAGTGCTTGAAAAGGCCGGGCTCAACCTGGAGGATGGGCGTCCAGTAGCCGAGATACCCTTAACGCGCGTCGGCTTGTTCTTTTATAGCGGCCACGCGACCGCCCAACCGGGCCGGTATCTCGTCGGCGCTAGCGCGGGGAGCAAGTGTTGGGGCGGTACCGAAATCACGGTTTTACCTGGCCACGTTCGCAACGCAGGCATCGAGGTCACACCTCTGGGCTCGGGACATAATGATGCGCACGCGTTTCTCTATGGAACGCTGCCCTTCGCAGGATTCGTGCGTGGAGCTCTTATAGGCAAAAGATTCGAGGACCCAATCGAAATCGATGGGGACGCTTATTACGCCGAACACGAGTATCCCGGAATCTACCTTCTAAAGTTGTCCTACGGCGATTCTCTTGAGTGCCGCATTACGGTGGTCATTCCGCACCGGGGTATGAGACTAGACATTAGCGTGCAGCAGGCGCAACAATGTCTTGGATTTCCCTATCACTATCCGGCGACCGGAGAGCGCGGTTTCATTCCGTTGTTTCCATCGCCGTCACCTAGCCCGTGAATCATATTGGCGTTGCGCTGCAGCGCTTTGGCGTCGCAAGCGCGAGTCTTACCGTTGCCTGCCGCAATTGCAATGCTGCGCAGAAATCACGTTTTCGCTCGCCCGTCTTGACGGCATAGGGTATTCAACCACAGGAAGTGCTCGCTAACGCAGGAACACGCATGAAATGATGACCGCCTTGATCACACCGCTAACTTTGGCGTTGATCGTGGCTGCCTCTGCATCGCCGACTGCCAAGCCGCCGACTCCACGATACATGCATCCTCCGACAGGGTGGAAAAGTCTAGGTCCTCCACCACCCAATGCCCCTGTGGACTATGGCTGGGTTTCGCCGCACTTTCACGACGGCAGTCCGCGTGCTGGCGACAGCATGGAAGCGTGGGTGCGTCCGATCTCGCCGAACACCACGCTCACCGAACAAGTAAAGGAAGCGACGACCGAGGAGACCAAAGATGGGCGAACCGTTGCGAGTTCGGAAAGTCACGCCACGTGCAACGGGATGCAACAAGGTTGGACGATTGACTTCAGGCTTCCAATTTCGCCGTCCATAACAATATCTCAGGTCCAGCATCTTGCCGTCTTCGAAGGGTACGTCTACGTTATCATGTTTGTACATCGTGCGGACCTTCCGGTCGATGATGTCGTACAAGCGTCGATCGACTCGCTCTGCCCGAAGAACGGGAGATAGCTGTTCGGCTCTTGCTGTTTTGAAGTCTTCGGCACTCCCCCAAACCACCCGACCGCGGAACCAGGTTGAGGCATCCGCGATCGCGCGGGCAAGAAGAGGGGCAGTGCCGAGCGCGCGTTGTGACGTGATGCGGCGGTGCGGTGGACGTGCGAAGGCGTAAGGCAGACCAAAGCTCCTTCAGTTGAGTGAATCTCTTGCGCGATTGGCCATGACTTCGAGCGCGGCTCGCTTGCGAGCGCCCGGTGGGGAGTAGCCATTCGATGGTAATCCCAGAAGCACTTCGGCATAGGCGTTGCGTCTTACGGACCCCAAGCCTCCACAAAACTCGCGCAACGTTGGGTGCCCTGCGAAACAACGAAGACTCGCCGGATCAAGGCTCGTCATGTCGAGAAGCACAAGTTTTTCTAGTGCGGGAGCCTCGGCGACTGCGCTTAGGTCCGTTAGGCCCTTCATGGTTTCTAAGTGGACGCGGCGCAGCAGCCTCAGAGATGCGAACGAAGGCAGCATCGTTACATTTTTTAGCGCTTGCAGAAAAAGCGACTCTAGTGAAATCATTTCGGCAATGACTGACAAATCCGCGAGTCCTCTTATTAGCCACAGCTCGAGGTATTCTAATGCTCTTAGCTTAGCCAACGCTTCAAGATTCGTTGTCCCGCCAAGTTTGATACCCAAGCGCCGAAGTCTTGGCAGTTGCGCCAATAAATCTAGCTCCGGCAGCGTGATCGACCTAAGTGTAAGCTCCTCCAGATGTTTAAGCTGTGAAATGGCGCCGATGCCTTTGTGATGCCCTTCAATGTACAGCGATCGCAGGGTGGGAAACCGGCCCAGCACTTCTAATGAATGCGATCTCGTCTTGGTCCTACCGAAGATAAACTCGTCCAGTTCTCTTACGGCCTGCAACCCCGTCAGATCCGTAAGGAACCACAGGTCGATTTGCAGCTTGCGTAAATCCGAGAAGTGCTTCAGGAAATCTAAATGTGTAAGGCCTTCTCCGTACACCCTCAGCCTGATCTCCGGGCGACTCCGTAAGGCGTTGGCAAGAACCGCGTAATCCGTCTTGTTCAGAGCTTCTTTAAACTGTACGCTTTCGACTTCAGGAGATATCCTAAATCCCTCAGATAGGCGAGGATGTACCGTGAGGATACTTGGAAACCAATCCTGAAAGTCCTCATCCATATCGACTCCTCGTTACCGCGGTTAGATAATAAGGGCAAAGCGTCTTCTTTAGTCGCGTTCACTTTTGCTCGGTTTTGAAAGGAGCGCAGCTTTTATTACGTACTGGATCGCACCGCTCAAGGCGCCAAGCTGAGTTCGAACATCGCCGACGAACTGTCAAGCCTCAACTTCCGTCAGCTACGGCCACAACCTTTACGCTTTACGGCATCGCTCCTGGCGCTCCGATAGGCGACCGCGATCCACTGCATGCTGCGAACGTCACGGTCGTGCTGCTTAGAGGAGCAGCAGCCGCGCCGAAGCTCATTGCCCCGAGTTCTCCATTTTTAGGCAGAGCGTTCGGATGGCCACTTCAGCATTTGGATCAGGCGGCGCGTTTACGGGCCGCGCATACACGGCCATGTATCGCTCCGAGCCCCACGTCGTGCTCACACCCTCCCATATCTGGCCGGGGTTATTCGTCTGGACCATAAGCACGGCGGGGTGGTTCCCACAAATCGTGATGTTCTTCCAACCTGGCTGACGCTGCTGAAGCGGGCTCTCTGCGACCTGCGCCATGATCGACTCGTTCGACCCGCCACCCTTGACCCATACCTCGCCGCCGCTGGGCACGGCGGCGTAAACCCAACCGCTTGGCGCCTGAAAAGTAAGGTCTTCGGTAAACCTTCGAGCGCAGCCGACACAAACGATCAAGACGCAAAGCATCGCAATCATGCGTTCAAAAAATTCCCTGATCTCGCTCATCTGTTATCCTGATGCGCAGCTAGGCGGCTCACATCGCCACTTATCGCGGCGTTTCCGCGTACCATTCAAGCATGTCTCCGATTTTTGCTCCGACATTCCAGAGCATCGTCTGATCCTCTTCGATGCTAAAGGTTAGTTTCGGCCAAATTTCCCCGCTGCGCGGACGGCAAAGAGTTACCGACCAGAAGACGTGCCCAAGGCGGTCCATCGAGCCGTCCACGA
Source organism: Vulcanimicrobiota bacterium (assembly GCA_963748875.1). Lineage (GTDB taxonomy): Bacteria > Vulcanimicrobiota > Vulcanimicrobiia > Vulcanimicrobiales > Vulcanimicrobiaceae > Cybelea. The sequence continues at coordinate 3,592,429 of CAVVKC010000001.1, forward strand.
GGACGTTCGATTCCGTAGACTCAAAGTGAGCCTCACCACGGAGCGTTTTGTGCATCGCTAGCACTTGATCTCTGAAGGCCGCGAACTCGCCGAGTTGTGACTGGAAATCGAAAAGCGCTTTGAAGCCAGGCGCAACCGCCTCTGCGCGAAAAAGATGCCAACCCTCTTCTGGTATTCCAATGGGCTTCAGGTAGCTGATCCAAAGGCACAACGTGGGTTGTTGGCCGATCCAGAATCCATGCCAGTCGTCAGACTCGTTCATGGGACACTTCAGCGTTCAGCACTCTGAGCGGCATCGTCATGGTTCGGGTATGCCTCTCCAGCTTACGGTGCCCTTGAAGTCCTGAACGGAAATAACGAGCTTGTAGCGCTTCCCACCTACTGTTGCTTTACAGTTGAAGGTACCGGGCCACTGGATCACGATCAGTCCTTCCTCACATTTGACCCCCGCGTCGGCCACGTCGCCGTTGTCTTTCAGCCTGCGGTTTAGGTCAGCCTGAGCGAGTTCTTGAACACGTTGTCGATCAACGACGGCATCAATCGGCCTCATACGTAGTCCCAGTGGCTCTTCGATCCATACGGCGATACGCTGAGTGGGGGTTAGACCGGGGATCGGGACGGAGCATAGGCCCCGCTTGTCGCCTGTTAGGTCCATGGAGATTGGGCATCTAACAACGAGGCTGCGGTCATGGGGCATCGGGTTAGTCGTCATCGCTTCGGAGATAAACGCCTCAATATCCGAAACCCGGGCGATCGAGGTTTTCCCTTGCTTGTGGAGGGTCAAGAGCGCTTGAGGTATTGGGCTAGCGTCTTTCAATCCCGGCGGGTTGTACGTGAAGATGTTACCGTTCGCCATCGTTTTTAGTTTTATCGACTTTACACTCGGTGGCCCGAATACCGAGCATGTTAGATAGGTTCCAGGCTGCAGCAAGCGCACTCGCGGATCACCGCAGCTTATTACGGCGCGAATCTTGAAGTTCCGAGCAAGAATGTTCTCGACGAGCTTTTCGACCTTTGTCATCTCGAAGAAGAACGCCCCTCCAAAATCAACCTTAAAATGATCGGGTGGTCCGGCACCTGCCACTCTGATCTTAAGTGGGACGCCGTTGACAGTCAGCTGGCATGACCCCATGGTCCCCGAGTACTGAACGATAATCGGCTCGCATTCGGGCGGCTTCACCCTTAGTGACGGGTCGTATGAGTGAAATAGTGGGACTATCGCCTCATCGATCTTCTGCTGGACAGCCTTCCCTTGCACGGCATTCCTATATTGCACGGTGCAGGCGGAGGCGCCGACGAAAAGGATCGAGATGACCAACGCCGCTCGCGCACATGCGCGACTCAAGTCCAAGGCTCCCATCGGCCCGGTTAGTTAACGGACTCTGTGTCTGTATCCTAGCCGCAGCGCATTTTACCGCGCCGGAGATCAGCGAGCAACGCAAGCTTACGGAATCGAGATCTGTTTAGCGATGACAAAGCTGAAGATGCGCCCGAGCCGCTAGAGGTCTCCAATCGATATAGATTCCCGCGATCGATCGCGAGCACGCTGCTCTCGGCGAATGCTATACTCAACGTCGCGCCGGAGCGTCTCGGGCAAAGCTCGATACTGCGTATCTACCGCTGTCGCAAGCTCATCGAGGGCCGACTTGGGTAAGGCATCTTGGCAATCGACGTGTGGGACGCCGGCGCGCTCGAGAATGTTCAACTGCTGCTCGATTTTCGATATCCGATCCTGGGCGTCACGCGCGGCATTAATCTCGCGTTCCAGGCCGAGGGACGCGCCGGCGTACTGTCGGTAGAGGCGCTCGTGGCCGGCGAGCTGTTTTTCGATCTGTGGCACGTCACGCTGCTCAAACTCATGTATCGCTGTCGATAGCGCCTTATCATAGCGCGAGCTCTGCTCGCCTCTCAGGCGCTGCTCTTCCTTTGCTGCGGCCCGGCGCGTCAGCGGATTCCACGACCGTTTCTCTTTGGCAAGCTGCTCCAGCCGGGCGCGTTCCACGTCGATATACCGGGTAGCCTCGGCAGCTCGCTCCTGAATTCGCCGCCGCTCGGTAGCTACAGCTTCTTCAAGTGTCGGAGGACGCTCGATGTGCTCCAACCCCCGGCGCTCGACGCGTGCACGCTGAAAGCGCCGCTCTTCTTCCGCTCTGATCACGTTGAGCCGCAAGCGCACCTCCTCGAGGGTGACGCGACGCGGTTCAGCCTGCGAGACACGTTCCTTGCGCTCGCGCGTCGGAGGAACGAGCGCTTCGATCACTCGCCGTGCCCCGAGGTCGCCGCGCCGTGCCCTTTCATTAACGAAGGAGCGATAATCCATCGGCTTCTCCTCACGCGCTCGCTTGCGCTCCGACGCCAGCACGATCTTCGTCGACTCCCAGCGCACCCGCGCCGTATCATATTCCTTCGCGCGCCGGCAGCCGATGATGGCGTCGATCGACCAATAGGCCAGCTGACGTGCGATCGACCTCGCGTGCCCAATCGCGCCACGGCGCGCAATAGCAGGCGCGCTTCGCGGCGCTTCTGGGCATCGCGCTGCCGTTGTATCCGTTCCCGCTCCCAGGCTGCATCCCGCCGCGCACCGATCGCCTCGGGCGCGTTCACTAAAGAAACGGTTGCGGTACCCTGCATATTCCGAGCGCAGCCGGGCATGGTCGGCAATGCGTTCGGCGTCACGTACTGCCCAGCGCGGGTCGCGATGGGCTTCTTGCTCCGCCCGATCTCGGGGACGATTGGCTGTGCTTGGGTTCACGGCGCTGCTGCGCTTCATGCGGGAAAGGGCCGAAGCGTTGCTCCAGCGCTGCCTTCTTGCAACGCGGATGGATCCGCGACGCACCACAGCCGGGCGCCACCGGGTCTTGACCGGCTGCAAACGCGAGCCCTTGCACGCGCGTGCCGCGCTGGATCAGCTTGACCACGATCCCGTCGCGATCGAGGCGCTGCGTGAGCTCGTCCCAGCTTTTTGCCGCGTCGACCGCCGTCAGAATCTTCGGACGAACGATATCGCCCATGCGCTCCGGTGCGACACTTCCACAACCGGCTCGGGCAACGCTATGAACGGCCCAAGGCGCGACTCCAGCGCTCGCAGTGCACAGCGTGAATCGATCCGTGACGCCGCACAGCCGGGCGCCCTGCGGTCAAAGCCTTCGGCAAATGCCAGACCTTGCACGCGCTCGCCACGCCGAACCAGCTTCACGACGACGCCATGCGCACCCAAGCGCTGATGGAGGTCGCTCCAGTCCCTGGCGCGATCCACGGCATCGAGCACGTAGGGCCGTGCACTCTCTTGCCACGGCAGCTCGCCACGCTCGTGCAGACGACGATAAACCCCATCACTGAGCCGGCGCTCGGGATCCGGCGGAGGAGCGTAGAGATGCCTCGGCGCGCTGCGCGATGTCGCGGTTGTGGTGGCCGACGACAATCTCCCAGCCGCGTTCTACTGCGATCTCGGCGCAGACGCGCTCCCGAATGATCCGCTCGTGCCAGAGGTCGTTGGCCTTGCCATCCGGGCCGATGCGGTTGGCGATCACGTGGGCGTGGAAGTCATCGGTGTCCTTATGCGCCGCGAGCACGTACTGGCTCTTCTCCATCCCGATCGCTTTCAGCAGCCGCTCCGCATCGCTGACAACCTGCTCGTGCGTCGGCCGCTCACCCTTGCATAGGCGATGATGAGATGATAGACGGGATCCCGGCAACGCTTGGACAACGCCGCAACCGCCTCCATCTCGATCGCAGCCGTCTCCACCGACATGACACCGCGCAGGTGAACCCACTCAGCTTTCTCCGGAGCACTCGCATACGAAACGCCGCCTTCAAAGGAGTGACCGGCCGTAGCCGCCGCCCGCTGGTGGGTATGCTCGGTGATGTAGTCGACCACGATCGCGAAGGTGCGGGTGTGAGCACGCGCCGGCACTGCCTTCGTAATCATGGCACCTCCACAAAAGAAAAAGCCCGTGCGAACTGCCGTACGGGACTTTAGAGTTTTACCCGCATTATTATGCGGGCGTTAGTCGGTTACACTTTGTCAACCACATTATACCACAGATGCAAGTGCGCCGCCATGATTTCTTTCGTGGTCCGACCGCTGCGCCGAGGGTTTTGTCAGCGTAGCAACGGCATCTCCTCGTGCGCCCTCTTCTTGAACCGCGGCGTCTGCAACGCTATACTTTTGCCCATGCTAGGGTCGTAGCCGCAGAAGTTTCGTAGTGTAGCTGCGCCCTTCTCCCGATCGCCCTCTTTTCAAAACGCAAGCCGGTAGTTGCGCGCACAACGCCTACGGCGCCGTGCGCCCAACCGACGAGGGCGAGGTCGCTTCGCCTTCGGCTCCGCTCAGCTCGCACGCGGACATGCTGCCGTCGCGGTCGCGTCGCTCAGCGCGGCAGCGCGGACCTACCGATGTAGGAAACGATCAGGCACGCTGTGCGCCACAATTGGCTCCGCGGGGGCTGCCTTGCTAATACTCGAGGATTAACCGTTCCGACTACGTGCGAAAGGCGGTGGTCCAAGACAGCGCGTGCCGATCGACGGCGCGACGAACGTTTACATCGGCAAGGCACCGAGCAAGGTCGAACAGGTGGAAAAGGCGGCGTGCCTGCCGGTAAGTCCTACACAATCATAATAATCCGCAACACGACAAGTGGGAGAGTAAGTGACTGCGCCACTTGCGAGCGAATATTCCGCGATTGGCGAGAGATTCGACTCGACTGAGGATCAAACCGCAGCGACCGGGCATGCCTCCGATCGGCGCCGCGCGACCGACGCGGCTAGGTAGCCTTTCTGCCTGGTCGCTACGCTGGGACTCGTAGCCTGGAAGCCGAACTCCCCTAGCCACTTGTCCGTTCAACTCTCGGGAGGTTTTGCTGCATGAAGACCTTAGCTCGTTACGCGCTCGGCATCGGCGCCGCCGCTGCAATGCTGGCGGGGTGCGCCAGCGCGGAGCCACCGGTCGGCGGGCCGGGCGTGGTACCGCGGGACACCGCGCCCCTAGCGGGTTCCTTTCAACAAGGTCTTCAACATATGGCGGTGCAGGCTGATGCGGCGCTGCCGTCAGGCGCGGTGCAGGATCAAGTCGCAGGCCCCGACGTGTACAAGGTCTCGGGGCCGCTGCTCTACGTCGTAGACTGGATCAAGAGCAAAGTGCAAATCTACAATGCTATAGCTCAGAACCCATCCCCGATAGCGACCATTCACAGGGGTGTCAGCGAACCGTATGGCGCCTGCATCGATGCGTCGGGTACGCTCTACCTCGCCAACTCGCTAGGATGGGTTTCCGAATACCATCTCGGGCACGCCCGAGCATTTACGAGAATCACCAAAGGCGTCGGGGAACCGGACGCTTGTGCGATTGACGCCAACGGGAACTTATGGCTTGCGAACCTCAGCGGACACATCGAAAAATACAAGAAAGGCGCGACGAGCCCGTCCGAGGTCATTTCACACGACGTAACGGATCCGATCGGCATAGCAATTGACCATTCCGGGAACATCTACGTCTCGAATGGCGTGACCAAGCATCCGGCTGACGTTGAAGTCTACGCACCGGGCAGCGATTGGCCGACGAGAACTATCACCGACGGAGTCACTTCGCCTACGGGCATCACCGTTGATGCTAAGGGCACGCTCTACGTGACAAATGTCGATCAAAACAATGTGGAGGAGTATTTAGCC